>NZ_CP049115.1:0-2920000 GCF_011044475.1 Pantoea stewartii
ACATGCACGCATAACGTGATGCCACAGCGTGATTGAGTGGCCACGACCTTCTGTTACAAGAATTTTTTCAATTGCATTTTCAAATCCATATTTAAAATTCATTGTTTCATTTACATATTCTAATGGTAGAACAGTGTAATCTTTTACTCCAAGATTTTGAATGGCTTCCATAGCCACTGTAATGTCCTTTGTAGAAGCTGCTGTATCTGCCACTGTCACGCCAACGAGTTCATGAGGAGGGAGCTTATCTTTGTTCCTTCTAAGCAAATAAAGCAAAGCAAGGCTGTCTCTGCCGCCAGACAACGCTAAAACAATTTTTTGATTCTCGATTATGAGTTTTTTTTCCATGATACCTTGGACGAACATATCATCTACATATTTGACAAAGCTATCAGGGTCGAACTGAGTCTCCTTCATCTCACAAATGCCATTATCGTTGAACCACAAAACATTTTTTGTGTAAACTGATTCAGTATATGTTTTAGTAGATTCGACCCCTTCATCTTCCCACAGCCTCAACGTTCTGCAGTATTCAGGTAGCTGATAAGCCCGAACCATGTCTAAGACAATTTTGTCATTGCTATTAATCGTGTAGGTATGATCATCAATTATTTTTTCATTCACATAACAAATGACTGAGTCTCTAGGTATATAATTTCTCTTCAAAAAAACACGCAACGGCTCTTCTTCATGTGCTTTTAGAATGTGAACCTTATCAAGTCTGTCTTTTAAAATTATTTTCACACTATTCATAGTAATTTCCTCATCATAGGCCTGCTGTATTACAGCAGGCCTAAAATTAGTTAAAATTAAATATGAGCGATGAAATCCGAAATGCTCATCAGTAGGTTGGCGTCACGTTTGATTCGACCCTGCACCATAGTGCTTATTGCGCTAAAGCAGATGTCTTTAGGTTCTGATTTATATAACTTTATAGGCTCAGGTTTTCTCGCGAAAACAGGCTGATAAAGCTTTTCTGCGGTTGATTGCATCTTATTACTCCTATCTGTTGAAATGGACAGAAATATTTGTGCCGATCAAAATAAAAAACTGCTTAAGCATTAGGTTAGCTAACCACTGTGGACGGATTACGTAAATTTACATAACTGTAATTTAATGTCAATAATTTGAATTATAATTTTTTTAACATAAAAATCAATCAGTTGATTTTTAAACCTAAACAAAACTTAAACATTTTTATTATGGGTTTTACTTTTATAAAACATGCAAATATAAAATAATTTAACCATTAATTAGGTGGCAATAAATTAGATCGCTAATGGATTTGTGTCTAACTAGTTTCTTTCAGCTTGTATTCACCAGGATTTCTAGTGAGCTTTTATGTGACCTGCTCCCCGTTGATTAATACACCGCGATGTCAGTAATGTCTTCATAAGCCACTTGATGACACCCCCATGAAGAAGCGTTTTTCCGACGAACAGATCATCAGTATTCTCCGCAAGGCTAAAGCCGGGGTTTCTGCCCATGAGCTCTGCCGCAAGCACGCCATTTCCGACGCCACCTTTTATACCTGGCGTAAGAAGTATGGCGGTATGGAGGTGCCCGAGGTTAAGCGACTGAATTCGCTTGAGGAAGAGAACGCCAGACTCAAGAAGCTGTCTGCCGAAGCTATGCTGGATAAGGAAGCACTTCAGGTGGCTCTCGGCGAAAGTACTGACGACAGACCAGAAGCGGGAAATCGTTGAGTCTATGTGTGATGCGACCAGTCTGTCTCAACGTCCTGCCAGCAGGCTTACAGGTTTGTCCCTGTCGACCGCCTCTATGAAGCTCAGCGTCTGGCGGCTGATGCACATTTATCAGGCCGTATCACAGAACTGGCGCCCGAACGAAGGCGTTCTGGGTACCGGCGCATCTGGCAGTGATTACGTCGGGAGGATCTTCCCGTCAACCACAAGCGGGTATACCGCATTTACCACCTTAACGGCCTGAGTGTGAAGTGCAGACGACATCATAAGGGGCTGGCGGCTGTGCGGCTTCCGCTTCTTAGCCCGGATGCGCCGGACCTGACCTGGTCGATGGATTTTGTCATGGATGCACGGGCCAACGGTCGCAGGAACAAGTGCCTGACCTGTGTGGACGACTTCACGAAGGCGTGTCTGACGATCAGCGCTGCTTTCGGGATTTCAGGCGTTCAGGTCACGCGTATTCTGGACAGTATCGCGCTCTTTCGCTGCTGGCCGGCGCCAATAGAACCGATTAGGGCCCGGAATTTACCTGCCACGCGCTCGAACAATGGGTCTTTGAGCATGGTGTGGAGTTGCGCCTTATCCAGCCAGGTAAGCCAACGCAGAACGGATTTATAGAGAGCTTTAACGGTCGCTTTCGGGATGAATGCCTGAATGAATACTGGTTCAGCGATATTCCTCATACCCGGAAAATCATTAATGACTGGCGGTAGGACTATAACGAGTCCAGACCTCATTCATCGCTGAATTACCAGACGTCGGCTGAATTTGCAACAAGCTGGAGAAATGGAAAATTAGAAGATAAACAAACCGGCATTTATAACTGAGCGTTGTATCTAATACCGGTAGCAGGCCACCCTTAAGCTAAATATTATCCTTTCATATAAAAGCGCTTTCTCAACTCGGCCAGTAAAAGAAAATTCTCTTTCTTTCATGAATATTTCAGTGCGTTATTAGTGACGTCTTCCATAAAAACAGTCTGCTGTTCTCCGGAATTTATGCCAGCTATCAATACTTATCCGTACTGGAATCAGAATGATCTGTATATTCAGAATAATGGTAGTTTTCCGAAGAGTCTCTTATTGGTATATTTGCCCCTCGCACGCACGTCGTTTGTATATGGCCTTTATTGCCGCTTCGCAACCTGACATTTCCTGATAGGCTTAACCTCTGCTGAGGCTTCGCCGGCGGTAGCCATATTATGAAATTTCAGTTCTGCAATATCGAATCATCTAAAAATGCAATGAGTTTCTGCTGTGCTGCCGGAAGCGTGAAAGTATGCGTCATTTACTGATGTGCTGTGATCTACGGGGCATAGCCAGATGGATGTCTCGGGCTCTGGTTTGCAGCGCATATACACATAGGGATGTAAGTTATGCTTAACCGAATCACCGTTCAGCTCCCGGTCGAGGGGCTACTTTTCTGGAAGCTTTCCGGGCGCGAGTCGCTGTCGGAGCCGTTCATGTTTACCCTGACGCTGCTTGGGACTGACGCGCGTACCGACCGCAGCGCGCTTCTGGGCCAGCCGGTGACGGTGACCATCCCGACTCAGGCCCTGATGACGCCGCGCTACCTCAACGGCAAGGTGACACGGGTGGCGGTGACCGCTGTGGAGATGTCCGGCATCCGCTACGCGGCGTATGAGCTGACGGTTGAGCCGGACGTATGGCCGATGCAGCGCGACCGCAACCTGCGTATCTTCCAGGGCCAGACGGTGCCGCAGATAGTGAAAACGCTGCTGGGCGAGAGTCAGGTGAACGTCGAGGAGCGGCTCTCCGGCAGTTACCGGGTGTGGGAATACTGCGTGCAGTATCAGGAGAGCAGCCTCGACTTCATGAGCCGCCTGCTGGAGCTGGAGGGCATCACCTATCACTTCCGCCACGAGCAGGAACGCCACACGCTGGTGCTTACTGATGCCCCCGGCCAGTACAAGCCTTTTCCCGGCTACGAGACTATTCCGTACCACGTGACGCCATCAGGCGGTACAACCGATGAAGAGGGTATCAGCCAGTGGGCGCTGCAGGATAACGTGACACCGGGCATCTACAGCCTCGACGACTACGACTTCCGCAAGCCGAACGCGTGGCTGTTCCAGGCGCGGCAGAACCCAAAATCGCCACAGCCAGGGAGCATTGACGTCTATGACTGGCCGGGCCGCTTTGTGGAGCACGATCACGGGGAGTTTTACGCGCGCATCCGCCAGGAGCGCTGGCAGGTGGAGCACCGCCAGACGCAGGGCAGCGGGACGGCGCTGGGTATCGCGCCGGGGCACACCTTTGTGCTGCGCAACGCCCCGTTCTTTGGTGACAACGGCGAGTACCTGACCACCGTTGCCCATTACCACTTTGAGGAAAACCGCTACGCCAGTGGCGCAGACAGTAACACCATCCACGAAACGCGCTTTGAGGTGATACCGGCGGACGTGCCGTACCGCCCGGCGCAGAAGACGCCGTGGCCGCGTACCTACGGGCCGCAGACGGCGAAGGTCGTGGGCCCGCAGGGCGAGAGCATCTGGACGGACAAATATGGCCGGGTGAAGGTGAAATTCCACTGGGACCGGCTGTCGAAGGGCGACGACACCAGCTCGAGCTGGGTGCGCGTGTCGAGCGCATGGGCGGGCCAGGGCTTCGGTGGCGTACAGATACCGCGCGTGGGTGACGAAGTGGTTGTGGACTTCATCAACGGCGACCCGGACCGCCCGCTGATTACGGGGCGCGTATACAACGAGGCGAGCATGCCGCCATGGTCGCTGCCGGCGGCGGCGACGCAGATGGGTTTTTTAAGCCGCTCGAAGGACGGCTCGCCGGACAACGCCAACGCCCTGCGCTTCGAGGATAAAGCCGGTGCCGAGCAGGTGTGGCTGCAGGCCGAGCGCAACCTTGATACGAGCATCAAGAAAGACGAGACCCACAGCGTCGGCGGTTCGCAGTTGCTTTCCATTAAGCAGGACTACACCGGCAAAGTGGAAGGCAAACACGAGCACGCGATTCAGATGACCCGCAACGAGCTGGTCGGCGGCCAGTACGACATCAAAGGCCAGGGGATGGTAACTATCTCTTCCGCAACAGGCATCCGTCTGGTGACGGGCGATTCTGTGCTGGAGATGGGCTCGAATGGCCAGGTCAACCTTTACTGTACCAGGTTTGCGATCAATGCCAGCGGTACGGGGCAAATTAACACCGGCGGTACGCTCGATCTGAATCTCAAGGATCCGGACAAAGCGACAAACGTGGCGCCGACACCCGCAGATATTCAGAACGAAGTGGCAAAAACTTTTACCCCTGACGGAGAAGGGCAGGCATGAGCAACGTGAAATATACGCTATCAGAAGGGACGCTGACGCTGCCGGAAGCGGTGCAGGATCGCAGCATGACAATATTGTCACTGCCGAAAGCGGGCGCGTCGCTGGTGCTGACCCGCGCATGGGACGTGAAGCCTGGCGAGGAAGAGGCGTACCTGAAAAGCCAGGTCGCTAAAATCAAACGCGACATGAAGAAGTTTACCGGCGGTGAGGTGCAGGACACCCAGGTCGGTGGCCGGCCCGCACAGGAAGTCGCCCTGCGTTTTGAAAACCACGGTGTGACGGTTCATGAACAGCTGGCGACCACGATGCTTGACGATCATCTACTGGTGATGGCCATGAGCCGCACCGCGCCGTTTGATGAAGACGAGCTGGCGTTATGGGAATCCATTAAAGCGGGTCTGGAGTTTACGCCCGGGGAAGGAGCATAAGCGTGTCCGAACCGTTAGCTGCCCGTTATCAGGATCCGCTCATCCATAGCTCTCTGCTCGCCGACGTTGTCAGCGGTGTGGTCGAAGGAGCCATCTGTCTTGCCGCGTTTACCGCGGGTACGGCAATGATGACGACGGGGCTTGGCACGGTCGCGGGCGTTGCATTGATTGCCGTTGTCTTCACCAGCGGCATCGCGGAGGAAGCAGGCGATATGGTCGGCCAGGGTGCCGATGCCGTGCTGGATTTCTTCGGCTGGCGTGGACCGCCGGATGCCCTTATTACCAGCGGTTCGCACAACGTTCATATCATGGATCTCCCTGCCGCCCGTGCGGCGGGCACGGTCGATCATGATTATCTCAATACGCCTATCCCGGAAGAGAGCTTTTCCGATAAGGCGAAAGCGTTCGCGATAAACACGGCCGTTACCATTCTCGAAGTGGCGCAGTTTACGCTGCACCCGGTTGATAATCTGGCAGCGGGAGCAAACGCGATTGCCAGCAGTGGCTGGCAGGGTGTGAAAAATTTTGCGGGCAGCGTCTGGGATAACTTAACCCAGCCGGTCGTGGCGGGGGCGAGCCCTTTTGCTAAAGAAGCGCCGCTGGATACCGTTGAGTGTACCAAAGGCCATACGGTTACTGGCGGTAACTTCCTGGCGGAAGGCTCAAAAAAGGTGCTGATCAATGGTCAGCCTGCTTGTCGTGACGGCGATCGCAGCACCTGCGAAGCAAAGATAAAAGTTAAAGAGAACACGCGCGTGCGCATCGGCGGTGAGAGCATTGTCGTGCGCGATATCCGCAGCGGTAAAAATTTCTGGGCGCGGCTTATTGGTAACGCCATCGGCAGCCTCGGTCCGGGAATTATTCGCAACCTCAGTAAAGGCCTGCTGAAGACGATTTTCAGCCGCCAGATACTCAAGGCATTTTGCTGTCAGCTCGCCGGCGATCTCGGAATGGGGCTAGCCACGCTCGGGCTGATCCAGGCCGGGAAGGTTGGCAGCGAAGCGCGCCACACGCAGCACCCGGTGGATATTGCCAGCGGTGCGAAAATTCTCGCGGGCAAGGAAGACCGCGATTTCACGCTCGAAGATCGTATTCCGCTCATCTGGCAGCGCATCTACAACAGCCGCAATCTGGCGACCGGTATGCTTGGCACTGGCTGGCTGCTGCCGTTCGAGACCCGCTTCTTCCGCCTTGAGGACAATACGTTTATCTGGCGCGATATGTCAGGCCGCGATCTGGGCTTTGGGGAGCTAAACCCCGGCGACGTGGTGGATTATCTCGAAGATGGTATCACGCTCTATTACACCGTGACCGGTACGCTGATGCTCCAGATGGCGAACGGTGAATACCATGTCTATGAGCCGGACCCGACGAACCCCGGCGAATGGCGCCTGTTCCGCATCTACGATCGTCACGAGAACTGTCAGCACTACGCCTGGGACGAGCACGGCAAACTGGTACGGATTTCCGGTGACAACGAATCGCTGGATGTCGAGCTTACCTATGAGAAACAGCATGACCGTCTCGCCAGCGTGCATCAGGTTTACGCAGGCGAGCGCCGCCTGCTGGTGACTTACGGCTATAACGAACACGGCCAGCTAACCGACGTGACCGACGCCGACGGCATCGTCACGCGCCGTTTCGGCTGGGACCGCGCCAGCGACATGATGGGCTGGCACAGCTACTCCACCAACCTCAGCGTGCATTATCAGTGGCAGCCCGCCGCCGATGCGCCCAACTGGCGCGTGTGCAGTTATCAGGTGCTGGATGACCAGGATAACGTGCTGGAGCGCTGGCGCATCGACGCTGACGAGGCGAAACGCTCCGCGACGGTGAGCTGCGACGCGGGCTTCTCGACGCGCCACTGCTGGGATTTCCTCTACCGCATCACCGAATTCACCGACCGCAACGGCGGCGTATGGCGCTACGAGTGGGCGGACTACGCCGAACTGCTGAAGGCGGCCACCACGCCGGACGGCAGCCGCTGGGAATACGGCTACGACGAGCACGGCAACCTGACGGAAGTGCGCGACCCGCTCGGCAACAGCACGTTCACCACCTGGCACCCGGTTTTCGCGTTCCCGCTGAAGGAAGTGCTGCCGGACGGCGGCACCTGGCAGTATGAGTATAACGCGCGCGGCGACGTGGTTTCGCTCACTGACCCGAAAGGCGGCTTGACGCGCTTTGAGTGGAACGAACAGGGTGATCTGGTGAAGCAGACGGACGCGCTGGAGAACACGCACCGTTTCTGGTGGAACGAGCGCGGACAGCTGGTGCGCGATGAGGACTGCTCCGGCAACCAGAGCCACCGGCTGTACGATGCCGCAGGGCGGCCGCTGAGCGCCGGGGATGCCGAAGGCAACACCGACCGCTGGACGCTGAGCGCGGCGGGGCGTCTGCAGACCTGGCGACGGGCCGATGGCCGCGAGACGCACTACGAATATGACAACGCCGGGCTGCTGTGTGGGCAGGACGAAGACGGGCTGCGCGAGCGCAAAGTCACGCGCAACGCGCGCGGGCAGGTGGTGAGCGCCGCCGACCCGGCGGGCCACCTGACGCGCCTGCATTATGACCGCCTGGGCCGCCTGACGACGCTGATTAACCCGAACCGCGAGAGCTGGCGCTTTGAGTATGACGCCACGGGGCGGCTGACGGGCCAGCGCGACTACGCGGGTCGTCTGACGGAGTACCGCCACGACGCGCTGGGCCAGGTGACGGAGGTGATTCGCCATCCGCTGCCGGGCAGCCAGGAGGCGCCGCTGGTCACCGCGTTTGAGTATGACGTGCTGGGGCGTCTGACGGCGCGGGAAACCGCTGACCACCGCACCGAATACCGCCACGACACGCTGTCGCTGGAAATCCGCCGGGCCACCCGCGCCGAGTGGCGTCGCGCGCTGCTGGAAGAGCGAGAGCCCGAGTGGGACGCGGTGCTCATCTTCACCCGCAATGCCGCGGGCGAGCTGGTGAGCGAGGAAAACCACGGCGGGACGTTTGAGTATGAGTACGACGCGCTGGGCAACCTCAGCAGCACGCGATACCCGGACGGGCGCGAGCTGGCCAGCCTTCGCTACGGCACCGGGCACCTGCTGGAGATGCAGCTGCGTCATGGCGGGGCGACGCACACGCTGGCGGCATACGGCCGCGACCGCCTGCACCGGGAAATCTCCCGCAGCCAGGGGGTGCTCTCGCAGGAGACTCACTACGATACCGTGGGACGCATCACCCAGCGTACGGTGCTGGATGCGCGCCGGGAGCTGGTGTTCGAACGCCGCTACCGCTGGGACCGTACCGACCAGATAGTCCAGCAGATACACACCGACGCGACACCGACAACTCCCGGTGAAAAATACAGCCAGTATCTGTGGGGCTACGACGCCGCCGGCCAGGTCACAAAGGCCGTCGAACCGCAGAAGGAAGAGCGCTTCTTCTGGGACCCGGCGGGCAACCGCACCGAAGAACACCGTAACCCGGTGTGGCACAACCTGCTGCTGCGCCTCGACGGGCTGAAGCTCGATTATGACGGGTTCGGGCGGCTTGTTAAGCGGCGGGACAGGTCTGGCGTTATCCAGCATTTTGCGTATGACGATGAGCAGCGTGTAAAAGAAATCACCTTCACCGGTCATGCCGAATTCATAAAGGTGGAATACCGCTACGACCCGCTGGGGCGCAGGACGCACAAGATTCTCTGGCGCTACGGTGAAAAAGACCCGGAAACCATCCGCTTCGACTGGCAGGGGTTACAGCTCGCCGGTGAACAGAGCGACCGCGAGCCGGACCACTACGTCCAGTACGTCTATACCGAGGGCAGCTACGAGCCGCTGGCGCGCGTCGACAGCGTCTTCGACGACTGCGAAATTTACTGGTACCACACCGAACTTAACGGCCTGCCGGAGCGGGTAACGGACGCTGACGGCCATACCGTCTGGCGCGGACAGTTCAGCACCTGGGGCAAAACGGAGCGCGAACTCAGCGTACCGCAGTGGCAGGTGCCGCAGAACCTGCGTTTCCAGGGGCAGTATCTCGACCGCGAAAGCGGGCTGCACTACAACCTGTTCCGCTACTACGACCCGGTCGCCGGGCGTTACACGCAGATGGACCCGATTGGTTTAGCGGGCGGTATGAATACCTACAGCTATGTGCGTGATCCACTGGTGTGGGTGGATCCGTTGGGGTTGGTTGCATGTTATAAGCCACCGCATGAGAATGTTTTTTACAGGACCATGTCAAAAGAAGATTTTGCTGTTTTACAAAAAACAGGACGGATGCCAGGTACAACCGAAACAACAATATCTCCTACCCGTGAGTTTTCAGAAGACTATGACGGGATATTGGTACAATTCAATCTAAAACCAGGTACACGAGCACAGTTAGAAGGTATTGGCATTAGAGATAAGTCTGATCTGGCTGCTGTAACCCATCCTGATATGCCAAGCCCAGTAAAATCAAAAGGTTGGGGATTGATAAATGCTCGATTTAAAGGCGAAAATGACCAGATAAATATTGGTCTTGGTAGGGAAGGGGGCGCTGCTTTAAAAATCTTTAACGATGGTATCGATTCTTTTAATGTGTTGAGGCAATAATGAATTCAGAGCAAAAGAACTTAGTGCTTTCTGTGGTTAATAATCAGCCACTTCGAGCCGGAAAAATAACAGATGAAGAATTTCTAAAACTTTTTCCATGTACTCAGGAAAATGTTGAGGATTTTATAGATGACATTTTAAAAAATGCGCATTCTTCTAAAGACCTGAAAGAAGTTGAATACGCTTTATATATTGGATTTCATTTTGGATTTACAAGCAAGCATGAAGATATCTTGATACATATTTTGGGTGATGATTTTCATTATAAACATGATGATGTTGTGAGGGCTTTAGTTAAAATAAAGGCTAAAAGCGACGATGCAGTAAATGCCCTATATAACTGTGCTTTGTCTGAATATGATTATTTGGCTGATGAAAGAGAGGATGATAATTACATGTTGGCATGGAACTGTATATACGCTTTAGCGAAAATAGGTTCAAAACACGCTGTTGAGAAATTAAAAGCATTATCTAGAAACTCCATTCCTGAAATAAAAAACAAAGCAGTACAGGTTGGGAAATCTTACGGTATTTTAGATTAAAAAATAAATTTATATTTAAGCCGGTTTCCGGCTTAAATTTTATAAGGCCGTTCTAGAGGGAGAAGGGAAATTGCTAAATGTATGTCCCCAGCATCTATACACCCTTTTATTTTTTCGACAAGGTTGGTTACATCTGAAATATTAACAATCCATTTTTTGCAATAATTTTCAACGGCTTGATTACGTAATCCTATTTGTATGGTGCGATAGTTTAGTTTATTTAGATATAAGTCCCTTTCTGGATCCCATTGTATTATTACATCTGATTTTTTTATATCGGTGCGCCAACTGTCTAAGCTATTATGAAGAGACTCGCCATGACTGCTAAGTACGCCGTTTTTTAGTATTTCACGGAATCCTGTGTGGCTTATATCTATTGCCAGAATTCTTTTTTGTCTTGAGTCTTTTTTTGCCCATCCTGAACGGTACATCATCCATAAAAAAGAAGGCTTAATCCATGTCATTCTGCTCATACTGAACGGTGGAGATACGAAGGTTTTGTTCTCAAGAGCGCTTTCTGCTATTTCATCAGAAAACGCCTGATAGACTCGAATGAAATCATCAGTATAATATGTTCTAATTTCATTTGTTGGAGTTAAAGAAGTGGTTATTTTATTCATGATTTTCAATTATAGATTGTAGATATCATTATTTATTATAAGCAATATCCAGTGATAATACCATGTCCCATATTGATACTTCGGGCTGTATTCTGGTAAAAATCAAGAGTAAACCAGACCCTTAAATATTTTGCTGACGGCAGCAGCTGGTAATACGGCTACGACGAGCACGGCAACCGGAGCCTCCGGCTGTACGCCACGGCGGGGCCACGCACACGCTGGCGGCATACGGCCGCGACCGCCTGCACCGGGAAATCTCCCGCAGCCAGGGGGTGCTCTCGCAGGAGACTCACTACGATACCGTGGGACGCATCACCCAGCGTACGGTGCTGGATGCGCACCGGGAGCTGGTGTTCGAACGCCGCTACCGCTGGGACCGTACCGACCAGATAGTCCAGCAGATACACACCGACGCGACACCGACAACTCCCGGCGAAAAATACAGCCAGTACCTGTGGGGCTACGACTCTGCGGGGCAGGTCACAAAGGCCGTCGAACCGCAGAAGGAAGAGCGCTTCTTCTGGGACGCCGCAGGCAACCGCACGGAAGAGCAGTTGTGTTTGATGTCAACCAAAGAGGGTGTTTCAAAGAGGTGTAGTGTTTGCAGATGATGAACGTCCGCTATGAGCGAAAAGCGGACATGCGCACTTCTTGTCAGTAGACTGAATCGTGCATGTCTGACTTATTTCAACAGCAGTCGTACTCCCAGAAAGGCCATAACGCCTCCGCTGAGTTTATCTAAAATTTTACGGTATTTAATATAGGCCTGACGTGGCCCGTCAGTTGATAATAAGCATGCAACGACTGCATACCATAGCACATCAATGACGAATGCCATTGTGGGCAGAATGATATACACAACAGGCTGAATATTTTTGCTAAGCGCTGCGGAAAAAATACTGGCAAAGACCAGTGCAGTATGCGGATTGCTGATTTGCGTAAATACGCCTGTCATAAAAGCTTTTGAGGCGCTGACTTCCTCTGAACCGGCAGAATCGTTAAAACGGTTTGAAGGACGGCGGAACATTTTCAACGCCAGCCATAAAAGATAGCAACCGCCTGCAACCTTCAGGCCCATGTAAAGTGACGGGACCAGAGTCAGCAGGGTATGAAGACCTGCTAAAGCTATGACAGCAAAAACAAACGCACCAAAACCCATACCTGCAGCCACAGATAAAGCCGCCCGTCTGGAACCGGACATGGCCGTTCGTGCCACGAGAAGAAAGCTAACACCCGGGCTCATTGCGCCAAAAAGGATAGCTACGCCAATAGCAGAAAGCGCAATCACATCACTTGTCATTCATCTTCTCCACCAATAATCAGTGGCAGACAGTTACTTCGTTGTGCGAACTGCACACCCCATGAACTGCTTCCGGTTAACAATATAGCATGATGCCAGTAATGTCCGCTTCTGGCACAGAGCGCACGGTCAGCGCTTAAGGTCCGCTTTGAGCGAATAGCGGACGCACGCAGTTAGCCGAGAGTAGCTGAAGAATTTGTGAATGAAGCCGCGTATTCATTTACAGGAAGCAGGTCACGGTGATTCTGCAATAGAGACATAATCCTTTCCTTTTTTAAGGAGTAACTGGGGGAACAGGATTCAGATCGGATTCGGGGTTGTTGCCCGGCGAAGCAAAATACATTTTAAACGTTCGCTTCTGAAGCCGTGCGGACCACACAGGTGAATGCACAAAGGGCAGGACTTATCTGAATTTTACCCGATTCAAAGGGAATAGTGAGTCACCTTACAGAGAAGAACTCACCTTATCGAAAGCACAAAGCCTCATCGCATCAACTGCGCCTTTGTCAGTTCATGGAGGATTTTAGCGTGTTCAAACAAATTCAGGATGTCAGCTGACCGTACCGACAATGCGTTTTCATACTCCGGGTGGCATTACCATGCTTTTGACCTGGCGGACAGTCGCAATCACTGTGAGCCTGCAAGGCGGCTGCCTGCACTTGATGATGTCGCTTGTGATGCGTCAGGTTACCTACCGGCTGACCGGGACGACCTGTGAGTGGCTTGTAGCAGACACATGCGTTTGAATGCCAGCATTCCCTCTGATTCCTTCGCCTTTTACCACGGCTTTAACGTAACCCTTTCTCAATCCTGTATGCAGTATTTCCCTGTCCGAAAACAGCGAGCAGTTCCCGTCAATAAAAAGGTACTGTCATTCTGACCAACACGGGAGGCGAAAATGAACTACAAAATTTCGGGGCTTGATGCGGGACAGTTCGTCCATCTTTTTGGCCGGGGCGAACACTATTTAACTTTCCACGGTGCTGTAAGAGTCAAGGTCGAGAGTTGCCCGGGGTATCCCGACAGAATCTCGCTGCGCGATATTCCTGCCGGTGAAACAGCGATTCTGATCAACCATACCTATCAGCCCGCAAATACACCTTACCATGGCTCTCATGCCATCTATTTGTGGGAGGGATGTACGGAGCAGGGCATATATCTCAATAACATACCGGAAGTGATGATCCACAGACTTCTTTCCCTCAGAGCCTATAGTGAAAACCATCTCATGGTAAAAGCTGAAATCTGTCAGGGCAATGCAGCGGAACAATGGCTGAATCATTTTTTCGACGATCCTGCCGTAAGTTATATTCATTTCCACTACGCAAAACGGGGATGTTTCGCCTGTCTTGCCGAACGTGTTCTGTAAATGAGCATGCCGTTTGGGATCGGTCAGGAAAAACCAGATGAAGATTTCTGATGTTGTCAGGCTTGTTTTACTGGCCGCGGTGTGGGGTTCAAGTTTTCTGTTTATGAGAATAGCCGTGCCCGCCTTTGGAGCCATTAACGTGGCTTTTTTACGCGTACTATTAGGATTTACGGGTCTTGCCGCCATCGTCCTGTTCAACATGCAATTACAGACATTCAATGGGAAACTGAGGGCAACGCTGATGCTCGGCATCATCAATTCCGGCCTTCCTTTTCTGATGTACTGTATTGCGGCGAGATGGCTCCCGACGGGCTACTCCGCACTGTTTAACGCGACAGCGCCGATGATGGGAGCACTTATCGGCTACTGCTTTTTTGGGGAAGTCATCACCGTAAGAAAATTGATCGGAATATTAACGGGTCTGGCGGGAATAATGCTTATAAGCAGTCCTGCTTTCTCTGGTTTAGGCGGAATGTTTATAGCAGGCGCGCTGGCCTGTCTGGTGTCGACAACCTGTTACGGACTTGCGGGTTATCTTACCAGACGATGGATTACCGAGCGGGGAGGGCTCGATCCGCTTCTGGTCGCACCTGGAAGTCAGGCTGGGGCATCCGTTTTTTTGTTCCCCTTTTTTGGCTGGAACCTGTTTTCAGCAGGTACCGTTAACGGGTTTCAGCCCTGGGTATGGAGCAGCGTAGTCGCGCTGGGCTTAATCTGTACTGCGCTGGCGTACATTTTGTATTTCAGGCTTATTGCAGATACGGGGCCTCTGAAATCTCTTACGGTCACATTTATTATCCCTCCCTTTGCCTGCTTGTGGGGCTATCTTGCGCTTAACGAGAAAATTGGAGAGAAATTTATTGCAGGCGCCTGCCTCATCGGCATTGCGGTCTGGATGGTGGCGTTTTCGGGCAGAAAGAGGCAGACCTCATAACGGGAATATTTCTGCAATGCCGTACAAAGTGCCTGGCGGCGTAAACCGGCTTTTACCGCAAGGTGCCTTTTGTGAGAGTCCGCCCTGTATCAGGCCCGGCGATGCGGTTAGCCATACTGTCCCGTCAGCCGTTCTGACGGACTGTAACGCTTTAAACAGCGTCAGCTTCAGCAAAAAGAAGGTCTGGTAGCGTTTGCATCAAAAAATCATAAGGAGAAAGGCTACGCGCTATGCGAATACGGATCATTACGCCTTCATAACTGTGAATAACCAGCATTGCCGCGCTTTCCGGAGACATGCGTGGCGATAATGTCTGAGACTGCTGAGCGTCAGTAAAGATGTTAATCAGATCGCGCTCCCAGGCGCTAAAAATTGCCAGCAGCTTCTGACGCATTTTTTCACTGTGTACAGCGCCCGTCTGCCCTATAATTCCTGCCAGACAGCCGCCTGCTTCGGGTTCACGCTCAATATATTCCCTGTGTCCGGTCAGCCAGTTTATCAGACGCTGGCGGGGAACAAGCGCTGTATTCAGCAGTGTATTTTCCCGGAGTGCGTCAAACGTCTTGATATAGACGTCAAGGGCGGCACAGGCAAATTCTTCTTTGCTGGAGAAGAGATTATAAAATGATCCTTTAGGCATTCCTGCTTCACCAAGAATAGTGGTAATACCACTACCTTCATATCCTTCCCTCATGAAAACCCTTACACCAGCATTTAAAAGACGTTTGCGCGTATCACTCTTTGTCATAATAATTAGACCGTTCTACTTTTTTTTAAAACTATAGCGAACAAGGATAAGAGATGCCACTGTTTAAAACCGCCAGCAGGCACAGTCTGGGGATAAGCATGGTGTGCCTTTCAGCCGTCATGTGGAGTTCAGCAGGTTTCTTCGTAAGAATGCTCGATATGAACACGTGGGCAATGGTCGCATGGCGGTCACTGTTTGCTTTTCTGTCACTGGTTCTTCTGCTAGCGCTGGGTGGGTATTTGCGCCGTTTTGCATTCCGTCATGATGTGGGTATAAAAGGTCTGATCACGGCTGCCGTCATGGCGGTTTCTATGTTTTGTTACGTAGCGGCATTGAAACTCACCAGTGTTGCTGGTGTGATGACGGTTTATGCCACCATTCCCTTTTTTGCCATGGGGCTGGGCTGGCTGATACAGAAGAAAAAAATAACAAAGCGCGCACTTATTTCTGCGGCACTGAGTCTCGTGGGGGTCATTGTTATGGCGACCTCTGCCTCAGGTACGGGCGATATGGCGGGTAACGCACTGGCACTCATGATGACGGCCGGTTTTGCCGCCAGCATCGTGATGTCCGGGACATGGCCGGATATGAATCTGCCGGCAGTTACGGCACTGGCGTGCGCACTCTGCGGTGCATTCTGTTTTATAATGATGCCGCAGGGCCTTCCACTTCCCGGTTTACATGACATGGTATGGTTGTGTGCTTTTGCGCTGGCCACGCAGAGTCTGAGTTATCTCCTTTTCATGGCAGGTAGTCGGTATATTAACCCCGCTGAAGCCAGCCTTATTGCGCAAACTGATATTGTGCTGGGGCCTTTATGGGTCTGGCTCTTCTTCAGTGAATTACCGCCCAGCAATACATTAATGGGCGGGGCAATAACCTTCATTGCGGTAACGGGTTACCTTGCAGGTGAGTATTACCTGAAGACAAGAGCAGCTTCGAAAAACTAATCGTTTTCGTATTTAACAGCGCCTCATTTTGGATTCCAGGTCTGATTCTGGCACAAAGCTACAGAACAATATCAACGCCCGGGAATAATGGAAATTACCTTCACTCCCGGGTAACCCCTTTATCATACGCACCATCCATCTGTGATGGCTGACCGTTTCAACAGCCACCACAGGGATGTATTTCAGCAACGAATTAGCCATCTGTTGAAAGTGTCAGGGATTCCCACTGTTCGATTTCATGGTGCAAAGCGGCGAGCTTTTGACGCACCAACGTTAATGCATCACTGCCTAACAACAAGTGCGTGGGTGGGCTCTGGCTTTCAATCAACGTCAGGATGGCCTGCGCTGCTTTTACGGGATCGCCGGGCTGGTTTCCGCTTTTTTCCTGACGCGCCTGACGAATGGGATCAAATAACGCGTCATAGTCCGGGAGGGTGCGGGCACTGCGTGACATTGAGCGACCGGCCCAGTCGGTGCGAAACGAGCCGGGTGCGACCGCGGTGACTTTTACATTAAACGGGGCCAGTTCCTTACCTAAGGTTTCTGATATGCCTTCCAGCGCAAATTTGCTGCCGCAGTAATAGCTGATACCGGGCAGGGTGATAAAACCGCCCATTGACGTGATATTGATGATGTGGCCGCAGCGTCGCTGACGCATCTCTGGCAGGACGGCTTTTATCATCGCCACTGCGCCAAACACATTCACGTCAAACTGGCGGCGCATTTCTTCCAGCGAAGATTCTTCCAGAATGCCTTCATGACCATAACCCGCATTGTTCACCAGAACATCAACAGGACCAACGGTAGCGACTATCTCCTTAACGGTCTCAGCAATTCGCTCAACGTCTGTCACGTCAAGCAGGCGACCAAATGCCCGCTGCGCATCAAGCGCTTCAAATGCCTGTAATGCGTCAGGGTTGCGCACGGTTCCGATAACCCGATGGCCCGCAAGCAGGGCTTCCTTCGCCAGGGCAAGACCAAAGCCACTACTCACACCGGTGATAAAAATCGTTTTTGCAGATGTCATAATTTATTCCCATGCAGTAAAAGCTGCATGATATTCTCTGCACCGATGGATTTTCAGGCCATATCTTCTGGTTTTATTGCCTGATTTTATGAGGGTGCGATAATGTCCGACATGATTACACGGGTAAAAACACTGGCCGTCCAGGAAGGGTACAACCTTACTGCGCTGCCCGATGTGAGAATTTTGCGCGCCAACCGCCCGCTTGCCAGAACCCCTGTGCTCTATGATCCCGGCCTTGTCATTGTCTGCCAGGGCCGTAAACGCGGTTATTTCGGTCAAAAGACCTATCTGTACGATGAACAGCACTATCTTGCCGTCTCAGTCCCCGTGCCCTTTACCATGGAAACTGACGCATCGGCAGACCATCCGCTACTGGCTATATATATTCATCTGGATTTTCAGCTTGCTGCGGAACTGATGCTGCAGATTGAGCAGCATGGTGCACCGCAACTTTCCGCCGCGCCTGAGAGCATGATATCGAGCCCGATGGATGACACGATAAAAACGGCTGTGTTACGTGTGCTTGACGTGCTGGAGAATCCCGCAGAAGCCGCCATTCTGGGGCACGGGAGGATGCGCGAACTCTATTTTCGTGTATTAACCGGCGCGCAGGGCAACGCAATGCGCGCGGCGCTGGCTTTACAAGGTCAGTTCGGCAAAATCGGCAAAGCCTTACGGCGTATCCATGCTACTTATGCTGATCCTTTAACGCTTACGCAACTGGCGGCGGAAAGCGGTATGAGCGTGCCGACCTTTCATCACCACTTTAAAGCCATAACCCAGCTGCCGCCGATGCAGTATGTAAAATCAGTTCGCCTGCATCAGGCGCGAATGCTGATGGTCCGTCAGCAGCTCACTGCCGCCGCCGCGAGCTACGCCGTTGGCTACGAGAGCCCGCCGCAGTTTAATCGCGAGTTCAAACGGCTGTTTGGCCTGCCACCGGCAGAAGAGATAAAGCGTATGCAACGTAATTTCGCCTTTCCGCCTTTGCAGCAAAACTCTGCATTTGTGTCATCGCACTGAAGCTGTGATGGCATCGCTGACGAAATGAAAATGAGCAGGTAGAAAACCGCTCTTTTTCTGATTTATCAGTCATATTTAAGCCGTGCTAATACCGGTAGATAACCGTATCATCAATCCGCCCCAGACTATCGAGGCGTTCGTTAACCAGTCTGGCTTCGGGTTTGAAACCGCACTTTAACGCAACAGACTGACTGCGTACGTTACGCCCTGCCGTACGAATTTCGATTCGCTTTGCCTGAAAAAAATCGGCGGCCATGTTTGTGACCAGCTTACAAGCTTCAGACATAATGCCTTTACCCCACATATCAGTGGCGAGCCAGTAGCCGATTTCATAATAAGGAATCGCGCGATTCCTGATAAATAAGCTAATACAGCCTGAGAGGTCATCTGACTGACGATCAATGATTAAAAACTTATATTCAACGTTGTCATTCAGGAAATTCCCGGCCGCCTCCGCCATACTTTTCTCAACAGCATTCAGAGAGTGAAAACCGGGAGACCAGAGCAGGAATTCATGATGAAGGGAACTAAATGCATTCAGTTTTTGCTGCATTTCTTCCGTACGACTCATGTCCGGGGCGATCAGATAAAAGGTTTCATGCTGCCGAAAATTAAGGGGAATATCATCCAGGTACATAACTCATCTCCTGAACTCAGATTAATTTTCTTTCTTATCACAAGCGATGAAGATCTGCATCCGCTTCAGATAACAGGTTGGGCAACCTCCACGCCGGACACCGCGCCAACAACCCGCTCACAGCGGAAAGACGCTCGCGCATCGCCAAAAACCGCCGCACTATCCTGCATCTACCTCACATAACCGTGCCGCTTCCCCATCCAAATGCGATCTCCGGCCTCACGAATGTTATATAACTGTAAGTATTAATCGAATAACGTTGTCACCTGGCGCGTTAACGCGTTGTCTGTTTACTGGAGAAACCTGCTATGACGCGCGCTGTTTCTTTTTTGGTTGCTGGAGTGCTGCTGAGTCCGTTCGCCCATGCGGCCCCGCTTTACTACACGATTTCCACGCCTGACACGGCAATAGGGCTGTCATGGCGTGCCTTTGGCGGGATGTCGCATGCGAAACTGACGGGCGTGACCGGCGAGGTGACGCTGAACCCGGCGAATGAGCTGGATAATCATGTCCGGGTCACCATTCCGGTTTCCACGCTAATCGCCTCAAACAATCTGCTGACCTATCAGCTTAAAAGCAGCATGTTTTTTGATGCGCCGCGCTATCCCAACATCGTCTTTACCAGCACCCGCATCGTGGCGCGCGGCAGCGGTAAATACCGGCTTTTTGGTGCGTTAGCGGTGAAGGACGTCCAGCGACCGGTGATCCTTGACGCGACGATGGAAGAGCATGATCGCACCGCAGAGACTGGCGACAGGATCTCGCTGCATGCGATGACCACGATCTCGCGCTCGGCCTACCATATGGATCGCTTTACCTCGCTGGTGGATGACAGGGTGACCATTACTATCGATATTCAGGCAGAGGCCAGCCATGTCCCCTGAACACGCCTGGCTAACTGTCGCGTGGTGGTCAGGCGTTAAGCGCGGTTTTCAGGGCACTGGCGCTGGCGGATAATTCCCCGGCCGGATTGCGGCCAATCAGAACAAACTGGTAGCCGCGGTGATGCCACCACACCAGGCGCATATCATGGCGCTGTTCGCGCTCAAGCCCGGTTGAGGTCGGATGCGCATCGGGGGAAATGCACAGCGCCATCGGGCCATATTCCGCATGGATCCAAGCAATCTGCGCAATTGACGTACTGTCATAGCGCAGCATGCGCACCATTTTTAACTCTGCGTCGGGCAGCGTGAGCTGCTGCGTATGCAGATGCAGACCGATATCCTGTGCCGTGCGGGCCAGGCCATGCTGCAAGGCGGCAGGGGAGTTATCGGCATCCAGCAGGGTTTCTGCGCTGTAGAGCGACATGTACTGCGCTTCAAGATCGCGAATTTTCTCACTCTCACTCAGCGCGGTTTTGCCGGGGCGCGCCAGATAACCCAGTCCCGAGCCGATCATCAGAAAACTCAGCGAGGCGGCGATCAGTGAACGACGACTGACGCCCGTAGTGGACGTCATTTTGGGTTCAGGCGCGGGGGGAGCTGAGAGCGCATCCAGCTGGCGCCGCATGTTGGCTTCCGGGGCTTTGTCCAGTAACGGCGCAAAGGCCGCCTCAAAGTCGAGCTGGCTTTTCATCAGTTCATCAATGCGCTCAGCCAGATCAGAATCCGTCTCCAGCAGCGCTTCGAGCCCGCGCGCGTCAGCCGGATCCATCTCGCCATCCAGCCAGGCGACCAGGGCTTCGTCGCTGTACGGAGGCGTAAATTGCGACGTGTTCATGAGCGTTTCTCCTTTGCGGCATCCCTATCATCAAACGACCTGGCCAGCGCCGAACGCGCGGTGGCCAGCCTGCTCATGATGGTGCCGACAGGCACGACCAGCGTCTCTGCGGCTTCCTGATAGGTAAAGCCTTCTACATAGACCAGAAACACGGTATTACGCTGGGCTTCCGGTAGCGCACTGACGCGCTGCATGATTTTCTGAAAATGCAGGCGTTTTTCATCACGTTCCTGCGCGTCCGGGGCCAGCAGTTCGTCACTGTCAACAAAGCCCTGTCCCAGCCGCACGCGGCGGGCGCGCAGATCAGAAATCCAGATGGAGTGAAGGATCGTGAACAGCCAGCGATCGATGCGCGTGCCGGGCGTATACTGCGCGCTCTTTTCGAGCGCGCGAACGCAGGTCGACTGTACCAGCTCTTCGGCAACGTCGTGGTTTCGGGACAGCACCAGGCCGTAGCGCCACAGGCGCGTCAGATGGGCAGCAAGCTGCTGACGAACTTCGCTGGTCGTAATATCACTGTCCTCGCATTGCGTATCAGGATTCCGGATGGCCAGCAATGGCGGCCTGCAAATCACGATACTCCTCGCAGCCCGTTCCGCACAGGCGGGCGAGAGTATTTAACTGTGCTTTCGCCAGGTCGGGACGACCTTTAATCAGCCACGCTTCGCCGAGATATTCACGTACTTTGGCATAGCGTGGATTGAGCGCCAGCGAACGCTGATAATACCCGATACCTTCATCGGTTCGCCCGAGTTTTCGGGTGGCATAGCCGCGGTAATTCCAGGCCTCGGCGGTGTCAGGCTGTTTCAGCTTGTCCAGCAGCGTCAGCGCGGCCTGGTACTCGCCTTTTTTCGCCAGATGATAGGCATAACGGGTTTTGTCTTCGTCAGTCAGACGCGCCGATTTATCGGGGACGCACTGTTTACGCTTGCTGTCATAAACCTGCCCATGCGGACAGTCCGGGATCGTACTGTTGGTGCTGTCATCCCCTGCGGCCAGCGCGGGTGCGGTGTGGATAACCAGCAGCAGCGCCGGAACCCATAGTTTACGGCCTGTATTATGCAGTATCGATGCAATGTTTTTCATGGCAGAGCTCCAGTTAACGGAAGGGGCGAACGGGCAGCATGCGACGCAGCACGTTATCGCGGAAAACAAAGTGATGAAGCAGGTCGGCCAGGGCATGAAACGAGGCCAGAACGATCAGCGTCCGGGCGATGGTGTTATGCCATTCCCTCAATGAATGTTTAAACAGGGCATCGACATGGACCCGCCGGCTTAGCTCAAAGAGGCCGAAAAAGTGAAACGGCTCCTGCTGTGCCCAGCGGAACAGAAAACCCAATACAACCTGCGTGAACAGCAACAGACAGCGCGCGCCGTGCACGCAATGAGACAGAATGGATGCCGGACGGGATATCGACGCCGCAGGCAGGGCATAACGCGGCGAGCGTTGACTGATCACCCGCCAGACCGGACGAACCAACATCACCAGCGCCAGCAAAATACCGCAGGACATGTGCACTGACTGTAAGCCTTTCCTGAGCGGCGTGCCGCGCTCCAGCCATTGCCAGATGTGGGCTCTGGCGAATAAAAAGAGGACGCTGGCGGCGGTGATCCAATGCAGCGCCAGAGTCAGCCGGTCATCGTGCTGTCGGGGTTTTACGGGGTGAGCATGAATCATGACATGGGTTCTCTCGTTCAGGTTTCTGCTGAGTAAACGTGCGTCCTGCGTTTTCTATTCACTCTTTTTTTCGCAACCCATTGGCAGGGTCCGCCTTGCTCAAAAGCGTGGACAGAATGCGGCGAAGTCGATTGACGAAACCCTGTTGGTGTTTTAATGATGTAAGCCTGTTTACAGGCGGCAGTGAAAAGCGAATCCGACTCTTGAGGCGCGCGTAACGATGACGATACCGGTATGTATTCCCGACGATTATCAACTGGCTACGGCAGGACTGGACTGCCTGAAACGCCATCCGGCCTTTCACTGTACCGCTGTTGGGGATATCCATTGCGATCCCGCCGCCGCTGAAGCGCTGGCAAGTGCTCAGGCCCTGATCCTGATTCGCGAGCGCACCATCATTGACGAGGCGTTTTTACAGCGCACGCCCCAACTGAAGCTGATCAGCCAGACCGGCAAGATCGCCCGCAATATCGATCTTGCAGCCTGTTCCCGGGCTGGCGTGGCGGTGGTGGAAGGCGTGGGTTCGCCCGTTGCGCCGGCAGAGCTGACATGGCTGTTAATCATGGCGGCCCGCAGGAAGTTCGTACAGGCCGTTAACGCCATGCGTGCCGGACACTGGCAGGCAGAACTGGGGCAGGGTGTACACAAACAGACGTTAGGAATTCTGGGCTACGGCAAAATCGGCAAGCGCATTGCGGCTTACGCCCGCGCGTTTGGCATGCAGGTGCAGATTTGGGGCAGCGATCGCGCCCGACAGGAAGCGCAGCAAGAAGGCTTAATCGTGCCAGCCAGCCGTGAGGCGTTTTTTGCCACCAGCGATGTGATCACTGTTCATCAGCGCCTGGTGGCCGCCACCGAGGGCAACATCACGCTGAGCGACCTGGTGCAGATGAAGCCCGATGCGTTGTTTGTGAACACCAGCCGGGCAGAGCTGGTGGCAGAGGGCGCCCTGCTGAGCGCGCTCCGGCAGGGCCGTCCGGGATTTGCCGCGCTGGATGTCTTTGAGGCAGAGCCCCTTTACGATCCGGCGCATCCAGTGTTATCGATGCCCAACGTACTTTGCACGCCCCACATCGGCTATGTTGAAAAGGACAGTTACACGCTTTATTTCAGTACCGCGTTTGACAATGTGGTGCGTTTTTTCCAGGGTGACACTAGCCACGTGATCAACCCTGAGGCGCTGGGTTAAACGCAATTTGCTGCGCTAAACCGTTACGTGGACGCAGTGTCAATACGTACGGGTGTTCAGGGAAAAGATAACACGTTTAAGAAAGCTAAACAGAAAGCCGGAAAGTGATAAAGCCATCCGCTGATCCGTTTAACTATCGCCAGGTTTGTCATTGAGTCCACTCGTATTCACGGCTCACATACCCGAGCGCAGAGGGTAGGAAATGGTTTAATGGCCTGAAGCAGAAGCGTCGCGTTTACTGAGCCGGCCGTTATCTGCCTGCTCCGCTTTTAACACGCCAGGTGACGTCACTCACCCTCGCGAATAAGGCATAAAAAATGAAGATGGAAAATATCCCTTTTGGCATAACCGACTGGTCACAGATCGAGGAAGAACGCCATGAAGGTGAATGCGGCTTCGCACTCTGGCGTGTGGCAAAGTTTGGCGCTATCCGGGTCAGAATGGTTGAGTACTCTCCGGGTTATGTCGCCGATCACTGGTGTTTAAAAGGTCACATTCTTCTGTGCCTGAAAGGCGAAATGACCACGGAACTGGACGATGGACGAGTGTTTGTCCTGACGCCTGGCGTGAGCTATCAGGTGGCGGACAATGCCGAAGCGCATCGCTCGACGACAATGCAGGGCGCAACGCTGTTTATCGTTGATTGAAGGGAGGTAGGGTGATTTTCTTGTTGTACGCCAGTAAAGGGGGAAGCGCGTTTTTTAAACGTGAGACCGGTTGTTGAAATAATGCGCCAGAACCCGGCATGGAGCACGACAGGTGATGGCCTGCGTCATTAATCATGTGCTGAGTCAGGCAAACAATATAAACAGGTCTGAAATATCGTGATGATTTCATCAGACGAAAATGAAAAGGACTATCATGTTCTACCTGTCAGAAATAAATAAAGATGACGCTGCGTTAGCCTGCCTGGTAAGTGAATTTGATGCGTTTCAACGCGCGCTTTATCCTGCAGAAAGTCATCATTGCCTGGACCTTTCCACCGTCAGTAATAAGAAACTGCGCTGCGTCATTGCGCGTGATGCTAATGGGCTGCCCGCTGGTTGTGGCACTTTACTTCTTCAGGACGGCAACGTAGGCGAAATTAAACGGGTTTACATTCGTCCAGAATATCGGGGGCGCCAACTCGGCGAGCAAATTCTGGCCTCACTTGAAAAATTCGCGTCAGAGAACAGCTGTTATCAGCTACGCCTTGAAACCGGCATTCATCAACAGCCCGCTATAGCGCTGTATCGTCGATGCGGCTACAGGCTTTGTGAAGCTTTCCCTCCCTATATCAGCGATCCTTTAAGCGTGTATATGTGCAAGGACCTGTAGAAGTACGGCTTACACTTCATCTCTCCGCTTTTATAACGCGCGGTGACATCTTGAGCGTTTGTCGAGGGAACGGCGTTGCAACTGAGGGTAAATAATTCAGGGAAGACGGTGCAGTAACCGGTTTGTAACCCCGCCATGTTTGCCTGTAAAGGCGGTCGTTTCCCTCTGCCAGGGTAACGTCTGCTGCTCTGGCACTGTATCTAATACAAGGTTCGCGAGGAAGGTGTCGCTTGTCTGACGCATGAATGTTTGCGCGGTGGCAGAAGCGGACGTTTCTGAACTGCTTATGTAGTTGTTTGGGGCGCGCAGTCTGCTCACCCTGTCCCGGTTGCCTTGCTCACCCTCGCTCTGCGTCTATGCTTTTTCATTTAAGCTTTACAGGTAAAGTAAAATGCTTCCTTCTTCCGATCCTCAGATGTTGCTGCTGCTCTACTTTGTTTTGCCTGTCTGGCTTATTGCTGGGTTTGCGGACTGGCTTTGTCACAGAGCCACTGATATCGAAACCACCACCGGTCTGAAAGAAACCTATATTCATATTCTGATGTTTCTGGAGATGGGCCTGCCCTTACTCGCGGCCCTCTTTTTAGAGGTAAACGCGTTAGTCATTGCGTTTATGATAGTGCTGTTTTTCTGCCATGAGGCAACAGCGCTGTGGGATGTGACTTATGCTGTGACCGCAAGGCGGGTCTCACCGGTTGAGCAGCATGTGCACAGTTTTTTGGAAATGCTACCTTTAGTGGCGCTTCTGCTGGTGGTTTCCCGTCACTGGCCGCAGTTTTTGGCACTGTTTGGTTTCGGTGAAGAATCTGCACGATTTGAACTTAAACTCAGAACAGACCCGTTACCAGGCCACTATATCGTGGCTGTGCTTACAGGAATAGTGGTGCTTGAATTGCTGCCTTACCTTGAAGAGTACTGGCGCGGCAAAAAAGCAAAACAGCGCACACGAAACATCTGACCTGCCATCTGATACATCAGTCGTCCTGATGCACTAAGCGGCGTCCGCTCAGACGCTTAAAGCCGTCGTTCGTTTAATCCTGCCTTGTCGGTATCCGGGGTGCCGATAAGCGTGGCGCAACCGTTATGACGCTGACGTGTTTCGTTGCGCTTCAGGGGGAATTTCACTGGGGTTCATGTGGGGTGCAAACAGGAGCGGGAAGTCACAGTGTGAGGAAGATGGCGCGCTTTGTGTTTAAACGGATAATGCCCGGCCAGCACGGGAGTCAAGGTGCTCATACCGCTATTGATGACGATGCCGCACGGAGTCTTGATGTAGTCAAATCTGGAAGCGTAATGCGCCCACAGGGAGGGATTCACATGCTGGTGCTGTACAGCGGGGGCAGGCGCCTGGCGCAAGCAGAGACAATGCCGTGTCATCGTCAGCCACGGCAGGCTTCGGTGTACCCGACTGTCAGCGAATGCTGCCGGTCCGGAAATGGCGACTAACGCAAATGATAAGAATAGTCCGCCCGGTGAGCCGGTAATGTTTGTTTATTCAGTCCGGTCCAGGGCGTCTTCTGACCGTGAAGAAACACGCTACAGGATCGGACAGGCCGGAGGCAGGGAAGAGCAGGGGAAGTCAGGTGCGGGGGCTGTCTGGCAGACATTATGCCTGTAAAAAAAAGCCCGTTGGCATAAACGCTACGGGCCAGCCCGAAGGCGATAAGTATCTTTCTGACAACAACCACATCACATCAGAGTTAACTCGCACTTCATGACAGGCATATTTCAGCCCGCGTCAGGTTTCGGCTTCTCCGTTGTTTCTTTTGTGGCCTGACGGGAAAGACAGTGAATAAAGTTTCCCAGTATGGCGACCGAACTGACGATACCCAGCAGATCTGCCGTGAGCAGCAAATCAGTACGCGCCAGGCGATCAATAAGACCGGACTGTGCCAGAAAGGGCTCAATGTCCTTAACCATTCGCAGCAGATGATGGAGATTGTTGGCAAAGGTATCCGGGCTGCTGTAGTCACCGCTTTTCAGTTGCGTAAAAAGTACATCAACATCTGCTTTTAGTCTCAGGACGAGAGTCATGTACTCGATGTCATCCTTTTCAGACACGGAATGCCTCCACCATGCTGCGCAGGGCATGCGCCTGCTCAGAGAGGGAGCGGGATGCCGACGATGACTCCTCGACCAGCGCCGCGTTGTTCTGCGTCACGCCGTCCATCTGGCTCACCGCCACGCTGACCTGCGAAATCCCCTGCATCTGCTCCGACGAGGCCAGCGCAATCGTGTCCATGGATTCGGCCAGTTCACCGACCATATCCACGATTTTCAGGATGCTCTGCCCGGTGCCAGTGGCAACCTCCACGCCGCTTTCCACCTGACTCACGGCCTGTTCAATCAGGGCCTTGATGTCCTTCGCTGCCGTGGCGCTGCGCTGCGCCAGCGTACGGACCTCACCGGCCACCACGGCGAAGCCGCGACCTTCCTCACCGGCGCGCGCCGCTTCAACGGCGGCGTTCAGCGCCAGGATATTGGTCTGGAACGCAATGCTCTCAATCACCGATGTAATATCCCGGACCTTCAGCGCACTTGCCTGAATGTTATGCATCGTCTCCGTCATGTCAGTGACCTTTGCCTTGTCGGCGTCGACCGTCCGCGCGGTCTCGCGGGCGGACTCCGCAGTCTGCTGCGCACCGGCAGTGTTGCTCTTCACTGTGGCGGTCAGCTGCTCCATGCTGGCGGCGGTTTCCTGCAGCGCGGCGGCCTGTTCTTCGGTGCGGGAAGAGAGTTCGGTGTTCCCCTGAGCAATTTCGTCGGCGGCCAGGGCCACGGAGGCGGCGGCATCCTTGATCTGCGACACCAGGCCGCGCAGGTTGGCCTGCATGCTGTTCAGCGAGGCCAACAGGCTGGTTGTGTCGTTGCGGCGAAGGGCGACGGGGGTGGTCAGGTCACCTGCGGCGATGCTGGCAGCCAGCGTCTGCGCCTGAGCGGGCTCACCGCCGAGCTGACGCATCAGCAGCCGTGTAATGAAAACACCGGTGCCTGCCGCAACGAGCACGGATGCGACAGCGAGCAACATCAGGATGAGTGAGGCATGTGCGATGGCGGCACTGTTTTGTTCTCCGGATGTGACGCTGACCTTCTTCTGTATTTTTACCAGGTCAGTAAGGGCGCTGAGCATCCTGTCCTGAACCGGATTGACCTCTTTTGCAAGATAGGCAATAAAGGCCTTGTCCTGATTGGCGAGTCCGAGCTGTCTGGCATTTTCAAAAACGGTAAAAAAAGCGTTCTGAGCGTCGTTCAGTCTTTTCAGCGCTTCCTGACCCGCTGGCGTTGAGTCTGCTTCCATGATCTGATGCATTTCTGCAAGGCTGGTCAGAAAGTCGGCTTTACTCTTCTGCATGAGTACATCAGCAGGTTTCATGTCTTCAGGAGTGCTGAGCAGGCCGAGTGTCCTCACCGAGATGGCCATGTCTTTCAGTTCACTGAGCATGAGGGTGGCAAGCTGGCTTTTTTTCATTTTGTAACGAACAACATCGTCCAGGCTTTCACGCGCTTTAATCAGGGCATGAAGCGCAGTGCCAGTACATATGGCAGACAGGAGGATAAGAAGGCCGAAACCGGCGGCAAGGCGGGTGGAAATTTTCATGCGCTCTCTCTGTTAAGTTGTTATTTTGCTGTGTTTTTAGTTACTAACCACAATTTACTATCGGCACACCGCTCCGCTTGCTCCACACTTGTTTTGTTAAATTAATATTTCACTTTCCATCCGCAGCCGTCTGACACAGGACTGAGCGAACGTCGCTGGGCGGCGTGCTTTAGCGGATCACGCCTTCGCCTGACGCTGTGCTCTTTAACCCTTCTGCGTCCGTTTTCCGGGGACTGAACCCTCTCTGTACGTTAATGCCTGTGCCACATTTGGCACGTCGAAAATGTTGGCGCACTGTAGGCTGAGCGCTGTCCTGCTCCCCCGCCAGCGTCTGACAGGCTGTCTGGCCGGACACCGGAAGGTTAAGCGTGCGTCCGAAGCAGGCGGCAGCCTGACTGGAGTTCATGGACAGACGAGAGGAGGGCGCAGTGCATAAATCCGGCAGAAGCGGCTGGCAATGCTATCAGCAGGCGCGTCGCCTGATTAACATCTTTACTGACGCTCAGCAGACCGCAAACTTTCGCCACATATGTCTGCGCAAAACGCGGCAGTGTGGGGTAGTCACCGTTATGAGGGAGTGATGATGCGTATTCGCGGAGCATTGATCCGTGTGATTGGCTGATGCAAACGCGATCGTTTATGAATTTGACCCGGAAGGTGGGTTTACAGAGTAAAAGCCGGTTTAAAACGACGCAACCCAGGCCGCTTTACGTCCGATAGTCGAGTTTCATTATCATTAAACCTGCTCTGCTAACGGGCGCAGAGCAGGTGATCAATCATCATACAGACAATGATCTTATTGTAGTGATCAGCAAAATAAGAGGCGACAATAGCATCCTGATTTCAGGCGTTAAACTTTATCAGAAAACGTGCCTGATGATAGTTAAAACACCTGCAAACAGAGCACATATTCCGGTAAGGATGACAAACCAGTTAATGAATCCACCGCGAAGATGACGCAATGCCGGGATTCGGTAAAATGCATATTGAGGCAGAAAGAAAACAATGAATACGCTGACGGGGACCATAAAATACTTGATGATGTTAATAACATCCAGATTAGCTATGGTGGGTATGATAGTAATAAAAAAGACGACCACGACAGATACAACGCGCATTCCCGTTCCGTTTGAAAAGGCGTCGTTGCATCCGAAGTTATTAAGCGCCATTCCAGTCAGGCTTTCACGCGTGGCAATAAACGTACCCAGGAAGGCTTTCATCGCCGCAAAAAATATAATTATCTGAGAACAGATGGCAAGCCAGGGAGCGTCAAACTTTCTTGCCAGTATTGACAGCGATGTCAGATTCTCAAGGCGCGCTTCCTTAATGTCTGACGGCGTTAAGGAAAAGATACACCCGAGCGAGAAAAAGACGACTGTTGATATGATGACTATCAGTGAAAGAACGAGGATCTGATTTATTTTTTCGAAAGCCTGTTCACCGTGGGTCTGTTTATAATGAGCAACCAGGCTGGAAACGATGGGCGTGAAGCTGAAAGCAAAAATTAATACCGGAAGGTTATTGAAGAGGGATTTTGCAATCTCCGGTATTGACGTTGTATTCGCCTCCGCGGTAAGGAAAGAAGTATTCCAGTGTGGAACTGACATAATGCCAAAAAAAATCAAAGACAGGATGAATGGGAAAACGATTACCCCGACAACTTTTAATATCGTCTCTGTTTTTCCTAAAGAAATAAGCGACATCAGAAAGATTATTCCGAAAACGGTAGCGCCCCTGTTTAAGGGAGGAAACCCCATCTGCGTTTTGAAAAAATCCAAAAATGTATTGCTCATTGTTATGGCATAAACGGCCAATGATGGGACCATAATGAGAAAGTACGCCACGGTAAGAAATTTTACCGCTTTCCCTCCCAGTAATTCGTTGGTTGTGTCGATAAGATTGCTTTTTGACGTTCTCGTCACCGTTCCTGCCGAGATATACAGGGAAAGCACGCGGTACGTAAAATAAGTAACCGGAAATGCCAGAGCAATAAGTATCATCATTGACCATAAGCCGGCGCTGCCCAGACTCACAGGCCAGAAAAGCGATCCGCTTCCGACGGCACATCCATAAATGGCTAAAATCCACATTATATCTGTTTTAACGGTGTTCCCGGTTATTTTTGGCGTAAGGGTACTGGAAGACATGGTAATCTCCATTTCAAGAGGGGATGTTATGTTTATTTAAATTATTTTATTCAATGCGGAATCAAGATCGTTAATAAGTAACTGACAGTCTTCAAGGCCTACAGACAGCCTGATAATAGAGGCGGTGCTGTCGTGATAACGCCGGGAAGACAGACTTTCAGGCGAGTAATAGGCAATCAGGCTTTTGGTGCCACCATAGCTGGCTCCAATTCTGAACTGGGTCAGGCTGTCAAAGAAGCGTTCGAGGCGACTTTCATCTTTTAACGTTAAAGAAAAAACAGTTCCATATCCATCAAAGTATTTCTTATAGAGACGATTGTCTTCGGAAGATGCCAGTCCGGGATGAAACACAGCGGCCACGGCAGGATGCTTCTCAAGCCAGTGAGAAATAATCTCAGCCGAAGAGGACTGTTTCTCCTGGCGTAATGAATACGTTTCAAGCCCTCTTATCGCCAGGAAACAGTCGTCGGGGCTGACATACATGCCCATAATATCCTGCAAATTTCTGAGACGGGCATGGTGTTCATTATCAACAGTGCTGATGCTGCCCAGCAGAATGTCAGAATGGCCATTCATCATTTTCGACACCGCCTCGACGACATAATCCACGCCAAATCTGAATGGTCTGGACAGCAGCGGACCTCCCCACGAATTATCGACAACCGTGAGAATATTATGTCGACGCGCTAGCATGGCAATTTGTTCAATATCCTGTATTTCCATTGTCAGTGAACAGGGTGACTCAATTAAGATCAGCCGGGTGTTGTCACATAGTGCATTCTGTATAAAAGCAGTATCTCGCGGTGGGCAAAATGTAACTTCAACGTTTAGCTGTGCTAAATAATCTGTTAGAAAGTCACGTAACGGCCCGTAGCAGGAATCAGGCGCAATAATATGGTCTCCGCCCTTCAATGTTGACATCAATACCAGCACCAGGGCGGCCTGGCCTGAAGGAAGTACAACGGTATTTCGGCTGCCTTCCAGGCTGGAAATTAATTTTTCCAGTTCGCGGTGGGTGGGTGAGCCCGTAATGCCGTAACTGAATCCATCCGGCTGCCTTTTCTTTCTTTCTTCGAAACTTTGAAAATCCTCGAAGACAATTGTTGAACCTCTGTAAACCGGCGTCGCCAGAGATTTAAATGAATGTTTATCATTGTTCTTTTTCACGGCTTTTCCCCTTGTGTTTATACGCTGCCCCCACTATTGCGCTTAAAAAAGCGTAATTCTATACTGAACACTAATGACTTCATAAGTACAGGTAATGGGCTGTGTACAGAGAAATTGAAACCTTCAGAGCAGTTATGCTTACAGGAAGCGCAACGAAAGCGGCTGAAATTATTGGTGTTTCTCAGTCTGCCGTCAGCCAGAAATTAAAAATTTTTGAAAACGAATGCGGGCTTGTGTTGTTCAGGCGAGAAAGGGGCAGGTTAGAAGCCACGGAAAATGCTCACCTGCTTATGAAAGAGGTTGAAAAACATTTTCGCGGGATCGAACTGATTGAACATAAAGTGAAATCTCTCAAAAATCGTATTGATACAACCATCCATCTTGCGGCTCACCCGGTGTTCGGGCAAAAAGTGATTCCGAAAGTGATTGCTGACTTTGTAAAAGCCTCTGTGACGAAAGTCAAATTTTCTATTAACAGTTCTCGTGATATTTATGAAACCGTAGATTCGGGAGAACTGGATTTTGGTCTGGTAGCAAACGAAATATATGGCAACAGCTGCGTTTTTTACAGTTTCTGCACGGTGCAAGGTGTATTCATTACGCCAAAAAACATGCTCAGCGCCTCAGTAAAATCGGTCAGCCTTACAGAGATAGCCGATCAAAACTTTATCGCCCTTAACTCTGAGGATACGACGAGAATAGCGCTGGAAAAAGAGTGTCGGTTAAAGAAATTAAGCTTAAACATGCTCGTTGAAACGCCATATTGTCATACGGTGTTAGAAATGGTGATGTCTGGGGCCGGTGTGGGTATTGTGCATCCTCTGACCCTGGCGGGGATTAACGCTGAAGCAGTAGATGTATTTACGCTTCGTGAAAATATTACTTTCGGAAGCAATTTGATTTTCAGAAAAGACAAGGTGTTGAAAGCCAGCGCAAAAGAATTGATAAAAAATCTCAGAATTCAGACGGCAAAAGAATTAAGAGAAGTGTCAAAGGTCCATCATGTCGATATCAAGGTAAAGCAATTCAATATTTGACTGTTTAATCTTGCCATTCTGCGTATTTAACTTTCAGATGGCCGTCTGATTTACCCCAACTCCGCCTGTCAGTTCAGTAGACATGTGACCTGCGTTTTTACTTAAGTTGTCACAGTAAAAATACCTGATGGATGGCCGGCTGAATGCAAACAGGCACCCGTCGCAAAGCGGGTCAGTATTAAAAAACACGCCTGTTTCCTTGCCTCTCTGTGCCTCGGGTTGGTGAGACGGGAGCTTTACCATTCCCCCGCTTCGGGCGTGTAAACAAACCGGTTATTTACCATGGTGATCTGGGAGAGGCTGAGAAATCAGGCCTCACGATTAAGGTGCCGTGCAGAGCCTGGACGCCTTTTCCTGCAACTGTTTCCCCGCGTTACAGAGGCAATATTTCATTACTCTCTTTAACAGCCGATATCATCAAACTGTCACAGAAGAATTTTTGAATACCTGAGGCGCGTCTTATCACCGCGCCCGCTTTTGTGAACATGTTTCTCATTTCGCTGAGTGCTGTCCAGGCAAACAGCGATTAACTTACTTAAGCTGAGAGGATTCATCATGTCTCTGTCTGTCATTAAAAATGCAGTTAAAACCACAGCGTTGGCCACTGTCGTACTGGCTGGCCTGCAGGTGTCTTCGTTTGCAAAGGATCTGCCTTCTCAAATGACTTTCGGTGCAGTGGCAACCGGCAATGTTTCTGCTAAAAAGCCTGATGTTTCTGTTAATGAACGTGCAGTTAAACTGGCCGCGTGGCATCACCATCTGGAGATTAACCAGGCCTGTGATGATCCTTCGCTGGGTGTGGGTCCGAGTTGCCCGAACGATGGCAACGCATAACGAGTAAAATCGACAGACACCGTTCACAGGTGCGGTGTCTGTGTTTCCTGAACTGACCGGCTACGGGCCAGTCAGCTTTCTGCCCGCAGGGTATCTGAGCTTTTATCCTGCGCCTGAACGTCTTCCGGCCCAATAACAGGACAGCAGGCCGCCATACGGGGCAGACAGGGTAAGCGCGTTCACCCTGGTGATGGCAGGAACCGCCTCAACGCGTTTCTCAGCCTGTGAGGAAAAAACGCCAAATGTTCCGGCTGTGGGAAAGGATCAGAGCCGGTAAATGTAACGCTATTTAGCAGCGCTGGCCGACAGGATTGAAGTCACCTGCCGCAACCAGAGTGGTGCGACCGTCAGCGACATGAGTGCGTCATTGATCATGACCTACTGGCAAGCCAAAACAGCACGTATCGACGTGACAAAGGCACTTTACCGCTCGGTGGCAGAGCTGGATAACCAGCCGCTGATTGACACGTTTAGCAAGCGGGTAAACAGCGCGACAACAGCGATGCTTGCGAGCGCCAGCGACATGACGTTTCCGGACGTCAGTAGCGTCAACCTGACGCTTATCACCGTCATATTTGGCACCGTGCGTAATGTGTTTGAGCAGGACCTTACGCCGTCAAACGCGGACAGGGTGATCCGACAGCTCATCATCATGTGCAACGCCTGTCTGGATACCTTCAGGACGGGGTAACGTTCCTTCTGCGGTAAGTTCTGTTGGCCGGGCGGGGGCTGCGGTAAGCGACTTTCGGCGTGCATCCCGGGCGCATTGCTTTTCTGCTGCGGAAAACCAGCTTACCTGCAAAAAAGTGTAAGGTGTCGTGCGCAGGATGGCTGCGTATCGCTGACGTTTATCCTCTGTACGCACGGCGCATTTATTAAACGTCCTGGCTGGCATCAGATACACCCGAGCCCCGCTGTGTGCGACTTGCGCATGCTGTAAACGTACGGCGAAGGTAAGGCCGCGCAAAACATGCCGAACCGCTGCTAACAGGTTGCGTATGGCCAGCCAGGTGGAGAACAGGAGTAAGGAGCTGACGCTGATGGTCGGTGACGTCGCTCCGTCATTTGTCCAGGCGCAGGCAGAAAAGATTGGGGGATTTAGCCCGCAAATTTCATATATGCACACCTGATCAGGTAAGGTTCGACTGAATAATATGCCCAGACTGACGACAGGACATTCAGGTCATGCTGACTGTCACCTGAATAGGCTTTTAACAGTTTTTCTTTCTTGTCTTTGGACAGTATCACCTCTTCAAGCGTGTCTTTCATCGCTTTCCGGACATCGTCAGGCGCAGCTTTAAAAATCTGGCTTGAAAAAACGGTATCAGACAGCGCTTTCATTTTTTCAGGGTGTCCAAACGCGTCAAAGATGACGGCATCAGAGGCGGCCTGAATTAACGGAATGGACGTGATGTGGCAGTATTCCTGTACTGTTTTAAGGTCTGGCGTCTGAGCCGCGAGAGCATTGCCTGTCATCAATAAGAAAAAATAAATTAATCGTTTCATAACTACCCTAGTGTAAAACCCCTGTTACAGAAACGCGGTCTGCCATAAAGTGAGAACACGACGTCATCGGGATAAAGTGAAAGGGGAAAGGTGCAATCTTTGCCCGTCGGGTATTAAACGCTGAAATATGAAGTATTCAACGCCTCTGCTCAGCGCTAAAAGCCAATCCCTGGTCGCGATCACAAGACGAATATTAAGTGTAATGCTTTTCGCTTTCGTCCTTATGCGGGTTGACGTCAGACGCGTATTCATGCTTTAAAACCACAGAAAAAAGGGGCCCGGACGTGAGCCCCAAATGACTGCATTAACTTGCTATCGATTATAGAGTGTTACTCACCGGTTAGCCGGTTCGCTTAATGATAATCGGCAAAGTAAATGTAAATTGCAAGTTTTTGATTATGTTGAAATATAATTTATATGTTAGTCCGAATATCTCAAGTAATAGTATATTTCGCTGATGATTTGCGTTGTCAAACCATAATGGACCAGTTCTTTATAGAATGTATAAAGCGCCGGGTGACAGACAAATCATAATGCGAAATGGTATCCGCCAGGACCTGGATTCTGATGTAATCCAGGCCTGCGTCAACATAGTTAATAAACGTGCTGTTCGCATCCTCAATAACGCGCTTAATACAGCTGTTTTATTGCCTGCAATATATTGCTGTGCATTCTGATTTGCCTTCGGTGAGCCGATAGCCCTGAGATGGCGGATATACCGCCGGGGCTGGCCGGCGGTATATCCTGTTTGTCAGAACTGCGTCCAGTTATTTTCGCTACTCTGGTATGTTCCCGCCAGCGGCGTTAATGTTACTGGTTGCGCGGCAGATCTGCCCGGATGTGGCTTGATATCGGGCTTTCTGACGTTCCCGTCTGCACCAGGCGTAAACGCGGCGACCAGGCCGTTAAGCGCTTCTGCCTGTTCGGTCAGAGAGCGTGCAGCGGACGACGCTTCTTCAACCAACGCGGCGTTCTGCTGCGTCACGTCGTCCATCTGATTCACCGCCTGATGCACCTGGCTTATTCCCAGCGACTGCTCCTGCGCTGCAACCGAAATTTCTTCAATCAGATCGGTGACCTGACGGACTGCATCATCCATTCGCGCCATGTTCTCACCAACGTCACTGGCCTGAGACGCTCCGGCCTCTACAAACGCGATGGATGATTCAATCAGCTCTTTGATTTCACGCGCCGAGGCGGAGGATCGCTGTGCAAGATTTCTGACTTCGCCAGCCACGACCGCAACAGAAGTCGGTAATCGTATTCACTGACAGTCTTTTTGATAAAACATTAACCGGCCCTAAACGTCTGGCCGGCTAATCAAGCCTCAGACAAGGAACACTAATTTACAAGGCCAGGTTCAGCAGAACGCATCGCCGCATGGATTTCTTCTGCTGCGCCATCGCCTAAAGGAAGCAGGGGAGAACGCACTGTCGCATGGTCAAGAATGCCACGTGCAACCAGTGCATGTTTCAGTGCCACCGTGCCTTCCATGTGAGATCCGCGATGGTAAACCGCTTTCGTTACAGGCAGCAGGCGGTCGTGGATTTTACGGGCCTTACTGTAATCCTGATCCTTGCCCGCCTTAATCATTTCAACCAGAGGTTCCGGGGCGATATTACCGTAGCCCACTAACATGCCATCCACATCAAAAACGGTGTGCAACAAATATTCATCGTGGCAGGTCAGCACCTGAAGATCAGGACGCTCCCGGCGAATCAAGGGGATTTCTGTATCCCAGCGACGCATGTTTCTGACACCGTTCTTCATGGCAAAAACCCCGGGCTGCGCTGAGATATCAAGTAAGGTTTTCAGGTTATAAGTCGCTTTGGTCACATCCGGGTACTGGAACAGAATCAACGGTAGCCCGCTTTCCTCATACACAACGCGATAGCGGTCCTGAGGAGCACCATCCTGATAACCGAACCGGATCCAGCCATGTGAAGGATAAAGAAGGCCAGCTGAAGCCCCCGCATCAACAGCCCCCTTAGCTTCAAGCGCTGCCACTTCCGTCCCCTCACCGGTGATACCTGCAATCACAGGAATTTTTCCTTCAACAGACGTAACGAAAGCACGTATTACCGAGGCCTGTTCTTCCTGGGTCAAAAATGTGCCTTCACCCGCACGCCCCAGGACAACACATCCTTTAACACCATTGATGCTGCCCAGCCAGCTCCCCAGGCGCTGAATGGCATCATAATCAATACGTCCGTCGCGCGTTGAAGAAGGCCGTGGTTTTGCCGTGGTGGCTGGCGAGGTGCGTAATCTTGCGCAACGAACCTCCTCCTCGGCAAAGGAAATCAGAGAGCTGATTGATTCGTCGATGCAGTTTATCCATAAAGGTTCGGAACAGACTGAGGGGGTCAGATATAATCTTGACCGCATGAACGATGCGGTGAATCAGGTGAACGACCTTATTAATGAAATATCAGTGGCGGCCAGAGAACAGTCGCAGGGTATCAGCCAGGTTCATCAGGCGGTCAATCAGATGGATGACGTTACACAACAAAATGCTGCACTTGTCGAAGAAGCTTCTGCGGCTGCGCTGTCCCTTAAGGAACAGGCCATGTCACTGAGCAAACTGGTTTCTGCTTTTATTATATCGCCCCGCAAAACCTCAGAAAATAAGAAGCCGGTAATCAGCCCGGAAACGTCAGGGCACGGGCATGTTTATCCTTCCCCAGGCGAAGCGGCTCTTTCTGATAATAACTGGCAGACATTCCAGGAGCGTGTTCCGTTTAAGTGCCGGGTTGTCACGGTGGATAAATACTTTCCTGTTTATTCAGTAATATGCATCCGCCCTGCGATCAGGATTTGTGTGGATAGCCTGAACTTTATGAAAAGGAAGGATCGGGCCAACGTTAACAGACTCATCTAAGTCAGCTGTTACAGGGAAAAGCAGTGCCGACAGCCTCGCAACACTGCCGGCACAGCTTAACCAGTGTTTATTTTTTTAGAAATTAAGGGGTTATTTGGTAGTGATATACTGATGGCTCATCTTAAATGAGATAACCGGGAGTCTGCTTTGTGCCAGAAGCAAACATTGCAAATATTACTGTTTTAATAAGTCATAACATGTGGGCTTCATTGACTGCGTTCCATCAACTCAAGCGTCTGACCATCGGGGCTTTGTAAATATATTACTCTGGTTCCCTGCATGGGTCCTGACAAAACTGTCTGCGGTTTCCCTGGCGTCTTCCAGCCATAGTCCGATACTTTGCTTAAGAGCACATCAAGATCCTGCACTATGAACGCAAGATGCGCGTAGCCTGGGATATAGGGTGCTGAAGGCTCCTCTGGCTGTTCAATTTTATTGTATTGTAATAATTCAATTTTAATGCCAGCCAGCTCAAGCAAAGCCATTCGGACATCCGCTCCCCTTGCGCCTGTTACTTCATCAATAACAGGTCCAGACATTTTCCCTTCGCGTAATAACTTCCCTCCAAGGATATAGGTCCAAAAGAATAATGAGTCTTCAATATTTTTAACTGAAAAACCGACGTGATCAGCACTTAAAATCATGAGATTACCTGCTGTTTTTGAAAATTGAGCATACAACTATCTAAAATCCCTGTTATATTTCTTCACGATAAGTGTGAAGGGATTTTTTCGGGATAAAATCACAACCGGGTGTCTGAATAATGTATTTACGATTCCTCCATAGCGACAGCTGTACAGGTTACCTGCTCCCGGTTGACTGATAAGAGGCTGCGTTACAGGTCTTTACCTGGTGTAGAAAAACGACGAAAGTCCGCTTCTCGCTCATAGCGGACCTTCAGCGCCGACTGTTCGCCATGTGCTAGAACCGAACGTTTAGTTTGCTTTGGTAGTCTTGTACTAAAAGCGAATGCTGGCAGCGTATTAAACGTCGCCGGCCGTCAGTCACTTGAGAATAGCTGTGAGGAGGTTACTGAATACTGAACCCGTTATTAAAACGCGCTCAGTTGTGACTTCCTCTTTCCGCATGTCTGCCAGTCTGGCGAGAGCACTTTCAGCATCGGAGGCGCGAACCTCTTCAAACTGCTTTTCCCAACCGTCTAAGACCAGGTTGGCTGATCTCTCCACATCAGAGCTTTTCAGAGCGGTAATGTGCTGTCCTTTCTTAAAAAAGCAGAATTCCGGCATGTTATACTCCTCAAACAGGGTTACGGTCAGAAATAATATGTCTTAACCTACATGGCTCCGCAAAGTGAATCGCCACGGATAATCTAGACACTTCTGAGCCGTACCTAATACATTTGCCGCCCTCTTCGCTCCTAAAAATACCCCAACACTGTCCGGATAAGCAGGGCCGGGGTGGCTGTTAATTCAGTTACTCATCAGTAAGGTGGGGTTAAAGGTAGATCCTGCAGAAGAATGCCTTTGAATACTTTTCATTAACATTTTGAATATATTTTTTTCAAATTTTAGCTATTTTGTCAGCACAATGCTCTTTTTATATACATTTATTGTTATTACTATTTGTGTAAGCATGAGGGCTTAATTATGAAGTCAGTTATTCAAGAGAAAATACTTACCTTATTTTTGTGCGTCGCGATTACCGCTGTAGTCGTTAAATTCATTTCGAAAAGTGCTTTCTACGTTTCACATCCTTCTTTATCTATTTCGTTAACAGTTGCTGTAGCAGTAATTATCTCGAATGTGGTAGTAACAAAAATAGTGTCTAAAAGAGGATAAATGACATGCTTAGAGAACTGACTGAACGTGAAATAAATATCGTCTCTGGCGGTAATGCTAACTCAGGTTACGAAGGACCAAACTGCACCAGCGCCGCGATTAAGGGTGGTGTGACCGGGGCGACGGGTGGTGCTGTGGCCGGTGCTATCCGCGGCGGTGTCACGGGGCTTGCTGGCGGCCCTGCAGGGGTTGCAGCAGGTGCAGGGGCGGGGGCTGCTGAAGGTGCTGTTTATGGCGGTGTTTCAGGAGCTGTTGGGGGATATGTGGGTTGTCAGAATAGTGGCTCTGCCAACAACGGCGGCAACAACAGTAATCTTGGTGGGGATTCAAACGCTAACAGCGCTAATGGACAGTGCCATTGGTAAATAATTTCCCGGGCATGTGACACTCATTATTCCATGCCCGTATCTGAATTTTCAGGAATGAAAGAAACTTTGCTTATGGAGCTGGTTCCTGATGCTTTACAGAAAGGAGGTGACTGAAGCCAGGAAGAATTACTGGTCAGGTAAAGCCGTATTAATTTCCGGTCACCGTGGCCGTTACGTTATAGCTTTCACCGTATTTTTTTTTACCGCATTTTTCATCCTCATCACTTCATGCTCCTACACCCGCAGAATCAACGTTTCCGGAGAAATAGTCTCAACGCCCCGTGCGGTGACTGTCTTTTCTCCTCAGCAGGGATTCATTATCAGCCGTGCGGTAAAGCAGGGCGAACATGTGAAGAGAGGACAGCCGCTTTACCGCATCGACGTGAGCCGGACCACCACCTCGGGCATTGTCAGCCAGCGGCATCATGAAAGTATCGAAAAACGGATAACCACTCTGAATCAGATTGCGGCTGATATAGCCCGTAATCGTGCTCTGACGCTTGCGATGCTCGCAGAAGAAAAAAACCGCTACGAGTCGGCTCTCCAGCGGTCTTCCGAAATCGTTGCGCATGCCCGGGAAGGCCTGAAACTGATGAAAGAGAATATGGACAATTACCGGCAATATCAGCACCAGGGTCTGATAAACCGCGACCAGCTTATCAATCAGACTGCCCTTTATTATCAACAGCAGAATGACATGCTGGGTATTGAAAGTCAGAATGAACAAAACGCGCTGCAGGTAATGAATCTGCGCAGCGCTCTTCAGACTCAGGCGGCCGGCTTTGACAATCAGCTCAACCAGATTGCGATTCAGAAAAGCGCGCTTGAAAGTGATTTAACGGATGCAGATGCCGGTGGAGACCAGATAATAACGTCCCCCGTTGACGGAACTGTTGATACACTGAGTGTCACTCCGGGCCAGATGGTGGCCTCCGGAGACAGCCTGCTGCAAATTATTCCCGGCGATGCGCACTACCGCACACTGGTGCTCTGGGTACCTGATTCAGCGATACCTTATCTTTCAGCCGGGGAACCCGTTAATATCCGCTATGATGCGTTCCCCTCTGAGAAGTTTGGCCAGTTTCCGGGCAGAATAGCATCCGTGGCCCATTCACCTGCCTCATGGCAGGAAATGTCAACTTACCCCAGCGCTCCGCCGCATTCTCTCAGTGGTCCCCAGACGTGGTACAAAATCCTGGTCAACCCGTCCTCCGACCATTTTACCTATAAGAATAAAACCATACGTGCTGAAAACGGGATGAAAGCCTCCGTAACACTTTTCCTTGAGGAAAGGAAACTGTATCAGTGGATTCTGTCACCGCTCTATGACATCCGCGACAGCGCAACGGGGGCAATCAATTCATGAATGAAGATCTCCTTACCATATTAGAGGGGCTGCTGCAGTTTTCTGGCCGCGGCAGGGTTCCACTGCATCTGCAGACGGAAACATCAGAATGTGGCCTTGCCTGTCTGGCCATGGTGGCAGGTTTTCATGGAAGCCATACAGACTTACTCACCCTGCGTGAGCGGGCAGGGCTTTCGGCACGCGGCAGTAATCTGGCATCGCTGATAAGCGTGGCAGGGGAAATGCACCTTGCAGCGCGGGCACTTTCTCTTGATATTGACAGCCTCAGCGGCCTGCGCAAACCCTGCATTCTGCACTGGGACCTCAACCATTTTGTTGTGCTGGTCAGCGTCAAGGGGAAACGGTGCGTTGTGCATGACCCGGCTGCGGGCCGACAGAGCATGACCATCGAAGCGCTTTCATCCCATTTCACTGGTGTCGCTCTTGAACTCTGGCCTGATACCGATTTTAAGCCTGATGTTCGTGAAAAAAAATTAAAAATCAGTACGTTGCTTAACGGCATTACGGGGTTCCGGCAGTCACTGGTAAAGATATTTTGTCTCTCGCTGATGATTGAATTCATTACCCTGCTGATGCCGGTGGCCACCCAGATGGTGATGGATAATGCCGTCCCGGCTGCAGACACCGGACTACTGACACTGATTTGCTTAAGCCTTCTTTTACTGATCCTGCTACAGGCCGGCCTCAGCCTCTTCCGGGGCTGGACGATGATGGTGATGGGTATTTATACCGATTTGCAGTGGAAAGACGGCCTTTACCGTCACCTTCTTCGCTTGCCCCTTTCCTGGTTCGAGAAACGCCGTATAGGTGATATCCAGTCCCGCTTTGCCTCTCTCGACACGCTACGAAATACCTTCACCCAGAATATCAACGGCGCAGTCATTGACGGTGTTATGGCCACGGGTGCTTTAGTTCTGCTGATTCTTTACGGTGGGTGGCTGGCATGGGTGGTTACCGGATTTACCCTGGTTTTTGTGCTTTTACGGGTTTTTACCTGGCCTCGCTACCGACAGGCGCAGGAAGAGCTTCTTATCAAAAACGCCCGGGCGGCTTCATCATTTACTGAAACGCTTTACGCAGCGGCTACCGTGCGTGCGCAGGGGTTATCTCACCGCAGGCGTGAAATCTGGCTTAACATGATGGCCGATGCAACCAGCTCCGGTTTGAGTCTGCTCCGGTTTGACATGCTGGCAGGGATAGCCGGAACCTTTATTGCTGCAAGTGACAGTGTAATAATTCTGTGGCTGGGAATTTCCGCCGTGATCAATCACACTATGACGCTGGGGGCTTTCGTGGCTTTCACCGCGTTCAGAGGCATGTTTTCGGAGCGCATACTTTCCCTTACGGGAGTTGTATTACAGTTAAGGATGCTTTCTCTTCACAATGAACGTATTGCGGATATTGCGCTTTCCGAACCGGAAGGGGATAAAGAAGAGATAAAGCGTTTATTTCCTGCCGGCGAGGCCCTGACCCTTAAATGCGAGGATCTGATGTTTCGTTACGACAGGTTCTCCCCACCGGTATTGCAGAACCTCAATATCAGCATCAGAGCAGGGGAAAGCGTGGCCATAACCGGAGCATCAGGCAGAGGAAAGACCACACTGATGAAAATTCTGTGCGGACTTACCACGCCAGTAAAAGGAAGAGTCCTGGTGAATGATGTCGATATACAGAGTGCGGGGCTCAGCAATTATCGCCGGGCGGTGGCCTGTATCCTTCAGGATGACAGGCTGCTGGCCGGAACGCTAAGAGATAACATTACCGGTTTCTCACATGATGTTGATGAAGAGTGGATGGTGCATTGTGCCAGACTAAGCCATATTCATGACGATATAATGGCATTGCCTATGGGGTATGAAACGTTGACTGGCGAGCTGGGAGAAGGGCTTTCAGGGGGACAGCGTCAGCGACTGTTTATCGCCCGCGCACTTTACCGGCGCCCGGGGATCATATTCATGGATGAGGCCACCAGTCACCTTGATGAGAAAAATGAAGCCCTCATTAATGCGGCTATGCAGACCCTGAAAATGACACGTGTGCTCATCGCACACAGACCTTCCACAATTTCATCCGCCGATCGGATCATTGAGCTTTGAAGGCATTCTCCCTAATGGGGGATGACCTAAAACGCGTCTGAGGAAAAAAGATGAAGATGAAACCGTTGTCTGCTGTACTACTTGGCACCCTGCTTATGTCAGCAGAAACGCATGCCAGTGTGTCTTTTATAAAGAACAACTCTCTGAGTAATGGGCAGGTTAAAGAGGCAGCACTTTATTTTAACGGAGCGGTCAACAACCAGACTGTGACATGGTTGTTGTCGGCACTTGCCGAGATTCATGACAATTATCTTAATGTGGAAAACGTTGATATCTATCTGAACAGCCGGGGTGGTGATATGGACGCCGCTTATGTAGCTTACGAAGCCCTTCGACAAAGTCCGATGAAACTCAGCATGATAAATTCGGCCATGACAGCCTCATCCGCCACTATGATTTACTGCGCATCCCCTGAGCGTTACGCGATGCCAATGGCCCAGTTTGTATTGCATCCGGCAGCGGCCACTAATGAGAAGGCAGACTATCTGCGACCGGATCAGGCAAAACGTATTCTTGACGAAGATGATAATTACAACGGCATGTTCCGTAAGATTTATACTTCCTGCGTGAGGCTTTCCGATAAAGAGCAGAATGAGATTACTTGGTCCGAATCAGGCAGATTAGTTTTGAAAGCTGATGAAGCTTCAAAAAGGGGGCTTGTAACAAAAGGGGTCAAGGAAAGTCACAGTTATCTACTGACGTATTATGTTACTGACAGCCAAGGATAGATATTGACGAAATCAGCATTATAACTTTCCTGGCTTTTTTAAAGGTCCGCTTCTTGGCTAAGTTAACATATCTGCGCCTACGAGACGGTCAGATCAACTTTGCCCCCTCAAGATGAGGTGCACATAAGTTGCGTTTATGTTCACTTATGGTGCCTGAAGGGGAAATCATGCATGTTTGCTTTTGGCACAAAACGAACCATTACCTCGTTCAGATTCAATCAGGAGGCGTATCGTATGTTTCATGCTGGGTCGTAAAGTAACCCTTTAACTATATACCCAGTCCTTTTAATCACGGAACATAGTATTCAGGATCGTAATAAACTTTCTGATGCAGGTTGTTATAGCCACTTTCTTGGGTTTTCCACGTGTAACAAGCGACGTGTAGAAATCTTTAATCTGAGTGACCTGCTCCCTGTAAATCAATACGCTGCCTCAGTAGCAATTCTTCATTTAGTGTTGGATAACTTCTAACGTCCGCTTCTCGCTCATAGCGGACCTGAGGACCAGCCAGCCTAACCTCTGCGAGCCAACAGCAGACGTTAAGCGTTAGTTGACGGATCATACTCCCACTGCGATTCGTCACTGTAAATCGTACCGTCATCATCCATTACCTGGGCATTAAGGTGTCTTGCAAACCGCAACATCTTTCTGTACAGGTATGTATCGGGCCATGTGGTATAAATATTACCTGGGTTATCCTTCCTTTTCTCCAGACGTTTTTACAGAACTCACCAAATATAAACATTGAAGTCAGCCTTAGCGATCGGGTTGTCGATCTGGTGGAAGAAGGATTTGACCTTGCCGTTCGGGTAGGCAGTGCAGCCACAAGCCATCAATACATTACGCAGGTGATCGACAGAGCAAGGTCACAGCTATTCGTATCACCGGACTATCTTAAGCAATGGGGTAAACCGGAATCACCTGCTGACCTCAAAGAACATCGTCGTCTTGTTTATGGGTTAGGAGCGGCTTCAGGCGCATGGACACTCTTTGACGAGGAGCATGGGCAAATAACGCTGAACGGCAGGAACCATGTCAGGTTCGACAGCGGCGATGCCATACGCTTAGCTGCCATAGCCGGATTGGGTATCGGTTATTTACCATCATTCATGATTGAAAAGGATATTTTAGCAGGGCACCTGGTACAGGTATTGGCTGATACACGAGGCGAGGAGGTTGCTATCCATGCTATTTACCCCACTCGCTTACATCTCTCCCTGAGGGTGCGCATTTTTATTGATGGCCTAAAAAACTTTCTGAGTAACCATAAAAAAAGAAATATCTCTCGTTGAGAATATATATCTCCATTTCTCGTTCAACGCGGGCATTATCAGCAACGAGACCGGGTTAAAAAAGCAGCAGTATATGACAGTTAGATGATTTCTCTACGATACAGTTAAAGGAAGTAACTATTGTGGCGATAACGGTACAGCGTGATATACACGCTTTAACTACAAGGACTTAACATGGCCGTTATTAACACCAATACGCTTTCACTGGTTACGCAGAATAACCTGACCAAATCACAGTCTGCTCTGGGTACTGCAATTGAGCGCCTGTCTTCTGGCCTGCGTATCAACAGCGCAAAAGACGACGCAGCCGGCGAAGCCATCGCTAACCGCTTCAGCTCTAACATCAACGGCCTGACCGTTGCAGCCCGTAACGCCAACGACGGTATCTCTCTGTCGCAGACGGCTGAAGGCGCCCTGACCGAAATCAACAATAACCTGCAACGCGTACGCGACCTGACCGTTCAGGCGCAGAACAGCTCTAACTCAGCGTCTGACATCGACTCAATCCAGGCGGAAGTTAACCAGCGTATGCAGGAAATCGACCGCGTCACCAAACAAACCGACTTCAACGGCATTAAAGTCCTGAACACCGGTTCCGGCAGTACCACCTACAACTTCCAGGTAGGCGCAAAAGACGGTCAGACAATCGGCATTACGCTGAGCGCAAGTGACGGCTTCGACCTGGCGGCAGCGGGGCAGTCTGGCACCACCCAGAATACCGAGACAACCACGGGCCAGACCGTAAACGGCAATGCCCGCAGCACCTCTGCTATCGGCTTCGACGTTCTGAAGGGCGCGGTCACCGGCGGCACTGGCGGGACGGCGTCCAGCAATACGCCGCTGGCCGACATTGATAAAGCGATTAAGGCGGTCGACAACCAGCGCAGCCTGCTGGGTGCGTCTCAGAACCGTTTTGAGTCCACCATCAGCAACCTGAACAACACCGTGACCAACCTGACCGCAGCCCGCAGCCGTATTCAGGATGCGGACTACGCGACGGAAGTGTCAAACATGTCCCGCGCGCAGATCCTGCAGCAGGCCGGTTCTTCTGTACTGGCACAGGCCAACCAGGTGCCGCAGACCATGCTGTCTCTGCTTCGCTAACAGACGCCGGTGAGCTGCATTCCGCAATGCAGCTCATCAGCATTCAGCGCCGTGAGCGTAAGCGCTCTTCCTGCCTGCACACCCTTTGATACAGCCCATAAAACAAGCAAAATCCAATCCATATTTTGTCTCATCGCGCTTTAACGCATATTCACTGATGACCAGGCCCGGTTTTGGACCCGTAGCAGGGGCAGTAAAGGGTATGATGCGCAATTCAGTCCGAGCCCGGCAAAATGGGATGTTGTGTTGAGTAGTGGGCACACTCCCCGGAAGCCAACCAGAAAGTGTGCGATGAAACTGAAGGGTGCAGTGATGATTTTAAAGGCGCGAAGAGGCATCCAGCCGGATTTGCAGACGGCTTATGTTTTCGGTTATCTCCGCGGTTCTGTCGGCCAGTTCGCGGATTTCGCTGGCAATAACAGAAAACCCTCGTCCCTGCACGCCGGCTCTGGCGGCCTCAATGCTGGCATTCAGTGAGATGAGTTTGATCTGAGCGGCAATATTGGCATTTTCAGAGACTAAATCAGCGATCTCACTGACAGAGGCTGATGCCTCATCTCTTCGCTGGCGTTCATGCTCAGCCTGAACTTCCTGGTCTTTCAGCGTCTGTATATCGATCAGCGCCCCGACCGCCCGCAAAGGTATACCCTCTTTGTCCCGTCGGGTCTGCCCGCGTGCACGGAACCACCGGTAATTGCCGTTTTTGAGTTTAACGCGGTATTCAACGTCATAACCTGTTGCGCCCGAATGGTCGTTAAGGTGTTTGATAAAGGCATCCAGCGTGTGCTGACTGTCGTCGGGATGGAGACGGGAAGCCCAGCTGTCAATCACATCAGGAAACTCTTCAACGGTTTCGAATCCAAGCAGTTTTCTGAACTGTGGGGACCACCAGAAAACGTTATTCGGATGTAAAGGGTCACCATTGATGATCTGCAGGTCCCAGAGCCCGTCATTCAGCATTTCACGCGACAGGTTGAAGCGGGTCATGACAATGTCATATTCGCTTTCGTGCGCCACGTCCTCACTGATGTTCAGCAACGTACCTGTCAGCCTCTGGTTATGGCCGTCAGCGCCGCGCTCACGTTTAACGGCTACCTGAAACCATTCGTAGCTGCCGCCTGCCGTCATAAAACGGCATTTATGGGTCACACCGGAAGCGGCAGAGGGCTGAACGGTTCGTAAAAGCTGTCTGAAATGACTTTTGTCTTCATCATGAACAAGCGAGCAAAGCGCCGAGAGAGTCAGGATATTGTTCCCCCCTTGCGGAAAATTAAACGGCGCGGCAGATGAAATCCAGAGCGGAGTGCTGTCGGTGATGTCTTTCCCCTCACAGACCCACAAGAACTCTGGCAGCAGAGCCAAAAAACTGTCCAGACGATCGGATAACGCCTCGCATGGCGGCACTTCTTCGACGGGCACCTCCTGGCGTGGCGGTAAAATGACTTCTGGCGCGGGCGGGGATTTCCTGAATAATTTGCCTAACATAACTGCTCCCTGTGATTAAAATTAATTACAGACTGGTTATCGGCCATGTTGCAGGATGCATAAGTCAGCTAAATGATGAAATTTTCTACTGTTTAGCCGGGCAGCTTTGTCTGCAGATCATGTAGGGTAATGCCCGAATGGGGCTTTTTTTGGCGGGCCGGTCTCTTACAACGCAGAGAAAGGAAACGGGGCAGGCCTTATAATCACAGACCGCCGCCAAAAAATATTCGCGCCTGGCAGACGCAATACAGCCGATAAATCTGACCACATCAACCGCGATATTTCGCCAGTCTTTTGCTTTTGCCGTCTTACCCATCATTTACCCCTGGTTATTACAGGCCCACGTGAAGTAGGTTATCCACTCCGCCATCATCGCCAACAGGAAACACGGATGAAAAACGTTTTCGCGCTGTTGTTTGGTCTTGCAACACTTATCCCGTTGAAGGCTTCGGCTGACAGTACATTTGTGTTTTTCCGTCATGGCGAAAAGCCCGACAACGCCAGCGGGCAACTGACCTGCAAAGGGCTGAATCGCGCCCTGAAACTGCCGAGGGTATTGCTCAGCCGCTACGGCAATCCCGATGCGCTTTATGCCTCGGCACCAAAAGAGGATAAAACCGGCAGTTCACTGCGCCCGCTTTCAACTCTTATTCCTCTGGCGGTACAGGTTTCTCAACCCGTCATACTGCGCTTTCACGCCGACAAGCCCAATAAGCTGGTCGCGGATCTGCTGGCAGAAAAAGCGGTGCCTCTGACGTTTATCTCCTGGGAACACAAAAATCTGGTGACCGCTGCGCGCAGGCTGGTTGAAAAAACGGGTGGGGATGCCGGGCAGGTGCCGGACTGGCCAGCAACCGATTTCGATTCTGTCTATGTGGTGAAAATTGACGACAACCAGCATTTTAAATCCTTTAAACAGGATGCCGAGGGACTGAATGGCGTTTCATCTGACTGTCCTGACCGGTAGAAATGAATGCGCAGGTGGTTTGACATGAAAGCCTGTAACGAAGCCGCTAAAAGACAGCGATGCCTGATGGCTGAGAAACGGGAAAGGGGAGAGTTGAGAGCGGCGCGTGGAGCATGAAAGAGGCCAGCATCTGCATCTGGCCTCTGTCGGGGTCAGACCCTGAACGTTTCCACAATCGCCTGGAGCGCATGCGCCTGATCAGACAGACCGTGAGACGCGGTGGAAGATTCCTCAACCAGGGCCGCGTTATTTTGCGTGACGCCATCCATCTGACTGACGGCGATGCTGACCTGCGAAATACCCTGCATCTGCTCAGTCGATGCCAGTGAAATCTCATCCATGGCGGACGCCAGTGAGCCGACCATACCGACAATCTTCAGAATACTTTCCCCCGTTCCCTGCGCGACGCCCACGCCGCTTTCCACCTGCGTAACCGCCTGCTCAATGAGCTGCTTGATGTCACGGGCTGCCGTCGCACTGCGCTGCGCCAGTGTTCTGACCTCCCCCGCAACGACCGCAAAACCCCGGCCATCTTCACCGGCGCGCGCGGCTTCTACGGCGGCATTGAGCGCCAGAATATTAGTCTGGAAGGCGATGCTTTCAATCACGGCGATGATGTCGCGAACTTTAAGCGCACTGGCCGAAATCGTGTGCATGGTATCCGACATTTTCTGCACGTCAGTTTCCCCCTTACGTGCCAGCAAGGCGGTCTCACGGGCAGACTCGGCGGTCTTCTGCGCACTGGCGGCATTGTTTTTCACCGTTGTCGTCAGCTCCTCCATACTGGCGGCCGTTTCCTGTAATGCGGCGGCCTGCTGTTCGGTTCGGGAAGACAGCTCGGTATTGCCTCGTGAGATTTCATCGGCCGCCAGCGAGACGGAAGCGGATGAGGCTTTAATCTGCGATACCAGGTCACGCAGGTTGTCCTGCATGCCTGCCAGTGAGGCCATCAGGCTGAAAGCATCATCGCGGCGAAGTTTAACCGGCGTACTCAGATCGCCGGCGGCAATGGCGGCGGCCAGCGCCTGTGCCTGGGCGGGTTCTGCGCCCAACTGTTTCTTGATACGGCGCGTAATCAGCCAGCTCATGACAAAGCCCAGAGCGATAAACACCACGGTGAGCACGCTCAGCGACAGGAACACGCCTGCCAGCCCCGTTTCGGTCTTCACTGCCGTACCGCCGGTCACACGATCCTGATAAGCCACCATATCGTTGACGGCTGAGCGGTAGTTCGCCAGGTCCGTCAGTAGCGCGTTGTCGATATGTTCACGGACGGCATTGTCGTCCTGTTGCAGGGCTCGCGTCGCACTGGCCTTGAAAGGCGGCGATGACGTTTCGATTTTTTTCAAAAAGTCCGAGGCTTCATCCACTTCGCTGAGGTTAATACCCGGAATGGTACGCGCACCGTTAATCAGCGTGCGGAAGTGGGCGGTGGTGTCATCACTGTTTTGTTGTAATGCCGCAAATTTTGCAGCGATATCCTGTATGGATGCGTGCCTGTCACCCGAGGATGCCGCCAGAAGCAGCGTAGTTTGCTGTGCAACGTTGTCCTTAATGGTCTGTAAGGTGCGCAAATCATTCAGTCGGGCCACCGTCAGCTTCTGCTGATCTCTGACTGTACTAAGCTTGATACCGGCAAAAAGGGTAATACACACGCCGAGCATGATGACGGTCAGGAAAGCCGCGTTGAGCATCATGTTGAGTGACATTTTTCCTGGTCTGAACATAAGGTTCTCCATAAGAATTGTTTCCGCTAATGCTGCAAAAAGGTTATCGGCAGGCCCGGCCAGACAAGGAATAATTTACATAGTCAGTCTCTGTCTTTACATAACCTCCCACGTGGCGGCTTGTTCAGGATGAAGCAAGGCAGCGGTAGCACCGCGTTTTTGCTGCGGGGACAAGCCAGTCTGCCGTGACGGTGTCCCTCGTCTTCCCGGGGCGTTTGTCAGTGACGCGCCACGCAGGACGAAAAAATTTCGCCCCAGCCCGATCAACACGGTCAATGCGCCGCCTGGCTGCGGCTCCTCAGCAAGGCAGGGCAGGGGCTTAGCGGGGATCATGCGAGGTGATTCGCAACTGAAAAGCATAAATCACTACGGTTCGCTTGTTTAATGCCGATAACACGATCACAGCGCAAGTGCTGGCAGAAGAATGAAAGGCAAAACGCCCGGCGTTTCCCAACGTGCAGCAATATGATGCGGCCATCTCACGGCGGCTCAACCTTTCATGACTGACTGAAAGAGAGGGTGACGGCAGACATTCCGCCAGCGCGCCTTTTTCAGATATGAAACCTCGTCATTTTATGAGGACTTAACGACTAATCGATCACCCATAACGGCCGGATGAAAACACGCGGCAGGTTGCAGGCACCTGAATGAACACGAAAAGAAAAAATGCGACATTGCATACCTGCTTTAAGAAACGGCTTCAGGCCGGTGAATTTACGCCTTATTTTCAGCCGATTGTGTCGCTCGAGGATGAGCGGGTCGTCGGCTTTGAAATGCTGGCCCGCCGCGTTTTACCGGACGGGCTTATTATCCCGCCCGATCAATTCATTCCCGAAATGGAACGTCAGGGCCTGCTGAATGAACTGACCGCCGTCCTGTTAACTCAGGGCATTCTGACCGCAGGCACCTGGCCCGAACAGCAGTTTTTATCGGTTAATGTTTCGCCTTCCCAACTGAAGGGCCGCCATCTGCCTGACATCATCAAGCACGTGGCAAATCAGTACGCCTTCAGTTTGCCCAGGCTCAAGATAGAAATCACCGAAACGGCCCTGATAGATGATGTGGATTCTGCGCGTGCGCAGATTGATTACCTTTCAGAGATGGGCTGCATGATAGCAATGGATGACTTTGGCACCGGCTTCTCAAGCCTGGCCTGGCTCATTCAGCTTCCTGCCACCACAATCAAAATCGACAGCAGTTTCATTCGCTCAATGCTGCACCAAAAGGACAGTCGCAAGATTGTTTCCAGCGTTGTCGGCCTGGGACGCAGTCTGGATATGGACGTGATCGCCGAAGGGGTTGAAACAGAGGAAGAGGCGGAAATGCTGCGTAAGATAGGCTGCACCTATGCGCAGGGCTATTTATTCGGCAAGCCGCTGACCGCAGATGAGACGCACGCGTTGCTACTCACCCGACCGGGTAAAAAATTTCATCGCAGGGTACAACGCATGTCTCTCGATCAGCGCGCGCATCAGATCTCGTCCATGTACGCTGCGCCCGGGACCTCCATCTGTTTCCTCAACACGGATCTCCGGATCGTGGATGCCAGTGAGACCTTCGCCGAACGCGTCTGCTGGGAACTGGACGATCTCATCGACCGTTATATCTATGAAGTCATCCCTTCGGAGGCGGATAAACTGTTATGGCTTCAGGATTTCCGCGAAAAAGGGCTGCCTTATCCGCCTTATGAAGTGACGCTGCCGGGCGGCCGTATTGATCTGGTTATCATTACCCGGGTGGAAGATGAAGCCAAAGACTTGCTGGGCTTCTGTGTGTTCGGTATCGACATCAGTAGCCGGATGGGCACAGAACACCCTGTGGAACAGGATTTTTCCGCTAAACAGCAGGGCGCGGAAAGTAAGATATTGCCGGGACGTTCAAAACCCAGCTGAATGGGCACGCTGCCGCATCGTAAAAACCTGCGCCCTCGCAGGCACCTCATCGGACGGGGCAGGCCGGAGATCACTTACCTGCTGCCATCTCCCTGCCTGATAGCGTTGTGCACGTTTATGTCTCCACACCGGTCTGACCCGCCAGACCGGCTCAGCACCGAAGGAAAGAACCGTTAGCACACAGGCAGGATCAGCGTATTGCCTGAATCTGTATTGACAGAGTAAGCATCCGGCAGCCTGTAATTAAAGCCCGGCGGGAACGGGCCACAAGCGCGAATACTGCCATGATAAATTAACACGCAGAAAGGTAATATAAGCCAGGCCGTGATAATCCCCTGCCGGGCATAATGCGCAACCTGTGAAAAATAAACACGATTTTCTGTCAGACAGAAGGAATTCATGTTTTCGGATACCGTCTGTAATTAATCTGTTCAGGTTTACGGCCTTGCTGTGCATTAAATCAGCAGGCGGCTTCGCTTTTCTCCTTTGTAACTTCCGTTCACATAATCACCTTCTCAGATAAGTCATTGTAAAAAAAGTCTAAGTTATTTTTATTTGAATTAATTTTCACGATGAGCAGCAATTTTATTTATCTCAGTTACGCTTTTAAGACTGATTTAAAAAGAACATGAAGGCAAATCTTAACCACGAAGGAGAAATGTATCGCAGGTCATTCCAGAGGGAATCTGTCATTATTCCGCCGTAGTTAAATTTGTCGGAAATATCCGAAAATATTGCGCAACCCTAATTATTTTAAAAACAGGGCAGGCAATCACGCTTTTTAGTCACGCGTATTTTAAGCGAACGGCCTCTTTCCACAGCGAACGCACGATTAGCGTCAGGCTGATTAACCAGCCCAGAAAATCCGATGCCGCTCGCCGTCCCGGTCAGGGCCGGTGGGCGCCAAATCATCCATGACCCGAGGGGAAAAATATGAAAGCAGTCGTTTATAACGGACCATACGATGTGTCAGTAAAAGACGTGCCCGATGCCAAAATTGAGCGTCCCACGGATGTTCTGGTTCGTATCACCACCACCAATATTTGCGGATCTGATCTTCATATGTACGAAGGGCGTACCAGCTTCGAACAGGGCCGTATCCTGGGCCATGAAAATCTGGGGCAGGTGGTAGAGATCGGCAGCGGTGTGGAGCGCGTGAAAGTCGGAGATTATGTCTGCCTGCCTTTCAACGTCGGCTGCGGATTCTGCGAAAACTGTGAAAAAGGGCTGACAGGCTTCTGCCTGACGACCAATCCAGGCACGGCAGGGGCGGCGTACGGCTTTGCCGAAATGGGGCCCTGGTCTGGTGGGCAGGCAGAATTATTGCGCGTACCCTTTGCCGATTTTAACTGCCTGGTGCTGCCACCCGATGCGGTTGAAAAGGAAGACGATTACGTCATGCTGTCTGATATTTTTCCCACCGGCTGGCATGCCACTGAACTGGCGGGGCTCAAACCCGGTGAAAGTGTGGCTATCTATGGCGCTGGGCCGGTAGGACTGATGGCGGCGCATTCGGCGATTATCAAGGGTGCCTCCGAAGTGTACGTTGTGGACACGCATGCCGACAGGCTGGCGCTGGCTGAAAAACTCGGTGCCATTGCCATTAATGCCACCGGGGCCGATGCGGTAAATAAAATTCTCGACCTGACGGATGGCCGGGGCACCGATTGTGGCTGCGAATGTGTGGGATATCAGTGCTGTAACAAACATGGGGTTGAAGATAACGCCGACACCATGAACAGCCTGGTGGCCTCCACCAAAGCGACGGGCGGCATTGGCGTGGTGGGCGTGTTTGTGCCACAGGATCCCGGTGCTGCCACCGATCTGGCGAAAGAAGGTAAAATGCCTTTCGACTTCGGCAGCTTCTGGTTTAAAGGCCAGTCTGTCCGCACTGGTCAGGCAAACGTCAAAGCCTATAACCGCCAGCTGGCGCGTCTGATCGCGCAGGACAAAGCGAAGCCGGGACAAATCATTTCCCACCGGCTGCAGCTGACAGAAGCCGCAGAGGGCTATAAACATTTTGACAACCGCGACAGCGGGTGGACAAAAGTGATTTTAAAACCCTGAATAATTCGCAGTTAACCGGGCCGCCGCAGTCTGGGATCTCGTCTGAGTACCGGGGACCGGACTGTTGGCGGTTAAAGACGGCCCCTGTGGTTAGCTGACTGACCGATGACGTTTTATCTCAACAGCATGGGTGGCAAAGGACGAGGCCGCCTCGCCTTCACCGTGCCAGCGTAAGTCACAGCCCATACCTGCTGTGGAAAGGTCTGGTACAGGGCGGCGTTTATAACACGAGAGAAACGTGAATATAATCGTTTGGCATCCGAAAGTGTGCACCGAAAAAACGCGGGTCTGTTATATAAGAACGCTACGTCATTTTACTGGCTTTATTTTAGCGAAAAAAAACCGCCGGCGCGGCGGTTAAGTGAAACAGTGAAATTCGGTTTGGGGGAAACCTGTCGCTAAGTTAATTTCACAAAATATTTTTTCGCAAGCGTAAGCGGCAACCAAAAACTATTAGGAAGGGAGCAAAAAAAAGAATTTAAGAGTTTTCCTGGTGGCTGGCTGCCTGTTTCATATTCCGTTGGTATAAGAATCCTGTTTCCGATATTGCGCTTACACTTTGTTACCCCTTTTCCCTCAAATTCTCCTGCCGTCTCGCCTGATTTATCGACTGTGCACAACTAGTTTTAACAGGAAATAAAAATTACCTGGCCTTTATACAGGCAGAAAGCCGATGACCGCGTATCCCATCCGCGAAAAGAAAAAAGGTAAAATCATGGAAACATGCACCATTGTCTACAACGGGGAACGGCTGTCAGGTCAGGCAGGTTTGCCCCTGATTGATTTTCTCGAACTGCACGGCAAAAAACTGCCGCATGTCTGTTATCACCCCGCTCTGAAGCCACTGGAAACCTGTGATGTCTGTTGGGTAGAGCATGCGGGCAAACTGGTGCGGGGATGTACGTTAGAAACCGCACACGACATGGTGGTGAGCAGTGTAGATCCGCAGGCGCAGGCGGCGCAGGAAGAGGGCATGGACCGCGTTTTAGCGCGCCATGAACTTTACTGTACGGTATGCGAACACAATACCGGCGACTGCACCTTACACAACGCGGTCAGCGATATGGCGATACCGATCCAGTATTATCCCTATGAACGTAAGCCTGCGGAAAAAGACCATACCAACCCCTTTTATACTTACGATCCTGACCAGTGTATCCTCTGTGGTCGCTGTGTAGAAGCATGCCAGAACGTCGAGGTAAACGAAACGCTGTCTATCGATTACACCGCCGATCATCCCCGCGTATTGTGGGACGGTGGCGAGCGCATAGCCGGATCAAGCTGTGTGAGCTGCGGCCATTGCGTTACCGTTTGCCCCTGCAATGCGCTGCTGGAAAAAACGATGCAGCCCAATGCCGGTCCCTTCACCAATATGCCGGAAACCGTGAAACGTCCGCTGATTGACGTGGTTAAAAAACTGGAAAACAGCATCGGCGCGGGACCCGTTACCGGTGTTTCACTGATCGATATGGCGATGCGCCAGTCTGAAATTAAAAAAACGAAAACGGTCTGCACTTATTGTGGCGTAGGCTGCAGTTTTGAAATGTGGACGCGTGATCGCCACATCCTAAAAGTGCAGCCGGTTGCAGATGCACCCGCAAACGGCATTTCAACCTGTGTAAAAGGCAAGTTTGGCTGGGATTTTGTGAATGATCCGCACCGCCTGACCACCCCGCTTATCCGTGAGCAGGGGCGCTTTCGTCCCGCCAGCTGGGATGAAGCGCTGGCGGTTATCGTCCAGCGCCTGACGCAGATTCATCGACAGTCGGGCGGCAACAGCATCGGCTTTATCGGTTCCAGTAAAGCCAGTAATGAAGAAGCCTATCTGACACAAAAAATCGCCCGTTTAATCTTTGGCACCAACAATGTCGATAACTCCTCCCGCTATTGTCAAAACCCTGCCACCCAGGGATTGTTCCGGACCGTCGGCCATGGGGGCGACGCGGGAACCATCAAGGATATGCAGCAGGCGTCGCTGATCATTATCGTCGGCAGCAACATTGCAGAAAATCACCCGGTCATTGCCTCCCATATCAAACAGTCCCATAAACATCACGGGCAGCAGCTTCTCGTTGTGGATCCCCGTCGCCATGAAATGGCTGAGCGCGCGGATCTGTACCTGCGGATTAAGCCGGGTTATGACATGGTGTGGGCATCGGCGATGGCGCGTTACATGTTCGATCACGGCTATGCCGATGAGGCCTTTCTTGCCGAAAAGGTCAATAACGTCGCCGAGTTTCGGGCGTCGCTGGCGCCTTTCACGCTCGACTATGCCAGTCAGTTAACCGGTCTGAGCGTGCAGGAACTGACGAACGCGGCAGAAATGATAGGCCAGGCCAAAAGCGCCTGTCTGTTGTGGGCGATGGGCATTACGCAGCACAGTCACGGTTCGGATACCAGCACCGCACTCTCGAATCTGCTGCTGGTGACCGGCAACTATGGTAAGCCAGGCACCGGCGGGTATCCCATGCGCGGCCACAATAATGTGCAGGGGGCCAGTGATTTTGGCTGCCTGAGTAATGTCTATCCCGGCTATGAAAGCGTCACGGATCCGGCCGTGCGGCAAAAATGGGCGGCGGCCTGGGGCGTCGATCCGGAAGCGCTTTCGGCGGAAGTGGGCGCAGATAATTACCGGATGATCGAGCAGGCGCATCAGGGCACGCTGAAAGCGATGTACATCATTGGTGAAGAAACGGCATTTGCGGATGCGCATTCCACAAAAGTCCATGAGGCGTTCAGTCGGCTCGATTTTATGGTGGTGCAGGATATCTTTATGAGCCGGACGGCAGAATTTGCGGATGTCGTGTTGCCTGCCTGCCCGAGCGTCGAAAAAGAGGGGACGTTTGTGAACACCGAACGGCGTATTCAGCGCTTTTACGAGGTGCTACCGCCCTTAGGCGACAGTCGTCCCGACTGGCGGATACTGACCGAACTCGCCAGCCGCTTGGGCCATCCCTGGTATTATCAGCATCCCGCCGACATTATGGCGGAAGCGGCGCGCATCGCCGGTATCTTTGCCGGCGTCAGCTATGACCGGCTGGCGGGCTGGCAGTCACAGCTCTGGCCTGTCAGCGCCGACGGCAGTAGCACGCCGTTGCTCTATACCGACGGTTTTCACTTCCCCGATGGCAAAGCGCGGCTCTATCCGTTGCAGTGGGAAGCGCCTGCCGAGGAGAGCGATGCCCATTATGATCTGCTGCTTAACAACGGCCGCATGCTGGAGCATTTTCAGGCCACCAACCAGACGGGGGCGGGGGGACGAATCACCTCGCTGTCGCCTCACTGGTACGTTGAAATCAGCCCCGCACTGGCGCAGGAGCGTCACTTGCAGGAAGGCGACTGGGTCAGACTGACGTCACGGCGCGGTGCGCTTGAGGTGCCGGTGATCATTACTGAACGCGTGGCAGGTAATATCCTTTTTATCCCGATACATCATGGTAAGCCGGGCGTAAACGGACTCACGGGGGATCATCACGATCCTGACGTGCAGACGCCAGCCTATAAAGAAATTGCCATTCGCCTGGAGAAGCTGGCGCGTCCTCCTCACGCTTCACCGCTGCCGTCGCACAATTTTCGCCATGGGCACCGCACGCCGCGCGATCATCTGCCCGTTGAGGATAAATGGCGTCAGCCAGGTTATACGCTGCCGCCTGAACACACCGCCCATCCGGAGAAGTTTTAATGGCTGAACCGCTAAAGTATGACGTGCCGCCCACGCGCACCGAGCCCACAGCAAACGAAGCCCTTGCCACGCTGCTGGAAAGCCTTCATCAACATGGCTTCCTGCGTCTGGCTACAGATATCGTCAATGCCAATACCCAGATTGCCGGTGTGCTGGTTGACGGCCTGAACCAGCCTGGAGCGCTTAATGCCATGCAGAATCTGTCCCTGGTCTTTAAGGCGCTGGCAACGATTCCCCCCGAAGAGTTCAATCCTGTGCTGTTGGGGATCGTTAATGCCGCAAAAGCGATGCGGGGGGCCGGACTGGCCGGGGAAGACAAAAGCGCACCCGGCATCCGCGGCATCATCCGATTACTGAAAGATGAAGAGTTATGGCGCGGGATTAAACCGGCTCTGGCAGGCGTCCGCGCGTTTGGACGTGAGATGAAACAGCCGTCTGAAAAACCGATCAGCCGGTATAGTGGGAAGCCTACCCAAAGTTGAGTATCGGGTAACGGTGGCTTTCCCGGGAGCCTGTTGTGCCGGTAATCCAGCCCGGACGGGCTGGATTACCGGATCCGTTCAGGACGCTGGCAACAGGCGCAAAATGTGCCCGTTTAATAAAGATGATTCACTGACATCCGCTGTTTAAATAAGGGCACCGCACTGCGCCATTTTCTCACTTATTCTCCCTTCATGTTGCGGACAGGGTATTAACACACCATCAGCGGGCCAGATAAAAAAGTTCCGTGCCGCCTGACCAATCTGTTTTTATTCCCGGCAGGCCAGAACACATCTTTACGTGTTGGCCTGGTGCAAAAAAACGCCGTCTGTGACTGCCCGCTCTTATTGATCGTATTAATGAGGATGAGGAAAGCCTGTTTTTGCGTCCGGCGTTCCCGCATCGGATGGCCCGGCAAAATGCGAACGGCGGGCGTACAAAGCCTGACTAAGGCAGGGCAGAAGGTAGCGCGTCAGTTTCTCAGGGGGCTGTTTCACCGGCTTTCAGGCTCAGAGGCGTCCAAAACTGTGTCATGACTTTTTTACCGGTGACGGAATGTTTCAATTACCTTCACAATATATTTTTCGGATCATTGCAGTGCGCCTTGCACCGTGATCTCCTGCTTAATTTTGCCCTGATTGTCGACAGATCTGTTTATTTCCGTAGAAAGCATCGCCTGAAACCCTTTATCGCCTGCTTATGTGAACCAGAATGTTTCTTACATAAACCATCACGACAGTAAAATAGTGCTGGCACACAATATGCTTTATTCCCACGCACAACATCTAATAATCAAAATCATACAGGGGCATATTATGGCGTCCACGGGACTTAAAAAGAAATTAGGATTGGTCGATCTGTCGTTACTGGGCATCGGCTCCATGATCGGGTCGGGCTGGCTGTATGCCGCCCTTAACAGCTCCGGTTATGCAGGCAGCCATACCGGCTGGGCCTGGGTGCTGGGTGCGGTGATTGTGCTGATGATTGGCCTGGTTTACGCCGAGCTCTCCTCGGCGTTGCCGCGCGCAGGCGGTTTTGTGCGCTATCCCAACTATTCGCACGGCAATATCGTCGGCTTTGTCATTGGTGTCAGTTCTCTGCTGGCGTATACCAGCACCGCCGGAGTGGAAGTGGAGGCCGTTCGTCAGTACGCGATTTACTGGTGGCCTGCCCTGGGGCATACGGACGGCAGCCCAACGGGATTAGGGTTTGTGGTGCAGATTGGGCTGCTGGTGGTATTTTTCCTGCTTAACTACTGGAGCGTGAGTTTTTTTGGTCGTGTGAATACCATTGTTACCACCTTCAAATTCATCGTGCCGGTACTGACCATCATTACGCTCCTGCTTTACTTTCATGCGCCGAATCTTGACGTTCCGCCAGCACCGCCGGGCGGGGCGCATGGTGTTTTTAGCTCGCTGACGGGGGCAGGGATTGTCTTCGCCTACCTTGGTTTTCGCCAGGCCGTGGATTTTGCGAGTGAAGCTAAAAACCCACAGCGCAACGTACCGCTGGCGATTGGTATTGCCATTGCCGTCAGCTTCGTGATTTACCTGGCCCTGCAGTATGCCTTTATGGGCGCGGTGCCGGCCGATTTACTGTCACAACATGGCTGGGCCGGGCTGAAGCAGGTGTTCCAGTCGCCCTATGCCGATTTAGCGCGCAGCCTGGGACTGACCTGGCTGATTAACCTGATTCTTATCGACGCCGTGATTTCTCCGGCCGGAACCGGCAACATCTATCTGGCGGGGGCTGCGCGCGTGCTGTTTGCCTGGGCGCGTAACGGTCATCTGTTTAAAGTGTTTGGTGAAGTGGATGCAAAATCGGGCGTACCACGCGGCGCATTGTGGTTATCGCTGCTGCTGGCCATCGCCTGGACGCTGCCTTCTGAGTTTCAGGTCTGGGGCGGATTAATCGGTGCGGTCACCTCGGCCACCGTCTTTACCTATATGCCGGGCCCGATCACGCTGGGCGCATTTCGTCGTCACCTGCCGGACATGCAGCGCCCGTTTCGCCTGCCGATAGCCGGGCTGCTCAGTCCGCTGGCGTTTGTAGCCAGTACGCTCCTGATTTACTGGAGCGGCTGGTCGGTCAATGAGATTCTTATCCCGATCCTGATTATTGCCTGGGTCGCTTACGCCGTCTTTGGTAAGAAGAACAGCGACTTCAGTCAGGATCTGCGTTGCGCCTGGTGGCTGCTGGCTTACTACATTGTGGTGATGGTGATTTCCATGCTCGGTACCTACGGCGGGAGCGGCGTGATTAGCACGCCATTCGACATGATCCTTATCATTGTCGCATCCCTGGTCTGCTACTTTTGGGGCGTGAGCGCCAGCCTGGCGAAACCTAATATTACCAATGAGGAGGAGGAGTCGGTATCCTTCGGCAAACACGCGTCCTAGCGTTTATCGTCTGCGCCTGTGCCCGGCACAGGTGCAGTTTTTCATGACGGCGCTCCGTGTGACATTCACTTTCTTGACCGCCCACATCAGGCATTGTGCCGTTCCTCTTGCTCCTGCTGAGTGTGAAAAATCCTTTTTTTGAGTCCATATATTAAAAGAAACAGAAAGCGGACAGGCAGCCCATAAAACTGATGCACGTCCGTGCATCAGTTATCGACATTAGTCCTCATTGCCCCATTGATTCAGAAAGGTGGCGATCTCGTCAATACGCGCCGCATCAATGCCTGCCTCGGCGGCCATCTCCTGCTGCGCGTCTTCGCTGATCGCTTCGTTATTCATCAGCCGGGTAATCAGTAACTGGAAGTAGTGCGCCAGCGCATCATGTTCTGACTCGCTGACCGGCGTTGCTGTTTCTGCCGCGTATTCTTCAGCAATGTCATAATACTTGAGTGGAACATCAGGGGTCATATCAGGTCCTCAGGGAAAGTGCTTACTGCTTTCAGGCGGCGATCATAGCAGGGTTGCGTGGGTTTTTCTGCCCTGCGGGCTGTCGTTACCGCGGGGCAGGTTCTGTTTCACCGGTGAGTGAACACAGCGGCAAGCGCGCCAATATCCCTGACGATCACATCGGGTTCAGGCGCCAACGGGAAAGGCGTTTGTCCCGGCCGCGCGATAAAGGCGGTTTTCATCCCCGCGCGCTTCGCACCGCCGACATCCCAGCCGTGCGCGGCTACCATCATGCATGATGTGGCTGGCTGTTTCATTTCATCCATTGCCCAGCGATAAACGCGCAAATCCGGCTTATAGACCTGTAATGACTCGACGCTGAGCACCCGGCTGAAAAAAGAGCTTAGCCCCGCCTGACTGAGTTGTTTTTCAGCCAGCGCCTGTGACGAGTTCGTCAACGCCACCAGCGTCAGGCCGTGCGATTTTAATGCGGATAAACCGTCAGCAACGTCAGGAAAAGCCGGCATGGCCGATAAGGCGTCAGCCAGCGAAGTAGCGTCAGGTAAAGGCGTGATCCCATAGCGTTCGGCGGTCATCTGCAGCACGGCTTCTGCGATATCACCAAAGCGGTGCCAGCTGCCTGTGACGGATTCCACCAGCGAGTAATGCAGCAGCGAAGTGAACCAGGCTTCTGCGCGTTCGGGTTTATTGCCCAGACGACGCACCACACAGGCTTTTAACGGCGCGGTATCCAGGAGGGTTTCATTGACATCAAAAAAAAGCGTGTGGGTATCTTTACGGGTGACAGTCGTGTCTGTCATTTGACCTCCGTTAACCGTTGAATATAAACAGACGGTACAGTAACGCCCATCTGGTCAGGCTTAAGCGTAGAAGGCCCATCCGAAACACTCAACTGCGGGAAAGCGTGGCGCGTCTGGCCACGCATCCAGTGGCTGGGACCCACAGCCCCAGCCCTGTTTCTCAGTGACCGTTCATCAGTCTTTCAACCTCGTCAGGTTTGTCATGCACGCCGAAGCGGTCAACCAAAGTTTGCGTTGCCGCATTCATTCCCCGCAGCCCGACCTCCGTGCCTTCCCGCCGGAACTTGATCACGATGCGGTCCAGCGCGCTCACTGACGTGATGTCCCAGAAATGTGCATGGGTGACATCAATAATGACGCGTTCCACCTCCTCGCTGACGTCAAAATGGCGGGTGAAGCGATCGGACGAGGCAAAAAAGACCTGGCCCGTCACGGTATAAATACGTGTGTTACCTTGCCGTTCAGAGGACACCGCCATAAAGCGCGCCACTTTAGTGGCAAAGTTCAGCGAGGCAATCAGTACGCCGATCAGCACACCCAGCGCCAGGTTGTGAGTGGCGACCACAACGACGACGGTGGCCAGCATCACCACGCTGGTGGACATGGGATGGGTGCGCAGGTTGGCAATCGACTGCCAGGAGAAGGTTCCTACAGATACCATAATCATCACGGCGACCAGGGCTGCCATCGGGATCTGAGATACCCACTGGCGCAGAAAGACTACCATCAGCAGTAACACCACGCCCGCCGTCAGGGTGGACAACCGTCCCCGGCCGCCTGACTTCACGTTAATCACCGACTGACCAATCATGGCGCAGCCCGCCATACCGCCAATAAAGGCGGTACAGATGTTGGCGATCCCTTGCGCTTTGCACTCGCGGTTTTTATCGCTGCCTGTATCGGTCATGTCATCCACGATGGTGGCGGTCATCATCGACTCCAGCAATCCCACCACAGCCAGGCCTGCGGCGTAAGGCAGGATGATCAGCAGGGTGTGCAGATTCAGCGGAATGTCCGGGATCAGAAACACGGGCAGGCTGTCGGGCAGCCTGCCCATATCGCCGACGGTGCGCACATCCAGATGGAGCCATACAGAGATTGCAGTCAGAACAATAATGCAGACCAGGGGGGAAGGGATGGCTTTGGTGATCCGGGGGAAAAGATAAATGATGCCGAGCCCGGCAGCGGTCAGGGCATAAACCTGCCAGCTCACATGAGTCAGTTCCGGCAACTGGGCCATAAATATCAGGATGGCCAGCGCGTTGACGAAGCCGGTCACCACCGAGCGGGAGACGTAGCGCATCAGACTGCCTAACCTGAGATAGCCTGCCAGCAACTGCAGAAGGCCGGTCAGCACGGAGGTCGCCAGCAGATACTGCAAGCCGTGCTCTTTAACCAGCGTGACCATCAGCAGCGCCATCGCGCCGGTGGCCGACGAAATCATCGCCGGTCGGCCACCGAGAAAGGCCATAACGAAGGGAATACAGAACGCGGAGTAGAGTCCGACCTGGGGATCTACGCCAGCGATAATCGAAAAGGCGATCGCTTCTGGAATAAGGGCGAGCGCGACCACAATACCGGCAAGGACGTCACCCCGGACGTTACCCAGCCAGTCCTTACGCGTCGAGGACAGCAACATGTTGATTTCTCAGCTTTTTAGATGAAAGTAAGCCCATGCGGGCAAAATTTAGTGATGCAAAAGCACATCCGCAGTCGGGATGTTATTGCGTGCGCGATCGGTTAAGCCGGTGCGCCAGGGAAGGGGGAAAACTCAGGGTGGCGTAAGACGCATGATGGTAATTCTCCTTTACGGCCATAAGGGGCTTTCAGGAAGGACATTCCTGCCGGGACGCGATATCCGGGGCAGACGGCGATGCCTGTCAGGGGGCAAAATGGTGCTTTCCTGAGCAGAACAGCGACTCACTATAAACAAAACGACACGCAGGTCAACGTTAAATCGTCCTGCGTATTTCTGACGGGCTGCAAAGTCAACCCGAAAGCGAGTGTCAGGGGAACACAGTGAGGAAAGGGGGCGGCCGTACTCGAAAAGAAAGCGCCACGCGTCGTCAGCCGGCTGTATCCGCGTGTTTGACGCGATCGTTTCGTTTACAGAACGTGTTTTGACCGCATGAGGAGCAAAAGACAACACCGTGGTTATTCGCAACATGCCGTGAAGTGTCGTCCCTGACAGTATCTCCGGCCGGTACACGCTCGCGCGAGACCGATGAGGTTATCTCGTATCGTCGTCTTCCGGCCGGGGCCGGACTACGTCCATTGGCGTTATTTCTTTTCTTCGTTCAGGCCTGCAAGTGTCTGCAGGTAGGGCACTGGCTGCTTTACGAGACCGGGCGTTAAAAATGCTCTTAGCCATGTTCTGGCTTCCAGGATTTTACTCAGGCGATCGTCGCTGCAATTGTCTGTTGCCATGCGTCTCAGTTCATTCATCAGAGAAGTAATGTTTATTTCCCTGTCAGCCAGCGCCAGGTGCAATGCTGCTTCGCCAATAATGACGTGGCCTTTCTCGTCGTCTTGAAGTAACACGGTCAATCCTCCATAAGTACGATTTATGACAACCTCACCACTGACTGTAGTCGTCCCCGCAGATAATGCCTGCTTAAAATATTCAGCACTTACCCTGTTCTGTCCTGATGCACTCAGAAACAGGTACGCGTAACCCAGGCCAGGTCTGTTATTCGTGCGTTAAAGGGAACATAATGGCACTGCGACCGGAAGGGAGAAAATCTTTTTCATTTAAAGTTATTACGGTTAGCGTAATCTCTTCGGGTGTTCAGTTTCATTTGCACTGTCTTAACCTGAAAGCGCAAGAAAGAGCCGAGGTTGGGTGGTGGGGTGAAAAGTGATAAACTGTATGTTTATACACCTGCCGGGAGGACGATTGAAAAACAATGAGCACGATATTTCACAAGAGGTGCTTGCTCTGGTAGGCAGAACCGTCAGCCAGCTCCTGAGACGGGAGGGCACTGTCATGCCTGAAGACCTGACGAGGGCCTTGCAGACGATGAGTGAACATACCGTAGAGGCAAAAACGCGCGCTGACTGCGGTGAACTCATTATCCGGCTTATGAAAAAGATGCATTAATATCCGCTTCACGTCAGGCATCTTCTTATCTGCGTCGCAGTCGGGCCTGTCGCCGTAAGCTACGTGCGTAGAATATCGGGCCTTACTCTCTCTGGTGTCGTTCCGGTCACGGTAATACGATACGTTTTGTCTTACAGAAAGCCTTGCCTGGCAGGGATAGCGCTTCAACGCTGTTTTCGTCCCCAAACAGACAGCCTGCTTGTGTCGTTAATCGTGAATGACTTGCTTTGACAGGCGTGTATGACGCTGAGACACGATCAGTTCCGTGAGGTTTCATCGGCATCTTGTGACAGATGGGCGGCATGATCATCGTCCCTGTCATCAGGAGAGCGACGAGCGGCCATATCGGCTTTAATTTCACTGATGGCCATGCTGACTGCGCGGCTTTTCTCTTCGCTGTCAGAAGAACGCATGATGGCATCAAGATTTTCCAGCACGCTCTTGAATGTGACGCTGCCCTGCTCCTCAAGGGATGCCAGGGCAGCCTCTCCAATGAGTGTGTCACGGAGTTTTTCATCTTTACTGTATGTCATTATTACTCTCTGAATAAGTTTTGCCTGCCCGGCTGTCGTGTATATCAGCCACTGTGCCGCAAAGTCCCTTTCAGAAGGTTCCAGCCAGTATCAGAACAGAAGGCGCAACAGCTCCTGCAGGTGTTCTTCTTCCTGAGGAGAAGAAACATGGCTCATACGTTCAATGAGCGACTTGCAAAGCGCTTTGCGGTTCAGCGTACGACCTGCTCTGAGTATTTCAACCACAACAACGCCCAACGTTTCCTGCTGTGAGGGCAGTGATGCGCGGCTGAAGAAGGATGAAACATCTTTACTTACGCCAGTTACGGGCAGTCTGTGTTGCATAAGTTTCTCCATTGTACAGTTATTATGCTGAGTGTATAGATCTAAGTTATACAACAAATCAGTCATTGTACAGGTTTATTTGGGGTTCTGATTTTTAGAGGCCAAATCATCAGGTTTCAAAGCAACTGATCGCCCAATGACGTTGGGAGAAACGGACAGGATGAGCCAGACAGCCGCTCTGACGGGACAGGCAACAAACGCCTGTAAACATGGGGGCCGGGCCTTTTTTCTTCTTAACGCGACATCGTTCCGCTGTACATCGCTGGTTTAATGACAGGCGTATTTCTCTGTTATGCTTTGGCCACGTCTTTTTAAATACCCTGGCCAGTGTTATCCCTGGCTAAGCGCGAAGAGGGTGTGCCATAAAACGGGTTGGCCGGGTCACATCCTGTTGCCAGCGCCTTCGCCGCCGATCAAAAGTCGGCTTGCCGGGCCCCTGTGTTGTTATGTACGGCGCGCCAGTCCTGGCGGTAAATGTTTTTTCTCTGAGGATTACACTATGACGGCCTTTTATCAACTCAGTGCTACCCGTTTACATGGCGAGCGCATTACGATGGCCGACTACGCTGGCAAGGTGGTGTTGGTGGTGAATACCGCCAGTCATTGTGGCTTCACGCCCCAATATGCAGGCCTGGAAGCGCTTTACAAAAAGTATGTCGATCAGGGGCTGGTGGTACTGGGCTTTCCCTGCAACTAGTTCGGCAGGCAGGAACCCGGTAATGCCGACGATATCGCACAGACCTGCCATATCAACTATGGCGTGAGCTTCCCGATGTTCGAGAAAGTCGAGGTCAACGGCGCCGCAGCGCACCCGGTGTTTCGTTTCCTGAAACAGGCATTGCCAGGTGTGTTGGGTGGGCGGATTAAGTGGAATTTCACTAAGTTTCTGATCGCGCGTGATGGTAAACCGCTCAGACGATTTGCCCCCATCACTTCTCCTGAAAAAATGGAAGCCGCGATTGTTGCCGCGCTGGAAAGCACAGCGGCTGTGATGTGAAGCGTTGATCTGGCGTGCCAGCAAAGGACAGAGACCCGGTCAGGTTGTCTGCCGTGCCGCAACCGGCGCCAGGGGGGCTGACTGGCGCAGCGTTTGCCTGTCACCTCAGTAGCGCACCCGGCTGCTGCTCAGACGCAACGCGGGCGCGGCTGCCATAACCGTGCCCGGAATGACCGGCATGCCGCCCAGCACAGACAGAAATGCCTCTGCCCAGTGATGGCTGTCATGCAGATGTAACCCCTTCATCAGGCGCGCGTGCAGGTGTCGCCGTTCACGCAGCGGCATCAGCAGAGCACTGTGAATGGCATCGGCCATGGCATCCGGATCGTAGGGATTGACGATAAGCGCGCCGTCCATCTGCTCCGCCGCGCCCGCAAACTGTGACAGGATCAACACACCTGGGTTTTCCGGATCCTGCAGGGCCACATACATCTTCGCCATCAGACTCATGCCTGACATCAGGGGCGTGACCAGCGCGACGCGTGAGGCACGATAAATACCCGCCTGCTCCTCACGGCTGTAGGCATGCGTCAGGCAATTCACGGGATACCAGTTCATCATGCCATGCACGCCATTACATTCTCCGCACAGAGTTTCTAACGTGTGCGTGACAGCCGCTGCCCGGTCCGCGTAGCCCGCAGCAGGCGGGGCCAGTTGCAGCAGGGTAATATTTTTTTGATAGACGGCATGTTTGCGCAGTAACACTTCTACCGCGCTGATGCGGTAAGGCAGCCCGGCGCTTTCATCAAGATGACCGCCGCTCAGAACGGTGTTTTCCGGTAAGCTTTCACGACACTGCATTTCCATAAACGCACAGCTGTTGCTGTCACGCAGGCAGCGCACATCGTCCAGATCGATCCCGACAGGAAAGACGCCGAGCTTTACAATCCGCCCCTGCACACGAACGCTGTCTACGCTCAGGCGCTCGGTGCGGAATTCGCTTTCCAGCCAGACGATAAAGTTGTTCAGGTCCTGAACGGTCTGAAAGCCGAGCAGATCACAGCACAGCAGCGACTGCGTGAGCCAGCGCCAGTCGGGAATCGCTTCAAACATCGTGCCTGAGGGAAAGGGCTGGTGCAGGAAAAAGCCCACAGGATTAGTCAGTCCGGCCTCACGAAGGTAATGGGCGCAGCCCAGCAGATGGTAATCCTGTATCCAGATGGTGTCTTCGGGCATAGCGTTATCACAGATGACCCGCGCATAGGCTTCGTTAATCTTTTTGTATTCCCGATAGCCGTCAGCAGAAAAGCGGGCCAAATCCGGACGCTGGTGGAAAACCGGCCACAATCCCTGATGAATATAATGGTGATAACCCTCTTTCACTTCGGCGGAAGACAGAGGAAAGGTCAGCGTTTCGTAAGGGCCTTTCTGCTGAATGCTCAGCGGTCTTGGTGCATCAGAAGGCAGCACCGTCGTCTCACCATCCCAGCTTATCCAGAGTCCGCCGTGGCGGGAAAGCAGACCTTCATAAATTGCAGACAGCGTGGAACGTTGTGAATGATTATGTGATACCAGGATAAAACCTGACATGGTGTTTTCCTTATGGGCGGGCAGGGCATCAGTTGCCGTGCCCGGCGTCCAGCCGTGATCGGGTTGAGGTCGGATGAAAAACTGCAGCAGGCCACACATGGCAAAGCGTCCTGTCCGCTTAATGGTGGTGGGCGCGGTCAGCGCTCAACGAGTCGCTCAGGCCGTAAGGCGCAACCGCCCTGAGATAAAGACCCGGCAGTGAGGCATGGCAAATGAATCCGTTGCGTTCAAGAAAGTCCTGGGCGCTGTCGCTCAGTGCAATAATGCGATGACAGCCACTGGCGCCAGGGTGGGTCAGACAGCAGTGGAGCAGCCAGGATCCCAGCCCGATATAGCGATACTCTGGCGAGATAAACAGGTCCTGTATAACCCAGGTTTCGGCCATATCGGTAACGACCCGCGCAAAACCGATCTGCCGGGTATGACGATAGAGGCCAAAGCAAAGACTGCTGTTCAGCGCCAGCGTCAGCAGACGTGCATCGGGAATAGCCGAACCCAGCCACTGGGCAATCAGCCGCGGATTGAGAATGGCCGGATCGGTGTTGACCTCCATTGTCTCTCTGAACCATTTACGGGGAGAAAGCAGGCGCAGCCGCTGCTGCTCGGCAAGATCCGCAATCACGGCATCACCACAAACCGGCAGGAAAGAGGCCGCATTCACACATTTCATCAACGGTTTCCTTTTACATGGACGCCTCAGCGCCCGGTGCCGTTGATTTAAGCGCCCGGCGTGTAAAAGTGGCGTAAAAAAGATCGGGTGCGGTGTAAAAAGGGTGCAAAGGAAAGGGCGCAGGCATGGGGCCTGTGCCAGTGAAGAAGCCCCCGTGGCGCAAAGATTACGTGCCGTCCTATCCCCAGCCTGATATATCCCTGTCCTCTCTCCTGAAAAGGGCGGCATGCATATGCTGAGGACGGGACAGAGAAGCAATGTTATGTGCAGGCGACTCGCCTTCGTCTCTGCCCGAGCTGTACCGCAGGTCGCGTTTCAGGTGACCGGTTCTGGCGATTTAACAGAGTATAAAGCGGCTATCTTCTGCTTTATGCGCCAATCCGCCATTGTTTTGCTGCGTTCATCATCGAGGCTGCATCCGTTCATACTGCGCTGATAAAGGGCAGTGAGGGATTTTCCGACCGGCGGAGTGATGCTGATTTTTGCCGCAAAAAAGCCGAAACAGCCACCATCAGCCCGGTCGTTCCGCCGTGAGGATAACGGTAACGCTTAGGTGAAGGGCGCGGTGAAGGCAATCTGGCAGAGTCATCATGACAACGGGAGATAACCGCACACATTACATATTTACAAATTTAAATGTGTAAATATAATGCCGACCCTGTTTCTTTTTAAGGATGTTAATTATGTCGTCTCTTTTCACGCCCCTGACGCTGGGTGATCTCACGTTGCGTAACCGCATTGCGCTTCCACCCCTGACCCGTTGCCGTAGCGAGCAGCCGGGCAACATTCCCGGCAGGATGATGGTGGAGTACTATCGCCAGCGTGCCAGCGCGGGCTTCATGATCACCGAAGGTACGCAAATTGAACCGCGCGGGCAGGGCTATGCCTGGACGCCTGGCATTCACAGCGACGCACAAATTGCGGGATGGCGAAACGTCACCGACGCTGTGCATGCAGAGGGCGGAACGCTCTTTTGCCAGCTCTGGCACGTGGGCCGCGTATCGCACAATGCGTTGCAGCCCGGTAAACAGCCGCCTGTTGCTCCTTCCGCCGTTGCCGCCAGCGGCGTACGGGTCTTTATTGAAACCGGACCTGGTGCCGGTATGCTGACGGAACCCAGCATGCCGCGCGAACTGACCACATCGGAAGTCAAAGCGATTGTGGCGATGTACCGCACGGCAGCAGAGAACGCGAAAAAAGCCGGTTTTGACGGTGTCGAGCTGCATGCCGCCAACGGTTATCTGATCAATCAGTTTATTTCTGAACACACCAATTTCCGTACCGATGAATATGGCGGCTCCCTTGATAACCGCCTGCGCTTTCTGCGTGAAGTCACCGAAGCGGTGAGTGCGGTATTTGGCAGTCACCGTGTCGGCGTACGTTTCGCGCCATTGTTCTCAAGCACAGAGGAAGAACGCGTTTATCTGGGGCTGGTTGAACGCGATCCGCATGCTACCTACATTCGTGCTGCGCAGATGCTAAACGAGCTTGAAACTGGCTATCTGTCTATCGCCGAAGCGGACTGGGACAACAGTCCGGAGATGCCCGAAAGCTTCCGTATTGCGCTGCGTGAAACCTTCCGTTCCCCCATCATGTATTCCGGACGTTATACCAGGGAAAAGGCCGAACGTATGCTGGAAAAGGGATGGGGCGATCTGTTTGGCTTCGGGCGCACGTTTATCGCTAACCCGGATTTACCGGCGCGTTTCAAAATGGGCTACCCGCTGAACAACGCGGATCCTGCCTCACTGTATGGTGGAAGTGAGAAAGGCTATACTGACTACCCTTTCTATTCTGCTTGAGGTTCTGAGACGGCATGACACCTGAAAATGCCATTAAATTACTGGCTAACCCGACACGGGTTGCGGTGCTCAAATGGCTTAAACGCCCTGACGAAGCCTTTGCTGACTATTCTCAGCTGTATCCCTTCGATCAGTACGGTGTCTGTGCCAGTCTTATTCAGGACAAAGCGGGCCTCTCACAGCCCGCCACCTCGTTATGTCTGAAAGCGCTGCATGATGCCGGCCTGCTTGAGGCAAGCAAGGTCGGTAAATGGACATACTATCGCCGGCGTGAAGAGGCGGTTCATGAGATGAATACGTCAATTATCCAGGCCCTGCAGGATCTGTAGGCGGCTTGTCAACGACAGTCATACGGACGTCCGGTAACGCTGCGTTGTGGCACATCAGGACATGCATGAAAATCAGCGCCAGGCTCACGCATTTCGCTGGCGAGGAAGAGAGGGCGCATGAGCGCCACTCTCTTTTACCGTTGCGACGTTTAGGGCAGCCTGAATAAGTCACGATACAAAGCGCCATCCCTTCGCAACACGCGCCGGAATCTGTCGCAGATACCACAGCCTGTGGACCTGCGCCAGGCAGATGTGATTGTCCCTGTACCTTCCTGATGAAGCCTGGAACGCGGGCGTTACCTGAATGTTCAGACGCTAAACGACCCAACAATCTGTCGTAATGTTTGGGCCTGTTCAGACAGCGAACGGGAGGCCATTGACGATTCCTGGACCAGCGCCGCGTTATTCTGTGTGACGCCGTCCATCTGATTCACTGCCACGCTGACTTCTGAAATTCCCTGCAGCTGTTCAGAAGAGGCCCGGGCAATCGAGTCCATCCCTTCAGCCAGGTCGCTGACCATACTCATGACTTTCAGGACGCTCTGCCCGGTTAGCGCGGCAATTTCTACGCCGCTGTCAACGTGTGCGACGGCCTGTTCAATCAGACGCTTGATGTCTTTCGCGGCCGTGGCACTACGCTGGGCAAGTGTCCGCACCTCACCAGCCACGACGGCGAATCCGCGACCATCTTCACCTGCACGCGCGGCTTCCACGGCGGCATTCAACGCCAGGATGTTGGTCTGAAAAGCGATGCTTTCAATCACGGACGTAATATCACGGACCTTGACTGCGCTCTCATGGATGTTGTGCATGGTATCGGTCATGTGGCTGACCTTGGACTTGTCGGCGTTAACGGTCTCTGCTGTTGCCCGGGCAGATTCAGCGGTCTGCTGCGCACCGGCTGTGTTGCTCTTCACCGTGCTGGTGAGCTGCTCCATGCTGGCGGCGGTCTGCTGCAGCGCGGCAGCCTGCTGCTCGGTTCGTGATGAGAGTTCTGTATTTCCCCGGTCGATTTCATCGGCCGCCAGCGCAACGGACGCGGAGGCGTCTTTAATCTGCAACACGATCCCGCGCAGTCTGGCTTGCATCGCGTCGAGAGACGCCATGAGGCTGCGGTCATCATTTTTTCGCAGTTGAACCGTTGAGGTCAGATTCCCTTGTGAAATAGCGTAAGCGAGCCGTTGCGCTGTAACCGGCTCACCGCCGAGTTCACGCATAATCTTGCGAATCAGGTAACTTCCCGTCAGCAAGCCCAAAATGACCGCAATGCCCAGCAGAACCAGCAAAATAATATAGGCCTGCTCCGTTGTCTTACTGTTCTGACTGACGGCATTATCAGAGCGCTGAGTGAGCACTTCGCCCATTGAGGTGAGTCCGTCAATCAGGGGGTTCTGGGCTGGTCTGACGGTATCAAGAAGAAATTTCACTGTTGCTGCGTTATTTTTCCCCAATGCCAGAGGAACAGTATTACTGAAGGAGTCCAGGGCATTTTTTTGACTCTTTTCGATTGCCTCAAACGCTTTTTTTTCCTCGTTACTGCCCGACTGGTCAATCATCTGGCCCAGTTGAGAACTGCTGTCAACAAACCGGGCTTTTAATTTTTCAAGACGAGCGGATTGCTCTTCAAGACCTTTTTCATCTGTAAATAAGGACAGATTCCTTACCGTGATTGCCATATCACGCTGAATAAGTGTCAGGTCTGTGATTAATTTTGTTTTCTTCATATCACCCTGAACAATGGCTTCAAGGGTGTTTTTAGACTGGTATAAAGAATGAATGGCTACCACTATGCACAAGGAGAAAAAAATGATTAACGTGCCAAAACCCAAACCGAGCCGTGTTGCGATCTTCATAAATCTATCCTGATAAAGGGAGAGGGGGACGGTGATCTTTCGGCACAGACAGACCAACCTTTATCGAAACCAGGACAATTAAATGTAAGAAAACACGTCATGGTAATTTCTGTAAAAATTAAATTTTGTCAATGAGTTAAGACGCATTATTCATAGGTTTTTCTTATATCCCTCCCGTCATCAAAGCATCGGTAAATCGCAGTAAAAAAGTCATGTCTTCCCCTCTGTCTTACGGCGTGACGGGTTTTAGCATGACTAAACAGAAGGGCAGATCACTGCGCTGGCCATGAAGGCGTCCGGGCGGAAAGGGCGCGGCGGTTCTGTGCGCATCTTAACTGCGGGCAGGCATCCCAATGAAAATGCAGAGAACCAGCCTGTCACAACCGTCGCCCTGTCCAGCACTGACCCATCAATAACAATAATCGCAGTAATCGTTGAAGCAATTGCCTCCTGTGTCGATAACGCATGCTCAGCTCAATGTTGGGGCTGAGACTGAAGCGTCAAAGCTGATTATTACTCAGTCATTTGTGTGCTTTTTTACGACACCAGTACGTGCATTCCTTTTAATTACAGTGGAAACAACAATATGTCTGTCATCAAGACAATGACCAGAAGCTTAACCGGTTCACGTTTTGCGGGGGGATCTCAGCCCGCCAACGGGATCTTTAACTGTGAAAGCTTACCCACTTCGCTCTCTGCAGCAGGCCTCAGCAGTCGTGCTGCGGGTATTTTGCTGACGTTTGTGCCGCCAGAGGCCGATTTTCATAAGGTCAGTCAGGCATGGCAACGCTTTACATCAACAGATTTGACCGTCATTACGCTCTCCTCTAACGGAGCGCTCAGCGCCAGCGGCAAGCAAACAACGTACTGCAAAGGCGACGGGCAGGAAGGCAGCTGGCTCTGGTTACCCCGTAACCTGATTGCAGAGCATGAAACACATGTGGTCGATCTGCACCTTCACGATACCCACACGGCGACGGACCGCATTCGTGCCATCCAGGATGAGCTGGCTGCGTTGAGGCTGAGCATGCCGCTCTCTGCTGACCGTACCTTTGCCATGATTTACTGTGACGGCCTGTCTGCATCGGAAGGGTTTTTAATGCAGGCTTGGTATAATACGGGCCGCTTTCCCTGCCTGGCAATCGGCGGATCCGCCGGTGGACGCGTCACCTTTGACGGGACATGGATTGGCGCTGGCGGGCGTGTACTGCAGGGGAAAGCCGTTATTGTTTTCTGCAAAATGGCGGCGGGTAAGTCCTTTTCACCCTTTAAGAGTCAGAACTTCGAGCCACTGAACAAGAGCTGGCTGATTGCCGAGGCGGATCCGGTTAAGCGTACCCTGACTTCCGTGTTCAACCCACAGGGGCAGCAACAGCCCTTCACCCAGGCACTGGCTGAACATCTGGGCTGCAATGAACAGCAGCTGACGGAGCGTCTGAAAGGTTTAACGTTTGCGGTGAAGGTAAGTGACGCGTATTTCATTCGTTCTGTAGCGAAGATGGACAGCCACAGTGTACAGTTTTTTTGCGATCTGGAGTTTGGCGATCGGCTTTACTTAATGCGTGAAACCGATTTTAAACAGGCTACGCTGCGGGACTGGCAGGCCTTTACGCAACGTCACGGCAAACCGGCGGCGGTCCTGATGAATGACTGCATACTGCGCCGACAGGGCAATCCCGATAAGCTGCACGATGCGCATTTCTTTAAAGGCATCCCGGCGGCCGGGTTCTCCAGCTTTGGTGAAATTCTGGGCGTACCGATCAATCAGACCTTGTCTGCACTGGTATTCTTCAATCATAACGTAAACGCCATGGCGCAATTTCCGGTGGAATATGCCAGCTATGCCGCGCACTATGCGCAGCGCGCGTTACGTCGCTGGGAAGCGCTAAACCGCGTCCAGTCGGGCGTGCTGGCTCGCGTGGTGAACTATCAGCAGGAGTTGGCACCTATCGTTCAGGCGCTGCCGGTACTTGAGGCGGCAACCCAGAGCCAGAGCGAAGCGTTGTCGATGGCCGAAAGCAGCATTCGCGCTATCAGCACTCTCGCCAAAGAAAGCCAGCAGGCACAAGGGCGCCTGGGGGGCGGGCTGGACGATCTGGAAGCGATATCTAACGGCATCAACGTTATTACGCACGGCATCAGCAATATCGCTTTCCAGACCAATATTCTGGCGCTCAATGCCGCTGTCGAGGCTGCACGCGCGGGGGAAGCTGGCAGAGGATTTGCCGTTGTGGCAGGGGAGGTTCGGCGCCTGGCGCAATCCTCGAAAGAGCAGGCTGAAGCGACCGCAAGCAACATTAATGATGCGGTCGACACGATCTCGCGTATCCGCGATGTCGCGACAAACACGGTACAAACCGCGACGGACATGGCAGACCGCAGTATCCAGGCTGCCGATGCGATTGCCGCCATGAGCGATCGAAGCCGTCATGAACGGGCAGGGATGGCGAAACAGCTGGATAATCTGCGCACCTTAACGGCAGGTATGGATGCCATGCAGGAAGCGGTCGCCGAGCTGAAAGTGCTGCAGGCACTTTCCTCGTCACGGTAAATCACTGCTGGCGCCGCGACGAGGAAGGCCCTGCGCCAGTCTCTGTTAAGCAGGGATAACAACTAAGGTAATAGCAAAGTGAACCCGGGCTTTCTTGTTGTGATTTATCACACCTCGTCAGATTGCTTATTTGCCGCCTTATTTTCAAGACGGAAAATTCAGCCTACGTTGCGTTTGATCCTCAATGTTTTAGTGGCTTTTTTCAAACCTGTTCTGTGAAGCTTTAAAACAAAAAAGCCACGCATTCGCGTGGCTTTCACAACCCTGTTCACTCACGTGCAGTTCACTTCACGGTGAGGATTAGACGTTAAACAAGAAATTCATCACATCGCCATCTTTAACGATGTACTCTTTGCCTTCTGAACGCATCTTGCCCGCTTCTTTCGCGCCTTGCTCACCCTTATAGGTAATAAAGTCTTCAAACGCGATCGTTTGTGCGCGAATGAAGCCTTTCTCGAAGTCGGTATGGATTTTACCGGCGGCCTGTGGGGCGGTGGCGCCAACAGGGATAGTCCATGCGCGTACTTCTTTGACGCCGGCGGTGAAATAGGTCTGCAGATTCAGCAGTGCGTAACCGGCACGAATCACGCGGTTCAGGCCTGGCTCTTCGATGCCCAGCTCGGCCATAAACTCGTCACGATCTTCGTCTTCCAGTTCGGCGATATCAGATTCGACAGAGGCGCAGACTGGCACAACGACAGAACCTTCTTTGGCGGCGATTTCGCGCACTTTATCCAGGTACGGGTTGTTTTCAAAGCCATCTTCGTTGACGTTAGCAATGTACATCGTGGGCTTGAGCGTCAGGAAGCTCAGATAGCGCAGGGCGGCTTTGTCTTCATCGGTCAGATCCAGCGCGCGCAGCATGCCCGCGTTTTCCAGATGAGGCAGACATTTCTCCAGCGCCGCCTGTTCCGCTTTCGCGTCTTTATCGCCGCCTTTAGCTTTTTTCTGCACGCGCTGCAGTGCACGTTCACAGGTGTCCAGATCCGCCAGCGCCAGCTCGGTGTTGATGGTTTCGATATCATCAGCCGGATCGACTTTATTATTCACGTGGATAATATTGTCGTTTTCAAAGCAGCGAACCACGTGTCCGATCGCTTCGGTTTCACGGATATTGGTCAGGAACTGGTTGCCCAGGCCTTCACCTTTCGATGCACCTTTTACCAGACCGGCAATATCGACGAATTCCATGGTAGTCGGAACCACGCGCTGTGGCTTGACGATCTCGGACAGCTGATCCAGACGCAGGTCAGGCATAGGCACAACGCCCGTGTTGGGTTCAATGGTGCAGAAGGGGAAGTTCGCCGCTTCAATACCCGCTTTTGTCAGCGCGTTAAACAGAGTGGATTTACCGACATTTGGCAGGCCCACGATACCGCATTTGAATCCCATGGTTTAATACCCTTTATAGCTGGATGGGCAACGCCTGAACGCAGGCGCTGCCGGAAACGTAAGATAATTTTCGCGCATTATACACAGATTCGCGACAATCGGGGCGATTAGACAGGCTTAAAGGCATGCAGGCGGTTCATTGCCTTAATGCGATCTTCCTTCAGCCACAGTTCGGTGCAGCGCGCTGCTTCATCAATGGCGTCATCGATCAGCTTTTGCTCGCTGGCGGGCGGTTTGCCTAACACAAATACGGTCACTTTGTTGCGGTCACCGGGATGGCCGATACCGATGCGCAGACGATGAAAGTTATTATTATTGCCCAGCTTGCTGATGATGTCTTTCAGGCCGTTATGACCGCCGTGACCGCCGCCTTGTTTGAATTTCGCAATGCCCGGTGGCAGATCGAGTTCATCGTGCGCCACTAAAATTTCTTCGGGCGCAATACGGTAGAAGGTCGCCATCGCCGCGACCGCTTTGCCGCTGAGGTTCATAAAGGTGGTGGGCACCAGCAGTCGGACATCTTCGCCCGCCAGCGCCAGTCGCGCCGTATAACCGAAAAATTTGGCTTCTTCTTTTAACGACTGATTGTGCCGCTCAGCCAGCAAATCCAGATACCACGCACCCGCGTTATGGCGCGTGGCGGCATATTCCGCACCGGGATTCGCCAGGCCGACAATCAGTTTAATGCTGCTCACAAGGAATATCCTGCTGTTATCACCAAAGGGCAGTAGTTTACTGTGCCAGGCTGCGGATCACAAAGTGTGAGCCACGAATTATTAGTGTCTGTGATTAATTGTTTTTCATCTAAATCAATAAGCTGTAATTATGCTTTGGTCACACTTATCCTGCTCTGAGTGTGACGAAGTGCACAAATTAGCCTGCTGTCATTGCCTAAACTACTGACAGGTTAACATTGTGTGCGCTCATCGGACCGCACCGTCAGGAGGTGAAAGATGAAACGTCATCACTCACGTATGGCAGGAAATGCCTTAATGGCACTGGGCTTAGTGACCATGGTACTCGGCGTTGGTTTTTCGATTATCAACCAACTTCCCTCTTTAAATCTGCCGCAGATACTGGCGCAGGGCGCGATGTTTGGGATTTTCTTTGGCGCACTGTTATGGCTGGCCGGTGCCTGCATTAGCGGTCGTGAGAAAGTCGAAGATCGCTATTACTGGGAGCGGCATTATGGCGATAAACGCTGCCGCCGCAGCCATCACTCGTCATAATCACGTTCCCGGCAACGTCAGGCAGGGTTGGGTTCGGTTTCTGCCTTTGGCTTTTGCCTGATAGAGCGCTTTGTCAGCCAGCGCCATCAGTTCGCCAAAATCAATGTGGCGATTGTCGGCGGTAGAGAAGCCAATGCTGACGGAATAGGGAATCTGCCCCGGTCGGGAAAGGTGGATCGCCTGGCGCACCTGCTCGCACCAGACGTTAGCCTGCGCTGACATCATCGGCAGAAGGGCGGCAAATTCTTCGCCGCCCAGTCGCGCAAAGCGCGCCCCTTCAGGCAGCATGCCGGACACACGGTGACTGAAATCAATCAGAACCTGGTCGCCCTGATGATGCCCGTAGCGGTCATTAATACCTTTAAAATGGTCCAGATCGAATAACACCACCGTCAGCGCTTTATTCTGCTTCTGACAGGCTTTAATCATCACCTCGGCCCCGGTAAACAGCGCACGACGGTTCCAGATATTGGTCAGAGGATCGTGCAGTGAAGCCGCTTTCAGCGCATTGCGCGTCCGCTCATTGACCATCGCCAGAATCGTCACGGTAAACCCAATGACAAACAGCATGGATTCCATAATCACATAGACGGAGAAATTCGATCCGCTTATCGCGCCCTGAACGCCAACCGGGCGGGAATTATCCAGAAATATGCGAGCCACATGGAATATCAGGTGAATCCAGAGCAGGAGCTGGGCAGGCCAGAACGTTGCATCCATATTGCGCCGCGCCAGCCAGAGAAAATAGATAAGCGCTCCGGTATACCCGATGCAGAGCAGGCAGAGCACCAGTACGCGCAGCGATAAGCTGTAATAAAATCCCGGAATCAGGCAGAGCAGTGACCAGATCAGCGCTCCGACCAGACCACTCATCCCCGGCTGCTTACCGCAAAATGTGCGAAACGCGCTGAACAATCCCCCGTAAGCCAGCATAAGCAACACGTTGCTCATGGCCACCGGTAAAAACTGATAGCCCTGGCTGCGCAGGCTACTGAGAATAAAGGCGACCAGCGTCAGTAAAATGGCCACGCAAACATAGCCCAGCGTGCGATCGTAATGCGAACCGACCCAGGCAAATGCCAGGATCAGACTCATAAACCCCAGTACGTAGAGTTCGCAAATAAATAACGTATAGACGTCGAGGTTCATAGTGGAAAACGATCGCAATAAAAAGTGCGGGCAAAGTACCACTCAACGCAGAATGGCAAAAGAGCAGATAAGATAATTTCAGCGAAAGAGTTTTTCGTAGTAAGCGTGACAATAACGGCGGTGACTCATAACGAAAATTTCTGTGAATCAAGCAGCTTTGTCGGAAGGGGAGAGGTACAGACAAAAGAAAAGGCCGGACAGCGTGTCCGGCCTGCGAAGATTAGTGTTCGAACATTGCCGAAATGGACTCTTCGTTACTGATGCGGCGAATGGCTTCGGCCAGCATGCCTGACAGCGTCAGGGTACGGACGTTTGGCAGCGACTTCATCTCTTCGGATAACGGAATGGTGTCACACACGATAACCTGATCGATGACAGATTTACGTAAGTTTTCCACCGCGTTACCGGAGAAGATAGGGTGCGTCGCGTACGCGAACACGCGCTTGGCACCGCGCTCTTTCAGCGCTTCCGCGGCTTTGCACAGTGTGCCGCCGGTGTCGATCATGTCATCGACCAGCACACAGTCACGGCCCGCAACGTCACCAATGATATGCATGACCTGAGAAACGTTCGCACGCGGGCGACGTTTGTCGATGATGGCCATATCGGTGTCGTTCAGCAGTTTCGCAATAGCACGGGCACGAACCACGCCGCCAATGTCAGGCGAAACAACAATCGGGTTTTCCAGGCCAATCTGTAACATATCCTCCAGCAGAATGGGACTGCCGAAGACGTTATCAACCGGGACGTCGAAGAAGCCCTGGATCTGCTCAGCGTGCAGGTCAACCGTTAAAACACGGTCAACGCCGACGCTGGAAAGAAAGTCAGCCACGACTTTGGCGGTAATAGGCACACGCGCAGAACGCACGCGGCGGTCCTGACGGGCATAACCAAAGTAGGGGATAACAGCGGTAATACGACCAGCTGAAGCACGACGCAGCGCGTCGACCATCACGACCAGTTCCATCAAATTATCATTGGTGGGAGCACAGGTGGACTGGATGATGAAAATATCACCACCGCGTACATTTTCATTAATTTGTACGCTTACTTCGCCATCACTGAAACGACCGACAGCGGCGTCGCCCAGGCTGGTGTAAAGGCGGTTGGCAATACGTTGTGCTAGTTCCGGGGTGGCGTTACCAGCAAAAAGCTTCATATCAGGCACGAGAAGAACCTCAGGCTTTGCGTCCAGAGAATGAACGTCATGACAGTAACCGGCGAATACTGTCGTGATCGTTCACACGGGTATGTGAGTGCGAAACGTGCTGTATCTGGAACAGGGTGACACAGTCACGCTATCGCTAATCGCCTTGCAGAGTGCGCTGTAACGGCGAGACGTTAACGCCTCGGGCTACAAAACCGCGCACCCATGACGGGGCAAGTTCCAGCACCTGGCGAGCAGCGTACTCGGTGTCAAATTCAGCAAACACACAAGCACCTGTCCCTGTCAGGCGCGACGGCGCGTATTCTAGCAGCCATGAAACAAGCTCATCAACCTCACGAAAACGTTTTCTTACTACTGATTCGCAATCGTTAAGAAAGGGGGCCTGTAAAAGTGCTGATAAAGTGCGCACGGGCGTGTCACGGGGAAGTGCCGGATCGTTAAAGACCACCGGCGTGGCCACGCTGACGCCGGGATGGGCAACAAGATACCATTTTTCGGCAGGCGATGCGGGAGAAAGCACCTCGCCGACCCCTTCGGCGAAGGCGGCGTGCCCTTTAACGAACACCGGGACATCCGCACCCAGTTTCACGCCCATCTGTGCCAGTTCCGTCGGCGAAAAACCGGTTTGCCAGAGATGATTAAGCGCCACCAGAACCGTAGCGGCGTCAGAAGAACCGCCACCCAGTCCACCGCCCATTGGCAAACGCTTTTCAATGGCGATCCGCGCACCCGCCTGCGCCGGCAGCGTTCCCTTCTCGCGGGCAGCCGCCTTAAGCATGTCGGCGGCACGCACGATCAGGTTTTCAGCATCCGGCACGCCGGACACGGGCGTGAGAAGGGTAATGGCATCGCTCTGATCGGGAACAATCTCCAGACTGTCGCCATAATCCAGAAACTGAAACAGGGTTTGCAGGTTATGGTAACCGTCCGCCCGGCGCCCGGTGATGTACAAAAAAAGGTTCAGTTTTGCCGGAGCAGGCCAGGTGGTGATCATTTCAGCGTCCAGCTATCCATACGTAACTTGATGCGCTGATCGCCTTCTTTCAGCTCCAGGCTGGCGGGCAGCGCAGGGGTGACGTTGCTGTCGTAGCCGGCGATGGTCACCTGCCAGGTCTGGCCATCATGCTGATAGTTCAGGCTGCGCAACTGATACTGATCGTTAAGCTGGTAGTCGGTCGCATCGCCCGGCAGGCCCATCATCCACTGACGCAGGTTGGTCAGCGGAATATCCATGCCGGTCAGCTGCGAGATCATCTTCTGCGCATCGTTGCTGACATAGCGTTTGCCCTGGCTATCCACGATCTGCACCACAGAACCCTGCGCATCCAGCTGCAGTTCTGTGCTGCCTAACGGGTTGGTTAACAGCAGACGATAACGGTCAGGTGCGGTCTGCTGCCAGTTGAAGCGGGCATAGACTTTTTGTTTGTCCGACAGATAGGCGAACGCGCCGCGCGTCTGGTACTGCGTCACTTTACTGACCGCTTGCTGATGATGTTGCCATTGGGGCGCAGTGGCGCTCGGGCCGGGACCTTGTGGTTTATTGATGCTACAGGCAGCCAGCAGAACAGCACCGGCCAGGGGTAAAAGGCGCAACAGATTGCGTGGGGAAGTAAGCATCAAGTGGTCATCTCCTCGGACTCATTTTTCATTGGTAACAGGTAACGCTAACCATCCGCATTTTAACCGTCAATGCTGTTATACGGCAAAATCGCTATGATCGGCTTAATCTTATTACAGTCATAGCCTTTGTATGGCTTTTCTTGATCTGCTGCATCTTGTAGAATGCGCTTCACAAAACCCTGACATTATTGGGACAACCCAACCTAAATCGCCATGACGCTGCTCGCTCTCGGAATCAATCACAAAACTGCACCCATTGCTCTGCGCGAACGCGTTGCGTTCGGGCCGGAGTCGCTGGAACAGGCCTTAGACAGCCTGTTATCCCAGCCCATGGTGCAGAGTGGCGTCGTGCTCTCCACCTGTAACCGAACCGAACTCTACCTGAGTGTAGAGCAACAGGTCGATCTGCAGGAACGTCTGGTGCGCTGGCTGTGTGATTATCACCAGCTTGATGAAGAGGATGTACGTAACAGCCTCTACTGGCATCAGGACAATGAGGCGGTCAGTCATCTTATGCGCGTCGCCAGCGGGCTGGATTCGCTGGTGCTGGGCGAGCCGCAGATTTTAGGTCAGGTGAAAAAAGCCTTTGCCGATTCGCAGCGCGGTCATGCACTGAGCAGTGAACTGGAACGTATGTTCCAGAAAACCTTCTCGGTTGCCAAGCGCGTGCGTACGGAAACGGAGATCGGCGCGAACGCCGTTTCCGTTGCCTTTGCCGCCTGTACGCTGGCGCGGCAGATCTTTGAGTCCCTCTCCACCGTCAACGTGTTACTGGTTGGCGCGGGAGAAACCATTGAGCTGGTGGCGCGTCATCTGAGCGAACATCAGGTCAAAAAACTGATTATTGCCAACCGTACCCGCGAACGCGCGGACGCGCTGGCGAAAGAAGTGGGCGCGGAAGTGATTGGCCTTGCGGACATCGACGCACGCCTGGCCGATGCCGACATCGTCATTACTTCCACCGCCAGTCCCTTGCCCATCATTGGTAAAGGCATGATGGAACGGGCGCTCAAAGCGCGCCGTAACCAGCCAATGCTGCTGGTGGATATTGCGGTGCCGCGCGACGTAGAGCCGGAAGTGGGCAAGTTAGCGAATGCCTATCTCTACAGCGTTGACGATCTGCAGGCCATCATTGAGCAGAACCTTGCCCAGCGCAAAGCCGCTGCGGTGCAGGCCGAAAGTATCGTGGTGCAGGAATGCAGCGATTTCATGGCCTGGCTGCGTTCCCAGGGCGCGGTCAACTCTATTCGTGAATACCGTGCTCAGGCGGATGATATCCGCGCTGAACTGGAAGGCCGTGCGCTGCAGGCGCTGCAGCAGGGTGCCGATCCGCAAAAAGTGATGCAGGAACTGGCCCACAAGCTGACCAACCGTTTGATTCATGCACCGACCAAATCTCTTCAGCAGGCCGCGCGCGACGGCGACAGCGAACGCCTGCAGATTTTACGCGACAGCCTGGGTCTCGATTAGGCACACTGCTGTCGTCTTCTGTTACGGGAATCCCACAGTTAAATGAAAACCTCTATTGTTGCGAAACTGGAAGCGCTGCAGGAGCGCCACGAAGAAGTGGAAGCGATGCTGGGCGATGCAGGCGTCATTGCCGATCAGGAACGCTTTCGTGCTTTGTCGCGTGAATATGCTCAGTTGACCGATGTCACGCGCTGCTTCCGCGACTGGCAGCAGAACCAGGATGATATCGAGACGGCTAAAATGTTACTCGACGATCCTGAAATGCGCGATATGGCGCAGGAAGAGCTGCAGGCGGCACGTGAGAAAACCGACGCGCTGGAGCAACAGTTGCAGCTGTTACTGTTGCCGAAAGATCCGGACGATGAGCGCGACTGTTTTGTCGAAGTCCGTGCCGGTACCGGCGGCGACGAAGCGGCCATTTTTGCAGGTGACCTGTTCCGTATGTACAGCCGTTACGCCGAGTCACGTCGCTGGCGGGTGGAAATCGTCAGCGCTAACGACGGTGAGCACGGTGGCTATAAAGAGGTGATTGCCCGTATTATGGGTGACGGCGCCTATGGCCGACTGAAATTTGAATCCGGCGGCCATCGCGTACAACGCGTACCCGAGACGGAATCCCAGGGCCGTATTCATACCTCTGCCTGTACGGTGGCGGTGATGCCTGAACTGCCGGAAGCGGAGCTGCCCGAGATCAACCCGTCAGATTTAAAAATCGATACTTTCCGCTCCTCCGGTGCCGGTGGGCAGCACGTTAACACCACCGACTCCGCGATCCGTATTACCCACTTGCCGACCGGTATTGTGGTGGAATGTCAGGATGAACGCTCTCAGCACAAGAACAAGGCAAAAGCCTTATCGGTGTTGGGCGCACGTATTCATGCGGCCGAAATGGCAAAACGTCACGAAGCTGAAGCCAGCACCCGCCGTAACCTGCTGGGCAGCGGTGACCGTTCCGATCGTATCCGCACCTATAACTTCCCGCAGGGCCGTGTGACCGACCACCGCATCAACCTGACGCTTTATCGTCTGGATGAAACCATGGAAGGTAAACTGGACAGCCTGATCGAACCCATCGTTCAGGAATACCAGGCTGACCAACTGGCGGCGCTGGCCGGTCAGGATTAATGGATATTCGCCACTGGCTCAAACAGGCGGTTGCCACGCTGTGTGGGGGCGACAGCCCGAAGCGTGATGCGGAAATCCTGCTGGGTTATGTCACAGGCAAACCCCGCAGCTGGCTGGTGGCTTTTGATGAAACCCTGCTCAGTGACGCGCAGTTACAACAGTTGACGGCGTTGCTGGCACGGCGCGCCCGGGGAGAACCGATCGCCCATTTAGTTGGCGAGCGCGAATTCTGGTCGCTCCCGCTGAGGGTTAGCGACGCCACACTTATCCCGCGGCCGGATACCGAGATCCTGGTTGAACAGGCGCTGGCCCGATTGCCTGCCGCACCTGCGCGCGTGCTGGATCTCGGCACGGGCACCGGCGCCATTGCCCTGGCGATTGCCAGCGAGCGGCCCGATTGCACCGTGATCGGCGTTGATCGTGTCCCTGCTGCCGTTGCGCTGGCGCAGGATAACGCTGCGCATCTGGCGATAGCTAACGCGACGTTTGTGCACAGCCACTGGTTTGCACAGCTCACCCCGACCCGATTTGATCTTATCGTGAGTAATCCGCCTTACATTGATGCCAGCGATCACCATCTGGAGGAGGGCGATGTGCGTTTTGAACCGCGCAGCGCACTGGTGGCAGATGAGGCGGGCATGGCCGATCTCCGGTGGCTGATCGCACAGTCACCCGCCTGGTTACAGCCGGGTGGCTGGCTGCTCCTGGAACATGGCTGGCAGCAGGATGAGGCGGTGCGTCAACTGATGTGCCAGCACCACTATCAGGCGGTGGACACGGTGAAGGATTACGGTGGCAATCCCCGGGTCACATTTGGGCAGACCGCGCCGATACCGGTATAGTGCCGCAACGTAAAATCACAGGGATGAATGATGTTTACTTATTACCCACTGCTAAAAAATCTGCATCTGCTGACCGTGGCGATCACGGTTTCGCTGTTTCTGCTGCGCTTCTACTGGCAGCGCGTTGGCGCAGCCATACTGCAACGCCGCTGGGTCCGTATTCTTCCACATGTCAACGACACGTTGCTGCTGCTGAGCGGCACAGCGCTGGTAATGCTGACCCACTTCTATCCGTTTTCACCTCAGGGAAGCTGGCTGACGGAGAAGCTGTTAGGCGTTATTATCTATATTGCCCTTGGGTCCGTGGCGCTGAGCCGCCGCCCTCGTTCTGATCGCACCCGCTGGATAGCCTTTGTGGTCGCCTTAATCGCGCTGGTGACGATCATTAAGCTGGCACTGAGTAAAATGCCGTTATTGGGGATAGTATGAGCTCCACCGAACAACTCGATTACAGTGAAACACCGCTCTGTGAGGCGGTGATGGGTGCAACCAAAGCCATTCGCACCGATTTTCCGACCCTGTCGGTCGAACAACAGTTAGCGGCGTTAGTGGCTGAAGCCCGGGATTACGTCAGCGACCAACAGGATGCGGATTTAAAGCTCGAAAAGCTGCTGGAGCTGTTTTACAAGCAGTGGAAATTTGGCGGTGCCAGCGGCGTGTATAATCTGTCTGATGCACTCTGGCTGGATAAAGTGCTGAAAACCCGTCAGGGAACCGCCGTGTCACTGGGCGTGATTCTGCTGCATATTGCGGCGGAACTGGAACTGCCCCTGATGCCGGTGATTTTCCCGACGCAGTTGATTCTGCGCGCCGACTGGCTGGATGGCGACAAATGGCTGATTAATCCCTTCAACGGGGAAACCCTGGATACGCACACGCTCGAAGTATGGCTGAAAGGCAATATCAGCCCGCTGGCGCGTCTGTATGATGACGATCTCGATGAAGCCAAAACCGTCAGCGTAATGCGCAAAATGCTGGATACGCTGAAAGCGGCGCTGATGGAAGAGAAGCAGATGGAGCTGGCCCTGAACGTCAGCCAGGTGTTGTTGCGCATTGACCCGGACGATCCCTATGAAATTCGCGATCGGGGATTAATCTATGCACAGCTTGAGTGCGATCATATCGCGTTAACGGACTTAACCTACTTCGTTGAACAGTGTCCTGAGGATCCGGTCAGCGAAATGATTAAAGTCCAGATTCACGCAATCGAACAAAAACGCGTGACGCTGCATTAAGCGTCACCCCAGATAAGGAAAGGGCATGACACAGAAAGTTGTCAGTATTGGTGATATCAGGGTCGCAAACGATCTGCCATTTGTTCTCTTCGGCGGCATGAACGTGCTGGAATCCTACGACCTCGCGATGCGCATCTGCGAGCACTATGTAAACGTGACCGACAAACTCGGCATTCCTTACGTTTTCAAAGCGTCTTTTGACAAAGCCAACCGCTCCTCCATCCACTCTTACCGTGGCCCCGGCCTGGAAGAGGGCATGAAGATTTTCCAGGCGCTGAAGCAGGCCTTTGGCGTGAAAATCATCACCGATGTGCACGAAGCGGCGCAGGCTCAGCCTGTGGCGGATGTTGTTGATGTGATTCAGCTGCCGGCCTTCCTGGCGCGTCAGACCGATCTGGTTGAGGCGATGGCGAAAACGGGCGCGGTGATTAACGTCAAGAAGCCCCAGTTTGTCAGCCCCGGCCAGATGGGCAACATCGTGGACAAGTTTGCCGAAGGCGGAAACGACAAGGTTATTCTTTGCGACCGCGGCAGTAACTTTGGCTACGACAACCTGGTAGTGGATATGCTGGGTTTCAACGTCATGAAAAAGGTGACGAATAACTCGCCGGTTATTTTCGACGTGACGCACGCGCTGCAAACGCGCGATCCGTTCGGTGCCGCCTCAGGCGGACGCCGTGCTCAGGTGGCCGAACTGGCGCGTGCCGGTATGGCGGTGGGCATTGCGGGCCTGTTTATTGAAGCCCATCCGGAGCCGGACAACGCCAAATGCGACGGTCCTTCGGCGTTACCGCTGGATAAACTGGAACCGTTCCTGGTGCAGATGAAGGCGATTGACGATCTGGTGAAAACCTTCCCGGCACTGGACACCAGCAAATAAGCCGCAGTGCAGACGAAAAAAGAGCGAATTCTCGCTCTTTTTTTCGTCTCAGTTTTGTGAGATTACAGCATGATGGTCATCAGATAGCCGACAAATAAGGCCAGGTGCGCGGCACCATTCAGCACATTCGTTCTGCCGGTTGAGAAGCTAATCTGACACAGGATCAGAGAGGCAATCATAATGACCATCTGCGGCGGTTCCAGACCGAATATCAATTCCTGGCCTGTCAGCGTTGCAATAATAGAGACCGCCGGTACGGTCAGCGAAATCGTGGCCAGCACTGAGCCAAAGAACAGGTTCATCGCGCGCTGTACCTGGTTCATCAGGACGGCCCGGATGGCACCCAGACCTTCCGGTGAGAGGATCAGTAACGCCACCAGGAAGCCGGTGAACTGCTTCGGTGCGTTGAGGTCGGTCAGCAGATGCTCCAGCGGGTTAGCATTCATCTTGGTGACGGCAATCACCGCAATCAGATGCACGATCAGCCAGATGGCGTGCCAGAGGCTACTGTGCGCAGAGGGTTTACCGTGGTGAGGATCGCCATCATCACTGTCATCTTCGTGCTCATAGACAAACAGGCTCTGGTGCGTTTTGGTCTGAATCAACAGGAAAACGCCATACATCGCGGCAGAAATAGCGGCAATCAGTAAACTTTGCGCAGCGGTGAAATTTCCGCCCGGCAAGGCATTCGGAAACACCAGCACCAGGATGGCTAACGGAAAAATAGCGATCAGGTATTGCTTTACCCCGGCCAGATTCACGTATTGCGTCGCAAACTTTCTGCCGCCCAGCAGTAAGGCAAAGCCCACCAGCCCGCCGGTCACGATCATAATGATCGAGTAGAGCGTATCGCGCATCAGCGCAGGTGCCGCATCGCCGGTGGCCATCAGTGCCGAAATCAGGCTGACTTCCAGAATCACGACAGACAGGCTGAGGATCAGGGAACCATAGGGTTCGCCCAGGCGGTGAGCCAGCACATCCGCATGACGCACCACGCTGAACGCGCTGCTGAGAATAGCAACCAGCGCCAGTAAATTAATGCCGACGACGAGCGGGAGTGAGGTTTGTGCACCAAAAAAATAGAGTACACCCAGGGCAATAAGGGGAAGTATCAGTGAAAACTCTTTGTGACGTGTTTTTTCATGTAAAGGCATTCACTCTCCTCGCTGCTGAATAAAAGGGCAATTCATTTACCCACCCTGACAGGGAAATATATAAGTCAGGCAGTGTAACTTTTCAATCGAACAGCAGGTGAAAATTTACCGCTTTTTACTTTCACACACATTCAGCCTGAAAAGGGATTTATAAAAATTTATTCCCGCTTTTGTCCGATAAATCAGTCATAAAGCAAATCCTCTTTCGCGATAATCTTCCGCATTATTGCAAAATACATCCCAATAAGGTGATCGTTAATGCCGGAACAGAGAAATAACAAGCGGAGAGGCGCAGAAACCACAGTTTGCATTTTGGCTTATCTGCGCCAGACTTATAAACCATCATGTTAGAGGAGGATAAACGATGCCTTATGCTAAGCGAAGCGACCTGCCAGAAAGCGTTAAGCACGTCCTGCCAGCGCATGCCCAGGATATCTATCAGCAGGCCTTTAACAATGCCTGGTCACAATATAAGGATCCCGATGACCGACGAGGCAATGAATCACGCGAGGAAGTGGCCCATAAAGTGGCCTGGTCAGCGGTGAAACATGACTATGAAAAAGGGGATGACGATAAATGGCATCCCAAAAAATAGTGTGTTGCGTTGTGGGCCTGAACAGCAGGCCCGTTTATATGTCCCGTCCCGCCAGCATCATGTCCGTTCTCACGCGCATTTCTTCCCTCTGATCGCCCACGTTTCAGGCTTCTTGTCGCGCCCACGTTACGCATGTTTACTTCACGTTGCGCGAGCAGGGGTTATCCTGAACGCCAGGATGCCGTGAAGAAACTCATCAGCCCTTACCGTTTTACGCGCTGTAAAACACTTTTTTTGGGTGTTATAGCTGCCGCTTTTAATAGTTAAATAAAGGCTATTTTTTAGCGGATATTCCCACTCTTACTTGAAACTGATTTTGTTAATAATTAATGTCAGTTTAATGAATACAGCGTAAATTTGTGAATGTTCACGCAACAGAACCGAGGAGTGTCTTACACAGGACGTGGTGAAAGTCGAGGAGGTCGCATTGCTTACCCGGGAATTTTTATTAAAAGCGGATTGTAAAACATCATTTGGTGATATTGAGGAGACATTACTGTGGAGTTGTGAACAGCGCGCGGCGTCGCTGGCGGCAACCCTGGCATGTCGGCCCGATCACAGCCCGGTATGGATCTTCGGCTACGGTTCTCTGATGTGGAACCCGGTATTTGAAGCCGATGAAGTGGCATCGGCCTCGCTGCACGGCTGGCACCGTGCCTTTTGCTTACGCCTCACAGCCGGGCGCGGCACGGCTTCCCATCCGGGGCGCATGCTGGCGCTGAAAGAGGGCGGCATCACGCAGGGACTGGCATTTCGCCTGCCGGAATCACGGCTGCACGACGAACTGGCATTACTGTGGAAGCGTGAAATGATCACCGGCTGCTATTTGCCGACCTGGTGTGAGTTGGTGCTGGACGATCAACGCCGCGTGACGGCGCTGGTTTTTATTATGGATCCGCGTCATCCGCTTTATGAACCGGATACCTGTCCTCAGGCGGTTGCGCCCCTGATCGCAGCGGCCAGTGGACCGTTAGGCTCGAACGCCCAGTACCTGTTTTCGCTGGAAGAAGAACTGACTAAGCGCGGGATGCAGGAGGACGATTTGATCCGCCTGGCGCACCAGGTGCGTGAACTGCAGCAGCACTGGCCAAGACAGGCGTAATCCGCGCCCGCCAGGCCAGCAGCATCCGGTCACTGGGTTGGGTTAATCAGCCAGGTGCCCGGTCTGTCAATTACCACGGACTGACTGCGCGTCGTATTCCCGGCATGCACATCAATGCGGTACTGGCCTGCCGCCAGGTTCAGCACGGCAAAACCGTTGCTGCTGGCGTGCAAGGCCACGGGCTGACCGTTCAGGACCACCTGTTCATCACCGGCCAGTTTCAGGTAAACCATCGCCAGGCCCGCGGGCACCGTGCCGGTCGCTGGTGCAGCACTGCGTTTCGCCACCTGCGGCACCGAAGCGGTTTGCGAGTTTTCAACCCACACCACCGCGCCGACGGCAATAACGGCAACGGCGGCCAGCGCCAGAAGCCCCGGTGACAGACGACGCACTGTGCGTCCGGTCAGCGGTTCCGCCATCGTCGCCCCGTGATTCATCGCCAGGACCACCGGTGGGACCGTGTCGGCCGCGGCTGCGTCCAGTTGGTTTTGCGCGTCATTGCGCTGTTGCAGACTGTTAACGACCGCCTCCACATCGCTGACCGGTAAGGCAATGAGGGCAGCAAACACGTCGATGCTCTGCGGACGATCGTGCGGTTTCATCAATAGCGCACAGTCAATGGCATGCAGCAGCGGCAGCGAATAGCCTGAAGGCTTACGCACTACCAGCGGTTGATAGTTGTCTTCAATGCAGCGCACCACGCTGACCGGCGGCGGGGAGCCGGTAATCAGCGTGTGCAGTACCGCGCCCAGCGCATAGATGTCTGTCCAGGGGCCTTGTTCACCTTCGCCTTCTTCGCTGTACTGCTCAATGGGGGCAAACCCCGGCTTCAGCATGATTTCGGTTTCATCAGAGAGATTGCCTATCTCTTTGCGGGCAGAGCCAAAGTCGAGCAGCACCGGCAGTTGATTTTCCTGAATCTGAATATTATCCAGCGAAATATCACGGTGCAGATAGCCAGCCTGATGAATGGTATTGATAGCCCCCAGCAAGGGCGGCAGTAAGCGGCGAATCCAGTCTTCGGTGATAGACTCATGGCTGGTTAACTGCCACTCTTTCAACGTCATGCCGTTGTAGTAAAGTGTGCCCATATAGGCGGTGCCGTTTTGTTCCCAGAAGCGCAGGACATGCAACAGGCCCGGATGATTGAAGCGTGCCAGCAGTCGGGCTTCCTGAATAAAGCTGTTCAGACCGGCATTAAACAGCTTCTGAAAACGTTCACCGCGCAATTCCAGCGACATATCCGCCGTCCTGACCGCCAGCGAAACAGGCATGTATTCTTTAATGGCAATGGTGCGTTCAAGTTGATGGTCCCATGCGCGATAGACAATGCCGAAACCGCCGCCGCCAATCACTTCTTTGATTTCGAACTCGTTAAAGCGATATCCGTCAGGCAAGGCATTCGGTACTGCTTTCTGATTGTCATTAGCCGACATAGTGGACTCTCTGAACTGGGCCTGCTTGCCAGGCAACGCGATAATTAATGGATGTTACGCCAGGCACCTGCGCCGGGATCAACCTGATCCGCGCGCAAGGTGTCCACAAGTAACACATTCACTTTCTGTTGTGACGGTAAACTGCCTGCCCACCGGCTACGCAGCGTGTCGAGCCGTGCAGACAGGGCGCTGGCATTCTGCTGCGCAGTGGCTTTATCCGCTCTGACCAGAAGGGTGCCCTCAAAGCGCCACAGATGTTGCGTATCGTCGAAAGGCAGCACCAGCCAGCTGTCAGGCGCATCAGCACGGGTCACAATCATGCGCTGTTTATTGACGCTAACGATTTGCAGGGCGTTACCGGCAATGGCCAGACTGGCGATCGGGTAACCCTGGTAAAACGTGACGGCAAGCGTCTGCGGTTGGCCGTGTCCACTGACGGTAATATCACTGTTGCCTTCGAGCCAGCCTTCCGACGAGCAGCGCAACCGACCGCCTTGCGGGACAAAGATCGACAATCCGTTTTCGTCCCATGCGGTGCGAAAGCGGCAGCCATCAGGTAACGCAAAATGCTGTAACGGGGTGCTGTCTGCTGGCCGCGACGCGACAACCGGAACGTTACTGCTTGTGGCGGCATCGGCGTTCACAATCAGACGCCAGTTCTGCAATTTACTGGCGCTGCCGGAAGCCAGCACGCTGCCCTGGCTGTTGGTCATTTGCCAGGGCAGAACGTCCAGTTCATTGCACTGATTCGCTAACAGTGTCCCGACGCGCGGCAGGAACGATTTAAGGATCTCTGCATTCTGGCTCTTACCCGAGACAATACGCAGTGGCAGTGTCTCCTGGCACCAGTCGTCGGGCGTTTTGCCTTCAACGTTGTCGATATACACTTCCAGTTCGAGGCTGGGTGAGTACACCACGCGATAATTTTCCGCCTGCGCAGTAAAGGCCATCAACAAGGTAGCCAGAGCGGGCAACCACACTTTCATAGCGTTTCTTTCATCCATCACGAGAGGGCAGAAAACGGGTTGAGTCAGCCAGCGAATAAAGCAGCGTGGCCTCCTGCGGTTCGCCGATCCACACGGCCAGCGCACTCAGATTATCTTTCTTTACTTCACGGCTCACGGCATGTTCCATCAACGTCAGCCACTCTTCACAGGCATTCACCATGCGCAAGGTCTGCTCCATTTCCCGGGTGGTCAGATTGAGCCAAAACCCGTCGCTACAGACTAAAAACGCATCGCCGTCTTCCAGCAGTATTTCGTCAGAAAAGCTCACAGGATGGGCAGGTTCTGTGCCGAGCGCATTATAAAGTAAATTACTGTTAATTCCGGTATTTTCATAGCCTGCCTCGCTCAGTTTTTGCACAAGACTGTGGTCGCGGGTGACCGCATTGAGCACGCCATGCCGAAAGTGGTAAACCCGGCTGTCGCCCGCGTGCGCCCACCATGCGCGCTGTCGGGTGCGGTCGATAAACAGGCCCGCCAGCGTGGTGCACATCGTGGCAAAATTCGGATTATTACCCTGTGCGATTTCAAGCACAGAGCGGCACGTTTCTATCGCCTGCTGTGTGAAGGCGAGGGTAAGGTGCGGACAGGTGTGCAACTGAGTCAGCAGGCTGTCGCATACCAGTTGTGCCGCCTGTTCCCCACCGGGCAGTCCCGCTACGCCGTCGCATACCACGAAGCTGGCCTGATGGGCATTCAGTACCACACCGGTGCGATCCGCATGTTCATCACGCTGACCTTGCTGACTTCGCTGGGCAAACGCGATATTCATGCATCATCCGTACGCGTCTGGGAATCTTTGTACTGATTCACCTCCATGTCGTAAGCATGAAGGAAAGCTTCACCAAACAGCGTATGGAAATCGTCTTCGATTTCACCCGCAGTGCGCTGATAGCGGCGAGTGAAATAGTCCCACAGTGCGGCTTTTTGATAAGGCGTAAACGGGACTTTTGACACGGCACCGTCTGACTTCGCCTGCTCCTCCAGCCCCTGCGGATTAAACGACTGCAACATGGCGGCGATGATGGCGCGGATCCCGGCGATCATGCCCAACTGATGTGCCTGCAGATCCACCAGCGCATCCCGTACCGCCTGTTCAGGCTGCATAAAGCCCGGCATCTGGCTCTGGTACATCTGCATCAATACGGTTTTGCCCGAGGGCAGAATCTTGAACGGGTTATTTGCTTCGTTCAGGATCATCGTCATTTCCGCTTTGACGCCCCGTTTAAGGATAGAGCGCGACGACAGCAATGCCACCGTGCCCTGCGAAAACAGACTTAACATGCGGCCAGTGGTCCGCATCTGTTCTTCGTTAATCACCGTATTGTGGCCGTTGCTTAGTCCCATACCGTCAAGCAGCGCCGCGACCAGGTTGTCGTGATCGTGTGCGGCGGGCGAGGGCGCATATCGGGACTCACCGGCCTGGGGATCGATGGCCAGCCTGGCATCGCCCCGGTGGTCGTGGCGTCTGGCGACAGGTTCCTGAGCGACCTCTTCGACTTCAGTAAATTCGGGGATATCCAGCGGATTCGTCTGCGGGCCCGCATGGCTAAAAAACGCCAACGGATCGCTGTTGATGCCCTGTACCGAGGGGTCACGTACGTCGATGGCATAGTCGCCGATGCGCAGAGCATCCCCGTGTTTCAGGCTCACCTGCATTCCCCGGCTGAGCGGCACACCGTTGTGTTCGACCGGTGTCACGCTGCCCTGATTAGTCAGGCGGCACTCTCCGTTACAGGACAGGTGCACCAGCGCCTGCAGACGAGAAATAGAACGGGCTTCATCCGGTAACACCAAATCGTTATCCTGACTGCGGCCGATCGTGCCGCCCGGCGGATGAAACGTGACGGTTTTCACCGGCACATCAGACGTGCATTGAACGATGGTAAATTGCATGAGCTATCCCGTTATGAAGGACAAAGGCAACGTCTCACTCGAACATCGGTGGATAGAGGCCGTTGCGTCCCGGCTGTGCACCTGCTGCCGGATTAAACAGTAATGAGAACAGTTCTGCCGTGAGGGTACCGCTATGCTTGTGTGTCGCATGTACGAAACCGTCACTGCGGTTGCTCCACCAGTAACTTATGTGTTGCTGCGGGTCGAAATGTTCGGCGACGTCCTGCCAGCTCAGCGTGCAGGGCAGGTCCGCGAAACCGATTACATCCATAATATCTGACGGCTGCTGCACCGGGACCATCAGCGGAGCCAGGGCCTGGATGTGCTGATCGAGCTGGTCCGGGCTCAGGCCGTGAGTCACGGCATTCAGCAGCGTGGCCCCCAACTCCTGATACCAGTCTCCCGAGATCGTTAACTGTGCCGGATGCCACTGACTGAGCGGAAAGCTCAGCAAGGCCAGCAGCGGCCAGGCGCGCCCCACACGATCGCAAGACGGTAACAGGCAGCCCATCTGTACCTGCTGACGCGTTGGCGTGATCGGTAACACAAAATTCCACACCGGCGCGCGCAGAAAATCGGCGCTCACGGCCGCGTCCTGCTGATGCCAGTGAATGAGGCCCTGCTGAAACCAGTGATTCCACGGCGTGATGACCTGTTCAGTGAGCCGATGATGTATAAAGTCCCCTGTTGAGGGCAGTTTGCCAAACCAGCCAGGGGCCAGAGATACAGACATGTTCACCTCGCCATTATGGATTATGCGTTGTCGGGCGCTGTGCCTTCGCGGGGGCAATCGCCAGTACCGCGCCGCCGCGCCCCGCATTGTTCAAATTATCAGCCAGCTTGCGCATCATCAGCGCATTGTCACGCGCATAAGGTGAAGACTGAATTTGCTGATCGAGTAGCTGGCTTAAATGCCAGTCAAGCTGCTGCAAATCCCGCGCGCTGACCTTTTCAGGTAACGAACGCTGCAGATTTTGCAGTAGCCAGGCCCGTAGAAATTCCCCATCGTAGTTTCTGGGCTGATACAGCATCTGATAAGCGCGGAGCGCATTACGACTGTATTCATTGTCATCACCGGGATCGTTACGCAGCAGGTTGGTGATCTGCTGAGCGACCCGGGGCAGCAGTAAAGACTTAAGCGCATTTTGATAAAGCGCCCAGGCGGCATCGCTGACCTGATTGCCACGATATAAGCCTGCCCGCATAGTAAGCGGCGGATTATCGAGAGAAAACTGGTCGGACACCGGTAACTTCACCAGGTTATTCAGAAAGGGTAGCAGATCAAAAATATTATCAGCGGGCTGATGTATCACTTGCTGACTTTGTGCAGAAATTGCCGGTACGCGCGCGGTAACCTGCTGCAGATAATGCTGGTTCTGATAGTAGCTGATCAACCACAGTCCGCTCATGATTACCAGCGCCCCGGCCAGCATACCGTAGCCAATCCAGTGCAGGAGCTGATTACGGTATTCCCAGCGACGATTGCTGCCCGCCAGGCCACTTTCTTTAAACACCAGATTGCTCAGCAAATCACGAATAAAAAAGCTCTGGCCTTTATTGCCGGGAATAGGGCTGTTGCGGTTGACCCGATCCCAGGCGGCAATCGAGTGTGCCCCCGCCTGACGCAGTTGCAGTTTGCGGCTCAGCTCGCCCATCACGCGGTCAAAAGGCAAACCTTCCTGTGTACCGCTGGTAAAGAACAGCCCACGAGGATTCCAGGCCACGGTCTCAGAACGCGGGGAAAAAATGCTGTCCAGGTATTCGCTGAGCAGGGGACGCAGCGAAGCAAACTCCTGCGGAAACAGAAAACATTCTGCCCGCTCATTGAGGTCGCGCTCATGGGTCATTTGCCCGGCCAGTTGCTGCTGCAGTTGCTGTTCTAACTGGGTAAACTGCCCCTCGAAGTGAAGATGCCAGTCCTGCTTGTGTGGCTTACCGGCTTCCCAGGGAAACGTAAAGCCCCAGATAGCATCGCGGCGGGCCTTCTCCATGCTGCCGAAATAACTCATAAAGCCTTTCAGCAGGTCGGTTTTGGTCACCATGACATAGACGGGAAAATGAATACCGGTGTGCTGATGCAGTTCGTTCAGCCGTTCGCGCAGCGCGTTCGCCTGTTCGTAACGCGCCTCAGCCGAATCGCTGAGTAAATCCGCGACGCTGATGGTCAGGATGACGCCGTTGATCGGCTGCCGCGCCCGATAGCGCTTCAGCAGATTGATAAAACTCTGCCACTCGCTGGCATCGCGTGCCCGCTGGCTTTCCTGTAACGCATAGCGCCCGGCGGTATCGATCAACACGGCGCTGTCGGTGAACCACCAGTCGCAGTGCCGGGTACCGCCGACGCCGCGAACGGCCTCGTTGCCGAACGTATCGGTCAGGGGAAATTTCAGGCCGGCATTGAGCAGAGCGGTGGTTTTACCAGCACCCGGCGCACCAATCATCAGATACCAGGGGAGCTGATAGAGGTAATTGGCGTTAATCCGTGCCCACAGGCTGCCCTGGCGTCGGCCAAAATGGGTGCGCTTGAGGCGCATGGCCGCCTCACTAAAGCGCTGGCTGAGCAGCGCCTCAGTGGCCTGCCGTTCCGCCGGATCGTCGCTCTCTGCGACCTGCAACCGGTCAAGCAGGCGACTGTTGAACCAGGCACGGTACAGCGCAGGAATTAGCTGGAAACCAATCCAGAGAAGATAAAGCAGACTGACCACAATCTTGCGGTGTAGCGCGGGTTCAAGCGGGCGGGTTTCATTCCACGCGATAAGCGGTCCCAGCATCCACAGCAGGCAACTCAGTGCCGTGACGCCAATAAAGCTCCACAGCAGCCGATGCGTTAAGAATAAGCGGAAAGAAGCGCGCATCAGGGTGTTCCTTGGTGAGTACTCAGTGTTTCAGGTGCGGCAAACAGCGTAATTTCAACACGGCGATTACGGGTACGGTTCTCGCTACTGTCGTTGGGCAGCAGCGGATCGCTGTCGCCGCGGCCTTCTGACCGGAGCACGTGTGAATCGGCCAGTTGCACCTGCAGTAACTGGCTAATCGCCCGGGCACGGGCGAAAGAGAATTCATAGTTTGAGGCAAACCGACTGCCGTCAACAGGCTGATCGTCGGTAAACACCGACACCAGAATGGTGCCTTTGACGTCTTTCATCGCTGCGGAGACGCGCGCCAGAAGCGCCCGGCCCACCGGATTAATCACCGTGCCCTGTTCGGCAAACAGCTTGTCTGCCGGGATAATCACTTTGCTGCCAAACGCACCGTCGCTGACTTCGAGCTGGCCGGCGGCGATCACGTCATTTAACCGCTGACGTAAGTCGAGCAGCGCCTGTGGCGAAGAAGGGCGACGATTCATCATGATTTGTGGCAACGGCATATTATACAGACTGCGCAGCAGAGGCTCAGCCGCGTTGCCGAGCCGCCAGTTGAGTCCGCTGTAAATCAGGCAGCCGATCAGGGCGACCAGCATGGCACAGGCCCAGAGTGGCACCATCGGACGGGCCAGCGTATTAACCAGCGGATGTACCTGCACCAGCGGCGTGGACTCCGTGGTTTGCTGCGCACGGGTTTCGTCGATCAGCGCTTTTAACCTTGCCCGCAGGCTGTCGCACTGCGCCCGGCCTTTTTCACTGCCCCGGTAACGCCCTTCATAACCCAGCAGCAGGCAGTAATGAATAATTTCCAGCAGCCAAAGGTGCTGCTGAGGGCTTTGTGAAATGCGTGAAAGCAGCTGGAAGAACTTTTCGCCGCCCCAGCTTTCATTGTGGAAGGTCACCAGCATGCCGTTGCCGGACCAGACGCCGCGCGTGCCCCATGGCGTTTGCGCGGCGGCTTCATCCAGGGCACTGCACACACAGTACCGTGCACCGATGATCATCTCAAACGGCAGGCCTGCCTGCTTGCAGCGTTGTTCAAACAGGCGGATTTCATCAATCAAAGACTGACGTAAACCTGCCGGGTCATCGTGGGTAGCAGCCTGACGAATTTGCACCACCGCATTCAGCAGAGGCGCGGCCGCTTTGAGTAACAAATTTTCGCGACCAGAGGTCGTCACCTCACGCGGTGAAGATTCCACGCTCATGGCTGTGTGTACTTCCCGCGTTGCGTTGCGCGTCCGGCAGTATGCGCAGGACGGCAGGGGTTAAATTTCATCAGTTCATGATCCAGGTTGCCGTCGTGACAGGACCGCAGTGTCTGCTGTCGCCACCCACGTCAACGCACAGGGGTTAAGTTATCTGGCCATGCAAATGCGTGCTGCCTCGCGTGTCACCGTCAGGACGACGGTTCACACCGGTGGTCAGCTCAACCTCGCCGGGAGCCTGCCCGCGGATATCACCGCAAGGGCATATCCGTATCGGCAACGTCGGGGTAGACCGGGGCTGTGTTGAGCCTTTGCCCGCGCGGCCTGACTCAGGCAAGGGCGGTGGGCATGTCCCGAACAGGGCGCGCACGTTCCACTGCACGTCACCGGCGAATCGGCATTGACCGAGGAGGGGGCGTTTTGCTGCCGGACAAAAAATATGCAGCTAACGGGCAAAACGCTAAATGGTTTTTCACCCTTTTCCTCACGTCAGTGTCTCTGCCTGCACGATGTTTATCACACGTATCGCGCCTCCTCATCGGGAGGCGCACAGCCGGGCAGGTGATCTGTTCAGAGACAAGGCCGCTCATGGTCACTCTTTACAGCGCTCAGTCTACCTAAGACTTTTGAGAATTCAAACCATTGCACCCAATGATATAGCATGGTAATGGCCGTTTAGCCCGTTCCTTGTGCAGGGGCTTCAGGGATGGCGCCTCCGGGGCAGTATCGGGCGCATTACTCGCGACATTTCGCCTCAAAAACGCGGGTGATCCCATCCCTGCCACGGCCCGGCGGCCTGGGTAAAAGAATAAGCCGCGTTAACCACTTTACACCGCAGTGAGAAACGGAAAGGGCGGAACGTGCGGCACAAGCCGTCAGGCTAAGAAAAGACGGGGCGGAAACGGCACGGCTTTTGCTTGACTCCTTTTTTGTACGAAAAGGGGGTGAGCAATGGATGACGCACTGAGCTGGGTGCAGGCCTCACGGCAAAGCGATATTGCCAGCCTGCAACGCCTTCGCCAGACCGGTAAACTCATTACCACCGTCAGCGAACTGGTGCATCAGCTTCAGCGTGAGCGGGGGGCGAGCACTCTGTGGATTTGTTCTGAAGGCCGGCTTTACGGTGAGCAGCGGCTCGCCAGTGAGCAGGATGTGACGCGCTGCCAACGGGATTTTTGCCAGGCCTTACCCAAAGCCGAAGCCCAGCCGGGATACAGCCGGTTCTGTAACCTGATCGCCGCCGCGCTGCAGGCCCTGGCCGGGTTACCGGCGTTGCGCCAGCAGATTACGCAACAACAGATTGCGCACGCGCAGGCCGTTGCGGCATTCAACACCATTATCCGTAGCTTACTGAACCTGGTCTTTGAAGCCGCCGACACCGCCAGCCATCCTGACATTACCCGCGCGCTCATTGCGCTGTTCAGCTTTATGCAGGGCAAAGAGCTGGCGGGACAGGAACGCGCTCTGGGAGCGGCCGGCTTTGCCGCCGGCCAGTTCAGCGCAGAGCAACGCAGCGCCATGGTGGCCTTAATTGAAGCACAGGAACAAAGTTTTTCGACATTCCAGCAGTTTGCTGATGAGGCGGTTTTGCACCACTGGCAGCCGCTGGCGCAGGCCAGTCGCGAGATTGAACGACTGCGGCGCATTGCCTGTACCGACGGGCGGCGGGATGACAGCGGCGCACCGCAGTGGTTTTCACTGCTGTCACAGCGTATCGATCAAATGAAACTGCTGGAGGATCAGCTGTCAGCCACGCTGATGTCGCGCTGCCGCGAGGCGATCGCACTGGCACAGCATCAGGCCGCTGAACCCCTGCATGTGGCACAGTCGGGCTGCAATTTTACGTTATATGTCTCCGGGGCGGACTGGCTGCCTGCCGAGTCCGGTGCGCTGAACAGCGACGGGCTGGCGCCCCAGCTCGGTCGCTCGCTGCTGTCGTTGATCGCGGAGCAGTCCCAGCGTTTGCAGCATCAGGCCAATGAGCTGGCCACTCTGCGCGCCACGCTGGAAGAGCGCAAACTGCTCGACCAGGCTAAAAACTGGCTGATGCAGCAGCATGGGCTGAGTGAAGAGCATGCCTGGCAACGGCTGCGTAAAAGCGCGATGGATCAGAATAAACGGCTGTCGGAAATCGCTCAGGCGATTGTCACGGTGGCCGCCACGATGAAGAGGTAACTCGAAAGCGTTAGCTGCACAATGCTTGTGCGTGATCTGCGTCACCAATGTGCAAAATCGGTTAAAAACTCGCCAGAGAAAACCCTGAAGCGCCCGCGCAGGACCGTTTCAAAGCTGGCACGCGGTTTGCTTTACCTTACAGAGTGTGTGCATTTGCTTTGCCAACGGCGGTAAAGCGAGTGCTTTGGATAAAGGCGTCCATCTCCCTGTGAAATCAGTGGAGAGGACGCCTTTTTTTATTTCCTGAGGGTGGCAAAAAATGAGCAAATCGCCAGTTTCACTGTCTCGTCGTCAACTGCTGTTATCCAGCGCCGCCGTTGGCGGGCTGTGGCTGTTGCCGGGATTGCGCAACGCCGTATGGGCGGCGGGTTCCGATGCGCCAGAAAAAGCCACCGTGCGGGTGGGATTTATTCCGCTGACCGACTGTGCGCCGGTCGTCATGGCCTCGGTGAAAGGCTTTGACAAAAAATATGGTCTGACGCTACAGCCCAGTAAAGAAGCCAGTTGGGCAGCCGTCCGCGACAAGCTGATCTCCGGTGAGCTCGATGCGGCACACGTTTTGTACAGCCTGATCTATGGCCTGCAACTGGGCGTTGCCGGCCCGCAGCATGCGATGGCGAACCTGATGACGCTTAATAACAATGGCCAGGCGATCTCCCTGTCGAACCAGCTGAAAGCGCAGAAGGTTACCGATGCCGCCAGCCTGAAAAAGACCATCGACAGCCAGGCCAAAGGCAGTCTCACCTTTGCCCATACCTTTCCGACCAGCACCCACGCGATGTGGCTGTACTACTGGCTGGCGAATGCCGGTATCAATCCGTTTGATGACGTGCGCACCGTCGTCGTGCCGCCGCCGCAGATGGTGATGAATATGAAGATTGGCAATATGAGCGGCTTCTGTGTGGGCGAGCCGTGGAACCAGCGCGCCATCAGCGACGATATTGGTTTTACCGTCGCCACCAGTCAGCAGATTTGGCCCGATCATCCCGAAAAAATTCTCGGCACCCGCGCCGCGTGGGTGAAAGAGAACCCCAATACGGCGCGCGCGCTGACGGCGGCTGTCCTTGAGACGGCACGCTGGATCGATGCCTCCGATGATAACCGCCGCGAAACGGCGCAGGTGCTGGCCGGGCGCGCCTGGATCAACACCAAACCTGAGATTCTGCAAGGCCGCATGCTCGGCCAGTACGAAAACGGGCTGGGACAGAAATGGCAGGATCCGCATGCGATGCGCTTCTTCCATGACGGCAGCGTCAGTTTCCCGTATCTGTCCGATGGTATGTGGTTCCTTACCCAGCTTAAGCGCTGGGGAATGCTGACCCAGGATCCGGACTACCTGGCTGTCGCAAAGCAGATCAACCAGATCGATATCTACAAACAGGCTGCCAGCGCTGTCGGCAACGTCACGTTGCCCGGCAGTGAGATGCGCAGCAGTACCCTGATGGACGGCAAGGTATGGGATGGCACGAATCCTGCCGCTTACGCCGCCAGCTTTGCCATTAACCATAAAGAGAGGTCGTGATGAAAACCCAGACTCGCTCGCTGGCGCAGCCTGAGACGCTGCCCACCCACGCCACCGTGGTGCCCCTTCAGGTGACGCCAAAAAAGATGCGTTCACCTGCGCGCCTGCGTCCGTTTTTGCAGCGTGCCATTCCCGCGCTGTGCGGTGTGCTGCTTCTGCTCCTGATCTGGCAGATTGCGGCGCTTTCCAGCAAAGGCTTTCCCGGCCCGTACGCCACCTGGGAGGCGGCGAAAGTCCTGTTCGCCGATCCGTTCTATAACAACGGTCCCAACGATCAGGGCATCGGCTGGAATGTGCTGGCCTCGCTGCAGCGCGTGGCTGTCGGCTTTGGTCTGGCCGCGCTGGTGGGGATTCCCGCAGGCTTTCTGCTGGGGCGTTTTACCTTTGTGGCACGCATGTTCAATCCGGTTATCGCGCTACTGCGCCCGGTCAGCCCGCTGGCCTGGCTGCCTATCGGCCTGCTGCTGTTTCAGCGGGCCGAACCGGCCTCCAGCTGGACCATTTTTATCTGTTCCATCTGGCCGATGATTATCAATACCGCAGAAGGCGTACAGCGCATTCCCCAGGATTACCTCAACGTGGCGCGCGTGCTGCAACTGTCGGAATGGACCATCCTGCGCCGCATCCTGTTTCCCGCCGTTCTGCCAGCGGTGCTGACCGGGGTCCGCCTGTCGATTGGCATCGCCTGGCTGGTGATCGTGGCCGCCGAAATGCTGACGGGCGGCCTGGGGATCGGCTTCTGGATCTGGAACGAGTGGAACAACCTCAATGTTGAAAACATCCTGATTGCCATTTTGCTGATTGGGGTCGTCGGCCTGCTACTGGAGCAGGGACTGATGCTGCTGGCGCGTCGCTTTAGCTGGGATAAATAAGGGGAACACTATGCAACCTATCATTCGTGTACAGCAGGTCAGCCAGCGTTTTACCACCTCCGGCGGCGATTTTCTGGCGCTCGATAATGTCAGTTTTGATCTTCATCAGGGGGAAACGCTGAGCCTGATCGGTCACTCTGGCTGTGGTAAATCCACGCTGCTCAACCTGATCGCCGGTTTAACCCGGCCTACCAGCGGTGTCCTGTTGTGCGATAACCGCGAAGTTACCGGCCCCGGCCCTGAGCGCGCCGTTGTGTTCCAAAACCACTCGCTGTTGCCCTGGCTGACGGCGTATCAAAACGTTGAGCTGGCGGTCGAGCAGGTGTTCAAAGGCAAGATGAACAAAGCCGAAAGACGTGACTGGATCGAGCACAACCTCAACCAGGTGCAAATGAGTCATGCCATGCATAAGCGCCCCGGCGAGATCTCCGGCGGCATGAAGCAGCGCGTCGGCATCGCCCGCGCGCTGGCAATGAAACCTCGCGTGCTGCTGCTGGACGAACCCTTCGGTGCGCTGGATGCCTTAACGCGCGCGCATCTGCAGGACAGCGTCATGCGCATCCAGCAGGCGCTGAACACCACCATCGTCCTGATTACCCATGATGTGGATGAAGCCGTGTTGCTGTCCGATCGGGTGCTGATGATGACCAATGGCCCGGCGGCGCAGGTGGGCGACATCCTGACGATTGACCTGGCCCGACCGCGTTCACGCGTGGCGCTGGCGGATGACGTGCGTTATCACCAGCTGCGCCAGAAAGTGCTGCATTTTCTCTACGAAAAACAGACCTCGGCGGCATAAGGACGACACCATGAGACAACGGTTGCTGGTTGTGGGTAACGGGATGGCGGGCATGCACATGGTGGAAACCCTGTTGCAGCTGGCGCCGACGCGTTACGACATCACCGTGATTGGCCGTGAGCCGCACGGCAACTATAACCGTGTGCTGTTGTCGCCACTGCTGGCCGGGGAAACCACCGTTGCGCAAACGCTGATCCACGATCCTGACTGGTATCACCGTCACGGCATGACCTTGCTGGCGGGAGAGACGGTGGAACAGGTGAATGTCGCTGAGCGGACCTTACGCACCGACCAGCGCCTGCTGCACTGGGACCGCCTGGTACTGGCGACCGGATCGCAGCCCTGTCGGCCGTCTGTCCCAGGCAGCGACCTGCCGCATGTCAGCACCTTTCGCACGCTGCAGGATGTAGACACTTTGCTGGCGGGGCAGGGTCCGGTCGTGGTGGTCGGCGGCGGCTTTCTGGGTATAGAAGCGGCCGCCGGCCTTCAGGCGCAGGGGCGTCAGGTTACGCTGATTCATCGTCAGTCGTGTTTGCTGGACAGACAGCTGGACGCCAGGGCAGGGGAATTACTGCTGGCCCAGCTCCGGGCGCGCGGCATTCGCTGTGAACTGAATACCAGCCTTGCGGCGATCCGGACGGATAGCGTGATCCTCCACGATGGCCGGGTGCTGGCGGCGCAGCAGGTGGTGATGGCCATTGGTGTCCAGCCGGCAATCGCCCTGGCGCAGGCCGCCGGGATTCCCTGCCAGCGCGGCATACTGGTGGATCGCCAGTTGCGCAGTGCGCACGCGGGAATTTATGCCCTAGGCGAATGTTGTGAAATCAGCGGCGAGACCTTCGGTCTGGTCGCGCCCTGTCTGGCCCAGGCGAAGATTCTGGCGGCGCAACTGGCCGATCGGCCTCAGGCGGATTTCTACAGCGCGGCCACGGGCACCCGTCTCAAAGTCAGCGGTATTTCCCTGTTTAGCGCCGGTGACGTTCGCGAAGCCCCGTCTGTCACTAGTTTTGACCCGATCGCCGGGCACTATCGCCGCCTGTTCCTCAAAGACGGCCGGCTGAACGGCGTGCTGCTGTATGGCGACTGCCAGCAAAGTGGTGCGCTGCTGAACCAACTCCATAATGCCGGACCGGTTTCTGTGAATACGCTGTTCGGCCTTGATGAACCTGAAACGCAGCCGCTGGCTGCAGGAAACCCTGTGATGAGCCAAACGAAACCTGTATTAGCCGTGGTGGGTCACGGCATGGTCAGCCACCATTTTCTGGAGCAACTGGTCGATCGTAACCTGCATCAACATTATCACGTGGTGGTTTACGGCGAAGAGCGCTATCAGGCTTACGACCGGGTTCACCTTTCCGAGTATTTCACCGGTAAAACGGCCACGCAGTTGTCGCTGGTAAGCGAGGAATTTTTTGCCCAAAACGCGATTGAACTGCGTAGCGGTTGCCGGGTAGAGGCGATCGATCGCCAGCAGCGCAGCCTGCGCGACAGCACGGGCCGTGAGCTGGCCTGGAATAAGCTGGTGCTGGCCACCGGCTCGCGCGCCTTTGTCCCCCCGGTCCCCGGCCATGACGGCGAGCGCTGCTTTGTCTACCGCACGCTGGACGATCTGGATGCCATCGCAGCCTGTGCCCGCCAGAGTCAGCGCGGCGTGGTGATCGGCGGCGGGCTGCTGGGCCTGGAGGCCGCCAACGCGCTGAAGCAGCTTGGGCTGGAGACCCACGTGGTTGAGTTTGCGCCGCGCCTGATGGCCGTGCAACTGGACGAAGGCGGGGCGCTGATGCTGCGGCAAAAGATCGACGCGCTGGGCGTGACGGTACATACCGCGAAGCAGACCGAACAAATTGCCAGCCAGCCTGACGGCAGTCTGGTGCTGCACTTTGCCGATGGCGGCGAGCTGGCCACCGACCTGGTGCTGTTCTCTGCCGGTATCCGTCCGCGTGATGAGCTGGCCCGCAGTGCCGACATCAGCGTGGGGCCGCGCGGCGGCATTACCATCAATGACCATTGCCAGACCAGTGACAGCGACATTTATGCCATCGGCGAATGCGCGCTGTGGAACGGGCAGATTTTTGGCCTGGTAGCGCCGGGCTACCAGATGGCGCGAGTGCTGGCCGGGCATCTGGCGGCCGAACCCGCGCAGTTCACTGGTGCCGACACGAGCACCAAACTGAAGCTGCTGGGCGTAGACGTCGCCTCCTTTGGCGATGCGCACGGCAAAACGCCGGGCAGCCTGAGCTACCACTGGGCCAATGGACCAAAAGGCATTTACAAGAAGATCGTCGTGAGCGCCGACAATACACGACTGCTGGGCGGCGTGCTGGTAGGAGACAGCAGCGACTATGCCACCCTCCTGCAAACGATGTTAAATGACATGCCGCTGCCGGCAGCACCGGAAGCGCTGATTTTGCCTGTATTAAATGGCGCGCCGGCCAAAGGGTTGGGCGTCGCTGCGCTGCCGGACAGCGCCCAGGTGTGCTCCTGTCATAACGTCAGTAAAGGCGATATCTGCCAGGCGGTGCAGAGCGGCTGTGGCGAGATGGCCAGTATTAAAAGCTGCACCAAAGCGGCAACCGGCTGTGGCGGCTGCGCTGCGCTGGTAAAACAGGTAATGGAGTTTCAGCTGGAAAACCAGGGCGTCGCCGTTAAAAAAGACATCTGTGAGCACTTCGCCTATTCCCGCCAGGCGCTGTATCACCTGATCCGTATCAATGGCATCAAAACCTTTGACGAGCTGCTGGCCAGCCACGGACGGGGCTGTGGTTGCGAGGTATGTAAACCGCTGGTGGGTTCGCTGCTGGCCTCGTGCTGGAACGATTACCTGCTGAAACCGGCCCATTTACCCTTACAGGACACGAATGACCGTTACTTTGCCAATATCCAGAAAGATGGCACCTATTCGGTAGTGCCGCGCGTGCCAGGGGGTGAGATCACGCCACAGGGCCTGATCGCCATCGGCGAAGTGGCCGCGCGTTACGACCTCTATACCAAAATCACCGGCGGCCAGCGTATCGATCTGTTTGGTGCGCGACTGGACCAGTTGCCTGCTATCTGGGAAACCCTGCTGGAAGCCGGCTTTGAAACCGGTCATGCCTACGGAAAATCCCTGCGTACAGTGAAATCCTGCGTTGGCTCGACCTGGTGTCGTTATGGCGTGCAGGATTCTACCGCCTTCGCCATCGCGCTGGAGAACCGGTATAAGGGCCTGCGCGCACCACATAAGATCAAGATGGCCGTGTCCGGCTGTACCCGCGAATGTGCGGAAGCGCAAAGTAAAGATATCGGGGTCATCGCCACGGAAAACGGCTGGAACCTGTATGTCTGCGGCAATGGCGGCATGAAGCCACGCCATGCGGAACTGTTTGCCAGCGATCTGGACGATGACACGTTGATCCGGTACGTCGACCGGATTCTGATGTTCTACGTGCGCACGGCGGATCGCCTGCAGCGTACCAGCGTCTGGATGGATAACATGGAGGGCGGGCTGGACTACCTGCGTGAGGTGGTGATTCATGACAGCCTGGGGATCGCCGCCACGCTGGAACAGGACATGCAACAGGTGGTAGACACCTGGCAGTGCGAATGGCAGACCACGCTGGCCGATCCTTCGCGACGTGCGCTGTTTACCGCCACAGTGAACAGCGATCACCCGGATGAAACGCTGCACTATGCGCGCGTGCGCGGACAACGCCAGCCCCACAAGGCCAGCGGTATTCCCCTGATGCATCTGCCCGCCGAACCCTGGAGCGAAATCTGTCCACTGGAGGCCATCCCGCCAGAGGCCGGCATTGGGGCCCGTCTTGGCAGCGTCCGTATTGCTTTATTCCGTCTGGGTGATGACTGTTATGCGCTGGAGGATCGTGAGCCAGGCAGCGAAGCCAGCGTGCTGTCACGCGGCATCCTTGGCGATGTTGCCGGGGAGCCGGTGGTGATCTCTCCGCTTTACAAACAGCGGGTGCGCCTGCGGGACGGACAGAGCCTGGATAACCCTCAGCATCAACTGCGCTGCTGGCCGGTCAAACTGGAGGACGGCCAGGTGTGGGTCGCCAACCGTCCGCTTAACCTGATGGCGCAGGCATCATGAAAACCACCTGCGCTTATTGCGGTGTGGGCTGCGGCGTCGAGGTCACGCAGTCGCAGAGCGCGTCGGCTCAGGTCCGGGGCGATGCCAGTCATCCGGCGAATGCCGGGCGGCTGTGCGTGAAGGGCGCGGCGCTGGGCGAAACCCTGACACAGGCCGGACGGTTGCTGCATCCTCAGCTTCATCACCAGCGCGTCAGCATGGAGACGGCGCTGGATGCCGCGGCTGACGGACTGCGCAGGATTATCGATACGTACGGCCCGGAGGCGGTGGCTTTTTACGGTTCCGGCCAGTTGCTGACCGAGGATTACTATGTGGCGAACAAGCTGATGAAAGGTTTTCTCGGCGTCGCCAATATCGATACCAATTCACGCCTGTGCATGGCCTCAGCGGTGACGGGCTATAAACGGGCGTTCGGCGCGGATGCCGTGCCGTGCTGTTACGAGGATCTGGATCAGGCCGAGGTGGTTATCCTGGTCGGCTCGAACGCCGCCTGGGCTCATCCGGTGCTGTTTCAGCGCCTGAAGCAGGCAAAAACGCAGCGCCCTGAGATGCAGGTTGTGGTGATCGATCCGCGCCGCACGGCCAGTTGTGAATTCGCCGATCTGCACTTACCGCTCCGGCCGGGCAGCGATCCGGCCCTGTTTTCGGGCCTGTTGCACTGGCTGGAACAGCATGGCGGCATTGACGCCACGATGCTGCCGCATCTGGACGGTGTAGACACAACCTTACAGGCCGCGCGGCAGTGGGATTGTGCGACGGTGGCAGCCCATTGTGATATCAGCCACGACATGATCGCGGCGTTCTACCGGTTGTTTACCCGGCATGAGCGCGTAGTGACCTTATGGTGTATGGGCATCAACCAGTCACAAAGCGGCAGTGACAACAACAATGCCATTCTCAATGCGCATCTGCTTAGCGGCAAGATAGGCCGACCCGGCTGCGGCCCGTTTTCGCTGACCGGACAGCCGAATGCGATGGGCGGGCGGGAGGTTGGCGGACTGGCCAACCAACTGGCGGCTCATATGAGTTTCACTGCGGAAGACTGCGACCGTTTACAGCGTTTCTGGCGCAGTCCGCGTATGGCGCGTCAGCCCGGCCTGACGGCGGTCGATCTGTTCGACGCCATTGATCGCGGGGCGATCAAAGCCGTATGGATTATGGGCACCAATCCGGCGGTTTCGATGCCAGAAGGCAATCGCATTGCACGGGCGCTGGCTGCCTGTCCGCTGGTGATAGTGTCAGACGTACTGGCGCAAACGGATACCACCGCCTTTGCGCATATTTTGCTACCCGCGCAGGGCTGGGGGGAAAAGAACGGCACCGTGACCAATTCTGAACGCCGGATTTCCCGCCAGCGCGCGTTTATGCCCCCGGCCGGAGAAGCGAAACCGGACTGGTGGTTACTCGCCCAGGTCGCCCAGCGTCTGGGCTTTCATGAAGGTTTTGCCTGGACGCATCCGGCAGCCATCTTCCGCGAACACGCGGCGTTGTCGGGATTTGAGAACAACGGCCAGCGCGCGTTTGATATCAGCGGTCTGGCCGGGATGAGCGACGCACAGTGGGATGCGCTGACGCCGGTGCAGTGGCCGGTCAACGCCCGCTATCCCCAGGGTTGCGCGCGGCTGTTTAGCGACCGGCACTTTTACCATACTGATGGTAAAGCCCGCCTGTTGCCACCGGCCACGCCGCAGCCCGTCGCGTGCAGGGCGGCGTATCCGTTATTGATGAACAGCGGACGGATCCGCGATCAGTGGCACACCATGACACGCACCGGTCTGGTTCCCCGGCTCATGCAGCATTGTGATGAGCCGTTTGCAGCACTGCATCCGCAGGACGCACAACGCTATGGCCTGTGCGCGGGGGCACTGGCACGGGTGCAGTCCGACGCGGGCTGGATGACGGTGCGCGTGACGCTGGACAGCGGTCTGCGACGCGGTGAGATCTTTGTCCCTATGCACTGGAACCGACAGTTCAGCCTGCAGGGCACGGTCGGCGGGCTGGTGGCCTCAACCCGCTGTCCGGTCTCGGCACAGCCTGCCTTTAAACAAACCGCCGTACGTATCCAGCCGCTCCACACCCGCTGGCAGGGCTGGCTCTGGCAGCGCGACGTAAGCCCGCCTGACGGGCTGCGCTACTGGGCGCGTACACCCTATGAGGGCGCGCATCGTTTTAGCCTGGCCGGAGACGGTTCGCCAGAACAGTGGCTCACGGCAACGATCCCGCTGGACGGGCTGCAACGGCAAACCGCCCATGCGGCGGAACCGCATTACCGCCTGCTGGCCTGGCGCAACGGAGAGCTGCAGCTGGCCTTTTATGCCGGCGCGTCGTTACCCGCGATCGATCATGACTGGGTTGCGCAGGCTTTTCGCCAGGCGCCGGCGAATGCGGCGGAACGGCATGCTCTGCTGGCGGGACAATCGGCACAACGTGCCGTGGCTGGCCGGACGATCTGTAGCTGCTTTGGCGTCGGAGAAAACACGATCTTACAGGCGATTAAACAGGGCTGTCACAGCACCCAGGCACTGGGTAACGCACTCAACTGTGGTACTAACTGCGGCTCCTGTCTGCCGGAGCTAAAACACCTTTTGCTTTCCGTTGCTGTACCGGAGGAAGAATGACGATCGCGATCAACGCTTTAGATAAACTGCTGGCGCCGGAAAACGCGTCCAGCCCGGGCAAGGTCTGGCTGGTCGGGGCTGGGCCGGGGGATGTGGAGCTACTGACAGTCAAGGCGCTGCGTTTGCTGCAACGCGCGGACGTCGTGGTTTATGATCGCCTGGTCAGCGAAGCGGTGATGGCGGAAGTCGCCAGCAGCGCGCTCTGTATCGACGTCGGTAAACAGCCGGGTCATCACGGCCTGAAGCAGGCACAGATCAATCAACTGCTGGTGGATCTGGCCGCCAGCGGGCGCAATGTCGTGCGGTTAAAAGGCGGCGATCCCTTTATCTTTGGCCGTGGCGGCGAAGAGATGGTCAGCCTGCAGCAGGCGAATATTGCCTGCGAGGTGGTACCCGGCATTACCGCCGCCGTGGGCTGTGCGGCTGCCAGCGGCATTCCGCTGACGCACCGTGACTGCGCCCAGTCATTGCGCTTTATCACAGGGCACGGGCGCAGCGGCGAACCGCAGCTGGATGCGGCGGCGCTGACCGCCACCAATCAGACGCTGGTGTTTTACATGGGGTTAAGCTGGAGCAGCGTGATTAGCGCCCGGTTACGGGAATATGGCCGCAGTGAGGCGACGCCGGTGGCAATCATTGAAAACGGTACGCGCCGGGACCAGCGGGTGCTGATCACCACGCTGGCCGGGTTGCCTGATACGGTCGAACAGCAAAAACCGGTGTCACCGTCGTTACTGATTGTGGGCGACGTGGTGCGCTATTACCGTGCCGATCTTATGGCTGCCCAATCGCGCGAGACGGCGATGAGCGTGACGGCATCGCACTGACGATGACGGCGTCGGGGGAAAAATCAGGGACAGACTATCCTGACCGGCGGGTCGGAGTGGGCGCAACCAGCACCCTGACGCCCAGCGCTTCAAAGGCCGCAATATGCGACGGGCTGATCCCACTGTCGGTGATCAGATAGTGGATGTGGCTCCAGTCGCAGGGCAGGGCAAACATCGAGACCTTGTCGATTTTGCTGGAGTCCGCCACGACATAAACGGTACTGGCGGAGTTAATCATCGCCATTTTCACTTTAATATCGGTTTCACTGGGAAAGCTCAGGCCCAGCCGCGGCGAAATACAGGCGGTGGCGAGAAACAGCTTTTCCGCCAGCACATTTTCAAAAAAGCTGGCCGCTTTCTCGCCCGACGTTGACAGCGTCGGAAACTTAAAGGTGCCGCCTGTCAGCAACACATTAATGCCCGGCTCACCGCCCAGTTTCAGGGCGATGTTGACGGCGGTGGTGACCACAGACAGACGGCGAATGTGGCTGATGGCATCGGCAATCGCCGTCGTTGTCGTACCGGAATCGAAAATCACCGTATCGCCATTTTCGATGTGCTGCGCGGCCAGACGACCAATGGCGTCTTTCTCTTCCAGATGCGTCTGACGTTCAAGCTGCAACAGGCCGGTGTTCTGCTTGCCGGTCATCAGCGTTGCGCCACCATGATAGCGTTGTACAAATCCCTGTTTTTGCAGCATGCGCAGGTCGGTCCGCAGCGTGGCCTCGGTAAGCCCAAAAGTTTGGGTTAACGCTTTAACCGTTACCGTGCCGTCTTCCCGAATCATCTCTAAAATCTTTTCACGCCGCTGCTGCATTTCAGCTAACTGCTCAGTTTTGCTTTTCAATCGAAATGCTCCCTCTTTTACTTGCATCGGGCTTCGTGCATTCACGCGCTGTGAAAGAGTTTACCTTGCCGGTTTCGCGTTGGCGAGTGAGCGCCGATTCTCTGTGTGTTTTCGAACGAAAATGAATGTGACTTATTGTCGCCTCCTGTCTCTCACCCTGTCACTGTTTGCACCGCCTGTTTCACGGGATCTGTAATCTGGATCACGGGATTTTAACGGGCTGTCGCTGCCTGAAGGGCATTTTCGCGAAATTTGATCTTAGCCACATTAACCATCAATTCGATAGCATATATTTTTGTTCGAAAATGATTGTGGGGAATTAAAAACCTGAGAGGACAGTCGGATGAGCAGTGAATATGACGTTAACCTGCGTTATGGCGTAGACAACAACATGGATCTCAGCGGCAAAGTAGCCGTGGTGACGGGCGGTCTGGGCGGCATTGCCATGGCCAGTAACGAGATGTTGTTGAAGAAAGGGGCTCGCCTGGCGCTGCTTTATCCGCCTTTTGAAGCCGAAAAAGCGGAACACCTGCGTGAGACGTTCGCCGGTCAGCCGGTGCAACTGGTGTGCTGTGATGTGACGGAACCTGCCGACGTTAAACGGGCGTTCGGGGAGGTGGAAAACCACTACGGACATATCGACATTCTGGTGAACTGCGCGGGCTATGTGATGCTCCAGCCGGTGCTGGACACCGAATTTGCGGAATGGCAAAAGCAGATCGCCGTCAATCTGACCGGGCCTTTTCTGTGCTCGCAGGCAGTGGCGAAACGCATGGTCCGGGCTGGCAACGGCGGCAAGATTATTAATATCGCCTCTCAGGCGGCCTCCATCGCTATCGACAACCATGTGGCCTATACCTCGGCGAAAGCTGGCCTGCTGGGTATGACAAAGGTGATGGCGAAAGAGTTCGCCCCGCACCGCATTAACGTCAATACCTTATCACCGACGGTGGTACTGACGCCCATGGGCGAAAAAGCCTGGCGCGGTGAGAAGGGCACAGAAATGAAAAAACTCATCCCCTTAGGCCGCTTTGCCTATACCGACGAAATTGCCGCCGCCGTCCTGTTCTTTGCCAGCAATGGCAGCGACATGATCACCGGTGCTGACCTGATGATCGACGGTGGATTCACCATCTGGTAAGGCGACCGGCCCGTCATCTTTTCCCTGCCACAACGATAATAGCGAGACATCACCATGAAAAAAACGACGTTGCTCTGTACTTCGATTGCCGCCTGCCTGTTTTCCCACGCGGCGCTTGCCGTGGAAAAGGGCACCATCATGATTTTGGTTAACTCCCTGGATAATCCCTATTACGCCTCAGAAGCGAAGGGGGCCAATCTGAAAGCGCAGGAACTGGGCTACAAAACCTCGGTGCTGTCTCATGGTGAGGATGTCAAAAAACAAAACGAGCTGATCGATGCGGCCATCGGCAAAAAAGTGCAGGGCATCATTCTGGATAACGCGGACTCGACAGCCAGCGTCGCGGCCATTAAGAAAGCGAAAGACGCCGGGATACCGGTGGTGTTAATCAATCGCGAAATCCCGGTAGACGATGTGGCGCTGGAACAAATCACCCATAACAATTTTCAGGCCGGTTCGGATGTGGCCAACGTGTTTGTCGAGAAAATGGGTGAGAAAGGCAAGTATGCCGAGCTGACCTGTAACCTCGCAGACAATAACTGCGTCACCCGTTCAAAATCCTTCCACCAGGTGCTGGAACAGTATCCCGATATGCAAAGCATCGCCCGTCAGGATGCCAAAGGCACGCTTATCGACGGCAAACGCATCATGGACAGCATTTTACAGGCCCACCCGGACGTAAAAGGGGTGATTTGCGGTAATGGTCCGGTTGCGCTGGGCGCGATTGCCGCACTAAAAGCGGCAGGCCGCAACGATGTGGTCGTGGTCGGGATTGACGGCAGCAATGACGAGCGTGATGCGGTGAAAGCCGGGACCTTAAAAGCCACCGTCATGCTGCAGGCCCAGGCGATTGCCGCGCAGGGCATGACTGACCTGGATAACTACATCCAGAAGGGCGTCAAGCCGGAGAAACAACGTGTGATGTTCCGCGGCATTTTGATCACGCCAGACAATGCCAAAAACGTACAAGATTTTAACTACAAGTCGTAATTCACGCGTATTGCGCCCGTCTTTACGGGCGCCAGGGAGAATGTATGTACAACCGACTCTGTCTGATACTGGTGGTCGCCGCGCTGAGCGGCTGCCGTATTGTCTCGCAGCAGGAACTGGCCGATCTCAAGAATCCCCCCAATCCGCACATGGCCAACATCCACGCCCTCTGGCAGCAGAAGCTGGTTCCGCAGATCGTCGCTCAGGCCAGACCGTTGGGCGAGTTGATGCAGCGGCTGCAGGCAGAGAAGGATCTGGACAGCGCCTGTAAGGCGCTCGGCTATCGCTCACAAAGCGAAAACCCCTGTGTCTTTAGTGTCAGTGTCAGCGGCGATGTGACGGCGCTGGAGACCACCTCGCGCAACGGCAAAATGAAAGTCAAAGATGCATCGGGTGACACTGTCACTATTCAGACGGGCCCGATTATTCGTGGTACGGCGCTGCGGGATGCGTATAAAGGCATCAGCTATCAGGACTTCAACAATCAGGACCTGTTCAGTGATTTTGGCAAAGCCATTAATCAGCAGGCCGTCAACATGATGAAGGACAGCCATATCAAAACCGGTGATCACGTCCAGGTGGTAGGGGTGTTCAGTAGCTGGGATATTCCGCGCGCCCTTCCTGCTATCACGCCAGCCCAGATTACGCGTCAGTGAGGAGGTGATCATGCCTGAAGCGCAACCGCAAGACGACGTCATTATTGAAACGCGTGGCCTGTCACGCGTGTATCCCGGTGTGACCGCGCTGGATCAGGTCAATTATCGGGTGTATCGCAACAAAGTAAATGTGCTGATCGGGGAGAACGGCGCAGGCAAATCCACCATGATGAAGATGCTGGCGGGGGTTGAAACGCCCTCATCAGGTGAAATCTGGCTGGATGGCAAGCCGGTTACGCTCAGTTCCACTCATCAGGCTGAGAAGTTGGGCATCAGCATTATTTTTCAGGAACTGAACCTGTTCCCCAATATGAACGTGATGGACAACGTCTTTATCGCCAACGAATTCTTTCAGCGCGGCGTCATCAATGAAAAGTACCAGTATCAGCTGGCCCAGGCGCTGCTGGAGCGGCTGGAGCTGGACGTCGATCCCTGTGCGCCGCTGGATGAGTTAGGCATTGGTCATCAACAACTGGTAGAGATCGCCCGGGCGCTGTCAAAGGACACGCGCGTGCTGATCATGGACGAACCCACCAGCGCCCTGAGTCAGTCGGAAGTCAAAGTGCTGTTCAACGTGATTGAGCAACTCAAGCGACGTGGCGTCACCATCATTTATATCTCCCATCGGCTGGAAGAACTGATGGAAATTGGCGACCACATCACCATTTTCCGGGACGGGCGCTTTATTGCGGAACGGGAGGTGCGCGAGGCCAGCGTGCCCTGGATCATTGCGCAAATGGTGGGCGACAAGACAAAACATTTCGACTATCAGCCTGCCGTACAGGGCGAAACGGTACTGAAAGTCGACGGGCTGACGGCGCTGCATCAGAACGGCGGTTACCGCCTGAATGCAGTCAGTTTTAGCCTGCGCAAAGGCGAGGTGATTGGGATTTATGGTCTGCTGGGTGCCGGGCGAACGGAGCTGTTTAAAGGTCTGATCGGGCTACAGCCCTGTCAGGACGGGCATATCTGTCTGGGTGAGCAGCGACTGGATACCTGTAATTTTCAGCAGCGGCTCAGGCGTGGTATTGCGCTGGTGCCGGAGGATCGCAAGGGCGAAGGCATCGTGGGGTTGATGTCGATCACCGCCAACATGACGTTGTCCGATCTCAGCCTGCGCGGGTTTCGACGCGCGCTGGGCCTCGTAAACCCTGAACGGGAGCAGCAGCGGGTGAATGAGATGATTCGGCAACTGGCCATTAAAGTCAGCGACAGCGAACTGCCCATCACCTCGCTGAGCGGCGGCAACCAACAGAAAGTGGTGCTGGGCAAAGCGCTGATGACCGGTCCTCAGGTTGTCCTGCTCGATGAACCCACGCGCGGCATTGATGTGGGCGCCAAAACCGATGTGTACCACCTGATTGGTCAGCTGGCGCAACAGGGGCTGGCGGTCATGTTTTCGTCGTCTGAACTGGATGAGGTCATGGCGCTGGCCGATCGCATTCTGGTGATGGCCGACGGCCGTATTACTGCCGATCTTCCCCGCGCGGATGCCACGCGCGAAAAACTGATTAGCGCATCAACCCCGCAAGCCTGAGGTGCCGGAGAACTCCATGAACCAAAAATATCTGCTTTATATGTATATGCTCAAGGTGCGTACCTTTATTGCCTTACTGATCGTCGTCGGTTTCTTTAGCGTCATGGTACCGAATTTTCTGACGCCCTCTAACGTACTGATCATGACGCAGCATGTGGCGATTACCGGCCTGCTGGCGATTGGCATGACGCTGGTGATCCTGACCGGCGGCATTGATCTCTCGGTGGGCGCGGTTGCCGGTATCTGCGGTATGGTCGCGGGGGCGTTGCTGACCGCAGGCATCCCGTTATGGCACGGGAACCGGCTCTTTCTGAACGTGCCGGAGGTGATTCTGGTGGTAGCGCTGTTTGGTGTGCTGGTGGGCATGCTTAACGGGACGATAATTACCCGGTTGGGCGTCGCCCCCTTCATCTGTACCCTGGGCGTAATGTATGTCGCCCGCGGCGCGGCGCTGCTGTTTAACGATGGCGCGACCTATGCCAACCTGGTGGGCCTGCCTGCGTTAGGCAACACCGGCTTCGCGTGGTTAGGATCGGGCACCTTCCTGGGCGTGTACATTCCGATCTGGCTGATGATCGGCTTCCTGCTGCTTGGCCTTTATCTCACCCGTAAAACGCCGCTTGGTCGCTACATCTATGCGACGGGCGGCAATGAACCGGCCGCAAGGCTGGCCGGTGTGCCGATTATCAAAGTGAAAGTATTCGTCTATGCCTTTTCGGGCCTGTGTGCCGCACTGGTCGGCCTGATCGTTGCCTCCCAGTTACAGACTGCGCATCCGATGACCGGCAATATGTTTGAAATGGATGCTATCGGTGCCACGGTGCTGGGCGGTACCGCGCTGGCGGGGGGACGCGGTCGTCTCTCCGGCTCAATCATCGGGGCCTTTGTTATCGTCTTTCTGGCTGACGGCATGGTCATGATGGGCGTCAGTGATTTCTGGCAAATGGTGATCAAGGGCGTGGTGATAGTGACCGCCGTGGTGATTGACCAGTTCCAGCAGCGCCTGCAGAGCAAAGTGATACTGCTGCGTCGTCATGAAAAAAAGCAGCCGGTCACGCCACGGGCTGATATCAGTCATGGATAACAGGGAAGCAGCATGAACTGCAATTTTAGTGGAAAAACCGTGGTGATCACCGGTGCCTGCCGCGGGATTGGTGCCGGCATCGCCGCCCGCTTTGCCCAGGACGGCGCAAACCTTGTGATGGTCTCCAACGCTGATCGGGTATTTGCCACGGCCGACAGTCTTCGCGCCACCGGGGCCGCTATCCTGGCCCTGCAGGCGGATGTCACGGATGAAGCGCAGGTACAACGCCTGTACCGGCAGGCCGCAGAACGTTTTGGCGGCATTGACGTGTCGATTCAAAACGCAGGGGTTATCACCATTGATGCGTTTGATGCGTTGCCGAAAAGCGATTTCGAGCGCGTGCTCGCCGTCAATACCACCGGTGTCTGGCTGTGCTGTCGTGAGGCGGCCAAATACATGGTGCAGCAAAACGGCGGCAGCCTGATCAATACGTCCTCCGGCCAGGGACGCAAAGGCTTTATCTACACGCCGCATTACGCCGCCAGTAAAATGGGGGTAATCGGTATTACACAAAGTCTGGCACTGGAACTGGCGCGCTGGAACATTACCGTGAATGCGTTTTGCCCGGGCATTATTGAAAGTGAAATGTGGGATTACAACGATCGGGCCTGGGGAGCCATTCTCAGCAGCGATAAGAAAACCTATGGCAAAGGCGAGCTGATGGCGGAGTGGGTCGACACGATTCCGTTGAAGCGCGCCGGACAGCCGCAGGATGTGGCCGGGCTGGTGGCGTTTTTGGCCTCGGATGATGCGCGCTATATTACCGGGCAAACGATCAATGTGGACGGCGGATTGATTTTCTCCTGATCTTTTCCCCGGCGCGTTACGTCGGTGAGGGGTTATCTTAACCCCGTTTCATGCGGGGTTTGCCGCTTCGCTGAGCACAAATATCGCTTCAAATCATTAATCTGGGTCACATTATGCTAAAATAGTCTGCGCTGGTTTTGTCATTCTCGTTGAGAAACCACCTGATAATGTTTATGCCCGGACCTGATGATGTGATTTACAGACCTGTTCTTCTCGCGTTGACTGTCATGACGGCCATCGCCGCCGCCCCTGTTCGTGCGCTGCAAGCCGACAGTCAGATTCCTGCCACCCCATTTGGCGATCCCGCTCGTTTCCGGCAGTCGCTTGACGATCTTCCGTCGCTGGGGCATGTCGAGGAGGATCATCAGTGGAGTGAAAAACTGGCGAAGGCGGCGAAAAGCATTGCAGAAGCCAGTGAAAGCAGCAGCGATGTGACCTTTGGTCAGCAGGCCGGGCAGTGGGCGTTTAATCATCTGCGTGACGAAGTTGCGACGCGGGTGGAAACGGAAGGGCAGTCGCTGCTCTCTCCCTACGGCAATGCAGAATTCGACCTGAAAGTCGACATGGACGGCAATTTTGACGGGACCGGCGGTAATCTGTTTAGTCCGCTGGCCGATGAAAACCGCTATCTGACGTTTAGTCAGCTTGGTCTGCACGATACGGTGGAAGGGGTGGTCGGTAATGCGGGACTGGGCCAGCGCTGGGATCTGGGCAACTGGCTGTTAGGCTACAACAGTTTTATCGATCGCAGTTTTCGCAGCGGCCTCCAGCGCGCATCGGTGGGAACGGAAGCCTGGAGCAACAACCTGCGGCTCTCCGCTAATTACTATCATCCGCTTTCAGGATGGCGCAATCGTGACAGCAGCCAGCAATACCGCATGGCCGAAGGTTACGACATCACCACTCAAAGCTATCTTCCTTTTTACCGTCAACTGGGCGTGTCATTCAGTTATCAGCAGTATCTGGGTGAAAAGGTTGATCTGTTTAACAGCGGTAATCGTTACCACAATCCGGCGGCACTCTCGCTCGGGCTGTCTTACACGCCCGTGCCGCTGGTGACCTTCACGGCCAGCCACAAAACCAGCAGTGCCGGCGAGACCCAGGATCAGGTTGGGCTGAAACTGAATTATCGTTTTGGCGTGGCTTTAAGCCGCCAACTGGATGCCAGTAACGTCGCCGAGATGCGTTCGTTGCGTGGCAGTCGCTACGATACCGTCACGCGCAGCCAAACGCCGGTAATGGCTTACCGGCAGCGCAAAACCCTCTCCGTGTTTCTGGCGACGCCGCCATGGCAGCTCAATCCGGGCGAGAGCGTTCCACTTAAGCTGCAGGTACGCGCCAGTCATGCGATTAAGGGGCTGAGCTGGCAGGGCGACACGGCGGCGCTGAGTCTGACTGCTCCTCCGAACAACAGTGCAACGGACGGCTGGAGCGTGATTGTGCCGCCGTGGGACAGCACGCCAGGGGCCAGCAATACTTACCATCTGTCGGTTACGGTCGAAGACAGTAAACAACAGCGCGTCACGTCCAACTGGATCATCCTCAGGGTCCAGCCGCCGTTGTCGCTGGATGAGCCGCCCGCGGAACAGGCGGAGGCGCGCTCGCCGGTTACCGATCCGCTGAGCTTCAGCGACTAACGTCACAATAAAGTGTGATTTTTGTCACACTTTTTCACTGGTAAAAGCACACGCACACTCGCAGAATCGGCAAAAATACCCATTCATCTGCACACCATGATTCTTCGACCACCTAACCATTGGTTTATCCGCCTGTTTGCCTGGCATGGCTCTGTTCTGCCCGATATCCTGTTCCGCCTGTTTCTTAACCTGTTAATGTCGCTGCTCGCCCTGGCGTTGCTGGACTGGTATGAAACCCTGGGCATTAAGCTCACGCTGGCGCCGTTCAGCCTGTTGGGCGTCTCCATCGCTATCTTTCTGGGTTTCCGTAACAGCGTTTGCTATGCGCGATTTAGCGAGGCCCGCCTGTTACTGGGGGCGTTGCTGATTGCCTGCCGTAATATTTTGCGTCAGGTTATTGCCTTCTGTCCGGCAGATGCGGAGCGGGTGCAGGCCATGCTGCTGGCATTCTGTGCCAGTCTGAAACATCAACTCCGTCATACGGATGCACGTGACGACCTGACGCGCCTGCTGGGCAGCGAGGCCGAGGTGCTGCTGGGCCAGCACTCGGCGGCAAATATGCTGCATTTGCAATTGTCGCAGTGGCTGGCAAAGCAGCGACAAATAGGGGTAATCAGCGATATTGTCTGGAGCACGATTGACAACAACCTCAACCAGATTGCGGCAGTGCTGGGAGGATGTGAACGGCTGGCCAGCATGCCGGTGCCGTTTGCCTATGGCTTGCTGCTACGGCGTACCGTTTATCTGTTTTGTGCGTTGCTGCCGTTTGCGCTGGCGCCGGACCTGCATGCGATGACGCCGCTGGTGTCGATGTTTATTTCCTACACTTTTTTGTCACTCGATACGCTGGCGGAAGAGCTGGAAATGCCGTTTGGCTATAAGAATAACCATCTGCCGATGGATGCTATCTGCATCAACATAGAAATCAATTTGCGGGAAATGTCGGGAGAGAAGGATCTGCCCCAACCGATGCAGCCGGACTGTCACTATCGCCTGAGCTGAGAGGACGGGGTAAAGAGAAACGGCCCGTCAGACACAGGCCGGGCCGTTTAACAATGAGGGGGTAACGCTTAGAACTGGTAGACCAGACCTACCGCTGTAATGTCATCTGTTGCCAGACCCAGCGGATTATTTTTCTTCAGCAGGTTAATACGGTATTCGCCGTACACCGACATGTTTTTATTGAAGTAGTAAGTTGCACCCACAGAAGAGTATTTATACAGATCGGCATCACCGATGCCTTCAATGTCTTTGCCTTTTGAGGTGACGTAGCTTAATGAAGGGCGTAAGCCATTCAGGAACTGGTATTGCGCAACAAACTCCATGTTCTGTGCTTTGTTAGCGAAACCGGTCGCACTGGAAGGCATCGGTGTGGCGTTAAGCGTTTCACCGTACATTGCTGCCAGATAAATCTGGTTAGCATCATACTTAACAGATGTTGCCCATACCTGTCCTTTGTCACCGCGACCAAAAGTCGCTGCGTTTTGTGCCTGAGTACGTTGCAGGCTTGAGTAAGCGCCAGCAAAACTCAAACCAAAATCAAAGTCATATGAGGTAGATAAAGCAAAGCCATCGCCATTCGCACGGCTCACCTGCAGACCGGCATTGTTGGTCGAGGTACGATCGTTCTTACCTTCGTACTGTGCCGCAATGTTCCAGCCCTTCACCAGACCAAAGAAGTCTTTATTGCGCCAGGTCAGTACACCACCTGAGCGAGCAGTCAGGAAGGCGTCGTTATAGGCAGAGTCTCCACCCCATACCGGCAACATATCGGTGTAGCTTAATGCGTCATAAACCAGACCGTAGTTACGGCCGTAGTCCAGTGAACCCAGTTCGCCATATTTCAGCCCGGCATAACCCAGGCGGGTTTTGTTACCGGTGTTGGCATCTGCACCTTCAGAGTTTTTGACGCTGAACTGGTACTGCCAGAAACCATAGCCAGTGAGTTGATCGGTGATGGCGGTTTCGCCTTTAAAACCGATGCGGGCATAGGAAGTGAGATCGCCATTATTTGACGGATCATCTGAAAAATAATGCGAAACGTTAACCTTGCCTTGTAAATCCAGCTTATTTCCGTCTTTATTATAAATTTGTGCGGCCTGAGCAGTCGGCAGGCCGATCAGTAACGGCATTAATGCCGCCACTAAAGTGCGCTTCATCATTTATTATTTACCCTGTGGTTGTCTTATTATTTGCCCCTCTGGTGGGGTGAAAAGAAAATGACACAAATTGTTAATCCAGCCTAGCGCAATAAGTGTAACCAAATGTGTATTTCAGGGAACTAAACGATAAAAACGCTTTTGCTGACTGGCTTGTGGCCGGTATCATTGTTTTTTCTTATGAATTATCTGGCAATAAAAAGAAGAAAATATCATATATAACAATCATTTGATTTATATCATTAACGTGCCCTGTTCAGACCAGTAAAAAAACGAAAGCGCTAGCGACCGTGGTGAAATAATCAACCTTTTATGACTAAAAAATAATCTAAAAAGGACAGGTTCCATATCATTAGTCTGCGTAGTAATTGTAATTCTGGCCTGGTACAGGTTATTAAATTCCTGATAGTCACCCTGGAAATAAAATAAAAAAACAGATGAATAATTATAAATTATGAAACCAGGAGTGATTTATTCCAGTTCATTCTTTTGTCTTTTATTTGAGTTAATTCATCCCGGTCATAATAGTTTTCTTTTGTTTTGCACAACAACCATGCAAGCGCCCCATTGTGAGGCGCACTTTGCACGCTTTTAAACAAATAATTTATCAGCGATCACAAAAGCAATATTTCATATCGCCGTTGCATAATTCCGCTTTAAAAAACGCTACTATCCCGTCTCCCTCAGACTATTATTCACTATTTATGCATTTTAAGTGAATAGATTCTGAACGTAAGTTATTGATAATTGGTTATGCGCTCCATTTTATGCATTTTAGTCCTTGGCTGGCACGCTATCTGCAATCTATCGTAGGACGAGTCTTTACATTCTTAACATTTAACAAACAAACAGATTACCCCTGGGGTACAGGAGAAGGACTATGCCACTGCAGGTTTCGCGTCATGATTTTGATCACTGGATGATGCCGGTTTATGCACCCGCCAGTTTTGTACCGGTCCGCGCAGAGGGCTCAACCGTCTGGGATCAGCAGGGAAAAGATTATATCGATTTCGCCGGCGGTATCGCCGTTAATGCGCTGGGCCATGCGCATCCCGCGCTTCAGCAGGCGCTTCAGGAGCAGGCTTCACGTCTGTGGCATACAGGCAATGGATACACCAATGAACCCGTTTTACGTCTGGCGAAACACCTGATCGATGCCACCTTTGCTGACCGTGTGTTCTTTTGTAACTCCGGGGCAGAGGCAAACGAAGCGGCGCTGAAGCTGGCCCGAAAAGTGGCACATGACCGGTTTGGTAACCATAAAAGCGGCATCGTCGCATTTAAAAATGCCTTTCATGGCCGCACGCTGTTTACCGTTTCTGCGGGAGGGCAGCCTGCCTATTCCAAAGATTTTGCGCCACTTCCGGCAGATATTCAGCACGCGGAATTTAACGATCTTGCGTCTGCTGCCGCACTGATTTCCGATCAGACCTGTGCCGTCATTGTCGAACCTGTTCAGGGGGAAGGCGGTGTTGTTCCGGCAGAGCCCGCGTTTCTGCGCGGCCTGCGTGAACTGTGCGATAAACATCAGGCCTTGCTGATTTTCGATGAAGTGCAGAGCGGCGTTGGCCGGACCGGCTCGCTGTACGCCTATATGCACTATGGCGTGACGCCGGATGTCCTGACCAGTGCCAAGGCGCTGGGCGGTGGGTTTCCCATCGGTGCCATGTTAACGCGTGAAGACCTGGCGCAGGTGATGGGCGTGGGCACGCATGGCACAACCTATGGCGGTAATCCCCTGGCGAGCGCGGTGGCAGGGAAAGTCATGGAACTGATTAACCGGCCTGAAGTGATGGACGGCGTGAAGATGCGCCATGACTGGATTGTGGCGGCGCTGAATGACCTCAATCAACGTCTGCATCTGTTTAAAACGGTGCGCGGGTTAGGGTTATTGATTGGGGCCGTACTGAACGACGACTTTGCGGGGAAAGCCAAACAGATCAACCTCGCCGCCGCTGAACAGGGCGTTATGGTACTGATCGCCGGGGCTAACGTGGTGCGTTTTGCGCCGGCGCTGAATATCAGCGAACAGGAAGTAAAGACCGGTATGGCGCGCTTTGCCCAGGCCTGTGAACAGCTGTTTAAGGGCCAGGCATCATGATGGTGATTCGTCCGGTCGAGCGGGATGATCTGAGTCAGCTGATGGCACTGGCGGCAAAAACAGGCGGCGGACTGACCTCCTTGCCGGTTGACAGCGCCACGCTACAGGCCCGAATCGAACGCTCGCTGCATACCTGGCAGGGCACGCTGCCGCGTGCTGAACAGGGCTATGTGTTTGTGCTGGCTGACAGCCAGGACAATCGCGCGGTGGGGATCTGCGCCATTGAGGTGGCTGTAGGTCTACAGGAACCCTGGTACAACTTTCGGGTCGGCACACAGGTGCATGCCTCAAAAGAGCTGAACGTGTACGCCACGTTGCCGACACTGTCATTAAGCAATGACCATACAGGCAGTAGCGAACTCTGCACGCTGTTTCTGGATCCCGACTATCGTGACGGTAAAAACGGTTATCTGTTATCGAAGTCCCGTTTTCTGTTTATGGCGAACTTTCGCGACTGCTTTATGGCGCGGGTGGTTGCCGAAATGCGCGGCGTCAGCGATGAACAGGGGCATTCCCCGTTTTGGGACAGCGTGGGCATTCACTTTTTCTCGATGGAATTTCGCAAAGCCGATTTTCTGAGCGGTACCGGGCAGAAAACGTTTATTGCGGAACTCATGCCCAAGCACCCGCTTTATCTGCACTATTTAACCCCGGAAGCGCAGGCCGTCATTGGTCAGGTCCATCCTAAAACCGCGCCTGCACGGGCGGTACTGGAGGCGGAGGGTTTCCGCTACCGCCAGTATATTGACATCTTTGATGGCGGGCCGACGCTGGAATGTGACATTGATGACATCCGCGCCGTGCGGGACAGTCGGTTACTGACGGCACGAAAAGGCGAGGCCCGGCAGGATGCGCCACTTTGTCTGGTCGCCAACACCGATTATCACCGGTTTCGTGTCGCACTCATACCGGTCGATCCGAGCGCTGAACATATTCAGCTTAATGACGAACAGTTACAGGCGTTGCAGTGCCAGCCGGGTGACAGCCTGCGCGTAGTGACGCTGTGTAGTGAGGAGAAAAAGGCATGACGCACCTGATTAACGGACAGTGGCTCGCTGGCGAGTCAGATCACTTTTCCAAACAGGACCCGGTCAGCGGCGACACGCTGTGGCAGGGGTGCGCGGCTTCATCGGAGCAGGTTACAGCGGCCTGCCAGGCGGCCCGGTCGGCCTTTCCGGCGTGGGCAAGACAGCCTTTTGCCGCCCGTCAGGCCATCGTTGAACGTTTCGCGGTACAACTCGAGAACCATAAAACCGCCCTGGCCGACTGCATTGCGCAGGAAACGGGGAAACCGCGCTGGGAAGCGCTGACGGAAGTGACCGCGATGATCAACAAAATTGCGATTTCCGTTAAAGCCTATCACGCTCGCACCGGGGAGCAGCAACAGGGCGAAAATGCCCTGCGTCATCGTCCTCATGGCGTGCTGGCGGTATTCGGCCCGTATAATTTCCCGGGCCATTTACCGAATGGTCACATTGTGCCCGCCTTGCTCGCCGGTAACTGTGTGGTGTTCAAACCCAGCGAGCTGACGCCGGCCACCGCTGAGAGAACGGTACAGCTGTGGCGGGAGGCGGGCCTGCCAGATGGCGTCATGGGACTGCTGCAGGGCGGACGTGAAACCGGCCAGGCGCTGGCGGCTGAGCAGGGCATTGACGGCCTGCTGTTTACCGGTAGCGCACATACCGGTTATCAGCTTCATCGCCAGTTTGCCGGGCAGCCTGAAAAAATGCTGGCGCTGGAAATGGGCGGTAACAATGCACTGATCGTGGACGATCCCGCGGATATCGACGGGGCGGTGCATATCGCCATTCAGTCAGCCTTTATCACGGCAGGCCAGCGTTGTACCTGCGCGCGCCGCTTACTGGTCAAACGGGGCGCGGCCGGTGATGCCTTCCTGACACGGTTGGTTGAGGTGGCCGGGCGGTTGCAACCCGGCGCCTGGAACGCCGATCCGCAACCTTTTATGGGCAGCGTGATCTCCTGCGCCGCTGCCGAAAAAATTTATGCCGAATGGCAGCAGCGCGTCGCAGCGGGCGGCAAGATACTGCTGGCAATGCGCTGGCCCAACCGGCAACAGGCGCTGTTAACGCCCGGCATTATTGACGTGACCGCGGTAGACAATTTGCCGGATGAAGAAGTATTTGGCCCGCTACTGGCGGTGATGCGTTACGACGATTATCCGCAGGCGATTCAACTGGCTAACCAGACGCGTTACGGCCTGGCGTGCGGGTTAATTTCACCTTCCCGCGAGCAGTTTGACCAGCTGTTGCTGGAAGCGCGTGCCGGTATTGTGAACTGGAATAAGCCGCTGACTGGCGCTGCCAGTACGGCACCGTTTGGCGGGATTGGCGCCTCGGGTAACCATCGCGCCAGCGCCTGGTATGCCGCAGACTATTGTGCCTGGCCGATGGCCTCGCTGGAATCGCCGCAGCTTACGCTTCCGGCAACACTGTCACCGGGCCTGGATTTTTCACCGCAAGGAGGTCGTCCATGAAAGCCACAGAAGCCAACTTTGATGGGCTGGTCGGACTGACGCACCATTACGCGGGGTTGTCATTCGGTAACGAAGCCTCGACGCGCCATCAACACCAGCCGTCGAATCCGCGGCTGGCGGCAAAGCAGGGCTTACTGAAAATGAAAGCGCTGGCCGACATGGGATTTGTTCAGGGCGTGATCCCGCCGCATGAGCGGCCCGGCATTGCCGTGCTGCGTCAGCTGGGTTTTAGCGGCAGCGATGCGCAGGTCCTGGAAAAAGCCCATAAAACGGCCCCCGCGTTACTGTCAGCCGCCAGCTCGGCCTCGGCGATGTGGGTGGCCAATGCGGCAACGGTATCACCCTCAGCCGACAGCGCTGACCGTCGGGTGCATTTCACCGTCGCGAATCTCAACAACAAATTTCACCGTTCCATTGAAGCCCCGCAAACGGCCGCTCTGCTGCGAGCGCTGTTTCGCGATCCGCGACATTTTGTTGTGCATGATGCGCTACCGCAGGTGGCCAGGTTTGGCGATGAAGGGGCGGCCAACCATAACCGTCTGGGCGGCGACTATGGTGACGCGGGTGTACAACTGTTTATCTATGGTCGCGACGGCCAGTCTGATACGGCCCCCCGACGCTACCCGGCCCGGCAAACCCGTGAAGCCAGTGAAGCGGTCGCCCGCCTGCATCAGCTCTCGCCTGAAAAAGTCATTTTTGCGCAGCAAAATCCGGCGGTCATCGATCAGGGCGTTTTCCATAACGATGTCATTGCCGTGAGCAATCAGCAGCTGCTGTTTTGCCATCAGCAGGCTTTTGTTGATCAGCCCGGTTTACTGGCGCAACTGCGCGACCGTGTGCCGGGTTTTGTCGCCCTGGAGGTGCCAACAGCCCGGGTCTCCGTGCAGGATGCCGTCAGTACCTACCTGTTTAACAGCCAGCTGCTGACGCGCCCGGATGGCAGCATGATGCTGGTGCTGCCGGAAGAGTCGCGCCAGCATCCCGGCGTCTGGGAATACCTGCGTGAACAGGTGGAAGGCGGCGGTCCGTTACAGTCCCTGCAGGTGTTTGACCTGCGGGAAAGTATGCACAACGGTGGCGGCCCCGCCTGCCTGCGGTTGCGCGTGGTATTAACCCCCGAGGAGCGCCAGGCCGTTAACCCGGCGGTGCTGATGAACGATCACGTGTTCGCCACGCTGAACCGGTGGGTCGATAAGCACTATCGCGACAGGCTGACGCAAAGCGATTTAGGCGATCCGCAATTACTGGAAGAAGGGCGGGTTGCCCTTGATGAATTGACCAGGCTGCTAGACTTAGGAAATGTGTATACATTTCAGCAGTGAAGCAGGTGGTGCCGTCAGGGTTGCCCGCTTCCGCTTTTAAGGAGAAACAATGCAGGACTTTTTGCAGCAAACGCTGTCGGGTGAAGCGCCACGTTTGCGTAGCGGTGAGACGGCGCATCTTCGCTGGCAGTGGTTATACCATGGTCTTTTGCTTATGGAGCCAAAGGCACCGGTTAACCAGGCGCTGGTACTCTCTGCGGGCATTCACGGAAATGAAACCGCCCCGGTTGAAATCCTTAATCAGCTCATCACGCCTTTACTCCGGGGCGAAAAACCACTTCAGCAGCGTATGCTGGTGGTGTTAGGTAATCCTTCGGCGCTGCGCGCGGGGAAGCGTTATGTGACCAGTGACATTAACCGACTGTTTGGTGGCCGCTGGCAGCAGATTGATGATGGCGATGAAGCGCGGCGGGTGCTGCGGCTGGAACAAACGCTGGAAAACTTCTGGCAGCGGGGGGCATGTGACGAAACTCGCTGGCACCTGGATATGCATACGGCACTGCGCGGCTCTTACCATCCCCGCTTTGGCGTACTGCCGCATAATCCGCGTCCCTGGCCGGACGCGTTTTTGCACTGGCTGGGCGCAGCCGGTCTGGATGCGCTGGTATTTCATCGTTCGCCGGGGGGCACCTTTACCCATTTCAGCTGCGAACATTTTGGCGCAGCCAGCTGCACCCTGGAGTTGGGGCAGGCGCGGCCGTTTGGCGAAAACGATCTGTCGCAGTTCAGCGCCGCGTCTCAGGCCCTGGCTGCTCTGCTGTATGGTGAAACATTGCCTGAGCCCGCCGGTCGCCCGCGCCGTTATCGGGTCTGCCAGCAGATCACGCGCTTAAGTGAGGCGTTTCAGCTGCATATGCCGGATGACACGAAAAATTTTACCGCGTTTCCGCAGGGGGCGTTGTTAGCTGAGGATGGCGAGACGCGCTACTTTGTCCAGCAGGCGCGGGAATACGTGCTCTTTCCCAATCCCCATGTCGCGCTGGGATTGCGGGCGGGTTTAATGCTGATTGAAGAGAGCGAGCAGACTCAGGCGTTACCTCTCTGAACGGTCTCACCGCGCAGTATAAAAAAAGAGCGGAAGAGACCTTCCGCTTTACTGCTAAAGGCATTACAATTCTCCACGATTTATCCGAAATTTCCTGATTATTCATACTCTTTTGCAATTCCTGACGCCATTCTTCTTATTCCCTCCATGATCGCCTGAAATATGACTTTTGTGCTTTCACGCTTTTACGCTCACTCGCAGTAGTTGACGTTCAACGTCGTATGCTTGTTTCCGAAGACGCGACAGCGCGCTGTCGTAACGAAAGTGAACAAGTAAAAAAGGACACTGTTATGCGTAAACTGACTTCTCTGTTACTGGCTTCTACCCTGGCATTTGGTGCGGCATCTGTAGTGCATGCCGAAGCGGATAACCTGACGCCACCGCCAGCAGGCAGTGAGAAACCGATGCACAAGCCGATGCACCGGGGTGGGATGGACATGATGTTTGGCGGACTGAATCTGACGCCAGAACAAAAAACAAAAATGCATGAAATTATGAAAGCGGGCCGTGGCGAGATGCAGCGCCCGTCAATCGAAGAGCGTCGCGCTAACCATGCGATTATCGCCTCTGACAGCTTCGACAAAGCGAAGGCCGAAGCCCAGGCGGAGAAAATGACCGCCAACGCCAAAGCGAACGCGGTGGCAATGATGGAAACCCAGAACAAACTGTACAACGTACTGACGCCAGAGCAGAAAAAGCAGTACAACGCGAATTTTGAAAAGCATCTGACTGAAAAACGCCCGATGCATGACAAAGCGGCTCCGGCCCCTGCTGAATAAGCTTCGGGTTAATCACTAAAACCGGTCTGAGACCGCCGGCCTTGTCCACGTTGCGTGGGCAGTGTCGGCGGTTTTTTTATGCACGCGCGCCAGCGGGAAGGCGGTTAAGGAAAAGGGCGGTTCTGTCGCGTCACGCGGTCAACTCAGGGTTGCGTTGCAGGTCGTCATATGTCCGCCTTTTGTGCCGTCAGCAGGCGCTTCAGAGCGGAATGACCGGATACTGGCCGGACAACACCGGACGGCACAGGATCTTATAACCATCGTGGTCGAACCCGCCTTTACCCCGTTTCAGCCGTCTGGCTTCTTCAATCGAGTCAACTGAGCCCAGATAGAACCAGTGGTCAATGACATGAATCTGCGTCATCTGTTTCCCTTCTTCCACCAGCGCCACCGCCCCCTGCCAGGGCCAGCAGAAGACGCGGACGTTTTCCAGCGCCGCCAACAGTCGGTCCTGATGATCGCTCACGGACTCTTTGCCACAGCAGGCACCCGCACAGCGGCGTAACGCTGAGCGGAAACAGCCCCGGCTGGGGCTCAGTGCTTCCAGACCTAATAAGCCGTGGCAAAGCTGATACTCATCGGCCAGCTGTTTCAGCCGTTCCAGGGCAGCGAAGCGACTGCGGTATAAACCAAACAGGTTGGGCGACTGACTGAAATCGACATCGCGCGCATACACGACCTGTGGTTTCCCTTCGGGCGTAATTTGCAGCGAGCAGAGCTGGCGATTTTTGCGCAGGCGTTTATTGAAGAGCGGCTGCTGAGTTTTAATCATCTGCGCCTCCAGTAGCAACGCGCCGAGATCGCCCGCCGTGGGGATCCAGCTAACGCGTCGCGACTGGCGCAACATTTTGGCTTCATCAGGTGTTCGGAAATGAGACATGACGCGCGAACGCAGGTTAACGCTTTTGCCAATGTATAACGGCAGCGTGTCGCTTTCGCCATGAAAGGTATACACGCCGGGCAGGTTGGGCAAGCCTTCCAGCCATTCACGCAAATGTTCCGGGTATTCATAAATCGCTGCCGCATCAAATTCGAGGCGGTGGGTTGCTGCACGTCTTGCCAAAACGAACTCCCTATACTGGTTGTCCATACAGCATAACAGGCAGGTCAAATGATCGCCAGCCTCAGATTCATAACCGGTATGTTGCCCGCCAGCCGATCAGCGAGCCTGCGGTGATCAGGGCAACACCTTGCCAGAAGCTGGCGGGCGGTGTCAGGCCCAGCCATAAGCTGGCCAGCAAGGCGGACAGCACGGGCGTAAAACAGGAGGCGGTCGCCAGCAGGGGCAAATTTCCCTGCTGAATGCCGTCGTTCCAGGCAGAGTAGGCCACGGCGGTAGAGGCATCCACGAACAGCACTTGCGCCAGCGCGGTGACGATAAAAAACAGTGAAACACCGTTGCTACCGCATGCATGACGGCGTGTCACATTGTTATAAAGCGCCCAGGCCAGGGCTGCCGCCAGTGCCAGCAGATAGCGACGGGGCAGGACACGCGGATCGGGCAGGCCTCTTGTCAGGCACAACAGCAGGGCGGTGATGGAATAGATCAGGGCGGCACCGCCGGTGGGGCCAAAAGCCTCACTGACGCTACGCAGCAGACCCAGGGTCGTACTCCAGAGTAAAATTGCGCTCAGCCCGGTCAGGGTGGCGTTCGTGTAACGTTACGGACATGGGGTTTCAGCAGTTAAGGCAACCCTTGCCGGGCGGCAAGGGTCGGCGGCGTTATTTCCAGAAATCGTCGAAAACAGTGATAGGCGGTCGACGTTTGTGCTCGGTTTTCAGATACCAGCCTTCAATGATTTTCGCGCTGTCCGGATCGATCGTTTTCCCTTCAAGGTAGTCATCGATCATGTCGTAGGTGACGCCCAGTGCGACTTCATCCTGCAGACCGGGGCGATCGTCTTCTAAATCGGCGGTCGGTTTTTTCAGATACAGATGTTCCGGGCAACCCAGCGTTTTCAGCAGCAGTTTGCCCTGGCGCTTATTGAGGCGGAAGATAGGGTTAATATCGCTGCCGCCATCGCCGTACTTGGTAAAGAAGCCCGTGACGGCTTCTGCGCCATGGTCGGTGCCCACCACCACGCCTTTGGTCATACCGGCAATGCTGTACTGCGCTTTCATACGCTCACGGGCTTTCTCATTGCCGCGGACGAAATCCGACAGCACAATGCCGGCGTCTTTCAGCGCGCGCTCACTGGCCAGCACCGCTTCTTTAATATTGACCACCAGCGAGCGGTCTGGCTGGATGAAGGCCAGCGCATCCTGGCAGTCCTGCTCATCAGCCTGCACGCCGTAAGGCAGACGCACCGCGATAAAGGTGTAGTCGTTATCGCCTGTTTCCTGGCGAAGCTCCGTGATCGCCATCTGGGCCAGCTTGCCCGTCAGGGTAGAATCTTGTCCGCCGCTGATACCGAGTATTAACGCCTTCAGGCCGCTGTGGCGCGTTAAATACGCTTTGAGGAAATCCACGCTGGTACGAATTTCCTGCTGCGGATCGATAGTGGGTTTCACACCCAGTGCGGTAATGATTTCCTGCTGCAGTGACATCAACATCTCCTTAAGTCTTTAGCCAGCCGGCACAATACAAAGCCTGTCTTAAAGCTAACGCGCATCCCCGAAAACAACAAGCCAAAGCGGGTGATGTTTTCTTTTTGCTGGTCTGAATCCGACAATTTTTACCTCAGCGGAGGTTTTTTTGCCAAAACGATAAAGGTCAGTATAGCCAGCATGAAGCAACCAAATATCGTCAACGTCATACTGATTACTGATGTGCCGCCCATCCCGGTTACCGGCACGGCGAGTGCGCCCAGAGTGAACATCGTCACGCCAATGACAGCCGATGCGCTACCGGCACGTTGCCCCTGACTTTGCATCGCCAGTGAGGCGGCGGTGGTGGCAATGACACCATTGCTGGCAATCGAAAAGAACAGCGCAACCAGCAGCAGCGGGAGCGGGGCGTGCGTTAACCCGGCGGCCAGCAGCGCGCTGGAGGCCACGAATGCCAGCATCAGGCCGCCTTTCAGGACGCGATATTCACCCCACAGCGGGCAGAGGCGGGCGCTGGTCTGTGAGGCAATCACTAAACCGATACCGTTGGCGGCAAAGCAAAAGCTGAACGCCTGGGGTGACAGACCATAGATTTCCTGCAGCACGAACGGCGATGCGCCGATATAGGCGAACATGCCCGACATCATAAACCCTTGCGTCAGGCAGAAACCCATAAAGGCACGGTGGGTGATGACCTGCCCCAGTGCAGCATAAGCAGCAAAAACCGAGCCCTGACTCCGCCGATCAACGGGCAGACTTTCATGCAGTTTCCCGCGCGCCAGCAGGATGAGCAAAATGGCGATGCCGCTCAGCACAACAAAAATACCGCGCCAGTCCAGCACGGTCATCAGGGCACCGCCCAGTACGGGGGCGCCAATAGGGGCAAGGCCGTTAACCAGCATCAGCAGCGCAAAAAAGCGCGTCAGTTCATGGCCATTATACATATCGCGCGCAACCGCCCGTGACAGCACCGCACCGCCCGCTCCCGCTAATCCCTGAAACAGACGAGCCAGTAACAGTTGATCGATAGTCTGGGCAAGGGCGCAGCCCAGCGACGCGATAAACAACAACGTCAGTGACAGGGTCAGAGGGCGCAGACGACCAAATTTGTCGCTCATGGGACCAAACAGAAGCTGACCGGCGCCCAGTCCCAGCAGGCCAGCGGTAAGGCTGAGCTGTGCGGTAGACGTTGGCGTAGCCAGGTCACTGGCTAACTGCGGCAGGGCGGGCAGATACAGATCGATGCACAACGGTCCCAGCGCAGCCAGTAATCCCAGGGTGATGGCGTAAACCAGCCGGTTGGGTGAGGAAAGCGTCATTTGGCCTCTGATGATAATGTTTAAGTGACGTTGTCACAAAAGTGCATTCAGCGCGTCTTTTGTGCCTGTAAAAACGGCACTGGCCAACACGCAATGGTGCAGTGAGCCAGCATGCCTGGTCTGTTCCGGCGCATTTTAACAAATCCCGCGAGACAGATTGAGTTTAAGTCTGTCATTAACTTGATAAAAACCGTTTTATGTTCCAGGCTTTTCACCACATGGACAAAAAATGAGGAACAACAAGATGAATAAAGTGATGGGATGTATCGCTGCAGCGCTGACGCTGGCTGCGCTCTCTGGTTGTACGACTTACGATCGTGCGGAAAGCTACGTGACTAAGCCAGTGGTTAAGGACGTCAAAAAAGGCATGACCCGCCAGCAGGTCCGTCAGATTGCTGGCCCTGCTTCAACTGAAATCACCATGGTGCATGCGCGCGGTACCTGTCAGACCTATGTGATTGGCGAGCGTGACGGTAAAGCACAGACTTACTTCGTGAGCTATAACGATATGGGTCGCGTGATGAACTACGGCTTCCAGAGCTGTGCTGAATACGATACCGATCCGCAGGTTAAGCAGTAAATTTTTGCTGACCTGAAAAAACGGCTCGCTTATGGCGAGCCGTTTTTTTATCTCTACAGTCCAGCCGGACGCGGCACTTCAACGTAGCTGCCGTTAATCTCCCGCTGATAGTAATGCCCGTCCTGCACGTAGAACCGTCGGCCATTAAAATCCAGCACCCGCATACCGCCGACGCTGCTGACATAGGTCGGAGCAGGCGGCTCAACAACCACGTACTCATCACCGTGTCGCTGATAATAACTGCCATTCAGCAAATAGTAGGTTAATCCCCCAATCAGAACCGCCGTTGCCGCCAGTGGCAGAACGTGGAAATGGTCAGGACCATGCCAGCGTGGCGCAGGACCATGCCAGCCTGGGCCGGGCCGGTACCAGTGAGGGCCGGGCCCCCAGTCGCCGGGGCGCGCAAACACTGCGCTGGGCGTAATCATCGCTAACGCGAGGAATGAAGCGATAACCGTTTTCATGTGCATTCTCCTGCTGTGACTCGCTGCAGAATTCTCCTTTTAGCGTCCAAAAACAAGCAGAAAGCGCACGTATTATTGCCCCTTTACCACGCTTAACGTTTCCTTAACGTGAATGTAAAGAGAGAGGGGAAATAAGGAGAAACAGGCAGGGAAAAGGGAGAAGACCTGGCACCGGGTGCCAGGTCAGCTGTGATTAGCTGTGCTCTAATTCACGGTGTTCGTCTTGCTCAAGAACGCGTCGGTCTGTCAGGCCCAGCCAGCGACTGGTCAGGGAACCTGCGGTCATTGCACCATTCACGTTCAACGCGGTTCTGCCCATATCGATCAACGGCTCGATCGAAATCAGCAGTGCGACCAGCGTGACGGGCAGGCCCATCGCGGGCAGCACGATTAACGCCGCGAAAGTCGCGCCACCGCCGACACCGGCAACGCCCGCTGAGCTCAACGTCACAATGCCCACCAGAGTGGCAATCCACAGCGGATCAAACGGGTTAATGCCCACTGTCGGCGCTACCATCACGGCCAGCATGGTCGGATAAAGACCGGCACAACCGTTCTGCCCGATCGTAGCGCCAAACGACGCCGAGAAACTGGCAATGGATTCCGGCACGCCCAGACGACGGGTTTGCGCTTCCACGTTCAGCGGAATGCTGGCGGCACTGGAGCGGCTGGTGAAGGCAAAGGTCAGCACGGGCCAGACTTTGCGGAAAAAGCGCATAGGGTTGATGCCATTTACGGACAGCAGCAGACCGTGTACCACAAACATAATGCCCAGGCCCAGATAGGATGCGACCACGAAGCTACCCAGCTTAATGATGTCCTGCAGGTTCGATCCGGCAACCACTTTAGTCATCAGCGCCAGCACGCCGTAAGGCGTCAGTTTCATGATCAGGCGCACCAGCTTCATCACCCATGACTGCAGCGTATCGATCGCCGTCAGGACACGCTGCCCTTTCACTTCGTCATCTTTAAGCAGGTGCAGGGCCGCCACGCCTAAAAAGGCTGCGAAGATGACGACACTGATAATCGAGGTGGGGCTGGCACCGGTTAAATCGGCAAAGGGGTTTTTCGGGATAAAGGACAGGATAAGCTGCGGCGCCGTCAGATCGGCCACTTTGCCTACATAGTTATTCTGGATGGCGCTCAGACGCGCCGTTTCCTGGGCACCCTGTACCAGGCCGGTTGCATTAAGATGGAACAGCCCGGTCACGAAAACCCCGACCAGCGCCGCAATCGCGGTCGTAAACAGCAGCACCCCAATGGTCAGGAAACTGATTTTGCCCAGCGAAGAGGCGTTATGCAGGCGCGCCACCGCGCTCAGAATTGAGACAAAGACCAGCGGCATCACGATCATCTGCAACAGCTGGACATAGCCGTTACCGACCACGTTAAACCAGCCAATTGACGCTTTGACCGTATCGCTGTTACTGCCGTAAATAAACTGCAGCGCCAGGCCAAACGCGACGCCAAACACTAACCCGACCAGCACTTTTTTTGACAGACTCCAGTTGGCGCGGCTCAGGCGTGACAGCAGAAGCAGCAGCACCACAAAGGCAATGATATTAAGCGTTAAAGGGATATCCATAGAAACTCCGAATCATGCAGCATTCCCCTGGTAAGGAAAGCAAAAGTAGTTATTGTTCATACAGGTGTCCGGAAATGGTATCAGGTGAATTTAGTGCGATCTTATATCCAAATGGAATAGCTTATAACGTTGCTTGAGCGGCCAGTGGCTCAGGAGCCGGAATGCCCGGACAGGAGGCGGCTGACGCCGTTTTGCAAGGTATCAAATACCTGAGTGGGCCAGCCATTTTCGCCAAACGCAGGCATCCCTGGCGGGAACCACAGCGCGTAAGCCATCAGGCACAGGCACAGAGCGCGCTCCAGTTGATTGCCTTTTTGGCTGTTCAGAATGGGCAGACGAAAACGCCAGCGACAGGGCCAGAGCAGAGGAACGCCGGCCGGAGTGAGCATATCGGCCACAATGTGGCTCAGGTAACCCAGCGTCATGCCCTGCAGAACATCGGCGGGCACCGGCCAGCTTTTCGGCACGTTAATCTGAAACAGCCACAGGCCAGCCGCGACGGCAAGCAGGCTGTGGGTGAACCCGCGATGACCAAATGCCCGGGCAATGGGATGCGACAACCAGCGCAGGCGCTGGCCCAGCAATGACTTAGGATGATCGATGTCAGGCAGCAGGCAGGTCAGCAGGCTGGCGGGAATTAAATGCCACCAGTCCGCCTGAGCCATCACCGGGGTGAGCTCGGCCCGTTTCGCAAAAATGGCGCTGGCAACAGCAAAAAAGATATGGCCTTCGGCCGTCATGATAAACCTGGCTGCAAAAGAAACTGTCAATGCATCCAGTATAGGAATTTATCCAGTAAATGAGAACCTGTGACGCTGTAACGAAGCGTTAATTTTTTAAGGGGATGCAACAGGTTACAGCGCCTTTGCGGTTAAGCCTGCAAATGCTCCCGCGTTAACTGCGTCAGGCTGCTCAGCTTCACGTCGGCAAGCGCCCAGCGGGCATCATCCTGATGGCTGGCTGCCGGAATCACAATTGATCGCATTCGTGCGGCTTTGCTTGCTACCATGCCGTTCACCGAATCTTCCAGCGCGACGCAGTGAAGCGGATCAATGCCCAGCGCCTCGGCGGCGTTGAGGTAGACCTGCGGATGCGGCTTGCTGTAGGGCAGATGTTCGGCGGAAGACAGCACATCAAAATAGTGCTTCAGGTTAAACATCGCCAGTACCTGTTCCAGCATGAAGCGGGGCGATGCGGAAACCAGGCCGGTCTTAAGGCCGTGCTGTTTGCACAATGAGAGGGCGGACTCAACGCCGGGCAGAAGCGGGCGGTTTATCGCAATCAGTTCCATTGCACGGGTGATGATACGCTGTGTGACCGCTTCCTGACTCGGTCCCGACCAGGGCAACGTTTCGTACCACATGCGCACCGTCTGATCGATACGTAATCCGAGCGTATCAGGTAATTCGTGGCGTCGGGTCAAATCGATATTCAGGGTTGAGAAGATGTCCATTTCAGCCTGATCCCAGAGAGGTTCAGAATCAATCAACAATCCATCCATATCAAATAAAGCTGCAAAAACAGGGCGGTGGTAAGACATGTGTCGCTCCTTAAAAAGTTCAGGCTACCTTAGCATGAACACAGGGTTGGTGCGCAGATGAGGCGAAACGGGCGCAGACCGCTCTTTTTTTTGGGAAAATTCTGCAAGGGCAGGTAGACTGAAGCAAATGGGATTTTGGGTTCAGGAGATATCATGACCTATCAACAGGCTGGCCGCATTGCCATCCTTAAGCGTGTCGCTGGCTGGGTGATTTTTTTACTCGCGTTGCTGTCTACCATCATTTCACTGCTGAGCTTTTTGTTTAAGCACAGTGAAAAGAAACCCGGTATTGATGCCGTGATGCTGGATTTCATTCATGTCATGGTGGATATGATTCGCTTTAATACGCCGTTTCTGAATGTGTTCTGGCAAAACTCACCGGTGCCCGAGTTCAATGGACAGATGAATCTGGGCTTCTGGTTTATCTATATTTTGATTTTTGTCGGGCTGGCGCTGGAAGCGTCCGGTGCGCGCATGGGACGTCAGGTGCGCCATGTGCGGGAAGGGATTGAAGATCAGATGATTCTTGAGCAGGCAAAAGGCAGCGATGGCCGGACCCGGCAGCAGCTGGAAGAAAAGGTACGGGTCCCGCGCCACACCATTTTTCTGCAGATTTTCCCGCTCTACATCCTGCCGCTGGTGATTGCCATCGCCGGTTACTTTCTGCTTTCTCTGCTTGGTTTTCTCTAAACGATCAGGCCGGTTTCACCTGACCGGCTGCCCGTGCATCGTCATCCAGCAACTGGCCCACGGCAAACTGCGCCGCGCCCAGCCAGTTGCCGCCAAACACGTTGGCCCGGTTCAGGAGATAGTAAAGCTGATAAACCGGCTGACGCTGCGAAAAGCCATCGGGTAATGGCCAGCTCTGGTGATAACCGTCAAAGATCGCCTTCGGCAGATCGGTAAACCAGCTCAGCATCGCCAGGTCGCATTCCCGGTCGCCCCAGTAACAGGCAGGATCGAAAATCCAGGGGCCAGTCTCGCTGCCCGCACAGTTAGCTGGCCACAGATCGCCGTGGAGCAGGGAAGGTTGAGGGTGATGGGACGCCAGGGTCCGTTGCACACAATCAATAATCCGTTCGGCATCGCCGTACAGAATGCCTTTCTCAGCGGCAATCTGCAGTTGCCAGCCGATTCGTTGCTCCGCAAAGAAAACTGACCAGCGCCGCAACCAGCTGTTGGGCTGTGGTGTAGAGGTCAGATTATTATCGAAATCAAGCCCGAACTGAGGTTGCTCGCTCCACTGATGCAGACGCGCCAACTGCTGGCCTAACTGGTAGGCGCTCTGCGGATCCAGGGGCTGAGGTTTGATATATTCCAGCAGCAGGAAACTGTAGTCACGATCGCTGCCAACGCCATAAACGTCCGGAACGCGGACCGTCTGGGTACGGCGCAGCAGGGCGAGTTGATCGGCTTCCCAGCTAAACAGGGACACTTTATCGCGGCTGTTGCACTTCACAAACACATCCTGCTCACCATAGCGGATGAGCCAGGCGGGATGCACATCCCCCCCGGGGAGTTCGTGACGTTGGGTAATTTCGGCGTTGCCAAATTGCTCGTTTAACAGACGACTAATGGCTGACCACATCGGGTTATCCTCTTTATTCGCTGCCTGAGTTCAATTGTAACGCGGACGCACGCGATAAAAATCTGCGCGTGTGCACAGACTAGTCTGCGGCACCTGTTGCTTGGCGCAGAAAGTCGTCAAGCGTGGTCAACGTCACGTCGGGTTTCTGGCCCAGCGCGCTTTCGCCCGCGGCAAGAGCCTGCTGTTTTAGCGCGGCCTCATCCAGTGTGGTGACAATGCCAAAACTGTTGGTGCCAAGCTCATGGGCGGTGCCACTGTCATCCATTAACGTGGTAGAGAAGCCCCCTGATGTCAGAGCACCGGTCAGGTTCAGAACGTCACTGAGTCCGGCTTCCTGATAATGAAAGGTCACGACATAGCGATGTAGATCTCCACTGCTCATTTTGCACCTCGAAAGGGTTAAATATCACACAGCGTAGTACAGGGTGAAAAAACAGGCGAATAATGAAGGGGATGAGCCAACAATTCGGACTAAACTGTTTACCGTTTGTGCGGATGCTGGCGACCCGAACGTATGTAAATCATGTAAACGAACAGATGTTATTTGGCAAAAACAACTCTATAATGCGCGCCGAACTCAGGTTAACGTCCAGCAAATACGGGACGTTACGCTAATGCATGATGTTCTGAGCGAATTCATATCTCTTTACAAAAGTTACGGTAAAGGGGATTGATCGCACCGGGAAACCCTTCAGAATCTTCGTTTTCAAAACTGTTGCACGGATCACACTTAATGAACGCCTTTAACAAGCTGTCTGCTGTTCTATTGCTCTCTGCCGGAGCGTTTTGTCACCAGGCGCTGGCCGATAACGCGGTCTTCACCGCGATGGATGACCCTTCAACGGCGAAAAAGCCTTTTGAAGGATCGGCCTCTGCAGGTTACCTGGCGCAAACCGGTAACACCACCAGCTCATCGTTGACCGCACAGACCAACATGACCTGGTATACAGAATCAATGGCCTACAGCTTGTGGGGCAATGCCGCGAATACCTCTGCAAACGATGAGCGCTCGTCCGAAACCTATAACGTAGGTGCGCGTTCGCGTTACAACATGAGCGCCTATGACTACCTGTTTGGTCAGGCAAGCTGGTTAAGTGACCGTTACAATGGTTATGACGGACGCGATGTCCTGACCGCCGGTTATGGTCGTCAGATCCTGAATGGCCCGGTGCATTCACTGCGTGCGGAATTCGGTCCTGGTGTCCGTTACGACGATTACCGCGAAGGTGGCCATAAAACGCAGGCGCTGGCTTACGGTGCGGTGAGCTACCAGTGGCAGCTGACAGATACCACCAAATTCATTCAGGGTGTTTCCGTGCTGAGCTCACTGGGTGACGATACGACAGTGAACTCTGAAACGGGCTTACAGGTAGCGATTAACGACCATTTCGCCCTGAAACTGGCGTATAACGTCACCTGGAACAACAATCCACCTGAGTCTGCGCCCGACCATACGGATACCAAAACCACGGTCATGCTGACGTACGCGATGTAATCCGCGTTAACTCTGTCTGACGGAGAAGCGGTCTGGCCTGGGGCCTGGCCGCTTTTTTTTGATCTGTCTGAGAGTTAGCGGAAAGGCATGGGTTTTGCTCACGTCTGAAAACTGCTATTATTCGTGCCGCATCAACTTCCTGGCGACATTCCGACAATGTGGGTCTGATTTCACGCCAGGTGAATCAAACTACTCAATTTTGTATGTAGGCTTTCGTGTGGCTTACCACTGCAACTAAGGACATTCTATGCCTGTAATTACGCTTCCTGATGGCAGCCAGCGCACTTATGATCGCCCTGTCAGCGTGATGGACATCGCGCTTGATATCGGCCCCGGTCTGGCCAAAGCCTGTATCGCCGGACGAGTGAACGGTGAACTGGTCGATGCGGTTGATCCCATCACCGACGACGCGTCTGTCGCCATTATTACTGCAAAAGACGAAGCGGGTCTTGAAATCATCCGTCACTCTTGCGCGCACCTGTTAGGCCATGCCATTAAGCAGCTGTGGCCCGACACGAAAATGGCTATTGGTCCGGTTATCGACAACGGTTTCTACTATGATGTCGACATCGATCGCACGCTGACCCAGGAAGATATTGAGCTGCTGGAAAAACGCATGCATCAGTTGGCTGAGACCAACTACGATGTCGTGAAGAAGAAGGTCAGCTGGCAGGAAGCGCGCGATGTCTTCGCGGCGCGGGGTGAAGTCTATAAGACCACCATCCTGGACGAGAATATCAGCCATGATGATCGCCCTGGGCTGTATCATCATGAAGAATACGTCGATATGTGCCGCGGTCCGCACGTACCGAATATGCGTTTTTGTCACCATTTCAAACTGCAGAAAATTTCAGGCGCCTACTGGCGTGGCGACAGCGACAACAAAATGTTGCAGCGCATCTACGGCACCGCCTGGGCCGATAAAAAGCAGCTGTCTGCCTATCTGCAGCGTCTGGAAGAAGCGGCGAAGCGCGACCACCGTAAGATCGGTAAACAGCTCGACCTCTACCATATGCAGGAAGAAGCGCCGGGTATGGTTTTCTGGCATAATGACGGCTGGACAATTTTCCGTGAACTGGAAGTGTTCGTCCGCAGTAAGCTGAAAGAGTACCAGTACCAGGAAGTAAAAGGTCCGTTCATGATGGACCGCGTGCTGTGGGAAAAAACCGGTCACTGGGAAAACTACAAAGATGCGATGTTTACGACCTCTTCGGAGAACCGTGAGTACTGCATCAAGCCAATGAACTGCCCGGGTCATGTGCAAATCTTTAATCAGGGGCTGAAATCCTATCGCGATTTGCCACTGCGTATGGCCGAATTCGGGAGCTGCCACCGTAATGAACCCTCAGGTGCGTTACATGGTCTGATGCGCGTTCGTGGCTTTACTCAGGATGATGCCCATATTTTCTGTACGGAAGATCAACTGCGCGCCGAAGTGAACAGCTGTATCCGCATGGTTTACGACATGTACAGCACCTTTGGCTTTGAAAAGATCGTGGTGAAACTGTCTACCCGTCCTGAAAAACGCATCGGTTCTGATGAAACCTGGGATCGTGCAGAAGAGGATCTGGCTGCGGCGCTCAATGAAAACAACATTGCGTTTGAATACCAGCCGGGTGAGGGCGCCTTCTACGGCCCGAAAATTGAATTTACTCTATACGATTGCCTTGACCGTGCCTGGCAGTGCGGAACAGTTCAGCTAGACTTTTCCCTGCCTAAACGTCTGGATGCCACTTACGTGGGTGAAAACAACGATCGTCAGACGCCCGTGATGATTCACCGTGCGATTCTGGGGTCGATGGAACGCTTTATCGGTATTTTGACCGAAGAGTTTGCCGGTTTCTTCCCTAGCTGGCTGGCACCAGTGCAGGCTGTCGTCATGAATATTACCGACGGTCAGGCAGAATATGTTGAGACTTTGACACGTAAATTGCAGAATGCTGGCATTCGTGTGAAAGCGGACTTGAGAAACGAGAAGATAGGCTTTAAAATCCGCGAGCACACATTACGTCGCGTCCCTTATATGTTGGTCTGTGGTGATAAAGAGGTGGAAGCTGGCAAAGTGGCCGTTCGCACCCGCCGTGGTAAAGACCTTGGGTCGATGGATGTCGATGTGTTTGTTGAGAAGCTGCAGCAAGAGATTCGCAGCCGCAATCTTCACCAATTGGAGGAATAAGGTATTAAAGGCGGAAAACGAGTACAACCTACGCGTCCGAATCGCATCAACAGTGAAATTCGCGCAACAGAAGTGCGCTTAACAGGCGTTGAAGGCGAGCAACTTGGTATTGTCAGTCTACGCGAAGCTTTGGAAAAAGCTGAGGAAGCGGGTGTAGATTTAGTTGAAATCAGCCCGAACGCCGAACCGCCGGTTTGCCGCATTATGGATTACGGCAAGTTCCTCTATGAAAAAAGCAAATCTTCTAAGGAACAGAAGAAGAAGCAAAAAGTTATTCAGGTTAAGGAAATTAAATTCCGTCCTGGAACCGACGATGGCGACTATCAGGTCAAACTACGCAACCTGATTCGCTTTCTGGAAGAAGGCGATAAAGCCAAAATCACGCTGCGTTTCCGCGGTCGTGAGATGGCGCACCAGCAGATCGGTATGGAAGTGCTTAACCGCGTCCGTAAAGACCTGTGTGATGATCTGGATTTGGCTATTGTCGAATCCTTCCCTTCGAAGATCGAAGGCCGCCAGATGATCATGGTGCTCGCACCTAAGAAGAAACAGTAGGCATTCAAGTAGCAATGACCGCGCAGCGCTCGCGTTGTGCGGTTTGTTGTTCGCCTGTCTGGGTCATGTTATCAACAATGCGAAGTGGATATTTTTTAAAATGCCAAAGATTAAAACTGTACGTGGCGCGGCTAAGCGCTTCAAGAAGACCGCTTCTGGCGGCTTCAAGCGTAAACACGCGAACCTGCGTCATATTCTGACTAAGAAATCTACCAAGCGTAAACGTCACCTGCGTCCGAAAGGCATGGTGTCTAAAGGCGATCTGGGTCTGGTTGTTGCCTGCCTGCCGTACGCATAAGTAAATTTTTTTAATTAATTCAGAATATTAAACAGGAGAGCTAAATGGCTCGTGTAAAACGTGGTGTAGTTGCTCGCGCACGTCACAAAAAAATCTTAAAACAAGCTAAAGGTTACTACGGTGCACGTTCACGTGTTTACCGCGTTGCCTTCCAGGCTGTTATCAAAGCTGGTCAGTATGCTTACCGCGACCGTCGTCAACGTAAGCGTCAGTTCCGTCAGCTGTGGATCGCGCGTATCAACGCAGCGGCGCGTCAGAACGGTATGTCTTACAGCCGTTTCATCAATGGTCTGAAAAAAGCAGCCATTGAAATTGACCGTAAAATCCTGGCCGACATCGCTGTATTCGACAAAGTGGCATTCACTGCACTGGTAGAAAAAGCGAAATCAGCTCTGGCGTAAGTCAGTTGAAAAAGGGAGCTTGCTCCCTTTTTTATTACCTGTAACCTGAGCAAAAGATTGACTTTTTCGCCTCTGCGCTTTTCAATAGTGCCGTTGAGTATCACGACAAGGTAACGCAAGCATGAATGCTGCTATTTTCCGTTTCTTTTTTTACTTTAGCGCCTGACAATCAGGGGCTTTTGCGCATAAGAAAAGAAACGAAAAATCGCGCTGAAAGCCTCCCACGTGGAGGCTTTTTTATTTTTGGCGCTGGCATATTGGACCGGCAGGTCCCAACAAGTACTAACCAGCCTGACTGGAAAAAGAGGAAAACATGTCCCAACTAGCAGAACTGGTGGCGAACGCCACGGCGGCCATCGACGGGGCGACCGATATCGCCGCCCTTGACGCGGTGCGCGTCGAATATCTGGGGAAAAAAGGGCATCTGACTTTGCAGATGACCACGTTGCGTGAGCTGCCAGCAGAAGAGCGTCCAGCAGCCGGTGCCGTGATTAACGAAGCCAAACAGCAGGTGACAGATCGTCTGAATGCCCGCAAAGAAGCGATGGAGTCGGCGGCGCTCAACGCCCGTCTGGCGGCGGAAACCATCGATGTCTCGCTGCCGGGACGCCGTATCGAAAACGGTGGGCTGCATCCGGTTACCCGGACTATCGATCGCATTGAAACCTTCTTTGGTGAACTGGGATTTGCGGTGGTGACCGGCCCGGAAATTGAAGACGATTACCATAACTTTGACGCGCTGAATATCCCCGGCCATCACCCGGCACGTGCCGATCACGACACCTTCTGGTTCGATGCCACTCGCCTGCTGCGTACGCAGACATCCGGCGTACAGATCCGCACGATGAAAAACCAGCAGCCGCCGCTGCGCATTATCGCCCCGGGCCGCGTGTACCGTAACGACTACGATCAGACGCACACGCCGATGTTCCACCAGATGGAAGGCCTGATCGTCGATAAGAACATCAACTTCACCAACCTGAAAGGCACGCTGCACGATTTCCTGAACAACTTCTTTGAGGAAGATTTGCAGATCCGTTTCCGTCCGTCTTACTTCCCGTTCACCGAACCGTCTGCGGAAGTGGATGTGATGGGGAAAAACGGCAAGTGGCTGGAAGTGCTGGGCTGCGGCATGGTGCATCCTAACGTGCTGCGCAACGTCGGTATCGATCCGGAAGTCTACTCGGGCTTCGCCTTTGGTATGGGCATGGAGCGTCTGACCATGCTGCGTTACGGCGTGACCGATTTACGCGCATTCTTCGAAAATGATTTACGTTTCCTCAAACAATTTAAGTAAGGGCAGGTTATCCAATGAAATTCAGTGAACTCTGGTTACGCGAATGGGTAAATCCAGCCCTTGACAGCGCAGCGCTGTCAGAACAAATCACCATGGCGGGTCTGGAAGTGGATGGCGTTGAGCCAGTGGCTGGCGCGTTTCATGGCGTGGTGGTCGGTGAGGTCGTAGAGTGCAGTCAGCACCCGAATGCCGACAAGCTGCGCGTGACCAAAATCAACACCGGGGGCGATCGTCTGCTGGATATCGTGTGCGGTGCGCCGAACTGTCGTCAGGGCCTGAAAGTGGCCGTCGCCACCGTGGGTGCCGTTCTGCCGGGCGATTTCAAAATCAAAGCCGCAAAGCTGCGCGGTGAACCCTCGGAAGGCATGCTGTGCTCGTTCTCGGAGCTGGGTATTTCCGATGATCACAATGGCATTATTGAACTGCCTGCCGATGCGCCTGTGGGCACCGATATCCGTGACTATCTGCAGTTAGATGACAACACCATCGAAATCAGCGTGACGCCTAACCGCGCTGACTGTCTGGGCATCATGGGCATCGCTCGGGATGTTGCGGTCCTGAACGGCCTGCCGCTGAATACGCCCGCCATCGAGCCGGTCACTGCCACGATTCCCGATACCTTCCCGATTCGCGTTGACGCGACCAATGCCTGTCCTCGCTATTTAGGCCGGGTGGTCAAAGGCGTGAACGTTGCCGCAGCAACGCCGCTGTGGATGAGAGAGAAACTGCGCCGCTGCGGTATTCGCTCTATCGATCCGGTCGTGGATATCACCAACTACGTGCTGCTGGAGCTGGGTCAGCCGATGCATGCCTTCGATCTGGATCGTCTTGACGGCGGGATCGTGGTGCGCATGGCAGAAGAGGGCGAAGCACTCACGCTGCTGGACGGTACAGAAGCCAGACTCAGCAGCGATACGCTGGTCATTGCTGACCACCAGAAAGCGCTGGCGATGGGCGGCATTTTTGGCGGTGAGCATTCCGGCGTAAACACCGAAACGCAAAATATTTTACTGGAATGCGCCTGGTTTGAGCCGCTGGCGATTACCGGCCGGGCGCGTCGTCATGGTTTGCATACGGATGCTTCACATCGTTACGAGCGTGGTGTGGATTCGGCGCTGCAGCACAAGGCGATGGCGCGGGCGACGCAGCTGCTGCTGAGCATCTGTGGCGGCGAAGCCGGTCCGGTTATCGATCAGACGGTAGAGGCCGCGTTGCCGGTGCCTGCCACCATCACCTTACGTCGTGAGAAGCTGGATCGCTTAATCGGTCATGTGGTCAGCGATGCCCAGGTGACCGACATTCTGACCCGCCTCGGTTGTCAGGTGAACGTAGGCAATCAGGAATGGCAGGCGGTCGCACCGACCTGGCGCTTCGATATGGCTATCGAAGAAGACCTGGTGGAAGAGATTGCGCGCATCTACGGTTACAACAATATCCCGAACGTGCCGGTGCAGGCCGGGCTGGTAATGACGAAGCACCGTGAAGCCAACCTGTCGCTGAAACGCGCGAAGATGCTGCTGGTGGATAAAGGCTATCAGGAGGCCATTACCTACAGCTTCGTGGATCCAAAAGTCCAGCAGTTGCTGCATCCCGGCGAAGAGGCATTGCTGCTGCCAAGCCCGATTTCCAGCGATATGTCCACCATGCGTCTGTCGCTGTGGACCGGTTTGCTGAGCGCCGTGGTCTATAACCAGAATCGTCAGCAGAGCCGCGTGCGCCTGTTTGAGAGCGGCCTGCGTTTTGTGCCTGATACACAGGCAGATTTAGGTATCCGTCAGGATTTGATGCTGGCCGGCGTACTGAGTGGCAATCGCTTCGAAGAGCACTGGGATCTGGCGCGCCAGGCGGTTGACTTCTATGATTTGAAAGGCGATTTAGAGTCATTACTGGATTTAACCGGTAAGCTCGACGCCATCACTTTCCGTGCAGAAGCGAATCCGGCGTTACATCCGGGACAAAGTGCGGCAATTTATTTGCATGATGAACGAATCGGATTTATCGGAGTGGTTCATCCCGAACTTGAACGTAAGCTGGATCTCAACGGTCGCACCTTAGTCTTTGAACTGCTTTGGAATAAGGTCGCAGACCGCGTCCTGCCTGATGCGCAAGAGATTTCGCGCTTCCCGGCAAACCGCCGAGATATCGCCGTTGTTGTGGCGGAAAACGTGCCCGCAGCAGATATCATCGCAGAGTGTAAGAAAGTTGGCGTAAATCAGGTAGTTGGCGTAAACTTGTTTGACGTGTACCGAGGTAAGGGTGTTTCCGAGGGCTATAAGAGCCTCGCAATCAGCCTGATTTTGCAGGATACCAGCCGGACACTCGAAGAAGAGGAGATTGCCGCGACGGTTGCCAAATGCGTTGCGGCATTAAAAGAGCGATTCCAGGCAACCTTGAGGGATTGAACCTATGGCGCTTACAAAAGCTGAGATGTCAGAATACCTGTTTGAGAAACTCGGGCTGAGCAAACGTGATGCAAAAGAGTTAGTGGAGCTGTTTTTCGAAGAGGTTCGCCGCGCTTTGGAAAATGGAGAACAGGTTAAACTGTCGGGGTTTGGTAATTTTGATCTGCGTGACAAAAACCAACGTCCGGGCAGAAACCCAAAAACGGGAGAGGATATTCCGATTACTGCACGTCGCGTAGTCACCTTCCGTCCAGGGCAGAAGCTTAAAAGTCGCGTTGAGAACGCCACACCCAAAGACAGTGACTGATCCCAGTGTTTTAAAAAGGCCGCGCAAGCGGCCTTTTTCATTTCTTTTTTTCGCAATCCTTTTACAATCAATTCCCTGTTACCCAGATCAATTCCGCTTATGTCCCAGCTTGAACAACTTGCACGGCACAGCACACGGCAAAATCAAAAATGGCTGGTGGGCCTGAGTCTGCTGCTACTGGCGCTTTTTACGGTCAGCCTGTGTGCAGGCGAGCGCTGGATAGGGCCTGCCGCCTGGTGGAGTGAGAGCGGCAGGCTGTTTGTCGGCCAGTTACGTTTACCCCGTACCGTCGCGGTGATGCTGGTGGGGGCGGCGCTGGCGTTGAGCGGGGTGATGATGCAGGCGCTGTTTACCAATCCGCTGGCCGAGCCCGGCCTGCTGGGGGTGTCCAGCGGGGCAGGCATTGGCCTGGTGGCGGGCGTGCTGTTCAGCGGCGGCGCATTATGGAGCCTCTCGCTTTCGGCGATAGCGGGCGCGTTGGTGATTACGCTGATTCTGCTGCACTTTGCCCACCGCCATTTATCCGTCAGCCGTTTGTTGCTCACCGGCGTAGCGTTGGGCATGATTTGCAGCGCGATGATGACCTGGGCGGTGTATTTCAGCAGCAGTCTCGATTTGCGCCAACTGATGTACTGGATGATGGGCGGATTCAGCGGCATCGACTGGCGTTATGGCTGGATGATGCTGGCGTTATTGCCGGTGATTCTGGCCAGCATGACGGCGGCCCGCGCGCTCAATCTGTTGGCCCTCGGTGAGACCTCCGCGCGCCAGTTAGGACTGTCTCTGGTCTGCTGGCGTAATCTGCTGGTGCTGGCCATGGGCTGGCTGGTCGGGGTAAGCGTTGCGCTGGCCGGGGCGATAGGATTTGTCGGGCTGGTCATTCCTCATCTGTTACGCCTGGTGGGATTGCACGATCATCGTGCGTTGCTGCCGGCCTCCGCGCTGGCAGGGGCCAGCGTACTGCTGGGGGCAGATATTATTGCCCGTCTGGCACTGGCCTCGGCTGAGTTGCCTGTTGGCGTGGTCACGGCCACGCTGGGTGCGCCATTGTTTATCGTTCTGTTAGTCAAATCGACACGTCAGCCTGGGCTGACAAACAAGTCTTAACCACAGGAACCCCGTATGAGCATTTATCAAACTGAACTGGTTACGCTGGATGGTGAGAAAACCACGCTGTCTGCCTGGCAGGGCAACGTCCTGCTGGTGGTGAACGTGGCCTCGAAATGTGGTTTAACGCCGCAATACGAAGCACTGGAAAATATCCATGAAGCCTGGCATGACCAGGGCTTCAGTGTACTGGGTTTTCCGTGCAATCAGTTCCTGGAGCAGGAACCCGGCACCAGCGAAGAAATCAAGACGTTTTGCAGCACCACCTACGGTGTGACCTTTCCTCTGTTCGAAAAATGTGAGGTGAATGGTGAACATCGTCATCCGCTTTATGCGCAGCTGGTGGCCGCAAAACCGGATGCCGTTCGGCCGGAAGAAAGTGGCTTTTATGAGCGTATGGTCAGTAAAGGCCGGGCACCAAAAGCGCCAGGGGATATTTTGTGGAATTTTGAAAAATTCCTGATTGGGCGTGACGGCAGCGTGATCCAGCGTTTCTCACCCGATATGTCGCCAGAAGACCCGATTATTCTGGAAACGATTAAGGTCGCGCTGGCTAAGTAGGTGTTACTCAGCCTGCAAGCGGCTGCCGTTGCCGGACGGCTGCAACCGGTGAGCGGTGCGCTTCATGCCGGGCATCTGATCCATCTGGTGGGGCCGAATGGCGCGGGCAAAAGCACCTTGTTGTCCGCGCTGGCCGGTCTGGAGCCGATAACCGGTCAGATGACTTTACAGGATAAAGCGCTGGCTGACTGGCCCGGACCGGCGCTGGCCCGGGTGCGCGGCTGGCTGCCTCAACAGCAGCTGCCACCCGGCATGATGCCGGTTTATCACTATCTTCGTCTGCATCTGGCGTCTTCAGGACCACACAATGATGCGCGGTTAATGAGCTTACTCGCCCGGCTGCAGTTGACAGAAAAACTCTCCCGACCGCTGAATCAGCTTTCCGGGGGCGAATGGCAGCGCGTCCGGCTTTGTGCGGTCATGGCACAAATCGATCCGCAGATTAATGCGGACGGTAAACTGCTGATTCTTGACGAACCCATGACGGCGCTGGATGTGGCGCAGCAACACGCTGTCGATAATCTGATTCAGGAACTCTGTCGTGCAGGGGTTTGTGTGATTGCCAGCAGCCATGACCTTAACCACAGCCTGTGGCATGCCGATCGGGTCTGGCTGTTGCATCAGGGCGCTGTTGTGGCACAGGGCAAACCCTGTGAAATCCTGCGTCCGGAACAGCTCACGCCACTCTACGGTATCCCTTTCCGACAACTCACCCTGGAAGGCCGTCCGCTGCTAACGGTTTTACCCTGAGACTTGCCACGCAGCGGGCTTTGCCGCTACATTTACCCCGTTATAACTGATTAAGGATGAGCTGTGATGCGCATGGGGTTGCTGTTCGTGGTGTTACTGTTGGTGGGCTGTAGCCATCGTGCACCGCCCGTCAATGGTCGCCTCTCTGACTCCATTACCGTTATCGCGCAGCTCAACGATCAACTGGGGAGCTGGCGGGGAACACCGTATCGCTATGGTGGCATGAGCCGCAAGGGCGTTGACTGCTCGGGTTTTGTCTATCTGACATTTCGGGATAAGTTTGATTTGCAGCTCCCACGCAGTACCGCCGCCCAGAGTGATATCGGCACGCGCATCAGCAAAGAGGACCTTCTGCCCGGCGACCTGGTGTTCTTCAGGACCGGCAGTGGCGAAAATGGCTTACATGTGGGCATTTACGACACGGATAACGCCTTCATCCATGCTTCAACCAGTCAGGGCGTCATTCGGTCCTCGCTGGATAATGTCTACTGGCGGAAAGTGTTTTGGCAGGCGCGACGCATATAATTTGTCAACCTAAGCCCGCCCGGTTAGTGCGGATTAATTCAGAAAATGACCGGATCTAAAAAATATTCCTAATTTGGCTTTAACCAACTCATTTTATTTATAACATTGGGAGCGGGAATCTTTTTCATACTTTACAGAATTGTCCCAAAAATTATTTGGCTTAAAGTTTATTTTCTTAAAACTAAAGCCAGTAATGGCCTAAAAATATCTATCTCATCAGTCCTTTGCTACTATTGCCAGTAAGTTTTTAATCATATACGATGCACTATCGCCACATATACTGGCTGTAAAATGAAAATTCATCTGTCGGCCGACTATGAGTCGGAAATTTGGTTTTATGCCGCCTGTTCCCAGGAAGGGCACTTAACCGCTATTGAGCTGGCTACCCAGTTCGTCCACGAAAGTGCGCCTATCACGTTGCCGCAGGATGTTCTGTTGCCGCAGCTTGATGAGACACAGCGCCTGCGCCTGCTGCAGCGGCAGGTTTCGTTACTGGAAAAGCATCAGACCTTTTTCGAAACGCACAACCTGCTGGCCTTTATGCCCACAGACGAGGGCATGGCAAGCACCCTGCTCGAAAGTGAGTTTCTGACGCGTAAAATAAAACAACTGCCCTTTTTAAGGTTGGATATCAGCGAAACGTTTCTCTCGCTCCATTTGGGAAAAAATAATCCGCTTCTCGCGGCGTTATATGGTGAGTTTAAATTGTCTCTGTCGCATTTTGGCGCGGGGAAATCGTCGACGACTGCCGTTTACGATAATCTGTTTAGCTGTATCAGGCTGGATAAACACTTTATTCAGTCGCTTGCTAAACGTGCTTCTTTTTTACCATTTATGCAAAGCATCATTGATAATTTCCGTAGCCATTGCGATCGGATGATTATTTGTGGCGTAGATGACGAAATTTTACTGGATAAAGTTAGCCATCTAAGTAATGTGCATCTGCAGGGTGCCTTGTTCCCGGTGGTGAAATCTGATGCGTTTGAGTCCTTGATCTACTCCGAGCAATTCCTGCACTCTCCCTGATATTTGCACGACTGTCGCCTGTTTAATCCCGGCTATCAACGCTACACTGTGGGTTTTATCATACGATACCCGGTGTCGTTTGGGAGTAGACATGGTCTTTGACAACAGCTGGTTTCGAGAGCTTTCGGGTACTTATACCGCCTTACATCCCACCCCGCTTGCCGGTGGCAGACTGTTATATCACAACGGTCCGCTGGCGCACGAAATGGCGCTGGAGAGCGATCTGTTTACCGGGCAGGGGCACGGTGTCTGGTACGGTGCGTCACTGTTGCCGGGTATGCAACCGCTGGCGCAGGTATACAGTGGCCATCAGTTCGGCGTCTGGGCAGGTCAGCTGGGTGACGGGCGCGGCATTCTGCTGGGTGAGCAGCGCCAGCAAGATGGCAGCCGTCTCGACTGGCATTTAAAAGGCGCAGGGCTGACGCCGTATTCTCGCATGGGCGATGGTCGTGCTGTGGTGCGCTCGACGGTGCGTGAGTTTCTGGCCTCGGAGGCGCTGCACCATCTGGGGATCCCGACCACGCGCGCGTTAACGATAGCCATCAGCGATGAGCCGGTTTACCGTGAAACCGCTGAGCGCGGTGCAATGCTGATGCGGATCGCGCCGAGTCATCTGCGCTTTGGCCATTTCGAACACTTCTTTTACAGCCAGCAGCCTGACAAGGTCAAACAGCTGGCGGAGTATGCCATTCGTCATCACTGGCCGCATCTGGCGGAGGACGCCGACCGTTATTATCTGTGGTTCGCCGATATCGTCCTGCGCACAGCACGCCTGATTGCGCAGTGGCAGAGCGTGGGCTTTGCGCATGGTGTGATGAATACCGACAACATGTCGATCCTTGGCCTGACGATGGATTACGGCCCTTACGGTTTTCTGGATGACTACCAGCCGGACTTTATCTGTAATCACAGTGATTATCAGGGGCGCTACAGCTTCGAGAATCAGCCGATGATCGGTCTGTGGAATCTTAATCGTCTGGCGCATGCCCTGTCAGGATTACTCAGTACCGAGCAGCTAAAGCAGGCGCTGAGCGGTTATGAAAACGAACTGATGCGCGTCTGGGGCCAGCGGATGCGGGCGAAACTGGGCTTTCTGACCGAAGAGGCAGGGGATAACGCGATTCTGACCGGTCTGCTCAGCTTAATGAGTCAGGAACGGCGCGATTATACGTTGACGTTCCGCCTGCTCAGTGAAACGCAGCAGTCAGAACAGCGATCGCCGTTACGGGATGAATTTATCGATCGCGCTGCCTTTGATCGCTGGTATCAGGATTACCGCACCCGTTTGTTGCAGGAGCAGGTCAGCGATGCGACGCGCCAGCAGGTGATGAAAGCGGCCAATCCGGCGCTGGTATTGCGAAATTATCTGGCACAGCAGGCGATCGAGGCGGCGGAGCAGGGTGAGAGCGGGGCGCTGGCCCGTTTACATCAGGCGCTTCAGCAGCCCTTCAGTGACGCGACGGCCGCTGAGTATCGTCAACGGCCGCCGGACTGGGGCAAATCACTGGAAGTCAGTTGTTCCAGCTAAGTTATAAACGGTGAGAAACTGCCTCAGCTAACAGGGCCAGTACAGCTTCGCTGTCTTGCCAGTTGAGGCAGGGATCGGTGATGGACTGACCGTACGTCAGGGGCTCACCGCTCACCACTTTCTGATTGCCTTCTTCGATAAAACTTTCGATCATCACGCCCGCTACCGCGCGTGAACCTCCTTTGATCTGTTCAGCCACATCAGCAGCAACGTCGCGCTGACGACGATGCTGTTTCAGGCAGTTGCCGTGGCTGAAATCAATCACCAGCTGTGGCGCTAAGCCGAATTCATTCAGGCAGGCAGTCGCCTCGGCGACATCGGCGGCATGATAATTGGGCTGTTTACCGCCACGTAAAATCACATGGCCGTGCGGGTTGCCGCTGGTCTGGTAAATGGTCATCTGCCCCTGTTTATCCGGCGACAGGAACATATGCCTGGTTCGGGCAGCGCGAATGGCATCCACAGCAATACGCACATTGCCATCGGTGCCGTTTTTGAAGCCGACAGGACAGGAGAGCGCAGAGGCCATTTCACGATGGATCTGGCTTTCAGTGGTGCGGGCTCCAATGGCCCCCCAGCTGATCAGATCGGCAATAAACTGCCCGATCACCATATCCAGAAATTCCGTTGCTGTGGGTAAGCCGAGGGCGTTGATATCAATCAGTAGCTTACGGGCAATGCCGATGCCGCGGTTCACATCAAAGCTACCGTCCAGATCCGGATCGGAGATCAGGCCTTTCCAGCCGACCACCGTACGTGGCTTTTCAAAATAGGCCCGCATCACGATTTCCAGCCGGTCCTGATACTGCTCGCGCAGCACATTTAAACGCCGGGCATAGTCTAAAGCCGCCACCGGGTCATGCAGGGAGCAGGGACCAATCACGACCAGCAGACGGGGATCGTCGCCCGTGAGGATGCGCGCAATGCGCTTGCGTGCTGCGGTGATATTATCGGCCATGGCGGAGGAAAGCGGATATTCAGCTGCCAGACTGGCAGGAGAGATCAGGCTGCCAATGCGCGCCGTGCGCAGTTCGTCAGTTTTATTCATGGTGTTCTCTAAATGTGTTCTTCGCAGCGGTGGAATACCGGGAAGTGATGAGGGTCACAATAAACCATTAGCTTGTGAATTCAAGCACCAACGTGACAATCGCAGGCAAAATTACGGCAGCGCCACGTTACAGGGCGCTGCCGGCGGCGGATCAGTACATGCGGCGCGTCAGGCCCATAATATCGAGGATCTTGGTGGCGATCTCTTCCACGGAATAGTTGGTACTGTTGAGATAGCGAATCTGGTGGGTACGGAACAGCGCTTCCACTTCGCCCACCTCCAGTCGACACTGACGCAGGGAAGCATAGCGGGTATTTTCCGCGCGTTCCTGACGTATGGCCGCCAGGCGTTCCGGGTCAATTGTCAGACCAAACAGTTTATGCTGATGCTGGCGCAGAGCGGGCGGCAGTTTCAGGTTATCCATATCATCGGCAATAAACGGATAGTTCGCAGCACGAATACCAAACTGCATCGCCAGATAGAGGCTGGTGGGGGTTTTACCACAACGGGAAACGCCTAACAGAATGACCTGCGCGTCTTCCAGGCCGCGCAGTGAAATGCCGTCATCATGTGCCAGGGTGTAATCAATCGCCGCAATACGCGCATCGTATTTACCCAGATTGCTGGCATCCAGTCCGTGCGTTCGGTGTGCGACCGGTGCCGGTGCGAGACCAAGCTCCTGCTGAAGCGGAGCGACCAGCGCCTGAACAATGTCCTGACAAAACCCGTCACTTTGCAGAATGATGTCGCGCACTTCCGGCGTGACGATAGAAAAAAAGACCAGTGGACGCACGCCGCTTTGCTGAAAAAGGGCATTGATCTGCGCTTTAACCGCCTGCGCGCGCTGAACATTCTCAACGAACGGCAGGGTGACACTGTTGGTGTTTACGGGAAACTGCGATAGCACAGCGTGGCCTAACACTTCGGCGGTAATCGCAGTGCCGTCGGAGATATAAAAAACGCTTCTGTCGGTGGTCATGGAGCATGCCTCGTGCAAGGAAGTCGTGAAAAGACGGAGCAGGGTTAAGTTCAGGCGCGCGAATCCCAGCGGGGGCATGTGAAGTCTGGCTTAACCATTTGTCGTACAGTTTTAGCATAACCGACAGAAAATATTCCTTTTCTCCGCCACAGATTTGCCATGAAAATCGCGCCTGAAGCTGCCTTTTTCACCCGCCTTGTTGCGCAACAAAAACGACGCTTCAGGCGGCACTGAAATGAAAAACACTTTTAAATGAGTGGGTTGTGATAAAAAATATCCTTTGCGCAACGTCTTAAAAAAGCGGGTTATAGTCTGAAACTGCCGTGCAGAATCTGCTTTAACGATTCAACAGATCGTGTTTGCCAAAACGTTATGCCAGGCTGATTGTGTTAATAGCAGGATTTTCCATGTGCCCATTCATTAATAAAGGATCAGTTCAATGTCCAATAAAGGCGAACAGCCGTTAGTACTCTGGTACAACCAGCTTGGCATGCATGATGTTGATCGGGTAGGAGGCAAAAATGCGTCTCTGGGTGAGATGATTACCAATTTGTCCTCTCTGGGGGTTTCGGTACCCAATGGTTTCGCGACCACCTCCTGGGCCTTTAATCAGTTTCTTGAGCAGAGCGGTCTGAACCAGCGTATTTATGCATTGCTGGATGACACCAATATTGATGATGTTGATCAACTGGCGAAAGCAGGTAAGCAGATTCGTCAGTGGGTCGTCGAAACGCCCTTCCAGCCTGAACTTGAAGCCGCCATTTTGTCGGCCTACGAACAGCTCTCAGCAGACGATGCCGAGGCCTCTTTTGCCGTACGCTCCTCGGCCACCGCAGAAGATATGCCCGATGCTTCCTTTGCCGGACAACAGGAAACCTTTCTGAACGTGCAGGGCATCGAAGCTGTGATGGTAGCGGTGAAACATGTTTACGCATCCCTGTTTAACGATCGTGCCATCTCTTACCGTGTTCATCAGGGCTACGATCACCGGGGTGTTGCCCTGTCGGCAGGCATACAGCGTATGGTCCGTTCCGATCTGGCCGCATCAGGCGTGATGTTTACCATTGATACGGAATCTGGCTTCGATCAGGTGGTGTTTATCACGGCGGCGCTGGGTCTGGGCGAAATGGTGGTGCAGGGCGCTGTCAACCCGGATGAGTTTTACGTGCATAAACCCACACTGGCCGCGAAGCGTCCGGCAATCGTGCGCCGCAACATGGGCTCGAAAAAAGTGCGGATGGTGTATGCCGATTCACGTGAGCACGGCGAGCAGGTGCGAATCGAGGATGTGCCGGAAACGGAACGCGACCGCTTCTGCCTGAACGACAGCGAAGTTCAGGCGCTGGCACAGCAGGCGGTACTGATCGAGCAGCACTATAAGCGCCCGATGGATATTGAATGGGCAAAAGACGGGCATACCGGCAAGCTGTTCATCGTGCAGGCGCGACCGGAAACCGTGCGCTCAAATGGTCAGGTGATGGAGCGTTACACCCTGCAAGGCCAGGGAAATGTGGTCATTGAAGGCCGTGCAATTGGCCATCGCATTGGTGCCGGGCCGGTTAAGGTGATTCATGACATCAGCGAAATGAACCGTATCGAAAAAGGTGACGTGCTGGTGACCGATATGACCGATCCTGACTGGGAACCGATCATGAAAAAGGCCTCCGCTATTGTCACCAATCGCGGGGGGCGTACCTGTCATGCCGCGATTATAGCGCGTGAATTGGGAATTCCGGCGGTGGTCGGGTGCGGCGATGCCACCGAGCGCCTGAAAGAAGGTCATACCGTGACCGTGTCCTGTGCGGAAGGCGATACCGGCTATGTTTACGACGAACTGCTCGATTTTGACGTGACCAGTTCGCAGGTCGATACCATGCCGGACCTGCCGCTGAAGGTGATGATGAACGTGGGTAACCCGGATCGCGCCTTTGATTTTGCCTGCTTACCCAATGAAGGGGTTGGGCTGGCGCGCCTGGAGTTCATCATCAACCGCATGATCGGTGTGCATCCTAAAGCGCTGCTTGAGTTTGACCAACAACCGCCGGCGTTGCAGCAACACATCCGTCAGCTGATGAAAGGCTTTGACGATCCCGTCGAGTTCTATATTGCGCGCCTGACTGAAGGTATCGCGACCCTGGGCGCGGCATTCGCACCCAAACGGGTGATTGTGCGATTGTCCGACTTCAAAACCAATGAATACGCCAATCTGGTCGGCGGGGAACGGTACGAACCGGAAGAAGAGAACCCCATGCTGGGCTTCCGCGGCGCTGGCCGTTACGTGTCAGAAAGCTTCCGCGACTGTTTTGCGCTTGAGTGTGAAGCGGTGAAGCGGGTGCGAAATGACATGGGACTGACCAATGTCGAGATCATGGTGCCGTTTGTACGTACGGTGGACCAGGCGCAGGCGGTGGTCGAAGAGTTAGGTCGCCAGGGCCTGAAGCGGGGTGAGAACGGACTGAAGGTCATTATGATGTGTGAAATCCCGTCAAATGCTCTGCTGGCGGAGCAGTTTTTACAGCACTTTGACGGCTTCTCCATTGGCTCGAACGACATGACGCAGCTGGCGCTGGGGCTCGATCGTGATTCCGGCGTCGTGTCTGCCCTGTTTGATGAACGCAATGAGGCGGTGAAAGCCTTACTGTCCATGGCGATCAAGGCGGCGAAAAAACAGGGTAAATACGTCGGTATTTGTGGACAAGGGCCTTCGGATCATCAGGATTTTGCGGCCTGGTTGATGGAGCAGGGCATCGACAGTTTGTCACTTAACCCGGATACCGTCGTGGAAACGTGGCTGAGCCTGGCGGCCCTGAATAAGTCTGCCTGACGCGACGTTTACACTGTTATTTTAAGGCCAGCGCAAGCTGGCTTTTTTATTCCCGGCGGAAAAACAGACGGGGTTGATCAGTGCTGACCCGCTCCGGTTGTCGAGATATCACTTGCGCGGAAAGCGTATAAGGGGCGAGGTTGCTCTTCGGCCTGTTCATACAACCTGACCGGTGAAAAAGGGGCGCAACCCCTTTTCGACAGGCAAAAAAAAAAGCCCATCACAGGGGATGGGCAAAGACTACACACAGCAATTCTTTACGCTACTCAGGGGAAATAAGGGTGTTTAGAAATCAGTGAGTTGATTTCAAACTTGTTAAATATGTTATTCATACCGCTTGCTGGCGTCTTTAAGAATCCTCTTATTAGTTTAAAGGAAATAATATTTTTACCATCATTAAGAGCGTTCAGGAGAGTTATTATGTATGAAAAATAATCATTTCAGGCCGAAAAATGGGCTTAAAGCGCTAAATATGCGTTTTATCTTAAAAACTACTAATGGAAAAAAGGCTGGTGATATCTTAATCAGCCAGCCTACTTAACCACTACTAATCATATGAAATGCAGAACAGGGCCTATTGATCCGTCTTTTCGTCCAGGGCTTTGAGCGGATCGACCGGTGGTCTGGGCACTTCATTCATCCAGACGGACACCAGGCGATAGGAGACGGCCAGCACGACGGGGCCGATAAACAGTCCGATCATGCCAAACGCGATGAGTCCGCCAATGACACCGGATAAAATCAGAATCAGCGGCAGGTCGGCACCCATACGAATCAGCACGGGACGCAAAATATTGTCCAGTGTTCCGACGACGCAGCTCCACACCAGCAGCACCGTGCCCCAGGTCGTATCGCCGCTCCAGTAGAGATAAACGATGGCGGGCACCAGCACCAGCAGGGGACCAATCTGGACCAGACAGCAGAGGATCATCAGGACGGTCAGCAAGGTCGCATAAGGAATGCCGGAGATGGCCAGCCCGATACCGCCCAGCACGCCCTGTACCAGCGCAGTCACCACCACGCCCAGCGCCACCGCACGTACGGCTTGCCCGGCCAGCAAAACGGCGGCATCACCGCGACGGCCCGCCATGCGCACAGCGAAATGGCGAATTCCCAGCGCCGCCTGTTCACCGCGCCAGTAGAGCAGCACGCTAAACAGCAGCATCACGGCCAGATGAATCATAAACCGGCCAAAGTGTCCGGCCTGCGCAACAAAGAAGCCTGTTGTACGACCGACGTAAGGCTGAAGCTTGGCCATGATGGCCGCACCCCCGCCGGCCACCAGTTTCTGGTAGCTGGCATACAGTTTTTCCCCGACCACAGGAATGTCATTCAGCCAGCTCAGCGTCGGCAGCATATGGCCCTGCGTCGCCCAGGCAATTACCGGAGCACTGTTATCAATCAGGCTGTTCACCAGCAGGGCAACCGGAATAATAAACAGCAACAGAAGCAGAATGGTCATCACAATGACGGCCAGAGAACGCCGGCCCCAGAGCAGTCGCTGAATTCTCAGCATCAACGGCCAGGTCGCAATCACTACCATGCTGGCCCAGGCGAAGCCGAGGATAAAAGGTTGCACCACCCATAAGCAGGCGGCAATCAACAGCAAAATGAATATCAGAGTGAACAACATTTGGGGAAGGTCTATCTGCCGTTCCAGGCTTTTCATCTTAAGCATTACCTCTTTGAGATCCGTCAACGCAGGGGATGACAGTGACCCGTCATCATGAGCTATTTGAGGGCGTTTAAACAGGCTTGTAAAGAAATGGTTTCAGCCTTTCCTGAAAAAACGACAGGGCTGACAGAAATGTGATAAAACAGGAGATTAACGCACGCGACAGACGCAAACCTACACAACATCTTTGGTCACAGAATCATGATCCCACAGATTTCTCAGGCACCGGGTCTTATCCAGCGGGTGCTGACATTCCTTGAAACCCTCAAAGAACAGGGCTTCACCGGCGACACCGCCACCAGTTATGCCGACAGGCTTTCTCTCTCAACCGACAACAGCATCTATCAGCTGCTGCCCGATGCGGTGCTGTTTCCGCGCTCGACGGCTGATGTCGCGCTGATTGCCCGCGTAGCGGGGGACCCGGCGTTCTCGAGTCTGGTTTTCACCCCGCGCGGTGGCGGGACCGGCACTAACGGCCAGTCACTGAATCAGGGCATTATTGTGGATATGTCCCGCTACATGAACCGTATCCTGGAGGTTAACACCGAACAGGGATGGGTGCGTGTAGAAGCGGGCGTGGTTAAAGATCAACTTAACGCGTATCTGAAACCGTTTGGTTACTTTTTCTCGCCAGAGTTGTCGACCAGTAACCGTGCTACGCTGGGCGGCATGATCAATACCGATGCCTCCGGCCAGGGATCGCTGGTGTATGGTAAAACCTCTGATCATGTTCTTGGTTTGCGGGCGGTCCTGCTGGGGGGCGATATTCTGGATACCCGGCCCATGCCCACGGCGCTGGCCGAAAGCCTGGCGCAAACGCCCACGCCAGAGGGCCGCATCTATCAGCAGGTTCTGACGCGATGTCGCGAACAGCGTGACCTGATTCTGGAAAAATTTCCCAAACTGAACCGCTTCCTGACCGGCTACGATTTGCGTCATGTCTTTAGCGACGATATGCAAACGTTTGACCTGACGCGCCTGCTGTGCGGCGCAGAAGGCACGCTGGCCTTTATCAGTGAAGCCCGGCTGGACATTACGCCCCTGCCTAAAGTGCGGCGCGTGGTGAATATCAAATACGACTCCTTTGATTCTGCTTTGCGCAATGCGCCTCTGATGGTACAGGCGCAGGCTCTTTCCGTCGAAACGGTGGACTCGAAAGTGCTCAATCTGGCACGGGAGGACATCGTCTGGCACTCCGTGAAAGCGCTGATCACCGATGTTCCCGACAAAACGATGTCAGGGCTGAATATTGTGGAGTTTGCCGGGGATGACGAAGCGAAAATTGAGCAGCAACTGACGCAACTGTGCAGCCGACTTGATGCGCTGATCGCGCAGCAGGAAGGCGGCGTCATTGGCTATCAACGCTGTAACGACCTGGACAGCATCGAACGCATTTATAACATGCGTAAAAAAGCGGTGGGATTATTGGGCAATGCGAAAGGGCGGGCGAAGCCGATTCCGTTTGTCGAAGATACGGCCGTGCCGCCGGAACACCTTGCCGACTACATCGTCGAGTTCCGGGCGCTTCTTGACAGCCATGGCCTGAGTTACGGCATGTTTGGCCATGTGGACGCGGGCGTGCTCCATGTCCGGCCGGCGCTGGATATGTGCGATCCGCATCAGGAAATGATGATGAAGCAGATTTCTGATGAGGTGGTCGAACTGACCGCGCGCTATGGCGGTCTGCTGTGGGGCGAACATGGCAAGGGCTTTCGCGCGCAATACAGTCCGGCCTTCTTCGGGGACACCCTGTTCAACGAACTGCGCCGTATCAAAGCGGCGTTCGATCCCGATAACCGGCTGAACCCCGGCAAGATCTGTACGCCTTACAACAGCGATGCGGCGATGATGCAGGTGGATGCCACCAAACGCGGCAGCTATGACCGCCAGATTCCTGTACAGGTGCGTGACACCTGGCGTGGCGCGATGGAATGTAACGGTAATGGCTTGTGCTTCAATTTCGACGTGCGCAGCCCGATGTGCCCCTCGATGAAAATCACGCGCAACCGCATTCATTCACCTAAAGGGCGCGCCACCTTAACACGCGAATGGCTGCGCTTGCTGGCAGAGCAGGGCGTGGATCCGGTGATGCTGGAGAAAAAACTGCCGGAGAAGACACTGTCGTTGCGGGGGCTGGTTGGCCGCATGCGGAACACCTGGTATGCGAATAAAGGGGAATATGATTTTTCGCATGAAGTGAAGGACGCCATGTCAGGCTGCCTGGCCTGTAAGGCCTGTTCAACCCAGTGCCCGATTAAAATTGACGTGCCGGCTTTCCGCTCGCGTTTTTTGCAGCTTTATCATACGCGCTATCTTCGTCCCCTGAGCGATCATCTGGTGGCCGCGGTGGAAAGCTATGCGCCCGTGATGGCAAAAGCGCCTACGGTCTTTAACTTCTTCCTTAAACAGCCCTGGGCCGCATCGTTCAGCAAAACGCACATTGGCATGGTGGATTTGCCCTTGCTTTCCTCACCCACTCTCAAACAGCAGCTGAGCGGCCATCCGGCAATGCAGATGACGCTGGAACAGCTTGAAGGGCTGACGGAGGCGCAGCGGGCGAAAACGGTGCTGGTGGTGCAGGATCCCTTTACCAGCTTCTATGAGGCCCGGCTGGTCAGCGACTTTATCAGGCTGATTGAGAAACTCGGCTATCAACCTGTTCTGTTGCCCTTCTCGCCAAACGGTAAGGCACAGCACGTTAAAGGCTTTTTACAACGTTTTGCCCGCACGGCCAGTAAAACCGCTGATTTTCTTAATCGCGTCGCCCGACTGGGCATGCCAATGGTCGGCATCGATCCCGCCACGGTCCTGTGTTATCGCGATGAATATCGTCAGACGCTGGGGGAGGCGCGGGGCGATTTCAATGTGCTGTTGGTGCATGAATGGTTGCAGAATGCGGTGCAGGAACGTGACGTCCAGATTGCCAGCGGCGAAGCCTGGTATCTGTTTGCGCACTGCACCGAAGTCACCGCCTTGCCTGCAACGCCCGGTCAGTGGCAGGCGATTTTTTTACGTTTTGGTGCAAAGCTGGAAAACATCAACGTGGGCTGCTGTGGCATGGCGGGCACTTACGGACACGAGAGCAAAAATCTGGACAATTCGCTGGGCATATATGCGCTCTCATGGCATCCGCAGTTGCAAAAGCTGCCGCGTCAACGCTGTCTGGCAACCGGTTTTTCCTGCCGGAGCCAGGTTAAACGTGTTGAAGGCAATGGCATGCGCCATCCGCTTCAGGCTCTGCTTGAGCTGGTGTAAAAAGGCAGGAGACGTCAACCGCAGGCTGGATTAGAATATCCAGCCTGCATGTTTGACAAAGTTACTCTGGAGCACCGTCGCCTGTTCCCATTCACCTGTAATGGCCAGCTGGTGGCATAGCCGGGTCAGTGACAGTCTTGCCAGCTGGTAAGCCTGAATGCGAAACAGCCGATCCCGGTCGGGATTTTGCATTTCTACGACCAGTCGGTGATGAAGCTTACCCATGGCATGCAAATAACTCTGGTCGTCACCGTTCAGTTGGCAAAGTTCTGCCATATCCAGACAGGTATCATTGAACTGACGTAACTGCTGAACGGTACACTCAGCCCGGTCAAGTCTGGCCTGCGCCAGGTAAAAATCGACAGTGAGATCGCGAACCGAAAAACGGTATTCATCAAGTTTGTGCTGAAGCCAGGCGGAAACCGATAACGACATAACGCATCCTGATGCTGAATGATAATAATTATCATATTCAACTGAACAGCGATTGCAATTGGCAAATGAGAATTTTTTTCCGATTTATTTCACCTGTCGGTATAATCGGAAATAACAATCTGTTTACAACACAGAAAGGCGTAACCTATCAATAAAGGGTTTATCATAAAGTGATGATTTTAAAATTCACCAGTTATTAACAGGTTACGGGGTCGTGCTTCCTGCCTGTTTTGCGAATGCAAGCCTGGCTGAAGACGCTATGCTTAATAAATGCGCTGTTAAAAACAGCATCTAATGATTATCCCTGCAAAACAAGAGGTTGAAGTGATCAGTGAGATCACTACCATAGGGGGATAGCCTGAAAAGGTCCGGACTCACAAGAGGTAGCAACATGTCATCCGTGAATGCAGACTCTTTCTCACCTGACGAATATGTGTGGAAAGGGTTAACGCTGACCGAAACCGCAGCGAAACAAATTCTAAATCTGGCCGCAGAAAACCCAGAAGTCAAGGGCCTGCGTTTAGCGATTAAACAATCCGGTTGTGCCGGCTTTGGTTATGTCATGGATCTGGTGAAGCAACCAGAAGATGACGACCTGCAGTTTACCTACTACGGCGCAACATTGTTTGTACCGCTTCAGGCGATGCCATTTATCGATGGCACTGAAGTGGATTACGTCCGTGAAGGCCTGAATCAAATTTTTAAATTCAATAACCCTAAAGCTCAACACGCCTGCGGGTGCGGTGAAAGCTTTGGCGTCGAGTAAGTGAAATATGTCACGACACAGCGAAACATCTGACGATGTACAAATGTGGGAAGGCAAGCTCAATTATAAAGAGGGCTTCTTTACCCAGTTGCAAACCGAAGAATTTGCCAACGGCATCAATGAAGATGTCGTGCGCGCAATTTCGGCTAAGCGTAACGAGCCAGAGTGGATGCTGGAGTTTCGGCTTAAAGCTTTTCGTGCCTGGCTGGAAATGGAAGAGCCACACTGGCTGAAAGCGCACTACGAAAAGCTCGACTATCAGGATTACAGTTACTATTCCGCGCCGTCGTGCGGCAACTGTGACGATACCTGTGCGTCGGAGCCGGGAGCCACGCAGGCTTCAGGCGCGGCGCCTGCCAACGATTACCTGACGCAGGAAGTGGAAAACGCCTTCAACCAACTGGGTGTACCGGTGCGTGAAGGCAAGGAAGTGGCGGTTGACGCCATTTTTGACTCGGTGTCGGTGTCCACCACCTATCGTAGCAAGCTGGCGGAACAGGGCATTATCTTCTGCTCGTTCGGTGAAGCCATTCACGATCATCCGGAACTGGTGAAGAAATATCTGGGCACGGTAGTCCCACCCAACGACAACTTCTTCGCTGCCCTGAATTCAGCGGTTGCGTCAGACGGTACCTTTGTTTACATCCCGAAAGGGGTGCGTTGTCCGATGGAGCTGTCGACCTACTTCCGTATTAACGCGGCGAAAACCGGTCAGTTTGAACGCACCATCCTGATTGCTGATGAAGACAGCTATGTCAGCTACATTGAAGGCTGTTCTGCACCGGTCCGTGACAGCTATCAGCTGCACGCAGCGGTGGTCGAGGTGATCATCCACAAGAATGCGGAAGTGAAATACTCCACCGTGCAGAACTGGTTCCCGGGCGGTGAAGGCGAGGGCGGTATCCTTAACTTCGTGACTAAGCGTGCGCTGTGTGAAGGCGACCACAGTAAAATGTCCTGGACGCAGTCGGAAACCGGGTCGGCCATTACCTGGAAATACCCGAGCTGTATCCTGCGTGGCGATCACTCCGTGGGCGAGTTCTACTCCGTCGCCTTAACCAGCGGACGCCAGCAGGCGGACACCGGTACCAAGATGATTCACATTGGTAAAAACACCCGGTCGACCATTATCTCCAAAGGTATCTCTGCCGGTAAAAGCCAGAACACTTACCGTGGCCTGGTGAAAATCATGCCGACGGCCACCAACGCACGTAACTTTACCCAGTGTGATTCCATGCTGATTGGGCCAGATTGTGGAGCACATACGTTCCCGTATGTTGAAACCCGCAACAACACCGCCCAGCTGGAGCATGAAGCGACCACTTCACGTATCGGCGAAGATCAGATGTTCTACTGTCTGCAACGTGGCATCAGTGAAGAAGATGCTATCTCGATGATCGTGAACGGCTTCTGTAAAGACGTATTCTCTGAGCTGCCGCTGGAATTTGCAGTGGAAGCACAAAAACTGTTAGCCATCAGCCTTGAGCACAGTGTGGGCTGATTGACGCCGTCACACGCGTTGCCGGAAGCAATGTGAAGGAATAAGTATGTTAAGTATTAAAGATTTACAGGTTAGCGTTGAAGACAAAGCGATCTTACGTGGTCTGAACCTTGAGATTAAACCAGGCGAAGTTCATGCCATCATGGGACCGAATGGTTCAGGTAAAAGTACGCTGTCTGCGACCTTAGCTGGCCGTGAAGACTATGAAATTACCGGCGGTTCAGTGACCTTTAAAGGCAAAGACCTGCTGGAGCTGGAGCCGGAAGAGCGCGCGGGTGAAGGGATCTTCATGGCGTTCCAGTATCCGGTTGAAATTCCTGGCGTCAGCAACCAGTTTTTCCTGCAGACCTCTGTGAACGCAGTGCGCAAATACCGTCAGCAGGATGAGCTCGATCGTTTTGATTTCCAGGATTTCATCGAAGAGAAAATTAATCTGCTCAAGATGCCTGAAGATCTGCTGACCCGTTCTGTCAACGTCGGTTTCTCCGGCGGTGAGAAGAAGCGTAACGATATTCTGCAGATGGCCGCGCTTGAGCCCGATCTGTGCATTCTGGACGAAACGGACTCCGGTCTCGACATCGATGCCCTGAAAATCGTGGCTAACGGCGTAAACAGCCTGCGCGATGAGAAGCGTGCGTTCATCATCGTCACGCACTATCAGCGTATCCTGGACTATATCAAACCTGACTTTGTGCATGTGCTGTATCAGGGCAAAATCGTGAAATCTGGCGACTTCTCGCTGGTGAAACAGTTGGAGGAGCAGGGTTATGGCTGGCTTACCGACGAAGAGTGATACTGCGCTGCAACAGTGGCACCACCTGTTTGAATCGCGCGGTGAACTGCGCTCCATGCAGGCACAGCAGCACTGGCAGCAGTTAATGCGTCTGGGCTTGCCCACGCGCAAGCATGAAAACTGGAAATACACGCCGCTGGATGGCCTGCTGGCACAGCACTTTGTATTGCCTGAGTCTCAGGACGTCAGTGCTTCACAGGTTGAAGCGCTGGCTCTGCCGCTGGATGCTATTCGTCTGGTGTTTGTCGACGGCAAATTCCAGTCTGCGCTGAGTGCGACCGGGACTGATTTTTTCGAGATTCAGCACAGCGTTGCCGCTGAGCGTCGCGATCTGCCTGCGCCGGTTCAGCCCGAAGTCTTTCTGCATCTGACGGAAAGCCTGGCTGAAGAAGTGACTCATATTCGTCTGCCGCGCGGTAAGGCGGCTTCACGTCCGCTTTACCTGCTGCACATCACCAGCGGCAAAGATGATGGCATGAACACCGTTCATTACCGTCATCATCTGCAACTGGAAGAGAGTGCAGAAGCGGAAGTCATCGAGCACTATGTCACGCTGAACGACAGCGCGCACTTCACCGGCGGTCGCTTTAGCTTCGCTGTCGCTGATAATGCTACGCTGAAGCACACCAAGCTGGCCTTTGAAAGCACTAAAAGTTATCACTTTGCCCATAATGACATCGTGATTAACCGTGATGCGCAGGTGACCAGCACCAGCTTCTTACTGGGTGCGGGTTTAAGCCGTCATAACACCAGTACGCAGCTCAATGGTGAAAACACCCAGCTTTCTTTGAACAGTCTGGTGCTGCCCGTGAATCAGGAAGTGGCGGATACCCGCACCTATCTTGAGCATAACAAAGGCCACTGCCTGAGCCGTCAGATGCACAAAACCATCGTGCGTGACAAAGGGCGTGCGGTGTTTAACGGCCACATCAAAGTGGCGCAGCATGCGTTAAAGACAGATGGTCAGATGACCAACAACAATCTGCTGTTAGGCCGCCTGGCCGAAGTGGATACCAAGCCGCAGCTGGAAATTTATGCCGATGACGTTAAATGCAGCCACGGTGCGACCGTAGGCCGTATTGATGACGAGCAGATGTTCTACCTGCGTTCGCGCGGTATCGAGCAGGACGCCGCGCAGACCATGATCATTCACGCCTTTGCGGCTGAGTTAACCGAAACGCTGGAGAACCCCGTTCTTCGCCAGGCGGTGCTCCAGCGCATTGCTCAGCGTTTTCCAGGAGACAACTCATGATGAACTTCGATCTCGAGCGTATCAGAGCGGATTTTCCGGTTCTGAAGCGTGAGGTCAACGGTCATCCGCTGGCTTACCTTGACAGCGCGGCCAGCGCACAGCGTCCTTTGTCGGTCATCAATGCCGAAAGCCATTTCTACCAGCACGGCTATGCCGCCGTGCACCGCGGTATTCACACGCTCAGCCAGCAGGCAACCAGCGATATGGAAAACGTTCGCGAACAGGCGGCACGTTTTCTGAATGCGGCTTCTGCGGAAGAAATCGTTTTTGTTAAAGGTACGACGGAAGGCATCAACCTGGTTGCCAACAGCTGGGCGGGCAGTCAACTGCAACCCGGTGATAACCTGATTATCACGCAGATGGAGCACCATGCGAATATCGTGCCCTGGCAGATGGTGGCTGAACGCTGTGGTGCGGAAATTCGGGTACTGCCCCTGACCGACAACGGTGAGCTGGCGCTGGATCAACTGGCGGGGCTGATTGACAGCCGCACGCGCCTGCTGGCGGTCACCCATGTGTCCAATGTGCTTGGTACGGTGAATCCGGTCAAAGCCATCGTCGCGCAGGCCAGGGCAGCAGGTGTGGTTACCCTGATCGACGGGGCGCAGGCCGTGATGCACAGCGCTGTCGATGTACAGGATATCGGCTGCGACTTCTATGTGTTCTCCGGCCATAAGCTCTATGGCCCAACGGGCATTGGCGTGCTGTATGGCCGCAAGGCGCTGCTGGACATCATGCCGCCCTGGGAAGGGGGCGGATCGATGATTGGCGAAGTCCTGCTGCCCACCGGCACCACCTGGAATACGGCACCGTGGCGTTTTGAAGCCGGAACGCCGAATACCGGTGGCATCATTGGTCTGGGCGCCGCGCTGGAGTATGTTGAGGCGCTGGGACTGGATACGATTCATCAGCGGGAAACAATCCTGATGAATTATGCGCTTGATAAGCTCGCCTCCGTGCCGGATATCCAGATCTACGGTTCGCAGCAGCGTACCGGTGTGATTGCCTTTAACCTGGGCAAACATCACGCCTTTGATGTCGGCAGCTTCCTTGATCAGTACGGTATTGCGATTCGTACCGGCCACCATTGCGCTATGCCGCTGCTGCGCCATTATCAGGTCCCCGCGATGTGTCGCGCTTCTTTCACGTTCTACAACAGTGAAGACGAAGTGGATCGGCTGGCGGCAGGTCTGACGCGTATTCATCGCCTGCTGGGCGGCTGAACAACGTAAACGGAGTGATTCATGGCCACGTTGCCAGAAAAAGAGAAACTGGTGCGCAACTTTAATCGTTGCGCTAACTGGGAAGAGAAGTATCTGTACATCATTGAATTAGGTGCCAAACTCCCGGAATCGTCTGAAACACTGCACCAGCCTGAAAATGCCATTACCGGCTGTCAGAGTCAGGTGTGGATCAAGATGACCCCGCAGGCAGACGGTACGATCGCCTTTGAAGGTGACAGTGATGCAGCTATCGTTAAGGGACTGATTGCTATCGTATTTAGCCTTTATCAGAACCTGCAACCCGCTGAAATCGTGGCACTGGACGTTCGCCACTGGTTCAGCGAACTGGCCCTCGTTCAGCACCTCACGCCGACGCGCTCGCAGGGGCTGGAGGCGATGATTAAGTCAATTCGCCATACCGCTCAGAACCTCAGCTAAGATACACTCCAAAGACGCCATCCGGCGTCTTTTTACTGTCTGATGAGAACATCGCATGAAACCTGCTTTTTATATAGCCGGTGCATTGCTGCTGACCTGTTTTGGGCTCTCTGCACCCGGTTTTGCTACCGAATATCCCTTGCCGCCGCCTGGCAGCCGCCTGACAGGTGAAAATCTTGTTACCCAGGTGCCAGATAATAAACGCCCGCTGGAAGATATCGCTGCGCGTTATCAGGTTGGCCTGCTGGGCATGCTGGAAGCGAACCCAGGCACCGATCCGTGGTTGCCCAGGCCGGGTACGCAGCTGACCATTCCGCTACAGATGATTCTGCCGGATACGCCACGCGAAGGCATTGTGGTAAACCTGGCGGAACTGCGGTTGTACTATTACCCAAAAGGTGAAAACAAGGTCATTGTGTATCCGATTGGTATCGGTCAGATGGGGATCATGACGCCCGTGATGGTGACCAGCATCAGCCAGAAAATCCCCAACCCCACCTGGACGCCTACCGCGAATATTCGCAAGCGCTACGCGAAAGAGGGCATTACCCTGCCTGCAGTGGTGCCCGCAGGCCCGGATAACCCTATGGGGCTGCATGCGTTGCGTATGGCGCGGGGAACCGGGCAATATCTTATCCATGGTACTAATGCCAATTTTGGTATCGGCATGCGCGTGAGTTCGGGTTGTATTCGCCTGCGCACGGACGATATTGAAGCGCTGTTTAATGCGGTGCCGGTGGGAACGCGTGTGCAGGTGATTAACCAACCGGTGAAATATACCGTTGAGCCCGATGGCAAACGTTACGTTGAAGTCCATCAGCCCTTGTCGCGCAGCGAGAAAGACGATCCGCAAACCGCGCCTCTGGCCTTAAGTGCTGGCTTCAGGACGTTTATGAAAAGCGAGAAAAGTGACCAGGCCTTAATTAACGCTACACTGACGCGCCGTTCGGGCATGCCGGTGCTGGTCAGTGCCGGTGAGCCGGTGCGGGATGAGGCAAGCGTCCTGTCGGCACACTAATTAATGCGGGACAGGGCGCGAGTCCTGTCAGTGCAGTAACCGAAGCAGATTGAGGCGACAGGCCTGCCTGGACATAACCGATGCGGAATGGGGCTAACGGACAGTCGCGACAGTAAACGAGGCAGGACAGGGCAAACGTGCTGTCGACGAACGATGCGGCATTAGTGAAAGAGAAGGCGTTAGTTGCGGATCAGCAGACAAAAAAAATGGTGCCACAAGGGCACCATTTTTAAAACCAGAACTCTTACTTACGGTAAGAGTGAGCCTGGTTGTCCAGACGCTGGTTAGCGCGAGCTGCGTCATCTTTAGCAGCCTGAACGTCAGAACGCACTGCGTTCACGTCGTTGCTCAGCTGGTCAACTTTAGCGTTCAGAGTCTGAACGTCTGAAGACAGCTGGTCGATTTTAGCGTTGCTTGAGCAACCAGCCAGCAGAGTTGAACCCAGGATTACCGCGCCCAGTACCAGTTTAGTACGATTCATTATTTATACCCTCTAGATTGAGTTAATCTCCATGTAGCGTTACAAGTATTACACAAAGCTTTTTAAGTTGAGAATAATTTTTTGATAAGAACATGCTTAAACATGATCGTTCGCTCAAAGAAACAGCGGATCAAAGAAGAAGATAAAAAAATTTAGCTAAAACAGAGAGATTTAATCGGATTAACCTTAATTTCAGGGGCATTTTTATTGTTGTTTTGGGCTGGCGTTTTCAGGAATCTGTATTACAAAGCCCATAAAAAAAGCGCCTTTTAAGGCGCTTTCGATAATAAAGCCATAAACCCCGTATTACAGCACGTGTACCGATGCGGTATTCGTGGTTCCACTTGGCACCAGCGCGCCAGAAACCAGCACAACAACATCGCCTTTTTGAGCAAAACCGCTTTCCAGCGCCGCTTCTTTACCCAGACGATAGAAATCGTCGGTTGAGGCAATTTCGCTGACCATACGCGTCTCAATACCTTTGCTCAGAATCAACTGACGCGCTGTGGTGGCATTGGTGGTTAAGGCCAGGATGGTGGCGTTAGGGAAGTACTTACGCACGGCCTTCGCTGATTTACCGCCTTCTGTTGCGACAACGATAAGTGGCGCTTCCAGCTTCTCGGCGGTTTCAACGGCACCACGGCACACCGCTTCGGTGATACGCAGTTTGCGGTTGTCATTCTGCTCATCAATGCGCGGCTTCATCACGCGGTCGGTACGCTCACAGATGGTCGCCATGATGGTGACCGACTCCAGCGGATAACGGCCTTTCGCACTTTCGCCCGACAGCATGACGGCGTCCGTCCCGTCCAGGATGGCGTTCGCTACGTCGCCGGCTTCTGCGCGAGTAGGGCGTGGATTCTTGATCATGGAATCCAGCATCTGGGTGGCGGTGATAACAACCTTACGCGCCTTATTACATTTTTTGATCATCATCTTCTGCGCGAAGATCACTTCTTCAACCGGGATTTCAACGCCCAAATCGCCACGGGCGACCATGATGCCGTCAGACGCATCCAGGATCTCGTCGAAGTTGTTCAGGCCTTCCTGGTTTTCAATTTTAGAGATGATCTGAATATTTTCGCCGCCGTGCTGCTTCAGGTGCTCACGGATTTCCAGCACGTCAGAGCGCTTACGGATAAAGGACGCGGCAACGAAATCAACGCCTTGTTCACAACCAAAAATCAGGTCGCGTTTGTCTTTCTCGGCCAGCGCAGGCAACTGGATAGAAACGCCTGGCAGGTTAACACCTTTATTCTCACCTAAATCACCGTTGTTCAGGACTTCACAGATGACGCTGTTTTCGGTGACTTCAGTCACTTTCATGCCGATCAGACCATCGTCAACCAGAACGGTATTGCCGATTTTCAAATCGTTGGCAAAGCCAGAATACGTCACCGCAACACGTTCGCTGTTGCCAATCACGCTCTGGTCAGTGGTAAAAGTAAAGGTCTGGCCAGCTTTCAGTGACACATCATTGCCACCTTCCAGCTTCATGGTGCGGATTTCCGGACCTTTGGTATCCAGCAGAATAGCGGCAGGAATGCCAGTTTTTTGGGTGACAGCACGCATATTGGTGATGCGCTGACCGTGTTCTGCATAGTCGCCGTGCGAGAAGTTCAGACGCATCACGTTCATGCCTGCTTCAAGCAGCTGGGTCAACATCTCTTCGGATTCGGTTTTTGGGCCGATAGTACAAACGATCTTAGTCTTTTTCATGACGGGTTATCTGTAAGTTGTGATGGATGATAAATAGGGTTTCGATGACAGCGCACCGAAATGAAAACGCTGGTTGAAAGAGAAAAGGGTGATACAGGATAAGAATAGGTGACGAAGGCAAGGCGTGCAGAGAAGTTGCGTGGTTAGTTGGCTTAACCACCGGGACGTTGTTGCGCAAACAATCTTAATTATCGTCATAAGCACGTAGTCGCTGAAACCTTTCAAGTAAACAACGCGGCCAGTATAATCACTAAGTATGCGAAAACCAATCGAAAAACAGTACGTAAAGGCAATGTAAATCAAGAAATGGGTCGTTGCGCAAGTGAAGAAAGGAAGTAAAAGAGTGGTGCGCTCTAATGGACTCGAACCATCGACCCCCACCATGTCAAGGTGGTGCTCTAACCAACTGAGCTAAGAGCGCAAAATAAATTTGGTGCGTCCGAGTGGACTCGAACCACCGACCCCCACCATGTCAAGGTGGTGCTCTAACCAACTGAGCTACGGACGCACTTGGTGCGCTCTAATGGACTCGAACCATCGACCCCCACCATGTCAAGGTGGTGCTCTAACCAACTGAGCTAAGAGCGCAACATGCTGTCAGGGCGACAGCGGGGACGAATATTAACGACAGCGCAGAAGGCTGGCAAGGGGAAAAACGCAAAATTGCAAATGAATGAACATCATCTGTGCGAAGCGTCGTTTTTTTGAACGTAACGGGCCTGTTACGGCCCGTTCTGCTTTTAACGCGATGCGCGCGAAAGGATTAACGCGGCCGGGAGTTGCTGCAAACGCCGAACCCGCCACAGCATCATGACGGCGGCTGAGGTCAGGCCGACAATAAACCCACACCAGAATCCTGCCGGGCCCATGCGCGGCACCACCCAGTCGGTCAACGCCAGGATATACCCTGAAGGCAGCCCCAGTAGCCAGTAGGCGATAAAGGTTATAAAGAAAATAGACCTTGTGTCTTTGTAACCGCGCAGGATACCGCTGCCAATCACCTGAATGGAATCCGAAATCTGGTAAATGGCGGCCAGCATCATCAGTTGAGCAGCCAGCGTCACTACGTCGGGGTTATCGTTATAGAGCTGCGCAATGTGATGGCGGAAGGTCACCGTAAAGATCGCCGTAAGCACGGCCATACTCACGCCCACGCCCTGCGCGGTCCAGGCGGACACGCGCGCCTGTTCGGTTGATCCCTGACCCAGACGATAGCCCACGCGAATGGTTGTCGCGACGCCCAGTGACAGCGGCAGCACGAACATCAGTGAGCTGAAGTTCAGGGCAATCTGGTGACCGGCCACATTCACAATGCCCAGCGGGGAGACTAACAGCGCCACCACGGCAAACAGAGTCACTTCAAAAAACAGCGCCAGGGCGACAGGCAGGCCCAGACCGGCCAGACGTTTCAGAATGGCGGCCGAGGGCGATGACCAGCGCTGTTCAGGCCGGATATCCTGCATGCTGCGCATGCGCCGCACCCAAAAGCGCATACAGATAAACATCGCCCAGTAAACGGAGGCGGTGGCGACGCCACAGCCCACACCGCCCAACGCGGGCATACCAAAATGCCCATAGATAAAGACATAGTTGAGCGGAATGTTGAGCATCAATCCCAGAAAGCCCAGCACCATGCCGGGCTTGGTTTTAGACAGCCCTTCGCACTGGTTACGCATCACCTGAAAAAACAGGTAACCCGGCGCGCCAAACAGCAGGGCATGCAGATAACCTTCCGCTTTTTCAGCCAGCAGCGAATCGATATCGTGCATCGAGCTAATAAAATAGCCCGCGTTCCAGAGGACCAGCATAATGAGCAATGAGAGAAAAAACGCCAGCCAAAACCCCTGACGAATCTGTTCAGCGATGCGCTCGCGGCGACCTGAACCATTAAGTTGCGCAATGGTCGGCGTCAATGCCAGTAAAACACCATGACCAAACAGGATGGCGGGAAGCCAAATGGACGTGCCAACAGCGACGGCGGCCATATCCGTGGCGCTGACGGCGCCGGCCATAATGGTATCTACAAATCCCATCGCGGTTTGCGCCACCTGAGCCAGGATAACGGGAATCGCGAGGGCCAGCAATTGACGCGCTTCTGTTAAATACTTCTGCACGTAAACACCTGACTTGTGTGATTAATAAGGAAATGAGGACGACTTCAGGCGAAGTCGGCACTAGTGTAACTGCCGCAGCCGATTTCTCCAATCTTTGTCACGCTTTGCGGTTGCGCATCTCTCAGCACGTTGAAATCTAAAAGTTAAGCGCGCCTGTGATAAACTGGAGGCAAACTTCACAGAGGCAAAGATTATGTTTACCGGTATTGTGCAGGGCACCGCAGAAATCGTGTCCATTGAAGATAAAGGTTTATTCCGTACTCATGTTGTCCGGCTTCCCGCTGAACTGGTGCCAGGACTGGCACTTGGCGCATCCGTGGCCCATAACGGCTGTTGCCTGACCGTTACCGAGATTAACGGTGATTTGGTGAGTTTTGACCTGATCAAAGAAACCTTACGCGTGACCAATCTGGGCGACTTGCGCCAGGGCGACGTGGTGAATATTGAACGCGCGGCCAAATTCAGTGATGAGATTGGCGGACACCTGATGTCGGGCCATATCATGACCACGGCAGAAATTTGCAAAATTATCCGCTCTGAAAACAACCGCGAAGTGTGGTTCAGGATTCAGGATCCTCTGCAGATGAAATACATCCTGCACAAAGGATTTGTCGGCATTGATGGCATCAGTCTGACCGTGGGTGATGTGACAAAAACGAAGTTCTGCGTCCATTTGATTCCTGAAACGCTGGAGCGTACCACCCTGGGAGCCAAAACCTTTGGCGATCGGGTCAACATTGAAATCGATCCCCATACACAGGCCATTGTGGATACGGTAGAGCGCGTGCTGGCGCAGCGTGAAGCCGCTGCCGTGAAGGCACTTGCGGAGCAGGCCGATCAGCCGGAAGCCGATCACGAATAAGGCCCGCCTGGCAACAATCTTGTTGTCATCCGCATGCGGGTATTGCAAAAAAAGCAGCCCTGTTATCAGGGCTGCTTTTTTATCGGGAAACCGCTGACGCGCCGTCGCGTTTCGTCGCCCCGGCATCTCAGCCAACCGACCTGAGCCGGTTCGGGCAATGCGCGGCGCTAAACCGCAGCGCGTCCTGTTACCGTGCTACGCGCAATCCTCCCTCTATGCCTCGGCTAAACACCACCTGCCATAGCTGGATCTCGCGGGCGCGAAACGCACCCGCGCAGGCATTCAGATAGTACGTGAACATGCGGCGGAAGCGTTCGTCATAGCGCCCGGCAAGCTGCGGCCAGGCATGTAAGAAGCGTTCGTGCCAGGCCATCAATGTCGTGTCATAGTCCGCGCCAAAGTTATGCCAGTCTTCCATAATAAAATGGGGTTCGCTGACGTCGGCGATATGGCGCAAAGAGGGCAGGCAGCCGTTCGGAAAGATATATTTGCCAATCCAGGGATCGACATGCATATCCGTTTTGATCGCGCCTATTGTGTGAAGCAGGAAAATCCCGTCAGGCTTCAGGTTGCGATCGACCGTAGCAAAATAGGTGGGGTAATTTTTAGGCCCGACATGTTCAAACATGCCCACGGACACAATGCGGTCAAACTGCTGATCGAGATCGCGGTAGTCCTGCAACAGGATTTGGACATCCAGCCCCTCACAGCGCTGTTGAGCCAGTTTTTGTTGCTCTGCCGAGATGGTTACGCCCTGAACGCTCACGCCATAATTTCTGGCGGCAAAGGCCGCCAGGCCGCCCCAGCCGCAGCCGATATCCAGCAGGCGCATTCCCGGTTTGAGTTGCAGCTTGCGGCAAATCATATCGAGTTTGGCTTCCTGCGCCGCCTCAAGCGTGGTGGCGTCTTTCCAGTACGCGCAGGAATACTGCATGTAAGGATCCAGCATCAGGCTGAAGAGATCGTTGCCTAAATCGTAGTGGGCTTTACCCACCTGCCAGGCCCGCTTTTTGGATTGCAGGTTCACCAGACGCGCCAGCGCAATACGCAGGATGTCCTGAATATGATGCGGCAGTTGCTCGTCGAGTTTATGCTTCAGCGCCCGATGAAAAAACATATCCAGCCGCTCGCATTCCCACCAGCCATCCATATAACTCTCGCCCAAGCCCAGGGATCCTTTCTGCAGAACGCGTTTGAAAAAATCGGGGTGTTTAACCTGAATATCCCAGGGCCGCGAACCGTTAATTTCAATATCGGCTTTTTGCAGTAACTCCTGAACGATGCGATACCAATGGTTACGTTCGATGCCTACTTCTTCTACACATGATGAACTCATAGCCACTCCATCATCAGAACCGTCAGAACCTGAGAAAAAGCAGGAGCTGTTTCTCAGGATTATGAGAAAAGTCACAGATGACGCCTTGCGCCAGACAACAAAAAGGGTACAGAGAAGAGAAAACGTCGGTATCCATGCAGCGTTGCTCACACAGATGCCGTCACAGCCTGAAGGCTGTGTGAAACATTTTTATTATGATGACAGTGCGAGTGGGTCTGGCAGAGGAGGCACACTGGCAGACCCTGATTCAGTCAGTGAAAACGGGTAACACGCAAATCGTTGCCTCAGTGATTATCCTGGCAGGGATGTGCAGATGAGGCAATATCAGTTTGTGCGCCGGCGCGGCGCTTTAACTGATAGCCCATCCATGCCAGACCAATCGTCACCATCATAATTAGCGTGGTCGTAAACAGAGCCTGGATCAAGCCTGCGGACACCGCAAGGCTGGCGGCAAAACAGAGTCCGAGCTGAAGCGTGTTCTGCAATGCCGCCGCTTTCCCGGTGGCATTTGGGAAGGGCAGCAGCGCACTGGACACCACAATCGGATAAATCGCGCCATTTGCCAGCGCCATGCCGCAGAACGGCACCAGTAACGCCGTGAGTGACGGGCTTCCCGAAAGCGCGACGGCAAACAGCGCCCCGACACTCAGACTATAGACGCCGAGCAGCCACGGCAGCAGCGTTGCGCCAGAAAACCGGTTGAGCAGCGCACGGCAGCCAAACCCGCCGATTAAAAAGGCGATGGTTTGGGGAATATAACTGAGCCCGATATCCGCAGGAGACAGACCAATTTCAGCCAGAATAAACGGCGAACCCGTCAGCCATGCAAAAAAACTGGCCGAGCAGGCGGAATACATCAGTACGTTACCGCTGTAGGCACGTGCGCGCAGCAGCGTCAGAAACCCAGGCTGCGAAGCAGGGGAACGTTGATTTTTTTGCGGCGAAGGCAGGCGCAGCGTGACCAGGATGAGCGCCACAGCAATTCCCGTCAGCACCGCAAAAATGGCGCGCCAGTGAAAATGGCCGATCAGCCAGGCGCCCAGTAACGGCGCCAGGGCGGGAGACAGCGCGACGAGCGGCATAATGGTAGCAAAGACTTTATTGGCCTGTGACTGAGGATAGCGATCAACGACCAGCGCCTGCCAGCTGACGGCCGCCGCGCACACGCCGATAGCCTGTACAAAACGCAGTACCAGCATCAGGATCACATTATCTACCCACAACATACCCGCACAGCCCAGAGCAAACAGGACGAGGCCTGCCAGCAGCACCGGCTTACGCCCCAACCGATCAGATAAGGGGCCCCAGACCAGTTGACCACAGGCAAAACCGGCCAGAAACAGACTCATGCTGGCGCTGATCATCCCGGCTGACGTGCTAAAACTTTGCTGCATAGCGCCGAAGGCGGGCAGGTACATATCGGTTGCCAGAAAGCCCAGCATACTGAGCACGGCAAGATAGGGAATAAAGCCTTTTGAAGCGGACATCGGGTTCTCATCAGTTGCAGAATAAACGCGGGGCAGTGTAAAAGCTGTACTTCACGCTGTGAAACGGTAAAATTTGCCTGTTGCTGTTAAAAATTTTGAAGGCAAATTATGTGGTCTGAATATGCGCTGGAAGTGGTGGATGCGGTCGCACGCGGTGGCAGCTTTAGCGCGGCCGCCCAGGAACTGCACCGTGTGCCTTCTGCCATCAGCTATACCGTTCGCCAGCTGGAAACCTGGCTGGCTGTGCCGCTGTTTGAACGCCAGCACCGGGAGGTGATTCTCACCCCGGCGGGCGAGCATTTTGTGCGGGAAGGGCGCAGCGTTATCAAAAAAATGGATGCCACACGACGTCAGTGTCAACAGCTCGCCAACGGCTGGCGCGGTCAGATTGGTATTGCCGTCGACTGCATCGTCAAACCGCAGCGGACCCGGCAGTTTGTCAGGGATTTTTACCGCCATTTTCCCGACATGGAGTTGCACATCAGCTATGAGGTCTTTAACGGCGTCTGGGATGCGCTGGCAGACGGGCGAGTGGATGTGGCGATAGGTGCGACACAGGCGATTCCGGTGGGGGGGCGTTTCGCCTTTCGCGATATGGGCACCCTGAACTGGCGTTGCGTGGTGGCGCGTCAGCACCCTCTGACGCAGGTTGCTACGCTAGATGATGAGGCGTTGCGCAACTGGCCTTCTCTGGTGCTGGAAGATACGTCGCGCGCGTTACCGCGTCGTATGACCTGGGCGCTGGATAACCAACGCCGGCTGGTGGTCCCGGACTGGCAAACCGGTCTGGACTGTGTGCGCGCCGGTTTGTGTGTCGCGATGATACCGGGCCATTTAGCGCGGCCCTTACTGGACAGCGGCGAGATGGCAGAGCTGAACTTACCGCAGGCGTTTCCGGAAAGTCCCTGCTGCGTCAGCTGGGCGGAAGATCGCGCATCACCGGCGCTGGGGTGGTTACTCCAGTACCTGGGCGATGCGCAAACGCTAAATCAGGAGTGGTTGAGCGAGGATTAACGGCGATAATCGCGATAAGGACCATAGCCCACCGAACGTCGCTCAATAAGCGTCGGGTGGACTTCAATTGTCTGCGACTCTTCCCGCTTACTGGTGATGCGATCTAACAACATCTCCAGCGCTTTCTCACCCAACTGGGCTTTAGGCTGATGCACCGTGGTCAGTGCCGGGGTGAAATAGCGCGCATTGCGCACATTGTCGTAACCGATGACGGAGATATCCTGCGGCACGCGCAGGCCCATTTCGTCGGCCGCGCAGATTGCGCCCATCGCCATGATGTCGCCCCCACAGAATACGGCGCTTGGGCGCTGCTTCTGTGACAGAATCTGCTGCATGGCCTGATAGCCAGATTCGGGTTCAAAGTCACCCTGCACAATCCATTCGGCACGTGGCTGAATACCTGCTTCTTCCAGCGCCTTGAGGAAACCGGCATGGCGACCGCCTCCCGTGTTACGCTCCATCTGGCCGGGAATGGCACCAATATCGCGATGACCACGCTCAATCAAATAACGTCCTGCCAGATAACCGCCCTGGAAAGCATTGTCCAGTACGGTATCGGTAAAGTCGGCACGGGATTCGCCCCAGTCCATCACCACCATCGGAATATTGCGGTTCGCTTCCAGCATTTGCAGCAGATCATCCGGATACTCTGAACACATCACCAGAAGCCCGTCAACGCGCTTTTGCGCCATCATCGACAGATAGGCGCGCTGTTTTTGCAGGTCATTATGTGCGTTGCCCAAAATCAGGGTATAGCCTTTATCGAAGCAGTGATTCTCAATGGCTTCGATAATTTCAGCAAAGTAGGGCGCTTCACTGGACGTGGCGAGCAGGCCCAGCGTTTTGGTGTGATTCACCTTCAGGCTACGCGCGACTGCGCTGGGAGAATAATGCAGTTCCCGAATCGCTTCCCACACCGCTTCGCAGGTATTTTCTGCGACAAAGCGCGTTTTATTGATGACGTGTGAGACGGTCGTGGTGGACACGCCCGCACGCTTCGCCACATCTTTAATTGTTGCCATGTAAATCGAACTCCCGGGCCTATCTAAATTATTGATAAGCATATTGTTAAACGTTTGCGTCAGCGGACGGTTATTTCTGCGAAAAACATCGCTTTTCTGTCCGGTATTGAGTCATCAGGGCAGGAAATAACGTCTGAAAAGGGCGCGGACGCAACCGATATTGCGCGCTGTTGCGCAACAAAGGGGGGATTCTAACAAGGCTGTGCGGATAAAACGAGATTTTTACCCACGCGTATGTGAAAATGCTTTCACCTTACAAACGTCAGGGTTAAAGGAGAGGGGATGAGTACCGATTTAAAACTGTCATTAATGACGACGGCAGCCGCACTGTTAATGATCATCGCGTTTAGCTTCACCGCTATTCTGCACTAGCCGCATTCGTTTGCAGCGACGCTATACTGGCTGACTGGCTGACTGGCTGACTGGCTGACTGGCTGACTGGCTGACTGGCTGACTGGCTGACTGGCTGACTGGCTGGCTGACTGGCTGGCTGACTGGCTGACTGCGCGTCCAGCCTTGCCGGTGATACGTCCTGTCTGTCAGACCGTATCACCGGCAGGTGCGGCATTTTCGCCTGGAACATCCGGCTGCACAATCGGGGTGAGGTGGGCAATAAAAAAGCCGGGAAGTTGCCTTTCCCGGCTTTTTTGTATGAAGGACGTTTAGCGAACGGTCTTTGGCGTCATAACGCGACGCGCACCAATATAATGGCGCTGCCAGTAATCTTCGCTCAACGCACTGATTTGAATATCTTTACCGGTACGCGGTGACTGAATGAATTTACCGTTGCCCAGGTAAACCCCGACATGATCTGCGGTTCCACGCCCGTTGATGCGGAAGAAAACCAGATCGCCTTTTTCAAGGGATTCGCGGTTGACCGGTGCTGCATCCCGCAGATGGTACATTTCGTTAGCGGTACGGGGGATCTTAAACTTCACGACGTCTTTGTAGGCGTACCATACGAGGCCACTGCAATCAAAACCCGTATGGGGCGATTTGCCTCCCCACTGATAACGCTTGCCAAGTTGCCCCATCAGTTTTGCCATCGCCGTTTCACGCGCTTTCTGGTAACGCTGGCGATGCGCTTTACTCATTTTAATGGTGCCGGTTTCGGTATTGTCTGCCGTTAACGCCTTCGCAGCACGTTGATGACCATACCGTTTTTTGCTGGCGGCATTGGCGGCGACTTTTTTGCTCAGCGTCTTGTGCGAGGCAGTCGTTTTAGCGAGCGTTTTGTGCGTGGTGGTGTGAGAGGTCGTTTTGCTGGTTTTCGTGGTCTTACTGACTTTCTGAACAGCGGAGGTGCGACTTTTTTTAGATGAGGCTTTAACCGCGCGTCGTTTGCGCCGATCATCGTCGCGCGCACTTTTTTTCTCTACCTTATGCAAGCTGGCCTTAACCGTCGCATGCGGGGAGGCAGCAGCGATGTTAAAGAAGAGTTGCGCAAAAGCCAGAATAAGAAGCGTAATGATTGAACGCATAGTCCGTTTACTGGTTAAGCTGTCAGATCAAACAGGTCTCTGACAAAGTTAAGAAAAATCTGATCACCGATCAGCGCCGAAGTCATTCTAGTCCAGTTTTTTTTAAAAGAGTAAGTCCTTTTTTTATTAATTGATGGCCTGGATAAAAATCAGGCATAAATCAGGAATTTCAGTCTCTTATAACAGCAAATTCATTGCAAATTATGAATACATTCATAGTCTTTGTCACAGTTTCCTGCGAATGCCTGACCAGCCTACTTAGCAAACATGGCGATTTAACGTCGGACGAGCCAAAATCTCGTTTTCAGTCCTGGCGTGAAGTCGCTACAATAAAGAAACACGAAGTGACGAATTAAGGAAGGCAATAATGAGTACTGTAGAAAAAATTCAGCGCCAGATCGCAGAAAACCCGATCCTGCTGTACATGAAAGGTTCGCCGAAACTGCCAAGCTGCGGTTTCTCTGCGCAGGCGGTCCAGGCGTTGTCTGCCTGTGGTGAGCGCTTTGCTTACGTGGATATTCTGCAGAACCCGGATATTCGCGCAGAGCTGCCAAAATACGCCAACTGGCCCACGTTCCCGCAGTTATGGGTTGATGGCGAACTGGTCGGCGGCTGCGACATTATTGTTGAAATGTTCCAGCGCGGCGAGTTGCAGCCGTTAATCAAAGAAACCGCTGAGAAGTTTAAAGAAGCGGAATAACTGAAAAAGGCCGACCTCGTCGGCCTTTTTTACGCGCGTTACTCGGTTGTTTCTCCACCCGTCGCCGACGCTTCCGTTACAGCTAACGGCCAGCCTCCCAGCCGTTTCCAGCGGTTAACCAGCTCACAAAATAAGGTCGCCGTTTGCTGTGTATCATAGAGCGCGGAGTGCGCCTGACTGCTGTCGAATGCCATTCCTGCGGCTTTGCAGGCTTTCGCCAGCACGGTCTGGCCCAGCACCAGTCCGCTCAGCGCAGCCGTGTCGAAGGTCGCAAAGGGATGAAAGGGATTGCGTTTCAGGCCCGCACGTTCCGCCGCCGCATTCATAAAGTTCAGATCAAACGTGGCGTTGTGAGCGACCATGATGGCGCGGTTGCATCCGGTCTCTTTGATGCCTTTTCGCACCATTTTAAAAATGGCATGCAGGGCCTCATATTCGCTGACTGCGCCGCGCAAAGGATTCGTGGGATCGATGCCCGTAAACGCCAGCGCTTCAGGGTGCAGGAGCGAACCGACAAAGGGTTCCACATGAAAATGCAGCGTCTCGTCGTGATGAAGCCAACCCTCATCATCCATTTTCAGGGTGATGGCAGCGACTTCCAGCAGCGCATCGGTTTGCGCATTAAAGCCCGCCGTTTCAACATCGATCACGACAGGATAAAAACCACGAAAGCGTTGATTGAGTGCGTTGGGGGAAGACGATTCAGGCATCAGGATCTCATTGCAGAAAAAGGGCAGCGCGTAGTATGCCAAAAAAGCGCACTCTCTGCAGCAGATGTGGGCGAGGGAAGTAAGAATCAGCCTGCAGGAGGCAGGCTGATGGGCGGTAACGGTTAGTTACCGAGGCCGTGACCGGCATGTTTGTTTTCGATCAGCTCGATCTTATAACCGTCAGGATCTTCAACGAAGGCGATGATGGTGGAGCCCCCTTTCACCGGGCCCGCTTCACGGGTCACGTTGCCGCCGTCGTTACGAATACGTTCACAGGTTGCCGCGACATCATCAACGCCCAGCGCAATGTGGCCATAAGCATTCCCCAGGTCGTAGCTGTCTACGCCCCAGTTATAGGTCAGTTCAATCACCGCGCCTTCGCTCTCTTCGGTGTAGCCGACGAACGCAAGCGTATATTTATATTCAGCATTTTCGCTTTGACGCAGCAGACGCATGCCCAGCACACGGGTGTAAAAATCGATTGAGCGTTGTAAATCGCCAACGCGCAGCATGGTATGAAGTAAACGCATAATTTCCTCTTTAAAAAAACGTCATCCCCGGATGACATAAATACGCAGTATAGCGACGATCATCGCCAAACAATAACCGCAGCCGTGACACCTTCTCACGGCTGCCTGCTGTTTTACAGCGCAGGATAATCAGTATAGCCCTCTGCGCCACCGCCGTAGAACGATTCGGGACGTTGTGGGTTAAGCGGAGCATCTTTTTGTAAACGCTGCGCCAGATCCGGGTTGGCGATGTAGTCACGACCAAACGCAACGGCATCGATCAGGCCACGGCTGATCAGGTCATCGGCTTTTTCGACGGTGTAAGCGCCGGCACCAATGATGACGCCCGGGAAGGTATCCCGCACTTTCTGGCGGAACGCATCGCTGTAAGGCGTGCCGCCTGCCCAGTCCGGTTCGGACATGTGCAGATAAGCGATGTTGCGTTTCGCCAGCTCAGCGATAAACCACAGCGCATCTTCTTCTTCGTTCGGACCGTTATCCAGGTTCTGGAAACTGCCAACAGGCGACACGCGAATACCTACGCGGTCTGCGGACCAGTTAGCAATGGCGGCATCGACGACCTCCAGCGCAAAACGGCCACGGTTTTCCACGCTGCCGCCGTAGGCATCGGTACGATGGTTAGACGACGGCGACAGGAACTGATGCATCAGATAACCATGAGCAGAGTGCAGTTCCAGCAGGTCGAAATCAGCTTCACGCGCATTGGCGGCTGCCTGACCAAAATCCGCCACAATCTGCTGGATTTCACTGACGCTCAGCTCGCGCGGCATCGAGGTATCTTCGCGATACACGCTGCCGTCTTCAGCACGCAATGAGGTGCGGGTGCCTGCCGGAATGGCGGACGGTGCAACCGGTGCCTTACCTTCAGGCTGAACGCTGTTATGTGAAATGCGGCCGGTGTGCCAAAGCTGGACTGCGCTGTGGCCGCCTGCCTGATGAATGCCTTCATTGATGACTTTCCACGCGGCAATTTGTTCCTGCGTGTGCAGGCCTGGCGCGCCCGCATAACCTTTCGCCTGGAAGGAGACCTGAGTCGCTTCAGTGATAATTAACCCCGCACCCGCACGTTGGCGATAGTATTCGGCCATCAACGGCGTCGGGATATCGCCGGGTTCGATGCTACGTAAACGTGTCAGTGGGGCCATAAAGACACGATGAGGAACGGTAATTGCGCCCACTTTTAACGGACGAAACAACTGAGTACTCGCCATAACAACTCCTTTCAAGTAGACCGGTCGTCTACAAATGGTGGTTTTTTTAAACCAGCGGTTTTGTTAGCCACTGTTCGATGGTAATTAAGGCCAGCCGCATAGGCTGTGCATTACGGGATAGCTTGCTCTGTAAACTCGCACCCAGCCAGAGAACATACAGCAGTTCAGCCAGTTGCTCCGGAGGCGAGGGCAGAGATAAATCCTCTTCGTGCTGTGCCTGCGTCAGCGCCTTAACATAGGCGGCGATAACGTGGCTGGCTCCCTGCTGCAAGGCTATGCGCATAGGCTCTGACAGGTCGCAGACTTCGGCTGATAATTTTACGCTCAGGCAGCCCACAATATTGCCCTGCCGTTCAAACAGATCGAGCGCATGGCGAAAATGGGCCAGTAATCGCTCACCCGCCGATCCCGCAGGCTGGAAGAGCTGCTGCTCAAGGTTCTGCAGGTAACGGACAAAGTACCGCTCAAGCAACGCCACGCCAAAGGCTTCTTTAGAGGGAAAATAGTAATAAAACGATCCCTTAGGGATCTGCGCCTGATCCAGTAGCTGGCTCAGGCCCATGCCGGTAAAGCCCCGTTGCAGGCAAAGCGATTCGCCTGTCGTCAGCAGGTGTTCCCGGGTTTCATTACGTTGCGGCATCTTATTCATGGGGGTCATCCTGGTAGACCAATCGGTCTAATGCAAACTTTTATCGCGCGCCAGGCACGCAGTGTTAAATTGAAAGCGATTTAGAGTGAATAAATTGTTCAAGTTATGATTATTTCTTGCACAAATGCCGGACTCTGGCTTCAATAGACGTATCACCGTTTCAGTAGAGGCCGTTGTGGCAGAGCAGCTTGAGTTTTTTCCGGTACCCAGTCCATGCCGGCGTATTTGCGAAACCGATTCACGTGGCTACTGCAAAGGCTGCCTGCGTAGCCGTGAGGAACGTTTTAACTGGCTGCAATACAGCGACAGTCAAAAGCGTGAGGTGCTCCGCCTCTGCCACCAGCGCCGTTTGCGCCTGTTACGTCAGCAGCACAAAGAAGAACCGCAGGAACCGCAACAACCCACCTTATTCTGACCGCATGGTGATTTCCGTTATACTCCCTGACACACATCCAGCCTCAAGGCCACAGGGAGAACACTATGTTACAACCGCAAGCCATCGCGCCACAGGGCCCCGACTTTTCACCGCTGATTATGGGCTATTGGCGTTTGATGGAATGGGGCATGACACCACAGCAGCTGGTGGGGTTTATTGAGCACCATCTTTCACTGGGCATTTCGACAGTCGATCATGCCGACATTTATGGTGATTACCGCTGTGAGGCCGCATTTGGTGAGGCGCTCAGACAGGCCCCGGGATTACGTGATCGGCTGCAGATCGTCACCAAGTGCGGTATCGCGACCCGCGCAAAACCTGAACACCAGATTGGCCATTACATTACGGAAAAAGCGCATATTGTGGCCAGTGCCGAACGCTCGCTGGGACATTTCAATACCGATCGCCTTGATCTGCTGTTGATTCATCGCCCCGACCCGCTCATGGCGGCCGATGAGGTTGCCGAAGCCTTTCTGCACCTGCATCAGGCAGGCAAAGTGTTGCATTTTGGCGTGTCCAATTTTACCCCCTCGCAGTTTGCCCTGCTGCAGTCTCGTTTGCCGTTTAGCCTCGTGACCAACCAGCTTGAGATCTCACCCGTTCAGCAACATGTTCTGCTTGATGGATCGCTGGATCACTGCCAGCAGCAGCGTTTGCGCCCAATGGCCTGGTCGTGCCTGGGGGGCGGACGTCTGTTCAGCGATCCGCATTTTCAGCCGCTGCGCGACGAGCTGGAAGCCATTCGTCAGGAGATCGGGGCATCAAGCCTTGAGCAGGTCGTCTATGCCTGGGTGATGCGTCTGCCGAGTAAACCCTTGCCCATCATCGGGTCAGGCAAAACCCATCGCATTACAGAAGCGGCAGGGGCGGCCGGGCTGACGCTCAGTCGGCAGCAGTGGTTCCGCATCCGCAAAGCCGCACTGGGCTATGACGTGCCCTGAGCGTAAACATTCGTCAATTTGCGGCAATCTTTGCGCTACGGGGCCAGGCTTAAGCTGAACCCCAGAGCAAAAAGGAGCCACAATGAAAGTGAACGCAATTGCGATAGCGACGCTGTTAGCCTGCGGTGCCGCGCAGGCGGCCAGCGAACAGGTGACAATTCATGCCGTTTCGGCGCAGGGAATCGGCAATGCCATCGGCACGGTAAATATTGAAGAGACGCAATACGGTTTGCAACTGACGCCCATGCTGGAAGGACTGAAGCCGGGCATTCACGGTTTTCATGTCCATGCGAAAGGCAGTTGTGAACCCGGCGAATCGGAAGGAAAAAGGGTGGCCGCGGGGGCGGCAGGGGGGCATCTTGATCCGGCGAACACCGGCAAGCACCTGGGGCCCTATGCTGAGGGCCATTTAGGCGACCTGCCTGCGCTCTATGTCGATGCGCAGGGTAAAGCCACCTATCCGGTGCTGGCACCGCGCATTAAAACGCTGAGCGAGGTGAAAGGCAAAGCGTTGATGGTGCATGTGGGCGGGGATAACCATGCGGATCACCCACAACCTTTGGGCGGTGGCGGGGCACGGTTTGCCTGCGGTGTTATCTGACGCTGTGTGTCGCTGATGGCGGCAGATTTTGCCGTCATCACGGCTTTTCGCTTGTTGACAATTTGTTGTAGCATCATCGTCTTATTCCCCCCTATGATACTGATTCCCGTTACAAAGCCTGACAAACTGAGGAGCAGTGCAAATGAAATGGAAGGGCGCCTGGCTACTGTGTCTGTTGCTGGCAGGATGCGATAAACCCAATGATACGCAACTGATCACAGAAACAGGACGTGAACTGCAGCGCACCATTGATACCAGTTCAGCACGCCTTCGCTGCGAAGAGATTGCGAAGGGCCGTGAACGGCTCAGTCGGGATGTGCGGCAAAAGCTTGAAGCGCAGCATTGCCAGAATGTTCTGCGCAGCGCCACGGAAACCAATTTCACGGATACCACCATTTACCGGCATAACACGACAATGATTTGTGGTGGCATCCTGGGCAAAAGTTTTACGGGGTCGATGATTTACCGGCGTTTTATCTATTCACCCGACGAAAAAGCCCTGGTGATTGAGCCTGTTTCCGAAGCCGATAAAACCCGGTTCGAAGGGCAAAAAACCGTTCAGCAACTTCAGGATGATTTTAACCGGCAGCACCAGCAGTATTGCCAGTAATCAGTCGGGAATCGCCTGTTTCAGCTGCGCCAGTGAACAGCGCAACCGCCACAGCAGGCCGGCCAGGGTGCTGGCGTCGGCACTGTTGACACTAAGCGCCTCTTCTGTGAGGCCCTGAAGCGCGTCCAGCGCGGTGTCCAGGTGGCGATGCTGCACACCGTGTAAGCTCATAATATTCTGCAGATTGTGCAATGCTTCGCTCCGGTACTGGTTCAGTATCGGGGTGTCTGTTTGCCAGTCACGCAGTTGCCAGACGAGATGGGAACAGTTAAGCAGAACGACGCCCCAACGCAGTAGCCAGACGCGCGCCGTTTCATCTTTACTGTTACTGAGTTGACCAATTTTATGATAAATCAGCGACTCAAAACGGTTTTGATCCCGGTGGGGATGCTGACGAAGCTGATCCAGAAACGCCAGCCTCAACGCCTGGATATGGCGACGGCTGCGGCGTGAATCGGAGCTGGGACGCAGGATCTGGAAAGCCAGCCAGGCCAGCAGCACACCGCAGACTTTCGCTATGTTATCGTTCACGAACCCCTGATAATCCCAGTCGGGCGGATTGGTGACGGCCAGAAACGACCCCAGAAAAACAATAAACTGGCCCCACATCGCCGCCCGCTGTTTTTGCTGTACCCGGAACAGTTGTAGCGTCAGCAGCAGCGGAAACAGGATGGCAAGCAGTTGCCACAGCTGATTAAACTGCACCATCACACCAAATTTAAACAGCACGCTAAAAGCAAACAGCCAGAGCAATGTTTTCAGTAACAGCGTAATGCTGCCTGTGGGCGAAGGGGCCGACGCGTAAAGGACACAGGCAATCGCCGTAAACGTAAGGGCTGAGGCACCCGAGGTCCATTGTGTCGCGATCCAGAATGCGCAGCCTGCCACGATGATGCTGAATGTTCGTAGCGCACTCCAGCCGGCTTCTGCGCTGTCACTTTCGCTGGCCAGCGCAGACACTGCGGGCGGCTGAAAGCGGGTATCGGCATCAGCCTGTTCCAGCTGCCTTATCCAGCGCAACACATTGAGGTACATCCAGCAGAAGTAGCGCAGCCGCTGACAAAACGCCCGTTGCCGGTAATCACCATCGCTGGCAGGGGTGATGCTGCGTAACAAAGCTGCCAGCCGGTACTTATCACAGTCCGGTTTTGCCAGCTCCTGCGTAATGCGTGTTAAGGCCAGATACAGCGCTTCCGGCGCATCTGGCCAGTTCAGCAGCATGCGCCGCAGGCTGGACAGGACGCTGGTCAGACGAAGCTGCTGATGCAGGATATAGTTCAGAACGTTATTTTGGCGACGAAAGCGGTAATGGCTCCAGAATGCCTGGATACGCAATAAATTCATGGTCAGGATCTGGCCAATCACCGCTTCGTGAGCGTGACGAATCTCGTCGTTCCGGGTGTCCTGCAAGAGCAGCGTGGCGTGATCCAGCAGACGCGTGTGCATCTGCTTCAGGGCGGAGATCAGGGCTTCACCGTCTGACGTACTGGGCAGGATCATCATCATTAAACCCGCACAGAGCAGCCCGGAAATCACCTCACAGACGCGCGCCTGGGCAATGTCCCACAGGCCACTGATATCGGTCAGATTGACACAGCTGAAGGCAATGATCGCCGCAGTGTACCCGGCCAGCGAAAACCCATAGGCGACATTATTTTGATAGTGGTTGGCCACCCAGGTACACAGCGCCAGCCAGCCTGCGATAAAAAAGGCGAACAGCCAGGGTTCATTAAGCGTATGGCCCGCAATCAGCAAGGCGGCCGTTGCCCCCAGCAGGCTTCCAACAATACGTCCCAGACTCTTACTGATCACACCGCCGATTGTCGGGAAGCTTACCACCGCAGCGGAGGTCATGGCCCAGTAGGGTTCGTTAAGATCCAGTCCATAGGCAATGCTCAGGGCCAGGCACATGGCAGTCGCGTTACGCAGAGCATAACGCCACTGATTGCTGTCCGCTTTCAGCCAGGGCAGGTTTTGCCAGGCCAGTCCGTTGAGATTCATGGTTGTATCGTAATCGTGCAGGTCGTACCGGCGATTAACAGAGCGTTATCCGGGAGAGCAGCGAGACGAATGCGTACAGGAACACGTTGAGCAAGGCGCACCCAGGGCACGTTCGGCTTGATATCGGGCAGCAGCCCACTGTCGGCGTCCAGACTCTGATCGTAAATCGCGCGCCCTATGCTCTCAACCTGACCGGATAACTGCCGGCCCGTACTGTAGAGCGTCACTTGTGCGGCCGCACCCGGACGAATATGGCGCAATTTGGTCTCTTCAAAGTAGCCCACGACATAAAAAGCGTGACTGTCCACCAGCGCAAAAAGCGGAGTGCCAGCCGTGGCGAAATTGCCGGGACGTAGTGTCAGATTGCTGACCCAACCGTCCGTGGGGGCGTTCACGGTGGTTTGCTGTAAATTCCATGCGGCCTGTTCACGCGCGGCCTGCGCGGCCTTGACGTTGGCCTGCGCCGCCGCTGCATTCAGTCGGGCGACATCCAGATCTTCGCCCGAGATGGTATTGCGCGGCAGTTTACTGCGCCGGTTGAATTCATTTTGGGCTTTCGCCATATCGGCCTGCGCCTGGCTCAGCTGTGCGTCGGCTTTATGCAGAGCGATTTGCCAGGGCACAGGATCCAGCGTCAGTAACCGATCCCCTTTATGTACATACTGATTATCGACCACGTTCAGTGCCGTGATCCGTCCCGAAATTTGCGGGGTGATCGTGACCAGCTCGGCACGTACTTTGCCGTCGCGCGTCCACGGTGACTGCATATAGTAGTTCCAGGCCCACCAGGCGCTGAGAAGCGCCAGCGTGAAAACAATCAACGTAGAAAAGTACTTTAATCCTGAAAGGTTCATCTTTTTCATCCGTGCGCTATTAACCAGAGTGCGCCTGTTACACACAACACAAACAGCGAGAGATCGAACAGGGTGGGATGCCAGACCTCACCCGACGCAAGCCAGCCGCGCAGAAGCGGGTGGATAAATAACCAGAGAACAAAGCCGGCCAGCACCGCTTTAAACAGGGGAGGGAAATAGAGTGAGGCGCCGAAAATAAATTCGGAAAGCGGGCTGATGCTGAAAAATCCTTGGCGAATGATATCCATTGCAGTGCAGTATCCTGGAACCTGTGCGTGAAACAATTTCAGCCGAAACTGTTCACTTGGTTATTTGTAATTTAAACTTCGGGCTTGCAAAATGCTATACAATGCAGCTTGATAGCTGCGTACATACATTATAAGGAGATAGCATGGATACCCCTCTCGGCACGGATCTGTCCAGGCTGGTGCGAATCTGGCGAGCACTGATTGATCAACGTTTGAAGCCGTTAGAGCTGACTCAAACGCACTGGGTAACACTGCACAATATCCATCAACTGCCGCCTGAGCAGTCGCAAATCCAGTTAGCGAAAGCCATTGGTATCGAGCAACCTTCTCTGGTCAGAACCCTGGATCAACTTGAGGAGAAAGGGCTGATTACCCGGACCACTTGCGCCCACGATCGCCGGGCCAAACGCATTAAGCTGACACAACAGGCAGAGCCAGTCATTCAGCAGGTTGAACACGTGATTGATATTACCCGGGATGACATTCTCTCCGGTATCAGCCGCGACGAAATCAACCAGATGGTGACGCTGATTGCGCGTCTTGAAAAGAATATTCTCGAACTGCAAAACAAAGAGAAATAAGACCGACGCGCAGTGCGACCGGCACCGGCGTCGGTTGGTCACTGCGTTAACGCGGAGAAACGGTAACCTGACTACCGTCGGTGGCCAACGCAACACGTTGTCCGACTGAGTAACGGCTGGCTGCCTGTTTCTGCACCACCATAATGGTATTGCCGTCATCCTTACGGATTTCCAGTTCAACGCCGTCAGTTTTGTTCATTGCGCCTTGTACGCCCTGACCTGCAACGCCACCCAGCACCGCGCCTCCCGCTGTTGCCAGGCTACGTCCTGCACCACCGCCGATGGTATTACCCAGGAATCCACCCAGTACGGCGCCGCCAATGGCCCCAATGATGTTGCTGTCGTCTCCACCCTGGATTTTAACCGGGCGAACTGAGACTAAGGTACCGTAAGAAACACTTTGTACCTGCTTGGCCTCACTGGCACTGTAGGTATCGCCCGATAACGTATCGGTATTGCTACAGCCCGCCAGCATCGCACCAGTCAAAGCGACCACAATTAAACGCTTAATCATTTGAAACTCCTTTATTCAAGAATGCGCCATCTCTATCGCGAAATCCTGTAAACAGTATAAGACAGAAAACTGGCGAATTAACCTTCTGCGGAATAAAACATGGCTGTCGACAGCATAGACCGCAAATTTTTAACAATGATTCAATCAATCATAAAAATATCCGGGACGTTAACCACCAGACACTTTGTTGATTTAAAACAAAGTAATCGTGGATTCAGGGCCGATATTTTGTCAGGCTACAGGCAGCGTATTCACTTTTTCATCCCGATGAAAGGAACGGCTATGAAATCAGGACGCTACATTGGCGTGATGTCGGGTACCAGCCTTGATGGGGTCGATGTCGTGCTGGCCGCCATCGACGAAAATATGGTGGCGCAGCAGGCGAGCTATTGCCATCCCATGCCGCCCGATCTGCGCCAGAGCATTCTGGCGATTTGTCAGGGCCAGGCAGTGACGTTGTCGCAACTGGGGCAACTGGACACGCGACTGGGCCAGCTATTCGCTGACGCAGTACTGACGCTTATGCAGCGCGAGGCGCTGGAGATGAGCGATGTGGTGGCGATTGGCTGTCACGGTCAAACGGTATGGCATGAACCCCACAGCGCGGCACCCAATACCTTACAAATTGGCGATAACAACCAGATAGTGGCGGCAACAGGCGTGACGGTTGTCGGGGATTTCCGTCGGCGCGATATGGCGCTGGGTGGGCAAGGCGCGCCGCTGGTGCCTGCCTTTCATCAGGCCCTGTTAATGGATGCCACGGAACGGCGCATGGTGCTGAATATCGGCGGTATTGCCAATCTCTCCCTGCTGATTCCGGGGCAGCCCGTGCGCGGCTTTGATACCGGGCCGGGCAATATGCTGCTGGACGCATGGATATGGCGTAATCAGGGGAAAGCCTATGATAAGGACGCGAACTGGGCGCGAAGCGGTAAGGTCAGTCCTGCATTACTCGAAGCGCTACTGCGTGAACCCTGGCTGGCGCGGGTGCCGCCCAAAAGTACCGGACGCGAACTGTTTAATCTGGGCTGGCTTGAACAGCATTTGCGCCACTTTCCCTGCATCGCTGCTCAGGATGTACAGGCCACGCTAAACGAGTTCACCGCCGTGACCATTGCGCAACAGGTGCAACTCAATGATGGCTGCGATCGGTTGCTGGTATGCGGGGGCGGCAGCCGAAATCCGTTGCTGATGGCCCGCCTGGCGGCGCATCTGGCCGGAACAGAAGTCACGACAACCGATACCGTCGGGATTAATGGTGACGACATGGAAGCGCTGGCATTTGCCTGGCTGGCTTACCGCACGCTGTCTGGTTTGCCGGGCAATTTACCTGCGGTGACCGGGGCGCGGGAGAAAAGCATCATCGGAGCGATTTATCCGGCGAATCCGCGCTTTTACCGCTGAGAGAAAGGGGACAGGTTTGTCCCCTGAGCAGAAGGCGCGTAAAACAGCATCAGGCCACGCCGGGCAGGTGCGTCAGTTTACGCACGCCGGTAATGACGGTGGCGACGATCGTTTCACGTCGTGTAATGACTTCAACCTGGTAGTATTTGCTGCGATAGGCAATTGAATAGATAACCGGATGGTATTTGTTTCCCTCACCATAGCGGGACATATGGGCTTCAAGCGCGCGCGAGGCGGCTACGATATGGACGGGTTCTTTATCACCGCGGATGATTTGCTTCATTCAGTTCCTCAAATGCTGTACCTGTGGGGCGCGCCTTAAGACGGCGCGTGACTTCGGCCTTTAACACTGAACATCTGACTGCTTAACATCTTTGATAATTTAAAAACAGCGTGCACGTCGACTATTGCAATGCGATGACACAATCTGAAACGCGCTTCTAATATTTAGCAGCGCGTTTTCAGTCCGGCAAGGAAGAACGAAAAATTCACTTTCCTGCGGATAACCGTCTTATTTTAACTCGGGCCAGGTAACAGAGGAGACGCCGTTGACTTTCGGCCAGGAGAAAAGAAACCCCTGGAATTGTGAAACGCCGGCCGCTTCCAGCCACATCCATTCTTCGGGCTGTTCAATGCCCTCTGCAATCACGGTAATTTCCAGTGACGAACAACAGGCTAAAATAGCGTGCACAATAGCCTGCTTCGGGCCGCTTTTATGCACATTGCTGATAATGCTGCGATCAATTTTTATTTTGTCGGGCTGAATCTGCGTCAGTAAGGATAGCCCGGCATAGCCCGCGCCAAAATCATCCAGTGCCACGCTGATGCCCGCTGCTTTGAGCTGTTTCAGCGCCGCTGCAAAGTCGTCAGGACGGGAAATGATTTCATTTTCGGTAAACTCGACCACGATCTGCTCAGGAACCAAATCGTGGGCGTAGATTTCAGTAAGCAGAAACGTTACGGCATCCGGCACCAGCACCAGCGACATGGGCAACAGGTTGACTGACAGCATAATGCCGTCTATCCCCAGCGCCTTCGCCTGTGCAAAAGCGATGCGTTTGGACTGCAGATCGTCGCGGTAGATGTTCTCCGGCGGGAGGCGTGAAAAGTAATCCTGTTGTGTTTCGCCCTGCGAGCCCCGAAGCAGGGCTTCCAGCGAGACGATTTTACGTGCAAGGGGATCGATAATCGCCTGAAAAGCAAAATTGACGCCTTCGTGATTAATCAGCGCGTCGTCACCTTCGCGCACTTCCTCATCATCACTGATAAAATCCCAGCTTTCCGCTGAGGGAATTTCAAAATAATTCTCTTTTTCCCGTGCTTCGACAAAGGTGCGCAAAAATTTAAGCGCTCTGTCTTCATAGGTCAGCTGATATTTGGTTGTGCCTTTTTCAAGCACGGCATTAAGCACAGTGGTTTTATCGTATTCACGCAGATCAAACAGCTCCATGCCCACGTTACCAAAACGGCGGGAAGGCGCATAATCCCGCATTAATTCCACAATATTATGGTGGCTGGTATCACGGCAGATACGTTCGTAAACCGCCAGTACATCATTCTCTGGACCTTCAAGAACCTGAAAAAAATGGGTGCCATTAAATAATAAGATGCCGGTAACGCTTGATGACTCATTAATTTTATTGGCTTTAGCGACCAGGCCTTCCAGCATTTTCAGTGGAACATGATCAGCGATGTGACTGCGATAGATAATTGTCGACAACATAACGTCTTCCAGATTCTTGTTCTTTTTACCGCACACATTGCCAAAACCCAGACCGGGCGGCCCCGAGCCTGCGTGAATCCCGTTGCAAAATGTGTTTGAGCCAGGCGTTTCCAGCATGGCGCAAGGAGGGTGCTTACCTGTGAGGTTCCGTTGTCACAGACGGGTTAATAGCGTTCAGAACACGCTGTCGGGCATCAACCGATTTGCTCTGGTTTTTTCTTTACCAGCGTGGTATCGCATCGTTTCCATTATATCAGTACTTCGACGTCCGGCGAGGAAATCCTGGTGTCTTTTTTGCAGTTTATGAACGGTTAATAAAGCGGTTTCTCTGCCTCAGCAGTCAGGTTACGCGAGGTAATCAAATTTTCTCTTTCATTGTCTCCTGCACGGGATTTAAAAAGGGTAGTGCCTTGATTTGGTATGATTTTCTCAGCGGGAGGCCAGACGATAAGGCCGAACGTAATGATTAAGACGGCGAACCGAACTTTTCGTATAAACCGTTTTGTAAAACAGGATGCTGATACAACATTAACGGAAGGGCGAAGATGGGTTGCGAATAAATCTCAAAACCACCGTTTTATAATTGCCTGCGTAGTTTTAGGCATAATTCTCAGCTAGTGTTAATGACGCTACATTATTAAATAAAATCATATTTTGCTTTTTCTCACCTGATTGATACAGCAACCACCGGGGGCAGTACCATGCTTAAATCAAGCTACTATTATGTGTGTCCATACAACAGAAGCGGATGGATCATTCATAAAGAAGGCTGTGTTCATCTTTATAACAGCCGTGGCCGGGAATTTATTGGTTCACTGTATAGCCGTCAGCAGGCGCTGACAGTGGCAAAAATCCATCATCCCGAAGCGATTCTGTGTACGGTCTGTCTGAGCCACTATGTCTGTCCCACAGCCGGCAACCGTCTCACTTCCCGTGGCCGTCCGCTGCCGACACGACATACGCCAAAATCATCCTGAATAAGGCTGCGTGATAAAGCAGGGACTATGATGTCAGAAGGCGGAGGGCGCCGGTCAGCCCGACGTGAATGCCAGAAGTTGAAATGGCGGTTGCTGAACCCGTGAAATAACGGGCAGCGGCGCTGTCGTGCAGTCAATAAAAAAGCAGCTGCGAACAGCTGCTTAAGTCGGTTAAGCCTGTTTAGGCTGACCGTTTGAGGCGGTCAGGCCGCCATCGACAGGCAGATTCGCCCCGGTAATGTAGCGGGCGTCGTCGCTGGCAATAAACGCAATCGCATCAGCGATATCTTCCGGCTCCCCGGCGCGACGCAGCGGAATACGGTCGTAGAAGCGTTCAAGCAGTGCCTGATCGTTCTTAACGCCTTCGGTCAGGTCGGTAAACGTAAAGCCAGGACAAATGGCGTTGACCCGCACGCCATCGGTGCCGTAGTCCATCGCCAGTGAGCGGGTAAAATTGGTGATTGCGCCTTTCGCCGCGTTATACACACTCATGCCCCAGTCGCCGCCCAGGCCTGATACTGACGAAATGTTCACGACGTTGCCCCGGGTTTTCAGCAGGGCAGGCATAAAATAGTGCACGCAGTGGAAGACGCCGTCGAGATCAACGCTCATCAGCTTTTTCCAGTCAGCGAGTTCAATCTCGTGAATGCGGCCCTGCACGATGATCCCGGCGTTATTCACCAGCACATCAACGCGGCCATATTTTTCTTCAACGCGGCTTGCCAGGGCCTGAACCTGGTCGGCTTCAGCGACATCACAATCGGCAACCATATGGTCCTGACCCGACAGTTGTGCCGCGACCTTTTCCAGTTTATCCCGGGTACGTCCCACCAGCACAACAGACGCGCCTTCCTCCGCAAAGCGTTTTGCACTCGCTGCGCCAATTCCTGATCCGGCGCCTGTCACTACAACGATTTTTCCTGTAAATCTGGACATGTTGCCTCCTTAATGGCGTTGCTTTTCTGTTGATACGCGTTTAAGCCTGGCAGCCACCAGGCTCAGGTCAAGCGCAGCGCGTCCGGATGCGCAGAGTTTAACCTGAGCAATCGCGGTACGCGTTGCGCTAACGCCGGCCTACGGCCTTCTGAACAGCGCCATACTGCGGCCTTCCAGTTCGAAGTCCTTTTCCTTGGTAATCACCAGACCGCGTTTATCCACATCGCTGGTGGTCAGCTCCAGCACCCAGCCGCCGTCACCGAACTGCGGAATACGGAAGGGCACATTACCCTCGAAAGGATTAATTAACATCAGCACGTCATACCAGATTCCTTCCTGATTCTGCAGGTCGGGCCGACCGATATAAACGCCAAGGGTTGAGCCTTCATCCCACTGTTCAGCCTGTTGCAGACCGCCGCCCGCATTGAACCATTTAATTTCCATGCCATCGCGCCAGCTTTCGCGCCGCAATAACGGCTGGGTTTTACGTAAGGCGATAATGTGACGGGTAAACTCGCGTAACGCTTCGGCGGAAGGGGGCAGATTGTCCCAGTGAACCCAGGAAATTTCACTGTCCTGACAATAGCCGTTATTGTTGCCCATCTGGCTACGGCCAAACTCATCGCCTGCCAGCAGCATGGGCGTACCGTGCGAGAAAAACAGGGTGGCCAGGAAGTTACGCTTCTGACGCTCACGGACGGCATTGATGCCTTCGTCATCCGTCGGCCCCTCAACGCCATAATTGTACGAACGGTTATCGTTATGCCCGTCGTTATTGTCTTCACCATTGTCGGCATTATGTTTCTCGTTGTACGACACCAGGTCGTTCAGCGTGAAGCCATCATGCGCCGTGATAAAATTGACGCTGGCCCAGGGGCGGCGACCGCGCTGGTCATACAGATCGCCGGAGCCAAGCAACCGCGCCGCAAAGTCGGTAGAGACATTATTGCCTTTCCAGTAATCACGCACCGTATCGCGATACTGATCGTTCCATTCCGCCCAGCCCGGCGGGAAACCACCAACCTGATAACCACCCGGACCAATGTCCCACGGTTCCCCGATCAGTTTTAATCGGGAAAGCAGCGGATCCTGAGTAATGGCGTCGAAGAAGCCGCCGCGTGGATCGAAGCCTTCCGGTTCACGTCCCAGAATTGTACCCAGATCGAAGCGGAAGCCGTCGATATGCATGGATTCTGCCCAGTAGCGCAAGGAGTCCGTGACCATCTGCAACACACGTGGATGCGAGGTGTTGACCGTGTTACCGGTTCCGGTGTCGTTAATGTAGTAACGATGCTGGTCCGGTAATGTACGGTAGTAGGAGAAGTTATCGATGCCTTTAAACGACAGGGTTGGACCGAGCTCATTGCCCTCGGCCGTGTGGTTATAAACCACGTCCAGAATCACTTCGATACCGGCATCATGGAAGGCGCGCACCATATCGCGGAATCCCTGAATCCCACGCGAGCCGAAATAACGTGTGGCCGGGGCAAAAAAGTTCAGTGAGTTATAGCCCCAGAAGTTTTTCAGCCCTTTATCCAGCAGGTGTTGATCGTCGGGAAACCAGTGCACCGGCAGCAACTCTACTGACGTAATGCCCAGACTTTTGATATAGCCCACCGTCGACTGATGGCTCATGCCATCGTAGGTGCCGCGCATCTCCGGAGGTAACGCCATGTTCAGTTGGGTGAAGCCTTTCACATGGGTTTCATAAACGATGGTTTCTGACCAGGGAATCTGCGGTCGGTTCTGATCCTGCCAGTCAAATTCGTTCGGATCGATGACGCGACATTTCGGCGTAAAAGGCGCACTGTCGCGATCGTCAAACGTCAAATCTTTATCGTCGTGATACAAATCATATGCGAAGTGCGCCTCATTCCAGGCGATATCTCCGGCCAGTTCGCGCGCATACGGATCGACGAGTAATTTGTTAGGGTTGAAGCGGTGACCGTTTTCCGGGTCGTAAGGGCCATACACCCGGTAGCCATAAAGCGCACCTGGCTGTAAACCCGGCACGTAACCGTGCCAGATCTCATGCGTAAACTCTGGCAGCTCCAGACGGGCGATCTCCTGCTTGCCGCTGGGATCATAAAGACACAGCTCTACGCGTTCTGCATGCGCAGAAAACAGCGCAAAGTTGACGCCTTGCCCATCATAATTTGCCCCAAGCTGATGGGCCGATCCCGACGTAATTTCAAAACGATGATTTGACATCTGTCCCTCTCAATTAACGAACCCAGTAACGGCGTTTTAGTCCTTGTACCAGCCTGTTTCTAGCAAGCTAACAGTGCCAGTGCCCAAAAGTTATTTAACCTGTCCAGCGCAATATGGTCGGTCAGGGTGATTTCCTCGCCGCTCAGCAGATCGCGGTAGCGTCGATGCGCCAGCGCCTCAGGCAGCGGGATCGCGGTGTCATCCCAGCGTCCGGCAGGCGGGGACGTCAGCCTCTGTAGCGTGTTAAAAATCAATCGCGGCGTAATCACGATAATCGCCTCGTCACCCTGCGTGCGGGCAAACGCCAGCAGCGCGTCCTCATGGGCGCCCTGTGCCGTCAGCGGCAGGTACGCGCCCCGGGCAAACAGCGCGGGGTGCGACTGCCGGGCGTTCAGCAATGCCTGCGTGGCATACTGGTTCACATGACCACTGAGCCAGCCCTCAGGCGTATCGGGCAGCGCGGTGATGCCAGCATGCAGCATCTTGTCCAGCGCCGCGTAATCGGGCTCACGCCGGTTGTCCGGATCGACCAGGCTGAAGTCCAGCGCTTCACTTCCCTGATAAATATCCGGCACGCCGGGTGCGGTAAGTTTGATAATTCGCTGGCTCAGACTGTTTATCAGCCCGGCCTGAATAAACGGCTGTAATGCGGCGACAAAATCCTGCAGAAAAGCCTGATTATCAGGGGAGAGCAGATGATGAGCGTAATCCAGTACCGCCTGTTCGTAATCCGTATTGTTTTCCGTCCAGTCGGTACGCAGCTTGGCTTCACGCAGGGCTTTTTCAACGTAGCCGGCAAAGCGCTCGGCCAGGGCGGCCAGTCCGGCCCGATCATCCGGTTGCAACGTCGGCGGCCAGACGCCCGCCAGTGCCTGAAAGAGTAGCCATTCCACGGTGGCTTCGGGTGCCGGACCTTCCGCAAGCGAGCGGACCGCCGGGCGATTCAGCTCACGCCAGCGCGCGACACAGGCTGCCCACTGCTGCGGTGCTTCTGTCAGGGTATAGAGACGGGCACGGGCATCTTCGCCACGCTTGGTATCATGGGTTGAACTGGCGGAAAGAGCATCGGGCTGGCGCGCAAGGCGGTCCTGCATTTCCTCATGAAACTGCGCCGGTGAAAACTGCGCCTGCAGCGGTTCTGCGCCCACTTCATTCAACGCCAGCGCCATGTTTTGACGATAAAACAGCGTGTCTTCGATGGATTTCGCCATCAGCGGGCCGGTCAGTTGCTGGAAACGTGTACGGAAGCTGTTTGCCTGCCCGGTCACCGCATGCGCCACATCACCCTGCATAATGCGCAGCAGGAAATCCAGCGCGTGGCTGTCCGGTGCATGGGCTGATGCCTTGACGTCTGCGGCGACCGCCTGCAACCGTTGCTGGTCATCGGCGGTCAGGCCCTGCGTATTGCCATAGGTACGATAAACCGGAAACGCCACCAGCAGCTCACGCAGCGCGTTGCGCAGATCGTCCGGGCGCACGGCGACGTGTTCATCTTCGGCAATAGCCGTGGCCAGCTGCAGCAGACGTGAAAACTCGCCGGCAAAGTTACGGTCTGCCATCAGGCATTTCGCTTTACGCAGTTCCTCTTCCATCTGCACGTCAGCGCCGCTGACGTCTTCCCAGGCCTGACGCAGTGATCCAAGCGTTTTATTATCCACCAGCACATGAGACAACGCGCTGATAAATTCATAGCCCGTGGTGCCTGAGATGGGCCAGTCGGCCGGAAGGTGTTCTCCGGCGCCCAGGATTTTCTCAACGGTGAGATAACAATCTGGCCCGGCGGCCTGGCGGAGCTGCTCCAGATAGCCTTTGGGATCGGCCAGCCCGTCAACGTGGTCAATGCGCAGCCCGTCAACCGCACCGCTGTGTACGAGGCTCAGAATAAGCCGGTGCGCATCTTCGAACACCGCCGGATCTTCCACCCGCACGCCCACTAAACCGGTGACCTCGAAAAAGCGACGATAGGAGAGGTCGTGTGCAGCATCGCGCCACGACATCAGCCGCCAGGGCTGCTGCTCATGCAGTGCCGCCAGGTCGCCTTTGCCGCTGAGCTGGAGCACCGCCGCTTCTCGGCCTGCCCAGCTTGCCGGGGTCAGCGGATAATAGCTTTCGAAATAGGCCAGCGCGGGATTGCCTGTATCGGGATCGCGCTTCACGCTGATCTCGCCATTTTCCAGCACGGTATCGATATCGTCACCCAGGAACGGCAGCGTTAAGCGCCGTGACCAGTCAATATCAAAGTAACGTGCATAGCGGCTGTCCTGACCATGCTCAAGGACGTCGCGCCACCAGCCATTTTCCAGCGAGGCCGCCATGTGGTTGGGTACGATATCAATAATCAATCCCAGTCCGGCGGCTTTCAGGGCGCTGACCAGACGATCAAAGCCCGCACGACCGCCAATGGCCGGATCGATCGCGTTGACGTCGGTGACATCGTAGCCGTGGGTGGATCCCTTTGTAGCGGTAAAAATGGGCGAGGCATAAAGATGGCTGATGCCCAGGTCTTTCAGATAGGGCACCAGCGCCGCAGCACGATCAAACGTCATGCCGTTACGAAACTGAATACGGTAGGTAGCGGTTGGAATACTCATTTGCTGTCTCCCGCAGCCAGACGAACTACGATGGAATGTTGGGGCAACCGATCGGCCGCTTTCGGCCAGACAAAGAGGGTTTCACCGGGCATTTCAGGCAGCGGCTGGGCCTGCTCACCTATGTTCAGCGCCATGGACAGTGTCCCCGCAGGAAAGGTCCAGCTCACGGCAACAAAGCCCTTGGCGGTCGCCAGCACCTGACCGCTGTGACCGCCTGCGGTGGCCAGCAGCGGGACAATGGACTGCTGTCGGATTGCCAGCAGTGACCGGGTCAGCGTCAGCCAGCGTTGGCCTTCCTCACTTTCCAGCTTGCGCCAGTCCAGCTTTGAACGCACAAACGTCGCTTCGTCGTTTGGATCGGGCACGCTTTCGCCCTCATGACCGGCATGGCCTTCAAACTCTTTTGCCCGGCCTTCACGCACGGCTTTAGCCAGATCACCATGAAAATCGGTAAAGAACAGGAAAGGGTGGGTTTCGCCATACTCTTCCCCCATAAACAGCAGCGGGATATGCGGTGATAACAGTAATGTCGCCAGTAGCACCTGTGTGCGTTCAGCGCCGGCCAGCGAAATCAGCCTTTCGCCCTGCGCACGGTTGCCCACCTGGTCGTGGTTCTGAATAAAATCAACAAAGGCCACAGGCGGTTGTCCCGTGCTGTCTACACCGCGTTTCTCACCGGACTGAACGGACACCTCACCCTGATAGACAAAGCCCTCGGCCAGCGCGCGCGCCACGCGTTTTTCAGGCTGATCGGCAAAGTCTTTGTAGTAAGCGTGCGTTTCACCGGTGGCGAAGACATGCACGGCATTATGGAAGTCGTCATTCCACTCCGCCGTAAACAGCGGCACGCCGCCGTCTTCCGTCCTGGGGTGCAGGAAAATGACGTTACGGCAATCTTCGGTGGTGAGGTGAATCTGGCGGTCAGGAATGTCCACCCGGATCCGCTCAGCAATCTCCGTCAGCACGTGCTTGTCAGCGATATCCTCAATCTGATCGATGGCATCAAAACGCAGGCCATCCAGACAATACTCCTGCAGCCAGAAAAGGGGCGCTTCCGCGATATAGCGGCGAACGGCGTCAATATCATAGGCAATACCCGCGCCCCACGGCGTCATGCGATCTTTGTGAAAGAAGTCGGGTGACAGCAGCGGCAGATAATTTCCGTCCGGACCAAAGTGGTTAAGCACGATGTCGAGTACAACTGCAATGCCATAGCCATGCGCGGCATCAATAAACGCTTTGAAATCGTCGGGCGTACCGTAGGCGGCATGCGGTGCGTAAAGCAGCACGCCATCGTAGCCCCATCCCCGCTGGCCGCCAAACTGCGAGACCGGCAACACCTCAATCATGGTGATGCCGGTCTCAGCCAGATAAGGCAGTTTTTTAATTGCGGCCCGGAAAGTACCTTCTTCCGTAAACGTGCCGATATGCATTTCATAGACCACGCTTTCCTGCCACGGACGACCACGCCAGTCGGTGTTCTGCCAGCGATAGTGTGTCGGATCGATAACCAGCGACGGTCCACTGACATCATCCTGCTGCGCGCGTGAGGCGGGATCGGGGATAACGGTGCCATCGTTCAGCACAAAGTTATACGCTGCGCCCGCCTGAATGCCGCTGGCATGATGTTCAAACCAGCCGTCTTCGGCGGGTGTCATGGCACTATCCTGACCGCCCAGTCGCAGCGTGACCTGCTGCTGGCCGGTCGCCCAAACGCGGAAACGCACGCTCCCGTCGGCCAGAAACTCCGCCCCCCAACTCTTACAAAATGCTGTCGATCCCATTCCGTTGCCTCTTTAATCAGAAAGTACGCAATAAGCACCCTCACGCTATCGATCAGCCGAGGGTACGGGTTGAAAATGTTGTTAACGAGATCAGGCACCCAGGAGAGGGGAACGCCTTCATCACCTCTGCCTGCGTTACTATTCAGAAAGTGTTATGTGTCATACCGCTTCAGACGCCAGGCAGCGTCTGATTCACACCATGCTTAAGCCCTAATCATAGACTACGTTGCCGCATTTACTGCGCGTGCCCGCCTTTGTACACGATTTATTCCTCAGCGAGGCTGATACGCACCGCCATCGGGCCCGCCCTGGTTTTCGCTGAATTTTATGGAAAATCAGATAAAACCCTGTGCCGTTATGCACAAAAAAACCGCCGTAAACAGCGGTTTCGCGGTCAAACAGGTGAATTTATGTGACGTTGTCACGATAACGTCAGCCAGACCCGAGAGCCTGGCTGACGCGCCATCAGGCCGGGATGGTTTCCGCCTTTTGGCTACGTGACCAGACGCGGTGTTCGGCCATGGCCGCCGTGAAATCATTCATCAGCGCGATTTCAGCATTGTCGGCTTCCACGATGCCGTCTTCCTGCTGATTCTCATCCAGGTCAAACTGCGCTTTAAAGCGACGCGCTTCCCCACTCAGACCAATGACTTTCAGGTGCTTGTACGCTTCCAGCAGGAAGTAGCGCGCATCACCGCTTTTCAGCAGCGCATCCATGTTGCCATCGGGAACGATCACGGCGTCGAACGTAAGGGAAGGCAGGCCGTTAAAGGTGGCATCGATGGGTAACTGTGATCCATCGTCGGCACTGACCTGGCCCATGTGCGCCGCCAGCAGTTTCGTATGCACGCCGGCCGTTTTCAGGTGTTGCAGGATATGCAGCACATCATCGGCGTTGACGCCCTCGCTGACTAACAGCGCCACCTGGCGGCCTTTGATATCCCCATCCGGGATCGCGTACAGGCTCAGGCTGTCATCCTTTTGCAGGCCGTTAACCTCTTTTGGCGCGGCGGTATTCAACTGGTCGTCGCTGAGCGCAATCCCCAGATTGGCGGCAACGCCCTGCGCCAGCGTGACGTCAATGCGCAGCAGATGATCGAGCACGCGCTCACGAATGTAAGGGCGAGCCACTTTACTCAGTTCAAACGAATACGCGCCAATAATATGTTGCTGTTCGATGGCAGTCTGGCTGTTCCAGAACAGTCGCGGCTGTGAATAGTATTCGCCGAATGAAGGGCTGCGTTCGCGCACTTTATGTCCTTCAATGCGCTCCTGATAGCTTTCAAAGCCGCCACCTTTTGCCGCCGGTGGGGTTTCCCGTGGCCAGTTGTCATTGATCGAGTTCGGCTCGTAGTTGGCCGGATTGGTATCAATGTCCATCCGGTGCATGCCCTGACGCTGAAAATTGTGGTAAGGGCAAACCGGGCGGTTAATCGGAATTTCATGGAAGTTAGGCCCGCCAAGACGGCTGATTTGCGTATCGGTGTAGGAGAACAGACGGCCCTGAAGCAGGGGATCGTTGGTGAAATCCAGGCCGGGAACGATGTGACCGGGATGGAAGGCGACCTGCTCGGTTTCGGCGAAGAAGTTGTCCGGGTTGCGGTTCAGCACCATTTTGCCGACGCGCACCACAGGCACCAGCGCTTCAGGAATCAGTTTGGTGGCGTCCAGAATATCAAAGTCAAACTTAAACTCATCCTCTTCCGGAATCATCTGCAGGCCAAGCTCGAACTCAGGGAAATCACCCGCTTCAATCGCTTCCCACAGATCGCGACGGTGGAAGTCGGGATCGCGGCCTGTCAGCTTCTGAGATTCGTCCCACAGCAATGAGGCTTTACCGGCCAGCGGTTTCCAGTGGAAACGCACAAACGTGGCTTTACCTTCGTCGTTGATCAGGCGGAACGTATGAATGCCGAAGCCTTCCATCGTGCGGTAGCTGCGTGGGATACCGCGGTCGGACATCGCCCACATAACGTTGTGCAGGGTTTCGGGCTGCAGCGAGACATAATCCCAGAATGTGTCGTGCGCACTCTGGCCCTGAGGGATCTCATTGTGCGGTTCGGGTTTCACCGCATGCACAAAGTCCGGGAACTTATGCGCATCCTGAATAAAAAAGACGGGCGTATTGTTGCCCACTAAATCAAAAACGCCTTCCTCGGTATAGAACTTGGTGGCAAAGCCACGAATATCACGCACGGTATCCGCCGAACCGGCACCGCCCTGAACGGTTGAGAAGCGCACAAAAACCGGCGTGATCTGCTCAGGCTCGCTCAGAAAATGGGCTTTGGTCACGTCCTTCAGCGAGCAGTAAGGCTGGAAGTAACCATGCGCGGCCGAGCCGCGCGCATGGACGATGCGCTCAGGGATGCGTTCATGATCAAAATGGGTGATCTTCTCCCGCATAATAAAATCTTCAAGCAGCGTCGGACCGCGTGATCCGGCGCGCAATGAGTTCTGGTCGTCTGCAATACGGGTGCCCTGGTTGGTGGTCAGCGCGCTGCCTGTGCCGCCTTTGCGGTTCACCTCCAGCTGATCCAGCTTTGCATTACGCGTCTCAGGGGCTTTAAGGCTGCCGGGCGCCGTTGGTTGTTTCCCCGGTGGTGTGGGTTCGGCAGGAGGCTGATGTGAACCGTCTTTGGGGGCTAATGATCCCAGGCCGGGCTGTGAGGATTCGGGGCCGGTGGTTGGGGCACGGTGATTCAGGGGCGTAGTAGATTTCTCATTCGACATGACACATTGCTCCAGCTTTTTTTATACGACGTGAGGTGGCTGTAAATATAGAACACCTCACCGATTACGCCTGAAAATATTCTGTTTAACCGGTGCGCTTAAATATCGCACGGTGTGTGATGCCTGTTTTTTTATTTTCAGCAAAGCACAGGCGGAAATAATTTATTAGCGAAATTAAATAGCAAATTTTGGATATTTTTTCGTTGTTTTTCATTTGTTTGATTGTTTTCTGTAAAGACGGGGAAGGGCCGGGCAATCGTCGCACGTTTATTTTTCATGCGGTATTTTCTGAAACAGGTCACCTCTCGTGATTAACGCACTTTGCTGGCGATACGGTATTTTACGCATAGCGTTATACCGCTGCGCTTATTAAGATAAAGGGCGAAGTGATTGAGTCAGACAAAAGACAAAGCAGAGCCGGTGATAGTGTGCAGAGCGGATAAAAGGGGGAACTGACAGAGAAAAAGTGCCAGTCCATGGCGTCGTCCTTCCTCAAGGCGCCTTACTCAGAACTACTTAGACGTGCGTCGGCTGGTTTTGCCGCCTTTCCGACCGGCCTCCCTGGCTCTTTCAGGATCGTTTCTGAAATTACCTCCGCTGGCTTTGCCTCCTGCACTGCCAGCTTCACTGGCGCGATCAGGATCGTTAGCAAAATTTCCGGCTCCACCTCTGTATTTCTGTTGTGTCATAGTCAGACCTCATATCAGTGTTCCGTAAGATAAAAAGGACTAGCTAGTCACACTGTCATTTTAGTTGTTACAGGAAATTATGCCACTCTGCACGCGCAGACTTTTTGCGGCTTCCGTAAATTATTTCCCGAAAAATCAGTAAGTAATATTCTGTTACGGGTGAGCGGCTGTGACGGGATGAGTGACGCTTATCGTTCACCCACTGTCAGAATGGGTTTAATGAAGCATTACCTGGAAAGATGGTCATTAACCTATTGATAAAATTGCCCAAAATGGCGAGTTAAAAATTAGCTGTTACACTTTCTGAATACCTTTCAGGAGTGACTATGAAATTAGGCTTTGCATGCAAGTACTTAAATGCGGACGGCAAGCAGTTCTTTCCCTTTCGCGCCACCACCCGGACACGTTTTCTCAGCCTGGATAAGGCGCAGGGCGGCGCACTGCTTTATGAGATCGCGCAAACTAATTTGCAGAATCTGTATTTAACGCTGGAGGCGATAGCGACACAGCCTGACGCGTTAAGAATGATGCGCATTGGTAGCGATTTACTGCCGCTGTACACCGTGCCAGAAGCAAAACCCCTGTTTGCCCGTTTTTTGCCGGAACTGTATCCGCTTTTTGCCCGCTGCGGTGAACTGGCCAGACGGCATAACATTCGTCTGTCATTCCATCCGGGACAGTACAGCGTGCTGGCGTCAGACAATCCCGATGTAGTAACCCGCGCGCTGGAAGATGTGGAATACCACGCCCTGTGCGCCTGCCTGATGGGCTACGGCAAAACCTTTCAGGATTTTAAAATCAACATCCATATGAATGGCAAACGGGGTTTTGACGGGTTTAAACAGGCCTTTCACCGTCTCAGTCCCGAAGCCCGCCTGATGCTGACGGTAGAAAATGATGAGATATCCTGTTCGCTGGACGACGTGCTTCAGGCCCGTGCATTGTGTCCCGTCGTGTTAGACATTCATCATCACTGGGTGAAAGAGAATCAGTTTATTCAGGCCGATGATGTTCGTATTGCCCAAATTACAGAGTCCTGGCGTGGGGTACGGCCAGTATTGCACTATTCCATTTCGCAGGAGGGCCTTATCCCTGAGAAGGGGTTCCCCGATCAGCAGCAACTGGCGGTGCCAAAAACCAAACTGCGGGCGCACTCCGATTATTATTTCAACGCGACGCTCAATGACTGGGCATTGTCGTATAGCGATTTCGACATTATGTGCGAAGTGAAAATGAAGAACCTGGCCAGAGAAACGCTTTACACGCAGGCAAAAAGTCACAGGCTGGTGGCCTGACAGGACCGGCGGGCAAAAAAAGAAGGGCCGGTGGCCCTTCAGATCATCACAATCCCTTTTTCAGTGGCGGAACGCCACCTTCGATTTGTGCCTGCTGAGCACCGGAACCGGGGCGGGCATTCCCCAGCAGCGGCTCTTCTCCTAAAATATCCGGCTGCTCTTTCGCGCTAAACTCACCGCGACCGTCGAAGGAAGGGCCTTCACTCCAGCGGCCTTTCGGCAACGGTTTATCCAGTGAGGTATTCAGGCAGTAGTAAGCATGTTCCTGCGCTTCCCCTTCCTGTGGGAAACTGTCCGGGATGGGCAGCGACGCATCCAGGCCGCCTAAATCTTCGATTACCGCCAGCCACTGCTGCTGGTGCATCGTGTCGCGGGCAATCAGGAAAGACAGGAAATCCTTCATGCCTTTATCCTCAGTCAGATTGTACAGGCGCGTCGCCAGTACCCGGCCTGTGGCTTCAGCCGTCACGTTTGCCAGCATATCGGCCGCCACATTGCCGGACGCGTAAATATGGCTCATGTCAAAAGGCATGCCGTTCGCATTCACCGGCAGGGCAGCCAGCCCTGATGACAGGATATGACGGGGATTCATTCCGCCGAGAATCGCATTCACCACGGGATCTTTTGCCGAGGCTTCCTGATAAGAAAGGGGCGCGCCCTCCAGGTTGAGGGCCACCGCATGGCCCAGCATCTCAATATGGCTCAGTTCTTCAGTTGCCGTAGAGATAAGAAGATCTTTGATTCGCGCATCGCCGCGTGCGCCCATGGCCTGGAAGAAGTACTGCATTGCCACACGTATTTCGCCTTCCACGCCACCAATGGCTTGCTGGAGTAACATGGCGAATTCAGGATCGGGTTTCTCTACTCGCACGGGGTACTGCAGCTTTGATGAGTGATGAAACATGGTTATCTCCTGGTTAGTGAGGAATCGATCAACAGCCAAAAGCCTGGTCATGAATGCCAGAGAAATAAAGCGCAGCGAGGTAGGTTTTCTTCATCGCCGCTGCGTTTAACCTGTTGATTTACCGCGAAAGGAGAGGCGAGGTAAGCTGAAAAAAAATAAAAAAAAAGCCCCTGAATCAGGGGCGAATTTTTAGGGAAGGCAAAGCATCCATGCTAATTAGCGTTTCATCACAACTTATCAAAAACGGACATCGCCCGGCGTACGCTGAAGCACAATCTCCAAGGCCTGACGATAGATATCCTGCATGGTCACATCGGTTTCACATTCGAGTTTGTGGATCAAACCCAGCACGATGTCTTTTTCAGAAACGTGAGTCTTATAGGCAGCAAGCTCTGACCAGGTTTCGGCAATCACATCTTTTTCGCTGGTGAAATGGGCACCCGCGTTCATGAAATAGTCTGAAATCTGAGACTCAGTATTCGTTGTCGTTTGCATCATGGCCTCAAAATCGTTAGAAAGAAAAATTTTGCATCTGAAGGTGGAAATCCACTCACCTTCAGATGCGGTGCAAAGCACCTTTCGTTACAAGTGACTTAACATCACGCCGTAAAGTTATACAAAAAAACCAAGTTTGTACAATTTTTTGTATAAAATTTTAAGTGGTCGGATGACTTTTCGGCGCTTATTGCAACATAAAATCTAAAAGCATTAACATTTGCTGTTGATTTTTAAGGGATTATTGAGGGTGCCCTCTGCGCGGCGCCTCTTTGGAAAGTTGTACAACCTTGTACAAGATGGCTTTTCTGAGCGGGCCGGGTTGTACAGGCGACGCGGGAACGGATCACTGTCACGCGTGCTGTGTGCGGCAGCGTCCTCCCTGGCGGCAACGTCGACATAGCAGGCTAATAACCCCTGAGCGCAGACGGGGAACCGCGTCTGGCAGGTGAACTCTGCAAACAGGCCGGGGCGGGCGCGTTGCCTGGAAGCGCCGTGTGAATCTGTCGGGAACCGTGGTCATAATTTACTTTCTTATGAACGCGCAGGGCGTTAAGGTTTACGCCTCTTGAATCACAAGGACATGATAATGGTTAACGACTATTTTTCACTGCCGCCCGCGGGCATGACGCAGGAACAACACAAACGTACGGTCGCCGTTGCGGCGGCGCTGGCAGTGGCAAAAGAGTCAGTCAGCGCCTCGACGTCAGCGAATGGCTCTAAAGCAGCCTGGGATTTGCAGGCCGTGGCAAACGAAATTGCCAATCTGGCGGATGCGATTCAGGATGCGCTGGAGGCCGACAGCACCGTGTAATCTCCCTGCCTGACGGGATGCGCGACGCTGATTGCCTTCACGTGCCAGCCGTCAGGCACGGCGACCTGGCGGGCGCAGGGCGGATTAAGGAACGTGAGCGTCAGCTGTCCGCCAGCCGGATTCTCCCGGTTATATTCACGACAGACAGCTACGCAGCGATCCGGATGCCGCTCACATCGCGTACAGGAAAAGCGGTACCGCCACGACAGGACCACGCCGCCCGGCCACGGACACTCACGCAGTGCGGGCTTAAGGCACGCGGCGGGTGTTATCAAACCCGGCCAACAGGCGGGACATTTTTGCCTGGGGCGTGGTGTCAACGCCGTCTTTACCGCCGTCTGCCTGGCCCATCCAGCTCTCGTCGGCTTCCGGATGCGGTCCGGTTAACACAACCGTGCCTTTTCCATACGTATAGTGGGCGATAGCGACGTCACCATTCCGGTAAAAGGCCAGAGGGGTAAAACCATCCCGGGCTTGATTGCCCTCAAGGTACGGACCGTCCTGATAATAGAACCGCGTTGGCTGACGCTGCCAGTCAACGCGAATCGTGTAATCGCCCTCATCAGCAATGCCCGAGCCTGGACGGCCCACTTCCGATTCCAGCGGTGAGCTAATCAGCCCCAGCCACTGACTGTCTGCCAGGTAGGCCCCCATGCAAAGACCCAGAAACCCCTTGCCGCTGCGAACAAACTGTCGAATAGCCCGGACGCCTTCCTCTCCCAGTGCGGCATAAGCCGCGGGAATATCCTGACCGCCGCCAGGCTGAATATAGAGATCAAACTGACGCAGGTTCTGTGCCGTCAGCCTGAGCGTTTCATGCTCGCCGATGTACGTTGTGCGAACCGGCCGGGTGAGGCCGTGGAGCGATTTCACCACCATTTCCGAACAGCCGTCACATCCTGCCGCGCCGCGATAAACGGCGATGTTCAGCGGCGGCGGGACAGCCAGCACCGCGCCGGGCACCAGGCTTAAGACAAGCAGCAGGGCGGTCAGTCTTCCGTTACGGGGGCGAAGGATTGCATGATAAGCCAGCCTCATAGGTTGTTTCCTGTCGGTTAAATAACGTGGGTATGCACGGCGTAATCCCGGCCAGTCGCCTGTGCTCAGGCAGGCGTGCTGGCGGTAAACCGGTGACTTGAGCAAGCGCTCAATTTAGGGAAGTGACGGATGCCTGTCAACGGGTTTATTGACCTGACAAACCTTTTCAGCGGCGTGATACAGCCCGTACAGACAGGCCATATCACGTGTTAACGCCGTTACGGTCGCTTAGTTTTCATAACCTGAGGCGATAATTTTTGCGGCGCTGGCCAGCACATCCTTACGCGAGGCCGCGTGTTTGTCGGTCTGCGTGTAGTAGGTCACCAGCACCAGCGGGGCATGATGCGGTGGCCAGATCACGGCGATGTCGTTGGTGGTGCCGTAATCACCGCTGCCGGTTTTATCCGCGACCACCCAGTCAGCAGGCAGACCCGCACGTATGCTGTAGGTGCCGGTTGTATTGCCCTTCATCCAGTCGGCTAACTGCTGGCGTTGAGCTGGTGCCAGCGCCGTGCCTAAAACCAGTTTTTGCAGGCTCTGCGCCATCGCTGTCGGTGACGTTGTATCACGTGTATCACCCGGAATAGCGGTATTAAGCGTGGGCTCGGTCCGATCGAGACGAAACGTGTTATCGCCGATGCTGCGGGCGAAGGCGGTCACGGCATGCGGCCCGCCAAGGTGCGTCAGCAGTTTATTCATCGCCGCGTTGTCGCTGTACTGCAAGGCCGCCGCACTGAGTTCTGCCACGGTCATCGTGCCGCCCACCTGTTTTTCGGTCACGGGGTTGTAATTCACCAGGTCGGCGTGACGAATCGCGATGTTTTCATTCAGCAGGCCTTGTGCGGTTTCCGCTTTCTTCAGAATGGCCGCCACCGTAAAGACTTTACTGGTGCTGCAAAGGGGAAAACGTTCGTTACCACGATAAGTAAAAACAGAACCATCACCGGTGTCGATCGCCGCCACGCCTAAGCGTCCGCCTGCGGCGTGTTCCAGCTGCCGGACAGGTTGCGCTAACAATGCGTCATTGAAATGGGCCTCGGCGACAAAAGGGACCGCCAGCGCCAGTAGGGTTGCCGCTGCACAGATGCGCAGCCGGGGAGCCGTAGCCATATAAACCTCCGTTAATGTGTATCTGCATTCAGACATACCCGGCACCTCACCGCCTCAGGAAGCGGCGCGTACTGAGCGAAACGTGTGAAATGCGCCCCTCGTGAAACTTATGTCAGTTTCTGCCACCTGATGCCCCCCGTTATTACACGAAGGTCGCGTTATTGCGGGACATATCGCCTGTCAAAAGTGTGACGAGGGAAAGAGTAAGGGATTTCAAATTATCGACAAGCGAGATAATTTGAGAGGAGCCAAAAGAATTTCTGGGGTTAACAATGAAAAATGATGTTCCGCTTAATGCACTCCGGGCCTTTTATGCTTCGGCCCGGTACCTGAATTTTACTCACGCAGGTATGGCACTTTTCGTCTCGCAGGCGGCCGTGAGCCAGCAGGTCAGGCTACTTGAAGAGCGGCTGGGCGTGACGTTATTCCGGCGCTTACCGCGTGGGCTGGAGATGACGGACGAGTCCCGACTGCTGTTTGCCGAGGTGTCCGAGGCGTTCACCCAGCTTGAAAAAGCCTGGCGCCGGTTTGAAGGGGGTGAATACCGCGAAGTGATGACCCTCGCCTGTGTCGGGACCTTTGCGCTGGGCTGGCTGCTGCCGCGTCTGGATGCCTTTCATCAGCAGCATCCTGCGCTGGAAGTGAACGTGCGCACCCATAATAACGTCGTGAATCTGGCGGGCGAAGGCATCGATTATGCCATTCGCTTTGGAACGGGGGCTTGGCCTGCAACGCACAACGAACCGCTGTTTACCGCACCGCTGACTGCGCTTTGCCGGCCGGATATCGCCCGTCGGCTGCAGCAGCCCGGCGATCTGTTACGGGAAACGCTGCTGCGTTCTTATCGCGCGGATGAGTGGGGCAACTGGTTCACTGCGGCAAATATCACGCCCCCCAGAATGACTGGTCCGGTTTTCGACTCCTCGCGGCTGATGGTCGAGGCAGCGGTTCAGACGGGCGGTGTCGCGCTGGTGCCGGTCTGCATGTTTCAGCGGGAGCTGGAGGCGGGCATCCTGGTGCGGCCTTTTGACATTGAGATTGATGTCGGTGGCTACTGGTTAACCTGGCTGCGATCAAAAACGCTGACGCCATCGATGGAGATATTTCGCGAATGGATAAGGCAGCAGGTAAATGGCTGACCGGATCGGTCACAAGCCCATGCGCCCCACACGCCGCTCAGGTTACGGGCGCAGGCGGAAAGCGCAGGGCGAGTCAGGCGCGCGGTGACGTTATCCCGGCATGATGACGGCGCAGGGTTAACCGATGATGCCTGCGCGGACATTGTGCGTATTCATCACACGGGCGGAGGCAACGTATTATCCTGCCATGCGGGCAAAACAGCGCGACGTTTTTTATTTTCTGAGATGAATCAGCCAGAGGATAAACTCACTGTTATTTCTCACGCCTACTTTCTGCATGATTTTTTGCTTAAGATAATAGATGACGTGTACAGGTGAAGCCATCTGGTACGCGATCTGGTTAACCGTCATACCGGTCATAAAAAGCCAGCTTAAAGAAAGTTCCTGCTCGGTTAAATAGACCTTTTTTCCCTGTGTACTTTTCAATTCCATTTTTATTCTGCCTCTCAATGCTTTTTTCAATGCCACGGTGATAGCCGTGTTCGGCGGTAATGCAGGCATGATAGGCAAACGTGTTGGATATCACAGTATAAATCATTTCACGTTATCTTATTTTTTTAACTATATGATTATTGTCATTTTTAATCCGGATGAGACACGTTCACATCACAAAAGATGAACGTTGTATCCGGCGATCCTGTCTTCATTTTTGCAAAAAAGATTGGCTGTAGTGATTTTCCCGTCATAAAGGGCGAGCGTGCAGCGTGAAACAGCGCTGGCAAATCAGACCCCGTTTATCGCCTGCTATTTTGACGCCTTTTTCGGACTTGCTTAGGGCTATTTTTATCACTATGCACGGTCAGGCGGTTGTTTATTTCCGTTATCGTCTGCGCGCCGCTTGTACGCTTAGCCGATTGATGTTGCTAACGCTGTCAGCATTATTTCCGCCCGGGTTGTGCGGCGAATAAATACGCGTCGCTAACGGGCAGCGTTCCGTGCTTTTTAAACATTCGTTCAGCGAAGAGAAGAATTCTGCATGCGCCGGCGAAAAAACAACCGGTACGGTTAATGGCTGCACAGGCCTGTCATAAGGCGGTGAAAAGGGCAGAAAAAAATATCCATCCACATCAACTGGTTTACATAAACCTCTCCGGTTTCGCTTGATCGCACTGGCAGATCGCTATTACTGTAATTATATACAGTAATTTGGCGTGAGAGGTGAATATGGAATTTATCAGGCCAGCAAAAGTGAGCACGCCTTTGCAATTACCGCTGTTTGTCGAGCGGGTGCCGTGCGGTTTTCCGTCTCCGGCGCAGGACTACGTTGAGCAGCGGATTGATTTGAACAAGCTCATCGTTCAGCATCCCAGTTCGACATACTTTGTGCGCGTCAGTGGAGAATCGATGTCCGGAGCGGGCATTAACGACGGCGATATGCTGGTGGTGGACAGCGCACTGGTGGCTTCTCATGGCGATATTGTGGTGGCCGCGATTGAGGGCGAATTTACCGTCAAGCGGCTTCAGCTTCAGCCCTGCCTGCAACTGATGCCAATGAACCGTCAGTTCAAACCCATTGTGATTAGCACAGAAGACGCGCTCGAAGTGTTTGGCGTTGTGACCTATGTGATCAAGTCGGTTTATTAATCATGTTTGCGCTGGTCGATGTGAACAATTTTTATGCCTCCTGTGAAACGGTGTTTCGACCGGATCTCAAGGGCAAGCCCATTATTGTGCTCTCCAACAACGATGGCTGTGTGATTGCGCGTAATGCCGAGGCCAAAGCCCTTGGCGTCACCATGGCCGTGCCGTTTTTTAAAATGCGAGAAATCATTGCCCGCCATAACGTGCAGGTCTTTAGCTCTAACTATGCGCTGTATGCGGATATGAGCACCCGGGTCATGACGCTACTGGAGGAAATGGCCCCGTCGGTAGAAATTTATTCGATTGATGAGGCCTTTCTGGATTTAACCGGCGTCAGCCACTGCATGTCGCTTGATACCCTGGGGCACCAGATTAAAAAACGCATCAAAAAAGAAATTCATCTTAACGTCTGTGTCGGGATTGCCCCTACCAAGACGCTGGCGAAGCTGGCGAATTTTGCGGCCAAAAAATGGGCGGGCTACACCAACGGTGTGGTCGATCTGTCCGATCCGGTGCGCCAGCAAAAACTGCTGGCGAAGGTGTCGGTCAAGGATATCTGGGGCGTTGGCCGCCGTCTCAGCCAGCGGCTTGAGGAGATGGGGATAACCTCGGCCGCAGACCTGGCGCGTCAGCGTCCCAGCCTGATTCGTAAGAATTTCAGCGTGGTGCTGGAACGCACGGTCAGAGAATTATGCGGTGAACCCTGTCAGGATTTAGAAGCCCTCGAACCCACCAAACAGCAGATCATGTGCTCACGTTCTTTCAGTAGCCGTCTTTCAGACTATGCACAGGTGCGTGAGGCAGTCTGTACCTATGCCGAACGTGCCGCCGAAAAACTGCGGAAAGAAAAACAGTACTGCCGACAAATCGGGGTGTTTCTGCGCACCAGCCCCCATGCCGTTGGTGAAAACTTTTACGGTAATCAGGCCACTGGTCAGTTACTGACGCCGTCGCACGATACGCGCGACATTATCCGGGTGGCGACCGACATGCTGGACTACATCTGGATCGCGGGCCACCGCTATATCAAAGCGGGCGTTGTCCTGAGCGACTTCTTTGACCACGGCGTGACTCAGTTGGATTTGTTTGATGAGCGACCGGTCAACCCGGGCCGTAACGATCTGATGCAGGTTATCGATCAGATCCACAAAGCGGGCAAGGGGAAAATGTGGTTCGCCGGACAGGGGACAGAGAAGCGCTGGGCGATGAAGCGCGAAATGCTGTCGCCGGCTTATACCACGCGCATCAGCGATCTGCCGGTGGTGAAGTAAGGCGCGGGCAGGGATGACAGCAACAGAATGCTCTTATAAGGGGGCCGTTTGGGCTGCCGCTCGGTTTAAATCTGGCGTTGTGGTCTAGGCTAAAACAGGTATCCATCCCCTTAAGGAGAGCTTTGTCATGTCAGAACTCAGTAAATCGCCGGTGGCAGATCGGGCCGAACATAACGCCTTTTTTCCTTCTGCCTACTCACTTGACCAGTTCACCCGCCCCACATCTGATCTCGGTGATGCCGACTATCCCCAGCCGTATTCAGGGAATAAAAAGGTCCTGGTGATCTGCACCGACGAGCGCTATCTGCCGCTTGATAACGACACCCTGTTTTCCACCGGTAACCATCCGATTGAGACGCTGCTTCCGATGTATCACCTGTATCAGGCCGGTTTCCAGTTTGATGTGGCGACATTGTCCGGACAGATGGTGAAGTTTGAACACTGGGCGATGCCCCAGCAGGATGAGGTGGTCATTGGCTTTTACAATCACTGCCTGTCGCTGTTTCGTTCCCCGCTGACGCTGAACGCTGTCGTTCAGTCACTGACGCCCCGGTCAGAGTACGCAGGCGTCTTTATTCCGGGCGGTCACGGCGCGCTGATAGGGCTGCCCGAAAGTGAAGCCGTCGCTGAGGTGATCCGCTGGACGCTGGCCAACGATCGTCACCTGATTTCGCTGTGCCATGGCCCGGCTGCCTTTCTTGCTCTGGACAAAGGCGACAATCCGCTTAATGGCTATAAAATTTGCGCCTTCCCCGATGCGACCGACAAACAAACACCAGATATCGGCTACATGCCGGGACAGTTAACCTGGTTCTTCGGAGAGAAACTTCAGGCCATGGGACTGACGCTGGTGAACAGCGATATTAAAGGGACCGTGCATAAAGATCGCCGGGTACTGACGGGCGACAGTCCCTTTGCGGCGAACGCGCTTGGTAAACTGGCGGCAGACGAGCTGCTTAAAGCCAACGCCTGATCGGCCTGCTTTTTATCCCACCACGGCATCGCCTGCACCGCACTTTGTGCAGACGATGCGCCGGGGTGGGATTCGGGTGTACTTGCACCCGGTGCCTGAGATACAATCGTTCTGCCTATCGTTTCCGGGTAATGTCGGAAATGCAGCCTCTCAAACTGGTCGTCATGAGCAGCCAACAATCCACAGCGAATAAACAAAAAGAACGCGGCAGGCCCAGAGAATTTGATATCGAACAGGCTCTGGACCAGGCGATGATCGTGTTCCGGCAGAAAGGATATCATGCCGCCTCGCTTAACGATTTGAGTGAGGCAATGCAGCTTTCTGTCGGTAGTATCTACAAAGCGTTTCAGGACAAGCGATCGTTGTTCCTGCTGGTTTTTCAGCGTTATATCACGGTCCGCAACGAGGATCTGCGCGGACGCCTGGCCCGCTTTTCGACCGGCCGCGCAAAGTTAAGTGAACTACTCCAGTTTTATCTGGATTCTTCGCGGTCAACGGAAGGGCGCACCGGCTGTCTGGTCGTAGGCAGTGCTATTGAATTACAGGTGCTGGATGCGGAGCTGTCCCAACAGGTTACACAGGTTATCTTCCGCAATAAGGCCTTTCTGATGTCACTTTTGCAGGAAGGGCAGCATGATGGCTCCATCAGGCGCGACCTGGATGTGGAGACGGCTGCAGGACTGATTTTGCGTATTGCCTTTGGTATGCGTGTTACCGGCAAGGTGGCGGATGTACACGATGAACAGGCTACGATTGCGCTGGCCCTGAAAATCCTGGATTAATCTTTGCTCATTTAGGAAGTAAATATTCCCTTATGTCATCCATGCAGGGCGGCCGGTCACCCATGGGCTGCCAGACACAGGCACAGTGTGCCTTCTCTAAAACACTTTGCTGTTACAGAAAAAGTAAAATTTGAGGATTATGCGTGAAACATGACAGGGCAAACATCGGTGAAGAGATTCACGCGCTTTTAGGGCGCGTTGTGTCAGGCATCCTGCAGCCGGGTAAAACGCTCACACTGCAGGAAATTATTGGTGCGTTGCACCAGCAAAGTCTCCAGACAAGCTGTAAAACGACCCGACAGACCTGCGAAGAGGCTATCCGTATCCTCGCACATAAACTCCATTAATGACGACGGGCTGAAGCAAGGAAGCCTGTACGGCCATCACGTCACAGTAACGACAGCAGCAACAATAATGCCAGCAGCAGCAGCGAAAAGGCCGCAACGGCTTCGCAACGATGCCCCGTCCCGTCACGGCAGTCACTGGCCGTCTTAACGACCAAACAGCAACCCAATCAGTTCACGGCAAAGGCGCTCTTCTTCCTGACTGGCTGACAGCTCAAGACGGCGCAGCAGTTTAGTGCAGATAGACTTACGGTTCACGTTCTGGCCGGCGCGTAAAATATCTACCACGATTTGCCCCAGCATTTCCTGCTGTGAAGGGAGACCCGCCGCAGAAAAATAGCGGGAGATATCGTCGGCGCTCTGCGGTAAGCGATGATTGCGTTGCATAGAGGTTCTCGGGTGGTTCAAAAGTAGTCAGTTGAAAGTAGCGTAAAGTTATACAATAAAATAAAACTTGTACAGCTATTTTCGCAGAAAAAGCGTGCGGCGCGATTCAGGCGGGGACAGAGAGAAGGGCGGAAAGCGAACACAGAGAGAATACAGACAGCTGGCACGCAGTAAACGCGGACGCATCCGGCGTCCGCGAAGCGCGGTATCGCATTAACCTGTCAGCGTTAATGCTCGGTCACATTGGCGGGAACCTGGCCCGTTACTACCATCCAGTTGAGTTCGGCCCGCTCGCGCGTGGCCACGTTAATAAAGCTTTTCAGCCATTTACGCGCATCGGCGATCAGGAGCACGCGCTCATCGTCGCTTTCATGGTCCGCCATCGTGCTGAGCTGGCGAATCAGTGAAACCACCGTGATCTCCTCATTCTGTAGTGCCAGGTTCACCGCAGCTTCACCAATAATCTTATGACCGGTAGCCTCATCGTGAAAATTCATATGCACCTCCTGAGAGTGAGTGAGAATGTCGTCGACCCAGTGATCAGTTTAGTAAAAGGAATGAATAGCGATAGTGTGATTTCATTCGGTGATACCTATCAAAGAAAACATTAAAAAAAGTGAACTTTCATACCGCAGGCTAACACCTTAATAAGCGAGCGAAAATTTATACAGACCCGTTTTATCCGCCAGAATTGAAGTGATTAAACCACTAGATAGTGGCGAACTGGCCTGAAATTACGATAGGTCCCTGACACGGTGACCTGGCCGTCAGCGGCATTCCGGACCGCAACCTGACGCTGTAAATAAAATGTACATAAGAAAGAGATGCTAATGTTTTTGTGTTGTCGCAAAGCAAAGTGAGAAGTAATGAAAAAGGCCATAACAGGCGAGCGCCTGCGTCAGAAAGACAAAAGGATATATGAGCCCTGATCATGCCGTGTAAGTCGTTATTACACTGTTTACGACGAACCGTTATTTCCGGATAAAAAGATATTGAGAGGGTGAAGCAATGAAGAGGCGGCAGGAAATAAAAAAGCCGCCCTGATCAGGCGGCAACGCTGTTATTTTGGCACTTCGGAAACGGCTTTAACGTCCGCTTTATTGATCTGCTGTTTCACACCATTGGCATCGGTATAACCCAGTAAACCGGCATCAGATTCAGACGGCTTACCGTCGCTGATAATAGTGCGGCCATCGTTGGTATGAATAGCGTAGCTTGTGCGGGTACAGCCTGTTAATGCGGTCATGCCGATCAAAACTGCCAGCGGTAAAATCAGAGTCTTCTTCATATTATCCACCTTATTTCTGTGATTGAGTCCGTTAGTTATCAAGTTCACTCATATTGCTGATCTGATCGCGATTAATTTGTTCGGTTTTGCCTGTCTGGGCGTCACGATAGGACACCAGCCCCGTATCGCTGTCAATTTGAGGCTTACCATCGGTCACTATTGTACGGCCGTCTGACGTTTTAATGGACTGGTTGGAAGAACAACCGGCTAACGTTGCCAGAGAGAGGGCAAGCAAAACGGCAGCTGACAGGGATTTAGTATGCATTTCATCTCCTTGAAGTGGACCTTGAATTAAACAGCATAGTCGCTTTTGAGAATTTTGCAGGGCGGTGAGCGAAACAATAAACGCACTTGCGCAGAAAAAGCGCGAATAGCTAAAGCGTATTTATGCCTCTCAGAAATTTCACATTTAGCGCCTGCGGTTTGGTATTTAGTCTGCGGCCCTTTACGCTCGTTGACAGGTTAACGAAAAAAGGAATCGAGAATGAAATGGCAAATGGGTGCAGTTGCAGCGTTATTAATGGGTTCCGTTGCTTGTGCGGCAGAAACAACCGCGATGAAGAATCCGCTGAGTGTACACGTATTAAATCTGGAGACCGGCACGCCGACTCCCGGTATTTCTGTTGACCTCGAACATAAAGAACAGGGCAAGTGGGTTAAGCTTTCCTCAGGGGTAACCGATAAAAACGGCAGAATTAGTGCACTATTCCCGACAGATAAACAATATGAAACGGGCGATTATAAAGTTGTATTTAAAACGGGAGATTATTATCAGAAGGTTCAGCACGCGTCCTTTTTCCCGGAAATTCCGGTGATATTTCACATGGACAAAAGTGAATCGCATTACCATATTCCATTGCTGCTGAGCCCGTACGGCTATTCTACCTATCGCGGTAATTAATCCTCACCGGCAACGCCTGAATACCCGGGTGTTGCCGGTCTCTTTCGCCCCCTCCGCCCTGGTCATCGCCGCGCGATGTCGCGTTTTCCCGACCAAACCCTGGCTTTGCAGTCTTCACCTTGCCACGTCCGGACAAAAAAACTTTTGCTGCTACGGGGGCGATCATCGGTTAAATTGCCCCTCTGTGCCGGAACGGTTAACCTGCCGGTGCCGGAACCTTCATACCGAACAAAGCAGGGCGCGTTGTGCCTGCTTTACGTACAGGAGAATCGCTGATGCGAAAAGGATTAACTGTGGTTGCCATGGTCATGCTGTCAGGCTGCAGCCTGATGCACAAATCGTCGCCCGCGCCAGAAACGTTACACTATCGCTGTGGCACCTTGCCGCTCACCGTCACCCTGGATAACGCTAAAGATCAGGTCAGCTTTATCATGGATGGCAAACCGCTGACGCTGACGCAAACCGTTTCTGCCTCCGGGGCCCGCTACAGCGACGGACAGTATGTTTTCTGGTCTAAAGGAAACGGTGCTTTTATTGAGCGCAACGATAAAATCGTCGTGAATGACTGCGAGCTGCAACCGGCTGGTTAACGTTATCTGAGTGAGTGTGCATGATGAGTGACAATGAAATGCTGCAAAACATTGCCCACCTGCGTCGTGAATACACGCGCGGTGGTCTGCGTCGTAACGATTTGCCGGATAATCCGCTGGCGCTGTTCGAAAGCTGGTTAAAGCAGGCCTGCGAGGCACAATTGCCCGATCCTACAGCCATGACGGTAGCCACGGTCGATGAACAAGGCCAGCCTTATCAGCGTATCGTGCTGTTGAAGCATTATGATGAACAGGGCATGGTGTTCTATACCAACCTCGGCAGCCGTAAAGCACAACATCTGGCCAACAATCCGCGTATTTCGCTGCATTTCCCGTGGCATTTTCTGGAGCGCCAGGTCATGGTGCTGGGCGAAGTCGAAAAACTGTCGCCGCTGGACGTCCTGAAATATTTCAGCAGCCGCCCGCGTGACAGCCAGATCGGTGCCTGGGTTTCGCGTCAGTCCAGCCGGATTTCTGCACGCGGTGTGCTGGAAGCGAAGTTTCTGGAACTGAAGCAGAAATTCCAGCAGGGCGATGTGCCGCTGCCCAGTTTTTGGGGCGGCTATCGGGTAAAATTTAACACCATGGAGTTCTGGCAAGGGGGCGAACATCGCCTTCACGATCGTTTCCTCTACCAACGGGATAACGACGGCTGGAAAATTGACCGACTCGCCCCGTAAAACTGCGCTTTCCCCTTATCAGCGCTGGCACAGAAGCCGTCAGCGCTTTATGCTATAGCCCTCATTTTTTTCTTCCGCAACTCAGCGGAAAGCTGTGTACCAGCCTAGGTGCAGTCTGATCAATTTGGAGTCAGTGATGACCAGCAGTAACCTGATACAACAATTGCAAGAACGGGGCCTGATCGCCCAGGTGACGGATGAAGACGCGTTAGTCGAGAAACTGGCGCAAGGGCCAATTTCGCTCTATTGCGGCTTTGACCCCACTGCTGACAGCTTGCACTTGGGCCATCTGGTACCGCTGCTCTGCCTGAAACGTTTTCAGGACGCCGGACACAAGCCGGTGGCGCTGGTGGGCGGCGCAACCGGTCTGATTGGCGATCCCAGTTTTAAAGCGGCAGAGCGTAAGCTCAACACCAGCGAAACCGTCGGTGAATGGGTCGAAAAAATCCGTAAACAGGTTGCGCCATTCCTGGATTTTGACTGTGGTGCGAACAGTGCGATTGCGGCCAACAACTATGACTGGTTTGGCAATATGAACGTGCTGACCTTCCTGCGTGACATTGGTAAACACTTCTCGGTTAACCAGATGATCAACAAGGAAGCGGTCAAACAGCGTCTGAACCGTGACGACCAGGGGATCTCGTTTACCGAATTCTCCTACAACCTGTTGCAGGGCTATGATTTTGCCTGCCTGAACGAACTGCACGGCGTAACGCTGCAGATCGGCGGCTCGGACCAGTGGGGCAACATCACTTCCGGTATCGATCTGACACGTCGTCTGCATCAGAACCAAGTGTTTGGTCTGACCGTTCCTCTGATTACCAAATCGGACGGCACCAAGTTCGGTAAGACCGAAGGCGGCGCGGTCTGGCTGGATGCTAAGAAAACCAGCCCGTACAAGTTCTACCAGTTCTGGATCAACACCGCCGATGCGGATGTTTACCGTTTCCTGAAATTCTTCACATTCCTGAGCATTGAAGAGATTACTGCCCTGGAAGAAGAAGATAAAAACAGCGGAACCGCGCCGCGTGCACAGTATGTACTGGCCGAGCAGGTTACGCGCCTGGTTCATGGCGAAGAGGGTCTGGCAGCCGCGAAACGCATCACGGAAAGTCTGTTCTCCGGTGCGCTCAGTGACATGACCGAGGCTGATTTCGAACAGCTGGCGCAGGACGGCATGCCCACCATTACGCTGTCTGCTGAGGACGATCTGCAGCAGGCACTGGTTAAAGCGGAGCTGGTACCGTCACGCGGCCAGGCGCGCACCATGATTGGCTCAAATGCCGTATCGCTGAACGGTGAGAAGCAGTCGGATGCGGAATACCGCTTCCGCGACAGCGACAAGCTGTTTAACCGCTTCACGTTATTACGCCGCGGTAAAAAACATTACTGCCTGATCAACTGGCAGTAGCTTTTCAGGGCCGGTTTCCGGCCCTTTTTTATGGCAAGGCACGACAGGGTAAAAAAGTGAAAAACGTTTTAGCAATTCAGTCGCACGTGGTGTTTGGTCATGCAGGCAATGCGGCGGCAGAGTTCCCGATGCGCCGTATGGGCGTGAACGTCTGGCCGCTGAATACCGTGCAGTTTTCCAATCATACGCAGTATGGGCACTGGACCGGCACCGTCATGCCGGCGTCGCATCTCACCGACATCGTCAAAGGCATCGCCGATATCGACCGCCTGAAAACCTGTGATGCGGTGTTAAGCGGCTATCTGGGATCGGCCGAACAGGGCGAAAAGATTCTGGACATCGTGCATCAGGTAAAAGCCGCCAACCCCGAGGCCTGGTATTTTTGCGATCCGGTCATGGGGCATCCGGAAAAGGGCTGCATTGTGGCACCGGGCGTGGCGGAGTTTCACTGCAAAATGGCGCTACCGGCCAGCGATATCATCGCGCCAAATCTGCTGGAGCTGGAAATGCTCAGCGAACGCACGGTAACCAGTGTCGAATCCGCCGTTGAGGCTGCCCGCCTGCTGATCACGCAGGGGCCAAAAGTGGTGCTGATTAAGCATCTGGCACGGGCAGGACGCCGCAGCGATCGCTTTGAAATGCTGCTGGTCACCGCCGACGAAGCCTGGCACATCAGCCGTCCGCTGGTGGACTTTGGCGTTCGCCAGCCTGTAGGCGTGGGCGATTTAACCAGCGGCTTATTGCTGGTCGATCTGCTGCACGGACAGTCGCTGCAGGCGGCGCTGGAGCACGTCACGGCCGCCGTCTATGAAGTGATGCTGAAAACGCATGAGATGGGGGAATATGAGCTGCAGTTGGTTGCCGCGCAGGACGCTATTGCCCGGCCAACGCACTATTTTCCGGCAGAGAAGCTGTAAAAAAAGGGCCGGTAACGGCCCTGATCGTGTCAGATAAGGCCTTCCGCTTTTAGCGCGGCCTGAACCGATGGCCGTTCTTCAACGCGCGCAAACCACTGTTGCAGGTGGTTCAACGCGCTGACATCCAGGTTCAGCGCTTTCGCCCAGCGCGTCACCACATACAGATAAGCATCCGCAACGCTGAAATGCACGCCCATCAGCCACGGCTTGTCCTGCAGTTCACCGTTTACCCAGGCAAATTTTGCCTCCAGCTGACGGCGCACCAGCGCTTTGTACTCGTCGGGCGCATCGTTGCGGAACAGCGGTGAAAAACTCTTATGTAACTCACTGCTGATGTAGCCGAGCCACTCAATGGTGTGATAACGCGTCAGGCTGCCGACGGGGGCCAGAAGATGACGATCGGGCTTGAGATCGGCCAGGTACTGCACAATCGCCGCGCCTTCGGTCAGGACATTACCCTCACTTAATTGCAGCGCCGGTACCTGACCCTTGGGGTTGATTTGACGAAAATCATCCCCGCGCTCGGTGAGCTTGGTTTGCAGGTCGACATTGACCTGAGTGAAATCCAGACCACATTCACGCAGAACAATATGGGGTGAAAGAGAACAGGCACCAGCTTTACAAAACAGTTTCATCATGAAGCCACCATGTTGCGAGTCGTGTTTGCATAGTAATCCCCTGTGGCAGAATTACCAGTTATTAGCATGAGTAATCTACCAGGAACCGATCGGCGACAAAAACAAAAAAACCGGGCAAGGCCCGGTTTTTGCTGCGTGTCAAAATCGCACTCAGGCTTTTTCCGCTTCCGTCGTCTGCGTCATACGGTTCAGCAGCGGGGCCGTCACCAGCATCAGCACAGCGATGACGGCGGTGGCAATACCGATCTGCTGGAACACTTTGCCGTACGTGACCAGCGAAATCAGCGGATCGGTAACGTTTTCAGGCACCGCCATCAGGTTGGCCACTTTACCGGCAATGACGGCAGCACCCGCGGTGGTCAGGAACCATGAGCCCATGATAAAGCCCATCAGGCGCTGTGGAACCAGCTGTGCCACCATCGCCAGGCCCAGTCCCGAAATCATCAGTTCGCCGATACTTTGCAGGCCATAGCTGAGAATGAGCCAGTTCAGGGACACGATACCGGCATCGCTGGCAAATTTCGCGCCGACAGGCAATACCAGGAACGCGGCAGAACACAGCACCATGCCGATAGCGAACTTGTGCGGCATCGGCAGCTTGTCGCCCAGCTTGTTATACACGGCTGCCAGAATGGGGCTGGCCAGCATAATCCAGAACGGGTTCAGCGCCTGGAACTGCTCTGGCGCAAAGGTAATGCCAAAAAGGGTGTGCTCAACGTTACGAATCGCAAAGAAGTTCAGCGACGTAGGCATCTGCATGTAAAGCACGAAGAAGACGATGGCTTCGACCATCAGCAGGAAAGCGACAATCATACGGCGACGTGCCGCGCCCTTCAGTGCGAAGGCTTCTTTGGCAAAGATCACCATAATGCCCAGCGCAATCAGGCCCAGCAGAATACGGGCAATGGCCTGATGGTGCAGCATCCAGTTAGCCAGGGCGATCAACACCACAATACCTGCCAGCGTCATCAGCAGTTTGCCGAACTGGAGTGGGGCAAAGTCCGGTTTGGAACCAAAGTCTTTCACCAGGCGCTTACAGAACAGGAAGTTAAGCAGCGTGATGACCAGGCCGATCACCGACAGCGAAAACGCCACGTTATAGCCATATTTTTCGGCTAACCACGGCGTCAGCATCATTGAAAACAGTGAGCCGATGTTGATGGACATGTAGAACATGGTAAAGGCGCCATCAATGCGCGGATCGTCTTTCTCGTAGCAGGTGGAAAGCAGGGAAGAGGGGTTCGCTTTAAACAAGCCGCTGCCCACCGCAATAGTCGCCATACCGATATAGACGACGCTGACGTTATGACCGGAGAAGGCGACAAGCGCGTAGCCGATGGCCAGCACCAGTACACCCAGCACGATAACGCGTTTGGTTCCCAGCACTTTATCGCCCAGCCAGCCGCCGATAGCGACCAGACCATAAACCAGTGCGCTAAAGGACGAGAACAGGGTAATGGAGTCGGACTCCGACATGCCCAGCTGTCGAACCAGATAGACGGCCATAATGGCCTGCAGGCCGTAGTAGCCAAAACGTTCCCATAATTCGATTGAAAAGATCAGGTAAAACGCTTTGGGCTGTTTAAAAGCATTAAGGCTGACGGCCTCGTCGGTGTGTTTGTTTGCAGTTGACACTTGTACCTCTGTTATTTCATATCCTGCGTCGTGACAGGCATTCCGTCCGCGCCATGTGATCACACCATGGGCCAGATTTTTATTAGATGGGAAAAACGGCGACTAATTTGGCTGAATAAAGGCGGCAGGGCAAGCGTTTTCTACCTTCTGCCAGACAGGGTCAATATGGTGTTAAAACCTAAATAAATATTACTGATTGAAATTTTGTCATGTTTTCAGGTTTTTTATTGGTTCAAAATACCTGCGTGGAGCTTTTCAGATCGTCAATAATGACATTAACCACTAAACGGCGGTTGCGTAGAGCTTTGCTTTGGAAAGTGATCTTTCATCAGAATAAAGCGCCGGAAATGCGGCTTTTGACGTCGTTTTGCTGAAATAATCTGCATATTATGACGCAAAACGACCTCGGGTGCGCAATAAAGTTGATTAAACTCACATTATTCGCTGTTATTTCAGCAGAAGAAAAATGGTTTCATCAGGAAATAATGCGTCCGGCCCTTAATTAACAGGCGTAAAAAACCAGCAAAAATGCGCTCACCTGCTCGACAGCGCACGCGCACTCACGTAGCCTCTTTATTTCCTAAAAAGGATGTTGCTATGTCGTTATCTTTACGTCTCGCCTTAGTGGGTGACTACCGCCCGGACGCTGTTTCGCATCAATCCATTCCCCTGGCGCTGGCGCGCGCCGCGGCGCACCTTGCCATCCCGATTGAGCCTGACTGGATTCCCACCCCGGATTTAGATGATCTGTCCGCCGTTACGCAGCATGATGCCGTCTGGCTGGTGCCCGGCAGCCCCTATAAAAACGATGACGGCGTGTTTAGCATGCTGCGTTGGGTACGGGAAAACGGTAAGCCCTTTCTCGGCTCCTGTGGCGGGTTTCAGTATGCGGTTATCGACTATGCCCGCCACGTATTGGGCTGGGAAGATGCCAGTCATGCCGAAACCAGCGAAACCGGTCGGATGGTGATTGCGCCGCTAAGCTGCTCACTGGTCGAACAGCGAGGGGAGGTCACGTTTGCACCCGGCTCGCGTATGGCCAGCGCCTACGGTGCGCTGACCAGCGATGAAGGTTATCATTGCAATTTTGGCGTGAACCCGGCTTTCAGTGCGGCGCTGCAGGGTAAAAACATGCGGATCACGTCCTGGGATCTGAACGGCGATGTGCGCGGCATTGAACTGACCGATCATCCTTTCTATGTCGCCACCTTATTCCAGTCCGAACGGGCGGCATTACAGGATAAGGATTCGCCGCTGGTGATGGCCTGGATGCGGGCGGCGCTGGCGCAGCGTCAGCGCTGAACAGTAAAACAGCCTGTGACCAGTCACAGGCTGTTATCCGGGCTTATTCGACCTTATCGGGATATTCACACAGATCTTCAATCAGGCAGGACCCGCAACGCGGTTTGCGCGCCACGCAGGTGTAACGACCGTGCAGAATCAGCCAGTGATGGCAGTCGACTTTAAACGCCTTCGGCACGACTTTTAACAGTTTCTCTTCGACCTGCTCGACGTTCTTACCCGGCGCAAAATTCGTCCGGTTGCAGACGCGGAAAATGTGCGTATCCACCGCAATCGTCGGCCAGCCAAAAGCCGTATTCAGCACCACGTTAGCCGTTTTACGGCCGACGCCAGGTAAGGCTTCGAGCGCGGCGCGATCTTCAGGCACCTGACCGCCGTGCTGGTCCAGTAAAATACGGCAGGTCTTAATCACGTTCTCGGCTTTACTGTTGAACAGGCCGATCGTTTTGATGTACTCCTTCACGCCGTCCACGCCCAGCGCCAGCATCGCAGCAGGTGTATTCGCCACGGGGTACAGCTTTGCAGTAGCCTTGTTAACGCTCACGTCCGTCGCCTGAGCCGACAGCAGAACCGCAATCAGCAGTTCAAACGGCGAGGTGAACTGCAGCTCGGTCGTAGGGTGAGGGTTGGCCTGCTGCAGACGACTGAGAATCTCAATGCGTTTCGTCTGGTTCACACGGCTTTTCCCGTGTTGCCCTGCGGCGCATCAAGCGCCGCGTCTTCTGCGCGACGCGCTGCGCGCTGCTTCATTTTCTGATCGATCACATATTTCCCCGCCAGCATCATGCCCAGACCGATAAAGGCACCCGGCGGGAGCATTGCCAGCAGCATTGGCGAGTTAAAATGAATCACGTCAATACGCAACACTTTAGCCCAGGGACCCAGTAACTGATCCGCACCGTTAAACAATGTGCCGCTGCCGATGATTTCACGGATCGATCCCAGTACCACCATTGCGCAGGTGGCGCCCATACCGATAGCAAAGCCATCCAGTGCGGCAAGGGGAATACTGCTTTTCGAGGCCACGGCTTCAGCCCGGCCCACTACGATGCAGTTGGTCACGATCAGCGGAATAAAAATACCGAGTGACTGATACAGACCGTAGGCGTAAGCGTTAATCAGCATCTGCACGCAGCTTACGACAGAGGCGATGATCATCACGTAGATAGGAATACGGATCTCAGAAGGCACCCAACGACGCGAGGCCGAAATAAAACTGTTTGTCAGGGTCAGCACCAGCGTCGTGGCAAGCCCCAGCCCCAGAGCATTGGTGGCCGTGGCGGTCACCGCCAGCAAAGGGCACAGGCCCAGCAGCTGCACCAGCGCCGAGTTATTTTTCCACAGCCCGCCGACCAGCAGGTTTTTCGCTTCACTCATTGGCGTCTCCACATTCGGGTAACGAAGAGAGTTTCCCTTTCAGGGATTCAATTAACAATGCCGTACGTTTGGTGGCATTCACGACGGCGCGCGGGGTAATGGTGGCACCGGTAAACTGGTCGAATTCGCCGCCATCTTTTTTGACGGCAAACGCTTTGTCATTCGGCCCGGTTACCACTTTGCCATTAAAACTGTTGATCCAGTCAGAAATCCGTAACTCGATTTTGTCCCCCAGGCCCGGCGTTTCATGGTGCTCAATCACCCGCACGCCGAGTACCTTACCGTGAAAATCCGCGCCGACCAGCATCTGAATCGCGCCAGAATAGCCATCCGGAGCGGTGGTTTCCAGGGCGGCGGCCACAGGTTCGTTGCCTTTTCGCGCCAGATAAAGATGATGAGGGCTGGCATTACCCAGTGCCGCATCAGTGACAACGTAACATTCCTGCTGAATGTGGTTATCGTACATATCGGTCGGCACCACCTGATCCAGCAGATTTTTTTGCTGTAACTGCGTCTGGTGCTCGACGGTGGGTTTGGTCACGGTATTTACAACAGCAGTAACGCCGGTGGTAATCGCGGCAAAGAGAGCCAGGGTCACGCCATTCTTGCGTATGGTGTCCAGCATCATTTAATCCTTTTGATGACCGTAAACGCGCGGCTGCGTGTAATAGTCAATCAGCGGTACGCATATATTAGCCAGCAGAACGGCGAAAGCAACGCCGTCCGGATAACCGCCAAAACTCCGAATGAGCCATACCAGCAGACCAATAAGGGCACCATAAATCAGACGGCCACGGTCAGTGGTGGAGGCGGTAACCGGATCGGTGGCGATAAAAAATGCGCCCAGCATCGTCGCCCCGGAAAACAGATGAATTAGCGGACTGTTCAGCGAGGCGGGAGCCAGTAACCAACCAAGCGTGGCGCAGACGGCCAGCGACAGCAACATCGCGGCCGGAATATGCCAGCGAATGGTGTTTTTCCACAGCAGGAATACCCCGCCAAGCAGGTAACCCACGTTGACCCATTGCCAGCCCAGACCGGCCAGAACGCCGCTGTAAATGGGCTGGGCTAACAGTTGCTCTGCACTGTGGCCTGCGCGCAAGCCGGTTTTAAAGGTATCCAGCGGTGTAGCCTGGCTGACACCGTCTACGCCCAACTGCAGTTGCTGTAACGTATCGCCCGCCAGGGTATGACCCGTAAAGATCATGCTCAGCGAGTCCAGCACGCCGGGTTTAATCACCTGTAAGGCTTCTGGCGGCATCCAGCTGGTCATCTGAACCGGAAATGAGATCAGAAGAACGACATAGCCGACCATGGCCGGGTTGAAGGGGTTTTGTCCCAGGCCACCGTACAACTGTTTGGCAATAACAATCGCAAATACCGTACCGACCACCACTAACCACCAGGGGGCCAGAGACGGGATGCTGATCCCCAGCAGAATTGCCGTCAGCAGGGCGGAGTTGTCGGCCAGCTGAGGGGCGACCGGTGTGTTACGCAGGCGCAGGATAGCCGCTTCTGTCAGCAACGCTGTCAGCGAGGCCAACACAACCTGCAATAAGGTTCCCACGCCAAAAAAGTAGCACTGCGCGGCAAAACCAGGCAGCGCCGCCAGGATAACCAGCATCATGATGTTGCCGGTACTGCGGCGGTTATGAGTATAAGGTGAACTTGCGATACGGAACGCCATTTAATCCTCAGGTGTCAATGTCGATTGCGCTTTACGCGCTTTGGCACGGGCGACAGCCGCCGCAATCGCGGCTTTACGCGCATCGGCGGGGTGATCGAGTTCAGGTGCCTCTTCGGCTTCGGCATTGGCATGATTAGCCTGCTCCTGCGCCCTCTCTGCCTGCTCAACGTCCCTGTGCGCTTCGGCCGCCGCGACAGCCGCCTCACGGGACGCGTCTTCTGCCTGCGCCTGTGCGGCAGCGCGCTTTTTCGCTTTGGCACGTTCAATGGCGGCGGCCACCGCAGCTTTACGTGGATCTTCAGATGCGGTGTCGGCAGCCTCAGCGTCAGCCGCCGCCTGGGCGGCTTTCTTCGCTTTGGCACGTTCAATGGCAGCGGCCACCGCAGCTTTGCGCGGATCTTCGGATGCGGTGTCGGCCGCCTCAGCGTCAGCCGCCGCCTGAGCGGCTTTCTTCTCTTTGGCTCGTTCGACGGCAGCGGCTACCGCGGCTTTGCGCGGATCGTCGGATGCGGTGTCGGCCGCCTCAGCGTCAGCCGCCGCCTGAGCGGCTTTCTTCGCTTTGGCTCGTTCGACGGCAGCGGCTACCGCGGCTTTGCGCGGATCGTCGGATGCGGTGTCGGCCGTCTTAGCGTCAGCCGCCTGGGCGGCTTTCTTCGCTTTGGCACGTTCGACGGCGGCGGTCACCGCGGCTTTACGTGGATCTTCAGATGCGGTGTCGGCCGTCTCAGCGTCAGCCGCCGCCTGGGCAGCTTTCTTCGCTTTGGCACGTTCGATGGCGGCGGTCACCGCGGCTTTACGTGGATCCGCCACCGCCGTTTCAGTCGTGTCCGCACTGTCAGGCGTCACCGGTTTCTTCGCTCTGGCACGTGCAATCGCCGCTTCAACCGCAGCCTTGCGTGGATCGGTCGTCTGACGACTCAGCGCCTGGGTTTCCGCCTGTGCCTCAGCCTGTCGTAACCGGGCCTGCGCATGACGTGCCTCGGCAGCGGCATCTTCATTCTCAGCAGATTGTTTCGCTCTGGCGCGGGCTTTTGCCGCAGCCAGTTCTCCGCTTTCGCTGCGGGCTACGCGCTGTTTGGCTTCAGCATGACGTGCTTCACGCGCCTGCTTTTCCCGCTCCAGTCGTGCCTGGCGTGCCTCAAAACGCGCTTTCGCTTCCAGCGTGCGTTTGGCTTCCAGGTCGATGGCGCGCAGCTCAGCTTTCTCCTGGCGATAGTACTGCACCAGCGGAATGTTACTCGGGCAGACGTAGGCGCACGCACCACATTCAATGCAGTCATCAATGTGATGGGCACGGGCTTTATCGTGATCGCCCCCCTGGCTATACCAGTACAGCTGCTGTGGCAGCAGGTTGGCCGGACAGGCGTCAGCACAGGCAGAGCAACGAATGCAGGACTGTTCCTGTTGCGTGTTGCCCATCTCAGTGCCGGACGGGGCCAGAATACAGTTGGTGATCTTCACGACCGGCACATCCAGCGACGGCAGGGTAAAGCCCATCAGCGGGCCGCCCATAATGACCATTTGTCCTGGTGAAGGGTGAAAACCGACCTGGTGCAACAGGTGGCTGATTGGCGTCCCTAAGCGGCTCCACACGTTCCGGGGTTGCGCGATGGCTTCACCGGTGAGTGTCACCACGCGCTCGGTGATCGGTTCGCCATTGATAATGGCGCGCTTCACGGCCCATGCCGTACCGACGTTTTGCATCAGCACGCCAATATCCGTAGAGCGACCACCATGCGGCACTTCCATGCCGGTGAGTATTTTGGTCAGCTGCTTAGCGCCGCCGGACGGATATTTCGTCGGGATAACGCGGATCTGTAAATCCCGCTCACCACCCAACGCCTGCTTCAGGGCGGCGATAGCCTCGGGTTTGTTATCTTCGATACCAATCAGCACGCGCTCCGCCTGAAGCACCCAGGCCAGAATGCGGCATCCTTCCAGCACCTCGGCGGCGTAGTCCTGCATCAGACGATCGTCAGCGGTGATGTAAGGTTCGCACTCAGCCGCGTTAATGATCAGCGTGTTGACGCCCTGCAGGCCGCCTTTCAGTTTGGTGGCCGTCGGGAAGCCCGCGCCGCCCAGACCGGCGATGCCGGCATCATGTATGCGTTTAAGAATGGCGCTGCGTTCATGCTGACGGTAGTCCGGAAGCGGGGAGAGCGGCATCCAGCGATCGTCACCGTCAGGCGTCAGAAAAATACACAGCTCTGACAGGCCAGACGGGTGCGCTGTCATGTGCTGAGCGATAGCGTCAATGACGCCCGACGTGGGCGCATGTACGGGCAGCATTCTGCCCTGTCCAAACGTAAGCGGCTGGCCGCGCAGCACCTTATCGCCAGGGGAAACGCAAATTTCGCCTTCGTGGCCAATATGTTGCTTCAGGGGAATGATAAACCGGTGCGGCAGCGGCAATTCAGCGAGCGGCGTGCCGTTGGACTGGGTTTTCATTTCAGGCGGATGAATCCCGCCCTGAAAATCCCAGATCTTCTCTTTTTTAAAGAAATTAAGCAGATTAAGCATGACTCTCTACCGGGATCACCCGAACAGGAATGGTATTCAGATCCCACTTCCAGTTGGCCGTGGTGGTGGCAACCGGACGCATTTCAATGCAGTCGGTAGGACAGGGGGCGACACACAGATCGCAGCCGGTGCAGACATCGCTCAGCACGGTATGCATGGCGCGCGTGGCACCGACGATGGCATCAACCGGGCAGGCCTGAATGCACTTTGTGCAGCCAATACAGTTTTCTTCGTCAATCCACGCGACGGTACGCACGGGCGCTTTGGCCTCGTCATCGCCATCGATCGGTTGTGGCTCAACATTGAGCAGGGCGGCCAGCTTAAGCATGGTCTGCTCACCACCGGGCGCGCATTTGTTAATGGCTTCGCCATTGTTGCCCACGGCGTCAGCATAGGGACGACAGCCGGGGTAACCACACTGACCGCACTGGCTCTGCGGCAACACGGCGTCAATCTGCTCAACAATGGGATCTTCTTCGACTTCAAAGCGGCGTGACGCGTAACCCAGCAGGGCACCAAAGACCAGGCTCAGGGCGCTCAGTACCGCCACCGCTATCCAAATTGCACTCATCAGAATTTCACCAGACCTGTAAAGCCCATAAAGGCCAGTGCCATCAGCCCCGCGGTGATCAACGCAATAGAATTCCCTTTGAAGGGGGCCGGGACATTCGCCAGCACCAGACGCTCACGCATCCCGGCAAATAACACCATCACCAGCGAGAAGCCCAGCGAGGCGCTGAATCCATACAGCGCCGCCTGAAGAAAGGTGTGATTGAGGTTAACGCTCAACAGGGGGACGCCCAGTACCGCACAGTTTGTCGTGATCAACGGCAGGAAAATACCCAGCAGGCGATACAGCGATGGGCTGGTTTTGCGCACCACCATTTCGGTGAACTGAACGACAACCGCGATCACCAGGATATAAGCCATGGTCCGCAGATACACTAAGTCCAGCGGAACCAGAATGAGGTGATTCACCAGCCACGCGCAAATGGAGGCCAGCGTAATCACAAACGTGGTGGCGAGGCCCATGCCAATGGCCGTTTCCAGCTTTTTGGAAACGCCCATAAACGGGCAAAGGCCGAGAAACTTCACCAACACGAAGTTGTTCACCAGCACTGTGCCAACAAAAAGGAGAAGATAATCGGTCATTTTTTCGCCTGAATACCAGAAAGCGGCTTATTATCATTGATAAAGCGCTGCATCACAACTCCATCGCATTATTGCCAGCCGCCAACCGCACTCAGAATTAAACTCTTGACGAAAACAGCAGCGTTATCGCTGAGTAAATGTCGCTTTTACCCGCGCGGAACGTTTGAAATAGGGAACAAAAACGGCGGCGGCGGCCAGTGAGAGTAGCAAAGTCTGCAACGCACGTGCATCAGACACCGGCGTAAAGGCAAAGGTTTTCAGCGCCAGCAAAACGGTGATCAGCAACCACACGATATAGTGGCGCGGCAGACGGTGCGAACGTTTAAAGAACATCCACACAACCCACATGCTGTAAGCCCACAATGCGGTGGCGGTCAATAATGAAATGGCCCAATAGCCCGTCACCAGCGAACGGTGGTTAAACAAGGTTTCGCGCCATTGCGCATCAAACAGTGGCGTCAGATACATGGCCATCACCAGCGCGGTGGTCAGCAGCGTCATCAGCAACCATGCCAGTGGCAGTAAAAGCCAGCCGCCAATACGTGGGGCTGTCATCGGGGTCGTCATTGCGGTTCATCCTGTTTCAACGTCGTCAGCGGGTCAGAATAGCATGTTAAGACAGACGCAAACCAACAGTGAAAACAGGAGGGCGGGAACAGGGGAGATGCGCGGGATTACACCACGTAGCGCCAGACTGACTTTGGTACGCAGCCCAGGTCGAACAAGCGGCCACCCGATGCGAGTTCAGCACGACGATGGTCGGCTGCCCGGTACATATTGATAATGTCTTTGTCGTCCGACAGCGAATAATTCAGATGGTCATACAGTTTTTCAAGACTTTCAAGGTTATTCACTTTGCGAAATTTTAACAGGTAATCGTGCGCAGTCATTTTTGTCATAACGAATCAATAAGAAAGAAGGCCAAGTATAGGGAGCCGCTTAACGCTGTCCAGTTCCGCGGATGAAAAAAAGCAAAAATCAGACAAACGTGGGGCATAGCTCGCTAAAGGTGAATTTTATCAGGTTTTGGATCGTCGCCATAATCCTGTCGCTGTAAAGCGGTGCATCCAGACCCAACCTAAAAGAATCATTTCTGAGTCACAAGTCACTTTTTATCTGCTTTTATGTACGAATCGATTGTGTATAACTGCGATTCAGGGCCGGATAACAACATAATCAGGATAAACCTCAGGCCAGTGCGGTCAGCGGAATCGTTTCATGCCGGAGACAGGGGATTTCTGTGTGTGCTGGAAATCACAAAACAGACTTTTCCCGGGGCTGAAAACGGGATGGCTCATTCTGTACACCTGGCTGTAATCGTTTTCAGCAGTGTCACACTTAAGCGATTCTGTTTATTACATTTATTTAACGTAAGTTGAAAAAAGACACAGGCGTTTTGTCCATAAGCCCGCGCTGAGAGCATTCCGTCAATTAACGTAACCCCTTTAAATCGCTCAGTTTTGTGAGGCGTGTCGCCCTAATCTGCCCTTTTTTACGTCAGGCTACACAGGCACTTTACCCTGTACAGCAAACGCCCTTCAGAGGAAGAAAAACTATGTGGAAACGTTTACTCCTGACGACAATGGTCAGCGCCGCATTAAGTGGCTCAGTGTTAGCGGCGGAAATGACAGTGGGATTCTCACAGGTAGGCTCAGAATCCGGCTGGCGTTCGGCTGAAACCAATGTCGCAAAAAGCGAAGCCAAAAAACGCGGCATTAATTTAAAGATCGCCGATGGTCAACAGAAACAAGAGAATCAGATTAAAGCCGTGCGCTCCTTTATCGCGCAGGGCGTGGACGCCATCTTTATTGCGCCTGTTGTGCAGACGGGCTGGGAGCCGGTATTAGAAGAAGCCAAAGATGCCAAAATCCCGGTATACCTGCTGGACCGCGCCATCGTCGTAAAAGATAACTCGCTCTATCAGGCCGTTGTCACCGCCGATAACGTTCTGGAAGGTAAGCTGATTGGTGACTGGCTGGTAAAAACCGTCGGCGATAAAAAATGTAATGTCGTAGAGCTGCAAGGCACGGTCGGCGCGAGCGTCGCCATCGATCGTAAAAAAGGCTTTGCTGAAGCGATCAGTGGCCACCCGAATATTAAAGTGATTCGCTCTCAGTCTGGCGACTTTACCCGCAGTAAAGGGAAAGAAGTCATGGAAAGTTTCATCAAGGCCGAGAACAACGGCAAAAATATCTGCATGGTTTATGCCCATAACGACGATATGGCCATCGGGGCCATTCAGGCGATCAAAGAAGCCGGTCTGAAACCGGGCAAAGATATTCTGACCGGATCGATCGATGGTGTGCCGGATATCTACAAAGCGATGCTGGCCGGGGAAGCCAACGCTAACGTCGAGCTGACGCCAGATATGGCAGGCCCGGCCTTTGACGCGCTGGAAAAATTCAAAAAAGACGGCACCCTGCCACCCAAAATTATCAGAACCGAATCAAAACTCTTTTTACCTGCTGACGCGCAGGCCGAGTTAGACAAGAAAAAGAACATGGGTTACTAAGCCGCAGGCCGCCCTTCGGGGCGGTCTTCTTTGATGTAGGGCGGAGTTGACAGCATGACGACACACAATGAATCACCTCTTTTAGCCATCAACGGCGTCAGTAAAGGTTTTCCCGGCGTGAAAGCGCTGGACGATGTCTCTTTCAGCCTGCGCAAAGGCGAAATCATGGCGCTGTTAGGTGAGAACGGCGCAGGCAAATCAACCCTGATCAAAGTGCTGACCGGCGTGTACACCCGCGACAGCGGCACGATTACGTTAAACGGTCAGGCCATTTCGCCGCGCAGTACTGCTGAAGCACAGAAAATCGGTATCGGCACGGTCTACCAGGAAGTGAATATGCTGCCGAATATGTCGGTGGCCGATAATCTGTACATTGGGCGCGAGCCGCGTCGGTTCGGCATGATTGATCGTAAGCACATGGTGCGCGAGGCGGATGCCCTGATGCGCAAATACGGTTTTGCACTGGACGTCACGCGGCCGCTTGGTCATTACTCCGTCGCGATGCAGCAGATTATTGCGATCTGCCGGGCGGTGGATCTCTCCGCCCAGGTATTAATCCTCGATGAACCCACCGCCAGTCTGGATGCCAGCGAAGTGGAAATGCTGTTCACCCTGATGACAGAGTTAAAACATCGCGGGATGAGCCTGATCTTCGTCACCCATTTTCTGGACCAGGTTTACCGCATTACCGATCGCATTACCGTTCTGCGCAACGGCAAATTTATTGCCACGCACGACACCGCTACGCTGCCGCAAATTGAGCTGGTCAAACTGATGATTGGCCGGGAACTGATGGCGACCGCGCTGCAGCGTCAGGGCAGTACGCTGAAGAGCAACCAGCCGGTCGTGTCATTCGAAGATTATGGTAAGAAGGGCACGATCGAACCCTTCACGCTTCAGGTCCGGCCGGGTGAAGTGGTCGGGTTGGCAGGCTTGCTGGGCTCGGGGCGGACCGAAACCGCAGAGGTGCTGTTTGGCATTCGCCGCGCCGATCGCGGCACAGCAAAAATCAAGGGCAGGGTTGAACCGATCCGTACCCCCGCGCAGGCTTCCCGTCTGGGGATGGGCTTTTGTCCGGAAGACCGAAAAACGGACGGAATTATCGGGGCGGCTTCTGTCCGCGAGAACATCATTCTGGCGTTACAGGCGCAGCGCGGCTGGCTGCGCCCGATCAAGAAACGCGAGCAGCAGGCGATTGCCGAGCGTTTTATTAAAAGTCTGGGCATTCGCACACCGCACGCGGAGCAGCCCGTCGAGCTGTTGTCGGGCGGAAACCAGCAAAAGGTGCTGTTGTCTCGCTGGCTGGTGACAAAACCGCAGTTCCTGATTCTGGATGAACCCACGCGCGGCATTGACGTGGGCGCACATGCCGAAATTATCCGCTTAATTGAATCGTTATGTGCCGATGGGCTGGCACTACTGGTCATTTCCTCGGAGCTGGAAGAGCTGGTGGGCTATGCCGATCGCGTCATCATTATGCGCGATCTGAAACAGGTAGCAGAAATCCCACTGGAAGCGCTTTCTGTGGCGGCAATCGTTAACGCCATTGCTGATGGAGGTACGCAGCATGCTTGAATCACCGGTTACCCCGACCCGGGCGACACGTCGCACGTTCAGGCTGCCGCCAGGCATGCCGCAACTTATCGCGCTGTTGCTGGTGCTGTTGGTCGACAGCCTGGTTGCCACGAATTTCTTCGCCATCCATTTACAGGATGGCCGGCTGTTTGGCAGCCCGATTGATATCCTCAACCGGGCTGCGCCGGTAGCCTTACTGGCCGTCGGCATGACCTTAGTGATTGCCACAGGCGGGATCGATTTATCGGTCGGCGCCGTTATGGCGATTGCCGGCGCGACGGCGGCCACGCTGACCGTGGCGGGCCACAGCGTGCCGTTTATTATTCTGGTCACGGTGGCCAGCGGGCTGGCCTGCGGGCTGTGGAACGGCATTCTGGTTGCGTTGTTACGCATACAGCCATTTGTGGCGACCCTGATTTTGATGGTGGCCGGGCGCGGCATCGCCCAGTTAATTACGCAGGGACAGATCGTGACGTTTAACAACGACAGCCTGGGCTGGTTCGGCAACGGCGCACTCTGGCTGTTGCCGGTGCCGGTCTGGATCACGATTGCGGTCGCGCTGCTGGTCTGGCTGCTGGTGCGTAAAACGGCCCTTGGGTTGTTTATCGAAGCCGTCGGGATCAACCTGCGCGCTGCGCGTAATGCGGGCGTGAATGGCTGGCTGGTCGTGATGTCCACCTATGCCATCAGCGGAATCTGCGCAGCGGTGGCGGGGCTGATTGTGGCGGCCGATATTCGCGGGGCCGATGCGAACAACGCGGGGCTGTGGCTGGAGCTGGACGCCATTCTGGCGGTGGTGATTGGCGGTGCCTCGCTGATGGGCGGGCGATTTAACATTCTGCTGTCGCTGATGGGGGCACTGATTATTCAGGCGATGAATACCGGTATTTTACTGTCGGGCTTTCCGCCGGAACTTAATCAGGTGGTGAAGGCGGTGGTGGTGATGTGTGTACTGCTGCTGCAATCCCCGCGCTTTATTGCGATGTTTAAACGGAGACGTGCATCATGATTAAACGTCATCTGCCTTTAATGATTACGCTGCTGGTGTTTGTACTCGGCTATCTGTTTTGCCTGAGCCAGTTTCCCGGTTTTGCCTCGACGCGGGTCATCTGTAATATTCTGACGGATAACGCGTTTCTGGGCATTATCGCGGTGGGCATGACCTTTGTGATTCTGTCGGGCGGCATCGATCTGTCTGTGGGGGCCGTCATCGCGTTTTCTGGCGTCTTCCTGGCCAAAGTCATCGGCGATTATCACCTTAATCCGCTGGTGGCCTTTGCCCTGGTCCTCTGCATGGGGGCGCTGTTTGGTGCGATGATGGGCTGGCTAATCGACGCACTCAAAATCCCTGCGTTTATTATTACGCTGGCGGGCATGTTTTTCCTGCGTGGATGCAGCTATCTGGTCTCCGAAAACTCCATTCCGATTGATCATCCGCTGTACGCCACGCTTTCCGGCCTGGCCTGGAAAGTGCCGGGCGGCGGGCGGCTCAGTTTGCTGGCGCTGATCATGTTGCTGGTGGTTGGGGGCGGGATGATTCTGGCGCACCGCACCCGGTTCGGTAATCAGGTGTACGCCATCGGGGGCAATATGACTTCCGCGCAGCTGATGGGCGTTTCAACCCGCGCCACGACCATCAAAATCTATATGTTGTCGACCACGTTAGCCTCGCTGGCGGGTATTGTGTTTTCCATCTACACCTCTGCGGGTTATGCGCTGGCCGGGCTGGGCGTTGAGCTGGATGCCATCGCCTCTGTCGTCATCGGGGGAACCCTGCTGTCCGGTGGGGTGGGTACGCTTCTCGGCACGTTATTTGGCGTCCTGATTCAGGGGCTGATTCAGACCTGGATTAATTTCGACGGCACGCTCAGTTCCTGGTGGACCAAAATCGCCATCGGCATCCTGCTGTTTGCCTTTATCGCCCTGCAACGGTTACTCACTGTAATGTGGGACAGGCAGCAGAATGCACCGGTGAAGCGGCTGAGTTGACGTCAGGCAGGTGCATGAGAAAGCGGCGCTGCGGCGCCGCTTTTGTCGGTGTCGGGCAGGGAAGAGGGACGCGACGAACCTGCGGCAACCTTATCGTCATCTCAGGCGCGAGCATCAACGATGAGGACTCGGGCACAGGGGGAATAAGCCCGCACGGCCGCCGGGCTCTGTCTTTGAAACCGCCGCGCCGGTACCCGACGCGGTAAGGTTATTAAAAGCTCGTCCAGCCGTCGTCGGCATTGTCCGCCTTCGTGGTAACCGCCTTCGTCTGGCGTGAAGACATGACCGTGGGCGCGACACCGGCCGTCGCCACCGTGGTCGCCGGAGAACCCAGGCTGAACACGGAAACGGCCTGTAACAGCATGTCGGCCTGTTCTTTCAGACTGGATGCGGCAGACGCGGATTCTTCCACCAGTGACGCATTCTGCTGTGTGGTGCTGTCCATTTCCGTCACGGCGGTGCCCACTTGCTCAATGCCACGCGCCTGTTCGGCACTGGCAGTGGTAATCTCTTCTACCGTATCTGTCAGTTTGCCCACAGCAGACAGAATGCCTGACATGGTTTCAGACGCGTGAACGACCAGTTCATTTCCCTGGCCTACGCTTTGGGCGTTTGCCGCGATCAGCTGGCGAATTTCACCGGCTGCGGTGGCGCTGCGCTGTGCCAGCGATCGCACTTCACTGGCGACGACCGCAAAGCCTTTGCCGTGCTCGCCTGCACGGGCGGCTTCCACCGCGGCGTTAAGCGCAAGGATATTGGTCTGGAAAGCGATCCCGTCGATAACGGCGGTGATTTCAGCGATACGGCCGGAGCTGTCGCTGATGGATTTCATGGTGCCGGTGATCGCCTCTGTCGCGTCACTGCCTTTATTGGCCACTTCACGCACACTGACCGCCAGTTGCCCCGCCTGACGGGCATTGTCGACGTTATTTTTGACCGTCATACCCAACTGCGTCATCGTTGCGGCGGTCTGTTCCAGCGAGCTGGCCTGTTCTTCGGTACGTTGTGAAAGCTCTGCATTACCCTGAGCAATCTGTGTGCTGGCCGAGGCAACACTCTCCGCGTTTTTCCTGACCAGGCTGACCGTATTGATTAGCGAATCCTGCATTTCGCGGATGGCGGACAACAGTTTGCCCGTTTCATCTTTACCCGTGGTTACGACGACACCACTCAGATCGCCGTGGGACACGCGATAGGCGGCCTCAACCGCTTCTTTCAGTGGACGTGTAATACTGCGGGTGATAATCGCGGCGGATATGGCGGCCAACAGCAGCGCAACAATCCCGGCAATAATGAGTATCATCAGCGCATCGGCGCGATCTTCCCCCGATTTGTCGGCCGCGTATTTCATGCGCGCTTCCTGAAACGTCTGCATCTTTTTCAGCGACGCCATGAAGTCACCCTGCGTCTGGTAACGGGGGCCAAAAAGCAGCTGCGTCGCCTCATCACTTTTTCCCTGCTGAGCCAGCGCGACAACCTCATCGATAAAAGGCAGGAACAGGGCTGAGTGGGCGTTCAGTTGGTCAAAAATCGCTTTGCCCTGAGACGTGCTGACCTGATTGCCCATCTGCGCGATCAGCGTATCCACTTCATGACGTTCCCCACGGTAATCACTTATGGCTTTCTCTCTTTTCGTCACGTCTTTAAGAAGAATGGCATTACGTGCCAGACGGCTCATATCAGAGGTGTAATAGCGCAACGCAGCAGACGAGGAGGATTTGCTGTAGAGCGCGCCCGAGATCTCATCATTGGCGTTGCCGAGTGAGTTAATTTTTATCACGCCGATCAGGACCATAAAAATAACCAGCAGCGCCATAAAGCCGAAGGCGGCCCCAAGCCGTATTCCAATTCTGATGTTGTTCATATGCATTCCATAGTGTCAGGCCCCGGCATGAACGAGCCCGATGGGCGAGCTGATGCGAAAATGTTTTACGTAAAGGTCGGAAGGTGATCGGTATAAAATTTTGTAAGGTTAACTATCGCCAGTCGTTGTATCGGCATTATGCGACAAAGGCTTTAGGTGAAATATTCACGTTGAGTAACATTTACCCATGTGAATAATTTGTTAAATAAAGCACGGCTGAGTGGTTGTCTTATGGCCTCGTGCGGCACATCGTCAGAACGAGACCGCTAAAAGCCGTGACAGGCGTAAACTGCCAGGTTCAGAAAGGGCGTAACCCGTCGGGTGAGGAAAAAACGTATCTGTGTCGATATGGCCGCCAGACAGCAGCGGTAGCGGGCGCAAAACGGCCGGACAGGGCGCGGACCCACACCGCAACGAAACAGACGGAAAGGCGGTTCAACGGTTGATGTCTCAGGTAACGCCCGTCCCCGTGCACAGGCCCGTTACTTGCCTATTCCCAGCTGCAGTTTCCGTTGGCAATTTCGCTCAACGGTTCTTCCCGCCACGGCCAGGGGTGCCTGAGCACCACGCGGCTGGCGAATTTGGCAATGCCGATTTCGTCGTCCAGCAGCCGCGCCATTAAATCCTGAAACCGGTAAAGGTTGGGGGCGATGATTTTCAACAGATAATCGTAGCCGCCGCTGATGTTGTAGCACTCGACAATCTCCCGATACTGACGGGCACCGGTTTCAAACCGCAGGAAATCAGCAGGGTAATGACTCGCCAGGGTGATCTCGGAGAACACCACCAGATTGCAGCCCAGTTTATTCAGTGAAATCCGGGCGGCATAACCGGCGATAATGCCGCTCTGCTCCAGACGGCGGGTTCGCGCCAGACAGGGACTGGGGCTGAGGTTTATTGCCTCAGCCAGTTCGACAATCGAACAGCGCCCCTCGCGTTGCAGATGCTCAAGTATCCGGATATCGGTGCGGTCAGGGAGCCTGGCATGTGACATAGATGGCGTATTCTCTCAGGTTGAATGGCCCATGCGTGCTGCGGTGGCGTCCGTCAACGCCTGGTCGAGCACGTCGATTATTATTTCCGCCTGTTCGGCCGTCAACACCAGAGGAGGACGGATCTTCAATACGTTATGGCCCATGGCGCAGGCACTCAGCAATACGCCTTTTTGCCGCATCCGGTTCACCACCTGACTGGTCAGCCAGCGGTCGGCTGCGCGGCTCTGCCGATCAGAAACCAGTTCCACGCCGACAAACAGGCCCGCCCCCCGGACATCGCCGATGGCTTCGTGCCGGTGGCTCAGGCCGCGAATGCCTTCCAGCAGCCTGTTCCCGGTTTCACGCGCATGCGCAATCAGTCCCTCTCGCTCAATGGTATCCAGCACCGCCAGGGCCGCCGCGCAGGAAACAGTATTACCGGCAAAGGTATTGAAGTAGCGGGAGCGCTGCCCAAACTCCGCCAGCACGTCGGCTGTGGCCAGTAAACCGGCAACAGGCTGACCGTTGCCCATGGGTTTGCCCAGCGTCACGATATCCGGTCTGAGTCCGTGACGTTGAAAACCCCACATGTTTTCGCCCGTGCGGCCAAAGCCGGGCTGGACTTCATCGGCGATAAACAGGCCGCCAGCCTGCCGGATGGCGTTCACCGCGCCGTGCAGGAAGCCGGTCGGGCCGGGCAGGATCCCGTCGCTGGTAAAGAGTGAATCCACGATCAACGCGGCAGGCTGAATGCCGTGACGTTGCAGATCGGCAATGGCCATTTCCACATCCTGGGTAAAACGTTCGCTCAGATCGACACCGTCGGCGTGATAGGCGCGCGGGGCAGGGACCAGCCGAACATGCGGCCCCAGATCGACGCTTTTGCCCAGCGAGGGTGAGAACTGTGAGACGGCGTCCGTAATGCCATGATAGGCGGTTTCGGTCACAATAATTCCGGTGCCACCGGTCCGGATTTTGGCAATACGAAAGGCCAGATCGTTGGCTTCACTGCCCGTGCAGGTCAGCATCAGGTGAGCCAGGTGGGTTTCAGGTACCGTCGCCAGCAGGCGCTCAGCCAGGGTCAGAATCGTGTCATGCAAATAGCGCGTGTTGGTGGCCAGCGTTTTGACCTGATTGCAGATGGCGTCCGTCACCGCCGGATGGCAGTGCCCCAGCGAGGTCACGTTGTTATACACATCCAGATAGCGGCGCCCTTCGGGATCGAACAGCCAGGCACCCTCACCGCGCACGATGTGCAGAGGATGTTCATACATCAGGCGATAGGCCGGGCCCAGCAACGCATCGCGGCGGTCAATCATCGCCGCGGTTACCGGGTCAACATCGGCCTGCCCGGGGATATAGGCATTAACCATATTCAGGTCGGTGGTGCTTTTCATGGAAGTCTCCCGTATCAGAGTTCGGCCAGCAGGCGATCACGTGCTGTGTCGCGGGTCAGGTCTGCCAGCATCGACAGCGCCTCCCAGGCGGCAGGATTGTGACGCATGATGTAAGCGCGGTTATGTGGATAGCGGGCCGCGCGCCATTCGGTAATCAGGACTGTAATCAGATGACGCGTCGCCATCAGGTCGGTGACAAGAGCCTGTTCCAGATCGGTGAGCGGCAGGGTTTTGTGGTAGGCACCGACGAACTGCGCAGCCCCTGCGAAGGGATCGTCACAGCCGGTCATCTGAAAGGCCGCGGCAGTGGCCACTTCCCCTACCAGCGGTGCATAGATCATGTCGCCAAAGTCAATGATGCCGGTGAGACGATCCTGTGCGTCTGGCGCAACCAGCACGTTATACAGGTGATAATCGTTATGGATCACCTGCGCCCGCAGCGAGCCAAGACGCGGCAATACCTGGGTGGTGAAGCGCATCATAAATTTTTCTGCGAGGCGATGCCGTGCCGGATCGATGACTGCCTCCAGTTTGTCCATCAGGCGATGCGCGGCGGAAACATTCCACAGCAGATCGTGGCGGGCGGCCGGATGTGAAAAACCCTGCAACGCCAAATTCAGCCGGCCCAGACAGCACGCCATGGCCCGACGCTGTGCGGGGGTAGGTTGGGTATCCCTGACCTGAGTGCCCTCCAGCCAACTCAGCATACGAACCAGCGTGGTGCTCCCTGCTGGTAACGTGACAACGTCACATTTCTTACCCGCTGATGTGCGCACGACGCGCGGTGTGGGCAGATCCGGTGCCACCTCGGCGATATGCTCAAGCGCGGCGATCTGGAAATCGACAATCGCCTTCGCTTCGGCGGGATTACTGATTTTCAGGACAAAACGCGTACCGGTCGGGGTTTCAATGCAGCAGTTCTGGTCGCGTTCGCTTGCCAGTGGCTGCACAACGGTATCCGTCATACCGTACCGCTCTGCCACTAACGCCTGTACGGCAGATAACGACAGCGCAGGCGCTGCGGTATTCAGAGCGACAGCCTGATGTGTCTCAGTTTCAGACATGATGTTTCCCTGCCGTTGAAGAGATCACAGGCCCAGCAGGCCGGGAAGCTGGCGGAAGTCGGTCAGGCGGTTCACACCGTAACCGTCAATGGCCGGCTCATGACCGCGATCGATAAACGCCCTGGCCATAAAGCCCAGATCGCACGCTGTCATCAGGTCATAACGAAAACTGGATGAACAGTGCATTATCTGTTCGGGGCCGCAGCCCAGTTGGTCGAACATATACTCAAAAATCCGGGCACGCGGCTTGTAGGCCTGGGCTTCTTCGGCGGTGTACACCGCATGAAAGGGCGCGCCGAGACGGGTAACGCTGTGCGGGATCAGGTCGATCATGGAATTGGATAAAATCACTAACGGAATATGCTGTGCTATCGTCGTCAGCGTCTCAACCACATGCGGATGAGGTTGCCAGCTGGCCACGGCAGCATAAAGCGTCTGCGCATCTCTTTCCCGATAGACGACGCCATGGGCATGACAGGCGCGCTGAAGCGCATTTTCAATCACCTGGTAAAACGGTTTCCAGGCACCCAGCACCTCATCAAGCCGGTAGAAACGAAAATGCGCCAGGAAAGTCGCCATGTGCGCTTCGCTGACCCGATCGGCATAAATGCCCTTTGCCGTTGGGCCCATTTCGAAATTGATTAGCGTGCCATAGCAATCAAAGCTGATAAATTTTGGCCTGAAAATCATTTGCTTAACCTCTTTCATGTGGATGAAAGAAGTATATCGCGCGACACAAACACATAATTTCTTATTACCGCGACAAAGAAGGGGTTTTTGCTCAATTGCGGCCGCTTTACGGCATCGGCCCGGGTGGTGGGGAAGATCCTCACTGACGGGGCAGGCTGAAACGGCGGGACCGGACGTAATGATGCCCAAAAACGTAGTGCGTACGGGCATTGTGTTTTACACTGCGCGCTGCAAAAATTAAGGTGATAAACGATTAAACAGGCGACAATGGCGATGAACGGTACAATTACTACCTGGTTTCAGGATAAAGGCTTTGGTTTTATTAAAGATGAAAACGGCGATAACCGTTATTTTCATGTCATCAAAGTTGCCAATCCTGACCTGATTAAAAAAGATGCCTCGGTCACGTTCGAACCTACGACGAATAATAAAGGGCTGTCAGCGTTTGCGGTGAAAGTCCTGCCGGAGAGTAAATACATTTATATTGCGGGTGAGCGCATCAAACTTACCGCGATTAAATCTTACGTTGTTTTCAGTGAAGACGTTCCGGCAGATGCAGGGATTTATAAAGAAAACACGGTGCTGTCGGTGGGAATACTGATGAATAATATCCGACCCAAATCAGCAGAAAAGACGAAAGCGATGCGCACCCTGAAAAAACTGGCGATCACGACCTTTCAGGGCGCAACCTTAATCTTCACGGAAGATGAGATTGATATTGACGCTACCGTCAAAATGCTCAAAGTCTGATGCCCGATAACGCCGCTGGCCCGCTGGGACGACGGCCTGGCCGACAAGGCGATGTTCATGGAGCGAGGTCATGCGCCGCCAGCAGCGCCGTTATGACGCACCTGCCACGCGCCGCAGATCCGCACCTGACCTCGCGCTTTCCGCCTGTCTGCCGACGCAAAAAGGCGGGGCGGTAACGCCTCAGGCTCACTTCTACACCCTAATTTCACCGATGCAGAGACGACAATGACAAAACTCACTCTTCAGGAGCAGTTATTAAAAGCGGGACTGGTAACCAGTAAAAAAATGGACAAGGTCCAGAGAACCGCGAAAAAATCACGCGTGCAGGCGCGCGAAGCGCGAGAAGCCGTAGAAGAAAACAAAAAAGCGCAGATCGAGCGGGACAGGCAGCTCAGCGAACAGCATAAACAAGCGGTGCTGGCGAAAGAGTATAAAGCGCAGGTGAAGCAGTTAATTGAAATGAACAGAATCGTCGTGGCAAAAGGTGAGATCGGTTTTAACTTCACGGATAACAACCTGATTAAAAAAATCATGGTCGATAAACCTGTGCAGACCCAACTGATTAACGGTCGCCTGGCCATTGCCCGTCTGATGGCAGAAAACAGCGACGAGCCGCACTACGCGATTATTCCGGCCAGCGTCGCGGATAAGATCGCGCAGCGCGATCCCGACAGCATTGTCTTAAACAGTGCACTCAGTCAGGACGCGCAGGAAGAGGACGATCCTTATGCCGATTTCAAAGTGCCAGACGATTTGATGTGGTAATCCACGCGACATCAGCCGCTTCAGAGCGCCTCCGCCTGGTCGCGGGGGCGCAGAATAACCGCGTGGCGTTTTCCCCCTAAAACGGACTGTCATGACGAGCCTGAATCGCGTCTCCGCTGACAGGATGGGTAAAATGCAGCTCGCTGGCATGCAGCATCAGTCTGGGTGGTCGTGCGCTGTGCGGCGGCAGACCGCCATACCACTCACAGCCTAAAATAGGGTGCCCCAGGTGCTGACAGTGAATACGCAGCTGGTGAGTGCGGCCGGTTTCAGGACGTAACTGCACCCGCGTGACCGGCAGAGACGGCCCGTCATCTGGGACATACGTAAAACGCGCCAACACCTGATAGCGCGAGCGCGCTGGTTTGCCGGTGCGTGCGCAAATCGCCATCAACGGAAACTGCTTCGCAATCGGCGCATCCACTCTTCCCTCATCGTGTTCAACGTGGCCGCAAAGTAGCGCGGTGTAAACTTTGCTGACGCTTCGCTGACTGAACTGCGCGCACAGGGCGGCATTGATCGCCTTATTACGGGCAATGACCATCAGCCCGGAGGTGCCGAAATCCAGCCGGTGAACCAGGGTACAACCGGGAAAGCGCGCTGCCAGCCGGAAATGGACCGAGTCCTGATTTTTCGGGTGCCTGCCGGACAGGCTCAGCAGCCCGCTGGGTTTGTTAATCAGCAGCAGGTGCGCGTCCTCATAGAGGATCGCGATCGTCTCATGGCAGGGCGGCGCAATAAAATCGTCGAACAGGGCAGACATCAGGCAGCCTCAAAGGGAAGCGGGCGCGGATAGTAACCCATTTTCCGCCCGCAGGCGAATCACGCCAGGCGCAGGACAAGCCCGCGCACGCCGCGTTAGTTAATGCCGGTCACAGCGGCTAACGGCTGATAGCCAGCGCGGTGATCGCTGGCGTGCTTACCGGCAGGCCGAACGTCATCAGTTCACTGCGGGGATCTGACCAGATCAGCACGGTTGCGGGCACCGGGCCAGTAAGCTCCGGGCGTGACACGCTGTTCACCGCCTTGTTGCAGGCGGGAACAGACATCACGACAGGGCGCGACAGACCAGGCGCATCCTGCCAGATAACCGGGCCCGCGCCACAACAGGCTGCATTATCTTTCCGTCTTTCCCTGGCGCTGGCAGCGACACAGCCGGTTACGGGGCGTCAAAAAAGGTTAATAAAAAATACCTAAAGGTTTTTCATGAATACCCGTTATAGATAAATGCAGTGTGATCATTATAACTGCATAAAAAATAACGATTTAGGGCGACTGAATAAAGGGAATGGCATTCATGATGAACAAAATTATCGTTACGGGCACGCTGGCTTTACTCTTTCTGACGGGATGTGCGGAGAATAAAAATACGCATTTGATCAAGGCGGAGAACGGCAGTTCACTAACCGTCAACACGATTTTCGCACCTACCGATATGAATAATAATACCTACGCGGATGTTAAACTGCGCCAGGTCACGCCGGCCCGAGCCGGGACAGGAATGGGAATAGCGGTACTGAGTGCCGTGCTGGGGGGCGGCATCAGCACGGGTTCATTTGATAAGAATAACTACAAGGGCAGTGATATTGACAGCATGCCGGAACCCACCGCCGCGTATTTCACGCCCAAAGCCGACGTCAAAATCCAGCAATGGCTGAATAAAAATGGCGGGGGTTATGCTTACACACAACCCTTGTTCATTGCTGCCTCAAAATGGTCGCTGGTGTACACCGATATGTCGTCCGGCAACAGTAACTACGATTTAACGTATCGGGTCCTGTTTTATAAACGTCCGGAAGGCGGCACGATCCTGAGTCCTTATGTGGTTGCGGAATGTGAACCCGCGCATGTCACCGCACCGCTGAATGACTGGACGGCCAACCATTACGCCAAAGTCACGCAGGTGACGCAAAAGATGATGGATGCCTGCCTGCTGGAGCTGGATAATCAACTGCCACGCTTACTGAAAAAATAGTGAGCAGTACGGCCTGTTTTAACCGGCAGGCCGTGCAACAAGCGCCTTAGTCTCCGCTGTAAATCCGCCTCACAACGTCCTTTATCCGCTGCGCCATAAAGATAATGACCACAGCAATTAATTTTCAGGCCGCGCCTGCCGATAATCTAATCACAACTCTGAACGGAGGGCGTTTCGATGTCTGAACTTAAACTGTCTTTATCTGCGGATGATACGCGCACACTGATCATTCGTGCAGGTTTTATGCTGCGTAATTTACGTAACAGCCTACGTGAACTGGGCTACGATCAAACCCTGTCAGAGGTCGCGGGCGGGATCCCGGATGCCCGCGCGCGTCTGGGCTATGTGGTGACCATGACCGAAAATGCGGCCAGTGAGGTACTGGGCTGCGTGGAGCTGACACAGCCTGCGCAGACAACGCTACAGGATACGGCGGAAAGTCTGCTGGCGCGCTGGAACAGCACGGCTATCACACCGGAAAACGAGGGCGCGGCACGGGCGCTGGCGGAAGAAACGCGCACATGGCTTGGCACAGTGCCGCAGTTAACCGGTTTCACCCGTCAGCAACTTCAGGCGGTGATGATGGCTCAGGGTTTCCAGGACCTGACGGGCCAGATTATCCAGCGCATGACGAAAATGCTGAATGAGCTGGAAGTCCACCTGGTTCAGGTGCTGAGGGATAACGTGCCCGCACAGCCTGTGGCCAAAGTGGCCAGTCCACCGGCTGCTGCACAGCCATCAGAGAGCCCGTCAGCCTCGCAGGATGACGTGGACGATTTGCTCGCCAGCCTGGGACTCTAAGGCTGGACTCGCTCTCTTTAAGACCCATCTCTTCCGGCATACTAAAGGGTTGCCTGCGCCATTCGTCAGGCAGGGGGGCGACCTCTCAGCGATACCGCCCACCGGCGCCTTTTCCGCAACACCGACGGCACAGCGGGACAGATTTCTTCTCCCGTTTTGCCAGCCGCACCGTGCATCCTGGCGCGGTACTGTCAACGGCGGCAGTCGCGTATGCCTGCCTGGCCGTCGGCTGTCAGGGCTTGCGCTGACATAAACATCCCCACACAGAACGGCGATCCGCTGCTTCGCGAAAGAATAAAAATGCTATAAATAACAGTAGATTGCATTCGGCTGTCTCGGGCCATATGCATGCTGGCAGGGCTTTTTTACCGACAGGTCAGTCAATTGTTAAAAAATTTCATAAACTAATGTGCGCAATGACTTCATTCGTAGATAACCGGGAACACAACGGTTACTGATTTTAGTGACTTATCCGACAACTCAGGTTGCTGACGGACTATAAGGGGAAATGATGCCATTACTTATTGGGGAGTTATCGGGTGCGCCAACATGGATACCTGCTGTATTGCTCGTCACGCTTTCATTTATCGTGGGCTTTCTGGCCCGGTTTATTTTTCTCAGGTTCATCCGCTTCTGGCAGAACCGGGACCGAAAACTGTTCAAATCACTGGAAAAGCACCTGCGCGGTTCGCTGTTTCTGTTTATCCCCTTGGTGTTGATCAATATCGGCATTAACTACATCGATCTGCGTCCTGAAACCGTGGCGTTTATCACCTCCACCGCCAATATCTTTATCATTTTATCGATTTGTTCCATTTTGATTCGGTTGACCAATGTGGCGCAGGATATGCTTTTCATTCGCTACGATATCAATCTGTCGAACAATCTGCGTGCCCGCAAGATTCGCACGCAGTTAATTTATGTGAAAAAAGTGGCCATCGTGATCCTGGTCTCGCTGAGTCTGTCGATGATTTTGCTCAGCTTTCCCGGCGTGCGTAAATTCGGCACGACCATCCTGGCCGGTGCGGGCGTCGCAGGCATCATCATCGGTTTTGCGCTGCAAAAGTCGCTGGTTAACCTGTTTGCCGGTATTCAGATTGCCTTTACCCAGCCGATCAAAATTGATGACGCTGTTGTGGTGGAAAAAGAGTGGGGCTGGATAGAGGAGATCAATCTGACGTATGTGGTCGTGCGTATCTGGGATCTCCGTCGGCTGGTGCTGCCGATTACCTATTTCACGGAAAACGCCTTCCAGAACTGGACGCGCAACAACGCGCAAATCCTGGGCTCGGTGTTTCTGTATGTGGATTACTCCCTGCCGCTTGAGCCGCTGCGTCAGCATTTCGAGAAAGTGCTCAGTGAAACCAAACTCTGGGATCAGCAAACCCAGGTGCTTCAGGTCACCGACACCTCTGAAAAAACCATGACAATCAGATTATTAATGACGGCACAAAATTCGCCCACCGCATGGGATTTGCGCTGCTACGTGCGGGAAAAAATGATCGAATTTATTCAGCAGAACTACCCGCAGAGCCTGCCGCATGTCAGGGCAACGCTGACTGAGACGGACTCGCGCTGACGCCAGGGGTTCTCACGTCTGTATTGAGGCAGGAGGCTGGCTCACCCGTGTGGGGCAAACGGGCGTGGGGCAAGGAAAGTGTGGCGTTAAGCCACAGGCGGGCGCGACGTCTGGACTGCATTGACACGCCGGTCTCAGGGACGGACAGCGGCACCGCTGCGTGCGGGGCGGTGGCGTTCCTGGCGGACAGCGTGATTGAGCAAGATAACTGCCGCTGTCGACAGTCCGCCAGGGACAGGCTTTGTCATGACGACGCCCGCCTGTCCCTGGTGGTTTGTGCCGAATTTATTGCTCTCTGGCGGCGGTTGCCGCCTTTTTTACACCTGGAATGCCGCGACCATGCCGCGCAGCGCATGCGCCTGTTCTGACAGTGAGCGTGACGCCGAAGACGATTCTTCAACGAGTGCGGCATTGTTCTGCGTCACGCCATCCATCTGGCTCACCGCGATACTGACCTGCGAAATGCCCTGCATCTGCTCGGAGGAGGCCAGAGAGATATTATCCATGGCGTCAGCCAGTTCGCCGACCATTCCAACGATTTTCAGGATGCTCTGACCGGTTGAGGAGGCAACCGTCACGCCGCTTTCCACCTGTTCAACGGCCTGTTCTATCAGCGTTTTAATGTCACGTGCTGCCGTAGCGCTGCGCTGGGCCAGCGTGCGCACTTCGCCTGCGACCACGGCGAAACCGCGTCCTTCCTCGCCGGCACGGGCCGCCTCAACAGCCGCGTTCAGGGCCAGGATGTTGGTCTGAAAGGCAATGCTTTCGATCACGGCGGTGATGTCGCGCACTTTAGTGGCGCTGACCGAAATGTCATGCATGGTGTGCGTCATGCGCTGCACGTCAGATTCGCCCGTGCGGGCAAGCTGTGCGGTTTCACGTGCCGAATCGGCTGTCTGCTGTGCACCGGCCGTATTGCTTTTCACCGTGGCCGTCAGCTGCTCCATGCTGGCAGCCGTCTCCTGCAAAGCCGCCGCCTGCTGTTCGGTACGTGAGGACAGTTCGGTATTGCCCTGCGCGATTTCATCGGCAGCCAGCGCAACGGAGGCCGAAGCCTCTTTAATCTGGGAAACCAGCGCACGGAGCCTGGCTTGCATGACGTCAAGGGAGGCCAGCAGGCTGGTGGTGTCCTTGCGGCGCAGTGACACGGTGGCGGTCAGATCGCCGGCTGCGATGGAGGCGGCCAGCGCCTGCGCCTGTGCCGGTTCACCGCCCAGTTGGCGCATCAGCACGCTGATAGTGACCGCACAGGCACCGACCGCGACAATCACAGAAGCGGTGGCCAGTAGCATCAGAATCAGCGAGGCGCGGGCAGTAGAATGGCTGTTTTGTTGCACAGCAGCCTGGCTGTTTTTCTCCTGAATCTCTGTCATATCGCGCAGAGCATTCAGTAACTTAGTCTGAACAGGACGCACGTCCTTTAACAGATAGTCCGTGGTTTCTTTATCAAGATTGGCCAGCCCGAGCCTGGTTGCCTGATCCAGGGCGGCAAACGTTGGTCCTTCGCTGTCGGTAATTCTTTTGAAAGCCTCACGACCCGCCGGCGTAGAGTCGGTTGCCAGGATAGCGCCGAGCGCCTGACGGTTAGCAATAAAGAGCGCTTTCTGTTTCTGAATCCGCGTGACTTCAGGCTGCATCGCCTGGGTGTCGCTGAGCAGCGCGATATTCCTGACGGCAATGCCCATATCTCTGACTTCACCGTACATGGATTGCGCTAACTGATACTTTTTCATCTTGATGTTGACGGTATCGTCCATGCCTTCACGGGCATGATGCAGGGCCTGTTGGGCGATCCCGGTGCACAGGATGAACAAAAGAATAAGCAGGCCAAAACCTGCAATAAGGCGTGTGGATATTTTCATTATTGTCTCATTATGTAGGTTAAATTTGCTGTGTTTGCGTTCGTAGCAAAAAGGACATTACTTTTTACGGCTACGTTTAAATCGTATCAGAAATAAGCAGTTTTGCTTTTTCGTGCGCACATTTTGCCGAACAGGCCTCATCACATTTTCCAATGACGCATGGCCTTGTCACTTCAGCGTGAGCATGACACTATCCTTGCCTGTCTATACATGTACTGTCACCCTGCGTTGGCGTCCGCCGGACGTAAACAGCAACGCACCCCATACACTGCCCAGTGAGGAAATGATGCCAGCCGAAACATCTGCAGCAGGTTATTCAGGCGTTGAGAAACCGCGCCTCTCTGAAAGCCGTTCCATTGATTACATCCCACTGCGGGAGCGACATGGTCATCCTTTTAGCCAGTTCACACTGTGGTTTGGCGGAAATCTGCAAATCACCGCGATAGTTACGGGTGCGCTGGCGGTGGTGTTGGGGGGCGATGTGGTCTGGTCACTGGTGGGATTACTGGTCGGACAGATCCTGGGCGCAGGTATCATGTCATTACATGCGGTTCAGGGGCCGCGCCTGGGTTTACCGCAAATGATCACCAGCCGCATGCAGTTCGGCGTCTATGGGGCAGTCATTCCGCTGCTGCTGGTATGCATGATGTACGTCGGTTTTTCGGCCAGCGGTACCGTGCTGGCCGGCCAGGCGCTGGCTAAGCTGGTGCATGTCAGCAATGCGACGGGCATGATCCTGTTTAGCGCGCTAATCATCGTCATTGCGGTGCTGGGGTACCGGGTGATCCATCAGCTTGGCAAACTGGCCAGCCTTGTTGGTGTACTGGCTTTTGCTTATCTGTTTATCACATTGGTGGTAACGCATGACTTAACGCCTGTCTGGCAGAATCAGCACTTCACGCTGGCTCATTTCCTGTTGGCGGTGTCGCTCTCCTCCTCATGGCAGATCGCATTTTGCCCTTATGTCTCCGACTATTCGCGCTATTTGCCTGCGAATGTCTCCGCGAAAACGTTGTTCTGGTCAGTGTTTTTCGGCACCGTAACGGGGACGCAGGCGTCCATGACGCTGGGTGTGATTGTCGCGGCGCTGGCCGGAAAGGCGTTTGCGGGCAATGAGGTTGGCTATATTGTCAGCCTGGGCAGTACGCCCACGATGGCGATGGTGATCTATTTCGCTATCTGCTTCGGCAAAATCACGTTCACCACCCTGAACGCTTACGGCAGTTTTATGGCACTGACCACTATTGTCTCGGGTTTCCGCCAGCAATCCGCAATGGGTCGGGGTGCACGCATTCTGTTTGTGGTCCTGATGGTCAGTGTGGCCTGTGTGATTGCCTTGCTGAGTGAACCCGCTTTTCTGAAAACGTTCACCCATTTTCTGCTGTTTTTACTGGCGTTTTTCGTGCCATGGAGCGCGATTAGCCTGATCGATTTTTATGTGATCACCCAGGGCAAAGTGGATATTCCTGCGCTGTCACAGCCAGACGGACGTTATGGCCGCTGGAACAGGGTGGGGATTACCGTTTATGTCCTGGGTGTGCTGGTACAACTGCCGTTTATCGACAATCCACTTCACCATGGTTCACTCACCTGGCTGTTTGCCGGTAACGATGTGTCGTGGTGTATTGGCTGGTGTATCACGGCACTGCTGTGGTGGATGGCCCGCCGCTGGGATCGCCGGGGCACACCCGTCCATTCAGTCTCCCCGGCAGAATAGCCGTTGCCATGCTTTCTGGCGGCAGGTAAGACGGGTTAACGGGGGAATGGAAAAGCGGTTTACGGCATCTTCCCCGTCTCAACAACGGACAACATCGCGTCACAGGCATTTCCGAAAGGGACCCGATGAATCATCCTGACCGTGTCGATGTTCATCGCAAACCGGGCACAGAACCGCCTCCGCCCGTACAGAATTCATGAGGTTACGCCTGGCCTGCGGGCGTTGCCGTCAACGTAACACACTGCTGTTCACAGAAGCTGGAGATCGCATTCGAACAGCATGATCCCCCTGTGTCGGGAGATGTCTGATACGCCGCGTTTTATCGTGACATGTTTACTAACAATATTCTGAAAAATAAGTTTTCGCCCTCCCAGCCGCGCTATGCGCGACTTTGCCGTATTGGCTTTGCTTTCTGTCCGCTCTGTCCCACCTAAATTCCATTTTGTCATCTATATAGATTTCCCTGTCAGCCGTTACTGACAGGTGAAGGAAACACACATTTTCATTTGCAGAGATCTTTCCGGCAAATGTATTCAGCAAAATCGGACTACACACAGCAGTAGCAACATTATCGGGGAAAACACCATGAAAATTGCCACACGTCTCGCTGCAGGCTTCAGTCTGCTCATCCTGCTTTTTGTGCTCTGCACAGGCATTGCGCTTCACGCACTCTGGCAGGCACGGGACGACATGGATAATGCCGTCAACAATAAAATGTATCGGTACAATCTGATCCAGGATATGCGCAGTGCTGCCCGGGATATGTCCGTTGCGGTAAGAAATATTGCCTTACTGAGCGATGCAAAAGAGAAGCAAACCGAGTGGGAGCGGGTGCAGAACCAGAAAGCGAACTACCTGGCGAAACGCGAAAAACTGGTCAGCAGCATGTCGCAGAATGTATCAGCCGAAGGGAAAAATGCCCTGGAGAACCTGCTCGCTAAAGATGACCAGGCGCTGAACCTGATCACCATGGCAGGCCAGAAGGCGATGCAAAGCGACCAGGCGGCCACGATTGATTACCTGCTGAAAACGGTACGGCCGGTACAGCGGAAAATGCTGGACGCCCTGGATCGGCTTTCCGAGATTCAGATGGAGGTGAGTCAAAAAACGGTTTCTGATGCCAGAGAGTCAGCGTCACGTACGGCCAGTCTGATGGCGATAATGGTCTTTTTGTCTCTGGTTGTTGCTGTGATGGCCTGCGTTATCATTATCCGTACGCTGATGCGCCAGCTGGGCGGCGAACCGGCGCAGGCACAGGCGCTGGCAGCATCGATTGCGTCCGGAAATTTAACGTCACCTGTCACACTTCGTCGCAACGACACGACCAGCCTGCTGGCTTCCCTTCATGTCATGCAGGCCAACCTGCGCAACATGGTCGCGAATATCCGGGATACGTCGAACGCTGTCGCGTTAGCCGCCGATGAAATTTCTAAGGGGAATGCCGAGCTTTCTTCCCGCACCGAACAGCAGGCGGCAGCTTTACAGGAAACGGCCGCCAGCATGGAGCAGCTGACGGCCACGGTGAAAAGCAACACCAGCGGCGCACGGCAGACCGCCGAATCTGCCCGCGAAACCGCCCGTCTTGCCCGAGGCGGCGAAGAGGATGTGCAGCGGATGGTCGATACCATGCAGGACATATCCATGAGCGCAACGAAAGTGCGTGATATTACGACCGTCATTGAAGGCATCGCTTTCCAGACCAATATTCTGGCGCTCAATGCTGCGGTTGAAGCGGCACGCGCAGGCGAAGAGGGCCGGGGATTTGCGGTAGTGGCCGGTGAAGTCAGAACGCTTGCGCAGCGCAGCGCTACGGCTGCGCGCGATATCAAACTGCTGATTGAAGAGGCGGTAGGTCAGGTAGAAAACGGCACCACGGTGGCGTCTACGACCGGACAGAGCATTGTCAATATTGTGGGGAGGGTGAACGAGCTGGCTGAGGCTATGGATAATATTTCTCTGGCTTCCTCTGAGCAAATGCAGGGCATTTCGCAGGTCAGCATCGCGGTGAGCCAGATGGATGGCGTAACGCAGAACAATGCAGCCCTGGTCGAGGAGTCATCCTCTGCCTCCCATTCGTTGTCAGAACAAGCGCATGCGCTGCGTAACATGGTGGAGGCATTTCAGGTCTGACAGATCACCGCCCGCCGGGCTATCCGGGCGGGCGGTGCAGTAACCGGATGAACCCTGTTATCTGATGCAACGTCATGAATGTTGAGGGGGATATCCTCACTGTCTCAGCTGACAGCGAGTCATTATCAGCATGACACGGGTGACTAACAGGATGCGCCTGGCTGCGAAAATCAACGCCCGGTGAGGCGCAGCCCCTGTCAGGGTTTTCTGATGCGCGCTGACCGGCTGATGGCGAAAGCCGCCTGTGAGACACTTTTCTGTTAACGTAAATATGTCCCGCGCCTGCGTCGTAAAAAAATAACCTCATGTTCACGATGCCGTTTAAAAAAGCAGACAGCAGCAAAGCGTTTATATGGCTGCAATGACACAGCATTGCAGAAAAGAGAAAAATGATATAAGGCTATTAAAATAGTGCGGCGCTTAATTGAGTTTTGCGAAAAAATAACATCTGATTACATCTCTTATGGTATTCCCTACAGTAATAATGCGGCGCTCAACTACACTTCCTGCGCTGCGCTATACAGTGTCGGCCTAAAGGTGGCAGTTTATTGATTGGTGTTAGCCCGGCATGCCGGGCTTTTTTTATGGCTATAAGTAATGAGTTATCGCTTAAGGATAAATTAAAAATAGGGTTTTATGCGTTGCCGGTTCATCACTGTACAGGCATTCAGCGTGGCTGATGACGTGAAATGTTCCCGTATTGAAAACGACAGGGTAATGGTTTAATGGCACGTGTCGCAACGCGATTTTGCCATAATTTTTTGTTTTAACAGTATTTTTATGGCGTTTTCGTGTAGTGAGGCTGGCTGTCGCATCAGAAAGCAGCAGGACGCCGCTCTGCAATGTGAGGACGCGATGCAGGATTCCCCCCTTACAGAACAGCGCTCCCGCGTAAAGAAAAAATATTTAAATATGTCATTTAAAATACTGCTTTAATTTTCTTGATGGTTTTTCCCTTTTAACAGGAAAAATGAATGATAAAGGCGGGGGCTTAACGTCAGGCACAGAAAAAGTGGTGTTATTACGTTTTAAATGCGCGGCATTAAATTTTTAGAAAACAGCGTTGCAAAAATAACTGAGGCCTTTCAGTGAGTTGTTTTTTCAGGAGGGAGGCATGTATAAATGGCGTGTAAACAGAGCGGGAACTCCGTTTGATTATTTTTTTATGGCGCCGATATTTTATTTGACTGTCTGTATGTGGCCTCTTTTCTGAATCATATCAGACGTATTTCTTTTCTCTTTTACCAGGTAAAAACAATGACTATAACTCAGCGTCTTTTATTCACGTTTTCGCTGCTTTCTGCAGCGCTGGTTGCTATGGTTGTCGTATCTGTCAGCGTGTCGCAAGGGTTTCAGACCCGCTTCAAATACGTTAACGAAAATACGGTCCCGTCAATCACCGGTATTTCAAAGATGATTGAAGGCAGTAATGCCGTCATCATCGCCCTTTATCATCATCAGAGCGTGACTGACCTGGCCAGGCAGGCTGTCATCGAAAAAGAAGTCAACGACACAATCAAACATATTCGTGCGCTTAATCAGCACTACCTTGCAGAGGACACGTCCAACGAGCAAGACAGGCAAATGACGGAAAAGGCGTTTACGATGATTAATAAAATAGAACGCGACCTGCCGGCCTTTCTGGCCGCCTCACGTGCTCAGAATGATGCTGTGTCTCTGGGAATGTTGCAGGGGACAACAGGGATTGGCGCCGAAGCCCGACAGCTCATTGCGAATTATCAGCAGCAACTTCAGCTCAATACCAATCTCGCCAATGCGCTCAGCAGAGAAAACGACAGAACCTATCATCATACGCTGTTAACCCTGATCACCGGCTCAGCCGCCGCTATTTTGCTGCTGGGGTTCTTTACCGTTAAGACAATTTTAGCCATTCGCCGCCAGCTGAATGCCATGCGCCTGACGATGGAGCAGGCCAGCGAAAACCTCGATCTCACTCTCAAAGCAGATGACACACGCTCTGATGAAATCGGCCTGACGGCAAAAGCGTTTAACCATCTGATTCAGACTGTGTCGCTGTCACTGAACGCAGTAGAAAGTGCCGCGCAGTCTGTCAGTACAGCGTCATCGCAAATGTCAGCGGGTAACGAGGATTTATCGGCAAGGACTGAAGAGCAGGCGGCATCACTTGAGCAAACGGCTGCCAGTATGTCAGAGCTGAGTGAAACGGTGCGTCAGACGGCAGAAAATACCCGACTGGCCAGCCAGTTAGCGAAAAATGCGCGTGAGATTTCAGAAGACAGCGCAGATCGGGTGAAAACAATGCTGACGACGATGGGCGATATACGCGAAAGCTCGGCCAAAATTACCGACATTATTTCTCTCATTGAGGGGATTGCCTTTCAGACCAATATCCTTGCCCTGAATGCGGCGGTCGAAGCCGCACGGGCAGGTGAGCAGGGCCGTGGTTTTGCGGTCGTGGCTGGCGAGGTGCGCAACCTGGCGCAGCGTTCGTCATCATCAGCCCGCGAGATTAAAGCGCTGATTGAATCGTCAATGGGCTTTGTGGAAGCCGGTGCGGTACAGGCTGAAGGGGTGGGTACAAATATGCACAAAATGAACGATGCCGTCCGGCAGGTTACCGATTTGGTCGATGAAATCTCTGTCGCCGCCCAGGAACAGTCTCAGGGAATTAGCCAGGTCCATCTGGCCGTCAATCAAATGGATGATGTGACGCAGCAAAATGCGGCCCTGGTGGAAGAAGCATCCTCTGCGTCGCGTTCATTAATGGAACAGGCCTCAGCATTAAACCGCCTGGTTGCCACGTTTGTTATCCAGCGTGCAGGACCTGACGCGCTTAAGGAAGTGAAAAGCGCGATAGCTCCGCCCGCCATGATGCGCCCTGTCAGCAATATTGTTCCCGCTGCAGCGGAGACCAACTGGCAGAGTTTTTGAAAATCAACACAAACGCCTGTGCTGCTGAAAACGGGCGCAGGCTCTGAACGGGCAGGAGTCACCACAGATTTTCCGTGGTGACCTTGCGGTTCTTACAGAACGTGACCCTTGCAAAAAAAACCCCTGCCGGAGTAAGTTGAAATCCGCCTGACGTGTCACGTCACCGAGGCACGCCACGACCGGGTGTGCGATGACAGAAACATGCAGGCTGTTCGCCGCTTCAGGCGGGAAACCCGGGAGGCAGAACTCAATTCGTCATGCAGAAACCCAACCCTGAAGATGTGGCAGAGGCGTAAAATAAAGGTGCAGGCAGGCGCGATGGGTTCCGGCGCTTCACCGCACGGAATGGCGGGCGAAGGGGCGCGCGCGTGCGCTTCCTCAAGGAGCCCTTTCAATGACGAACCTTAATTCTATACAGTCAGGTCACTATGAAACCATCACTGAGCAGATATGCGTTGGCCGTCTTTGCGAGTGCGGCTTTTCTCTTCCCGTCCCTGCCGGCTGTCGCCAGCCCGGTTCCGGCTGGCAACGTCCAGTCCGTGCCGCCGCAGGATGCGCCCTGTTGCGGCGCGCTCACGCCCAACGCGCAAAAGATTCTTGCCGTGCTTGACCATGCGGACGTGGAGCATTTATGGCTGAATCATCATCACGTCAACTGGGAAACGGGCAAGCCTGACAGACCGGATACCTATTCTGGTCCCGGTAATCATACGCACTGCAGCGCGTTTGCGGCGGCGGTAGGCGCACGCCTGGGCGTCTATATGCTCAGGCCGCCTCAGCACAGCCAGATTTTCCTGGCGAGCGCACAAACGCGCTGGTTTGACAGTAGTGAAGGGCGTCAGTCAGGCTGGATCAGGGTCAGCGATGCGTGGCACGCTCAGCAGCTGGCGAATAAAGGCATGCTGGTGGTGGTCGCCTATGAAAGCCCCGATCAGCACAGACCGGGTCATATCGCTGTTGTCAGGCCGTCACGCATCTCGCTGGCAAGATTACGCGCTGACGGTCCGGATATCACTCAGGCAGGCAGCCGAAATATGACGATCGGTCACGCCGCTGCCGCCTTTTCAGGCCATCGGGGCGCCTGGCCTGATGGGGTTAAATTCTTTGCGCATGCACTACCGCAATAAGGGTATTCGGGGCGCTTAGCGCCTTGTTATCACCAGCCTGAGGGGTGCCATATTATGCTAAACAGGGTCCGTTATTTCCGGTCTGAAAACACAAGCACATGGTGAAACAGCCAGCCTGTAGCGCTGTTCGCTTCATGCAACCTGTTAAAGCTTTCTACTGGCAGCAACACCTGGTGCGGGCAGACCTGTCTCCATTTCCTCTGAAACCGACCCGCTGTATGACGACCTGTAAGCCGTTCCCTGTTATCCGGTGTAACCGGTCTTATCACCTGAACGACGGCGATCCCGGCTTCTTCCCGGAGCACATAATCCCTGCTATTCACAATCGAGTGGGTCTTTGTCGGGTAACCACTGACAAGACAGTGTCTGATTTCAGGCAGCGTCCGGGCCTGCATGATGTACGGATAAAAAAACGGCTATCTCTGCGCGGCGTCCCTTTTAGTAAGGAAACAGTTAAAAACCGCTGCGTTAGGAGAAAAAATGGCCGCCTTACATTGATGGGATGGCGAACTTTAAAGAGTGGGTAAAACCCATCCTGCGCATTCAGGCTGACGTGAGAATCAGGCGTAATTTTCCAACGATGCGCAATATCGCCTTGTTTCTCGCCTGCGCCCCTGGCGGTCTTGGTGTTTGTTTCAGGATTAACGCCTGACGTTATAAATCATTAACAGGCTTTTCATTACATTATCCTGTGGCGAGGGTTGAATACGTCATAAGCCTGTGAATCAAAGAGTTAGCGTGATTTTATATTGCATCGTGTGAGGAATACTTATATTACTAATTGACAAGCCGTGCGCTTCTCTGACGCTTCAGTGTGCAACAGACCCATCATAAGGTGACGTATGACAACAAAGCCCGCCGCTGAAATCAGGGTAGAACCCGGTGTATTTAAGACGTTAAAAACCTTTCCGGCGACAGTTCACGCGCTGCTCATTTTTACCCTGATTATTCGGTTCAGCTATTTTATGGCCTGGCCATTTATCGCAATGATCATGACACAGAACTACCACATGTCGCCTGTTGCCATCGGTTGCGCGATGACCAGTAGTGCGCTGGTATCCGTGGGGCTGGGCATGTATGGCGGCCAGATTTCGGACAGGTTAGGACGACGGATTATTCTGCTGATGGGCTGTGGATTTTCGGCAGTCGGCTATATCCTTCTGGCGCAGGCGACGGGAGTCGGTCTGTTTATTACCGGCCTGATGATTATCGGCGTTTGCTTTGCGTGGGTCGATCCGCCTTTGCGTGCGTTAATGAGTGATTTACTGGGCGATCGTCGCCGCCGCGCACTGGCTTTGCAAGTGCGCTACTACCTGGTCAACGTCGCTGCGGTGTTGGGCCCCCTGGTGGGCATTGCTTTTGGCCTGACGTCTCAGAAAGGCACATTTCTGATAACCGGCCTGAGCTATTTCCCTTTTTTTATCTACGTGCTCCTGTTTATCCCGGCGGGTAAACCGGTGAACACGCCGCCGGCCGACAAGGTTTCCGCTGTTAGACTTCACCAGGTTATGGGAATTATTATCAGAGATAAAATTTTTGTGGCCGGGCTTTTGTGCAGCACATTGTGCAGTATCGTTTTTATTCATTTTGAAGCGGTACTGCCCCAGTACCTTCTGTTACTGAACAGCGACGCGGCTGTAAAGCTGGTGACGTTAATACTGGTCACGAATGCCTCGACCGTGCTGGTATTTCAAACCTTTCTGGTCCGCATTATGGCGAGGATGCATTTACCTCAGCGAATTCTGTTGGGTGCAGTGATTTTCTTTTTCTCACAGCTGTGTTTTTTCTCCCTGCGAACAGCGGATAGTTGGCTTTGGCTGTCTGTCACCGTGTTGTTTAGTGCAGGCGAAGCGATTCTGATGCCGAACCTGAATATTTTACTCGACCAGTTGGCACCCGCAGAACATCGAGGTGCCTACCTGGGCGCCTCAACATTGTCAACGCTCGGTATTGCTGCCGGGCCGCTACTGGGTGGTGTGATGCTGGCCATGACCGGGCCGGGCGTATTTATAAGCACGGCCATGCTGAGCCTCCTGCTCTGCGCCATTATTTATGTCAACAGGCAACGTATGCTGGCACGTTTGCAGGCGAAATCGTGAAGGCACCTGTATAGCGCAAACGGGAGGCGGTCACGGCAACTGACATGCGCAGCAACGAACCAGAAGATCGGGTCAGGCGTGATAACTGTCCGGCGGGGAGGTCAGGATGCCGAACCAGCAAGAGCGTCGGCAGGGCAGGTCTACGATGCAAACCGGTTTACAAAGCACGATGAGGTGAAGAGGGAAGCCTGTATTCAGCTATGTGGGCAGGAAAGGCAGGCTGTTTTGCACAGTTTGCCTTGTGGGCTCGGTGAGAATTCACGCCTATTGTGCCCGTGTCAGCCGGCTAATCACAAATGCTAGCGTTGAGCGGGGCCTGCAACAGATGACTTGCCCGCTGCAAACCCGCATCCCTCTGTTCAGGCCGGTGTCTGATCGTCCCGTATTTCCTCCCGCGCCGCATGGCGTGTGGCATTGGCGACCGTGCCGTGGTCGATCAGTTTTGCCTGCAACAGCAGATTATACACGGGCGCATGGGGCCGGTTCAGACGGTTCTGCAGAAGCTGGATGGCTTCGTAGCCCAGTTCCCGACACGGGACGGCAAAGCCTGTCACCGGCCTGCCGGCCGCGCCCGCCAGCTGACTTGCCAGATCGGTCGTCATCAGTGAGATATCTTCGGGAATACGCAAGGAACGTGCCGCCAGCACAGTCTGAACGCCGGTAATAATCCCTTTGCCCACCGGCACTATCACATCGGGCCACTCCTCACGCGGATGTTCGTCCAGCCAGCCATTCAGGGCGGCTTCGGTTTCATGCTCAGAATAGGCTTCAACCACAATCAGGTCCTTCTGCGCGCTAAAGGGCAGGTGAAAATGGCGATACGCGTCTTTAATTCCCTCCAGCCGCAGAAACAGCGTTTCACGGCGCAGACAGGTGACGGTCAAAACCCGGCGGTGCCCTTGCTCAAACAGGTGCTGCATGGCGCTGAACCCAATCGCATGGTGATCGGGGGAGACCGCATCCAGTTTCATGTCTTTATCGCGGGAATTTATCAGGACGCAGGGTTTATTCAGCGAGGCTGCCAGGCTGAATATCGCCTGATCGTCGGTGCCGATGATGATGATCGCATCGTTGCTTTTTGCGCCCGCCTTCTCCAGAAACAGTTTCACATCGGCACGCTGTTCCTCCAGTGGGCAGTAACTGATGTGCACATCATGGCTGGCACAGGCTTCGGCAATCCCGCGCGTTACTTCCAGATAGAAGTGATCGCCGCGCGGCGCAAAGGTCCGGGCGGGCGCAAAGACCACCAGACCGTTAATTAACAGGCGGCTGCTGACCATGTCGTGCAACACACCCAGTTGACGTGCACAGCGCACAATCGCATTACGGGCTTTTTCACTGGTATAGGCCTTGCCGCTCAGTACGCGCGAAACGGTACTGACAGAGTACCCGGTTTTTGCCGAAATTTCGTCCATCCTGAGCTTGCCCGCCATAGTGTGATCCCCGTCCCAATCAATTTTTGCAATTTTTTGCAGCCGTAGTGGCTTGATAGTAATGCGGTTTTACATGCTGTTCACAAACTACCTTGCCGCTCTGCGAACATTCTCACAAAAACAGTTTGTCCCACGACAGCCGCTTTTCTATGTTCCTCGCAAAGACGACAGCGACGATCAAAGACGGAGAAGTGGCATGTTAAAAATTGCGATAGTAGGTATGGGTAATATTGCCAATTTACATATTCAGGCGTTTTTGCAGTTTCCCGAACGCGGCAAAATTGTGGCGGTAGTGGATGTGTACCCGGACAAAGCCCGCGATAAATTGCAGCGTTACGGCCTGAAGGATGTACGTGTGTACAGCGATCATCTCGCCATGCTGGCGGATGGCGCAGATATCGATGTGGTGGATGTCTGCACGCCGCCTTATGTGCATGCCGAGAATACGATAGCGGCGCTACAGGCAGGCAAACATGTGCTGTGCGAGAAGCCGATGGCGGCATCGCTTGAAGAGTGCGATGCCATGATCGCGGCGCAAAAGGCCAGCGGCAAAGTGCTCTCCGTGGTGGCGCAGAACCGCTTTACCGATGCCTTCTGGCGGTTAAAAGCGGCCGTGGATTCCGGCCTGGCAGGAAAGATTTGTCACGCCCAGGTTGATTCATTGTGGTGGCGCGGTCATGCCTACTACGACCTGTGGTGGCGCGGGACGTGGGAAAAAGAAGGTGGGGGCTGCACGCTCAATCATGCTGTGCACCACATCGATGCGCTGCAATGGATGCTCGGCGCACCGACGGAGGTGGTCGCCATGATGAGCAATGTCGCCCATGACAATGCGGAGGTCGAAGATCTCAGTGCCGCTATTTTCCGTTACCCGAACGGCACGCTGGCACAGCTGACGGCCTCGGTGGTGCATCACGGTGAAGATCAAAAAATCATTTTACAGGGCGAGAAAGCGCGGCTCTCTGCGCCCTGGCAACCCGTTGCTTATCAGGCGGCGGAAAACGGCTTTCCGGAACAGGATCATCACATCGCGCTGGAAAACGAACTGGACCAGCTGTATGCGCAGATCCCGTCCTTGACATGGACACTGCATGCCGGTCAGGTGGATGACTTTTTCTCGGCCATTGAGCAGCAGCGTGCGCCGCTGGTAGACGGTGAGCAGGGCAAGCAATCCCTGGCGTTAATCACCGCCATCTACAAGTCGGCTATAACCCATACCACCGTCACGCTGCCGATTGCCAGCAACGACACCTTCTACCGTACCGGTGGCCTGATTGCCAGCGCACCGCACTTTTATGAAAAACAGGCCTCCGTGGAAAATTTCGCGGATGAGGATGCGATCCCGTTAGGCAAAAACTTTGCGTGAGGACAACACCATGAATCAAAAGGATGGCATGAACTACGCGCCGAAAGGCAAACCCCAGCCGGTTGTAAACCCAGGCGAGTTTATTATCGCTGCCGCCGGGCTGGATCATGGGCATATCTATGCGATGTGCAATGGCCTGACTGAAGCCGGGGCGACGCTGAAATGGGTTTATGACCCGGATGCGACCAAAGTCGACAGGTTCCTGCAACAGTTTCCGCAGGCTCAGGTGGCGGATTCCCTGGACACGATCCTCGCTGACACACAGGTGCGGCTGGTGGCAGGGGCGGCCATTCCCTCGGAACGCTGTGCGCTGGGACTGAAAGTCATGGCGGCCGGGAAAGATTACTTCACCGATAAAGCCCCGCTGACCAGCCTGGAACAGCTGGACGATGCCAAAGCCATGTGCGCCAGAACCGGCCGCAAATATGCGGTTTACTACAGCGAGCGTCTGCACGTTGAGAGCGCGGTTTTCGCGGGACAGTTAGTGGAACAGGGCGCGATTGGTCGGGTGGTGCAAACGCTGGGCACGGGGCCGCATCGCGAAGGAACCGGTCGTCCGGACTGGTTCTATCAACGTCGCTACTTTGGCGGCATTTTGTGCGATATCGGCAGCCACCAGATCGAGCAGTTTCTCTATTACACCGGCAATGGTCAGGCCCGAGTGGTTGCCAGTCAGGTGCGCAATTTTCACCATCCGCACCATCCGCAGTTTGAAGATTTCGGCGAGGCGATGCTGGCAGGGGAAAATGGCGCAACCGGCTATTTTCGCTGTGACTGGTTCACCCCGGAAGGCTTATCGACCTGGGGCGACGGGCGAATGACGCTGCTCGGAACCGACGGTTACATCGAAATTCGCAAGTATACCGATCTCACGCGTGACGAGCAGGATGTGGTTTACCTGGTGAATCAGGACGGTGAGTTTCGCTACAGCGTGGCGGGCACGGTGGGTTTCCCGTTCTTTGGCCAGTTGATCACCGACTGTCTGCATCGCACCGAGCACGCCATGACGCAGGAACATGCGTTTAAAGCGGCTGAACTGTGTATCAAAGCCCAAATGTTAGCTAACGCGGTGTAGTCAGCCCGCACGCCCATTCTTTTCCAATTCTGTTGATAACAGCGACGGCAGGCACTGGCTTGCCGTTATAAAACACCGACCAGAACAGGAAGCAGATAAATGGTTAAACCGACTGAACGTCGCGTCGGGTATGGCGTAGCAACAGGCTACGGCATTACCGACTTATTTGGGGGCGGTGCCTTTGCAGTGATAGGTGCCTGGTTACTGTTTTTTTATACCACCTACTGCGGGTTATCGGTGCTGGAAGCCGGATCCATCTTCGCCATCGCCAGGGTGATTGATTCCGTACTGAGTCCGATCATGGGGTATATCACGGATAATTTCGGCCATACCTGGGCCGGGCGCAAATTCGGCCGTCGTCGTTTCTTCTTGTTAATTTCCTCGCCTCTGATGCTGCTGTACGGCGCATTGTGGGTCACGGATATGAGCTACTGGTATTATCTTGGCACCTATCTCACCATCGAATTGTTATCTGCCATGGTGCTGGTGCCGTGGGAAACCCTGTCGTCAGAAATGACCAACCGTTTCAGTGAACGCACTCGCCTTTCCGGCGTGCGGATGATGTTTTCCTCGCTGGGAAGTTTTCTTGCGGTCTCGGTACCTGGCGTCATCATGACATACACGGGCAAAGACAACGCCATCACCTATACACTGACGGGCGTGATTTTCTCAGTGATTTACTGCGTCGCGGTATTTATTACCTGGTATACCACCTGGGAAGCGAAAGATATTCAGGATGCAGACGAGGTTCAAAAGCCACCGGCACCCGCGCGTCATTTTCTTTCGCATGTGAAACACATGTTTGTGGATCTCGCCTCGTCATTTAAAATTCGGGCGTTTCGTCAGCACCTGCTCATTTATATCTGCTCGTTCACAGCGATGGATGTGTTTCTTGCCGTTTTTACCTATTTCGTTATTTATGGGTTAAAACAGGATGCCTCATTAGCCTCGCTGCTTCTGAGTAATATGATGTTTATGTCTATCCCCGGCACCTTTTTATTTATGCTGTTGCTGGGCAGATTTTCTATGACGCCCTCTAACGCCTTGAGACTCTCTTATATATCTATTGCCGTCGTGTTGCTTTTTCTGTATGCCGTTTATCTCTGGCAGTGGCATGTACCCGTGCTGTTATTTAGCGCCGCCTTCCTGTTTATGGGGATAGCGCGCGCGGGGCTGTATTATATTCCGTGGAATATTTACAGCTTCATTCCCGATATTGATGAAATGGTAACCCGTCAGCGCCGGGAAGGCATCTTCGCGGGCGTCATGGTGCTTACGCGCAAAAGTTCGGTCGCGATTGCCATCTTTATTATTGGCGTGGTGCTCCAGGAAAGCGGGTTTGCCAAAGGGAACGGCGCTCAGCCTGATAGCGCAATCACCGCCATTGTCCTGCTGATGGCAGGCGTGACAGGCGCGCTTCTGGCCGTGAGTTTCTGGCTGACGTTCCAGTTCAAACTGACCCAGCGCAGCCACAAATTGCTGATTAAAGAGGTCGCACGCCGTAAGCTGGGCGGCTCACCTAAAGACTGTGATGCTGAAACCCGTGAGGTGATCAAAGCGCTGACCGGCTATGCCTATGATGATGTCTGGGGCGCCAGTAAAAAAGAACCTCTACAGGATGCTGCTGTAAAGTCAGAACTGAAAGGGTAAGCGAACATGCCGTTGGCGTGACTCACCGGAGAAATATAAACCGCCAGAAGCGTCAATGGCCAGCCAGAAATAAGCAGAACGGATAAATAAATATCACGCGACGCGCGTGGATATGATTTTCGTCGTCATTATCCCGCTATTTGGCGGACGCTGCCTGCCCGTGATTATGCAAATGAAAAGTGACGCCGGCTCGCTATTTATGCGTGATTTAAAATTCTGCCTTTTAAGCGAAACACGGCGGGTAACGCCGTTGGGACACTAAAAGCGCATGGGCTGCAATTAACCGCAGCGAGGTAACATTTTGCAAAAATTAAATCAGGCTTTGCGGCCTGCTTAACAGGCGTGTTCCCAATCCTGTACCAGGCTTAAGCAAAAGTCATTGACACAGGTTGGGATAAAAATGAAAGAAACGAATCGTACTTTTGGGGTCAAACCGTATGGCGGCTCAGCGGGTGGCTGGGGCGCATTAAAAGCTGTAGCGGATGCGATTCGGGGACAAATGGCGGTGAAACAGGACGTCATTGCCCTGTTCAGGGTGAACCAGCCCCAGGGCTTTGATTGCCCCGGCTGCGCCTGGCCTGATCCGCAGCATACGTCTTCTTTTGAGTTTTGCGAAAACGGGGCCAAAGCGGTGTCGTGGGAAGCCACCAGTAAGCGTGCCACGCCCGATTTTTTCGCGGCTAACAAGGTCAGCGATTTGTGGGCGCGCAGCGCGTTGGATCTGGAAGGCGAAGGGAGGCTGACCCATCCGATGAAATATGATGCGGCCAGCGATACCTATCAGCCCATCGCATGGGAAACGGCCTTTCGTGAAATAGGTGAGCGGCTGCGCAGCTATAGCGATCCGAACATGGTTGAGTTTTATACCTCTGGTCGCGCATCGAATGAAGCCGCTTTTCTCTGGCAGTTGTTTGCCCGCGAATACGGTACCAATAACTTCCCAGACTGTTCCAATATGTGCCACGAGCCGACCAGTGTGGGGTTGCCGGAATCCATCGGCGTAGGAAAAGGCACCGTTGAGCTGGATGACTTTGACCATTGCGACCTTGTCTTATGTATTGGTCATAACCCGGGCACCAACCATCCGCGCATGTTGGGCACGCTCAGAGAGGTGTCAAAACGTGGTGCGACGATTGTTGCGATTAATCCGTTACGCGAACGCGGGCTGGAGCGGTTTACCTCACCGCAAAGCCCAATCGAGATGCTGTCGATGGGCTCAACCGAGCTGGCGTCAACCTATTATAAAGTGCGCGTAGGCGGTGACGCGGCCATGTTGAAAGGGATGATGAAATTCCTGCTCGCTATGGATGCGACGGCCAGAGAACAGGGCGAACCGGGTGTGCTGGATGAGGCCTTTATTCATGAACACACTGAGGGCTTCGAGGCGCTGAAGGCCGATCTGGAGGCGACCAGTTGGGCGCACATTCTGAAAGTCTCAGGGATGGAGTGTGAAGAGATTCAGCATCTGGCCCGACTGTATGCGGAGGCGGATCGCACCATTATTTGCTACGGCATGGGCATTACACAGCATCAGTACGGAACACAGAATGTACAGCAAATCGCGAATCTGTTGCTGATGCGCGGCAACATGGGCAAAAAGGGGGCCGGCATTTGTCCGCTGCGCGGCCACTCCAATGTTCAGGGTGATCGCACGGTTGGGATTACCGAAATCCCGTCTGACAGTCTGCTGAACAGTCTGGAAAAGGTGTTTGGCTTTACGCCGCCCAGACAACACGGTCACGGCGCGGTTGAGGCAATTCGCGCCATCCGTGACGGCAGTGCTAAAGCGCTGCTGTGCCTTGGCGGCAACCTGGCTGAAGCCATGTCTGACCCACAGGTCACCTTTCCTGCCATGCGCAATCTGGATTTGGTGGTGCACATGGCGACGAAGTTGAACCGTTCACATCTGTTGATGGCAAAGCACAGTTATCTTTTTCCGGTACTGGGACGCACGGAGGTGGATGAGCAACCCTCGGGTGCGCAAAGTGTCACGGTTGAGGATTCCATGTCGATGGTACATGCTTCACGAGGCACGCTCGATCCCGCCTCGCCGCACCTGAAGTCAGAGCCGCTGCTGGTGGCCAGCCTGGCGAAAGCCACATTGCCTGATACGGTTGTCGACTGGGACAAGATGACGCGCGATTACAGTAATATCCGCCAGGCCATTGAAGCGGTGTTTCCGGGCTTCGAAAACTATAATCAGCGCATTCAACAACCGGGTGGTTTTCGCCTGCCCAATGGCGCATCCGAGCGCATCTGGCACACGCCGTCAGGAAAAGCGCAGTTCCTGGTGATGGCGGGCATCAATGAAGATCCACGCTCACTGACCTGCCACGATCTGGTGCTGACGACATTGCGCAGCCACGACCAATACAATACAACGCTCTATGGTCTGAACGATCGCTACCGGGGCGTAACAGGACGCCGGGATGTGCTGTTTATCAACCCGGATGAGGCCGAAAAACGGCAGTTACGCGTCGGCGAGCAGGTCAACGTCATCGCCCTGGACCCGGACGGCAACCCGACCTCAAGGCGCATGGATAAGCTGACCATCGTGGTGCACGATATGGCCTATGGTTCGGTCGCAGCCTATTATCCGGAAGCGAACGTGCTGGTACGGCTGGACAGCCATGATACCAAAAGCGGTATACCGGCCTATAAAAGCACCCCTGTCAGGCTCGAACGCGTTCAGCCTGAAAGCGCACTGGCCGGCTCTGCCACGCGTCGTTAGCCCGGTATTCACAGAACGTGTGCGCCCTCTGAGAGAAGCGGTACGCAGCGGGCGCAGAATCGCGTCGCCACCGCATTGTGCGCCGCCAGTGGCATTGAGCTGTATGGGGCGCATCACTGGGGGCGTGCACCGCCGGGGATGCGTAACCGGAAAAGGCGGCCCGGAACTAACCTGTCCGGTGCAATCACCGCCATGCTATGGCCCGCGTTAGTCCACGGTCTTTCATAAAACGTCAGGATTGAAGGATAAATGAGCGCGTTTACTGTAAGGCTGGGGTCACGCATATCCGCACCAAAACAGCACGCAAGGTGGTGTCAGAACGCAAGGGAAAGCGCCGGAGAACATACCGCAGCCACGCGGAGTGCAGAGAAAACGCTAACCTGTTTGCGGAATGAAGAGGGGAAGGGCAGCATTAACGTGAACCGGCTACTGAACGCTGATTTGGCTGGCCTGCCAGATCAGATGGTGATCGTAAGACTTACGCTGATGGGCTGGCAGCGGCACAGAGGTGTCCACGCAGACATCCACATTAAAGCCCTGTGCCGTTAACCGGATGGCCTCAAGCAGCACATCCGTGTTCTGTACTTCACCTGCAATCTCAAGCAACAGCGGTACGCTGGCCGAGCGAGAGGCTGCGCGGGTCACACAGGCGTGATGATGCTCCGTGACATGTTCAAAGCGGGCAAGCCTGCGCGCAGCGCCACGACGCTGGTCCTCGCGCAGCCAACTGCAGAGTGGACGCATTAAAGACCGGATAAAATCGTCACCGGCAAAGTCCCGACTCAGGCTACGGATAACCCGGATCAACTGCCTGTCTGAACCAAACTCCAGACTGGTCAGGATTTCGCCACGGCGGGCGGGCCAGCCATACGTCATTACGCCCTCTGATTGCCTGCGGCCATCGTGCATTTCCTGCGCCGTTGCGCCGTGGGCATTGGCTGACATGACTTCGCGGATTTCTTCGAGCTGGCCTTCTGTCCAGTAGTCTGTCACGGGATCTACAGCAACAAGTCCATACCGTTGCCAGCGTCGTACATTGGTCAGGGAGGCGCCTGTGAGCGCACAAAGCGTGTCGGATGACAACATAAAAACTCCTGTTTATAAAAATCAGATGTGCGCCAGCGCCAGGAAGATAAGCGGCCTTCCTGGCGTTGCGCGTTTCGGTGGAGGTATAAAGAGATGCTCGCCAGCGCGGCAAAGGCAGACGGGCGAAATCGCAAAGGGAACTAGCCCGTACGACGGCTGACTTTTCCCCCTTTACGGCCCGCCTCTACTGCACGCTCGGGGTTATTCCTGAAGTTTCCGCTACTGTTTTTGCCGCCTTTCCGACCCGCTTCAGAGGCTCTCTCGGGGTTTGCTGCAAAATTTCCTGCGCCGCCACGATATTTGACCATGGGTCTATCCTCTCTCATTTCATCATTAACAGTGGAAAGCCTCATTTTGGTCGATGGTTTCTGATAATTCCAATGCGAAACAATACAATGGAAAAAAATAAAAAACGGTTTTTTTAATGCCGCTTCGTCTTGAAAGGTTTTTTACTCTTTGAAAATGAGGATTATTAGCATTAAATTTGTACGAAAGTTTCATTCCATGTACAGCTTTACTGCCCGATTTTTTTAAGACGAATCTTAACTTTTTTATAGCCTGTCGGCCTGACGGCGACATATTCAGGCTGCCACGCAACGATCCCATTTTCTTTTTTTACCCAACAGAAACGCTCAATCCGCTTATCAACACACAGAGCGCGATAGCATTTTTTGATGTCAGTGAATGCCACTATTTTCATAGCTGGCGTTGGGGGCGTCCTGTTATGTTTTAACCGACGAAACGGGAGGTCGTCTTTTTAAACCGCCAGGCGAGAAAATAAAGCGGTATATTCACACGCGCGACAGGCGCGGGGAGCCTTTTTTAGGCGCAGGGTTTTATTTAGAGCGCGATGAGTAATGAATATTCACAATCGCCGTGGCTTTTCCTGAGCGCGCGCTGTTGCCGCTGACGGATGACTGAAATACATTACCTGCTCCTGACGACAGACCACTCTCTTTTATTTCCAGGCAGCGTTAGTGTGCCCCTGATCAATAAGGCCGTTAACACGTGGCCGACGCCCACAGGTAAAGCTTAATGGCAGAGCACGGTATTACAGGGCAGGCGTCAGACGTGGTAGCGTCGTTTTCTGAGGCTGGCAAAAGGTTGAGTGGGATGCTGCGGGAGCACTTGGTGGTGCGTAAACAGATTGTCTTTTAACCGTGAAGGGATGTCAGCCTAAGGCTGAGTATTTATTTTGCCTGAAAATTGCCGTTCTACACGCCTAAATGTAACCTCTTGTTAATTTTTTGACGAATGAAAACAGTCGCATTTAAACAAGAGAAGCGGGTTTTTGGGTGATTATCTTGTTGTTTTTCGCTTTTATTTTCCGCCCTCCGTTGCGGTTGCGCGGCAGTATTAAAAGCGCTAAACAAAGCGGCGAATGTTTTATCCGCCACGCTTGCAGATTAACAGGCGCGTTATAACCTTAACAGTGCCATGCAAATGGTGAAGCAAAGAAGCAGACAACTTTAACCTGAAGAGGAAATATTATGACTGAACATCGTGGTGGATCAGGTAATTTCGCGGAAGATAAAGAGAAAGCTTCTGAAGCCGGTAAAAAAGGCGGACAGAACAGCGGCGGCAATTTTAAAAACGATCGTGAAAAAGCCTCAGAAGCCGGTAAGAAAGGGGGCCAGAACAGCCATCGTGGCTCCTGATACCGGCTTATAAGGGACTGAACAGCGGAGCAGGGACTGCTCCATGATCCCACCGTTTCCGCAGGCATCATCAATGCCCAGGCTAATTCATCAGAGACGGCAGCGGTCCCCGCACGAAAAAGCCCGGTCAGTGCCAGGCTGCTCTTACACAAAGGGATGATAACGACAAGGCAGGGATGGCAGGCGAGTCACGTCAGCGCGCTCACCTGCTGCAGATTACCCGCGCGTGAACTATGCTGAAAGCTCCTGACGGACAATAGCCGCGCCCGCGCTTAAGGCATGGAGCTTGCCACGCGCCACCTCACGGGATAATGGCGTCATACCGCAGTTGGTTGACGGATAGAGTTTGTCGGCATCCACAAACTGCAACGCCTTACGCAGCGTCGCGGCCACTTCTTCCGGCGTTTCAATGGTATTGGTTGCTACATCAATGGCACCCACCATGACTTTTTTACCCCGAATCAGCTCAATCAGCTCCATCGGCACGCGCGAATTCTGACATTCCAGCGAAACGATATCGATTTTTGATTTTTGCAGTTTCGGGAAGACTTCTTCATATTGACGCCATTCCGTCCCCAGCGTCTTCTTCCAGTCGGTATTGGCTTTGATACCGTAGCCGTAGCAAATATGCACAGCGGTTTCGCACTTCAGGCCTTCCACAGCGCGTTCCAGCGCGGCGATGCCCCAGTCGTTGACTTCATCAAAGAACACGTTAAAAGCGGGCTCATCAAACTGAATAATGTCGATGCCAATCGCTTCTAACTCTTTGGCTTCCTGATTCAGAATTTTGGCAAATTCCCAGGCCAGCTTTTCACGACTCTTGTAATGGCCGTCATACAGCGTATCAATCATGGTCATCGGACCCGGCAGCGCCCATTTGATTGGCTGCTTAGTCTGCTGACGCAAGAATTTCGCATCGTCAATAAAGACGGGTTTCTGACGGCTAACCGCGCTGATCACCGTCGGTACGCTGGCATCATAACGATTACGGATACGGACAATTTCGCGCTTCTCGAAATCAACACCATTCAGGTGCTCAATAAATGTCGTCACAAAGTGCTGGCGCGTTTGTTCACCGTCGCTGACGATATCAATCCCGGCCTGGATTTGATCGTCCAGAATTAAACGCAGCGCATCTTTTTTCCCTTCAGCCAGTTCTGAGCCTTGCAGCTTCCAGGGCGACCACAGCGTTTCAGGCTGAGCCAGCCAGGATGGCTTCGGTAAACTGCCTGCGGTTGAGGTAGGTAACAACGTTTTCATAATAGGTGACCTTGTATTTCGGTTAATCAAAGCGCGTAACTGGCAGACCACTCTTCAAGAACGGCTTTATAGGGTTTAATGAATTTCTCTTCGGTAAATTTCCCTTGTTCTACCGCTAACAGGCTACGCTCTTCGCGATCGTAAACAATGCGCGTTAATGAATAGTCCAGATGATTCAGGCTTGGCTGATAACACTGGCCAGCCGGTGAATTAGCATTGTAAATCTCAGGACGATAAATTTTCTGGAACGTCTCCATCGTACTAATGGTGCTGATCAGCTCAAGATTGGTGTAATCACTCAACAGGTCACCCGAGAAATAAAACGCCAACGGGGCAACACTGTTTTCCGGCATGAAATAGCGCGCCGTCAGGCCCATCTTGTGGAAATACTGGTCAGTCAGGGAATAGGCATCCTGCTGGTATTCAATACCCAGTACCGGATGACGGTTTCCTGTGCGGGTATAAACGTTTTTGCTGGACACGCTCAGGCAAATGACCGGCTGCTTTTTAAAGTTCTCTTTAAAAGCCGCAGAGTTCACGAAGCACTTGAAAATATTGCCGTGTAAATCGCCAAAGTTGGCAGGCGCGCTGAAGCCGGTATTGTTTTTATTGTGCTCAGACAGCAGCACGCTGAAATCATAATCGCGCACGTAAGAGGAGAAGTTATTGCCAACAATACCTTCAATACGCTGCTGAGTTTTTTTATCGACGATATGGGTTTTCAGAATTTCAATTACAGGAAACGCGCCGCGTTGCGTCTCGTTTTCGATATTTAACTCAACCGAGATAATTTCAAGTTCCACACCATAACGATCGGCCTTTGGATTATCCCAGTGCGCCAGCGAGTTGAAGCGATTATCAATCATCGTTAAGGCATTGCGCAGGTTTTCCTGACGGTTTGTCCCGCGCGCCAGGTTAGCAAAATTGGTGGTGATGCGCGTATTTTCAGACGGGTTGTAATTCTCATCAAAAACACTGCTCTTAATCGTAAATGTGAATTCTTTTTTCATCGTGATGCACCCTGCGTTCTGATGTGAAAAACGGTCTGTGGCTGTTAGTTATCCAGACTGGCCTGCATTCTGGTTTTTCGTTTAACCGCTTTCACGTTGTGTGTTTGTCAATAAAGCATATTTTATGCCAGAGCCGCGGAGGAAGGGAAAGCGACTTAATTTCAACACAACATGAGCCATCTTCATGGTCGACAGAGGTAAAGCCTCTGCCATACGCGTAATGGAGACAAACGGACAGAGTGTGCCGTGATGCAATGCGCCCTGAACCCTTGTGGCGTAAGGCCTGCCAATATCCCGGTTTCCGTCTCCTCATGAAAACGGCTCATGTGAAGGTTTCTCATGTTGCGGGAAAAGCGGTGATATTTATTCAGGTTAATGAGCCTCTTTCATGAGCGTTGTACAGGCCCGCAGCAAGCGCTACCGTACTCACGCAGGGATTTTCAGCCCCGCGCAGCCATATCCCCCTGAAGCCCGCCATCATCCCTGGTTTCGGGCCGCCCGATCAGGCGTTTTCTTTACTGAACTTGCCTGGTGAAACACCGATGACACGCTTGAAGGCTTTTGCAAAGGCGCTCTCAGATTCATAGCCCAGACCGGCAGCAATCGCGGTAAGCCCGCCATTCCCTTTTTTTAACTGGTCGCAGGCAAGATGCATGCGCCATTGCGTGAGATAGTCGACGGGCGCGATGCCCACCGTTTGCTTAAATCGTTCAGCAAAAACCGCGCGTGACATTCCCACCCTGGCTGCCAGTTCCGCCAGCGTCCACTTGTGTTCGGGGTGCTGGTGCATGCAGGCCAGCGCCGCGCCCAGCTTTTTATCCTTCAGGGCCGCAAGCCAGCCTGACTGCTGCGGGTCATTTGCATACAGCCGTAACGCCTGAATGAGCAGCATAAATGCCAGCTGTTGCACGATGAGGACGCTGCCGGGCTGCGCTTCACGGACTTCCTGTGACATTCTTTCCAGCGCCCATTGCATGGCGGCTCTGTCTGCGCTGCGCCGGATATGCACCACTGGCGGCAGCGTACCTAACAGCATCTGTGCGGGCCGTCCGGTCAGCAGGAAATGCCCGCCTACCAGTAAACAGGCGGAGGTTTCATCAAGCTTTGCCGCTGTCACGGCAACCATCTCAGACCGCACCGTCTGAAAATCGACAGTCTGCGCGTCCGGGTTTGTGGCCAGCCTGAAAGGTGCGCCTGGCGGGAGCAGATAGCACTCGCCGGCGTTAAGGCGCAAGGGTTCCGCAACACCGTCAACGGTCAGCCAGCAGGCACCCGCTACGACGGCATAGCACTTCACGCCATCATGAGCGGGCCATTGTACCGACATCTCCGGCGTCAGTATCACACCACCGGAAACGTAACGTTGTGGTTCAAGCAGGGCTAAGAGCTGTGAAAGCGGGTCCATGATCATCCCAGACGGTCAGACATAAAAAAGCGACGTTATCACATAGAGCGCATTCCTTCTCCACCGTAAAGTAGACAACCACGGTTGCGAAGGCTGACAAGAGGACGAACAGACATGCGGCTATTTCTTACAGGAGCAACGGGTTTTATCGGGTCGGCGATTGCGGCCGATCTGATCGCGGCAGGGCATGAGGTGGTCGGACTGACCCGACATCAGCAGGGTGTCGACAGGCTCAGCAAAGCAGGCGTCGAGCCCTTTTGGGGGGATATTAACGATCACGATAGTTTGCAACGGGGCGCGGCAAGCTGCGAGGGAGTGATCCATACCGCCTTTAACCATGATTTTTCGACGTTTCTGACAAACTGTGAAGCCGATCGGCAGGCAATCGCCGCGATGGCCACGGCACTGGCAGGAAGCGCACGGCCCTTAATCATCACCTCGGCGGTGGGACTGGGCTCGCCGGGGCAGGGAAGACCTGCCGTAGAAGACTATTTCAACCCGCTTCATCCTAATCCGCGCCGGGCATCCGAGCTGGCCGCAATAGTGGCACTGGAAAAAGGGGTCAACGTTTCCGTTGTGCGGTTATCTCAGGTACATAATCCGTTGAAACAGGGCCTGGTTACGTCGCTGATTGAGGTGGCGAGACAGACAGGCGTTTCCGCTTTTATTGATGAAGGCCAAAACCGCTGGTCAGCAGTGCATCTTGACGATACGGTTTGCCTCTACAGGCTGGCGCTGGAAAAAAACAGACCAGGAAGCCGTTATCATGCTGTCGCCGAAGAAGGCATTACGCTGCGCGTGCTTGCCGACGCCCTCGGGCGGATCCTCAACCTGCCGGTCATATCCCTTTCAGCCGCTGAAGCTACCGATCATTTTGGCTGGCTGAGTCATTTCGTTGCGCAGGATATGTCCGCCTCAGGCAGGCTTACTCGGGCGCAACTGGGATGGCAGCCCACAGGGCCGGGATTGATTGCCGATCTTGAACGCATGCCGGGCTAAGCGTGCTTAACGGCTGGGAAGATGGCAAGATGCGACGAGTCAGTATCATTTTCCCCCTGATTTGAGAGGTCATATGTCTGTGACGCCGGTTTACCGCGTGGGTGAGTGCGAGGTCTTTAAAATTCCTGAACTGGACGCGTCTCTGTCCACGGAATGGCTGTTTCCCGCGCAGGCGTTAGCGAGCGGAACGCCGGAAACGATTACGCTCTCTGTTCACAGTTGGGTGGTCCGCACGCCTGACAACCTTATTGTGATCGATACGGGCAGCGGCAATGGTCGCGAGCGGGCAGGCTCTCCGCTCTCCCATCAGCTGAATACGCCGTATGCGCAGCGCTTACGTGACGCGGGCGTCGATCCTGACGCGGTGGATATCGTGCTGATCACCCATCTGCATGGCGATCATGTGGGCTGGAATACGCACTGGATGGACGGTAAATGGACACCGTTTTTCAAACATGCCCGCTACTACTGTTCGGATAGCGGGTTGAAAGGCTGGCAACACGATCCGGCACGCAAAACGCTGTTAGAGGACAGCATTAATCCGGTTATCGCGGCGGGTTTGCTGGAGACGTTCGATGTGACGCAAGAGCCGGTGTTTGCTGATGTGCTGCGCTATGTGCCCACGCCCGGCCACAGTCATGACCACGCGTCGATTATTCTGCACAGTGCGGGCGATTATGCGCTGTTTTCCGGTGACCTGATGCATAACGATTTGCAGGTCAGTCAGCCCCAGCTTGCCTCGCGCTTTTGTGCTGATGCCGCGCAGGCCGAAGCCCAGCGGCGCTGGGCAATGACGTGGGCGAGTGAGCATCAGGCACGCTGGTTTAGTTCGCATTTTCCGGGCTCGTCGGCAGGTCATGTCAGCCAGACCTCTGCGGGATTTGAATGGCAGTTTATCTGAGTTTTACGTTCTGTAGCTAAGCTCACGGACGTAAAACGGTAATGAGACGAGTCCTGCTAATGATGCAAAAATCACAACAATTTATGCTGTTAGCGCTGGCGCAGTCCCGCCATGCGCTGCCGCATTGCAGACCTAACCCACCGGTAGGGTGCGTAATTGTTCACAATGGTCGGGTTGTCTCGACCGGATTTACCCGTTCACCGGGTCAGTACCATGCTGAGGCTGATGCACTTTCCACACTTACGTTACCTGTAGAAGAGTGCGAAATCTATGTCACGCTAGAGCCCTGTGCCTTTCAGGGCAGAACCCCGTCCTGCGCACTAACACTGGCCCGGCTCAGGCCCAGACATATTTATATCGCCATTGAAGATCCGCATCCGCGTAATCGCGGAGAAGGGATTGCGATCTTAAAGCAAGCGGGCATCGGCGTGACGCTGGGGGTGGCGAGAAATGACGTTGAGTGTTTTCTGGCGCCCTATTTAATTCGCTCGCTTGCGTAAAATGTAGGTGAGAAGGCGTGCTGTTAGCCAGACATCGGCATTTACATCCCTGAACCGCTGGTGAAACATCGTGAGATTCCCTTTCAAAGCGTAACGACTGGAAATGAACTTCTGTTTTATCTCTGCTCCGGGGCATGTGATGTTAGGTGTGCGGTGAGGCCTTTTGCCCGCCAGAGAGCAAAACGTTTCCGCGACATCCCGTAAACAGACCACCAACGCGCACTGAGTTAAGGGTAAAAAATGGAAAAACCATTTTTACAACAGCCATCACCTGAGTCGTCCCGCGTGGCCGCGGCTGGCGGCGTTTCCTCTGCCTCACTGTTTGTGCGGCGTAATCTGTTCTCGCTGGTGGTGGGGACGGTGAGCCTGATCTGTTTTGTCGACAATCATGCGTCCGGTCTGCGCCAGGTGCTGTCCAGCCGACACGCGTCCGCGCGTCCGCTCAGCGCCGCTACTGCACCCAACCCAACCGGACAAATCGCTGCCGTCAGTGAACATTTGCCGCATGCCTCCGTGCCTTCAGTCGTTATGATCGCCGAGGCAAACCGTCAGGCACTCAAAGGCATGCAACTCGTCAGCGATCAGTTGAAGCTGGAGCAGGGCAGCCTGCTGCAGGACATGGCCCACACGCAGCAGCTGGCACTGCAACAGGTCAGTGATAACCACTTCCAGGCCGCTATGCTGAACGGACAACTGGCGCAACTTGATCAGCAAATCAAAATCGAGTCCGCGCAGGTTGGCATGGCGCAAAACCTGGTCAACAAATGGCGACCGCTGCTGAACAAAGGCTATATTTCGGCGTTGCAGTTTGCACAGGAGCAGTCGGTGGTCTGGGGCTATGAAAGCCAGTACCGCGCGTTGCTGCAACAGCAGTATGCGACCCGTCAGCAGTTAAGCGTGCTGGAGGATCAGGAACGTCAGATTCCGCTGGCGACCGCAGTGAAACTCAATGTGCTGCGGCGGCAGCTGGCGCAGGTGAATGAGAATCTGGCCCAAAATACGCTGACCGAGGCGCGGATAGCCTGGCAGCCTTCGGCAGCGCCCGTGAAGCCGCTTCTGGTCAAGGCAGACAAGGCCGCCGGGACGCCCACGCAACAGACAGAGCAAGACAGCCGCTTCCTGTCTGACAGGCCCGCGCGCGTCAGCCACAGCGACGTTCACTATCAAAACATTAACGATCAGACGGGCAGTCATAGCGTGACGCCGCGTCACACTGCCCTCACGCACAACGTCTGAGCCGCATGACAGCCATGTAACGGTGCCTCGCGGAGGGGAAGGTTAACGAAGATAACCTGTCCCGTTATCGGGCGGTCATATCGCCAGGCCGGCAGCGGCTTTTGCCGATCGACTGGCAAGGGAAACAGACAGCGGTCAGGGGGGATTATTGCCCGATATCAGGGCAGTAACGCTGTGCCTCAGGTTGAGCGCGACGCATAAAAAAGCGGGCCGCCAACGGGCTGACCCGCCACTTTGTTAATGCGTTCGCTAGCAGTGCTTAACGCTTCATATGGTAATAGGCGTCATTCCAGCGCAGCGCATCTTTAAAGGCCGGAAGCCGGGTGTGCTCATCAATTACAAGCACTTCAATGCCGTGCATCTCGCCGTACAGATACATATCGTCCAGCGTCAGGGCCTGACTGAACACCGTATGGTGCGCACCGCCTGCCAGAATCCAGGCTTCAGAGGCGGTCGCCAGAGACGGCTGCGCTTTCCACAACGCGCGGGCTACCGGCAGTTTTGGCAGTGGTTTAGGCTGTTCAATCGCGTCCACTACGTTAACCAGCAGGCGGAAACGATCGCCCATATCGATCACGCTGGCGTTAATGGCACGACCGGCCGGCGTGGAGAAAATCAGCCGCGCCGGATCGGCTTTGTTGCCGATGCCGAGGAACTGCACGTCGATCAGCGGCTTCTCTTCCCGCGCGATAGACGGGCACACTTCCAGCATATGAGAACCCAGCACTAAATCGTTGCCCGGCGAGAAGTGGTAAGTGTAATCCTCCATAAAGGAGGTGCCGCCGGGACGGTCACCCGCCAGCACTTTAAAGATGCGCAGCAGCGCGGCGGTCTTCCAGTCTCCTTCGCCCGCAAAGCCATAACCCTGGCCCATCAGGCGCTGTACCGCCAGGCCGGGCAACTGCGTCATGCCGTGCAGCGTCTGGAAGTTGGTGGTAAACGCCTTGCAGCCTTCGTCGTCCAGAAAACGCTTCAGGCCCAGCTCGATGCGTGCGGCGTCCAGTACGTTTTGCCGTTTTTCACCGCCTGCGGCGGCCACGTCGGAGAAACGATACTGGCTTTCATATTCGTCAACCAGCGCATTGACATCACCCTCGCTGACGCTGTTGATCACCTCCACCAAATCCCCCACGCCCCAGCCATTAACCGCATAGCCGAACTGGATTTGCGCCGCCACTTTATCGCCTTCGGTGACCGCGACTTCACGCATGTTGTCACCAAAACGCGCGACTTTCAGATGCTGACTGGCCTGTTTGGCCAGCGCCGCACGCATCCAGTTGGCGACGCGCTGCTGGCTGTGTTTATCCTGCCAGTGGCCGGTCACCACGCTGTGCTGCAGGCCCATGCGCGCACCAATAAAGCCAAACTCACGGCCACCGTGCGCCGTCTGATTCAGGTTCATAAAGTCCATGTCCATGCTGTCCCAGGGGATCTCGGCATTGAACTGGGTATGAAACTGTAGCAGGGGCTTCGTTAAGACATTCAATCCGCCGATCCACATTTTGGCCGGCGAAAAGGTATGCAACCACGTAATGATACCGATACAGTTTTGATCGTGACTGGCGTCACGGCACAGCGACAGCGCTTCATCAGGCGATTTGACCAGCGGTTTCAGCGTCAGACGTACAGGCAAACCCGCCTGATTTAATCCGTCCACCACCTGCCGGGCATTGTGTTCAACCTGACGTAACGTTTCCGCGCCGTAGAGGTGCTGTGTACCAATGACAAACCACACGTTGAACTGTTGCATAAAACCACTCCTTTACTTAGCGGAAGCGGAACGGGCGGCATAATGGGGTTCTGCCGTCTCGCACCATTGTTGATAGCGTTGATAAAGTGCCTGATAACGCGCGACGCGCTGCGGATCGGGCTGCAGCGTCACGTCAATCGGGCTGGCCATGACGTCCTGTGCCTGCTCCACATCGCGGTGAACGCCCGCGGCGACGGCAGCGAAGATGGCAGCGCCCAGCGCACAGCACTCATCGGAGGCGACGATATCCAGCGGCCGGTTCATCACGTCGCAGCAGGCCTGCATAATGGCGGGGGATTTACGGGCAATGCCGCCGAGGGTAAGAATGTTTTCCACCGGAATTGCCTGCTGCTCGAAGCACTCCATGATGGCGCGGGCACCAAAGGCGGTGGCCGCAATCAGGCCGCCAAACAGGGCCGGAGCATCCGTGCCGAGATTCAGGTCGGTAATAACCCCTTTCAGGCGCTGGTTGGCATTGGGCGTACGGCGGCCGTTGAACCAGTCCAGCACTACGGGCAGGTGATCCAACTGCGGACTGGCGACCCAGGCCTCGGTCAGACGGGTGATCAGTGACGTTTGCATCTCAGCCAACTGCGGTTTAAGTTCGGGATGGTGCTGCGCTGCCAGCTGCAGCGGCCAGCCCAGCAGGCGGCTGTACCAGGCATAAATATCGCCAAACGCCGACTGGCCTGCTTCCAGACCAATCGCGCCCGGCACGACGCTGCCATCAACCTGACCACAGATGCCTTTGATGGCGCGGTCGCCGACTTTCCCGGTGTCAGCAATCAGGATGTCGCAGGTCGACGTGCCAATCACTTTCACTAAGGTATAGGGTCGCGCACCGGCGCCGACCGCGCCCATATGGCAGTCAAATGCGCCGCCCGAAATCGTAACCTGCTGCGATAAACCCAGGCGTTGCGACCATTCCGGGCTCAGCGTGCCCACCGGGATATCCGCGGTCCAGGTCTCGCTGAACAGGGGAGAATCCAGCTGTTGAGTCAGCGCCGGGTCCAGCGCGTTAAGGAAGTCGGCGTTGGGTAAGCCGTTCCAGTCAGCATGAAACAGCGCTTTGTGGCCAGCGGCACAACGCCCACGACGGAGTTTGTCCGGGGCGACGGTATCGCTGAGTAAGGCGGGCACCCAGTCACAGAGTTCAACCCAGGATACGGCCGCATCGCGCACGGCAGCATCCTGGCGGGTAATATGAAGAATCTTGGCCCAGAACCATTCCGACGAGTAGATCCCGCCGATATAGCGGCTGTAATCGGTAAAGCGGCCGCTGCGACACAGGCGGTTAATCTCTTCCGCTTCTTCAATGGCCGTATGGTCTTTCCACAGCACAAACATCGCATTGGGGTTTTCCGCAAACTCCGGTCGCAGGGCAAGTACCTTGCCGTCACGATCGATCGGAGCGGGGGTGGAGCCGGTGCTGTCGACACCGATGCCGACGACGGCGGCCCGTTGCGTGTCGCTCAGCGCCGCGAGCACACCCAGCATGGCCTGCTCCATAGCATCAATATAGTCCTGAGGATGGTGACGAAAGCGGTTGCTGTGAGGATCGCTGTAAAGTCCCTGCTGCCAGCGTGCATAGTTGACCACGGCACTGTGCAGCTCCTGACCAGTGTGACAATCCACCGCCACCGCACGCACCGAATCACTACCAAAGTCCAGCCCCAGGGTGATGGCTTCAGTACGCATTTGACTCTCCTGTTGTGAATAAACCTCCTTATCCTGAGATGTGTAAAAAAGAAGGGTTAGTCACGGCTGGCTGAGAATATGCACTTTTCTGCCACAAGCAGTGAATTTGTGATCCATTGCAAAAGTTAACAGACGGTTAAATTTGCTGAATATATGGATCATTCTGTCGTGATTTTAAGATGTGATACCGCTCTACATTTTTCTTCTTCATTCCCGCTAAAACTAGGCCAGCGTTTAAGCAGGCTACCCTCATGGCTCCCGCTAACGTGCTGATTTACATCTGTACCTACAAAAGAGAGTGAACTGGTAGCGTTTACACCGATTCGTATTTAACAGCGATAAAACCACTAGCGCCGGAGAGCATCATGCATAAATTCACTAAAGCGCTGGCAGCCATCGGGCTGGCAGCGGTTATGTCACAATCAGCTATCGCCGAGACCATGAAGCTGGGTTTTCTGGTGAAGCAGCCGGAAGAACCCTGGTTCCAGACCGAATGGAAATTTGCGGATAAAGCCGGTAAAGACCTGGGCTTTGAGGTGATCAAAATTGCCGTTCCGGACGGCGAAAAAACCCTTAATGCTATCGACAGCCTGGCCGCGAATGGCGCAAAAGGCTTCGTGATCTGCACACCGGATCCCAAACTCGGCTCCGCCATCATGGCAAAGGCGCGCGGTTATGGCCTGAAGGTGATCGCCGTGGACGATCAGTTTGTGAACGCCAAAGGCAAGCCGATGGACAGCGTACCGCTGGTCATGATGGCCGCGACCAAAATTGGCGAACGTCAGGGACAGGAACTGTATAAAGAAATGCAGAAACGCGGCTGGGATGTCAAAGACACCGCCGTGATGGCGATCACCGCTAACGAACTGGATACCGCGCGTCGTCGTACCGGTGGTTCGATGGATGCCCTGAAAGCGGCTGGCTTCCCGGAAAAACAGATCTATCAGGTCCCGACCAAATCGAATGACATCCCCGGCGCATTTGATGCCGGTAACTCCCTGCTGGTTCAGCACCCTGAAGTGAAGCACTGGCTGATTGTCGGCATGAACGACAACACCGTGCTGGGCGGCGTGCGTGCAACCGAAGGTCAGGGCTTTAAAGCCGCTGACGTGATCGGTATCGGTATCAACGGCGTCGACGCCGTCAGCGAACTGTCAAAAGCCAACGCGACCGGCTTCTATGGCTCACTGCTGCCAAGTCCGGATATCCATGGCTATAAGAGCAGCCAGATGCTCTACAACTGGGTAAGCAAAGGACAGGAGCCACCGAAATTCACCGAAGTGACAGACGTCGTGTTGATTACACGTGACAACTTCAAAACCGAGCTGGCGAAGAAAGGGTTGATGTAATAACAGGCAGTACGGATAACACCATCGGGTCATCAGGAAAGCAGGGCTGAACACCGCGACGGTATTCAGCCTGAGCGTCAGGTGCCCCGATTCCTCACAGCAATCTATTGGAGACACCATGAACACTGATTCAGCCTTTCTGTCGTTTCATGGCATCAGTAAAACTTTTCCCGGCGTGAAAGCGCTGCAGGATATTTCATTTGAATGCCATGGCGGTCAGGTGCACGCGCTGATGGGGGAAAACGGTGCCGGTAAATCGACACTGCTTAAAATCCTCAGCGGCAGCTATCTGCCCAGTGGCGGCGAGATTCGCATCAAAGGCAAGCCGATGAATTTCCAGCACACCACGGATGCGCTGGATGCGGGTGTCGCCATTATCTACCAGGAACTGCATTTAGTGCCCGAAATGAGCGTGGCGGAGAATATCTATCTGGGCCAGTTGCCGCATAAGCATGGCCTGGTAAACCGCAAGCTGCTGCGTTACGAAGCCGGGCTGCAACTGAAAAATTTAGGTATGGATATCGATCCGGACATGCCGCTGAAATACCTGTCGCTGGGCCAGTGGCAGATGGTTGAGATTGCCAAAGCGCTGGCCCGTAACGCGCGCATCATTGCCTTTGATGAGCCAACCAGCTCGCTGTCCGCACGCGAAATCGACAATCTGTTTCGGGTGATCCGCCAGTTGCGCGCGGAAGGGCGCGTGGTGCTGTATGTCTCGCACCGTATGGAAGAGATTTTTGCCCTCAGTGACGCCATCACCGTGTTTAAAGACGGGCGCTATGTGCGCACCTTTACGGACATGGCCAATACGCATCACGACGATCTGGTGCAGGCGATGGTCGGACGTAATCTGGGTGATATCTACGGCTACGCGCCGCGGGAAAAAGGCCCGATACGGCTGGCGCTACAGGACGTAGAGGCGAAGGGCGTCAGAGCGCCAATCTCGCTGAATGTGCATGCCGGGGAAATTGTCGGCCTGTTTGGTCTGGTGGGCGCGGGACGCACCGAACTGCTGAAAGGGCTGTTTGGCGCCACGCGCCTGCGCGGTGGCCGCATTCTGCTGGACGGGGAACCCCTTAACGTGACGGCGCCAATTGATGCGATTCGGGCGGGCGTGATGCTGTGCCCTGAAGATCGCAAAGCCGAAGGCATTATTCCGGTGCATTCGGTGCGCGACAACATCAACATCAGCGCCCGCCGTCATAACCTCACCGCCGGTTGCCTGATCAAAAACGGCTGGGAGGTGAAGAATGCCGACAGCCATATCCGTTCCCTCAAAATCAAAACGCCCAGCGCTGACCAGTTGATCATGAACCTGTCCGGCGGTAACCAGCAAAAAGCCATTCTTGGCCGCTGGTTGTCCGAGGAGATCAAGGTGATTTTGCTGGACGAGCCTACCCGCGGCATTGATGTCGGGGCTAAACACGAAATTTATAACCTGATTTACCAGCTGGCGAACAACGGCATTGCGGTGCTGTTTGCCTCCAGCGATCTCCCGGAAGTGATGGGCCTGGCCGACCGCATTATCGTGATGCGCGAAGGGGCGGTCGCCGGGGAATTACTGCATGACGAGGCCACAGAGCAGCTGACGCTGAGCCTGGCCATGCCTAAAACGACACATGCGGCCGCCGTGGCCTGACAGGAGAGTACCGTGACTTCTTCCACGACATCAAATACGCCGCCAGCCGCCCCTCGCCGGGGTGTGCATTTTGGGCGCGTCTGGGACAACTTTGGCATGCTGGTGGTGTTTGCCCTGCTGTTCATCGCCTGTGCGGTTTTTGTCCCTAACTTTGGCTCCTTTATCAACATGAAAGGCCTGGGGCTGGCCATGTCGATGTCCGGCATGGTGGCCTGCGGTATGCTGTTCTGCCTGGCCTCCGGCGATTTTGACCTGTCGGTGGCCTCGGTGATTGCCTGCGCGGGCGTGGTCACCGCCGTGGTGATCAATATGAGCGAGAGCCTCTGGCTGGGGGTGGCGGCCGGGCTGTTACTCGGTGTCATCACCGGATTTATCAATGGGTTTGTTATCGCCCGACTGAAAATCAACGCCCTGATTACCACGCTGGCGACCATGCAGATTGTGCGCGGTCTGGCCTATATCTTCTCGGACGGTAAAGCGGTGGGCATCGAAGACGAGCGCTTCTTCGTACTGGGCTTCGCCAACTGGCTGGGCGTGCCTGCGCCCATCTGGATCACGCTGGGTACCATGGTGATCTTCGCCTTCCTGTTGAACAAAACCACCTTTGGCCGCAACACGCTGGCGATTGGCGGGAATGAAGAGGCTGCACGGCTGGCGGGCGTGCCGGTTGTGCGTACCCGCATCATTATCTTTATTCTCTCTGGCCTCGTCTCTGCGGCGGCGGGCATCATCCTGGCGTCACGTATGACCAGCGGTCAGCCCATGACCTCAATTGGTTATGAACTGGTGGTCATCTCGGCCTGCGTACTGGGCGGCGTGTCACTGAAGGGCGGCATCGGCAAAATCTCCTATGTGATCGCCGGGGTACTGATTCTGGGCACCGTTGAGAATGCGATGAATTTATTAAATATCTCGCCATTCTCACAGTATGTTGTGCGGGGTTTGATACTGTTGGCAGCGGTGATATTCGACCGCTACAAACAAAAGAATAAAGTCTGATTTGGCGTGAAACCTTCCCGCGGACGCGAAAGGCGTCCGCGCGTGATCAATCAACGACGAAGTGAGGACAGTATGTATCACCGTGAATTACCGGCAGAGCAGCAGAACCCTTTGCTGCCCGGATACGCGTTTAATGCCTGGCTGGTGGCGGGATTAACCCCGATCACCGCGGATGGTCCGCTGGATTTCTTTATTGATCGCCCACACGGCATGAAGGGCTATATTCTCAACCTGACCATTAAAGGTAAAGGGCGGGTGTTCGACGGCGAAAAGGCCTTTGACTGTGAACCGGGTGAAATGCTGCTGTTCCAGCCAAAAACGGCTCACTATTATGGTCGGGCGCCCGACAGTCCGCAGTGGTTTCACCGCTGGGTCTATTTTCGTCCGCGCGCGTACTGGCATGACTGGCTGCGCTGGCAGGATGAACAGGAAGGCGTTGGTCGGCTGCGCTTACCGGAGTCACTGCGGGGCGAATTTGATCGCCTGTTTGCCACCATTGAACAAACCCACAACTCATCGCGTCGTTTTGCCGAAGAACTGGCAATGAATTTGCTGGAACGGCTGTTGTTACGGGCGGTGGAAGAAGATCCACGTAACCATCAGCAAATCCGCGATCCCCGTATCATCGAAGCCTGCCAGTATGTGAATAATCATCTGGCCAGCGAGGTCAAAATCGAGGAAGTGGCGCGCCATGTGTGTCTGTCACCTTCGCGGCTGGCGCACCTGTTCCGCGAGCAAATGGGCGTGAACCTGCTTCGCTGGCGGGAAGATCAGCGCGTCATTCGCGCTAAGTTGTTACTGCAAACCACGCAGGAACCCATCGCCAGCATTGGGCGTGAAGTGGGCTACGACGATCAGCTTTATTTTTCGCGCGTCTTCCGTAAGCGCGTCGGCGTCAGCCCGAGTGATTTCCGCCGCCGCAATCAGGACGTACACGATAACCTGGCCAGTCAGAGCGCCTGGAACGGTGCACGGCGCTCAGTCTCCTGATTTTAAGGGGAATCCTCCTTGTCCTGACCCGACTATTAGTCTTAAATCAGTCTGTTTAGCGATTAATGAGGAAAAGGAATGAGCGAGAAACTGCGAGTAGGACTCATCGGCTATGGCTTTGCCAGCAAAACCTTCCACGCGCCCCTGATCGCGGGCACGCCGGAGGTTGAACTGGCTGCCATCTCCAGCAGCGATGCCAGCAAAGTCCATGCCGACTGGCCCGCCGTGCAGGTCGTCGCCGGGCCCCAGGCCCTGTTCGACGATCCTACGTTAGATCTGATTGTTATCCCTACACCGAATGATACGCACTTCCCTCTGGCTAAAGCCGCACTCAACGCAGGCAAGCACGTCGTGGTGGACAAACCGTTCACCGTGACGTTGTCACAGGCGCGCGAGCTGGATGCCTTAGCTAAAGCCAAAGGGCTGCTGTTATCCGTATTCCATAACCGCCATTGGGACAGTGATTTCCTGACGCTGAAAGGCTTACTGGCAGCGGGTGAGCTGGGTGAGGTGCGTTATTTTGAATCGCACTTTGACCGTTTCCGTCTGGAAGTACGGCAGCGCTGGCGCGAGATGAAAGGGGCGGGCAGCGGCATCTGGTACGATCTGGGACCGCACCTGCTGGATCAGGCGCTACAGCTGTTTGGCCCGCCGGTGGCGATTAACGTTGATCTGGCGGAAATGCGGCCGGGTGCCCAGACCACCGACTATTTTCATGCGACGCTGACCTATCCACAGCGCCGGGTGGTGCTGCACGCCAGCATGCTGGTGGCGGCCGAATCCGCACGCTATACCGTGCACGGTACGCGGGGCAGTTACGTCAAATACGGTCTGGACCCGCAGGAAGATCGGCTGAAAGCGGGGGATTTCCCGCCGGGCGAGAACTGGGGTTACGACATGCGTGACGGTACGCTGACCCAGGTGGAGGGCGACGCGCTGAATGAAAAAACCGTCCTGACACAGCCGGGCAACTATCCCGCCTATTACGCTGCGATTCGTGATGCCATTTCCGGGCGCGGGGCGAATCCGGTGACGGCGGAAGAAGCCATTCAGGTCATGGAACTGATTGAGCTGGGGCTCCAGTCGGCGGAAAAACGCCAGACGATGTCGCTGAAATAAGCGCTTTCAGCGCTAAAAAGGCCGCGAATAACGCGGCCTTTTTTATGCTTACTGCACTTTCGCCCGGATGGCGGCTTTTTCTGCCGCGCTCAAGAACGCGATAGTCAGGCCGTTGTCCTGTGCCTGACGCATTTGCGCCTGGCTCAGTCCCGCAGCCGGGGCGGCATGCAGGTACTCATGGGCCAGCTCAATGCCCTGTACGGCGGGATCGTCGGTGTTGATGGTCGCCAGCACGCCATGCTCCAGGAACGTTTTCAGCGGATGCTGCGCCAGCGAGGCGACGGTGCTGGTCTGGATATTGGAGGTCAGGCAGGATTCGATACCAATACCGTTTTCCGCCAGATAGTCCATCAGCGCGCGATCTTCAATAGCCTTCACACCATGACCGATGCGTTCAGCGCCCAGATCACGAATCGCCTGCCAGATACTTTCCGGGCCTGCGGCTTCACCGGCATGCACGGTAATATGAAAACCGGCATCCCGGGCGCGACGGAAGTGGCTCAGAAAACGGTGACCCGGCGCACCGAGTTCATCCCCGGCCAAATCCACGGCGGTAATATGGTCGCGATGGTCGAGGAAGCCGTTCAGTTCATCCAGACAGGCCTGTTCGCCAAAAGTCCGGCTCATGATGCCCGTTAAGCGCACGGTGATATCATGCTGCTGGCAGCCGGCCTTTACGCCATCAATTACCGCCTCAACCACACCGGCAATCGGCAGATGGTGGGTCATCGCCATATAGCCGGGTGAAAAGCGCAGCTCGGCATAGTGAATCCCGGCGCGGGCGGCATCCTCGACGTTCTCACGCGCGATACGCTGACAGGCGTCAAGATCGCCCAGCACTTTCACGCCCCAGTCCAGCTTTTGCAGAAAGCTGACCAGATCCGGTTGCGTTTCGGTGACCTGAACATGCGGACGCAGGGTGTCCAGCGTATCCGCCGGTAAGGTCAGGTTAAACTGGCGGCCTAAATCAAGGATGGTTTGTGCACGGATGTTGCCATCAAGGTGGCGGTGAATGTCGGTAAGGGGAAGCGTTGAATCAATCATGGAGTGCACTCGTCTGGATATCTGTAAAGTGCAGAGCATTATAAAAATATCTTGCGCAACAACGCCAGTGATTTGCGCAACAAGTGTGAAAGGCAGGGGTTAACTGTTCACTTTATAAACGGGAACGCCGCGCAGGCCGCCTGATAAGAGCGAATCGGGAGAGAAAAGCGGGCGGTGCAGTGACGTAAAAAAGGCGGCCAGGGCCGCCTTGATCGAAAAGGTTGACCTTATTGCGGCATGCCTTCGTTTGTCGGGACGCCAAGCATATAGCGTGACATGAACTGCTCCAGCGACATCTTATCGCCGTTCATGTTCACCTGACCGTTGGCATACTGCAGGCTGGTAACGATGTTGTTGTCCTGCGTTTGTGTCAGACGGAACATCTGGCCCATCGCTGCCAGCCCTTTAACCTGCTGATCGGCCAGTTTCTGCGCGTCTTCAGCCTGATAACCTTCAGCCAGGCCAATATGGCGCATGGTTTCCGTCGCCATCGGCATGTTGACAGACAGCTTCAGATCCAGCGTTTTCAGTACGCGATCAACGGATGCCGCCAGCGTCTGCGGTTCGCCTGTCACCGTGGACGGATCGTTAAAGTGGGCATTCAGGTTGAAAGTACTCTCGCCTTTATCGTTCTTCCAGCTCAGTGGTGCGATGCTGATGGACGGGGCCCCTTTCAGCAGGGTCGGCAAATTGTTCAGCAGGATCGCGCGCACACCGTTCTGGAAACGCACCGGATCGTCTTCCACGCCAGGCTGGTTCATCAGGGTGGTCAGCTGAGCGTTGTAGTTATCCGAGAACGCTTTAACGCTTTGCGCATCAAACTGTGACAGCTTCATTTTTAATGCGAACTGACCCAGGTTCTGCTTCTGCACCTCAACGCCGTCAATTTTGTAATTAATGTCGCCATTGATTTTGCCGGACTGATTATCAAAAGAGGAATCACCGACCATCTTGTTAAGAATAACCGCGTCCTGACCGCTGACTGCGGCGGCCACTTTATCTACGCTGATGGACTGATCGCCAATGCGTACGCCTTCGTTGGTGAGATGCGTATCCGCTTTCAGCTTCAGGCCGTTCAGCGTAAACATCACCGGCTGATCGACCTGATTTTTGGTGGTGATGGCAATGCTGTCGATGTCACTGTCCAGGCCCACTTTATCGCCTTTGTTGTCTGCGCTGATATTCAGCGTGCCGCCGCTGGTGGCTAAGCGTTGCGCTGTTTGCGCATTTTGATAATCGATGGGCAGAATTTTTATTGCGGTGTCGGTGCTGCCGCTGTAACCCACACGCGTTTCGGCGTTGATAAACGACTGGTTGTTGGTCAGTTCAAACAGCTTTTTGACCGCATCGGTATTGGTCAGCGTGGTACGCACGGACGCCATGCTGGGGATCAGGTTGGCTTTTTTCAGCTGTGCGAAGGGGAACGGGCCGTGGTCGATCTGCTCGTTCAGGATGATGCTCTGGCCGGGCTTGAGCAGAGGATTATCTTCGGTCTGAGAGCTGGCCTGGATAACCACATTCATTTTGCTGCTGAAAATGCCGCGTTGATAATCCTGATAGCTGACTTTCAGACGACTGTTGGGCGCCAGGGTGGTTAACTGAGCGTTAGCATTTTGAATCATTTGATCCATATTGCTTTCCAGCTTTTTGCCGGTAAACCACGCCGCGCCTGTCCAGACTACGCCCAGAGCGACTACCACACCAACGGCAACTTGAGTCTTTTTCATTGCTGAATCGTCCTTATCCTTGATTTCACCCGTGTCACAGACAGCGGGTGAAGAAGCGCCCGCAGGCATTTTAGCTAATAGTTTGAAATAATAGCAGTTAAGCGCAATGGCGTCAGCCGTCTCAGTTAAACGTGTTATACACGCGCGCCACCCGACCCTGGCCGGTGAGTGACACTGGCGCATCGGTGGCGGCCACGAAACAGGACTCGCCGGGTTTTAGCACCAGTTGCTGCTGGCGATTGGTGACGGTGGCCTCACCTTCAATACAAAACAGCAGTGCCGCGCTTTCCTGATGCAGGGTAAGCGGCTGCGCATTCACCGTATGAATGGAGAAAGCAAAGTCGTCTACCGGAATGGGAAAATACTCGCCATCCTGCTGTATCTCCGGTTGTGTAAGAAGCTGGCTGGCCGGCTTTTCGTCAAATTTGAGGTTGGCCATCAGTTCCGGAATATCAATATATTTTGGCGTCAGGCCAGCGCGCAAAACGTTATCGGAGTTGGCCATGACCTCCAGCGCCACGCCATGCAGATAAGCATGCGGCGTTTCCGCAAACAGGAACATCGCCTGTCCGGGCTGCAGAGTAATCACATTGAGCAGCAGCGGCGAGAATAACCCGCTGTCATCCGGATAGTATTCCGCAATCTCATGAATGGTTTGCCAGGGTTCGCCTGTCTGCTGACTGACGACGTTTTTCAGTACGGTTAACGCCTGCGCTTTTTCGTCCTGTTGAAGCGACAGCAGGGTTGAAAACAGTTGCGCCAGGTTGTCGGGGCTGGGCTGGCGCAGGAAATGCGCGATCTCTGGATGCGCGTCCGCCACTGGGGTGAGCAGTGTCACCATCTCGTTGCGCTCGCGAAACCCATTGATGGCTTTAAACGGCGTTAAGGCGTACACCAGCTCCGGTTTATGGTTGGCATCTTTATAGTTACGCTCAGGCGAACTGAGCGGTACAGAGGCGGCATTTTCACGCGCAAACCCCTCTTCGGCGGCGGATTTGCTGGGGTGCACCTGAATTGAGAGCGGCTGATCGGCACACAGCACTTTAAATAAAAAGGGCAGTTCGCCAAAGCGTTTCGCCACGGCGTCGCCCAACATCTGCGACGGATGGGCCGCGATGACATCGCGTAACGAGCGGGATTGCCCCTCAACGTCAACGGCGGACGGGCTTTTGGGATGTGCCCCCATCCACAGTTCCGCCATCGGTAAGTCTTCAGGATTGGCGATGCCATACAGGGAGGTTAATGCCGTCTTACTCCCCCAGGCATAATATTGCACCGCATTACTCATCTTTTTCATTTCACTGCCTTTCTGGCATGGGAATATTGCGCTTATTAAAGCAGAAACTGGCATGGAAAATACATATCCAGCGCAAGAAGGATGCTAAGCTCGGATGATGTTAAAAATTTGTATGAGTTTATCTGCTTCATGCGTAGCGAACACCCGCGCGTGAACGAAGGGTTTATTTAAAACGGTGAAAGGAGAAAGTCATGGCAGCCAATCGCGTTGAAAAAGATTCAATGGGGCCAATTGATGTACCGGCTGATAAACTTTGGGGCGCACAGACACAGCGCTCCCTGGAGCATTTCCGTATCTCAACAGAGAAGATGCCGGTGGCGCTGGTGCACGCGCTGGCGATGACCAAACGCGCGGCCGCCAGCGTTAACCGGGATTTAGGCTTACTGCCTGCGGAGCGGGCGGAGGCGATTATTCAGGCCGCTGATGAAGTGCTGGCGGATAAACACAGCGATGAATTCCCGCTGGCGATCTGGCAGACCGGCTCCGGCACCCAGACCAACATGAACATGAATGAAGTGTTGGCCAACCGTGCGAGTGAGCTGCTGGGCGGTGAGCGCGGCATGTCCCGCCTGGTGCATCCCAACGATGACGTTAATAAAAGCCAGAGTTCAAACGATGTCTTCCCGACGGCGATGCACGTTGCGGCGGTCATTGCGGTACGAGAGCACCTGATTCCCCAACTGAACGTCCTGAAGCAAACCCTGCGTGCCAAATCTGACGCCTTTAAAGATATCGTTAAAATTGGCCGTACCCATCTGCAGGACGCCACGCCGCTCACGCTCGGTCAGGAGATCTCCGGCTGGGTCGCCATGCTGGAGCACAACCTTAAACATATTGAGCAGAGCATTCCGCATCTGGCCGAGCTGGCGCTGGGCGGCACCGCGGTGGGAACCGGCCTGAATACCCATCCTGAATATGCCGTGCGTGTGGCGAAAGCCCTGGCGGAACTGACAGAGCAGCCGTTTGTGACCGCCCCTAATAAGTTTGAAGCCCTGGCCACCTGCGACGCGCTGGTGCATGCACACGGTGCGCTGAAAGGCCTGGCGGCTTCACTGATGAAGATTGCTAATGATGTCCGCTGGCTGTCATCCGGTCCGCGCTGTGGTATCGGCGAAATTGCTATCCCGGAAAACGAACCCGGCAGCTCCATCATGCCGGGCAAGGTTAACCCCACCCAGTGTGAAGCGATGACAATGTTGTGCTGTCAGGTCATGGGTAATGACGTGGCGATTAACATGGGGGGCGCATCAGGCAACTTCGAACTGAACGTTTATCGTCCGATGATTATCCATAACTTCCTGCAGTCCGTTCGTTTACTGGCGGATGGGATGGACAGTTTCAATCACCACTGCGCTGTCGGTATCGAACCGGTGCGTGAGCGTATTGATCAGTTGCTCAACGAGTCGCTGATGCTGGTCACCGCGCTGAATACGCACATCGGTTATGACAAGGCCGCTGAAATTGCCAAACAGGCCCATAAACAAGGCTTAACGCTGAAAGCTTCGGCGCTGAAGCTGGGCTATCTGACGGAAGCGGAGTTTGATGCCTGGGTGCGTCCGGAAGACATGGTAGGCAGCATGAAGTCGTAAGTCAGGTCTGTCAGGGCCTGCACAGGCCCTGATATCACACCGGGCAGTCCACCCAGAGATGCAGCCGTGGGATCAGCAAATGCAGGGGTTCTGCGGCGGGTTTATAGCGATGCGTAATCGCCTCCGCATCGTAATTCAGCAGCTCACCTAACTTTGGCACCTGGGTGCGATCCCGGCACAGCACAAGAATCGGTGACGGGCAGGCAAGCTGCGTTTGCTTTTTCTCTTCCGCACGCCAGATGCGCGCAACCGGCTGCACTTTCACCGGACGTTTAATCTTCAGGCGCGCGGATGCGGGCAGGGCGCGTACATCCGCCAGTTCCTGCTGCACTTTTTCCGCCCACTGCTCGCGTGTCCAGGGAGCCTGGGCACGGCCAGCCTTCAGACTCTTTTCCAGTTGGGCGATGATCTCGTCCCGTTTAACGTTCTTAATGACCTGCTTGTTTGCCCAGCCAAAGCGCACACTCTCTGGCGCGGGAAGGGCGGTGATGGTCCGGTAAGCATTCAGGGTAATTAAGCCACGCAAATGCTGATGCACAAATTCGAACCGGGCTTCGGAAGGCAGACCGGACTCCACGGTGATCATGTGCTCAAGAAGGGCTTTCAGCTGGTTGATGCTGTTGATAAACGCGGTAAGCTGCTGCGCGTCCTGCTCGTTGCATTCGATGCAGAGCGCACCCGGCAGGCGCACGGCGGCTTTAGTGCTGAGCTTTTCTGACTGGTGCTGCATGAACAGACGGCAATAGTGGTTGAGCGCCCGCTCCCGCGCCTCTGTGCCCAGGTGCTGCTCCACGGCAATCTGAGTAATCGCATCGTGTTCATGCCCTTTTTCAATCGGGGGCAGACTGAAGACCCGGGCGATTAACAGCGGCTGCGCCTCAATCTGCTGCCGTAATGCTCCCAGGGCTTCTTCGAGATCCTTGACGCACTGCTGCATATCTGTGACTAAATCATAACGCACCGCAGTCTCTCCTGTAGTTACAACATGCTCAATGTGGCAGAAAGATCGCGCTGCTGCAAACGTCTTTATAGTTACAACATACTATAAGTTTTTTGACATGGTGCGGCCTGTGGCATGAGCAGACGAAGGTGATACAGGGTGCGATGAGGCCCATCAGAAAAAAGCGAGTGACAGCTCCACGCGGGACAGGGTGCATTACCATCGTCACCAGCGTAGACAGAACCGGCGGGAAGCGGCTGGTCACCGACGGTGACAAAACCAAAAAAGGTTATTCGGTGCCTGGCGGGCGCTCTCGCCGCCTTCAGGCACCGGGGTTAAGCGGCGCAGGATTACGAATGTCGGCTGAACAACTGATAAATCCGTTCCGGGAGCAGGCTGAATAAACATATTGATACGGCTTCGCAACATGACAGCAGCGTTTCGCCTTTTTTGCGCCAGAACAGGGTTACGATGATCACGGCTACGGCCGCTACACCGAGCGCGCCTGCCATATCCAGTGGGAAGTGAACCCCGAGAAAGATGCGTGACCAGGCAACCAGCAGTGAGACGAGCGTGAGAATGCCACCGGAGCCCCAGTTACCCCTGGCCCATAATGCCAGCGTGATACTGAAAAACAGCGTGCCGTGGTCGCTGGGAAATGACGTATCCGCAGCGTGATCGATCCACAGATGACCCAGCCGAATCATAAAAGGGCGCGGATGAAAATAGAATGCTGAACAGAGAAAATTCAGTGTCAGCCCTGTGATGGCCGTTACGATGGCAAACAGGGCGGTTTCGCGTTCTGCGCGCCCACCTGTAAACCAGTAAATCAGCAGCATAAGCGGCAGCAGAAAGATCAGATACTCTGCGCTGAATGTCGCAAAATCGATGAGCCAGCCGGGCGTGCCGGGAAGGGCATTAATGGTAAGGAACAGATCCTGATTATAGGTTTCCAGCAAAGTATTCATCAGCGCGTGGGCTCTGTGGTAAGAGAGGACAAGGGCCATTTTCCCCGCGCAAGATTAATAAAACCTTAATCGTCATTCGCCGCGTTCATCTGTTCAGCCCGCTGAATGAGTGGAAACACGTTCTCAAGAAAGAGGCCCGCCTTGCGGCTGCCATAAACACCACAGCGGTAAGCGCAGGGTATCCTCAGGCGGGCATGATATGTCAGCGGCAACGCGCATTTTCTCCCTGACAAACAGGGGATCTCGTTCAGTCAGTGCCTGACCGTTAACCCCACCCATGAATGAAGAACACACCGCATCGGTAACGTGACGTGGTGCCTGAAACATCACTTCGCTAAGACTTTCAACTGCGATCGGGCCGTGAAAAAACGACGATACGACAAATAGACGGCGATGATGGTCGATAAACTGGCTGTGCCAAGCAGCATAAACGTAACCATAATCTGGTACTTAATCGCCTTAAGTGGGTCAACACCCGCAAAGATCAGCCCGGACATCATGCCGGGTAAACTCACCAGACCAACAGTTTTGGCGGCATCAACGGTGGGGATCATCGCGGCGCGAATGCTGCCGGCAAGGATTCGCTGCGAGGCCAGTTTGACTGGCGCGCCAAGGCTCAGCATCTCCTGAATTTTTTGGGCATTGTCGGTGAAGCGCTGGTTCAGGTTGCTGTAACACAGCCCCACAGCAACCATGGCATTGCCGGCAATCATGCCGGAAACCGGAATGACCTGCATAGGCAGAAAGGCGATTGCACCGCTCATGACCAGAATGGTCAGCGTAATGGCGGTGCCACTCGCGATCGCAACGAACGAAATCACAAAGGCATTATCGATGTTACGGCTGCGCTTACGGGCATTAAGCGCCGCATTGACGCAGATAAACAGCACCATCAGCACGGTCAGCCCGCCGTTATTCACATCAAAGACCGACTTGAGGACATAGCCTACGATGGCCAGTTGAACGATCGCGCGGCTGACGCTCCACAGAATATCTTTGCTCATGCCAAGCTTCTCTTTCTGGCTGATAAGCAACGCCATCAGGACCAGAACCAGCGACAGCAGTAGCGAGTTGTCACTTATTGTTGTCTGATGCATTCATCTTCTCCCTGTCAGGTGACGTGAGGCGAAGCACATGCTCCGCCTGCTGTATGTCGTTAACATCGTGACTTATCCAGACGACGGCCATCGGGTGTTCTGCGACAAGCCGCCTGATCAGCGACTGTACCGTCAGGCTGTTTTCTTCATCAAGCGCGCTGGTCACTTCGTCAAGTAACAGCACGGCTGGCACAAACTGCAGATGGCGCAGCAGCCCAATGCGCTGCTTTTCGCCGCCAGAGAGGGGCTCAATCGCAGCATTCAGCATATCCGGCGAGAGATTAACGCTCTCCAGCGACGCCTTGAGTTTCGCCTGTGGCGGCGTCTGGCGGCGAAGTTGCCAGGGCAGGGCAAGGTTGTCATAAACCGTCTGACCGAAAAGCTGTGGCGTCTGAAAACAGTACGATACCTGCTGACGGTATTCCTCGGCCCTGAGCGTGGCGATATCGCGGCCCTGAAAGCGGATCTCTCCGGTCGTTGGCGTTAACAGAGAGGCAAGAATCTTCAGGAAGGTACTTTTGCCACTGCCGGAGGCACCGGTGAGCACGACAACGTCGCCCGGCGACAGCTGTAAAGAGACCGGCTGCAATAGCTGTCTGCCGCCGTGTGAAAAGGTGACATCCTGCGCATCGAGCAGGGGCAGAGAAGGGGCCATCGTTGCTTCCTGGATAGGGGTTAATAAGTCCGGTTCGTCGATATCTGAAAGGCGGTGCATTCAGCCTTTTACTCCTTGCGTGGCTTTCCAGCCCGGCCTGGCATCTTCCTCTTTATGCCGTGTCCTGTCAGCCATGAGTCAGAATAGCCGAATTCACCACCGGTGCTAACGGAACGCACAAGCCGGTTCAGATGAGCAACGACATCACGCCGCGCGTCCCGCTTAGCCTCAGACCTGAGCGTAACGCGCCTTTTCATTTTGGTTGCTGATTTTTTCACACCCTGCCGGGCGATTAACTGTGCGGCAGGGCAACAGCACATTTTGGATGTCCTTATCGCCTTAGCTGCGTGTGCTCTACCACCACAGGGAGAAGAAATTTCGCTGGGGCGCGTTGGTAACCGGACCGTTGGGGCGCGTAAAAAAGCGGTAAAGCCAACGGCGGCATTTTTCCTTTTAGCTGAACATGTTATAAAAACACTTTGTTTGCTAACGGATCCTCAACATGGACGTGATTAAAAAGCCGGGTGTCACGCAAATTGTCACGCTGGGCCTGGTTCAGATCCTCTCCTGGGGCGGTTCGTTTTATCTGATGGCGGTCATGGCCGCGCCTGTTGTAGCAGAAACCGGATGGTCGCAACAGTGGGTTTACGGCGCGTTATCGCTGGGCATTTTAGTGTCTGGGTTGCTCGCTCCGCGCTGTGGCTACCTTATTGTACGCACGGGCGGTCGCCTGATGCTGGCACTCAATGGCATCGTGATGGCGGCAGGGCTTACCCTTATGGGATGCAGCCATCACTTACCGGTGTTTTTACTGGCCTGGGTCATCATCGGTATCGGCATGGCGATGGGGCTGTATGATGCGCTGTTTGCGACGCTGGGCACCCGTTATGGTGGGCAGGCACGCAGCGCCATTACCGGCATAACCCTGATTTCCGGTTTTTGTACCAGCGTGGTCTGGCCTGCCACCGCGCTGCTTATTCACTGGCTGAACTGGCGGGGCGCGTGTTTCGCCATCGCCGCGCTGTTGCTGGTCAGCGTCTTACCGGCCTATTTTTATGCTTTGCCCAAAGGCCATCTTATCTCACCCGTCAAACGTAAAAGCGCACCCGGCACAGCGCCGGATTTGCCCGCAGTCTTGTTTTACCTGTTGTGCGCCATTTTCACGCTGGCCTCGGTGATTATGACGGCCATTTCGGTGCAGCTTATCACCCTGTTGCAGGCCAGTGGTTACAGCATGGCGGCGGCGCTGGCAATCAGTACGCTGCTGGGGCCGTGCCAGGTGGCATCCCGTCTCATTGATATGGCCTTTAAAGGGGGCCATCCCATCTGGACCACTTTTTTTTCGGTGGGGCTGGTGGCGCTGGGGTTGTTGTTGCTGGCGCTGTTTCCGCAACTGGCCCTGTTAAGTATGATCTTTTACGGTGCGGGAAACGGCTTACGTGCCATTGTGCGCGGCACTTTGCCGCTGATGATGGTAAAACCTGAAGCGTACGCGGTACTGGCAGGCCGGATGGCGCGTCCGGCGTTAATGGGGCAGGCGGTAACGCCGTTAGGCGTGGGCTATGTGTTTGCGACGTTGGGGCCCAAAGCCACGCTGTGGTTACTGTGCACACTGGCAGTGATAAATCTGCTGCTGGTGGTGGCACTGAAAAAGCGGCTTCCAGCGCCAGCGCCATCTGTGCGCTAATGCTGTCCGCTACCGCTGGGCAAATAAGCACCTTGTGCGGTCGCGGGCTTCCGGGTGGGGAATATGTGCCTTGTGGCGGGTGGGTTGCTTCTAAAAAGTGACAGTGTTTGTTATATTCATCCCTGTTTGTTGGTTCACTTAGGCGGCTATATAACAACAAGAATGCACCGCAATTCAGGATACAAAGATGCTTGATTATCGCTTCCCGACAGCTTTGCAAATGGTTCTGAGTGTGGCGGTGGCGGAGCAAATGGGAAAACGCTCTACCAGCGCGATTCTCGCTTACGGGCTTGAAGCAAACCCGAGCTTTATACGTAAGTTAATGGTGCCATTAACCCGTGATGGCATTATCGTGTCCACGCTGGGTCGTACGGGTTCCATTCATTTGGGCAGACCCGCAGCCGAAATCACGCTGCGTGATATTTATGTCTCTGTGACAGATGATAAAAAACTCTGGGCGGCTCGCCCGGATGTGGCACCGCGTTGCCTGGTCAGCGCCAACCTGTGCTGGTATTTTAAATCGATTGCCGAGGAAGCCGAGCAGGCGTCACTGGCGGTACTCGCGAAGCGCACCGTCGCCGACGCGTTAAATGAGCTGAAAACCCACGACACCAGCAACTGCACCGCCGTGCCTGAGCCTGAGGTGACGGAACCGGATACCGACTGCAAAAAAAGCCGCTGATGCGGCTTTTTTTACGTCTTATGTAAACTGACGACCATCACGTGCAAGGGTGTTGCATTCATCATCGGCAGCTTTCACCGTCACGTCCTCTCCGTATGTCTCTGACGAACGCCCGTACTCAGTAATCCCGTCCGCGCGCACACAACGCCTTTTAAATAAAATAAACGCTAACCGGCTCTGCCAGGGCACGGGTCGGGCGTTGTATATACTGACGTTGAGAGGCAGTGCCCCGACGTCCGCAGGATCGTCGGGGCACACGCATTACTGCGCGTGTTCCGTAACCGAGCGCGCGGCGTTACGCGTCACCAGCTTACGCAGCGCCACATAAAACACCGGCGTTAAAAACAGGCCAAACAGCGTCACGCCTAACATACCGGAGAACACCGTGACGCCCGTCACGCCGCGGACTTCCGCGCCTGCGCCTTCCCCCAGAATCAACGGAATAGTTCCGGCGATAAAGGCGATAGAGGTCATCACGATAGGGCGCAGACGTAACCGACAGGCCTCAAGCGCGGCGTCGACAATCCCTTTACCCTGCATCTCCAGTTCGCGCGCAAACTCCACAATCAGAATGGCGTTCTTACAGGCCAGGCCCATCAGCACCACCAGACCGACCTGCACAAAGACGTTGTTGTCTCCGCCTGTTAACCACACGCCCAGCAGGGCCGACAGCATGGTAACCGGCACAATCAGGATCACCGCCAGCGGTAACGTCCAGCTCTCATACAGCGCGGCCAGCACCAGGAAGGCCAGTAACACCGCCACCGGGAAAACAATCAGCGCGGTATTGCCCTGCGTCGCCTGCTGGTAGCTGAGGTCGGTCCATTCGATGTTCATGCCGTTCGGCAACAGCTGGCCGGACATCGCCTCAAGCTGGCGCATCGCCTGGGCGGAGGACAGTACCCGAGGGTCCGCATCACCGATCAGGTCCGCCGCCGGATAGCCGTTGTAACGAATAACCGGATCGGGCCCGTAAGTGGTGGTGATATGCACCATGCTGCCGATGGGCACCATCTCGCCACGATCGTTGCGGGTACGCAGGTTGGCAATGTCCTCCACGCTGTCACGAAATTCGCCATCTGCCTGTGCCATCACCCGCCAGGTCCGGCCAAAGCGGTTAAAGTCATTAACATAGGATGACCCCAGATAAGTTTGCAGCGTACTGAACAAATCCGTCAGCGCCACGCCCTGTGCCTTGGCCTTATCACGGTCAACCTGCACATCCAGTTGCGGTACGTTGGCCTGATAAGACGAGATTGGGAAGTGCATGCCCGGCGTCTGCATTACCGCGCCGGAGAGTGTATTAATCGCGGTTTGCAGTGCGCCATAGCCCAATCCGGCCCGATCCTGTACATAAATCGAATAGCCCGAACCTTGGCCCAGACCCAGAATCGGTGGCGGCATAATGGAGAAGCCAAACCCCTGCTGGATACGGGCGATTTTTGCATTGATGTCCGCGTTAATCTCCGCCGCCGTGCGCTTACGTTCACTGAAAGGTTTCAGGCCGAAAAACACCGTGCCGCTGTTCGGCGTATTAGTAAACTGCAGCGCATTCAGGCCCGGGAAGGCAACCGCATAGGCCACGCCTTCCGTTTGCAGACCGATTTCACTCATCTGCCGGATGACCTCATCCGTGCGCGCCAGCGACGATCCTTCCGGCATTTTCACGCCGCCAATCAGGTAAAGCTTATCCTGCGTGGGGATAAATCCGCCCGGTACGGCATGGAACATCCAGCCGGCACCCGCCAGTAACACCAGATACACGCCAAACACCGCGCCGCGCCGCCGCAGGGTTTTCGCTACCATCGACTCGTAGCCATGGGCCGTGCGGTGAAAGAAACGGTTAAACGGGCGGAAAATCCAGCCAAACAGCCAGTCGATCAGGCGCGTGGGCCTGTCTTTGGCGGCCTGGTGATCCTTAAGCAACATTGCTGCCAGCGCAGGCGATAAGGTCAGCGAGTTGATGGCAGAGATGACGGTCGAAATGGCAATGGTGGTGGCAAACTGCTTGTAAAACTGACCGGTGACGCCCGACAGAAACGCCATCGGCACAAACACGGCACAGAGCACGAGCGCGATAGCGATAATCGGCCCCGATACTTCGCGCATGGCCTGATGCGCCGCCGCTTTGGGTGACAGACCCATTTCAATATTGCGCTCAACGTTTTCCACCACCACGATGGCATCATCCACCACGATGCCGATGGCCAGCACCAGACCGAACAGGCTCAGGGTGTTAAGCGAGAATCCGAGCAGGTAAAGCACGCTGAACGTGCCCACCACGGAAACAGGGACCGCCAGCAGGGGAATGATCGAGGCCCGCCAGGTTTGCAGGAACAGAATCACCACCAGCACGACCAGAAAGACTGCCTCCAGCAGAGTCTGGACCACGGCCTTGATGGAGTCGCGCACAAACACAGTGGGATCGTAGGGCGCTGCCCATTTCACATCGTCAGGAAAGCGGGTGGCCAGCTCATCCATTTTGGCTCGCACCGCGTTGGAAAGATCGATCGCGTTGGCCCCGGGGGCCTGAAAAATACCAATGCCGACGGCATCTTTATTGTTCAGCTGCGAACGCAACGCATAGCTGCCCGCACCCATTTCGATGCGTGCCACATCGCGCAGCCGCACCAGCGAGCCGTCCTCAGCGGTTTTTAAAATGATATCGCCGAACTGCTGCTCATTTTCGAGCCGGCCCTGCATGTTGATCGACAGCAGAAAATCGCTCTGCTTTTTCAGCGGTTCCGCACCAAGCTGCCCGGCAGAAACCTGCACGTTCTGCTCCTGCATTGCGCTGACGACGTCGGCGGCGGTCAGGCCGCGTGCGGCCACCTTATTGGGATCCAGCCAGACGCGCATGGCATATTCGCCTGCACCAAAGATCTGGATCTGCCCGACGCCTGGCAGGCGGGCCAGTTCGTCTTTCACTTTCAGCGTGGCGTAATTACGCAGGTAAAGAGAATCATAGGTACTGCCCGGCGAAAACAGATGCACCACTAAGGTCAGCGTAGGCGACATTTTTTGCGTCGTAATGCCCAGCCGGCGCACGTCTTCAGGCAGTCGCGCTTCCGCCTGAGCGACACGGTTTTGTACCTGAACCTGCGCCTGGTCCGGATCGGTGCCGGGACGAAACGTGACGGTGGTCACCAGCACGCCATCCGAACCGGCGACGGACTTCATGTACATCATGTTTTCGACGCCGTTAATCGCTTCTTCCAGCGGGGTCGCCACGGAATCGGCAATGACCTTTGGGTTCGCGCCGGGGTATTCGGCGCGCACCTGCACGCTCGGCGGCACCACGTCGGGATACTCACTGATGGGCAATAACGGTATGGCGATCAGGCCGGTCATGAAAATCAATACCGACAGCACGGCGGCAAAGATTGGCCGATCAATAAAAAAGCGGGAAAAATCCATATCAACCTCGGGTTATTGAGCGGCGGTAGCGGCCATATCGACAGTTTTGGCCGTCACCGGCATTCCGGGCATAAACACTTTTTGCAGTCCGGCAACGATGACCCGGTCGCCCGCCTGCAAACCGGCCTCGACGATACGCAGTCCGTCAGCCATGGCACCAGGCTTAATGTCGCGGCGCTGCGCTTTCCCCTGAGCATCAACGATATAAACATATTTGCGATCCTGGTCGGTCAGCACGGCTTTATCGTCAATTAACAGGGCGTTGAAGGTTGCACGACCCGGCAGGCGAACGCGCGCAAAGAGGCCAGGCGTAAAGATACGCTGATGGTTATCCAGCTGCGCACGCATGCGAATGGTGCCGGTGCTGGCGTTGAGTTGGTTATCCAGGAAGTCGACGTTACCCCGGTGCGGGTAACCCTGTTCGCCTGCCAGCGCAATCTCGACGGGCAGGGCATGACGTTGCTGGCCCTGACGCGCCATGGCCTGGTAGTGCAGGAAGGTAGTTTCATCGACGTCGAAATAGACCACCATCTTGTCTTGTGAAACCAGCGTCGTCAGAACGCTGGCGCTGTCCCCGGCGGTTACCAGGTTTCCTGCGGTGATCATGGCCCGGCTAGCGCGGCCGTCAATGGGTGCCGTGACGCGGGTAAAATCCAGATTCAGCTGGGCCATGGCGACAGCCGACTCGGCGGCCTGCACATCGGCCTGCGCCTGGCTGGCGCTGGCGCGTCGCTGCTCCCACATCTCACGTGATACCGCCTGAGTACCGAGCAGTTTTTCTGTGCGCGCCGATTCACTGCGGGTCAGGCTGGCCTGACTCCGCGCACGCGCCAGCGAGGCTCTCGCCTGATCCAGTGCGGTGCGGTAGCTACGGTCGTCAATGGTGAACAGGACCTGACCCTTTTTCACCTCATCCCCTTCATGGTAATTAACCGTGGTGATGTAGCCTGAAACCCGTGGACGCAGTTGGACGCTTTCAACCGTTTCTATGCGGCCATTAAAGCTGTCCCACTGACTGACCGGTTTTGTCACCACCACAGCCGCACTCACCTCGGGCGGCGGCGGCGGGGCGCTGTTCGCCTGACCCGTGTCACATCCACTTAACTGACTGATGACCAGTCCCATCCCCAGCAGGGTAACTCCCTGACGAACCCAGTTGCTTATCATTGTTGTGATTCCGCGATGAACAGTGAAGTAAAGCCCGCAGGCCAATATTTGCAACTTCTATGGTTGCAATTTATCGCGAGGAGTGTAGGCTTGTGTGTCTGAGAACTGCAAGAATAACTGATACACTTTATGTGCGGTCTGATGAGCGATGATTTATCGGCCAGCATCCAGCCTGACAGGGCATGAGGTAAGTCCCCATAAAATGTGCGGCATTTAATGTATTAATTAAACTTGCATTAAATGGCATTGTCAGTCACGCTTTAAGTGTAACTGCAACTGATACTAATACTGTTCGCTGTCGCGACCGGAGAAGACAAATGATGAGTAACGCTTTTATTCACGATCTGATTAACTGGATTGACAACAATATTGAAGCACGCCTCGATCTCGATACGGTTTCTGAGCGCGCGGGCTACTCAAAATGGCACCTGCAACGGATGTTTAAAGAGCACACAGGCTATCCACTGGGTGAATATATCCGTATGAAAAAATTAAAAAAATCAGCGGATCGCCTGACCAGCACCAATGAACCTATTCTGAACGTAGCCATTTCGCTAGGCTTTGACTCGCAGCAGTCGTTCAACCGCAGCTTCAAGCGTCAGTATGGTGTTGCTCCGGGTGCGTGGCGTCGTCACAGTGTGCCGTCGCAGGCTGCAATGCAGTAAACCCCGCCAGGGCCAGGTCATCTGGCCCGCGCTGTTTTATCCGCTGAGAAAACTGCTATTATCTGCATCCTGTTTTCCAGGGATGTCATCATGTCAAAAAAACTGTGGTTAGGATTAGTCCTCATCCTTATCCTCTCCTGGATAGGTCTGCGACCCTATCTGACGTCTGCACCTGCCAAAACCTCTGCCGCAGACATCGCCGCCTTAACGGATGTGCGAACCGTCGCCCGCTGGGTGCTACAGCATCAGCAATTGCCCGATTACTACATCACAAAGAAGCAGGCTCGCCGTCTGGGCTGGAATCCTGCGAAGGGCAATCTGTGTGACGTGCTCCCGGGTCGGGCGATTGGCGGCGATCGCTTTTCCAACCGCGAAAGAAAGCTACCTGAACGTTCCGATCGGCAGTGGTATGAGGCGGATGTGAACTACCGCTGTGGCCATCGTGAGGCGGATCGCCTGGTATATTCGTCAGACGGGCTGGTGTTTCTTTCCACTGACCACTATCGCAGTTTTAAGCCGGTGCAGTAACGATGTTGCGCCTACGGTTTGATCTCGGTGAGCTGGCGGATCGCGATGCCTTTTACCGGCAGTTTGCCGCGCAAAGCGACTGTTCCGGCGACTTCGGCAATAACCTGGACGCGCTCTGGGACTGGCTGACAGGTGGCATGGCCCTGCCGGCGGAGATTTATCTGCTGAATGCCGATCGACACGACGCGGATCTGGCCCCGGTTCTGGCGTTGCTGGAAGAGGCGGCGCAGTCGCTGAGTGGCGAACTGCACCTGATATACGCTTAGTTACGCAGCGGTTTGAGCAGGTCGGCTAGCGCTTCGCGCGCGCTGACCGGCAGATCGCCTCCACCGGTATAGCCGTTGTTTTCGATAATGACCGTGTTCAGGCCCACCAGCCAGTCATATATGTAGTACGCCGTGTGGTTTGCTGGCGTAGCCGACAGTTTTGTCAGTCGCTGACCGGCGCTGAAATTCACACTCGGCGCAGGCGGACGTGAGAAGATCGACTGGCCACGGTTAACCCGGCTGGCCGGACGTTCCGCTTCCGGACGCTGCAGGAAGCCCAGCCACGCGACGAAATCCCCCAATACCGTCATGGCACGCGTCACCTGACGATCGGCGCGCGACTCATGCGACATGCTCTGCGCGTCCGGTTCATGCAGGGCGGTTTGCAGCGACTGCAGGATACCGGTGCGGAAACTGGCGGTGATCAGTTCTTCTATTAACCATTCCATCGTGGCTTTGTCGATATTCAGCAGCGTGAGCAGGCTCTGATTTTCCGGCAACTGGCGCAGATGGTTCAGCCACAGGCTGAAGACCTGGCGCGGGAACTGAGTCAGGCCCTGGCCAAAGCTGGACTGCTGAGGCGCGGGCTGTTCAATTTCAGCATCGCTGAACAGGTCGAACTCAAAACCGATACCAAACTGGTTCTCCGGTGCCTGAATACTGGTGGTGGCGGCAGGAACGGATGAGCCCGACTGATTCAGCCACAGCTGACGCAGGGCTTCACGGGAAGGCTGCAACCGCTCCAGCAGTTCTCCATGCAAACCGGTGCGATGTTGCAGGCATTTCAACAAGGTATCCGCGATGTTCTGCTTGCGCGCCGCCTGATCGGGTGACGCACCGGCTTCGGTCCAGGGCTGTAGCCGACGTTCAACGACCATGTGCTGAATTTGCGCCAGTTGCGCGATAAGCTGATCGCGGCGGGCCTCTGGCTGCATCTCATCCTGTAACCATTCGGACATGCGATCCACACCGGCGCGATCCAGTGCCAGCATGGAACCCCATTGCTGACCCGGCTGGCCGACCTGACGCTGTACCGCCTCATCCACATTCACCTGCTGATGGCGCGCATCATAAGGCGTGATCGCCCAAATCAGACGCGGTTTTTCACCCGCGTCGTTTTTCGGCTGAAGGCGTTGCCATTCGCGCAGGGCGCGGCTGGCGATATCCACATCCTGACGCTGGCTGGCGGCGGTGCAGATCAGCAGCAAATCGATGCCCTGGCGGGCGGCATAGATGCCGGGGAGCAGTGTACGTTTGTGCTCCAGCAGCCGTGCGCGCAGCGCATCCTGCTGCTGCAGGCGCTGGCGTTCTTCCCGCAGCGCCGCATCACTCGGCGTACCGGGTGCAGGCAGCTCCAGCATGTCCGCTTCGTCATAGATCGCGGTGCGCGGCGTGGAACTGAGCGGAATCGTCACCTCCAGCGTCAGCAGCGCCAGTAATCCCAGCGCCACATGTTGCGGCTTGGCCAGGCGGTTTCCGTTTAACGGGCAGATCTCAATGTGCAGCGAGAGATCCTGTTCGCTGGCCGGGACGATAAGCTGTTCGGCAGGCAGCAGAGACGAATCGGTTAACAGGCTAAGCGGCCCCAGCACGCGTGTACTGTTGCGCAGTTGGTGGCGCAGATGCAGCAAGCTCCGCACCAGCTCATTCAGGGCCGGTTCGGCGGGCCAGAGCAGAGAGAACAACTGGACCCGATCGTCAACGCTCAGCCACGGGGCCAGTTCAACCGCCTGAGGCCAGAAGTGCCGATCCAGTTGTGCATCATACAAATGATGGCGGCGGCACCATGACCAGAGCGTGACCAGCGCATCGCTCTCCAGGCCAGGCAGTGGCGTCGTTAAGCGGTGACGCTGCAGACGTTGTATCACGCTGTCGATGTTTGCGGTATCGGGCTGGCTGACGCCTTCGCCACACGAAATCGCCAGGCGTAGCACCTCGGCTTCGCTCATCAGGGCCAGCTCTACCGGCCACTCCGACGACAGCGGCTCGCGCTGATGGGTAAACCGCGTCGCCGTGGCGAAATCAAGATTACCCGGGTTGATATGCTGAAAATAGTTAACCGGCTTGTCGCTTAGCGCGGTGATTAACTGTCCCTGGGCATCGGCGACCATCTCCGTTAACAACCAGGCTTTGCCTGCCTGAGACTGCCCAAACAGGGCTAAGGTGACGGGGCGGGCCACCTGCTGCGCCAGCGCCTGCGTTTGCACACGGGCCTGACGTAACTGCAGGGTCAGGGTTTCGGCTTCCAGTGCCAGACGGGGCGACTGTTCGCGGGTGTTTTCAATCCATGCCAGGCTGCCATTCAGGGCGTCCTGCAATAAACTCAGGCGTTTTGCCAGCGTTTGCGGCTGGCGGGGTTTAACCGATCTCATCGTTTACATACACTCCCGCTGTCAATCCAGTATTGCGCATTGGCATTGCCAGTGGCGGAGAGAGTATTCAGTTTGAGGCTCAGATGTTCAAGCGGAACGCGCGTACCATCGTCCAGTCGGGCTTCGCTTAACACCAACGTCTCGGGGCCAGGCGCATCCGGACCGGCTTTCACCGCCAGCTTCACGCGCAGCACGCTTTCACCTGCAACCTTGCGCGCCAGCGCGGCATCATTGAGCGTCAGGCTGTACAACGGCGACGCGGGCCAGCGTTCATTATCCAGTTGGCGGAAGCCCAGACAGACGTTGCCACGAATCCGGAAGCTGCTTTTGCGATCCAGCGAGAAAGCGGGATCGTCCAGGTCGATGTCGCTGTAGCACAGGTTCTCATCGGTCAGGGCCTGGTTTTCGTCCAGCATGCCGAGATAACGGATCGTGGAATAGGGCTCGAAATCCCCCGCGCGGAACCAGAAGCTGCTCAGGCGCAAATCCAGGGCCAGCAGGCATAACATCGCGCCCACGGCGGCCGTGGATTTCGGGTTATCGATACGACCATGTTTGTTAAACGGATACCAGTCACTGGTGTGATAGCCTTCCAACGACAAAATTCGGCTGCCCGGCAGCGGTTGCAGATGACGCACCAGCGCCTGAATGCCGGGGAAGCGTGAGGGCCGTCCGGTCAGCAGCAGGACGTCACACTGATACAGTGAGACCACTTCACACATAGATCGCAGTGCCGGAATGATCGCCATGCGGTGCTGCATAAACTCGCCGTGAAGCTGCGCCATGCTGACCACCAGCGGCACCTCAAGCAGGTCAAAGCGGCTGTTGCCGCCTAATTCACGCTGGATTTCGCCATTAACAAACGCCAGCACCGCGTCTGCCGGACGCTGATCGACCAGCTCACCAAACAGCGCATTGATTTCGGCATGGCTTTCCAGGGGATCCCAGTTCTCGTAACGTTCAAGCACCGCCTGCGCCAGGGGAATAAACACCTGCAACGTGGCTTGCTGCCGCAGCGTCGCCTGACCGTCCATCCGGCTGTCGTGGCCAAACAGTTTGTTGATCAGCGGTTCGGCCAGCGTCAGGCCGGCTTTCTGCAGGCTCTGTTGCAGGGCCGGCAAAACCCACAGCTGAATCACATCCAGTAATATATCGTCGCCTGCCACCTTAAAGCCTTCACGGAACAGCAGACGCGGCGTAATTTTGACGTTATTGCCCTGGCCGTCATCGAGACGGTACTGGGTAATCGCCAGGTCGGTGGTGCCGCCGCCAATGTCGATAGAGGCAATGCGCAGGCTCTTGCCGGGCTGCTCATCGGCTTCACGCGGACGATCCGGACGCGCCATGCTGCTGAAGAAGTCTTCTGCGCGGCCGGCAAAGTTCACCTGGGTTTCGTTAAACAGCCACACCATCTGACCGCAGGTGGCTTCATCCCACTCCATCTGTACGTCCGGCACGGGTTTACTGCTTTGCGCCTGCGTCTCCGCCGTAAATTCCTCGTCGGCCGGATGCCAGCCTTCGGCTTTCCACACCAGCGCAATCGCTTCCTGCATGCGACGACGAAAGATTTCACGTTCAGGTTTTGGCATGGCGGACGGAAGCGTCAGAATCACATGACGCAGCTGGCGCGGTGCATGACTTTGCGGCATGCGCTGACGCTGTGCCGCGCTGTTCATTTGCATCAGTGCCTGGGCCAGCAGCTCACACAGCATAAACGTCATGAGTGAACTGCGGCTGTAGTGAGCGGAGAACACCGGCAGGCGTTCATCCAGCGGCAGCGCATACAGCGGCTGACCTTCGTCATTCATCAGTGAGGTGAAAGGGGCGGCGCAGGCCTGCGGTTCACCTTGCGGGCTCTGCTGATTGAAGCGCCAGCCCGGCTGATAGCGCGCTTCGTCCCACAGGTAACGCCGCGGGCTGGACAGCCCGGTGCTGCCTTCCAGGCCGGCACGCTGCAAGGCCAGGCGGCTGGCTTCGCGTCCGACGCGGGTCAGTGAAGGCCACATAAAGGCCTGCTCACGGCCGCTTTCCAGCGAAAAGTTGGCTTTACCAAAACGCGCTTCGGCAAATTCCAGCCGACTGTCGAACAGCTCGTTATACACACGATGTGGTTGAGACAGATCGCGCATCTGCAGCTCGTAGGTCTGCTTCAGGCCGTTGCTCTCTTCCGGATGGTCTTCCACCAGAATACCGCAGGTGTGCGAGTTGCCGACGTCAAGAATGATATCCACGTTGACGGCTGGCGTTTGCAGCGTTGCGGCCTGGATGTGAATCTCCGTGAGGTTAAGCTGCTCGCCCAGCAATTCCAGCAGGTTGAGGTAGTGCGCCTGATATTCAAACTCACGTAGCGCCTGGCTGATGGCCTGTTCACGGCGATCGGACACGCGGTCGGTGAAGGATTCGCGCAGCCAGCCATCTACCCAGGTGTGATCAAGAAATTCCCCCAGCTCGTAGTTGTGCCAGGCCAGGGCAAAGGTAACGCCGTTCTGTGCGTCGGATGGCGTCAGTCCCAACTGTTCGCCGCCATCTTCTTCCGCCACGCAGCGCGTATCAAACGCCAGCGTAACGCGGTGCGTGTTGCCTGCGCTGTCAGGTTTCTCCAGCGCCACTAACCGCATGCGCGCCCAGTTTTCCGGGCCGCCGATAAAGCGACGACCTGAGGCGCAACGCAGCATTGGCAGCGGCAGCCAGCAGGCTTCCAGTAAGGTCAGGGAGTCGGACAGCGCGATATCGGTTTCGGGACGCACGACTTCCGGTGCGCCACCGTCCTGCGGGTAAAGTAAAAATTTACCGCTGTTACCGTCCATATTCAGACGCAGTAACGGGCCATTTGCGGTCTGGCGCACAAACTGACGGCGCGCCTGGGTTGCGGAGAGTTGCAGACCAAAATCCAGGAACTGCACGCCGCTGTTCTCAATCAGAGAAATTTTTTGCTTATCATCGATCAGGGGAGCCAACATAGTTACTTACTCTCACGCTTAATCGTAATGGGATACACACGATCCCCGGTGTATTGCGCTTCGCAGGCGGCGGCGCCAATGCTGGAATGACACACTAACATCGGCATACGGTAACGCGATTTGTCCGCGCACCGGGCGGTAAAGCGGCTTTCTATCACCATGTTACCCGCGCTGGTCATCGCCGCCGTGACATCGGCCTTACAGGTGGTGTTCCCCTGGTTGATCTGTACGCTGCCCTTGCCATTGTTAAACTGGAAGTGCATGACAGGGGGTTTACCGGTTGGCGTTTTGATGTTTTCGATCTCCACGCGCCAGCGTCCGTCAATCACCTGAACCTGACCATCACGGACGGCATCCGGTGTCACCACCAGATCGTCGGGTTTCGCGGGCACCGCAGGCGCAACCACGTTGGAAAGCGTCGCAGACGGTGCCGCTGCAGGCACAGGCGCAGCGCTGGCGGCGGTTTGCGCACCCGCTACCACGGCGGCCGGTTTCTGCGGCAAAGTGTCAGCCAGTTTTTCAGCCGGCACCATGGCTGCCGGCCTGATAGCGGCAACAGGGGCGGTATTTTGGGCGACCCGGGCGGACGGCGTGACGGGCTCCGATTGCGGCATATGCAGGATAACCGCCGTCGCGGCCGCTGCGGCAACGGCCAGCGTCGGAATCAGATACCACAGACGGAAAGCCGGACGACGCGCGGCCTGAGCGGGCACAGGCTCTGGTACAGGTTCCGGCTCAGGCGCGGGCACCTCTGCGACCGGCGGTACCACCGCGGCGGTTTCGGGCACCACCACCGGTTCGGGCGCAGGCGGCACAACAGGCTCGGGTGGCAGTTCGACCAGCGAAGCAGGCAGCGACTCCTCCAGGCTTTCACGCAGGCAGGCGAGTGCATCATCACGGTTGCGCTCCTGCGCATCCACAAATCCCCAAAAGGTGATGACAGGTTTACCGTTCACCAGATAAACATATTGCTGATTAGGGAATTGCAGGCTCTTGCCGAGTAGCGCGCCAAACAGGCGCATCGCCGGATTGGCAGCCTCGCGGGCGCGGGCGCTAATGGCTTGCAGATCCTGCTGGCAGGCGGTGAGATGTTGCAACGCCTGACGGCGTTCATAATCGCTCGCGGCCATCCAGGATTTGACTTTGCCGGAAAAAGGGGCGTACCAGTCAAGCCGGTCGCCACGTTCATTGGTTTGCGGAATCGCCAGGCAGTCTGCCAGTGCGCTTTGGCGGCGCAAACGCAGGGTCTCACGGATTTGCAGGGCGGACGTAAATACCGGCTGGCCGTTCTCACCTAAAGCCAGAACCGCATCCAGATTGCCGCTGCGCAGAAAAGTTTTTGCCACCTGTTAGGCCCTTATCGGTCGTTGTCTGAGGCAGAAGATCGCGTGTTATCGTCAATTACGGTGATTTTACGTGGGGCAATGGCAAATCAAACCGCAGAAAAAGAGGTCAAATGCGTGGTTTTTTCGCCCGCTGCCGGGAAAATAACCAATGCCCAGATGATGTTACGCTGTTTTACGTTTTAATAACAGATGCGCGATAACGCCACCCACTAATCCCCAAAACGCCGACCCGATCCCTAAAAGCGTCACGCCCGACGCCGTGATTAAAAAAGCCAACAGCGCGCTGTCGCGGTCAGCAGGCTCTGCCAGTGCCCGTTGCAGACTGCCGCCCAGGGTCGTCACCAGCGCCAGGCCCGCCACTACGTGCACCATTACAGCCGGCAGTGCGCTGAACAGCACCGCAATCAGCGCACCGGACACGCCAGCCAACAGATAACATCCGCCGGCCACTGCCGCGGCAATCCAGCGACGACGGGGATCGGGATCGACCTCTTCGCCCATACAAATCGCTGCCGTAATGGCCGCCACACACACCGAAAATCCGCCGAACGGCGACAGAACCAACGCCAGTAATCCGGTCCAGCTCATGAGCCCGGACACCGACGGACGATAGCCGTGTGCCTGTAGGGTGGCGACGCCGGGCGCATTTTGTGACGCCATGGTGACTAAAAAATAGGGTAGACCAATACCGATAAGCGTGTGCAGTGAAAACGACGGCCAGACAGGCGCAGGAAGGCTGAAACGGGCAGCCTGCGCCGGAAAATGAAGACTGTTCTGGGTTACCGCCAGGGTAACACCGACCAGAAGCGTGATCAGAATGGCATAACGGGCAAACCAGCGGCGCGCCAGTAACCAGCTCATACACATCGTGGCGGCGAGGGGAAAGTTCACGGCGAAGTCGCTAAACGTCTGCAAGCCAAAGCGCAGTAAAATGCCCGCCAGCATGGCAGCCGCCAGCGACGCCGGGATGTGATTCATCAGGCGGGCAAACAGGCCCGTGACCCCGCATAACACAATCAGGACATTGGCAAAAACAAATACGCCCACGGCCTCATTGAGAGACGTGCCCGGCAGGCTGGTGGCCAGCAAGGCCGCCCCCGGCGTGGACCAGGCGGCCAGCACCGGCATGCGGTAAGCCAGGGAAAGCCCCGTTGAGGCGATTCCCATTGCGATGCCAATGACGGAGAACCAGCCTGCGATCAGCGCAGGCGGCGCACCAGCCGCCTGGGCGGCCTGATAAACAATCGCACCTGTGCTGCTGTAGCCGACCAGCACGGCGACAAAGCCTGACACCACCATAGGCAGGGTAACGGGAAACGGCGGATGGCGCAGTGACATAGTCTCTTCCTCTTGTGCGTTATAGCGCACATCGTCGCATAGTGCGCTATAACGCACAAGTGCTACACTGATGCGCTTATGCAGGAGACAATATGGAAAATTTGCATCACTATCTTGGCGAGGCGCTGAAACAACTGAGGCAAGCCAATGGCTGGAGCCTTACGTTAACCGCCGAGAAAACAGGCGTCAGTAAGGCGATGCTGGGGCAAATTGAACGCGGCGAGTCCAGCCCGACGATTGCCACCCTGTGGAAAATCGCCACCGGCTTTAATGTCCCGTTCTCGTTTTTTGTTCATCAGTTGCCCATCGCCGAAGGGGAAGTGGCCCGTTATCGCCAGCACAATGCGCAGATGGCGGTGACGCCGTTGTTACCTTATGACGATCGGCTACGCTTTGATTTGCTTGCCGTTGAGCTGGCACCAGGCGCGCAGAGTGATTCTGCCGCGCATGAAAAAGGCGTGATCGAGCAGGTGGTGGTGCTGGAAGGCGAGCTGTTGCTGGGCATTGCTGATACCTGGCGGCGGCTGAAGCGGGACGAGGCCTTTCAGTTCCGCGCGGACGTGGCCCACAGTTATCGCAATCCGCTGGATACGCGCCTGCGCTTTCACAGCCTGATTCACTATGTCGAGCGACGCTGAGCACCGGATCGGGTTTGCCCATTAATCAGCCTGACTTACAAATTGAAACGACCCGCGCCTGTTCAGCGCTGCCCGGCACGCTATAATTGCCTCCCCCTGTATGGCGCGCCTGTTCGGGCACTGGCGGCGAACCGGCGGTGCGTAGCGGCATCAGCCTGCGCCATACTTCTTATACTGTTTCCAGAGGACTCACCATGGCTTTAACCACACTTGATGCGAAAACCGCTCTGATTGTTATCGATCTGCAAGAGGGGATTGTTGCGCTGCCGGTTGTGCATGAGCCACAGCCGGTTATTGAACGCTGCGCAGCCCTGGCGGCCGCCTTTCGTGAAAAAGACCTGCCTGTCGTGATTGTGAATGTCGCGGGCGGCGCACCGGGCCGAACCGAATCCCCCCGGCATCAGGGCGAATTACCGGCAAACTGGGCCACACTGGTACCGGCGATGACACCGCAACACAACGATATCACCGTCACTAAGCACACCTGGGGCGCGTTTAATCAAACCACGCTTCATGATCAGCTACAAAAACGCGGTATTACGCAGGTGGTGATCTGCGGTATTGCCACCAGTATCGGCGTAGAGTCGACGGCACGTCAGGCTTACGAATTAGGTTACAACGTCACGTTAGCGGTCGATGCGATGACGGATTTAAATAGCGATACGCACGAAAACAGCATTGAACGCATTTTTCCTCGCCTGGGGGAAACCGGCAGTTGTGACGATGTGCGTGCAAAACTTAACGCCCTGTAAGGGTTAAGCGACTTGCCAGGGGATGAGCAGCATCATGCTCATTCCCTGGACGTCTTTCGGCTGATGTGTCACCAGAATCAGATCAGGCTGCATCGCCGTCGCTGCAATCAACGCATGGGTGTCAGCACGTCGAACGGGCACATACAGCCGTGCGCAGTTGCGTGCAATCCTGCCAGCGTCCGCTCATGATACACCGCCAGCACCTGGGTCTGGTACGCGTGGCGTAAGCGCTGCGCCTGTTCACTGTCCCGCATTGCCAGGCGCGCGACACCGCGTCTGGTTTCCAGCCATGTCAGGGCCGAAATAAAGGTCCTGTCAGCCTCAGCACCCTCGGCCCACACGAGAACGCAGGGATCCATTCGCGGCGTCCCGCAAAATTATCCCGGCATGTAACAACGTCATGCCTGAAAAATAAGGGAAAGAGCGAGTCAGCGGCCACGAAGCACCTGCGCAGCCGCCTGCGTTTACTGGAACTGTCAGGCCAACGCTGTAGTTGCGTCCCGGAGCAGATTCGTAATAACGGCCATTGCTTTCGTTGACGATGACTGAGCCCATATAGTCAACCAGATTATCGACCCGGCCAACCAGATCCTGTGTTTATGCATCAACCAGCCATTTTTAGCCGCTGTTTACCACCGTTACGGCATACGAAGGTGCACGCACTGTGTTGCTGTCATCTGCGGCAATATTGCTCATATAACGCCATTCCGCGACCGCATAAAAGCCCTGTTCAGGGGCTGATTCTAAGCCGGTATCGACCCGGTTGCGCACGATACCGGGCATCCGCTTGCCGTCGCAGTCAGCGGCAGAGAAAAGATGGCAGGCAGCACAAAAAACGGCAGGCTTTACCGGCGTAATCGCTTAATATCCCTCTGTATTTGGCCTGAAAGCGGCTATCCAGGGGATGTCGCCAGCCCGATGCGGGTCGAACGCCATGACGACTGGCGGCAGGTCGCAGTATAGGGAGATAAACGAACCCACGGGCACAATCGCCCTTATGTTAATGGTTTTGTCTGTTGTCTGGAAAAACGTAAATGTTCAGCCGATGGATGTAACCGTGAGACGGGCATCCTGGGTAGATCTCTCCCGCGTTTGGCCCGGTTGCGGGCCGAACGACAGGCGGCGTTGTCAGTAACTGGTTTGGGAAGCCACAGCGGACGTTAACGGAAGGACGAGGTAACCGATGCTACCTTTTATCTTACGCCAACCCGTATGAGCAACACGGGCCTGACTATTCACTACAAGGAAATCAGCATGAACGTAGCGGTTTTAGGATTGGGTGCCATGGGGCACGCCTTTGCAGCGAATTTACTGAAAAAAGGGTTTGAGGTTCACGGCTGGAACCGCACGCGCGCACGGGGCGAAGACCTGGTTGACGCCGGGCTGAACCTTGCGGATTCGGCATCTGAAGCGGTAAGCGAGGCTGATGTCGTGATTGCGATGTTATCCGATGGCGAAACGACAGCGCAGGTGCTGCATGAGGTGAACGCGGCTCTGAAGCAGGGCGCCACGCTGTGTCAGATGGGGACCATTGGCGTTGAAAATACCGATGCGCTGATCGCCTTCTTTGCTCAAACGCGCCCGGATGTGGTGTTTATCGATGCACCGGTTTCCGGCACCAAAGCGCCTGCGGAAAACGCCCAGATTCTGGTGCTGGCCAGCGGCGACCGCTCGCGTGCCCAGGCTGCTGAAGCGGTGTTTGCCGCGATAGGTAAAGGCACGCAGTGGCTGGGCGAGGCGGGCAAAAGTTCGCGTATGAAACTGGTGATCAACAGCTGGTTAATCGGCCTGATGCAAAGTCTGGCGGAGAGCAACCGACTCGCTGAACAGTTTGGTTTTTCAACCCACGATCTGTGGCAGGTGCTGGACGGCGGTCCGCTGGCCGCGCCGTATGCCAAAATGAAGCTCGCCATGATGGAAAGCGAAGATTACACGCCGCAGATGCATCTGCAGTGGGCGCTTAAAGATGCCCGGCTGGCGCTTGAGGCGTCGGACAGCACACTGCCCGCGCTGGAAAATATCGCCCGCGTCTGGCAGCAGGCCGTGGAGGCCGGGCACGGCGAAGAGGATTTAGCGGTGATCTATAAGTACCTTAAGTCGCAATGAGTGCAACGATCAGTTTCGATTTCAGCACGCGTCCGCTGGTGCCGCTGGCGCACGATTATCCGCATGGGGCAACGGAGCCCTGGCATTTTCATCGTTGTGCGCAGTTGATTCATACCTTAAGCGGCGTGGTGCGGGTTGAAACCGAACAGGGCAGTTGGGTGGTACCGCCCAGCCGCGGCGTCTGGCTGCCAGCCATGACGCGCCATAGCTTACAGATTACCGGCGCGGTCGCGGCCCGGGTGCTGTTTGTGGACCCGCTGGCCAGGGCCGATCTGCCTGCCAGTTGCCAGGTCGTACAAATTTCGGCCCTGCTGCGGGCGCTGATCGTCAGCGCCATGGATTTACCGGTTTCCTATGCGCCCGCCAGCCGGGCGGAACGGATTTACGAGCTGATCCTGGATGAAATTCGCGGCATGGATGTGCTGCCCTTTGCCTTGCCCGTGCCCGACAGCCCGCGTTTACAGGCATTGTGCATGCAGATTCAGGCGGAGCCCGCCGGTGACTGGACGCTGGCCCGCGCCAGCGAATGGCTTAATGTGTCTGGCCGGACGCTGGCCCGTCACTTCGAACGTGAAACCGGGCTTTATTTCAGCGAGTGGGTACGCCGTGCGCGCGTGGCCATCGCCCTGACCCGGCTGGCACAGGGCGACCCGGTTCTACAGGTCGCCCTCGATCTGGGCTATGAGAGCCCCGGTGCGTTTAGTGCGATGTTTCGTCGTGTGCTCGGTGTGGCACCGACGGACTACTTTCCGGCGGCAGAAAGTGACCTGCCGCGTTGAGGAGGGCCTGCAGGGCGGCACGTGACGTATCGCTGTCGATGCTGACGCCCCATGCGCGCTCTCCCTGAAGATTGATACAACTGACATAGGCAACCGATCGGCTGTCGCTGCGTTTTCCCAGCGTGTGTTCGTGGTAATGTTCGATCGTTAACGTCAGATCGCAGGCGTGACGCAGCGCGTTGACGGCGGCGGACAACAGCCCGTTACCGCAGCCTGTCAACGGGAGAAGGTGGTCGTGATGGCGGACGTGGGCGCGCAGGCGCGTTTGCTCGCCTTGTTCGCTTTCACTCTGGGCATCCATCAGACGCAGCGTGGGCCGATCAATCTGGTAGTGACGACAGAACAGTTGCCAGACCGCGTGCTGCGTCATTTCTTTTCCGTGGGCATCGGTTTCCTGTTGTACACACCGACTGAAATCCTGCTGAAGGGCGCGCGGCAGTTGCAGACCGTGGTTCTGCTCCAGCAGCCAGGCCGCACCACTTTTCCCCGACTGGCTGTTAACCCGAATCACCGCTTCATAACTGCTGCCGATATCCGCCGGGTCGAGGGGCAAATAGGGCATCTGCCACACGGTTTCCTGCTGCTGTGCGCGCCAGGTAAACCCCTTTTTGATTGCATCCTGATGCGAACCGGAAAACGCGGTGAACACCAGTTCGCCGGCATAGGGATGACGCGGATGGACGGGCAGTTTATTGCAGGCGGTGACGACCTCAATCACACGGGCCATGTCACTGAAATCCAGTCCGGGAGCAACGCCCTGGGTATAAAGGTTTAACGCCAGCGTCACCAGATCCACATTCCCCGTGCGCTCTCCGTTACCCAACAGGCAGCCTTCAATGCGGTCCGCACCGGCTAACAGCGCCAGTTCCGCGCAGGCAACGCCCGTGCCGCGATCGTTATGCGGATGAACGCTAATGCACACTGCCTGTCGACGACTAAAGTGACGGCAGAAAAATTCAATCTGATCGGCATACACATTGGGCGTGTTAACTTCAACCGTGGCGGGTAAGTTGATGATCATGGGGCGCTCAGGCCCGGGTTCCCAGACGGCGGCCACCGCTTCACAAATGTCGAGGGCAAACGCTGGCTCGGTAAAGCAGAAGGTTTCCGGCGAGTATTCAAAGGTCCACAGTGTCTCGGGTGCGGCCTCGCAGGCGGCCCGGATTTGCCGCGCGCTGTCGGTAGCCAGCGCCACAATCTGCGCTTTACTCTGGTTAAATACACGTTCCCGGAACAGCGGTGCGGTGGCATTGTACAAATGGATAATGGCGCGCGGTGCGCCTTTCAGGGCGCAGAAGGTCGTCTCAATCAGATCGTGGCGCGCGGGGGCTAAAACCTGCACCGTCACGTCTTCAGGAATGCGCTGCTGTTCAATCAAATCCCGTACGAAGTCAAAGTCGGTTTGTGAGGCTGACGGGAAGGCGACTTCGATTTCTTTGGCCCCGCAGTCCAGCAATAATTGCCAGAACTGCAGCTTTTGCGCGCGACTCATCGGTTCAGCCAGCGCCTGATTGCCATCCCGCAGGTCGGTAGACAGCCAGCGCGGCGCACGGCTGATTGACCGCGAAGGCCACTGACGGTCAGGCAGGTCAACCAGGGGGAAAGGGCGGTATTTCTCGGCGGGATTCGTTAACATTGCGTTCTCCTTTTCGGTGTCAGCTCAGTGTGGCGAAAGCGCAGCCATGCGGCGCGCGCAAAACTGACAACCTGATACGCAAAAGTGACAACCGTGATTCATGGGCTGTGGCACGGCGTGCGCTGCCATTTGCCGAAGCGGGGCGACAGCGTTAGCATAACCCGATGTTCTTGAGGGGGTTTTCTATGCAGGTTTTCGACGGGCACAACGATCTGTTACTGAATTTGTGGCTGCACCATCGTGATGCGCCTGCTGAGGCGTTCTTTGCCGGCGTGCCTGAGGGCCATCTGGATTACCCTCGCATCCAGCAGGGCGGATTCGCAGGTGGGCTGTGCGCGATTTTTGTTCTGCCGAAGGATTACCTGGCGCAGGTCGCGTCCACGCGTGCTGCAGAAGAACCTTATGATCCCCTGACGATAATGTGGCAGCAGCTTGACCTGCTGCAGCGTATCGTGGCGCACGCGGAGGGGCGGGTAAAACTGTGTCGCAGCGCGGCAGAAATCGACGCCTGTCGCGCAGAGGGCGTTTTGGCGTTAGTCGCCCATATCGAAGGCGCGGATGCGCTGGATCCCGACGGCGAGGCGTTGACGGCGTTTTATCATGCCGGGGTGCGCTCGATTGGGCCTTTCTGGAATCTGAAAAACCGCTTCGGCGAAGGGGTTAGCGGCAGCTTTCCGGGATCACCCGACACCGGTCCCGGCCTGACGGCAGAAGGGGAAGCGCTTATCAGGCAGGCGGCCGCGCTGAATATGATGATTGATGTGTCCCATATGAACGAGAAGGCATTCTGGGATACCGCGCGGCTCGGCCTTTCCCCACTGGTCGCCAGTCATTCCAATGCGCATGCTCTCTGTCCGCAACCCCGTAACCTGACGGATGATCAGCTTCGGGCGATTCGCGACAGCGGCGGTGTGGTCGGGATTAACTTTGGCAACGCTTTTCTGCGTGCTGACGGAAAACGTGACAGCGACACCGATTTGACAGAAATCGTCAAACATTGCGATCACCTTATTAACATAATGGGCAGCGATCATGTGGCCTTCGGGTCAGACTTTGACGGCATTTCGGTGCCCGATGCGCTCGGCGATGTCAGTGGGTTGCCCCGGTTGCTCGCTGTTTTTCGCGACAAAGGCTATGATGAAAGCGTGCTGGAGAAATTGACGTGGGGAAACTGGCTGCGGGTTTTACATCTTACCGGCATCCGTTAACACGTTTTCTTACGGGCTTTTCGTTGATTTCACCCCAGGGTCTGCGAGAAAATAGCGTGACAAGGTTCGCATTTTAATCCCTGTTACGATGCTGTCTTGCAGTACGTTCTTTGTCTGTTTATTTATAAGGAAGAAAATTATGTGGAAAAAACCAACATTTGTTGATCTGCGCCTCGGTCTGGAAGTAACACTGTACATTTCCAACCGTTAATCCTTTGCCCGCCGCTTGTGCGGGCATTTTGTTTCAACACCTGGTCCCTTTCATGTTTATTAAAGTCCTTGGTTCGGCGGCAGGCGGCGGATTCCCGCAATGGAACTGCAACTGTCCCAACTGTCAGGGTGTCCGTAACGGCACCGTTCAGGCGACGCCGCGTACGCAGTCCTCTATTATTGTCAGCGATAATGGTGAGGACTGGGTGCTGTGCAATGCCTCCCCCGATATCAGTCAGCAGATTTTGCACACGCCAGAACTCATCAAAAAAGGTGTGCTGCGCGGTACGGCGATCGGCGGCATTATCCTGACTGACAGCCAGATAGACCATACTACCGGTCTGCTCAGTCTGCGTGAAGGTTGTCCGCATCAGGTATGGTGCACGCCGGAAGTCTATGACGATCTCACCACGGGCTTCCCGGTGTTCACCATGCTGAAACACTGGAACGGCGGCTTACAGCATCGGCCCATTCGCCCGTTAGCGCCGTTTAGCGTGGACGTCTGTCCGGATCTCCAGTTCACTGCGATTCCAATCCTCAGTAACGCACCACCGTACTCGCCTTATCGCGATCGGCCGTTACCGGGCCATAACGTGGCGCTGTTTATTGAAAACCGCGCAAACGGCCAGAAACTGCTGTATGCGCCCGGACTGGGCGAGCCGGATGCGGTGATTCTGCCGTGGCTCGAACAGGCGGACTGCCTGCTGATTGACGGCACGGTCTGGCAGGACGATGAATTACTCTCCGCGGGCGTGGGCAAAAATACCGGCAAGGCCATGGGCCATCTGGCGCTGGCCGAAGAGCAGGGGCTGATGGCGTTACTCGCCCGTCTGCCCGCAAAACGCAAAATCCTTATTCATATTAACAACACCAATCCCATCCTTGACGAACAGTCGCCTCAGCGTCAGTACCTGACTGAACAGGGCATTGAGGTGAGTCAGGACGGAATGGCGATACAGTTGCAGGACGAAAGATGCTGATTACGGAAACCCTGTCGCCTCAGGCCTTCGAACAGGCGCTGCGTGATAAAGGCGCGTACTACCATATCCATCACCCTTATCACATCGCGATGCACAATGGCCAGGCCACACGCGAGCAGATTCAGGGCTGGGTGGCGAACCGCTTCTATTATCAAACCAGTATCCCGTTGAAGGATGCGGCCATCATGGCCAACTGCCCGGACCCGGCCACCCGGCGTAAATGGGTACAACGTATTCTGGATCACGATGGCAGTCAGGGCGCTGATGGCGGCATTGAGGCCTGGCTGCGGCTGGGCGAGGCGGTCGGGCTGACGCGTGAGGCATTGCTTTCTGAACAGCATGTCCTGCCGGGCGTGCGTTTTGCGGTAGATGCCTATGTCAACTTTGCCCGCCGCGCTAACTGGCAGGAGGCGGCCTGCAGTTCGCTGACGGAGTTGTTTGCGCCACAGATTCATCAGTCACGGCTCGACAGCTGGCCTCAGCACTATCCGTGGATTAAAGAAGAAGGCTATTTTTACTTCCGCAGCCGTCTGAGTCAGGCTAACCGCGACGTGGAACACGGTCTTGCCCTGGCGCTTGAGTTCTGTAATACAGCGGAAAAACAGAACAGGATGCTGGAGATTCTGCAGTTCAAGCTGGACATTCTCTGGACGCTGCTGGATGCCATGACCATGGCTTACGAACTTCACCGCCCGCCTTATCACAGCGTGACCGATAAGGCCGTCTGGCACACAACCCGACTGGTATAATGATGAACGAACACACAATTGTCGCCTTTCGCCGTGGCTACCGTATGCAATGGGAAGCGGCACAGGACAGCCATGTGGTGCTTTATCCCGAAGGCATGGCGAAGTTAAATGAAACCGCTGCGGCCATTCTGGCGCTGGTGGACGGCAAACAGGATATCGCTTCCATTATTGCCACGCTGGATGCTCAGTTCCCGGACGCGGGCGGCGTGGGCGAAGATGTGAAAGAATTCCTGCAGTCAGCTTATGAACAGAAGTGGATACAGTTCCGTGACCCAGCTTAAACCCGGCGTCAACCCACCGCTCTGGCTGCTGGCAGAGTTAACCTATCGCTGTCCGCTGCAGTGTCCGTACTGTTCGAACCCCCTGGATTTTGCCCAGCAGGCGCGCGAGCTTACCACCGCACAGTGGATCGAGGTCTTTCGCCAGGCCCGTGCCATGGGCAGCGTGCAGCTGGGCTTTTCGGGCGGTGAACCGCTGACGCGTAAGGATCTGCCCGAACTCATCAAAGCGGCGCGTGATCTAGGGTTTTATACCAACCTGATCACCTCCGGCATTGGTCTGACGGAGAAAAAACTCGACGCATTCAGCGAGGCCGGTCTGGATCATATTCAGATCAGTTTTCAGGCCAGTGATGAAACCCTCAACGCGGCGCTGGCCGGCTCGAAAAAAGCCTTTCAGCAGAAGCTGGAGATGGCGCGCGCAGTGAAAGCTCACGGCTATCCGATGGTGCTGAATTTCGTACTGCATCGCCATAACATCGACCAGATCGATAAGATTATCGATCTGTGCATTGAGCTGGAGGCGGATGATGTTGAACTGGCGACCTGCCAGTTTTACGGTTGGGCACAGCTGAACCGCGAAGGGTTATTGCCGACGCGCGAGCAGATTGCCCGGGCGGAGGCGGTCGTTAACCGCTACCGCACGCAGATGAACGAGCGGGGCAGCCTCACCAATCTGTTGTTCGTTACGCCAGATTACTATGAAGAACGACCAAAGCCGTGCATGGGCGGTTGGGGCGCGATTTTCCTGAGCGTCACGCCAGAAGGCACGGCGCTGCCGTGCCACAGCGCGCGACAGTTGCCGGTGGCCTTTCCCTCGGTCCTGGAGCAGTCGCTGGAAGACATCTGGTATCACTCGTTTGGTTTTAACCGCTACCGGGGGTTCGACTGGATGCCGGAACCCTGCCGCTCCTGTGATGAAAAAGAGAAAGACTTTGGTGGCTGCCGCTGCCAGGCCTTTATGCTGACCGGCGATGCCGATAATACCGATCCGGTCTGCAGTAAGTCACCGCATCACGGCACAATCCTTGAGGCGCGCCGTCAGGCAGACTGCAATGATATCAAAATCGGTCAGCTACAGTTCCGCAACCGCACCAATTCTCAGTTGATCTATAAAACGCGGAATCTGTAATGCACACACGCAGCCTGACCCTGAACGGACTCCGCGTGACGCTCGTCCACCAGCCGGACGCAACGCAGGCGGCGGCGCTGGTGAAGGTGGCGGCGGGCAGTCACGATGAACCTGATAACTGGCCCGGCCTGGCGCATCTGCTTGAGCATATGCTGTTCAGCGGTGGCCAGCGCTGGCCCGACGAAGGGCGGCTGATGAGCTGGGTGCAGGCGCAGGGCGGGCAGGTGAATGCCACCACCCTGGCGCGCCAGAGCGCCTTTTTTTTTGAAGTCGCCCCGGACAGTCTGACTGATGGCCTGCTGCGCCTGCAGGATATGCTGAGCGCACCGCGGTTAACGCCAGAGGCCATTACTCAGGAAATTGCTGTGATTGATGCCGAGCATCGGCTGCTGCAGCATCACGCTGCGGCCAGAGCAGAGGCGGCTATATTCTCAACGGTCATCGCACCGGCCAGTTTCCAGCGCTTTCAGACCGGCAACAGGGCGGTTTTTGGTGACAACGTCACTGAGTTGCAGGCCGCGCTGCGGGCGTTTCATCAGCGTTTTTATCACGCCGGCACGATGACGCTGTGGCTTCAGGGGCCGCAGCCGCTGGACGAACTGGCAACGCTGGCTGAGATTTTTGCTGCTCCTTTTGCCCTTCGCGATGAGGGCAGTCTTCCGGCACCAGACGTTGAATTATCGGCCGACAGGAGGCTGATGTTGCAGCAGGACGGCCCGTCCGAAGTGACGCTGAGCTGGCTGTTACCAACGGCGCTAAGTGACAGTGTCACGCTGTTGCGCGAGTTTTTGCTGGATGAAGCCCCCGGCGGCTTGCTGGCCGCCTTGTACTCGCGCGGGCTCGCCAGTCAGTTACAGCTAAAATGGCTGTATCAGTCCGCAAAAACGCAGTGGCTGATGATGACAGTGACGAGTGAGCAACCCGCCGTGGTAGAGGCATTACTGAAGTCATTTTTCGCCGCCTTGAGTCATACCACAGCGACGCAGCGGCAACACTACTGGCACCTTGCGCAGCGGCGGCTGGCTGCATTATCGCCCTTAATGCAGCTTCAGGCGCGGGCTTTAGGGTTTGCCGCCACGGGCGACTGCCCCGAACTCTCGCCCTTATTACAGACGCTGGCCGGCGTGCCAGCAACCACCCTGGTTTGTGCCGCTGACGTGGCTGGCGACTCACGCAGCGTACAGGGTTATGCGCTCACCCTGGCGCGCTGGCAGGTGCCCGACGTCAGTGTTCCCCCTGTTGAGTGGTTTTTTTATCCCGGCCCTAATCCTTTCCCGCCCGCCAGGCTGCCCACCACCGCGGTGACGTTGCCACACATTCACCCGGATGAAACCTCCGGCACGCTGATACTTCGTCCCGAACTGTACAGCACGCTGGCGGCAGGTCAGGCCTGCGAAAGCGCCTTGCGCCCGGTGTTTGCAGTACTGCGTCACTTTGGCGGCGGTGGGGAGTGGTGTGAAAGGCAGGGCGTCTGGCAACTGACGCTGGACTTACCCGCCGACGAGGCGTTGCTCAGCGCGGCGCTGGCGCAACTGTTATCCTGCCTGATGCCGACAACGGAAGAGGCCACCTCTGCCATTCCCGGTATTGCAATACGCGAACTGCTACGGCAATTGCCTTACTGCCTGGCGTCGTCCGTGCAGCCGCAGCGCTGGCGGGCCATCCTTCTGGGCGGTAATGCCCCTCGACATCAACAACTTGCGCACCAGCTCAGCGTGCTGAAGGTCAATTCTCCTACATTACCCGCGCGGGCATGGGTGAGCGGCGAAAGCAGGATACCGCACCCCTCGGACGACAGCGCCATTCTGCTGTTCATACCACTGGCCGATCCTCAACAGCTGGCCGCACTGCGCGCGCTGGCGCTGCTTTACGCGCCGCGATTTTATCAGCGCTACCGTGTTGAACACCCCATCGGTTATGTCGTCAGCTGCCGTTACCAGCGTTGTGTGGATATCGACGGTATTCTTTTTGCGCTTCAGTCACCGACCCTGTCTGCCACAACGCTGATTCAGTATTGCGACGATTTCCTGCAGCAGATGACGTCCGTGACAGACGCGGCCGATCTCGACGGGGTGAAAACACAGTTAGCTGCAGCGCAGGAAGAACCCACCGTCGAGGCGCTGCGTCAGGCTAACGGACTGCCCACACTGACGTCACAGGATATTGCTGCCCTCAGCACTCAGCAGTTAACGCAGCTGCATCACCAGTTATGCAGCCAGAAATCAGCGTGGCGCATCTTACGAACAGACGATAAGCAGTAGAATAATTACTCGTCGATATTGTTGAATGATTTTGATTGTTTACGCCAAATCTCTTCACTTTTTATTCCTGCCGCTTTGCACCAGACTCAATGTGACGCCATAAAAAAAGGAATGAAAAGTGAAAGATGTTAAACGTTTTACACTGCCACTGATCGCAGTTGCCGCGCTGTATATCCCGGTTTCTCAGGCTGAGACAATGCACTACCAGCTGGACCCACAGCATACGTCGGTCGTTATGAGCTGGGAACACTTCGGCTTCTCGCATCCTACCGCCGATATTCCGGATGCCACGGGGTCACTGGTGTTCGACAGCAGCAAACCCGAGCAGTCGCGTGTTGACGTGACCTTGCCTGTCACCAAAATTGACAGCCATGTGCCTGCACTGACGAAAGAATTTAAAGGCGCCGACTATTTTGACGTCGCCAAATACCCGAGCGCGACCTTCCGCAGCACCAAAGTCATTGCTAAAGGCGATAACAAATTTGACGTAGAAGGTAATCTGACGCTGAAAGGCATCACCAAACCGGTTACGCTGCACGCCACGCTGAACAAGCAGGGTGAGCATCCGATGGTGAAAAAGCAGGCGATTGGTTTTGATGCGACCGGCACCATCAAGCGTTCTGACTTCAAACTGGATAAATACGTGCCTGCGGTCAGCGACGATGTCAAACTGACCATCTCCACTGAAGCGTACGCAAAATAACGCTTTCAGCATGTTTTCCCGCCCGGCACATCCGTTGCCGGGTTTTTTTATGCCCGCTTCACCCAACGTCACCGGTACAACACAGCTCGCTTTGCGCAAACGTTCATCATCGTGCCGCGCGTGTAAGAAAACCCGGTGAACGCTTAACCGGACAAGATGAATCCTTTTTCGCTGCCGAAATAACCGGTATCTGTGCTGACCGCCAAAATAACCCGTCAGCATCACAGTGAAAAGTGAGGCGAAAATCACAAATCTGCATCGCGGTTTTTTTGTTATCCGGACACGCGCCAGAAATAACGGTTTCTCTTCGCCTGATGATATTTAACCCGTTGTTTTATCAACCGAAGCTCACAGACCGGGCGCGCTTATTAATTGTGATTTAATTCACATAAACACCTGTTTTAACCCCGCTGTCAATCTATCCACCCGGCAAAATACTCTCGTTTTTGTGATCTCACTTGCAAATATAAGGCTTGTATCCCGAAACAATAGCCCGCAGACGCATTGAGCCAGAGAGGAATGGAGAATGAGAATCGGGATGGTAATCAGCGGCGGCGATGTTACCGGCATAAATAATTTTATTTTTCAGATTGCGAGAATGACGCAGGCGGAAATGGTGTTATTTAACGGCGGTATTCCGGGACTTCTCGATAATGTCTGTCAGGAAATTGCACAACGCGATTTAGTGGATTTCTCTGTTACCTCGATTCCGGTTATGCAGTCGGGAAGGACCACGCGAAAATTAATTCGCAGTGAATACGAAACCATTACCCGACAGCTTAAGGCATTGCGTATTGATGTATTAATTATGGCCGGCGGAGATGGCTCATTGCAATTTTTACATACGCTGAGCGAATTCGGTGTGAACTGTTTTGGCATCGGTATGACGATTGATAACGATGTCTTCGGCAGTGATTACACCGTGGGCTTTTCCACTGCCTGTGAGCAGGTACTTAAAGAGGTGGCAAAACTGCGGAATACGGGGCGCGCATTAACCGGCCGGGTATTTATGGTCGAGTTGCTCGGCGGTTACTGCGGTGAACTGACGCTGCAATCGGCAATAAAATCGAATGCGGATTTTGCGTTAATCCCCGAGTGTCAGATTCCGACGGCGACGCTGGCCGGGCGCATCACTCAGCGCCTCAGTGAACAGAACAGCGTCATTATCCTGTGCTCTGAGGGTTATACACGTGAATATTCACCGGGCTTTCAGGGCGCAATCGATACCTTAATTAAGCAACTTGAACCGTTGATCGGTGTGCGCATTCGCAAAACGATTGTCGGTTATGGACTGCGTAATGGCGATCCCACCTGTGAGGAAATTTATCAGGGCACCATTATGGCAAGTGAAGTGGTTCGTTGTATTCAATCCGGAATGCGCAATAAAGCCGTCATTATTAACGGCAGCAATAAGCCTATTCCGATTGACTTAATAAGCATGAAAAAACGCCTGGTCGATACAGAAGGGCACCATTATAAACTCGCTAAACAACTGCAAATAGTGTGAGGAGAAAACATGCTGAAAATTTTATGTGTTTGTGGTTGTGGTCTGGGTTCAAGTTTCGCCATCGAAATGAGTGCGAAAGCCGTTTTAAAAAAACTGGAAATTGAAGCCGATATCGATCACACCACAATTTCAGAAGCTAATGCATTTAAATCCGACATGATTCTGACGCAAAAAGCGTTTGCGGATGTTTTAAATGCTGACGCCACACCAGAACAGATTAAACGGGTCATTATATTAAATAAACTTACCGATAAAGCCGAAATTGAGCAAAAGATCGTGGCTTTCTTAAAAGAACGTAATATGAAGGTTGCTAATCATGAATAGTGTAATCAATTTTCTGGTTAAAGATTTACTGGGACAGGCATCCATTCTTATCGCTTTTATTGCGCTGATTGGGCTGGTGCTGCAAAAGAAATCTGCGGGAAAAGTGATGGAAGGGACATTTAAAACCCTGCTCGGCTTCTTAATTATGATGGCGGGCATCAATATTATTGTCGGCGCACTGACCTTCCTGAACAGTATCTTCACCCACGGCTTTGGCATGCAGGGCTACATCACTGATGTGGCTGCCATCGCCGGGCTGGCCAACCGTGAACTGGGCTCCGAAGTGGCCATGACGCTGCTGGTGATCTTTATCGTCAATATCATCATTGCCCGCCTGACGCCGTTTAAATACATCTTCCTGACCGGACAGGCGTTGTTATGGATGGCCACGATTGGTGCGGTCATCGGCTATAAAGCAGGCTTAACCGGCTTACCGCTGATTCTGACCGGCGGGATTTTTGGTGGCATTATGGCTGTCGTGATGCCCGCGCTGGCCCAGCCGGTGGTACGGCGTATTACCGATTCGGACGATGTTGCCCTGGGCCACTTCTGTACCATCGGCTATCTGCTGACGGCGGCCGTGGCGAAGGTGGTCGGTAAAGGGTCACGTTCGACGGAGGATCTGAAGTTACCGGACAACTTCAAATTTTTACAGGACACCTACCTGTCAATGGCGGTGGTGATGGTGCCAATGTACCTGATCCCTGCGCTGGCAGCCGGTCCCGCCTTTATTGCGCAGTACAGCAGCGGCACCAACTACCTGATGTATGCCTTTATGCAGTCCATTCAGTTTGTCGCGGGCGTGTTTGTCCTCTACAGCGGTGTGCGACTGCTGCTGAATGAACTGGTTCCGGCATTCCGTGGCATTGCCATGCGGCTGGTGCCGGATGCGAAGCCTGCACTCGACTGCCCGGTCATGTTTCCTTATGCGCCTAACGCAGTCATTGTCGGTTTCCTGGCGACCACGCTCGGCTCCGTGGTCGGCATGCTGGTGTTCCCGATGTTTGGTCTGGCAATGATTCTGCCGGGTCTGCTCACCAACTTCTTTGCAGGCGGCACGGCAGGCGTGTTTGGTAATGCGTTGGGGGGCCGGCGCGGAGCGATGATCGGGGGCTTCGTGCACGGCTTATTCATTACCTTCCTGCCGGCCATTCTGGTGCCGATGCTGGAAAGTTATGGCTTTACCGGCGTGACCTTCAGCGATTCCGACGTCATCAGTACCGGCCTGGTTTTGGGACATGCTTTCCAGAATAACTGGTTGTTCGTCGCCGTATTCGTCGCCTTTGTTACCGCTATCGCCTGGTTTGTTAACGGAAAATCCACTTCATCCCGTGAGGAAAACGTGCATGAAACTTTATAATTTCACTGACCTGCTCAAGATTGCCAAAGAACGTGATTTTAAAGCGGTGGGATCGTTTAATCTACATTGTCTGGAAATGCTGCCCGCCTTTTTTAAGGCGGCAGAACAAACCCACAGCCCGTTAATGATTCAGATATCTACCGGTACGGCAAAATATCTCGGACACGAATTACTGGTCGATGCCGTTAAATCTTTAGCGAAAAGTAAAAATATTCCAACCTGTCTGCATCTGGATCACTGTTCTGATTTAGAGGCGATTCAGACAGCGATTAACGCCGGATTCAGTTCGGTCATGTACGATGGCTCACATTTACCGCTTGAGGAAAATATTGCTAATACCCGACGGGTTATTGATATGGCGCGCCCGCTAAATGTCTCCGTGGAAGCTGAGCTGGGCGCAATCGGCGGATCGGAAGATGGTAAATGCGTGGAGATGGATGAAATTGCGTTTACCCCTGTAGAGGATGCCAGGCGCTTTGTGCACGAAACGGGCGTCGACATGCTGGCGATTTCCATCGGCACCGTGCACGGCCTGTATACCGGGAAAGCCCATATTCAGCACCAGCGCCTGGCCGCAATCACCGACGCCACCGCGACGCCGCTGGTCCTGCACGGCGGAACGGGCGTGAGTGATGAAGATATGCGCCTGGCTGTCAGCAGCGGTATCGACAAAGTGAACGTGGGCACCGAGATGAATGTCCAGTGGGTGGCGCAGTGCAAAACCACGTTCGAAAAAGGCAAAGTAAACGACAGCGTGCGTAATTTCCTGGTGCCCGCTAATAATGCGGTAACCAATGTATTAGTGGAAAAAATGCAGTTATTCCGCTAACCCCATTTATCCCGACGTAAATAAACCTGAAGTGCCCGCGCGCTTTTCGGGGCAGGAGTCGCTATGTTTGGATTCATGAAAAAGAAAGTGGAAAATCAACCGCAGGATGCGGCCGAACAGGATCGCCTGGCAGAATCCGTCAGCGAGAAAATAAGGCAGCTGGAAGCGAAGCTGGCCAGTAATACCGCCGATACCGACACGCAAAAACAATTAATGCTGGAATATAACCGGGCATTATCACTCTATGCAAAAAGCCGTCGTTACCGGGATCACATCGATCCTCTGTTTGTGAAAATTGATGAATTACGCAATCTGGTGCGAAAATCAGTTTAAGGAGCAGTAATGACCATTAAACAGTTATTACAGGAAGCCAATGCCATTCAGGTCGGGGTTGCGGCCAGCGACTGGCAACAGGTGATCGCCATGGCGGCCAAACCGCTGGTGGCGGGCGGCTATATTCGGGCCTCGTATCCTCAGGCTGTCATTGATAACACGCTCACGCACGGTGCCTATTATGTGTTTGAAGAAGGTATCGCCATTCCTCATGCCCGCCCGGAAACGGGCGTTATTCGCGACTGTTTTAGTCTGATTGTGCTGGCAGAACCGATCTCGTTTGAGGGCAGTGAAAAGGCCGATATCGTCATCATGTTCGGTGCCCGTGACAGTAATGCCCACATTGAAGAGGGCATTCGCGCGATTGTCTCGCTGCTTGACGATGACGCGACGCTGGTCAAACTACGCCAGGCCAGTAGCGTGGCGGACGTCATGGAGATCTTATGACCAGACAGGCGGAAAGTAAGCGAGTAGTACTGGTTAACGGAATTCCCGCCTCGGGCAAAAGTACGCTGACCCGGATGCTGTCCGGGCGTTTCACCTTACCGGTATTAACGCTGGACAGCATTAAGGAGCCCTTCATGTCCAGCTTCGCCCCGGTCGATCGTCAGCGTAACCGACAGCTCGGCTGTGCGGCTTACCAGGCGATCTGGAATATTGTGGGCCAGTCACCGGTGAACACGGTTTTTCTGATTGATGCCTGGTTTGGGTTTCAGTCGAAAAGCGTGCTGGAGCAGGGTTTGCAGCGAGCGGGCGTGGATGAGGTGCTGGAGATCTGGATGCAGATCTCACCCGATGAGGCGGTGGCGCGTTACCAGGCTCGCCTGGCGCAACGCATGCCGGGTCACCCCGGCGCGGAGTATCTTCCGGAACTGCGTCGTCTGGCGGAAGAAGCACAACCCATGGCACTGGGGCCGCTGCTGCGGGTTAATGCCAGGGCCATCGATGAAGCGGCGGTTTGTCAGTGGCTGGCTCAGCATACGGGAAAGAAGGACTATACTGCGTCTGTTGAGGATGAAACAGAGGAGCCGCCCCATGCCACAGCCCCCTTATCTGCAAACGGGCGAGAGCGTCGTGCTTTATGATGGTGTATGCAAACTTTGTACAGGATGGGTGCGTTTCCTGTTGCGCCACCGGCTGGCGCGGCAGGTCCGTTTTGCTTCCGTCCAGAGTGAGGAGGGCAAAGCACTACTGAGATGGGCCGGCCTGCCTGACGACAATATCAGCACGATCGTCTACATTCGGGATGAACAGCACTGGCTTCGGGCGCAGGCTATTTTTCGCGTTTTTGAGCAGTTGCCGCTGCCGTGGCGCATCATGAGCGTGCTGCGCTGGTTGCCGAAACGCCTCAGTAACCTTTTTTACGACGCCATTGCGCTGAACCGCTACAGGCTGTTTGGCCGCTATGCGACGCAACAGCCCATTCGCGCCGATTATCCAGGCCGGTTCCTGTCGCATCAGGCCTGACGACACCGCTTTACCCGTCATCGCCTGCAAAGGTGAATTAAAACCATCATTTTTCTTCAGGTTTACTAATATTTTACAGGCAGGTTAACAACGTAATGGGAAGGTAATACGTTGTGCCTGGGCTGTATAACTATTGAAAATGGAGAAAATCATGCGCAACACCTCTGGACGATCGGCCATCGCCGTGACGCTTTACGCTCTCCTCGAACCTCTTCCGGTGGGCTTTTTTGTAGCGGCCTGGCTGTTCGATATCATCTATATGAAGACGACTGTCATCTTCTGGTCTGTCAGTGCCAGTTGGTTAATCGCAATAGGTCTGGTCATCGCTGTTCTGCCACGAGTAATTAGTCTTATTTATCTGTTCCGCGGCAGCAGCGCGCCAGAGAAAACCCATTTCTGGATCTCGCTGGTGGCTATCCTGCTGGCTATCGCCAACGCCTTTATTCACAGCCGTGATGCGTACGCAGTGGTGCCCACGGCGGTGATTCTCTCAACGCTGGTGGTGATACTGCTACTGCTGGCGAATGTGCAACTTGCCCTTCGTCAACGCATCGCTTAAGGAGAAGCCCCAATGAAAATACCACAATATTCCCTGATAGCGTTGGCGCTGACGGCCCTGTTAGCCGGGTGTGATAACGGTGCGTCGGTCGCGCCTGAAAAACAGATTGGTGCGAATCCTGAGCTGCCGGAAGCCAAAAATTTTATGGTACCGCCGATGCAGGTGCCCAAAGGTGTTCCGTGGAAGAACGGCGAAATGCCTAAGGTCGCCGAGGGGCTGAAGATAGAGAAGATTGCCGATAAGCTTCAGCATCCGCGTCAGGTCTACGTGCTGCCGAACAACGATATTTTGGTCGCGGAATCCAACGGCACACCCAAACCCACGACCAAGCCGAAAGAGCTGATTACGGGTCTGGTAAAAAATGCCTCAGGTAAAGGGGGCAAAGGCGGTAACCGCATCACCCTGTTGCGTAATGTGAATGGCAAGTGGGAGCAACACCGCTTTATCGAAAATCTGACCGCGCCGTTTGGCATGCAACTGGTCGGGAATACCCTGTATGTGGCAAATGCAGACAGTCTGGTGAAATTTCCCTACAGCGAAGGACAAACCGAGATTCGCACCGCGCCGGAAGAGGTGACCGAATTACCCGGCGGGCCCATTAACCACCACTGGACAAAAGCGCTGTTAGCCAGTCCTGATGGCAGCAAACTGTACGTCGGCGTCGGGTCGAACAGCAACATCACCGAAAACGGTATTGGTGCGGAATACCGCCGTGCCGCCGTGCTGGAGGTCGATGCCGCCAGCGGTGCCAGCCGTATTTATGCCAGCGGCTTGCGTAACCCGACGGGGCTCGACTGGGAGCCGCAGACGAAGCAGCTGTGGGCGGTTGTCAACGAGCGTGACGAAATTGGCTCGGATCTGGTGCCCGACTACCTGACGTCTGTTAAAGAGAAGGGCTTCTATGGCTGGCCCTACAGCTATTTTGGTCAACACGTTGATGTACGCGCTCAGCCGCAGCGACCGGATCTGGTCAAAACAGCCATCAAGCCTGATTACGCTCTGAGCTCGCATGTCGCCCCACTGGGCCTGTTGTTTTATGGTGCAGAGAATATGCCGCAGTACCGGGGCGGTGCCTTTATCAGCGAACACGGGAGCTGGAACCGTAAGCCACTGAACGGCTACAAGGTCATCTGGGTGAAATTCGAAAACGGGAAACCGGTGGGGCAACCGCAAACCGTGGTGTCCGGCTTTTTGACTGAGGATGAAAAAGAAGTGCACGGCTTACCGGTGGGCCTGGCCAGCGATAAGCAGGGCGGGTTAATTATCGCCGATGATGCAGGTGATACGATCTGGCGCGTCAGTTCAGCGAAGTAATTGCGACTGCGCAGGCATAAAAAAAGGATTTGGCATAACGCCAAATCCTTTTTTCTTTTGTTCGTCCTGCGGCGGGTAACCGGAGGACAAACGAGGTGCTCAGCACTCTCCACAGGTTGAGTGTAAAGAGTGACAGCGAAGACTTCAAGTTTGGCCAAAATACTGTATATTTATACATGTGTTGAGCGTCGGGCATCGCACCGTGGTTAACTGATTGCTTCCAGGGGAGCACGGTTATGTAAATCCCGGCAGGTCCCAGGTGGTGCTGGCCTGTGGCTTAAACCATGAGTGCCGCTCAGCCCTCTCCACAACGTTGTGCTCAGGCAGTCGGCGGGTAATGTCAGAGTCCTGGCTGCTGAACAGCGCGCTCCCTAAGCAGGAGAAGGAAAGTGATGGAACTGACTAAGCTGATTCTGGAGATTATCCGGGTCATCTTGCAGATCATCGTTGCCCTTTTGCAACTGACCGGTCATGCAAAATAACCGGAACTTTGACCAAGGCGGAGCTAACCACTCCGCCTTTTTCGTTGTCAATTGTCTGTCATGTTATCCGGCTACAGTGGCGCGGCAGTCAGGCGCCTTACGGGCATCACTTATCCAGACCTCAGACCAGAGCCGGGAGCGTTTCCATGTCACTTGCCGCGGTAAAACCCGCCAAACTTCAGCAAACCGAAATCGATGCCAGCGTACGCATGCGTGAAACGCAGGTTGGCGCGCAGTGTGAAATTCTGGCTCACAGCTATCTGGAATACAGCACCCTGGGCGATTTCTCCTATGTAGGTGAACATTGTTGCATTGCCGACAGTGAGATTGGCCGTTTCACCGCGATCGCTAATCAGGTCCGGATTGGCGCGCCGAATCACCCGATGAATCGCGCGTCACAACACCGCTTTACCTATTGTCCGGAGTATTACGACGCGACCGCCACGCGCGACCACGGTTTTTTCACCGCCCGGCGAGAAGACAGAGTGATCATTGGCAATGACGTCTGGATCGGTCATGGCGTGATCGTATTGCCCGGCGTCACGGTGGGCGACGGGGCGGTGCTGGCGGCGGGCGCGGTGGTGACGAAAGACGTTGCAGCCTATACCGTGGTCGGTGGCGTGCCCGCTAAACCGATTCGGGTTCGCTTCCATCCGGCGATTGCCACGCGCTTACAACACATCGCCTGGTGGAACTGGCCACGGGAAAAGATCATGGCAAACCTTGCCGATTTTCAGTCAGAGGATATTGAGCAGTTTTGTGCAAAGCATGGCTGAATGCGACGGGGATAAAACGGTGGCGGATGCCACCGTTTGGCAGGGCGGTTTAGCGTTTAGCCCGCGCGTCCAGTACGGCTGTGGCGATGCGGTCGCCAATGGTTTTGTCGATATTGCGCCAGTACGCAAAAGCCCGCGACAGCACCGGCTCTTCCACGCCGTTTAACAGATGACCCGTAACGTTGTTGACCAGCCGGTCACGCGCGGCGTCATCCATCACCTTATTGATCAACGTATTCGCCTGGCCTACGTCGTCGTCGTCACGGCGCAGAGAATAGGGTGCCCGTACCATATCGCCGCTGGCAGACCAGACCGAGTCGGTTGGATAACGTTCACCATCGGCAACCGGGCCGCCTTTGCTGTTGGGCGCATAAACCGGGTCGGATACCGGGTTAATGCGCATCGCACCGTCTTTGCTGTAGCTGTTGACCGGCGACTGCGGGGCGTTAACCGGAATCTGCTTGTAATTTACCCCGAGTCGGGCGCGGTGGGCATCCGCATAGGCAAACACGCGCCCGAGCAGCATCTTATCCGGGCTCAGACCAATACCGGGCACCAGATTGTTAGGCTCAAAGGCAGCCTGTTCAATCTGCGCATGGTTGTCGGTAGGATTGCGGTTCAGCGTAAGTTTTCCAACCTTGATCAACGGGTAATCGCTGTGCGGCCAGACCTTGGTGAGATCGAACGGGTTGTAGCGGTATTCATCTGCCTCCGCAAAGGGCATGATCTGCATATAGAGCGTCCAGCTCGGAAAGTGGCCGTTTTTAATGGACATGAACAGATCGCGCGTATGGTAATCGCCGTCCTCACCTGCCAGCTTATCGGCTTCCTGCTGCGTCAGGTTTTCAATGCCCTGATCGGTATGGAAGTGGTATTTCACCCAGAACTTCTCGCCCTGGGCGTTTACCCACATATAGGTGTGACTGGAGTAGCCGTTCATATGACGCCAGCTTTTGGGAATACCGCGATCGCCCATCAGCCACGTGACCTGGTGCGACGATTCCGGTGACAGCGTCCAGAAATCCCACTGCATATCGTTGTCACGCAGATTGTTGTCCGCACGGCGTTTTTGCGAGCGAATAAAATGCTGAAACTTCATCGGGTCGCGAATAAAAAACACCGGCGTATTGTTACCCACCAGGTCGTAATTGCCTTCGCGGGTATAAAACTTGATGGAAAAACCGCGTGGATCGCGCCAGGTATCCGGGCTGCCGCGCTCACCGGCTACGGTTGAGAAGCGCATCAGCACATCCGTTTTCGTGCCGGGCTGAAAAACGTTGGCTTTGGTGTAGCGACTGACATCTTCAGTCACCTCAAAAAAGCCAAAGGCACCGCTCCCTTTTGCATGTGGCTGCCGTTCAGGAATACGTTCACGGTTAAAGTTCGCCATCTGCTCAATCAGATAGTGATCGTGCAGTACCAGCGGGCCGTCCGGTCCTACCGACAACGAGTGCTCATCGCTGGCAACCGGAATGCCTGCGTCGGTGGTGGTGGGTTTACGCGCATCGTGACTCATTCAATTAGTCTCCATGTTTATACGGGTATTGCATGGAGTAAGCGTAGCGTAAAACTGAGAAGCGCAACGGTGAATCGTTCACTCTTTATATGACGATCTGTTTATCTTCCTGTTCGCCTCTGACCCAGGCACGCAGGGCTTTTCACGCCCCAGACCTGACAAACCCACCGGGATGGTGAGTGTTTTTGAATCATTCCACCTTCAGGTGTTGTCGCAAGCTCATCGGGCCGCGATGCAGGAGATCTCTCCCTTTCCGGGCGAGGCGTGGGCGGCGTGTTGCCCGTAAGGTGAGGCTGGTGGGTACGTAGGGGGACGTTTTGGCCGGTACTGGGGCAGACGCTCGTTGTCGGTCGTGCTCTGCCGCAGGCATTGAAGGCGGCAATAACTGTTTTACCGTCCGGCAGATAAAAAAATGCAACGTCAGTGACGTTGCATTTTTAAGTGACAGGTGGGGTTACGAGGCCACTTTCACGACGGTTTTACCGAAGTTTTTACCGTTCAGCATATCGATAAACGCTTTGGGTGCGTTCTCCAGACCGTCAATCATGTGCTCGCGATAGTGGATCTTCTTACTCTCTACCAGCGGCGTCATGGCTTTCAAAAACTCAGGATAGCGGTGGCCGTAATCCTGGAAAATGATAAAGCCCTGCATGCGAATGCGCCGGGTCAGAATACCGGCCATGATGCGGGAGGTACAGTCAGGGCCTGGCGGGAGCTCTTTTTGGCTGTAGGCAGAAACCAGTCCGCAAACCGGCACCCGCGCCGCCGGGTTCAGCAGCGGGAAGACCGCATCGAACACCTTACCGCCCACGTTTTCAAAATAGATATCAATGCCATCCGGGCAGGCATTTTTGAGCTGCTCTTCAAAGTCCTGGCTGTGGTGATCGATACAGGCATCAAAGCCCAGATTTTCCACCGCATGACGGCATTTTTCTTCACCACCCGCGACACCTACCACGCGGCAGCCTTTCATTTTTCCTAACTGGCCCACGGTCGCGCCCACCGGGCCGGTTGCCGCCGCGACAACCAGTGTTTCGCCTTCTTTCGGCTGACCGATATCCATTAATCCCATATAGGCCGTAAATCCGGGCATGCCGAGAATTCCCAGCGCCCAGGAGGGATGCGGCAGGTCGCTATTCAGACGGGCAACGTCTTTACCATCAGACACGGCATATTCCTGCCAGCCGCTCTGGCAAAGCACCCAGTCACCCGCTTTAAATTCACTGTTTTTGGATTCGGCGACCTGACAAACCGTGCCGCCAACCATCGGCTTATCCAGCTCTGCCGGTGGCGCGTAAGATTTCCCTTCATCCATACGTCCGCGCATATAAGGGTCGAGTGACAGATAAATCGTACGCAGTAAGATCTCGCCATCTTTGATTTCAGGTGTCGGCTGCGCAACATAACGGAAGTTGTCTTCCGTTGGTTCACCCTTGGGGCGTGAAGCCAAAAGCCAGGCGTGATTTGTTGTCGATTGTTCAGTCATAAAGTCGTCCTTTGCATGGGCAAACCGCTCAGGGTTGCCGGGAATGAATGGCTAAGTGTAGATGACAGAACAAAGCATGCTTAACCGTGCTGGCGGTCAACGGGCAGGGCAAACAGGACTCGCCCGGCGTACCGCTACGCACAGCGCGCGCCACGTGACCCGTTCAGATTGCTCCGAATCCAGCGCGTCGTGACGGTGTCACACGGGGAACAACGTTATACCGGTCGTCACGGAGTCTGAAGGGGGCGGTGACGCTGAAAGCCGCGTCAGGTGGCGGGAGAAAGGGGGCAAAGATGCCCCAGCGCATAACCATGTCGCAGACGGTTCCCGCGCCGTCGGGCGACGGCGCGGGGGCGGGCTTAGTTAAATCGTTCCGGCCGGAAGGTCGCGAGCATGGGATGCCGGACATCGTTGAGGATCTCCTCCGTCAGCAATTCGCCCAGAATCAGTGCCAGCGTCGCGCCCGAATGGGTAAAGGCCACAAAGCAACCGGGGACTTTTTTCAGCTCCCCGACAACCGGTTCACCATCCCCCGGCACGGGTTTCAGGCCAATTTTCCAGCTGTCTGCTTCCAGTGGTGCGCCGTCGCCAAGCAGGTGACCCGCATCCGCCATTAACTGGCGAATAACGGCATGATCGATGCTGTACTGACCATCAGCATGCGCAACGATATCCTCTTCATACCAGTCATGATCGACCGCCAGCGTACGGCCAGGGTTGGGACGTATCGCCGCGCGGGGCGTATTTAATACCACGTTAAGATCGCGTTCCTGTGCGGTAGTGGTAACCAGCATGGACACCGGCGACCCGTTGGGAATGCGTACACCAAGCGGCGCAACGACATCGGGCGTCCAGGGACCACAGGCGACAAGCACCCGATCGGCCATGATGTCGCCCCGTTTCGCGCTGCGAATGCCTGTGGCCCGCCCACCTGCGGTCAGCACACTGGCTTTGCCTGCCTGTTCAATCACTTCGCCGCCTGCGGCTTTGAAATCCTCAACCAGTTTTGCGGCCAGATGCGGCAGGCTTACCCAGCCCTCACCAGGGTTGGCAATAGCGACGCTGGCCAGCGCGCTGGGGTTAACCTGCGGATCCACCTCATGCACCGTGCGCGGATTAACCAGCCGGGAAGCATAGCCAAGGGCGTTTTCATAATCATGACGCGCTTTGGTGCCCGCCTCGTCATCCGCCGCCCAGAACAGCGCGCCGTCAAAGCGCAGCCAGCTGAGATCGGGATGGCGGGCAAACAGGGTGCGGTAGCGGTCAATGCCCGCCATTCTCAGCGCATGGTAAGGCGCGGAACGCTCTCCGGCAGAGTTAAGCCAGGAAAGTGAACGTCCTGATGCGCCAGAGCAGAGTTCGGCTTCGGTGACCAGCGTCACTTTCGCGCCAGCCTGTGCCAGCTGGCATGCCGTGGAAACGCCTAAAATGCCGCCACCCAGTACAACAACGGTTTTGGCCACAGAGTTGTCAGTCATCATGGATTCCTTCTGTCAGAAAATACCCCATTCAGGCAAGGCGTACGCGACTTTGCCGATGGAGTTGCTCAATAAGTTTCAGCACGCCCAGCGCCTCGCTGGCGTCCACTGGCGGCGGGCCGCCGTGTACCAGGGCACGGGCAAGACGGTGATAAAATTCAGGGTAATTGCCGCGCTGCAGCGCCACCGCCTCAGTTTGCTCCACGGTGCCCAGCCGGGCTGCGCGTTCAGGCGGCGTTACGCCGTAGGCGCTGTCAGTCGGGGACATGCCCGCGGCCAGCTGCGGCTCCTGGTTATCCAGGCCCCAGTGCGTAAAAGCTCGCTGGCTGCCCAGCAGATGGAAGCGGGGAGCATTAAGCGCGGCCTGGCCATTCATCCACAGCCGCGAACGCACGCCACAGGTATGCAGTAAAGAAACGAAGCAATCCTCATCGCTGTCGGACTGATTGCCGGAATAGCGTGCCAGCTCGGCGCTGGCCTCCTGCACCGGACCAAACAGCTGTATCGCCTGATCGATCAGGTGGCTGCCCAGATCCAGCAGCAGGCCGCCCCCTTGCGCAAGCGAAACGCTGTCGCGCCAGTTACCAAATCCGTCAGGTCGCCACCACTCAAAGCGCGACTCAAAGCTTCTGACGGTGCCAAATGCCTCGTCCTGCACCAGGCGTTGCAGCGTCAGAAAGTCGCCGTCCCAGCGGCGATTGTGAAAGACCGTTAACAGGGTGCCAGCCTCTCGGGCGGCGTCAATCATCGCTTCCGCCGCGCTGACGTCAGGCGCAAAAGGTTTATCCACCACCAGATGGATACCGCGCAGGCTGGCCTGGACAGCCTGCTCACGGTGCTGAGCGGGCGGCGTCGCCAGCACAATAAGATCCACCGCGATGTCGCCGTTGTCGATCAACTGCAGCAGTGACGGCCAGTCCGGCACAATTCGCGCCTGGGGATAATGCGTTTTTGCCGCGGCGACGCGTTGCGCATTACCGGTCACGATCACCTCAAGACGGTAAGTGGCATCGTGTGAAATCAGTGGGGCATGAAAGACCTTGCCGGCAATGCCAAATCCCACCAGCGCCGTGCGGATGGGACCTGTCACCTTATGCTGTGCCATTAGAGCACCTCCGATAAAAAACGTTGTAAACGGGCAGATTGTGGACGTTCAAATAACTGATCGGGTGGCCCTGCTTCGACAATCTCGCCTTCATCCATAAACACCACCTGGTCGGCCACGCGGCGGGCAAATCCCATCTCATGCGTGACCACCACCATCGTCATGCCGCGCTCACAGAGTTCGGCCATCAGCGTCAGCACGCCTTTCACCAGTTCGGGATCGAGCGCCGACGTGGCCTCGTCAAACAGCATCACCTCGGGCTCCATCGCCAGCGCCCGGGCGATCGCGACACGTTGTTGCTGCCCGCCGGAGAGATCGCGCGGACGATGGTCGGCGCGCTGTGCTAAGCCGACCTCAGCCAGACGTTGCCGGGCAATTGTCTCTGCCTCCGTTTTCGAGCGGCCTTTGACTTTCCAGGGGGCCAGCGCGACGTTTTCCAGCGCACTGTGATCGGGGAACAGATTGAAGTGCTGAAAGACCATGCCAATGCGCAACCGCAGCGCATCGGGTTTGTCCTTCAGTACCGAACGCCCGGCCAGCAAGACGTCGCCGCTTTTGGGTTCATGCAGGCGATTGATACCGCGCAGCAGGGTCGATTTTCCCGATCCGGAAGGGCCGATGATGCAGGTGGTGGTGCCGGGCGCGATGGTCAGTGACACATTGCGCAGCACCTCAATCGGGCCGTACGCCAGGGTCAGATTACGCAGCTCCAGGCTTGCGCCGTGAAATGCAGTGGACGTTGCCATCTCAGTGTCCTCGTTCGCTGGTCAGGGAGGCCGTGGGCGTGACGGCGCGTTTTACCGCCACCTCATCAATTTCTTTCAGTCCGCTCTGCGGCGCCGTTGCCCGGCGGCGTCCGGTGCGGTAACGGACGTCAATATGGTTCACCGCATGGGTTAAAGGCACGGTAATCATCAGGTAGAACAGCCCCGCCAGCATCAGCGGTGACAGATTGCCGCTCAGCACCGCGGCATCCTGGCCAACCCGGAACAGTTCGCGCTGGCTGGACATCAGCCCCAGCAGATAAACCAGCGAAGAGTCTTTAATAATCGCGATGAACTGATTCACGATGGCAGGCAAGACGCGGCGGATGCCCTGAGGAATGATCACCAGCCGCATCGCCCGACCATAGCTCATGCCCAGCGCCCGACAGGCTTCCATCTGGCCTTGCTCAATGCTCTGGATCCCTGAGCGAAAGATTTCGCCCATATAGGCGCTGGCAATCAGACTCAGGGCAAAAATGCCCAGCGGATAAGGTGAGGGGCCAAACAGCTGATAGCTGAAGCGCGCCAGCCCCTGACCAATCAGCAAAATGGTCAGGATAGAGGGCAGGCCGCGAAACAGATCGGTATACAGCCGGGCCGGTACACGCAGCCAGCGCGAAGGCGAAATCCCCATCAGCGCCAGAATCAGGCCGAAAAAGGTGCCCAGCAGCGTGGCGGCCAACGAGATGATCAACGTGTTGACCAGGCCCGTTGCCAGCAGCTGCGGCAGGACGTCCTTCATTGCAGAAAAATCAAAGAAGGTACGGGAAAGAATAGTGATCAGATCCATAGCCGATTCTCTGTTGCGGGTGACGGACAACGCCCGTCACCGAATGTATTCACGCGCACACCGGTTGCGCGGGGACTAATTGTGCTGAGGCAGATACTGTTCAGGCATAGGCGAGCCCGGAAACCACTTCTCATAAAGCTGTTTCCACGTCCCATCCTGCATCGCCGCTTTGATGGCTTTGTCCAGCGCCGCTTTAAAGGCCGGTTTGTTTTTCGCTATCGCCACGCCCGCCGGGGCGTCGAAAGAGGGGATGTTGGCTGCCGTCACCAGTTTGAAGCGGGTGGCATAATCTTTGGCGGCTTCGTAATCGAGGAACATGGCATCAATAGTGCCGTTGTTCAGCGCGGAAACGGCCGCGTTGTTATCGGGAAAGCGCACCAGATCGGTCTGTTTGAAGTTGGCCAGCGCATAGCTTTCCTGCAGCGTGCCCTGAATGACGCCCAGTCGCTTGTGCGCCAGCGTTGCCACGTTTTTCACGCCGGAATCGCTGCGAGTGAGCACCGTCAGGTAACCCGCCAGATAGCCCGTGGAGAAATCAACGGTTTTTTCACGGGCCGGTGTGATTCCGATCGCGGCCACGCCTGCATCATATTGTCCGTTGGCGACGGCGGGCAGGATGGCGGAAAAATCCTGTCCGACAAAATCCACCTTATCAATGCCCATGCGATGGGCGACATTTTTGAAAAATTCGACGTCAAAGCCGGTGAAATTTCCGTCTTTGTCCGTAAAGGTATAGGGTTTCGCGTCACCCAGGCTGGCGACACGCAGATGGCCCGGTTCAATCAGCCCATAGGGATTGTTGTCGCTGGCTGCCCGTGCACTGACGCTGGTTGAGAGCATTACCGCGAGGCCGAAGACAACGGCGGTTATTTTGGTTAAACGTTTATGCGATGTCATAAAGCTCTTCCATTTTGCAGGTGAAACGTCGAAGGTCACTGAGCCAGTACTGTCTGATTGAGACCGGTCTCAATGCGGGTCAAAATGAAACCGGTAGTTGTTGTGAGACCGGTCTCAAGTGGATACAATGATATTAAGCACACGCTTTCAGCAGCGTCAATTACGATGTTATCAACTTGTGATTCAAAATAATTATGACCAGCAAAAAACAGCAAGTACGCGGACCCACAGTAGCCGATGTGGCACGTCAGGCGGGCGTGTCAAAAGCCCAGGCGGCCAGAGCATTGGGCGGCTATGGCGCCGTAAGTGAAGAGGTACAAATCCGCGTAACCCAGGCGGCAGAAGCCCTGGGTTACCGGCCCAATGAGCTGGCGCGCAGCATGAATACCGGGCGTTCGAACACGATTGGCGTGATCGTGGGCGATATTGAAAACCCGCATTTCGGCCTTGCGCTGCGTGGCATGGCGGATGTGGCGCGCCAGGCGGGGTTTCATTTGCTGCTCAGCAACAGCGATGAAACCGTGGAAGAGGAACGGGAAGCCGTGCGCGTCATGCTGGACAAGCGCGTTGATGGCATCATCGTGGCCCCCTGCAGCTCGCTGGCGTGTGATAACGACCATCTTAAACAGGTGCTGACGGAAGGCCGGGCGCTGATGACCTTTGACCGTTCCGTCGAAGGGCTGGACGTGGAAACCATTCAGGCTGACTTTCTTAACGTGGCGAGGGATGCGACGCAGCTGTTGCTTAACGCCGGTCATCACCGTATCGCATACCTTTCCAGTATGCGCATTGCCGCGCCTTACACTCACGCGATGAGCTTAGGACCCACGCCGGTGGCGCAGCGGGTGAAAGGGATGATCGACGCCCACCACGATGCCGGTATGGCACTCGACCCGAATCTGGTGCGCCTGAATGCCCTTAACGAAGCGTGCATCGAACAGATTCTGACGGAGCTTCTCTCGCTTCCCGAACCGCCCAGTGCGCTGATTGCGTCCGACAATTTGATTGCAATGGGAATTCTACGTGGACTGGCCAGACGTGGGTTGCGTGTGCCCGAGGATATTTCGTTTGTTATGTACGATGATTTTCCCTGGACCGAACTGATGACGCCCGCGCTTACGGTCGTGGCCCAGCCGGTTTATGAGATGGGCCGCGAAGCCGCACGCCGGTTAATCTGCCATATCCGGCAGCAGCCCGCCGGCGCGTTACCGGCATTCGACAGCTGGATGGTGGTGCGGGGATCGGTCGGGCCAGTGCGGGCAGGAGGAAAGCCGGTTCCAGCCGCCTGGGCGCTGAGCAAATAGGGGATTGTTCTTACAGCGGTCTTACTGCCGTGTCCCGTCATTATCCTCAGACGAGCAGGCCCGAGCGGTCAGTCAGGCTGCCGAGGTTGCCTGCATGACGCAGTTTGCGCAGCAGCATGCCTTTTGCAGCGGAGTCGTTTGCGCGTCCCGTTGAAGGTCATACAAAAAGTTTATTTTTCATTAGTGAGTTAATTTCGCCCGGTAATAATCAACGGAAACTATCACAACAATACATAATGCCAGGGTCTTAACAGCCGATAACCAGATTAGTCAACTCAGATTACGGTCGTGGTTATGCGCTTTAATGTATTAAAAAATGTGTTTTCCTTTCTTAACGATCTTCGCAGCGGGCGTAGATCGGCGCCGTTCAGGGCGCTGAACAGCGCGATGCCGGTTATTGAATTCAGCCCTGACGGAACGATTCAGAAAGCCAGCCCGCTTTTCCTGACCGCAATGGGCTACGAGGCGCACGAAATAATTGGGCAACATCACAGCATGTTCTGCCCGTCTTCCCTGACGGATTCACCTGAATACCGCCATTTCTGGCAGCGCCTTGCCGCCGGTGACGTTCGCAGTGGTAAACATCTGCGGCTGGCTAAAGGAAACCGTCCTGTCTGGCTGGAAGCCAGTTATATCCCGGTCAGGAACCGCCGCGGCAGGGTGTGCAAAATCATTAAGATAGCGGCGGACATCTCAGAACGCATAGAGGCAGGGCTGGAACAGGAATCTGTGATCAACGCCATCAACCGGTCAATGGCTGTGATTGAGTTCAGTCCTGACGGTCGTGTCCTGGATGCTAATGACAATTTCCTGAAAACGACCGGTTACAAACGTGAGCAGGTTGTGGGTCAACACCATCGGATGTTCTGTTCAGAACAGCTTTCTGCAAGCGACGAATACCGGCAGTTCTGGAAAAGGCTTAATCAGGGCGAATTTTTTTCGGGGCAGTTTCCCAGACTCAATCATCACGGGAAGCCACTCTGGCTGCGCGCGACGTATAATCCTGTTTTTAACAGCAATGGCGAATTATATAAAATCGTCAAGTTTGCCACGGATGTGACCGAACAGGTTTTGAATAACCAAAAAGAGCACGATGCCGCCGTACAGGCCTGGGAAATGGCTGTACAGACGCTGGGAAATGCGCAGAATGGGGCGAATGTAATTGAGAGTAGTATTGAAGTTGTGGACCGGATCGCGCAGGACATGAACGCGATCTCCGCTGACATCGCGCGCCTCAACAGCCAGTCAGGAAGCATTGACGGCATGGTAGAGACCATCAGACGGTTTGCGACACAAACACGGCTTATTGCCCTTAACGCCGCGATTGAAGCTGCCAGAGCAGGGGCGTCCGGCAGGAGCTTTGCGGTTGTGGCCGCCGAAGTGCGCGCGCTGGCGGCAAGCGTCAGCGGGGCCACAGAAGAAATAGAACAGGTGGTATCAAATAATAATCAGCTGGCCCGGGAAGTGCTGAAAGGTATGGAACTCAACCAGAAAAATACGGAGCAGGGCGTCATACTGATGCGCGAGGCCGGCGAGGTCATCGCCATCATTAAGAAAAACTCGGAACGCGTGGAAGGGGCGGTCAGGGAGTTTACGCATACGGTTGAAACTGAGTAACGAATCCGCTTTAGCCGTTTTATCATTCAGCATTATCCTGCTTTCTGAGCACAGGGATGTCCTTCAGTGCAGCGCCTTGCTTTTTTAACTTTTGCCTTTCAGGGAAAGGATACGCCATGTTGATAAACATTCGTCACGGAGCGCAGTCTTCGCCACGCTCCGCAGACATTCTGCGATTGCCCGATCAGGAGCGTGATGAGGTACTCAACCACTTCGCCGCCCTGACCAGCACGTTGCTGGGCATACCGACCAGCTTTATATCCGTTCTTGATGAGCAGCATCAGACGTTTCGCGCAAAGTACAACACGACGCTGTGTCAGACTGATCGCAAGGATGCATTCTGCCGCTTCGTCGTGGAGAGCGCGATTCCGGTCATTGTGCCAGATACCTTACTGGACGCACGTTTCGCCACGAATCCGCTTGTCACGGGGGAGCCTTACCTCCGCTTCTACGCGGGCGTGCCGTTGATCAACGCACAAGGAAAGGTTATGGGGACGCTATGCGTCACAGACAGTCAGCCACACGCCTTTCCGGCTGAAAAGGTCAGGTTGCTCAGCCGACTTGCCGCGATGGTGACGGTCTTTCTGAAGGCCTGGCAGGTCGCGGGATTAACGGATGCGGTAACAGGCTTGCCTAACCGTCAGCAACTCATCCGCCATCTGGATCAACTGTCTGATGCGGGGCATTCCGACGTCCTCAGGCTCACCGTTATCGACTGCATTGATATGCCCCGAGCCTATGAACTGGCCCGGGCACTGGGCATGCCGCCAGTGGAAGCGCTCCTGCGGGACAGCGGGCGTCTGTTGCAAAACAAGCTGGCGCTGGGGCCTGAAAAAATTTTTTACACGGTAGCCACTGGGCGCTTTGCCTTCCTGTCCCGCTCAGATGAGCCGTTTTCGGCCGATGCTGTTCTTGAAGCAATGCGCGACGTGCGGCCTCTCGCGCCCGAAGGTCTTGCTATGGACCTGACATTGTACGCGGGCGATGTCTGCTTTACGCCAGCGGCGCTACCGGCCCAGGAAGCCCTGCGGCGCGCGGTCAGCGCACTTCACGAAGCCATCAGCATCAATGGTGGCGCTCGTTCGTTTAGTGAGGTGAGTGACAGCAGGCGCAATGGCGATTTCATGTTGATGAACGATCTGTCGGCAGCCCTTAAAACCGGTACAGGCGGGCTGTATCTGGTTTATCAGCCCCGGCTTTCCTTATCTGATGTACAACCGACGGGGTTTGAGGCGCTGATACGCTGGTGTCATCCCGAGCGGGGCGAGCTTTCGCCCGCCGAATTTCTGCCCGCAGCGCAGTTAACCAGTCTGATGAGCGATATCACTGACTGGGTGATCACGGAGGTGATCCATCAGCTGCGCGTCTGGTTATCCGAGGGCATCAGTCTGCCGGTATCCGTTAACGTCAGTGTCAGCGACCTTGCACGAAGTGGCTTTATTGACCACCTTGACGCGAAGATGGCGCAGGCCCAACTGCCACCCGCTCTGCTGGAGTTCGAATGTCTTGAAACGGAGCTGGCCACGGAAAATCCTGCCGCCCTGGCAATGATGGCGCAGTTAAGACAACGAGGATATCGTCTTTCGCTGGACGATTTTGGTGCCGGTTACAGTAATATTGGTTATCTGCGCAGGATGCCGGTGGACGTTATCAAGCTTGACAGGGCGCTGATAGCCGATTTGACCTCGAATGAAGCAAGCCGCATTATCGCATCGAGCGTGATAGGTATGCTGAAATCTCTGAACTATGTTGTTGTGGCTGAAGGCGTTGAAATACCAGAGGCTCTGGATATGCTCGCTTCATGGGGATGCGATCAGGCACAGGGTTTTTACATTTCTCATCCCTTGCTTCCGCAGGCACTAAAAAGCTGGCTCTCCACCTTTAAATACGTTCAGCTGGGCCACGCAACGTAAATAACGTCCGGTTGCTGGCCCGTTGGGTAAAGGATGACGGGCGGTAAGGTGTGGCCTGGCGCTTAACCAAGCCGGCTTATTCCACAGAGGGGGATAATCCTTTAAGTTTAGTCATTCCTTCATGATTAATTTCGTCATCCGCGCCATCGACAGCCCTCGAAATGGTGAGCAGGCTCTGAAATTCACTGAGCAGGAGCGCGGCGTCAGACTTCAGCAGATCATCGCATTCAGCAGAGTCGATGACGGTGTTAATGGCTTTGTTAGCACTTTCAATCATTTCAGTCACACCGCCTTCTTTACTCACCGCCAGCACAAGTGCGCTGATGAGCAGAGACTGCGCCTCAACACGGGCTGTTAACTGCTTCATCCCTGCGTCGATATGCGATATTTTAGCCAGCATGCTAAGTACAACGTTTTTCATTATCGTCCCTCTTAAACTTTCAAAAGAAATCGGTCAGCAAGTTGCTCTCAAATTAAAACCGGTCTGTCCGGTTGGCCATAATCAGTGCCATTGTGCTTCAGTGAATAAGATGGGGTACTCTGCCGCCAGCCCCAGCCTGTCATCCCGTCTGAGATAATGACAAAACATCAGGCGTCAGGGTTCCGCTGTTCCGGCAATGCCTGGATAATTTTTTCCTGAACCTGTCTTATCCCGTCGCGCAGGCTGGCCAGGGTTTCAAACGGGATGCCCATTTCACAAATCATCGCTGCAGGTACGCCTGTGGCCCGCCTTTCAAGTTCACGGCCTGCTTCAGTCAGGCGAATAATCACTCTGCGTTCATCATGACCGGTATCGCGCAGGCGACTGATAAAGCCTGCCTGCTCAAGTCGCTTGAGGAGATGGCTGAGCGTGCCGGAGTCCAGTTGCACGCGCTGACCTACCTCAGAGACCGTGATGCCATCCTTTTCCCACAAGACCAGCAGCGCCAGATACTGTGGATAGGTCAGCCCCAGCGGTTTCAGGTGAGGCTGATAAAGCTTTGTCATAGCCAGCGAGGCCGAGTAAAGCGCAAAGCAGAGAAACTCCTCCAGACACTGAGGTTGGGTGTCTTTACTCGCGCTGGCGTCATTAATCTCTTTCATGCCGGGGCTCCAGATAAGGGGGAAGCCGGCAAGCGTTCGGTGAATCGTGCGATGCGACAGACGTCAGGAAGCCGGAAACACAAGATATCACGGACACATCATGGATGCTTTAAACCGCGGCCAAACTGAACGTGACGGCAATCATATCGACGTCAATTAAGTTGTGTTCAATTTATTTTGTAAAGTCTGTGCAGTTGACGCGTCTGCGGCCGATAGAACCTGACAGTGACATAACATTCGGGAAAATATAATGAAGGTTTCGACGCGTCTTGCTACAGGCTTTGGTTTACTTGTTCTGCTTTTAATTATCTGTACGGGCACTGCGTTACATGCGCTGACCGATGCACAGCGCGGCATGAATGACGCGATAAACAACAAAATGAAACGGTTTGCGATCGTTCTGGATATGCGTGGTGATATCCGTGATATGGCCATCGCCGCACGCAATCTGGCGTTGCTGACGGATGAGAAGGAATCCAGGCCCGAATGGGACCGTATGACGACACAGCGGGAAAAATATATCCACGAGCGGGAGCAACTGGTTGAAAGCATGACACACAGCGTCAGTGCACAGGGTAAAACCGTGCTGGATGAAATACTGGCAGCTGAAGATGACGCTATGCAAACCCTGATGACGGCGGCCAAAATGGGGCTGGAAAACCGTCAGCAGGACGCGACTGTCTACCTGATGAAGACTGCGCGACCGGCTCAGCAAAAGCTTCTGAAACTGCTCAACCAACTGACAGAGATTCAGAAGGCGCAGACCGTTCTTACGGTTGGCGAGACCAGCGAGACCGTTTCCCGTACAAGAGCAATGCTGATCGTGCTGACCCTGCTGTCAGTGCTGACTGCCGTAGCGGGCTGCATGATTGTCAGCCGCAGCCTGATGCGCCAGCTGGGTGGCGAACCAGCTCAGGCTCAGGCGCTCGCCGCCGCCATCGCCGCCGGAGACCTGACGGGACCGGTCGTGCTGCGCCGCAACGACACAACCAGCCTGCTGGCCTCACTGGATGGGATGCAGGCGAACCTGCGTGGTCTGGTGTCAAAAATTAAGGATTCGTCCGCCTCCGTTGCGCTGGCCGCCGATGAGATATCACAAGGCAATACGGAACTGTCATCCCGCACCGAGCAACAGGCCGCGGCGCTGCAGGAAACCGCGGCCAGCATGGAGCAGCTTTCCGCCACTGTGAAAAGTAACGCGGCGGGTGCCCGGCAGACAGCCGAGTCCGCCCGTGAGACCGCGCAGCTGGCCCGCAGCGGCGAAACGGATGTGAAGCGTATGTCAGACACGATGCACGACATCTCCGTCAGCGCCACCAAAGTGCGTGACATCACCTCCGTCATTGAGAGCATCGCGTTCCAGACCAACATCCTTGCCCTGAACGCCGCTGTCGAAGCGGCGCGGGCAGGCGAGGACGGACGCGGGTTCGCCGTGGTGGCGGGTGAAGTCAGAACGCTCGCACAGCGCAGCGCCACGGCCGCAAAAGACATTAAAACGCTGATCGAGCAGGCCGTTACGCAGGTGGAGAGCGGCGTCACGGTGGCCTCCTCAACCGGTCAAAGCATCCTGAAAATCGTCGGCATGGTCGGCGAACTGGCTGAATCCATGGACGAGCTTTCCCTGGCATCATCTGAACAGATGCAGGGCATCTCGCAGGTAAGTATCGCCGTCAGCCAGATGGACGGTGTGACGCAAAACAACGCGGCGCTGGTGGAGGAATCCTCCTCCGCCTCACAGTCGCTTTCTGAGCAGGCGCATGCCCTGCGCACGATGGTAGAAACCTTTAAGGTATGACACCCGGTAAATCAGACGCCGCGTAACGGCTCAGATGTATCCCTCTGAATGACGGCGTGGGAGGTCAGGGAGAATCAGCGGAGGTGGGGAATAACCCATTCACTTCCGCTTTCGCCAGCAAACTGCGTCATATGGGCCGGGCGTTAAGCCCGGCCCATCCCAGTGCTGTGTTAACGAGCGGCGCCGGGCAGAGGGGCTGCCTGCGGTCAGGATGTGCGACTGCGAGGGTGAACAATATTTTATGCTGTATGACAGGCCATAACGTGATTGGGCAGCTTCCCGTCAATCACGACTTCAACGTTTCTTATTATCTGCTTCATCTGAACCCCGCCTCAGAGCCTGTTCAGGCGCGACAGATCGCCTTCTCCATGGGGACGTTTTGCTTGCCGCTGGGTTCGGTTGCGGTGATGAATACGTTGCCGGCGGGAAGGGGCCGGACGGCCATCGAAAACGGAAATCATCCTGTTAACGGGGCAGTTTTTTGCGTCCTGCAGGAAGCGGTCCAGCAGGCGCGGCCGGGCCGCTTCGGTCAGGATGCTATACTGTAAGAACGTTTGCTTTACGAAGGCTTCATGGGGTCCAGAGAAGATACCGAAGAAAAAGCGCTTGAACTGGCGGGTAAAGTTATCTCGCAGTTGCTTAGCGAAAAAGCCAGTGTAAAGAAAGAAGAGATTATCTGCGCGCTACACCGCCTGGGGCAGGAAACCGGAGACTGGCGGGTGCGGGCAGGCTGTGAGAAGGCCGTGCTGATGATGAAACGCAGAGTTCACTGACCTCTGCGACACGCTCTGCCACGTGTATCAGCCGATGCTGTCAGGAAGTTAGTGGCCGTTTCCCGCCCATAACTGGAGATGTCTTTCTCCGAAAAAATTGCTGTCTTCACTGGCTGCGCCGCTTAAAAGTCTGCGGGTCTGGCGCAAAGCGTGATCGATAAGCTGACGCCGGGCATCATCAGTTTCCGTTTCGAGCATCCTGTTCAGCTGCACGCGCAGCGCCTCAGAACTTATGTCTGCATCATCTTCAAGCAGCGTCAGCAGGGCTTCGCCGATAACAATGTTTACCTTTTCTTCTTCACTCCTGAACATATCAACCTTCTTGTTGCTGGCAGTAAAAGTCCGTTGCGGCGGACAAGCGGTATTGCGCTAAAGCATCATTTTTGTATGTTTTTCGAGTGTAGTCCCGGCCACCCGAAACTGTAAAATCAGAACATGCCTTGTCCGCCCGGGAGCCAGCATCGTTAATAAGCATACGCTGCGTCAGGTCCCGCAGGCTGACTCCTGCAAGCGCTGTCTCGTAAAGAAGAAGACAAGCAGCAAACCTGTTCGGGATGGTGGTAAGAATCTTCTTAAAAGACCGGGTGTGGAAACTGTACACGACCCAATCATGGTGTACAAATTTTATTTTGTTAACGCTGTTTTAAATAGATAAAAAAACTGTAGAAAGCGAAGCGGTGAATCTAAAACCCTTTATTCTTCCGACGTAAATCTATGTTTATTCATGTTTTTATTCAAAATTACAGCCATGCTTATATCCTCATCAACATTTTACACAATCAAAAGGTAACAGATATGAGCAACAGACGTGGTGGCGCGGGAAATTTCGCGGAAAATCCCCAGCGCGCGGCGGAAGCCGGAAGGAAAGGCGGAGCCGCCAGTAGCGGTAATTTTAAAAATAACCCGGAAAGAGCGGTTGAGGCCGGACGAAAAGGGGGTAAGGCAAGCCGCCGGGGCAGCGCACAGGAAACCGCTTCCCGGCCTGGTTAAGGGGCCGCCTTTGCGACTTGCGGGCTTGCGGCTTTCCCCGCCTGTTTTAAAGAGGACCTTAGCAGTACTGGATTAACAAGACGAAAGGGCTGTAAATCAGTGGCCCGGTAAGCCTGCCGGGCCGTCTCGTTAACAAGTTTTATACGCTGTTGGCCCTGTTCTTCAGGGCGGGCTCATGATTTTCAGTGAGGATACGCGAAAAGCGCCTGAACGGCTCATCACCCCTGATAATGTTGATTCTTCTCTGTTTTATCGGGATAAAAAAAACCGCCCGTAGGCGGTTAAGTCATCTTCCATGCAACAAGATCTTTCCTTAGAGGGATAGCCTCAATCAGCCTGGTCCTACAGGCACTTCCCTGCAAGCGTAAACGGCAAAAAACTTCCGCATTGATATTCCATCCCGCCCCCGGTCATCACGCTTTTGTTATCCGTCAGCGTCCGAATGGTCCGGCTTTACGTCATGGTCAGAACTCTGCGCCTGACGGAGGCTGGCGCGAACGGCCGCTTTTTGCGCGTAGCGGAACCGTTACGCGCTCGGCCTGGCTGTGTTTCTCTCCCTCGCCGTACATTAAGAGCGAATTAAGATGCGTGTAATAACGCTTTAAAATAATTGATGTATGTCACAGTTAAAGAAAGTAACTACAGTGACGATAACTTTAAAACGGGATAAACGCGCTTTTACCAGAAGGATTTAACATGACCGTTAGCCACATAACCAGGCTGTCATGGGTTACCCAGACTAACCTCACGCTTTCACCGTCTTCACTGCGCAGGGCGATTGCGCGCCTGTCTTCTGTGCTGGCGCAGGCCATGCTGCCACGACTGCGTTAATCAATGCGGAGGGACAGCCTGCGATGCCGTCTGATGCCGTTCCTCACGTGCTTACGTCATGAGGAGGCCACAAACACGTATTTCTCTGTGCGGCCAGTCCCGTTAAACAGGGTGTTAAAACGGCACCTGATTATAAATTGTGCGCAGCTTGTTCCCGAACAGCTTAATCATCCTGATCGCTGTTTGCTGAAAGAGAGGGGTAAAACGCGCGCACGGGATTAGGCTCGTCAGGTCTGAATCCTGGTTCTGAATAATTTTAATTTTCATATTTTAACCGAGGAAAGGTAATGAACAACATACGCATCGGCATTCGACTGGGTGCCGCTTTTGGCTTTATTCTGCTTCTTCTTATCGGTATTGCGCTGGCCGGTTTAATTCGTATCGACTCCCTGGGCGACACCGTGGATAAACTGGCTGGCGATCGTTTTGATAAAGCGACCGCTGCCAGTAACCTGCGCTTTTACGTTACGGATATGAGTCGTATGGTCCGCAGTATCGCACTGGTCGATGACCCGGCTCAAAAAGAAAGACTGAAACAAAACTATGAGCAGTCCCGCGCCCGGCTTGAAACGGCTTTTAATAAAGTCGATCAGATACTTCATGCGCCCAGAAGCCGTGAGCTCATCGCCGTGATGAAACGGGCCGGTACGCAGTATCTTGCCTACTCTGAACAGGCGGTAAAACTGGGCATGGAAGGTAAGCGGGATGAGGTAACGCGGCTGCTCACCGGACCCGCTTATGAGGCGCAGGACGAATACACAAAGGCTATCACAGACCTTGCGACCTTTCAGGGCCAGCAGATGAAGACCGCCGGTGCCAAAGCAGCGGCAGAGCAGCGCAGCGCTCAGGTTGTTCTTGTCTCCCTCAGCGTGGCGGCTATTGTGCTGGCAGCAACCCTGGCCTGGTTTATTACCCGCAGCATTGTCAGGCCCGTAAACATCGCGCTGCAGGCCGCAGAGCGCATTGCTGACGGCGACCTGACTGCAGAAGTGCCGGTCAAAGGACGTGACGAAACCGGAAAACTCCTTATAGCGATTCGTGGGATGCAGCATTCACTGGTACAAACCGTCAGCGCTGTCCGGGCGAACGCGGAGAGTGTTGCCGCCGCGAGCCTGCAGATAGCTCAGGGAAACACCGATCTGTCACAGCGCACTGAAGAACAGGCCAGCGCGCTGGAACAGACCGCCGCCACAATGGGTGAACTGGGCGTCACGGTCAGGAATAACGCAGACAATGCCAGCCAGGCCGCGATGCTGGCGGTAACGGTGCGTGACGTTGCCCGCCAGGGTAATGACATCACCACAGATATCACCGGTACCATGAAGGGAATTGGTGAGAGCTCAGGACGCATTGCGGATATCACGTCAGTGATTGACAGCATTGCTTTCCAGACCAATATTCTGGCGCTTAATGCCGCTGTCGAAGCCGCGCGGGCAGGCGAGCAGGGGCGTGGCTTTGCCGTGGTGGCTGGTGAGGTCCGTTCGCTGGCGCAACGCAGTGCAACAGCGGCAGGGGAGATTCGTCAGCTCATCGAAGCCAACGCACAGCGCGTCAGCGAAGGGACTTCACTGGTGGCGCGTTCTGCTGACACCATGTCTGCCGTGGTTTCGTCGGTCGGTCAACTGACTGACAGGGTGGAGGAAATCACCGCCGCCACCGCAGAACAGGCTCGCGGAATTGAACAGGTCAGCATTGCCGTGACGGAAATTGATGATGTGACGCAGCAGAATGCTTCCCTGGTGGAAGAGTCCGCTTCAGCGGCAGCAAGTCTGCGCGAACAGGCCGATATATTGCTGCAGTCCGTCTCTGTTTTTACGCTGTCAGAGCCGTTATCGCCCGTCGCTCAAACCGCACTGGTTGAAGCGCCGGTCACGGTTTCCGCCTCAACGACAACGCCTCACTCCAGCCGACCAGCCGGGAAAGATGCGGAAGAAAACTGGACAACATTCTGAAACCGCCCCCCGGATTTGAGGGGGCTGATTTGAGCCAGAAGCGGATAACGTTGCGACCGTCTTGCATGCATTATTTTGTGACAGGTAGAAATACCTGTCGCTCTTTTTTCTCTGACTAAATTTTTACAAAATTGTGTCACTGTTTTAGGCCACCGGCGCCGATACTCATCTGTAAAGCAGGATCATCTCCGAACAGGTCGGTGAACTTTTCAAGGACAGCCGCATGAAATCCGTAACCAATGACCAACTGGGGGCCGCCGTGGCCAGAACGTCTCTTTGCGCAATATACCTGCTGTCTTCAACCGGAGAAGTCATGAGCTGGAATCTGGGGTGCCGCGAGATTAAGGGCTGGGACAGCCGTGATATCAGAGGGCAACATATTTCGGTTTTTTATGATGAAGATGAACAGGCCAGGAACATACCTGAGGCAAACCTGAGAGAGGCCCGCGAGCATGGCAAGTTTACAGGCGAAGGCTGGCGCCTGCGGAAAAACGGCAGCGCATTTCGTGCATCCGTAGAAATTGAATTCCTTAATCCCTCCGATCAGGAACATGCGGCATTTATTAAAATCGTGCGCGACGTCACGCATGATTATCAGGAAAGGGCGGCATTACGCATCGCTCAACAGGTTATCCTGAAAAGAGAAACGGAGTTGTCAGACACCAATAAGGTGCTTGACGCGGTTTTCTGTCACACGCCCTGTGCGCTTATCCTGTGTGACGCAAAATCCGGCGACATTATACGCGCCAACCCGACTGCCAGAAATTTGCCCTGTTTGCAGGAACTGGTGCTGAGCGGTAATACGCAAACCTCGCTTCACGCGGATCTGCCAGACGATCTGGCGGGTGTGTTCAGGCAAGCCTTTACGCTTCTTCCCGATGAAGGTTTCAGCGAAACGGTCTCGTCAACGGCGACAGAGCCGGCCTTTTCACTCCGCATCACGGCTGAAAGGCTTAATTCGGGCGGGGGAGAAGACTATCTCCTGTATACCATCCTGGACGTCACCGCGGAGTTTCAGGCTGCGGCAAGGGCGAATCACCTCGCCCTTCATGACCCACTGACAGGGCTCCTCAACCGGCGGGGCCTGATGCCCGAACTGGAGACGCTTCTTAGCGGTGACAGCCCCTTTGCCGTCATGGTGTCCGACATCGATCGTTTCAAAAGTATCAATGACGTGCTGGGACATCCTACCGGAGATGCACTGCTTATTGAGGTTTCCGCCCGGCTGCAATCCGTCCTGCGCCCTGAAGATATACTGGCCCGTACAGGCGGCGACGAGTTTGTTGCCGTCCTGCCAGGCATCAGCTCAGCCTCTGAAGCCAGCGAAACGGCATCACGCCTTACGGCCGTATTGCAGGAGCCGTTCATGCTGAAGGGCCGGAAAGTCACGTCGGGTTGCAGCTTCGGCGTCTGCCTCTTTCCCGGCTATGCGCGGGATGCTGAAAGTATGTTATCGGCGGCGGATATTGCCCTGTATGCGGCCAAGTCAGCCGGACGTAACGGCTGGGTCATCTTTACCGATGAGCTTGCCCGCTCTGCAGCAGAGCGCTTCAGCCTGGAAAACGACCTGCGTGGGGCACTGGAAAACGGTGAGCTACAGCTTTTTTATCAGCCTGTTGTCTGCAGCGTCAGTGAAGAGATTGTGGCTTATGAAGCCCTGCTGCGCTGGCATCATCCTGTGAGAGGAAGTGTGCCGCCAGATATTTTCATTCCTCTTGCTGAAAAAACCGGACTTATCCATGATATCGGTGCCTTCGCGCTTGCGCGCGCCTGTACGGATATGGCGGGCTGGTCAGGACAGGAGCGGATAGCCGTAAACATTTCCCCCCGACAGTTCAGGGACCCGCAACTGTCTGACAGAGTGAAAAACGTTCTCATCCATAGCGGGCTACATCCCAACAGGCTCGAACTGGAAATTACCGAATCGGCCTTGTTCGACAACCCGGATTTCAGTTACGAAGTGATACGGAAGTTTCGGGAGACAGGCATTAATGTCGTTCTGGATGATTTTGGCACGGGGTTTTCTTCACTGAGCCACCTCAGTTCCGGGCTTTTCAGCAGAATAAAGATAGACAGGTCATTCATCAGCGATCTGCACCAGGATGCCGGGGTGGCAGCCATCGTCAGTGCTGTTCTTTCACTGTGCCGTCAACTGAACGTGGAAGTCACTGCAGAGGGCGTGGAAACGTTGGCACAGGCGGCCTGGCTCAGGACATATGAATGTCCTCTAATGCAAGGGTATCTTTTTGGCAGGCCGGGACCGTACTGGATCCAGACGTAAACGCATTACCGTCCTGAAAAGCTGAATAAGATGTTGCCCGGGCGGCATGACAAAGGTTCACCGGACAACCTGTTTAGTTAATTGCTGGCACAGAGCCTTACATTGACGCGTCCTGGGCGGACTTCAGGTGCTGCTCAACAACCGGAGTATGGGCGTCTGCCAGCGCCTTCACATCGGGATCTTTTATCTTTTTCGCGTCACTTTCCAGCGTCGACAACACCATCTTGTGGTCTTTGACGCCGGCATTTTCCATATACATCTTGTCAAAAGCCTTGCCGCTCTGTTTTTCCAGTTTAGTGGCCATGGCTTTATGTTTAGCATCAGGCGCGGTCGGCAGCGTAACCCCTTTTTGCTGAGCGACGGTCTGCACTTTGGTCAAGGCACTGGTGTGATCATCGATCATCTTCTGCGCGAAGGCTTTGGTTTCGCTGCTTTCAGCCTTACTCAGCGCGATTTTAGCGGCAGCGATTTCATTGATATTTGCCTGCGCCATGTCTTTGATTGCTTTTTCGTCACCGGAACTAAGCTTTGTCCCTGTTTGTCCAGCTGTGGTGCTCTGCGCCGCGCTCGTTGGCGTCTGCGCCTGCACGCTCACGCTGCTGAACATCGCGACGGCAGCTGAAACGGCCAGCAGGCCAGTTAACATCTTACTCTTTTTCATTTCGTTCTCCTGAAGCTTACAGGGAGGCTGACGACAGGGAATTTTCTGTATGCAGCCATGTAGGGAGATAACAAGTGCACTGGTCAGTATAGTGGAGTTTCGGATTTATCCAGCAATTTTTTTTATGTTTTAGACGGTTGCAGAGAAGCGGAGCTGATATCTTTTTTCTTTTTGTTGTGTATTTAAGCCAAGCGAGACGTTGGATTAAGCCCCCTTTGTACAGCATGGTGACATCCTGGCGGCCTGGAAGGTGAAGTGGTTAATATAAATTTAATTAAAGTTTTTTGGCTGAGAAACGCCCCGGTGATGTTTTCTCGCCGGCTGCATTTTTGCCATAAAGCGTTAAACGCGGCAGCGCGGTAAGCGGGACGTGATGCTGATTGTGTGCTGCCCGTTCTTAACGGGAAACGATAAAACTCCCAGGAGTCAGCCTGTTTTCCTTACGCGTTGACGTCGTAAAGGAAAGAGGCGATAAAGTCAGCACCTTTCCACAGTAAAGACACAGGCTGCTGTCCTCCAGACTCAGGATGCATGTAAAGCCGGCTGGCAGCTTATCAACGTCAAAAACACGTTTCCGCACAGGGAGAATAGATTCAAATTCCGCCTCTGGTTGTGACCGTAAACCCGGTGTGAGCGAGGCCCATTAAGCCAGCGGCAGGCACACAAATGAAAATCCACCCTGTGCGCGATGCAGGCGCGGGGCGACAGTTTTTTCAGCACAATAAGATCTGACAGAATAGTGTCATTTCCTGACGGGCTGGGGGGTAAGACAATGTGTTATCTGATCCAGCAGTAATTTTTTCTACGAAATTAACCCTTTGTATAAAGGAGAAAATAATTTACAGGTATGTTCTGGTTTACTGGTGGGAGACATTTTGGGGAATATGAGAGCAGTTTGACAGAAGCAGGTAACTCAATCTTAAAAGAGCAAAAAAAACACATATTGGTTATTTACTCACCACTACTCAATAGGTACACTATTTGTAAGGATTTACAATACCCTAAGGAAAGGAGTATGGCCTTACATGGAAAATTAATATTGAACGGGGCAGATTATGCACCTTTCAATCTGTATGGTGTGGGTGTTTTTATGGCTTTCTCGGGTAAAGGAGTCTACCGGAATAAAGGAGCATGTGGCGCTATTCCGAATGATGGACCATTGCCACCGGGAAAATACTGGATAGTAGAGCGAGGAGCAGGTGGGCCAGGCTCATGGGTTAAAGCTAAGGCACAAGATCTATACAACAAATTTTACTATGGTGCTGAGTTTGGTCGTGATGAGTGGTTTGCCCTTTACAAGGATGACTGGGGCATTGATGACGGAACCTGGATTAATGGTGTTCATCGTGGATTGTTTAGGCTTCATCCAGGTCAAATTTCTGAGGGTTGTATAACAATTGCACATAATTCAGACTATTCACTCATCAGAAATGCACTTATAAGAACCGCGCCAATACACGTTCCCTGTATGAGGTCACTTATGGCTCGTGGCTGGGTAGAGGTAATAGCTGGTGGCTATAACAACACGTGCCCGTAGAATTGCGAAAGTTATATTTTATATTCTTTTGTCTCTGGTTATCGCTCGCATCTTAGGTGCGCCTGAAAACTGGATTAGTGACAAGTTCTATTCATGGCTTGGTCATCTTATTTATGGACCAGGAGAAATAGGTGCAGACAATTACTATGACCTTTATTTCTATGTGTCCGTAATAACAGTTTTTTCTATGACAACCTTAATATATTTAGTTACAATGAAGTTAATTAAAAAAATAAGGAGAAAATAATATGCCAATCCCTCCATATATGTGGCTTAAAGATGATGGTGGTACAGACATTAAAGGTTCTGTTGATGTTCAGGATCGTGACGGTAGTATAGAGATTATCGGCTTAAGCCACGGAATCAACCTTCCAGTAGACAATGCTAACGGTAAAATCACTGGCACTCGTCAACATTCATCTATGATGATTGAAAAGGAAGTTGATAGCTCTACACCTTATCTTTATAAAGCAGCAGCTACTGGACAGACTTTAAAAAGTGCCGAAATCCGTTTTTACCACATCAGTAACGCCGGACAAGAAGTTTGCTACTACACAGTTTTAATGGAAAATGTGAAAATCACTGGTGTTAACTGTGGTGTGCCAAATGTTAAATTGGCTGGCAACGATAAAATGAACCACGTCGAAAGTGTCAGCTTACAGTATGAAAAAATCACCTGGCGAATTGTTGATGGCAATATTCAATATACTGATGCCTGGAGCGAACGACCAACAGCATAAACAAAGCCCTGAGGTGCTTTCTAGCGAAATAAAAAGTGGATGTCAGGAATAATGGGATTATTTTAATGGCCACTGTTGAATATATTGTTCTGAAATCCTCCTAAAAGAAATTCCCGGAAATCAAGACAACCATTGGAAAGAAATTCCATGAGATCCTGATTCCTGTCTATTCTAAATTCCCGGCGACAACCGGTATGAAGCCTTAGGTGAATTTAAAAAATTTAAAGGTTGATTTTTCCAGTGTTAAATTTTTGTGTCATTTTCAATGCGAGTACACTCCATTACTAACACGGTGGTTTAAAGCAAAGCGGGAGGGTATAGAAATAACTTGTAAGCTTTTAATCATCAAAATTTTTTTCAGAATCAACAAGAGCTGGAAAATGGCTTTATGAGCGGTAATAAATAGTGTTTTTATTATAAAATAGGGATTGTATATGAAAGTTTAAACACTTAAAGAAATTTTTAGCCCAGGAAGGAGGTAAAAAAATCTATCCCGTCCTGAGCCACAAGTGACCTAACAATTTATCGATTTATATGACTTTAAAGCGGTTTCACTTGGGGTAACCTGAGCACTTGAAAGACTTAAACGAGTAAATCAATGAGTCATTTGATGAGGACTTCTCTACTCATACGCCCATGATGCTGCACTTTCTGGATGCGCAAAAGACACTCACCGCACACAGTGACTGGATTAAGAACTGCCTGACGGCGACGCACAGACGTGCGGATAGCCTTATGTCTCTCCCGGCGCTGGATGTGGTGGTTAAAACGGGAAACAGAGTTGTTCCGGAAAAAGGGCATAGCGGATTTTGCCCCGAACCCGGGATCGTGTATGTGACGGTTGATCCTGACAATCCTGCATTATGCCAAAATGCGGCACAATCGCTTGAACGGATGTTCGCGCATGAACTTCATCATGCCGCGCGGTGGGCAGGTCCCGGCTATGGCACCATCTTGGGCGAAGCGTGTGTTTCTGAAGGGCTGGCCGGGCATTTCGTGCTTGAGCTTTTTGGCGGAGAACCTGAACTGTGGGAATGCATCAACGCCGAACTGATTCACGCTTATCTTCCACAACTGCATCAGGACTGGCTGTGCACCGATTACGATCACAGCAAATGGTTTTATGGCGCCGGCGATATGCCGCGCTGGCTGGGCTATACCCTGGGTTTTAATCTGGTGGCCAGCTATCTTGCTGCCAGGCCGGAACGTCGGGCTTCGCAGCTGGCCTATACAAAAGCCGATGCGTTCAGCGTCTTTATTTAGCATAACGCCGACATATGTATTGGTCTGTGTTCTGCCGCTGAGGGGGCGGGGCCACAATGAGCCCGTCTTTATAAAGCAAACGCCTTTATCCGGCTAAATCCTGCCGCTTTTTATCAGGCGGTGTGAAGCCTGCGGAGCAGGGGAATCTGCCCGTTTACGCGCCCTCGTTTAGCGTTTCGCTTATCCCAATAAGATATTGCATGCGTATTGAACAGGGCTGATGAGTGTTTTATGCTCGGGGGAAACCATGGAAGAAGTGAGGCTTTATGGACGAGCATTCAGTCGGACGCTTTCTGGCGTCTTTGTTAGCCGAATACAATATGAGCGTAGAGCAGCTCTGCCGCCGTTCCGGGCTGCAGATGCATGAGGCCCGGTTCCTCCTGCGCGGCACGCTGACCGTTACGCCAGCCGTGGCTGAAAAACTCGGTCGGGCGTTTTATTCCCCTGGCTTCTGGCTGGTTCGTCAGGCGATGTCTGAGCTTAATAAACTCAGTCGGGAAACTTAAATAACAGGGCTGCGTAGCCCCAAAAGCCTGGCTGGCTCGTCTGCATCACAATGCCTGCCTGGCGGAGTAGGGTCAGCATAAGGCGTGAAGGAATATTCAGTTGACAGGCTCTTCGCCCGACCAACACGAAAGTGCCGTTGAAAAGGGGATTCACAGCCGAAATCAGCACCTGATTCAGGTAAAAAAAATCCCGCCTGAAAAACGCGGCGGGCCATGCTCTGTTGCATGCAGGCTGAAGGCAATCGCGCGGCCCCCCTGAGCGTCCGCGCCATCGTTTATCCCTGTCGGTCTTTCCCGTCTTTCGCCTGCTGTGCGGCGCAGGCCATGAAATTTTCAATGATTTCTACGGCATAACTGATCGCCATCAGATCTGCCGTCAGCCGCACATCCGTGCGCAGCAACGTTTCGGTGACGCCGGGCCGACTCAGCAGGGGCTTTATGTCCTGAACCCGACGTATCAGATGCGCCCAGTTATTGGCAAAGGTGTCCATACTGGCGTAGCCACCGTGCCTGAGCTGAATAAAAATGACATCAATATCGGCCTTCAGCGCACTTATCTTCGCGATGTTAAGCGGATCGTTCTCTGGCGCATCAGGCTGCGGATGGGGCTCAGACACGGAACGCCTCCACCATGCCGCGCAGGGCATGCGCCTGTTCAGAAAGCGAACGCGAGGCCGTAGAAGACTCTTCAACCAGCGCGGCGTTGCTCTGCGTCACACCGTCCATCTGGCTCACCGCCACGCTGATCTGCGAAATACCCTGCATCTGCTCTGAAGAGGCCAGAGAGATGTTATCCATCGCCTCCGCGAGTTCGCCGACCATTCCCACAATTTTCAAAATGCTTTGTCCGGTGGAAGAGGCTACGTTCACGCCGCTTTCTACCTGTGTTACGGCCTGTTCAATCAGGATTTTAATATCCCGCGCGGCCGTGGCGCTGCGCTGTGCCAGCGTGCGTACTTCGCCTGCAACTACCGCGAAACCGCGCCCTTCCTCACCCGCGCGAGCCGCTTCTACTGCGGCATTGAGGGCCAGGATATTAGTTTGAAAGGCGATGCTCTCGATCACCGAGGTAATATCACGCACTTTGGTGGCGCTGACCGAAATGTCATGCATGGTATGTGTCATGCGTTGCATATCAGATTCCCCCTCGCGCGCCAGTTGCGCCGTCCCCCGTGCCGCGTCGGCTGTCTGCTGCGCACCCGCCGAGTTGCTCTTCACCGTTGCGGTGAGTTGCTCCATGCTGGCGGCGGTTTCCTGCAGGGCGGCTGCCTGTTGCTCGGTGCGGGATGAGAGTTCGGTATTACCCTGGTCAATCTCATCAGCCGCCAGAGAAACGGAAGCCGAGGCATCCTTGATCTGCGAGACCAGCCCGCGCAGGTTCGCCTGCATACTGTCGAGCGAGGCCAGCAGGCTGGTGGTATCATTACGACGAAGCACGACAGGCGAGGTCAGATCGCCAGCCGCAATGGTCGCAGCCAGTGCCTGGGCCTGTGCGGGCTCACCGCCCAGTTGACGCATGAGGATGCGGATCACCACGACGCAGGCACCCACGCCCACCAGCACCGAAGCCCCGGCGAGCAGCAAAAGAAAAAGGGTATCACGGGCGGTAGCCGCGCTGTTTTGCTGCACCTCGGCCAGACTGGTTTTCTGCTGAATGTTAGTGACGACCAGCAGATCTTTCAGCATCTTATCCTGGACAGGTTGTACCTCTTTTGTCAGGCACTCGAAAAATTCTTTATCACGGTTGGCCAGCCCAAGCTGACTGGCTTTGGCGAAGATGCTGAAGAACTCGCTCTCGGTGTCGGTCAGTCGTTTAAAGGCCGCGCGACCCGGCGGAAGCGAGTCGATCTGCAACAGATCGCCCAGCGCCTGACGATTGGCAATGAAGTCAGCTTTATTTTTTTCCATCTGCGCAGCGACGGGTTTCATAGCAACCGGATCGCTAAGCAGGCCAAGCGTTCTGACATCAATAGCCATCTCCCTTAATTCCCCCAGCATATCCTGCGCAAGCTGATATTTTTTCATCTTGATATTCACGACGATATCCATGCTTGCCCGGGCTTTATGAAGGGCATTGAGCGCCGTGCCTGTGCAGATAATAAACAGAAGGATAAGCAGACCGAAACCTGCAGTCAGACGGGTTGAAATTTTCATTTTGTTCTCGTTATAAAAGTGAATTTTGCTGTGTATCTTTCCCCGGCAACATTTAATGATGCCTGTCAAAGCGATTAAATTATAATTCGCCTTGACAATTTCGTATGTTTCCTGGTTATACCGTTCCTAAACAGACCTCAGATAAGGGGGCAGAATAACGGGATGGCCTTGGAACGGCGGAATGCGCCATCCTGACATCCCTGTTACGGCTCGTATTCAGCCCGCCTCGCGTTGTCGCCAGGTATCTCAGCTAGCGTGTTATGAAGTGAAGCATTGAGCTTGACATGATAACCGCTGCAGATTTATATAGGAAATGATCATTTCCAAACTTCAGACCCTGACAGAAGCGGGCGAACAGGACGGCTCTGTGGCGGCAACGGCGAATGAAACCGCTGCGGCAGAGAGCTTTCTGGCGCTTCACCAGGGAATGCGAGGAGTAGGTAAAGCATCGATTCTTACGCACGATACCGATCTATCGGCCGGACGCTGAAAATACTGGCGTACATCCAACGCTCGCGACGAGGTGTTCTTCCGACTGGAAGCCGGCTTCGATCCCGTACTCTGCGGACCTGACAGCGTACTGCCGAGCCGTTTCCCGACGTTGAGTCCGTTGCTGACCGGGTTAATGAACGTGTTCAGGTCACACGAAATGAACAGGCCGCTCAGGAAGCTGTGTGCGAAAACGGGGCGGTTATCACGATTGTGCGGGCGACTGCCGGTCGGGTTGGTTCACCAGAAAATGGCACAAGTCCGTCCGTCGGGTTTGTTTTCATTCACGCACCTGTCGGTTGCCGACGAGTGATCGTATGACAAGAGGAACAGGTTATGTCTGCTTCTGTGATCCCTGATGCGCCCGACGGTTTTCGTCACTGCTTTGCACGTGTGGAAGGGTTGCGTTTTCATTATGTCACCGGTGGCCGACCGGATGGCTTTCCGCTGGTATTGCTGGCCGGTTTCCCTGAAAGCTGGTTTGCCTGGCGAAAGGTTATGCCCGGTCTGATGGCGCACTTTCGCATTGTGGCCGTCGACTTACCCGGCCAGGGCGATACCGATAAACCGCTTGCGGGCTACGATACTCAAACGGTTGCCAGCCGACTGCACGCCTTCGTCGCATCGTTAGCATTAGGCCGGTATTTTCTGGCTGGACACGACGTCGGTGCCTGGGTCGCCTTTACTTATGCGATGCTTTACGGCGAGGAGATCCGGGCGCTGACCCTGATGGACGCCGGTATACCCGGCATATCGCTGCCGGATACGTTGCCCACAGATTCCCGTCAATCCTGGAAGACCTGGCACTTCGCCTTCAATGCCGTTGCGGATCTTCCCGAAGCCTTACTGACGGGGCGTGAGCGCATTTATCTGGAGTGGTTCTTTCGGGAGAAAGCGGTCGACCAACGTTGTTACGGCGAGACGGAAATTAACGAATATGAACGCCTGCTCAAAGCCCCTGGTGGATTGCGCGCAGGACTGGCGTTTTACCGCGCCCTGTCACAGTCAGCGGCACAGAATGCTGCGCTTGCACAGCAAACACGCCTGACGATGCCGGTACTGGGGCTGTCAGCCGATCAGGGCTCTATTGCGGATATGGCCGCCACCCTGAAAGCGTATGGGGACGATATTCACAGCCAGCGGCTGGCGGATTGCGGCCATTTTCAGCCGGAGGAGCAACCTGAAGCGACTGCCAGGGCACTGATTCAGTTTTTTGGACATTATGCCCATTAATGCTGACTCCTGCATACAACGTCCTGGCGCAAGCAGAAGGGGAATTCTGTTACGGAAGTCCCTGATCCTGTCTGTAACGAGGAGCGGGGAATTCGCTGTCACTTTCTTTTTATTAAGGAAGTGACTGATAACGCCACGAGAAGAGTGATAAATATGACCGTGTTTCGTCATCAATGGCGTATATGAAGACGCTGAGCAACATCAAAACACGCGCTGTTATTTCAAAAAAGAAACCTGTTTAAGACATGATGTAATTCTTTTCGCGTCGATAACGTGCCTGATTTTGTCCGATGCTTATTACGCGATTACTCAATACCGCCTTTATTCTCATCTGTAGCAGGGAGTCATGCTACTTCTGGTGCCACCCTGATGAACGTCATCACTGCTGGTAATATGTATGCAGGCTCGCCTCAGGGCGCGGGATTAACGCATACAGGGTATCTTATATGTACACACTCTATGGAAGCGCACGTTCGGGCGCCGCCGCGATTGAGATGGCGCTCAGTTTGGCCGGGGCGGAATACACAACGGTTGAGGCGAGTTCATGGCACAAAGACAGTGGGTTTGAAACCTTAAAGCGGTTGAATCCGCTGGTCCAGATCCCCACGCTCATCCTGCCTGACGGGGCCGTGCTGACTGAAAGCGCAGCCATCATGATTTATCTTGGTATGGCCTGTCCTGATGCCGGCATCCTTTCAACTGACGCTGACGTTCGTGCTCAGCAATTACGGGGGCTAGTGTATATAAGTGCAAACTGTTATGCCGCCATCGGCATCATTGATTACCCGGAAAGATGGCTGGACACAGGCTCGCCGGATCAGCGTAAGCAGCTGGCCGAGGGGGCGGTCAACAAACTCTATGAGCAGTGGGACATGTTCAGCGATCTCTTTTTTGACACGCGCGCATGGCAGCCTGCTAACCCCGGCGCGCTTGAAATGCTGGCCTGTGTGGTGAGCCGCTGGAGCAATGCGCGTGCGCATCTCAGCCGCACCAGACCCGCTTTCTGTGCTTCGCTGGAAGAGGCAGAAACGCATCCTGTCATCAAGGCTGTTGTGCGCCGTCACTGGGGAACCTGACACGTGATGAAGACAGCGTTTTCTCCGCCTTTTCAGGACTGATAACGCGCCGCTCATCGTACTAACTGAATACTGTCATAGACGAAGCCTGGGCTCAGAAATCCTGTGCCTTTTTGCCCCGAGGCCACATTAATATCCAGTGTGTTAATTCCTGCCTGCAGGGCGGAAGCCGGCAGGACAAAAGTAAAAAGCGCATTATTGCCCCGGAAAGTGCCGCGGGTGATCCCCCGACTCGCAGGCTGGCCAGAAGCCGGCGGAATCGGCGCGGTCCAGCGCTGATTGACGCTGACCTGAGGGCGTCCTCCAGACTGCGCCAGAGTAATAAAAATTCGTAAAGTTAAATCATGCACATCGTGACGAGACAGCATGAAACGGATGCGGGTTGGCGAGTTAATATCCCGCCACTGCGCGGCAGGAAAGTCGCTTTCTGATGCGGTTCCCACAAGGTAATCAGCGGCTGTCCAGGGCGACATACGCCGATCGGACGGGTGAGCGGACATCAGCAAACGGGCGTTACGAAACCCCGACGGAGTGCCATCCGGTGAACCCGTCTGCCAAATAACCTGACCCGGTAAGGTCTGGGCGGCTAACGCAATCTGAGTTTGTCTGCCGACCTGGATGTCTGCTGAACGTTGCGCGACTTCCCGTTCCTTATCGTACAGCGTTATCTGATAGTGCCCCTGACGCACGCCCGTCAGTGTAAAACGCCCCTGGCTGTCCACGCGCGTCCAGTATTCGGCGCTGGCGTTTCGCAGGCCGACAACGGCGGCAGGACGATCGCTCATTCCTGTCACCACACCTGACAGCGTGCCGCGTTCAGCCTGATCGACAAACCCTTTCAGCCCCAGTGAGGCATGAATAAATCCCACATCGGTTAACGTGGCGGGGGGCTTCTCTCCGGTCGTAAACAACAGCCCATAGATACCATGCAACCCCGGTCGAAACGGTTCTGTCTGGGTATGACTGGAATACATATAGTTGTACAGCTCGTGTGTCATCTGCGTTTTTTGCGTCGCGATGTCTTTAAAGAACGGGCCACCCGAACTGAGCTCATGGTTGCCCGTCAGCATAAAGACCGCTACGCCCGGGCCGTGGACGCCGTGCAGATCGTCATCAATCATGGGACGGGCGGAGTAAAACTTGGAACTGGTCCGTCCGTCAGGCAACAAAAAGACGTCGTTGCCTTCAATCGCTTTTCCGACGTTTGAATCGTTGCCCCAGTCGGCCTTTGGGAATTTTTTGACATCCAGACGCGTCACGAAACGCAGTTCCCCGACCGGCAGAAGCGCGGGCGCGTAGGTCGCCATATACAGGGCATTACGGCCTTTTTTGGCGAGGTAGTAGTGGATAAGTTCCCCTGCCTGCGCACTGATGACAATGACATCGCCTGCCGTTTTCACTGCAACCTGCGCGTGCCCCAGTCCGGAGGCGACTTGTGAGGCCTTGTGCTCTGATGATGCCAGTTCACTGCCATGAAACCGCATTGATGTCAGATTACCGTTGCGGTCATCGATGCTAAACACCAGATCGGCACCGGTATCCACCACCAGAGTGTTGCCGGAGTGTGTCACGCCGAAGGCACTGGCAACGCCCAGCCTGCTGAACAGACAGAAGACAAAAATGCGCAACAATAAACGTGCCATCGGGGAAACCCTCACATTAAAAACTTACCGCACCGGACTGTGAATATGGCCCACGCCAGCTTCACGGGGCACCTGGACGCTGGCCACCTCTGCGGAAACAGGCGAGACGAGCCAGGCACGATCGTATCTGAAAGCCTCCAGGACCGTGATATCTTGTGGGCGATAGTCGGTGCCGCTCTGGGTTTGCAGATTACTGACACAGCGCCTGCCCAGATTTTTCAGACAGGCGTTTTCCCCAGCGGCGGCGTTCGTATCAAAAAGCGCGAAGGCATTACCGGGCTGCCTGATGTCGTTAAACAGCGGATGAGCCACATTTTCAAAGGCGTTACCTTCCACCAGCAGACGCGAAGAGGGTGTTCTGGACATTATCGCGCCCTGATACGTCAGATTGACAAAGACATTGTTAACCAGCTGCGCCAGGACACTAGCATTGCCCATCCCACCGGCATGCGGGGCACGCCCGGAGGTATCATGAACATAATTGCGCGCGACCGTTAATGTGTCATGGTGTCCCAGAAACAGCCAGACCCAGTAATGGTGGCCGTCGCAGGTCGCGGAATAGGGTGTTCTGCCGTCAAATTCGTTATCGGAAAGCGTGACATGGGACGCGGAGCCCCAGCCCGTGACAATCATCTGTCGGCCAATGCGGGCGAAAGTATTGTGATCAATCCACACACCCTCCGCATTATCAACGGTAAGGGCATCCCCTCCCCAGACCAGCTGCGGATTGATATCTGACAGTGTCAGATTGCGGATAATCACGTTGTGAACGCCGCCACCGACGTAAAGCCCGATGCCCTGAATCCCCGCATGTGCCCCTACACCAATCAGCGTCTTATTTGATCCCACCTTAAGACGGTCTAAACCGGCATTATCATAGGTCACCGAAACCGGCGCTTTGCCCTGACAAAACTGGTTGGCACCGTTGCGCGCCCATTGGCCACCGCCTCCTGGGCAGGCATTTGCCATGCAACCCCTTTCCGTGGTCGTGGCTTTGCCGTTGACCATGACCGTTCCACGAAAATCGACGGTATGATCCAGAGCGATGATCCGGGGACGATCATCCGTACAGTTTCCGTGTCGGTCATAGGTGGCGCACAACGCCTTCACCAGATCATCAGTGCGGATGGGATGAACAACCGCGCCACCGCTACCGCCCGTCACGCCTTTGGCAAAGCCGTCCGGCAGATCGGCAGCGCGCGATAACGCGGACGTCAGGCAAAGAACCGCAAGGAGGAACATCGTGAACAATCCGTAAAAAGGGCGGAAAACAGCCTGTCTACAGAGCGTGTGAACTGAAAACCTGAAGCGACAGTGCGGGCTTTTCATTCCTGTCCTCTCAACGACGCCGTGTTGCGCTGACATACCGGGCCCGCATCGATGTCGAGCGGGGGAAGAGCCTGTCGAACCCACCAGGCCACTCGCATCGTACAGGAAAGTCGAAATGAACGTACAGCCGTGACCCGCAGGTGCGTCACAGGACGATCATGGGCATACAGGCAACGTAAACATGTCCCTGCGCATCAGACCTCGCGCTCAGGGCTGATCGCGTCAGCCGAAAACTGCGCCGTTACCGCGCTGTTCCGCTGCCTGCCAGAAGTGGATGCAAATACAACAGTTTCTACTGTAAATAAGGACGCCATCCTACCGATGTAAGGTTAAACCTGTCGCAACAACTGGAGCGAACATAAAGACATATGCGTCATATAATTTATACTTCGCGTAGTGTGAAAAGTGCCATTTGTCATGTCTGCCTCAGGCTTTTACTCACCGAATCTGAACCATGTTGAACGTGCTGTTTATGTCCCCGGCCCAACTTTGTTTTCATCACCTGTCACAGTAATAGGTCATTCTCTGATCATTTTTATTAAATGATATTTTTCTCCCGCCGATAAATCGTCTGAATGTTTGAGTTAGTACTGATATTCATCAGTCATCAGAATCCCTTTATGGCAGGAAATAACATGACCATTACACAGCGTTTACTCTTTACCTTTTCACTCCTTTCTGCTGCCCTGGTGACAATGGTTATCGTTGCAGTGCTGGTGGCGGGCGGCTTTCAGTCCCGCTTTAACTATGTTCAGGAAAATACGGTTCCGTCCATTCTGGACATCGGCAAAATGGTCGACAGCAGTAATGCGCTTGTCATCTCACTTTACCGCCACCAGAGTGCAACAGACCCGCGCCGTCAGGCTGTGCTGGAAAAGGAAATCGAGGGGGCGATTAGCCAGATTAAGTCGCTCAACCAGTATTATCTGAAGAATGATATTTCAAGCGATGAGGACCGTCAGTTAACGGAAAATTCGTTTGCCGCTATCAAAAAAGTTGAGGACACTTTACCGGCTTTTCTGGTCGCCTCTCGTGCACAAAATGATGCGGCTTCACTCGGCTCCCTTCAGGGTAACGACGGCATTGGTGCCGCTGCGCGTCAGCTCAATGCCGGTTTTCAGAAACAGCTGAAACTCAACGTAGACATTGGTAATGCGCTGCGCAAACAAAATGATCACACTTATAACGTAACAGTGTGGAGCCTCATCGGCGGTTCTGCCATAGCCATTATCATTCTCGCATTCTTCGCCCTCAGAACCATTTTTGGCATCAAACGTCAGTTGAACGGCATGCGTCATGTAATGGAAACCGCCAGTGAACGCCTTGACCTGACGCTGCGTGCAGATGTGAGTCGCCGGGATGAAATTGGCCTGACCGCCAGCACCTTTAACCATCTGATTGAGAATTTGTCAGACTCACTTTCTAAGGTTGAAGCGTCGGCTCAGTCTGTCAGTTCAGCATCGGCGCAGATTTCGGCCGGCAACGAAGATCTGTCTTCGCGCACGGAGGAGCAGGCCGCATCGCTTGAGCAGACAGCAGCAAGCATGTCTGAACTCAGTGAAACCGTCCGTCAGACCGCAGAAAACACACGGCTTGCCAGCCAGCTGGCCAAAAATGCACAGGACATTTCAGAAGACAGCGCAGGCCGTGTCCGCACACTGCTGTTGACGATGGGCGATATCAAAGACAGTTCCGCAAAAATTACTGACATCATTGCGCTGATTGAAGGTATTGCCTTCCAGACCAATATTCTTGCCCTCAACGCCGCTGTTGAAGCGGCTCGGGCAGGGGAGCAGGGGCGCGGATTTGCCGTGGTGGCAGGTGAAGTCCGTAACCTTGCACAGCGGTCATCCTCTTCAGCCCGTGAAATTAAAGAGCTGATCGAATCGTCTATGAGTTTTGTCCAGGCAGGCTCCGAACAGGCTGAGGGCGTTGGCAGTAATATGTCACGCATGAATGATGCCGTCAGGCAGGTTACCGATCTTGTGGATGAAATCTCTGTGGCCGCCAGTGAGCAGTCACAGGGGATCAGCCAGGTGCATCAGGCCGTTAACCAGATGGATGATGTCACTCAGCAGAACGCCGCGCTGGTTGAACAAGCCTCGGCCGCCTCAAATTCGCTGATGGAGCAGGCCGCATCACTGAACCAGTTGGTCAATAACTTTACCCTTAAACCGGTTTCACACGTCCCTGCGGTGGTCCGCAGCAAGGTGGTAACTTCTTCACACGCGCCATCGTCTTTTCGTTCAGGTCCTGCCGTTGCAGCAGCAGATGAAAACAACTGGCAGAGTTTCTGATCTTTACGTTAACAGCGTTTCATTTAATTAAGGGCTGACACCGGCCCTTTTACTTTTTTATGCAGGAAACTTTTTCAGCATAAAAGCCTGAATCTGCTTATTAGTGCGTTTTATCAGAAGCACCGTCTGCTTTGAGCCAGAAGCCGATGCTTAATGCGGGCCTGCATATTTAAATTCTGAATCGTGCAGGAGTGGTGCCAAATACCCTGCGAAACATGGCGATAAAGGCACTCACGTTGTCATATCCAAGTTCCAGTGCAACTGTCGTCACTTGCTTGCCTGCGGCAAGAAGCTCAAGAGCTTTGAGTAACCGTATGCGCTGTCGCCATTCATTAAAGCTAAAACCGGTTTCTGATCTGAAACGCCGTGTCAGTGTGCGTGACGATACTCCCGCCCAGAATGCCCATTCTTCAAGTGTGCGACCGTCATCTGGACTCTCAGACAGCACCTGAGCAACTTTTAAGAGCCGTATATCCTGCGGCATTGGCAACCCAAGATTAACGCTGGGAAGCGAACCGATTTCATCAAGGATAACGTCAGATAAACGTTTTTGAGGCGCATTAAGCTCTGCAACCTTCCAGGAGGCTGCTCGTGTTATCGCTTCGCGTAGCAGATTTGTAACTGAGAGCACAGCAGGCTTATCAGATAATGCGCCACAGGCCGCAGCAGATATATAAACACTCCATCCTGAATATGGGCCGTGCGAGCGCAGACCATGCGGAATATTTGGAGGTATCCACACGGCATGCGTTGCCGGTACGACCCAGCGACACTCTTCCGCATCGATCGTAAGCAGCCCATGCTCAGCGCCGAGTAACTGTCCGCGAATGTGATGGTGACGTGGTGTTTCCCTTATTGCATCCGACTGGCGGGCCGCGACAATCAAAGTGGGTCCATCAGAAGAAAAAGCCCGGGAGAATGGAATTAACGGGTCGGTCATATTGGCTTATTTGAGGTATTTATTGTCTTTTATACCGTACCGAAGCCATCAGGTCGATTGTAGAGTACTGATAACTTATGATGAGGACTGACCATGAAAATGATTTCTATTGCTAACGTATTGGATGAGATTATTAACCAACAGGAAATCCCCCTGGAAGAGATACTTAATCGCCACTTTAGTCCCGGTTATCGGCAGCGCACTGATAATGAGTGGGGAAGTTTAGATAGCTTTGCTCATCATGCTCGTAAACTTCGCGAAATAATTTCTTTCGGCAAAATTGATGTGCATGACGAACTTCGTGAAGGCAATCTCTATGCTACCAGACATCGTGTATTGTGTACTAAGCGCAATGGGGAAGAGGTTGAGATGGAAGTTTATATGTTTGCTGAAACAGATGATTCAGGGCTATTTGTTCGTATTGAAGAAGCCACACTTATGCTTAAAGGTCTGGAAAGTGACCGGGACCTGGGTAGCACCAGGTAACAGGGGTTTAAATGTCCGCTTCTCGCTTATAGCGGACAAAGGAAGAGATTTTAGCGTCCGCTTTGTGCCAGAAGCGGACAGGCCAAATGCGCTTTGTATGACCCCGCCTTAACGGCCGGTTAATTGCTGTGTATCAATTTAAGTGACTGCGACAGGAATGTTCCTGCTGGCTGAGAAAGTCGCAAAGTCAGAAAAGTGTTTCCTTAATAATGATTTCATCCACCCGGAGGATTGAAGACATATCGAAACCTTCCATGTCTGACATGAACGCCTTGCTGGCCATATATTTCTGATTTATAGCTTGTATTTCGGCATCCTCCTGATAGGTAACGGTTGCAATGACCTGACATTCTTTCCCCAGATAAACATGATTTACATATATACCAAAGGCTGGGAGAGAGGCCATATGTCTGGGCCAGTGTCGGTGAAAATAAATTTCTGCTGACTGTTTGTCTTTGAGTGTATAAATTCTGACCTGTTTCATATTTTCAATCCTGCTGTTAAGGCTTTCATACAGAACAAAGTCAAAGCATACCTATTCTATTTCTGAGAAATTAGCAAAAGACCACTTTTCGCGCATAGCGGATCTTCAGCTCAGTCAGCCTGTCCGCTTTGTGCCAGAAGCGGGCCTTGCTGAAATGATGTCGGATTCATTAACGGCGAGCGCGCCAATGCCGCAATAAGCCGCAGCATACCGCCTGCCGGACACCGATACAAATAAACGGGAATTTGAGCTCAGCCATTCTGGCTAAAGAAAAACCGGGTCGTCGCCCGGTTCGTTTCTCGTACAGCTTTTCTCTGATCTTAGTGAAACTGAACGACATGCCTCATACCTGTGTCATGCCACCATCCACACAGATTTCTGCTCCGGCTATATAGCTGCTTTCATCACTTGCAAGGAACAGGACGGCACTGGCAATTTCTTCAGGTTTGCCCATTCTTGATAAGGGAATGGTGCTGATTATCTCATTTCGTAGCTCTTCAGAGGCTGCACGCATCATCTCCGTATCGACAGGGCCGGGGGCGACAACATTAACGCGGATGCCACGGGCGGAGAGTTCACGTGTCCATGTGCGGGCAAAAGAACGAAGTGCTGCTTTACTGGCACCATATACGCCATATCCCGGCGTGCCAATCACATCGGCAACCGAACCTATCAAAACGACGCTCGCTCCCTCCTTCATCAGAGGAAGGGCTGCCTGCAGAGCAAAAAGCGGTGAGCGCACATTCAGGCCAAAAACAGCATCAAAATGTGTCGGCGTGACGTCATCAATCGTCGAGTATTCGGCCATGCCGGCGTTGATGACCAGCACATCTATCTGGCGGGATTCTGTCTTGATTAAATCGACTATTCGCGTCAGTTCACTTATCTGGCTGACGTCAGCTCGGACTGGCCTGGCAGTGCCCTTTATGGTCTGACTGGCTGCTTCTAACTCCTCATTACGGCGTGAGGTCAGCCAGGTTGTGGCACCTTCACTGGCAAATCGCTGGCTGATAGCCAGACCAATGCCTTTTGCACCGCCGAGTATCAGGGCAACTTTATTCTCTAATCTACTCATCTGCTCTCTCCTGTCAGGGTGGAAAACAGATGATATAATTTGTAAACTTAATAACAATTACGCACTTTATTTATATCAGGTATCGGGGAATATATCGCCATGTCTCAAACTGATTGTAATGACCTGAAAGAAATAGGGAAAACGCGGCCGGTTCTGGAGAACATAACCAATAAATGGTCAATTTTAATTCTCACTGTGCTTTGTAATGAACCTGTGCGCTTCAACGAACTCCGTCGCCGGCTGGAGGGTATTACGCACAAAGCATTGTCTGATGCGCTGAAGCGGCTTGAGCGCAATGGATTGGTGCTGCGAAAGGTGCTGCCTACTTCACCAGTGAGCGTGGAGTACAGCCTTACACCACTGGCACAGACGCTTCAGGAGCCATTCAGTGCGCTGTATGGATGGGCGCTAAAACATGGAGCGGAAATGGAACGGGCTCAGTTGATGTACGATACCAGACAGGCGGAAGAGATTTGCTGAAGAGTCGTAATGTTGAATCCTGTTGCGATGCGCGCTCAGTTTTACAGGCCAGCATCGAAAAATGTTGATTACTGAAGCCCGACGTTTCCTGACAATGCTTTATGTGGATGTCCGCTTTGCACCAGAAGCGGACATTTACGTATGAGGTAAGCACTCTGTCACCATGAGTTTTCCAGATTCATTTTCATCCTTGCGTAAGATGTGATGTATGGTTTGAACCAGGTAAGCTGATTTTCGACTGAATGTGATTTTGCTAACATGAAACGCCATTGCGTTTGTGAGAGGTAACAGTGATTCACTTAAGACAGGCTCAGCGCAGTGATGCCGATGCAATAGCACATCTGCACACCGCAGGATGGAGAGATACCTACACGAAAGTGACGTCTGCGGATTTCCTTGAAAATCAGGCGCAGGAAGATCGTCTTTCACACTGGCGCTCAGCACTGAATCAGAGCAATGAAAGCGAAACAGTGTTTGTAGCTGAATATGATGGAAAGGTTGAAGGCTTCATATGTATTAAGCTCCACTATGACGCGCAGTGGGGCTGTTATATAGACAGCCTGCATGTAAGCTCTTCACTACGTGGTCTCGGTGTAGGAAAACAACTTCTCTGGCGCGCAGCCGAATGGGTCAAGAGCAGGGATGATGAGTCACCGCTCTATTTGTGGGTGTTTGAAGATAACACCCAGGCAACAGCTTTTTATCAGCGCCTCGGGGGCACCATTGTGGAGAGAACATTATCCGATATGCCTTCATCAGATCATGCCCCGGTATTCAGAATCAGCTGGAAAAATGCCGGTCAGCTTCTGATATCTGCTTGCTGAAAAATTAGCCAATGCCTTTTCTCTCTAAAATCGACACCGCTGCCGGCCTGCTTACCGATTACCTTTTCAGGTAGTGTAAGGAACGAACGGGCGATTTTATGTCTCGATCGGTTCCCGTTAACCCCAACACGGCTGTGTAAGTAAAATTTCCACCTGCTGTGAACACCCCAAACGGCCGCTCCTCACTCACAGCAGACACTACCTTTCCCCTGTCTGTTCAGGACCAACTACGGCTTAACGAAAAGATGAGTGAACGGCAGGTCATCGGTACGAGGCAGCCAGTATTCCCTGGAGTTTCAAATTATTATAAGAAAAGGGAAATCAGCAAAATTCAGAAAGTGCTTTGCAAGACAGCGATGAGCGACAAACAAACGTTGACCCTGCTGTGAAAAGTATAATGAAGCCGTAACACCAGGGGATGTTTGCCGTTTATAGAGTCTCTTAAGCAAATGTGTTTAGATACCTGAACCTTAACGCCTGTGAAGAGTGGCTATGAATCCAAGAGAAAACATTCTCAGTGAGTTCAGTACGTTGTCTGCGGAACTGCAACGCGCTGCGGAATACTCCCTGCAGAATACCAACCAACTGGTCGTGCAATCGATGCGCACCTTTGCCTTTCAGGCTGGAGTTAAACCTGCCACTCTGCTCCGTCTGGCAAAACGGCTGGGGTACAGCGGTTGGGGTGAGCTAAAAGACGCGTTCATCGATGATATTGGGCTGCGTAATGATACCTATGTATCCAGGGCTGAAAAGCTCGTTGCGTCGGGTCCGCAGTCTCAACTTTACAGTGAGATGTTCCAGGCGCATCAAAGTAATCTCGAATTCACACATAATGAAAACCGTCCGATGATGGAGCAGTCCTTGTCCCTGCTGGATGCGGCTGAGAATGTCTATATCTGCGGTTTCCGTGCCAGTTTCCCTATTGCCTGGTCGCTGTTCTACATTTATCGCTTGTTTCACCGCAACGTATCCTTGATCGATGGCCTGGCGAGTAATATCGAAGTCTTTACACGAGAATTCAGTTCAGACGATTGTGTCTTACTTATCAGCTTTGCTCCGTATTCTCGCGAGTCTCTGGCGGTATTGCAGGCCGCACAACGGGCGGGCGCGAAGATCATTGCGATTACCGATTCGCTGGTGTCACCGTTAGCCCAGGCCGCCGATTGTAAGATGTTGTTTTCCATCGACAGTCCGTCCTTTTTCCCTTCCGTCGTTTCTGGCATGGGGCTGGCAGAGTGCCTGCTCGCCATGCTGGTTGCCCGTCATGGCCGCGATGCGGTGAGTAAAATCGAAAATGCTGAGCGCTATTTGATGGAGTCGGGCGCTTATGTGGTACAGGGTAAACCCTGACAGCATGAGGCAAATGGATCGGTCATAAGAAAACAGAATGCATTTGAATCATAATTCCATTGACGTGATTCAAATGAATCCTGCAAGATGCGCTGAGTCTATACAGCGTATTCAGGAGCAGGATCCAGCATGAGTCATATCATCCACCGTAGCTTGCGTAGCACACCCATCGTGGCGGCGCGCGCGCAAGGCGCGTACATTTATGATACGAAGGGGAAACAGTATCTCGACGCCTGCGGGGGTGCGGCCGTTTCCTGTTTAGGACACGCCCATCCGGATGTTCTGGCCGCGATGCATCGCCAGATCGATCAGCTGGCTTATGCGCACACCAGTTTTTTCACCAGCGATACGGTCGAAAAGCTCGCCGACCACCTGACGCGTAACGCGCCGGGGGATCTTAACTATGCCTATTTTGTCTCCGGGGGTTCGGAAGCGGTGGAAACCGCCCTCAAGCTGGCCCGTCAGTATTTTGTTGAAATCGGCCAGACGTCACGCACCAAGTTTATTGCCCGTAAACAAAGCTATCATGGCAACACGCTGGGGGCGCTGGCTGTCGGCGGCAATGAATGGCGTCGCCGCCAGTTCGCGCCGCTGCTCATCGACGTGATCCGGGTTTCTGCCTGTAATGAGTATCGCGATCGCCTTGAACATGAAACCCAGCAGCAATACACCGATCGCCTGCTTAACGAGCTTGAGCAGGCGATCATTGAGGCTGGCCCGGAAACTATTATCGGTTTTTGTGCGGAAACGGTTGTCGGTGCCACCACCGGCGCCACACCGCCCACGCCCGGCTATCTGAAAGGCGTGCGTCGCCTGTGTGATAAATACGGCATTCTCTATATCGCTGATGAAGTGATGTGTGGAATGGGTCGCACCGGCACGCTGTATGCCGTTGAACAGGATGACGTGGTTCCCGACTTGGTGACCATCGCCAAAGGCCTGGGCGGCGGTTATCAACCCATTGGTGCTGTGCTGGCGAGTGAGAAAATTGTGTCAGCACTTCAGGCCGGTAGCGGGCTGTTCCAGCACGGCCATACCTATATCTGTCATGCGACCGCGGCGTCGGCCGCACTGGCGGTTCAGCACGTGATTGAGCGCGATAACCTGCTGGACGCGGTGAAACAGCAAGGGGCTTATCTGCACAATGCCCTGCGTGACGTGCTGGGCGAATTACCGCACGTGGGCGATACACGCGGACGTGGTCTGTTTGCCGGCGTTGAGCTGGTCTCTGATAAAGCAGGTAAAACGCCGTTCGATCCGGGCCTGAAGCTCCATGCAGCTGTCAAAGCAAACTGTATGGCGCGCGGACTGATGGTCTATCCCATGGGCGGCACCCTGGACGGTCAGTATGGCGACCATATATTAATTGCGCCGCCGTTTATCGTGACGACCAGCCAGCTGGATTTTGTTGTGGACACACTGAATACCGTCATCCGTGAAGAGACGGCAAAATTATGATGAACCGTTTACCCCCGCTAAAAGCGGATGAGTGGGACGATGAGCAGCGCGTACTGGCGCAAGAGATTATCAACGGTCCGCGCGGCGCACTGCTCCCGCCTTTTGAGCCGCTGTTACGCAGCCCCGAGCTGATGGCGCATGCACAACGCATGGGGGAATATCTTCGCTATCGTAGTGCGCTGGGTCAGCGCTTATCTGAGCTGGCGATTTTGATCACGGCACGGCACTGGTCGCAGCCTGTTGAGTGGGCTATTCACGCACCCATAGCGCGTGAAAAGGGGATTTCAGCGGCGGCTGTGCAGGCCATCAATGAAAAACGCCCGCCCACGGATTTAAAGCCGGATGAAGCGATCATTTACGCTTTCTGCCAGCAGTTACATCAGCAGCAAAACGTCAGTGATATCACCTGGCAGCAGGCCATCGAGTTATGGGGCGAAAAAGGCGTGGTCGATCTGATAGGTATTAATGGCTATTACAGTTTTCTTTCGATGGTAATGAACGGCGCACAGACGCCGGTGCCCGACACGCAGGATCACATTATTCCTGCGTAAACTTTGGGTTTAATCAGGGCACGTCCTGACCTGTCCTGAATAATCAATATTCTCTTTTTTATATCCCGATGGACGCCATCGGGTGACATGCACTGCACGCTATTTCACTGACGCTGAGGGTTATTATGTCTGGATTATTTACTAAGTTAAAAATTGCATTCGCGCTGGTCGCCTGTTCCGCCACCTTTGCTGTGGCAGCGCAGGATAAATTAGTGGTCGGCGTTGATACGGCTTTTGTGCCTTTTGAATTTAAACAAGGCGATAAATATGTTGGCTTCGATATTGATTTATGGAATGCCATCGCGAAAAAAATGAATGTCAGCTATGAATTACGGCCGATGGATTTTGGCGGATTAATTCCTGGCCTGCAGTCGCGCAACCTGGACGTTGCCATGGCGGGCATTACAATCACTGAACCTCGCAAGCAGGTCGTCGATTTCAGTGATGGCTACTACAACGCCGATTTATTAATCGCCGTCAAAAGCAACAACACGTCAATCACGAAGTTCAGCGATTTAGTGGGCAAAAAAGTCGGCCTGAAACAGGGTACGGCTGCCGCCACGTTTATGAAAGGCAAATACAAAGCCGACTACGTTGAATTTCCCAATATCGATAATGCTTATCTCGATTTACAGGCCGGAAACCTGGATGCGGTTGTGCACGACTCGCCGAACGTCCTCTACTACGTAAAAACTGCCGGCGATGGCAAGATTAAAGCCGTCGGTGAAAACGACAGCATTCTGCCTCAGCAGTACGGCTTTGCGATGCAGAAAAACAGCCCTCTGACACCCAAAGTCAATGCCGCCCTTAAGGCACTGCGTGCTGACGGTACGTACAACAAAATCTATGTGAAATGGTTTGCTAAAGAACCGAAATAATCCCGCCAGGCCGGCGTGAGCTGGCCTCGTTTCGCTCCATGGGTCGAATTATGAATTTTGAAAGTAAATATATTTGGGAATCGTTGCCGATTCTTTTACAGGGATTGCAACTGACGCTGATTATTTCACTGTCAGGATTGTTAGGCGGTTTTATTATTGGATTACTGGCCGGCACCTGCCGTGCCTTAGGTGGCAAAACAGCCAAAACACTTTCGCTGATTTTTGTCGAAGTGATTCGTGGCACACCGATTATGGTACAGGTGATGTTTATTTATTTCGCGCTGCCGATGGTGCTGCCCATTCGCATTGAGCCGGTCACGGCAGCCATCGTAACGATTGTGATTAACTCGGGTGCCTATATCGCGGAAATCACGCGCGGAGCGATTCTCTCTATTAATAAAGGCTTCAAAGAAGCCAGTCTGGCAATGGGACTATCGCAGCGAAGTACATTGTGGCATGTCATCATGCCGTTAGCGCTGCGCCGTATGATCCCTGCCTTAGGCAATCAATGGATTATCAGTATCAAAGATACCTCACTGTTTATTGTCATTGGCGTGGCCGAATTAACGCGTCAGGGCCAGGAAATTATTGCCGGTAATTTTCGGGCACTTGAGGTATGGACCGCCGTGGCGATGATTTATCTGGCCGTCACGTTGTGCCTGAGTTTCCTGCTTAAGCAACTGGAGAAAAGGATGCATATTCTATGAGCATCGTTGAATTTAACGCGGTATCCAAAAACTTTGGCACAACGCAGGTCCTTCACGATATCAACTTAAAGATTGAAACCGGTGAAGTGGTGGTGATTATTGGCCCGTCAGGTTCCGGCAAATCCACACTTTTGCGCTGTATCAATAAACTTGAAGAGATATCTGGCGGAACGTTGCTGGTTGCGGGAAAACACATTACGGATCCGCATTCCAACGAGTGTGACATCCGCCGCGAAGCCGGCATGGTGTTTCAGCAGTTTCATCTGTTCCCGCATCTGACCGCGCTGGAAAATGTGATGTTCGGTCCGATTCGCGTACGCAAGCAGAGCAAAGCGGCCGCCCGTGAACAGGCAATGGCGTTACTGGAGCGTGTCGGGTTACGCGAACGTGCCGATCACTATCCTTCTGAACTCTCAGGTGGTCAACAGCAGCGCGTAGCCATTGCCCGGGCGCTGGCCGTTAAGCCTAAAATGATGCTGTTTGACGAACCGACATCGGCACTGGATCCTGAACTGCGCCATGAAGTATTAAAAGTCATGCGCTCGCTGGCTGAAGAAGGGATGACAATGATCATTGTGACGCATGAGATTGGCTTTGCCCGCGATGTGGCCTCGCGCCTGATCTTTATTGATGGTGGCACGATTGCCGAAGATGGTTCACCTGACAGGTTGCTTAACGCCAGCAGCAACCCGCGTCTTAAAGAATTTTTGCAGCATGTCTCCTGAACAGAAGTGAATAAATACACAATGAAAGCACTTACAATCACGGGTTCCGCTTTTGCAATCGGTCAGCAGCTTGGTGAATTTGGCCGTGAGGCCTGGCACAAAAAGCTCACCGTAACGGCGCTATGGCAAACCGTAACGGCAATGAAAGAGGCTGAACCCACCCAGGCTATGCGTCAGCGTGTTCAGCAGCAGTTCCCGCTTATCTGGCAGGAGCTGGAAGGGCTTGCTGAAGGATTACAGGCACCGCTTGATGAGGTCTTCGCATGGAACTGCCGTGGCGATCTGGTGCGGTCTACGTCGGATGGTTGTACCACCGTGGCGGGAAGCAATGCGAACGGTGAGCGGATTATTGCGCATAACGAAGACGGTTTTCCGCAGTTACGGGATGACTGTGCGATCGTCTCTGTGGTGCCGGAACAGGGCCTGAAATTTATCAGCTTCGCCTATCCAGGGTCGATTTGCGGCCATACATTCGCTGTGAATGAAAAAGGGATTGTCAACACGGTGAATAACATCCGCGCAGTGGATCGCCCGGCGGGGGTTCCTCGTCAGGTTCTGGCCCGTGCAGCGCTGGATGCGACAACTCTGGATGAGGCTATCGCGATTCTGACAACAGGACCGCGTGCGGGGGCATTCCACCATACATTAGGGCAGCGGGGCGACAGCCGCCTGTTTAGCGTGGAAGCAACCGGTTCCGGTTGTTCTGTCACGCCATTGCGTCATGTCTTCGCCCATGCCAACCACCTGATTCATGCGAAACTTGATACCACTGAGCAAGTGATTACCGAGAGCTCCGCTTCACGTCAGCAGCGCCTGAACGACTGGCTGGACACACAGACGCAACTTGATGGCGCGTCGGCTAAAGCTATCCTCTCGGATCAGCATGATCCTGTGTTGCCTGTTTATCGCCTGTCGCCGCATGACCCGGATGAAGAAAACACGCTTGCGACAGCCATTTTCACGCTGGAAAGCGAGAAAACGACATTGCAGGTTTTCACACTGGATCGGCAACATGCAGCGCAACAGTACTGCATTGAATGACAAACGGAATCCGGTTGTCACCGTGATGAAACCTTTGGTTCTGTGTTTTACCAACATTCACTGGGCTGGTCAGCGGCAGGCTTCTGTCAGGGTTTGTAACCGCGTCGTGATCAGGTGAGAAAGCGGGTGCTGTGCAAAACGCAGGCCCGGGGGCGCGCTCAGTGATGGGCGCTATAAGGGGAAGACATAGCGCGCCGACTTTGCGCATCTGCTCAATGCACTGAGGGCGCGCGCCAGTCCCGGTTTGCTAAAAATTTTAAGCGTGACGTTCAACAGCGGGCAGGGCGAAATTCCCCTTTTCGCACCTGACGGACCTTAATCTGTTTCAGAGGTTGCTTTGTGCCTGAAGCGGATGTTGTCTGGCACGATACTTTTCTGAACAAGAGGCTTGAGTGATACAGGCCTCATTACATATCCAGAACCTGACTGATAAAATAGCGGGTAAGCTCAAACACCTGATGTCGGTTTTTCTCCAGCACCATCATGTGTGTGGCTTCACCAATTTCTGTCCAGCGCTTCCAGGGGGTGCCTGTCGCTCGCAGGAACCAGTCCTGGATTGCATTCACAGGTACATCACGATCCCATTCACCATGTAAGAGCAATACGGGGACGCGGATGTCGGCGGGATCGTAGACGCCTTTATTTTTTGCCCAGTAACACCGTGTATCCTGAATCGGACCGGTGCTAACCCGGATTTTGCGCTGGGCTCTCAAAACCGGATCGGGTTCCTCATCCACTGTTTGCCGGGCCCAGTGCATAAATCCGCCGGGACAAATAAGGCTGTTCTTTTTATTGTCTGGCGCGGCCTGAAGCCAGCGTGATTCCACTGCATCAATGTCAATATCGCGCCATGCGCCTATTTCGCCGCCGGGATCCAGCGCATATTTACCGTCCTGAATCCACTGTGGCGCAATAAGCGTCAGACGCCGCACGTTAGCGGTATTCCGTGTGGTGTAAAGCGACGCCACCGTTCCTCCCCATGACATCCCGATGAGGTTCAACTGCGTCAGTCCATGATGTGCAAGAACGTAATCAACCGCACTTCCTAAGTCCCTTACTGCGGTTTCAGCACGCGCTGACGGCGGATTTTCCCGCGCAGGCAAAGAGAAAGAAGGTAGTCTTGATGCGCGGCCGTATCCACGCACATCCACTGCCCAGACATCCAGACCGGCTGCGGCAAGGTAATCAAGGAAAGATTCCCCCTCAAGCGGTGTATCAAACAGACTTCCCGATGAGAAAGTGGCGCCGTGCATCAGCAGAACCGTCTGTGCCGCATCAAAGTTGGTGGTATCAGCGCGCCGCCTGTGACGCAGCCACAATGAAATGTCTCTGGTATCGGAGGGGATGGCGAAAGCTTCGCTGAACAGCGGTGGTATGTTTGTCATGATATTCTCCTGTCAGGCGTGCTGCCAGGTTAACTGGCCGTTTGTATTGAGAACCCGTCCTGCCGAGCTGTCCGGAAAGTGAGAGGTAAAAACCAGCGCTCGGGTCTGAGCAGCAAAATTCATCATCACTGTCCGGGATTTTTTTGCCGTATCAGGAAATTCGCAGTAGCGGCTGTTCCACTCGGGGAGGCATATCTGAAGTGGGCTGTGCACGACGTCACCCCAGAACAGGGCCGTCTCACCGCCGTCTGAGAAACTGAATGCCAGGTGATCAACGCTGTGCCCCGGTGTTCTGTGAATCTGCAGCCCGGCAACGACCTCTGTCTCGGCGCTGTCCAGAAACACGGCCTGCCCTGAAGCGACGACCGGATACACACTGTCATCCATTGCACCTGTGCTTTCCGGCATGACATTAAGTGGGTTCTGATAAAAATGGTATTCATCTGCGGAGAAGTAGTAGCGGGCGTCCGGAAAAGTGGGGCGCCACTGACCTTTCTTCAAGACAGTATTCCAGCCGACGTGATCGACATGAAGGTGCGTTAAAACGACCGCATCCACCTGCTCAGGCTCAACGCCTGCCGCTCGCAGCGCATGCAGCCAGTGGCTGTTCATTTCATGAAACTTTGCATTGCCAGGGCGTTTTTTGCCGTTACCCGATGCGGTGTCGAGGATGATGACCTTACCGTCTTTTTCAATCAGCCAGCTGTGTGTGCTGAGCGACACGGTCTCGTCTGTAAAATCCAGATCATGACGTTGAATGTGTTCAGCAAAACGCAAGGCTGACTGACGATCCCACTGTGGAAACAGAGACAACACGGGAATGCCGTTGCTCTGTTGCTCTGGAATCTTTGTGATTTTTGCGCCGGCGACGTGCCAGCTTAACAGCTTGCTCATGTGCTTTTCCGTTGGGGGAATGGACTGGATGGCCTTATATTCAGGGTTGTGGGCGTAATGAACAATCGGGCGCCAGGCAAACTTAAATTGCATATACAGCAACAATAAGGCGGGGCATGGATAAATTTTCTGCGATACGCAGCTTTCTACAGGTCGTTGAAACCGGAGCCTTCACCCGTGCTGCGGAAAGTCTCGGGTTACCCAAGTCAACGGTGACACGGCAGATTCAGGCCCTCGAAAATGAGCTGGGTGTAAAACTCTTACATCGTTCTTCACGACGGCTAAGCCTCACGGAACAGGGTGAGGTTTACCACAAGGGCGCGCAGGCATTACTTATCCAGGCGGAAAAACTGGACAGCAGCGTTTCGGGAGCGGCTGGAACGTGGCGTGGCCAGCTCAGGGTAGACATGCCGGGCGCGCTGGCATACTGCCTGATTATTCCGAGGTTGGGGGATTTCATGGACCGCTATCCGGATTTACAGATCATCACAAGCGTGGGCAACCGAACCAGCGATCTCATTGAAAATCAGTTTGACTGCGTGATACGCATAGGACGACTTCACGATGACTCGCTTGTTGCCCGCTCTCTGGGAGCACTGCCCATGGTGGTATGCGCCGCGCCCGCATACCTTAAAAGACAGGGTAAACCCTCCCATCCCACGCAGTTAGTGCACTTTCATCATATTCAGGTGCGTTCCCCACAGAGCGGCAGACGTTTTGAGCATCAACTGATGAAAGCCAGCGAATCGTTTCCGCTTAGCGGTCCGTTTCAGATATCCGTCAACGACGCTTACGCGGCATTCAGTGCGGCGCGCGCGGGCCTGGGCATCGTAACGACCTATGAGTTTCTGGTGGCAGACGCGCTGAGAGAGGGGGACCTTATCAGGCTGTTTGATGACTGGCAGGTTGATGAACTCCCGGTTCATATTGCCTGGCCGGAGAACCGCCAACTGGCTCCCCGTATACGATTATTTGCGGACTGGGTCAGGAAACAATTTTCAGTAACAGGTATGACAGGACGCCCCTGAGGCAATGGTTGACGCTGACTATTCTGCAGGCAGGTATATCCGTATTCGCTCCCTGCTTTATGACATTAGCAGGGCACTGAAATATACCTGAATAAACACCGACGGGTCTGATAAAGAAAGCGGTGCAGTTGCAAAAATACGCAGGTCATTCACAGTGCCAGTGATGATGGTAAGCATCAAGGCTCATCAGGCTGGTGGAAACGCTCAGGAACAGCTTAGCAGGAGACAACAGGGCGCTCAGGCACTCGCTGGTTACAGGACTCAGGGAACAGACAGAGCCCGGATAAGATTATCCTTCCTGACGAATGATGATTTTCCTTAACATCCCTTATGTCTTTTAACCTGTTTTGACATGGCTCACTTATCAGGTGAAAAGAGGAATTGTCCGTTCTGTGGCAGAAGCGGACATCGTACAGGAAGGGCTTTATCGGGTTAAAGGGAAGTGATGCACGCGATATTGAACAGGGCGCTTTTTTTCAAAGCGCCATAATAAAATCCGACGTTCGTTACATACCCGAGCGTTTTTGGGTAAAAGCCCAGGTGTAATTTTCTTTATTTATGGGCACGTAACCAAATTTTTGATAAAGCCATGGGGCTGTCGATGTGAATAAAATAATACTTCTCAATTTTTCACAAACCGGATGGTTGTGAATACATTGGATTAGCCATCTCCCCAGACCTTTACCCTGGTATTCATTGAGTACCTAAACATCACAGAGATACGCAAACGTAGTGTAGTCGGTTATCAGACGGGCAAAGCCTGTCTGTGATTTGTCGAGATAAACACCAAAATTAAGGCTGTTCGCCGTCGACATTTTAACTGTGTCAAAATCGATTCCTTTCGCCCACGTCGACTCTGTTAAATAATGATGCGCGGCGTGCAAATCCAGTTTCATGCTGTCTGTACTTATCAGATAATCGTTTTACGCCATTCATATATTGCTGAAAGATCCATTTTGATTATTACCCTTATAATTCATTGAGAACGGGTCTGCTGATTATATTCTTACAATTATGATGCCAGAATAAGGTTAACCTCTCAGAAATCTGAATAACCGTCAAGCCCGCCCATGGCGTTCATCCAGCCGTGTCGGGCTTATTTTAGAGCCCATGGTCCCAGCCCATACTGCCAGGGGAAAGTTTAAATATATTCACGTATTAAAGCTGTCACTGATTTATCTCATCCGTTTTGCTTCCGCTCTTCGTGACGAGCTGTACTCGCAACATAAAAATCAAGTTTTCCCTTTATTCGACGATTTAAATATAGCTATGCCTTTTTGTTTTTTTACCACACACAGGGTGAACTATGACCATTACACAGCGACTTTTTCTTACATTTTCTCTTCTCTCGGCATCACTGGTTTCCATGGTTATCATTGCCATCGTGGTCGTCAGCGGCTTTCAGTACCGCTTTCACTACGTACAGATTAACGCCATTCCCTCAATCATCGATTTGAACGTGCTTATTGACGAAAACAATGAACTTATTATTAAGTTGTACAACTATCAGAGCGCAAAAGAGGCTGACAAACAGGCTGAAATTGCGGTGTATATGGATAAAGCGGTCGAACGCCTTAATAAGCTAAACCAGCATTATCTGGAAAACGACATCTCCAGTGATGAAGACCTGCAACTGACCAAAGATGCATTTGTCATGATAAAAAACATTCATGATAAATTGCCTGCTTTTCTGCAGGCCTACAGGCTTCCGGCGTCTTCACTGAGTGCGGATGCCGCTGAAACCAGTCAGAGCCTTAATGACGCAATCCGTACCCTGACCACCAGCTACCGCAAGCAACTGCAGATAAATATCGACATTGGTACACAGCTGGATGAAACCAATACCCGTATTTACTTCATGACGCTCTGGGGACTGAGCGCAGGCTCTGCCGTTGTCATCTTTATCCTAGGCTTCTTTACGGTCAAAACCATCTTGTCTATACGCAAACAGCTGAACGGCATGCGGCAGACCATGGAGCAGGCCAGCGAGAACCTGGACCTGACCCTCAGGGTTGATGCGTCGCGTCGTGATGAAATCGGCCTCACGGCAAGTGCTTTCAACCATCTGATTGAGAATGTTTCAGACTCACTGTCAAAAGTCGAAGCGTCTGCCCAGTCGGTCAGTTCCGCTTCGGCACAGATATCAGCCGGTAACCAGGATCTGTCCTCGCGTACCGAGGAGCAGGCTGCCTCACTGGAACAAACGGCAGCCAGCATGTCTGAGCTCAGTGAAACCGTCCGCCAGACGGCAGAAAACACGCGCCTGGCCAGCCAGCTGGCCAGAAACGCCCGGGATATTTCAGAAGACAGCGCTGGTCGCGTGCGCACCCTGATGAGCACAATGAGCGACATCCGTGGAAGCTCTGCCAAAATTACGGACATCATAGCGCTGATTGAGGGCATCGCCTTCCAGACCAATATCCTTGCGCTCAACGCCGCCGTCGAAGCGGCCCGTGCGGGTGAGCAGGGGCGCGGCTTTGCGGTTGTAGCCGGCGAAGTCCGCAACCTGGCACAGCGTTCATCTTCTTCCGCCCGCGAAATCAAGGAGCTGATAGAGTCGTCAATGAGCTTTGTGCAGGCTGGTTCGGAGCAGGCTGAGGGCGTGGGTGCCAATATGTCCCGCATGAATGATGCGGTGAAACAGGTTACCGACCTTGTGGATGAAATTTCAGTCGCTGCCAGTGAGCAGTCGCAGGGTATCAGTCAGGTTCATCAGGCTGTGAATCAGATGGATGATGCCACCCAGCAGAACGCCGCCCTGGTTGAAGAAGCCTCAGCAGCAACTCGCTCTCTGACGGAGCAGGCCTCAATACTGGGCAGGCTGGTGAGCGCCTTCACTGTCAGCGTGTCAGGAATATCATCTGTTAATAAGCGGGAGAACCGTCGCCCCGAAGTGATTTCTGCGCCTGTCGTGAAAAAAACACAAACTGCTGTGGCTGGCGGACAGGATCAGAACTGGGAACAGTTCTGATAACGCAACTCCAGTCATACACTGAAAGGTAAATACTGCCAGACGCCTGACGTTCTGCGTCAGACGTCTTTTAACCGGAGTATAAGTCCGCCTGATGGTGCTAATGTCCCCTTTGTGCCAGAAGCGGAAGTAGCTAGAACCACTCTGTTATGATTAACGGGGAGCTGGTCACAATCATGTCCCGCAACTGCTCCCTGCGTCAGCCCGTTTTTTATATCTCATTAAACTAACAATGGGCATAAGGCTCAATGTTTTTATCTTTTTATATCCGGACAGACTCTTCTATAGAATTATATTTTTCCGTGGTCGGTTCAAAGCAGAGTTCAATTATATTTTCTGAGCGAGAAAACTTCATGCGGTAGTAGCCAGGAGCAAAGTTTAAGGTTTCTCCTTCTCCATCGTTTACATCAAGGTCAAGTGGTTCCAGATCCCCTCCAGACGTGAACTCTCCCGCTCCAATAAAAACGTTGCCTGACGGGAAGTGCAGATTTAGTGTACCTGCTTCTCCTTCAATAGTTTCCGACACCTTAATGGTATAGTCACCATCAACTCCTAACCCAAGAAAAGCGATGTTGCCCTTGTTTACTTCAAGGATCTCATTCTCCTCCTCGCTCCACCAGTCACATAAATCTGCAACTCTGTGCTTAATCGCATCAATGTCAAATATTGAAAGAGTTGCAGTATCAGTGAAAATTGAAAATTCTTTTAACATACAGACCTCTTTTAAATATTTACGAACGAGTTTTATAGCTGATGTTTGTGCCTGTTGTTATCGCAGCCAGGCAACCCCAGAAAATCACCTTGCGCCTGCATGAAAAATGTCATGCTATGGTTTTGCAGCAGCGTATAAATTATCGCCATTTCAATTATCTCAGTCAAACGTAGCGCGAAAACGGGTTAGCTGAAGGAGATCCAACATGAATGACCAGCTCCCCGTTAATCAACACACGCAAATGTTAGTCCTACATCCCTGCGGTTATGACAAATGCGAACTTCCGCTTTTCGCTCAAAGCGGATAATGTCTGATGAAGACCAGAAACTTGTTTCATTAACCAACGCTGACGAGACTTACTGCAGGATTTTCACGTCGTACCACGCCAGTCAGCAGCGCGGTACTCCGAACAGAAATGCGTCCAGCCTTCGTCCTCATTCGTTACGCCGGTGCCTGTTCCCGGCGTACCTGGAAATAAGGGAGCGTCTGTGTCAGTTTAATGACGTATATGGAAAAAAAATTTTTCCTGTGCGGGCGGGCCATATTCGGGACCAGGTGGCTGCCAGCGTGATTCAGAAAAGTACAGGCCGGTAATGGTGTACGCAGCCCGGGGCGATGTTTTATCACACGCCACACTTTTCTGCTTCCGGTAAGGGCACACTTATTTTTCAAAGCGCGAGAGCAGAATATGCAGCACGCCCATTGCACCGTGGAAGTAGAAGTAGATTTCGACAAAAGTGGTCAGGAACGTATGCCAGGATAACACCGTGTCCGTCAGGTCGGGCGATGCGAAGGATGTGCTGTTAAGTAAAAACCATAGCGCGCCTGAGCATGCAACCAAAAGCAGTGAGATAACGCCCAGCCCCTGTATGGTGGCAGCGATGCCGCCACTGTGTGCGTCGGGTAGTTTCATGCGCGCCAGGCAGGCAAGATCATCCCGAATGCCCCGAAAGTCCAGTGTCAGCCACGAAAAGTACCAGTGTAATCCACGCTGCACTTTCATCCAGAACAGCATAGCGAATCCGGCGACAATCAGTAACAGGCCAGAAAGGATATGAAACCAGGTGATTACCGTTTCCAGACTGTGCCCGCCCAGCGCCTCACTTTCAATAAAATTGGAGTTGATGATCTGGGAAAGGATAAGGACGGCGACGAGCAGATGGAGCCGACGAAAAAAAGGTGCATCATGATGAGGGAGCCAGTGCCTGTAAGAAACGTTCATAGCGATCCTGTAACTAAAATATGAAAACGCTATATTTTCATACGGAGATTAGGCTTACCTTAAGCGCTTTTCAGGACGTCCGGCGCTATATTCTCCAAACAAGCGAGATGAAGCTTCGATGAGGCTGCCGGGTAATGTTTCAACTGGCTGAAATGCACTTTTGACAGATTCTTTGTCCCAGCATCCTGTAACAGGGAATTCACTGAAAATCATTATTATTTCCTTTGTAAAGGGCTTCATTTGATTTTGTTATCTGGTTAAAGGTTGTTCAATATGTATGCCATGCACAACACATTATTATGTTGACAATTGGTGCATTCATCACTCAGGAGAGTAGTGACATGATGCTTCATCATATTTTCGATAAAATGCGTTCCGATCATGGTTTCCTTACAATCAGCCAGATTGCGTTACTGTGCGAAAAGGGAAATGTGATATTTGACCCGCTCTCCGTTTTGATTTCCGTTCATGCTGAAATTGGTACGGGCAATGTTTTTTACTCAGGAGTCACGCTAATCACAGGCCTGGGGTATGGCCTGACTGTGGGGAATCATAATTTTTTTCACAGCAATACTTTCATTGAAGCGACAGCCGGGTCTGTACATATCGGTTCCGAAAATCAGTTTGGCGAAGGTGGATGTACGCTCAAAGCTAATCGCAAAGGCGCACGAATAGAAGTCGGTAACAAAGGACGATATCTCGGCGGCGTTTCAGTTTCAGGACAGACACAGATTGAAGACGGCAGTCAAATTCTTGGGCCGATAAACGTGGACAACTGTTGTCTGAAAAATGGCAGGAGTTGGCAGGAACCGGTGGCTGACGAGCGTGCAGGGTTATTGAAAGGCTATGGGACCGCCCGAAATCTGACAGTTGGAAGAGGGCGTGTCATTAACGGTAACGGAGCATTCAGCGAGTCAATGATTGAGGCTCAGTCCCGGTACCATCCTGCATCACCTCTGTGACCGATCCGCTTTGTGCCAGAAGCGGGCGGTACTCTTTCGATAGAAACAGCTGTTGAAACGAAACTGTTTAATGATAAAACTATAGAGATGATAGTAAATTCGGTGTAAAGTTTATTGGAAAATCACAAAGGAAAGTGAAATGAACGAGTATTTTCATTCATTTAACGAGATCTTTAAATTTATTGTTGAGCATTATGGTTTCGAAGCTAAACCAGTTGATGATAGCAAGATTTTTTAATAAAAGAAAATTATCAAATAGAATTTATAATGTGGAGAGAGGCTGTTGAAGTCAGCTTCTGTCAGGCTTGCTCAGATACAGAAATGTTAAAATATGATGTAAGGGATTTTATCATTACGCATATGACTGATGAGGATAGGGTTATTTCTGATAGTATTTCTTCCGTTAACGGGACGTCTGTCTATAGAAGAAATGTGAAAAGTCTTCACTATTTCACTATTTCTCTAATGCTCTAAAAAATCACTTTTCCTCTATGCTTGAAGGGAATATGGATTGGCTTCAGGCGTATGAGAAATCAGATTGGTATAGGCAACCAAGAATAGAAAAAATGACGAGAGCCATTCAGTAACTCTTTGTAACTTCTAATAGATCACAGGTGGTTGCTCAGGCTGCCTTCGAACTCGATAATAAAACGGCTCATTAAGAGTCGCCAATTCTGGATCGGCGTAATCTTTAGTACAAGTGATATAAAGTACGATAAAGAAGACAATTTTTCTCTCTCAGGCTGAAAGAGTTTATAATACTCAGCCACCTAAACGTCCGCTTTTCGCTCACAGCAGAAATTGGCCTGCATATAGTCCGCATTGTGCCAAGAGCGGTTGTTGGCGTGTTATGACGATTTCAGGATTACCCTTAGAATGGCTTTGTAGTTGAGATTAACGTGATCGGAATATTATCTCGCTGTATCCTGACAAAATTGTTTTTGATATCACTCACGCAAAATGTTTTGCGTAGTTGAAAAGAAGGAATTCATATAATATGTCTCAAATTAAATTTGAACTGAGTCGTGGAGGCGACATATTACGTGATGGCATGTTTCTGGAATTATCTGTCAGCGAGACATCTCCTTTACGGCAAATTGCTGAAGTTTTCTATTCTGATGTTACACACGAATTCTTTTTGACCTGCTACGAAGAGAATATCCCTCTTGAAGCAGTGGAAAAAATGATTTCGGAGGCGAGGATATCTCTCCCGCCAGTGAAGCAAGAACAATCCACATAGCACAGACCACATATCAATGTCCGCTCGTCGCTCATAGCGGACATTGGTCTTTTCATGATTCTGATTTGTGCAAAAGTGGACGTTATAAACGCAACAGTAAGGTAATCAAACGGCGCTGGCCACGGTTACTGACGCTTTTTCATAAAGCGGCTATTGTTGATACAAAGCATTATCAAAGCTGCGCAACTGACTGACAAAAAAGGAATAATCAGAGTCATTCTGAAACCCGTCAGTTGAGCCATCAGTCCGGTAATCCCGTTTCCGGCAATCATTCCTGTCCGCATGGCATTGAAGTAGAACGCTGATGCAAAACCGCTGCGTTCAGGCAACGCATCCTGAATAACTGATATGCCCAGAGCGGTAAAAATACCAAAGGACACTGCGTTTAAAATCTGTAATGCAATGAGTTCAGCCCTGTTACTGGCCAGTAGAAGCAGGCAGTAGTAGGCGGAGGCAAAAAGAAAGCCGGCCATAAAAAGCAGCTCTTTACCTGTCTTGTCTGCTAATCGTGAGGCAGCAAGCATAACGGGAATTTCTATGATTGCTGCAGAACCCAGCAAAAAACCGGGGAAAGAAACAGGTAAATTAAGATCCTTCACCAGATAAAGTGGCATAACAGTCATGTAAATTTTATTTGATAAGTTTGCCAGTATAATTACTGCACCTAACGCCCAGATATCACTACTGATACGGGGTTTCCTGACCTCATCTGATTTGGCAATCCCGGGGCCACTTGTTTTTTCCCCTACGGGAAGCATTAAGTGACACAGTAATATTGTCATTCCTGAAAGCAGGGCTGATATCAGGAAATCAAAGGCGAATCCAAATCTGTCAGCGAAGATAAATGCCAGCGTCGGGCCTGCTATCCATACAACAGACACACATGTACGCATCTGGGTATTCAGCCGCGTTGGGTTGATTCCTGCCTCCAGCGAATGCTTACGAATTATCGAAAGAAACAGCGTAACGCAAGCATTACCCGGCCCCAAAAGGAAAATGCCAATGAGCAGTGCCTGGACAGGATAACGGCAGTAAGCGAAAGCGATACCGGTCAGGGAAAGGGCCAAAACGGAAAGAATGAAAAGACGCTTATCCGGATAACCTTTATCCGAAAGGGAACCCATTAACTGGCAAAAAAACAATCCAGACAGTGAAGTTCCGAGGCTGTAAAAGGTAAGAAAAACCGGCGAGGCGTGTAATCCGTTTATTAAAAATATGCTCATCACTGGCAGGATAAACGTATAGGAAACGGCAACCGTTATATTTATCAGAAAGAGTCGCCAGGTAGAGCCGCAGAAAAATGCCATAGCAGTCATGCCTTCATGAAGTTTACTCCTGCGTTCTGAGAAGAATAACTTCATAAGATGCAGGATTAAAGAGAGATCCCGTACCCGCCTGCGCTGCACTAAGTTTTACTGTCATAGCTTTGTCAGCCTGATAATGTTTCCTTACCGGAAGCTGTGTCTCCATTCATCTGCTCTTTTCTCATAGTGTACCTCCATTTAAGTCAGCCTGTCCGCTTTGTGCCAGAAGCGGACACGGGAGCAGGAGTGACATTTTTACTAACGGTAGCACTGAACTGGAAAAGGTTGCTGGCAGTTTTTGCGGCACCGGGCATAACGAACCCGAATGTTAGACTCACGCTCTTTCATCTACTTCTTTTGAAATCTGGCCCGGTAAGGTTATGGTGAGAATTCAACTTAACTGGAAACAGGTGTTGCACATGTCAGCAGTACACTCAAATAAAGACTGGGTCAGAGTTGCACACACGCCGGGAAAAATTGAACGTCTGGAGGCCTTCTTCAGTGGATATGGTTATGAACCCCATCGTCATGATACCTATGCGATCGGCAGGACACTGTCTGGAGTACAAAGCTTTCGTTATCGAGATAGTAAAAAACATAGCTTACCAGGCGAGACAATAGTCCTGCATCCGGATGAAATTCATGATGGAGAGGCAGGAACGACAGAAGGGTTTCAGTACCGGATGGTCTATATCGAACCTGCGTTAATTCAGAAAATTTTGGGCGGAAAACCATTACCCTTTATTCCAGATGGAATATCAACGGATCCCCGGCTTTTTGCCGCCACTGGACCGCTGTTAAAAGCGTCAGAAGATGCTATTGATGTCCTTGAAGAGGAGGACGCCCTTTATGACCTTGCCCAGACTTTGGCCGTCGTGGGAGGGCAACGCTTACGTCGCGGCCTTTTGGATTATCAGTCTGCGGAGCGCGCGCGAGAATATATACAATCTGAATTCAGCCAGAACATTACGCTGGAAACCTTATCTACCGTCTGCGGTAAAGATCGCTGGAGCCTGAGCCGGGATTTTCGGGCACTTTTCGGCACGAGTCCTTATCGCTATGTAACAATGCGTCGTCTCGCATACTGCAGACATCTGATTCAGACAGGTCTGTCACTTGCAGAATCTGCTTTTGAGGCAGGGTTCTCAGATCAAAGCCATATGACACGGCAGTTTATAAAGGCATACGGTATTTCTCCGGGCCGTTTGCAAAGTTTCATTCACACCAACCGTGCCTGAGTTGCACGATCGTTCAAGACGGTCACAGCGACTTTATTTATTTTTGACGTTTCTTAACATTAAGGAATGTCATCATGTCTTTACCGGTAAATCTGGAACACAAATTCTCTCTTTTCGATGACCACTGGCAGCCAAGAGTCATTGCGCAGATGAACGATTACCAGTTCAAAATCGTGAAAATAGCGGGCGACTTTATCTGGCACTCGCATCCTGAAACTGATGAGGCCTTCATTGTAGTAGAGGGGGAATTGCGTATTGATTTTCGCGATAGCCACGTTCTCGTTCATCCGGGAGAAATCTTCGTTGTTCCAAAAGGTGTAGAACATAAAACGTCAGCTCAAACGACAGTAAAAATGATGATGATAGAACCTTGTGGTGTCCTGAATACTGGACACGAAGGGGGGGAACGAACCGCTGAAAACGATATCTGGATCTAGCCAGGTGGTATCAGACAGCGCGGCTGGTCTGTCTGATATATCACGACTACACAGATAACCTCAGGCTCACTACGGGCATGAACTTCCGCTCCTCGCTCATAGCGGACTACGCCTGGTTACCATTTTGATCGCTTAAGTCAGCAAAGTTTCAACTTAACCTGAAGTAGGGCATCCACATTTTTAAACCGTTCCAGACTGAGGCGTTGCTTTTAGAATCGCACGGCGGCAAGACCATTTCGCCTTGTCCGCTCCTGCTTGCGAAAAAGATCTGACCCGCTTTACGTCCGTCTGAACTGGCACTGGCCCGCCTTGACCCGTTTCTGGATGATAATCCCGACCAGTCTGTGTATCCGCGTCGGAGTGACCGCTAAGCTGCACCTCTGGCCGGGCGCGTTTCATGGTTTTAACAACAGCGATACGGCGGCGGTGTCGCTTCAGGTCTGAGAATTGACTCAGAACTGGCTGCACCGCTTTAATCCGAGACAGGGCGGTATTATTCGGCGGTAACCATAGTCAGCACTGGCCCTATGATGTGACCGAAAGTTCTTTTTCGGCTACCTTAAACGAATCCACTACACGATTAAGGTTTATAGTCTCATCCTCAACGACAGCAACCACCGATGAGGTCTCTTCAGCCAGGGCGGAGTTTTTCTGTGTGACAGTGTCGAGTTCAGAAACAGCAATATTAATCTGCTCAAGCCCCTTACTTTGCTCGTCCGAAGCCGTTCTGATGCTGTTCATGACATCATGTATTTCAAGTACAGATTCATATATCCCTGTAATCGAATCATGAGCGACATCAGACAGTCTGGCACCATCCTGAATTTCCGTTACTGAATCAGAAATAAGATTACTGATCTCCTTCGCCGATGATGAGCTTTTTTGGGCAAGGTTCCTGACTTCTGCCGCAACGACTGCGAAGCCTTTTCCGTGTTCGCCCGCCCTGGCAGCTTCAACGGCAGCATTCAGTGCCAGGATATTGGTCTGAAAGGCAATACTCTCAATGATGCCTGTGATATCGCTGATTTGTGATGATTTTTCCTGCATGTTTTTTAACAGGTCTGAAAGGGATAAGACTACAGATTTACCCTGTTCAGACTTGTCTCTGGTATGGTCAATCAGTTCAGATACCGCAGCGGAGTTTTGCGCATTGTTTTTTACAGCCACAGTAATTTCTTCCATACTGGACGCTGTCTGAACGATTGATGCTGCCTGCTGCTCAGTGCGGGCTGAAAGTTCGCTGTTGCCGGCACTGACCTCACTGATACCTTTAACAATATTCTGTGCTCCCTCTTTAATCTCGGAAATCACCCTGATCAGTCCCGACTGCATCTCGCTGAGTTTAGCGAACAATGCCCCTATTTCAGTTTTACGATGGAATCCTGTCATCACCGCGCTGGTGAGGTCGCCTGACTCAATGCGTTCCAGTTGCGCATAAACCTGTGAAAGAGGCTTAATGAGCACATTTTTAAAAACACCGATGAGTCCGAGGATGAAAATGATATTAAAAATTATCGTGCCGTAGAAAAACACGGTTACATTATTATAAGTTTCGCTACTTTTTGAGGAAATATCAGCACTGATATCTGCCAGCTTGTTTCGCCATTTGTCATAATCGTTTTGCATTTTCTCCTTATAAGGGCCGGCATTTAATGAGAACATAAGGTTTACGTCCTTCTTATAGCCATTTTTCAGCGACTGCTGCAAAAGGGATGAGTAGGCCTGATAGCTTTCCTTTAACGCTTTCTGTATGTCTTCAGGCATACCCTTAATATCGGCAAGTTGCTGATAGCTGTTGAAGTCATCCCTGGCTTTACTGAGCGTTTTTTCTCCGTGATTAATAAAGAAGTTTACTTTTTCGCTTTCCGCTCCCTCTTTGATTAACCACAGGGCAATCCGGTTAGTGTCCGCCCGCACCTCGTTTAACTGCGTCCATACGTCAGCGATAAGATGGACTTTTTTACTCACAACTTCAGCATTTCTGAAGTTATCCCTGTCAGAGCGTAAGTAATGGAGAAATATCAACCCAACCATCAATTGAATGATGACGATAAACACTGCGCTGATAAGTAATAAATTAGAAAGCCTGGCTTTTCTGATAACGGACATTTTTATCTCCTCTTATACACTAAAAGGGTTATCGGCAGCTTTACCGGTAACATTAGCGTGTAAATCATGAGGGGGAATCTTGTTTTCTTGATTATCTTTATGATTTTAAACGTAAATTAATTTTCACTTTGATTTTTGATGTTGCTTATTTTTCATGAAAAAGAAAGTAATGCCTACTTACTGCTCAGTTGAGCAAGATTATGTCCTTACGGTTTTGTTTTCTGCAAAACCATTGTTACATAACAAAAGAATTACAATGCAATAATAAGCAAGCAAATTCATTATTTCATTTGATGCTTATTTTTAGAGGTGTTTTCCCTTAAAGTGGTAATGATGAGTAAACAGGGGAGTGTAATGAAATTTTAGTGTTTATTTTAACGCCGCGACCGGATTCCGTCAGCTCAGAATAAAAATACTGTTTTTGTCATATTCTAAACTATTCATCGTAAAGTGATGGCAGGGAGCTTATTTAAGATGTCCGGGAAAAAGATGACGGGCGGCGGGCTGATCTGGGATTCAGCCAGCGCCACCACAGCGAAAATCCAGACAGAGTTCAGGAATATCGTAACGGAGTGGAGAACCGTCATCGACAATAATAAATTCAACCCTGTCAAGCAGGCTGATCTGATAGTTTTCCTATTACCGAAGTAAGCTGGTTACGGATGCAATCGTCTTTTAATTGCCATAGAAATGCGTCACACACGTTATGTCAATGTGAGATTTATCCTCAGTATGCCGACTCACTCACTGCCTGATTAAAAGATTTAAAACGCCATCCATTTTCCGTGTCCACACTCAGCATGGAAATCTCTGAGTTCTCAAAGCTGCCATAAAAAAGTAATAAAGATCGCATTAATTAATTTTATACCTACCAGTAATTGTTTAAATCCCTTTGTTTACATCAAGTTATCTCACGTCAGGTTTTTATTACATTTTTACGGTATTTGCCACGTCTCATCATTTCTTTAGCCACACACTGTTGTTTTGTGATCCATGCAACATTTGAAAGCTTTAGCCGGTGTGCCTTGTAAAGGCTCCCTGATAAACAGCCGATATCTGTGAGTAGGTCTGAGCGCGTTCTTGACAGGGACCAGGCGCGTTTCAGACGACAGATACGTTCCGCCTTCCGTTGAACATCCTCTTCATTTAATTACTTAAAGCACGGGAAACATACTCATGAAATTCAGTCGGGCGTCGGTACGTATGCAGCTTACGCTGGGTTTTGCATCACTCGTCATTATGGTTCTTCTTATCGCCTGCCTTTCTGTCAGGGCTTTGATGAACGCAAATGACACATTCCGAAACCACGTTGAGCAGGTTTCGGCCAGAGAAAGCCTGGTGAACACCATACTCGGGGATATTAAAACCAATTCTCTTGATATTTACGGTCTTGTTCTTGTCAGTGAGCCCGCTGACATTTTAGCGGGCAGGGAACAGGTCAGTCGGGCGGAAGCCAGCATGACGGCGGCGACGGAAAAACTGGCCCGTGCTGTTAATTCACAGGCGGATATAACGGAGCGCGACAGACATTTTGTCCAGGCTATCGTTGATGCTGAGAAAACTTATCGTCCCGTGGCTGACCATATTGTTTCACTGGCGCTTGAGGAAAAGAAAGCTGAAGCCATAGACCGGCTTAACCGTGAACTCAGGCCAGGTCTACAGCGACTCATCAGCGCTGCGAATGACTATCTGGACTACAGCAAACAACAGTCAGAAAACCGGGTGGAAGTTGCGCAGAAAACTTATCTGTCTACCCGGCTCGTCTTCATCTCTGTCACTCTTGTTTCGCTGGTTCTGTCAGTACTGTTGGGTGGAATAATCATCCGGACACTTTTGCGCGCCCTGGGTGAAGAGCCGGGGACATTGAAACATCTTGTTCAGCGGATTGCGGAAGGCGATCTTAACCCTGTACCTAATGCCTCGCAGGCACCGCAGGGCAGTGTTCTGGCCGCGCTGGGGCTGATGCAGAAAAACCTGGCGCAACTGATCAGTCAGGTAGCCCATTCTGCCGACAATATTCTCAAGGCAGCGGAAGAAATTCATCAGGGCAATGAGGACCTCAGTCGCCGTACTGAAGCGCAGGCATCCGCACTGGAGCAAACCTCGGCCAGCATGGAACAACTGACGGCCACGGTAAAAAATAACGCTGCGAGCGCACAGGAAGGCAATGAAAAGGTTTCAGGGGCCGCTAACACAGCACAACGCGGCGGCGATGTGGTGGCACGCGTCGTCTCTACTATGCAGGATATCTCCAGTAGCTCAGGGCATATCTCGCAGATTATCAGTGTCATTGAAGGTATCGCTTTTCAGACCAACATTCTTGCGCTGAACGCGGCGGTTGAAGCGGCGCGGGCAGGGGAGCAGGGGCGTGGATTTGCGGTGGTGGCCGGTGAAGTTCGTAACCTTGCGCAGCGTAGCGCCCTGGCCGCGAAAGAGATTAAAACGCTTATCGACGAATCTGTACAGCGTGTCGATACGGGGTCGGGTCTGGTCAGTGATGCAGGTGAAACCATGTCGGAAATTGTGAGCGCCGTAAACAGCGTCAAAACGCTGATGGCGGAAATTACCATTGCTTCGCGCGAACAGCATGCCGGCATTGAGCAGATAAATAAAGCTGTAACACAAATGGACCAGACCACCCAGCAGAATGCCGCGCTGGTTGAAGAAAGCAGCGCGGCTGCAGCAAATCTTGAGCAGCAGGCCCGGTTAATGCTGCAGGAAATTGCTGCTTTTGACATCTCAAATACAGTCCCGGACGTGGCTGCTACAACGCATCTGTCAAGGAGTCTCCCGTGAACAGCCTTCGCCTTTATTTAGTTGTCACAGTTCTGGCGTTGCAGACAGGGTTTACCGGGTACGCTGCAGCAGCGACGACACCCGTTACGGTGGGGCTCATCACAAAAACGGACGCCAACCCTTACTTTGAAAAAATGAAGGCCGGTGCGCAACTGGGAGCAACGGTTCATAACATCAGGTTACTTACTGCATCCGGTAAATCAGACGGGGATGTGGCTTCGCAGATTACTGCTATTCAGTCCATGGTCGCAGCCGGTGCTACCACACTACTGATTACCCCCAGTGATGCAAAAGCCGTTGTGCCTGCCATTGAGGAAGCACGAGCCAGAGGGGTACAGGTCATTGCTCTGGATTCGCCAACGGATCCGGCCAGCGCGGTTGACGCGCTTTTTGGCACGGATAATTACCAGGCCGGAGAGGCCATCGGCAAATATGCCAGGGCCGTCATGCCCGTCAGATTCCCCGGGCAGTCATTGAAAATTGCCATGCTGGATTTGTCTCCAGGTAATCTGGTCGGGGCAAGACGTCACAATGGATTTATGAACGGTCTGGGGCTTAAAGCGGCGGACAGCGAGTCTTACATGCTTTCAGGCTCCCCGGAGGTGGTCTGCGCTGGCAGCACCGGTGGGGCGAAGCAGCAGGGGCACGATGTGATGGCTACCTGCCTGAAAGATCATCCTGATATCAACCTGGTTTACACCATTAACGAGCCGGCAGCGGCCGGTGCCTATGAGGCACTCAGGGAGGCGGGGAAAGAAAGAGCCGTGTTACTGGTTTCCATAGACGGGGGATGTGAGGCAATCAAAAGTATTGGCCGCGGAGAGATAGCCGCGACAGCCCAGCAGTATCCCCTGACGATGGCGGCCATGGGAGTAGATGCGGCCGTTGCCTATGCGAAGCACGGAAAAAAAGCGAGTGGGTTCGTAAATACAGGCAGCCTGCTGATAGCGGCCAGGCCGGTTCAGGGGGTGCCCGGGGGAACCGTTACGGATGGCATGAATGCATGCTTTGGTGCTAAATAATGTAGCCATTTATGCAAGCCAAAAGGGGGGCTGTATAGTCTGGCCCCCCTGATTTAACGTGAGGTCGATGTATACGTCACTCCCTGGCACACCTTCACCGGCACGTAGCAGGTACTCCTCATCAAGGGCTGTTTCTGTATATTTTTACTTCTGCGCCTCAGGAAGAGGAGTGAGTGGCGATAAGTCATGCCAACAGAAAATCTATTTAACAACCTAAGGCATCACTGATTAACGATTATTCCGGAGGGCGTTAATGAAAGAAGAAAAGGAAGTGGCTGACCCTGACCACGATTTGCACCACATGAATGAAGAACAGTTGCTACAGGAGATAAAGCGACTGAGGGCAGCCATACGCGCGCATCGTGACGCTACGGGACACGACCTCTGCTGGTTTCATCCTGAATTGTGGTCACTTCTACCTGAACAAAAGAATTCACCGATACAGGTCCCTGACTGGCCGCAATTTATGGAGGGATGTGTGATATACCGCCAGTCGCTAGATGAAAAACCAGATTAAATCGTCTGTTCTTCTGGCCCTTGTTCTGGAGAGGGAATACATATCTTCAGAGAAAGGTTAAGCAGACTAAAAAACTGTAGGCACTTTGCTTTTTATTAAAAACAGTACGGTTTGCCAAATCAGGCTAATCGGTGGCAAAGCTTTACATCGTTTACTGAACCGACCATGACTATAACGCTCACGTTGCGCCAGAAGCGATCATTCCTATACTGGAATTAATCACGCATTCTGCTGAATAACCTGCATCCACATTTTCTCTGCCTGCTGTCATGCGGCGGTCACTTTCTGCCAATGCGTCATCCTGTAAAAAACGCCGCAAAGCAGCAGAAGTATTTTGCTGCTGCACACTTTATGTGTTTAAGATGATAGAAATCTATCATCTCGGGCTGTGTAATGAAAAAAATATCCATGTCAGCGGTTGCCAGAGCGGCGGGTGTCGGGGTGGCTACCGTTGATCGTGTTCTAAATAACAGAGCGTCAGTGAAGCAGGAAACCCGGGACCGCGTTCTGCGCGCAGCGGAAGCGCTCGGTTACCGGGAAGATCTGCGTAAGGTGATGACGCCAGAAGCCACGGCGGTTAAGAGCGCGGTGCGCACCGGGTTTATTCTGCTGCCCAGTGATTATTCGTTTTACCAGGTGCTGTCAGAGGAAATCCGCCGGTATGCAGACGGAAAACTGGCGACAGAGCCGGCGTTTGTGTGGGCTGATATACATGATGTGGAGAAAGTCGTGTCGTCTCTTGAAGCTCTGGCAAAACGCGTCGATATCATTGGAGTAGTTGCGCTCGATCATCCTCTTATACGGCACACCATTAAGCAACTATCCGCTTCAGGCGTGCAAATTTTCACTTTGTTTTCCGATCTTTCTCCCTGTGGTCAGGCGGGCTATATCGGTCTCGATAATCTGAAAGCAGGGCGCACAGCGGGATGGTTTGCTGAGCGCATGATGGAAAAAGACAGTGTTATTGGTGTGCTGCTCGGCGATCACCGTTTCAACTGCCAGGAAAGCTGTGAAATAAGCTTCCGTTCGTACCTGCGCGAGAACAGACAAGATGCGGTGGTGCTTGAGCCGTTACAGACGCGGGAAAGCATCAGTGGGGGCTATCTGGCTGCCAGCCAACTGCTCAAAAACCATCCCAGTGTGGCCATGATTTATGCGCCGTGCGGTGGCATAGAGGGCGTAATCAAGGCGGTCTGTGAAAGCGCGCGACATGATATAAAAATTCTCTGCCATGGCCCGTTCATCGGCGATGAAATGGCGCTTATCGCGGGGCATGTCGATGTGATGATGCGCCACCGTATCGATGTTGTGGCTGAGACGATCGTCTCTGTTTTTATCCGCAGATATCAGGAAACCGACCGCAATCCTCTCTCTGTTACCGTTCCCTTCGATCTGGTTACCCGGGAAAATATCTGAGTCTCACGACGTATCACGCAGAGGGTTGCGCTGTCTGGTTTTGATGTAAAACTATCAATATTATGATTTAAAAAAATCATGATCTCTATCAAATAATCCACGACGGAGGGTTGCTGGTATCAAAAAACCGGCGCAATACTGCGCGCACTGAGTCAGGCATTTGTCGCCTGCTTGTCAGTGCTTACCTGTGTTGCCGCATCCGGAGAAAAACCATGACCATTTCCATCGCGACTGCACCCTGTAGCTGGGGAGTGGACGACCCGAAAAACCCGTTTCTTCCCCCCTGGCAGAGCGTGCTAAAAGAGGCCGCGCTCGCGGGATACAAAAGCCTGGAGCTGGGACCATGGGGATACTTGCCTGTTGAGCCCGAAGCCCTGACGTCTGCACTTGAGGAACATCAGCTGTCTGTTATTGCCGGCACCCTTTTCGACGATTTAGTCAGTGAAGAAAACTTCCCGGCAATGATCGATCTGACCCATAAGATCTGCCACAACCTGAGCGCCGTTACCCGGCAGGCTGACGCTGTCAATGAGGGGGCATCGCCACCTTATCTTGTCATCATCGACTTTGGTGATCCTGAACGTGCCGCCACAGCCGGTCAGTCAGAAAAGGCCCCGCGGCTTAATCCCAGTGACTGGCAGACGATGATAAGACATATCACCATTCTGAGTGAGATTGCCTGGAAAGCGTACGGTGTCAGGCCGGTCATTCATCCCCATGCTGGTGGCTGCATTGAGTTTGCCGATGAACTGGAAAAGCTGGTCCACGATATTCCCCATACCGTAGCCGGGCTTTGCCTGGATACCGGCCATCTGTATTACGCTGGCATGGCGCCGGTGGCTACGCTGGAACGTTACTGGGACAGGATTGATTACCTGCACTTCAAGGATGTTAACGAGGCTGTCTGGCGCCGGGCAGTCAAAGAAGGGCTGGATTTTTTCACCGCCTGCGCCCAGGGCGTCATGTGTCCTCTAGGCAGCGGTGCCATCCACTATCCGGACGTTCATGCATTTCTGTGCCAGCGTCGTTACAAGGGCTGGATAACCATTGAACAGGAAAGAGATCCGCGTGATGCGGATACAAGCCTGCGTGATGTTACGGCCAGTCTGCATTATCTGCATTCCGTCGGTTTCTGAGGAGAATAATCATGATTAACGGCATTAAACCGCTCGAAAAATCACTTCGGTGGGGCATGGTCGGCGGTGGCGGAACCAGTCAGATTGGCTACATTCACCGCTCATCGGCACTCCGTGATCATACCTTTACGTTAGTCGCCGGCGCGTTCGATATTGATGCCGCACGTGGGCGCGCCTTTGGTGAAGCACTGGGCCTTTCACCAGACCGGTGCTATGCCGACTACGAAACCCTGTTTGCTACAGAAGGACAACGCGAGGACGGTATTCAGGCCGTCTCCATCGCCACACCAAACAACACGCATTTTGCTGTCTGCTGCGCCGCGCTTGAAGCCGGACTTCATGTGATATGTGAGAAGCCGCTGTGCTTCACGGTCGAAGAGGCTGAGCATCTGGCGAAACTGAGCCGGGAGAAAAACAAGATCATCGGCGTGACATATGGTTATACCGGTCATCAGCTCATTCTCCAGGCCAGAGAAATGATTGCGGAGGGGCTTCTTGGCGACATCCGCATTGTTACGATGCAGTTTGCACACGGTTTTCACAACGAATCCGTTGAGCAAAATAACGCCAGTACCAGCTGGCGCGTTAACCCGCGCTTTGTCGGTCCCAGTTACGTGCTGGGGGACCTGGCAACCCATCCGTTGTGTATCGCTGAAACTATGGCTCCCGGCTTAAAAATCAGGCGACTGCTGTGCTCGCGGCAGAGCTTTGTTAAAAGCCGTGCTCCCCTCGAAGATAACGCGTTTGTCCTGATGGAATATGAGAATGGCGCGGTCGGCAGTCTGTGGGCCTCCGCCGTTAACTGCGGCTCCATGCATGGGCAAAAAGTGCGCATCGTCGGCGCTAAAGCCAGTATTGAGTGGTGGGATGAACAGCCGAACCAGCTCCGGTTTGAAATTCAGGGCGAGCCGGTACGCATCCTGGAAAGGGGCATGGACTATCTTCACCCGGCCGCGCGTGCAGATGACCGTATCGGAGGGGGACATCCGGAAGGTCTTTTCGAGGCCTGGTCAAACCTCTACAGACGTTTCGCGCTGGCTATGGATGCCACCGATCGGGGTGATGACGCCTTCCTGAAAGATTTCTGGTATCCCGATGTGCATGCGGGGCTGGCGGGCGTCAAATGGGTGGAAAACTGTGTCCGCTCAGCCGAATCCGGCTCGACGTGGGTGGAATGCTGATATTGGCTGTCGTGAAAAATGGTCTGAGCGCATCATTCTGTTGAGGATGAGATTTGCGATGAAGTGACTTTCTCTGCCTGAAACCCGACTCAGGCAGCATGAGATAACGTAAAGGTGGCATCAATGAAAATTGCATTCGACGTAGATGTAATCAAAGATCTGGGTATCACCAAAATGGTCCGTCAGGTGTCGGAATGGGGCTACAAGTACATCGAGCAGTCTCCGCATCCGGAAATTAATCCGTTCTATAAGCATCCTCGCGCAAGCCGCGAAATCATGGCGGAGTATAAGAAGGCCCTGCGCGAAACGGGCGTTGAAATTTCCTCTTTCATTTGTGTTTACCGATGGTCTGGCCCGGATGAACTGCGCCGACAGGCGGCGGTAAAAAACTGGACACGCCTCGTTGAAATCGCCGTCGAAATGGGGGTTCAGGTCATTAATACCGAACTGGCGGGCGATCCTAATCAACCTGAAATCTGCGATGAGATGTTTTACCGCTCGATGGAAACACTGCTTCCGCTGTTCGAATGTGAAGGCATCCGTGTAGAAATACAGGCGCATCCATGGGACTTCTGCGAAGAAAGCGACGAAACCGTTAATATGGTCAGGTCATTCAGGAGCGATAACGTTAAATACGTTTACAGCGTCCCGCATACCTTTTTTTACGATAAAGGAAAAGGGGATGTAGAGAGGATGCTTCGTCATGCGGGGCACGATCTCTCTCATGTTCTCATTGCCGATACGATGAATCACACCAAACATTGCCGCTACATTGTCAATCCACCCGGTGTCGATGCGACCATTCATCAGCATGTTGGCATCGGAGAAGGCGAGGTGGATTTTGAGACGCTGTTCCGCACCCTGCGGGATATGAAGTTTGCAGAGCAGACGTTCAAAGTGGGTGGCGAACCTGTCGTGGCCGCTTCGCTGTTCGGTTACCCGGAAAAAATGAAATATCAGGCCGTTGAGACCCGGGAGCGGATAGAACGGGAATTGCTCACGCCGTCTCGCTGAGTCATCTGCCCGGCAACATGGGGAAGGTATTTCCGCCTTCACGCCGGGCTTTTAAACGATACCTCTCTGACTGTTACTGCCTCAGTACTGACTGTCTGACTCAACGGTTTATCGCTTCTCCTTGCTCACCGCTGGCTTTAGCCATCTTCGCTGTCCATTTGTTTCTGCATTTGGCATGACATCCAGTCCTTACGGCTGTCTCTGCCTTTATCTGTCGCGAAACGCATTATGCAGAAGTCGCCACATATGATGGGCTGCCGGGGTAAAGCGCCTGTCGGAGTTCCGTAACAGGTGACACTGAGCGCTACTGGCAATCGGATGATCGATTGGCACGGCGACAAGTGTGCCCTGGCGAATCGGGTCGGCGGCGGCGTGGGCCGTCATAAATGAGACGCCGAGCCCGGCCTGACTGAGGTTCATGGCGGTCGAGAAGAGGTTACACCGGTAAGCCGGATGAAACTGCAGGCCCTGGCTTTTGAACATCGCGTTCATATGCCGCTGCAGGCCGAAGTTCTCTGTGAGGGCGATAAGCGGGTGAGCAGTCAACGCTTCAATGGTGATGCTGGCGAGACTGGCGACAGGATGCTGCGGCGCGACGACGGCACAGATCGGCCCCCACTTAAAACTGTGCCGCTTCAGTTCCGGTGTGCCAATCGGACCAAACGCCAGCGCCATATCCGCTTCGCCGCTGACGATATCGTTCATCATCTCCTGCATGCTGCCGACCACAATATCGACAAACACCTGCGGGTAAGACTGGGCAAATTCGCGCATAACCCCTTCGATAAACGCCGTGATCAGTCCGCCGCCAATGCGCACCGAAAGCGTTCCGCCGCGCATATGGCGCAGATCTTTAAGCTGGCTCTCCAGCTTTTCGCGCCGCATACGGCTGACAAAATAGTCCTCTGCCAGCAGGCGTCCCGCTTCGGTCAACACCACGTTACGCCCACGCCGTTCCAGCAAGGGAAGCTGTAGCGCACGCTCAAGTTGTGCGATTTGACGGCTGACGACCGACGCATTAACCCCGAGGATATCTGCCGCGCGGCGAATGCCGCCCTGGTTACCGACTTCATACAGATAGCCCACCTGTTTATCCTGGAACATCTGCCACATTTCCTCGTTACTGTTGACCTTAAGGCAACAATAACATCACTCCACGGCTATTTATCAAGCTGTTTAAATAGTGATAATCAAATTAACCGTTAATTTTCGCTGGTCAGAAAAGAAAAAAAGCGAACAACATCGTACTGCACCAAAAGTGCGCCCAAAAACGGTGAGAAGTTATTTGCCTGCGCCTTTAGGCAGGCAGAGAAAAATACACTTTTCCGAAAAGGGATATGACGTTCTCATGTTTTTTTGGGAAGGGTTTTTACTGCACTAAAAATCTTAATAAAAGAGGTTTATTTCACGGCTGGGCTATTCAGGCATGGATCCTGCTTAGTATCAGGACTTTTCCATTACAGATGTAAAGAGAGATGATATGAGCGAATCAAAAACACTGAAGCAGCCAGATAAAGAAGCGACAGAGGAGTGGAAAGTGGGGCCGGGCGCGTGGATTTCACTGATCATTGTGCTGCTGGTCTTTTCCGGCTTCTTTTTTAAAGTTGACGGTATGGCCTGGCTGGGTGCATTCGATTTTACCACGTTAGGTGGCGCGTTCGGCACCATGAAAACGCCGGAAACCAATACCTTTATCGGCAGCGGCGGCCTGAGCGCCAAAGCCGGCTTCCTCTTTGCACTCTCGCTGGTGCCCACGGTAATGCTGGCACTCGGCCTGCTGGAAATCTTCACTCATTACGGCGCGATCCGCGCGGCACATAAATTACTTACTCCGCTGTTAAAACCACTGCTCGGAATTCCGGGTTATACCGGTCTTGCGTTGATTACCGATCTGCAAAGCACCGATGCCGGCGCGGCATTAACCAAAGAGCTCTATGACAGCAAAAAAATCACCCGCAAAGATGTGGTGATTATGGGCTCGTGGCAATACTCGGGTGCCGGGTTGATTAATAACTATTTCTCTATCGGCTCGGCGATGTTCGCTTCATTAACGCTCCCCATTATTATTCCGCTGATTTTAATGTTTGTCCTTAAATTCGTCGGTGCCGCCGTGGTTCGCCTGGCATTAAATACTGTTTATAAGCGAGATTTCGACAATGAATAATCAGGCAAAAGTCTCCGGTAATCCGTTTGATATTTTCGTTATTGGTGCGCGCAAAGGCTTTAATATCGCCATTAATAATCTGATGCCAAATGTATTAATGGCCTATGTCATCGCCGAAATGCTCAATTTGCTGGGCGTGATGCAGATTATTGGGCACATTTGCGCCCCGCTGATGGGGCTTTTTGGCCTGCCGGGCGAGGCGATCACCGTACTGTTAACCGCCTGGCTCTCTTCCTCTGCGGGCACCGGCGTTGCCGTCAGCCTGTTGAGTAAAGGCCAGCTTGATATGGCGCAGATTACCATTCTCGCGCCCGCCATCTTTTTGATGGGCTCGCAACTCCAGTACATGGGGCGCCTGCTGGGCGTGGCCGATGTGCCGAAGAAGTACTGGCCGTTACTGATGGCGGTCAGCATTCTCAATGCCTTAATCGCCATGCTGATTATGCGCGTTATTGCCTGAGCACTAAGGAGTAAGACGTGTCGCGTACACTTGAGCACTTTAATTACCTGCACCAAATCCCGGAACTGGGGTTCGAAGAGTTTAAAACCTCCGCCTATATCGCGGGCGTACTGGAGGCGGCGGGCTACCGGGTCACTCGCCAGGTAAATAACACCACCGGTATTGTCGCCGTTCTGGACAGCGGTAAGCCTGGCCCGACATTAGCGCTGCGCGCCGATATGGATGCGCTGGGGCATATCATTGACGGCCAACATGTGGCGCGTCACACCTGTGGGCACGATGGCCACTCCACCGTCGTACTGACCACCGCCCAGGAGGTGATGGCTGAAGGATTGGTGAAAAAGGGCCGGTTAAAATTCATCTTCCAGCCTGCGGAAGAGCTGGGCACCGGGGCGATTGCCCTGACCGAAGGCGGCGTGCTTGATGATGTCGACATGTTGCTCGGCTTCCACCTGCGCCCGTTGGAGGAGTGCCCAATGGGCCAGGCCGTACCGGCGATGTACTACTCAGCGTCCGCTACCGTGGAAGTGATGTTCCACGGCAAAGCGGCGCACGCCGCGCGGCCACATTTGGGCGTCAATGCACTGGATGCCGCTGCGCACGCGGTGCAGGCGGTGAACGGCATTCATCTTGCTCCGTCGCTGACATGGAGCGCAAAAGCGACGCGGTTTCTCTGTGATGCGGGCGTGACTAACTCAATCCCTGATAAAGCGCAGGTGTGCTGGGATCTGCGTGCGGCAGAGAACGAAGCGATGGCTACCCTCAAACCACAGGTGGTACGCGCGATTGAGAGCAGCGCCGCCGCCTATGGCGCACGCGCAGAGATCCGCATTCTGAAAGAGATGCCCGCCGCCATTATCCATGACGAGGCCACAGAGGTGATCGCACGCGGTATTCGCAGCGTATTTGGCGAAACCGGCCTCACTGCGCCGAAGTCGACACCCGGCAGTGAAGACTTCTTTCACTATCTGCGTCTTCGTCCACAGATTAAAGGCGGCTTCTGGGGACTGGGGGCCAACCTGACGCCAGGTCTGCATCATCCGGAGATGCATTTTGACCGTGACGCGCTGGCGCTTGGGGTGAAAGTGTTTAAAGCCTGCGTGCAGGATGTGCTTGGCTGATTATCAGTTAGCAACAGCGACGTGCCGCGCTCACCGTACGTCGACGTCGGAATCGCAAATGATCCCCTCAACGTGTAGCAGCGATCTGCACGGGATGAAGGGACAAACCTCCGGCGTCGACTATGTTCGGCGCGGGGGCTGTTTCCACTGGCTTTAACAACGTATGGCGCGCCATATCGCTGACATGCGCGCAGACCGTCAGCAAACCCTGTTATCAAGGAACTCGTCTGGGCGTATACGGTATGAATGCTGAAGCCTCTGTTACATCATATTTATGGCGAGACTTAATGAATAACCCATCAGAAGTGAAGTTTATTGATTTCGCTTTGCGTGCGGAATGGTATGGTAAGCACAAATATAAAGCAGGAGGAAGAGGTGCATGCGTGCAGTCGAATTATTACAGTACGGCCTGAAACCAGGCACTGGACGAGACTTTCATAAAATCATGGTCGAGAAAAGCGCGCCTTTACATCGTGAAGCGGGAATCGACATCATTGCTTTTGGCAACTCTGCACATGATGTCGATGCTTACTACCTCATCCGGGCTTTCGATAATATGGCGCATATGGAAGCCTCTCAGGCCGCGTTTTACCTGAGCGATGAATGGAAGCGTGGCCCACGAGAAGCCATCATTGAACGTATTCAGACCTGTGTCAAATCTGTATTGATGCTCTCTGAGACAGCAATAAATGCTTTGAGAAACTGACATATTTCGCCCAGCCGTGAGCTTCTTTGCCATTTCTTAAAATTGTAATTAAGTGGCAGACATTTATCAGGTACTACTGTCAGCGTTGGCTTACTCATATCATTATCTTCCCAGACCTGCTTCATCATATTTATTACGCAAGTTCACCTGGCGATCACCGTTACGATAAGTACACATCCTGGTGCGTTCTCATTCGTCTGCGCACAGGTTAATTAGCAGCTCACCCTGCTAACATTTAGGTTCCGCAGTGGTTTGTGCGGCCTGCCACTGCTCACGCGTCATCGCATAACACAGGCTTGGCGGGGCATTTTCGACGTCATAAATCTCTTTGATGTAGCGCAACCCGCTTTTCTCCAGCACGTGAATTGACGCCTGATGATGACGTCGTACCGAGGCGGTCACGGACGCCAGCCCCAGCTCGTTGAAGCCGTAATCCAGGGCAAAACGTGACAGCTCAGTAGCATAACCTTTACCCCATGCCTGGGTGTCAAAGCGATAGCCGAGATTATTGGTCAACTCACCGGCAAACTTACGTACGCTCAACCCACCAAAGCCAATCAGCGTATCGGGCGCATCTCGCGTCGATATCGCCCAGCTTTCAAACCCGTACCGTTCAAAAGCGGCCAGCCTCTCGGCCAGCTTCTGCTGCGCGAACGCCAGGCTCGGATACGGGCCCGCCGGGTTAAACGTGTTGGTCGCAGGATCGCCATAAATACGGAACAGATCCTTGTCGTCGGAAGGGCGCATAGCTCTGAGCAACAAACGTGCTGACTGCAGAAACATTATAAACCTCACTGTTATGTCGTTATCCACGCTCACTATTAATAGCCTTTTTACAGAATCAGGGGAAGCAATGGTGATACAACAACTGCGCATTGCGCGCCCGGTCAGTAACCTGACCGCGAGCGCAGACCTGTACTGCACAGGCCTTGGGTTGCATAAACTGGGGGAATTCAGGGACCATGACGGATTCAGCGGCATTATGCTGGGCGATAAGACCTTGCCCTGGCATCTGGAGTTTACGTCTTGTCAGCACCATCCTGTCCAGCCCGCGACAACGGTTGACGATCTGCTGGTGCTGTATCTGCCGGACGCGGCGTGCTGGCAGCAACGTTGTCAGGCAATGACGCGTGCCGGGTTTACTGAAGTGACGTCTTTTAACCCGTACTGGGCAAAAAACGGCGCAACCTTTCAGGACAGGGACGGCTATCGGATCGTTATCCAGCATGCCGCATGGCAGGCCTGACGGCATAAGTAATAAGCAGGCGCTACCACACGGGCTGGTGGGTTGGCGTGCGGCTCTCTCTTACAGAGGAGACGTTTGAATCTGGCGTCGCCCATGGCATGATGAAAACCTGTTTTTACGCCGAGCCCACACATGATCGCCATTGCCTGTTTACATACTGCGGCCAGCAATATTTGCATCTTTGACGATGCAGCGAGCCAGTTGCCGTCGGGAGATCTGCAACTGAGTCATCTGGTGATGCCGCACCTGCTGGCGGAGGCCGAAGCCAGTGGCGGACTGACGCCTGAACTTCATGCACGGATCGGCGCGTTGCTGGCGAGTCTGCAACCCCATTTTGACGCCATTCTGATGACCTGTTCCACGCTCGGACCGGTGGCTGAAAGCTTTACAAACGCATCTTCGCCGTGCGTGGTCTGGCGCACAGACAGCATGCTGGCAGAGGCGGTCCGCGAAAATCCCAGGCAAACGGTCGTGCTTTGTGCGGCTGAATCCACGCTGGGCGCCACGCGCGCACTGTTTAACGGTGTCAACGGGCGGGCAGAGGTCGTTCTTATTCCGGGGGCCTGGCAGAAGTTTAAAGCGGGGGATCAGGCAGGCTATCTTGCCTGTGTAACAGAAGCGGTTGAAGCGGCCTGGCAGCAGGGCGCGGAGCAGGTTGTGCTGGCGCAGACGTCAATGGCACCGGCGGCGGCGCATTTCGCATCAACACGGCAGCCCCTGACCGGCCCGCATCTGGCGCTACAGCGTTGTCTTCAACACTATCAGTAAGGCCGCACGCCGTGCAGCCATAACGGTTTACTCGTCCGGCGTCAGTGTTCCTTTTGCGCCGTGAGGTTCAGAACGCAGATACTGCGGCGGCGCTTTCACCGTTGCATCGAATGCGGCAGCGGCGTGCCATGGCCAGCGTGGGTTATAGAGCATACCGCGTGCCAGCGCGACCAGATCCGCTTCCCCCTGCTGCAAAATATCTTCGGCTTGCTGTGGCTCGGTAATTAAGCCTACCGCAATCACCGGGATACCGATTTGCTGACGAATATCCCGCGCGAAAGGGACCTGATAGTTCGGGCCGACGCTGATCTGCTGCTGTTCTGACAGGCCCCCGCTGGAAACGTGGATATAGGCGCAGTTCAGCGCTTCCAGCTGTTGCGAAAAGGCAATGGACTGGCTTACATCCCAGCCGCCTTCAACCCAGTCGCTGGCAGAAATACGCACGCCCACCGGAATGGCGGCCGGGACGGCCTCACTTACTGCTTTAAAGACCTCAAGCGGAAAACGCATTCGGTTCTCCAGTGAGCCGCCGTATTCATCATCGCGGGTATTGGAAAGCGGCGACAGAAACTGGTGCAGCAGATAGCCGTGCGCGGCATGCACCTCAATGAGTTCAAGGCCAAGACGAACGGCCCGCTTTGCCGTAGCGACAAACGCCTCTTTGACACGCGCCAGCGCGCTGGCGTCCATTGCGCTGGGCGGATGATCGCCTTCACTGAACGGCAGGGCGGAAGGGGCCACGGTTTGCCAGCCACCGTTCTGAGGCGAGATGTGTTCGCCGCCTTCCCACGGCACGTCGCAGGATGCTTTGCGCCCGGCATGACCCAACTGAATACCAATCGGCATATCGGAATAGCGACGGATGTCAGCTAATACCGCCGCCAGTGCGGCTTCGGTGTCATCATTCCATAACCCCAGGTCGCCGTAGGTGATACGACCAATATCTTCTACCGCGGTCGCTTCAATGATTAACAGTCCAGCCCCTGAAAAGGCGAGCTGCCCCAGATGGATACGATGCCAGGCGGTTGCGCAACCCTCTTCAGCGGAATACTGACACATTGGCGCAATAACAATTCTGTTATCGAGCGTTAATTCACCGAGTGAAAAAGTGGAAAACAGCGTGCTCATAAAAACCTCATGTCTGAGAATCAATACGTTGAAAAACTATAGTGGCTGAATGCAAAACAGGGGCGACAGGCGGCAAAACAATTTATCCCTTAACTGATATTAGTTACATCATACAGTTAAGTTTCTGATTTACACCGCACGATGAGACACCGGAGAAATGTTTAAAAATGCAGACTATGCCGGCGTTGGCAGCAGGAAAAGGATTAAAAAACCCTGCTATTATCATCCGGATAATCAGCAGGGTTCGGAAGGGCTAAAAACGCGTTGCGAAGATGGAGATGTCACTAGCGTGCTCTCTGCAATGCCTTCTCATCCAGCGCATACAGGGTCGCGGTCGCTTCCAGAATATGCTGCTGGTCATTACCGGGTTTGTGAGAATCAACCTGGGTAATGTGGTAACCCACAGCACCGGCCTCAGTGGCTTTGCGCAGCAGCGCATCAGTCACTTCCTGCATTGAGGTCGCCCAGGTCACCGTCGTTACGCCCATCGGGGTGATGGCATTTTTTTCTTCCTGAGATAAGCCGCTACGGATAAACACAGGGCTGACTGTCTGAGGAGAGAAGATAGACAAAAGATCCTGAACAAGTGCTTTCATTTTAATGCTCCTGAATATCGGAATGTATCGCTATCACGGGCAAACGACGCGACAGTGATCGTTACGGGTTTGCTATGTGCTTACGTTTTATTGCCGTGTTAAATACTGTCGGCAGAAGTTATCAAATACCTTTTCAAGTAAATGAATTTGGCTTTTCTTGCTAATCAGAGGCTTATGAAAGCTTCCGCCACACTTGAGCTGAAATTTGGCAGGATTTTTGTGTCTGCTTACAGGTTGTGAAATTAAGACACAAAATCCCAACGTCAAATTAACAAACAAAGTCGGCACGCCCTGGCATTAACGTTGGGTCATCCGTGTGCTCACTTACAGAGCTTTACACAGCACGCTTTCTGCAGCAGGTTTTTTAAAGTGATGCCTCAATGCATTGATATAAAAGCTTTTTATCCGTTACGCCGCAAGCGATGGTCAGACAGGGGGGAAACAGAGGGGGATTTTCTTCATAAAACTGTCACACGTCGCCGTAATACTGCGCAGCCATCAATGTTACAAACAGACATTTTTTGACATGGGCTGAAACCTGGCTTGTCTGTCAGGGGCTTGCCGCAATGATAGGGAGAGTTTTATGTCACGCAAACCACGTCTTTACCGTACCGCTGCCGCGTTTTCTCTGGGTAAACTCAGTCTGCTTATGCTGGCAATGGGCGGTATGACCGCCAGCTCCGCCGTGCTGGCGGCAGAAGTGAAAGCCAAGAATGTGATTATCATGATTAATGACGGGGCAGGCTGGGGCACCTGGGATGCAACAGCCTACTGGCAGTATGGCAGCCGTGAAAGTACGCCGTATGCCGCGTTTCCGGCAAAATATGCCATGACAACCTATCCCCTGAATGCCTCAAAAAAAGCCACGCACAATAATGCCTCTCTGGTTAATTACGATCCGCAGAAAGCCTGGGATACAACCCGAACAGATAATAAGGATCTGCCGTTCAGGGGTTACGACTATCTGGCGGTGAATCCAACGGACAGCGCCGCCGCCGGCACAGCGCTGGCGTCAGGAATTAAAACCTATAACAATGCCATCAACGTTGATAACAACGGACAGCCGGTTGATTTTGTCACACTAACGGCGAAAGCCATGGGCAAAGCGACAGGCGTCGTCACCAGCGTGCCTTTCTCTCACGCCACGCCCGCCGCCTTTGGCGCACAAAACGCGTCGCGTAACGATTATCACGCGATTGCGAAACAAATGCTGACGTCAGGGAAACTGGATCTGATTATGGGAACCGGTTTGCCGGGCTTTAACGCCAACGGCACCGACTGTCAGCATCTGGCTTCAAACGAAACCACCGTGGGGTGCGGAGAAGATGCGCACCGTTACCTCTCTGAAGCAGACTGGACATTGCTCAACGCTGGCAAGCTGGCCCCTGCGGGTGGTCAGCCGTGGAAAGTGGTGCGCAGTACTGAGGCGTTCGCCCGCCTCGCCAGTGGCGCGCTGGTGCATAGCGGCCCGTTACTGGGATCGCCGAACGTTGCCCCCAACGGCACGTTGCAGCAGGGCCGTCAGGCCGCCATTGTTGGCAAAGATGCGGCGAATCCGTCCGGGGATGCGTTTATTGCCACGGTACCGACCCTGAATACGATGACCCGGGGAGCCATTCAGCACCTGAGTAAAAACCCCGACGGCTTTTTTATGATGGTCGAAGGCGGTGCGACTGACTGGTCCGCGCATACCAGCAATGCCTGTAGCGAAAAAGGCGACTGGGGGAATTCCTACAACCCCAACTGCGTCGGCGTGGAATATGGTCGCCTGATTGAAGAAAGTGCAGACTTCAACAACGCTGTTGCCTCCGTGATTGAATGGGTAGAGAAAAACAGTAACTGGAACGAGACGTTATTGATCGTGACGACCGATCACGACAACGGCATGCCAATGGGACCCGATGCGCAGAACATCCCTTTCCAGGCCGTCATTAATAAAGGGAAAGGCATGATGCCCGGCATCTCATTCCGTCCAACCGGCAACCATTCCAACGCGCTTGTGCCGCTGTGGGCAAAAGGCGTTGGGGCCGATGCCTTTGCGGAGCGCGTGCGTGGCAACGATGCGGGCTATGCTAAGCATGTGGGCTACAACCAGGGCGACTATATTGATAACACCGACGTTTTTACCGTTGTGAAGGCGGTGCTTGAAGGCAGGGCGGTCGAAAAAGTGACGCCCGACCACGTAAGTAAATCATGATGTGACGTTGTCACCATGAGCGGGATTTTCGGTCCCGTGGTTTTTACCCGTTGCCGGTCGGCCTGTGCTGATCGGCAGCGCGGTTTTATGCCAGACCTGACCGCCACCTTCCACACTCAACAAATTTTTTTTAACGAGCCAGCAATATTTTGCGGGCTCATTCGTCTACCTCATCATGTTAATCACTGCTGAGGTCATACAACTATGAGAAATGTCGATAATCACCCGTTTCACCCTTCTCGTGGCATGGGCAGGCACCGCCTGCCAAAGGCGTTCATTGTTGGGGGCGTGTTAATTGTCGTGCTGTGTCTGCTGGTCATGACACTATGGAATGCCATACTGCCTGCCATTACAGGCGTTAAAACAATTGGTTTCTGGCAGGCCGCCGGACTGCTGCTGCTGTGCCGGATTCTGTTTGGCGGCCTGGGCATCAGACCGGGGATGTTTGGCAAGGCGCGGCGGCGCATGCATGAGCGCTGGATGCAGATGACACCGGAAGAACGGGATGAATTTATGAAGCAACGGCGTGAAGGGTTCGGCCATCGTGCTCACCACCGTCGGGACAGATGCCGGGAAGAGCAGCCACCGTCTGCGGACACTCACTCTGACACCCGGACAGAGTAATGACGATGAAGGCCAGCGCATTGCAAACCGCATCACTGGTAAAAGCGCTTGAACGCTGCAAAACAAAACTCCACGCTTTTATCCGGGGTCGCATCGCCGTTCGCGATGAGGCTGAGGATATTTTGCAGGAAGTGACCTGTCAGTTGATCGGGGTAGAACAACCTGTAGAGAATATCTCGGCGTGGTTGTTTCGGGCGGCGCGTAATGAAATGACCGACCGGGCGCGTAAGAAACGAGAACTGCCGCTTTTTCCTTATGAGCAGGATGATGAGGAGGAGGAGGCGGTAGACGTCGAACTGGCGGAAACCCTGTTTGGCACGCCGCAAACGCCCGAAGACGATTATCTCCGGGGGCTGCTTTGGGAAGCCCTGGAAGCGGCACTGTCTGAACTGCCGCCAGCGCAGTTTGAGGTGTTCGATAAAACAGAGCTGCAGGGCATAAGTTACAAAGCACTGTCTCACGCCACCGGCGTAAGCGTTCAGACTCTGTTGTCGCGCAAGCACAAAGCCGTGCTGTATCTGCGTATGCGCCTGCGTGCCGTTTATGACGATCTGACAGACGACAATTAAAAAAGGCGGCCAGTGGCCGCCAACACGAGCACAGCAGTGGCAAATGATGAAGCCGTCAGCCTTTAACGCCACCGGCGGTCAGGCCATTAACCAGCCAGCGTTGCGCCAGCAAAAACACCAGGGTAATCGGAATGGCAGAGAGCACGGCAGCGGCAGCAAAATCCCCCCACAGATAATTTTGCGGATTGAGGTACTGCTGCATCCCGACGGCCAGCGTATAGCTGTTCACGTCGCGCAGCAGTAAAGACGCTACCGGCACTTCCGTCACGGCGGCAATAAAAGCCAGAATAAACACGACGGCTAAAATGGGCATGGACAGCGGCAGCAGCACCAAACGAAATGCCTGCCACGGCGTGGCACCGTCAAGGGCAGCGGCCTCCTCCAGTGATCGGTCAATCGTTTCGAAATAGCCCTTAATCGTCCAGACATGCAGCGCAATACCGCCCAGATAGGCGAAAATCACACCGCCGTGAGTATTCAGGCCGATAAACGGCACGTATTGTCCAATGCGATCAAACAGGGCATAGAGCGCCACCAGGGACAGTACCGCCGGGAACATCTGAAAAATCAGCATGCCTTTCAACAGACTGGCGCGGCCTTTAAAGCGCATACGGGCAAAGGCATAGGCGCAGGTGGTGGACAGCGCCACAATGCCCAGTGCGCTGATCGCGGCAATTTTCACGGAGTTCCAGAGCCACAACAGCACCGGAAAGGGCGGCGGCGTAACGGAACCGTCGGCGTGCTGGACGCTGAACCCCAGCGCCAGCCGCCAGTGCTCCCATGAGATCTGATCGGGGATCAGGCTGCCGGTGGCAAAGTTACCGGCGCGCAGCGAGATGGCCACGACCATCAGCAGCGGAAAGACGATTGCCGCGATAAACGTCAGCAGCAGCAGATGCGTCAGAAGCAGACGCAACCGTTGCGATTTGGGTTGCACCATAGCCATAACGTCTCCTTAATCAAATTTCATTCGCACAGCTTTCAGATTCAGCACCGCCAGAGCGCCAACCAACAGGAAAATCAGCGTCGCAATCGCGGCCGCCAGACCAAAATCCTGCCCGCCGCCGCCTTCAAACGCGATGCGCCATGTGTAGTTCACCAGCAGGTCGGTGTAACCGGCCGGTGTGGTCGTGCCGAGTCGGTCAGGTGCGCCATTGGTCAGCAACTGAACCAGTACAAAGTTATTAAAGTTAAAGGCAAAACTGGCAATCATCAGCGGCGTTAACGGCTTCAGCAGCAGCGGCACCGTAATTAAAAAGAAATTTTGCAGCGGGCCCGCACCGTCCATCGCAGAGGCTTCATACAAATCCTCTGGGATCGCTTTCAGCAGTCCCATGCACAGGATCATCATGTAGGGGTAACCCAGCCAGGTATTCACAATGATCAACATCGTGCGGGCCAGCGTGGGATCGCTAAACCATGCCGGTTTGATCCCAAACAGCGTACTGAGCAGCACATTGATTTCGCCGAAGCTCTGATTAAACAGCCCTTTGAAAATCAGGATGGAGATAAACGCGGGCACGGCATATGGCAGAATCAGCAGGACGCGATAAATCGCTTTGCCTTTCAGCGCCTCCCATTGCACCAGACAGGCCAGCACCATGCCGACAGCGACCGTCAACACCACCGTCAGTAAGGAAAAGATCATCGTCCAGCCGAAAATCGCCAGGAAGGGCTTTTGAATCCCCTCATCGGTAAACACCCGCACAAAGTTTTTCCAGCCCGCGCTTACGGTGAAGCCGGGACTTAACTGTTCATTTCCCCATTGCCCCTGCGCAGTGATCGCCTGGTAGAACCCCGTTTCCGGGTTTGCCCGATAGCGAAGGCCGCTTTGCTGATTTTTCAGCGTGTCACGATCCACCACCTGATACAGCGGACGTGTGCCGGAAAACTGACGCAGCGAACTCATCACCAGTTCACGACCATCCGGCATTTCAGCGCGGATCTTCCCCAGGGCCTGGCGATGCGTCGTAATGACACGGAGCGACGCGCGCGTTCCTTCTGGAATCGGCCCACTGACCATCTTCAGGTTTCCGACCGCCGCAAAGGAAAAGGGCGCGGAAACCCAGGACTGATTATCTGCGCTGTTCGTCAGGACCAGCTGCCAGCGATCGTTTATCGCAAACAGCGAAAAATTCAGACCTGCGCCGTCCTGATAGTGTCGGCTGAGTAAGACCTGCTCCGCCCGTTCCTGACTCAGCTGATGGGTGCTGCTGTAGTTGGTGAAAGCAATGCCCACCGTGCAGGCCAGGGGAAACAACACAAACAGTGTCATTCCGGCCAGCCCCGGATAAACATAGCGCCAGGCGTAAGCCCGGCGCTGGCTGTAAATCCCGATCCCCAGTCCGCTGATCACCAGCGTGAGCAGGGCGAACAGGTATTCCCCCTGGGCGTACATCAGCACTAACAGGTAGCCGACCAGCAGGCAGCACATACCCATCACCAGACCTTTCAACAACGCACGATGCCGTCCCGTTTGCGGTTTTTCTGACATGACCCGATTTCCTCAACGGCAAGAGGCGGACCCGTTTTACCGGCCCGCTTTATAAGGTTTATTTATTCAGACGTGACTGCGCATCCTTTAGCGCGGCATCGACGGTTTGCCGACCGCTGAGGGCGTTAAGCGTGGCGGTGCGCATGGCGTACCAGAAGGCCGCCATCTGCGGAATATTGGGCATAATCTCGCCGTTTTGCGCATTGTTCATGGTGGCGGCGATACGGGTATCTTTTTCCAGTTTTTGCTGGAAAGACTTCAGCGCCACCGCGCCCAGGGGTTTGTCTTTGTTGACGGTTTCCAGACCCGCATCCGTCAGCAGGTAGTTTTCCAGAAATTCTTTTGCCAGCTCTTTATTCGGGCTGGCCGCATTGATGCCGGCGCTCAGCACGCCAACGAAAGGTTTAGACGGTTTACCGTTTAACGTTGGCAATGCCGCAACGCCGTAGTGAACATCGCTTTTATCAATATTGCTCCAGGCCCAGGGACCGTTAATCGTCATGGCCGTCTGGCCTTTATTAAAGGCGGCTTCAGCAATGGAATAGTCGGTATCCGCATTCAGGACCTTTGCCTTGACCTGATCGACCAGAAACTGCAAACCGGCTTTCGCCCCGGCACTGTCGACGCCCGTGTTGCTGACATCGTAATGGCCCGCGTTTCCTTGATAGGCATAAGCGCCACCGGCGGCCAGCAGAGGCCAGGTGAAATAGGGTTCCTGCAGATTAAACATGATGGCGCTTTTGCCTTTTGCGCGCAGTTGCTTATCCAGCGCGGCCATCTCTTCCCATGTTTTCGGCGGCGTTGGCAACAGATCTTTGTTATAAATCAGCGACAGTGATTCCACCGAAACCGGATAGCCGATCAATTTGCCATTGTAGCGAACTGCATCCCAGGTGAAGGGGAAGATCGTTTGCTGAAAGGGCGCGTCCGGCGTGACTTCGGCTAATAAACCCGACTGGGCATAGCCGCCAAAGCGATCGTGCGCCCAGAAAATAATATCCGGGCCATCACCCGTTGCGGCAACCTGGGGGAATTTTTCTTCCATCTTATCCGGATGTTCGACGGTGACGTGAATACCGGTTTCCTGCTCAAACTTTTTCCCCACCTCGGCCAGGCCGTTATAGCCTTTGTCACCGTTGATCCAGATGACCAGTTTGCCTTCTTCAATTTTTGCCATGGCTGAGGCCGGGAACAGCACAGCCGCAAGGGCTGACAGAGCCAAAATCTTTGCGCCGGTTTTCATCTTTAACACTCCATCCTGTTAGCGGAAACACATCTGTTGCCTGCGCCACATTGTGGGTGTTCTGACGGGCTTCTCATCCTCCTGCGGTCTACGCCTGCGCCAGTCGGGCCGTGATCGCCGTAGCAAAATAAGCGCGTTATCACGGTACAGCTCACACAATGGCCCCCACCAGACTGCGTTATCCATCACAAAAAACGGCGCGATGGCACGCAGTCCGTCAAGGTCGCCATGTTCTCCTCCTCCCGGCTCCTCCCCCAGCAAAAGCGCGTTTGCGGAGGATGTGACGGGGTAAGGCTCTGCGCATAGTAAACGCCAGAATTTTCCGCTGCCGTGCAGGCCGCATTCGTGAGTGAGAGGAAAGCACTATGGCAAGCGTCGTATTACGCAATGTCACCAAAGCCTGGGGCGACACGGTGGTGTCGAAGAACATTAACCTGGAGATGGCTGAAGGGGAGTTCGTGGTCTTTGTCGGGCCGTCGGGATGCGGCAAATCCACACTGTTACGCATGATCGCCGGGCTGGAAACCATCACCAGCGGAGAATTGTTGATCGGCGATCGGCGAATGAATGATGTCCCACCCGCTGAACGCGGGATCGGGATGGTGTTTCAGTCCTATGCGCTTTATCCCCATCTCTCTGTCGCTGAAAACATGTCTTTCGGCCTGAAGCTTGCGGGCGTGAAGAAAGCGGACATTGAACAGCGCGTGACGCAGGTCGCCGAAGTGCTGCAACTGGTACATCTGCTTGACCGCCGCCCCAAAGCGCTCTCCGGCGGGCAACGTCAACGTGTGGCCATTGGCCGCACTCTGGTGGCAGAGCCGCGCGTCTTTTTGCTGGATGAACCGCTCTCTAATCTGGATGCCGCGCTGCGGGTGCAGATGCGCATTGAGATCGCCCGTCTGCATAAGCGCCTCGGACGCACGATGATTTATGTCACCCACGATCAAATCGAAGCGATGACGCTGGCCGACAAGATCGTCGTGCTGGACGCCGGACGCGTCGCACAGGTTGGCCGACCGCTGGAGCTGTATCACTATCCGGCCAACCGCTTTGTCGCAGGGTTTATCGGCTCGCCCAAAATGAACTTTCTGCCCGTCAAGGTCACGGCGACCGCCATTGAGCAGGTGCAGGTGCGCCTGCCCAACAACCAGCTGGTATGGCTGCCGGTCGACAGCACCGGTGTGCAGGTCGGCAGCAACATGTCTCTGGGCATCCGTCCCGAACACCTTCTCTCCAGCGAGATCGCCGACGTTACGCTGGGAGGTGAAGTCCAGGTTGTCGAGCAACTGGGACATGAAACGCAGATCCACATCCAAATCCCCGCCATCCGTCAAAACCTGGTGTACCGCCAGGAGGACGTGGTGTTGGTAAAAGAGGGCACCACGATGGGTATTGGCTTGCCGCCCGAGCGTTGTCACCTGTTCCGCGAGGACGGAAGCGCGTGCCGCAGGCTGCATCAGGAACCCGGTGTTGAGCCCGCCAAATACAAAAAGCAATAACCTCAGGAGATCGAAAATGTTAACTCTGCGCAAGCTTTCCCTCGCCGTGGCCGTGGCGACAGGCACGCTGTCTGCGCCGCTTATGGCGGTGGATTTTTCCGGTTATGCGCGCTCCGGCATCGGCTGGACCGGTAGCAGCGGCGAGCAGCAATGCTTTCAGGCAACTGGTGCACAAAGTAAATACCGCCTCGGCAACGAATGCGAAACCTACGCGGAACTGAAGCTGGGTCAGGAAGTGTGGAAAGAGGGCGATAAGAGCTTCTATTTTGACACCAACGTGGCGTACTCGGTTTCTCAGCAAAATGACTGGGAATCCACCTCACCGGCGTTTCGTGAGGCCAATGTCAAAGGCAAGAACCTGATTGATGCGCTGCCGGGTTCTACGATCTGGGCCGGTAAGCGTTTTTATCAACGCCACGATGTACACATGATCGACTTCTACTACTGGGATATTTCGGGACCGGGGGCGGGCCTGGAAGATGTCGATCTGGGATTTGGAAAGCTTTCTTTTGCGGCAACCCGTTCCTCAGAAGCGGGCGGTTCGTATACCTTCTCCAGCGATCGAATCCGCAATTACGCCACCAGCACAGCTGACGATGTCTTTGACGTGCGGCTGGCCGGACTGGAAACCAACCCCAATGGCGTGCTTGAGCTGGGCGTGGACTATGGTCGTGCCAATGCCCGTGACGGTTATCGCCTGGACGAGGGCGCCTCAAAAGATGGCTGGCTGTTCACCGCAGAACATACCCAGAGCATGCTGAAGGGCTACAACAAGTTTGTGCTCCAGTACGCCACGGACGCGCTGACGTCACAGGGCAAAGGGTTAGCGCAGGGCAGCAATATCAATAACAACGGCCGGCTGTACCGGATCCTGGATCACGGCGCGATCTCGCTGGCAGAGCGCTGGGACATGATGTACGTCGCGATGTACCAGAACACCGACCTCGATAACAACCGGGGCAACGAGTGGTACACCGTGGGCGTGCGGCCAATGTACAAATGGACACCGATCATGAGCACCCTGCTGGAAGTCGGCTATGACAACGTGAAGTCTCAGGAGGTCGGCGAGCGCAATGGCCAGTACAAAATCACGCTTGCCCAGCAATGGCAGGCAGGTGACAGCATCTGGTCGCGCCCGGCGCTGCGTCTGTTTGCGACCTATGCCAAATGGGACGAGAAGTGGGGCTACAGCAAAGATGCGGCGGGCGATCTCACTACGCTGGCCGCACGTGACAGCAGTGGCAACGGCCTGTTCACCAACAGTCGTGGCAACAATGACGAGTGGACCTTTGGCGCCCAGATGGAAATCTGGTGGTAAGGCGATCCCCGGTTAACGTTCTCTAACCGCATTCTTTTTTTCTGGTAGCGGCTGCTATTGCCTGGCGGTGCCGCTGCCGGTTCTGCGAGGTTCACAATGAAAATGCATAAAGTCGGATTAGCGCTGGGCCTGAGCGCAATGCTGCTGGCAGGGCACAGCGCTACTGTCCGCGCCGAAATCAATCTGATGCCGCAGGATGTCTCTGCCGCACCACACTTTTCACAAACCAGTCTGCAAAGCCTGACCTGGCAGCCGCTGGATACTTCACGCGCTCAGGTGACAGTGCTTGATGGCAGCCATTCACGATGGAATGTCCCGGGGATGACGGGCCCGGTCGCGGCTTACAGCCTGCCTGCGACGCTGGGAGAGCTGACCATTACCCTGAGCAGCGAGGTGCAGAATAACCAGGTATTTGCCCCCAATGTGCTTGTCCTGGATGAACATCTCCGTCCGGCCGCCTGGTTTCCGAGCCGCTGGTTTACCTATCAGCAACCCGGCGTAATGGCCGCTGACCGGCTTGAAGGCGTAATGAAACTGACGCCCGTGCCGGGGCAGCAGAAAATCTATCTGTTAGTGTTCACCACAGAAAAGGATCTGACACAAACCACTACGCTGTTGGATCCGGCAAAAGCCTATGCCAGGGGAACCGGCCACGCGGTGCCGGATATTCCCGATCCCGTTGCCCGCCATAGCCTCTCGGGCAGGCTAAAAATCAACGTCAGCACCAGTTCCGCCTCCTCGATACTGGTCGGGCCGCTGTTTGGCGCTTCCCGTTCAACGCCCGTGACGGTCGGACAAACACAACCTGCCGTGCAGGCCGCGCAACCCACTGCTGCGCCTGACACAAAATCGCAGCCCCTTGTCACCGATACCGAAAGCTATTTTAACCAGAGCATCAGGCAGGCAGTGGCCCAGGGCAATATTGATAAAGCGCTTAAACTGCTCGACGAAGCAGAGCGGCTCGGTTCACCTTCCGCACGAAAAACATTTATCAGCAGTGTTAAAGGCAAGGAGTAATCACTCCGCAGTGCTGATTTGCTCCACCTGGTGCGCTGAGGCGCACCTTTTTTTGTCAGTCAGAGAAGTAAATACGAATGTCGGCCGGAAAATTATTCGAAATGATGACATGTTAAGCCATGCTGAAATACTCTCGATGGGTTGTCTTTTTCTGAGGCGGGCCTGCAACTTTCACAATAACTTTGAAGACCTTGAGGATTATTTATCGTTTCACGCGCGGGTGTGGTTCCAAAGTGATTAGGCGTCTGAAAGTAAATATGCTGCCTTCCGTGTGTCACAGAGCATTTCGGGCAACTTTTATATTCAACGTTGTTTTTGACTTTGGGAAGCCCCCTGTTTAAAGCAAGACCGCAACACGCACAGCAACCGATCATCGCACCCTCTCAATATATTAATAAATTTGATTAATATCTTTGCCAGTGTGCAAGTTTCGGTCCAAAGGTAAATTGAACCCGGCCACAAAAATGACATATACGAAGCGTAGCCAACACCCAAATTCATTTAACAGTCCATATCGGCATTGTATTTTGGTTGATATGGACCGCATTATTTTCTTATCCGCGCTTCTGCGTCATGGTCGCCAGCAGCCCGTTAATCCGCGCATCGGCAAACATCGCCTCCAGCGGCAGGCTGAGCTTACGTCGCCAGTTCGGATAGGTCTCCACCGTGCCGGGTACATTGACCGGCGAAGCCATATCCAGCCAGTCTTCGGGCTGCAAGCCCAGCAGGGCGCTGTTGCAGTCAGCCAGATAGTAATGAAGCGCGGTATTCAACACCAGACTCATGTGCGGGCTGTTGGCCTGCACCAGTGCGCCGTTCTTCAGATAACCCTGGCGCTGCAGGCTCTGCAACAGCGCCGCGCGGGCTGTCCTGCGCTGGCGATGGAGCCCGGCCAGCACCGCGTTGTCAGGATAGAGTCCCAACTGGCTGCCGAGCGTCAGATCGTCGTGTTGCCACCAGCCGCGCAGCGTTGGCATATCATGGGTGGTGGCTACCGCCATGGCCTGCGCAGGCCATGCAGCAGGCGGACGAAAGGCGCGTTCAGCGGTTCGTTCAAAGTAGAGCACTTTGTAGGAGTAAACGCCGGCATCACGCAGTTTCGCCACGATGGTGTCCGGTACTGTACCCAGATCTTCTCCGATCACCATGCAGCGGTGACGCTGGCTTTCCAGCGCCAGAATGGCCAGCAAATCGTCGACAGGATAAGTTACATAGGCACCTTCCGCTGCCGTTTCACCCGCCGGAATCCACCACAGACGCAGTAACGCCATCACATGGTCAATACGTAGTGCGCCACAGTCACGCATATTCGCACGCAGCAGGGTTATCCAGGGTTCGTATGCCCGGTCATACAATTCCCCGGGATGCAGCGGCGGTAATCCCCAGTTCTGGCCCAGCGGTCCCAGAATATCCGGCGGCGCGCCCACGCTGGCCGCCAGGCAATACAAGGCGCGCTGGCTCCAGGTTTCAGCCCCATTCGCGGCCACGCCGACGGCGAGATCCCGATAAAGTCCCAGCGTCATCTGTAGCCGCTGGCTGTCCTGCCAGCACGCCGCAAACTGTCGGGCGGCAAGCCATTGTAACCACTGATAAAAACGGATCTCATCGCCGTGTTCGATGCGAAAGGCGTGCACGGCGGCGCTGTCCGGCTGTTGATACGCAGCGGGCCAGGTATCCCAGCCGTGACAGGTTGGATCCTGACCCACAAACCAGGCCTGTAAGGCATCGAAAATGCCCTGATGCAGCAGGCTTTCACCGCCCTGAAGGATAAACGCCTCGAATGCGACGACCTCACTGTCCTCTTTATCACGCTGCAAAAACTGCGCCCACGCAAACCGCAGTGCGGTGAGCTTGAGCGACGCGACAGCGGGATAATCCACCCATTGTGCCGCGCGGGCGCGCTGGAGAACGTCCTGCGTTTCTGCCGCGAGCCACCAGGCCTGTGCGGCGGCGCTCAGCGTAAAATCAGCCACATCGGGCACGCTGATATACAACACATTCAGCCAGCGCCGGGAAGAGGGACTGTAAGGACTGGCCTGATCGGGCAGCGCGGGGAACAGCGCATGTAACGGATTCAGACCGATAAAAGCGCCGCCTCGCTGACCGGTCTCGTTCACCAGTTGCCGCAGATCGGCAAAATCGCCCATGCCCCAGTTGCCCGCTGAGCGCAACGAATAGAGCTGCACACAGGTTCCCCAGCGCCTGCGCCCCTTAAGCAACGCCTCCGGCGCATAGCAACGTGACGGCGTCACAATTATCTGGCAGATAACCCGTTGCATGCCTTGCGTCAGGCGCAATTGATGGTAGCCATCAGGCAGTTCCGGTAAGCACAACGGTTTATCCGGCTCACATTGCCCCGACCAGTGCTGCCCGTATTCGCTTGTTAACTGCCAGCGCATGGGACCGGTCAGCACAGGCGTTAACACTATCGGTTTACCCTGCGCGATAACCCATACGGGGGGCAATGGTGTGGATGGGGCCGACTCGCGCGCCATCGCCGTCAGCAAACGCTGACGCGTCAGGGCAGAAACCGTCTGCACCGTTCCATGCGCATCCACATATTCCGTTGCTATGCGGCCCGTCTCCTGAGGTGGATGAAAAGGCGTCATTGTAATTATCCTTTACGCTGCCAGATGCGCTGCTGGTAATGGCGAATCGCACGGTCCGCGCTGAACATTCCGCAGCGGGCGGTATTCAGGATGGCTGCGCGCGTCCACGCCTGCTTATCGGCCCATAAGGCTTCGGCACGTTGCTGAGCATTCAGATAATGACGGAAGTCAGCCAGCACCCGCCAGGGATCGCCGTTCTCAGGACCGAGACTGTTTAACAGCAGGTCAAACGCGTGCGTATCGCCCGCGCTAAAGGTGCCGTTTTCCAGCGCCTGTAAGGCCTGGTCGAGTTGGACGTCGTTGGTGCGCCACTGAACAGGATCGTAATGCCCGGCCTTCAGCGCCTGCACCTGCTCCACGGTGTGGCCAAAGATAAAGATATTGTCTTCACCGACCTGTTCGGCAATTTCGACGTTGGCACCATCGAGCGTACCTATCGTAAGCGCGCCGTTCAGGGCCAGCTTCATATTGCCGGTGCCGGACGCTTCTTTGCCCGCCGTTGATATCTGCTCTGACAGGTCCGCGGCAGGGATCAGCCGTTCAGCAACAGAAACGTTATAGTCCGGAATAAACACCACTTTCAGGCGATCGGCCACGCGCGGGTCGTGATTTATGACCTCAGCAACCTGATTAATGGCGTAAATGATGTTTTTGGCCAGCGCATAACCGGGTGCCGCTTTGGCCCCGAAGATCACCACGCGCGGACACAGGTTCGCCTGTGGATCGCGACACAGCATCTGCCAGAGGGCAATGATATGCAGCAGCGTCAGATGCTGCCGTTTGTATTCATGCAGTCGCTTGATGTGCACATCGAACATCGCCGCGGGATTAACGACAATGTCGGTCCGCTCAGCAATCCACGCGGCCAAATCCTGCTTGTTTTGCTGCTTGATCTGCTGATAGTCGGCACAAAAACCGGCATCATCTACCCAGTTTTCCAGAGAGGCGAGCGCGTCCAGATCGTTGATCCACGGCCGCTTCAGCGTATGGCTTATCAGGCGGGCAAGGCTGGGATTGCACTGGTTGATCCAGCGGCGTGGCGTAATGCCGTTAGTGACGTTATGAAACTTATCAGGCCATAGTGCGACGTATTCCGGGAACAGCTCTTCTTTGACGAGTCGGGAGTGCAGCGCGGCGACGCCATTTACGGCAAAGCAACTCATTACACACAGGTTAGCCATGCGGAGTTGCTTATGATGTACGATCGCCAGTCGGGCCCAGACCGCGTCATCGCCCGGCCAGCGTGCATCCACTTCTGCCTTTAGCTGGGCATTGAGGCGGTGGATGATCAGCATATGGCGCGGCAGCAGGGCGCGGACGATGCCGGTATCCCAGCACTCCAGCGCTTCAGGCAACAAAGTATGGTTGGTATAGGCAAATGTGCGCTGGGTGAGGGCCCAGGCGCTGTCCCAGCTGAATTGGTGCTCATCGATCAGCAGCCGCATCAGTTCGGGGATCGCCAGCGTGGGATGCGTGTCGTTTAGCTGAATCACTTCGAAATCGGCCAGGCTGTCGAGCGAACGGCCCGCCTGCAGGTGGCGGCGAAGGATATCAGCCAGCGAACAGGCGCACTGAAAATACTGCTGCATCAGGCGGAGTTTTTTGCCGGCCTGATGATGGTCGTTAGGGTAAAGGACTTTCGTCAGCTTCGCCGCATCCATGCCCTGTTTTTCAGCCCGCATAAACGCCCCGTTGTTGAAGGTTTGCAGGTCAAATGGCTGCGCATGCGTGGCCTGCCACAGCCGCAACGGCTGCGTTACCCCGTTTTCAAAGCCCACAACCGGCAGATCCCAGGCTTCGCCCTTGAGGTAAAACGCGGGCTGCCAGCGGATTGTGCCGTTTTCGTTGCTGACTCTGCCGCCTAAGCCCACCTGGACATCCCGCCGGGCATTGTACGTAAACCAAGGATAACGCTCGCGCTGCCAGTCGTCGGGTTGTTCATCCTGCGCGCCGTCGACAAAACGCTGACGAAACAGACCGTACTGGTAATTCAGGCCATAGCCGGTAGCGGGCTGACCGACAGTGGCCATCGCGTCCAGAAAGCAGGCTGCCAGACGCCCTAAGCCGCCATTACCCAGCGCCGGATCGCGCTCGTTTTCCAGTACGTCACTGAGTGACACATCCCATTGCGATAAGGCGGCAGCGACGGCGTTATACCAGCCCAGGTTGAGGAGGTTATTGCCGGTCAGTCGTCCGGTCAGAAACTCCATCGACAGATAATTGACATGGCGTTGAGCGCCGGAAGCGGGCCGGGCAGGGAGCGCGCGCAGCATTTCAGCCAGCGCACCACTCAGTGCGTGCCACCACTGATGTGGCGTCATTTCGTGTGCCTCTTGCAGGCCAAACTGTTGCCACTGGCGCGCCAGCGCAGCGTTAAAAAGCGATTGATCAAAGGGATGCTGTGTCATAGCCGAAAATCCTGTTTTAAGGAGAAAAGGGAATAACCCACAGTGTGCTTTTGCGTTTCGGCGCGCGCCTCCTCCCGGCAGAATTTCGCGCAGGCGGAGCCGCAGGGTGGAGAGCCTGAGGGAAGTCCGAAAGTTTTACTTAAGTGTGATTAGATTCGCTTTTGTGAAGATTCACTTAAGCGTCTGCTTGCTTTATCCGAAGGGATAGCTGAACGTGTGAAGAATAATTACGAAGCGTAAAAAAATGATGCGCCGAAGCAAATGGAGAAGCGTGCGTCTATGTTAATTCCCTCAAAACTCAGCCGTCCTGTCCGGCATGAAACCACGGTGAAACGCGAGCGACTGATACGAAAATTATCCGCCGCCGGTAACTATCGCCTGGTGCTGGTGACCAGCCCCGCTGGCTACGGTAAAACCACCTTGATCTCCCACTGGGCAGCCGATAAAGCCGAGCTGGGCTGGTATTCCCTGGATGAAAGCGACAACCAGACGGAGCGCTTTGCGGATTATCTGGTGGCGGCCCTGCAGCAGGCCACGCAGGGATGCTGCCGCCGTAGTGAAGTGCTGGCGCAGAAGCGGCAGTACGTCAACCTTAACGCACTTTTTACCCAACTCTTTAACGATTTGCAGGAATGGCATAAGCCGCTGTGGCTGATCATTGATGATTACCATCACATCACCAATCCGGCGATTCATGATGCCATGCGCTTCTTCCTACGCCATCAACCTGAAAACGTCACTCTGGTCGTGCTCTCGCGTAATCTGCCGCAGTTAGGCATTGCCAATCTGCGCGTGCGCGAACAGCTGCTGGAACTCAGCAGCCAGCAACTGGCCTTTACCCATCAGGAAGCGCAGGCGTTTTTTGCTGCCCGGCTGCCCGCACCGCTGGCGTCCGACGAAACCGGGCGCCTGTGCGATGACGTCGCAGGCTGGGCAACGGCTCTGCAGCTGATCGCCCTGTCGGCCCGGCAGGGCGCAGGCGCGGCGCAGCATTCGGCCCGACGTCTGTCGGGTATTAATGCCAGTCACTTAAACGACTATCTGGTCGAGGAAGTGCTGGATAACGTGACGTTGCCCACCCGCCATTTCCTGTTAAAAAGCGCGCTGCTACGTTCGCTCAATGCGGCGCTGATCGCCGAAGTCACCGGTGAGGAGAACGGCCAACGCTGGCTGGAGGAGATCGAGCGCCAGGGGCTGTTTCTGCAACGCATGGATGATTCCGGTCAGTGGTTCAGCTATCACCCGTTATTTGGCAGCTTCCTGCAACAGCGCTGCCAGTGGGAGCTGGCTGCAGAGCTTCCCGCCCTGCATCGTGCGGCGGCAACCAGCTGGATGGCGCAGGGCTTTCCGGGTGAAGCCATTCATCATGCGCGCGCCTCAGGCGATGCTGAGATGCTGCGGGACGTGCTCATTGAGCACGCCTGGTCTCTGTTTAACCAGAGCGAGCTGCCGTTACTGGAATCGTCGTTGAAAGCACTGCCCTGGAGCATGCTGCTGGCGCATCCCAACCTGGTGTTATTGCAGGCCTGGCTGATGCAGAGCCAGCACCGCTTCACAGAGGTGAACAGCCTGTTGGCCCGGTTTGAGCAGGAGAGCCGTTGCGAAATCGATGCGGTCCTGCGCGGCGAGTTTAACGCGCTACTGGCGCAGGTGGCGATCAATGACGGTAATGCGGATGAGGCCGAGCGTCTGGCGATGCTGGCGCTGGACGCGCTGCCTGAAAGCCGCCACTACAGCCGGATTGTCGCGACCTCGGTGCACGGCGAGATTCTGCATTGTAAAGGCGAACTCAGTAACTCGCTGGCGCTGATGCGCCAGACAGAGCACATGGCATACCGGGAAGATGCCTGGCACTATGTGCTGTGGAGCCTGATTCAGCAAAGCGAGATTCTGTTTGCCCAGGGCTTTCTGCAAACCGCGTATGAAACCCAGGAGCGGGCCTTCGCGCTGGTAAAGGCACAGCATTTGTCTCACTTCCCGTTGCATGAGTTTCTGCTGCGCATCCGCGCCCAACTGTTATGGGCCTGGGGACGGCTGGATGAGGCGGAGCAGGCCGCGCGCGACGGCATGAAAGTCTTACAGGGTTTTCAGCCGCAGCAGCAGATCCAGTGCCTGGGTTTACTGGTGCAGAGCGCCATCGCCCGTGGCAACCTTGATAACGCGCGCACCTTATTAAATCGCCTGGAGAACCTGCTGAACAACGGCCGCTGGCATCATGACTGGCTGGCCAATGCAGATAAAGTGCGGGTACTGTACTGGCAGATGACCGGCGATTTGCAAAGCGCGCGTGACTGGCTGCGTCAGACGCCAAAACCGGCCAGTGCCAGTAACCATTTTTTACAGGGCCAGTGGCGTAACGTGGCGCGGGCGCAGATTCTGCTGGGGCAGTACACTCAGGCTGAGGTGATTCTGGACGAGCTGAATGACAACGCCCGGGCGTTGCAGCTAATGAGCGATCTCAACCGCAATTTGCTGTTGCTGAATCAGATCTACTGGGAAACGGATCAGCGCGCAAAGGCGCAGCAGGCTTTACTCAGTGCGCTCAATCTGGCACGCAGCACCGGCTTTATCAGCCATTTCGTTGTGCAGGGTGAAACCATGGCGCAGCAGCTCCGTCAGCTGTTACAGCTGAATACACTTGATGAGCTGGATCACCATCGGGCGCGGCGCATCCTGAACGAGATCAACAAATACCACCGCCACAAGTTTGCGCATTTTGATGAAGGCTTTGTCAGCCGGTTGCTGAACCATCCGGACGTACCGGAGCTGATCCGCACCAGCCCACTGACGCAACGTGAATGGCAGGTGCTGGGATTAATCTATTCCGGCTACAGCAACGAGCAGATCGCGGCTGAGCTGGATGTGGCCGCCACCACCATCAAAACCCATATCCGCAACCTGTATCAAAAACTGGGCATCACCCATCGGGCGGAAGCGATGACGCAGGCGCAGTCGATGCTGAAAATGATGGGGTACGTGTAAGAAAAGCAACAGGCAGCCGGGTGCTGCCTGGACGTTTTACGCCTTTTTGTCTCGCGTGTCAGGCATCAGTAAGGTCACAAAGCCAAGCAGCGGTAAAAAGCCACAGGCATTATATACCGTGGTAATACCGTACCAGTCCGCAAATTTCCCCAGTGCGGCCGCGGCGATACCGCCAATCCCAAACATCGTGCCAAACATGATCCCGGCCACCATGCCCGTGCGACCCGGCAGCACCTCCTGGGCATAGACGACCAGCGCGGCAAACGCCGATGAAAACACCAGGCCAATGCAAACGGTTAACACCGCGGTCCAGAACAGGTTGGCGTGCGGCATCAGGAGCGAGAAGGGAATGACGCCCAGGAAAGAGATCCAGACCACCGCCTTACGTCCGATACGATCGCCCACCGGGCCGCCAACCAGCGTCCCAATCGCCACCGCGGCCAGAAAGGTAAACAGGTAAATCTGGGCTTCCGGCACCGGTAACTGGAAGCGCTCGACCAGATAAAAAATGTAGTAGTTGCTGATCGAGGCGATATAGGTGAATTTAGCCAGTAACAGCACGCCCACAACGGACAGCGCCAGCTTCACATCGCGCGACGACAGGGCGCGCAGTGACCGCTGGTTGTGCTTTTTCATGTGGGCATGACCGTGCTTCACCGTCCAGCGGCTGATACCTGACAGAATGATGACCGCAAACAGCGCGATCAGCATCAGCCAGCCCACCGCCAGCTGTCCGTGCGGGATGATCAGCATCGCGGCGACCAGCGGCGCAAAAGCGGTACCGACATAGCCGCCGACCTGGAAGGTGGACTGTGCCGTCCCAAATTGCCCGCCCGAAGCCATCCGTGCCACACGCGACGCTTCCGGATGAAACGTGGCTGAACCTACGCCGATAAGCGCCGATGCCATCAACACCACTGAGAAATGCGGCGCGATGGCCAGCAGCCCGATGCCGATGAGTGTCGCAACCATACCAGACGGCAGTAGCCAGGGCTTGGGATGTTTGTCGGTATAAAGACCAATCCACGGCTGCAGCAGCGAGGCGGTCATCTGATAAATCAGCGTGATCAAGCCAATCTGGGCGTAGCTGAGCGCGAAGTTGGTTTTCAGCAGCGGATAAATGGACGGCAGCATGGCCTGGATAAAGTCATTACAGCAGTGGGAAAAGGCCACTGCGCCCAGTATCGACATCACAATTTTCTGACTGTCATCAACGTTGGCGGCCAGTCCGGGCTGACTGGTTTTCACTTCACTTGAGTATTGAGACATGCGCATTTCCGTGTGGGAGGACTTTACGTTTATTGACGTATATTACGCCACGCAGCGAATGCGGTGCTGACAAAAGTGCTATTTTGGGCTGAATAGTAAAATATTTGTTAATGATTTGCGTCAGAGGGCTTTGATCAGACACACAGAAGCGGGCTTATCGACATAAGCGCCGTAAGGGGCGGTTTCCTGAAAATGGCAACGATGATAAAACGCCACTGCGCGGGTATTCACCCGGCGCGTTGAGCACCGCAGCGCGCGATAGCCACGCGCGCGGGCAATCTGCTCAAGCGCGGCCAGCACGGCCGCGCCCGTACCGGGGATATCGCGGGTGGAAAACATGCGCTTCAGTTCGGCTGTCTCAGAGGAGACATGCACCAGCGCCCCACAGCCAATTGCCTTGCCCTGGCTGTCACGGGCCAGCACCCAGGTCGCCGCCTCAGGCGCGCTGAAGTGCTGTGTCCCCGCATCGCCAGTAAGGGCGGACAGTTCCGCTGACAGCCGGGCCGTCAGGACCTGTAACGCCGGGGTTGCTGCCTCGACAACCGCCACGGTTATCACGGCTGTTGCCCCCAGCGGCTGCGCAGGTAATTCACTGCTGGCTGCGTTTGTGGCTGATTCAGGTAGTCTTCCCGGAACAAAATCGTGCCGCTGACCTGCGGCAGGGAAGCGTTAAGGTCAAGCTGCCGTTTCAGTTCCGGCACGCCGCCCTGAATCGTCCATTCCGGCTCGTTTTTGGCGGGCACCCCGACTTTGTATAAGGCGATACCGATGTACAGACGCGTTTTAGTCGGCTTAACAACGTTAGCCCACCAGTTCGCCAGCACATCGTAACGGGCGGCACTGCGTGAGAAGGGCCAGTAAATCTGGGGCGCAATATAATCCAGTAAGCCGTCCTGTACCCAGCGGCGTGTATCCGCATAGGACTCATCGTAGGCCGCCGCGCCGCGCGTATCCGAGCCGGCAGCATCGTGCGAACGGTTACGCCAGACGCCCGCCGGGCTGACGCCAAACTCCACCTGCGGCTTGAGCTGCTTGATCGTGTGAGAAACCTGCTCGATCAACAACTGTGTATTATGCCTGCGCCAGTCTGCCTTCGAGGCAAAGCCCTGACCGTATCGAATAAACGTCTGACTGTCGTTCAGGGGCGAGCCGGGCGACTCGGCGTAGAAGTAATCATCAAACTGCACGCCATCGATATCGTAATGTTTTACAACTTCAGCCACGATGCTGGTTATCCAGTCACGCACATCCGGAATGCCGGGATCGAGCACGTAACGATCCCCCGACGTGCGAATCCAGTCACGATGCAGAACAAAGACGCTGGCAGGCTGCTGTGACAGGGTGCGGTTCAGCTCGGCGACCGTTGAGGGTTTGGTATTCACGGAAACGCGGTAGGGATTAAACCAGGCATGCACGCGCATACCGCGCTTATGGGCTTCATCCAGCATAAACTGCAGCGGATCAAAGCCTGGGTTCTGACCTGTTTCGCCTGTCATCATGTCTGACCAGGGCAGGATCTTCGATGCCCACAGTGCGGTGCCATCCGGTTTGACCTGAAAGAACACCGTATTGATTCCCAGGCTTTTCAGCTTGTCGAGTTTATCGGTCAGCGCACGCTTTTGCTGACTGACGCGCAGCGCCTCATCGCGGATATTCACCGAGGCGATCGGTGGCCAGTCGAGACGGGAAACCGTCGTCAGCCAGACGCCGCGTACAGGCACATTCTCCCGCACCGGTTGGCTGGTTACCGGCGGTTTACTGACGGTCGGAAAGGGCGTGACCAGCGATTTTGGCGGTTCCGACGAACAGCTGGCTAATAACAAAGCCGAGGCGGCGAACAGGCCGGCTCGGCGTCCCGTACGGGCGCGATAAACGTCGCGAAAAGTGGCGATGATAAACTCCGTGTCGCGTAGTCCTTAACTGGAACAGTATTCTGATCCTATTTGGCGTAAAGTCAATCAACCCGGCCTGTCTATACTTATCACCTGATGACAGGGGGCAGACGATGCACACTTTTAAAGGAAATAAACAGGCGCTACCGGTGCGCTACTGCAGGCAGTGCCATAAACCCATGACCTGGCGTAAAAAGTGGGCAAAATGCTGGGATCAGGTACTGTACTGCTCTGAACGTTGCAGGCGACAGCGTCGAAATACCGCTGACGGAGCATAACATTTTCGCGCGCCGCCTGGCTTTGCCGCCTCGGTGAAACATTTAGCAAAAGTTAACCTGAATTTTACACGACTGTTCTCACGCGCCGTTGCGATTACTGTACCAGGCTTAATAAAAACAAAAACAGTCAGTCTGGAGCAGCAATGAAAGAGCAAAACAGGACGGAAGGTGTGAAACCCTATGATGGCGCAGCGGGCGGCTGGGGTGCCCTGAAAGCGGTAGCAGGGGCGATTCGTGGTCAAATGGCCGTGAAACAGGATGTGATTGCCTTATTTAAAGTTAACCAGCCTGAAGGCTTTGACTGTCCCGGCTGTGCCTGGCCCGATCCCAAACACACGTCCTCCTTTGAGTTCTGTGAAAACGGCGCGAAAGCGGTGTCATGGGAAGCCACCAGTAAACGCACAACACCTGAGTTTTTCGCGGCCCATCCGGTCAGCGAATTGTGGCAGCGCAGCGCTTACGAGCTTGAAGGCGAAGGCAGGCTGACGCATCCAATGAAATACGATCCGGTAACGGATACCTATCAGCCCATCGAGTGGCAAACCGCCTTCAATGAAATTGGTGAGCGGCTGCGCAGTTATCACAATCCCGACAGCGTGGAATTTTATACCTCAGGACGTGCTTCCAACGAGGCCGCCTTTCTGTGGCAGCTGTTTGCCCGCGAATTTGGCACCAATAACTTCCCCGACTGTTCCAATATGTGCCACGAGCCAACCAGCGTCGGCTTACCTGAATCGATTGGCATCGGCAAAGGCACGGTAGAGCTGGATGATTTTGACCATTGCGATCTGGTGATCTGTATCGGTCATAACCCTGGTACAAACCATCCGCGCATGCTGGCCACGTTGCAGGAGGTGTCGAAACGCGGTGCGAAAATCGTCGCGATCAATCCGTTGCGCGAACGGGGACTTGAGCGTTTTACCGCCCCGCAAAATCCGGTACAGATGGTGACGCTGAGCTCAACGGAACTGGCGTCAACCTATTACAAAATCCGGGTCGGCGGTGATGCGGCCATGCTTAAAGGCGTGATGAAGTGCCTGATGGCGATGGATGAAGAGGCCAAAACCCGCGGCAATCCTGGCGTGTTTGACGCCGCGTTTATCGCTGAACATACGCAGGGCCTGGACGCCTTAAAAGCCGACCTTGAGGCGACGGACTGGGCGCATATTCTTAACGTTTCGGGTATGTCACGCGAACAGATTGAGCATATCGCCCAGCTTTACGCTAATGCTGAACGCACGATCATTTGCTATGGCATGGGAATTACTCAGCATCAGTACGGCACGCAGAACGTGCAACAAATTGCGAATCTGCTGCTGTTACGCGGCAATATGGGCAAGAAGGGCGCGGGCATTTGTCCGTTACGCGGTCACTCGAATGTGCAGGGCGATCGTACCGTTGGCATCACCGAAGTTCCCTCCGAAAGCCTGCTGAAGCGCATCGAAGCGGTCTTTGGTTTCACGCCACCGACAAAACACGGACACAGTGCCGTTAAGGCCGTTCAGGCCATTCGCGATGGTGAGATAAACGCGCTACTCTGCCTGGGCGGTAATCTGGCCGAAGCCATGTCGGATCCACAGCAAACCTTTGCTGCGATGCACAAGCTGGATATGGTGGTGCACATGGCCACCAAACTGAACCGCTCGCATTTGTTGCTGGCAAAACACAGCTATCTGTTCCCGGTGCTTGGCCGCACCGAGATTGACCAGCAACAGTCTGGTGCACAGAGCGTGACGGTTGAAGATTCCATGTCGATGGTGCACGCCTCACGCGGCACGCTCGATCCGGCGTCGCCTCATCTGAAATCCGAACCCGCGCTCATCGCGGGCCTGGCCAAAGCCACGTTGCCGGACACGGTCGTGGACTGGGACACGTTGACAGGCGACTACAGCCTGATTCGTGACGCCATCGAAGCGGTGATTCCGGGTTTTGACAACTTCAACGAACGTATTCAGCAGCCGGGCGGGTTCCGTTTACCGAATGGCGCGTCTGAACGTGTCTGGCATACGCCATCGGGCAAAGCACAATTCCTGGTGATGGAGGGCATCAATGAAGATCCGCGCTCGTTGAAATGTCATGATCTCGTTCTGACGACACTGCGCAGTCACGATCAGTACAACACCACGCTCTACGGGCTGGATGACCGCTATCGCGGCGTTTCAGGCCGCCGCGACATTCTGTTTATCAGTGAAAACGAGGCGGAGAAAAAGGGGGTTCGCATGGGCGATCAGGTTAACATCATTGCGCTGGACCCGGACGGCAATCCTACTCATCGCCGTCTCGATAATCTGACTATCGCAGTGCATGATATGGCCGAAGGATCGGTAGCGGCCTATTATCCTGAAGCTAACGTGTTAATTCCCTTAGACAGTTACGACACAAAAAGCGGTATTCCCTCCTATAAAAGCACACCGGTGAGGATGGAGCTGGCCCGCGCCGACGTGCCGGTTGAGGCGTCCGCAACGCGCCGTTAAACGTCCGTCCAGCTAAACCAATCCTGAACGAAGCGCCATCTGAGTGGAAATCCGCCCTCAGATGGCTATACAATCGCCGCGAATTTTACGCAAGAGGCAACCTACATTGGACACAAGTCCCGAACGATTACACCAGGCTTCTGCAGTAAGATAGTTTTGGCTGTCTTAACTGCACGTTAAGACGGCGGCTGTATCAACATCCTTCCCTGACGTGATGCGCTTTGCATCAACGCCCGCTGTAATCCATTTTATTCATCTTTGTTTTTCCGTACTGCGCCTGCCGCGCGGCGGAGAGAGGTTTATCATGGACTGGAAAATCTTTTTACTGCGCGTATCGGCCGCGCTGATTCTGGGTGCGCTCATCGGCAGCGAACGTCAGCTGCGTCAACGCATGACCGGTTTACGTACTAACGCGCTGGTCAGCACCGGCGCCTGTCTGTTCGTTCTGATGACGCAGTGTGTTCCCGGCATTGCCACCGACGCCACTCGCGTTGCCGCCTATGTGGTTTCCGGTATCGGCTTCCTGGGTGGCGGTGTGATTATGCGCGACGGATTAAACGTTCGCGGCCTGAATACCGCCGCCACCTTGTGGTGTACCGCGGCCGTCGGCGTCCTGTGCAGCATGGGGTTGTTACTCGAAGCCGCGATAGGTTGCATGGTGATTCTCTGTGCCAACATTCTGTTGCGTGAACTGGCGCTGGGCATTAATCGCCAGTCCATCGTGTCGGCCGACGAGGCAGTACAACATTACAAAGTGCAGATCGTTTGTCTGGCGCAGGATGAAGTTCAGGTGCGCAGTTTGATGCTGCATAGCCTGGGCAACAGCGGCCTGCGCCTGCAATCGCTCCACAGTGAAGATTTGGATCCGCCACATCGCATGGAAGTGAATGCCGAAGTGATGGGCCAACCCAGCATGACCGGACAGCTGGAAAGTCTGGTAAGCCGCATTAGCCTGGAGAAAGGGGTCAGTTCGGTGCGCTGGCAGGTATGCGGTCTGGATGCGAGCGAAAACGGATAGCACAAAAAACAGGCGCCGCTACGTGAATTCTGATAAAAGAGCAGGGGAGTTATGCGTCAGATTTCGCGTAGCGTTGTTATTTATTCGCGAAAATCCGTTTCCAGGTGCGCTTTTTTACGCTATATAAAGAGAGCCTGCCGTTTGAGTGTAAGGTTAAGTAAAGCAGAGCGTAGATATTTCTATAAGCGATTGAATGGGTTATAAAAGCCCTTAGCGTTGCTCACCTTGTTATCTTTACTGTGCGGATTATTCGATGAAGCGTAAAACCTCATTCTTTTTTCTTTCCGGCCTTATGCTCCTGCTTTCTGGTTGCAGTCATCATCATTCAGATGAACCCAAGGACACCACCGCCGCTGACGCATCGCAAAACCCGGATTTGATTCCTATCGTCGCGGCGTTGCATGACCAAATGCACACCTGGCATGATACGCCGTACCAATGGGGCGGCACACAGCTGTCTGGCGTGGATTGCTCGGGCTACGTCTGGCGAACCTTGCACGATCGTTTCAATCTGCCAATGGACCGCGTCACCACAGCCGATCTGCTGCATATGGGCGTTCGTGTCACACCGGAACATCTGCAACCAGGCGATCTGGTGTTTTTCCGCATTGGTGGCGGCATGCACGTTGGCTTCTACGATACGGATAATCAGTTTATTCACGCGTCGGCCAGCAAGGGCGTGATTCGCTCATCACTGAACAACCCATACTGGAAATCGGTTTATTACCAGGCGCGTCGTCTGACGCGAGAATACGGGGCGCAGGTAACTCTGAACAGAGCCAGCTAAACGTGAATTATGCCAGGCAACGCTACGTGAAATCTGCCAATCCAGCACAGGGATAAGCGCCAGTTTTTTACGTAGCGTTGTTGTGATTTGTGGGTACAGAAGCGGACAAAAAGAAGCGGTGAGGCAGGAAAGGCGTAAACGGGCTGACTGAGTGCGTAACCGGACATCTTATTTAACATAATATACATTATGCGTACTTTTATACATCAGGCTCCGATATGGGGTGTTCCGCGTTTTTTCCGGTTTTGCACCATTTTCTCTGCTTTTTCGCTTTGTCTTCGCTTCGCCTGATTATGTGCTCTCATATCTCGTCTTCAGGCCACATCAAAATCTGATGCCGTGCGCGTTACCAGTGATAACCGAGTCACCCCTGCAACTCATGTCTATCACCCGAAACGCGCATCAGCCGTTCTTGATGACAACTCACCTGATGTTGAGAAAACATCTTACAGGCAGTGAATACCGAAAAGCGGCGACGTGATGTTTTGCCTGGTTCCATCGCTGAGGCTGATCAGCCACGAACTGACGTCTGCAACCTGAACTGACGCGGCTACGTAAAAATTAGCGTACTGAGGTACCGAAATCCCCACAACATTCACCCATATCGATTAATACGAAACGCTGTCTGATATCGGTACCCACAGATCTATGATGCCTGATGAAGGATATTAAAAGCCAACCCAGGGCCTGGCCCCGAATTTAGCAGTTTGCAAGGTGCTCACGTTGACTATTAACATCTCCATTGGCCTTCTAGGCAATGAATATTTAAGGATGTTTGAAAATTTGCGTCACATAAAACTGCGCGGATAATTGCGAGACGGGTTGCGGCAAAAGCGGATCAAAAAACAGACCATCGTGGTAAGCAATCCAGTGACGTGTCCCGGTTTTAACGTTATTCCAGCGACCATGAAAGATACCACAATCCGTCGGTACGCTGGCCCCGTTGTGTCTTTTATACGATACGTTCTCTAATCCCTTATAACCCAGAAATCTTTTCATTTGCGCGAGATTGACACGTTTCTTCTTGTCGCAGAAGCCATTTTCCATAGCAATTGACAACATCTCATCATAACTTTTTTGATGTAATCGGGCCATAACCGCGATACCACATCCTTCGTCGTCTGATGGCTGTTTAATATGCAAATACGTCATTTTAGGTTCTCCTTAACGCAATAGCTGATGTGAATTAACTAATATCGGCTTCTAAAGACGTTTCTTGAAAAAAATAACGATGCCGCGGTGTAATCACAACGCGCGTTATCAAAATATGGCGTGCCTCGAAAAAAGACCGCCTTTTTCTTTTTTATTCTGCGTTTAATGAGCATAGAGAGTGATGGTCAGTCTCAATTAACGTTACCGGACAAGGCAAGTGCCTGTTTATGGCCGATGCACGCTGTCCTCAAATATCGCCAGGTTTTCCTTCGCTTCCGCGTACTGATAAGACGTCAGTTCAATCTGATTTCCGTCAGGATCGCAAAAATAAACGGACATCGACACCTGATGATCGCTGACTGTATAAGGTATGGATTGCGCGACCAGGATGCGTAATAACTGACAGAAACACGTGGCATCCAGGCTAAATGCCACGGTGTTACCCGGCGGCTGATGGGCTCTTAAAAACAGCGATATTACGGCAGCATTATTTTTCAGCACCAGTGGACCGCCCTGCGTAAACCAAAACAGCAACGATTCATCGCGTGAAAAACCCAGCACCCGTTTATACCAGTGTTCTGCTTTCTTCAGGTCATGCACATAAATATGGACGTGGTCGATCTTGAGTAAGTTCACTTTCACCTCTTTGGTCAGGCGTAAAGAGAACCAGCATTAAACAGATTATGCCGTGATGCAAAAGCACGCGCACATAATAGCCTGCTATTTAACATAAATCCTACGGGGCGATTTAATCAGAGCCGGTCAGAATGCATTCAGGTATATTGCAGAGGCAACAGGCTCATAATATTGCGGGATAAACCGTTTCGGTTGTTTCACTGAGTGCTTTGACGGTCCACCAGCGCGAACTGGCAATGACTGATTTCTCATTTTCACTCCAGCCCAGTGTGTTAATTTCGTTCCCTGCGGCAGTAACAATAAAGAACCGCTCATGTGCCTGCACGATCTCGCCCGAAGGCAGCGTCATGGCAAAGCATCGCTCACCGACAGACGGCCCCACATCGGCACGGTGAATGCCGGTTTCTTCATACAGTTCCCTGACCGCCGCCTGCTCAAAAGATTCGCCCTGCTCTACGCCGCCGCCGGGCGTTGCCCAGTATGCGCTGCCGGCCAGCGCATCCTGCGAATGCACAAAACGAAACAGCAACACCTCATGGGAAGCATTCAGGATCAGTAACCGGGCCGAGCGACGCGTGCGCATATTCTCTTCCTTTTATTGGTGGCGTGCTCACGGATAAAGATTTCTCAACGGGGCCGCAAAAAATCCTGCCAGCGGCGCGTCAGATAGTTATGTTCATCCATCACGGCGTTCCAGACGGCAATGTGGCTCATCCGTTGCTCGTAACTTCCGCCATCGCGCACTTCCCCCTGGGGAATCAGCGGTGCGCCCCAGGCATCCAGCAGCATTTCGCGTGCGGGTTGACCACCGTACCAGAAATCCCATTCCGCTGCCGACAGATGCGTCCGGCTGCGTTCCGCGTTAGAAATGTAATAACCCTGCCGCGCCATGACCGCACCGGGCCAGCCAGACTGCCACCAGTTAAGGTAGTCGTAGGCCGCCTCTTTGATTTTGCCGGTCGCACAGCGTGAAAGCGACATGCCGCCGTACCACGCACGGTAGCCTTCACGTGGTCGCGCCATTTTATAGCCGCGCTGATGGAAATGATGGCGAAAATAGATGGGTGCCCAGAGACTTTGTACTTCAACCTGCTGATTAGCAATCAGATCGCATGCCTCATCCTGCGATGCCCAGAAGGCCGCAAAATGGCCGTTACGGTGAAGACGCGCCAGCTGCTGTGTTAACAGGTCGATCTCATCAAGCGTCAGATTACCGATATTCGTAAAGCGTGCCAGCCCGGCCCCCTGCATGGCCAGCGCCGCATCAATACCGCCCATGGCCGCATCTTCCTGTAGCGCCACCTGCCCCGTCAGCGAAGGATGTACCAGCCAGCCCCAGCTCTCTTCCTGCTGTTGCAGCACCGCAGGCAGCCGGTCGGCATGATAGGCAAAACTGTCCACGTTATGGGTAAGCGGCAACATGCTGATATGGTCACTCGCGTGGCTACCTAAATGCATATCGCGCTGAACATACAGTCGCTCCGAAGGTACACTGCCATCGGTTAACGGCAGATCGGGACCTAGCCTGCCGGTTTTGGCCAGCGGCGTAATCTCGTCCCAGTATGTCAGTCGCTTGATTTCCAGCGGCTGGATTGCCCGGGCAGGCCAGACAAAATCGATATTGTGAAACCACTGATCGTAAAGGTCATAACTTTCCGGATGCATGACCGCAATGCGCTGGGCATCTTCCACGCTGTGCAGCAGATACTCGATGCGAATGCCCAGATCGCTTTCCGCACGGACACGCAACATTTCAAGCAGCGTGACCGAGGTGCCCAGTACGCGCAATGTCAGTTGATCGTTAACTTTCGCCGCAGCGTTCATTGTTTTACTTATCCTTTACCGCCTGCTGAAAACGGCTGAATCCCTGTTTCAGTCGCTCGGGATCCAGTCCGCGCAGAATAAACACCAGTTTTGAGGTATCGACATCGCCGGGCCAGTCATTCAGGTGAACGGGCGGATGTAACGTATGCTGTACGCCATGAATCACCACGGGTGAGCTGCTGCCGCTGAAACGTAAGATGCCTTTCATTCTCAATACAGACTGACCATGGCTATGTAACAGCATTGACAACCAGATAGCAAACGCGGGCCAGTTCAGGGCGTTCTCTAAGGTGATCACGCAGGTTTGCGTAAGCGGATGCGGATTCTCGTCATGGGGTGCAAGACGATAACCGGACGCACCGGCTGCGCCAAGCCAGCGAAACCGCTGTTGCCCGCTGCCTTTTGCCAGGCGCAGGCCAAATAAGGGGTCCGGATCGGCCAGCGCCTGCACGGTGTTACTCAGTTCCGCCATAGGGTTCAGCCCGGCAATCCAGGCCTCAAGCGCCACGCGTTCGGTCTGTCCGATACGGTCGCATTTGCTGAGCAACAGCTTATCCGCCGCGCTGACCTGGGCTATCCATTCCGGTTGATGCATCGACTGCTGCCGGGCATGCTCGGCATCGACCAGCGTCACCAGCGTGCCCTGACTGAAGTGATGTTTAAGCTGGGGATCGTGCAGCAATGTTGACAGGATGGGCGCAGGATCGGCAAGGCCGGTGGTTTCCAGAATGACCTGGCTGAACGGCGGCAGCATGCCGCGCACGCGCCGTTCATAGAGATCCAGTAACGCCGTTTTCAGTTCGCCGCGAATCTGGCAACAGACGCAGCCGCTGGGCAGCAGCACCGTATCGGGCGCGACTTCATTCAGCAGATGATGGTCGATGCCCACCTCACCAAATTCATTAACCAGCAATGCAACGTCGTTCAGATCTTGCTGCGCCAGCCAGCCTTTCAGCAGCGTGGTTTTGCCGCTTCCCAGGAAACCGCTAAGGATATGCAGCGGCAGTTTTTTATCGTGCAGCATAGCCGCTCCTCTTGTATGCCTTACAGCGCCGCCAGCCAGGCTTCATCCAGTGGATCAAGCGGGCGTTTGGTGATCTTCTCGACCTCTTTCCACAACAGGTCCAGTGAATTCACCATCACCTGCTGACCGGTTGGGCTGGAGAGCACCCAACTGGCATGAAACTCAGTCAGCGTGAGCCGCCAGGGTTTAAGCGTTCGGTTGAGCAGCGCCAGCTGCTTTAACCGCAACTGGCGCTGGGGCAGATCGTTTTGTAGCGCATCGCTCCATTGCGGACCGCTGTCCAGTAAACCACAAACGCCGCACATATCTGCTTCTCCTCAGGGCATGACATCGCCGGAATTAGGGCCAAGCGTCTGGCCAACAAACAGGTTACCGCCGGGCTCACTTGCCAGCAGTAACGCTACCGGCGCGACCTCTTCCGCCCGGCCAAAACGTCCCAGCGGCAGTTCGGCTGCCTTGGCCGTTTTCCATGCCTGATTGATGCCATCGATAAGCGGCGTTTCAATCGGACCGGGCGCGATGGCGTTCACCAGCACATTATCTGCGGACACCTCCAGCCCCAGCGAGCGGGTAAAGCCTAATACGCCGGCTTTGGCCGCCGCATAATGGCTGAGTTCGGCACCACCTTTGATACCGAGCTGCGACGCGATGTTGATCACCCTGCCCCAGCGCTGTGCCAGCATGGACGGCAACGCCCGTTGCGTCGCCAGGAAGACACTACGTAAATCCACAGCCATCATCTCTTCCCACATGGGTAGCGTGATATCGGTACAGCGCGCCTGGGTCAGCATTCCGGCGTTATTCACCAGAATATCGATTCCGTCGAACTGCGCCAGGCAGGCATCCACGCCCGCCGTGGCACCTTCCACCTCGCCGACATCGGCCACAATGCCAAAACACGGCACGCCAGACTGGCGACAGTGATCAACCACAGTCTTGAGCTTTGTACTGTCGCGGTCAGTGAGTATCAGATGGGCACCTTCGCGGGCGAACAGCATCGCGATGGCCGCCCCGATGCCGCTGGCCGCGCCGCTGATTACACAACGTTTCATCCTGAGTTGCATGGGTTCTCCTTAATCCGGCCAGCGAACGGTGAGTCCACCGTCGACAATCAGACTCTGTCCGGTGAGGTAACTACTCTCGTCGCTGGTGAGAAACGCGATGACTTTCGCCACTTCCTCGGCGCGTCCGACGCGGCCCAGCGGAATCGCCTTCGCCGCCTTCGCCAGCCCTTCCGGGCCAAGCGAATTATCCTTATCCAGTGACTGCGGCGTTTCAATCAGCCCGGGGATGATGGCATTACATCGCACCCCGCGCGGCGCGAGTTCGACGGCCAGGGAGCGGCAAATGCCGGGCACCGCCGCCTTCGCGGCGGCATAGTGCGCATGCGCCTGCCAGCCATATACACCGCCCGCAATCGACGACACCGCAACCAGGCTGGCCCCCGACTGAAGGTGGGCGGCAGCGGCACGGAACAGGCGCATCACGCCGGTCAGATCGACATTGAGCATCTCATCCCAGCGTGCGTCGCTCATCTCCTCAATCTCTGCCCGACGCAGAATGCCCGCATTGGCGACGACCGCGTCAAGCCGTCCAATTTTCTTTACCCTGCTCCCGCAGCGTTTTGATTTTCTTCTGCACTTCAAACTGAGGCGTTTCTTTCAGCTTCAGCGCCAGTAGCGCGATCACCAGCGACGGAAAGGCTGCGAAGATAAAGCTGCCCTGCCAGCCGATAATCGGCAGCAGAATCGCGGTCAGCGCCGAGGCCACCAGCGCACCGACCGGCCATCCGCCCTGCACCAGGCTGTAGACAAATCCCTTCCGTTTGTTGAGTTTGGGATCGTCCAGCGCAGTATAGAGTTCTGATAAATAGGTGGCGTTAACCGTTTGCTCTGCATAACCCAGACCGGCAACGGAGCGAATGGCGGTCAATGCGCCCTTACCCCATAATCCCCCTATTGCGGTCAGCAGCGAACACAGGGCCGCGCCTCCCACGGTAATAACGATGCCCATGCGCCGCCCCAGGCGATCCACCAGCGGGCCAATGGCCAGAGCGATCACTGCCCCACCAAACGCGACCCAGGTAGCAATTTCAGACTGTTCGACTTCGCTCCAGTCAAAATGACCGCCGATCTCCGGCAGCAAGGTGCCGAAAAGGATGAAGTCATAGACGGCGAAGATCCAGGCGAAGAAGGCGATCCATGTAGCGAATTTGACATCCCTGGTGGTTAACTGCTGGGGCTGCCAGCCGTTAACGGATTTTTTTTTGTAGATGCTCATGTCGTGATCACTCTGCAAGAGAAAAAGGCTTAACGCGGTTGGCGCGCTAAGAAGTCGTCGGCAATTTCGTCGAAAGTGACGAAACGCACGCCCTGGTGACTCTGGATGTACTTAATCAGGCGCTCCAGCATCAGCAGCACCTGCGGACGGCCTGATACGTCGGGATGAATCGTCATGGTAAAGACGGCATAGTCGTTTTCGCGATATACCCAGTCGAACTGATCGCGCCAGATCTCCTCCAGATGGCGCGGATTGACAAAACCGTGGCTGTTCGGTGACTTCTTGATAAACATCATGGGTGGCAGATCATCCAGATACCAGTTAGCGGGGATCTCTACCAGGTCGGTCTCTTCGCCGCGCATCAGCGGCTTCATCCAGGTGTCCGGATGCTGGCTGTAGTCAATTTTGGTCCAGCTGTCGCCTACGCGAACGTAGTAAGGATGAAAGTCGTTGTGCATCAGGCTGTGATCGTATTTGATGCCTTTTTTCAGCAGCAGCTCATTGGTCACATTGCTGAATTCCCACCAGGGCGCGACGTAACCGGTTGGACGTTTACCTGCAAGCTGCGTCACCAGTTCAATACTGCGATCCAGCACCGCCTCTTCCTGCGCGGGCGTCATGGCAATCGGGTTTTCATGGCTGTAGCCATGCACGCCAATCTCGTGGCCGGCGTCAACCACCGCTTTCATCTGCGCCGGGAAGGTTTCGATTGAGTGGCCGGGAATAAACCAGGTGGTGCGCAGATTATGTTCAGCAAACATTTTCAGCAAACGCGGTGCGCCCACTTCTCCGGCGAACAGCCCGCGAGAGATATCGTCCGGGGAATCTTCCCCGCCGTAAGAGCCGAGCCAGCCGGCAACAGCATCCACATCCACACCAAATGCACATAAGATTTCTTTCGCCATCTTTTCTTCCTCTGGAGCGTTAAGCGCAGACCGAATCGTCTGCGGTAAAAAGACCTGCCAGTCGGCTGGCAGCGTGAAGAAGCCGGCGATCTTCGCCAGCCGGTAGAGAGAAAAGCAGACTGGTATGCAACCCATGGTCATCGGTACCGCTCGGCAGGGCGATGCCCGGCATATCCAGCAGGCTGCCCGGCATGGTCAGGCGCAGCGTGGCCACGTTGGTCTGGGCGAACAGCGCGCTGTCCTGCATCAGCGGACCGAGTTCCGGTGCGGTATGGGCCACCGTGGGGGTGATCAGTATTGCGCCCGCCAGCTCCGCCGCCAGGGCCTGTTGCCACTGCTGACGTTGGGTCAGAAAGGTATCGAGCACGGCCGGGTCCTGCTCGCTGGCGGCAAGCAGACGTTCGCGCACTCTGGCATCCATGCGTTCTGCGTCAGGTGAGGCTAATAAGAGGCGATGCAGCAACCAGGCTTCGCGCCCACCCGGCCAGCCTTTTTCAGCGATCCAGTCAAGCGCCTGCGTAAACGCGGTAAGCGGCTGGCGGTCAATGGCAAAGCCGGCCGCGTCGAGGCGATCCAGCATTCTCAGGCCGTTATCGCGAACGGCGGGCTGGCATGTCATGAGGAGCGCGTCGTCAACCCGGAAACGGGGTTCAGGAAAGGCGGTGGTATCCGGACCGCACAGGATGTCATCAAGAGCGATAGCATCCCGGACGCTGCGGCATAACGGGCCGAGGGTATCCAGCGAGCGGGCCAGCGGAAAAACGGCGTCCATGGCATAACGGCCACAGCTGGCGCGGTAGCCCGTAATGCCGCTGAATGCGGCCGGAATACGAATGGATCCGCCGGTATCGGTGCCAAACGCGATACAGGCCAGGCCTTCCGCGACTGCCCTGCCTGCCCCGCTGGACGATCCGCCCGGCGCGTGCAGGCTGCCCGCTGATGACCGGATAACCGGTGTACCAAACGCGGGATTCAGGCCGAGTCCGGAAAACGCAAATTCGCTGAGATTGGTTTTGCCGATCGTGACCATGCCCGCCGCCGCGCACCGGGCAACGACGGGTGCATCCTGTCGGGCGGGCGAAACGTGTTGCCGGGTGGCCGAACCGGCGGTGGTCTGGCAGTCCTGAAGGTCGAACAGGTCTTTCCAGGCCACCGGAATTCCATCCAGTGGACTCAACGGCTGGCCCTGCCGCCAGCGCTGCATAGAGGCTTCGGCCTCTTCACGGGCGCGCGCCGGGGTGAGCGAAATAAACACCGAAGGTACATTTTCTGCGGCGGTCAGGCAGGCCTCAGTAAACGCCAGGGGTGAAAGGCGGTGCTGTGCATAAAGCGCACTGATTCCCAGCGCATCGATCTGACCCTGAATGTATAGCTGACGGACGGTATCTGGCTGCACACGCTTACCTTTAAATGTATATTGCAATTTAATGTACATTTGAAGATAGCAATAACAATGCCAGGAAAAGGACTGTTAAGTTACATATTTGTGATCTTATCGATCATTAAATAATTTAAATCAGTAATAACAAAAGCTTAAATTGGGGGTGGTGACGGACATTTGTGCAGGCGGAGTAAAATCCTGCCTTCGTATTAAATGTACTAATTTATTTATGATCCATTTTAGAGCACTGTGCACTAACGCAGTGCTGTGCACGGGCAGCCGTCGTAATTTCCTCAGATGTGATAATCTGGCGGGCAGGATGGGAGCGGAAAAAGACAATGCGAAACATAATGAATGGAGCAGACATGGATGACGCCGGTTCTGCGCGTTATGAAATCATCCGCCAGGTGCTGCTTAACGTGCTGCAGCAAAACGCTGTTCCTAAAGGCCTGGTGTTGCTGGAAGGTCCGTTAGCACAGCTGTTCGGCACCAGCCGCGTGCCGGTCAGGCGGGCATTAAGTATGCTGCATGAAGAAGGCTGGATTGCCCGCTTTGAAGGCCGGGGCTTTATCGTGGCCCGCGACGACGAAGACGTCGAACCCGTGCGCATTGCCCTGACGCGCGAACTGTTGGGGCTGGCGCATCATGAGGAACTGGTCGACACCCGCAGTACGGGTGAAAAAGTGCTGGAGCACCTCCAGGGTGTGCTGTCGACCGCGATGATCTTTGGTTGCTATCAGGTGGATGAGCAGGACGCGGCACACTATTACACCACCAGCCGGGGCGTGATTCGTGAGAGCTTAATGCGCCTGCGTGATAAAGGCCTGGTGGAAAAAGAACCCTATTCCCAGTGGCTTACCGGTCCGTTAACGGCGCGCGAGCTGGGCGACCATTTTGAAATCCGGGCCAATCTTGAACCCGCAGCGCTGCGTAAAGCAGGCGAACGGCTGGACGTCGACTGGCTGAAGTCGCGGCTGGATAACGCGAAAAAATCGCAGGGTAAGCAGTTAACGGCCATTGAACTGGAAACCCTGGAAGAAGATCTGCACATTCGCTGCCTGGAGCCTGCCGGTAACAAGCTGATGATGCAGATACTGCGACAACACCAGTCGCCCTTCATCGTCACGCGCATTTTCTATGACCTGCTGCGTATCCCTGTCGACAGTGCCATGCTGGATGAACACTGCCTGGTCTATGAATTTTTGCTGAAACGGAACTGGGAACTGGCGGCCGCCTGCATGAAGGATCATCTGGAGCGCGCGCAGGTTCGCACGTTGCAGCGGCTGAAAGTGTTATCTGTGCTGCCTGTTCCGGCCTTTCCGGATTTTATGGCACGGCGCTAATCGCTTATAAAGGTGACACTGTCACGTAAAAAGCGACGTCTTCTCCTTCTGTCACACTAGCCCGTCACCGGTTCCCTCTTCAGCGCTGAACGCGTCATGTCGGACATGCTGACTCAGCCTCTTTACCGACGCGCGTAAAACGCTTGAAAAACAGTCACCGGTGCGCTGACCGCCAGCGGCTGAAGCGGAAAACCGGTCGCCAGGCGGGAAGGATGAAACTCGCCCTGAATATGCTGATACAAGTGCGACGCAAGTTCTGCTCTGAGGCTACCGTCCCAGCGCAAAAACTGTCCCCAGAGCGGCATATTACGGTAGCGGTCCGTGACCGGCATGGCCGAACGCAGGTACGCGGGCGGAAACAGCCGACGATAGCGGTGATGATGGTAGAGCCACGACAGCCCACGAAGGGTTTTTACCGCGGGCGTGAGAGTCACTATCTGCGCTAGTAAACCGCACAATTCGCGCTGACGCGCGGCGACCTCGCTGTCACACAGGGGCGAAACCGTTCCGTCAGTGCGGTCAAAATGAATGCGTGCGGACCGATCCGTTTCCAGACTGAATGAGAAACAGCCCGAACGACCCACCACATCGGGTGGGGCAACAGGCGGCCGGGATTGCCAGACAGCCAGCGTATACTCAGCATCTTTATCGGGGTTGTGCCGCAGGCCGCGAATATAGTCTGACCAGGCGGGAAGCTTATGATCGAACCGCCGCCCGCACCCCAGACGAATAAAAATGTTCGTGTAATCCATAATCGCGTTGGCCAGCGGCATGCCTGTGCCTGACGCCACCCAGATCGCGAAACCGGTATCCTGAAGAATTCAGCGGTGAGCTTCATGCCTGGCGGCCTTCTCCTGACGAGCATATGCGCATTTTACCATCCCTTAGGGCGACGCGCCGCGGGCAAAGCGCGCCGTTCAACGCGTCTGCACCGCCGTCGCTTCAATCTCTAACAGGACACCATAATGCAGTCCGGAAACCGGCACCACAGCGCGGGCGGGTTTCCAGCTCCCCAGCCACTGCGCGTAAAGCGCATTAAAATCATCCCATAATGCGATGTCAGCCAGATAGACTCTGACCATCACCAGTTGCGATCGGGTAAGGTTCTCCTGGCGCAGGCAGGTATCCAGACTGGCAAAGACCTGCAGGACCTGATCGGCAAAGGGCGCGGCGCTGAGCATCTCCCCTGCGGGCGTGGCCGGTAACAGACCCGAAATAAACATCATTCCTGCCCCCAGACAATAGTGGGAGTAATGACCGGGATGCGGCTGATCATTGATATCACGCGCCTGCAATCGCTGAAGCATATTTTCTCCTTACATCATACCGGGTTGTTTCAGGGCGCTGCCATCGCGGAAACGACTGTAACGGAACGCCGTGGGGTCCACGATGGGATCATCACCGGTCACCAGATCGGCCGTCAGGCGGCCGGCACCGGGCCCGATGCCAAAGCCATGCCCACTGTAGCCCGCCGACAGAACCAGACCGGGAAGCTGTGGCACGGTGGAGATGACCGGTATATCGTCAGGCATACAGTCGATGACGCCGCCCCAGGCCTGCGTGACTCGCAGCCCGGCCAGCGCAGGATACTCACGGCCGATGGCCATCAGCCCCTTTTCCACCACGCCGTCCGACACCGTCGGGTCCAGAATGCGGATTTTTTCAAAGGGAGACGGGCGCTCCATTGACCAGCGCGCCAGCGACTCCGGTCCCTGTAAAAAGGAGGTCAGGCGGATTTTGGTTTCCAGATTGAGCCGACGTGCTTTGTATAACGGGAAGAACTGACGGGCATATTTCAGCCCCTGAATGCCGGGCTCAAGACGACCCGTGCCGGACAGTGCGATGGTATAACCGCCGTCCGATCGTGGCCGACAGGCAAACGCATCCGTATAGAAAGGCCGGGTAATCACCTGTTCGACGGGATAAGTACGAAACGCACTGCCGATGACATTACCCGCAGGTAAATCGATGCCGTGCCGGCGACAAAACAGCGATGTCCAGGCACCTGCGGCGCAGACCACGCGCGAGGTTTTAATCAGACCTCTTTCCGTGATCACCCCGCTCACCTGACCTGCCGAAATATCCAGCCCGCGCACCGCACAGCGCTGAAACAGAAAGGCGCCCTTTTTCACCGCCGCCTCCATCAGGCCTGGCGCGGCGAGTGCGGGATCGGCATAACCGTCATCGGGTGAATGCACGCCGCCTTTCCACGCTGTGCGGCTACCGGGCGTCATGGCTTTTGCCTCTGCGGCATTGAGAATCTGGCTACGAATGCCGTACTGCTTCGCCATTTTCCCCCAGTTATCCCAGTTGCGGATGTCCTTTTCCGTGCACGTTGCATAGACCAGCCCGGTGGCGCGGAATCCTACGTCCATGCCGATTTCCTTGCTCAGTTCATGCCAGCGTTGCAGCGCATGCAGGATCAGCGGGATCTCCCGTTCATCCCGGTTAAGCTGGCGGCACCAGCCCCAGTTACGGCTTGACTGTTCAGCCCCGACCAGGCCCTTTTCGATCACCGCCACCCGATAGCCTTTTTGGGTGAGCGCCCAGCAGGTTGCCGCGCCGACAATGCCTGCCCCAATAATCACTACATCCACCGAGTCGGGAAAATGCGTACTGTCCTGAACCAGCCTGAGCGGTGCGGGCATAATATCTGCTCTCCAGCGAAAGGTTAAAAATCGATTAATACACTTTTATAGCGCTGACAGGCTTCAAAGGCCTGGCGGCCCAGATCTTTACCAAAGCCGGATCCCTGAAAACCGCCGGTAGGGATAATGAAATCCCAGGTGCGGCGATAGCGGTTAACCCACACCGTGCCGCTGTCCAGCGCGCGCATTAAGCGCATCGCCCGTGGCATGTTCAAGGTGTGGACGCCCGCGCACAGACCAAAGACCGCATGCTGCGCCAGCGCCAGGGCTTCTTCCTCATCGGTAAAGGTCTGAATGGTCAGCACCGGTCCAAAAATCTCTTCGTACAGCGCCACGTTATCCGGGCCGACGTTCTCCAGCAGTGTGGGCTGCCAGAACCAGCCTTCTTTCGTATTGTCGTAGCGTTTTCCACCCACCAGCACCCGCGCCCCCTGAGCGACGGACTGCGCAATAATCGTGGCCACTTTTTCACCCTGGCGTGCGTCAATCAGCGGACAATACCGTGTTGACGCGTGCCAGGTCATGCCGGGCACGGGTTTCTGACAGCGTGCAATCAGCTTTTCTGTAACACGTTCAGCAATGCCTTTCTGAATAATTAAACGTGTTCCGGACACGCAGGCCTGACCGGCATTCACTGTGAATCCCAGAAAGAGGCGCTCGGCAATCTCGTCGGCGTCGCCGGCGTCATCAAAGACCAGCTGCGGGCTTTTGCCGCCCAGCTCCAGCGTGACCGGTTTAGTGCCGTGCAGGGCCGCCTGGCTCATAATCGCCGCACCGGTGGCAGTGGAGCCGGTAAAGGAGACCTTGCGCACCAGCGGATGCGTTACCAGCGCATTACCGGTGACCTTGCCGCTGCCCTGGATCACATTCAGCACACCGGATGGGATCCCCGCCTGCACCGCCAGTTCGGCCAGACGGGCCGTTGAAAACGGCGTCAGTTCAGACGGCTTCAGCACCACCGCGTTGCCTGCCGCCAGAGCCGGGCCGCATTTCCAGGAAGCCATCGACAGGGGAAAATTCCACGGCGTGATTGCGCCGATCACCCCATAGGGCTCAGGCACCAGCATGCCCAGGCTACTGTGCTGCGTTGGAAACACGTCACCGCTGTATTTGTCCGCGCATTCGGCATAAAAACGCAGGGCCGCCGCGGTAAAGGGCACTTCGATATTGCGTGCATCGGTGACGGGTCGGGTCGATCCGACGGCTTCCAGCTGCGCCAGGTATTCACTGTCTTTTTCGATTAAGTCTGCCCAGCGCGAGAGGGCTGCACCCCGTTCTCGTGGCGAACAACCCGACCAGCCGCTGCTGATGCGCCGTGCTTCGGCCACGGTCACGGCATCGTCGACGGTACGGGCATCCGCCTCATGGATCTCTGCATAATGCTGACCGTCAGAAGGCCGTTTAATGCCCATAGCCTGACCGCTGGCGGATACAAATTGTCCGTCGATAAAGTGTCCGCTGGACAGGTGAACGTCATCGGGATTGAAATCAGTCATACGTGCCTCTTGAAAAAAGAAAGGAGCGGGACATCACCAGCCGGTGACGCGATGCCAGACTTCGTGTTCCCCGCTCTGGCTGTCCATTACCTGATACCGGGTGTGCATTCCGGCAGTGGCGCAGGCGTGATTGGGCAAAATCCGCAGCCGGGTCCCGAGCGAGAAATCCGTGACCTGGTGACCGCTGTCGGGCGGAATGGCGATAATGCCGTGTTCCTGATTGGTGGACGACAGCAGGAGTCCGGTGGATCGCCCTTCGCTGTCACATACCAGACCGTAGGCATAGTCGGTTTTTTGCGAGGCGGTGCCACGGTCGCGCGACATCGCCATCCAGCCTGCATCGACAAACAGCCAGCCTTTCTCAGCATTGTGGCCAATTACCGTGGTGACAACAGAAAGCGCGATATCGTCGGCGGTGCAGACGCCGAGGTTGGTCATAAACAGATCGAAAGTGGAAAACACCCCGGCGCGCACTTCCGTTACCCCGTCTAAATCCCTTACGGCATGGGCCGTGGGCGTCGATCCCACGCTCACCACCGGACAGGTCACGCCAGCCGCGCGAAGGCGCTTAGCCGCTTTTATGGCGGCCTGGCACTCCGCCCGTGCCGCCTGTGCAATCTCGTCCTGCGTACGGCAGTGATACGATTCCCCTGCGTGAGTTAACACCCCTTCGACATGCATTCCGTTCTGCTGCAAATACGCGCCAATGTCGGTCAGGGCGCTGTCGTCCGGTTTTATGCCGCCCCGATGACCGTCGCAGTCAATCTCGATAAACACGCTAAAGGCCACCTGATGCTGCTGCCCGTATGCAGATATGGCCTGCGCCTGTGTCAGACTGTCGAGCAGAAGATGCACCTGGGCACCTGGACGCAGACAGGCCGCGATGCGCGGCAGCTTGTCCGGCGCAATCCCCACGGCATAAAGGATATTGCGGTAACCTGCGGCAGCAAACGCCTCGGCTTCAGCCAGTGTGGACACCGTGGCCGGTGAAGCCCGGTCACGCAGTAGCCAGGGGGCCGACTGTACCGTGCGTAGCGTTTTCAAATGGGGGCGAATCTGACAGTGCAGGCTATCAATATGATCGTAGAGCCTGCGGATATTCCGCCTGAACTTCACTTTGTCCAGCAGCAGATACGGCGTTGTCAGTGAGGGATCGTTAAGCATCATTGTCTGTCCTGAGGGGTTTACTGGATGCTCTCATCAATGCATTTAGTTTAAAATGCAGACACACCCAATTAATGATTAGGTTTGAACCTAATGATCAACAGTGACGATCTGCGGTTTTTTCAGGTGATCTCCGCCAGCGCGACCCTGGCCGCCGCCGCCCGCTATCTGGATATCACACCACCGTCCGTGACCCAGCGGCTGCAGCACATTGAACAAAAAATGGGCATCAAGCTTATTTTGCGTCCGGCAAAACGGATCATTCTGACCGACGAAGGTGAAGCGTTATTAGCACGCGCGCGGCTGATTTTGCATGAGCTGGACCAGCTACAGGATGTGATTGACCAGACCCGAAACCGGATAAGCGGCACGTTGCGGGTACTGGCTCCGCTGGGATTTGGCTCGGAATATATCGCGCCCTTGCTCTCCGATTATGTTGACCAGCATCCCGATCTCAGCGTGGATCTGATGCTGTCAGATAACCCGAACTGGATGCAGGCCGATAAATGGGACGTGGCGATCTATATTGGCAACCTGCGGGACTCGTCGTTGTACAGCACCCGAATTGCACCTAACCGCCGCGTGCTGTGCGCTTCGCCGGATTATCTGCAGCGCCACGGTGTGCCCACGCATCCCGCTGAACTCACGCAGCACCACTGTCTGGTTATCCGTGAAAATGCTGAGGACGTGACTCGTTGGGTGTTTGCGCATCAGCATGACCCGGTCACCGTCAAAATTACGCCCCGTCTGGCAAGTAACGATGGTCGGGTGATTAAACGCTGGGCGCTGCAAGGCAAAGGGATTATGGTGCGCTCAATCTGGGACATCAGCAGTGAAATTAAACAGGGGCGACTGGTCCCACTCCTGCCTGAATTTATGCTGCCGCCCGCCGACATTGCCGCGCTGACCAGCATGCCAGAAATCAAACGCCTGCCCCGTACTCAGGGCTTTATTACGTTACTGAAAACCACCTTTAGCGCGCCGCCGTGGATGCAGAACGAACAGTAAGCCACAGGTCTTGTTGGGGGGACAGATGTGCTTCGCGGTCCATAAGGCTAATCAGCCGCTCACGCCAGCTGTTGCGAACGGCATGAGGTCTGAAGCACACAGGAAACGGGTTGAGTGTGCTTGAATCGCTTTGTGTTAGTGACGGTATCGCCTGGCCGGACAGCCCGTGAAAATTGTGCTTAAACGGCCAGGCGTGCTTGACCGTACCCGTGCGCCCGCCTCCAGCGGATAAATCTTCGTAAAAAAATTATTTTTTTCTGCATCCAGTGACGACCCTGCTCTCGTATCTCTCTTTGCAAGACACTTACCCACTCTCTCTTATGAGGATTTACGATGAAAAAGTTCTTCGCTGTTGCCGTAGTTTCAAGCGCATTCCTGTTTACTGCCGCCTCATTTGCCGCAATGGAGTCGGGCTCCGTGATGGTCGGTGGCGCTGCGATGTACCCTCAGAAAAATATCGTTGAGAATGCGGTGAATTCGAAAGATCACACCACGCTGGTGGCGGCGGTGAAGGCGGCCGGTCTGGTTGACACACTGCAGGGTAAAGGGCCGTTTACCGTCTTTGCCCCAACCAATGCCGCGTTCGCGAAACTGCCCGCCGGTACCGTCGATAATCTGCTTAAGCCGGAAAACAAAGCGCAGTTGACCAGCGTCCTGACCTACCATGTTGTGGCAGGCAAATACGACATGAAAGCGCTGGAGAACAAGATTAAGCAAGGCGGCGGTCATGCTGAACTGAAAACCGTTAACGGCCAGCCGTTGTGGATTATGAATAATGGCCCACACAATATTCAGTTGAAAGATGCCCAGGGTAACGTGGCCAATATCAGTACGTATGACGTCAACCAGAAAAACGGCGTGATAGATGTGATTGATACCGTATTAATGCCGAAGTAATTCTCTATACTCAAACGGAAAATCACATCATTCAGGATGATTATGGACAAGGTGCGGGCAGTGGAGCAGGTAACCCTGATGCAGGCGATCGTGAAAGGCGATCGCCTGGCGTTCGAAAAACTGTATCGGCAAACCTCGCCGCACCTTTTTGCCATTGCCTTACGGATGTTACGCCATCGCCCCTGGGCGGAAGAAGTGCTGCATGACTGCTTTCTCACCATCTGGAGCAAAGCGGAGACCTATGATCCAGCGCTGAGCGCGCCGATGACCTGGATGACGCAGATCGTTCGTCATCGTTGTATTGACTGGTTACGTAGCGGACAGGCGCGCATGGCCAGTACAGAAGAACCGCATGATGATGCCCTGCTGGTCGTCGATACCGACGAACCGGACAGCAGGCCCGATGATGCCCAGGCTGCGCGCCTGCGTCGCTGTATGGAAAACCTTAGCAGCGAGCAACGGCAGAGCGTTACGCTGGCCTATTATCAGGGCATGTCACACAGCGATATTGCTCACTGGCTACAGCAGCCGGTAGGTTCGGTGAAAAGCTGGATCCGCCGTGCCATGGCCCACCTTCGGGAATGTGTCGGACTATGAACAGACAACAACGTGACGATGCACTCTCTGCCGAGTACGCCATTGGTACGCTGCGTGGCCCCGCCCGGTTACGCTTTCAGACGCGCCTGCTGACCGAGCCAGAGCTGGCCGAACAGGTTGCCAAATGGCAAACGTTACTCGCTGGGCTGGACAGTCAACTGATAACCGAAATCCCGCCGGATCGGGTCTGGAAGAAAATTGTCCTGAATCTGCCCGCAAAACCCTCTGCCCGCCCTGCCCGCCGCGCCGCACTGGGCTGGATGGTAGCGGCGGCCATTGCGGTCCTTGCCCTTTTTTCCTGGCGCATGTTTTACGTGCCAGAGTTTACCCCGCTTACCGTCATGAGTGACGCTCAGCAACACAGCCAATGGGTGGTCAGCGCCGACCACGATTTAACCCAGCTACGGGTGACGCCATTGCAGCCGGTAACGGCTGACAGCCACACCAGCCTGCAGTTATGGCTGATTCCAACAGGCAGTCGTCCCATTTCGCTGGGGTTACTTAACGCTGAACAAGCCACCCAACTGGCACTGAAACGGCAAGATTCCCTGAAAAACGCGGTGGTCGCCATCAGCCGGGAGCCGCGGGGCGGCTCACCGACCGGGCAACCCACCGGGCCCGTACTCTACAGTGGTAAAATATAGGCCCGACACGCAGTGGCAGTCCTGTCACTGCGTGTCACCGACATATCAGAAATGTTGCCAGTTTGCGTCCTGATTTGCCGCCGATGCGGTCGCCATCGCGAAGGCGGGTTTGAGCGGCGCCACCGTGCGCGCCTGTACAGCAGGAGCCTCGGTCAGTACGAAGGCGGCAACAAGATCATTCAGGGCGCCTGCCTGATCCATCAGCGAGCGCGATGCTGATGACGCTTCCTGCACCAGCGCGGCGTTCTGTTGCGTAACGTCATCCATCTGATGCACAGCCTGATGGACCTGACTGATGCCCAGCGACTGCTCCTGAGACGCAATGGCAATCTCATCAACCAGATCGGTGACCTGGCGAATTGCATCATTCATGCGCCCCATATTTTCCCCGACCTGCTCTGCCTGGCTGACGCCCGTTTCCACATAACGCATCGACGATTCGATCAGATCTTTAATCTCCCGTGCGGAGGCCGACGAGCGTTGGGCAAGATTACGCACTTCACCGGCCACCACGGCAAAGCCACGCCCCTGCTCGCCGGCACGGGCGGCCTCAACGGCGGCATTGAGTGCCAGGATATTGGTCTGAAACGCCACACCTTCAATCAGCGCGATGATGGCGGTGATTTTCTCCGAACTCTGTTTAATATCGGTCATGGTGCCTAACATGGTGTGCACTTTGTCAGAGCTGTCACTGGATATCTCACGCGCGTTTTTAGACAACTGGCTGGCAAGACGGGTATTTTCAGCCGTCTGACGAACCGTTTCGCTCAGTTCAGACATGCTGGCCGCCGTTTCCTCAAGCGACGCGGCCTGCTGTTCGGTTCGTGAGGAGAGATCTTCGTTACCGGCTGAAATTTGCGACGAGGCCGTGCTGACCGAGTGGGCGGACCGTTCGACGGCAGACAAAGACTGCGCCACATTCTCCACCAAAGCATTAAATGCTTTTGCCGTTAACCCGATTTCATCTTTACGTGCGTCATCGGCACGCAGCGTTAAATCAAGCCGCTCGCTGGCGTGCTCCATGGTTGTGCGCATACCATTCAGATGGCGACGAATGCTTAATATAGTACGAACAGATAACGCGCCCAATATCAGGATAATGACGCTGGAACCGGCGATTAAGGCCCATAAGGTTTGATGATAAACGCGGTTATTCTCTTTTTGAAAAGCCGCGCCCACCTGCACATTAAACTGCAGTTGGTTCTGATAACTCTCAATGAGATCACGGATAGACTGCCCCACACCGTCCGGGCCTTGCAACGCGGAAAGAGAATGAGCGTCATCATGCGAACGCGAGTATTCAAGGAAGGCAGGTAAGCGCGTCTGGATCTGTTTAATCAGTGCCAGCGCATGTTCACTTAACTGCTTATCCTGATCGTTGGTAATTTCATTTTTTAAATAGAACAGGGTCAGGCCTTTCAGCGTATCCATCTTCGCAGCGATTTCTTTTTCGAACTCAACCTGCTTAGCCGAATCTTTGGCACTCTGGTGGCGATAAAGCGATACGTTAACCCGATTACTGCCGTTGACCATTTTATCAAGGTCTACAATTGAAGGTAGCGTGTTGTCTTGCACGTACTGAAAACGCGACTGAAAGCCTGCTAACACCATGATGACGATCACTACCATCGCGACCATGGCGGCGGAGAGTAGAGAAAACGTCAGGAAAAGTCGCTGTGTAATAGTCATATTAAAACCCCGAATATTAAGACGGTAATTCTGTAAGTAATGCTGAATAACGCCAGCAATAAATATATCGACGCTTCAGGCATTAGCATTAATGTCAGATGGTGCTGTGTCGCAAAGATATCAGGACAAAACGTTTATTTTCATAAAAACAGATTAGCCCGCTGAATGAGAGTTTGACTATTAAAGGCAGAAAGGAAAATTAAAAAGAAGAAGTGATAATGATTAAAAATAAACGAAATTTATTTTCAGCCATCGTTTATCCAACCTTATTTAAAACGACGCACGACATTAATCAGTAAAAGTTGGCTAAAGACAGCGCAAAATCGTCTTCACTCCCTGCCCACGACACCGTATTTGTCTTTTATTTTTTGAAATTAATTAGCCTTAAAAAATCGCCTGCCGCATTAATCATAAATAAGGACTATTAAAAAATATTTTTTTTAAAACGGCAGAGGCTGCGTGGTGTTTCCTGTACGGGCTGATTACACTTTGAGGAACTGTTCTGAGCGTGCACGGACGCGTCCGCATGCTGTTACGAGGGAGGCAGCGTTGAGATGAGACCTTATCCGCGTGTGTTGACCTGGCAGGCGAATCACGCGTCAGGGGGAAACGGTAGCGGTAAAGGGTCAGCGTCAGGCCTCACTGCCGGATAAATCGACAGTTGTATAAAAATGCCGTAAAAATAAAGCGCAAAGCTGTAAAAATGCAGTACATAACATCACCAGCTACTCCCTAATTCACAGCAAAACGCGTAATGTCATGCTCAGCGTCAACCGGTGTAACTGTCGGTTTGAGGCTTATGATGACGTGAAATACAACAGGACATTAAATGGCCCAGTCTGAAAAGCAATCCCTTCCAGCCGGTATGCTGGCAGCAGCAGGGATCGTATTTGGTGATATCGGTACCAGCCCGCTTTATACCTTAAAAGAGTGTCTTTCTATCCTTCCTTCTGGCGCGGTCACCGAAGAAGCCGTCATGGGCTTTCTGTCGCTGATCTTCTGGGGACTGATGCTGATTGTGACGGTAAAATATGTCATGTTCATCATGCGCGCCGATCACGATGGCGAAGGGGGAATACTGACCTTAATGTCGCTGGCCCGGCAAAATGTTGGCGCCACGCTCAGCCGCGTCATTGTGCTTGCCGGTTTGACGGGCGGCGCCTTTTTTTACGGCGACGGCATTATCACGCCGGCCATCTCAGTGCTGTCTGCCGTTGAGGGGATCGAGGTTGTTGCACCCGCGCTGGATCGCTATATCGTGCCGCTGGCTGTGGTGATTCTGACTCTGTTATTTGTGATTCAAAAACACGGCACTGAACGGGTCAGCCGCGTCTTTGGGCCGATTATGCTGGTGTGGTTTATCACCCTGGCGATACTGGGCGTGCACGGAATTCTGATGAATCCCCATGTTCTTCATGCGCTCAACCCGGCATTTGCGCTGAAATTTCTGCTGAATCATGAAGCCCTGTCTTTCGCAGCTTTGGGCATGGTGGTGCTGGCGGTGACCGGTGCGGAGGCCCTGTATGCTGACATGGGACATTTGGGGAAAACCCCCATCAGGCTGGCGTGGCTGATCATTGCCCTGCCTGCTCTGGTGCTGAACTATTTCGGTCAGGGGGCGCTGGTGCTGGCCAGTCCTGCCGCGATACAAAACCCGTTTTATATCCTGGCCCCGGTCTGGGCGCAGATTCCGTTAATCATCCTGTCGACGCTGGCCACCGTTATTGCGGCTCAGGCGATCATTAGTGGGGTTTATACCCTGACACATCAGGCAATTCGTCAGGGCTTTTTGCCGCCGATGCGCGTCATTTTCACCTCGGCAACCGAATCGGGACAAATCTACATTCCGGTAGTGAACTGGTTACTTTTCGGTGCGGTGACCGTCGTCATCCTGGCCTTCCGTCAGTCCGCGGCCCTCTCTTCGGCGTACGGCATCGTGGTGACCGGCACCATGGTTCTGACAGCCTGCCTGGCCGGTATCGTCGCCTTTAAAAACTGGAAATGGCCGCTGCCCGTGGCGCTGGTTTTCCTGCTCTGTATGTTGGCGATCGACGTTCCGTTGTTTATTTCCAACCTGATGAAACTGCTGTCGGGCGGCTGGGTTCCCGTGTTGCTGGCGATGACGATGCTGATGCTGATGCTGATTTGGAGCGGAGAGCGTTCAAGGCTCATTCGTCGTCTGACTGACGATCCCGTCAGGTTAAAAGCCCTGATTAGCTCGCTGGAGGCTTCGCCCCCGATGCGGGTTGGCGGTACGGCAATTTTTCTGACCCGCAAAGAGTATGAAATTCCGCAGGCGCTGCTGCATAACCTGAAACACAACCGGGTGCTGCATGAGCGGACGGTTCTTCTGCATATCAAAACGGTTGACCTGCCGCGTGTTCATAACCAGAAGCGCATCGCGCTACGTCAGCTTTCGCCGTCCTTCTGGCAGGTGACGGCCGAATACGGCTGGCATGAACGGCCTTCCATGAAAGATGTGTTGCACCTGTGCGGGCTGGAAGGATTTGGCTGTACGTTAAATGAGGCGTCGTTTTTCACCTCTCACGACACGCTGGTGATGAAGAAACGACGCGGTCTGGCACATGCCCGTGGTGCCATCTTCCATTTCTTCCAGCGCAATGCGTTACGTGCCCATGAACAGTTTATGATCCCGCCAAACCGCGTCATTGAGCTGGGTGGGCAAAAAGAGTTTTGATTGACGTACCCGTGCAGCGTCTTCATGTGACGCTGCACGGTTTATTCCCTCCTCAGCCTTTACGCGCCGTGGTGACGGGTCAGTACGTCTGGCCGGAAGCGGCTCAGCCAGTCCTGAGCAAAGCGCGCATAATCCGCATACGCACCGCCCTGGGCTGCCAGTTGCTGGAAAACATTAAGCTGTTCGGGTGGACGGCGATGCTGCCCAAGCTTCAGCGTGCCGCTGATGTGGCTAATCTCTATCCTGACACCGGTGATGCCCTGCATCAGTTTTTGTTGATAATCATCGGGAAGCCGTTGTTTATCCTGCCTCAGGCCCGGTTGAAACGCGGCTAACATTCTGTCCAGCGACTGGCCCAGTTCCGCCTGCGTCATCAGCCTGCTGATGCCTTTCACGCTGACGGCGGCATAGTTCCAGGTTGGAACGGCAGGTGACGCCAGATAGTAATCCGTACTGATAAAGGCATGCGGACCCAGAACGCTCAGCAGGCACGGCTGCTGCGCCAGCGCAACCCGTTGCGGATTATTGCGTGCCAGATGTGTTTCAAGAACGTTTTCACCGTTGAAGCAAAACGGAATATGGCTGATTTGCAGATCGCTGCTCACCAGCGTTCCAAACATGTGCTGCGTGAGAAAATGTCTGCACTCTTCCGGCGTCATGCTGGTGTCTTTTACGTTAAGCATTCACAATATCCTGGCTGAATTCCCTTTCGTCTTTATGCCATTAACCCCTCACCTCTGTCACGCTGCGAAACGTGACAGGATGAAAAAGGAGCAAGCGATGTCAGAAATCACTTCAGGACAGTGCCACTGTGGTGCGGTTGCGTTTACTGTTGAACTGCTGGATGGACTGAATACGGCCCGACGCTGTAACTGTTCATTTTGCCGGATGCGCGGTGCCGTGGTGGTGTTTGCCCCTGCTTCGGGGCTGACGATCCACAAAGGGAAAGCGGCGCTGAGTGAATACCGCTTTAATTCCGGACAGGCGGTGCATTATTTCTGCTCGGTTTGTGGTATTTACACCTTCCACCAGAGCCGCTCTAATCCCGAACAGTTCGGGGTTAACGCGGCGTGCCTGACAGGCGTTTCCCCTTTTGATTTCGCCTCCGTTCCCGTGACGGATGGCATGAACCATCCCAAAGATGGGGGCAAAGGCGGCGTGGCGGGACATCTGATTTACCAGCCGGAAACGTCATGATCCCTTCAGGTCAGCGAACGGACCTGTTCGAGCATCAGCAATGAATGGCTGAAAATCGCATCGGCCACCACCAGAGAAACCTCTTCTGGCAGGCTGTCACGTACCCTGATCATCGCAGCCGGTAAAGCAGATACAAAGCCATTCAGGATAGCGTGCATCTGCTCCTCACTGAACCGCACGCTGCGGGCACTGGCCAGAAAGTGTGAGGGCGCGATCTGCGTGATGCGATGCAGCTTGCCCGCCGGGCCTGTGACACCAAGGGGTAACTGGATGTCATCGCGGTCCATTTTGCGCTGAGAGCGCGCGGGCCAGGCGGAGACCAGACACCGAAACGGTGCCAGCCGAAAACTCCCCTCGCGCTCGATGAACAATCTGATATGTCGGGCATCCAGACTGGTGATGCCTGTTAACCACTGAAATACCAGGCAACGCATTATCGCTTCGCGATCGGTAAGCGCGCTGCGCGATCCCATCAGTAATCCCATCAGTGCCTCAAGGCCAGGACCGCCCGATTGTTCATGACTGCACGCGGGCGGGAATCCCAGCGCCTGGCACAGGTTTTCGGTGGGAAGGCGGTAGCACTGCGTCCGGTCCGCATTCCAGCGACGGTCGTCACGCGTGATGCACAATTGCCTGCCCCCGCCTTCCTGGCGAAGCAGCCTGGCATCCGGTACAGGCAGACCCAGTTCACGCGCCAGCGCAAGACACAGAAAGGCGTTGTCGCTGTCGGCATGTGCGCTGGCCATATCGGACATTATGGATTCGTCATCCAGCTCAACGGGCTGCTGGTTTACCGGCAGCATGATAAGTGCACCCGGTAACCGGTATCCCACTTTTTGCAATACGGCGAAAACCCCACAGGATTTTGTCTGGAAAGCCTGGTTCTTTTCCTTTTCTGTCAATGGGATAGGGCTTAGCAGGTTTTCGAAGAAATAGCTCACCCTGACTGAGTGGTGGGCGGCACGTTGCAGCGGCAGTGACAGTGAGAGAGGCCGGGTGAGCGGATGCTGAAGCCAGCTGGCAGCGTACTGGAAGCTCAGCGTCCCGTCATGATGCTGCATTAACGTTCCGACCCGCTCACCGTTCATCCAGGCGATGAGTTTTGCCATTACCAGGCATCCTCCGCTGGCGTGGTCGGGGGCGTTTTGATCTGCAGCGCCAGAGCAATATCCAGCGCCTGCAAAATTTTAAACAGCGTTTCCAGTGAGGTAGACTCAGGATAATTTTCAAAATGAGACAGCGTTGCCTGTTTCAGGCCCACGCGTTTGGCCAGGTCGGTTTGGGTCCAGCCCTGCTGCTGACGCAGGCGTTTCAGCTGATTAGCTAACTGCCGGGGACTGTAAATCATCTTGCGCGCTCCATCATTCATCAGAATTTATCCCTTGGAGGGGATATTTATAGCGTAGATGCCCCTTTTGATAACGGCAATATTATCCCTTACAGGGGATATAAGGACAAAAAATGAGCAGGCCCGTTAACACCACTTTTTCGCTGACCGTGACTCACACGCTGAGTGAGCAGGACAAGCAGGATCTCTTTACCGGGCTGCGTGCCTGGAATCATCAGTTTATTGACACGGCGTTATGGGGACCGCTGTCGGTCATGTGTCGTCACGATCAGGGGCCGTTACAAGGCGGGCTGGCTGGCAGCATTAAAGGCCGCTGGCTGTGTATTGATTACCTGTGGGTCAGTGAAGCCCAACGTGGTGCGGGCCTGGGCGGTGAGCTGATTCGTGCTGCGGAACAGGCGGCTGTGGCCAGAGGCTGCCAGAGCGCACAAGTGGATACCTTTAGCTTTCAGGCCCTGCCCTTTTACCAGAAACAGGGCTATGTCCTGAAAATGTCGCTGCCGGATTTTCCCGAAGCCGGTATGCAGCGTCATTACCTGACGAAAACGTTGTGAGAGCACACCTAAACGCGCCTGCCCATCCGCTTAATGGGCAGGCGAAGGCCTCAGTCGGCAACGTTGACCGAGCAGGTGCTTAACATCCGCCAGTGTGTCGGCAGCACACGCGTTTCTCCCGTTACCGTTACGGTGCTGACGCCATGAATATCACGGCACGAGGAACCTGTCTGCAACTCGAACTCTCCCGGTTCGACAATACGTTTACCATCGCCACGGGTAAAGTTGAGCATATCGACAGGAAGCGTAAAGCACAGTTCGGCTGACGCGCCTGGCGCCAGCGTGACGCGCTGAAACGCTTTCAGTTCCTGAAGCGGGCGTACCCGGCTGGCGATTCGGTCACGAACATAGAGCTGGACCACTTCACTGCCCTGCCGTTCCCCCCGATTGGTCACGGTGATCCGCAGGCGGATCTCGCCATCGATCGCGACCTGATCCTGTTCAGGCTGAGGCGCGCCCCAGTCGAACGTCGTCCAGCCCAGACCGAAGCCAAACGGATAGCGTGCGCCAAAATGAAACGCGATGGGCGTTCCACCGCTTTTCAGTTTGTGGTTGTAATAGAACGGCATCGCGCCGACGTTTTTCGGGATACTGACCACCAGTCGCCCCTGCGGTTCTGCCCGCCCCGTCAGCACATCGGCAATCGCCCAGCCGCCTTCCTGGCCCGGCGCCCAGGCGAGCATAAAGGCCGCGACGCGCTCCTCCAGTCCTTGCAGGTTGTAAGGTCGCCCACCCGTCATCACCACAATCAGGGGCTTACCTGTGGCGGCCAGCGCCTCCAGCAGCGGCTGCTGAACGCCGGGCAGAGTCAGGCTGTCGGTATCCGATCCTTCGCCTACGGTGCCGCTTTGAAACAGCCCCGCCAGATCCCCCACGCAGGCAATCACGACATCGCTTTGTCGGGCAACCTCAACCGCCTCGTCAATCAACCCGGTATCCTGAGACACCGGCGACTGCTGCATTGGTTTCGCCCCGCTGTCACCCGGGAAAACCGGCGCACCGGCGGTGCGGGTTTCAATGATATGGCACCCTTTGGCATAGCGGACCTGCTGCTCACCCAGATAGTGTTGCAGTGCGGCCAGCGGCGTGGTGACCTGTGATGTTTCTTCCAGCATATCGCTGATGATCAGGTGAACCGGAAAACTGTAGCCGCTCAGCAAAGCCAGCGGATCGTCAGCACAGGGCCCGACTACCGCCACGCGCGCGCCGGTTTTCAGCGGCAGAATCCCGTTATTTTCCAGCAGTGTAATTGACTGTGTGGCGACCGTACGCGCAACCTGACGGGTTTCCTCGTGCTGAAGACAAATGTCCGCTTCACGGATGTACGGATCGTCGAATAACCCCAGGCGAAATTTTTCTGTCAGGATACGGCTGACAATACGGTCAATCGTTTCCATCGACAGCAGTTGACGGGATACCGCCTCGGCCAGATGACGCGCGCAGTCATCCTTAGGCAGTTCGACATCCAGACCGGCATTAAACGCCAGTGCCGCCGACTCCGCCGCATCCTGCGAAATGCCGTGATGCTGATGTAGCAAACTGACGCCGCCATAGTCCGCCACGATAAGGCCATCGAATCCCCACTGCTCCCGAAGCACGTCGGTCAGTAAAAAACGATCGCTGTGGCTGGGTTGATTATCGATGTCATGGTAAGCGGGCATGACCGAGCCGGCATTAGCCAGCTTTACGGCCATTTCGAACGGCAGCAGGAACGTGTCGTTCAGTTCGCAAAAACCGAGATGGACAGGCGCATGATTGCGCGCACCTTCGCTAAATGAATGGCCTGCATAGTGTTTGAGCGTAGCCAGCAGATCGCGCCGCTCGCCCTGTAAACCTTCGACATAGGCCGTTGCCATCACGCCCACCAGCCAGGGATCTTCTCCAAAGGTTTCTTCCGTTCTGCCCCAGCGGACATCCCGTGACACATCCAGTACCGGAGCCAGCCCCTGCTTACAGCCAACGGACCGCGCTTCGGCACCGATATGCTGTGCCGCCCGTTTCACCAGCCCGGCATCCCAGGTAGAACCGTAGTTAAGCGAGGACGGAAAGAGCGTAGCGCCTTTGCAGAGTAAACCCACGAGGCACTCCTCATGAAACAGGGCCGGGATGCCAAGGCGCGAGCCTTCAACCAGGTCGCGTTGTAAACGGTTCGCGGCACGCACGCCAGTGACGGCATCAACAATGTGCGTGCCCAAAGGACGGGTAATCTGACCGACGCCGTGCGTTAACTGCGCCTTCAGGATGGTGTGTTCGCTGACGCCCGTGAAGTCATCGCTCAAATCGCTTCGCGGCTGATGATTGCCCTGTTCATCCAGGATGAGCCAGTAGGCGTGCATCTGGGCGAACTTCTCTTCGGCCGTCATGCGCGACAACAGATCGTCTACGCGTACGTCAATGGGCTGATGAGGATCCTTATACATCTCGGTCATGTTTCTCTCCTTTCGCTGAGATCAAATTGTGTTTTCAGCATCGTGTCGGGCTTCTGCGGCGCGTTTTGCCGCCAGCGCTTCGGCAATCGCATTGACTCGCGGGCTGTTAAGTTGATAGAAAAAAAGCAGAAGCAGCATGGCGATAAACAGCACGCCGGGGATGATGTTATGCATCAGGTTGATGGTGGTAATGACCTGGGGTGACTGTGCAGCGACGCCGGGTTGGTAGTGCACCAGACCGAGGATCCAGCCCACGACGGCACCGCCCATGGCCAGGCCAAATTTGATGGCAAATAAGGCGGTCGAGAAAACCAGGCCGTCGAGACGTCTGCCGCTGCGATGTTCTTCATAATCCACGACGTCAGAAAACATATTCCATTGAACAGGCGTGGTCAGATTCTGAACAAAGCCAAAAACAATATTTAACCCAATGATTAACCAGACCTGGGACGGTGGAATTAAATAAATGACCGTCAGAAAGAAAACAAAACTGACAAGACAGACCTGATAAGCACGAATGCGGTCGAATTTTCCTAATATACGTTCTGATAAAAATGCACCGCATAATGCGGCTATCATGCCCGTCACAATAAAAGTAAAGACCAGGTCAGGTCGCCGTAAGACATAATTCATGTAATACAGGGTCGATGAGCCGCGCGTCACGACGGCGGTCAGGAGCAGGATGTTAAAAATAATAATGATGCGCCACTGATTGTTTTTAGCGAGCAGCTTGAGATCCGACCACATTGACCCCGCTGTATCGTTGTGGGGTAAATAACGCTCACGCGTCATAAAGAAGCAGCAGTAGATTAACACCACGCCCAGAAATCCCATCAGGCCCATGGCGTAAAGGTAACCCTTTGCCTTGTCTCCCTGCCCCAGCCATTCGACCAGCGGCAGGCCGATCACCGTGACCACCAGTCCGCCGATAAACGCACAGGCAAACCGCCAGGATTGCAGCGAATGGCGCTCGCGCGGATCCAGGGTTAAGGCTCCGGGCATCGCGCAGTAAGGCACATTGACAGCAGAATAAATAAAACTGAGAATTGCATAGGTGACGCAGGCATAGACAATTTTGGCGGTCGGGCCTGCATCCGGCACGTAAAAGGTGATCAGGCAACTGACGCCGAACGGAATCGCGAACCACATGAGCCACGGGCGAAAACGGCCATGACGGGTTCGGGTACGATCGACCAGTGCCCCAATACAGGGATCGACAAACGCATCGGCCAGGCGCACCACTAAAAACATGGTGCCCATAATCGCGGCCGGTAAGCCGAACACATCCGTGTAAAAATAGGCCAGAAATAAGGTGGCGGTTTGCCATACCATCGAACTGGCGGCATCACCGATGCCGTAACCCAGTTTTTCTTTCGTTTTAAGCTCAGAGGATATAGTCATTATAATTCGCCTTATAATTCGGTAATTACCTGTCTTAATCAGCTATCCCTGGCCCACGCGCAGGCAGGCCCGGCTCAAGTATTAGTAAACTGCGCCAGGTCAACAATTACCGAAATTAACAGCCAAATTATGATTTTTTGTTTTTTCTGTGGTTTGTGATACAGGACATATTGATTACTCTCTAATATAAAATTTTACGCGAACCGGGGATGAAAAATAGCGATGTGCATCTGGCATTAATCTGTTAAATGCCCCTTTAGCACAAACCGACTGGGAAAATATGCATTTTTGAAATAGTATTGTTTAGTTACTATTTGTATTGTGTTCTGCCGCGTTATGACAAATAATATCCCTTCAGGGACAGTTTTACCGCTTGAGACGCTTTATCCTGCCCATTGACAGACAGAAAACGACGCCATTCGCTCGAATAATGGTTAATTAACTGAACGTCATAGTGAAAAGCTTGTAAAATCAGTGCAGGATAACCGCGAGGGCCGCAGTAACTTTTAAGAGGAAATGGAATGCTTGAACTGTTTGACGTCAGTTACGAAGAACTGCAAACCACCCGTTCAGAAGAACTTTATAAACTTCGCAAGAAAACATTTAGCGATCGTCTGGGATGGGAAGTCATTTGCAGTCAGGGAATGGAGTCCGATGAATTTGATGGGCCCGGTACACGTTATATTCTGGGAATCTGCGAAGGACAATTAGTGTGCAGCGTACGTTTTACCAGCCTCGATCGTCCCAACATGATCACGCACACTTTTCAGCACTGCTTCAGTGATGTCACCCTGCCCGCCTATGGTACCGAATCCAGCCGTTTTTTTGTCGACAAAGCCCGCGCACGTGCGCTGTTAGGTGAGCACTACCCTATCAGCCAGGTCCTGTTTTTAGCGATGGTGAACTGGGCGCAAAATAATGCCTACGGCAATATCTATACGATTGTCAGCCGCGCGATGTTGAAAATTCTCACTCGCTCTGGCTGGCAAATCAAAGTCATTAAAGAGGCTTTCCTGACCGAAAAGGAACGTATCTATTTGCTGACGCTGCCAGCAGGTCAGGATGACAAGCAGCAACTCGGTGGTGATGTGGTGTCACGTACGGGCTGTCCGCCCGTCGCAGTCACTACCTGGCCGCTGACGCTGCCGGTCTGATAAGATCCAGTTCTACACCCAGTCTGATAGCCTGTCGGGCGTTACTGACGCCCAGTTTCACAACCACATTCTTGATGTGAAACTTCACGGTACTCACAGAAATGCCCGTAATAGCGGCTATCTCAGCATAGGTTTTGCCCATACTCGCCCAGTACAACACCTCATTTTCACGCGAGGAAAATATCGTTTTGTCCGCGCTCTGATTTAACGCCGGGGCTCGCTCGCCTTCGGTACCGGCCAGGCGGTACATCTGCTCGTTAAAATCAATCAGCAGCATCTGCATCGTGCCCTGTTCGGCAGCAAGGCGTTGCTCCAGCGCAGCCTGATCGTTGCCTTTAATGATCACGGACAACAGAGCAAGGTTGTTCATGTGGTCGTGCAGGACATAGGTAAAGCCGTTAACGATGTTGTATTGCTTGGATAAAGAGAAAATTTTGGTGAACCGCAGGTCGGACATCAGCGTAATATTCTCATCCCAGGCAAACGGTGAGGTGCGTTTAAAGGCCGTGAGAATAACCGGATCGGTCAGCTGAAAGTTGTTAGCGCGGTATAACCTAATCCATTCGTCAGGATAACTGGAAATAATCAGAACATTTGAAGGATTTTTTTTGCTCACAACAGTGTAAGCGTAATCCGGACTACCCAGCGGAGATAACTTTCTCTGTATGTAAGTCTGAAGCGTATCCGTTATTGTTTGATTTTCAAGGAAAAAAGAAAACATTCAGGCTCCATGCTGCTTCTTTTACTTAACGTGGACTTAACCTGCACTATAGTACAGGTAAGATGATACTTAAGAGTAACTTACAATGAATCATTCAGAGGTTACAATGGCTTCAGTTGTTTAGCGGTAAAAAAAAACCTGACCTGTACGGCCAGGTCGCTAAAACAGCCAACACCAGGGAAAACGTCCGGCCAGACGTCACAAAATATAAAGTGATGCTGGCCGGGACACTCATATTAACATCTTTGAAACATTTGTACAAACATTCACGGTTACTCAATCTGCAGCAATTCTCCCCCTTAATGACTGTTAATACAATCTCTTATTTTCTCCCGTAATAACTGCTAGTTTCTCAGCCACTTAGGCGCTATTCCCCTTTCGTGCACGCCCTCTTTCTTTCCTGCCAGACTGGTCTGTGCCCCTGAATGCAGCCCCGATTTCCCTATATTCCACTGTTTCCGCTGCGCTTATCGGTAAATTCAGGGGATTAAAAACGTCTTTTTGCCGTTTTTTAACTGCCTGAGCGCAAATAATAAGCATTTGAATGTGACAAAAATCACATCTGTGCCAGGCTTAAGTTCTCTGACACGACTGTTTAAGGAGCTTACGCATGACAACGTCAAATAAGGCTATTCTCGATCCCGATCGTTTCCCGAAGCCGCCGTTCAGACAGCAGCCGCAGCAGGCACCCGGCCTGGCGAGCGAAATGGACCCGCCACCCGACCACGGTGAAACCAGCTATCGTGGTCACGGTCGTCTGACTGGCCGTAAAGCCCTGATCACAGGGGGAGATTCCGGTATCGGTCGCGCTGTGGCCATCGCCTATGCACGTGAAGGTGCCGATGTGGCAATTAACTATTTGCCAGAAGAAGAGTCCGATGCGGCTGAAGTGATTAAACTGATTGAAGCCGAAGGCCGTAAAGCCGTCGCCATTCCCGGCGATCTGCGCTCAGAAGCCTTTTGCCAGAAACTGGTGAATGAAGCCGCCGACAAACTGGGCGGACTGGATATTCTGGTCAATAATGCCGGACGCCAGCAGTTTAATGAATCCATTCGTACGCTGAGCACCGAAGATTTCGATGCCACCTTTAAAACGAATGTTTACGCGCCCTTCTGGTTAACAAAAGCGGCGCTGGCTCACCTGCCGCGCGGTGCAGCGATTATTAATACCTCATCTGTGCAGGCGTTTAAACCCAGCGATATCCTGCTGGATTATGCGCAGACCAAAGCCTGTAATGTAGCCTTTACCAAAGCGCTGGCAAAACAGCTGGGGCCGGAAGGCATCCGCGTGAATGCCGTTGCGCCAGGTCCGTACTGGACACCGCTGCAGCCCAGTGGCGGCCAGCCGCAGGAAAAAGTGGAACAGTTTGGTGCTGATGCGCCGCTGGGCCGTCCCGGTCAACCGGTTGAAATCGCACCGCTCTATGTCACTCTGGCTTCCGATGAGTGCAGTTTCGCCTCCGGTCAGGTGTGGTGTTCAGACGGCGGTACAGGCACAGTGTAACGCATCGATCTCCGTCGATATGATGGCCGCCCTGTGCGGCCATTTTTAGTTCAGTCCGACGCCAGCATAGCCATGATGGCAACCGCCGCTTTGATACGCTCCGGATTGGGATAGTTTTTATTGGCCAGCAGGATTACCCCGCTGTTTTGTTGCGGGACGAACGCGATATAGGCACCAAAGCCCTTTGTGGAGCCGGTTTTATGCACCCAACTGGCGCGATCCATGGGTTGAGCCGGGCTCAGAATGGTCGCGGGCTGTGTGGACAGCGCGGCCTGAGTGTCACTGGCGGTAACGATCGTCTGGCTGTCAATGGGCCAGGGGTAAATTTCCCACCCCAGCCCCTGATACAGTTCACCTGCGCGCAGGTAACGAGACTGCGCGGTCAGAATGCCGTTTCGCAATGCCGTATTCCCGGACGACAATCCATTGGGATTCACATTGGCCTGCATAAAAGCCATCATGTCGCGCGCGGTGGACTTCACGCCGCTGGTCTCTGCTGACAGCATACCCGGCGATACGCGTACCGGTTTACCGTCCTGATAACCCCAGGCGTAATCAAACATCATCGACAGGGGCACCGTATAAAAGGTGCGTGTCAGCCGCAACGGCGTGATAACGTCCTTTTGCATCGCCTCCTCAAATTCCCCCTTCACCATCAAATAGCCCAGCAGACCAATACTGACATGAGAATAGTGGCGCTGTGTACCCGGCGCGGCGTCCGGTTGCCACTGCTGCGCGTAAGCCAGTAGTTCATCCTGACTGGTTACCTCATCGGGCAGATGTAACGGCAGTCTGCCTGCGCTGTAGGTGGCAAGATGGACCATCCGTCGGCTTTGCCACTGCGGGCCGTTTAACGCGGGCCAGTAGCGGGAGACCGGATCGTTCAGTCGCAGCGCACCGTTACGAATCAGCACGCCCGCCAGCACGCCCGTGAATGTCTTACTGACGGACCCCAGTTCGAACAGCGTATTTTCTGTCACCCGGCGTTCGCTCGCGGTATCGGCCACACCAAAGTTAATGTACTGAGGGCGACCTTTATACAGCACGCCGACCGACATGCCGGGAATGCCCTGCTGCGCCATCAGCGGATCAATCACGCTTTTTACCCGTTCGGCGATGGTCTGAGACGACAAGTCAGCCGCCTGGGCGCTGGCGGTAAACGCAATCAGTAATGCAGTGAGAAAAGATTTCATCAGTACTCATTCAGGTGACAGGTTATTGACACTGTGCCGCACAGGATTGCACACAGAGCTGTGCCTGAGTACTGCAGTCACTTGAGTTTCGCGTATTACAATGAGATTGCTCAACATAACAGCGAGTCTGACAGCTGGAGAGATCACATTTCGCCGCGACGGGCGTGAGTTGCGGCAACGGTGTGCGAGGGGGAAACGTGTGAGCGGGCTGCGCCAGGGCGCTGCTGCCCATGAAGCAGGTCAGCAGCAGAGCATACAAGTTTTTCATAACCGATCTCCAGAGATATGCGTCAGACAAGTATGATGACTCTGACGCATAACGTCTGGTAAATCTTGCTAAATTGAGAGCGCGGGCGGATGTTCCACGGCCTGGACCACGCCACGGCGATAAATATCGTTCAGTCTGGCGCAATACTGACGCGGATCGTGCTGCTGCTTGATGCGCAGAATCGCGCCCTCGCCTTTTTCCGTTAACTGCTGTGGCTGCGCAAGAATGTCCAGCAGTGTTGTCTTAATGCCGTCTATTAATGCCCGACGTAGCAGGTGTTTCTCGGCTTCACTGTTGACCTGATATTCGCGGTCATCGTTGAGTTCGCCATCAATCAGCCAACCGGCGGTAGGCGGATTAATTTCAGGCAACGCACGAACGTTACTGGTCAATACCGGACAGCCGCTGGCCTGCATTTCCAGTACGGAAAACCCGTAGGTTTCCTGCCAGGTCGGCAGCAACCCCACATCGCTTTGCTGGAACAACTGCATCAGTTCACGATTATCCTTGCGGGAATGGTGCGTGAAGCAGGCATGGCGCGTGATGCGATCTTCAATGTCCCGATAAAACGCGTCGTTATCCTGGAAAGCGCGATGGGCAACATTATGACGTTTCGTCAGCTCACCAATCAACTGAACGTCGAGTTGGCCAGCATCAATCTGTCCCGTTTCAATTAGCTCGCTGATGGCCAGCACGACTTCTGCGCCGCCTTTACGGTAAAACTCGTTGCCAACGAACACCAGGCGGAGTTTATCGCTTTGCCGTGGGCGCTTCTGTTGCGTAAACAGGGTTTGCGGTGGATGCATCACCAACGTTTTTGCGCGAATTTTCGCGGCGACATCGGGTTTAAACAGCTTCATCTGAATATGTAAGGTGGCATCGGAAATGGCGATCAGGCCAAAACAGTTATCCTTGAGCAAATACGGAATCAGTTGTTTGAGTTCAGGATTATCCTGCTTGGCGACGCCCGCTACCGGCAGGACGCGCGGCAGCTCAGTCTCGAAGGTGGCGACCCAGTTCATGGGCGTGATGGCGACTTCATTAAACAGATGCAGGATATCGGGCTTCTCCCCTATTGCGAAGGGCACGGGGACAAACACAAAGCGTTTATTCTTCTTGAGTAAACGTGTACGCAGCGGATTGAGGAAATAAAACAGATTGCGCTTTTTCAGGTTGATGTAGTGATTGTCCGGATTCACCAGGATATTGCGCTGCTCCGGATAGTGCGTATTGCTGATGCCAATTTTCATGAAAGATTCCGAAGTCGTTGTCGTAGGGCGTGATCTATATCACGCTCTGAATTGCATGTTTCATAGGCAACATCTTAAAAGCGCGTGGTTTATGTGGTTTACAGAATATTCCTGCACTGGCGCGGTGCGGCCTTTTGCACGGTTTGCGTGCAGGCTGGAAAGATTATTCCTCAATATCAGCGAGTTGCGCCTTGTTCATGCGGGTTGCCGCCTTTTCATCGCCTGGAACAAAAATTGCAAGATATGACGCAATGCAAAGGAGAGAACATATGAAAGCGATCGTTATCGGTGGCGGAATGGGCGGCATGACGGCGGCCCTCGCGCTGGAGCAACAGGGTTTCCAGACGGAAGTCTATGAGGCGGTAAAAACCATTCGGCCCGTCGGCGCTGCGATTTCGGTCTGGCCAAATGGCGTGAAATGCCTGAATTCGCTGGGCCTGAAAGACAAAGTCCGCGCGCTGGGGGGTAATATGGCCTTTATGGCCTATAAGGATGCATTGTCGGGTGAAACCCTGACACGGTTCAGTTTATCGCCGCTGGTGCAGCAGGTAGGTGAATTCCCCTATCCGATTGCCCGCGCCGAGTTGCAGGCCATGCTACTGGATGCCTACGGCCGCGACAGAGTGCATTTTGGTAAACGTATCGTGCAGGTGGAACAGCACGCCACGGGCGTTGTCGCCACCTTCGAAGACAGCAGCCAGGCTGAAGGCGATTTTCTGGTCGCGGCAGACGGCACGCACTCTGTTGTGCGGGACTATGTGCTGGGGGAAAAGCTGCCCCGCCGTTACGCGGGCTATGTGAACTGGAACGGTCTGGTGAACATTGATGAATCCATCGCGCCTGCGGACCAGTGGACAACCTTTGTGGGGGATGGCAAGCGCGTATCGTTAATGCCGGTAAGCGGAAACCGCTTTTACTTTTTCTTTGATGTCCCGCTGCCTGCGGGGCTGGAACAGGACCGCACTACCGCGCGTGACGATTTGCGCCGCTATTTCAGCGGCTGGGCAGCCCCGGTACAAAAACTGATTGCGGCCATTGATGTGGACACCACCAACCGGGTTGAAATTCACGATATCGAGCCGTTTCAGCGCTTCGTGAAAGGCCGGGTGGTGCTGCTTGGCGATGCCGCGCACAGCACCACGCCGGATATTGGTCAGGGCGGCTGTGCCGCGATGGAAGATGCCATTGTACTGGCTTCAGCCCTGGCTGCGCATTCGCTTGGCATCGAAGATGCGCTGCTGCGTTATCAGGCGCGCCGCGTTGACCGTGTCAAAGACCTGGTTCTGAAAGCGCGCAAGCGTTGTGATATCACGCATGCAAAAGATCCGGTGATGACGTCGGAGTGGTATCAGTCATTAAGAAATGAAACCGGTGAGCGCGTACTGGCGGGCTTGTGCGAGACCATTGAAGGCGGTCCGCTGGGGTAAAAAAACAAAGGGCGGATTCTCCGCCCTTTGTTGCTCAGTCGGCCAGGCCGCGATTTTTTAACATCGGCTCAAGCTTCGGTTCGCCCCCGCGCCAGGCTTCATATAACGCTTTGAGATCACTGCTGTTGCCGCGAGACAGGATTTGCTGGCGGAAAATATCGCCATTTTTGCGCGTCAGCCCGCCGTTTTCGACGAACCACTGGTAGCCGTCATCCGCCAGCATCTGCGTCCAGATATAAGCGTAATAACCCGCGGCATAGCCACCGCCCCAGATGTGCTGGAAATAGCTGGAGCGATAGCGCGGCGGGACGGCCGCCATATCAAGATCATCACTGCGCAGCGCCTGTTGCTCGAATCCGTCAACGGACTGTACCGGCTGACCGCCATCCAGGCTGTGCCAGTGTAGGTCCAGCAACGCGGCGGCCAGCAGCTCGCTCATCTCGTAGCCTTTATTAAACTTGCCCGCCCTGATGATTTTTTCATGCAGCTCGGCGGGCATCGGCTCACCCGTCTGGTAATGGCGGGCATAATGACGAAACACCTGTGGCTCGCTGGCCCAGTGCTCGTTGATTTGTGAAGGGAATTCAACAAAATCACGTGGCGTAGCTGTGCCGGACAGGCTGGGATAACGCTGGCTGGCAAACAGGCCGTGCAACGTATGCCCGAACTCATGAAACAGGGTTATCACCTCATCCCAGCTCAGGAGCGCGGGTTCCCCCTCCGCGGGTTGCGTGTAGTTGCAGACGTTGTAAATCACGGGTTTGCTGTCGAGGAGCGTGGACTGATTAACAAAGTTGCTCATCCAGGCGCCACCGCCTTTACTGTCGCGTTTGAAGAAGTCCGTGTAAAACAGCGCAAGCCCACTCCCGTCAGCATCGAAAATTTCGTACACCTGTACATCCGGATGGTAAACCGGCAGATCGTGACGTTGCGCGAACGTAATACCATAAAGCTGCGTGGCCGCCCAGAAAACGCCCTGTTCCAGTACCGTGTTGAGCTCAAAATAGGGCTTGATCTGATTCTCATCTAAATCGTACTGCGCTCGCCTGACCTGCTCGGCGTAGAAATTCCAGTCCCAGGCGCTGAGGGTAAAATCCCCCTGCTGCTGGTCGATCGTTTGCTGAATCGCCGCGGCTTCGCGTTCGGCCCTTGCCCGGGCGGCAGGCACAATATTACGCATAAACGCCAGAGCGGCCTCGGGCGTTTTGGCCATCTGATCCTGCAGTTGCCAGGTCGCAAAACTGGCGAATCCTAACAGCCTCGCCTGTTCGGCACGCACCTGTGACAGCCGAAGCACTAACTGTCGGGTATCGTTATCATCGTTTTTCTCACTGCGCGTCAGGGCCGCATGAAACAGGGCCTGGCGCGTTGCGCGCACCTTCAGCGATTGCAGCGCGGGCTGTTGCGTCGTGTTTTGCAGCACCAACAGCCACGCGTTTTCCAGACCGCGCGCCTTCGCGGCGGCCCTGGCGACGGCCAGATCGGACGCGCTCAGACCGGCTAACTGTTGCACATCCTCGACGACCAGACCGCCGGCCTTCGTGGCCGCCAGCAGCTTATTCGTGAACTGGGTACTGAGCCGCGCCGCCTCCTGATTCAGGGTTTTCAGTTGCTGTTTCTGCGCTTCGGGCAGATTGGCACCGGCAAGCTGAAAGCGCTGCCAGAGAATTTCTACCAGACGTCTGGATTCGGCATCCAGCTGATTTCGTTGCACATAGACCTGATCGATGCGTGAAAACAGCGGACGATTCAGCATGATCTCATCATTAAGCGCGGTCAGTTGCGGCGTAATCTCTTCATCGATCTGTTGTAAATAGGGGCTGGTATTCGCCGAGGTCATGGCATTAAACACCAGGCTTACCCGGGTAAGCAGCTGGCCACTTTTCTCCAGCGCTTCACAGGTATTCTGGAACGTCGGGGCATCAGCGGATGTCGCAATGGCCAGGACTTCCTGACGTTTCTCTTCGATACCGGCCTGCAGCGCGGGCAAAAAGTCCGTTTCCTGAATCTGGTCAAACGGTGGCGTGTGATAAGGCAGACTGCTGACGCTAAAGAAAGGGTTTTGACGGGCGTTCATAGGCGCTCCTGATAGTCTACACAGTGTTTCATAGTGGCAGGTCGCCTCGGGTAGAACAACCTATCCGCGTTGTTGCTGGTACACCGCAATAATCTCACCCGCAATCGCCACGGCGATTTCGGCGGGCAGTTTCCCTTTTACATCGGGTAAGCCCACCGGGCAGCGCAGGCGCGCCAGCCGGACGTCGTCGATGCCTTTGCCGGCCAGACGATAGCGAAAGCGCTGGCTTTTTGTCTGCGAGCCAATGACGCCCGCGTAGTGGAAATCTCCCCGCTTAAGAATGGCTTCACAGAGCGCCAGATCCAACGGATGGTGGTGCGTCATCACGATATAATAGCTGCCAGCGGGCGCCTCAGCCACTGCGTCCAGCGGATCGTCAGGCTGCTGGATGCGCACCCCGGGCGGCACGGATAAAAAAATATTTTCCCGGCTGTCAATCCAGTTAATGTGACAGGGTAACGTTGCCAGCACATTCACCAGCGCCTGACCCACATGGCCCGCGCCAAATACCAGGATTTCCGGCTGTGCCTGTAACAGGGGTTCGAATAACATGGTGGTCATGCCGCCGCAGCACTGGCCCAGCCGTGCCCCCAGACTGAAATCCTCTGTGTGCGGGCTGGCCTGCCCGCTTTCCAGCAGTGCGCGGGCCTGCGCGATACACTGAAATTCCAGATGTCCGCCGCCAATTGTTAAAAAGGTTTCCTTCGCCGTCACCACCATTTTAGCGCCGCCGTCCCGGGGCACCGAGCCACGATCGCGCAGCACAGTGACCAGTACGCAAGGCTGGCGCGTTTCACGGAGATGGTGCAGGATGCTTATCCAGTCATGGAAAATCATCCACGCCTCCCGGCCATACGCTGTGCGCCCCAGAATACCCGCTCCGGCGTAGCAGGCGCGTCCAGCCCCGGATGTTGGCGATAGTCCGCGAGACTGGCGACCGCATCCTGTAATGCGCACCAGGCGGCGATCCCCAGCATGAAAGGCGGCTCGCCCACTGCCTTGGAATGGAATACCGTATCCTGCGGATTCTTACGGTTTTCGACCAGTGTGACGCGCATATCGGCGGGCACATCGCTGATTGCCGGAATTTTGTAGCTGGCCGGACCGTTCGTCATCAACTGGCCTTTGTCATTCCAGACCAGTTCCTCACAGGTCAGCCAGCCCAACCCCTGCACGAAGCCGCCCTCGACCTGACCGATGTCAATGGCTGGATTCAGTGAGGCCCCGACATCATGCAGAATATCCGCCCGTAATAACCGGTATTCGCCCGTCAGCGTATCCACAATCACTTCGCAACAGGCGGCCCCGTAAGCGAAATAGTAAAAGGGTTCGCCCCGACCAGCCTGACGATCGTAGTGGATGCCAGGCACGCGATAATATCCCGTCGCGGAGAGCGGCACCTGATTCAGCCAGGCAAGCTGGGCGACCTGAGCGAACGTGTAATAGTGATCGCCTGCGCGCACCACGCCGTTGTTGAAACTTACCGCCTCGGGGAGACAGTTATGCAGCGAACACAGCATAGTGCGCATGCGTTCACGCAGGATTTCCGCCGCATTTTGCGCCGCTTTGCCGTTCAGATCCGTACCACTGGAAGCCGCGGTCGGCGATGTATTGGGCACTTTGCCGGTGTCTGTGGCGGTGATCTGGATCTTATCGATATCGATTTGCAGCACCTGCGCGACAATCTGCGCCACTTTGGTATTGAGCCCCTGGCCCATTTCCGTTCCGCCGTGGTTGAGTTGTACTGTGCCATCGGTGTAGATCAGAATCAGCGCACCGGCCTGGTTGAGAAAACTTGAGGTGAAAGAAATCCCAAACTTCACCGGCGTCAGCGCAAGACCGCGTTTTAGCAGCGGACTGCTGGCGTTAAAGGCCGCGATGGCTTCCCGCCGCGCGTGGTAATCACTGCTGATTTCCAGCTGTTCCGTGATCTCATCCAGCAGATTATCTTTCACCTGCTGGTGGTAATGCGTGATATTGCGCTCGTGTTTACCGTAGTAGTTCCGTTTACGCAGCGTCAGCGGATCGATTCCACGCTCGCGGGCGATATGGTCCATAATCTGCTCTATCGCCACCATGCCCTGCGGGCCGCCAAACCCGCGAAACGCAGTATTGGACGCGGTATTGGTGCGGCAGCGGTAACCGGTAATCCGCGCATCGCCGAGGTAGTACGCGTTATCGGCATGAAACATTGCCCGATCCACAATCGATCCGCTGAGATCCAGTGAGTAACCACAGTTACCTGCCAGATCGATTTTCACGCCACACAAGCGGCCGTCATCCTCAACCCCCACGTCGTAGCGCACAAAAAACGGATGCCGTTTGCCGGTAATACGCATGTCATCACGCCGCGCGAGGCGCATTTTCACGGCGCGCCCGGTCAGCCTGGCGGCGACAGCACACAGGCAGGCAACACCGGCGGCCTGGGTTTCCTTGCCGCCAAATCCGCCGCCCATACGCCGCATATCAATCGTGACCTTGTTCATGGTGATGCCCATGACCTCGGCCACCAGCTTTTGAATTTCAGTGGGGTTCTGCGTCGAACAAAAGACCTGCAATGCGTCGTCTTCGCCGGGAATCACCAGGGCGGTTTGCGTTTCCAGATAGAAATGCTCTTGTCCGCCAATGTGGAACGCCCCCTGAACCCGATGCGGCGCGCGCGCCAGTGCCGCCTCAACGTCACCGCGCTGATGAATATGGGGTTCCTGCACGAAGCTGCCCTGCTTCAGCGCGTCTTCGACATCCAGCAGCGCCGGAAGACTGGCGTACTCAATCATCGCCGCGTTAGCGCCCTGACGCGCCGCTTCGGGCGTTTCGGCCAGTACGGCAATCACAATCTGGCCCACATAGTGGACGATATCCTGTGCCAGAAGCGGATCGCCTGGCTGTAGGGGCCCGATATCATTGACGCCGGGCACATCCTGCCAGGTCAGTACGCGTACTACGCCCGGAACCGCGTAACAGGGTTGCAGATCGACGCGTGTAATACGCGCATGCGCGTGGTCGCTCAGACGCGGACAAAGGTGCAGTAAGCCCGGCTGTTCTGCTTTATCGTCAATATATTGCGCTTCACCGGAGACGTGTTTTTCCGCGCTTTCGTGTTTTTGACTGCGTCCTACGCCCGTGGTCATATCGCTGGCGAACAGGACGGGTAACGCAGATTCAGGCAATGCCGGACGATTATGAGACATAGCGGCTTACCTCTGTGATGGCGAGTCCGTTTGAACGGTAAACATAACGACGCAACAGGTTACAGGCGACCTGCAGACGGTAATCTGCGCTGGCCCGGAAATCGCTCAGCGGCTGAAACGTCGCTTCCAGCGCCTGACAGGCTCTCGCCAGCGTTTCCGGCGATAAGGCGGCACCACACAGCGCCTGTTCACAGGCGACCGCACGAAGCGGCGTTGCCGCCATACCGCCGAATGCAATATGCGCACGCGTGACGATGCCGTTATCGGTATGAATATTAAAGGCGGCAAACACCGCTGAAATGTCGTCATCCAGTCGTTTTGAGACTTTCCAGGCCACGAAATCCGGTGACACCGTCACTTTAGGAATCAGAATGGTGTGAATAAACTCCCCCGGCCTTAGCACTGTCTGTCGGTAGCCCGTGAAAAAGCGATCGAGCGGCACGGTGCGTTGCGTGTCGCCGTGCTGCAGCAGTAGCGATGCATTAAGCGCCAGCAGCGTAGGCGAGGCATCACCAATCGGCGAAGCGTTCGCAAGGTTGCCGCCCAGCGTGCCGAGTTGACGAATTTGTAGCGAGGCAAAGCGCGTCAGCATTCCGGCAAAACCCGGAATGCGCGTCGCCATAAAATCGGCAATGTGCTCCAGCGACGCAGCGGCACCCAGTTGATAGTGTTTATCGTCCTCGCCGCAGGCTTTCAGTGCGTCAACCTGCCCCAGGGCAATCATTTTGGGGAGATGCTGGTCACGCTGGGTAATCAGCAGGCTGAGATCGGTGCCGCCCGCCAGCAATGCGGCATCAGGATGGGCGATACAGCATTCGGCAAGCTGCTGCACGGTTTTCGGGATAAAACAGGTGCGACCGTTCTTTTCCAGCGTCTGGATAGCCTCGTGTGTCAGGTTCATCAGCTGTTCAGTCACCTGCTGTGCCTGACGATCAAAGCTGTCGGGCTGAACATCGCTCAGGCTTTGCTCGGCAGCCGCCATGATGGAACGGTAACCGGTACAGCGGCACAGGTTACCCGCCAGCGCATGTTCGGCCTGCTGACGATTCCACTCAGGCTGGTTTTTTTGCAGACTAAACAGCGACATGACAAAACCCGGCGTACAGAATCCACACTGCGAGCCATGGCAGTCCACCATTGCCTGCTGTACCGGATGCAGGCTTTTTCCCTGGCGTAGATCCTCTACCGTAATGAGTTGCTTACCCTGTAACCCACTGACCAGCATCAGGCAGCTGTTCACGGTCTGGTAGGTGAGCTTCCCGTCTACGACACTGCCCAGCGTGACGCTACACGCGCCGCAGTCGCCGGAGGCACAGCCCTCTTTGGTGCCGCAGCGACGCTGATGCGTACGCAAATACGACAGGACCGTCAGATTGGGATCGAGCTGCTCTTCTGTCACCGGACGGTCATTAAGCAGGAACTGAATCATGCGGCGTTCTCCTTTGCAGCGGATTGCCAGACCGGGCGACCGTTAACCCAGGTTTGTACGATATTTCTGTCATCGCCGAGCGTCATCAGCACAAACAGTTTTTCCCAGATATCTTTACTGTTTGCCATGCGTAACCTCTGCAAGGCGGACACGGCGGGATCCAGCACCACAAAGTCCGCTTCTTTGCCCGGGGCGAAGTTACCGATGTGTTTATCGAGATCCAGCGCATGAGCGCCGCCCAGTGTGGCGTGATAAAACGCTTCTGCGGCGCTCAGTTTGTACTGCTGCAGTTGCCCCACTTTGTAGGCTTCTCCCAGCGTTTGCAGCATATTGAAGGTGGTGCCGGCGCCTACATCGGTGCCGATGCCCACGTTAACGCCCTGCTGCCAGCTCCGCTGGATATTGAACAGGCCGCTGCCCAGAAACAGATTTGAGGTGGGGCAAAATGCTATGGCGGAGTTCGTATCATGCAGGCACTGCCACTCCTGTGTTTCCAGATGCAGACAGTGCGCGAATACGCTGCGGCGCCCGGTCAGCTGATACTGATGATACACATCCAGATAACCGTTATGGTCAGGAAAAAGCTGCTTCACCCAGGCCACTTCGTGGGGGTTTTCGCTAAGGTGCGTATGAACCCAGACATCCGGGTGACGCTGGCGAAGCGCCTGAACTTTCTCCAGCAGCGCCGGAGAAGAGGTCGGAGCGAAACGCGGCGTCAGCGCATAATTAAGGCGGCCGCGCTCGTGCCAGCGCGCAATCAGCGCCTCCGTCTGGGCATAGCTCTCTTCTGGCGTTTCTGTCAGGTAGTCCGGGGCATTGCGATCCATCATCACTTTGCCTGCGATAATACGCATATTGAGCGCCTCGGCTGCGCTGAACAGCGCATCTACCGACTGCGGGTGCACCGTGCCGAAAATCAACGCGCTGGTCGTGCCGTTCGCCAGTAACTGCTGCAGGAAAAATGCCGACATCTGCGCGGCATGATCCGGGCAGTGATACTGCGCTTCCACGGGAAAAGTGTACTGATTCAGCCACTCCAGCAGTTGCTCGCCAAAGGCACCGATCATTTCCGTTTGCGGATAATGAATATGGCAATCGACAAAGCCCGGGATGATCAGCTTACCGCGCAGGTCAATCATGCCGCCTGCATTCAGGCTGTCTGTGCTCTCCTGCCAGGGGCGCAGATCGACAACACGCCCTTCACGCAGCGTCAGCACGCCATCGTCCAGATAGCGTGCCTGCGCCAGTATCGATTCGGGATCGTGTGCCACTGCGGCAAAATCGAAGAAGCTGGCGCGAATCGCCGCGTCCGTATATGTCAGCATAATGTTTCCTCTGCCGGGCGGGGTAAATGTCGCCCTGTGCCTTAACCCTGGTCTCTGTTTAAACATTTTGCAAGAGTCATGCCAGCCTTGTTTATAAAATTAAAACTTATATATCAGTAACTTAATAAAAATTATTCGTTGCGCAACGAAAAAACGTCTTTACACACGACGCAAACGGTTGCCATTCTTTCGCAATCGGTTGCCTGGATAATGATGGCCAAAATGCGCCCTGCCGGCCTGACGCGTTTGCACAATAACGGGGCGGACTGCACGAAAATAGCGCAGACCGTGGGCGACCGTGCACGTAAAATTCAGCGGACATCGCCAAAAATGCCGTGTTAAGGTGAAAGGAACACCATGAAACGGAATAAGGGAAACACGATGATTATTTTTGTTACGGGGGCAACGGCAGGGTTTGGTCAAAGCATTACCCGCCGGTTCATCGAAACAGGACACAAAGTGATCGCAAGCGGCCGTCGCGCAGAACGTCTGAAAGCGCTGAAAGACGCGTTGGGCGACAACCTGTATACGGTGCAACTGGATGTGCGTAACCGGGCCGCCATTGAAGAGGCAATTGCACACCTCCCTGCAGAATGGCGCGACATTGATGTACTGGTCAATAACGCGGGTCTGGCATTAGGCATTGAACCGGCGCACCGGGCAGATGTGAATGACTGGGAAAATATGATCGACACCAACACGAAGGGGCTGGTGTATATGACGCGCGCCGTCTTGCCTGCGATGGTTGAGCGTAACGTCGGTCATATCATTAATATCGGGTCGATTGCCGGAAGCTGGCCCTATGCGGGCGGTAATGTGTATGGGGCCACCAAAGCCTTTGTCCGTCAGTTCAGCCTGAACCTGCGCACCGATTTGCACGGCACCGCCCTGCGCGTAACGGATATTGAGCCAGGCCTGGTTGGCGGCACCGAATTCTCTAACGTGCGCTTTAAAGGCGACGATGACAAGGCTGATAAGGTTTATGAGGGCGCGACGGCACTGACGCCGGAAGATGTGACTGAAGCGGTTTACTGGGTGGCAACCTTGCCTAAACACGTCAACATCAACACCCTGGAAATGATGCCCGTCAGCCAGACGCTGGCAGGCCTTAAAGTGCATAAACCCTGATTAAGAGGCCAGCCCTCGGGCTGGCTTTTTACGCTTTGCCCCAGCCCAGCACGATAATCAACATGCCGCTGAACGCAATCAGCGCACCACTCCAGTCCCAGATACTCAGCTTCACCCCGTCTACGATGCGCAACCAGACCAGCGCCGTGAGAACATAAACGCCGCCGTAAGCCGCGTATACGCGCCCACTTGCCGCAGGATGGAGCGTCAGCAGCCAGACAAACAGCGTGAGACTCAGTGCGGCAGGCACTAACAGCCAGGCCGACGCGCCCTTTTTCAGCCACAGCCAGGGCAAAAAACAGCCTGTGATCTCTGCCAGGGCGGTAATAAAAAACAGTAATGCAGTCTTGATCAGCACGTTAATCTCTCAGGCAGGTAAACGACATGCACACTGCTGGTGAGCATCTGAGCGGCAATGGTATACTATTGCGCACAGGCTGCAAAAGTTTACCCACAGGTAAGCCCGTGTTAACTGAAGGATATTACGATGAAAAAATTGCTTCCGGTTCTGATGGTGGCCCTGCTTTCTGTCACGGCATTTGGCGTGAGTGCAAACACCGATCGCCTGATAATTGAAAATGGCAGTAGCGCGCTGAATAATGAAGCGGCCCGTCAGAGTAAAGAGCAGTGGAATGACACGCACATGCTGCGCAATAAAGTGAACCGCCGGGTGGAAAAAGAGTTTGATAAAGCGGACCGCGCGTTTGATACCCGCGACAAGTGTGAGCAGAGCGCTAACCTGAATGCCTACTGGGAACCCAACACGTTGCGCTGTTTGGATCGCCGCACCGGTCGTCCGGTACTGCCGTAATTTTCAGCTATAGTAATGACTGACGCATGACAAAAGGAAAAGGTTATGAAGATGAAGCATGCATTACTGACAGTGACGTTTTTGGCGTTCCCGCTGCTGGCGCAGGCCTCCTGTGAATCCGTAAAAGCGGATATCAGCCAGAAAATTATCCAGAACGGTGTGCCCGAATCAGGCTTTAGTCTGGATGTGGTGCCCAACGATCAGGCCGACCAGGCGGGCGGACAGGTTGTCGGTCATTGCGATAACGACACACAGAAAATCGTTTATAAAAAGCTGGGTCGCGATGACGGGGCGGCGGTCCCTGACAGCGCGGGTAGCTCGCAGGACACCTCAACGCAGTAACGTTCAGGGCGGCATTGTCGCCCTTCTCTTTTTTTCGTTTTCTCTCCTGTTGCCGTCCGAATCGCACTCTGACGACTAAACGGCCCGGTATCAGTCGGCCTGTTGCGGCTGCTGACGCGGCATTTTTCCGGCGACCCACATCGCCGATAACGCGATAACCAACGCCACGATAAACACCCAGTGCAGTGAGGCAGCAATCGCCTGTAACAGGTGCTGCAGCTCATCCGGGGCCAACTGGTCGCGGGTTGTCTGCGACATAATTTGCTGCACCGGATCATCTGCATGTGGCAACCGCCACTGCAGGTTGAGGTTTAGCACGGCGCCCATCACCGCCGTTCCCAGCGCGGAGCCAATCATACGGCTGAACATTACCGACGCCGTGCAAATACCGCGAATGCCATATTCGGCATGATTCTGCACAGACACCAGAAACGTCGTGCTGGTCATCCCCATGCCGGTGCCGATGAGGAATGAGGTGAAGCCCGCCTGCAGTAGCGAACTTTCTCTGTGTAACAGCAGCAGTAAGGCGCTGCCTGCAATTAACAATATTGCGCCCAGCTGGGCGGTAAAACGATAGGAAGTGAACAGCATCAGGCGGCCACTGACCGTACTGGCCAGCGGCCAGCCGATGGACATCATCGCCAGCGCGGTGCCGGCCTGAAGTGGCGAACCGCCCGTGACGCCCTGTATCCATGTCGGTAAAAACGCGCTGACGCCCATCATGGTCGCCCCAATCACCAGGTTGCCTATATTGCCGGCAATAATCAGCTTACTCTGCCAGAGACGCATCGGAAACAGGGGCGCCTGTGCCTGCTGTTCATGGCGGGTTAACTGCCAGCCGGCCAGCCCGCCCACGAGTAAAAACAACAGGAGCCAGTAGCCCAGTTGTTCTGCCTGTAACAGGGCAATCAGTACGGCGCTGATGCACAGCGTCAGCCAGCCACTGCCAATCAGATTCAGTGACGGGGCCGGCTGTTTCTGTGGATGTGTTGGCAGCAGGATGGCCAGCAACAGCATACTGATGATGCCAATCGGGACATTGACCCAGAAAATCACCGACCAGTTGAAGTGCTGGACCAGCCACGCGCCCGAGAGCGGCCCGACAATCGCCGCCACGCCCCAGACGCTGGACAGCCAGCCCTGCACGCTGGCCCGCTCACGGGGGGAATAGATATCGGCCACAATCGTGGACGTCAGCGGCATGATGGCCCCCGCGCCCAGGCCCTGAAAGGCGCGGAACACGATGAGCCAAAACATGCTGTGCGCAAAGCCGCATAACACCGACCCTGCCAAAAAAAGCGTGATGCCCAGAAACAGCATCCTCTTTCTGCCCCACAGATCCGCTAGGCGCCCATAAAGCGGTACGCTTATGGCCTGCGTCAGCAGGTAAACCGAAAATACCCAGCCAAACTGCGCAAAGCCCCCCAGCTCGGCGACAATTGTTGGCATCGCGGTGGCCACAATAGTGACTTCGATGGCGGCCATAAACATGGCGAGCATGCAGGCGAAAAGAATCCAGTTGCGGCGCAGCGGCGCGGAAGTGCTGTTGATCATGATGCTCCCTTTTTGCGTTCCCTAAGGCTAGCGCAAATCTGCGCGTCCAGGAATCAATTCAGTGCTTTTGTGACGTTGTCACCTAAATTGGGACGAATCAGGTAGTTTCGCTGTTAAACCAGTTGTAGTAAGGGCTGCGGCGATTTTGCCCCCATGCTATCTCCATGATTTTACCGATAAAAGCTGGCGCGCTTCGCTTGACGTTGCTATAGGTTTAAAACTGCGTTGACTGTGATTAACGAAATTACGCAGAAATTCGCAAACGTTTTACACGTTTAACAATCGGCATGGTTTTGGACGCGGCGGCCCTTTTTGTGGCGTCTGTCATGTCGGTTCAGGGTTTGATAACAACAGAATGGTCTACAGGGAGAATCCGTATGCATAACGCTTCGCTGGCCAAACGTGCCGGTCTGGCGCTGCTTGCTGTGATAGCAGTGTTGGGCGCACTGGTTTGGGGGCTGGGCTGGGATACACTGGTCGCCCGCCGCGTTGATCTCATCTATCTTGGCCAACAGCACCTGTTTTTAGTGTTCTGGTCAATGCTGTTTGCCCTGCTGGTCGGTATTCCCAGTGGGATCCTGCTAAGCCGTCCCTTTGCCCGTCGCTGGGCAGAATATGTCATGCAAATCTTTAACGTGGGCAATACGTTGCCGCCGCTGGCCGTACTGGCGCTGGCCATGGTGGTGATCGGCATTGGCGATAAGCCGGCGCTGTTTGCCCTGTTCCTGGCCTCGCTGCTCCCCATTGTCCGCAACACCTATGCCGGACTGAGCGCCGTTCCGCCCTCACTGATTGAAGCCGCTAACGGTATCGGCATGACAAAATGGCAACGCCTGCGTCAGGTTGAGCTGCCGAATGCGCTGCCGGTCATTCTGGCAGGGGTGCGCATTGCGACAGCCATTAACGTTGGCACCGCCCCGCTTGCCTTCCTGATTGGTGCCAGCAGCTTTGGCGAGCTGATTTTTCCGGGGATTTACCTCAATGACTTCCCGGTCCTGATTCTGGGCGCGGTGGCAACGGCGTTAGTGGCCCTGATACTGGATATGTTGCTGGCGACGTTAGGCCGTTATCTGAGTCCGCACGCTGCGGCATAAAACAGGAGTTGATGATGCTTACGCGTTGGATTAAGCACTGTACGCTGGCCCTGACGGCGACGCTGGCGCTCAGCCAGAGCGTTCAGGCTGCCGCCCCGCTGGTGCTGGCGACGAAAAGTTTTACGGAACAACACATCCTTTCTGCCATGACCGTGATGTGGCTGCAAAAGAAAGGGTTTCAGGTTATCCCAAAACGCAACATTGCCACGACAATCAGTCGAAATGCCATGATTAACAAGCAAATCGACATGACGTGGGAATATACCGGTACCTCACTGATTATTTTCAACCATATCAACAAGCCCATGTCCTCACAGGAAGCTTACCAGACCGTTAAAAATCTGGATGGCAGGCTGGGGCTGATCTGGCTTAATCCAGCCCCGATGAACAACACCTATGCTTTTGCCATGCAGCGGGCGCGGGCGGATAAAGAAGGTATTTCTACCCTGTCGCAACTGGTGGCCAAAATTGATCAGGTGCGCAAAACCGACCCGAAACATAACTGGCGACTGGGGCTGGATCTGGAGTTCTATGGCCGTTCGGATGGGATGAAGCCGCTGCAGAAGACCTACAACCTCACGCTGGACAGACCGCAAATTCGTCAGATGGACCCGGGTCTGGTGTACAACGCGATCCGCGACGGTTTTGTTGATGCGGGCTTGATTTACACCACGGATGGGCGCGTAAAAGGATTCGATCTCAAGGTGCTGCAAGATGATAAGCACTTCTTCCCCAGCTACAACGTGACGCCGGTCGTACGCAAAGATGTGCTGGAGAGCCATCCCGGCCTTGAGGCGGCGCTGAATCAGCTTTCACCGCTGATTACGGATGAGGCCATCACCGAGATGAACAAGCGCGTGGATATCGATCATCAGTCACCGGAACAGGTGGCGCGCGATTTCCTTCAATCCAAAAACATGCTGTAAGGAGGCATCGTGGATACCCTTCATTACATCATTGATAACTGGAATAACCTGCTCACGCTGACCTGGCAGCATACCTGGCTGGTGCTGGTCGCTGTGGGCTGCGCCATTCTGGCCGGCGTGCCGCTGGGCATTTTAATTGTCCGCATTAAATGGCTGGCCACGCCGGTACTGGGCATCGCCACCATCGTGTTGACCATTCCGACCATCGCCCTGTTTGGTCTGATGATCCCGCTGTTTTCGCTGATCGGTCAGGGAATCGGTGCGGTGCCTGCCATCACGGCGGTGTTCCTGTATTCCCTGCTGCCGATTGTACGTAATACCCATACCGCGCTGGAAAACCTGCCGGATGGCTTGCGTGAGGCCGGTCGGGGCATTGGGATGACGTTCTGGCAGCGTCTGCGCTGGGTTGAGATCCCTATGGCCCTGCCCGTCATTTTTGGCGGTATCCGCACCGCCGTCGTGATGAATGTCGGCGTTATGGCCATCGCGGCGGTGATCGGTGCGGGCGGACTTGGCCTGCTCCTGCTTGATGGCATCAGCGGAAGTGACGTGCGCATGCTGATTGCCGGCGCACTGATGATTTGCCTGCTGGCAATTGTTCTTGACTGGCTGCTGCACCGTTTGCAGCTGGCGCTGACTCCTAAGGGAATTCGATAATGATAAAACTTGAAAACCTGACGAAAACCTTCAGCCAGAAAAATGGCACGCTGATGAAAGCGGTGGACAATGTAAGTCTTGAGGTGCCGGCGGGCGAAATGTGCGTACTGCTGGGCCCTTCCGGCTGTGGGAAAACGACCACACTGAAAATGATTAACCGCCTGATTCCGGCCACCAGCGGACGTATTCTCATCAACGGTGAGGACACCAGCACCCAGGACACGACCACGCTGCGCCGCAATATTGGCTACGTTATTCAGCAAATTGGTTTGTTTCCTAACATGACGATTGAGGAAAACATTACCGTCGTGCCGCGCATGCTGGGCTGGGACAAAAAACAGTGCCGCGAGCGGGCCACCGAATTAATGAGCATGGTGGCACTGGATCCCACGAAATTTCTGCATCGCTATCCGCGCGAAATGTCGGGCGGGCAACAGCAGCGTATTGGCGTTATTCGCGCGCTGGCGGCGGATCCGCCGGTTTTGCTGATGGATGAACCTTTTGGTGCGGTGGACCCGATTAACCGTGCAGTCATCCAGAATGAGTTCCTGGATATGCAGCGTCAGTTAAAGAAAACGGTCATGCTGGTCAGCCACGATATTGACGAGGCGCTGAAACTTGGCGATCGCATCGCCGTATTTGGCCAGGGCAAAATCGTGCAGTGCGCCAGCCCGGACGAATTACTGGCGACGCCAGCGAATGATTTTGTCGGGTCGTTTGTCGGTCAGGACCGCACTCTGAAACGTCTGCTGCTGGTGCAGGCGGGTGATGTGACCGATCAGCAACCGACCATCACGGTGAAACGTTCGACGCCACTGATGGATGCGTTCAGCACTATGGACGATAACGATATGCGTTCCATTACCGTCGTGGACGACGATGGTAAACCGCTCGGGTTTGTTAAACGTCGCGAGGCGCGTAGCGCCAGCGGTCGCTGTGAGGATATCCTGCACACCTTCCGGGTAACCGGCAAAGCCGAGGAGAACCTGCGCGTGGTGCTGTCAAAGCTGTATGAACACAACACGGTGTGGATGCCGATTGTGGATGAAGAAGGCCGTTACAGCGGGGAAATTTCGCAGGATTATATCGCGGACTACCTCAGTTCCGGCCGTACGCGTCGCCGTCTGAATCCCTGAAAAATCAGGGCCGCACCCCGGTTGCGGCCCTTTTCCATCGAGCGGGTTTCGTGTTTCGCATCCTGTGTCACTGTCTTTCTTATTAGCGTGTGTTTTCAGATGAAGGGCGTCAGGCTATTTTCGCCTTTGCAACCGGCAGCTTGTCGGCATCGAGCAGGGAGATATCCAGGTAGCGGGACACATCACGCTGCTCAACACGCGGCAAATAGGGCAACTCACCCAACAGCGGCGCAGGAAGCTTGTCACGCAGGACTGAAATGATCTCCGCATAGTGCGCCAGCCCCGGATTGATCCGGTTTGCCACCCAGCCTGCCAGCGTTAAGCCATCACCCAGAATAGCCTCAGCCGTCAGCAACGCATGGCTGATGCAGCCCGTTTTAATCCCCACGACCAGGATCACCGGCAACTGTTGTTCCACCACCCAGGCCGATAACGGCTGGGCATCATTCATCAGGCTGCGCCAGCCTCCTGTGCCCTCAACCACGACGCGATCGGCCAGTTGATGCAGGTTCTTTAACCCCTGACTGATTCGCGCATAGTTAACCTCACAAGGCGGATAACCCCCGATTTCTTCTTTTTCGAAAATAACGGGATTCACAGCCTGATAAGGCAACGTCATGGACGAGGCGCTTTGTAAAAACAACGCATCTTTATTTCTCAGGCCCTCTTCCGTTTTGACACCACAACGGGCAACAGGCTTGTAGCCTGCGGCACTGAAACCGGCCTGAATAAAACTCTGTAACAGGGCGCGCGACACAACGGTTTTTCCCACTTCGGTATCTGTTCCCGCAATAAATAGCGTTTTCACTCGACGTCTCCTTCACCAGCGGTTTCGACTCATCGGCGATGAGTCTTTCGTGCGAACAGACATTCTAAGGAAGGAAAAGCACGGGCAGATTGCGTTAGCGCAAGGTTAGTGTTGCTTAACCTTGTAGTAACTTCACTAACAGGTAACCGCTATAGAGCGAATCTTTAATGAGCGCCGCCGCACCGAGTGTGCCAGGCTCAGTAAACTCAGTAGGTGCAAGCTGAATGCCTGCGCTGTAAGCCGGTAACGACTGCTGATGAATGGTGTTTTGTACCGCCGGGAACAGGATGTCCGCCGCCTGATTTAGCGGTGAACCGATAAGAATATGTTGAGGATTGAAGATGTTTACCATCATACCAAGCAGCCTGCCCACATGATGCCCTACCGTGGCGATGGCATCGCGGGCCAGCCTGTCACCCGCCCGGGCCGCCTCACAGACCGCCTCCAGCGTTAAGGTTTGATGATGTAACAGGCTGTCGGGCTGTCCCGGCAGACGCTGAGCAACAAGGGCCAGCAGACTGCCGGTACTGGCCACCGTTTCCAGGCAGCCATGATTCCCGCAGTAACATTGCTGACCATAGGGATCGACCTGCGTATGGCCCACTTCGACCAGCGCACGTCCGCTTTTGTGCAGTAACTGTCCGTCCGTGATCACGCCCGCCCCCACGGTTTCATCAATGACAATCTGAATGACATCCTGCGCACCGCGCGATGCGCCAAACAGGGATTCTGCCAATGTCCAGGCCGAGATATCATGCTGGATAAACACCGGCAGGCCGGTTCGGGCCGCCAGGGTGCTGCCCAGTGGCATATCATGGCAGGTATAACCGGGTAACCGGTGCACCACGCCTGATGCGACGTTGATCAGCCCCGGCAACGTGATAGCAATGGCGGTCAGCCTTTCCAGCCGCTTTTGATGGCGGATAAAAAACGCATCAACATGGTCGGTCAGTGTGGTCAGTAAGGATTGGGTGGGATCATCCGGGAGGGGCAAATGGTCTTCAACCAGCGCCCTGCTGCTCAAATCGCGAAGCGTCAGGGTTAATGTGCCACGGTGCAGGCGAAGGGCCAGGTAGTGCCAGGCCTCCGTGTCCAGAATTAACCCGATAGCGGGACGACCACGCGCGCCCGGATCCTGGAATTCGGTTTCCTGAACCAGATGGGCATCCAGCATTTCCCGGACAATTTTGGTAATACTGGCTGGGGCTAACTGGGCGCGCCTGGACAATTCAATGCGCGAGACGGGGCCATGCTGATCAATTAATCGGTAAACGACGCCAGCATTGATTTGTTTAATTTGGTCAATATGGCCAGGTTGGCTGTCCGAACTCACACCCTGCTCCGGTTATTTTCGCGCTTCTAAATAAATATCCGCTATGGTGCGGCAGATTCACCTTTTGCGGCAAATATTTGCTTAGATATGTGATTTATCACACATAATTTTTCCGCCTTTAGCGAGAGCGTTCGTTTTCCCGCCGCAACAGCGCCATCATATGGGCCATCTGCGCGCTCATTTCCCGTTGCGCAGACCAGACCAGCCACATTTCCGAAAGTGCATCCGGTTCCTCAAGCGGCAGCCAGACGACATTCGTCAGGCGGGCATGGCTGAACGATGCCGGTAAAATAGACACGCCTAAACCGGTCGCGACCAGACCGAGAATTGTCATCGCCTCGCCCACTTCCTGAGTGATATAGGGTTTGATCTGATAGCGTTGCAGTAAATCGAGTATTTCGCTGTAAAGCGCCGTTCCCACCTGCGGATCGAAAAAGACAAAAGGCTCACTGGCCAGCGCCTGTAAAGAAATCTTCCCGGCGGACGCCAGCGGATGGGCTTTGTGCACCACCGCGCATAGCGGCTCCTGTAACAGGAGCTGATGATGCAGATCGGCAGGCAGCGGCGTGTTGCGCATCACACCCAAATCGAGTTTCCCTTCATGGAGCGGTGTCAGCTGCTGCCGGGTATTGATTTCCTGCATCTGAACATGAACATCAGGCCAGCGCTGGCGAAACAGGTAGAGCGCATCCGAGACGACACCAATAAAAGCGGCAGAGGAGGTAAAGCCGATGCGCAGTTCCCCTTCTTCTCCCCGATGTAGTCGTGCCGCCCGCTGGGTCGCCTGCTCAACCTGCAACAGGATGGCGCGCGCATCCTGCAAAAATTGTTGCCCGGCCGGCGTGAGCTGCACGCTGCGGTTGGTGCGGTTAAACAGCTGCGCCCCGGTTTCTGCCTCAAGGTGCATGATTTGCTGACTGAGCGGCGGCTGAGAAATATGCAGCAGTTGCGCCGCGCGGCCAAAATGCAGCTCTTCTGCAACGGCAATAAAATAACGCAGGTGACGCAGCTCGATATTCATAGGTTAAAAATATTATTTGAGATTATTAATATATTAGACAACCTAATCCGCTTTTCCTAGCCTTACGTTATTCGTTGTTTTTACTCATAAGGATTACTGTGAATCGCTCTTCATCGGCTGTCGCCCTGGACAGAAATGTGGCGCAGCAGCCTGCATCACCTTCTCAGGCGTGGATCGTGCGCGGCACTCCGCCCTTTATGCGCGTGACACTGGCGCTGTTTTCGGCCGGGCTGGCCACCTTTGCCCTGCTGTATTGTGTGCAGCCGCTGCTGCCGGTCCTCTCTGCACAGTTTGGCGTGTCACCGGCCGCCAGCAGTATTTCCCTTTCAGTCTCCACCGCGACACTGGCGCTGGGCTTACTGATTACCGGCCCCTTGTCCGATGCTGTCGGTCGCAAATCTGTCATGGTCACCGCGCTGATGCTGGCTTCCGTCTGCACGCTGATTTCGGCCACCATGACAAGCTGGCACGGCATTCTGCTGATGCGGGCGCTTATTGGCCTGTCGCTCAGCGGTGTAGCGGCCGTCGGGATGACTTATCTCAGTGAAGAAATCCATCCCAGCGTAGTCGCCTTTTCGATGGGGCTGTATATCAGCGGAAATTCGATTGGCGGGATGAGCGGTCGCCTGATCAGCGGCGTATTAACCGACTTTTTCTCCTGGCGCGTCGCCATTGCCGCCATTGGCTGTTTTGCCCTGGCGGCCGCCCTGATGTTCTGGAAAATTTTGCCCGCCTCGCGGCATTTTCACCCGACATCCCTGCGCCCCCGCCATCTGGCCATTAACTTTCGCCTGCACTGGCGCGACGCGGGCCTGCCCTTGCTGTTCGCGGAAGGCTTACTGCTTATGGGGGCGTTCGTCACCCTGTTTAACTATATCGGCTATCGGCTGCTGGGTGCGCCGTGGCATTTAAGCCAGGCCGTGGTGGGACTGCTGTCCGTGGTTTACCTGACCGGTTCGTGGAGTTCGCCCAAAGCCGGCGCGTTAACCAGTCGATATGGCCGGGGGCCGGTGATGCTGGGCGCAACGCTTATCATGCTGACGGGCCTGCTCCTGACCGCCTTTCATGCCTTGGTTCTGATCTTTATTGGGATGATGCTGTTCAGTGCTGGCTTTTTCGCCGCACACTCCGTGGCCAGCGGCTGGATTGGGCCACGCGCGCGTCGCGCAAAAGGCCAGGCGTCTTCACTGTATCTGTTCAGTTATTATGTGGGGTCCAGCGTGGCGGGTACGGCAGGGGGCTTTTTCTGGCATCAGTTTGGCTGGCCGGGCATAACCGTGTTTATCTCTACCCTGCTGCTGCTGGCTCTGGCGGTCGCGTGGCGGCTGCATCAACGCAAACTCTAGCAAAACTTAACAAATTTTCCGGGCACAATGCGGCCCGGAAAATCCGCTGTACAAGAATTGTCCGTATTATCAGTATCATTGCTAACTACCGGTGTTTCCCCGCTATAATCGGTTTAATCCCAAAGATTAATGCCATCTTTGAATTCACTGTTAGGGGAGACCTCATGGCGCATTACTATTACGTCAATAAACAATCCGGTTACAACGATAACCACGTGGTACACGCCAAAGGCTGTCGCTACCTTCCGGGTCTGGAAGACCGACTGTTTCTGGGCACGTTTTACTCTGCAACAGCGGCTATACAGCAGGCCCGAAAATATTATGCCAGCGCATTAGGCTGCGACGACTGTTGCCCGGTTATGTCTGCTCAAACCCCACCCCTGCATGACAGCGTTGGACTGAAGCACGGTATCGATTTCTGATCACAGCGCATGCCTTTGCGATCCCATTCAGCCGCGTTTTTCCCGAGGATGGCGGAATATCGCCGCCATCTGCCCTGCCAGCCCGCCGTTCAGTTGCTGCCGACCTGCCCCTGTAGCCGTCCCGCTTTAAGTCGCCAATTCGTTAAGCATTTTGCCTTTTTTCCGTTATCTTAGAGGCCTTACTCTTCATACAGGGATTTAACATGCGTGATAAATATGCGGCGTCTCAAATTGCCCTTCACTGGCTGACCGTGCTGCTGCTGATTATTGTCTATGCCACGATGGAGCTGCGCGGTTATGTGGAACGGGGCTCCTGGCAGCGCTTTGTGATGACCGTGACACACTTTAGCGCGGGCGCAACCATTCTGGTGGTGATGCTGTCACGGTTACTGCTGAAAATTCGCCATCGCAGCCCCGCGATTACGCCCCCCGTACCGCGCTGGCAAACGGGCCTGGCACACCTGACGCACACGTTGATTTATGCCTTATTTATCAGCCTGCCGGTGCTGGGTATCGCCTCACGTTACCTGAAGGGCCGTGAGTGGTTATTATTCGGCATTCCCATGCCGGTCGCTGCGGAACCTGATTTCGATCTCTCTGATACGCTCGTCGACTGGCATGAAACCCTGGCGCCACTGGGCTACTGGCTCATCGGCTTACATGTCGCTGCAGCCCTGTTCCATCACTATGCGCTGAAGGACAATACGCTGCTGCGTATGATGCCGGGACGCGGGACGCGCCAGCCCTGATTCCATGACGCTGCACATCGGGCTAAAAAAATCACCATAATCTGCGCCAGGTGGTTCCACCCGGCGCTTGATTCCTACACAATAGCCACTAAATTGTGACGCAGGTCACTTTCGTGGGATGATCGTTGTCATCCTCTTTTGACGCACAGACAGATTTAACTTCTCATGCCTTTAACAACTGTTTCCCGTAAAACGGCCTGGCTACGCGTGGTGCTGCTGGCCATCGCCGCTTTTGTTTTCAATACCACTGAGTTCGTACCGGTGGGTTTACTGTCGGATATTGCTGCCGGGTTTTCGATGAAAACCGCTGAAGTGGGCATTATGCTGACAATTTATGCCTGGGTGGTGGCGCTGCTGTCCCTGCCGTTAATGCTGCTGACGCGTAATGTTGAACGGCGGTTACTGCTTACGGTACTGTTTAGCCTCTTTGTAGCCAGCCATATTCTTTCGACATTCGCCTGGAGCTTCAGTTCGTTAATCGTTTCCCGCATTGGCATTGCGCTGTCACATGCGGTGTTCTGGTCCATTACCGCCTCACTGGCCATTCGTGTGGCGCCTGCCGGTAAAAAAACGCAGGCGCTCAGTATGCTGGCAACCGGTACGGCACTGGCCATGGTGCTGGGGGTGCCCATTGGTCGCGTTGTGGGGCAGGCGCTGGGTTGGCGCACCACCTTTGGCGTGATCGGGCTGTCAGCGTTGATCCTGATGATTATGCTGGCGCGCGTCTTGCCGCGTCTGCCCAGTGAACACACCGGTTCATTGAGCAGCGTACCGCTGTTGTTCCGCCGCCCGGCCCTGGCAGGCATGTACCTGCTGGTTACACTCATTGTGACCGCGCACTATACGGCTTACAGCTATATTGAACCCTTTATGCAACTGGTGGCGAATGCCAGCGAAAGTTTTACCACCCTGCTGCTGTTACTGTTTGGTTCTGCCGGCATTATTGGCAGTCTGCTGTTCAGTTCGCTGGGTAAACGCTTTCCCTCAGCGTTGCTGATCAGCGCCATCGCCCTGGTCACCTTATGCATGGGGCTGTTAATTTTTGCCGCCGTGCGTCCTGGCGCTATTATCACCCTCTGCGTCGTCTGGGGAATGGCGATGATGATGATTGGCCTGGCGATGCAAATCCGTGTCCTGTCACTGGCCCCCGATGCCACCGACGTGGCGATGTCGCTGATGTCCGGCATTTACAACATCGGCATCGGTGCGGGCGCGTTACTGGGCAGTCAGGTGAGCGTATATATGAGCCTGTCTGACGTCGGTAACGTGGGGGCGATGATCGGCCTGGTCGCGCTGCTATGGTGCGTGTATATTTTCCGGCGCTACCCACAGTTACGCTCTAATGGTTAACTGAAGCAGGCTTCTGCGCCTCGCAGAAGCCTGCCGATGCGTCTTCGTCTGCTATCATGCACTGCGGCACTGAACGGCCAGACGACCTGTTCCGGCGTCCGAAGGTGCAGCGCGTCAGAGGTGCTAAACACACCGGATAACCGCTTATATTGTCAGAGGATGCCCTTCTACCTGACTCATCCATTACATCTGTTAACCTCGAAAAAGGATCAACGTTCATGACGAGAAAGTGGTTAACGCTGTACCTGTCGCGTAGCGTCAGCCGGGTGATGTTGCAGGATCTCCATGCCATCTTACCTGCTGAGGCGGTGAAAATTTTCACGAATGATTTAGACGACGTTCGCTACGCTACAGTAGAATGCGTGCAGGCAGAAACGACCTGCGCCTTGATTGCCTCGGCGATCATCGTCTGGCGTCAACTGGGGCATATTCATCTGCTGCTGTATACGCAAGGTGAAGTGCAGCGTCAGATCACGGACGCCACGCAGTTTGAATTATTTACTTTGCTGAAGAACAACCGTGCCGCCTTGCGGCTGGCCTGACGTGGCGTAACCTCACAGGATAATTATGAGAATTGGTCTGCTGTTCCCCATCGCTATCATCGTGGCAGGTATTGGCTTTCTCGCCTGGTTCATCGGCAGCGGCCTGGCGATGCCTGGCTCCTGAGATCAGCGTAGCTGGCTGTCTTTACTCCCACGCCGGTTGTAGAGACTGCTCTCTTTTTTCTGCTTATCGATCTTTTCCTGACAGGAAACGCAATAACGCACGCCCTTGAGTGCCTGACGGCGGGCTTCGGGAATCGGCTCGCCGCACAGTTCGCATTCTGTGGCACTTTCCCCCTGTCCCAGTGACTGACGCACACGTTCGATACCGTCATTAACGGTGCTGTCGATTTGCTCCTGTACTGCCCCTTCTGCTGCCCAGCCGTTTGCCATTTTTGTGCTCCACTTCATTACCTATACAGGTTAACTGTACAACATATCAGGGATTTTGCAGGCAAACCGACTCACCTCCCTGTGAAGCCGGTGACGGACATTACGGCTTAATATCGACCTGATAAAAGATATGTTTGCCGAAGGGATCCACTTCGTAACCGGTCACCGATTTGCGGATCGGTTCGAAAATGGTGGAATGGGCAATCATTACGGCCGGCATCTGGTCGTGCATGATTTGCTGCGCCTGCAGATACATGACCGTGCGTTTGGCTTGATCGGGTTCGGCACGGGCGGCGGTAATCAGCTTTTCAAAGGGCTGATAGCACCATTTTGATGAGTTCGATCCCCCTTTCGCCGACGTGCAACTGTAAAGCGGACCAAAGAAGTTATCCGGATCCCCGGTTGCCGTCGTCCAGCCCATCAGGGCCGCCTGATGTTCACCGCTGCGCACACGTTTCAGGTATTCGCCCCATTCGTAACTGACAATATTGGCTTTGATGCCCACTTTTGCCCAGTCTGCCTGGATCATCTCCGCCATTCTGCGTGCGTTGGGATTATAGGGACGCTGTACCGGCATCGCCCAGAGCGCAATTTCCGTCCCTGGTTTCACGCCTGCCTGTTGCAATAACGCTTTCGCTTTTTCCGGATCGTAATCGTAATCCTTCAGGTCTTTGTCGGCACTCCAGACGCCGGGGGGCAGAATGTTTTTCGCCACCACGCCAGTGCCTTTAAAAATCGCCTCGATAATAGCAGGCTTGTTGATCGCCATGGCCAGCGCCTGGCGAACCTGCACATTATCGGTCGGGGCTTTGGTGGTGTTAAAGGCCAGGAAGCCGGTATTCAGTCCCGCGGCCTGTTTCAGCGTGATGTCCGGATTTTGTTTCATTTTTTCGAGATCGGCAGGATTCGGGAACGGCATAACCTGGCATTCATTTTTTTCCAGTTTGGCGTAGCGCACGGCCGCGTCTGGCGTGATGCTGAAAATCAGCCTATCCAGTCTGGCCTTGCCCTGCCAGTAGTCCGGAAACGCCTTATACAGAATGCGTGAGTCTTTTTGATACTGAACCAACTGGAAAGGCCCTGTTCCGATGGGATCGCTATCCACTTTTTCCGGTGTGCCGGCTTTCAGCATCTTGTCTGCATATTCAGCCGAGTGAATGGAGGCGAAATACCAGGCCAGATCGGCCAGAAATGGCGCTTCCGGGTGCGCCAGCGTAAAGCGCACGGTGTGATCGTCAACGCGGTCAATGTGGGTGATTAACGTGGCCAGTTCAAGACTGTCGAAGTTGGAATAGTGCCCACCCGAGACGTTGTGATAGGGATGGTTGCTGTCCATCTGGCGCATAAAAGAGAAGATGACGTCATCCGCATTAAAATCACGACTGGGCGTAAACAGCTTATTGCTCTGAAATTTAACGTTATGCCGCAGATGGAACGTATAGACTTTGCCGTCGGGACTGATCTCCCAGCGTTCTGCAAGGCCTGGGATTAATTCTGTGGTGCCGGTTTTAAAATCAACCAGGCGGTTAAACACCGGCACGGCACTGGCATCCACGCTGGTTCCCGAGGTGTAAAGTTGCGGATTAAAGTTCTCCGGTGAGCCTTCTGAGCAGTAGACCAGCGTCGTCGCGTTAACACTTCCTGCCAATGCGATACCGGCCGTCAGCAATCCCAGGGTTGTAAACCTGTTTCTCATTATTATCCTCGCTTTATGTTGACTTCTATATATCAGACTCTCTAAATAAACGGTGCAAACAGTGGATTGATAGCATGAATCTTCACCATAGCGAACCCCGCATGTAGTCAACTAATAAGGATTAGTGATGACCGACAAACTTCAGACGCAGTTGATCACGCGTTTTTTCCGTTATCTGGCGGTGAGCAGTCAGAGTGATGCAAAGTCCAGCACCTTACCGAGCACCCCGAATCAACATGCGATGGCGGCGCTGCTGGCGGATGAATTGCGCGAACTGGGGCTTGAACAGGTCGTCGTTGATGAACAGGCGACGGTAACGGCAGTTAAACCGGGCAACTGCCCTGACGCGCCACGCATTGGGTTTATTACGCACATTGATACGGTTGACGTCGGTCTGTCACCTGATATTCACCCGCAGATCCTGACCTGGCAGGGCGAAGATCTGTGCCTTAATCCCGAACAGAACATCTGGCTGCGCCGGGATGCGCATCCTGAAATTGCCCCTTATATGGGCCAGGACATTATTTTCAGCGACGGGACCAGCGTGCTGGGCGCCGATAACAAAGCGGCGGTTAGCGTTGTTATGACGTTAACGGAAAACCTGCAGGGTCAGCACGGTGATGTAGTCGTCGCGTTTGTCCCCGATGAAGAGATTGGCCTGCGCGGTGCCAAAGCGCTGGATCTTAATACCCGCTTTAATGTGGACTTTGCCTGGACCATCGACTGTTGTGAACTGGGTGAAGTGGTCTATGAAAACTTCAATGGCGCGGCGGCAGAGCTGCGTTTCACCGGGGTTCCCGCCCATCCGATGTCCGGTAAAGGTGTGCTGGTCAACCCGCTGCTGATGGCCCATGACTTTATCAGTCACTTCGACAGGCAGGCGACGCCCGAACACACGGAAGGCCGTGAAGGCTATATCTGGTTCAATGAAATGCAGGCCAATGCCAGTGTTGCGACGCTGAAAGCATCAATTCGCGATTTCGATCTGGCGAGCTTTGCCGCGCGCAAAGAACAATTGCAGCATGTTGCCAGCCTGATTGCTGAACGCTATCCCACCGGACAGGTCGAGATAACGATTCACGATATTTACAGCAATATCAGCAATGCCATGGGCGACGACCGCCGGGCGCTGGATCTGATTTTTGCTGCCATGCGCGATCTGGACATTACACCCAAAGTGATTCCCATGCGCGGCGGTACCGATGGCGCGGCCTTATCTGCCCGCGGTATTTTCACCCCTAACTTTTTCACAGGCGCGCACAATTTCCATTCACGTTTCGAATTCCTGCCGGTGAAGTCGTTCGTTAAGTCGTATCAGGTCGCGGAGAAACTGTGTTATCTGGCGGCGCAATCGGGGAGTACGGCAAAGACAGGCAGTTGAAACATCACCGCCTTCATGATGAAGGCGGTGATCATATTGATTAGAAGGTGACCCAGTCGCCGTTGTCCGCCGTGGCGGCTTTTGGACGCAGTACGCCTGCAGACGCCGCTGGCGGCCTTCTGTCCTGTGTCAGCGCTACCGGCGCATCGCTCGATAACCGGAACTGTGCAACAGAAGCCTGAAGCGCTTCCGTCTGCAGCGCCAGCGCGCTGGCGGCGGCAGAAACCTCTTCAACCAGAGCCGCGTTTTGCTGCGTCACACTGTCCATTTCCGTTACGGCCGTACCAACCTGAGAAATGCCCTTGCTCTGCTCTTCCGAGGCGGCGGCGATCTGCTTCATAATTGCATCCACATCCTGGACGGATTTTAAAATGCCGCTCATCGTGCCGCCGGTGGTACCCACCAGTTCCGCGCCCTTTTCCACGCGCTGCACAGAATCGGCAATCAGCCCGGCGATTTCTTTCGCCGCACCGGCGCTGCGCTGTGCCAGATTGCGCACTTCACTGGCGACGACGGCAAAGCCTCGCCCTTGCTCACCGGCACGCGCGGCTTCTACGGCCGCATTCAGTGCCAGAATGTTGGTCTGAAACGCAATACCGTTAATGACGTTGGTGATCTCAGCGATTTTCTTCGAGCTGTCGGAAATGCCGTTCATGGTGGTCACAACTTCATCCACCAGGTTGCCGCCCTGCTTCGCCGTCAGCGTTGCCGCTTCGGTCAGTGCACTGGCCTGACGGGCATTTTCCGCGTTAAATTTCACGGTCGCGGTCAGCTGTTCCATACTGGCGGCGGTTTGCTCCAGCGCGGCAGCCTGCTCTTCCGTACGGGAGGACAGATCGTTATTACCAATAGAGATTTCGGCGGCACCGCGCGAAATATTCTCTGTGCCGCTGCGAATGGCACTGACCGCATCACGCAGGCTGTCCTGCATCGCACTGAGCAGCGGAACCAGTTTACCGACGCAGTTACGGCCCATATCCTGAACGGGTTTACTGAGATCCCCTTTGGCGATTACGGCAAAATGCTCGCGAATTTTCTCCAGCGGTTTGACCAGCATTGTGACCAGATAACGATCGGTAAACAGCAGAATCAGCAGACCAATCACCACGGTGGCTGAAATCATCGTTTTAGTCACGGCGGTCAGGCGATCCACTTCGACACGGGTTTGTCCCAGTTTCTTGTTGGCCACGTTGTTAAACGCTTCGGTGCTGGCACCGAAGGCGCGGCTGAGCGCAGGTGTGACGTCATTCGCCTGTTGACGATAGGCATCCAGCGAATCCTGACGGGCACGCTGCAACTGCACGGTGACGCCCTGATCCAGCAGTTGCTGCCATTTATCAATGACCTCATTCGTCACGGCCGCGTCCATAGGTCCGGGTGACAGCTGTTTAAACAGCGCCAGTTGATGACGCATGTTATCTAACGCCTGCTGTACCGGAGCAAAGGCGGTGTCATCCTGGGCGACACCGGCGGCCTTTTTCTCCATCACACGCGACAAACGCGTAATCATACGAAAATACTGGTCGTTACCCTGACTTAACGCAGTCATCTGCTCAACGATATGGCGATCCACATCATTGCCATCACTGAGGGAGTTAAGCGAATGAATGCTGAACAGCCCAATGCCGCTCCACAACAGACTAAACAGTCCCAGAATGGTCAACATAACCGTGCGAATAGTGAAATTTTTAAGCATACCCATACAGAAATCCCTTGAACGTTAATCCGTAAAACCGGACACAGGAGATTTATCGGCAGCTCGCGGGAAAATGTAACGGTCTTGTTATTTTTTTTCATCCACCCGCACAGATAATGTGCGGGTGGAAATGTGCAGGCCGGCGTACGTTTGGCGCGCACCGCGCTGGTTCACCCTTTACAGTCGCACCAGGCGGGACATCATCAAACGGAACAAAGCGAGGCGGCGGCGCATAAAACCCGGTAACAGTTTGAGAGCCGCTTGACCCTGCCATCCCAGTGACATCGTCACGTCATGCTTTTTGCGCCAGGCGGGCCAGCGTTGTTTGCCTTCAATCATCGTCGTGTGCGGGGTTACATCACGTGCGAAGCGAAACCAGTAATCGCAAACCTGTTGAGAAAAAGCATGGTCTGCGGCGGTAAAGGTGCGGTCGTCGTCGGCAGGCGGCATCATCGCCAGCGTATTCATCACGTAAGGGATTTCATTACCATGCCAGGTGCCGTGCGGGTAGAGATCGTGCGATCGTTCTGAAACGTAGTCGAACCAGTAGCGCCAGCCCGGCATGCCCGCTTTCTCCTGCGCACGCATGATCAGCCAGGGCACAATGCTAAACGTCATATCCCGCGCGACAGCCCGCCCCAGCAGCGCATCATCCCCGGTACGGTAAATCCAGCGCAGTAACCGATAATGAAAATGGTTATTACGCCGTAGCTGTCCCACCACGGCGGCAGCCTCCACGCCAAACCAGACCAGTACGCTCGCTTCATCGCTGTTACTGCCCGCCATCAGCGGCAGGCGGTGCTGTTTTCCCGCCATCAATGTTTTCAGGACCGGCTCGGGCAGCACCGTATCACCGGCAATGGCCACCGGACCGAGGCCCAGCGAGCTGTCCAGCGGCCAGAAGGCGTCCGCAGGCAGCTCACGCAGCTGCGCCATGCTGGCATCCGCCGGTAAACCCAGCGTGGTCGCCACCTTAACGCCTTTTTCACGTGCCGCGTCGCGGGTGACGTCTGGCAGGCTATAGGCACTTTGCACGATCCCTTTGTGGAACAACCCCCGGGACAGCGGTGAGCAGCAAAGCGAAAGCACACTGCGGGCGCCCGACGATTCGCCAAACAGCGTCACGTTGCTGGCATTCCCGCCAAACGCGGCGATATGCTGCTGTACCCATCGTAATGCCGCGATCTGATCAAGCAGCGCGAAATTGTTGATATGGCCCGTGTCAGCCTGCTCTTTTTCCAGTGCGGGATGAGCAAAAAAACCCAGATGTCCCAAACGGTAATTAAGGGTCACCACCACCGCACCCCGCGAGGCTAAGGGTTTTCCACTATAGGGTGCCAGCCCACCTGAACCGATCGTAAAGCCACCGCCGTGAAGCCAGACCATGACCGGGAGTGGAACCTCTGGCTGCAGCTCTGGCGTCCAGACGTTGAGGTACAGGCAGTCTTCACTGAATACACCAGGATCACCTCCGCCAATCGCCAGGCAGTAGTCACGATTCTGCCAACTCGCTGCAGAAAAGTGCTGTGCATTGCGTACACCGTGCCAGGGCGTAACCGGTTGTGGCGCGCGCCAGCGATACGCGCCGACAGGCGGTGCCGCATACGGAATGCCCTTGAATACAAAGATCCCGTCATCAAGGGTGCCCTGCAGTTCTCCGTCAGTCAGCGCGATTTTCAGGCCGTCATTTTTCATGCAGTGTTCCTTGTTAGCGTGCCTTTTCATTATTTCAGGCAATCTGATGTTGTCCAGTTCTGACGCGTTGTTAAGCAAAACGGTAAATGCGCTGAAAAATCGCCCGAAGGCGTCGCCGTGATTGACCCCTGTCATGAAAATGTTTTTAGTGGAGAGCGTAACGAAAACGCCTTTGAGGAACTGACAATGTTTAGCGGTATCAATCAGGTTTTTGTGCGCATGACCGATCATCCCGATCTCGGCAAACTGTTGCTACGTCTGACTCTGGGGGGATTATTGCTGTTTCATGGTGAGTTTAAGCTCGTGCATGGCGTGGGCTGGATTGCCCATTTGCTGCGACAACACGGTCTGCCGGGCTTTATCGCCTGGGGTGCCTGGATGGGGGAAATGATTGCGCCGCTGATGCTGATCGCAGGCTTCATGACCCGGCCAGCGGCGTTTATCATTGCCGTGAATATGGTTGTCGCCACGCTGCTGGTCAAAACCGGCGCAGTATGGCATCGCACCGATGTCGGTGCCTGGGCACTGGAAACGGAAGCACTTTACCTGTTCGGCGCTCTGGTGGTGATGTTTCTGGGGGCGGGAAGACTTACGCTGGTCCGTGATACGCGCCTGCAGTAAAGGAAAAACGGGGCGGTTCCGCCCCGTTCATATTATAAGGTAATGCCGCAGCGCTGTAAGGACGCCCGCTGCCGCTCTGCATACAGCACCATTTCATCCTGCACGGGGCAGCCCAGTGCGGTTTCAAAGCTGCTCCGGCTTGCCTGTCCCGCCGAACGTGTCGGCGTTTTGTCCCCGAGATTAGACTGAAAAATCCCTGCCGCACTGACAGGCAGAAAATCTTCATAAATAATAGGGTCCGCCAGAATCCGCCCCTGCTCAATCAGACTTGCCAGTGATTCCCCACGCTGCGGCGGTTCCGCTCGCCCTTTTTCGCTGAGCCGATAAGTAAACCAGGCTAAGCCGGCTTCACGTAATGCGTTTTCATCATCCGGGAAAGCCGCAAAGGTCGCCGTGAGCTGCTGCTGGTGCTGCTGATTATCCGCACCGCTCCCGGCTTCGCTGAGCAGACGATCGTAAAGCGCGCGGCCCTGCGGCGTTAAGGCCGCGCCGCGCTGTTCGATCTCACCGAAGCGCGCCGTGTGCGTGCCCTGAAAACCGTCGGTGAAAATGACGGGTTCTTCCAGTGCCTTGAAGCTGGTCTGGCGTAACAAAACAGGCACCTTGCGCCGGGGCGGACCTTCGATCACCGTTTTGGGATCAATGCCATACGTCGGCATCAGCGCCTGAACACAATCAATATCCAGCGTGCGTGGCGTAAGATGATTGATATGGCAGGCCGGAAAACATACCACATCCGCGATCAACCGATGTTGCTGGTTCAGCGCCTGATAGGTGCGGCTCTCCACAAGGCTGTGTGAATGCCAGCGGAAGGTTTCCAGCGCTTCGTTGATAAACGCCTGCGCCTGGGGCGCCGTCAGTCCGCCCTGCTGTTGATGCAGCGCGATGAGGTTTCGGCATTCCGGCGTGAAAATATCGCGCGAGGCTAATATCCGTGCGGCTTCATCCCGAAGCGCCGGGTCGGCAATCAGCTCCAGCCGTAACAGCGAGGTAAAAATACGAAAAGGATTGCGCTGCAGCGCTTCATCATCAATGGGGCGAAACGCGGTGGAGTGCACCGGTACGCCCGCCTGCGACAGATCATAATAGCCCACCGGAAACATGCCCATGACGGCAAACATCTGGCGCAGCATGGCAAGCTCGTCCGCGCTACCGACGCGAATGGCCCCGTGGCGCTCCAGACTGAGGCGGCTGAGTTCATCGGCCTCGGTCAGCCGTTGCTCTAGCACGCTATCAGCCGCAAGCGTTGCCTCATTAACTGCTTTCACCAACTGCATCAGCGTCCCGTAGAGCGGCACTTCATGCTGATACATGTCCGACATGGCCTGGGAGAAGCCCGTGCGAATCGTATCCGCACTGATAAAGTTATCCATATTTACCACCTGACAGCATGAGCGTTGCAGCTACTGTAATCCAACGCGCTGCGGCCAGCGGAAAATATCATGAATTTGTGATCGGCTTAAAACCGTAGCGATTTTTCACCACCAGCATCACGGTGGTCAGCAGTGCCGGTATGGCGAGCAGCAAGAAAATAACGCTGAACGACCAGCCGAGTGACAACATTTCAGCCCCGACAAAGGCACTGAGGATGGCACCGATTCGGCCCACCCCGTGCATCCAGCTGGAACCGGTTGCGCGGGCATGGGTAGGATAGTAGCTGGCGGAAAGCGCATTCATGCCGGTATTCGCTCCGTTAAAACAAAAACCGCTGCAGAAGGCAATGGCGCTCATGATAACGACCTGCGGCGGTGAAAAACCCAGCGCGACAATAGCGATACCGCCGCAGAAGTAGATCACAGCCAGCGACAGACTGGCATTGAAGCGATCCATCAGCCAGCCGGCAAACAGCGATCCCAGCGTGCCGCCTGCCTGGTACATCGCGGTGATTATCGCCGCTTCCGTCACGGACATTCCCTGTGTATTGACCAGGGATGGCAGCCAGCTGCCGATCAGATACACCAGGAACAGCCCCATAAAATAGCCGCCCCAGAGCATCAGGCTGCCGATGCGGTAGCGTGGAGAAATGACCGTTGCGATGGCGCTGTGTTCAGCAGGTGATTTTTCCGCTTCGGTCGCATGGAAATGCGTATCCGGGCTCGTACTGCCGGGAAGAATACGTTCAAGAATGGCGCGAATGTGCTGCGCGGGCGCACCGCGACTAATCAGGAAACGTACCGATTCAGGAAGCTGACGGATCAGGACCGGCAGGACCAGCAAAGGAAGAATGCCGCCCAGCAACAGAACGGAATGCCAGTCATAACGCGGTAACAACCATGACGCGGCAAAGCCGCCGCTGGCGGCCCCAAAGGTAAAGCCACAAAACACCACGGTGATAATGAATGAACGGCGGCGCTCCGGCGCATATTCAGCCACCAGCGTACTGACATTGGGCATGGCCGCTCCCAGCCCCAGCCCGGTCAAAAAACGGAACAGGATCATCTGTTCGATACTATGGGAAAATGCGGTCACCAGCGTCCACAGACCAAAAAACAGGACGCTGAAAATGATCATTAACCGGCGGCCAAAGCGGTCGGCCAGCGGCCCGGCGACCATCGCCCCCAGCGCCAGACCAATCAGCGCTGCACTGATCACGACACCCAACTGATGAGTACTGACGTGCCAGGCGGTTTTCAGCGTCGGCGCGATAAAGCCCATCAGGGCAATATCCATACCATCAAGCGCAACCACGATAAAACAGAGTACAATTAACCGAATTTGGCCACCACTCAGAGTACCCTGATTAATTAACTGGCGAACATCTACCGCCTCGACACTGCTCACGGGTAAACTCCTCAACGGCTGACTTAAACAACTATCAGATTTGGTAAAAAAAACGGCACTTATGATAGCTGATCGTTAACGATAAAACGCATGAAATTTCCGGCCGAAGCAGAAGCAATGCGGTAAGTTGATGTTTTTTCAGCAACCGTGAAAAACGTTGTGTCAGGCAGAAAAACAACGCCATCATTAATAATCAACCACTTAAAACGCTCCGCTGCAAAAAGTACACATTGTTAATAAAAATTTGCAGCAAAGTTAACAAAATCCAGCTTAAATAGTTGCCTGTCACCTGGCAATGTCATTAAGTTGGGTAAATGGAAAAAAATATCCTTTTCAATCAGCGCATTCGCTTGCGCCATTTACATGCCTTTGTTGCCGTCGCGCAGCAGGGAACCCTGGGGCGTGCAGCCGAGACCTTAAGTCTCAGTCAACCTGCGCTTTCTAAAACCCTCAACGAACTTGAAGAACTCACTGGCGTCCGCCTGTTCGAACGCGGTCGGCTGGGCGCACAACTGACCACCATGGGAGAACAGTTTCTTATCCATGCGGTAAAAGTGTTAGAAGCGCTGAATCATGCCGGCCAGAGTTTTAATGAACAGATCAACGAGCGTCCGGTAGTCATTCGTCTTGGTGCCTTAACCACGGCGGCGATGGGCATGTTGCCACAGATTCTTGACCGTTTTCATCAACTGCGTCCCAACACGACCATTCAGGTTGCCACCTTACATAATAATGTGTTGCTGGCGGGGCTGAGAGCGGGCGAGTTTGATCTGGGCATCGGCCGAATGGCGGATAAAGAGATGATGACCGGCCTGACCTATGAACTGCTGTTTCTGGAGTCATTAAAGCTGGTCGTCAGACCGGAGCATCCGCTTTTAAGTGACAACGTCACGCTTTCACGTGCCATGCAGTGGCCTGTTGTGATTTCCCCGGAAGGCACCGCGCCGCGCCGCCTGGCACAGCAGATGCTGGATGAGCAAGGGTGCTGTCTGCCGCCCCATTGCGTCGAAACGTCTTCAACGTCGCTGGCCCGTCAGCTGGCGCTACGCTATGACTACATCTGGTTTGTGCCTTCCGGGGCCGTCAAAGAAGATCTCAGCCACAATGCCCTGATATCGTTGCCCATCACCTCTCCCGGCCCGGGTGAACCCGTCGGGATAATCACGCGCACCGGTAACACCTTAAGCCTGAGCGCCGAAGTGTTGATGAGTACCATTCGTAAGTTTCACAGCTAGCGACTGCGTTTAGCATGGCGCTCCCAGTTTTCCTGACGCGCTTTTTCCGTTTTGCGTAGACCGACATACAGCGCACCGGAGCCACCATGCTGCTTCTGTGCGACACAAAAGGTCTGGACGTCGTCAAATTCACGCAACCAGCGGTCAAGATAGCTGCGCACAATGTTGGCATGAGATTCATTGTCCCGGCCTTTGCCGTGAATAATCAGCAGGTTTCTGTATCCGGCTTTACGGACATCCTGCATGAAGGTAAACAAATTTTGACGGCAGGTTTCAACAGGCTGGCGTAGCAGATTCAGGCTGGCATCCAGCGCATATTGCCCCTTGCGTAATTTATTCAGCACGCCCTGCTGGATGCCTTCAGCTTTAAACTCAAGTTGCTGCTCAAGAGGAATGATGTCCAGGTAACCGCGGGTTAAAAAGTTTTCGTCTTCAGGTTCTGGTGACCGAGGCGGCACTTTTTTGCTGGCGGCGCTGTGATTCAAGCGCGTATTTTCTGCATCTTTGAGTGGCGTAACGTCATTCATCGCGTCACGAAACAGATTGTCATCGTCAAGGTTCATGGCTCGCCCCTGGTAAATGATATGACGCAAAATTGACTTGAAACCAAATAGTAGCAAAATCGGTAAAGCCTGCGCTAATCCCGTTTTTATCGTCCCTTCTGGCCTTTCAGATTAAGATAAATTCTGTATGAGATCAAAAATCCGTAAAGATTTGTTTACGATCTTAATAAGATGACATCAAAAAACCCTGTCATAACAGCCTTTAGCAGTATTGCGGAAACCACACTTTTTGTATGCCTAAAAACTGCTCGGATGAGTTCCCTTACACCGAGAAAATGGTAAAATTGACCCCAGTCAATTATCGTCGAGCAAACTACTATGTTCCCTGAAAAACGTATTCAGTCAGGCGGTTGTGCGATTCACTGCCAGGATTGCAGCATCAGTCAGCTATGCATCCCTTTCACCCTTAATGAACATGAGCTGGATCAGCTTGATAATATTATTGAGCGAAAAAAACCCATTCAAAAAGGCCATACGCTGTTCAAAGCGGGTGATGAGCTGAAGTCGCTCTACGCAATCCGTTCCGGCACCATTAAAAGCTATACCATCACCGAGCAGGGAGATGAACAAATCACCGGTTTTCACCTGGCCGGCGATCTGGTGGGATTTGACGCCATTATGAACGCCAGTCATCCCAGCTTCGCCCAGGCACTGGAAACGGCGATGGTCTGCGAAATTCCTTTCGATACGCTGGATGACCTGTCCGGCAAAATGCCTGCCCTGCGTCAGCAGATGATGCGCCTGATGAGCGGTGAAATTAAAGGCGACCAGGACATGATTTTGCTGCTGTCCAAGAAAAACGCGGAAGAGCGCCTGGCCGCCTTCGTCTGGAACTTATCCCGCCGCTATGGCCAGCGCGGCTTCTCACAGCGTGAGTTCCGTTTGACGATGACGCGCGGCGATATCGGGAATTATCTGGGGTTAACCGTTGAAACCATTAGCCGACTGCTGGGGCGTTTCCAGAAATCGGGTATGCTGGCCGTAAAAGGCAAATATATCACCATTGAGAACCACGCGATGCTGGAAGCGCTGGCCGGTCAGAGCCACCAGGCGGCGTAATCCTCAGGCCGGGTTAACAAATCTTATTTTGTTGATCCGGCTACATCTTTTCACTTTCTTAGTGCACTTAACATAGGCTATCTTTAAACCAGTCGCGTCGGTCTAAGGAGAGTAGCCTATGTCCCAGTATCAAAACATTCTGGTCGCCATTGATCCTCAGCAGGATGACCAGCCCGCGCTGCGACGTGCGGTCTATCTCAACCAGCTTATCGGCGGCAAAATCAAAGCATTTCTGCCCATCTACGACTTTTCATACGAAATGACCACCCTGCTGTCACCAGATGAACGCACCGCGATGCGTCAGGGTGTGATCAGCCAGCGCTCGGAATGGATTCGTGAACAGGCGCAGGCTTATCTGGATGCTGGTGTGGATATAGACATTAAAGTCATCTGGCACAACCGGCCCTATGAAGCAATCATCCAGGAAGTGCTGGCGCATCAACATGATTTAGTGCTGAAAATGGCGCACCAGCACGACCGGCTGGAAGCCGTTATTTTTACACCGACAGACTGGCACCTGTTACGTAAGTGCCCTTGCCCGGTGTGGATGGTTAAGGATCAACCCTGGCCCGAAGGCGGCAAAGCGCTGGTGGCGGTCAATCTGGCCAGCGAAGAACCGCACCACGATGCGCTTAATCAGAAACTCATTCGCGAAACCGTTAAACTGGCCGAAAGCGTCAATCATACCGAAGTGCATCTGGTGGGCGCCTATCCGATTACGCCAATCAACATTGCTATCGAACTGCCCGACTTTGATCCCAGCGTCTACAACGATGCCATTCGCGGCCAGCATCTGGTAGCCATGAAGGCCCTGCGACAAAAATTCTCCATCAGTGAAGAGTTTACCCACGTTGAAAAAGGCCTGCCGGAAGAAGTGATCCCGGAATTGTCCGCCCACCTTGGCGCGGGCATTGTGGTGTTAGGGACGATTGGACGGACCGGACTGTCGGCAGCTTTCCTGGGGAATACGGCTGAGCAGGTGATCGATCACCTGCGCTGTGACCTGCTGGCGATTAAGCCGGATGATTTTGTCTCACCCATTACGCTTGACGACGAAGACGAGCACGATTAACGCGGCCTTCAGTAAAAAGGGCGACGGTTATCGTCGCCCTTTTCTTTTACAGCGCTTTCAGAATACTTTCTACGCTGGCTTTGGCATCCCCAAATAGCATGTGAGTATTTTCTTTAAAGAACAGCGGATTTTGCACACCGGCATAGCCCGTATTCATTGAGCGTTTGAACACAATAACGTTTTGCGCTTTCCACACTTCCAGCACCGGCATACCGGCAATCGGGCTGCCCGGATCATCCTGCGCCGCAGGATTAACCGTGTCGTTGGCCCCGATAACCAGTACTGTATCGGTATCGCTAAAATCATCGTTGATTTCGTCCATTTCCAGCACCACGTCATAAGGCACTTTCGCCTCTGCCAGCAGAACGTTCATATGGCCAGGCAAACGGCCGGCGACCGGATGAATACCAAAACGCACGTTGATGCCGCGGGCGCGGAGTTTTTCCGTGATTTCCGCTACCGGATACTGTGCCTGTGCAACGGCCATGCCGTAGCCGGGCGTAATGATCACGGAACGGGAAGATCGGAGCATCTCTGCCGTTTCTTCTGCGCTGATTTCACGATGTTCGCCGGTCTCATCACTTGTCGTTGAAGCTGTGCCATCGCTGCCAAATCCACCGGCAATAACGCTGATAAACGAGCGATTCATGGCCTTACACATTATGTAAGAGAGAATTGCCCCCGAGGAACCTACCAGCGCACCGGTCACGATAAGCAGATCGTTACTGAGCATAAACCCTGCCGCTGCGGCCGCCCAACCGGAATAAGAGTTGAGCATCGAAACAACGACCGGCATGTCTGCACCACCGATGGAGGCCACCAGGTGCCAGCCAAACGCCAACGCAATGATAAGCATGATCACCAGCGCAAACACCTGCGCACCGCGACTTTGCGTGTTAACAAACCACAGTAGCAGTAAAAACGAGACGACCAGCGCCAGCAGATTCAGCTTATGACGCTGAGGCAGCATTAAGGGCCGCGACGAGAGTTTGCCACACAACTTGCCAAAGGCGACCAGCGAGCCCGTAAAGGTGACCGCACCGATAAAGATGCCGATAAAGACTTCGCTGAGATGGATGTTTTCAATAACTGCCGGCAAGCCAGGAGCATGATCGATATAGCTGTTAATGCCTACCAGTACGGCGGCCAGGCCGACGAAGCTGTGCAGTATCGCCACCAGCTCGGGCATTTCGGTCATTTCTACCCGTTTCGCCAGCCGAATACCGATGGCACCGCCAATAACCATCGCCAGTAAAATCCAGACAACATGACTGCTGTCGGGACCAAATACAGACGCGATCAGCGCAATCGCCATGCCGCTGATACCAAATATATTGCCCTGTCTTGAGGTCTCATGTTTTGAAAGACCCGCCAGACTCATAATGAACAGAATTGCAGCAACGATATAGGCTGCCGTCACTAATCCGCCAGACATAGCTTACCCCTTACGAAACATTTTCAGCATACGCTGCGTGACGGTGAAGCCACCGAAGATATTGATGCTGGCGATCAATACGGCAATAAAAGAAAGAAAACTCACCCAGCCGCCGTGCCCCATTTGCAATATTGCCCCTACCACAATAATGCCCGAAATCGCATTGGTGACTGACATGAGCGGCGTATGCAGCGCATGACTCACATTCCAGACCACGTAGTAGCCCACCACACAGGCCAGCGCAAAGACGGTGAAATGTGACAGGAATTCACTGGGGGCAACATTCGCGAGGCAGGCGAAGAGTACGACAGCGCCTGCCAGCAGCCCATATTTACGCCGGGGGGAAACGGGTGTCGCCGGGCTTTTCGTTTGCGCCGGTGCAGCGGCAGCCGCGGTCTTCGGCGCGGCGGAGACCTGAACTGGCGGCGCAGGCCAGGTGATCTCGCCGTCTCGAATCACCGTGACACCGCGGATGACGACATCATCAAAGTCAATGACGATCTCGCCATTCTTTTCTTTACAAAGCAATTTCATCAGGTTGACGAGATTGCTGCCGTAGAGCTGAGATGATTGCGTCGGTAACCGGCTGGGCAGATCCGTATACCCGATAATTTTTACGCCGTTGTCCGTTACAGTGACCCGATCGGCGACGGTAAGCGCACAGTTGCCGCCGGTTTGTGCCGCCAGGTCAACAATGACGCTGCCAGGCTTCATGCTGGCCACCATTTCCCTTGTGATCAACGTCGGCGCAGGTTTACCCGGAATCAGCGCCGTGGTGACAATAATATCCACCTCCTGGGCCTGCTGAGCGAACAGCGCCATTTCTGCTTTAATAAAAGCATCCGACATGACTCTGGCGTAACCATCACCACTGCCCGCCTCTTCTTTGAAATCCAGTTCAAGGAACTCTGCGCCCATACTTTGCACTTGTTCCTTCACTTCCGGACGCGTGTCAAAGGCGCGAACAACCGCGCCCAGGCTGCCTGCGGCACCGATTGCCGCCAGACCCGCCACGCCCGCACCAATCACCATCACTTTGGCAGGCGGGACTTTCCCGGCAGCGGTGATCTGACCGGTGAAAAAGCGACCAAATTCGTGTGCCGCCTCCACGATGGCCCGATAACCTGCAATATTGGCCATTGAGCTCAGCGCATCCAGCGACTGCGCACGGGAAATACGGGGCACGGCGTCCATCGCCATAACGGTGACCTTACGCGCAGCCAGTTTATCCAGCAGTTCAGGGTGCTGAGCAGGCCAGATAAAACTGACCAGCGTGCTGCCCTCGCGCATCAGCGCAATGTCGTCTTCACCGGGTGCATTCACTTTCAGCACAATATCGGCTTGCCAGACCTGCTGGCGATCGGTCAGCGTGGCGCCGGCGTTGACATAGCTGTCATCATCAAAACTGGCAGGCTTACCCGCACCCTGTTCAATCGTGACGCTAAAACCCAGCCTGATGAGTTGTTCAACGGTTTTCGGCGTGGCAGCCACGCGCGACTCATTGGCTGACCGCTCTTTGGGTATTCCAATTAACATAGTGTTCCCTTTCATCGATTAAAGGATGATGACCCTTGTGGTACAGACTGCTCTGACGTCATCCGCGTTCAGGCGGTGTGAATAAATGCAAGGGCATAATCGTGTCTAAACCTACTGAAAATGTTACAGGTGATCTACTGCACAGACGCACCAATGTCACATTCGCGGTAATATCCAGTTTTGGCCTCGTTATGCCGCATAACGTCACTGTCTGATCGAATCACTGGCAGATAAATAACTAACTAAGCGCCCTTCGATACGAATATCCCTTTCGGAAAAACCTAAATTTAACAACGTATTAACGGTTTTTATAAAGTTACGAACGTTTAATTCATCTGCCTGTCTTAAGCGTAAGGTAAAATACCGATTCGTGATGCCGTGATAAAAAAAACCGGATCACAACGAGAGAGAAATCGCAAAAATTGGCTGCGACAGCGTGTTTATAACATGTAATAATCAGCAGCTATTCTGTTATACATCAAGAGTCCAGCACGTTTTCGTACTCATTTTGCGTAAGGCGAAGGATCATTTTTATGAAGCTGAAGAACACTATTCTGGCATCTACATTGTTATCTCTGCTGGCGGGAAATGCGTTTGCCGCTAAAGAGCTGACGCCAGAACAAGCGGCCGCGTTGAAGCCATTCGAACGTATTAATATCACCGGTCGTTTTAATGCAATTGGCGATGCGGCGGATGCCGTCTCCAAACGTGCTGATGAACTGAATGCAGATTCGTATTACATTCAAGGTATTAACGACAGCAACGGTAACAGTGGTAACTGGCGCGTAACCGCGGATCTGTATAAGGCGAATGCGCCTAAAGCGAGTCAGGAAACCGACTACCGGATGTTTAATGGCCTGAAAGAGCTGCCGAAAGCGGAAGCCTATCGCCTTGAACCCTTTGATACCGTGACGGTGACCGGCTTTTTCCCCAGCCAGCCCGATGTGAACGAGGCAATTTCTAAAGCCGCGAAAGAAAAAGGCGCTGCGTCCTTCTTTATTGTGCGTCAGGTTGATGCCAATACCGGTGGCAACCAGTTCATTACCGCTTACATCTATAAGGCGGATGCAAAACAGCGCGCCGTGCAGAGCCCGGATAGCATTCCGGCGGATTCTCAGGCAGGTAAAGCCGCGCTGGCCGCGGGCGGTGCTGAGGCGAAAAAAGTCGAGATTCCGGGCGTAGCATCCTCTGAAACCCCAAGCAATGCCGTGGGCCGCTTCTTTGAGACGCAGAGTTCAACCGGTAAACGCTATTCTGTGACGCTGCCAGACGGTCGGGAAATCCAGGAGCTGAACGCAGTCACCGCGGCACAGATGCAGCCGTTTGATACGGTCACCTTCAGCGGCCATTTCGGCACACCAACCGAAGTTTCGCAGGAAGCCGCCAAACGTGCGGCTGGCAAAGGTGCGAAGTTCTACCACATCACACGCCAGTGGCAGAACCAGAGCGGGGGTAACCTGACCGTGACTGCCGATCTGTTCAAATAAGCAATTAAGGGCGGCGCAAGCCGCCCAACTGTTTGCATAATCCCTGCGCAATTTTGCATAGTCACGCATTGCCATCCTTCACCGCACTCCGTAAAATCCTCCGCCTGTTTTTCAGCGTATTACACGCGATTTACGCAACACAACACCGATATAATAGGGTGTTTATGCTGGTCACCCAGCCACTTATGCTCGCAGGAAGAATGTTTTGGAGAAAAAATTAGGCCTCAGTGCCCTGACCGCGCTGGTACTCAGCTCCATGCTGGGTGCGGGTGTTTTCAGCTTGCCACAAAATATGGCGGCGGTCGCAGGTCCGGCCGCGTTGCTGACTGGCTGGCTGATCACCGGCGCAGGGATTATTTTCCTGTCGCTGGCGATGCTGCTGCTGACGCGACTCAAACCCGATCTGGATGGCGGTATCTTTACCTACGCCCGCGCTGGATTCGGTGAATTGACGGGATTTTGTTCCGCCTGGGGTTACTGGCTGTGTGCGGTTATCGCCAACGTGTCCTATCTGGTTATTGTTTTCTCTGCCCTGAGTTTCTTCACCGATACGCCAGACAGGGTTATTTTTGGTAACGGGAATACCTGGCAGGCGATGCTGGGCGCATCCGTAGTGCTGTGGCTGGTTCACTGGCTGGTATTGCGGGGCGTTCAGACCGCCGCCAGCATTAACCTGCTGGCGACACTGGGCAAACTGGTGCCGCTGCTGCTGTTTGTGGTGCTGGCCGTCATGGCCTTCAATTATGACCGCTTCCATTTTGATTTTTCCGGGCTGAGCCTCGGCGTTCCGTTATGGCAACAGGTCAAACAGACCATGTTAATCACGCTGTGGGTGTTTATCGGCGTGGAAGGTGCTGTAGTGGTCTCGTCGCGTGCTCGCCATAAAAAAGATGTCGGACGGGCGACGCTGCTGGCCGTGCTGGCCGCCCTGCTGGTTTATCTGCTGGTCACCCTGCTGTCGTTAGGGATCGTGCCGCGCGCGGCGCTGGCTGAAATGCGTAACCCTTCAATGGCGGGCCTGATGACGCAACTGACGGGAAGCTGGGGTAACGCAATCATTGTCGTGGGCTTGATTATTTCTGTCTGCGGTGCCTATCTGAGCTGGACCATTATGGCGGCAGAAGTGCCGTTTATTGCCGCGCAGCAAGGTGCCTTCCCCCGCAGTATTGCCCGCCAGAACGTCCGTAATGCGCCAGCCGCCTCACTGTGGCTGACAAACGGTAGTGTGCAGGTTTGCCTGATCCTGATCGCCCTGACCGGTGCGGATTACAACATGCTGTTGACCATTGCCTCAGAAATGATTCTGGTGCCCTATTTGCTGGTGGGATTGTATTTGATCAAGGTGGTCAAAGGGCAACATAAACCCTGGGCGCTCGTGACAGGCATCGGTGCCAGCGTGTACGGCATCTGGTTGCTGTATGCCTCCGGTCCACTGCATCTGTTTATGTCTGTCGTGCTCTATGCGCCGGGCATTTTGCTGTTTATGTTCGCACGTCGGGGCGGACATGCGGTGGCACTGCGGCCCGTTGAGCGGGTTGCCATGGTCTGCATCATGGTGGCAACCCTGCCTGCGATGTGGGCCCTACTGACTTAGTGAGACTGACCGAGAACCACGCACAGCAGGTCATCCTGCTGTGTCAGCGTCACGGGCTTACGGTACTCTTCATGAATCGCCTCCAGCTGTTTCTCTGACAGCGGATACGGAAGCTGGATATCCACGCGGGCAATGTGCTGCTGCTCGGCTAACGTAATCAGGCGGGCGATGTTGATTTCGTCGCTGACCTGGGTTGATATGATTTGCAAGGCTAATTCTTTCAGGTGATCTTCACTTGCCTGTAAACTGTGCGCAGATTTGCGTGTCACCATGCCGAATATGGGCAGTACGCCATAGATGGCATCCACAAAGCTCCAACGTTTTTTGCAGGATGCCGACAGGAAATCACTGTAGTTAAAGCGGATGCGATCACGGTATACCGCTGATGCCAGCTCTTTATCAAACACTTTGGCTCCTCAAGGTGATCACAATGAATCCGGAACTCATATTAAACGCAGGGTTAATGATTGCATATTTTGCGGATTATATACCAGTTACTCAAGGATATTTCGTGTGATTGGATAGAGCTCTGCGCCAGGAAAAGTTATGCTTTATCCCTCCTTTTTACGTTAGTGTGAATTATGCATAAAATCGTTTACGTAGAAGATGAACCGGAGGTCGGTTCGCTCATTGCCGCCTACCTGGGACGTCATGATATTGAGGTGATTGTTGAGACGCGCGGCGATCGGGCTGAAGCCACCATTGCCGAACAGCAACCCGACCTGGTCATGCTCGACATCATGCTGCCCGGCAAAGATGGCATGTCAATCTGCCGTGACTTACGGGCAAACTGGCAGGGGCCGATCGTGCTGCTGACCTCCCTTGACAGTGATATGAACCATATCCTCGCGCTGGAGATGGGCGCGCAGGACTATATTCTGAAAACGGCCCCCCCAGCCGTTTTGCTGGCGCGATTGCGTCTGCACCTGCGTCAGTCACAACAGGTGCAAAGTGAAGAAGCCCCTGCGCCGACGAAAAATACACGCATGTTGCGCTTTGGCTCACTGACCATCGATGCCCTGAATCGCCAGGTCGTGCTGTTTGAAGAAAATATCGCCCTGTCCACGGCGGATTTTGATCTGCTTTGGGTGCTGGCCAGCCATGCTGGACAAATTCTTAACCGTGATGCCTTGCTGAAAACCTTACGCGGCGTCAGTTACGATGGCATGGATCGCAGTATTGATGTCGCCATCTCGCGTTTGCGTAAAAAACTGCACGACAGCGCAACAGAGCCATTCCGTATCAAAACCATCCGCAACAAAGGCTATTTGTTTGCGCCGCAGGCCTGGGACACGCGTTCGGTATGAAAAAACTTTTTATTCAGTTCTACCTGCTGCTGTTTGTCTGTTTTCTGGTGATGTCGCTGATGGTCGGGCTGGTCTATAAATTTACCGCCGAACGCGCAGGCCGCCAGTCCATGAACGACTTGATGGCCAGCTCGCTCTACCTGATTCGCAGTGAACTGCGTGAAATCCCGCCGCGCGACTGGAATAAGACGATCAAAAGTCTGGATCTCGGTTTGTCATTTGAGCTGCATATTGAGCCCATGAGCCGGTTCGAACTGGATGAAAATGAGTTACGCCGTCTGCGTGCGGGCGAAATCGTTGCGCTGGACGACAAATACACCTTCCTGCAACACATTCCGCGTAGTCATTATGTCCTGACCGTCGGACCTATACCTTACCTTTTTTATCTGCATCAAATGCGCCTGCTGGATATGGCACTGGTCGTATTTATTGGCATGTCGCTTGGGCTGCCGGTATTTATCTGGCTGCGTCCGCACTGGAAAGAGATGCTGCGACTCGAACATGCCGCTCAGCGTTTTGGTCAGGGGCAACTGGACGTGCGTACTCATTTCGACAGCACCTCCAGCCTGTTTCGCGTTGGCGTGGCGTTTAACCAAATGGCTGAGAATATCAATACGCTCGTCGCCAGCAAGAAACAGCTTATTGATGGTATCGCTCACGAGTTGCGTACACCGCTTGTGCGGCTGCGCTATCGTCTGGAGATGAGCGATAACCTGAGCGAAGCCGAATCCGCGGCGCTGAATCGTGATGTGAGTCAGCTGGAAAGCCTGATTGAAGAGCTGCTGACCTATGCCCGTCTGGATCGTCCACGCGTCGACCTTAATTTGCAGTCGCTGGATCTGGCCAGCTGGTTGCGTGAACGCATGGAAGACTTCCAGGCCATCAACCCGGATACGCAGATTGAGCTGGATTTACCCCAGCGGGAAAATTACGGCGTTTCAGACACCCGGCTTATGGAGCGCGTGCTGGACAACCTTGTCAATAATGCGCTGCGCTATGCAAACCAGCGCCTGAGGGTCAGCTTATGGTTTGACGGCGCAGTCGGTAATTTGCAGGTCGACGATGACGGTCCGGGGATCCCCCATGAAGAACGTGAACGTGTATTTGAACCCTTTGTCCGGCTCGATCCGAGTCGCGACCGCGCAACGGGCGGCTGTGGACTTGGCCTGGCCATCGTTCACTCCATCGCCCATGCGCTCAGCGGCCGGGTTTCCGTTGAAACCAGCCCGCTTGGTGGTGCCAGCCTGCGTTTTAGCTGGCCGCTCGATCTCCCCTTTCGGGAACTTCCACGACGTTAACGCATTCAGGAGCTTTGTGTGACTTCAGCCTATCAACACCTTTGTAAGACCTTCCAGCGCCTGTCGCGTTTCAGTCATCTCAGCGCCATCGCCGGATGGGACATGCAAACCATGATGCCCACCGGCGGCAGCGCCGCACGAGGCGAAGCGCTGGCGGAAATGAGTGTGCTGCAACATCAGATTCTGACGGATAAACGCATTGGCGACTGGCTGGATCAGGCAGAACAGCAATCGCTGAATGATGTTGAACGCGCCAATCTGGGCGAAATGCGCCGCGCTTATGTTCAGGCAACATTACTGCCTGCTGAACTGGTCGAAGCCAAATCCATTGCGGGATCGCGCTGTGAGCATGCCTGGCGCACACAGCGTCCGGCAAACGACTGGCAGGGTTTTGCGACCAATTTGAAAGAGGTCGTACGCTTAAGCCGTCAGGAAGCTGAACTGCGTGCGCAAGCGAACGGCTGCTCCCGCTATGACGCGCTGCTTGACGTGTTTGAACCGGGCATGACCAGCGCCACGCTGGATCATACCTTCGGGCAGTTAAAAACCTGGCTTCCACACTTGTTGCAGCAGGTCGTCGAAAAACAGGCTCAGCAGCCGGTGATCACGCCACAGGGACCGTTCCCGATAGCCTCACAGCGCGAACTGGGTTTACGCGTGATGGCCGAGCTGGGGTTTGATTTTAACCATGGCCGCCTGGACATTAGCGCGCACCCTTTCTGCGGCGGCGTGCCCGAGGATGTGCGTATTACTACCCGCTACAATCAGGATGAGTTTCTGAGCGCCATGATGGGCGTCATTCATGAGACTGGCCACGCGCGCTACGAACAGAATTTGCCTGAGCAATGGCGCGGTCAGCCGGTTGCGCTGGCGCGATCCACGGCCATCCATGAGTCACAAAGTCTGTTTATGGAAATGCAACTGGGACGCAGCGCACCTTTCCTGCAGCGTATCCTGCCGCAAATCATCAGTCAGCTCGGTGACCAGCCCGCCCTTCAGGCAGATAACTTTGTCCGGCTGACGCAGCAGGTTAAACCGGGCCTGATTCGGGTGGACGCGGACGAACTGAGCTATCCGGCGCACGTCATTCTGCGCTACGAGATCGAACGCGCGCTGATTGAAGGCGAGATTGAGGTTGAAGACATTCCGGCGCTGTGGGATGAAAAGATGCAACAATCCCTGGGTCTGGATACGCGCGGCAACTACCGCGATGGCTGCATGCAGGATATTCACTGGACCGATGGCGCCTTCGGCTATTTCCCGACATACACACTCGGGGCGATGTACGCTGCGCAGCTGTTCCAGGCGTTACAAAACGCAATTCCGCAATCCGCCGAGCTGATACAGCATGGCGACCTGCAGCCGGTATTTGACTGGCTGCAGCAGAATATCTGGCAACATGGCAGCCGTTTCACCACCGAACAGTTGATTGTCAATGCTACTGGCGAAGCGCTCAACCCAGACTATTTCCGCAAACATCTTGAGCAACGTTACCTGAACAGTTAAGGTAGCAGGCGGCCTGAGGGCCGCCTTTTCCTCCCGTACATCCCCTTTGTACAATCGGTTACACAGCGATACCAATCACCCACGGACGCGCCAGTTTTATTTTCATATAGTCTTCTCACCGGCCCCGCAGTGGGCTACACATGAAAAAATAGTCCGAGGATTTTGCAATGAAAAAATTATTTGCACTGGTAATCGCCGCTGCTATGGGTCTGTCTTCAGTTGCTTTCGCTGCTGAGACAACTGCCGCTCCTGCAACTGCTGCTCCAGCGGCTGCGACCACCACCGCTGCACCTGCTAAAGCTGAGCACAAAGCTGCTGTCCATAAGAAGCATCATAAAGCTGCACAGAAAGCGCAGGCTGCTAAGAAACACCACAAAAAAGCTGCCCAGAAAGCGCAGGCCGCTAAGAAGAAAGTAGCGAAGAAAGACACTGCACAGAAAGCGCAGGCTGCTAAGAAACACACCAAAAAACCAGCTCAGAAAGCCCAGGCTGCTAAAAAACACCACAAAAAAGCTGCCCAGAAAGCTCAGGCTGCTAAAAAGCACCACAAAAAAGCAGCCCAGAAAGCTCAGGCCGCTAAAAAACACACCAAAAAGCCAGCTCAGAAAGCCCAGGCAGCTAAAAAGCACCACAAAAAAGCCGCTAAAAAATAAGGTCGCCCTTTAGGGTCCGAGTAAGCGTTAATAATTAAAAACACCCGGTTCTGCCGGGTGTTTCTTTACTGGAGTGGCTAATATGGTCCGTCGCTATCGCTTCGAAATTATTCTGATTGTGATGATCTTATGTGGCGTTATCGCGGCCAGTTTTTTTATTTAGTCGCTGTAGCGTACTGATTCACTGAAAAAACTCCCTTTTTCACGCCTCACTGACTATAGTTATGTCACTTTAGTAATAACAAAAACGTTTTCTTTTTCTCGCTATTGAGAGTTCTATGCGCCTGGCTACCCTGTTAATCGTTGGACTTTTCAGTTTCACCGCGTTTGTTCATGCTGATGATAATGATGATTCACCGACACCCGCCGAAATTAAAATGTTGTTTTTTGGCAAAGATCATCGCCAGGCCATTACCGATGTCAGCGCGGCCCCCTGGGATGCGATAGGACAACTGGAAACCGAGAGCGGTAATCTGTGCACAGCCACGTTAATTTCTCCCCATCTTGCCCTGACGGCGGGCCACTGTTTACTGACACCTCCAGGTAAATTTGATAAACCCGTAGCGCTACGTTTTATGTCTACCAAAAAAGGCTGGCGCTACGAAATTCATGACATCGATGCGCGCGTTGAACCGTCGCTGGTGCATAAGCTGAAAGCGGATGGCGAAGGCTGGATCGTCCCCAGCAATGCAGCGCCGTTCGATTACGGTTTGATTATTTTGCGCAATCCCCCTTCTGCCATTACGCCGATTCCGCTGTTTGAAGGTTCGCGTAGTGACTTAACCGAAGCGCTGAAAGCGGCGGGCCGCAAGGTGACCCAGGCAGGTTATCCCGCCGATCATCTCGACAGCCTGTATTCACACAGCGACTGCCTGATTACCGGCTGGGCGCAACGGGCGGTTTTATCGCATCAGTGCGATACCTTGCCTGGCGACAGCGGTTCTCCGCTCCTGCTGAAAGGCGATAAGGGCTGGCAACTGATAGCGGTGCAGAGTTCTGCCCCGGCGGCGAAAGACCGTTATCTGGCTGACAACCGCGCGATTGCCGTGACGTCATTTAAAGACCGGCTGGAAGCGCTGGCGCAGTAGCTCTCACCGTTACACAAAAAAGCCCGCATTTAAGAATGCGGGCTTTTTTATTCTTACAAGACCCTGTTTGCCGCCGTCAGGCGGTGATCTGCTCCATCGCCTGCATGATGCGCTTATCTGAAATGGGATAAGGCGTGCCAAGCTGCTGTGCGAACAGACTGATGCGGAGTTCTTCCAGCATCCAGCGAATATGCAGCACATCCTCATCATCCTGACGCTGCGGCGGCAGTTTGTTGCGCCAGGCCTGCCAAGCCTGTTCAACGGCCTGAACCCGGAGCATACGGGCGCGGTCGCTGTGGGGATCAACCGGCAATTTTTCCAGCCGACGCTCAATACCGTGCAGGTAACGTAAGGTATCTGCCAGATGCCGCCAGCCATTTTGGGTCACAAATCCCCGGTACACCAGCCCATTCATCTGCGCCTTAATATCGGCCAGCGCCAGCGCCAGTGTCATATCAACCCGACCTTTAAGGCGCTTATTGATATTGAAGACCGCCGTCAGAATCTGCTCAACCTGCTTTGCTATCTCCACCACGGTATCATTCAGCTCGGCGCGGACCTTCTCGCGCAGCGCATCGAAGGCCGCCTGTTCCCAGGCCGGTCCACCCGCCTCGGCAATCAGCTTATCGATACCGCAGGCAATACAGTCATCGATCAGCTCCATCACTTTGCCATAGGGATTAAAATAGAGGCCCAGCTTGGCTTTATTCGGCAATTTTTCGTGCAGATATTTCACCGGCGACGGAATATTAAGCAACAGCAACCGACGCTGACCGCGCCACATCATTTTCTGCTGCTCATGCTCACTGTCGAATAACCGGATGGCCACACTGTCTTTCTCATCGACCAGCGCGGGCCAGGCTTTCACCTGGTAGTTGCCGCGTTTTTGCTCGTAGCTGCGAGGCAAATCGCCAAAGCTCCAGAGATGTAAACCGCGCTGTTCCAGACCATCATCCGCCACGTTGGACAGCGTTTCCTGCACCTTGCCTTTAAGCAGCACTTTCAGCGCCGCGAGATCTTTACCTTCCTGCAGCTTACGGTTGTGTTCGTCTACCACCCGGAAGGTCATTTTCAGATGATCGGGCACCTGTTCCCATTGCCAGTCGTCCCGCTCCAGCGTCACGCCCGTCATCCGGCGGAACTCGCGCGACAGGGCATCAAGCAGCGGCATTTCCATTGCGGTCACGCGGCCTAAAAACGCCTCGGCATAGTTTGGCGCGGGCACCAGATGACGACGCAGCGGCTTCGGTAACGATTTAATCAGCGCAATAATCAGTTCACGCCGTACACCGGGAATCTGCCACTCAAAGCCGGCTTCATCGACCTGGTTCAGCAGCGGAAGCGGAATATGGACCGTCACGCCATCGGCATCCGCACCGGGTTCAAACTGATAACTCAACCTGAGTTTGAGATTGCCCTGATGCCAGACATTGGGATAGTCGAGCTGGCTGACCGTATCGGCGCCCGCTTTGATCAGCATCTGCTTATCAAAATTGAGCAGTTCCGGGGTGGTTTTGCTGACCTGTTTCCACCAGCTGTCAAAGTGGCGTGCGGAAACCACCTCTTTCCCTACACGTTGGTCGTAAAAGGCAAACAAGGTTTCGTCATCTACCAGAATGTCGCGGCGACGCGATTTATGTTCCAGGTCTTCCACTTCACTGCGCAGCTTCTGATTAGCACGGAAAAATGCGTGGCGCGTTTGCCAGTCGCCTTCCACCAGCGCGTGGCGAATAAACAATTCGCGACTCAGCGTAGGATCGATCGCGCCATAGTTGACCTTGCGCGCGGCCACAATCGGCAAGCCGTACAAGGTGACTTTCTCACTGGCCATGACGGCGCCCTGCGATTTCTCCCAGTGCGGTTCACTGTAGCTACGTTTGATCAGATGCTGTGCCAGCGGTTCTATCCATTCCGGATCGATACGCGCGGCAATACGGCCCCAGAGTCGGCTGGTTTCCACCAGCTCCGCCACCATTGTCCACTTGGGCGGTTTTTTGAATAAACCTGAGCCCGGAAAAATGGCAAAGCGCGCATTGCGTGCACCGGTAAACTCCTGCTTTTCCGCATCTTTCTGGCCGATATGCGACAGTAAACCGGTCAGTAACGCGCAGTGGATCTCGCGATACTCCGCCGGTTCGCTGTTCACCGGAATACCAAGTTCACGGACCACCTGACGCAGTTGGGTATAGATATCCTGCCATTCCCGTACGCGCAGGTAGTTAAGGAAATCGGCTTTACACTGGCGACGGAAGACATTGCCGGACAGCGCTTTTTGCTGCTCGCCCAGGTAGTTCCACAGGTTAACAAAGGCCATAAAATCAGACTCTTTGTCAGCAAAACGCCGGTGTTTTTCATCGGAGGCCTGCTTCTTTTCTGCCGGGCGTTCGCGCGGATCCTGTATCGACAAACCTGCCGCGATAATCATCACTTCGCGCACACAGCCGTACTGCCGGGCAGCCAGCACCATGCGTGCCAGGCGCGGATCCACAGGCAGTTGCGCCAGCTGGCGGCCGGAGCCGGTGAGCTTATAATGGCCTTCTTCGCTCAGGGTCAGCGCGCCCAGCTCCTCCAGCAATCTGACGCCGTCCTGGATATGGCGTTTATCCGGCGCTTCCACAAACGGGAACGCCGCAATATCGCCCAGTCCCAGCGCGGTCATCTGCAGAATGACTGAGGCCAGATTGGTGCGCAGAATTTCGGGATCGGTAAAGGCCGGACGGCTCAGGAAATCCGCTTCAGAATACAACCGGATACAGATCCCTTCCGATACGCGGCCGCAACGTCCTTTACGCTGATTCGCGGAAGCCTGAGAAATGGGCTCTATCGGCAGACGCTGAACTTTGGTGCGGTAGCTGTAGCGGCTGATGCGCGCCGTGCCCGGATCGATGACGTACTTGATGCCCGGCACGGTGAGCGAGGTTTCGGCAACGTTCGTCGCCAGCACGATACGTCGCCCGCTGTGTGACTGAAATACCCGATTTTGCTCACTGTTCGACAGACGCGCATACAGCGGCAGCACTTCGGTATGCGGCAAATCGCGCTTCATCAGCGCATCGGCGGTATCGCGAATCTCCCGCTCGCCGCTCATGAAGATCAGAATATCGCCCCGGCCCTCCTGGCTCAGCTCATCAACCGCATCAAAGATCGCCTGAAGCTGATCGCGTTCCACATCGTCCGCCTCTTCGACGACCGGACGATAACGGACTTCCACCGGATAAGTCCGGCCCGATACTTCAATCACCGGCGCGTTGTTAAAGTGGCGGGAGAAGCGCTGCGGATCGATGGTCGCCGAGGTGATAATGACTTTAAGATCGGGACGGCGCGGCAGCAGCTCACGCAAATAGCCCAGCAGGAAGTCGATATTCAGACTGCGTTCGTGCGCTTCATCAATGATGATGGTGTCATACTGCATTAACAGGCGATCCTGCTGGATCTCCGCCAGCAGAATCCCGTCGGTCATCAGCTTAATCTGCGTGGTTTCACCGACCTGATCATTAAAGCGCACTTTGTAGCCGACGCAGCCGCCCAGCGACGTTTCCAGCTCTTCGGCAATGCGGTTCGCGACGGTGCGCGCCGCAAGACGACGAGGTTGCGTATGGCCAATTAAACCGGTGATACCGCGTCCCAGCGCCAGGCAAATTTTGGGCAACTGGGTGGTTTTTCCCGAGCCGGTTTCACCTGCCACGATCACGACCTGATGAGCGCGAATCGCATCCGCGATATCCTGCTGTTTCTGACTGACCGGAAGATTATCCGGGAACGTGATGCGCGGTGTGGCGGCAATACGCTGGGCCACGCGCTGCTCAGCCGCGAGAATATCCTGCTCCAGTTCGGCGGCAATACCGTGTTGGGCATCAGGATTTTTCACTTTTCTGGCACCGTGCAACCGGCGTTGCAGCCGCTGCCGGTCGCGCAGCATCAGGGCATCAAGCCGCGACCAAAGCGGCGTTAAGGGAGATGAAACCGGAGAAGACATAGTAATGACGTACCTTACTCAGGCGGTATGGACTCAGCGTACAGTGCTAAGATAACCCGCTGATTAACGATAATAATTGCGCCTATCATAGCACATTCCCGTTTGCCGCGCGGACCTCGCGCATGACGGGTTGTTCAATTAATTCGAATATAGCTCTCGAAATATTGCGCTTTCCCGCTCCGTTCAATGTTTGTAAAGTGTAAGCCATTGAGCGGAAAGCCTTCCGCGTAACAGACAGGAAACTACGATGAGCAAAGTATTAGTTCTGAAATCAAGCATTCTTGCAGGCTATTCACAATCTGGTCAGCTGGCTGACTTCTATGCTGAGCAGGCAAAGGCCAAAGGCGATCAGGTGACCGTGCGTGACCTGGCAGAAAACCCGGTACCGGTGCTGGATGGTGAGTTAGTGGGCGCGCTGCGTCCTTCCGATGCGCCGCTGTCTCCGCGTCAGCAGGAAGCCTTGTCACTGTCTGATGCGCTGATTGCAGAGCTGCAGGCACATGATGTGGTGGTGATTGCTGCCCCAATGTACAACTTCAACATCCCGACGCAGTTGAAGAACTATTTCGACCTGATCGCCCGTGCTGGCGTGACTTTCCGTTATACCGAAGCCGGCCCGGAAGGCCTGGTCAAAGGCAAGCGCGCCGTGATTCTGTCCAGCCGTGGTGGCATTCACAAAGATACCGCTTCTGACCTGCTGACTCCTTACGTCAAGCTGTTCCTGGGCTTTATCGGTATCACTGATGTCGAGTTTGTGTTTGCCGAAGGCATTGCCTATGGCCCGGAAGTCGCGACAAAAGCCACCGCCGAAGCAAAAGACGCGATCAAACACATCGTTGCAGCCTGATTCGCCGATCTTATCTGGAAAACCGGGCTGAGCCCGGTTTTTTTATGCCTGCCGTACAACGTTGTCGCCCGGCTATTTCCTGAGCCACTGTCCGTTGATGCCGCGTACATATTCCCCCGCTGCGGCACGGTTTACCAGCTTCTGTCCGGCGATTCTGGCCACCTCATCCGTTGTCAGGTTGTTCTGCTCTGCCAGACGTTGATACTGTGCAGCACGACCGTCATTAATGCGTTTAACCAGTGCCAGCGTGTCGCTGTCATCTGCGCGCGGCGCAATATATCCTGACAGTGTTTCTCCCACCCGACCTGACTGACGGGCTTCATCCAGCGTCAATGCCCAGGCGGGCAGGCTCATCGTAAGGGCCAGTAAGCATGTGATGCCGATGCGTTTCATGCGGGCTCTCCTCAAAACAGGTCGCTCTGATTTTTCAGTAACGCTTCCACATCCTTGTCCACTTTAATGTGGATCTCATGCTCGATTTTCACATTCATGTTGATGGTAATCGGATCTTTTGGCGCGGCAACTTCGATGCGCGGTACACAGCCCGTCAGCGGGAGTCCGGCTATCAGCAGCAGTAAGGCCCTGAGGCTCATGGTGAGGGTTCCTTTTTCGACGGCAGAGTGGCATTTTCCTCCACCCAGGATTGCAAATTATCGCCAAAGCGCAGGCTGCGCCACAACTGGAACAGGTTTTCCTGATGACGATAGTTTAAATTTACGGTCTGGTTGCGGTTGCTGAAACGGCTGGTGCCCTGCACCTGCGCGACCATGGTCAGTTCGCCCAGATTATCCAGATTCAGCGTGGCCCAGGAACGCGAAATCTCCATATAGCGCAGCCAGTCCATCGCGGCGCCTGCCGCAATATTATTTTGGGTGATGGCATCGGCCATGTCTTTATCCATCCGGAAGGTCAGCGGCCCGCTGTTGGCAATCCAGCCATTTTCGATGATCCAGCGCGCATTCGTGATCCACAGCGGTAATTCGCCATTCACCCTGCCCGACATCGCGAACTGCCTGGGTTTAATCGCGCTGACGAGTTTACTCAGGCTGATATCCCGAAGCGACACGCGCGCCGGGCTGTGCTGTGGCATCCGCAGAGACGGCATCGTAATTTTCCCGCCCAGCAGATCCATGCTGACATCCTGCAACCAGAGCGGATCGTTTTCCCGCCATGGCCAGGCGCCTTGTAAGTCAGCCTGAATATTCTGCATGGCAAACTGATTCTTGATTTCTGCGATGCGCAATGAAACCGGCCCACGTAAGCCAAAATGCCACTGTTGGTTTTGCAGACGGAATGGCAGCGAGAAATCGATGCCGTTAATCTGGCTGTCTGGCGTCCAGACGCTGCCGTTTTTCACCGTCCAGTGTCCGCCCGCGTGAAAACCCTGCTGAGCGGCGGCAGAAAACGCCACCTGAGCGCGCAGTTCGCCCGCGCGAATTTTCATTTTCAGATCGGGGCTGAGCAACGGCTGAAAAACCGTCAGCGACTGCGTGGGCCACCAGGCCTGACCGCGCAGGCGCTCGCCATCCCAGCGCCCGTTAACCCGTACCGGGCCGACCTTGCCGGCTTTCAGTTCGCCGCCCCAGACAAAATGACCGGGATCGCGCCCGCGGGCGGCAAAATCCAGCGTTGAGTAAGCCAGCCAGCCCCCGTAGCTGAAGTGCGTCTGACCGGCCTGCATCTGAAATTTTCCGTCAAAGGAAGGATTGTCCGCCTCTCGCTGCCAGTTCACCGGGGCAGTCAGGATTAAACGCGGCTTTTCCACCCGCACGCTGCCGTATTGCATCTGGTTAAAACCGGTCGACAAGGTATCAAGATGGATAAGCGTGCCGCGCCAGCCACCGGTTCCCCTGACATCCCATTTCGCCTGTAACGGATGCATCTCGCCTTCTCCCCAGTAGCGCCAGCGCCATTCACCCGTATCCGGCCAGAAGTCACGGGCCCCGCCGTCCAGATGCAGGGTGAAGCGGCCAAAGCTGGGATCGTGCGCGCGCAGAATGGCCTGCAGGCGTCCAGAAATGCCCCGGGACGATAAGCGCACCCCCGCCAGCGGCCAGCGCGCTTCATCCACGTTCAGCGTTGAAAGTAAACGCCCGCGCAGGCGCAACAGTGCGTTGGGTTTAACAATCAGTTCGGGATTCAGTAATGATCCGGTCAGTTGCCCAGGAATACTGCCGAACAGCTGCATGGCAGCAAATTTACTGTCGCCGGTCAGTTGTAACGGCAGCTGGCTTTGCGTCAGGCTGAGATGACCGGGACCTATGCCCAGAACGACATTGCCTTTGCCGCCCCGCCCCTGCGTCAGCAGGTTAAGGCGGCCAGTGACCGTTGTGGCATCCAGCCCGGCCTGCAAGTTATCCAGCGTCAGCGTCACAAAGCCCGACAAGGGTTGCGCCGTGAGTGGCCAGTAATATTCACCCTTCTCAATAGTGATGCGGCCACGGCTGGCCTGCCACGGAAGACGCAGCAAGGGACGGGCAGCATCCGCTGTGGTGATGTTCAGCAGGCCGCTTTCATGCTGCCAGCTCAGTGCCGCTTTTAGCGGTTGCGGAAACCCGTCCAGGGCCAGCGCGCCCGCGATCTCGCCGTTAACCGGCAGGCCGTTAGCGTATTGCGGCAGTTCAAAATGACCTTTGAGGCTGAGCGGCTCGGGAAGCGCCGGATGGGTGATCGTCAATTGTCTGACCATCAGCTGCTGACCTTCCAGCGTGGCCTCAAGCTGTAAATTATCGCCCCGGTAATGCAGCTGCTGGCTGGCTTTATTGAGGGTCAAATCCAGGCCACCGGCATAGTCCTGCCAGGGCGAGATCGTCAGCTTATCAATGTGAATATCTGCGCCCGGCAGCATGGCCTGCCACTCTGCCAGCGTTTTCGGTGCGGTTGAGGCGGTTTGTGATTCGGGCAGCTGTTGCAGGCATTCGCTTTGCAACGTGACCTGTTGTGCGTTGAGCGTCCAGCGCGACTGTTGCCGGCCCAGCGCCGCGTTTTTGACGCTCGCCAGGCGACAGTCACCGGCTAAATAATGAAGAGATGGGAAAATGAGTTGCCCGTCATGCCAGCGTGGGCTGTTTTCCAGTTCGACGCGCGTGCCTGCAGGTAGCCAGAGGCCCACCAGACGCGGCAGCCACTGTGTAAGAGTCAGCAGTAATCCCAGCAGCAATAAAATCAGCGCCAGAATCGCGGCCAGGCGTCGACGGAAACTCCGTGGCATGAAAACAAGACTCCTTTTTTTTCAATATCCTGGGCGTAATGATGGCACGTAACACGCCGAAGGTGAAGGTTTGACCGGTAAGGTTAAAGAGGTGTCAGCAAAAAGTAAGAGAAAACGTTATCCTTGTTGCATCCCTTTTCCAGGAGCACCACGATGAAAATCGCCGTATACAGTACTAAACACTACGACCAGAAATATTTTGAACAGGTCAATAAACAGTATGGTTTCGATCTGGTCTTTTATGATTTTTTGCTGAGCGAAAGCACGGCCAAGACCGCCGTAGACTGTGATGCGGTTTGCCTTTTTGTGAATGACGACGGTAGCCGCCCGGTGCTGGAGGAACTGGCGGAATTGGGGGTGAAATTTATCGCCCTGCGCTGCGCCGGATTTAATAATGTCGATCTGAAAGCCGCGGCTGAACTGGGTCTGGAAGTGGTTCGCGTGCCCGCCTATTCCCCGGAAGCCGTCGCTGAACATGCCGTCGGCCTGATGATGACATTGAATCGCCGTATTCATCGCGCCTATCAACGCACCCGCGATGCGAATTTTTCGCTGGACGGCCTGACCGGTTTTAATATGCATAACAAAACCGCCGGCATTATTGGCACCGGCAAAATAGGCATAGCCACCCTGCGCATCTTAAAAGGATTTGGCATGCGTTTACTGGCCTTCGATCCCTATCCTTCGGAACAGGCGTTATCGCTGGGCGCGGAATATGTCGATCTGAAAACCCTGTTTGCCGAGTCGCATGTGATTACACTGCATTGCCCGTTAACGCCGGAAAACCATCATCTGCTTAATGCTAACGCGTTTGCGCAGATGCGCGATGGCGTCATGATTATTAATACCAGTCGGGGTGGGTTAATTGATTCTCAGGCCGCCATTGATGCACTTAAGCAGCAAAAAATTGGCGCGTTAGGCATGGACGTTTATGAGAATGAGCGGGATTTGTTCTTTGAAGATAAATCGAATGATGTCATTCAGGATGATATTTTCCGCCGCCTGTCAGCCTGCCACAACGTGCTGTTCACAGGCCATCAGGCTTTTTTGACCGCTGAAGCTCTGACGGCGATTTCAGAAACCACGCTGGAAAACCTCAGCCGGCTTCATCGTGGCGAAGACTGTCCGAACCGGGTGACGGCCTGATAACGCAGGCCGGTCACAGCCGGCCTCCGCGTTTAGCGGGCGCAGTTACCGCCGAGCAATGCCTGCTCGCTGCAGCGGCGTCCGTTGACTAACTGACACATGCCGATGCGCGAGCCGTCCAGTTGATTTGAAAACGCCAGCGTTCCCCCTGCATTGGTACAACTGGCCTCCGCCATTGCAGACATAACCACACGTGGCTGAACGTGGGCGGCGGTGGCTTGTTGTGGCGGCTCGTTGTCATCGCTGTTACTGCTGCAGGCAGACAATAACAACGCGGCACCAGCCAGCAGAAAAGTCGCGGCTTTCATCAATCAGACTCCGGGAAGGTGAGTTAAAGGCTAAGCAAGAATATGTCAGCCCTGACACGGGGTCGAGAGAAGAAATAGCTTTTTACAAAAAATATCCTGACCTATTACAAGCAGAATTATCCTGTTATCACATAGTCACGTGGCGGAATATAGTTTAACCATGATGTCGAACGGAGAAAAAGAATGTTAATGGATATGCTGATTCGTATCGCGCTGGCGGGCATTCTGGGCGGTCTGATTGGCCTGGAACGTCAGATGCGTGCCAAAGAAGCCGGATTACGTACTCATATTCTGGTGGGAATTGGCAGTGCGATGTTTATGCTGGTGTCTAAATATGGCTTTGCCGACATGTTGATGAAGGATCACGTTGCACTCGATCCCAGCCGCGTCGCGGCACAGGTTGTCAGCGGCATGGGTTTTCTGGGTGCCGGAACGATTCTGATCCAGAAACAGGTGGTTAAAGGCCTGACGACGGCAGCCGGGCTTTGGGTTACCGCCGCAATCGGCTTGGTCATCGGGAGCGGCATGTATGAAATCGGCATTTACGGCACCGTGCTGGCTCTGGTGGTGCTCGAGGTTTTCCGCCGTTTGAGTCATTTACTGATTGGTAAACACCATACGTTAATTGTTTATCTCAAGGCGAAAAGCGTGCCGCTGGTGCTGTTGGTCATGCAACGCGAAGGCATCCGCTATGGCAATATTTCGGTCATTAACCGGGACGAGGAAAGCGGTTTATGTGAATTAAGCGTTCAGGTTACCCTCTCCCGGAAATCCAGCGATGCGCATCTGTATGACAAAATCATGGAAGTAAAGGGCGTGCAGTCGCTGGAGATGATGTAGGACATGGATGCTGCGTTGTGCCGCTTCCGCACGATAAAAGCGTAGATGCACGTTCTTGTCGGGCGGGATAAATCCCACCCGACAGTAGACATATCCTTACCCTCACCATGAGATCTTCATTTCTGCTTTCATTGCGGTTTGTTGTCGGCGTGAATAACGCCTTTATCTGACCGTGTTTATTCTCTGCTTTTCATCTTATCTCTCTTGCCAGTGCAGTTGGCAAAAATAAGACGGAAGGCAAAATATCGTGGTCAGTCACCATCAGGTTTATGCTTAACGATAATTGATATTGGAAATTGCACGCGTAATCCGTACCATACGCGGCATACTTTGCCTGCTGACAATCTTCGGCGGGTGATAACCTGTCATAAAGCAAATCAGGGGGCACGGCAACAGGCTCAAATGTGCCCCTTTGATTATTGAGAAGCGACGTAATGCTGCAAAATCAAGAAATTAACAAGAAAGAACAATACAACCTCAACAAGCTCCAGAAGCGTTTGCGTCGTCACGTAGGCGAGGCCATTGCCGATTTTAATATGATCGAAGAAGGCGACCGCATCATGGTTTGCCTGTCTGGTGGTAAAGACAGCTATACCATGCTGGAGATCCTGCGTAGCCTGCAGAAGAGCGCGCCGGTGAGTTTCAGTCTGGTGGCAGTCAATCTTGATCAGAAGCAACCCGGTTTTCCGGGGCATATCCTGCCGGAATATCTTGAGGCGCAAGGTGTTGAGTACAAAATTGTCGAGGAAGACACCTACTCTATCGTTAAAGAGAAGATTCCAGAGGGCAAAACCACCTGCTCGCTGTGCTCGCGTCTGCGTCGTGGCATTTTGTACCGCACAGCCACAGAGCTGGGCTGTACCAAAATTGCGCTGGGCCACCATCGCGATGACATCCTGCAAACGCTGTTTTTAAATATGTTCTACGGCGGCAAGATGAAAGGCATGCCACCGAAGCTGATGAGCGATGACGGGAAACACATTGTCATTCGTCCACTGGCCTACTGCCGCGAGAAAGATATCATTCGTTTCTCCGAAGCGCGTCAGTTCCCGATTATCCCGTGTAACCTGTGTGGTTCGCAGCCTAACCTGCAGCGTCAGGTGGTGGCAGATATGCTGCGCGACTGGGATAAACGCTATCCGGGCCGGATTGAAACCATGTTCAGCGCGATGCAGAACGTCGTGCCGTCACACATGGCCGACGTGAATCTGTTTGATTTCAAAGGCATTCAGCACGGGGATGCGGTGGTGGATGGCGGCGATCTCGCTTTCGATCGCGAAACCCTGCCGGTGAATCCGGTTGGCTGGCGCAGCGATGAAGACGATGCACCCGATGTCAGTGAACGCCTTGATGTTTTAGAAATTAAATAACGCTGCTGAATACATTAAAGGTAAAGGGCATGCGCGTAAACGCATGCCCTTTTTTTATACGTTGCGGTGAGGCGGCGGGTCCATTATCGGCGGAAACTCCGGATCCGGTGGCGGATCGGGTTGCGGCTGAGGAATGGGGGGCGGATCGGTTGGAATCGGCTCGCTGTTATGTATCGCCTTCATACCGTGCTCCTCTGTAGCGAATGAACATTAAGCTTAGGAAAGATTAGGCCTTTCAGCCAGCAGGTAAAAAAAAAGCCGGCAACAAGGCCGGCGTAGGTCGAATCAACTGTACTATGCAGTTATTCAAAAAAAGGAAGTAAGACAATATGGAGCGCAACGCCCATCGCTTGACGTTGCATTCACCTGCGGGAGAGAGTTTGCGTCAGTTGCCTCCGGCAGGTATTGATGTCGATCAGCTTTACTTCTGTTAAGCCCTCTGTCACTAAGGCAATTCACAGGCTTTGTCTGTCAAAGCCAACGCCGCTTACGTAAATACCCCGCCACGCCTAACGCCAGTATGACCAGTAAAATACAGAACACGCTGAAGCCGTAGCGCCATCCGCCGCCGGGAATGCCGCCCAGGTTGACACCAAACAGCCCGGTTAAAAAGGTAGCGGGCAGAAAAATCATCGCCATCAACGACATCGTATAGGTGCGGCGATTCATGGATTCGGCCATTACCGAGGCGACTTCATCGGCCAGCACGGCCGTTCTGGCTACGCCCGCGTCCAGATCGTCCAGGCCGCGCCCCAGCCGGTCGGCAATCTCCTGCATGCGGCGGCGCTCACTGTCGTCCATCCAGGGCAGTTTCTCACTGGCGAGCCGGGCAAAAACATCACGCTGTGGAGCCATGTAACGGCGCATCACAATCAGCTGTTTGCGCAGCAGGCCCAGTTCACCCCGCGGGGGAATGCGTTGGTCCAGTAAGGCATCTTCGAGCTCAATGATTTTGTCATGCAGATCTTCGATAAATTCGCTGGTGTGACCGGTTAACGCATCGCAGACCTCGACCAGCCAGCTGCCACAGTTGACCGGGCCGTTACCGTTTTCGAGATCGGTCAGCACTTCATCCACGGCAAACACTTTACGTCGCCGGGTGGACACAATGAGCTGATCGTTAATAAACACCCGCATTGCCACTAACTGGTCAGGGCGCGCATCGCTGTTATGGTTCACGCTGCGCAGGACAATCATAAAACCATCCCCCAACCGGGACACGCGAGGCCGCATGCTTTCACCGGCCAGCGCATCACGCACGGCATCCGGGATCTGAGGCGTGGATTGCAGCCATTCAGCGCTGCGGGGATGGGTATAATTGAGATGCAGCCAGCAGGGATGCTCATCGTGCAGCACCTGGGTTTCATCAATCGGTATCATGCCGCCCTTCCCATCCAACTGGCAGGAAATGATGGCATCTGTTACCTGAAGCGATTTTCCTTTCACACCGTCCACACCGTTACCCCGCTATCAAAATCAATACGATACAGTCTAGCGTGGCGGTGTTGAGTTGCAATCCTGAGCCTGTGTACAAAGATGTCAGAAGGCGGCCCGTGGCAGACCGCTTTAGATCAGTGTTTCTCAATCCACAGTTCACGGCTGTAGGCGACGTCTTCCGGGTTGGTGATCGGATAGCCTTTCACCCACGGCTTGATCAGGCGACCATTGGTGTACTGGTAAATGGGCGCGATGGGGGCCTGTTCCGCAATGATTTGTTCGGCCCGGTTGTAATCTGCATTGCGGGCCTGGTCACTGGTTTCCATGCTCGCCTTGGCGATCACGGCATCATATTCGGCATTTTTGAAGCGCGGGATATTACTGCTGTTGCCGGATGTCAGCAGAGTTAAAAAGGTCGACGGCTCATTGTAGTCCCCCACCCAGGAGGCGCGGATGACGTCAAAGCGTCCAGAGTTACGGCTGTCGATATAGGTTTTCCACTCCTGATTTTCCAGCTTCACGTCCACGCCAAGATTCTTCTTCCACATGGATGCAACCGCAATGGCAATCTTCTGGTGGCTTTCAGAAGTATTATACAGCAGCGTCAGCTTCAGGGGTTTCGCCGGCCCGTATCCTGCCGCCGCCAGCAACGCTCTGGCCTGCGCGTCCATCTCTTGTTGATTATGCTGTTGCTGCAAGGCAGGCAGCGGTTTAAATCCGGCTGTCACATCTGGTGTAAAGTGCCAGGCCGGTTTTTCACCCGTGCCCAAGACTTTGTCCGCGATAACCTGGCGATCGATACTCCATGACAGCGCTTTGCGTACGCGCGCATCGGCCGTAGGGCCCTGCTGCGTATTAAACGCGTAATAGTAGGTTCCGAGTTGATCCGGCGTATAAACCTGCCCCGGCAGCGTCTTTTTCAGCAGGGCATACATGTTTTTAGGAAACGATTCGGTAATGTCCACATCGCCCGCGCGGTAGCGCTTGGTGGCGCTGGATTCTTCGTTGATGGGCAAAAAGGTCACTTTAGTTAACACGGCGTGCGCGTTATCCCAGTAGCGGGGATTACGCACCAGTACGATTTTTTCGTTAACCACTCGGCTGTCAAGTTGGTAAGCGCCGTTTCCGACCAGCTTGCCGGGCTGTGTCCACTGATCGCCCTCTTTCTCAATCACGCGTTGCGGGACGGGATAGAAAGCCACATTAGACACCATGGCCGGAAACCAGGGCACCGGGCGCGAGAGCGTCACTTTCAGGCGGTGTTTATCCAGCGCGGTGACGCCCAGTTTGTCCGGTGTTGTCGTCCCTTTAGTGATAGCGTCCGCCTCACTTAAACCACTGAGCGCGACAAAAGAGGCCTGAGACGAACTGGTTTTAGGATCCACTACGCGCTGCCAGCTGTAGACAAAATCCTGTGCAGTGACGGGCTCGCCATCAGACCAGCGTGCATTATTGCGCAGGGTGAAAATCCAGACTTTGTTATCACTGCTGCTCCAGCTTTGTGCCACGCCCGGCACAATTTTCCCGTGAGCATCCTGGCTGGTGAGCCCTTCGTAGAGATCGCGCATCACCTGGATTTCGGGCAGTCCCACGGCTTTAGCCGGGTCAAGTGACGCAGGCTCATCTTTGATGTGACGGACAATCTCTTGTTTTGCGGCGAGCTGCGCGCCTGCGGGCACCTCTGCGGCAAAAACGGGTAAGGTGGCGCTAAGCAGACTCAGGGCGGTTAGCGTTGGAGAAAAGCGAATAATCATGTTCACCCCTTTACGATAAAGAAGTGCTGCATCAGCGTCTCACTGAGTCAGCCTGTTACTGGCCACTTTATCGCAAATTGCTGATTGATAAATAGCTATTTTCCCCCGGCTGCTTTTCCGCTACTTTTAAGGAAACCCTCTGGAGAATGTCACTATGCCGTCAATGCATCCCCGCTCACAGCGCGGAAAACTGGCTATTTCCTGGCAGCAATACGGGCGTTCCGTTCTGGGTGCCCCGCTGCTCTGGTTTCCCGCTAATCAGACTGACAGCAACAGTGGACTGATTCTGGCTGGCACGCACGGTGATGAAAACGCCGCGATTGCGGCCCTTTCTGCGGCGCTGCGCACCCTGCCTGACGGCCTGCGCCGTCATCACGTTGTTCTGGCGGTCAATCCCGACGGCTGCCAGCTGGGGCTGCGGGCGAATGCTAATGGCGTTGACCTGAACCGTAACTTCCCGGCGGCTAACTGGCAGTCAGGTGAAACGGTGTACAGCTGGAACAGCGCGGCAGACGCGCGGGATGTGACGCTTTCGACAGGGGCACATCCCGCCTCAGAGCCGGAAACCCAGGCGTTATGCAGCCTGATTCATCAGCTAAAACCGGCCTGGGTGGTTTCCTGGCATGAGCCGCTGGCCTGTATCGACGATCCGCATCACGCCGAGGTCGGTGCCTGGCTGGCCGCGCAGACGGGTTTGCCGCGCGTCAGCAGCGTGGGCTATGCCACGCCCGGCTCCTTTGGCAGTTGGTGTCACGACCTGAGTCTGCCGTGCGTGACCGCAGAGATGCCCGTCATTGCGGTAGATGAGGCGACGGAAACGTGGCTGGAGGTGATGGTTAATCTGCTGCGCTGGCAGCCGTGATTAATGCCCCTTTCTGTACCTTCAGGGCGGGCTCGACATCGACAGCCAGCCAGGTGGCACCATCCAAATCGGCAAAGCGCACCATAGGTACCAGCGGCAAGGCGGCGCGAATCGCCCGGGACGTACAGATCATGCAGCCCAACATCAGCGTAAAGCCCTGATCGCGCGCAGCCTGTGCCAGCGCCAGCGCTTCCGTCAGCCCACCGGCTTTATCAAGCTTGATATTCACCATGTCGTAGCGCCCATGCAGCGCGGGCAGGCTTTCCCGCGTGTGGCAACTTTCATCGGCACAGATGGGTAAAGGGTGAATAAAATTTGCCAGCGCCTCGTCTTCTCCAGCCGGTAACGGCTGTTCCAGCATAGCGATTTCCAGATCGGCTAGCAGCTGGCAGCGTGCCGCCAGCCCTTCGGCGTGCCATGACTCATTCGCATCCACGATTAACGTGGCGTCGGGCACCGCCGCACGGATCGCCATCAGGCGCTCGGTGATAAAGTTGTTGTCCATTTTAATTTTGAGCAGCGTTGCGCCATGCTGCCACAGTGCCTGGGCACTGCTGGCCATCGCCTCTGGTGTATCAATGCTGACCGTTTGTGCGGTGACCACTGACGCGATCGGTGCAATGCCGACGACCTGTTCCAGCGTGCGGTGCTGCTGCCGGGCGGCCAGATCCCACAGCGCGCAGTCAATGGCATTTCGGGCGGCCCCTGCGGGCAACAGCGTTTGCAGTGCCTCGCGGGTCAGGCCCTGCTGAAGCTGGGGCATCACCGTCGCGATGTGCTCCAGCACCAGCGCTTCGCTTTCGCCATAGCGCGTATAAGGCGTGGCTTCTCCCGTGCCTTTTACTCCGTTTTCTTCAATTTCCACCACCACGACTTTGGCTTCAGTGCGGCTGCCGCGCGCGATGACAAACGGCATATGCAACGGCCAGGCTTCGGGATAACATTTTACCGTCCTCATTAGCGCTCCTTGTTGTCAGCGATTCATCACTGTCATTTAAATTCAGGCAACAATTACACTCGTAAACCCTTAAAATTTATGTCATAAACAAAGGCTATATCTGTACTGATGCCCTATTTTTTTGTCAGATAACATCATTAGAAGGAATTCGTATGTCTCAGACTGTTCACTTTCAGGGCAACCCGGTAGCGGTTGCTGGCCAGTTTCCGCAGCCCGGCGATAGCGCTAAACCTTTTACGCTGGTGGCCAAAAACCTCGCGAATGTCTCACTCTCTGAGTATGCAGGAAAACGCAAGATTCTGAATATTTTTCCCAGCGTCGATACTGGCGTGTGTGCGTCTTCGGTACGTAAATTTAACCAACTGGCGGGCGAACTGAATAATACCGTGGTGTTATGCATTTCAGCCGATCTGCCGTTTGCTCAGTCGCGCTTTTGCGGCGCAGATAACCTGAATAACGTGGTCACGCTGTCCACGCTGCGCGGTGGCGAGTTCAAACAGGATTACGGGGTGGAAATTGCTGACGGTGCCCTGCAGGGCCTGACCGCGCGTGCCGTCATCGTGCTGGATGAGCATGACAACGTGCTGTACAGCCAGCTGGTGAATGAGATCACCACCGAGCCGGATTATGATGCCGCGCTTGCCGCACTGAAATAAGACGGGACACAGCGGATAAGCGCCCGCTTATCCGCTGTGTTGTTATTCGCCGTCGCTGTCCCCGCGTTTCTGCCCTAACCCGTATTCCCGCAACTTATTGGCAATCGCCGTGTGCGAAACGCCAAGCCGTTTTGCCAGTTTTCGCGTACTGGGATAAGAAAGATACAAACGCGTGAGGATGGAACGTTCAAAGCGACGGGTAATCTGATCCAGCGTCCCTTCCATCGCCTCTTCTCCCAGCGACACATCAAGCGCCTGTTCCGGCAGTACGATGTCCTGAGGGCGCAATTCGTGGCCTTCGAGCTGGGTCAGCGCCCGATACAGCGCGTTTTTCAACTGACGCACATTGCCCGGCCAGTTGTAACGCACCAGAAACGCGTTGAGCTGCGAAGAAAGGCGTGGTCGGGGAATCCCCTGTTCATCGGCAAAACGCGCCACAAACATTTCCGTCAGCGGCATGATGTCCTGCACACGCTCGCGCAGCGGCGGCAGGTTAAGCGTCAGGACGTTAAGGCGATAGAACAAGTCTTCCCGGAACTCGCCACGCTGCACCAGTTCGAATAAATTCTTCTGCGTGGCGCAAATGACGCGCACGTTGACATGCACTTCATGCTCTTCCCCGACGCGACGGAAGGTGCCGTCATTCAGGAAGCGCAGCAGCTTGGTCTGCATCGTGGGCGACATTTCGCCAATTTCATCCAGCAGCACCGAGCCGCCATTGGCCTGCTCGAAAAAGCCCTTTTTGCCTTCCAGCGCATTGGGATACGCGCCCGCCGCGTGACCAAACAGCTCACTTTCCGCCACATCATCGGGAAGTGAAGCGCAGTTAAGTGCCAGAAACGGCATTTTTCCACGCGCACTGCGTAAATGGCAGGCACGGGCCAGCATATCTTTACCGGTGCCGGTATCACCAATAATCAGTAATGGCGCATCATGCATTGCCAGTTTACGTGCCTGCTCCACCACCTGACGCATTTTGGGCGTCACGGCGACGATATGATCGAACTCCGTTTCGTCCGTCACCACCAGGTTTTGTAACTGGCGCCCCATCCTCGCGGTGGACTTCAGCATTACCATCGCACCTACCAGCTGATCCTGCTGTTCGCTGTCGGCAGACAGATAGATGGGATGGGCTTCCATCAGAAAATCGCGCCCTTCAATGACCACATGCTGCGCCTGCGCCTGGACACGTTCGCTTTCCAGCCAGCGGCCAAAATTAAAACCGTTGATCAGGTGGTCGGCATTCACATTGCGGATCTTGTTCTCATCCAGATTAAACAGGTTTTGCGCGGCCGGGTTGGCCAGTTCTACCTTGCTTCTGAGATCAACAGAAAAAACCGGCTCGGGCATGGCAACCAGCAAGGCGCTCAGTACCCGATGCTCACGCTCTGAAGGCATATAGGGCACCGTGCGAACATCCGTTACGCCCGGCGTGCGACGGATTTCTGCCATCAGGTTACTAAACTGCTCAAACTCAAGCGTGGAGAAATTAAGATAGATGCGGCCTGATGAGGCCACTTCGATGCCGCGAAGATCGATTCCGCGCGCCACCAAAAGATCCAGTAATTCGCGCGCCAGGCCGATTCGGTCCTGACAAAACACTTCTAAACGCATTGCGTGGGCCTTATCCGTTTATTATCCGGCGATAATACGCTAAACCCCTACGCCGCAGAAAGGGGGCTGTCAGGAAAAGTTGACAGCCTTGATGCAAGCGCGTTTTTTTTAAACGGCAGGCTGTGGCGATGGCGGGAGAGCCCTGACAGTGACATTCGCTCAACGTTGTCAGGAGATAAAGCACAGAAGGCACAGCATCTGCACTCACGTTTCAGTGCACAACCGTTACTGGCGTTTCTCTCCGCCCTTCTGCAGCGCTTCTTTTATCTGGCCTATCAATTCACGACGGTAGTCGCCCAGGCGGGGTTTGTCGTTTTCCAGCCAGGGTAACGGCCGACACAGCTCCATAGCTTTAATGCCAAGACGTGCGGTCAGCAGGCCTGCGCCAATGCCCTGCGCGGCACGGGCGGACAGGCGCGCCGCGATATCCTGCGACATCCAGTCCATGCCCACTTCACGCACCAGCTCAGACGCGCCGGCAAATGCCATATTCAGCAGCACCAACCGGAACAGGCGCAGTCGGCTAAAGTAGCCCAGTTCAATACCGTAAATAGCGGCAATACGGTTGACCAGCCTGATATTGCGCCAGGCAATAAAGGCCATATCGACCAGCGCCAGCGGACTCACCGCAATCATCAGGGCGGATTCTGCGGCATGACGACTGATTTCCCGCCGGGCCTGGCGATCGAGCACCGGCTGCACCAGTTGGGCATACAACCGCACGGTTTCACCGTCATTATGGGTTTCATGGAGCGAAGCATGCCAGCGTTGTAACGCAGGATGCGCCTGATCGAGTTCGGCCTGGCGAGCCAGTTTTTCGCAGAAATCCCGCCCTTTACCCACGCTGTGGCTGTTAAGCAGTTCCCGACCCAGATCGCGCTCTTCTGCACGCTGACGCAGCTGATACAGTCGTCGCCACTCGCCGGTTAACGCGCCGACACCCGCGGCCACGATCAGTCCCCCGGCCATCCCGCTGCCCAGCGCAAACCAGTCATGCGCCAGCCAGGCGTTGTTGATCCACTGCACGCCCTGCGCCACGATGCTGATCCCAAACAGGCCCAGCCCGGCACCGACCATGTTGCGCCACAAACTGCGTTTGGGTTTCAGGGCCGCTTCGACGGCGCGCTCCCCTGCGCTTTCCTCTTCCACCGCCGTCTCGCTTTCTGCAACGGCTAAAAACGCGTTCCGGGCTTCCGCGTCGAAGGTTTGCGCCGGACGCAACACGTCATTCGGCTTGTCGTTCAGCGGCGTTGCAAAATCAATACGCGGCTTTAACGGATCGCTCATCGCAATTTATCTCCCAGTAAAAACTCCAGTGCCGCATCCATGCGGATATGCGGCAGAGGACGATCGATATCCAGTTGCTGTGGGCGAAACTGCTCAAACTGAAAACCCTGTTGTTGCCAGAACGCCGCCCCCGGCAGGCGCGGGGGAACTTCACCCGGATAGACCGTCAGTGCCTCGCCATCCGCTAAGCGGTGCCCGCGCAACGCGGGGATTTTTTCACCCTGATGATCAACCTGTCCACTCTGGGTCGCCTGTACCGAAGCCAGACCAGTACAGTCCATGCTGATACCTTCAAATGCGGCATTTTGCCAGGCATCCTGCACCAGTTGCTGTAACAGGGACACCATATTGCCGTGCTGGTCGTGGGTAATGTGATCGGCTTTGGTGGCGGCGAACAGCAGCTTATCGATCACCGGCGAAAAGAGACGGCGAAACAGCGTGCGCTGACCGTAGTGAAAACTCTGCATAAGCTGCGTAAGGGCTAACCGCATATCGTTAAAGGCCTGCGGGCCGCTGTTGAGCGGTTGCAGGCAGTCCACCAGCACAATCTGGCGGTCAAAGCGTACGAAATGGTTTTTATAGAATCCTTTAACTACATGCTGGCAGTAGTAATGAAACCGCTGTTGCAGCATGGCGAAATTGCTGCCTTTGTCCGCCTGCGCCAGTTTCGCCGCCTGGGCATCGTCAGCAGTAGGACACGGAAAAAACTGGAGTGCGGGCGCGCCCGCCATATCGCCGGGCAGCACGAAGCGGCCTGGCTGGATAAAGTGTAATCCTTCGGCTTTGCAGCGATGCAGGTAGTCAGTCCAGGCCTCGGCAATGTCGGCTAAACGGTTCTCGTCAGCCGGTGCCAGCGGATCGAGGCGCTGACACAGGTCGCGCCAGGGTTGCGCCCACAGGGCGCGATCGCCCTGCAACAAGCCGTTCATCTGGCGTGACCAGGTCAGGTAATCCTGTGCCAGCATCGGCAGATCAAGCAACCATTCGCCGGGGTAATCAACGATTTCAAGATAGAGCGTGGCGGTCTCTTTCAGATGACGCAGCAGCGAGTCATGCGGACGGTAACGTAACGCCAGGCGCATTTCGCTGACGCCACGCGTGGGCGTGGGCCAGGCAGGCGGTGAACCGTAAAGCTGCGCCAGCCCTTCGTCATAGGTGAAACGGGCCGTGCCCATGTCACGTTGCGGCACGCGTTTCACCCCTAACAGGCGTTCATCACGCACAACGGAAAACAGCGGCAAACGAGCGCCGCTGTGGACAGAAAGAAGTTGGTTGACCAGCGAGGTGATAAAAGCTGTTTTACCACTGCGGCTGAGACCGGTGACCGCCAGGCGAAGGTGGCGGTCGACGCCGCGATTCATTAATGCTATCAGTTCAGTTTGCAGTCTTTTCATCGTTTTCCCTGATGAAGCGCGACGCTACCCGGTTCATCACGCGTTTCAATAGCGGCTCAAGCGCCAGGCCAAGCAAAATGCGCAGTGGACGGCGCGCGACCGATTTGACGGCCCAGCCGGTCACGCCGGCAGGCCCGTAAGTAACAGCATTGATAATGATGAATCTGGCGGCTGACTTCAATGCAGGTGTGGCACGATGGCGAAACGTTGCTGCGCGCGAAACGGTCATGAATACCTCCCGGTCATCAGCAGACGGGCCGGTCTGGCCCGTAGCAGACGATAATTAAATCTGACGGAAACGACTGCGCACACTAAACGTTTCAGAGGTGACGTAACGTTCTATATCGCGAACATTACGCTCATCCTGTTGCAGTGCGGTTTCCAGTTGGTCAAGCAGTTCGCTGGCTGTGGGCTGAGCTTCACCGTTGTCGACGCCAGCAGGTTTTACGTCCAGCACAAAACCCAGCGCAAAGTAGGCAATCACGGTAAACACAAACAGCCCAAAGAACAGCGATAACACCACAATGATACGCAGCAGCCGCACCGGCACATCCAGATACTCAGCCAGCCCGGCACAGACGCCCATCAGCTTTCCTTCGTCAGGCTTACGCCATAATTTACGGCCTCTTATCATGGCTGCCTCCAGTTAGGATGTTCTGCATCCAGGATCGCTTCTAACGCATCAATGCGTTCGCGCATGCGCTGAGCATCCCGGGTCACCTGTTGCAGACGCTGCATCTGACTCTGTGACAGCTCCGCTCCGCCGCTGCGCTTGTTACTGTAGTGTAACCACAGCCAGACGGGGGCCACGAACAGCACAAATATTGTAAGAGGTATCGCCAAAAATAGTGCGCTCATTGACTCTCCTTAATCCTTTCCTACTGTCAGCGGCGGTTTATTCGCTGCGGTTCATTTTGGCTTTCAGCGCATTCAGTTGCTGACTGATTTCGTCATCGGCTTTCAGCTCAGTAAACTGCTGATCCAGGGTTTTAGGTTTACCAAAACCGTGGCTCTCCGCTTCCGCTTCCATATGATCGATTCGGCGTTCAAACGATTCGAAACGCGCCATGGCTTCATCAATTTTACCACTGTCCAGCTGACGGCGGACATCACGGGATGACGAGGCGGCCTGATGGCGCAGCGTCAACGCCTGCTGGCGCGCGCGGGTTTCGCTCAGTTTTTTCTCCAGCTCAGCAATCTCACCTTTCATGCGCGTCAGCGTTTCGTCAACCTGTTCGACTTCGCGTTTGAGCGAGGCGATCAGATCGGTCAGCTTCTGTTTTTCGATAAGCGCAGAACGGGCCAGATCTTCTTTATCTTTGCGAATCGCCAGTTCTGCTTTTTCCTGCCATTCAGCCTGCTGCAGCTCAGCCTGCTCGATACGGCGTGACAGCTGTTTCTTTTCGGCCAGCGCGCGGGCTGACGTCGAACGCACCTCGACCAGCGTATCTTCCATCTCCTGAATCATCAGGCGCACCAGTTTCTGCGGATCCTCTGCGCGTTCCAGCAGTGAATTGATGTTGGCATTAACGATGTCAGCGAAACGAGAAAAAATACCCATAATGATGCTCCTCTTGATGGTCATAGTTTTAGCTTGTTGGCGAGGACTAATTCAAGATGCGTGCCAATTTTTATCTTATTGATTTTAATTACGATAATAAGCTGGCAGTTTTTTTTGCCTGACCTAATATAGTTAAATTGATTAATCAGTGGCGAAATTCATCATGTCTGTGAACAACGACAATTTGCTGGGCGAATCAAATAACTTTCTGGAAGTGCTGGAGCAGGTGTCAAAGCTCGCGCCGCTGGAGAAGCCTGTGCTGGTGGTGGGCGAACGCGGGACAGGTAAAGAGCTGATTGCCAGCCGTCTGCACTACCTTTCTGACCGCTGGCAGGGCCCTTTTGTCTCTCTTAACTGTGCGGCGCTGAACGAGAATCTGCTTGATTCTGAGCTTTTTGGCCATGAGGCAGGTGCCTTTACCGGTGCGCAAAAACGTCATCTGGGCCGCTTTGAGCGCGCGGATGGTGGCACCTTGTTTCTTGATGAACTGGCGACAGCCCCCATGCTGGTTCAGGAAAAACTGTTGCGGGTAATTGAATACGGCCAACTGGAACGCGTGGGCGGAAACCATGTTTTTCAGGTTAATGTGCGTCTGATCTGCGCCACCAATGAAGATTTACCCGCGCTGGCCGAAGCCGGTAAGTTTCGGGCCGATCTGCTGGATCGCCTGGCCTTTGATGTGGTGCAGTTGCCGCCGCTTCGGGAGCGCCGCAGCGACATTCTGGTCATGGCTGACCATTTTGCCATACAGATGTGTCGGGAGCTCAAACTGCCGTTGTTTCCCGGCTTTACGCCCCGCGCACAGCAAACCTTGCTTGAGCATCACTGGCCGGGCAACGTGCGCGAGCTGAAAAACGTGGTCGAACGATCCGTCTATCGCCATAACACCAGCGATACCGCGCTGGATGAAATCATCATTAACCCGTTTGCCCGCCGCAGTGAAGCCGCAGACAGGGCCGCCCCCTTGCCTGCTACCGAGTCGCCAACCGCCCTGCCTTCACTTCCGCTTGATCTGCGCCAGTGGCAGAACCAGCAGGAACGTGACGTGGTGGAAATCAGCCTGCAACAGGCAAAGTATAATCAGCGCCGCGCGGCCAGCTTACTGGGCGTCACCTATCATCAACTCCGTGCCATCATGAAAAAACACGGTATTCAGGCGCGCGACGGACAACATTAGCGGGCTTTTATATACGTACAGAAGCTGACAACGTGCCGGAGCATGCTGTAATGCATTCAGGCGGGTAAAAAAAGGGCCCGCCGAAGCGGGCAACTGGAAGCAATGTGAGCAATGTCGTGCTCTTCTTCGGTAGAGCCCCGTCGAAGTGCAACTGAATAATAATCATTCCTGTTTGCATCTGTAAAGTGTTATTGAGAATTTTTCTCATCTCCACACCAACGCTGCGCCTTTTTGCGCGGGTCGTTTACACCTGCTGTACGAATCGTCGGCAATCGATGACGCAGAGTTGGGACCACGCGCGCTTTGCGATACACTTTGCCCAATGCCCGAGAATCGTTGAGTTCTATGTTAAAACTAATGCCTTCGCTGTTGCTGAGTCTCAGCGTGTTGAGCGCGCCTGTGTGGTCCGCGCCCGCACCTGCCACGGATATTCGTCAAAGCGGCTTTGTCTATTGCGTCAACGGGACGCTAAATACGTTTAACCCGCAGATGGCCAGTAGTGGTTTAACGGTGGACACACTGGCGGCGCAGCTCTATGACCGCCTGCTTGATGTCGATCCCTATACCTATCGTTTACAGGCTGACCTGGCCGACAGCTGGGAGGTGCGTGATAACGGCGCGACCTATCGCTTTCACTTGCGTCACGGTGTGCAGTTTCAGCACACCTCAAACTTTACGCCTACCCGCACGATGAATGCCGACGATGTGGTCTTTAGCTTTGCGCGCATGTTTGACCGTAAACATCCCTGGCATGACGTTAATGGCGGCTATTATCCCTATTTCGACAGCCTGCAGTTCGCTGACGCCGTGCAGAGCGTGAAAAAGATCGATAACTATACGGTCGAAATTCGCCTGAACAGCCCTGATGCGTCGTTTCTCTGGCACATGGCAACCCACTATGCGCCCATCCTCTCGAAGGAATACGCAGACAGCCTGGACAAAACAGGTCATCAGGAAACGCTGGATCGGCTACCTGTGGGCACCGGCCCGTTTCAGCTGAGTGAATACCGCAGTGGGCAATATATTCGCCTGGCCCGCAATCCCTACTACTGGAAAGGCGTACCGCGCCTGCAACAGGTGGTGATTGATCTTGGCGCGGGCGGCACCGGCCGGTTATCGAAACTGCTGACCGGTGAGTGCGATGTGCTGGCCTATCCTGCCGCCAGCCAGATTTCCATTCTGCGCGACGATCCCCGGCTACGTATGACGTTGCGGCCCGGTATGAACATCGCCTATCTGGCCTTCAACACGCGAAAACCCCCGCTCGACAGACCGGAAGTGCGTCACGCGCTGGCGCTGGCCATTAATAATGAACGCCTGATGGAGTCGATTTATTACGGCACGGCAGAAACTGCGGCCTCGATTTTGCCGCGTGCCTCCTGGGCTTACGATACGGATGCCAGCATCACCGCCTACGATCCGAAAAAGGCTAGGGCTGCGCTGGAAGCGGCGGGCGTGACCGATCTTCACCTGCGTCTGGTGGTGCCTGCCGCCTCGCAGTCCTGGAACCCCGCGCCGCTGAAAACGGCAGAACTGATTCAGGCCGATCTGGCACAAATTGGCGTTAACGTCACTATCGTGCCGGTTGAAGGCCGTTTTCAGGAAGCACAGTTGATGGCGATGAACCACGACCTGACCCTGGCAGGCTGGGCAACCGACAGTAACGATCCTGACAGTTTCTTTCGTCCCCTGCTGAGCTGCGCGGCGATTGCCTCACAGACCAACTATGCGCACTGGTGCTCGCCTGCGTTTGACAGCACGCTGAAAAATGCTCTGCTGTCGCAACAGCTGTCCGGACGCATTGAAAGCTATGATAAAGCCCAGCAAATTTTAGCTCAGGAACTGCCCGTCCTGCCGCTGGCTTCATCCTTGCGCCTGCAAGCCTACCGGCATGATATTAAAGGCCTGGTACTGAGTCCGTTTGGTAACGCTTCCTTTGCTGGCGTTTATCGTGATGAGCGGGAGGATCGATAAGTGATCATTTATATTTTGCGTCGGCTGGTGTTACTGGTGATTACGCTGTTTTTTCTCTCGCTGGTGAGTTTCAGCCTGAGCTACTTCACACCGAATGCCCCGCTCGAAGGCGCCTCACTGTTCGATGCCTGGTGGTTTTGGTTTAAAGGCATGCTGCAACTGGACTTTGGCGTATCCAGCACCAATGGTCAGGAAATTGGCCTGCAACTGCGCGAGGTCTTTCCGGCCACCATGGAGCTGTGCCTGATGGCCTTTACGCTTGCCTTAATCGTCGGCATTCCGCTGGGGATTTGTGCGGGTGCCCTGCGTCATAAATGGCAGGACAAAGTTATCAGCGCATTTGCCTTGCTGGGTTTTTCGATCCCGGTCTTCTGGCTCGCCCTGCTGTTTACCCTGTTTTTCTCGTTAACGCTGGGCTGGCTGCCGGTTTCCGGTCGCTATGATCTGCTCTATCCGGTCCAGAACATAACCGGTTTTGCTTTAATCGATGCCTGGCTCAGCCCCTCACCATGGCGGCATGAAATGATGATCAGCGTGCTGATGCACCTGATTTTACCGGTGACCGTGCTGGCGATGGCCCCGACCACTGAGATTGTGCGTTTACTGCGCATCAGCACCAGCGATGTCGTCGATAAAAACTATGTTAAAGCTGCGGCGACCCGCGGGCTCTCGCGCTTTACCGTTATTCGCCGTCATGTGCTGCATAACGCCCTTCCGCCTGTCATTCCGCGCCTGGGTTTACAGTTCTCCAGCATGTTAACGCTGGCGATGATTACGGAGATGGTTTTTAACTGGCCTGGCCTGGGGCGCTGGCTGATTAACGCCATCCGTCAGCAGGACTATGCGGCCATCTCAGCAGGCGTAATGGTGACCGGTGGACTGGTGATTGTGGTGAATGTGCTCGCTGACATCGTCGGCGCGGCGCTGAATCCGCTGAAACATAAGGAATGGTATGCCGTCCGATAACATCTACGCCGAAAAACGCCTGCCCAGTGCGTTTCGCCAGAGCTGGCACCATTTTTATGGCGATATGCCGGCGATGATTGGCCTGTACGGCTTTGGCGCGCTGCTGCTACTGTGTCTGTTCGGCCATTTTCTGGCCCCTTACAACATCGACCAGCAATTTCTGGGTTATCAACTGCTACCGCCCTCCTGGTCGCGCTACGGTGAGGTTTCCTTTTTTCTCGGGACGGACGATCTGGGGCGTGATTTACTGAGCCGCCTGCTGAACGGCGTGGCCCCCACGGTTGGATCGGCCATTCTCGTCACGCTGTTTGCCACCTTCTGGGCGCTGGTGCTGGGGATTGTGGCGGGCATGACGCACGGTGTGCGTTCTGCGGTGCTGAATCATGTCCTGGATACGCTGCTGTCCATTCCCTCACTCTTGCTGGCCATTATCGTAGTGGCGTTTCTGGGGCCGCGCCTGGAGCACGCATTACTGGCCGTGTGGCTGGCGCTGATGCCGCGCCTGGTGCGCGAAATCTACAGCGCCGTTCATGACGAACTGGAAAAAGAGTATGTGATTGCGGCTCGCCTGGATGGCGCCACCAGCATCAATATTTTGTGGCACGCCATTTTGCCTAACGTTTTGCCTATGCTGATCAGTGAAATTACGCGCGCGCTGTCGATGGCTATTCTCGATATCGCCGCACTGGGTTTTCTTGACCTCGGCGCGCAGTTGCCCTCGCCTGAGTGGGGTGCGATGCTGGGTGATTCGCTGGAGCTGGTGTATGTTGCGCCCTGGACTGTCATGCTTCCCGGTGCCGCGCTGATGGTCAGCGTGTTAATGGTTAATCTGCTCGGTGACGGCATTCGTCGGGCCGTCGAGGCAGGAGTGGAATAATGCCGTTACTGGATATTCGTAATCTGACGATTGAATTTATGACCGCTGACGGGCCGGTCAAAGCGGTAGACCGCATCAATTTATCACTGACTGAAGGCGAAATTCGCGGTCTGGTGGGTGAGTCGGGCTCGGGCAAAAGTCTGGTTGCCAAGGCGATTTGTGGCGTGACCAACGACAACTGGCGCGTCACCGCAGACCGTATGGTCTTTGATGACGTGGATTTGCTGCGTTTGTCGCCGCGTGAGCGTCGCCGCATCGTAGGTCACAATGTGTCGATGATTTTCCAGGAACCGCAGTCCTGTCTCGATCCCTCGGAAAGTGTCGGCCGTCAGTTGATGCAGGCGATTCCGCGCTGGACGTACAAAGGACCGTGGATGAAGCGCTTTTGGTTCTGGCGAAAAAACCGCGCCATCGAGCTGCTGCACCGCGTCGGTATTAAAGATCACAAAGACATCATGCGCAGCTTTCCCTACGAACTCACCGAGGGCGAGTGTCAGAAAGTGATGATTGCCATCGCACTGGCGAATCAGCCGCGCCTGCTGATTGCCGACGAACCGACCAACGCCATGGAGCCGACAACGCAGGCGCAGATCTTTCGCCTGTTGAGCCGTCTGAATCAGAACAACAACACCACGATTCTGCTAATCAGCCATGACCTGCGTACTCTGAGTCACTGGGCTGACAGGATCAACGTTATGTACTGCGGACAAACCGTGGAAACGGCGCAGAGTGAAGACCTGATGACCACGCCGCACCATCCGTATACCCAGGCGCTGATTCGTGCGATGCCAGACTTTGGCCGACCGCTTCCTCACAAGAGCCGCCTGAATACCTTATCCGGCGCGATTCCATCGCTTGAAAGCCTGCCCATTGGCTGCCGTCTTGGGCCGCGCTGCCCATATGCACAGCGTAAATGTGTGGAAACGCCACGGCTGACGGGCTCCCGTTCGCATCTCTATGCCTGCCATTTTCCGCTCAACGTGGAGGGCCAATAGCATGGAAACGCTACTGGAAGTGCGCAATCTGAGCAAAACGTTTCGTTATCGCACCGGTCTGTTTCGCCGTCAGCATGTCGAGGCGGTGAAGTCCGTAAGCTTCACGCTGCGGGAGAAGCAGACGCTGGCGATCATCGGCGAAAATGGCTCCGGCAAATCAACGCTGGCAAAAATGCTCAGCGGCACCGTTGCCCCAACGGAGGGGGAAATCATTATTGACGATCATGCGCTGAGCTTTGGGGATTATGGCTACCGTAGCCAGCGCATCCGTATGATTTTCCAGGATCCTTCTACGTCGCTTAATCCCCGGCAGCGCGTCAGTCAGATTCTGGAGCTGCCGCTGCGCCTGAATACCGATCTTGACGCCGAGGCGCGCGAGAAACGGATCATTGGCACGCTGCGTCAGGTGGGATTACTGCGCGACCATGCCGGTTATTATCCGCATATGCTGGCACCAGGCCAAAAACAGCGTCTGGGCCTGGCGCGGGCATTAATTCTGCAACCCAAAGTGATTATTGCTGATGAAGCGCTAGCCTCACTGGATATGACCATGCGCTCACAGTTGGTCAACCTGATGCTGGAGCTGCAGGAAAAACACGGCATCGCCTACATCTACGTGACGCAACATTTAGGGATGATGAAGCATATCAGCGACAAAGTGTTGGTCATGCATCAAGGCGAAGTCGTGGAACGCGGCGGGACGGCCGACGTGCTGGCTTCTCCGCTGCATGATCTGACCAAACGTCTGATCAATAGCCATTTCGGCGAAGCGTTAACGGCCGAAGCGTGGCGACGCGAGCGTTGATTTTTCGGGGTTTTGTGGAAAACTGTGCGCAGTTTTCCTGATTTAAGGCAGACGTGCTAGAATCCGCACGTCGATTAACGTCGGTCGTCTATTATTTAAACAACGCGACCGCCAACTACCATGACCATAAGGATTACAGCTATGGGTTTTCTTTCCGGTAAGCGCATTCTGATTACTGGTGTTGCCAGTAAACTTTCCATCGCCTACGGTATTGCACAGGCGATGCACAAACAGGGCGCAGAACTGGCTTTCACCTACCAAAACGACAAACTGAAAGGTCGTGTGGAAGAGTTCGCCAAAGATTTGGGTTCTGACATCGTACTGCCATGTGATGTTGCAGAAGATGAAAGCATCCAGTCCCTGTTCGCTGAGCTGGCAAAAACCTGGCCGAAATTTGACGGTTTCGTTCACTCAATTGGTTTTGCCCCAGGCGACCAGCTGGATGGCGATTACGTGAATGCCGTAACCCGCGAAGGTTTCAAAATTGCGCACGACATCAGTGCCTACAGCTTTGTTGCCATGGCAAAAGAGTGCCGTGCGATGCTGAACCCCAACTCAGCGCTGCTGACGCTGTCCTACCTGGGTGCAGAGCGCGCTATCCCTAACTACAACGTAATGGGCCTGGCAAAAGCGTCTCTGGAAGCAAACGTACGTTACATGGCCAATGCCATGGGACCAGAAGGCGTGCGTGTGAACGCCGTTTCTGCCGGTCCAATCCGTACGCTGGCGGCTTCAGGCATCAAAGATTTCCGTAAGATGCTGGCTCACTGTGAAGCGGTAACCCCGATTCGCCGTACCGTGACCATCGAAGACGTCGGTAACTCTGCGGCCTTCCTGTGTTCCGATCTGGCGGGTGGTATCACCGGCGAGATCGTTCACGTCGACGGCGGTTTCAGCATCGCCGCGATGAACGAACTGGAACTGAAATAAGTTTCCTCATGGGCGAGCGCTGCTCGCCCTGTCCTTCCCCGCCTGCGCCCTCGTTATTCCTTATTGCTATTAATTATCACCGATCGGTCTTTTGCCGTGCCCTGCCCGTGGGCGAGGATAAGTCAGCCCTGCGGCCTGCGACCGGTTCACTGACTCTGTCCCGCATGTGCCGCATCAGATTTTGCAAAAGGACTGATGATGCAACAACGCCGCTATACTGGCCAGGATCACTGGTTTTACGAGAGCCAGACCTGTCCGCGTACCGTTCCGGCTGCCCCGCTTTTTCCTGAAGCAGCGCATATCGACGATCGGTTCTTGTTGGGGTTAGCGCAGGAAACCTCTTCTGTTCAGCCGGTGTTGCAGGCCGGACAACCCGCCATTCAGATTGCTCATGAGATTGTTGACCTGCTGTTTCCCGACCAGGTTGACGTTACGCTGACCCATACGCTGACGCTTTACGATCGGTTAAGCAGCGCGCTGACCGTGGCGCAGGTTACGGGCATTCAGCGGCTCTGCAATCACTACTCTGCAAGACTCAATCCTCTGCCTGGCCCTGACTCGTCGCGCGAGAGCAATAACCGCCTGACACAAATTACCCAGTACGCCCGACTGCTGGCCATGCAACCCACTCTGATTACTGCCGACAGTGTGCGCGCCCTTCACGCCGCAGGTCTGAGCGAAGCCGATATTGTCACGCTTAATCATTTGGTCGGCTTTGTCTGTTACCAGGCACGCCTGATCGCCGGTATTCATGCTCTGCTGAACATGCCGGTACGCTGGATCCCCGGCATGTCACCTGCACCGGATGCGCCAGCCACCGATGCCCCCGGCGTCTGGCAGCCAGTCCTGAAACCGCTTGAGCCCCGCTATGCCAGCGAGGCGCAGCATAAGGCCGTGGCGCAATGCCAGACATCGTCTGCGCCAGAGGACGCCCTCTGGTTGCTGGCGCACGCACCGGCGTTATTAGAGCATTGGCACAGGTTGAATCATCAGGAGGAGACGGTCTTCACCGCCCGGGTTGAGGCTACAGCGGCAAGCCTGCTGGGAAATCGCTGGCGTCCACCGTCGTTAACGCCCTGTAGCGGCCAGTCTGGCACTGTTGATAATGCTAACCTGACCGACGCTGACCGGGCGGTCAGCGCGTTAACCGCCCTGCTGACCCGCCAGCCAGAACGTTTTTGCGCCGCCGATCTCCAGCCATTGCAAGAATCCGGCTGGTCCGTTGCCGATCAGTTCGCGCTTATCCAGGCCATCGCGCGGGCAAACTGGAACAGCCGTTTATTTTATGCCTGTGGTGAGGCGCGCTAAAGATCCAGATGACTGCGCGCTTCGTCATAGAAGTGCTGTGCCAGCGGCGTTGCCCGACCCGGTTCAGCGACCACCAGGGCCGCCTGGCGCGCCATCTTTGGCATTATGACAGGTCGCTGTTCCAGTCCGTGTAAAGACGCGGGCAGCAGATGACCGCGTGGCGAAACCAGTACGCCCAACCCGACCTGCGTACACTGCAGCAGTTGCATAATGGAGGCGCTTTCTACCACCACGCGCGGCATCAGCGACATCTCCCGCAGCGCCATATCCAGATAGCGACGAAAATAGCGCGTGGGTTCAGCCAGACACAGCGGCTGACGGGCCAGCGTTGGCAGATCTAGGCTTTCAACCTCGCTTAAGTGCTGAAAATGTCCGGGATGAAACACCGCTTCAACGCCACGGTCCGCCAGCAACGCGGCCTGAAAATGCAGTTCACGCAGCGTCGCCATTTCAAAAAAACCAATCCCGACATCGACCGTATGACTGTTCAGCGCCTCCAGCAGCTGGTCGGCGCTCAGGACGGCAATACGGTAATCGAGTTGTGGATAGCGCACCTGAACCGCTTTGAGCAGCTGGGCCAGCGACACGCTGCACTGCGGTACCACACCCAGCCGCAATGTGCCGTTAACGCCGTGTTTCAGTGACTCGACTTCCAGCTTCAGCCCCTGATAAACGGAGACGATTTCCCGCGCCCAGGCCAGCACCCGATCCCCTTCTGGCGTGAATCCGGCAAAGTTATTGCTGCGGTTGATCAGGGATAACCCCAGTTCGCGTTCCAGATTTTTTAACCGCATTGATAAGGTAGGCTGGCTGACAAAACTCGCCTCAGCGGCACGGCCAAAATGGCGTTCGCGTTCGAGGTTGCAGAGGTAGATGAGTTGCTTGATGTCGATTTTTTGTGCCCGCCATAACGTCGCTCAGTTGAACGTCTATTATGTGCCGAGGGCGCAACAGAATGCCAGTCAGCGTGCGTTCAGGATTCCGCTACAGGCAGAGTGCAGTAATACAGCCCGAGTGTCCGGATGACAGGAGATACTTTTGGGGGCGAGACGAAAGGCGTAATGGGCGCGCAACAGGCCGGACTCTTTCAGGTCAGGCTGGCAGAATTATTATTTTTTATGGTGTTTTCCCTGGTGTTGCCCGTTGTTACTTCGTTGGATAAGGCCAGGCGTGATCAATGCCCGTTGACGACAGTACGCCCGTCGCCAGTAAATAGATCACGACAAGTGTGAAAACAACAATTGCCGATATTTCAAGGACTTTAACTAACCTGTTTTTCGCCATAAATAACCCCCTGTTAATTGCGTGTATTGCACTTTCCACCTCTTACCATAGAGTGTTACCGGTAAAATTCAAGCACAGATCACAAAATGAAACATAAAGCATTGCTTATATTTTTGTGTTAATCGTGAACGTGAGGGGAACGGATAAAAACGGAGCTTAGAACGGAACGGAATGCTGTAATATGTCAGACAGGGAGGGCGCACCTGCTGCGCCCAGTGAGGCCGCCGTCAGCCGACGCCAAGCATCGATTTCACTTCCTGCGCAATCTTTTCGACCTGAGGACCGTAAATCACCTGAACATCCTGCTCACTGACGCGATTCACGCCATTCGCGCCCGTACTCATCAGGGTGTGATCCACCACCTCTTTCATATCTTTTACCCGCACCCGTAAGCGCGTAAAGCAGCAATCGATGTCCTCTATATTGGCAGCCCCACCCAATCCACTGATAATGACCTGAGTGCGTTCACTGCCATCAACGACCTGCGGTTTTTCCTCCTCGGTTTCCCGTCCCGGTGTTTCGACATTCATGCGGGTAATGACAAAACGGAACCCGTAGTAATAGATCGGTGCGTAGATCACGCCAAGCACCAGCGTCCACCACCAGTGGGTTTTACTGCCACCCAGCACACCGAAGACCACCAGGTCGATAATGCCGCCCTGCACGTTGCCAATCATCAGATGCAGCATTGACATCAACATAAATGAAAGGCCGGTCAAAAACGCATGCAACACATAGAGCACGGGCGACACAAAAATAAAGCAGAACTCCAGAGGTTCGGTGATCCCGGTGGTAAAGGAGGTCAGCGCGCCGGCCAGCACCAGCGCTTTCACGCGTTGTTTATGCTCCGGACGTGCGGTGTGATAGATCGCCAGTGCTGCAGCAGGCAGCCCGAACATCATCACCGGTATTTTTCCCTGCGCCAGGAACTGGGTAGCCGTTCGCAGCGTGGCATCCGGGATGAGGCCAGGATGTGTCAGCGAGGCATTGAAAATATTCAATGCGCCGACAAGGGTCTGTCCGTCCACAACCGCCATACCGCCAATCGGCGTAAAGCGGACCGTTTCATTGAGAATATGGTGCAGCCCGGTGGGAATCAGCAGGCGTTCAGCCGCCCCCAGCAGAAATGCACCGTACTGACCACTGTGGCCAATCATCTGACCCACCCAGGCGATGCCCTCTCCAAGGGTTGGCCAGATCAGCGCCAGCAATACACCCACCAGCGGCAGAACCACGACGGTGACAATGGGCACAAAACGTCGGCCGCCAAAGAAGCTGATCGCTGTAGGAAGTTGCTGCGTATAAAAACGATTGTGCAACATTACGGTGAGCAGGCCGGCCACCACGCCACCCAGCACGCTCATGTTGTAGGTAAAAATCCCCAGCATCTGGATATATTCCGCCGAGGTCATCATGGCGGTCGTTTGATCCAGTCCCGCCTGTTGCAGCGCCTGAGGCGTGGTGGTGGCCGCCGTTATGCCTTTTGCGGCCAGCGTCGCATTAATCCCCACGTTCATGGCGATATAGCCAATCACCGCCGCAAAGGCGGCGGTCGGTTTCTCGACTTTTGCCAGACCAATCGCACTGGCGACGGCAAAGAACAGGGGCAGATTGGCAAACAGCGCTCCTGCGACTTTGCGAATAAAACCGATAATGAGCTGGGCCACCTGCATTTGCGCAAAGGCTTCCCCCGTCACTGCGGGGTTCTGCATGGCCGCGGCCAGCCCCAGAAAAATACCGGCTGCCGCGATCACCGAAATAGGCATCATCAACGCCTTGCCAAATGCATGAATCTGGCTGGTCAGGTGTTTCATGGTTTCGCGCCTTTTTGTGTCATAAACAGCAAGTATTAGCGCGATGTGCCGATAACACCTGATACGGAGAAGTTATGAAAGGGTAAAATATGAACAGCATCACAGTTGTTGTGCCGTCACGATAAACGCGACCTATCGCACCATTAAGTCAATCAATTAGACAAGCTATGTCGTCGAACGCACACTAATCTTCACTATCAGGATATATCCTTGCAACATTCGTCCAACAAAAAAATAAGCCTGCACCTATGATGAAATTTAAGCGCCAAATTAAACCATACCGCGCCGCCGCGGGTGGCTGGGGTTCACTGGAAGCCACGACACGTTTTGTTTTCGACAGTAAAGCTGCCCTGAAAAACCTGCGCAATCTCATGCGCATGAACAAGGCGCGTGGCTTTGACTGCCCGGGCTGCGCCTGGGGCGATGACAATAAAAGTACTTTCAGCTTTTGTGAAAACGGAGCGAAAGCGGTAACCTGGGAAGCGACACGCCGCGTTGTGGATGCCGACTTCTTTGCGAAACACAGCGTGACCACGCTCTATGCTCAAAGCGATTACTTTCTGGAGTATCAGGGCCGCCTGACGCATCCCCTGCGCTACAACCGTGAAACCGATCACTACGAGCCCATCAGTTGGGATGACGCCTATGCGCTTATCGCGCAGCACATCAAAGCGATGGACAATCCAGACCAGATGGAGCTTTACACCTCAGGTCGCGCCAGTAATGAAGCGTCATGGCTTTATCAGCTGTTTGGCCGCATGCTGGGCACCAATAACTTCCCTGACTGCTCGAACATGTGTCACGAAGCCAGCGGTGCGGGACTGAAGCGCAGCATTGGCGTGGGTAAAGGCACGATTCGTCTGGATGATTTTGACCACGCGGATGCGATTTTTGTTTTTGGACAGAACCCGGGCACTAACCATCCACGCATGTTGCACAGCCTGCGTCACGCTGCCGATCACGGTGCAAAAATTGTGACCTTCAATACGCTGCGCGAACGCGGTCTGGAACGATTCGCCGATCCGCAGAAGCCGCTGGAAATTGTGACCTCGAAAGCCGGTACCATCAGCTCGGCCTATTATCAGCCGCACCTGGGTGGCGATATGGCCGCGGTGCGCGGCATGGTTAAAGCCCTGCTGGAAACGCATCGCGCGCGCATTGCGGCAGGCGAAAGCGGCCTGTTCGATCAGGCGTTCCTGAATGCCAAAACGCACGGCGTTGAAGCCTACTTTGACGCCGTGGATAACACCGACTGGATGCAGATTGTGGCGCAGTCCGGCCTGACTGAAGCGCAGATCCGTGAAGCGGCAGCGATTTACCAGAGCGCCGATCGGGTCATCTGTACCTGGGCGATGGGTATCACTCAGCACAAACACTCCGTCGATACCGTGCGCGAAATTACTAACCTGCAGCTGCTGTTTGGCCAGTTAGGTAAAAAAGGTGCGGGTCTGTGCCCTGTTCGTGGTCACAGTAATGTGCAGGGTAACCGCACCATGGGCATTGATGAGAAACCGGCAAAACCGTTCCTGGATGCGCTGGGTCAGCACTTCAATTTTGAGCCACCGCGTGCGGCAGGTCATAACACCGTTGAAGCACTGAATGCCATGCTGCGTGACGAAATCAAAGTGCTTATCGCGCTGGGTGGCAACCTGGCGGCGGCGGCACCGGATTCACCGCGCACCGAAGAAGCGCTGTCACGTTGTGGCCTGACCGTGCATATCAGTACCAAACTGAACCGCAGCCATCTGGTTCCCGGTCATGAGGGCCTGATTCTGCCTACGCTGGGCCGCACCGAGCGCGATTTGCAGGCGACGGGCAATCAGTATATTACCGTGGAAGATTCCTTTAGCATGGTGCACGCGTCTGAAGGCGTGGGTATTCCGCTGGCGGATACACAACGTTCAGAAACGTCGATTGTCGCCAGCATTGCGCATGCGGTACTGGGCGATGAAAAGGTGAAGTGGCTGGATCTGGCGGCGGACTACAACCTGATTCGCGATCACATCGCAGCCACGATTCCTGGCTTTGCCGACTTTAACAGCAAATGCGATCAGCCTGGTGGGTTCTATCTGGGTAATGCCGCCGCCGAACTGCGCTTCAACACGCCGACCGGTAAGGCCGAGTTCAGCCCTGCCGCGCTGCCTGACTCGCTGTTTCCGCAGTTGGATCAGGAGGTGCCCTTCACGCTGCAAACCCTGCGTTCGCACGATCAGTACAACACGACGATTTACGGCCTTGATGACCGCTATCGCGGCGTTTATGGTCAGCGTGAAGTCGTCTTTATCAACCCGGACGATATGGCGGCATTAGGCTTCAGCGAAGGCCAGAATGTTGACATTGAAACCCTGTGGAATGATGGCGTAACACGTCGCGTGAGCGGCTTTAAGCTGGTGCCTTACAACATCCCGCGTGGCAACCTGGCGGCCTATTATCCAGAAACCAACCCGCTGGTTCCGCTGAACAGCTACGGTGATATTAGCGGTACGCCAACCTCGAAATCGGTGCCGGTTAAGCTGGAATTGTCGCAGGCAACGGTCACCCAACGCATTGCCTGATTCAGGCTTTGCTCCAGGCAAAAAGCCGGTTCGTCCGGCTTTTTGCCTTGCCGCGGGACCGCGATTCGCGTAAAACTGTCAGCCGCTATTAGGCCACGAAACGTAAAAATCATGTTCCAGGATAATCCGCTGCTTGCGCAGCTTAAAGAGAAGCTCCATTCACAAACGCCGCGTGCAGAAGGCGTTGTAAAAGGCACCGAAAAGGGATTCGGCTTTCTGGAAGTCGATGCACAAAAAAGTTATTTCATCCCGCCCCCGCAGATGAAGAAAGTGATGCACGGCGACCGTATTATTGCCGTCATCCACACCGATAAAGATCGTGAAAGCGCAGAACCAGAAACGCTGGTCGAGCCTTTCCTGAGCCGTTTTGTAGGCCGTGTGCAGAAAAAAGACGATCGTCTTTCTATCGTGCCCGATCATCCCCTGCTGAAAGAGGCCATTCAGTGCCGTCCGGTACGTGGGCTGACCCACGATTTCCAACAGGGCGACTGGGCCGTCGCGGAAATGCGACGTCATCCGTTAAAGGGTGACCGCGGCTTTTATGCCGAACTGACCGAATTTATTGTCAGCGCAGAAGACCATCTTGCGCCGTGGTGGGTGACACTGTCACGTCACAATCTGGAGCGCCAGGCCCCTGAAATGGGTTTTGGCGAGATGCTGGACGAAAACCTGCAGCGTGAAGACCTGACCGCGCTGGATTTCGTGACTATCGACAGCGCCAGCACAGAAGATATGGACGATGCGCTCTATGTTGAGGCGCTGGAAGACAATGCCCTGCGCCTGACGGTCGCCATTGCCGATCCGACCGCTTACGTGGCTGAAGGCAGCGAGCTGGATAAGCTTGCCGCGCAACGTGCGTTCACCAACTACCTGCCGGGCTTTAATATCCCGATGCTGCCGCGCGAGCTTTCCGATGATGTCTGCTCCCTGCGCCCTGATGTGCGTCGCCCGGTACTGGCCTGTCGCGTCACCGTGGCGCAGGATGGCAGCCTGTCTGATGTGCACTTCTTCGCGGCCTGGATCGAATCGAAAGCCAAACTGGTCTACGACGAGGTTTCTGACTGGCTGGAGAACAGCGGCGAGTGGCAGCCGCAGAATGACGCGATTGCGAATCAGATCCGCCTGCTGCATCAATTGTGCCTGTCTCGCGGCGAATGGCGCCAGGCCCACGCGCTGGTGTTTAAAGATCGCCCGGATTACCGCTTCCTGTTGGGCGAGAAAGGCGAAGTGCTGGATATCGTCGCTGAACCGCGTCGCATTGCCAACCGAATCGTTGAAGAAGCCATGATTCTGGCCAACATCTGTGCGGCCGAGGTGCTGCGCGATAAGCTGGGCTTTGGGATCTATAACGTCCATGCAGGCTTCGATACTGCCAACGCCGAGCAGGCCGCCGCCGTGCTGGCGACATATGGGATTACGGCAGATCCTTCAGCGATTACCACGCTGGACGGTTTCCGCGTGCTGCGCCGGGAGCTGGATGCCCAGCCGACCCAGTTCCTGGACAGCCGTATTCGTCGTTTCCAGACGTATGCGGAAATCACCACCGAACCTGGCCCGCACTTCGGTCTGGGCCTGGAAGCCTATGCGACCTGGACCTCACCGATTCGTAAATTTGGCGACATGATCAACCATCGCCTGCTGAAAGCCATCGTGCGTGGTGAGTCGATCGCCCGGCCCGATGACGCTGTCACGGTCACCATGAGCGAGCGCCGCCGTCTTAACCGCATGGCCGAGCGTGACGTGGGCGACTGGCTTTATGCCCGTTACCTGTCACCTTTTGCGGCGACAGATCGTAAATTCAGCGCGGAAATTATCGATATTTCCCGTGGTGGCATGCGCGTGCGTTTGCTGGAGAATGGCGCAGTGGCGTTTATCCCTGCTCCGTTCCTGCACTCCGTTCGTGACGAACTGGTATGCAGCCAGGAAAGCGGCACAGTGCAGATCAAAGGTGAAGTGGTTTACCGCGTGACCGATGTGATCGACGTGACCATCGCCGAAGTGCGTATGGAAACCCGCAGCGTCGTCGCTCGCCCCGCAGCCTGAGTATTATCCAGCGGGACAGGATAGCCTGTCCCGCTCATTCCTGACGTACCGCTTCCGCACACGCTAAATTTGCACTGCGCTTCACAGTTCTCTCCTTATTAACTTTCACTTACATTCCATTACATTAACGTTAGCTCGTTGTATTCGATCGCCTTCCATTCGGTCTCTACAAGGAGTGAGTTATGAAGAACGTCAAAACCGGCGTGATCTGGTTAGCGGTGGCGTTAACTGGCGCGGGCGCGTTCGCGATGCTGGCGCTTAATCGCGGCGAACACGTCAACGCAGTCTGGCTGGTGGTTGCCGCAGTCGCCTGTTACAGCATTGCCTATCGTTTTTACAGCCTCTTTATCGCCCGCAACATTTTCGAACTCGACGATCGTCGCCTGACGCCTGCTGAACGTCTCAGCGACGGTCTGGACTACGTCCCCACCAACAAATGGGTGCTGTTTGGTCACCATTTTGCCGCTATCGCCGGTGCGGGCCCGTTGGTCGGTCCGATTCTGGCCGCGCAGATGGGCTTTTTACCTGGCACGATCTGGATTCTGGTCGGCGTGATGCTGGCCGGTGCGGTTCAGGATTTCCTGGTGCTGTTTATCTCGACCCGACGCGATGGCCGTTCACTGGGCGAAATGGCCCGTCAGGAGCTGGGGGCCTTCGCTGGCGTCATCACTATGCTGGGTGCGCTGGGCGTGATGATTATTATCCTTTCCGCGCTGGCGCTGGTGGTGGTGAAGGCACTGGCGAACAGCCCCTGGGGCCTGTTTACCATTGCCGCAACGATCCCTATCGCGCTGTTTATGGGCATCTACATGCGCTTTCTGCGCCCCGGTAAAATTGCTGAAGTCTCACTGATTGGTTTTGTGCTGATGATGGCGGCCATTATTTACGGTGGCGATGTCGCACAACATCCCTACTGGGGGCCGTTCTTTACCCTGAAAGGCACGTCACTGACCTGGGTGCTGGTCATTTATGGTTTTATCGCATCGGTATTACCGGTGTGGCTGCTGTTAGCACCGAGGGACTACCTCTCGACCTTTCTGAAAATTGGCGTCATCGTTGGTCTGGCTGTAGGTATTGTGTTCGCCATGCCAGAGATGAAGATGCCCGCCGTGACCCGCTTCATTGACGGCACCGGCCCGGTCTTCTCAGGGGCTCTGTTCCCGTTCCTGTTTATCACTATTGCCTGCGGGGCGATTTCCGGCTTTCATGCGCTGGTTTCCAGCGGAACCACCCCAAAACTCGTGGAGCGGGAAAGCCACATTCGCTTTATTGGCTACGGCGCGATGTTGATGGAGTCGTTTGTCGCCATAATGGCGCTGATTTGCGCCTCAGTGCTGGATCCCGGCGTGTATTTTGCAATGAATGCCCCGGCGGCGCTGATTGGTACCACCGTTGAAAATGCCGCCCAGGTGATCAACGGCTGGGGCTTTGTTGTTACACCGGAGATGTTAAGTGGAATTGCACGGGATGTAGGGGAAGCCTCCATTCTGTCCCGTGCTGGCGGCGCACCGACGTTTGCCGTCGGTATGGCCCATATCATTACCGAGGTGGTTAACAGTCGCGCCATGATGGCCTTCTGGTATCACTTTGCCATTCTGTTTGAAGCCCTGTTTATTCTGACTGCCGTCGATGCCGGTACGCGTGCCTGTCGGTTTATGGTGCAGGACCTGGTGGGCACCGTGGTGCCATCAATGGCCAATAACCGCTCCTGGCTGGGTAACCTTGCGGGCACAACCGTTGCGGTGGCTGGCTGGGGATTCTTTGTGTATCAGGGCGTGATTGATCCGCTGGGCGGCATTAATACGCTGTGGCCATTGTTTGGCATCGGTAACCAGATGCTGGCCTCCATGGCGCTGATTCTGGGCACCGTGGTGCTGTTTAAAATGAAGAAGCAGCGTTATGCGTGGGTGACCATTCTGCCAACGATCTGGCTGTTTATTACCTCAATGACCGCGGGATGGCAGAAGATTTTCCACGAAAAACCGTCCATCGGCTTTCTGGCGCAGGCCAATAAATTCCGTAAAGGTCTGGATGAAGGCGTGATTATCGCACCGGCGAAAACCGTCGCCGATATGCACACCATCGTTTTCAGCAACCAGATTAACGCGGCCCTGTGCGGGTTCTTTATGCTGGTCGCCGTTACCATGCTCATTGCGGCTTTTTTTGTGATTCGTCGCGCCCTGCGCAGTGAGGTGCCTACCACGCATGAGTCCGCGACCACGCTGCGGAAGGAGATTCGCCATGTCTGACAGCATTCATCGTGTAACACGGCCAACAGGGTCGTGGCAAATTGTGCGCTGCGAATTACGCTATGCTCCCGTCCGCCCTGGTTTTCGCTGGCGGGCATTCTGGCAGGGGCTACAGCAAAGCTTTCGTCTGATGGTGGGCGTTCAGGACTACCAAAAATACCTGCAGCACATGCGGCAGCAGCATCCAGACCTGCCACCGATGAGCGAGCGTGACTTTCATCGTTATTGTCTGGACGCCCGCTTTCCCAGTCAGGCTGGAAAACTGGGTAAATGTCCGTGCTGAACCGCCTGCCGGCCCCGCTTCGGCGGGGTTTTTTGTTCCTGTTTTTTCTGGAAAGTAAAATAAATACACTTTCATCTTGTGCTGACATCAGTAGATGAATACTGTTGCTAAAATAATGAGATAACGTCAGCTATGGACTTCCCGGAGGGAGTGATCATGACCGATGAACAAGGGCAATCATTGTTGTATACCTTGTTTGGTACAACCAGCCCTCATTGGCGGTTAAGCGCGGACAGCGATGCGCTGCTTTTTGCCTTAGATGAATCATCGAATACGAGTGTTGCTGTGCCGCTGACGCCTGGCCAGTGCAGTTTACTGCGAGCTATGCCAGTGATTACTTCCAGTATCAACCTGACGTTAACAATCCATGGTGAGCAGGTGGCCATGCATTTTGTCGGACGGCGCATCAATCAGTCCGTCTGGGCCGGTACCGCATCCGCCTGGGGCGATACATCGGCGGTCGCACGCGATCTGACGCTGGGGCTGTCCTTTGCGGAACAGGTGGTTTCAGAGGCCAATTCCGTTATCGTCATTCTTGACCAGCGGGGCAATATTCAGCGCTTTAACCGACTCAGCGAAGAGTACACCGGCTTGTATGAGCAGGATGTGATTGGCCGGAATGTTTTTCAGCTGTTTATGACCAAGCAGGAGGCGGCAGCGTCACGTCGCAACATTGCGGGCTTCTTCCGTGATGGTAACTCTTATGAAGTCGAACGCTGGATCAAAACGATGAAGGGACAGCGACTCTTTCTGTTTCGTAATAAGTTTGTTCACAGCGGCAGCGGAAAAAATGAAATTTTCCTCATCTGTTCCGGAACGGATATTACCGAAGAACGTCGCGCTCAGGAGCGACTGCGTGTCATGGCCAATACGGATGGTATTACCGGCCTGCCCAACCGTCACGCGATACATCAGCAAATCAGTCAGGCGCTGGAACGGGCGGAAGGCAGTGAAACCGGTGTGGTCTATCTGGACCTGGATAATTTCAAAAAAGTGAATGACGCTTATGGCCATATGTTTGGCGATCAACTGCTGCAGGCGGTGTCGCTGGCTATTCTGAGTTGTCTGAGTAAGAACCAGACGCTGGGACGCCTCGGCGGTGATGAGTTTGTGGTGCTGGCCGAACAGACCAGCCAGGCGGCGCTGGAAGCGATGGCGACGCGCATTCTGGATCGGTTACGTCAGCCCTTCCGCATTGGCCTTATCGAAGTTTACAGCGGCTGCTCCATCGGCATTGCCATCGCGCCGCTGCATGGGGAAGATCGTGAATGCCTGATCCGCAATGCCGATACGGCGATGTATCACGCCAAAGAGAACAATCGCGGTAAATATTGCGTTTTTGCTGAAGAGATGAACCGGCGGGTATTTGAATATCTGTGGCTTGATACCAATCTTCGCAAAGCGCTGGAGCAGGACCATTTACTGGTGCACTACCAACCCAAAGTGGACACGGACGGAAAAGTACGCAGTGCCGAAGCGTTGGTGCGCTGGCATTCACCCGAGCGCGGACTGGTCTCGCCTGCTGACTTTATTCCCTATGCTGAAGATTCAGGACTGATTGTGCCGCTGGGGCGCTGGGTGATGCTCAATGTGTTGAAACAGATTATCGCGTGGCGCCAGCAGGATATTCATCTGCGCGTGGCCGTCAACGTCTCCGCGCGCCAGTTGATGGATCAGTCGATCTACAGCGATCTGAAGCAGGCGCTGACTGACGCCGGTTTAACGGAAAGCCCGATCGATATCGAACTCACGGAGAGCTGTCTGATTGAGAACGAAGCGGAAGCGCTGAAGTTAATGCATAAGTTCCAGGAGCTGGGTGCCCAGGTCCATCTGGATGATTTTGGTACCGGTTATTCCTCGTTATCACAGCTGGCACGAGTGCCTATTAACGCCATTAAGCTGGATCAAAGTTTTATCCGCAATGTGAATAAACGCCCTGTCTCCCAGTCGCTGGTGCGCGCAATTGTTGCGGTTGCCAAGGCGCTGGATTTACAGGTTATTGCCGAAGGCATAGAAACCGCCGATGAAGAGGCCTTCGTGCTGAAGAATGGCGTCGATGGTCGACAAGGCTATTTCTACGCAAAACCAATGCCCGCCGAACAGTTTGGGCATTGGCTGGCTCAGCATCCTGCCCGCAAGTAAACCTTAAGTCCCTAACCCGCTTTACGCAGTGATGCGGTGTGGCGGTTTTGTAACTGGACTAAACGCTCCATATAGGCGATATCTTTTGCTTCAAGCGAAAAGGCGTAATCGACCCAGTCTTCCGTGATGTCCATTAACTCGGCGCGGGAAAGCTGCAATACGCGCTGGCGCGCCTTCAGCATAGCGCGCACTCCATTGAGTTTGGGCCGCAAGGTATCAATGAACGTCCGGGTGGCACGGTAGCTGTCGCCTGGCTGAAACACTTTGTCAACCAGCCCCCGCGTTTCGTACCATTCTGCGCTGTGGGATTCGCCTTCGATGATCAGCTCCTCCGCCAGCTTCATGCCCGAACGCCGGGCGACTAATGAATAGCCGCCCATACCCGGAAACAAGTTAAACGCAATCTCCGGAAAACCCATACGGGCGTTGTTTTGCGCCAGGATAAAGTGATGCGCCAGCGCTGCCTCAAAACCGCCGCCCAGTGCACTGCCCTCAATCATTGCCAGCGTCACGGCTCCGGTGTCAAAGCCACGCGCGGCAGAATGAATGCAGTCAACACAGGCGCGTGCATAGGCACGCAACGCTTCCCGGCGATTATTACGGATACACTCCACAAAGAAGCGCAAATCACCACCGGCATTAAACATTTGTGGCACTAACGAGCCGGTGACCCAGAAGTCGATGGGTAAGCCAGAACGCTGGGCCGCGTAACTGAGATTCATGATCTCTTCAATCAGTTCATGATTAAAGCTGGGGCGCGGTTGGGCGCGTAACATCATCCACATGGTACGTCTCCCTTCTTCGTAATAAGCCACTAACTGCGTGGTTTGTCCGGCTTCGGAAAACAGTCTGCATGTGGGTTGGTTAATCACGGTCATTGTCTCATCCTCTGTTATTTTGATGCGCTAATTGCGCCACATCAGCCTAATCCAGAGTGAGGCCAGACCAAATGAGAGATTGATTTACAAGATAAATTCCAGAGTGATCCCTGATGCACGACATTTAATTGATTAGTATGATTTCTTGATAGCACGCGACTCGCTGGCAGAACAGCGCCAACCGATAACGGGCACTGAAGAGACTTTCACGCCACGTAAGCCGTGCGTAACGCGCAAATCAGGACGCAGACCAGGCTGCGCCCTCAACCTTATTTCTGGCCGTACCAGGCATTTTCACCATGCTTGCGCAAGTAATGCAGATCGAGCAGGGTTTGCTGGATGGGGGGAAGACCGGCCGTCAGCTGCTGACTGAACAATCCCATATACGCCACCTCTTCCAGCACCACCGCGCTGTGCACCGCCGCATGGGCATCTTTGCCCCACGCGAAGGGGCCATGTGAATTCACCAGCACGGCGGGAATCGCAGTGGGAGAAAGCCCACGCTGCGCAAAGGTTTCAATAATCACTTCACCCGTATTCCACTCGTATTGCTGTTGAATCTCCTCGTCACGCATGGCGCGGGTACAGGGAATTTCACCGTAGAAGTCGTCCGCGTGTGTGGTTCCCCAGGCCGGAATGGCACGACCAGCCTGCGCCCAGATGGTGGCGTGGCGTGAGTGCGTATGGACAATTCCACCTACTTCGGGCCAGGCCAGATAAAGCGCCCGGTGCGTAGCCGTGTCAGAGGAAGGACGTTTTGTGCCTTCGATAACCTCTCCGCTCGCCAGATCCACCACTACCATGTCATCCACTTTCATTACATCGTAACTGACGCCGGAAGGCTTAATCACCAGCAAACCCTGCTCACGATCGAGGGCGCTGACATTGCCCCAGGTGAAGGTAACAAGGTTATGTTTAGGAAGATCGAGATTGGCTTCCAGAACCTGTTGTTTCAGATGTTCCAGCATTTTTTTCTCCTGCTGAATAAGGTCTTAACATTTTGCGGAGCAGGCAGAAAAAACGTTATGGAGCAAATGGCTAAAAAGCAGCGGAAAATAGCTGTGAATGGAAAATTGTGCTGAGAATTAAGAATTATCCCTCTTCGGAAAACCTTCAAAATGAATAGAATTCTGTCAGGCGTCGGGCAGGTCCACCTGCTACTGGTGCTTTTCAGCCGCTACAAACAGATCGTCCATGGTGTCCGCGTTTTTATACTAAAAGGATGCGGTAATAATGCGGCACAGGCGGCCTGAAAAAATTTCAAAGCTATACTTAGTGTGTTGCCTCTGCAAACACAATAAAGGAGAAGTTTATGACAATTACAATGAAAAAATTGACCGTTGCGGTATTAGCGACCACCCTGGTTGTGGCGTTAAGCGGCTGTTCTAACTGGTCTAAGCGTGACCGCAATACTGCGATTGGTGCAGGTGCGGGTGCCATTGGTGGTTCAGTACTGACCAACGGCAGCGCGCTGGGTACAGTCGGCGGCGCCGCAGTAGGTGGCATTATCGGTCATCAGATTCACTAAGAACCGCAATTAAAATAATTAACGGCTACGCAGCGCATCTACACCATAAGCCGGGCTACACAAGTCGCCCGGTTTTTTATTTAACCGCCCGCCAGTTTTACTTTCATACCTTTGGCTTCCAGCAGGCTTTTAAGTAAATCACGTTTGTCGCCCTGAATTTCAATCACACCGTCTTTCACCGATCCGCCGCAACCGCATTTCTTTTTTAGCTCGGCAGCCAGCAGATTCAGTGCACCTTCATCCATGTCCACGCCAGTTATCAGGCAAACGCCCTTGCCTTTCCGGCCGCTGGTCTGGCGCTGGATACGGACAATGCCGTCCCCTTTAGGACGTTCCACTTTCTGTTCGGGTTGCACAATGCGGCCTGAATCTGTGGAATATACAAGTGGGTTGTCACGACTCATTTTACCGCCTCCAGATCATTGATTATGGCTTTCAGCGTCGCCGCCGGGTTAGCAGACTGTGTAACCGGGCGGCCAATGACCATATAATCCACCCCGGCGAGCTTCGCTTGCTGCGGCGTCATTACGCGACGCTGATCGCCGGCGTCGCTGCCTGCTGGCCGGATGCCTGGCGTGACCAGCGTGAAGTCCCTGCCAATGACCTGTTTAAATCGGGCGGCTTCGTGGGCGGAACAAACCACACCATCCAGGCCACAATCGTGGGTCAGCTTCGCCAGGCGCTCGGCCTGCTCTGCCGGCGAAAGCGTGATACCCAGACCCAGCAAGTCATCTGCATTCATACTGGTCAGGACGGTGACGGCAATCAGTAACGGCGCTTGCTGCCCAAAAGGCACTAACGCTTCCCGGGCGGCGTTCATCATACGCGCACCGCCGCTGGCGTGCACATTCACCATCCAGACACCAAGATCGGCGGCGGCGGCGACCGCATGGGCCGTTGTATTGGGGATATCATGGAATTTCAGGTCGAGGAAGATTTCAAAGCCGCGTTGTTGCAGCGTTTTGACCAACTGAGGGCCAAATAAGGTGAACATTTCTTTGCCCACTTTCAGGCGACAGCTACCTGGCTCTATCTGATCAACAAAATGCAGCGCGCTGTTTAAATCGTGGTAATCAAGCGCCACTAACACGGGTGAAGTCGGGGATAAGGCCATGCTATTTCCTCTGCGGTAGGCACCTGCTGGCGCGTTAGACAAACGGCACGCATTCTACCTGCCCGCATTTCCCATCACAATCCCTGTTATCCTGCGAGGCGATATTCGCACGGTGCTGATGTAAGCTTGAGGATCGGGGCTCAAATAGTATGTTGTAACTAAAGTAGGCACAAGAAAGACAGGCAACAGTGCGCATCACGTGCGCAGTTATTGCCCGTCGAGTCCCCGAATCGGTTTGACCGATGACCAGGTGCGGCAGGAAGGACAATGCCAGTAGAGCGCATGGGCAGTAAACCCACATTTCTGGCAACGGTAGCGCGGCTTGGTCCGGATTTGTTCGCCGACCAGGTCGCGCAGGACCATCAGACTCTCTTTGGCGCGACCGTCTTCCGCCTCATGCAGGTGAAACTCCATCAGGCGATGAAACACGCGCATATTGGGATGACGCTGTAACTGATGATTAATGTAATTTTGTGCGGCTTCCGCGCCCTGCTCTTGCTCCAGAATCGCGGAAAGATAAAGTTCTGCGGCGGCGCCGGTATTTTCTTCCACGCAGCGTTTGAGAAAGGCAGCCCAGGCGTCGGGCTGATTAAGTCGCTGAAAACAGGTCTCCAGCATCGGCAGCGTTTCACTGACCAGTTCTTTGTCCTGATCCAGTACACGTTGCAGATGGTCAACCGCTTTGCCGTACTCCCCTTTCTCCATCAGAATGCGTCCCATCATAATGGAGACTCGCGCGCTCTGGCGATCTGCCGCCTCGCCCTTTTTCAACAGCGTCATTGCGCGGTCAAGATCGTCGCTGCTCATCGCCTGCAAAGCCAGTTCACAGTAGAAATGCGCGATCTCGCCCTTCTGCTTGTCTTTGCCTAATTTCACCAGGCGCTCAGCGACCTCAATCGCCTGAAGCCAGTCGCTGGTCGCCTGATGAATAAGCAATAACTGCTGCAGGGCACCAATGCGGAAATCCGTTTCATCGGTGAGCTGTTTAAACATGTCTTCTGCGCGGTCATAAAGCCCCGCGGCCATGTAATCGCGCCCCAGTTGCTGGATAGCTAATAAACGCTGCTCATAGCTCAGCGAGGCACTTTCCATTAACGACTGATGGATTCGAATCGCACGGTCAACTTCACCGCGGGAGCGGAACAGGTTTCCCAGCGTAAGATGCGCCTCAACGGTGCCGCTGTCTTCCTTCAGCATATCAAGGAACAGATCGACCGCTTTATCCTGTTGGTTAGACAGCAGAAAGTTAACGCCCGCCACGTATTCGCGTGACAAGCGGTTGGATTCCTGTTGCTTGTCCTGCTGCGCACTACGGCGTCCCATGTACCAGCCATAGGCCGCCGCAACAGGCAGTAACAGAAACAGCAGTTCTAACATGGAATCTTATTCCTGCACGGTTGGCGGCAACGGTTTACCACCTGTGCCAGGCGCATTCTGATCAACCTGAGCCTGCAGACGTTTAATTTTACGTTGAGCGTTCGCCAGCGAGACGCGAACACGCAGCCAGAACAGCCCACAGATGACCCAGCCCAGCAGGAAGCCCACGCCGAACAACGTTGCCAGTAAAGTGGAGATACGGAAATCGCCCTGCGCCAGCAGATAGTTAAAGGTGATAACCTGGTCGTTGTGTGCGCCAAGGGTCACAGAAATGATAAAAATGACCAAAACCACTAAAAAAATCAGCAAATATTTCACAGTGCATCCTGTTGTGAGGTTGTCGAATCAAAGTATGCCAAAATTACGGCAGAAATACTGCTCCTTGCAGCATCAGGCGAAGCACTTTTGCGCGGTTCAGTCGCAAGATATGAGGCTGAACGGCGCAATTACAATCCCTGGTCGCGTTCTGCCACTTCCTTTTGCTCGTCGGGGGGCAACGTCAGCGGTCCACAAAAGCGCTGGGCAAGCCAGGTGGCGATGACCACCAAAAACCAGGACAGCACGGTGGCAACGGCAAGATCGCGCGGCCAGTGCATACCCAGTAACAAGCGGCTTCCCATAACGCCCACCGCCCAAACGCCGACCAGCACTATCGTTTTATAATGCCGGCGCGGCCATAGCAGGCCAATGACCAGTAATGCCCAGCTCGCCGCGAACAAGGTATGACCTGACGGGAAGGCGAACCCTGTTTCAAACGCCCAGTGCTTTTTCAGCCAGACCGGAATATGCGATTCATCCGCAATCAGTGCGGTAACGCGTTCACCACGCTGGGTGCGGTTTAACTGATAGAAGGTTTTGTCATCCAGACCGTGCGTTTTCTCCAGCCATACCACATAAGGTCGGGGTTCCTGCACCCGCTCTTTAATGAATGATTTGGTATACTGGCCCGCCAGAATCGTGACATTCATGATCAGCAACAGCAGCAATGCCGGTTTAAGCCGAAAGCGAAGACACCATAATACCCAGGCACTTAACACCAGGCTGGTCAGTATGCCCCATGGCCGGGTCACCGTTTCTGTCATCCAGAACAGGACTCTCAGAAACGTGTTACTTTCCTCGGGTTGCCATTGCCAGCCGGACAGCCACACGGCTAATGGCATCATCAGCAGTAACACCATCCCTGCTGTGGTACGTTGCAAAATTTTAACCATCCCTTTTCCCTTTTTGCTGATGAAAAGCCGTCATACCGGTAAAACTTTAGCTTAAAAAAGAATAACATAACCTTTACGGATTAGATAATCGTGCTTTATCACAACAATCGTTTACACAGATTAACAGCCAACCTCGCGGTTGTGGCACAATATTGCACGTTTGTCGGGCCACATCGGCCTGTGCACTATCATGATGATAGTGCATCCTCTGATGGTTCTGGAGAGTCACATGCAGCTTAAACGGGTGGCAGAAGCCAAACTGCCAACGCCATGGGGAGATTTCCTGATGGTAGGTTTTGAAGAACTGGCAACCGGTCACGACCACGTTGCTCTGGTCTTTGGCGATATCAATGATAACGAACCGGTCCTGGCGCGCGTTCATTCGGAATGTCTTACCGGTGATGCGCTGTTCAGCCTGCGTTGCGATTGCGGCTTTCAACTTGAAGCTGCGCTGAATGCCATTGCCGAAGAAGGACGGGGTGTATTGCTTTATCACCGCCAGGAAGGCCGCAATATCGGTCTGCTGAATAAAATTCGCGCTTACGCTTTGCAGGACAAAGGGTATGACACGGTTGAAGCTAACCATCAGCTCGGTTTTGCCGCTGATGAACGTGACTTCACGCTCTGCGCAGATATGTTTAAGCTCCTTGGGGTGAACGAGGTTCGCCTGCTTACAAATAATCCGCGGAAGGTTGAAATCCTGAGCGAAGCCGGTATTAACATCGTTGAACGTGTGCCGTTGGTGGTGGGACGGAATCCCAAAAATGCGCACTATCTCGATACCAAAGCCGAAAAAATGGGCCATCTGTTGCCGAAGCAGTGAATAAAAAAGCCGGGTTTCCCCGGCTTTATCGTATCAGTTGAGCATATTTCGAATCACATAATGCAGAATACCGTCGTTGCGGTAATAGGTCAGCTCATTACCGGTATCAATGCGACAGCGGGTATCCAGCTTCTCTTTGCTGCCATCGGCACGCGTGATTGTCACTGGCACGGTGCAGCCCGGCGTGAGCTGTGACAGGTTCTCAACGTCAATCGACTCATCCCCTTTCAGTCCTAATGTTTTACGCGTTACGCCCTGGGGGAATTCCAGCGGTAAGATCCCCATACCGATCAGATTAGAGCGGTGGATACGTTCGAACGATTCGGCGATCACCACGCGAACGCCCTGCAGACGCGGTCCCTTCGCTGCCCAGTCACGACTCGAACCTGACCCGTACTCTTTACCGGCAATGACGGCCAGCGGCACGCCTTCGGCCTGATATTTCATCGCGGCATCGTAAATGGCCAGTTGTTCACCACTCGGATAATGTTTGGTATAGCCACCCTCAACGCCCGGCACCATTTCATTGCGGATACGAATGTTGGCAAAGGTTCCGCGCATCATGACTTCGTGGTTACCACGACGCGAGCCATAGGAATTGAAGTCATTGCGCTCGACACCATGCGCCAACAGATAGCGCCCTGCCGGGCTTTCTGCTTTGATGCTGCCTGCCGGTGAAATATGATCTGTTGTGACCGAATCCCCCAGAATAGCCAGCAAACGCGCACCACGAATGTCTTCGACCGGTTTGGGCGTTTTTTCCATGTCATCAAAGAACGGTGACAGACGGATATAGGTTGATCCTTCGTCCCAGTCATAGGTCGCGGCTTCGCTGACTTTGATCGCCTGCCATTCGGGCGTACCGTCAAAGACTTCCGCATACTCTTTGTGGTACATATCGCTGGTAACCTGCTGTACCGCTGTCGCGATTTCTTCAGGTGAAGGCCAGATATCTTTCAAAAAGACCGGCTTGCCATCCCGATCCTGTCCGAGCGGATCAGTTTGCAGGTTGATCTTCATATTCCCCGCGAGCGCATAGGCCACCACCAGCGGCGGTGAAGCCAGCCAGTTGGTTTTAATCAGCGGATGAATACGGCCTTCGAAATTACGGTTGCCCGACAGCACGGCCCCTACTGTGAGGTCGCCCTCTTTAATCGCCGATTCGATCGCATCCGGCAGCGGACCGGAGTTACCGATACAGGTTGTACAGCCATAACCGACCAGATTAAAGCCCAGTTTATCGAGGAACGGCGTCAGTTGTGCGACGGCCAGATAGTCGGAAACCACTTTAGAGCCCGGGGCAAGAGATGCTTTGACCCACGGCTGGCGTTTCAGGCCCCGCTCTACCGCCTTTTTCGCCAGTAAACCTGCGGCCATCAGGACACTTGGGTTTGAGGTGTTTGTACACGAGGTAATCGCCGCAATGGCCACCGCGCCGTCAGTAAGCGTGTGGGAAAGTCCGGTATCGCTGTCCGTGTAGGTGACTTCTTTATGAGATTTCTGCGCGTGGTTGACTTCCAGTTCATTGCTGGCGTCGAACGCCGCCGGGACATCGCCCAGGGACACGCGATCCTGTGGGCGTTTTGGTCCGGCCAGACTTGATTCAACATCATTCATATCCAGCGCAAGACTGCTGGTGAAGACAGGTTCATCGCCCGCATTACGCCACATTCCCTGGCGTTTAGCATAATGTTCTACCAGCGCAACCTGTTCGGCATCGCGTCCGGTTAAGGTCATATAGCTCAGTGTCACTTCATCGACAGGGAAGAAACCGCAGGTAGCGCCGTATTCCGGTGCCATATTGGCGATGGTTGCGCGATCCGCCAGCGGCAGATCGGCCAGGCCATCACCATAGAATTCCACAAATTTGCCCACCACGCCGTGCTTACGCAACATTTGCGTCACCGTTAGCACCAGATCGGTCGCGGTAATGCCCGGCCGCAGTTTGCCAGTGAGTTTGAAGCCCACGACATCCGGGATCAGCATAGACACCGGTTGCCCCAGCATCGCCGCTTCGGCTTCAATCCCGCCGACGCCCCATCCCAGCACGCCAAGCGCATTGATCATCGTGGTATGAGAATCCGTCCCGACTAAGGTGTCCGGCCAGGCATAGGTTTCGCCGTTTATCTGCTGCTGCCAGATTGCTTTCCCCAGGTATTCAAGGTTTACCTGGTGACAGATCCCGGTTCCCGGTGGCACCACCCGGAACTGGTCAAAGGCTTTCTGGCCCCAGCGCAGGAAGACGTAACGCTCATGGTTGCGTTCCATCTCCAGCCGCACGTTCTCTTCAAAAGCATCGTCGTCGCCAAAATGGTCAACGGTGACGGAGTGGTCAATGACCAGATCAACCGGGGACAGTGGGTTGACTTTATTCACGTCTCCGCCCAGTCGGTTCACCGCTTCGCGCATCGCGGCTAAATCAACAACGGCGGGTACGCCGGTGAAATCCTGCATTAAAACACGGGCCGGGCGGTAAGCAATTTCCCTGTCGGCGTGGCCGGTTTTTTGCCAGTCAACCAGCGCCTGAATATCTTCCTCAGTGACTGAGTCGCCATCCTGCCAGCGCAACAGGTTTTCTAACAGCACTTTGAGGGATTTAGGCAACCGATCAATGTTACCGAGATGTTGTGAAGCGCGAGGTAGACTGAAGATGTGATAGTTGTGATTATCTACCTGCAGTGTTTCCTGACTCTGCTCGCGTAGGGATGACGACATAGCTCCTCCTTTATAATACATGGTCTTTAAACCTCAGAGACAACAAGGTTTAGTATAAAGATAGACCACTTTTTTGTTAACGTTTTGATTACAACACAGATTGCTACAATCGGACGCAAACAAAAATGCCCCGCAATGTTGCGAGGCATTATTGAGAAATAGACACGTTTAAATTATAGCGCTGCCCAGAGCGCTGCCATCCACACGGTAAATGAGAACGCATAAGCACTAAACCAGGTCATTTTAATCATATTCATAGCAATACTCCTGCGTAGAAAAGGCAATAAAAGCCGTACTCGCATCCTGATAAGGGATGACATCATTTATGCAACGTGTGAAGAGCGCTTAATTAAGTAAGTCTGAAAGACAGAAGAAATGTCGAAAGAAAAACGCGATGTAAAATTATTTTGTTTTCGGGTCCAGAAAGGACTCGATGAAATTACGCTGATGCTCGTTCAGATCCCAACTTTCGGGGATAGTCACTTTTTCCGCCTTTGCAACCGGCTCTTTCGCTTTATAGCCAGAGAGACGATGCCGACGAGTCGTCATGGTGTGCTTATGGCAGAGTGCGTTTGCCCACATGGCTTAACCCCAGATGCGCCAAATCATTAATGCTACAACCACCCAGAACAGCGCTGAGGCAGCGAACACAGTTAACCAGGCATTGCGACGAGTGTTACCTGTACGCTTAACCTTGGTGCTTTTAGCCGGGAAGCCCGGATCAACAGTCAGTCTCGTAGCCATAGTTTTTGATAATCACTCTCAATAAAACGATTGATAACATCGATTAAGATTTAGGAGGAATCCTAAACCCGTTAAGGCCAAAAATCCAGTCATTTTTATTGCACAAAACGATTAACGCAATTTATCAAAAATGTAAAATTACTTAAGTAACGATTAATGACTTATTACCCATACTATTAAAACCCGCCTGACAAAAATTTGAGTTAATTTAACTTCAGATCCAGTCATTACTAAAGACCGTGTTAACTAACCCCTAAATAAAAGCTTCTCCATCAAGTGTTAACTGGAGTATGGGAATAATCCTGGCAGCCCGCAAAGAAATCGCGTCAAAAATGTGTCGTATTTCGCATTTAAGATACAGCAAGCTTTAAACATGTGATCGACGTTACATTTACAAAAAGATAATGAAACTTCTCAATATAAACATGGCGCTAACATTCTTGCATAAAAAAGGCTGCACTAAGCAGCCTGAGAATACGCGACGACAGATAACCGTTACTTAAACGGCAGCTTGATATCTTTAAACATGGCCTCAATGTCCTCGTTGGAACGCAACGCTACAGCCGTATCCACGACATCGCGCGTCAGATGAGGAGCGAAGCGCTGGATGAAGTCATACATATAACTGCGCAGGAAGGTGCTGCGGCGGAAACCAATCTTCGTCGTACTGTTGGTGAAGATTTCAGAGGCTTCAATTCTGACGAGGTCAGGATCAGCAACGGGATCCACCGCCATACTCGCAATCACCCCTACGCCCAGCCCCAGGCGAACATACGTTTTAATGACGTCGGCATCCGTTGCGGTAAAGACGATACGTGGCGTCAACCCCGCGCGCATAAAGGCGGTATCCAGCTCGGAGCGTCCGGTGAAGCCGAAGGTATAGGTTACCAGCGGAAAATCGGCCAGCTCCTCTATCGTCACCTGCCCTTTTCCCGCCAGCGGATGGTCTGGCGTGACCACGATAGCGCGGTTCCAGTGATAGCACGGTAGCATAATGAGATCGTCGTAGAGGTGGAGCGCTTCCGTGGCAATTGCAAAGTCTGCGTTGCCTTTAGAAACCGCCTCGGCAATCTGCGTTGGTGAACCCTGATGCATATGCAGCGAGACACGTGGATAACGTTCGATAAAGCCCTTAATCACGCCGGGCAGCGCATAGCGCGCCTGAGTGTGCGTAGTGGCAACATATAACGAGCCTTTATCCGGCCAGGTATGTTCACCTGCGACAGATTTAATGGCATCCACTTTGGAAAGCACTTCGCGCGCAATGCGAATGATTTCTTCACCGGCGGGCGTAACCTGCGTCAGGTGCTTACCGCTGCGGGCGAAAATCTGCACCCCAAGCTCATCCTCCAGCATACGGACCTGCTTACTGATGCCCGGCTGCGAAGTGTAAAGCCCTTCTGCTGTCGATGAAACATTCAGGTTGTGGTTCACGACTTCTACGATATAGCGCAACTGCTGTAATTTCATATCTGTTGTTATCCTGGTCGGTTACAGAGTCGCATCCCCGGGTGGCGTACTGTCGCCCAGGCGGGTGAAAGGTGCTGAGCAGAAAGAAGGGATCGGAAATGCTATAACCACTATAGCATTTTAAGTATCAATGTAGAACGGAATGATATAAGGCGGGGAAAAAAGGCCAGCAATGCTGGCCTTACAGGGTTACTTTTTCGCTTCCTGCCACTTGCCGTCAATGTAAAACGCTGACCAGCCTGTCGCTTTGCCGTCTTTTTCAGACGCCACATACTGCTGTTTCGTTTTACGGCTAAAGCGCACCAGCGTCTTGTTGCCTTCCGGATCGGTTGCTGGCGCTTCGGCCAGATATTTCAACTTCTCAGGTAAACGGTCGTGGAAACGCTGCAGCTCTTCCACCAACGGTGCGCGGGTTTCACGCGATTTGGGGAAGGTATTGGCGGCCAGGAACACACCGGCAGCACCGTCACGCAACACAAAATACGCATCCGATTTTTCACACGGCAGTTCGGGCAACGGCACGGGATCTTCTTTCGGCGGGGCGACATCGCCATTACGCAAAATCTTACGGGTGTTCTTACAGTCATCATTGGTACAGGCCATGTATTTACCGAAACGCCCCATTTTCAGGTGCATTTCAGAACCACATTTTTCGCACTCGACGACCGGACCATCGTAGCCCTTGATACGAAACTCCCCTTCTTCGATTTCATAACCATCGCACTCAGGGTTGTTACCGCAAACGTGCAGCTTGCGTCCGTTATCAATCAGATAGCTGTCCATCGCTGTGCCACATTTCTGGCAACGACGACGGGCACGCAGCGCGTTGGTTTCGGCATCGTCCCCTTCCAGAATATTCAGAACTTCATTTTCCGGAATCAGGTTGATGGTTTGCTTGCAACGCTCTTTCGGCGGTAACGCATAGCCTGAACACCCCAGGAAAACACCGGTGCTGGCTGTCCGAATCCCCATTTTACGGCCGCAGGTTGGGCAGTCGATGGAGGTCAGGACCATCTGATTCGGCTGCATTCCGCCTTCTTCCGGATCTTTCTCAGCCTGTTCCAGCTGCTGGCTGAAATCGGAGAAGAAGCGATCCAGAACCGCCTTCCACTCCGCCTGATTGTTGGCGACCTGGTCGAGGCTGTTTTCCATGTGAGCGGTAAAGTCGTAATTCATCAGCTCGCGGAAGTTCTCTTCCAGACGATCGGTGACAATTTCGCCCATTTTTTCAGCGTAAAAGCGGCGGTTTTCCACCCTGACGTAGCCACGATCCTGGATAGTGGAAATGATGGCCGCATAGGTCGAAGGACGGCCGATACCGCGTTTTTCCAGCTCACGGACCAGTGAAGCTTCACTAAAGCGGGCCGGTGGCTTGGTAAAGTGCTGGCTGGGTAACAGGTCCTGCAGGCTCAGCTCATCGCCAACGTTAACCGGCGGTAAAGTACGATCCTCATCATTCTTACGCAGCGCAGGCATGACTTTGGTCCAGCCGTCAAAGCGCAGCGTACGCCCTTTGGCCTTCAGTTTGTAATCCCCTGCCGTGACTGTCAGCGTGGTCGAATCGTACTGTGCCGGTGTCATCTGACAGGCGACAAACTGACGCCAGATAAGCTGATACAGTTTCTGCGCATCCGCTTCCATATCTTTGAGCTGCTCGGCCAGCACTTCCACATCTGATGGACGGATGGCTTCATGCGCTTCCTGCGAATTCTCTTTGCTGGCGAAGGTATTCGCCGCATCGGGCAGGTACTTTTTACCAAAATGGCCTTCAATGTAGCCGCGCACCATCGAAACCGCATCCTGGCTCAGGTTCGTGGAATCGGTACGCATATAGGTGATATGGCCCGCTTCATACAGGCGCTGCGCCATCATCATGGTCTTTTTCACGCCAAAGCCCAGCCGGGTACTCGCCGCCTGCTGCAACGTGGAGGTAATAAACGGCGCGCCGGGTTTGCTGCTGGTTGGCTTGTCTTCACGGTCCGTGACCGCAAAGCGCGCTTTTTCCAGCAGAGCCAGCGCGGCGTGCGTCTGGTCGTGATTGACCGGACGGAACGGTTTATCGCCCGCATGAGTGACGTCCATCGTCAGCTCATCGCCCTTCGGCGTGGTCAGGTTAGCGCTCAGTTCCCAGTACTCTTCGGGCACAAAAGCTTTGATTTCACGCTCACGCTCAACCACTAACCGGACAGCAACAGACTGCACGCGACCGGCAGACAGGCCTCGCGCGATTTTTTTCCATAATAACGGGGATACCATGTACCCCACGACACGGTCCATAAAGCGGCGTGCCTGCTGTGCATTGACGCGGTCAATGTTGAGTTCGCCCGGCGTTTCAAACGCCTGGCGAATCGCATTTTTGGTGATCTCATTGAACACAACGCGGCTAAAGCGCTTATGGTCACCCCCGATCACTTCCCGCAGGTGCCACGCAATGGCTTCCCCTTCGCGGTCAAGGTCGGTTGCGAGATAGATATGGTCGGCGTTTTCGGCTAAAGCTTTGAGTTCCGCTACCACTTTCTCTTTATTGGGCAGGATTTGATAATCCGCTTCCCAGCCGTGATAGGGATCAACGCCCATACGACTGACCAGCGCGGCTTTCTCATCCTTCTTAACTTTTTTGGCTTTCTTATCTGTCGGGGTTTCAGCACTTTTTTTGGCGGTTGAACCACTGGTCGGCAGATCCCGGATATGGCCCACGCTGGATTTCACCACGTAGCCACTGCCGAGGTATTTATTGATTGTTTTAGCCTTTGCCGGGGACTCAACAATAACGAGTGCTTTACCCATATTTACCTTTACCTAATGAATACATCCTGCTCAACGGGAGAGGATTGGACGCCCTGAAAACCCATCGGGTTCAATATTGCTACGCCTGTTTGGTATTTCAAGACGTGGGGCTCAATCTCTGGTCAGTCGATTCTTTACAGTGCAACTTTATGATAAAAATCGCTTTTTCTGCCTGACTTAATCGCACTTCCCGGTGCAATATCCCTGGAATCTGAAACGCCCACACTGTACCTGATAAAATCTGTTACGCAACTTAATTAGCATCTGGTGTGAGGAAAGCCCTTTTTTACCCCTGCCCACGATTTGTCGAACAGTGCAGTACGGAAGTAATATAGAAAGAATTATCAGGCTGTCAAAAAGGCACAAACATATGCAGAATCTGACTGAGGGAGTGTCGTCCCAGGCACTGTTAGATATCGCTAACGCGATGCTCAGGGAACATGATGATTTTATCGCCGGTATTGAAGCTACTGCCGTCAGCCAGCAGGGCGATGTGCTGGTGTTTAAAGGGCCGTACTTTTTGGACACGGAAGGCCTGCCGACCGCAAAAACCACGGCGGTGTTCAACCTGTTCAAACACCTGGCCGTTCTGCTGTCACCCCGTTATCACCTGGTATAAAAAACCCGGCCTGAGCCGGGTCGATGCATCACAAAAACCGTTTGTCGCTGCGCTGCCACCATTTAAGCATAATGCGCTCAAGCACCTGCCCTGCGCTTTGCGTCAGGCGATCGATTTTTGAACGACGGCGCACATACGTCACGCCCAGTACCGTGAATTTCGCCATATTCGCGATAATGAGATCGTCACTGGTCGAAATGCGATCGATCAGGCCCAGTCCAAGCGCCTGCCGGCCATACCAGTGCTCGCCGGTTGCCACCCGGTCAATGTCGAGGGAAGGACGCATTTCATGAACAAACTGTTTAAACAACAGGTGGGTTTCGTTCAAATCCTGCTGAAACTTTTCACGTCCTTCTTCGGTGTTTTCACCAAACAGCGTCAGCGTACGTTTGTACTGACCCGCCGTGTGTAACTCAACGTCAATGTCATTACGTTTCAACAGACGGTTGAAGTTAGGGATTTGCGCGACAACCCCGATGGAACCGATGACGGCAAAAGGCGCGGCCACGATGGTATTGGCCACACAGGCCATCATATAGCCGCCGCTCGCCGCCACTTTGTCCACGGCCGCTGTCAGGTTCAACCCGGCATCACGCAGGCGCTGCAATTGTGACGCCGCCAGGCCATAACCGTGAACCATGCCGCCCGGGCTTTCCAGACGCAGTAATACTTCATCGCCCGGCTGGGCAACCGCCAGAATGGCTGAAATTTCTTCGCGTAGCGATTTCACTTCACTGGCATCGATGCTGCCATTGAAATTAAGCACGTACAACGTGGGTTTAACGGTGTCGACATTGCCCTGCTTCGCGTCGCGTTTCTCTGCTTTCGCCTTCTGTTTTTCAGCCTTTTTATGGTTTTTTAACCACAGTTTTTGCGCCTGCGGTTTCATTTTCTCAAGCTGCAACGCCTCTTTCATCTTGTTGTAATCGTCATCTAACCGCGTTAATCGCAGTTGTCCGCCCGGGTGACGTTTACGCTGAGCGGCATGCACAACAATCATGACGATGGCAGCAATGGCAACGACCACCGTCACCGCTTTTGCTAAAAACAATCCATAACTCAAAAGAAGATCCATCGTGTCGCCTTATTAAACAGAGGATTACTGACAAACGCCTAGTTTAACGGGTTTATGCTACTGCGTCGCCTGAAATGCCAGCATCTGGCACAGATTGTCCCTATTGCTAATTGCGTCGTGCCCTGAATTAGGGCATAAAGCGAAAAACCCAGACGTTGCGGGAGGTTCCCAACATGCATTATCAACCGAAAGATGATCTACTTGCCCATCGTATTATCCTGGTGACGGGTGCTTCTGACGGCATTGGACGCGAAGCGGCCCTGACCTACGCACGCTTCGGCGCGGAGGTGATTTTACTGGGGCGCAGCGCTGAAAAGCTGCAGCAGACAGAAGCGTTGATAAACCAACTGAACAAGCGCCCTGCCCATTCGGTGGTATTGGATCTTTCAGACGCCACGCCGGCACGCTGTGCGCAGCTAGCGCAGGAACTGGCGCAAACATTCTCCCGTCTGGATGGTGTGTTACATAACGCCAGTATCTTAGGTGAGATTGTTCCGCTGGCCGACCTGGATCCGCAAATCTGGCAACAGGTCATGAAAATTAATGTTGATGCCACGTTTTACCTTACCCAGGCGCTATTGCCGTTGCTGCTCAAATCCGAAAGCGGCTCGCTGGTATTTACGACGTCAAGTGTGGGCCGTACCGGGCGCGCGGGTTGGGGTGCCTACGCGGTATCAAAGTTCGCCACAGAAGGCATGATGCAGGTGCTGGCCGACGAGTATAAAAATCAGGCATTGCGGGTTAACTGTATTAATCCTGGCGGTACGCGTACGAAAATGCGCGCCAGTGCGTTTCCTCAGGAAGACGCCGGTAAACTCAAAACGCCTGCCGATATCATGCCTCTTTACCTCTATTTAATGGGCGATGACAGCCGCCGTAAAACCGGTATGAGCTTCGATGCGCAGCCAGGCAGAAAACCCGGGGCCGCAGAGTAATGACCAGCGATCGTCATCAACAGCGGCAACAGCGTCTGAAAGAACAGGTGGATGCCCGCATTGCTGCCGCTCAGCAAGTCAGAGGCATTTTGATGGTGTTTACCGGAAACGGTAAAGGGAAAACCACCGCTGCGTTTGGCACGGCTCTACGCGCCTGCGGGCATGGCAAACGTGCCGCGGCCATTCAGTTCATTAAGGGAGAATGGCCCAACGGCGAACGCAACCTTCTGGCCCGGCACGGGGTGGAGTTTCAGGTAATGGCCACGGGTTTCACCTGGGAAACGCAAAATCGCCAGACCGACACAGCGGCCTGCCTGGCCGTCTGGGATCATGCCAGACGCATGCTGTCGGATGACACGCTTGATTTAGTGATTCTGGATGAAATCACCTACATGATCAGTATGGATTATCTGCCACTCGACGAGCTGGTAACCGCTCTGCAAGGCCGTCCTGCCCACCAAAGCGTCATCCTTACGGGTCGGGGTTGCCATCGCACCTTACTGGATATGGCTGACACCGTGACGGAAATGCGTCCGGTGAAACATGCCTTTGACGCCGGTATCCAGGCACAGCAGGGAATAGACTGGTAGCCTTTACCGCAGGCTGGCTGCCCTTATGCATCCGGCCTGCTTATCTTACGCTGTGCCCCCTCTGTACTTCCTTTTCCCTGTTTATCGGCCTGCATGCCCGCTTATTGTCATTGCAGCCTGGCACAGCTGGTCCTCAGGGCTTTTCCCGCTTTTATTTTCCATTCATGTTAATTTTGCGAAACGTTTTACGCGCCTTTTCCAGAAATCCTGCCTGAAAACCGGCGTCATCCGCCGCCGCCATGATTGATCTCAATCACATATTTTTACCGTTGAGAGACGTAAAACCGATCGGGATCACTCTTCAATGTTAAATAAATGATAAAAAATATTTAGCTTTAATATCATCCCATTGCGCGTGGTTAATCAAATCAACAGGTTAATCATTACCGTGCTAATCGATTCCATAATTAAATGTTCTTTCTGATAACAATTGAATAACTTTTGCCAATAAGAGGGCTCTTATTTTGCTGACCATACTGGGCTTTACGATGGTGGTTTGTTTCATGTATCTGATCATGACCAAACGCATGTCAGCGCTAATCGCGCTCATTCTTATCCCGACGCTTTTTGCGCTTATCGGCGGGTTTTATCACGGACTTGGGGAAATGATGCTGAACGGGGTCAAAACGCTGGCTCCGACGGGTGTGATGCTGACGTTTTCTATTCTCTATTTCGGCCTGATGATCGATGCCGGACTGTTTGATCCGCTGGTGCGTTTCATCCTGAAAATTGTGCGTGGCGACCCGCTTAAAGTGCTGGTCGGTACCGCTGTATTAACCTTGCTGGTCTCGCTGGATGGCGACAGTTCCACCACCTATATGATTGCTATTGCCGCGTTTCTTCCCCTCTACCGGAAACTGGGCATGAATGTGCTGGCAATGACCTGCCTGGTTAACCTGGCCAGCGGCATCATGAACCTGTCGCCGTGGGGAGGCCCCACAGCCCGTGCGGCGGCCGCGCTGCGCATTGATGCGCTGGATATATTCATTCCCATGCTACCGGCCATCCTTATCGCCTGTGTTGCTCTTGTCGGTCTGGCCTTCGTGTTTGGGCTACAGGAACGTAAACGTCTGGGCGTCATGCGCATCAGCGACGACCATCTGAATAATATCGAACTGGGCCTGGGTGATGCAGACGAATGCGCAGCAAATCGCCGGCCCAAAATGTTCTGGCCAAACTTTATTCTGACCACGGTACTGCTGGTGCTTCTGGTGGTGGGTGCCATGCCCATCCAGATTCTGTTTATGCTGGCTTTTGCAATTGCCGTCATGCTTAATTACCCCTCGCTTGAAGAGCAAAAAGCCCGTATCGGTTCACACGCCAGTAATGTGCTGGCAGTGACTGCCTTGATTTTTGCGGCAGGTATTTTTACCGGCATACTGTCAGGTACCGGCATGGTGGACGCCATGGCGAAAAGTCTGCTGGCCTTTATTCCGCACAGTTTCGGACCTTATCTTGCGCTATTTACCGCCCTGATCAGTCTGCCGTTTACCTTTTTTATGTCCAACGATGCTTTCTACTTTGGCATTCTGCCTGTCATCGCGCAGACGGCCGCCAGCTATGGCATTTCAGCAGAAGAAATTGCCCGAGCCTCTATTGTGGGCCAACCCTTCCATCTGCTGAGTCCACTGGTGCCGTCGGTCTATTTGTTAGTCGGTCTGGCCAAAGTGGATATCGGTGACCATCAACGTTTTGCCATAAAATGGGGGATTTTGATTAGCCTGGTGCTGATGGCGGGCGGCTTAGTAACCGGCGCGTTTCCCCTCTTCCACCGGTAAGATGTCCGGGAGCGTCAGCCAGAAAGTAAAAAGCCGCAACAGACGATGTTGCGGCTTTTTTATAGCCTTATATCAACCCGGCAGGCACTCAGGTTGCGTTGCGTTTGCTACTGGCATTACGACGAGCGGGTCTGCCACTGGCCTGACTGTGGCGTTTCACGGCCCGACGAATCTGATTGGCTTTTGTACGACGGCGATCTTTCTCAACCGCCAGTTTGGTGACGGTTTCGTCATCCATTCCTACCAGATTGCGCAGATAATTGACCGCTGGCAGATCCAGTTCCATCCAGCCACCGCGTGGTACACCTTTTGGCAAGGTGATGTCGCCATAGCGGACACGCATCAGGCGGCTGACCTGCACACCCACGGCTTCCCATAAACGGCGAACTTCACGGTTGCGTCCTTCAGTCAGGGTGACGTTGTACCACTGGTTGATGCCTTCTCCACCCGCAAAACGCAATGTTTTGAACGCTGCCGGACCATCTTCCAGTTGCACACCTTTACTGAGCTGACGAATTTTGTCATCGTCAACCTGGCCAAACACACGCACCGCGTATTCACGTTCCACTTCCCGGCTGGGATGCATCAGGCGGTTAGCCAGTTCACCATCCGTTGTAAAAAGCATGAGTCCACAGGTGTTCACGTCAAGGCGGCCAACGGCAATCCAGCGTGAACCGCGCAGGCGCGGCAGACGATCGAAGACCGTAGGCCGCCCTTCAGGATCGCTGCGTGTGCAGAGTTCACCTTCAGGTTTGTAATACGCCAGCACACGGCACACTTCTGTTGCAGATTCAGCAATTGATACCAGATGGCCATCAATACGGATTTTCAGGGCTTTATTGTTTTCGATGCGATCGCCGAGTGTGGCAAGCTTACCGTCAACGCTCACGCGTCCGGCCGCAATCATCGCTTCAATTTCACGACGCGAACCGTGACCGGCACGCGCTAAGACTTTTTGTAACTTCTCGCTCATGGAGCTACCTCATTGTCGCCTTCCCAGGCGTCGGATGGATTAGGTAATTAAACCTTTAAAATCAATAGGTTATATTTTCCTGTTGGCCCCATTATACAGCATGTCTGAGGCATTGTAACCCGTAATGTGCCGCCCGGAAGCGGCGTACGGGGCCTGGCTGCTGACCCGTGCCTTACGACACCTGTCCCGGGCGTGACGATCCCTACGCGCTCACGCCAGGTCCGGTTAAGATCTGGTCGAATTAAATGGCTGAGTTGCGTCCTGGTGATCGCGCGAGAAGATCATTATAAGCACACACGTTTATTTAGGGTAATTAAGTCAAATGACACAACCGTAACAGGGGGAGGATATTATCTGAATGTCACACTTGGTTACTTCATTTTAATTAATGTTACTTATCGCAGCTATTGGCTTTATTTCCGTCTTTACTCGCTCTTATAAATCATTTCCTGCCAAAACCGGTAGCGCATTAATGATTAAGTCTCCAGGTATCTGGCCTGATACTTTGCATTAACGGCTCACACTCAGTCGGCGCGCTAAACAGTTTTATTTTTGTGGCTGTTTACAAAAAATAAAAGCAAAATACCGCTACTTAAGTCAAATAAAATCATTGTGGGCCCCGCCAGCCCTCTGTTAGCCCGTCTCGCATCTTCAATGCATCCTGTTTACTCTATTATCAACAGGTTGCGTCGGGAAAAGCTATACAACATAAAAATCACTGTACAATTTTATTCATCAGCCGATAATGAAAGAATAAGAAGGTGGTCATCACCCTGTTTTTTATCATTAAGTCCGCAATGACTTTTTTTTCTACCCTCGTAAAGTTAAAAAAAATTGGACTATTGCAATCTATTGCCGATAACACATTATGCGACCGGACAGTGAGCAGATTTTAATCCGTACGGTGTCAGTTATTTCTGACCCGGGCATTAAATTGCAGCACGCTAAAGGGTTGTTATTAATCTTAATACTGGCGCATCGGGAAACGCTGCGTTAATACGGCTCACGATGAGCTTTAATTTGCATGTCCTTAATCTTCACCAGGGATTTTACTGGCATGCTTAAGCGAAGACACCACCATGAAAAAACGTTTTGTAAGTTCAGCGTTGATTGCGTTGGCGCTGAGCGGTTGTTCCGTGGGCCATACCGAGTACAGCCGAACGGCAATGCAGCACGTGGATATGAGCGTGACAGGCATTCCGACGATTCTGGGTTTAGGCACGCTGGGCACCACTATTCCGTTGACGCCTGAATACAGCCTGACTGCCGCGCATGTGGCAAAATTTGCCGTGCAGCGCGTGAAGTCTTATCACCCTTACTGCGACCTTGCGATTATTTATCACAAGAATCCGCCGGATACGCTGGCTCACTTCCGCAGCACCGATATTGGCGATCACGTAAAGATGTACGGTTACAGCTATATTTCGGCGCTACCTGTTGAATCAAAGGGTGTGAATCTCGCACGCACCGCCATTCGTAACCTCTGGAATAAAAGTCCGTGCATCGCGATGGCTTCCAATGCTGGCGTGGTTCAGGGGATGTCTGGCGGTGGGGTCTTCAATAGTGACGATACCATCGGCGGCGTGATCGTCGGGTATTCCGATTCAATTAAAAATGGCCGTAGCGGGAAAGTGATACTGAAAGATGTGTCACTCTATATCCCTTACGGCCAGTTTAAAAACTGGTTACAGGCGACGATTCCTGACACCCGTAAAACCTGACGGTCTTACATAAAAGGCGTTGTGTCGCCAGCGCCTTCACGGACAATTTCAGGGGCATCACTGGTCAAATCAATCACGGTGGTAGGCTGCTGTCCCAGCGTGCCGCCGTCAATGATTAAGTCCAACAGCTTACCAATACTGTGCTGAATGTCTTCCGGATCAGATTCAGTGAAATCATTGCCTGGCAGAATCAAGGATGTCGACATCATCGGTTCATTAAGCGCTTCCAGTAACGCCAGGGCCACTGGATTCGACGGGACACGTAAACCAATGGTTTTACGTTTCTCGTTCATCAGACGGCGCGGGACTTCTTTCGTCGCCTTCAGAATAAACGTGTAATTGCCCGGCGTGTTATTTTTAATCAGGCGGAACGCGCTGTTGCCCACCTGTGAATACACCGACAACTCAGACAAATCGCGGCACATCAGTGTGAAATTATGATGGCCACCGAGTTGTCGTATACGGCAAATGCGCTCCATCGCGCCTTTTTCTTCCAGACGACATCCCAGGGCATAGCCTGAATCGGTCGGATAAACAATCACGCCACCTTTGTTCAGGTACTCCACAGCCTGGTTAATCAGACGCGGTTGCGGATTATCCGGATGAATATGAAACAGTTGACTCATAAAAACCTCTTGTCACCTTTCCGTGCATTCAGCAGCCGGAGCCAGTGCGGGAAAGCGTTCCCAGACGGGTTCTACGGCTGCGGGTAACCACAGTTTGCGGCCTAACTCAATCCACGGGCAGGGTTGATGAAAATCAGAACCTTGCGATGCGGCCAGATCGTTATCCCGGGCGTACCCGGCTAACGTGGTACGCTCATCGGGTGCCTGCTGACATTGTGCCACCTCGATAGCATCACCCCCCGCAGCGCGAAAATACGCGATCAGGCGTTTCAGCCATTTTGCCGACAATCCGTAGCGTCCCGGATGAGCCAGCACCGCACAGCCACCAGAATGGTGAATGGCATCAATGGCTTGATTAATTGTACACCATTGCGGCGGCACGTAGCCGGTTTTGCCTCGGGCCAGATAATTTTTGAATACCTGCGCCATAGTGCTCGCTTTGCCAACCTCAACCAGATAGCGGGCAAAATGTCCCCGCGTGATCATTCCCCCTTCGGCTAAACGCAGGGCGCCCGCCAGTGCATCGGGAATCTGGGCTTTTTCAAGCCGCTCAGCAATGCGTTGGGCGCGTTCCAGTCGCGTCGTATACTGACCAGCGAGGAACTGCGTCATGACGGGATGATGAATATCGATATTTAATCCAACAATATGGATCTCATGATTTTCCCACAGCGTGGAAATCTCGACGCCGGCTATGACATTGACTGGCAACGAAGCACGTAATGCGGCCTGCTGTGCCTCGGCGACGCCCGCCACGGTATCGTGATCGGTAATGGCCAGCACACCTACGCGCATTTCAACCGCACGCTCGACCAGCGCCTGCGGGGATAGCAATCCATCGGAAGCCCGTGTATGACTATGTAGATCGTAAAGCGGAAAACGGGCGATATCGCTCAAAACAACTCCTGCTGGCGATGGAACAGGTCAGCATGATAACGATTTTATGGGTCACTGAAAAAGTGTATTGACATTTTTGTCACGAACCAGTTAACTAGTACACAAGTTCACCGCAGACGGGTATGTGTTTATGAAAATGGTTATTACGCTTTTCACTGGTTGGTGGCGCAATGTTTCCCGGTCGGGCGGCGTTGTCGTGCACACTTAGCGTAAACCTGTGCAGATACCTGAGCCCGCCAACAAGCGGGCTTTTTTTTGGAAGACATTCAGAGAAATCATCATGCTCAATGCAAAACCTACAGTGAAGTTAATTACCGGTAACGCCCCTTATCGGGAAGATCCCGCCGCGGTTTTTCATCAGTTATGCGGCGCGCGCCCGTCAACGCTGCTGCTTGAATCTGCGGATATCGACAGCAAGGAAAATTTAAAAAGTCTGATGATCATCGACAGTGCCCTGCGTATCAGCGCGCTGGGTAACTGCGTCACTGTGCAGGCCCTGTCTGATAATGGTCGGGCGCTGCTGCCGCTGCTGGACGAGGCGCTTCCCGCCGAAATCAAAAATGAATCGCGCCCTGATGGCCGGGTGTTAACATTTACGACAACTCACGATCAGCAAGATGAAGACTCTCGCTTACGCGCCCTGTCGGTGTTTGATGCCCTGCGTGTGATTCCGCAGTTAGTGAACTCGCCCGCCGATGAGCGCGAAGCCGTGTTCGTTGGCGGCCTGTTTGCCTATGATCTGGTCGCGGGTTTTGAGGACCTGCCGACGCTCAGCAGTGAGCAGCGCTGCCCTGACTACTGTTTCTATCTGGCGGAAACCCTGCTGGTGCTCGATCACCAGGCACACAGTGCCCGCCTGCAGGCCAGCCTGTTCTGTCCGTCCACCCACGAATTCCAGCGTCTGCAAAGCCGTATTGAGCAGTTACACGGACAAATGCTGCAACCTGCACCTGCGTTGCCCGTCAAGCCGGTCGAAACGATGACGCTGACCACCAGCCAGAGCGATGAGGAATACTGTAATGTGGTGAGGAAGATGCAGGATGCTATTCGTATTGGTGAGATCTTCCAGGTCGTGCCATCACGTCGCTTCTCACTGCCCTGCCCGTCGCCGCTGGCCGCTTACGATACGTTAAAACGCAGTAATCCCAGCCCGTATATGTTCTTTATGCAGGATCAGGATTTTTCGCTCTTTGGCGCCTCGCCGGAAAGCTCGCTCAAGTACGACGCCGCCTCACGACAGATCGAAATTTACCCGATTGCCGGAACGCGTCCACGCGGTCGACATGCGGATGGCTCGCTGGACCGCGATCTGGACAGCCGTATCGAACTTGAAATGCGCACCGATCATAAAGAGCTGGCCGAGCACCTGATGCTGGTCGATCTCGCACGCAATGACCTGGCGCGCATTTGTCGTCCCGGAAGCCGCTACGTTGCGGATCTGACCAAGGTTGATCGTTATTCCTTTGTTATGCACCTGGTCTCACGCGTGGTGGGGACATTGCGTGAGGATCTGGATGTGCTACATGCCTACCGCGCCTGCATGAATATGGGCACGCTGAGCGGCGCGCCTAAAGTTCGCGCCATGCAACTGATCGCTGAAGCCGAAGGCACCCGACGCGGTATTTACGGCGGCGCTGTCGGCTATTTCACCGCCAACGGTGATTTGGATACCTGTATTGTGATCCGCTCAGCCTACGTGGAAGACGGCGTGGCCACTGTACAGGCCGGCGCGGGCGTGGTGCTCGACTCTAACCCACAGGCCGAGGCCGATGAAAGCCGCAATAAAGCCCGCGCGGTGCTGCGCGCTATCGCCACTGCTCATCACTGCAAGGAGATCTTCTGATGGCTGACATCCTGCTGCTGGATAACATCGACTCATTTACCTACAACCTTGTCGATCAACTGCGCACCTTTGGGCACAACGTGGTGATTTACCGCAACAACGTACCGGCCGCTTTGCTGATTGAACGTTTGCAGAGCATGGACAATCCTGTCCTGATGCTGTCACCCGGCCCTGGCGCGCCGAAAGACGCGGGCTGTATGCCCGAACTGCTGCGTGCGCTACGCGGAAAGTTACCGATTATCGGGATCTGCCTGGGCCATCAGGCGATTGTGGAAGCGTATGGCGGCCATGTCGGTCAGGCCGGTGAAATTTTGCATGGCAAAGCGTCATCCATTATCCATGACGGCGAGGCGATGTTTACCGGACTGAGTAATCCTCTTCCCGTTGCCCGTTACCACTCACTGGTGGGCAGCAATACACCAGACGAATTAACGGTCAATGCCAGCTACAACGGCATGGTGATGGCCGTCCGTCATGAACACGATCGGGTTTGCGGATTCCAGTTCCATCCTGAATCCATTTTAACCACTCAGGGCGCACGTCTGCTTGAACAGACACTTGCCTGGGCGCTGGCGAAGTAACAGGGAGAACGCAATGCAACCGATTCTGGAAAAACTTTACCAGTCGCATAGTCTGACGCAGGCAGAAAGCCACCAGCTGTTCAGCGCCATTATTACCGGCCAGCTTGAACCTACCCAACTGGCGGCGGCGTTGGTTGCGATGAAAGTCCGGGGCGAGAACCCGGAGGAAATCGCCGGGGCAGCCTGTGCCTTACTTGAAGATGCCAAACCGTTTCCGCGTCCGGATTATGCGTTCGCCGATATTGTGGGCACCGGCGGGGATGGCAGTAACAGCATTAATATTTCAACCGCCAGTGCCTTTGTCGCCGCTACCTGTGGTCTGAAGGTGGCAAAACATGGCAATCGCAGCGTATCCAGCAAATCGGGGTCATCCGACTTGCTGGCCGCTTTCGGGATTAACCTGGATATGCCCGCTGAGCTGGCGCGGCGCGCACTGGACGATCTGAATGTCTGCTTCCTGTTCGCACCGCAGTACCACACGGGCTTTCGCCATGCTATGCCGGTGCGTCAGCAGTTGAAGACCCGCACGTTGTTTAACGTTCTGGGGCCACTGATCAACCCTGCGCGCCCACCGTTAGCCGTTATTGGCGTGTACAGCCCTGAGCTGGTCTTGCCGATTGCTCAGACGCTGAAAGTATTAGGCTACCAGCGTGCAGCCGTGGTACATGGCGGCGGCATGGATGAGGTTGCCCTGCACGATGTGACACAGGTGGCCGAGCTGCGCGAAGGGGAAATCACCCGCTATCAGTTAAGTCCGGAGGATTTTGGTTTCGGATTCCATCCTAAAGACGCGCTGGCAGGCGGCACACCCGAAGAAAACCGTGACATTCTGACACGTTTACTCCAGGGTAATGGCGAGCAGGCCCATGAGGAGGCGGTTGCCGTGAATGTGGCCATGCTCCTGAAAGTATTTGGTAATGAAGATCTCCGTGAAAATGCACAGCGTGCGCTTAACGCCATCCGTAGCGGTCAGGCTTATGAGCGCGTGGTGGCTCTGGCATCAAGAGGATAATCATGCAGGGTACAGTGTTAGATAAAATCGTGAAAGACAAAGCCGTCTGGGTTGAAGCGCGTAAGCAGCAGCAACCGCTGGAAAGCTTCCAGCCGCGCATTGTTCCTTCCAGCCGTAGCTTTTATGACGCACTGCAGGGCACCCGCACTGCCTTTATTCTGGAATGCAAAAAGGCTTCGCCTTCAAAAGGGCTGATCCGCGATGATTTCGATCCCGAAATGATCGCCGGGGTGTATCGCCATTATGCTTCTGCCGTTTCGGTATTAACCGACGAAAAATATTTCCAGGGCGACTTTGCCTTTTTGCCCGTCGTTAGTGCTGCGATTACGCAGCCGGTGCTGTGTAAAGACTTTATCATCGACCCTTATCAAATTTATCTGGCGCGTTTTTATCAGGCTGACGCCATCCTGCTGATGCTGTCGGTCGTGGATGATGAGCAGTATCGTCAGCTTTCCGCCATCGCACACAGCCTGCAGATGGGCGTTTTGACTGAAGTCAGCAATGAGCAGGAGCTGGAACGCGCTATTGCGCTGGAAGCCAAAGTGGTCGGCATTAATAACCGCGACCTGCGCGATCTGTCGATTGATCTCAACCGGACGCGTCAGCTTGCGCCGCGTCTGGGGCAAGGTGTGACCGTTATCAGCGAATCGGGCATCAACAATTACCGCGATGTGCGTGAACTGAGTCATTTTGCAAATGGCTTCCTGATCGGTTCGGCATTGATGGAAGAAGAGGATCTTCACGCTGCGGTGCGACGTGTCACCCTGGGCAGCAACAAGGTATGCGGACTGACGCGCCCTGAAGATGCCTGCGCGGCCTGTGATGCCGGCGCTATTTACGGCGGAATTATTTTTGCCGAGGGCTCGCCGCGTCAGGTGGATACCGAGAAAGCACGTGCCGTGATAGCCGGTGCCCCGCTTAACTATGTGGGTGTGTTCCGCAATGCGGCAATAAGTGACATTGTCACTAAAGTGGAATCATTGCAGCTGTCTGCTGTGCAGTTGCATGGCGATGAAGACCACGCTTATGTGGCTGCGCTTTATCAGGCACTGCCTGAACAGGTACAAATCTGGAAAGCGCTCAGCATCAGCGACGCGTTGCCAGAACGTAACTGGCCGCATATTGACCGTTACGTTTTCGATAATGGTCAGGGCGGTTCGGGCCAGACCTTTGACTGGTCGCTGCTACACGGGCAGGACCTGAAGAATGTTCTGCTGGCCGGTGGGCTGAGCGCGGATAACTGTGTGGAAGCCGCACAGTTGGGTTGTGCAGGACTCGATTTTAATTCCGGTGTAGAAAGCGCGCCAGGCATCAAAGATGCCAGCAAAATTGCGGCGGTGTTCCGAACGCTTCGCGCCTACTGACTGGACTGGCCCGCCTGAAGGCGGACACACAAAAGGATAGATCCATGACTTTACTTAATCCCTATTTCGGCGAGTTTGGCGGCATGTACGTGCCACAAATTCTGATGCCTGCGCTGAAGCAGCTTGAAGAAGCCTTTGTCAGCGCCCAAAAAGACCCTGAGTTTCAGGCTGAATTTACCGACCTGTTGAAAAACTATGCCGGCCGCCCGACAGCCTTAACCCTGTGCGGTAACCTGACCAAAGGCACTCAAACCCGCCTTTACCTGAAACGTGAAGATCTGCTGCACGGCGGCGCGCACAAAACGAACCAGGTACTGGGACAGGCGTTGCTGGCTAAACGGATGGGCAAAAACGAGATTATTGCGGAAACCGGAGCCGGTCAGCATGGTGTGGCTTCTGCCCTGGCCTGTGCGCTGCTGGGCATGAAATGCCGCATCTACATGGGCGCCAAGGATGTTGAGCGTCAGTCACCTAACGTCTTTCGTATGCGCCTGATGGGTGCCGAAGTGATTCCGGTTCACAGCGGTTCCGCCACCCTGAAAGATGCCTGTAACGAGGCGCTGCGTGACTGGTCGGGCAGCTATGAAACCGCCCACTATATGCTGGGCACCGCGGCCGGCCCGCACCCCTTCCCGACCATCGTGCGTGAGTTCCAGCGCATGATCGGTGAAGAGACGAAAAAACAGATTCTGGAAAAAGAAGGACGTCTGCCCGACGCCGTCATCGCCTGCGTCGGCGGCGGCTCCAATGCGATTGGCATGTTTGCCGATTTCATCGAGGAAGAGAGCGTCAAACTGATTGGCGTTGAGCCAGCGGGACACGGTATCGAAACCGGTGAGCACGGCGCACCGCTGAAACACGGCCGGGTCGGCATCTACTTTGGGATGAAAGCCCCGATGATGCAGACCAGCGAAGGGCAAATCGAAGAGTCCTACTCGATTTCTGCCGGCCTCGATTTCCCGTCAGTCGGCCCTCAGCACGCCCATCTGAACAGCATCGGCCGCGCGGACTATGTTTCCGTCACCGACAATGAAGCGCTGGCAGCCTTTAAAACGCTGTGTCGTGCGGAAGGCATTATCCCTGCGCTTGAATCCGCCCATGCGCTGGCCCATGCGTTAAAAATGGCGAAGGCGGAGCCGGAGAAAGAGCAGCTGATTGTGGTGAACCTTTCTGGGCGGGGTGATAAAGATATCTTCACCGTTCACGATATTCTGACTGCGCAGGGAGAAATTTGATGGAACGTTATGATCGACTGTTTACGCGTCTGGCGGCGAAGAAAGAAGGTGCGCTGGTTCCCTTCGTAACTCTGGGTGACCCGTCACCTGCCCTGTCATTACGCATTATCGATGCGCTGGTAGAAGGCGGGGCTGACGCACTTGAACTGGGAATTCCCTTTTCTGATCCTTTGGCAGATGGTCCTACTATTCAAAGTGCAACACTGCGTGCCTTCGCTGGTGGAACGACGACGGCACAGTGTTTTGAAATGCTCGCGGCGATTCGTCAAAAATATCCCGAACTCCCGATAGGTTTACTGATGTATGCCAATCTGGTGTTCAGCAATGGTATTGATGACTTTTATGCGCGTTGTGCCAAAGCGGGGGTCGACTCTGTCCTCGTGGCTGATGTGCCCGTAGAGGAATCGGCACCGTTCCGTCAGGCGGCTATGCGTCACGGTATTGCGCCCATTTTCATCTGCCCACCGAACGCCAGCGATGAACTTCTGCGCGAAATCGCTTCTCACGGTCGCGGTTACACCTATCTGTTATCACGAGCGGGCGTCACGGGTACTGAAAAGCGGGCCAGCCTGCCACTTGATCATCTGATAACCCGCCTGAAGGAATACCATGCAGCCCCGCCGCTACAGGGCTTTGGCATTTCCGAACCTTCCCAGGTAAAAGACTCTCTCGCGGCAGGCACAGCCGGTGCAATTTCAGGTTCCGCTGTTGTGAAAATTATTGAAAAGCATCACGCCGAGCCAGAGGTCATGCTGGACGCATTGAGAACATTTATCCACGATCTCAAAGCCGCCACCCGCTAACAGCCTTCACCTTATGCCTTACCGCCCGGTAAGGCATGATTTCGCTGTTTTTTTTCGCTGTCCGTTTGCCCATTTCGGATTTTCTGCACCACAATTAACAGGCGCCGTTATGGTAACGACGTATCCTATTTGTGACAGGGAGAGAAGCAATGAAATGGTTTAAAGTGCTGGCAAGTGCCATGGTCGCGGCTGTTGTTGCATTAACACTCAGCGCCTGTGCGCCAACGCCAACGAAAGAAGGCACCGGCGGTTACATTGATGACACCGTGATTACCACCAAAGTGAAAGCCGAATTGTTAAAAGATGAGTCGCTGAAATCAACCGAAATCAACGTTGAAACCTTTAAAGGTAAAGTGCAGCTCAGCGGCTTTGTCAGCTCACCACAAATGGCTAACCGTGCCGTTCAGGTGACCCGAAGCGTTGCTGGGGTAAGATCCGTCGTAAATAACATGCAAATTAAATAACGCCGTTTTAAACCCAAAAGGGCCACGCATTGCGTGGCCCTTTTTTCTTCAGAAGCGATAACCTGCGCCAAAGAAGAATACCCAGGGGTCAACACGCATATGAATATTTTGCTGCTGATCGCCCGATTTAAATTTCACGTTCGTATCAATATCCATGTACCACAATGATGCATTCAGCAGCCAGTCACGGTTAATCTGATAATCCAGCCCTACCTGACCGGCAATGCCCCACGAGTCTTTCACACTGAGATCACTTAATCCCGCATCACGACCGGTCTGATTAAACTTTGCATCGTAAAACGTCGTGTAGTTAATGCCGACGCCGACATAGGGTCGCGCTTTGCTTTGGCTGTCAAAGAAGTAGTACTGTGCCATCAGCGTTGGCGGCAATTGCCGGACCGTCGCCAGCGTGCCCGTTGGGCCAAGGCCAACTTTATGGCGGAACGGTGTGGCGGCCAGTAGCTCGACGCCAATATTGTCTGTCGCCATATAGGTGAACGTTAAACCCAGTTGGGTATCATTACTGGCACTGAATCCGCCCATACCCAGTACGTTATCCGAGCCTTCGTTAGGTCGAACGGTGGCGCTACCTGCGCGAATAAAAAAATCACCTGCCTGGTGGGCCAGTGCCAGTTGAGGTAACGCAAGCGCCAGCAGCATGGCGCATTTAGCCAGTTTCATAGTCACTCCTGTGAGAAAGTAAGGTGCCTGCACTGAATCATTTTTTTGTGCGCACAGGTTTAGCGCGATTTTTTTATAAATGCATCTAAATCAAGACGGAAAAATGATTTAAAAAACAATGGATTGACTCAGATCAATTTTATGCCCGTATCCCGGACACAAATAGTGCTTGCCGAAAAAATGGAGCGGCATTACTTTGCTCATCTCCCCCTGTGATTTTGGTTCGATGCCTTAGAGGTGGCGGGCGATCAAATGAGTGAAACTACAAACCCCTGTATTAGCTGTGGTGCCTGTTGTGCCCACTTCCGCGTCTCGTTTTACTGGGCTGAAGCCGACGATGCGGGCGGCCCCGTTCCCACAGAATTAACGGAACCTTTAAGTCTGATGATGCGAAATATGCGTGGGACGAACGATCGTTCGCCGCGCTGTATTGCGCTTGAAGGGGAAATCGGCCACTGCGTGTCGTGCAGTATTTATGAGAACCGCCCCTCGCCCTGCCGGGAGTTTGCTATGTCCGGCGAAAACGGGATCGGGAATGAAGGCTGCGATCGGGCCCGGGCACGCTATGGCCTTCCCGCACTGTTTCACCCATCTTTACCTGTTATGACAGAAAGTTATCCGGTTGCGGGTGCCAGCGAGCCGCCAGAACATGTACAATCGACGGGTTAATTAACCCGGTTCTTTCAAGGAGTGTACATGTCTATCACGGCAAGCTCGTTATACCGTGACACAGGAAATTTTTTTCGTCATCAACTGATTACCCTGGTGCTGATGTCACTGTTGACCGCGTTTGTCACAGTGATGCTTTTACATGCCTTCACACCGGGTGACGATCAAATGGCGATCCTGCAGCAAGGCGATATCAGCAGTGCCTCGCTGTTTGAAATGGTGCAGAGCATGTCACCCGAACAGCAGCAGGTTCTGCTGCGTGCGTCTGCTGCGGGTACTTTTGCAGGCCTTGTCGGCAATACGCTGCTGTTGGGCGGTATGCTGTGCCTGATTCCGCTGGTATCGTCTGGCCAGCGCGTGAGCGCGCTGCGTGCCATTGGTACATCCGCGCCTTTATTACCGAAACTGCTGCTGCTGACCTTTTTGATCACCCTGGTCGCCCAACTGGGTTTTATGGTTCTGGTGGTGCCTGGCGTGCTGCTTACCATCGTGCTCTCGTTGTCGCCAATCATTCTGGCAAATGAAAAACTGGGCGTTATCGCCGCCATGCGCGCCAGCATGCGCATGGCCTGGAAAAACGTCAGACTGATTGCGCCAGCCATTATTCTGTGGCTGCTGGCAAAACTGGCAGTGATGTTTTTCTTTACCTCGTTAGTGGTGCTGCCGATGAACGTATCGACGGTGATTTTCACCGCTATCGGGAATCTGATTTCAACCCTGTTAGTAATTTACCTGTATCGGCTTTATATGCTGTTACGTTGATTGTCCGTGCGCCTTCGGGCGCACTGGCCGGGAATACCGCCTTAACTGGAATGACTATGAAGCAGTTACTCGACTTTCTTCCCCTTGTGGTTTTCTTTATTTTTTATAAGTTGTACGACATCTTCATCGCCTCAGGAGCCCTGGTTGTCGCGACCGGCCTGGCGCTGGTGGCAAGCTGGGTGCTCTATCGCAAGCTTGAAAAAATGACCATTTTTACGTTTGTGCTGGTGGCGGTGTTTGGCACGCTCACCCTGGTTTTCCATAATGATGAATTTATTAAATGGAAAGTCACGGTGATCTACAGCCTGTTTGCGCTGGCGTTACTGTTCAGCCAGTGGTTTATGAAACAGCCGTTAATTCAGACCATGTTGGGAAAAGAACTGGAGTTACCCAACACCGTATGGCGCAATCTGAATATTGCCTGGGCCCTCTTCTTTTTATTGTGTGGTCTGGCGAATATCTATGTGGCATTTTGGTTACCTCAGTCAGTCTGGGTTAACTTTAAAGTGTTTGGGCTGACCGGCCTGACGCTACTCTTTACCTTACTGAGTGGGCTCTATATCTGGCGTAAAATGCCGCAACAACAGCAAAAATAAACCTGCCGCCCGTCTGTGCGGGCGGCCTTTCTTTCATTCATTACATAAGAAAACAACGCAATGGACGAAAAACATAAATTGCCCCAGGGCGAAATGGTCATGCGGACGCTCGCGATGCCTGCGGATACTAACGCAAACGGCGACATCTTCGGTGGCTGGTTAATGTCGCAAATGGATATGGGCGGTGCCATTCTGGCAAAAGAAATCGCCGAGGGCCGTGTCGTCACCGTCAGAGTGGATGGTATGACCTTTTTAAAACCCGTCGCGGTCGGCGATGTTGTCAGTTGCTACGCACAGTGCATTCGCACGGGCAACAGCTCAATGACGATCAATGTGCAGGTATGGATTAAGAAAGTGTCGTCTGAGCCTATTGGTCAGACCTATTGCGCGACCGAAGCGGTCTTTATTTATGTTGCGGTGGACAATGAAGGCCATCCCCGTCAGCTGCCTGCGGGACGGGATAATCAGTCAGCCCCCGCCTGAGTGCGGTTCAGCCTGACATCGCAGACAGGCTGAATCTGAACCGGACTCGGGCGGGTCCGGGCGCGCTTAGCCGACTTCACGTTGCTGAAACGCCTCACAAGCCTTATTCAAGGCTGGCCCCGCCGTTAATTTTAAACACAATATTCATCGTCAGACCGGTACCGGGCTTACCGCTTTGATAGCGCCACGAACGCATGGCCTGTTTGACGCTGCGCTCAAACATGTTGCGCGGTTCCGCAGACAGAATATCAATGTTGTCGACCCGTCCGTCACTGTCCACATCAAATTTTACTCTGACACGGCCTTCTACTCGCAGGGCCGCCGCGCGTGGTGGATAGGCTGGCTTGCTGATATTCAGCGCTTTTGGGCCGGTTGAGGCGGTCTGCGCAGGTGTTGCTGACGGTGTCGCTTTCGGCGCTGTCGCAGGCTTAGTCTGTGTTGCAGGCGCATCCTGCTTAAAGGGGTTGGCCTGGGGCTTCGCTTCCTCACGCGGTTTTACTTCGCGTTTTGGCTGTGTATGTTTGGGCTGGTGCCGCGGTCTGGGTTTTGGCTCAGGTTTGGGTTCCGGTTTGGGAATCGGCACTGGCTCAGCTTTAGGCGGTTCCGGAGCGGGTTTCGGCTCGGCCACAGGCTCAGGGGCTGGCTGGGGGGTCGGTTGCGGTGTCGGTTGTGTGATTGCGGGTTCAGGCTGAACCTCGGGCGCGACCATTGTCACAATGATTGGCTGGGATGCTTTGGGCAGTTCTCGGGTTTGATGAAAAGACGCATAGAGAATACCGGCAATGACTGCACCATGGAGCACAACGGACAACATCATGGCGACAGGCGTGCGTTTCGGTAAAGGCATAGTCAGCGTGGTCATAACAATCGCAGTTATCAAATGAAGCCCTGATTTTAAATGCAAATAGCAATCAGTTTCAATAATCACCTTAGTGCCGGGCGAAAAAAGCCCCTTTAGCCCAATATGCTCAGCACGTTATTGACGCAAGGTTTCGTTTGCACTCTACTTAACTATCCCTTACCGTGTTGCAAAATTTATAGAGTCAATGGGAGCGCCCTAGTGCTTTACGTCATTTATGCTGAAGATAACGCCGATTCTCTGGAAAAACGCAACGCGGTGCGCCCCGCTCACCTTGCGCGTCTGAAGCTGTTGCATGAAGAAGGCCGTTTGATCGTTGCAGGCCCCATGCCTGCGGTTGACAGTAACGATCCTGGCGTAGCCGGTTTTACCGGCTCCACGGTGATTGCAGAGTTCCCGTCACTGGAAACGGCCCAGGCCTGGGCAGCGGACGATCCCTATATTGCGGCCGGTGTTTACAAACACGTCAGCGTCAAGCCGTTTAAGCGGGTTTTCTGAGCCCGCCGACAACACTGACGCTTCTACAGAGATAGTCTGAATGCATGCCATTATCATGGCCCTGCTGCTGGTCATCACCCTGCTTGTGGGTGGCGCGTTGTATCTGTGGCGAAAGCACGGCTGGCGAAACAAAAAGCACCTGATCGTCATGCTGATTGTACTGGCGGCAGCCGTCCAGTTGGTTAACGTCAACTTATTGATGACCGGACAGTAATTTAACAGCCGCTTCGCGCGGCTGCGTCATCAGAGATTTTGTGTGATAAACAGAATGGAACGACGTTGCTGTTGCGCCAGTTGATGGCGAATCCCGTGGATGCGTTTATAGCGGCGTGACTGCCCTTCCAGCCAGCGCGAACGTCGACGCTGCACCTGACGCAACATTCTCCAGCGGGCCACTTCGTTTCTGCTTCGTCTCATAACTTCCTCTCTGACATCTGACTCACGCGCACGCATTATAGAGATCTCTGCGCTAATGCCAAATCGGATCTCGCATTGACATACCACGATGATTAAGGGTTTCACTCCCTACCATCTCCACGTAAACTTCTCAGATTCAAGCGCGAACAGGATGTCCACTTAATGACGACGTTTTATACGCTTATCAGTTGGTTATTGGTATTTGGTTACTGGTTATTGATTGCGGGTATTACCCTGCGCATTCTGATGAAGCGACGAGCCGTAACCTCGGCAATGGCATGGCTGCTGATTATTTTTATTCTGCCACTGGTTGGCATTATTGCTTATCTGTCGTTTGGTGAATTGCATCTGGGTAAACGCCGGGCTGAACGCGCGCGAACGATGTGGCCCTCTACCGCCCGCTGGCTGAATGATCTTAAAAAGCGTACCGAAATCTTTGCCACCGATTACAGCGATGTCGCGCAGGCGTTATTTCAGTTGTGCAACAACCGTCAGGGCATCGCAGGGGTAAAAGGGAATCAGTTACAGCTGTTGACCAGTTCGGACGATGTAATGAAAGCCCTTATCAGGGATATTCAGCTGGCCCGGCACAATATTGAGATGGTGTTTTATATCTGGAATCCGGGCGGACTGGCGGATGAAGTCGCCGAATCCCTGATGGCCGCGTCGCGGCGCGGTGTTCACTGCCGCCTTATGCTGGATTCCGCAGGGAGCGTCGCCTTCTTCCGCAGCCCGTGGGTCGGGATGATGCGTAATGCGGGTATTGATGTGGTTGAGGCGCTACAGGTCAGCCTGCTGCGTGTCTTTCTGCGTCGTATGGATTTACGTCAGCATCGCAAAATGGTGTTGATTGACAACTATATCGCCTATACCGGCAGCATGAATCTGGTGGACCCGCGCTTTTTTAAACAGGACGCGGGCGTGGGTCAGTGGGTCGATCTGATGGCGCGTATGGAAGGGCCGGTATCAACCGCCATGGGGATCGTTTACAGCTGTGACTGGGAAATTGAGACCGGCAAGCGTATTCTGCCCCCACCGCCCGACCGCAATATTATGCCGTTCGAACAGGAAAGTGGTCATACCGTTCAGGTGATCGCTTCCGGTCCCGGTTTCCCCGAGGATTTAATTCATCAGGCGTTGCTTACGGCGGTCTACTCTGCCCGCGAACAGCTGATCATGACCACGCCTTATCTGGTGCCCAGTGACGATCTGCTGCATGCCATCTGCACGGCTGCGCTACGTGGCGTCAATGTGAGTCTGGTGGTTCCCCGGCACAACGACTCTTTGCTGGTAAGCTGGGCCAGCCGCTCGTTTTTTAGTGAGCTGCTTGAGGCCGGCGTTAAGATCTACCAGTTTGAAGATGGCCTGCTGCATACCAAAAGCGTGCTGGTCGATGGTCAGTTGAGTTTAGTGGGGACCGTAAATCTCGATATGCGCAGCTTATGGCTGAATTTCGAAATCACACTCGCCGTCGATGATGCCGGATTTGGCAGCGACTTGGCCTGCGTCCAGGACGACTATATTGCCCGTTCGCGTCTGCTTGACGCCAGACGGTGGGCAAAACGTGCCTGGTGGAAGCGGATTGTCGAACGACTGTTTTACTTCTTTAGTCCTTTACTGTAAAACGAGCGAAATTACGAACCGCCCTCAGATAAACGGGACCGAAAATGGATCTGAACAACCGCCTGACAGAAGACGAAACGCTGGAACAGGCCTACGACATTTTTCTTGAACTGGCAGGTGACAACCTTGACCCTGCAGACATTATTCTTTTCAATCTGCAGTTTGAAGAGCGTGGCGGCGCAGAACTGTTTGATCCGGGCGAAGACTGGCAGGAGCACGTGGACTTCGATTTGAACCCCGACTTTTTCTCTGAAGTGGTCATTGGTCTGGGCGAAGCAGACGGCGAACCTATTACCGATGTGTTTGCGCGCGTACTGCTGTGTCGGGAAAAAGATCACAAGCTGTGCCATATTTTGTGGCGTGAATAGTCCTCACCTCGTAACGAAAACGCCGGGCAACAGCCCGGCGTTTTGGTTTAAAGCGGATCCACCTTCAGGCAGGACACCGCATGGCGGAAGCTGCCTTCGAGCAGCGGCCGCGTTTTGGCGCATTCCGGTCCGGCAATCGGGCAGCGGGTGCGGAAAACGCATCCGGATGGCGGATTGATCGGCGACGGTAATTCCCCTTCCAGCAACTGAATCTGCTTATTTTTTTCCAGATCCGGATCGGGAATCGGTACGGCTGACATCAGCGCCTTGGTATAAGGATGCTGCGGATGGGTATACACCTCATCGTAGGTGCCCAGCTCCACCGCGTGGCCCAGATACATCACCAGTACGCGATCCGAGATGTGCTTCACCACCGCCAGATCGTGGGCGATAAAGATCAGCGACAGCCCCATTTCTCGCTGCAGTTGCTGTAGCAGGTTGACCACCTGCGCCTGAATGGACACATCCAGTGCAGAGACCGGTTCATCACAGATGATCAGTTTAGGCTCAAGAATCAATGCACGCGCAATGCCGATACGCTGACACTGACCGCCTGAAAACTCGTGCGGATACCGGTTAATCAGGTTAGGCAACAAGCCCACTTTCATCATCATCGTTTTGACGCGATCTTTGATGTCCTGGCGAGAAAGCTCAGGGTGATAGGTACGTAAGGGCTCGGCGATAATATCGCCGATGGTCATGCGTGGGTTAAGCGAGGCCAGCGGATCCTGAAATATCATCTGGATATCGCTACGCGCCTTACGCCACTCTTCCTCACTCTGCCCCAGCAGGTTACGGCCAAGCCAGGTGACACGGCCTTCCGTGGCTTTCACTAACCCGATAATCGCACGTGCCAGCGTGGATTTACCGCAGCCGGATTCGCCCACCACACCCAGCGTTTCCCCTTCGTACAGGCGCAGACTGACGCCATCCACGGCCTTCAGCGTTTTTGGCGGCTGCCAGAACCACTGCTTGTCATCCTTGATGTCGAAATGAACTTTCAGATCGGCAATTTCGAGTAGGACTTTTTTTTCTGCCAGGCTCATACGAGTTCCTCCACCGGCTTAAAGCAGGCGCGCAAGCGCCCTTCTGCAAACGGTAACAGCGGCGGTGCTTTGGAACAGATATCCATGGCATGCGGACAGCGCGGCTGGAACGGACAACCCTGCGGCAGACGCAGCAGGTTTGGTGGATTACCCGGAATGGTGGTCAGGCTTTCACCTTCTGCATCCAGTCTTGGCACCGCATTCAGGAGACCAATCGAGTAGGGGTGAGCCGGCTGATAAAACACATCGCGCGCGCGACCGTATTCCATGGTGCGGCCTGCATACATCACCAGCACTTTATCGCAGATCCCGGCCACAACGCCCAGATCGTGGGTAATCATGATGATCGCCGTATTGAACTCGCGCTTCAGCTCATTCAGCAGCGTCATAATCTGCGCCTGCACCGTAACATCCAGCGCGGTCGTCGGTTCATCCGCAATCAGCAGCTTAGGCCGGCACAGGAGCGCCATCGCGATCATCACGCGCTGACGCATCCCGCCCGAAAACTCATGTGGGTACATCTTCATGCGTTTGCGGGCTTCAGGCATTTTTACCGCGTCCAGCATTTTCACCGACTCTTCAAAGGCCTGAGCGCTGCTCATGCCTTTGTGCAGTTTCAGCACTTCCATTAACTGTTCGCCGACCCGCATATACGGATTCAGTGATGTCATGGGATCCTGAAAAATCATCGCGATTTGTTCAGCGCGCAGCCGGTTTAACTGTTTTTCCGGCAGATTAAGAATCTCTTTACCGTTGAACAACGCAGAGCCGCCAATGCGGCCATTGCTGGCCAGCAGGCCCATCAGCGCAAACGCGGTTTGCGATTTACCCGAGCCTGACTCACCGACAATGCCCAGGGTTTCCCCGGCACGCAGTGAGAAATTGAGATCGTTCACGGCGGTGACATCACCGTCATGGGTGCCGAACGTAACACGTAAGTCTTTCACTTCAAGCAACAGGTCGCTTCCCGCGCGTGCAGCCTGAGCAGGCTGAAATTCATGAATAGTCATCGGGAAACTCCTTAACGATCTTTGGGGTCGAGGGCATCACGCAGGCCATCGCCAATAAAGTTAAAACAGAACAGCGTGACCACCAGGAAAATGGCCGGGAACAGCAACAGCCACGGCGAAACTTCCATGGAGTTAGCCCCATCGCTCAACAGCGCGCCCCAGCTACTCAGCGGCTCCTGGGTGCCCAGGCCGAGAAAGCTCAGGAATGATTCGAACAGAATCATGCTGGGCACCAGCAGCGAGGCGTAAACCACCACCACGCCCAGTACGTTAGGCACGATATGGCGCGTCACGATTTTCCAGGTCGAAACGCCGCCGACATGCGCCGCTTCAATAAACTCTTTACGCTTTAGGCTCAGAGTTTGTCCACGCACGATACGCGCCATGTCCAGCCACGACACCATACCGATAGCAGCAAAAATCAGCAGGATGTTACGGCCAAAGAAGGTGACCAACAGTATGACGAAAAACATAAACGGGAAGGAGTTAAGGATTTCCAGAATACGCATCATCACGGAGTCGATTTTTCCACCAAGGTAACCGGCAATGGAACCGTAGAGCGTTCCCACCACCACAGCGATCAGGGCGGCGGCAATGCCCACCATCAACGAAATACGACCGCCAATGGCGACGCGCACCAGCAGATCACGCCCCGATGAGTCGGTGCCAAACCAGTGTCCGGACGTGGTATCTGGCGGCGATGACATCATTCCCCAGTCGGTATCGAAATAGGAGAACGGTGACAACATGGGCGCGAAAATTACAAACAGCGTGATTAACATCAGCACCATCAGGCTGATTAACGCGGCCCGGTTATGAATAAAACGGCGACGGGCATCCTGCCACAGGCTACGCCCTTCGACTTCCAGTTTTTCACTGAATGCATCAAGAGCTTCGCTATTTTTCTTACTTAACATCATGGCGAACTCCAGAATCAGTAGCGAATTTTCGGGTCGATAACGGCATAGAGCACATCGACGATCGCGTTAAACAGAATGGTCAACAGCCCCACCAGAATCGTCAGGCTCAGTACCAGCGAGTAGTCACGGTTAAGCGCGCCGTTGACAAACAGCTGACCGATACCGGGCAGTCCGTAAATAGATTCAATCACCATAGAGCCAGTAATAATGCCCACAAATGCCGGTCCCATATAGGAAATAACCGGCAACAGTGCTGGCTTGAGCGCGTGACGTAAAACGATACGACGTAACGGCAACCCTTTGGCTCGCGCGGTACGGATAAAGTTGGAATGCATCACCTCAATCATCGAGCCACGAGTGATACGCGCGATACTGGCAATGTAAGCCAGGGATAACGCCACCATCGGCAGCAGCATATAGTTCCACTGTCCACCGTTCCAGCCGCCACCCGGCAGCCATTTCAGCGTAATGGCGAAAATCAGGACTAACAGCGGGGCAACCACAAAACTCGGTATGACCACGCCGGTCATTGCCACCCCCATGACGACGTAATCCCACAGGGTGTTTTGCTTCAGCGCGGCGATAACCCCTGCCGTCACGCCCAGTACCACGGCCAGGATAAAGGCAGCCAGGCCCAGTTTGGCCGACACCGGAAAGGCATGACCAACCAGGTAGTTTACCGAATAGTCTTTATATTTAAACGAGGGGCCAAAGTCGCCATGGGCCAGTTGAATCAGGTAATCAACATATTGCTTGCCAATGGGATCGTTGAGGTGATATTTCGCCTCGATATTCGCCATCACCTCTGGCGACAGCGTACGCTCACCCGTGAACGGACTGCCGGGGGCCAGTCGCATCATAAAGAAGGAGATAGTAATAAGGACGAAAAGCGTCGGGATGGCTTCAAGTAACCGACGCAAAATGAATTTTAACATTGCCGTACCTACCAGGCTGGTGCTTCACATTGCATTAAAAAATACAGGCGGCGCTCATGGCGCCGCCGCTGTTCTTGGTGTTCTGTTAGTGCTTAATGATGTACAGGTTTCTGTCTGCGACGTTATCCAGCGGATCTTTACCGGTATAACCACCGACATACGGTTTCACCAGACGGGTGTTCACGTAGTAGTACAATGGCACGATGGCAGAGTCTTTATCCAGCTGCTGCTCAGCTTTTTCATAGTCAGCCGACCGGGCTTTATCATCGGTCGTGGCCAGGGCATCTTTCATCAGCTTGTCGAAGGCCGGGCTCTTGTAGTGCGCGGTGTTGTTACTGCTGTCAGACAGCATGGTATTCAGGAACGACGTCGGTTCGTTATAGTCTGCACACCAGCCTGCACGTGCAACGTCGAAGTTGCCCTGATGACGCGTATCCAGGAAGGTTTTCCACTCCTGGTTCTCCAGCTTCACTTTCACACCCAGATTTTTGGCCCAAATCGACGAGGCGGCAATGGCCAGTTTTTTATGCAGGTCGGAGGTGTTGTACAGGAGCGTAAACGTTAACGGTTTGTCTGCCGTGTAACCGGCTTCAGCCAGCAGCTTTTTGGCTTCAGCATTACGTTTTTCCTGTGACCAGGTAAACCACTCTGGCTTCACCAGCTCCATACCATCTGTTGCTGGTGGCGTGTAGCTGTAGGCTGGCTTCTGGCCCTGCGCCAGCACTTTATCCACGATAATGTCGCGGTCGATACCCAGTTTCAATGCGGCACGTACGCGCGGATCGGTGAAAGGCGCTTTCTGGTTATTAATTTCGTAATAGTAGGTGCACAGATAAGGGTCAACATGCAGCTCTTTACCGTTGTCACGCTGTAATTTTTTGAACAGCTCAATCGGCAGATTGTTATAGGTCATGTCACTGCCGTTATCAGAGAAGTAACGGTTAACATCACTGACTTCTGACGAAATGGGCAGGAAGGTGACTTTGTTCAGAACGGTATGCGCGTTATCCCAGTAATCAGGGTTGCGCACAACGGTAATACGTTCGTTAATGACGTGAGATTCCAGCTTAAAGGCACCGTTGCTGACGATATTTTCAGGCTGGGTCCACTTATCACCGAATTTCTCAATAACCGCTTTGTTTACCGGCGACATTGAGGAGTGAATCAGTAATTTATAGAAATACGGAACCGGCTCGCTCAGGGTCACTTGCAGCGTATGATCGTCAAGCGCCTTCACACCCAAATCTGTTGGCGGTTTCTTACCGGCGATAATATCGTCAACGTTGGCCAGGTGACCGTATTGCAGATAGCTGGCATAAGGAGACGCGGTTTTCGGATCGGCCAGACGCTGCCAGCTGTAAACGAAATCCTGAGCAGTCACCGGCTCACCGTTTGACCATTTGGCACTTTTGCGCAGATGGAAGGTCCAGACTTTAAAGTCTTTATTATCCCAGCTCTCTGCCACGCCAGGAATCGGATGGCCGTTGGTATCACTGATCACCAGTCCTTCAAACAGGTCACGGCTGACGTTCGATTCCGGTACGCCTTCAATTTTGTGCGGATCCAGCGACTGAACCTCGCTACCGTTTCCTTTTACCAGCTCTTGCTTCGCGGCCAGCTCAACCCCGGCAGGAACCGTGGCGGCGATAACGCTGTTGGCTGTGAGCGCACTCATCGCTGCAAAGACGCTGGCAGCAATCAGGGTTTTCTTCGTGATGTTGTTCATTCTTAACTCCAGTTTTTTTATTTTCACCGAGGGTGTTTGCGACCTCAGTGTTCCCCGTATTCGGGCCCCGGTGTTTTCACCTGGGGAGCATTGACCCTGTAGCGTGGTCAGCACGGTAACGCCCTTCCCGGCTGTGCCGCCGGATAAGCGCGTTATCAGTGTTGTTTAATGAAATAATATTTCAGATCTGTCATGTCCTGCGGATCGTGGCCGGTGAACCCGCCAACCCAGGGTTTAACCAGCCTCACGCTGACGCGGTAGTAAACTGGCACAATTGCCGAGTCTTTGTCGAGTTGTGTTTCAGCCTGCTGATACAATGCCGCGCGGTCAGCATCCTTTGTGGCGCTTAGCGTGTCTGCCATCAGCCGATCAAAGACCGCACTACGATAAAACGCGGTATTGGTCGACGACTGACTCAGGAACATATTCAGGAAAGTAGAGGGCTCGTTATAATCCGCGCACCATGTGGCCCGCACCACGTCATACTGTGCCTGATGACGCGTTTCCAGCAGCGTTTTCCATTCCTGATTTTGTAAGGTGACCTGCGCCCCGAGGTTGCGCTGCCACATTGACGCTGCAGCAATCGCCTGGGTTTTATTTTGATCGGAGGTGTTATAGAGCAGCGTAAAACGCAAAGGATTTTTACTGTCGAAACCCGCTTCTGCCAGCAGTTTCTTTGCCGCCTCATTGCGCTGCGACTGGGACCAGGTCATCCATTCCGGTGTGGCTAACGCGGCCCCATTGGTATAGGGCGGTGTAAAACTGTAAGCCGGAATCTGGCCCTGTCCCATAATCTTTTTGGCGATAATGTCGCGGTCCAGCGTCATCTTTATAGCCGCGCGCACGCGCGCATCAGTAAAAGGCGGCTTTTTGTTGTTGATTTCATAATAAAACGTACACAGCAAGGGGCTGACTTTGACTTCGTCGCCGATGTCCTTACGCAGCTTCGCGAACATATTGGGCGGGATGGCGCTGTTGGTCATATCCAGGCCACCGCTGCGATAGCGGTTGATGTCGCTGTTCTCAGAACTGATCGGCAGAAACGTCCCTTGCTCAATCACGGTTTGCGCGTTGTTCCAGTATAGCGGATTGCGCTTCAGGACAATTTTTTCGTTGACGACCCAGTCACTTAAGGTATAAGCACCATTACTAACATAATGCCCGGGTTGAGTCCACGCCTCGCCCCATTTCTGGATAGCGGGCGCATATACGGGTTTCATGGCCGTATGCGCCAGCATGGCAATCAGATAGGGAACGGGCTCTGTTAAAGTGACCTGTAAATGGTGATCGTCAATCGCTTTTACGCCCAGTTGGTCTGGTGCCGCTTTACCCGCAATAATCTCGTCGGCATTGGCAATATGCGCCGCCTGCAGATAACTGGTGTAAGGAGATGCAGTTTTCGGATCGGCCAGGCGTCGCCAGCTGTAAACAAAATCGTTAGCCGTTACCGGTTCGCCGTTGCTCCATTTTGCATCGTTGCGCAGCGTGAAGGTCCAGATTTTTCCTTGCTGATTTTCCCAGCTCTCAGCCACACCGGGGACAACCTTACCGTTATTATCTGTATTAACCAGCCCGTCCAGCAGATTCAGGATAATATTGGATTCCGGCACACCTTCCGTCTTATGCGGGTCAAGCGAGGCCACTTCGGAGCCATTGTTTATGACAATTTGCTGCTGTGGCGATAAGGTCACGCCGGCGGGTACGCTGGCCGCACAGACGGGTAAAGCAGTCATCACACCTAGTGCCAGACAAGACCAATATTGCTGAGCGTTCATTTACCACACCTTGTTGACCTGCCCGTTTTTATTCTGCAATCCCGTCTGCATCAAGAAAAAAATCTTGCTATTTCGACCTTCGGGAAAACATGCTCAATGCGCCGAAAATTAGCAGAAGCTGAATGACGGCGCCAAAACTAAATAGTTAAAATGTTATCTGTTTCTCTTTTATCATGAGATTTTTCCCAGTGGAAGTGTTAATTTTTAGCCTAAAAATACATTAACCTACTGAATTATAAAAATATTCATAGATTTGATGCTATTCTAACCAGAATATTACATTCACCGATTTTGACTGCGTTGTTGTAGCGTCATTCTTTCCCGATGTGCCATTTAAAAAGGCATTAATGGGCCTTTACCAGCATTAATCATGCCAACATGCATCGTCAAAGCAGAATATAAGGTGAGATTGATGACAGGAAGGCCAGGCGCGTACTATCGGGACGCGCACTGAGTATTAGGGAAAGTGATAACCCGGAGGGGATATACAGCGGTGCAAATAATTGCCCGTTTAGAGTGCAATATTGTGTCGTATTGCACTCTTTTGATGCCTGTCTTTTTATGCTTGTTAAAATAAGTGGGTATTCAGCTTACCAGCCCTGGAAAAATCGCTTTAATGCCTGTTACCACAAATTCGATGCCCAGCGCCATTAACAGCAGCCCCATGATACGGGTGATGACGTTGATGCCCGTTTGCCCCAGTACTCTGACCATAATAGGGGCGGCACGAAACAGTAACCAACAACTGAAGGCAAAAATGGCCACTGCCACGGTAAATCCCAGCAGATTTAACCAACTGTGATAGCGCGTACTCCAGACGATAGTTGAGCTGATTGCGCCGGGCCCGGCCATCAGCGGTAAAGCCAGCGGAACAACGCCAATACTTTCGCGAATCGCGGTTTCTGTTTTTTCCTGCTTGTTTTGTTTATCTTCGCCCAGCTTTCCGCTGATCATCGACATCGCTATCGTGACAACCAGAATGCCCCCGGCAATACGGAAAGAATCAATTGAGATGCCAAACACATGCAGAATGGCATCCCCTAAAAACAGCGACGTCCAGAGAATAATGGCCACAGCAAGGTTTGCGGTGAGATTCGTTTTATTACGTTCTGCCACGCCCTGATAACGCGTCATGCTGATAAACACCGGAATGATGCCAATGGGATTCACCAGTGCAAACAGGCCTACGAAAAACTTGATATAGCCAGAAAGATCTAACAGCGCAGGATTCACGGTTCACTCCCCATCCCAGATGAAAAACGCGCCTAATGTAAGGTAAAAACGCCGCGCACGCCAGTTGAAGCGAGAGTTATTTATTCTGTTAATTTACTTACAGTTTAGGGCGTTAAACCAGCCATTCCACAAAGGCTGGCAGATGTTACTTTTGTTAGCGCTTTTAACCTCATCGCCCTCCCCCTCATGAACCGCAGGCTGAAAGGTGTCAGCTGTGGTTTAAATTGATTTGGATCATCATTGCTGTCCCCTAAACCCGATACTCTTTTGTTGTCAGCCACGATACCACCGGAGAAAAAAATTCTTTTAGTAAACAACTGAAAAACCGCACTTTCATGCTCCGTGATTGAGCGGTTTTTACCCTGGCTATACTTTCCGTTCAGGCTTGTTTCCTAAAAAAGTTTAACTTCCTCAGGAGATCACAATGGCCGTTACTAATGTCGCTGAACTCAATGCACTGGTTGAACGGGTAAAAAAAGCCCAGCAAGCGTTCGCCAGTTTTTCTCAACAACAAGTCGATGCTATTTTCCGCGCAGCCGCACTGGCCGCTGCTGATGCCCGTATTCCCTTAGCGAAGATGGCGGTCGCAGAATCGGGCATGGGCATTGTCGAAGACAAAGTCATCAAAAATCATTTTGCGTCCGAATATATTTATAACGCCTATAAGGATGATAAAACCTGCGGCGTACTGGAAACCGATGATACCTTTGGCACCATTACGATTGCCGAACCCATCGGCCTGATTTGTGGGATCGTCCCGACCACCAACCCCACCTCTACCGCCATCTTCAAAGCCCTGATCAGCCTTAAAACCCGCAACGGTATTATCTTCTCGCCGCATCCTCGCGCCAAAGATGCCACCAATAAAGCCGCCGATATTGTGCTGCAGGCCGCGATTGCTGCTGGCGCCCCTAAAGACATTATCGGCTGGATCGATGCGCCCTCTGTTGAGCTGTCGAATCAGCTGATGCACCACCCGGACATCAATCTGATTCTTGCCACAGGTGGACCGGGCATGGTGAAAGCCGCTTACAGTTCCGGCAAACCGGCTATTGGTGTCGGTGCCGGGAATACACCTGTCGTGATTGATGAAACGGCAGATGTTAAACGCGCGGTGGCGTCCATCCTGATGTCGAAAACGTTTGATAACGGGGTGATTTGTGCCTCAGAGCAGTCCGTTATTGTTGTCGATGCGATTTACGATGCCGTTCGGGCACGTTTCGCCAGTCATGGTGGCTACCTGCTGCAGGGCCATGAACTTCAGGCGGTTCAGAATATTATCCTGAAAAATGGCGGCCTCAACGCCGCGATTGTGGGCCAGCCCGCAGTAAAAATTGCTGAGATGGCGGGCATTACGGTACCAACCGATACCAAAATTCTGATTGGTGAAGTTGAACGGGTCGACGAATCCGAACCTTTTGCCCATGAAAAACTGTCGCCAACGCTGGCGATGTACCGGGCTAAAGATTACGAAGACGCCGTCAGTAAAGCGGAAAAACTGGTCGCCATGGGCGGCATTGGCCACACCTCCTGCCTGTACACGGATCAGGATAACCAGTCCGCACGTGTCCACTATTTTGGCGACAAAATGAAAACGGCCCGTATCCTGATTAATACCCCCGCTTCTCAGGGTGGGATTGGCGATTTATATAACTTCAAACTCGCGCCTTCGTTGACGCTGGGTTGTGGCTCCTGGGGAGGTAACTCAATTTCCGAAAACGTCGGACCTAAGCATCTGATCAATAAGAAAACCGTCGCCAAGCGAGCTGAAAATATGTTGTGGCATAAACTTCCGAAATCTATCTATTTCCGTCGTGGGTCATTGCCTGTCGCCTTAGAAGAGGTCGCTACCGACGGCGCGAAACGTGCATTTGTTGTGACTGACCGCTTCCTGTTCAATAACGGCTATGCCGACCAGGTTACCCGCGTCCTGAAATCCCACGGTATTGAAACGGAAGTGTTCTTCGAGGTCGAAGCAGACCCAACACTGAGCATTGTTCGCAAAGGCGCAGAGCAAATGCACAGCTTTAAACCCGATGTGATCATTGCGCTGGGCGGCGGCTCGCCAATGGATGCGGCGAAAATCATGTGGGTGATGTATGAGCATCCCGAAACCCACTTCGAAGAGCTGGCATTACGCTTTATGGATATTCGTAAACGTATCTATAAGTTCCCGAAAATGGGCGTCAAAGCCCGCATGGTAGCCATCACCACTACCTCCGGCACCGGTTCAGAAGTGACCCCGTTTGCGGTGGTCACGGATGATGCCACCGGTCAAAAATATCCGCTGGCAGATTATGCACTGACTCCGGATATGGCCATTGTGGATGCGAACCTCGTAATGGATATGCCGCGTTCACTCTGCGCCTTTGGCGGTCTGGATGCGGTTACCCATGCACTGGAAGCCTATGTTTCCGTTCTGGCGAATGAGTATTCTGATGGTCAGGCTCTGCAGGCGCTTAAGTTGCTGAAAGAGAACCTGCCCGCCAGTTATGCCGAAGGCGCCAAAAATCCGGTTGCGCGTGAACGTGTGCACAATGCCGCCACCATTGCCGGTATTGCCTTTGCCAACGCCTTCCTCGGCGTATGTCACTCGATGGCCCATAAACTGGGTTCCGAGTTCCATATTCCCCACGGACTGGCTAACTCGCTGCTGATTTCCAACGTCATTCGTTATAACGCAAATGACAACCCGACCAAACAGACTGCATTCAGTCAGTATGATCGTCCACAGGCGCGTCGTCGCTATGCGGAAATCGCCGATCATCTTGGTTTGACCGCCACAGGCGATCGTACTGCTCAGAAAATTGAGAAACTGCTGGTCTGGCTGGATGAAATTAAAACGGAACTGGGTATTCCCGCCTCGATTCGTGAAGCTGGCGTGCAGGAAGCGGATTTTCTGGCGAAAGTGGACAAACTGGCTGAGGATGCGTTCGACGATCAGTGTACCGGTGCTAACCCACGTTATCCGTTAATTGCTGAACTGAAACAGATCATGCTGGACAGTTACTACGGCCGCAAATTTGTTGAGCCTTATGCCCAGGTTGAACAGCCGCTGACTCAGCCCGTCAGCGATATCAAAGCCGCTAAAAAGGTCAAAAAAGCCTAATCAGGAACAAGCCCGTTAGCGCGGGTGCGCCATCCCCCTTGTGGCTCGGTCACAAGGGGGTTTTTTATGGCTGTTGAGGATAAGCAGGCTGTTTGCCCGCTGTCAGTGAATGTGCAATAGTGCAATCGCTACCACACACGGACAGACCGACACCCAGGTTGCCATAAAGATAAAGAGACGAATGAGGTTCACCAGGAAAGACTTTTGCGACCACGTGAACCTGAGGTGAGGAACAGGATTACGCGACTGGCGTTTGCGCGCCGTGGATAGCCTGCAAACAGCCCTGCTCAATCGCTTTTTTATAGTGCTTACGGCACACCGAGATATAGCGCTCATTGCCGCCAATCACCACCTGCTCCCCCTCCCGGAAGGGTTTGCCTTCACTGTCGAGACGCAGCACCATGCCCGCTTTACGTCCGCAATGACATACGGTTTTAAGCTCCACCAGTTTATCGGCCCAGGCCAGCAGATACTGGCTACCGGTAAACAATTCTCCCAGAAAGTCGGTTCTTAACCCATAACACAGCACCGGAATATCCAGATTATCCACCACGTCAGACAAGGCCTTCACCTGTTCCCGTGTCAGAAACTGACTTTCATCCACTAACACACAGTGTACGGGCTGGCGCGCATGCTCTTGTGCAATTTCCACATCCAGCTGGCTTTCGGCATTATAAAGAACGGCCGGTGATGACAAGCCAATGCGTGAACTGACTTTACCGGTACCAAAGCGATTATCAATCTCAGCGGTATAAACCAGGGTCCGCATACCGCGCTCCTGATAATTATAGGAAGACTGCAAAAGCGCGGTTGATTTACCCGCGTTCATTGCCGAATAGTAGAAATAGAGTTGAGCCATTGGCACGGTATCCCGGTGTGGATGAAACAAAATAAGTGCGATTTTACCATATCTGACCGGCGATGCCGTGTTGATTTTCAGCCCGTTACGTTCAGACGAGAGCCAGCGTCGGGTATTGCCTGTCCTGCAACGGCAGCGCATTATTTTTGACTAAATGAATATTAAAGACAGTATAGCGTTAAGCTTTATTTTCATTGAACCGTGTCAGGGCTTTTTAGGTTGCCGGTTAAACATCAACGTTTCATTGGTCCTTACATCGCGCTTTATCTGGCGGAATTTATAATTTAATAAATTCACCTTTGAACTTTTAAAGCTAAAAATTAATTTAATGTTGAAGTTATTTCCCCCCACCACTACTATTAGCGGGCAGAACAACTCTCCTATTCATTATTCAGAGATCAGGACAATGAGCGAAGCACTAAAAAATCTTAATAATATCCGCACGCTGCGTGCCCAGGCCAGAGAGTGTTCTTTGGAAACACTGGAAGAAATGCTGGAAAAGTTTGAAGTCGTAGTAAATGAACGCCGCGATGAAGCGTCACATTCTAAAGCAGAAACGGAAGAGCGTGCGCGTAAACTTGAGCAATATCGCGATATGCTTTTAGCGGATGGAATCGATCCCAATGAGTTATTCAACGCATTGTCAGAGTCCAAAACGTCTGGCAAAGCCAAACGTGCTGCCCGCCCTGCCAAATATCAGTTTGTTGATGAAAACGGGGAGACCAAAACCTGGACCGGTCAGGGACGTACACCAGCAGCAATCAAAAAAGCCATGGAACAACATGGTAAGCAGTTAGACGACTTTTTGCTGTAAATCCTGGCGTGCTTTAGGCTTTGCTGGCTTCATTTTAGCGACCTGATTACCAATACCAGAAAAAAAAGGAAGCGGTCGCTTCCTTTTTGTTTTTATACCGAATAAAAGTTTCGGTACCAGTCAACAAAACGTCTGACACCTTCATCCACGCCTGTTTGCGGTTTAAAGCCGACAGCGTTAAATAAATCGCTGGTATCTGCGCTGGTAGCTAACACGTCACCGGGTTGCATTGGCATCAGATTTTTATTTGCCGTTACACCTAATGCTTTTTCAATCGCTTCAATATAGCGAATCAGGCTCATCGGCTGACTATTGCCTAAATTGTAAATACGATACGGCGCTGAACTCGACGCGGCAGACCCGCTCTCTACTGTCCAACTTTCATCCGGCTGCGGAATACGATCCTGCAGACGAATAATGGCCTCGACAACATCATCGATATAGGTGAAATCGCGTTGCATTTTACCCTGGTTATAGACGTCAATTGCCTCACCCGCAATCATAGCCCGGGTAAATTTAAACAAGGCCATATCGGGGCGTCCCCAGGGACCGTATACAGTGAAGAAACGTAAACCGGTGGTGGGTAACTGATACAGATGCGAATAGGTGTGCGACATCAGCTCATTGGCTTTTTTGGTCGCGGCATACAATGACACCGGATGATCGACACTGTCTTCCGTAGAGAACGGCAGCTTACTGTTCAGTCCATAAACGGAGCTGGACGACGCATAGAGCAGATGTTCAACACGATGATGACGGCACCCTTCAAGAATATTCAGATGCCCAATAACATTGGCATCCACATACGCATGCGGGTTTTCAAGTGAATAGCGCACACCAGCCTGAGCGGCCAGGTGGATAACGCGCTGAAATTTGTGCTGTTCGAAAAGTGCTGCAATGGCCTGACGGTCGGCCAAATCGGTTTTAACAAACGTAAAAGATGGGTTGTCGCCGATCAAATCAAGACGGGCTTGTTTGAGGCTGACATCATAATAGTCATTCAGGTTGTCAATACCGACAACCTGGTGACCGGCGGCCAACAGGCGTTGGCTCACATGGAAGCCAATAAAGCCTGCTGCGCCGGTTACCAGAAAATTCATAAATCCCTCATTAATCACACAGCCTGGATGGACGCTCCGCGGCCAATAGCGTAATAAACGAAGCCGCGTTTGCTGAGACGCTCTGGATCATACAGGTTACGTCCATCAAAAATCACGGGTTGTTTCAGTGCATTTTTGATCACGTCGAAGTCAGGGGCACGGAAATTTTGCCACTCAGTGCAAATTACCAGGCCATCTGCGCCCTGTAATGCTGATTCTTTGGTGCCCATCAGCCTCAAATCGTCGCGGTGACCGTAGATGCGTTGTGCTTCATCCATCGCTTCCGGATCGAAAGCCTGTACAGACGCACCTGCTTCCCACAGCGCTTCCATCAATACACGGCTCGATGCTTCACGCATATCGTCGGTATTCGGTTTGAACGACAGTCCCCACAGCGCAAACGTCTTCCCTTTCAGATCGTCACCAAAATGACGTTTGATAAAGGCGGGCAGCTTAGTTTTCTGGCTGTCATTGACGTCTTCCACCGCTTTTAACAGACGTGGTGTATAGCCAATGGATTCCGCCGTACGAATGAGCGCCTGCACATCTTTCGGGAAACAGGAACCGCCATAACCGCAGCCAGGATAGATAAAGTGATAGCCGATACGTGAGTCAGAACCAATCCCCTGGCGCACTTTTTCGATATCCGCACCTAAACGTTCCGCGAGATTGGAAATTTCATTCATAAAGCTGATTTTGGTCGCCAGCATACAGTTGGCAGCGTACTTCGTCAGCTCTGCACTGCGAATATCCATCAGGATCATACGATCGTGGTTGCGGTTGAAGGGCTCATAGAGCTCACGCAACAGTTCCACGACAGCATCATTATCCGTGCCGACAACGATGCGCTCGGGACGCATACAGTCAGCAACCGCCGCCCCTTCTTTCAGGAACTCGGGGTTGGATACTACATCAAAGCTGATATTGGCATCACGCGCCTGCAGGGTTTCCGTCATGACCGCACGGACTCTGTCAGCCGTTCCAACCGGTACGGTAGATTTATCGATGACCACTTTATGATCGGTCATATGCTGAGCAATGGTGCGTGCCACGGCAGTAACATATTTCAGATCGGCCGAACCATCTTCATCAGGCGGTGTGCCTACGGCGATGAACTGCATCACGCCATGGTTAACGCCCAGTGCAGCATCGGTGCTGAACTTCAGGCGACCGGATTCATAGTTAGACTTAACCAGCGGCGTCAGGCCCGGTTCAAAAATAGGAATCTGACCCTTTTTGAGGTTCTCAACCTTTTTTTCATCGACATCAATACAGAGAACGTCATGTCCGACTTCGGCCAACACCGCAGCCTGAACCAGACCGACATAGCCGATACCAAATACAGTGACTTTCATTACGCTATCCTGTGTTTTAAATTTTTAATCGCTAACGGTTTTATTGAGCCACTCAGAGAACTCTTTGCCCAGCACCGGATGGCGAACACCATATTCGACGAAAGCCTGCATGTATCCCAGTTTGTTACCGCAGTCATGGCTGACCCCTTTCAGGTGGTAAGCTTCAACGGTCTCTTTTTCCATCAGCATGGCGATAGAATCCGTGAGCTGTACTTCACCGCCTGCACCTGGAGGCGTTTTTGCCAGCAGTGGCCAGATATCTGCGGACAGAACATAACGCCCCACCACAGCCAGATTAGAAGGCGCTTCAGACGCTTTTGGTTTCTCAACCACACCGACCATCGGTGCGCTGTCGCCCGGGTTCAGTTCTGCGCCCTTGCAGTCAACAACACCATAAGCGGTTACATCACTGACAGGCTCAACCATGATCTGGCTGCGGCCAGACTCTTCATAACGGCTCAGCATTTCTGCCAGGTTATCTTTGGTTGGGTTTGACTCATATTCGTCGATGATCACATCAGGCAGGATGACGGCAACAGGCTCATCGCCGACCAGGGGGTGCGCGCACATTACCGCGTGGCCCAGGCCTTTAGCGATGCCCTGACGGACCTGCATGATGGTCACGTGTGGAGGACAGATGGACTGAATTTCATCCAGCAGCTGACGCTTAACGCGTTTTTCCAGCATCGACTCCAGTTCGAAACTGGTATCAAAATGGTTTTCAATGGCGTTCTTAGACGAGTGGGTTACCAGCACAATTTCATTGATACCCGCAGCAATACACTCGTTAACGACATACTGAATTAACGGCTTATCAACCAGCGGTAACATTTCTTTTGGAATCGCTTTCGTCGCAGGAAGCATACGCGTACCCAAACCTGCTACCGGGATTACCGCTTTTTTAACTTTGGTCTTATAGGCAGACATCAAAATACCTCTCTTATAGGCCGTTCAAGTTTTAATGCTTGATATGTCGGTTTAAATTCGGAAATGAGTATATCAGTTACTCGCGAACGGATTTATCCTGGAAGGCATCTATCCGTAGAATTTAAGACTATTACCCAAGTGTAAAGCTAACTTCTGGCACTGTCTTGCGGGTAAGTATAAATTACCCTTCGGTGTTTATTGCTCAGACGATAACATCAGTCGTATACGGCCCCCGGCGCCCCAAATATGGCACTGCCAGTCGTCCGCACGCTGGCTAATCTGGTTAATATGCGTACTGCCCATAGTGCCAAGCGGAACGCCATTACTGAGTTGAATTTGATGGGCCTGAACATGTAAGGTGGCATTCAGGCCAGCAGAAACCAGCACCAGGTTTTTTAATCCGCGATGGTAGTACCCAACTAACAGAGGGAACTGTCCGGTTAAATTCGCCTGCCGTAGCAGCAGATTAACTTGTCTGAGTAAACTGCTTAACTCAGGTAATCGCTGTTTCTGTCCTGATAACTGTTCTTGTAATAATCCGTTAAACAGGGCGCGCAATAATAAAGCCGCCAGCACGCCATTGTCGCCCGCACGGGTGACATCGAGACAATAAAACGCCAAATCTTTGTCAGATAACGCCGCAATATCCAGCACCAGCCCGGGCTGCTCCGCCATGGTTAACTGGCGATAATTTACCCGACAATGGGCAATGCGTTGCTGGACCGGGGGCTGCAGTTCTTTCAGTAATTTTGCCGCAGCGGAAGGATCGCGCACCAATGCATCCCAGTCCTGAAACAGCTGTTCATCTTCCTCGACTTTCGAGGTAAACATCGACGGATAGAGGCATTCGTATACCGCTTCACGGAAACGTTCAAAATTCTTCAGGGGTTTTAGCAACACATCCTGTACGCCCAGACGTAAAACCTGCGCGATGTCGGACATATTTTCGGTCGCGGAAATTATCAGAATGGGCAAGGTATTGCCGTGGCTGCGCAGATGTTCGACAAACTGAATTCCGTTCATGCGCGGCATTTCCAGGTCACAAATCACCAGTTCGACGGCATGTTTATCCAGTTGCGCAATAGCTTCCAGACCATCTTCAGCCTCAACAGTGACAGCCCCCATTGATGTTAAAAACTGGTTTAAAAGCGAACGGAAAACGGCCTCATCTTCGACAATGAGTATCTTTTTGCCGATCAGTGGTTTTTCCATTCCATCCCCCTGCGTACCCGATAAATCAATAGTGGTTCATAAAACGCAGTTGCGCCTTTCAGAATAGACCGAAGTAACATCTGTGCGTGAACAACCAGATTATCTTCTACGGACCAGCGGTAATAATTCATCCATTTGTTTCTCAACGGCAACCTTCCCAGCCGCAATTGCTTCTTCTGCACGATGAAAATCCAACGTGGATATCTGTGGACAAAATGGCTGGATAAGCACATCAGGCGGATCGCCTGCCATCCGGTTTCGCTTCAGGCGATTTTCCAGCACCTGGATGGACGTGGCCATGATCTCCATGGCGCCCGGCATTTGCGAGGCCCGGCGCTGCGTAAAATTGACCAGACGCTGTCGCAGTTTCCCACGCCAGTCGAGATTGAGCGCCACAGCTGCCGCATGTTCTTCTGAACTCTGCGGCGTCAGCGCCATCGCATTCTGCGGCATCAGATGCGCGTCGTGCTGAAGATCGACAGCAATCACGACATCCGCCCCCAGCGCGCGCGTCAGGGAGATCGGTACCGGATTCACCACCGCACCATCCACCAGCCAATATCCATTGTAGCCGACGGGCGGTAATAAACCTGGCATACTGCAGGACGCACGTACCGCCTGATGTAATTCACCCTCGGTCAGCCACAGCTCGCGACCGGTACTTAAATTGGTTGCCACCACACCAAACGGCTTTCCGCACGATTCAATCGCGTCGTGCGTAATGAGTTGCCGGACATGGTTAAATACCCGTTCTCCGCGTAACAGTCCGCCTCGCTGCCAGGACAGATCCATCAGACGGATGACATCCCAGTAGCTAAACGCACTCACCCACTTTTTCATGTGCGGGAGACGATGATTGACGTAAGCTGCGCCCACCAGTGCACCGATGGAACAGCCTGCCACGACATCAATGTTGATACCTGCGCTCTCCAACGCTTCGATAACGCCAATATGCGCCCATCCTTTGGCGGCACCGGAACCCAGAGCCAATCCAATTTTTTGCTTTCTCATCTTACTCGGGTCCTGGCGTCAATACATGGCATCACACGCGTGGGTCGGATAAAGTAAACGATATCATTAACAATCACTGTTATTAACAGGAGAATGTGTGTCCGAATCTTGCCCATGCTGTAGCGGCAAGCAGTATAGCCTATGTTGTCAGCCCTTTGTTAAAGGAACAGAAATTCCCTTATCAGCTGAACAACTTATGCGCTCCCGCTACTGCGCTTATGTCAAACAAGACGTCGATTACCTCGTCGCCACCTGGCATCCCGCCAGCCGCGTTCCGGCGCTGGCTGACTTAGTGACTGAAAGTTTCGCGGGTACTGAATGGCTCAGCCTGAACATCACACGTTGTGATGAGGGGCGCCACAAAGACGAATCTTTCGTCACTTTTTTTGCACGTTTTGCTGAAAACGGTGTTAATCGGGCGATGTACGAGCGTTCACGCTTTCTTCGCGAGGACAGTCGCTGGTACTATGTCGACGGAATGACGCCCGCCATCGGGCGCAACGATCGCTGTCCATGTGGCGCCGACAAAAAATACAAAAAATGTTGCGTTTAAGGCAGTTGCCTGCGTAACGGTTTTACCCTTAATGCTTTGACAGGACTCTGATTGAGATGCAAGCGCAAACCATGCAAAGAAAAGTTTTACGAACCATTTGTCCCGATGCAAAAGGTCTGATCGCCAAAATCACCAATATTTGTTACAAGCACGAACTGAATATCGTGCAAAACAATGAGTTTGTTGATCATCGCACCGGGCGTTTTTTCATGCGCACAGAGCTGGAAGGGATTTTTAACGACAATACTTTACTGGCCGATCTCGACAGTGCCCTTCCTCAGGGCTCGGTACGTGAACTGCACAGCGCAGGCCGTCGCCGCGTCGTTATTCTGGTCACCAAAGAAGCCCACTGCCTGGGCGACCTGCTGATGAAGAGCGCGTTTGGCGGGCTGGATATGGAAATAGCCGCCGTCATCGGTAACCATGAAACGCTGCGCTCGCTGGTCGAGCGTTTTGATATTCCGTTTGTGTTGGTCAGTCATGAAGGGCTTTCGCGGGAAGAGCATGATAATAAGATGGCGGACGAAATTGATCGTTACCAGCCAGATTATGTGGTGCTTGCCAAATATATGCGCGTGCTGACGCCGGGTTTCGTCCAACGCTACCCGAATCAGATCATCAATATTCATCACTCGTTCCTGCCTGCCTTTATCGGCGCACGCCCTTATCACCAGGCTTATGAACGCGGCGTTAAAATCATTGGTGCGACGGCGCACTACGTTAATGACAACCTGGATGAGGGTCCGATCATTATGCAGGACGTCATCAACGTCGATCACAGCTATACAGCAGAAGAGATGATGCGTGCCGGACGTGATGTAGAAAAGAATGTGCTGAGCCGCGCGTTAGATAAAGTGCTGGGTCAGCGTGTGTTTGTTTACGGCAACCGCACGATTATTCTTTAACCGCCACGGGCGCTGGACTGGCTGACATTCCAGCGCTACGCGTAAAAAGTGGGCAAACGGTTCGTGATTTGCCTGAGTCCGCTTTACAGTCTGAATCCATTTGGTATGATGCGCCCCGCTTCAGAGCACAACAATTCAGTCCCTGGTGGGATTCCCGAGCGGCCAAAGGGAGCAGACTGTAAATCTGCCGTCACAGACTTCGAAGGTTCGAATCCTTCTCCCACCACCATCTGAATCTGCTGCCTGAGCCTACAAATCATCCCCGGTGGGATTCCCGAGCGGCCAAAGGGAGCAGACTGTAAATCTGCCGTCACAGACTTCGAAGGTTCGAATCCTTCTCCCACCACCATCTCGCATTTAGCAACTTCATTCCGACATGCAACTCAGTCAGCCTGTTCTGCATGGAGAGGGATGAGAACCTTCGACCAGGGTTCGCGTCGGGCACCGCGAGACAACGCGCATTAGCGCGGCCCGTAGGGTGAGGCGCAACGCGCCGAATCATCCTTCTCCCACCACCATCTCGTATTTAGCAACTTCATTCCGACATGCAACTCAGTCAACCTGTTCTGCGAGGAAAGGGATAAGACCTTTGTTCAGCGTTCGCGTCGGGCACCGCGAGACAACGCGCATTAGCGCGGCCAGTAGGGTGAGGCGCAACGCGCCGAATCATCCTTCTCCCACCACTCTCTTCCCTTTAGCACGTCATGCCGTTATAAAACTGTTCTGCGCGGAGAAGGATAAGAGCCTTTGTTCAGCGTTCGTGGCGGGCATCGCCTGAGTAAACGCGTCTGGAAACCACTCTGATTTTCTGTTCCCGCTGACCGTGTGTCGTGCTCTCTCGCCCGTGCTGTCCACCACTCGCTGAAATTGCCCTGCTCTGTCATGACATTTCCGGCAAAAATCGCTACCATCCTGCCTATCATTCGCTGAAGGTTATCTCATGAAATTTATTTCATTCAATATTAACGGCTTGCGGGCACGTCCCCATCAACTCGAAGCACTGGTCGAGAAGCATCAGCCTGACGTCATTGGTCTGCAGGAAACGAAAGTCCATGATGATATGTTCCCGCTCGAGGATGTGGCTAAGCTGGGCTACAACGTGTTTTATCACGGTCAGAAAGGCCATTACGGTGTGGCACTGTTGACCAAGGTTCAGCCGGTCTCCGTGCGTCGGGGGTTTCCGGGCGATGGCGAGGATGCGCAGCGTCGCCTGATCATGGCTGAAATCCCCAGCCCGATTGGCGATATTACCGTGATAAATGGCTATTTTCCGCAGGGCGAGAGCCGCGACCACCCGACAAAGTTTCCGGCCAAAGAAAAATTTTACCGCGATCTGCAAAGCTATCTGAGCGAGAGTCTTACGGCGGATAAGCCCGTGCTGATCATGGGCGATATGAATATCAGCAGCACCGACCTGGATATTGGGATTGGCGAAGACAGCCGTAAACGCTGGCTGCGTACCGGTAAGTGTTCTTTCCTGCCCGAAGAGCGGGAATGGATGGACAGGCTGTTAAGCTGGGGGTTGGTCGATACCTGGCGTGCGCATAATCCCGATACCTGTGACCGTTTTTCCTGGTTCGATTACCGTTCTAAAGGGTTCGATGACAATCGCGGTCTGCGCATTGACCTGCTGCTGGCCAGCACCGGGCTGGCCTCGCACTGCATTGAGAGCGGTATCGACTACGATATTCGTGGCATGGAAAAACCCTCTGACCATGCCCCGGTCTGGTCAACCTTCCGCTTCTGATAGCGCTGACGCGTGGTGCGCCCGCCCACCACGCGTTTTCTATTTCACTATTTTCCAGATCAGGTTGTTCGTCCCCAGCGATTTTTCGTCACGCGCGCACTGTAACAGGACGCCTTCTGATTTCACGACTGCGCCCTCGGTATAATTACGGTTTTCGAAAATACAGCACTGCATACAGTTCTGCTGATTATTTTGTCCCTGAGTCCAGGCTTCCCGCGGCATATCAACAATCACATCCGTATTAGTTCCGCCTGTAGACGGATGATAATTCGCCTGGGCCGGCCCACAGACAATCAGTGCGGCCAGCATGAGCAGTGCAGTTTTACGCATTATTCGGTTTCCTTAGTTTTACGCCGTGCTTTGCGCTGCGGACGTTTTTGTCCGGTGGACGGTAACCCACGAAACGCCTGTCCCGGCGGTTGCTGCCGTGCCTGATGAATAAGCCCACTCAGCGTGTGCACCAGCGGTTGCATAAACTCATCATAACGGCAGGCCTTTTCACTAATCCGTGTCAGTGTCGATTCCCACTGGGCGGTCATGTCCGGCCGGGCTGCCAGATCCGGTAACGAATGGATCAACGCCTTACCCGTGTCGGTAGAATGAATATAGCGCCCTTTCTTCTGTAAAAATGATCGGCGGAACAATAATTCTATGATCCCCGCGCGCGTGGCTTCCGTTCCTAAACCATCGGTCGCACGAAGCACTTTCTTTAATTCTTTATCCTGAACAAAACGCGCGATACCGGTCATGGCTGACAGAAGCGTGGCATCCGTAAAATGGCGAGGTGGCTGCGTTTGCTTGGCCAGCACCTCGCCGTGCTCACACAGCAGGACGTCCCCTTCCGCCACGACCGGCAGCGGCATGCCGTCATTTTCTTCATCACGCTCTTTACTGCCCAGCAAAGCACGCCAGCCCGCCTCAGCCAGAAAGCGGGCCTTCGCCACGAATTTACCGCCCGCAATATCCAGTTCAATAGTGCATTTACGAAACATCGCATCCGGGCAGAACTGCATCAGATACTGACGCGCGATCAGGCCATAAACCTGCTGTTCATTGTCATTCAGCCTGACAGCACTGGCGCGTGCTGTGGGAATAATGGCATGGTGCGCATCCACTTTTTTGTCGTCCCAACAGCGGTTTTTACGATCGGCATCAAACTCCGCAGGCGACGTCAGATCGGGCTGGTGAACCTGAATGGCATTCAGCACTGCGTGACGACCAGCAAAATGCTCATCGGGCAAATAGCGACTGTCGGAACGGGGATAGGTAATCAGTTTGTGGGTTTCATACAACCGCTGACAGATATCCAGCACCGCCTGCGCGCTGAGACCAAAGCGTTTTGCCGCCTCAATCTGCAGTGCCGAGAGCGAAAACGGGAGTGGCGCAGTGTCGCTTTCGCGCTTATCACTGTATGCGGTGACACGCGCAGGCTGACCGGTAATGCGGGCAACCACATGCTCTGCCAGACTCCGCTTGAGTAAGCGCCCTTCTTCATCCTGCCAGGGCTCACAGGCTTCACTGGGGACCCAGTTGGCAACAAAGCGGATGTCATCTGGCGTCACGATATGCGCTTTAACTTCAAAATAGTCTTTCGGCACAAAGTTTTCGATCTCTTCGTCGCGGCGCACCACCAGCCCCAGCACGGGTGTTTGCACCCGCCCCACCGACAATACGCCATCGTAACCGGCATTACGGCCCATTAACGTCCAGGCGCGGGTCATGTTGATGCCATACAGCCAGTCCGCCCGGGCGCGAGCCAGGGCGGAAACACACAGGGGGATAAACTCACGGTTTTCACGCAGGCGACTGACTGCGCGTTCGACCGCCTGAGGATTGAGATCGTTGATCAGGCAGCGCTGCACCTTACTGCGTTTCTCGGCGGGCAGTTGCAGGTAATCCAGCACTTCGTCCACTAACAGTTGCCCTTCCCGATCCGGGTCACCGGCGTGAACCACTTCGTCCGCCTGCGCCAGCAACCCCTCAACCACTTTAAGCTGCTTAGCGACAGAGGGCCGCGGCTGCAGGCGCCACTTTTCAGGAATAATGGGCAGATCGGCCAGTGACCAGCGTGCATAACGGCCGTCATAAGCATCGGGCTGCGCCTGCTCAAGTAAATGCCCTACGCACCAGGTGACGACCTGATCATTGCCACAGGCAATGAATCCCTCACCGCGGCGGTGCGGTTTAGGTAACACATCGGCAATGGCCCGTCCGAGGCTGGGTTTCTCTGCTATAAACAAACGCATTAAATCGGGTAATCCTTAACGTCAGCGAACAACAATGATGGCAGCGCCTGCCCCGTGCACGACGACAGTGCAGGATCACGGCCTGGCGCCATCGGATGCAGGCAGCCGGTTTCCCCGGACACAGCACGCGGCGCTGCCAGTGAAGACAGCGCTATAGTAGCCTGGCGGCACGCTGCTGATAAGCGTGCCGGATTTGCGAGGAAACGCTTCGCTCATTACGTGCGCAGTTTACCGCGCATCGCGCGGTTCAGACAGGTTCAGAAATAGCGGACAAAGGGTGCCGTGTCGGGATGAACCACGGTGGTGCTGGACTTAAGCTGCGGCGTGCCCAGATAGAGGAAGCCCACAATCGCGTCCTGCTCACGGCAGCCGAACGCCTCACGCACCTGCGGATCGTCGGTCCAGACGCCGCTCCGCCAGATGCCATTAAAGCCCTGAGCGACAGCAGCCATCTGCATCGCCATCACGGCACAGCTGGCAGAGGCGATTTGTTCCCAGTGCGGCACCTTGTGATTGATCTCGCAGTGCGCCACGACGGTGATGATCATGGGCGCACGGAACGGCGCCTGACTGGCTTTATTGATGGCTTTCTCATCCATCTGGTTGTCCCGCGCCGCTTTTTCCAGTAGCTGACTCAGGCGATCGCGGCCTTCATTTTCAACAATAATAAATCGCCAGGGTTGCAGGCCGCCGTGATCGGGTGCGCGCATGCCCGCGCGCAGGATGTTATCCAGCGCTTCACCGCTGGGGGCCGGTTCCGCCAGACGCGAGGCCGAACGACGATTAACCAGTAATTCTAGTGCGTCCATGTTTTTCTCCTGACAGTAAAAGCACGGGTAATCCTGGCACAAGTGGATTTTTTGTAACAGTCCAGGGTGATTTCCTGCTGACTTTTGTTTCGCTGCTCTTTAGGATGAGGTCGTTAACGGAGACCTGGCCCGCCTGGTGGCTATTTCCGGCTATATCAAAATGGAGAATGTGATGCGCACACTGTGGCGAATAATTGCGGGTCTGTTCCGCTGGACCTGGCGAGTGTTGAATTTTATCAGGGAATGTATTCTCAACCTGTTTCTGGTTTTCTTAATTATTGTCTGTGTTGGGATCTGGCTTCAGATCAGCGGCTCAGGCAGCCGTTCCTCCGCCCCGGTACAGCAAGGTGCGCTAAAAGTGGATTTGACCGGTGTGCTGGTCGACAAACCCTCCGTCAGCAACCGTCTGAGCAAAATTGGTCGTCAGTTATTAGGCACCAGTAGCGATCGTCTGCAGGAAAACTCCCTGTTTGATGTAGTGGATGCTATTCGTCAGGCCAAAGGTGACAGCAATATTAAAGGTCTGGTTTTAGACCTGCGTGATTTTGCTGGCGGCGATCAGCCTTCTCTGCAATATGTAGGTAAAGCGTTACGCGAGTTCCGCGACAGCGGTAAGCCTGTTTACGCCTTAGGCGACAGCTATAGCCAGGCGCAGTACTACCTTGCCAGCTATGCGACGAAAATCTATCTGTCGCCACAGGGCACCGTTGATTTGCACGGCTTTGCCACCAACGGTCTCTACTACAAAACGTTGCTCGACAAGCTGAAAGTCAATTCACACGTTTTCCGCGTGGGCACCTATAAATCAGCCGTTGAGCCCTTCCTGCGTGACGATATGTCGCCAGCGGCGCGTGACGCAGATAGCCGCTGGATTGGCCAGCTCTGGCAAAATTACCTGAATACCGTGTCTGCTAACCGCCAGATTACGCCTGAGCAGCTGTTCCCTGGCGCTGCCGCTATTATCGCAGGTCTGCAGGCTGTTAAGGGCGATACCGGAAAATATGCGCTGGATAACAAACTGGTCGATGTGCTGGGCTCACGCGCTGACGCGGACCAGGCGCTTATCCAGGCATTTGGCTTCGATAAGCAAAACAACGATTACCGTAACGTCAGCATTTATGATTACAACGTTAAACAGGATGCCAGCCAGCAAAAAGGCAACATTGCCGTGATTCTTGCCAGCGGTGCCATCATTGATGGTGATGAAACACCGGGTAATGTGGGCGGCGATACGACAGCGGCGCAGATCCGCGATGCGCGACTGGATCCCAAAATCAAGGCCATTATTTTGCGGGTGAACAGCCCGGGCGGCAGCGTTACGGCGTCCGAAGCGATTCGTTCGGAACTGGCCGCAGCGAAAGCGGCAGGCAAACCGATTGTGGTCTCCATGGGCGGTATGGCAGCCTCGGGCGGCTACTGGATCTCGACGCCAGCCAGCTACATTATTGCCAGCCCCAGCACGCTGACCGGCTCTATCGGCATCTTTGGCGTGATTAACACGCTGGAGAACAGCCTGGCCTCGATTGGTGTGCATACCGATGGCGTCGCGACCTCACCCCTGGCAGACGTCGCAAGCACCAAAGCGCTGCCTGAGGAAGTGCAGCAACTGATGCAGTTGACCATTGAAAACGGCTACCACAACTTCGTGGGACTGGTGGCGACATCGCGCCATAAAACACCGGAACAGATCGATGCCATCGCGCAGGGGCACGTCTGGACGGGCAGCGATGCCAAAGCCAATGGTCTGGTCGATGCGCTGGGCGATTTTGACGATGCGGTGAAAAAAGCGGCTGAGCTGGCGAAGGTTTCCCAGCCAGAGCTTGACTGGTATCAGGAAGATCCCGGCTTCCTTGACGTGATGCTGAATCAGATGAACGCGTCTGTTCAGGCCGTACTGCCTGACACGATGAAAGCCTGGCTGCCTGCGCCCATGTACGATGTGATGAGCGCGATGAAGAATCAGCCCGGCCTGTTTGACAATCTGAACGATCCGCAAAACCGCTATGCCTTCTGCCTGAACTGCGGCGAAGTGCGATAAACCTCTCAGCCCGACTGCTTGTCGGGCTGCTTTTCCCTGCTGTTCCCCTTATACTGCCCGTTTTACGGCAAGTCTGAGTTTACCTATGCAAAAGAAAAATATTTACGTTGCCTACACGGGCGGTACCATCGGTATGCAACGTTCTGCTCAAGGTTATATTCCGGTTTCTGGTCATCTGCAGCAGGAACTGGCGAAGATGCCTGAGTTCCATCGCCCGGAAATGCCTGACTTCACGATTCATGAGTATCAGCCTCTGATTGACTCTTCTGACATGACCCCGCAGGACTGGCAGTCAATCGCCGAAGATATCCGGCTGAACTATGATCGCTATGATGGTTTTGTCATTCTGCACGGCACGGATACCATGGCATTTACCGCCTCTGCCCTGTCGTTTATGCTCGAAAATCTGGCTAAGCCGGTCATCGTTACGGGCTCACAGATTCCGTTAGCCGAACTGCGTTCCGATGGCCAACAAAACCTGCTTAATTCCCTTTACGTCGCTGCGAATTATCCCATCAACGAGGTGACGCTGTTTTTCAACAACACACTCTATCGCGGTAACCGTACCACTAAAGCGCACGCGGACGGTTTCAACGCCTTTGCGTCGCCCAACCTGTCAGCCTTGCTGGAAGCCGGGATTCATATCCGTCGTCTTAATACGCCGCCTGCACCTCAGGGCAAAGGCGAACTGATTGTTCATACCATTACCCCGCAACCTATTGGCGTGGTGACAATTTATCCGGGCATCTCTGCAGATGTCGTGCGTAACTTTTTACGTCAGCCGGTTAAGGCGCTGATTTTACGCTCGTACGGTGTCGGTAACGCGCCGCAAAACGCCGAGTTTCTGTCTGAACTTCAGCAGGCCAGCGAACGCGGCATTGTGGTCGTCAACCTGACCCAGTGTATTTCTGGCAAGGTCAATATGGGTGGCTACGCCACCGGGAATGCTCTGGAGCACGCTGGCGTCATCAGCGGCTTTGATCTGACGGTTGAAGCGGCGCTGACGAAACTTCACTATCTGTTGAGCCAGGATCTGTCCAGCGATCAGATCCGCGCCAAAATGCAGCAGAACCTGCGTGGCGAACTGACAGACGACTAAGATGGAGTCAACGGCAATGAAACGGGCATTAATCATTATCGACATCCAGAACGACTTCTGCCCCGGCGGCCCAATGGCCGTCAAAGAAGGCGATCATACGGTCGAGGTTGCTAACCGCTACGCCCGTGCTTTTCATGAGAATGGTGAGTGCGTCGTAGCCCTGCAGGACTGGCATCCAGCCGATCACGGTAGTTTTGCTTCCGTATCCGGCGAACCTGTCTATACCCTCGGTGAACTCAACGGCCTGCCACAGATCTGGTGGCCGGATCATGGCGTGCAGCATTCTGCGGGGGCTGATTTTCATCCCGGACTTGATCGCAGCCTGTTCGATGCGGTTTTCCATAAAGGGCAAGATCAGGACGTAGACAGCTACAGCGCCTTTTTTGACAACGGACACCGACGCAAGACAGAACTGGACAGTTGGTTACGCGCACGCGATATCACGCATCTGGTCATGCTGGGCCTGGCGACGGATTACTGCGTGAAGTACAGCGTGCTGGATGCACTTGAACTGGGTTATCAGGTCGAGGTCGTGGCGGCAGGCTGCCGTGGCGTTAATCTCAACCCAGAAGACAGCGACATCGCGCTGGCGCAGATGGCGGCTCAGGGCGCCGTCATTATCTGAAAAAGGGCTGGCTATACGCCAGCCCTTTTTGCTCTTCCATACCATGCGCGCCTGCGCGTGGCTGACTGGCGACTTACCGCGCCATTAATGCAGATGAATGCGCGTGACGTCCGGTTCGATACCAAACTCTTCTTTTAACTGCTTTTTCGATTTGGTCACCATTTCGCCATTTTTGCCGATGGTCATATGCTGTGGCGCATCATTATTGCGCGCCTGCCACATCATAACCAACTGCAGGCTGTTATCACGCTGTTGCTGCGTCAGCGCCACTCCATCCGGCCATTTTCCGGTTTCAACGGCCGTCATCAGGCGTTCATAAATTTCGGGTGTCATAGCATCAAGCATGGCTTCAAGTTGCTGTTTCATGGTTAGCCCTTAATCTCGTCGCCTTGTGGACTGGTGAAGTTCAGCGAGGCTGAGTTCACACAGTAACGCTCACCGGTCGGCTGCGGCCCATCAGGGAAAACATGGCCGAGATGAGAATCACAGTTGCCGCAACGGATTTCAATACGCTGCATACCGTGCGAGTTATCTTCCAGATAACGAATAGCCTCATCGCTGACGGGCTCATAAAAACTCGGCCAGCCACAGCCTGAATCGTATTTCGTCTCTGAAAGAAACAAGGGCGCGTTGCACACCAGGCAGTGATAAATCCCTTCCTGCTTGTTATGCAGCAGCGCACCGCTGTACGGCGGCTCCGTGCCACGCTGTTGCGTGACATAGCGCTGCATCTCAGTTAACTGGGCGATTTTTGCGTCGGGTGCGGTTTCTTTAGGCATTTGAGCAATTCCGGGATGTCATTCTGAAAAAATCGACTAGTATTCTAACAAATGATCAACATTAGTCGGGTCTTTTTTTGTGCTCTGCCCTTCGGTCCGTATCTTACAAGGTGGATTTGTGATTTTGATCACCTTTTCTCTGGCATATCCCTATATATTCGGCGAAGGTTTCAACAGAGCACGATGTTCGCGGAAGCGCGCAAGCGGTTGCGCGTCAAATAATTCCTGTTCGGTGGATTGACCTGTCGCAACAATTGACACGATTCCGCTTGACGCCTGGTAAGGTTTTTGTAATTTTACAGCCAACCTTTTATTCACTAACAACTAGCTGGTGGAATATATGACTATCAAAGTAGGTATCAACGGTTTTGGCCGTATCGGTCGCATCGTTTTCCGTGCTGCTCAACAGCGCTCTGACATCGAAATCGTTGCTATCAACGACCTGCTGGACGCTGACTACATGGCGTACATGCTGAAGTACGACTCTACTCACGGCCGTTTTGACGGCACCGTTGAAGTACAGGACGGCGCTCTGGTTGTTAACGGTAAGAAAATCCGTGTTACCGCTGAGAAAGATCCGGCTAACCTGAAGTGGGGCGAAGTGGGCGTTGACGTCGTTGCTGAAGCAACCGGTATCTTCCTGACCGACGAAACCGCACGTAAGCACATCACTGCTGGCGCGAAAAAAGTGGTTCTGACCGGTCCATCTAAAGATGACACCCCAATGTTTGTTCGTGGTGCTAACTTCGACAAATACCAGGGCCAGGACATCGTTTCTAACGCCTCTTGTACCACTAACTGCCTGGCCCCGCTGGCAAAAGTCATCAACGATAAATTTGGTATCGTTGAAGGCCTGATGACCACCGTACACGCCACTACCGCAACGCAGAAAACCGTTGATGGCCCGTCTCACAAAGACTGGCGCGGTGGTCGTGGTGCATCACAGAACATCATCCCGTCTTCTACCGGCGCCGCTAAAGCGGTAGGTAAAGTGCTGCCAGAACTGAACGGCAAACTGACCGGTATGGCATTCCGCGTACCTACGCCTAACGTTTCTGTTGTTGACCTGACCGTTCGTCTGGAAAAAGCTGCGTCTTACAAAGAAATTTGTGCCGCTATCAAAGCCGCGGCTGAAGGCGAGATGAAAGACGTGCTGGGCTACGTTGAAGATGACGTGGTTTCTACCGACTTCAACGGCGAAGTCCTGACCTCAGTATTCGATGCCAAAGCCGGTATCGCGCTGAACGACAACTTCGTTAAACTGGTTTCCTGGTACGATAACGAAACCGGTTATTCAAACAAAGTTCTCGACCTGATTGCGCTGGTTGCTGCTAAATAAGGCAGCCAGACACGAGACAATAAGGGTGACTTCGGTCACCCTTTTTTTGATCCCTTCACTATGGAGTCAGGCATGCAAGACAAACTCTTTTCCCTTCCCGTGGTTAAACAAATCACGCCTTATCTGTCGCAACGTCAGGTGGGTGAACTCCCGGTTATGATTGTCAGCCATCCGCGTGTACGGGCGGCCGTGACCTTACAGGGCGCGCATCTGATTGCCTGGCAACCGAGCGGTGAGAAGCCCGTCATCTGGCTGAGCGACAAGAGCCCTTTCCTGCCTGGTAAGGCGATTCGCGGCGGTGTACCGATTTGCTGGCCCTGGTTTGGACCGGCAGGAGAGCCTGCCCATGGCTTTGCCCGAAATCAGTCATGGACGCTCTCTGCGCATGATGAAAACGAAGACGGCGTGCTGCTGACATTTGTGCTGGAAAGTACCCCACAAACGCTGAAGCTGTGGCCGCATGACTTTACCCTTATTGCCCGCTTCCGTCTGGGCCAGCATTGCGAAATTGAGCTGGAAGCCTACGGTGATTATGAATCGACAGCCGCGCTACACAGCTATTTTAACGTGGCGGACAGTGCGAGCGTTGAGGTCACCGGACTGGGTGAACATTACATCGACAAGGTCAAAGATAACCAGCCGGGTCAGAGCGAGGGTAAACAGCGCTTTACCGAGCGCGTGGATCGTATCTTCACTGCGCCAAAAGACTGTTCAGTTATCAACGATCTGGCTGGAAAACGGCAAATTGAAGTGTACCACCATCACCATAGTGACGTTGTCACGTGGAATCCCGGTGTGGCGCTGTCGTGTAGTATGGCGGACATGCCAAATGAGGGTTATAAAACGATGGTGTGTGTTGAAACCGCGCGCATTAGTAAACCGTTGCGCAGTGCAGGCGACAAGCCTGCCCGACTGGCGACGACAATACGTTTGAAAAATAAGGCCTGAGGCGCGTTCAGACCACATCCAGCGGCAGTTTGTGTTGTGGCGGCGGAAAAACCCTGTCGAGTCTGAGACAGTCCTCCTCGCTCAGGGTAATGTCCAGCGCAGCCGCATTTTCACGAACATGTACCAGTGAACTGGCTTTAGGGATGGCAAGGACATCGCCATCCCGAATCGCCCAGGCCAGCAGAAGCTGTGCCACGGTGATGCCTTTTTGGCGGGCAATTGCGTTCAGAGCGGGGTCGGTAAACAGCTGACTGCGTAACCGACCGGCCTGTGCCAGGGGACAATACGCCATGACGGGCATCGCGCGCTGGCGACAGAGCGGTAGCAAATCGTATTCAATACCGCGGGAACCCAGATGATAAAGCACCTGATTGGTGGCACAATTTTCGCCACCCGTTTCGGCCCACAGGGCGTCCATGTCCTCGCTGTCGAAGTTTGAAACACCCCACGCACGAATTTTGCCCTGCTGCTGCAAGGTCTGCATCGCGCTGATGGTTTCGTCGAGTGGCACACTGCCGCGCCAGTGCAAAAGATATAAATCAATTCGATCCGTTTGCAGACGACGCAGGCTGGCCTCGCAGGCGGCGATGGCATCCTGTTTTCCGGCATTCCATGGATAAACTTTCGATACCAGCAGGGCCTCATCACGCCGTCCCTTCAGGGCATCGCCTACCACTTCTTCGGCGCCACCCTCTGCATACATTTCAGCGGTATCCACCAGCCGCAAACCGGCATCCAGCCCTGCCTGAAGCGCACTGATTTCCTGTTGCCGGCTGGCGGGATCCTCCCCCATATACCAGGTGCCAAGACCGATTGCCGGAATCTGACGCTGACCTGCAATATCGATATATTTTGTCATCGGGTTCTCCTGCACTGAATGGGGGCATATGCACCCTGAGAGCGCACAGCCTGCACTCCCAGGGTGCACCGCATCAGAAGGTATAGCTGACGCCTGTCCAGACCGTAAACTGTCCGCTTTTATCAACCATCGGACTGTCTTTGATTTCGCTGGCAAAGCGGGTGTAACGCCCTGAAAGACTGGCATTCCACTGCGGGGTAATGCTGTAGCTGGCGTTCATTTCCACATAAGGCGACCAGCTGTCATCCGGATGATAACGACGAATTCCGGTCCGATCGCTTTCGTTACCCGATACGCCATAGTAGTAGCGGTTTTGATTCGCGCTGTTCCACAATGCACCAATTCCCGGCGTAAAGGTAAAGTCGCCAAAGCTGAAACGGTAAAGATAGGTCAAATCCCAGACGATACCGTTGCTGTTGTTAAGCACATCGCCTAACAATGAGGTCCGTATGATGCCCCAGTCATCCGTATGCCGGTAAGTCACCCCGCCCATCAACGTCATTCGGCGCTTATCCAGCCCCTTCATATCCCCCAGATCGTTGTCATCCGGGTCGTATTGCTGCGGCGAACCCAACAGCGACAGAGAGAGCTGATCCTGTGGGTCTTTCCACACGTAATAGCCACCCTGCAGCGTGTTAAACCAGAATTTTTCCCCTTCGTAATTGATGATGGGAACAGGCAAATAGCGGTCCTGTCCACCACGATAAGGTGACTGCGCATAAATCACTGATGCACCGAGCGATAAGGGTGCGGCTTGTACTGACTGGCCCAGAAAATAACAAGGGATAAGTGCAATAAGCACGTTAAGTTTGAATTGGTTCACAATTTATTCATTCCATAAATATAACAATCACACATAGAGTCTAACGCTTTTTACAGACTGAATTAACCTTATATCAAAATCATCTACCGCGTTTGCCGCAGAATGTGGCATAACCGGGTTGAAGGCATCACAGAACGGGGGTTAACTGAGGAAAAACGTTTCGCAACAAAATGATTTTGTTATTGATATGTGGCTCACTAATCAAAAATCTATGATGAAATTTCCTGAATGCCTTCTACAGTTAAACTTAATACCCGAGTTTTTGTACTTACCAAGTAACCATAAAAGTTGTGCATCCCGATAAGAACGATCAGGTTGGCATAAGGGTTGCTGTAGTAAACAGATTAATATCTTCCGGGAGCTGTACGAGCACTGATTATTGCTCCTTTACCTGTGCTAAAAACGAAAGGACGGGCATCGCTATGAATATATTCGATCACTATCGTCAGCGTTATGAAGCTGCCAAGGACGAAGAGTTCACACTGCAGGAATTTCTGACTATCTGTAAACAGGATCGCAGTGCATACGCCAACGCAGCAGAGCGACTCTTAATGGCTATTGGTGAGCCAGTAATGGTCGACACTGCCCAGGAGCCACGCCTTTCCAGAATCTTTTCTAACCGGGTTATGGGACGTTACCCAGCGTTCGAAGAGTTTTACGGTATGGAGGAAGCGATTGAGCAGATCGTGTCCTATTTGAAACACGCAGCGCAAGGCCTTGAAGAGAAGAAGCAGATTCTCTATTTACTGGGTCCGGTGGGTGGCGGTAAGTCCTCCCTGGCTGAGCGCCTGAAATCCCTGATGCAACGCGTCCCTATCTACGTGCTCAGCGCCGACGGCGAACGCAGTCCGGTCAACGACCATCCGCTGTGCCTGTTCAACCCGCAGGAAGACGCTAACATTCTGGAAAAAGAGTACGGCGTACCGCGTCGCTACCTTGGCACCATTATGTCGCCCTGGGCCGCCAAACGTCTGCATGACTTTGGCGGGGATATTACACGCTTTAAAGTCGTTAAAGTCTGGCCATCGATTCTTGAGCAGTTAGCCATCGCCAAGACAGAGCCGGGCGATGAGAACAACCAGGATATCTCTGCGTTGGTCGGTAAGGTCGACATTCGCAAACTTGAAAACCACGCGCAAAACGATCCTGATGCCTACGGTTACTCTGGCGCACTGTGCCGGGCCAACCAGGGCATCATGGAATTCGTTGAGATGTTTAAAGCGCCGATTAAGGTTCTGCATCCCCTCCTCACCGCCACGCAGGAAGGAAACTACAACGGTACGGAAGGGATTTCAGCCCTGCCGTTTAACGGCATCATCCTGGCGCACTCAAACGAATCCGAATGGGTGACCTTCCGCAACAATAAAAACAACGAGGCTTTCCTCGACCGTGTTTACATCGTTAAAGTGCCTTACTGCCTGCGCGTGTCAGAGGAAATTAAGATTTATGAAAAGCTGCTGAACCACAGTGAGCTGTCCACTGCGCCATGTGCACCTGGCACGCTTGAGACGCTGGCGCGCTTCTCTATCCTGTCGCGTCTGAAAGATCCGGATAACTCGAGCATCTACTCGAAAATGCGCGTGTACGATGGTGAAAGCCTGAAGGATACCGACCCGAAAGCGAAATCCTGGCAGGAGTACCACGATTATGCGGGCGTGGACGAAGGCATGAATGGCCTGTCGACGCGTTTCGCCTTTAAAATCCTGTCACGCGTGTTTAACTTTGACCATGCTGAAGTTGCCGCCAACCCGGTGCACCTGTTCTATGTGCTGGAACAGCAGATTGAACGTGAGCAGTTCCCACAGGATCAGGCGGAAAAATACCTTGAGCATCTCAAAGGCTATTTAATTCCTAAATATGCGGAGTTTATTGGCAAAGAGATTCAAACGGCTTATCTGGAATCCTATTCCGAATATGGTCAGAATATTTTCGACCGTTATGTAACTTATGCGGATTTCTGGATTCAGGATCAGGAGTATCGCGATCCGGATACCGGACAATTATTTGACCGTGAATCGCTGAATGCCGAGCTGGAGAAAATTGAGAAGCCTGCCGGGATTAGTAACCCTAAAGATTTCCGTAATGAAATTGTCAATTTTGTGCTTCGTGCAAGAGCGCATAATAATGGCAGAAATCCCAACTGGACCAGCTATGAAAAACTCCGTACGGTCATTGAGAAAAAGATGTTCTCCAATACCGAAGAGCTGTTGCCGGTTATCTCGTTCAACACCAAAACCTCTACGGATGAGCAGAAGAAACACGACGATTTTGTCGATCGCATGATGGAAAAAGGCTATACCCGCAAACAGGTTCGCCTGCTGTGTGAATGGTATCTGCGCGTGCGTAAATCGTCCTGATCAAAGTCTGTAAGCAAACCGGTGCGGGACAGCACCGGTCATATTAAGGTCGGGTCAGCCCGGCCTGCTTGCAATGTAGTTTGGGGGAACATCATGGCCTATTTTATCGATCGCCGACTGAACGGTAAAAACAAGAGTGCGGTTAATCGCCAGCGCTTCTTACGTCGTTACAAGTCGCAGATTAAGCAGTCGATTTCCGAGGCCATTAACAAACGCTCGGTAACCGACGTCAGCAGTGGCGAATCCGTCTCTATTCCCGTAGATGATATCAATGAACCCATTTTTCATCAGGGGCGTGGTGGACAACGTCATCGCGTTCATCCAGGCAATGATCACTTCGTGCAAAATGACCGTGTTGAACGCCCACAAGGCGGGGGCGGTAGCGGTTCAGGTCAGGGAAATGCCAGTCAGGACGGTGAAGGTGAGGATGAATTTGTTTTTCAAATTTCCAAAGATGAATATCTGGATCTGCTGTTTGAGGATCTGGCGCTGCCCAATCTGCGGAAAAATCAGCACCGCCAGTTGAATGAGTACAAAACGCACCGTGCCGGATTTACCTCGAATGGCGTTCCCGCCAACATCAGCGTGGTCCGTTCTTTACAAAATTCCCTGGCCCGACGTACAGCGATGACGGCAGGTAAGCGCCGCCAGCTCCATGAGCTTGAGGATGCCCTCAGCGAAGTAGAAAAGTCAGAGCCCGCTCAGTTACTCGAAGAGGAACGCCTGCGCAAGGAGATTGCCGAACTGCGCGCGCGCATTGACAGAGTGCCCTTTATTGACACCTTTGACCTGCGCTATAAAAACTTCGAGAAGCGGCCCGAGCCTTCCAGTCAGGCGGTCATGTTTTGCCTGATGGATGTCTCCGGCTCGATGGATCAGGCGACGAAAGATATGGCAAAACGCTTTTATATTTTGCTCTATCTGTTCCTCAGCCGGACTTATAAAAACGTCGAGGTGGTCTACATACGCCATCATACTCAGGCCAAAGAGGTCGATGAGCAGGAGTTTTTCTATTCGCAGGAAACCGGCGGCACCATCGTCTCCAGCGCACTGAAACTGATGGATGAGGTTGTGAAGGAGCGCTACGATCCGGCGCAATGGAATATCTACGCCGCGCAGGCGTCGGATGGCGACAACTGGGCAGACGATTCACCGCTCTGCCACGAGATTCTGGCAAAAAATCTGTTGCCGGTGGTGCGTTACTACACTTACATCGAGATAACACGTCGCGCGCATCAGACCTTATGGCGCGAATACGAACATCTGCAGTCAATGTTCGACAACTTTGCGATCCAGCACATCCGGGAGCCCGAAGATATTTATCCTGTGTTTCGTGAGCTGTTTCACAAACAGGCAATGGAAGCCTGAGACACTAAGCCGACGCCCAGTCGGCTTTTTTTATTGTATTTATAACCTCTTAAAATGCGGTCTTGCCTGCTGCAAGCTATCTAACTCCCCTATTAGCCTTGTTAACTGGGATTATCCAGTGCATTAGCAATTAAGATAAATTGCAAAATGACAATGACAACTCATTGATAAAACATTATCTTGCAGACATAGCATGGATGTTTCTACACCTTAGTTAACATTGTCTGCCGTATCTCAGGAGACCGCGTTTGAACCACACTATTGTTTATAGTCTTTTCATTATTGGGTCCGTGCTGGTTGCATCGAGTATCTTGCTCAGTTCCTTTTCGTCCCGATTGGGCATTCCTATCCTGGTGATTTTTCTGGCGCTGGGCATGCTGGCCGGCATTGACGGTATTGGCGGCATCGCATTTGATAACTATCCGGCGGCCTACCTGATCTCTAACCTTGCCCTAGCTATCATCCTGCTGGACGGCGGCATGCGCACCAAAGCCAGCTCCTTTAAGGTGGCGCTCGGACCGGCCTTATCACTGGCAACCGTAGGCGTGATCATTACGGCAGGCCTGACTGGCATGGTCGCAGCCTGGCTGTTCAGGCTCGATATGATGCAGGGCTTCCTGATTGGTGCGATTATCGGCTCCACCGACGCGGCAGCGGTATTTTCCCTGCTCGGTGACAAAGGTCTGAATGAACGTGTCAGTGCCACGCTGGAAATTGAGTCCGGCAGCAATGACCCGATGGCGGTGTTTCTGACCATTACGCTGATCGAAATGATTGAGCAGGGACGAACCGGTCTGGACTGGATGTTCGTGGTGCATCTGATTCAGCAGTTCGGTCTGGGGATTGTCCTCGGTCTGGGCGGTGGCTGGGCCCTGCAGCAACTGATTAACCGCATGAATCTGGCTCCCGGCCTGTATCCCTTACTGGCACTGAGCGGCGGCATTCTGGTCTTTGCGCTGACCACCGTGCTGGAAGGCAGCGGCATCCTCGCCGTCTATCTGTGCGGCTTCTTACTGGGTAACAGCCCTATCCGCAACCGTTTCGGCATTTTGCAGACCTTTGACGGTATGGCCTGGCTCAGCCAGATCGGCATGTTTATCGTACTGGGATTGTTAGTCACGCCCTCCGACCTCTGGCATATCGCTGTTCCGGCGATGATTCTGTCCCTGTGGTTAATTCTGGTGGCACGTCCGCTGTCGGTGTTTATCGGCCTGTTACCGTTCCGTGGCTTCACGGCGCGGGAGCGTATCTTTATCAGCTGGGTCGGTCTGCGCGGAGCAGTGCCGATTATCCTGGCCGTCTTCCCGATGATGGCCGGTCTGGAGAATGCCTCGCTCTATTTTAATATTGCGTTTTTCGTGGTGCTGGTTTCCCTGATGCTACAGGGCACCTCGCTGGGCTTTGCGGCGAAGAAAGCCAAAGTGGTTGTTCCGCCTACCGCCTCTCCGATTAGCCGTATCGGGCTGGATATTCATCCGGAGAATCCGTGGGAGCAGTTCGTCTATCAGCTCAGCGCCGACAAATGGTGCGTGGGCGCGGCGCTGCGGGATTTACAGATGCCACGTGAAACCCGTATCGCCGCACTGTTTCGGGATAACGTGTTAATGCACCCCAACGGCGCAACGCGTTTAAAAGAGAATGACGTGATTTGTGTGATTGGCCGTGAGCGCGATCTGCCTGCGCTGGGCAAAATGTTCAGTCAGTCGCCGCCTGTCTCGCTGGATCAACGTTTCTTCGGCGACTTTATTCTGGATGCCGACGCGCGACTTCATGATGTCGCGCAGATTTATGGCCTTGAACTCGACGAAGATACGAACGCGCAACAGTCGCTGGGTCAGTTGATGATGAGTATGTTAGGCGGGGCACCTGTGGTCGGTGACCAGATAGAATGGAATCAACTGACATGGACGGTGGCGGAGAAAGAAGATAATCATATTGTTAAAATTGGCGTACGCCCCAATGAAGACAAAGAATAATCTTATTTAAATAGCGCGGTTTAATTAGCTGAATTGCACTACGCTTTTATAACATTCAGTTAAAACGGGAGTTATCCATGAGTCACGTGGTTAAAATTGGTCGCTATGAAATTGTTGATGCGGAATTCAGCAGCGAAGACCCGGTGACGGTGAGTATTCCCTGCCACACCAATCCCGGCCTGAGTTATCAGCTTGACGGCTGGGATCAGGAAACCAGCGTACCGGCCTGGATCGACGGTAAAGAAGTGATATTAGCGATCGGTCATTACGATAAACAACAAGACCGCTGGGTATTAAAAAAACCCGCGTAAGCCCGGAGGATTACCGCCAGTCAGCCCGTTTGGCGGTAATTCCTAAAAATGGGCCTGAATATCTCCGTGCATCACGCTTATCTCTGATACAATATTCTGCATATCAATAACTTAAACAAAACCCGCGCGATTATCCCCTGACTTTTTAAGAATTATTCCGTATTAACTCTGTCAAACATCTCCTGCATACTCTTCTCCAGTGCTGCATTTTTACGTGACTTGTCTCACGTTTAGAGAATCTGTTTTTTGCAGCGTCAATGGCTCTAATGACTGTAACAAACTGAAAACGTCCCGGTTTCGGGTTTTCAGTCGTTAACCCCTGAACGCGTACTTGATTCTGGTCAGGCCATCTTTTACTTCATTAAAGAGAGCAGGTTTTATGGCAAGTACAATTGTAATGAACAATGCGACTCGCTCGTGGAGCGGTCTTCGTAAAAATATTCTTGTAAAGCTTGCGTTAAGTTTTTCAGATCTCATTGCGCTGAATTTAGCGCTGTTTCTCTCTGCCGCGACCGTGCAGGGAATTTGGGGCGACCTTGATGCCTTTATTCCACCCCATCAAATTGAGAACCGTTTTATTGCGCAGTTTATTATGTCGGTGCTTTGCACCGGTTGGTTCTGGATGCGCCTGCGTCACTATACCTACCGCAAACCTTTTTGGTTTGAACTGAAAGAGATTGTTAAAACCCTCGTCGTGTTCTCTCTGCTGGATCTGGCGTTAATCGCCTTCTCCAAATGGGACTTCTCCCGCATGGTCTGGGTGTTCAGCTGGAGCTATGCCCTGCTGTTGCTGCCGTTAATGCGTGCAGGCGTGAAAAGCGCGATTAACCGGGCCGGACAATGGCAAAAAGAAACCATTATCATTGGCTCGGGCCGTAACGCTACCGAAGCTTACGCCGCATTACAAAGCGAGGAGATTCTCGGGTATAACGTTCAGGCGTTTATTTCCGTTGAAGACGCACCGCTGCAGCAGAGCGTTAATGGTGTGCCTGTTATCTCCGCCAACGATATTAACTGGCAGACCATCGACCGTGACAATGTGCAGTTCATTGTGGCAATGGAATACGAACAGCAGCCTGAGCGCGACCGCTGGCTGAAATTCTTGTCTAAAATGAACTGCCGTTCCGTGTCGGTTATCCCAACATTACGCGGTGTACCGCTTTACGGCACAGACATGTCCTTTATCTTCAGCCATGAAGTGATGATTCTGCGCGTCAGCAATAACCTGGCGAAGCATTCGTCACGCTTCCTGAAACGGGGATTTGATATTGTGGTAGCTTCGCTGCTGCTGCTCTTCCTGGCACCGGTTTTTGCCTTACTTTGCTATATGGTGAAGCGTGATGGCGGTAATGCCATTTATGGTCACGAGCGCGTGGGTCAGGATGGCAAGAAATTTAAATGTCTGAAGTTCCGTTCGATGGTCACCAATTCCAAAGAGGTGCTGGAAAACCTGCTGGCGACCAGCGAAGAAGCGCGTCGCGAATGGGACAAAGACTTCAAGCTGAAAAATGATCCGCGCATTACCCGCATCGGAGGCTTCCTGCGCAAAACCAGCCTGGATGAGTTACCTCAGCTCTGGAACGTGATTCGGGGTGAAATGAGCCTGGTCGGCCCACGTCCGGTTATCGAAGCGGAACTGGAACGTTATGCCGGCGACGTGGATTACTATCTGATGGCGAAGCCCGGGATGACCGGCCTGTGGCAGGTGAGCGGACGTAACGACATTGACTACGATACCCGTGTCTACTTTGATTCCTGGTATGTCAAAAACTGGGCGCTCTGGACGGATATTGCCATCCTGTTTAAAACAGCCGGTGTGGTATTACGCCGCGACGGCGCGTACTGATTTAGCCTGCGATGCCTGTTTCAGACAGGCATCGCCATTTCCCTGGTAATTCGCTTTCCTTTTGCTTTATTAATCATTACCCTCTTCCCTCGCTTTATCGTACGTTTACCCTCTGGTTGCTATGCAAAAATATACCCTGTTGCTGTTAAGCCTGGTGCTCCTGGCGCCTTTAGGCATCGATCTCTATTTACCCACGCTGCCGCAGATCGCAGACGGTCTGTCAACACCGGTGACGCTGATACAAACAACGATCCCCCTTTTCCTGCTGATAATGGGACTGGGTCAGCTGGTGAGCGGCCCGCTGGTCGATAACTATGGGCGCAAACCTATTGCGCTGCTGGGCCTGACGCTCTACATAGCGGGCAGCGCCATTGCGGCCACCGCCACCTCCTTCCCGCTGTTCCTGCTGGCCCGCGTCGTACAGGGCTGTGCGGTATGTTGTAGTGCCGTCGTTGCGTTCAGCGGCGTACGCGACCGGTTAAGTGGTGATGATGCCGCCCGGGCTTATGGCTTTCTGAATGGCGCACTGAATATCGTGCCCGCACTGGCACCGTTGCTGGGTGGACTGCTGGCCAGCGCCTTTGACTGGCGCGCGCCCTTCTGGTTCCTGTGTACTTATGCCGCCGTCGTGATGCTGATGGTCATTATCTGGCTGCCGGAAACCCGTCCGGCCGATACGCTGCGTGTAAAAGGGCTTCCCGTTAATCAGTATGCCGCCATTTTACGTCAGCCGCGCTTTCTGGCCTTTGCCTTCGCGAATGCGGGCGCACTGGGCATGGTGCTGACGTATGTTTCGCTGGCCCCCCACATTCTGATGACCGAGGGCGGCCTGTCGCCTCTGGCATTCTCTTTTGCCTTTGGCGCGAATGGCTTTTGGATCATGCTGGTGAGCGTGGTGGTAAACAAGGCGATTCGTAAGGCGGGCAGGCCATTTTGCCTGGCGATGGGTTGCCTGACCATGCTACTGGGTGCTGGCCTGCTGCTGGCCGGTATGACACTGCTGCCTGACAGCCTGCAGTCACACTGGGCGCTGTATATGTTCCCGGTCGCCGTAGCCGTGGCCGGACTGGCCTTCACCGTTGGCCCGGCCACCAGCTATGCGCTGGAACCTTACCAACAGCAGGCTGGTGTCGCCTCGGCGTTACAGGGTTTTATTCAGATGGCAGGCGGTGCAGCGGGGAGTTTGCTTATTGTCGCCCTGCCACTGGCAGAGAAAATGTCGCTGGCGTTGATGATGCTGCTGGGTGCAGCGCTGGCGTTCCTCGCCTGGCGCTGCAGTAAAAACATGCACAGCCGGATTACAGCGATTAAATAACGTTCACCGGAACGCGTGGGGCCAGGGCACACATCAGCTCATAACCTACCGTTCCGGCCGCTTTTGCTACCTGATCGATTTTGACATTGTTTCCCCACAGCTCGACAGGTGAACCAATGCCCGCCTGTGGGCAGGGTGTTAAATCAACGGTAATCATATCCATCGACACCGCACCCACGACCTGCGTCAGCACGCCATCAACAAAAACCGGCGTCCCGTTGGGCGCATGGCGAGGATAACCATCGGCATAGCCACAGGCGACAACACCTATTCGCTGCGGCTGGGATGCCCGGTAGCGATAGCCATAACCCACGCCATCTCCGGCCTGAAGTTGCTGCACACCAATGATTTCACTGGACAGGGTCATCACCGGCTGAAGTCCACTGCTGGCCACGTCCTGCCAGTCACCGCTGGGTGACGCACCATACAAAATGATCCCCGGTCGCACCCAGTCCCGGTGCGCCTCAGGATGCCACAACGTACAGGCCGAATTGGACAGCGAGACCGGGCTGTCCAGCCCTTCGGTGGCGTCGGCGATTCGCTGTAGCGGCGCTACAATGCCGTCGGGATTCTCGGCATCAGCGAAATGCGCCATCAATGTAATATCCCCGACGTTTTCCAGCGCACGCAGTTTATGCCAGATGCCATTTACCTGTTCAGGGCGAAAGCCCAGTCGGTTCATACCGCTGTTTATCTTCAGGTAAATATCGACAGGCGCCGAGAGCGTCGCATTGGCCAGGGCATGAATCTGCCAGTTGCTGTGCACGCTGGTCGTCAGACGGTAACGATCGATTAAGGTCAGATCGTCAGGGTGAAAAAAGCCTTCAAGCAGCAGGATGGGTTTCTTCCACCCCTGCTCCCGCAGCAGAATGGCTTCTTCCATATTCAGTAACGCGAAGCCATCGGTGCTGGACAGACTTTCCCACACGCGGGCAATGCCATGGCCGTAGGCATTGGCTTTCACCACAGACCAGACACGTGATGCGGGAGCCGCACGACGCACAATGGCCAGGTTATGTCGCAACGCCTGTTGATTGATGGTTGCGACAATTGGACGTGACATACTTCCTCTCCCTGAAGGCTTAACGTGTAGCGTTAACGTTACGAAGCGGTGATCGGCTGGCCGCAAAACCAGGCAAATAACGGAAGACCGTGAGATCGTCCGATGCAATCGCTGGCGACGTGCCGGAAATGACGTCAGCCAGTAACTGTCCGGAGCCACAGGCCATCGTCCAGCCCAGTGTACCGTGTCCGGTATTCAGATAAAGATTGGACAGCGGCGTCGCCCCGACAACCGGCGTACCGTCTGGCGTCATAGGACGCAGGCCTGTCCAGAAACTGGCCTGGCTGACATCGCCCCCTTCAGGATAAAGATCTGTAACCACCATCTCCAGCGTTTCGCGACGCGCTTCAGGCAGTTTGGTGTTAAAACCCACAATTTCTGCCATACCGCCGACTCGAATACGGTTATCAAAACGTGTGACGGCCACTTTGTAGGTTTCGTCCAGGATGGTGGAGACGGGTGCCGCATCGGCATTCGTCACCGGAATCGTTAAGGAATAGCCTTTCAGAGGGTAGACCGGGATATCCACAATATTTTTCATCAACGCGGTGGACCAGGAGCCCAGCGCAACGACGTAGCTGTCGGCTTTAATCACCTCATCGCCGCACTTCACACCATAAATCCGGTTACCGTCGCGCAGCAGCTGATCGATGGGTGTATTGAAGCGGAAGACCACACCGGCTTCCTCGGCCATTTTGGCCAGACGCTGGGTAAAAAGCTGGCAGTCGCCGGTTTCATCATTTGGTAACCGCAGACCGCCGGTAAGTTTATGCTGCGTCGCCGCAAGGGCAGGCTCAACGCTGGCCAGCTGATGCGACTCCAGTAATTCATAGGGCACGCCGGCCTCGCGCAGAACGGCAATGTCTTTGCTTGCGCTCTCGAATTGCTGTTGCGTACGGAATAGCTGGAGCGTGCCGCCCTGTCGGCCTTCATAGGCAATGCCCGTTTCGGCGCGGAGGGCCTTCAGGCAATCGCGGCTGTATTCAGCAAGCCGGACCATGCGACTTTTATTCTGCTGGTAGTGCTGCATGTCACAGTTACGCAGCATATGCCACATCCACTCAAGCTGAAAGCGGCTGCCATCCAGCCGGATGGCCAGAGGCGCATGACGCTGAAACATCCATTTCATCGCCTTAAGCGGCACACCGGGTGCAGCCCAGGGCGCCGCATAGCCTGGCGAGATCTGCCCGGCATTTGCCGCGCTGGTTTCCATGGCGGGTTGAGGCTGACGATCGATCACGGTGACCTGATGGCCGGCGCGCGCCAGATACCACGCGCTGGTTACGCCCACAACGCCACTACCAAGAATAACTACGTGCATAAGTCCCCCGCGAAAATAAAAAGCATAATCCACTATTCACCGGTTAACATTCAGAGTGATCACAAAGTGGAAACATCCTTTACACAATCCATCCATTTCACCTCTTTTTGCGCCTACAGGTAACTAAAATCATTTCACGCCCTCAAATTCAGAGAATTATGCGTCCTTTATTAAAAAATCAGGCATAAATGACACCAGTTCTGGTTAATTATGCCTTTCACAGGAGAATCCTTCATAATCTCCCCCTATGAAAAAAGTCAGCATTTAATGCTGAAAAGTGACAGCTATTCAGTGTGTGGAGCTATTTAATCCCAGCGCGGTAAACCTGAAATGATTTTTCTGCCAAAGAATTCGTTTGAGTTCCCGGATCGGATAAGCGACAGTGAACTATCATTGATCTGTTCACTCAGTTTTTTTGGGTTCCTTTCTCAGGAAGAGCCTTAAATAAATCGTAACGGACAACGCGTCAGGGTGAGTCCGTTCGCCAAAACAGAGGTGCGCTATGACAACAATCTTTGACGATTCCATCATGGACAGCAAACGACTCAGCGACGGGCCCGACTGGACATTCGAGTTACTGGATGTCTATCTCGCTGAAATCGACCGCGTAGCGAAACACTACGGTCTGGATACCTACCCGCACCAAATTGAAGTGATTACCTCCGAGCAGATGATGGACGCCTACTCCAGCGTCGGTATGCCCATCAACTATTCGCACTGGTCGTTTGGCAAAAAATTTATTGAGACTGAGCAACGTTACAAGCATGGGCAGCAGGGTCTGGCTTATGAGATCGTGATTAACTCTAACCCCTGCATCGCCTATCTGATGGAAGAGAACACCATGACCATGCAGGCGCTGGTTATGGCGCACGCCTGCTATGGGCATAATTCCTTTTTTAAAAATAACTACCTCTTCCGCAGCTGGACCGATGCCAGCTCCATTGTGGATTACCTGTTATTTGCCAGAAATTACATTGCTGACTGCGAAGAGCGCTATGGCGTTGAAGAAGTGGAGCGCCTGCTCGATTCATGTCACGCCCTGATGAATTACGGTGTGGACCGCTATAAGCGCCCGCAAAAAATTTCCCTGCAGGAAGAGAAGGCCAGGCAAAAAAGCCGCGAAGAGTATCTGCAAAGCCAGGTCAATACCTTATGGCGCACCTTACCGCGGCGTGAAAAAGAAGCCGCGCATTTTGAAGCGGCGCGCTACCCTTCTGAACCGCAGGAAAACCTGCTCTACTTTATGGAAAAGAACGCGCCGCTGCTGGAGCCGTGGCAGCGTGAAATTCTGCGCATTGTGCGTAAGGTGAGCCAGTATTTTTACCCGCAGAAACAAACTCAGGTGATGAATGAAGGCTGGGCGACCTTCTGGCATTACACCATCCTGAATCACCTCTATGATGAAGGCAAAGTGTCAGAACGCTTTATGATGGAGTTCCTGCACAGCCATACCAACGTAATCTATCAACCGCCCTACAACAGCCAGTGGTACAGCGGTATCAATCCGTATGCACTGGGCTTTGCCATGTTCCAGGATATTAAACGTATTTGTCAGTCGCCGACGGAAGAGGATCGCTACTGGTTCCCGGATATTGCCGGTTCTGACTGGCTGAAAACCCTGCATTTCGCGATGCGTGAATTTAAAGATGAAAGCTTTATCAGTCAGTTCCTGTCGCCTAAGGTCATGCGTGACTTCCGGCTGTTCACTGTGCTGGACGACGACCGCAACAATTATCTGGAAATCGCCGCGATCCACGACGAGTCCGGCTATCGGGCCATTCGGCAGCAGCTTTCGGCACAGTACAACCTGAGTAATCTGGAGCCCAATATTCAGGTTTACAATGTGGACTTACGGGGTGATCGTTCCCTGACGCTGCGCTACGTGCCACAAAGCCGTGCACCACTCGATAAGAGCCGTCGGGAGGTGCTTAAGCACGTGCACCGCCTGTGGGGCTTTGATGTGATTCTGGAACAGCAGAATGAAGATGGCAGCGTCGAACTGCTGGATCGCAATCCGCCGCGCAATGTTCCCCTCTAAAACAGGCATAAAAAAACCGGACGCGCAGTCCGGTTTTTTTTAGCGCTTAGCGCCTAAGTCGTTCGGCATACTCTTTTGCATCGAATGCCAGATATCTCCACTCTGGCGTCCGTAATGCCGGACACACTCCACGATTTCATCCTGAGTAGGCTGTTTGTCACACAGGTCGAGCAGTGTCAGATAAAACTCGCGGGCGACTTTACGGGCTTCCGGATTGGAGAAATAGTGCCGCCCAACGCGCGTATACAGTCCTTTCAACCCATTCAGGATCAGGCCATAAATCGGATTGCCCGAGGCGAACGCCAGGCCGCGAAACACCCGATAATCGAGTTCCGTATAGCTGTCCACCTGATCGTCGGTTTGCGCGACGGCCTGCAGCACCTCACGCGCCTTCTCAGGATAGTGGCGCAGCGCGCGGCTGATAAAAATAGAAGAAATATTGGTGCGCACCGACAACAGGTTATCGATCAAAGCCGGTACACTATCGTGGTCCAGACGCGCCAGGGTTTCCAGAATGTTCAGACCCGACGTTTCCCAGAAATCGTTAACGCGCGTGGGCTTGCCATGCTGAATGGTTAACCAGCCGTCTCGCGCCAGGCGTTGTAACACTTCACGTAACGTTGTACGCGTTACGCCAATCAGTTCAGAAAGCTCACGTTCGGCAGGAAGGATCGATCCGGGTGGAAAACGGCTGTTCCAGATGCTTTCAATAATATACTCTTCAGCAAATCCGGCTGGACTCTGCGCCTTAATAACCATAACTGTGTGTTCTCATTGCTTTCTGGATCGTAATGGGCACTCATCATACCAGAGCGCCTATAGCGGATATAGCCTTGTCAACGATTAAAAATGCGGTTCAGCACAAAAATAAGACAGATTACCGTGCTGCGCCATACGTGCGAGGATGCCTTAGGTTAAGCCCTGAAAACCGCCTCGGGCAGCAGCGCGTTGATGAATAATCCGCCGAATGAGGCAGAAGGTGTCAGCCGCATTCGCAAACAAACAAAGAATTAATCTGGATCAGGGCCAGGTTAGGTTTGCACACGATTTTTTCTTACCACAGGATGGCGCGCCGCGTCTTTTGGTTTACACTGCGGGGCATTAACGTTTACAGGGAATGCACTATGTTGCGATATTTAAACCAATGTTCGCGGGGTCGCGGTGCCTGGTTATTATTGGCCCTTTCCGCTCTGGCGTTGGAACTGACAGCATTATGGTTTCAGCATGGTCTGGGCTATAAACCCTGCGTCATGTGTATTTACGTGCGTTGCGCGCTTTTTGGCGTGATGGGCGCAGGCATCCTTGGCTTCCTGATGCCACGTTCGCCGGTTCGACTGGTGGCGATTGTGTTATGGATATACAGCGCATGGGAAGGCCTGCGCCTTTCTTACGAACACACCATGATCCTGCTGCATCCGAATCCCTTTGTAACCTGTGACTTTGCCGCCCGCTTCCCCGCCTGGTTGCCGCTGGATAAATGGTTGCCATCGGTATTTGTCGCCAGCGGCGATTGTTCGGAACAGGCCTGGCGCTTCTTATCACTCGCCATGCCACAGTGGATGATCGGCATCTTCGCGGCTTATCTGCTGGTGGGTGTGCTGGTGTTGCTTGCTCAGCCGTTTAAACCTAAACGCCGCGACTTATTCGGTCGTTAATCCGTTAAAAGGCTGCCAGGGGCAGCCTTTATCGTCAGGACTTAGCCATTCCGGTCAGGGCGATCGATAATATGATCTTCCCAGTCGCGCACTTCACTTTCCCGCACTGCAATGTAACGTACAGAAATTCGCTGCGCATGCATCGCATTTTTTGAGCCCGTCAGCAGCGGATGCCAGGCAGGCAGCGGCTTCCCCTCGCCCAGTAAACGGTAGGCACAGGTGCGCGGTAACCAGTCAAAGGTGGTCAGATTTTCGCGCGTCAGCTTGATACAGTCTTCTTCATATTCAAAGCGACGCGCATAGTTACGGCACTGGCAGGTTTTGATGTTGAGCTGATTACAGGCGACATTGGTGAAATAAATTTCATCCGTGTCCGCGTCCTGAAGTTTGTTCAGACAACACTGACCACAACCATCACACAAGGATTCCCATTCCTCATCGCTCATTTGTGCCAGGCGTTTGTGTTGCCAGAAAGGGGTTTCAGTCATGATGATTGTCCAGATTTAGCGTAAACCGCACCTTATAAAGCGATCAGCACGCTGATGCAAGTTTTACAGCACGCGCGTACTGATTCCGTGACCGGCAAAGGAGACTTCCAGCGTGTCGCCTGACCGCATTGGGCCCACCCCTTCTGGCGTACCGGTCAAAATGACGTCGCCAGCATGTAGCGTAAAATACTGACTCATATGGGCAATCAGCGGCAGGATTTTGTGAATCATATCTGACGTATTGCCATCCTGACGGACTTCCCCGTTTACTACCAGCTTCAGATCGGTATTCTGGGGATCGCCCGCAAACTCCGCGACCGGTATGAAACCTGACAGCGGACAGGCGTTATCAAACGCTTTTGCTTTTTCCCAGGGTTGTCCGGCTTTTTTTAAGCCCGCCTGCAGATCGCGCAGCGTCAAATCCAGCGCCACACCATAACCGGTAATGGCTTTCGCCACGTGCGCTTCGCTGGCCTGTTTTAGCGTGGTGCCGATCAACACCGCCAGCTCGACTTCATGATGCACTTCACCAAAGGCATCAGGAATGGATAAAGGCTGCCGCAGATCGCACAAGGCCGAAGCCGGTTTAATAAAGATAACCGGTTCGGTCGGCGTCGCACTGCCCATTTCTTTAATGTGTTTCGCATAGTTGCTGCCCACGCAAACCACTTTGCTGACGGGATAATCTAACAAAGCGCCTTGCCAGTTACGATGCTGATACATGCTAATCCCCTGTTTCATGATGCCGGACGGTCAGTCTTCGACGATTAAAAAGCATACAGGGCAGCACCGCACAGCGCTCCCCTGCGTAGCCATTGCGATGATTTAACCTGACAGATGCGCAGGAATTGTCAACCTGCCCGCCAGGCTATTTGTGCGTCAGTACAGGAAAACGCGGTGCGGCAGGTTACCGGGAAGGGGAAAACAGCGGCGCTGCACAATTAATATTCAGCGCGGATGCAAAATATAAATTTGCCGTTCACTGCCGCACATCAATAATATTAACGGAACAATCCGAGTTAATCTTTTTTGTCCGCCTCAAGATGGGTTTTTAACAAACTTTCAATCGGCGGAGGAATTTGCAAATAATATCCCTGCTCGCTTAACCCCTGCTTAACTTTATTGATGTCGGCGTTGGCCAGCTTGTCGCGTTGGGCAAGGTTAATCACCATGGCCAATTGCGGTTTACCAAAGCCTTTCAACAGCGCGTCAGGCACGCGCGAAAAATCGTCTTTTTTTTCAACATAAAGATAAGTCTGGTCACGGACGGGACTTCTGTAGATCACACAAAACATATTTTTTACTCGAATTAACCCGCGCTGAGGCTTGTTTGAATATAGCGCTAACTATAACATGCTTGCAGTACTTCGAATATTCGCCGATCGCGCTTTAACGATGCTTTTATCATCGCTTAGCACAGGGTAGTAAAACAGGACTGAGTCGGGACAGATGCCGCAATCGCCAATCGAATTTAAGGGAAGCAGTTTTACCTTGTCTGTTGTTCATTTGCATCACCATGAGCCAGAGGTGATCCGCAAAGCGCTTCAGGACAAAATTGACCAGGCACCCGATTTCCTGAAAAACGCACCAGTGGTGCTGAATGTTGCGGCACTCAATGCCGCCGTAAACTGGAAACAGATGCTGCAGGCGGTAAGCGCTACGGGACTGCGTATTGTCGGTGTCAGTGGCTGCAAAGACGAGGCGTTGAAAAAGCTGATCGCCCGTGCCGGTCTTCCGGTGCTGGCAGAGGGGAAAGAGAGCCAGAAACGTGAGGAGCCAAAACCTGAACTCAAACTGGTTGCTGCGGAACCTCTGGCCGCGAAGACACGCATCGTCAATACACCGGTCCGTTCAGGCCAGCAAATCTATGCCCGTAATGCGGATTTGATTGTGACCAGTAGCGTCAGTGCCGGTGCAGAACTGGTCGCTGACGGCAATATCCATATTTACGGCATGATGCGTGGTCGGGCGCTGGCAGGCGCCAGCGGCGACAGAGAATGCCAGATTTTTTGTACCAACCTGTCCGCAGAGTTGGTTTCTATCGCCGGGGAGTACTGGATTATGGATCAGATCCCCGAAGAATATTTTGCTAAAGCAGCGCGGCTTTGCCTTCAGGATGGCGCGCTGACTATCCAGACACTTAATTAGGCCCCTTTTCTTTCGTTAAGGAAATCAATATTTATGGCACGCATTATTGTAGTTACATCCGGTAAAGGGGGCGTTGGTAAGACCACGTCAAGCGCGGCCATCGCCACCGGTTTAGCGCAGAAAGGCAAGAAAACGGTTGTCATCGACTTTGATATCGGCCTGCGTAACCTTGATTTGATCATGGGCTGCGAGCGCCGGGTTGTTTATGATTTCGTGAATGTTATTCAGGGTGATGCCACGCTGAATCAGGCCCTGATCCGCGACAAGCGCACTGAGCAGCTGTATATTTTGCCTGCCTCACAAACCCGTGACAAAGACGCGCTGACCCGCGAAGGCGTCGAGAAAGTCCTGAATGATCTTGCGGAGATGGAGTTCGATTTTATTGTTTGTGACTCCCCTGCGGGCATTGAAACCGGTGCGTTAATGGCGCTCTATTTTGCCGATGAAGCCATCATCACCACTAACCCGGAAGTCTCTTCGGTTCGCGACTCTGACCGTATTCTCGGTATCATTTCGTCCAAATCACGCCGTGCGGAAACCAGCCAGGAGCCGGTTAAAGAGCATCTGCTGCTGACCCGCTATAACCCGGGTCGTGTTAACCGTGGCGATATGCTGAGCATGGAAGATGTGCTGGAAATTCTGCGCATACCGCTGGTCGGCGTCATCCCGGAAGACCAGTCTGTGCTGCGTGCCTCAAACCAGGGTGAACCCGTGATTCTGGACGCGGAGTCCGATGCGGGTAAAGCCTATGCCGATACCGTTGAACGGTTGCTCGGTGAAGTTCGCCCCTTCCGCTTTATTGAAGAAGAGAAGAAGGGTTTCCTGAAACGCCTGTTCGGGGGATAAACCATGGCATTACTCGATTTCTTTTTATCCCGGAAGAAGAACACTGCCAACATAGCCAAGGAACGGCTGCAGATTATTGTGGCAGAACGGAGAAGGGGCGACAGTGAGCCCCACTATCTTCCGCAACTCAAGCGCGACATTCTGGACGTGATTTGCAAGTACGTGAAGATTGATCCGGACATGGTGACGGTTCAGCTTGATCAGAAAGGAGATGATATCTCGATTCTGGAACTGAACGTCACCTTACCTGAAACGGAAGACGTAACGAAATGACGCGTCTGGTTTCCTGAGATTCCCCTGCGCAGTAGCAGGGGAATTTTTTTTTTATATCTCGGCAAGTATCTCGCTAATGCCGGGTTTCAGAAGCGCACCGCGCCAGCCTGCCAGCAGTTCGGGCTCACGGTTCTGTGGCTTTAATCCCCAGTGCTGACTCAACACCTGATTAATCTGTCGACGTGATGCCAGCAGTTCCTGGCTTAATCCGCTCTGTTCACTGACCTGCTGTACCAGTGCTTTAATCGCTTTAAAAGCCCGTTTGTAATGCACGTGATCCACCAGATTCGCTAACGGCGGCGGTAACGCACTGTCCTCCAGCGCGGCGGCTTCAGCAACCCGCGCCAGCATTGCCCTGCCGTGGAAACGGATCTCGTGGCCGGACAGGCCCAGATGGTCTAACTCCCCTTGCGAGCCCGGCATAAAGCGCGCCACTTTCCACAGGTTTTCTTCACGCACCACAAAATTGACCGCCATGTCTTTTTCGCGGGCAACGTTAAGCCGCCATGCCGCCAGGCGCTGCAGCGCGGCCAGTTGACGCGGACGCAGTTGCCAGGCGTTGGTGATGTCCCGCCATGCGTCCTCGGGATCAAGCACATCTAAACGGCGCTGACACAGGTTTTCACATTCGCTCAGTGCCGCCGTCACGTTCCCCACCTGCTCCACCTGCGCCATCAGCTGATGCGCAATGGGCAGCAGGTAATGCACATCCGCTGCGGCGTACTGACACTGCCGCTCAGTCAGCGGACGGGCCAGCCAGTCGGTCCGGGCTTCACTTTTGTCTAATTCCACCTGAGTGAAATGCGCCACCATTGAGGCGAAACCCCAGGAAAGTGGCTGACCGCTGAACGCCGCCAGAATCTGTGTATCGATCATGGGCTGTGGCAGTACCCCAAAGCGGTGCAGGAACACTTCCAGATCTTCCCCCCCGGCGTGCAAAAATTTGGTCACGCGGGTATCCGTTAAGAGCGCAATAAACGGTGACCAGTCACGGACAGGTAACGGATCGATCAGGACTAACTGCTCGCCATCAAACAGCTGGATTAACCCCAGCTGAGGATAGTAGGTCCGGGTACGGACAAATTCGGTATCCAGGGCGACAGCCGTATGCTGGCGTGCTTTTTGACACACCTCGGCCAGGTGATCATCGTTATCGATCAGAGAATAGTTCACGTTCAGTTTCCACCGCAGCTGACAACGTGCGGTGCTCCATGTTAAAAGCAATAAAAACGCCGGACAGTGCCGGCGTTCAACCTGAATCCTGACGGCGAATCAGCTTGCGCTGGTTTTCACCTCGTCGCGCAGTTCACGACGCAGAATTTTTCCTACATTCGTTTTAGGCAGTTCCTCACGAAACTCAACAATCCTGGGCACTTTGTAGCCTGTCAGTTGACGGCGACAGTGGTCCAGCAGCTCTTCTTTGGTCAGCGACTGATCTTTCTTGACCACACAAACCTTCACCGCTTCACCGGACAACTCACTCGGCACACCAATGGCTGCCGCTTCACGCACTTTCGGATGCTGCATCAGGACATCTTCTATCTCATTAGGATAGACGTTGAAGCCCGAAACCAGAATCATATCCTTTTTGCGGTCAACGATGCGGATAAATCCTTCGTGATCAACGGTAACAATATCGCCGCTGTGGAGCCAGCCATTTTTCAGGACCTCTGCCGTGGCCTCCGGATGCTGCCAGTAACCCAACATTACCTGCGGCCCACGAATGCATAATTCGCCGGGCTCACCAGTGGGGACTTCATTACCGTTTTCATCCAGAATAATGACATCCGTTGAGGGAACCGGCAAACCAATACTGCCGGTGTGGCAGTTAATGTCGTAGGGATTAACCGACACCAGTGGGGAACATTCCGTCAGCCCATAGCCTTCCAGCAGATAGTGCCCGGTCAGTTTTTCCCAACGTTCCGCCACTGCTTTTTGCACCGCCATCCCCCCGCCCGCGGACAGACGTAACGTCGAGAAGTCAAGTTTGTTAAAATTATCGTCGTTGAGTAAGGCATTGAACAGCGTGTTCACGCCGGTTATCGCCGTGAAAGGATACTTCGCCATTTCTTTCACAAAAGCGGGAATGTCGCGCGGATTGGTGATCAATACGTTTTGCCCACCCAGTTCCACGAACAGCAAGCCGTTCACGGTCAGCGCAAAGATATGGTAGAGCGGCAAGGCCGTCACGACGCACTCTTTGCCGTCGCGGAGTAACTTGCCATACGTCGCCTTGGTCTGCTCAAGGTTTGCCTGCATGTTTCGGTGCGTCAGCATCGCACCTTTCGCGACGCCGGTCGTCCCGCCCGTGTATTGCAGGAATGCCAAATCATCATTACTGACCTGTGGACGTCGATACGGCATTGACGCGCCCGTTTCCAGCACATGGCGAAACGATATCGCCCCCGGCAAATGATACTTGGGCACCAGCCGCTTCACATACTTCACCACAAAATTCACCAGCGTGGCTTTTACCGGTGCCAGTTGATCCCCCATCCGGGTCAGCACCACATGTTTGACCGCCGTCTCAGCGACGACTTTTTCCAGCGTATGTGCAAAGTTCGACACGATGACGATCGCACTGGCACCGCTGTCATTTAGCTGATGCTTCAGTTCACGCGGGGTATAAAGCGGATTGACGTTAACCACGACCATGCCGGCCCGGAGCACACCAAACAGCGCGACCGGATATTGCAGCAGGTTCGGCATCATGAGCGCGACGCGCGCGCCCGGTTGTAACCTGAGTTCGTGTTGCAAATATGCCGCAAACGCCCGGCTTTTCTCGTCCAGCTGGCGGTAGGTCATTTTTTGACCCATGTTGTAAAATGCGGGCTGTCCGGCGTAACGCACGACAGCCTGCTCAAATAAATCGACCAGAGACGTATAACGATCAGCATTAATTTCGGCAGGGACGTCTGCCGGGTAGCGTTTCAGCCAAACCTTATTCAAGGATTCACCCCGATAATCTTGTTGTGTACTCATCGCCGCCTCAACAATCGTATTTGTTAACAATATTTTAACTGATTGTACCAGTTTGCTCTTATTGGCATGTTGAGGTTGCGAAGCCCATCACTAAATTTCGTGTTGGTTAACGATGCAAATAAAAAGCCCGGTTGCGAGCACCGCGACCGGGCCTGATCAAAACGGATGTCACACTATTGCGTGAGGATGGTCTCGACCTGAGCCGGACCGGGGTTGTACATGCCCCAGTAAGGATTCGGACCCCAGTAACCACCACGATGGCGCGTGGGGCCATACCAGATCCAGGGATCGAGAGGCTCTGGCGGTGACACGATCTGACGGGTCAAATGCCAGCGCTGGTAACCCCGAACATCAACGACCACAAACGAGTAGTTTGCTTCGCCGATTTTACCGGGCTCCGTTCCCTTAATCGTGCCGAGAACGGTGACGTACTGGTCTTTGACATCCGTCGGGTCAACAAAACCGGGAATGTCGGCATAGATACGCCCTACCGAGCTGGCCCCCAGCACCGGGCGCGCGCCGTCATCCAGCGGCTGGGTCGCAATTTCCAGCCGGGTTTTGCCATTGCGGTTAATTACGTTGACCACTTTACCGCCAAAGCGCGACTCCTGGCCGACATAGAGGGCCGGATTGCTCATCACCCGCAGTAAATCCTGCTGGGGCAACGCTGAGTGACCTTTAATCGTATCCGGTACGGAAACACAACCACTTAACACCAGGGCGCAGACCAACATCACACCGGCAACGCCTCTACGACACATTGACATAGACATTCTCCTGAAGGTTGATGTTTAGAGTGCCCCGATAACAATAAGTTGCGTTGCCTGTCAGCGGCCCGGCAGTTTTTTCCATGCCACTTCATTACGCAGATAGGTTGGCTCAGCCTGTTCGGGCAACACGGTTTGCCCCTGTGCTAAGGCGCGCGCCGCCAGGGGCAACATGTCCTCAGCCGCTGGCAGCAAAACGCCGCTGTCTTTGAGCTGGAGTGCATGGCCCTGCTGCAGTACCGGCCAGGCCTGCCATCCGGTACCGGCGGTATACCACTCCCCGCTCAGCGCCTGCATGCGCTCCAACGCGGCCTCGGGCGTAAGCACGCTTTCCGTTGCTTCACCTTGCCAGATACCGTCCTCATCGCGCTGATATTCTGCCCAGTACACTTCACCCATGCGCGCATCAATCGCGGTGAGTACCTGACAGGCACCGTGCTGACGCCAGGCGCCCTGCGCCAGCGTGGCCAGGGTGGAAATACCCGCCATCGGTAACGCCGCGCCGAGTGCCAGCCCCTGGGCAATACCAATCCCGATACGCACGCCCGTAAAACTGCCGGGCCCGCGACCAAAGGCCAGCACATCGAGTTCGGTGAGTTCCAGTTGCTGAGCCTGCAGCAGCTCGGCGACCAGCGGCAAAATGCGCTGTGTGTGATCGCGCGGCGCAATTTCAAAACGTGCGTCACTCTCTTGCCCGTTAAGCAATGCCGCAGAACAGGCTTCTGTCGCTGTATCCAGCGCTAAAATTCGGACCGACATATCGACCTCTGAAGATTCAAAACGGCGCGCATCTTAGCACACAATTACGCGCCAGGTTGCTGATGAATAAAGGCAATAGCTTGCGCAAGATCACGCGTGCGTGGTGTGGGCGGCAGACTGCTCAGAAAAAGTGCGCCGTAGGGCCGTGACACCAGCCGCTGGTCGCAGATGACCAGAACGCCGCGGTCGTCCGTATCACGAATCAACCGGCCCACGCCCTGTTTTAGCGTAATCACGGCATCCGGCAGTTGCACATCGCTGAAGGGATCGCCGCCGCGGATGCGGCAATCTTCCATCCGGGCCTTAAGCAGTGGATCCTCTGGCGACGTAAACGGCAGCTTATCGATAATGACCAGCGACAGCGCATCTCCCCGCACATCCACGCCTTCCCAGAAGCTGCTGGTCGCCACCAGCAAGGCATTCCCTTTATCGATAAACTCTTTGAGCAACTGTCCTTTGCTGGTTTCGCCCTGCACCAGCACCGGCAATGTCATGGAGGCCCGGAACTCGGCGGCCAGCTCACGCATCATCAGATGAGAAGTGCATAAAAAGAAGCAGCGGCCTTTGTTCGCCTCGATCAGCGGCTTCATCATTTTTGCCAGCTGACGCGCGCCACCGGGGCGATTGGGCTCAGGCAGATTGCGTGGCACACAAAGCAGCGCCTGCCGCGCATAGTCAAACGGGCTGTTGAGAATCAGGTTTTTTGCCTGACTGACGCCCAGTCGCTCGGCAAAGTGATCCATCTTTTCATCTACAGCCAGGGTGGCAGAGGTAAAAATCCAGGCCGCTTTACGGTTATCCATGACCTCGCGGAAACGTTCGGCAACCGACAAAGGCGTCAGCGCCAGCACAAAGTGACGCGATGTACATTCATACCAGTAGCTAAAGCCCGGTTCGCTGATGGCACGAATCCGTTTCAGTCGCGTGCGATAGAGCGCCGCGCGCTCAAAGGCCGCATCCAGCAGGGCAGAACGCCCAAGCGAAAGTTTGATCACGTCGTAACAGAGTTCCAGCGCATCATCCAGCAGCGTAAACATGCGCATGATGTTGTTATCGCTGAGGAGGTCGCGCAGGTTGCCGCGGTAGCCCGGTTCTCCCAGCGTCAGGCGAAAGTCCTGAGCACACTGGGCCAGACGGTCAGCGGATTTTTGCAACTGCTGAACGTCCCGCACTTCCGTGCGGTAGGCGATAATGATGTCTTTGGCGAGATCGGCTAACTGACGACTCGACAGCTGCTGACCAAAATACTGACTGGCGATATCCGGCAGTTGGTGCGCTTCATCAAAAATCATGACGTCCGCTTCAGGGATCAGTTCCCCGAATCCGCCCTCTTTTACCACCAGATCGGCCAGGAAAAGATGGTGGTTGACCACGACGACATCGGCGTCCATCGCTTTTTTACGTGCTTTAACGACAAAACAGTCTTTATAAAGGGGGCAGTCGCTGCCCAGACAGTTGTCGTTGGTGCTGGTAACCAGCGGCCAGAGCGGACTGTCTTCGGTGACGCCGGCACAGGTACTGATATCGCCATCCGGGGTTTGCGAGGCCCAGCTGCGGAGCGTGACAAAATCCGTGAGAGCCTGAACGCTCATATCGTCCCCGGTCGCGGACTGCTGCTCCATACGCTCCAGGCACAGATAGTTGGACCGGCCTTTAAGCAGCGCAGTTTTACCGGTAAACGTAAGCGCTTTCGCAATGGTGGGGAGATCGCGCGCGTAGAGCTGATCCTGCAGGGCTTTTGAGCCCGTTGACACGATCACCTTTTTCTTCGCCCGCAGCGCCGGAGCAAGATAAGCGTAGGTTTTACCGGTGCCGGTCCCCGCTTCGACGACCAGTTCACCCTGATTCTGTACCGCCTCGGTGACCGCCTGCGCCATTTCACGCTGGGCCTCACGCGGTTTAAAGCCCGCAATGCCTTTTGCCAGCGCGCCATCAATTGCAAAATCGTCTGCCACGTACCCTCTCAATTACGGCCGAAAACACTGTATATTATGTCAGCATTGCAGCCCTGAAGGAAATCACAAACGGCAGCATTCTGCATGAAGTCTGCTGACCGGATGCGTTCAGTCAGTCTGACGGGCCAGGCCGCCCGTTATCGTCACGGGCTGATGTAGAGCGCACCCGCAACCAGTATCGCCATCAGGACGACAAGCGTAAAAAAACCGTGTTTTGCGGTACGCGACATACCGACAAACGTGGCGATCACAATAAACAGCAGCGTCAGTGCCCCGAACATTACCCAAAAGAGATAGTGCGTATTGGCCATGCGTTAATCCTGATTGTTCTGAACAAGTAAGCGACGCTTTATACCACTTTTCGCTGACGGTTGCGCGACTGACGGCGACCGTCTTCTGCAAGGGATGACAATCGTACCGGGAATATGTCAGGCTAGGCGTTCAGAAAATCAGGAGAAGAAAATGAGCATTACGCGCGTTGATCCCGAACACCGTATGTCCGAAGCCGTTATTCATAACGACACCATTTATTACACCAGTGTGCCCGAAAACCTCGACGCTGATGCCGAGGCGCAAACGGCTAATGCGTTAGCGGTGATCGATGCCCTGCTAACGCGCGTAGGCAGCGACAAAAGCAAAATCCTTGACGCTACCATTTTTCTGGTCGACAAGGCGGATTTCGCCGCGATGAATCGCGCCTGGGATGCGTGGGTTTCCCCCGATAACGCCCCGGTTCGCTGTACGGTCCAGGCCGGGTTGATGAATCCGAAGTATAAAGTTGAAATAAAAATTATCGCGGCCCGCTGATCCCGAGCCCCGGGCGTCAGCCTTCATCGTCCTCTTCGAAGCGCGCCCGGATCATTTCACCTGTGTGGCTTTCACGTATCTCCTGTGCCACAACGGTAATCGCTTCACCGCTGGACATCCCTTCGGCCATTAACTGTTGAATGCGCTCTACGGCGCGCTGCTGCTGATCGTGTGAGAGTGCGGGTAATCCTGTCATCATCATTTTCTCCTGTTAAGGGCTGTCATTATTTCATGGGGAACAAACAGGTGCCAGTCAGGGAAAAATATGTCAGTCTAACGGCCTTACTGATGTCAAATTTCGTGCTCAATGATCGTTCAAACTCATAACCTGTGTTATTCGCCCGACGCTATCACCCACTATTTTTCGCGCATTGCGCATTTACCTTGGGCGATGCTGCTTTCGTCCGGCCAGGCCAGTCACAGTGATAACCGTTTTGATATTTTGACGGCGGACCCGCTTACCACCCTGACAACCCGTGGCAGCATAACAGAAATTCAGCAGGGCGATCGCGTTGAAACGCGTACTGACGATCCGCTCTCCTTATTACAACAGCAGTGTGATGCGCTGGGCGCTAAGCCACCGCGTCACCCCGATTTGCCCTTTCAGGGCGGGGCGCTGGGGCTGTTTGGCTATGATCTGGGGCGACGCTTTGAAACGCTGCCCGATACCGCCCTTCACGATCTGACTACGGCAGACATGGCCGTGGGCATCTATAACTGGGCACTGATTGCCGACCATCACCTCGGTAAACTCACCCTGGTCGCCCTGGACGATATCGCCTCGCGCCTTGCCTGGCTGGAAAACTGGCCCGAACGTGACGCGGCGGCGTTTTCCCTTACCAGTGACTGGCGGTCAAACCTCAGCATAGACGACTACGCGGAACGTTTTAATAAGGTACAGGCCTATATTCAGGCCGGTGACTGCTATCAGGTCAATCTGGCACAGCGCTTCAGCGCCAGCTATCAGGGGGATGAATGGCGGGCATTTTGTATGCTCAACCAGGCCAATCGCGCCCCGTTCAGCGCATTTTTGCGCCTGCCCGACAGCGCCATTCTGAGCCTGTCTCCTGAGCGCTTCCTGGCACTGGATCAGCAGGTTATCACCACCCGTCCCATCAAGGGTACGCGTCCGCGTGCGGCCGATCCTGAGGCGGATGCGGCCCAGGCTGAAAGTCTGCGCACGGCGGCGAAGGACCGCGCAGAAAACCTGATGATAGTCGACCTGCTGCGCAACGATATCGGTCGGGTCGCCATCGCGGGCTCCGTGCACGTGCCCGAACTGTTTGTGGTCGAGCCGTTCCCGGCAGTCCATCATCTGGTCAGCACTATTCAGGCCACGTTGCCGGATCATCTTCATGCCTGCGATCTGCTGCGTGCCTGTTTTCCCGGCGGCTCGATTACCGGTGCGCCTAAAATTCGCGCCATGGCGATCATTGATGAACTGGAGCCTCACCGCCGCAATGCCTGGTGCGGCAGCATTGGTTATCTCAGTGTCTGCGGCAGAATGGATACCAGCATCACCATTCGTACGCTGATTGCTGAGCGTCAGCATCTTTACTGCGCAGCGGGCGGCGGCCTGGTCGCCGACAGTGATATGGCCTCGGAATATCAGGAAACGCTGGATAAGGTCAGTCGCATTCTGCCTGCACTGGAAAAAGGAGCCTGAATGGCGCTGACGCTGGCTGATTTTCGCACCCGTTTTCTCCTGCAGCAGCCGCTGCATAACGCCCAGCCGCTGTCGGGGCGACATGCCGCTGTGTTAATCCCCGTCGTTGCCCGTCAACAGCCCGGCTTGCTGCTGACGCAACGTTCGCACGCCTTACGTAAACATGCCGGTCAGGTGGCCTTTCCCGGCGGGATGCAGGATCACGACGACAGCTCACTGGTGGCGACAGCGCTGCGAGAAGCGCAGGAGGAAGTGGGCATCGCACCCGATCGGGTTGAGGTGCTCGGCTGCCTGCCTCCGGTGACCAGCAGCACAGGTTTTCAGGTCACACCGGTGGTCGGCATTGTGCCTGCAACCCTCGAATTGCGCCTTAATCCTGACGAGGTTCAGAGCGCCTTCGAAATGCCCCTGACCGAAGCGCTTCGTCTTAGTCGCTACGCCGAACTTGACTATTATCGTGCCGGCATTCGCCACCCGGTGTGGCTTTCTCATTATCAGGGCTATCTGGTGTGGGGAATGACAGCAGGCATTATTCGTGCCCTGAGCCAGCAAATTGCATTTTAGTTGAGGGCGAGCCCATTTCTGCGCCTGAATTCAGCCTTTTGCGCCATGTCACACTATAATTTTTTCTGGTGGAGTTAATTAGTTTATTTCATGCGAAAAGCAGCACGTTTACCCTGCCTCGCCGTTTACTATTAGCGCCATTAACTGCCACGGCAGTCTGCAAGTTTTTGTGAGGAGTGTCACCCATGATTTCGGTTTTTGACATGTTTAAAGTGGGCATCGGCCCATCCAGCTCTCATACGGTCGGTCCGATGAAAGCGGGTAAACAGTTTGTAGAGTTGTTGTCTGAACAAGGCAAGCTGCATGAGGTGACACGCATTGCGGTCGATGTCTATGGTTCCCTGTCGCTGACCGGTAAAGGTCACCATACGGATATAGCGATTATTATGGGGTTAGCCGGCGAATCGCCTGACAGCGTCGATATCGACGCCATCCCCGCGTTCATTAAGGATGTGCAACAACGTGAACGCCTGCCCCTTGCCAAAGGCGCGCATGAAGTCGATTTTCCGCGTGAAGGCGGTATGGTGTTCCGTAGCGAAAATCTCTCCCTGCACGAAAATGGCCTGCGCCTGCTGGCGTTCTCCGGCGACCTGCTGGTGCTGTCTAAAACCTATTACTCTGTCGGCGGCGGCTTTATTGTCGATGAAGAGCATTTTGGTCAGTCGGCCCTGGACGAAGTCACGGTGCCCTGGCCCTTCCACTCGGCCAAAGAACTGCTGGCCCACTGTCGCGAGACCGGACTTTCCCTGTCCGGGCTGGTGATGAAAAACGAGCTGGCACTGCATTCACGTGAAGAGATCAATGCATATTTTGCGACCATCTGGCAAACCATGCAGGCCTGTATTGACCGCGGTCTGAATACCGAAGGTGTGCTGCCCGGGCCGTTGCGGGTACCGCGCCGGGCGGCGTCACTGCGGCGTTTGCTGATCTCCTCAGCCAAACACTCTAACGATCCGATGGTGGTGATTGACTGGATCAACATGTTTGCGTTGGCGGTTAATGAAGAGAACGCGGCGGGCGGTCGGGTGGTGACCGCACCGACCAACGGAGCCTGCGGTATCGTCCCCGCCGTCCTGGCTTACTATGATCACTTCATTGAACCCGTCACGCCCGACATTTTTATTCGCTATTTTCTCGCCTCCGGTGCCATTGGCATTTTGTATAAAATGAATGCCTCTATTTCCGGCGCGGAGGTCGGTTGTCAGGGAGAAGTCGGCGTTGCCTGCTCAATGGCTGCGGCAGGTCTGGCCGAACTGCTGGGCGCCAGCCCTGAGCAGGTGTGCGTGGCCGCCGAAATCGGGATGGAACATAATCTGGGTTTGACCTGCGATCCGGTTGCCGGCCAGGTTCAGGTGCCCTGTATTGAACGTAACGCAATCGCCTCGGTGAAAGCGATCAACGCGGCACGTATGGCCCTGCGCCGTACCAGCGAACCGCGCGTCTCACTGGATAAGGTCATTGAAACCATGTACGAGACCGGCAAAGACATGAACGCGAAATACCGCGAGACATCACGGGGCGGACTGGCGATAAAAGTTCAATGTGACTAATCATTCAGTCTGTTTATTTTTAAATTGCGCCCGTTAAACAGTGCATTAGCAAGTCCTGCCTGATATAAATATTAACGACGCTAAAGCGACCCGACAGTCGCTTTAGCGCGTTCTTCACAGCCTTTCATTTTACGCACCGGTCCTAAATTTGCTCCAGGCCGTGCCGATAACAACCCAGCTATATCTATTTTTCTGGTTTTGGGAAGGTGATTCTTGATGTTCATGGCCCAGCAATATGTTGGACAGTACAGACGTAAGCGTTTGCTTATTGCTGTGGTGATTGCTTCTATTGTTCTTACGTTAACGCTGGCTTTGCGCTATTTCGAAGAAAAATCACGGATTCAGCAGCGTGCAATTAGCTTTGCCGATAACGCGATTACGCGTTTTGATCGCATGTTTTCTCCGCTGGATGTGGCAGCCAATAACACGCTGGGTTTAGTGGGCATGCCCTGTGAGGACGCGCGTTTTCCCTTAATCGAAAAGATTGCGTCCTTACAAACCGTGCGGGCGATTCTGCTGGTGAACGATGACTTACTGTACTGCTCCAGTATTTTCGGCTCACGGGATATCACCTTTAGTCAGACCTACCCTGAACTGGCGCTTAACGATAAGCGCATGATCCTGTCTACAGATGACTATCTGCTTAAAGGTTCGCCGGTCTTATTACTCTGGACGCCAACAACGCTGGATAACCGCTCAGGCATCCTGCAGGCCATCAACATTGAACTGATGAGCAGTTATCTGCTGGAGCCGCAGTCGCCCTGGGTGGAACGCGCCATCTTTAACGTCAACGGCAAGAGCCTGGAATACGGCAATCCGCTTATTGAGTCGGCGGTCCCATCGGAAGATGAAGTCACCTATAATGAAGCGTCACTGCGTTATCCCTACACGGTAACGCTTTACGGCCCTTCCCCATCCCGTCTGGCACTGGCCTCGTTGCCTTCTCAGTTGCCGCTGGCGCTAATGCTGAGTTTATTAATAGGCTATGTCATGTGGCTGGCAACCGCCAACCGCATGAGTCTGAGCTGGCAAATCAGCTATGGCATCACCGCCAGAGAGTTTATTGTTTACTGCCAGCCGCTCATCAATGCCCGAAACGGTCAGTGTGACGGCATTGAAATCCTGCTGCGCTGGCATAACCCGCGCCAGGGCTGGATCCCGCCCGATGTGTTTATTCCGCTAACTGAGCGTCAGAATCTGATTAAGCCTTTAACCCGTTTCGTGTTAAATCGCGTCGTTGAAGCCTTGCCGGATCTGCCTCACAGCCCGGATTTTCACATTGCTGTGAACGTCGCCGCCAGTCATTTTCGTGACCGCGCCATTCTGGAAGATCTGCAAACTATCTGGTGGCCTGCCAATCCGGTGCCAAAGCTGGTCGTCGAGCTTACCGAACGTGATGCGCTGCCGGTGGTCGATCAAACGGTCATTTCACAACTGCATGAGATTGGCGTACGGCTGGCAATTGATGATTTTGGCACAGGCCACAGTTCACTGTCTTACCTGAAGGACCTGCAACCGGACGTGCTGAAGCTGGATAAAATCTTCACCGCCTCGATTGGCACGGATGCGATTAACGCGACCGTAACGGATATGGTGATCTCACTGGCGCAACGGCTGAATATCAGCCTGGTGGCGGAAGGCGTGGAAACCCCGGAGCAGGCTGACTATCTGCGCGACCGCGGCGTGGATCACCTGCAGGGCTACTATTTTGCCCGCCCCATGCCGCTGGAGGATTTCCCCGCGTGGCTACGGCAACATCAACTGACCAGCGACCTGTAGTGCCATGCCTGGGGAAAAAAAAACGCATCACAGTGTGATGCGTTTTGCGTTTTCCGGGGAGGTTAACCTTCTTCGTCCTCGTCATGCTGCGGATCGCGCGTCACACGAACCAGATCAATGCGGTATTCTGTCGCTTCAATAATTTGGAAGTGAAGCGGCGCGATATCAATGACGTCACCCGGCTTCGGTAATTGTCCTTTCTGAGCAATCAGCAACCCTGCCAGTGACGCATGATCGTCGTCCGGTTTCACCAGCTCATGAAAATCAAGCAGCTGCTGGAGCGAGTGGAGATCGGTTCCCCCCTTCACTAACCAGCCGTCGCCGTCCATGATGATATCCGGCGTTTCGTCTTCATCCGGGAATTCACCTGCTATCGCTTCCAGCACATCCAGCGGGGTAATCAGGCCCTGTACCACACCAAACTCGTTGGTGACGATCACAAAGCTCCCTTTGGCACGACGCAGTACGCCCAGCAGGTTAATCGGATCGAGCGTTTCCGGCACCACGATAATCGGCGTGTTTGCCGCAAAGGTGGCAACATCCACACCATGATCCAGTGCGACCAGCAGCTCTTTGGCCCTGACAACGCCGATAATCTCGTCCAGTTCTCCCCGGCAGACCGGGAACAGGCTGTGCGGCGTGTCCAGCAACTGGATACGAATCTCGTCTACCGGACGACTGGCATCCACCCAGGAGATATCGCCACGCGGCGTCATGATGCTGCGAATTGAACGGGAAGCCAGCGTCAGTACGCCGTTAATCATATAGCGCTCTTCATCCTTAAAGGCTTCCTGTGGGATCGCAACGGCTATCGCCTGCTCTTCAGTGCTGGCCGGGGCCGTCTGTACGCGGTTGCGGCCCCCCATCAGGCGCAAAATGGCCTCAGCGGTACGCTCACGCATAGGACGATGCGACTGATGGCGAAGAAAGTTGCGACGCGCAATCTGGTTAAACAGCTCGATCAGGATCGAGAAACCAATCGCCGCATACAGATAGCCTTTAGGAATATGGAAGCCAAACCCTTCCGCCACCAGCGACAGACCGATCATCAGCAGGAAACTGAGACACAGGACAACGACCGTAGGATGGGCGTTAACAAATTTTGTTAACGGTTTAGAGGCCAGCAACATCACAATCATGGCGATCACTACCGCCGTCATCATGACCGGCAGGTTATTCACCATCCCCACGGCCGTAATCACCGCATCCAGTGAGAAGACCGCATCAAGTATGACGATCTGTGCCACAACGGCCCAGAAGCTGGCATAGCTGCGGTTGCCGCTGTTTTCCAGCTGACGGTTTTCCAGCCGCTCATGCAGTTCCATCGTGGCTTTAAAGAGCAGGAAGATACCGCCCGCCAGCAAAATAAGATCGCGTCCGGCGAAACTAAACCCGCCCACGCTAAACAGCGGCCGCGTCAGTGTGACCATCCAGGAGATCAGCGACAGCAGGCCCAGACGCATAACCAGCGCCAGCGAGAGGCCAATCAAACGCGCTTTATCGCGCTGCTTCGGCGGTAACTTATCGGCCAGGATGGCAATGAATACCAGGTTATCAATGCCGAGCACAATCTCGAGCACGATGAGCGTGAGCAATCCCGCCCAGATTGAGGGGTCGAACAGAAATTCCATTAGTGACTCCTGAAAAAGGATGTGATTACGCTAAAACGTACCAGCGTCTGACGACATGACGGTGAGCAAGGTGTAAAAGCAAAGAAAACGCGGTCTGGCGTAAATTGACGCGCTGAGGAGCGCAAAGACAAGGTTAAGCAACGTCGGTGACGGTCCATAAGGGTGGGCTGAAGCCCATTACTCCTGAATAATTAACAGATCGCTAATGTATCAGTTCGGTCAACAAGGTCAAAAAATTTTCTTATTTTTACATTCTGTCATCACTTCGTTTATGCGCCATTAAAACGTAATTTCACGCTTTTATGCTGTAAATAGCCAACCGACATCACAAAATTTATTTTTTCGGTCACTAAAATAAATCCGGCATGCACGTAGTGAGTTGGTTATCCCTGCAATGTGGATATCGGGCCGGCAGGCTCAATAAAGAAGTCAGCATTGTTAACGCGATAATTCTTAACGGTTCCTCACCTTATGGAATCAACAAGCGAACGGAGGTAGCACGTGACCATTGCTCTGATCATTGGTACACACGGCTGGGCAGCAGAACAGCTGCTTAAAACGGCAGAGATGCTTTTAGGCGAACAGGAAAACGTCAAATGGATTGATTTTGTACCGGGCGAAAATGCAGAAACGCTGATTGAAAAATATCAGGCAAAGCTGGCCGAACTGGATACCTCAAAGGGGGTGCTTTTTCTGGTAGATACCTGGGGCGGAAGTCCTTTTAATGCGGCAAGTCGGCTGGTCATGGATCACGACAGCTATGAGGTCGTGGCCGGGGTGAATATTCCCATGTTAGTGGAAACCCTGATGGCGCGGGATGACAATCCAACCTTCGATGAGCTGGTGGCGATTGCGGTTGAAACTGGCCGTGAAGGCGTCAAAGCGCTGAAAGCCCAACCTGAAGTCAAACCCGCGCCCGTTGCTGCCGCACCGACTCCACCTCCCACCCCTGCCGCTGTCAGACCCCTCTCGCCTGATGAACACATGATTATCTGCCTGGCCCGTATTGATGACCGCCTGATTCATGGCCAGGTCGCCACACGCTGGACCAAAGAGACCAATGTCAGCCGCATCATTGTCGTCAGTGATGAGGTGGCAAACGACAATGTGCGCAAGACACTCTTAACCCAGGTCGCGCCGCCGGGCGTGACCGCGCATGTGGTTGGCGTCGATAAAATGGTGCGCGTCTGGAATAACCCCAAATATGCCCGTGAGCGCGTCATGCTGCTGTTCACCAATCCCACCGATGTCTTGCGGGTTGTGGAACAGGGCGTCGATATCAAAAGCGTCAACATTGGCGGCATGGCCTTCCGGCAGGGCAAAACGCAGGTCAACAATGCCGTGTCCGTTGATGAGAAAGATATCGCCGCGTTCCAAAAGCTCAATGAGCGCAATATCGAGCTTGAGGTACGCAAGGTTTCAGGTGATCCCAAACTGAAAATGATGGATCTGATAGCCAAAGTAGGCGCTTAACGGGCCAGCACTCTTTTCTATCCTGTAGAGGACACGAAGTATGATGGAAATAACCACACTTCAAATTATTTTGATCTTTATTATCGCCTGTATTGCCGGTATGGGATCCATCCTGGATGAGTTCCAGTTTCACCGCCCTCTGGTGGCCTGTACCCTGATTGGGATCGTACTGGGGGACATGAAGACAGGCATCATCATCGGCGGAACGCTGGAGATGATTGCACTGGGCTGGATGAACATTGGCGCGGCGGTCGCCCCTGATGCGGCGCTGGCGTCCATTATCTCCACCATTCTGGTCATTGCAGGCGGGCAAAGCGTCGGCGCCGGTATCGCGCTGGCTATTCCGCTCGCCGCCGCCGGCCAGGTGCTGACCATTATCGTGCGCACGTTGACCGTGGCATTCCAGCATGCGGCGGACAAAGCCGCAGAGAAAGGCAATCTTACGGCCATTTCGTGGATCCATGTCTCCGCCCTGCTGCTTCAGGCCATGCGCATCGCCATTCCGGCGTTGATCGTTGCGATTTCGGTTGGCACGGACGCGGTGCACTCTCTGCTCAGTTCGATTCCTAAAGTCGTGACGAACGGACTCAACATTGCGGGCGGCATGATTGTGGTGGTGGGTTACGCCATGGTCATCAATATGATGCGGGCCGGTTACCTGATGCCGTTCTTCTATCTCGGTTTCGTGACGGCGGCTTTCACCAGTTTCAACCTGGTTGCGCTGGGGGTGATTGGCGTGGTGATGGCCGTGCTTTATATCCAGCTCAGTCCGAAATATAACCGTACCGCCGGTGCGCCTGCGGCCTCGCCGTCAGCTAACGATCTTGACAACGAACTCGATTAAGGAACAGGTGACAACATGGTTGATATAACAAAAGTCGAAAAGAAACTGACGCCAGGCGATGTCCGTGCTGTTTTTGTACGCTCAAACCTGTTCCAGGGTTCCTGGAACTTCGAACGTATGCAGGCGCTGGGATTCTGTTTTTCTATGGTGCCGGTGATTCGCCGTCTCTATCCTGAAAACAACGATGACCGCAAGCAGGCGATAAAACGTCACCTTGAGTTCTTTAACACACATCCTTATGTTGCGGCCCCGGTCCTGGGCGTGACCATGGCGATGGAAGAGCAGCGCGCCAATGGTGCCGCAATTGATGATGGTGCAATAAACGGCATCAAAGTGGGCCTGATGGGGCCGCTGGCTGGCGTAGGTGACCCGATTTTCTGGGGAACGGTTCGTCCGGTGTTTGCCGCCCTGGGTGCGGGCATCGCAATGAGCGGCAGTTTGCTCGGTCCATTGCTGTTCTTCATCCTGTTTAACCTGGCCCGTCTGCTCACCCGTTATTACGGTGTGGCCTACGGTTACCGTAAAGGGATTGATATCGTCAGCGATATGGGCGGTGGCTTCCTGCAAAAACTGACCGAAGGTGCCTCTATCCTTGGGCTGTTTGTCATGGGCGCGCTAGTCAATAAGTGGACGCACGTCAATATTCCGCTGGTGGTGTCACGCATTACCGACCAGACCGGCAAGACCACAGTCACTACCGTCCAGTCGATTCTGGATCAGTTAATGCCCGGCATCGTCCCGCTCCTGTTGACCTTTGCCTGTATGTGGCTGCTGCGGCGTAAGGTCAATGCCCTGTGGATCATCGTTGGTTTCTTTGCTATCGGTATCTTCGGCTACTGGATCGGCCTGCTTGGGCTGTAATCCTGACGCAATCGGGAGCAAGGCTCCCGATTTTTTTGGCGGTAACATCCACTGAAGCTCGAAAGGAAGCCCCATGTCATTGACGAACATCATCATCGCTCTCTGCATCGCTGCTCTGCTGGTGTTTGCGATCTACGACGAGGCGATTCTGCCACGACGTAAAGGCTCGACGTTGTTACGTGTGCCGCTGCAGCGCCGTCATAAAGCCGACAGCCTGATTTTTATTGGTTTACTGGTCATCCTGCTCTGGAACAACGTCACGCATCAGGGACCCGTGCTGACCACCACACTCTTGATGATGCTGTGCTTTTTGTCCTTCTGGCTGTTCTGGCTCCGCCGCCCCACGCTGGTCATGAAACGGGAGGGATTGTTCTTCGCGGGTATCTGGATCGCCTATTCCCGTATCCAGAGCATGAATCTGTCTGAAGACGGCATTTTAGTCATCCAGCTCGAACAGCGGCGCTTACTGATCGCCGTGCAGCAGCTTGACGATCTTGAGCGGATTTATCAAACCCTGGTCGAAGCGCGTTAGTCGCGTTGCCACAGGGTTATCACAAAATCCGCTTCGCAGTGAAACTGCGCGCTTTCGGCTAACGTCTGCCAGACGTCTGGCCGCGCGCGCCAGGCAAAGGGCGTCATCTGCAATAACGTGGTGGCGGCCTGTCCGGTAAGGGCCATCGGATAGGTTAACGCATGCCGGGCACGTTGCTGAAAGCCCTGATACACTTTCCCTTCCGGTGCGTGCAGCTGAACATCGCGATAGATCAGCGCTTTGAACTGCGCCAGATGGTGCGGGCCCGGCGTAACCGTTAACAGGTATCCACCGGGTTTGATGACGCGATTAAGCTCCGCTTCATTACAGGGCGCATAGATGCGAACCACTGCATCAAGGGAATGGTCCGCAAACGGCAGACGCTGACTGGAGGCGACACAGAACAGGACCTGCGGATAGCGCTTCGCCGCGAGCCGAATGGCCATTTTGGCCACGTCCAGGCCAAAGACCTTGCCCGCTGGCGCAAAGTTATCCGCCAGCGCACCGGTGTAGTACCCTTCCCCACAGCCTGTATCCAGGATCTGAGCGGCCGGTACCTGCAGATGCTGATTCAGCACGTCAACCACCTTGTCCCGCAGGGGCTGATAGTAACCGGCCTGCAGAAAGTCACGTCGCGCCTGCATCATCTCCGCGCTGTCGCCCGGCTCGCGGGAGCCTTTATGTTGAACGGGCAGCAAATTGACATAGCCCTCTTTCGCCTGATCGAACTGATGGCGATTTTCGCAACACCAGCTGCGTTCGGTCAGGTTCAGGGAAGAGTGACAAAGTGGGCAAATCAAGGACATAAGGCGCTCCGGCATCTATCGACGCGCAGCAGTGTACTCGACAGGGAACCCGAGCGAAAGCGTAAAAAAAGCCTCGGCCAGAAGGCCAAGGCTTTAATATCTGAGACCGGGCGCAGGGCACCCGTCTGAGGCGAAATCAGATAGCAGTAACGTTAACAGCTGCCGGGCCTTTCTGGCCGTCCTGAATTTCGAACTCAACGTTTTGGCCTTCGGCCAGCGTTTTGAAGCCGTTGCCCTGAATAGCAGAGAAGTGTACGAACACGTCTTTGCTACCGTCAGCTGGAGTGATAAAACCGAAGCCTTTAGACTCGTTGAACCACTTAACCTGACCTTTAATCTTTGCCATTTTACTAATTCCTTAAAGTGTTTATTTGCCCGGAGGCTAACCTACAGATAAAACAGAGACATTACTGAATGAGGCACTGATTAAAGTTCGGCAAGGAAGCGGTATTCAACGTCAACGTCTTTACTCGTAACTTCTTTACTGAAGATGCCATACATAAACAGAACTGTACCTCGTTTAACCCACGAATTGTTATCACATATCCGCTAAATAATGGCAAGCCATTTTTAATATGTCGATCGTTAGTTTTTGCATAATTGCAGGGTAGCTCCCAGAGAATGTACTTTATGGTACAAAATGCTGCGAACCGAAACCCAGCGACCGTCATAACTTCACGATAAAATAAAGGCTTCCTGCATCCCGGATGGGATAACGTACTACTTTTCCTGCTTTTATCATGATGTATGACAATAAATAAATTACATTGCACTAATATGGCAATAATGCACCAAATAAAGGAATGGATAAGGGGAACGGTAAACCCGGACGGCTTCATCTTGTACAGCTTTTATTATTTCGTACAAATATAAAAATTATTATTAGTAAAATCAAAAGTTGAGACTTCCCCTCCGCACTAATCATTTTCTTGACAGCTGACGTTTGAATTACCCCGCGCGCATAAAAGAAATAAAAAGCGAATACGCCGGAGCCTTGCCGTTTCACAAACACAGGGCCCCGTATTTCGGATTAGGTCGGATTGAGATCGCTCAGACTGTGGCTCGCCCCAATTTTCCAGGGCGCAAAATTTTGCTGACCCTCGCCGCTCTGCGCGAGTGCTCGCTGGAGTTCAGCCGGGGGCGCATCCAGTGACTCATCCGCCAGTTCGAAAACGCCCCAGTGAATGGGAAGGGTCAGTGGCTGACCTATCGCGCGCCACAACGCCACCGCCTGCTGGGGATCCATGTGTTGTGCCCCCATAAACCAGCGCGGAGCATAAGCGCCTATCGGCAAAGCGGCCAGATTAAAGGGGCCATAATGCTGCGCAATCGCCAGAAGACTGTCGCTGTAGCCGCTGTCACCGGAAAACCAAAACCGCAGCGAAGCGGTCCTGATCACCCAACCGCACCACAGGGTTCGGTTGCGATTAGTAACGGTGCGCATGCTCCAGTGGCGCGCAGGGACCGCATCAAACTGTATTCCCGCAAACACTTTATGTTGCCACCAGTCAAGCTCATGCACCTGTTTGACCCCATGACGCTTACACCACTCCGCCAGCCCCAGCGGCACCAGAAAAATAGTGTCCGGAAAGCGGCGCACAATCTGTTTGATGGTAGGCTTATCCAGATGATCGTAATGATTATGGGATATCAGGACGTAATCCAGCCGCGGTAACTGGTCAATGGCCAGCGGAGACGGCGTTTTACGTTCAGGCCCGATAAACGGCAAAGGGGAAGCCCGCCGGGACAGCGCGGGATCAATCAGAATATAGTGTTGGTTTATGCGCATCAGCAGCGCCGCATGGCCCAGCCACCAGAGACGGTCATCCTCCCCGTTCAGATCGGCAGGTTGCCACCACTGCGTAATAAACTGGTCATAGCCCTGACGAGGCGGATGGGGTAATCCCTGGGCTTTGCGTTCACGTCGCCAGCGCTGCAGGTCACCTTGCTGGCGGCTGTCGGGCTCAGGGTTACGAAACCCCTCAGCGGTGTGATGGGGTTTACTGCTGTCATACCAGGGATTTTTCCAGGCCATCCGGCCTCCATGCAGGGTTAACGTTCCGGGATTAAACGAATCAGTCCGTCGTTTTCCGACGGCGCTTCGGGGGACGGCTCATCTGCACCATTCTGCGCCTCAATCATCCGCCTCAGCAGTGCATTCTGTTTCTTTTGCTCTTCTAACAATGACGTCAATAACGCAACCTGTTCGTTCGCCCGAACGCTGGCGCGATTAACGTAAAACCACAGCATTAATGCCACAATCAGCGCCAGCAGAAAAACGCCGTAACTGATTACCGGTCCCGCATTCGCGGCTAACTCATTCATAACTGCCTCAAGATACCTGATGAAATCACAAAAAAAGAACGACCGTCTATTCTACTCCGCGCCGCCGCAAAAGATAATGGTGACGTCAGCGATATAGCGCTTTCTGCGCTTTCAGTTATCTCTGATCGCATCCTGCCTGAAAGCGAGGCATGCTAATCCTGTACATCATGTTAAGCAGCAGTCACTGGAACGCTGCGTGGGTATCATAAGGAGATACAATGAAACTCTTCATTCGGGCGATTATCGTTATCGGCATCCTCTGGCTGGCTATGCTGTTCACGGGTTACGGCGTGCTGGCGGGCAGCAACAAGAATGCCGCGGGACTGGGGCTGAAATGTAACTATCTGACCGCCAGAGGGATGGTGACCGCGCAATATCTGCATACAGACAGCGGCGTGGTGGGCGTGACGGATTGCCCGCTGCTAAAGAAAAGTAGCGAAGTGGTCGACAACGGATAACGGAGGAGCGGGCCAACTGGCCCGCTTTTTTTTAACCCCCGTCATTGCCGGTATAGCCCAGCTCTGACGAAAGACGTTGGCCCGCTTCACGTAACAGCGTCACATACTGTTGCTTGTTCGCGGCAGAAAAGCGCAGCGTGGGAAAGGAAAGGCTCAGTCCGGCGACGGCAACACCAAAGCGATCAAAAACGGGCACGGCGATGCAGCGCACGCCCACTTCCTGTTCTTCGTTATCCTCACCATAACCCTGCGCCCTGACCTGACCCAGTGCTTCGCGTAACGCGCCTGCGTCCGGTAAGGTGTTAGCGGTGTTAATAGTGAACGTCATACGCTCCAGAATGGCATTCACCTCCTCCCGACTGCGCCAGGCCAACAACACTTTTCCCAGTGCGGTGGAGTGCAGTGGATTGCGGTGACCAATACGTGAGGCCATACGCAGGTTATACAGCGAGTCAATTTTATGCACATAGACCACGCTGTCATCATCCAGCGCGCCCAGATGGATTGTCTCTTTGGTCAGACGCGATAACTCGCGCATGTGTACATCGGCGCTGCGGATAAGATCGCTATGCTGCAACGCGTTGGATCCCACCTCAAACAGTTTCAAGGTCAGCGAATATTTCTCACTTTCCCCTTCCTGCGCGACATAACCTAATGCTTTCATGGTTTGCAGGAATCGGTAGACCGTACTTTTGGACATCATCAGCCGTTGTGCCAGCTCGGTAATACCGTGATCGCGCTCTTCGCTTAACGCCTGCAAAATCCCGAATACTTTTTGCACCGAAGAGACGGCATCCGGCTGTTTATCCTTTTCGTCAGCGGCCATTTGTCACCCTGAATACGTGTTTCAAAAAAACTGGAACAGAGTTGCAGTATAGAGTGACAGCGCCGATCCCGGCAATCTTCCGAGTTTGAAACATCTCTAAAATATATTTTTTCCGTGGGTACGATGCAATTTGGCGGCCAATTGATTAGCATGATGATATTCACACTCTTTAATATTAGCCTCTATGTCACTTTCCTCTTCTGACGGCGGACTCGCAGTACCCCAACGCTACTGGGCTATTCTGACGATCGCCATCGGCCTTATCATGGCGGTACTGGATGGATCGATTGCCAATGTCGCGCTGCCAACCATCTCACGTGAGCTACAGGCCAGTCCGGCCCAGTCAGTCTGGGTGATTAATGCTTATCAGATTGCCATTGTCGCCTCGCTACTGTCGTTGTCCTTTTTAGGCGATATCGTCGGCTACCGCCGCGTGTACCAGGCAGGGCTGGTGGTGTTTGCCATCACGTCGGTGTTTTGCGCCCTTTCGCCCTCCCTTCCCCTGCTTACGCTGGGCCGGGTGCTTCAGGGCCTGGGGGGTGCGGCGATCATGAGCGTTAACACCGCTCTGATTCGTATCATTTATCCCCCACGTTATCTGGGCCGCGGCATCGCGATCAACGCCCTGCTGGTGGCGATCTCGACGGCAGCCGGCCCCACGGTTGCGGCAGCCATCCTCTCATTTGCCAGCTGGCGCTGGTTGTTCCTGATCAACCTGCCACTGGGCGTTGTCACGCTCTGGCTGGCGTTACGTTATCTGCCGGATAACCCGCAACGGGCCAAAACACAGAAGTTTGATGTCACCAGTGCGGTAATGAATGCGCTCTTTTTCGGCCTGCTTATTTCGGCGCTGGGTGGCTTTGCCCAGGGACAATCGATCTGGCTTATCGCAGGAGAACTTATCACGCTGATTGTGGTGGGCTACTTTTTTATCCGACGCCAGCTGACGATGGCCGTGCCGTTGCTGCCAGTTGATTTGCTGCGCATCCCTATTTTTGCCCTGTCGATGTGCACCTCCGTCTGCTCTTTCTGCGCACAGATGCTGGCGATGGTATCACTGCCCTTCTACCTGCAAAGCGTGCTGGGGCGTACAGAGGTCGAAACCGGTTTATTGCTTACGCCGTGGCCGCTGGCCACCATGCTGCTCTCGCCGGTCGCGGGACGTTTAATTGAACGAGTGCATGCGGGCTTACTCGGGGGATTAGGGCTGGCCCTGTTTGCCATCGGGCTTTTTCTGCTGGCTCACTTACCTGCGAAGCCAGACGACATGGACATTATCTGGCGCATGATGCTGTGCGGGGCGGGCTTTGGCCTGTTTCAGTCCCCGAATAACCACACCATTATTACCTCCGCTCCGCGTCAACGCAGCGGTGGTGCCAGCGGTATGCTGGGCACGGCACGGTTGCTGGGTCAGAGCAGCGGTGCCGCACTGGTAGCGCTGATGTTCAACTGGCTGGGCAATGACGGCACCCATGCGGCGCTGTTACTGGCGGCTGGATTCTCAACCGCAGCGGCCCTGCTCAGTCTGTCGCGCATAAAAACACCGCGCGTACAGTGATAAAAAAAGGCGACTTCTCAGTCGCCTTTTTGCCGGGTTACTTCAGGTATTCGCCGCTACGCAGCGCTTCAATACGTTTATCTAACGGGGGATGCGACATAAACAGCTCGCTGAATGACTTCCCTTTACCGTTGATACAAAACGCCATCATGCTGCTGGGCTCCTGCGGCTCGTAGCTGGTTTTCAGGCGCTGCAGTGCCGCAATCATCTTCTCACGGCCCACCAGTTTCGCTGAACCGGCATCCGCATGGAACTCACGGTGACGAGAGAACCACATGGTAATGATGCTGGCAAGGATACCAAACACCAGTTCCAGCACCATAGAAACGGCAAAGTATACCAGCGGATTACCGTTGCTGCTTTCTTCCCCATCGCGGTTACCAGACATGAAGCCTGCCGCAATCTGCGCCAGAATACGCGAAACGAAAATCACGAAGGTGTTCACGACGCCCTGAATCAGGGTCATGGTGATCATATCGCCGTTGGCAATATGCGCGACTTCGTGCGCCAGCACCGCTTCAGCCTCGTCGCGGCTCATGTTTTGCAGCAGCCCGGTCGATACAGCCACCAGTGACGCATTACGGCGGGCACCGGTGGCAAAGGCGTTGATGTCAGGCGCGTGGTAAATCGCGACCTGCGGCATCGCAATACCGACCTGCCGGGCCTGCTGGCTAATGGTCTCTAACAACCAGCGCTCGGTTTCGTTGCGTGGTTGTTCAATCACTTCACCGCCGACCGAACGCAACGCCATCCACTTCGACATCAGCAGTGAGACAAACGCACCGCCGAAGCCAAACAGACCTGCCATAATCATCAGGCCCTGAACACTGCTTGACTGAATTCCTGTCAGGCTGAGAATCAGCCCGAATACCAACATCACTGCCAGGTTGGTCAGCAGGAAAAGAGCAATACGCATCATAACGGTTAATCATCCTCAGTAGTTCATGCGCTCATGCGCGGATACATATCCTATGAGCATTGTGCGGGTTTTCAAGCGACCTTAACGTTTAAGTGCCTAAAAAGACATAACTTTACAATATGACATAACCTTTACCGCAACCCTACTGAATGCGCGCAGTACAACACATTAACGTAACGCATCCTTGCCAGACTTATCATAAAAAAAGCACCGCAGTGCGGTGCTTTTTATTAAACCAGAACGTATCAGTTGCTTTTCGCTGCGGACGCGTCGGGAAGCGTCTTTTCCAGCTGCGCCAGATCGTTGGCAATCTTGACGGTTTCATCCAGATAAGGATCGGGTTCTTTGTAATCCTTAGGCAGGTCATCCAGGCTCTTCAGCGGCTTTTTGCCTTCGGCCTGATAGCGCGCATTAATGCGTTCCAGACGCAGCGCATCGTCTTCGTGGTTCTCTTTCTCGCGTTGAGCAAGATTGAGCGACACGATATTGCGCTTGTCCTTCATGGCATTAAAGCGGGCAATGTCCTTCATGATGTACTGGAACTCACGATCTTTCGCGATACGTTCATCATGTTCTTTCGTCAACTGCGGCACCAGCGCTTTCACATCCCCGGTTTTCGCGTAGGTGGCAGCCGTGATGCTGTCCCACGGTAAGGCGTTATCTTCAAACTTCTCGCCTGTCTCTGCCGCTTCAACGCCGGTAGGCATCAGCAGATCGGGGGTGACGCCTTTACGCTGTGTACTGCCACCGTTAATACGGTAGAACTTCTGAATCGTGTACTGAACCGATCCCAGCGCAGGCCATTCCGGACGCAGCATCTGATCGTAAATGCGGTTCAGCGAGCGATACTGCTGAACGGTGCCTTTACCAAAGGTCGGCTCGCCAACAATCAGCGCACGCCCATAGTCCTGCATTGCCGCCGCAAAGATTTCAGAGGCAGACGCACTGAAGCGGTCAACCAGCACCACCAGCGGCCCTTTATAGTACACAATGCCGTCGTTATCGCTGTCCTGACGGATGCGACCGTTATTGTCGCGCACCTGCACCACGGGGCCACTTGGGATAAACAGGCCAGACAGTGAGACCGCCTCGGTCAGTGCGCCACCGCCGTTGGTCCGCAGATCAATCACGATGCTGTCGACATTCTGCTTTTGCAGTTTCTGCAACTGCACTTTGACATCATCGGTCAGGCCCACGTAGAAGCCCGGAATATCCAGTACGCCGACTTTCTGTTTGCCCACATTGTGAATACTCATCTTAACGGCGCGATCTTCCAGACGGATTTTCTCACGCGTCAGTGTCACAATGCGGGTTTTAGTACCTTTACCGGCAGGCAGGATTTCAAGGCGAACCTTACTGCCTTTCGGTCCTTTAATTTTGGCGACGACATCATCCAGACGCCAGCCAATCACATCTTCCATTGGCTTGCCTGGCTCACCGACGCCGACAATACGATCGCCAACGGTGATGGCTTTACTTTTCGCCGCCGGGCCACCTGCGACCATAGAATTGATCACGGTATAATCGTCATCCATCTGCAGTACGGCGCCAATCCCTTCGAGCGACAGGCTCATTTCAGTATTGAACTGCTCGGTATTGCGCGGCGACAGATAGTTGGTGTGCGGATCGATTTCGTGGGCAAATGCATTCATTGCCAGCTGGAACACATCTTCGCTGTTGCTCTGTGCCAGGCGACGGATGGCGAAGTTATAGCGTTTGGTCAGCACGTCACGAATTTCTTTTTCGTCTTTTCCGGCCAGCTTCAGGCTCAACTCATCGTATTTCACCTTGGCATCCCACAGCGCATTTAATTCGTTCTGGTCTTTCGGCCAGGGCGCTTTGGAACGGTCAATATCGATGGTGTCATTACCGGTAAAGTTCATCGGGCGAGCCAGGACCGTGAGCGCGTACTGATAGCGTTCGAAGCGGCGTTTCTGGGCCAGATTATAAAGATCGTAAAAAATATCCAGCTTACCGCTACGCAGTTCGTCACCCAGCTGCGTTTTCTTGCTGGCAAACTGTGCTACATCCGACGCCAGCAGCACGTTGTGGCTGTAGTCGAGCATGTTGAGGTAGCGGTCAAAAATTTTGGCGGAAAACGCCCCGTCCAGATCGAACTGACGATAGTGAGAACGCGTGAACCGTGAGGTGACGCGCTCGCTGACGGTAGGATCCTGGGGATCTTCATGCAACTGAGGAATTTGATCGGCACGAGTGATGTTCTCGGCGGCAAAGGAAGGGCCTGACAACAGCAGGCCCGCGATCAATCCAACTTTTAACAAGGTGTTCATGCCGGGGTCAGCCTCCGTTTCAGAACTGCAGGTGTTCTGCGCGCACAATCATTGCCATGCCGGAAGCGAGCTGTACCCGGACGCCGTCTTTAGAAACTTCCAGAACGGTTGCGTCCATTGCACTTTTGCCTGCTTTAACTTTAATACTCTGGCCGGGTTGCAAAGTTGAGGTATCAGTGATGGGTTTAGCCTGCTGCTGCTCCGGACGGGGTGCCGGTTTGCGATGCTGCGATGCAGTAGGACGCTCAGCAGACTGCGGACGCGGCTTACGCGCGGCGTCACCCTCTGCGGATTTACGCGGAGCAGGTTTGCGTGGACGACGTGGCGCGCTGGCCCCTTCTTCGCCCTCACCGGCTTCACGACGCGCGGCCCGCTGCTGATCGCGTTGCGCCTGAACACGCGCTTTCGCGTCTTCCAGCTGCTTGCGGGCATGCTCAACGTGCTGCTCATCGAGAACACCGCACGGATTGCCGTCGAGATCCACGCGGGTCGCACCCGCTTTAATACCGTACAGATAGCGCCAGCTGGAGGTATAAAGACGTAATGCTGAACGTAACTGTGTTTTGCTCAGGTTCATTTCGCCCTGAACGCGCTCGACCAGATCCTGAAAGATACCGATTTTGAGCGGACGCGCTTCACCTTCAGCGCTAAAGCAGTGCGGAAAGCGCTCCGCCAGAAAGCTAATGACTTCTTTACTGCTATTCAACTTAGGTTGATTTTCCATGAAATTTCCTGATTACTACGGGTTTGCCGACCAGAGCAGGCATGAACAGGCGACATTATAATGACAACATCGCTAAATGCCATGCAATCCAGTCGATTAGCTACGCGTCAGCTGCAAATATTTTTCTAAGTCCGTGTTCGCGAGCACGTCGCAAAGCCCGTCAGTCAAGGCTACCAGCCCTTTTTCATCATCACTATCAAAGCGATTGTATTCCACACTGTCGATATCCAGCACGCCCACAACGTGACCGTTTACTTTCAGAGGAATCACAATTTCAGCATTACTGGCCGCATCGCAGGCGATGTGCCCCGGAAACGCATGCACATCATCTACACGCTGGACCTGATTTTGCGCCAGCGCTGTACCACAGACACCTTTACCCACGGGGATGCGCACACAGGCAATTTTACCCTGGAACGGGCCAAGCACCAGTGTGTCTTCTTCCGTCAGCAGGTAGAAGCCTGCCCAGTTCACGCCTTCGAGACGTTCATACAACAGCGCGCTAAAGTTACCCATCGCGGCGAGGAACGCCGTTTCTCCCGCCAGCAAGGCGCGCATATCGCGATCTAAATCGGCGTAAAAGGCAGTTTTGTTCATTATTCAACCGTTACCAGTGACATCCGGGCGGCTAACCACTCCGCCAGTTAAAAATAAGCACTAAAAATCCATAGCCATAAGGTGAATCATAGCGTTAGTTACTATAACCTTAATATTCTGTGGATCGAAGCGTGATACCCGAAACAGGTACACAGCAATGTCTTAACAACCCTTTGCGTAAATAACAATAAGCGAACCCTGCACTCTTTATGAAAATTCACGCGATTAGCGAGACATTGCCCCACGCACGTTATCAGCGTTGTCCGCAATGCGATACCCTTTTTTCCTTACCAGATGTGAAATCGCATCAGTCGGCACATTGCCCCCGTTGTAATGCACAAATTGTCAGCGGCTATGACTGGTCGATGACGCGTCTGCTGGCGATGGCGGCCACCATGCTGGTCCTGATGCCGTTCGCCTTCAGCATGCCGTTGATTGATATCCGGCTGCTGGGTATGCGCATTAACGCCAGCCTGCTGGAAGGCATTGTGCAGATGACGCTACAGGGCAACGTGTTAACGGCCTCCATGGTGGCGTTCTGCACTATCGGTGCGCCCGTCACGCTTGTGGCCGGCATTGGCTACCTGGCGCTGGGCCAGCGTTTGGGCATGAATCTGCGCCCGGTTCTGCTGATGCTGGAGAAGCTGAAAGAGTGGGTCATGCTGGACATTTTCCTGATTGGCATCGCGGTGGCGTCGATTAAAGTTCAGGAATACGCCGATCTCGAAATGGGCTACGGTCTGGTGGCTTACATTGCCCTGACCGTCCTGAGCGTGATGACGCTGATTCATCTCAATATTGAGCAGCTATGGGAACACTTTTATCCGCAACAGCCTCAGGTGACGCGACGGGAGGATCTGCAGGTTTGTCTCAACTGCCATTATACCGATGTTCCCGACGCACGAGGCCGTTGCCCCCGCTGCCATACACCGCTCGACTTCCGTCGCCGTCACAGCCTGCAAAAATCCTGGGCTGCGCTCATCGCTTCCATTGTGCTGCTGATCCCGGCCAATCTGCTGCCCATTTCGGTGGTGTACCTCAATGGCTCGCGGCGGGAAGATACGATCTTCTCCGGCATTCTTTCCCTGGCATCCGGTAATATTCCGGTCGCCGCCATCGTCTTTATCGCCAGTATCTTAGTGCCCTTTACCAAGGTTCTGGTCATGCTGGCGCTGCTTCTCAGCATTCATTTTCGCTGCGAGCAAGGCCTGAAAACCCGCATCCGTCTCCTGCGTTTTGTAACCTGGGTCGGTCGCTGGTCTATGCTGGATCTGTTTGTCATTTCGTTAACCATGTCACTGGTCAATCGTGACCAGTTACTGGCTTTTACCATGGGACCTGCCGCGTTTTACTTTGGCGCGGCTGTGATCCTGACCATTATGGCCGTTGAGTGGCTGGATAGCCGCCTGCTCTGGGATGCACATGCAACAGGAAACGCCGACTACACCGACTAATGCTACGCTGCGTAATAAGCGTAAAATTTCCCCTTTTTGGCTGCTGCCCGTTATCGCCATGCTGATTGCGGGCTGGCTGCTATGGACGAATTTTCAGGAGCGCGGCACTACAATCACCATTAATTTCCAGACGGCAGATGGGATTGTGCCCGGGCGCACGCCTGTGCGCTATCAGGGCGTGGAAGTCGGTACCGTGCAGGGCATCAACCTGAGCGACGACTATCGCAAGATCCAGATCAAAGCCAGTATCAAAAGTGATATGCGTGATGCGCTGCGTGAGAATACGCAATTCTGGCTGGTGACGCCGAAAGCCTCGCTGGCCGGGGTTTCCGGCCTTGATGCGCTGGTCGGCGGTAACTACATCGGCATGATGCCGGGCGATGGTAAAGAGAGCGACACCTTCACCGCCCTGGATACGCAACCGAAATACCGTGTCAATACCGGCGAGCTGATGATCCACCTTCATGCACCGGATCTGGGCTCGCTGAATACCGGCTCACTGGTTTATTACCGCAAAATTCCGGTAGGCCGCGTGTACGACTACAGTATCAACGGTCAAAACAACGGCGTGTCAATTGACGTGCTTATCGAACGTCGCTTCGTCAACCTGGTGAAAACCAACAGCCGTTTCTGGAACGTGTCCGGCCTGAACGCCGATGTCAGCCTGAGCGGTGCCAAAGTGCAGCTGGAAAGCCTGGCGGCGCTGGTCAATGGCGCGATTGCCTTTGACTCGCCCGAAGGCGCGGAAGCCGCAAAGAGCGATCAGAATTACACCCTTTATCCTGACCTGGCTCACAGCCAGCGCGGTGTGCTGATTAGCCTCGACCTGCCCAACGGCGATAACCTGTCGGCTAACCGAACGCCGCTAATGTACCAGGGTCTGGAAGTCGGGACGCTCACCAAACTGAATCTGCAGGACGGCGGCAAAGTCACCGGCGAGATGACGGTTGATCCGTCTGTGGTCGGCCTGATGCGCGAAGGCACACGCATTGAAATGCACAGTCCGAAACTCAGCCTGACTGACACCAGCCTGAGCAGTCTGCTGACCGGCAATACCTTTGAACTGGTGCCCGGCGACGGTCCACCCGCACAGCATTTTACCGTGGTTGCGCCTGACAAAACGCTGCTACAGCAACCCAATGTGCTCACCGTAAAACTCAGCGCGCCGGAGAGCTATGGCATCGATGCGGGGCAACCGCTGATGTTATACGGTATGAAAATCGGCCAGGTCATCTCGCGCGATCTGGATGAAAATGGGGTGAATTTTGTTGTGGCAATTAATCCTGACCACCGGCAACTGGTGCACAGCGACAGTAAATTCATCGTGAACAGTCGTCTTGATGTGAAATTCGGTCTGGACGGCATGCAGGTGCTGGGAGCCAGCGCACGTGAATGGGTCGATGGTGGTATTCGTCTGGATCCCGGCAAGCGCGGCGCGCCAAAAGCCGCCTATCCGCTGTTTGCGGATGCGGAACGTGCGGAGGAAGGTATTGTGGGTGACGGTCCGTCGACCACGCTGATGCTGACCGCGAAAAGTCTGCCGGATGTTCAGGCGGGATCTGTCGTGCTGTACCGCAAGTTCCAGGTAGGCGAAATCACGAAAGTCACACCGCGCGCGGATGCGTTTGATATTGCCGTTCATATCAAACCGGAATACCGTAAGCTCCTCACCAACGAAAGTGTCTTCTGGGCGGAAGGCGGCGCACGCGTGCAGCTTAACGGCAGCGGATTAACGGTGCAGGCCTCCCCGCTGAACCGGGCTTTAAAAGGCGCGATCAGCTTTGACAACCTGACCGGGGCGAAAGTGGATAAAGGCGTAAAACGCGTGCTTTATCCGTCCGAAACGGCCGCTCGCGCGGTGGGCAGCCAGATTACCCTGCACACCTATGATGCCAGCAAACTGTCTGCGGGCATGCCGATTCGCTATCTGGGCATTAACGTGGGTCAGATCGAATCGCTGTCGCTGAGTGATGACAATAATCAGGTGGTGGCCAAAGCCGTACTTTACCCGGAATACGTGCAGAACTTCGCGCGCGTCGACAGTCGTTTCTCCGTGGTGTCGCCCGAGATTTCGGCCGCCGGGGTGAATCATCTGGAAACGATCCTGCAGCCTTACGTTAACGTTGACCCGGGTAAAGGACGCGGCGCGCGGACCTTTGAGCTGCAGGAAAGCACCATCACCGACTCGCGTTACCTCAACGGCCTGAACATCTATGTGGATGCCACCGAAGCGGGTTCTCTGTCATTAGGAACGCCGGTCCTGTTCCGGGGCGTCGAAGTCGGTACCGTGACCGGCACCTCGTTGGGTAATATGGCGGATCGCGTGCAAATCGCCCTGCGCATCAGTAAGAAATATCAGCATCTGGTACGTAATAACTCGGTGTTCTGGCTCGCCTCCGGCTATAACCTGGACTTTGGGCTGATTGGCGGTGTGGTGAAAACCGGTACCTTCCAGCAATTTATCCGCGGCGGCATTCAGTTTGCTACGCCACAGACGGTCCCGCTGGCCCCGCAGGCGAATGCGAACAAGCACTTCCTGCTGCAGGACGAACCGCCGAAAGAGTGGCGTAACTGGGGTACGGCCATTCCTGACCCGAACCAACCTTAATCCTCCCAAAACGGGCAGCCAGGCTGCCCGTTTTCTTTCCGCGTGTTACACTCCCGCCTTTGCCTCAAAGAGAACTTATCCGTGTCCGACGCCGCTTCACGTTTTCCTGCCGATTTCCTTGACCTTATGCGCCAGAGCCTGCCCGATGAGGCCAGCCTGCAGCAGTTTATCGACATCAGCCAGCAACCGTTACGCCGCAGCCTGCGAGTCAATACGTTAAAAATCAGCGTCAGCGCGTTTCTGGCCCAAACGGCTCACTACGGCTGGCAGCTTACGCCGGTGCCGTGGTGTGAAGACGGCTTCTGGATCAGCCGGGAGGATGAAAGTTTACCGTTGGGTAGCGTGGCAGAGCATCTGAGTGGCCTGTTTTATATTCAGGAAGCCAGCTCGATGCTGCCGGTGACGGCGCTGTTTGATGCCTGTCCCGATGCACAGCATGTCATGGATATGGCGGCCGCCCCCGGCTCGAAAACAACACAGATTGCTGCCCGAATGCACAACCAGGGAATTGTCCTTGCTAATGAGTTCTCTTCCAGCCGGGTAAAAGTGCTGCACGCGAACATTACCCGCTGTGGCGTGACCAATACCGCGCTGACTCACTTTGACGCCCGCGTCTTTGGGCCTGCGCTGCCGGAACAGTTCGATGCGATCCTGCTGGATGCGCCCTGCTCTGGCGAAGGCGTGATACGTAAAGATACGGATGCGCTGAAAAACTGGTCGCTTGCCAGCACCCGCGATATCGCCCAGACCCAACGCGATCTGATTGACAGCGCGTTTCATGCCCTGAAGCCCGGCGGTACGCTGGTGTATTCCACCTGCACACTCAATCCGATCGAAAACCAACAGGTTGTGGCCTGGCTGCTGGCGCGCTATCCCGCAGCCGTCGAGGTTGCGCCGCTGACGACGCTGTTTCCAGGCGCAGAACAGGCAGCCACGCCCGAAGGTTACCTGCACGTCTTTCCTCAGCTGTTTGACAGTGAAGGCTTCTTTGTCGCGCGGTTACGCAAAATCGCCTCTGTTGAGCGGCTGCCTGCGCCGACATACAAAGTCGGCAAGCTCCCGTTTACCCCCGTAAACCGCAAACTGGAAAACGATATTGTTCAGGCGGCCGCGAAGGTGGCGCTTCAGTGGGATGAGCGCCTGCAACTGTGGCAACGCGATAAAGAAATTTGGCTGTTTCCCGCCGACATCGTTCCGCTGTTAGGGCAGGTCCGTTTCTCGCGGATTGGCCTGAAACTGGCTGAAACCTTTGCGAAGGGTTATCGCTGGCAACATGAGGCCGTTGTCGCGCTGGCGTCACCGCGTCCAGCGCAGACAGTGGAACTGAATGAGGCGGAAGCGGAAGCGTGGTTTCGCGGTCGCGATATCTACCCTGAAAACCCGCCCACCGTTGATGAGATGATTGTGACCTATCAGGCTCAGCCGCTGGGGCTGGCAAAACGGGTTGGTAGCCGGATTAAAAACAGCTATCCGCGCGAACTGGTGCGCGACGGTCGGCTGTTCCGTTAAGCCGTCACATCCTGCAAGTGACACTGTCACGCATGCGGCGCTGTTTTGCTGATAGCAGCGCCAGAACCGTCGTTCAGCGCGGACGGACCTGCACAGGCGGCATGCATCGCGCCGGCGCATTCTGGCGCGATGCATGCTGATAACTCAGGCGGTGCGCGCTTTCGCCGGATGGGTCAGCAATTTGGCGGCGGGCCGGATGGGACGTCGCACTAATTCTCCCCCGCAGTTGGGACAATGCCCCTGCAGATGCTGCTCAGCGCAGGTCGCGCAGAAGGTACATTCGAACGAACAGATGCGCGCATCACGCGATGCCGCAGGCAGATCGATATCACAACGTTCACAGTTTGGGCGCAGTTCTAACATGACATTCCCCCTTGCGGTAACGGCTTTCAGCGTGGCAAAACCCATGCTGCTTGTCGAGGATTTTCATCGCCCGTAACGCTTATCCGTCAGAAGATGTGGAACCTGACGTGGCCCTGCTGCGGCTTTCATCGTCGCGCGCCTGGGTCACGTCGCCTTCGTCCTCATTCTCACCCTCGTCCTCTGCGCCCTCCTCATCACTGGTGACCATCGCCGCCTGAATCGCCTCGTCTTCCAGCACCGGGTTAAGCGCCGCGCCTAAAGGCGAGGTAGCCAGGCTGTCCGGTAACACCACGTGGGGCAAGGGTACCTCGGTAGTCGGTAACGGAAGCGGCGCTTTCTTCACATAGCTCAGCACAGCAATCAACAGGGTGCACACCGTGAAGAACAGATAAAGCATGTTACTGCCGAAAGGCTGCATCAGCGAGCCCACCAGCAACGGGCCGATACTGGCTCCGATACCAAACGCCATCAGCAGACAGGCCGTCAGTGAAACGCGCTGCTCCGCCGCCACCTGATCGTTTGCCAGCGCCACCTGCAAAGGATAGAGGGCAAACTGCACCATGCTGGCAAGAAAGGCGATGCCGAGCACCCAGTGAAATGACAGCCTGGGCAGCAACACCAGCGGCAAACAGGCCAGCGCCAGCAGCGCCGCAATATAAAACAGCAGCCGCTGACGATCGTAACGGTCGGACAGCCAGCTTAAAGGAAACTGCGATACCAGCCCGGCAAAGATCGTCAGGCTCATAAAAATACCGGTCTGCGCATCGCTGAATCCCTTGCTGCTGGCATACACCGGCGCCAGGCCATAAAAGGCGCCGACGACCATACCGGTTAATAAGGTGGTGCTGAGCAATTTAGGAATGGTGCGAAGAAAGTAGCCCAGCTCCATCGGCGCAGGTGACATCGCGCGAACATGCGTGCGCGTCGTCAGCGCAATCGGCACCAGACAGAGGGCAAAACAGAGCGCCACGATTAACAACGTCTGAAGACCAAAGTCACTTTGTAAGGTCAGCACCGCCTGACCGCTACTTAAGCCAAGGTAGGTCGCCACCATATAGAAGCCAAAGATTAGCCCACGCTGTGACGATTCCGCCTGGTCGTTAAGCCAGCTTTCCAGCACCATGTACTGGCACATCATGCACAGCCCGATGATCAGGCGCAGGAAAACCCAGAGGGGGATAAAATCTGTCAGCCCGTGTCCGATCACTGACGCCGTGATAATGCCGGCACAGGCTACATAGGCACGAATATGACCGACGCGCGCAATCAGGTTGTGACCCACCTTGCCACCGATCACCAGGCCAATATAGTTTGCCGCAATGATGGCCCCAATCAGCGCACCATTAACCTTATCATGGGCCAGACGCAGTGACACGTAGGTAGTGAGTAACCCTGAGCCCAACAGCATCAACAACGTGGTGGTGTAAAGCGGCAGAAATGTTCTGAGAATTTTTCGCATACGACTCCCTGTCCACAACAGTCATTGGTGTCCTGTAAAGTTTAAAGATAGTTGAATTTGCCCCGCTTTAGGTCGGGACAATTCCGACAGTAAACTCCCGTTGTCACGTGGACGGCAGTGATGACACATTTCCCTGTCCCCGGATGTATCGTAGGCCTCCGGCAAAACCTGACTGGCTGTGGACCATGTTTACGCGGCTGGGTTTTCCGTCAGCCATAAAAAACCCGTTAACCTGGCGGCTAACGGGCTGTGGGTTCAGGCGCTGGGGAACGTAATGTTGCTGCCCGGTGCCTCTCGATGCAGATGAATAAAGTTCAAGTGGCGCTCATACTGATCGAGTATATCGATGATCACCTGCTCTTTGCTGTAATCCATCAGGTCATTACCCTGACTGCCCTCCAGCAGGAACGTCTCCAGCCGGTAATAGGTAGATTTCCCGCTGCGCGCACGGTAGGTAAAGCCCGGAATGGAATACTGCTGTGGCCAGACCTGATAGAGGAAATCCTGCTCCTCGCCCAGCTGTACGCGCAGGTCCAGATAACCCAGAGGATGCTCCCCGTCGGCGGCCACGCGGTCCAGCGTGACGCGCGCGCCACGCAGCTCCAGCTCTTTTGCCACGTCCTCCATGGCGGGAAAGATCGTGTCATCCATCATTTTCAGGGTGTAGCGCGAGCCAGGATAGTTCATCAGACGCGACAGCCGTTTTTTCCAGGTCAGGCGGTCAGTAGCATGTGCCAGATAAGGCGCCGTATCCCGCGTCGCACTCACGCGGCGATAATCTTCCACCTTGAGCGATTTATACAGCCCTGCCATCACGAAGAAGATGACGAAACTGAACGGCAGCCCCATGATGACCGTGGTATTTTGCAGCGCCGTAATGCCGTTGGTCATCAGCATACTCAGCGTCAGGACGCCGATGGCGACCGACCAGAATATACGCAGCCAGTTCGGCGCATCACTGTTGATGTCTTTCAGTTTGGAGGTGAAATTACCCAGCACCAGCGAACCGGAATCCGCCGAGGTCACATAGAACAACATACCGGTAATGGTCGCGACGGAAGCACTCAGCTTGAAGGCCGGGTACTGCGCCAAAAGACTGTAGAAACCGCGTTCCGCATGGCCCATCACTTCCTGTGCAAAACCCGCATCGCCATGAAGGATTTCATACAGGGCCGCGTTACCGAAGACCGACAGCCACAGCAGCGTAAAGGTAAAAGGAATCACCAGCGTACCGAGCACAAACTCACGAATGGTACGGCCACGGGAGATACGTGCCAGAAACAGGCCCACGAACGGCGACCAGGCCACCCACCAGGCCCAGAAAAACAGGGTCCAGCTGTTCATCCACTCTGTTGGCCGGTCAAAGGCAAACGTATTCAGCGTCATGCCCATAAAGCGATTGATGTAATCCCCTACGTTGAGCACCAGTGCGTTAAGCAGGAAGCCGGTATTGCCAGCGAACAGGACGAACAGAATCAGGCCGAGAGCCAGCGCCACATTCAGTTCCGATAAAATACGAATGCCTTTGTCAACGCCCGACGTCACGGAAATGGTGGCAATGATCACCGACAGAATAATCAATGCCGTCTGCGCCGTTAATCCTTCCGGAATATCGAACAGGACCCTCAGCCCATAGTTTAACTGCACCACACCAATTCCCAGCGTGGTAGCGATACCAAAGATCGTCCCAATTACCGCGGCAATGTCTACGCTGTGGCCGATGGGACCGTTAATGCGTTTACCAAAAATGGGATACAGGGCGGAACGGATGGTTAAGGGCAGATTGTAGCGGTAGCTGAAATAGCCAAGGGCAATCCCCATCAGGGCGTACATTGACCAGCCGGTTAAGCCATAGTGGAACAGGGTCCAGACCATCGCCTGACGGGCCGCTTCAAGCGTTTGCCCTGTCCCTTCCGGCGGCTGCATATACTGCGAAACCGGTTCCGCCACCGAGAAAAACATCAGGTCTATCCCGATACCGGCGGCAAACAGCATTGCCGACCAGCTCAGTATGCTGAATTCCGGTTTCGACTGCTCAGGCCCGAGTTTAATGGAGCCAAAACGGGAACAGGCGATATATACCACGAACACGATATAAAGCGTGGCGGCCAACATGTAATACCAGCCAAACGCTTCGGACACCCAGTTTACCGCCCTCAGTATCCAGTTGGCGGCTTCGCTGCTGAATAAAATAGTGATGAGTGAAAAGGTCAGAATCAATCCTGCGGAGGTGTAGAACACCACGGGGTTGATTCTGTCTTTTTCACTCGCTGGTGGACTCATCATCGTTTACCTCTGGTTGTTGGCTTATCAATTTTGCAAGAGTTCAAACCGGTAAAAACATCCGGTGTCCCGAGGGGTAAGTGTTTTTTACGCTTCGTTTCCTGCCGTTACATTCTGGTCAAAACTAACGAATCTGCCACACTTACCGCTTCACTTACTCAACTTTTAAGACACAGCATCCTAACAAGGTTTCTATTTATATTGAACATCCAATCAAAAAAAGATTAAATAGGGGACTGATTTTGGGTGGGAGCGAACGCAATGCCAAAGGTAGGGATGCAGCCAATACGACGTCGACAGCTGATCGATGCGACGCTGGCAACGATAAATGACGTAGGTATTAATGATGCCACCATTGCTCAGATTGCCCGACGCGCGGGCGTGTCAACTGGCATCATCAGCCACTATTTCAAGGACAAGAACGGATTGCTGGAAGCCACGATGCGCGACGTCACCCGGCAACTACGTGAGGCAGTTGCCCGTCGCCTGCAGCCGTTAGCCAACGCCCCCGCCGAAGAACGACTGCGCGCAATCGTTGAGGGAAACTTCGACGAAAGTCAGGTCGAACGCGCAGTGATGAAAGCCTGGCTGGACTTTTGGTCAAGCAGTATGCACCAGCCTCAGCTTCAACGTCTGGAACGGGTCAGTCATCGCCGTCTTTTTTCATCGCTGGCCGTGGAGTTTCGCCGCCAGTTGCCCAGGGACAGGGCCAGGCTTGCCGCTCACGGGCTGGCCGCCATGATTGATGGCCTGTGGCTACGCGCAGCATTAAGCGGCAAGCCCTTTGACCCGACGACAGCACGGACACTGACCACTCAATTTATTCGCCAGCAGTTAGCCGGCGAACACGCGTAACGGAACCAGGAGAAATTATGTCCCGATTCACCGAACAACACCTCTACATCAATGGTACTTATGTTGCCGCGACGTCTGGAGAAACCTTCCAGACGATTAATCCGGTCAACGGCGAAGTACTGGCTGATGTCCAGATAGCCGGGCGCGAGGATGTCGATCGCGCTGTGGCGGCGGCCAGAAAAGGGCAAAAAGTCTGGGCAGCCATGACCGCCATGGAACGCTCACGCATTCTGCGTCGGGCCGTAGATATTCTGCGCGAGCGCAATGATGAGCTGGCTGAACTGGAAATGCTTGATACCGGTAAGCCGTTCAGTGAAACCGCCAGCGTCGACATCGTTACCGGTGCCGATGTGCTGGAGTATTACGCTGGGCTGATCCCTGCGCTGGAAGGCCAGCAAATTCCTCTGCGTGATACCGCGTTTGTGTATACCCGCCGTGAACCCTTAGGCGTGGTCGCCGGTATTGGCGCGTGGAATTACCCGATTCAGATTGCCCTGTGGAAATCTGCCCCGGCCCTCGCCGCAGGCAATGCCATGATTTTCAAACCCAGCGAGGTCACACCGCTGACGGCCCTGAAACTGGCTGAGATTTACACCGAAGCCGGTGTGCCGGACGGCGTTTTCAACGTGCTGCCCGGTACCGGCGCGGTTACCGGTCAACTGCTTACCGAGCATCCGGGTATCGATAAAGTATCATTTACCGGCGGTGTCGTCAGCGGCAAAAAAGTCATGGCAAATGCGGCAGGATCGACCCTGAAGGACGTCACCATGGAGCTGGGCGGCAAATCCCCGCTGATCATCTTTGATGACGCCGATCTCGATTTAGCCGCCGACATCGCCATGATGGCTAACTTCTACAGTTCCGGCCAGGTATGTACCAACGGTACCCGCGTTTTTGTCCCGGCCGCATTGCAGTCTGCGTTCGAAGCCAAAATCGTAGAACGTGTTGCCCGTATCAAAGCGGGCGATCTGCGCGATCCCGAGACGAACTTTGGTCCGCTGGTCAGCTTTAGCCACCGTGACAACGTGATGCGCTTTATTGAGTCCGGTATTGCAGAAGGTGCCCGTCTGCTGTGTGGCGGTAAACGCTTAACCGGTGACGGGTTTGATCAGGGCGCGTGGGTGGCACCAACCGTATTCAGCGACTGCCGCGACGACATGAAAATTGTCCGTGAGGAAATTTTCGGGCCGGTGATGTCGATCCTGAGTTACACCTCGGAAGAGGAAGTGATACGTCGCGCTAACGATACCGAATATGGTCTGGCCGCGGGTCTGGTGACCCGGGATCTGAATCGTGCGCACCGCGTCATTCATCAGATTGAAGCGGGCATCTGCTGGATTAACACCTGGGGTGAATCTGCCGCTGAAATGCCTGTCGGCGGTTACAAGCATTCTGGCGTCGGTCGTGAAAACGGCTTGATGACGCTGCAGAATTACACCCAGGTGAAGTCGGTTCAGGTTGAGCTGACGCGCTTTCAGTCTGTCTTTTAATCCCCTTACCTGAGGAGCGACGAATGGAATTTGATTACATTATCATTGGAGCCGGATCCGCAGGGAATGTGTTGGCCACCCGACTGACTGAAGACAGTAGCGTGAATGTACTGCTGCTGGAAGCGGGTGGGCCTGATTATCGTTTCGATTTTCGGACGCAGATGCCAGCGGCCCTGGCGTACCCTTTACAGGGAAAACGGTATAACTGGGCGTATGAAACTGAGCCTGAGCCGTATATGAACAACCGCCGCATGGAGTGTGGTCGGGGTAAAGGCCTGGGCGGTTCTTCGCTGATCAACGGCATGTGTTATATCCGGGGTAACGCGATGGATCTGGACAACTGGGCAAGCATGCCCGGCCTGGAAAACTGGAGCTATCTGGACTGTCTGCCCTACTATCGCAAGTCAGAAACGCGCGATACCGGTGCCAATGACTACCACGGCGGCGATGGTCCGGTCAGCGTGACCACGCCGAAGAAAGGCAACAACGTGCTGTTTGAAGCAATGATTCAGGCAGGCGTTCAGGCCGGCTATCCGCGCACAGATGACCTGAATGGTTATCAGCAGGAAGGCTTTGGGCCGATGGACCGCTTCGTCACGCCAGAAGGCCGACGTTCCAGCACCGCGCGCGGTTATCTTGACCAGGCGAAACGCCGACCGAACCTGAAAATCGTGACCCATGCCACCACTGACCGTATTTTGTTTGAAGGCAAGCGTGCAATTGGCGTGGAATATATGATCGGTGACAGTAATACGCTGCACACCGTTCATGCGCGACGCGAAGTGCTGCTGTGTGCGGGTGCCATTGCTTCGCCACAAATCTTACAGCGCTCGGGTGTGGGATCGTCCGAACTGTTACAGCAGTTTGACATCCCGGTCGTCCATGACCTGCCGGGCGTAGGTGAGAACCTGCAGGATCACCTTGAAATGTACCTGCAGTATGAATGCAAGGAGCCCGTCTCTCTGTATCCCGCACTGAAGTGGTGGAATCAGCCGAAGATCGGCGCAGAGTGGCTGTTTAACGGCACGGGCGTGGGTGCCAGTAACCAGTTCGAAGCGGGTGGCTTTATTCGCAGCCGTGAAGAGTTTACCTGGCCGAATATTCAGTACCACTTCCTGCCGGTAGCGATTAACTACAACGGCTCGAATGCGGTCGATGCGCACGGTTTTCAGTGTCACGTAGGCTCAATGCGTTCACCCAGCCGCGGACATGTGCGCCTGAAGTCCCGCGATCCGCGTCGCCATCCCGCAATTCTGTTCAACTATATGTCGCATGAACAAGACTGGCATGAGTTCCGTGATGCGATTCGTATCACACGTGAAATCATCAATCAGCCCGCGCTGGATAAATACCGTGGCCGTGAGATCAGCCCGGGCATTGAATGCCAGACGGACGAGGAGCTGGATGAATTCGTGCGTAACCATGGCGAAACGGCTTACCATCCTTGCGGAACCTGTAAGATGGGTAACGACGAGATGGCGGTGGTTGATGGCGAAGGCCGCGTACATGGACTGGAAGGTTTGCGCGTGGTCGATGCATCCATAATGCCATTAATTATTACGGGCAACCTGAATGCGACCACCATCATGATCGGTGAAAAAATCGCCGACTGCATCCGTGGTCGTCAACCGCTGCCGCGCAGTACCGCAGACTACTATGTTGCAGGCGATGCACCAGTGCGTAAGGCACCTGAGCGGTCAGCCTGATCGCCTCCCTGACCTTAAGCCGGACAACTGTCCGGCTTATTTCTTTTTTCTGCACTTATCACCTACATTAATCAGAATAATAAGCATGATTGCTCTGATTTATGTCAATTCAACTTACAATATCGCGCTGTGCTTTTAACGCCGGTGGTGGTATAAAGTGTGGGTGTTTATTACCGGAGGCTTTACCCGTCCACTGAAGAGAAGCAATAACGTGGATGCATTGTGAAATTATGAGCAGGATGTTCATTCCCCGTTTTACCGCCCTTTCGTTCCTCGCATTACTCAGCGTTAACGCCCTCGATCAGCACTGGCGCAGCGCGCTTTAGTCCTCTTTCCGCTCGTTTATTCCTTTCTGCCGTGGCATCACGGTGGGTTAATTACGATGCTAGTTGTGGAGAAAAAACCATGCGCGCATGGGGATTATTAGCACTCGCTATTGTTGCGGAAATCATGGGTACCCTGACCATGAAATGGTCCAGCCTGAATCAAAGCCAGAGCGGCTATCTGATTATGCTGGGCATGATTGCCTGTTCGTATATCTTCCTGAGTTTTGCCATCAAACGTATCGCACTGGGGGTCGCTTATGCCCTCTGGGAAGGTATCGGCATTATGCTGATCACGCTGTTTAGCGTGCATCTGTTTGATGAAACCGTATCGCCGCTGAAAATCTGCGGTCTGGTCACCTTGATTGTCGGCATTCTGCTGATGAAAACCGGCAGCAAGAAGGAGGCCGATCATGACCCTGCCTGATCTGATTCATTTTGCCTGGCTGGCACTGGCTGTCCTGCTGGAAATTGCCGCCAATATCATGCTCAAGTACAGCAACGGTTTTAAAAAGCCCCTGCCCGGCATCGCGTCGTTGGGCTGTGTGCTGCTGGCATTCAGTGCGCTGTCGCAGGCCGTGAAAGGTATCGATCTTTCCGTGGCTTACGCGCTCTGGGGCGGGTTTGGTCTCGTCGCCACCGTTGCTGCAGGCGGCATTCTCTTTGGTCAGCGCCTGAACCGCAAAGGCTGGGCGGGCCTGGCTCTGCTGTTGCTGGGCATGGTTATGCTGAAACTGGCCTGAGAACAGGGGACGCAGACGTCCCCTTTCCGCCCTTTACCCGTACGTCTGCAATGCCGTCCTGCCCTGCTGTTTATGAAAATACGTCCCTCTTATCCGCAGTGGCAGGCCCGTCAGAGAAAGGGGTTGACCTTTGTCATCGACAGTCACTTCTGAGCCACTCAAAGGTGTGTGTATTATCACGCAGATCGATTATTCATCATAATGTCAGAATCCTCTTACTTTTATCATTGCAGGTGGACTTGATCCGACTGTTAGGGCTTAGTGATGCCTTCGGATCCAGTATAAATAATTGATTAACGAGGTTTTACCATGTCTGCAACGCGAGGATGGTCCACGGAACTGGAAGGGTTACGGGGGATTGCTTCTCTTTGGGTACTGCTGGGACACATAAGCTTGCTTATCCATTGCCATATCACTTTACTCTCTTCTCCGGGGATTGGCGTGGATCTGTTTATCCTGCTTTCGGGCTACCTGATGGCAAAAAACTATGTCGAACGTCAGGAAAAAGAGCCGTGGCAAAGTCCGGAAACCATCAAGAAATTCTGGCTACGGCGTTTTTTTCGCATCGCCCCGCTTTACTATCTGCTGCTGGCGGTCGCGCTCATCTCTGGCCCCTGGTTTGGCGAGATGCGCGACACGATCGCACATGTTTATTCGGGCACAGCGACCGATGCCTCACGCTATGCCGATCAGTCACTCATGAATGTCGTGACGCATTTCTCTTTTCTGTTTGGCGTCCTGCCCGCCTATGGCTTTAACACCACGCTGCCCGACTGGAGTATCGGGCTGGAAATGCAGTTTTATCTGCTGTTTCCCTTTATCATGCTGGCGGTTATGCGCTTCGGTTATGCCCCGGCATTGCTGTGCATCATGGCGCTGAGCTGTGCCGGCCGTTATCTGCTGCCTGACTATTACGAAGCCTTTGAAATGCCGTCCATGATTCTGATTAAACTCAATATGTTTATTTCGGGCATGTTGCTGGCGGAGGCCGTACGGCGCAGGTCCCTGCTCTATGTGGTCTTTGCCCTTGCTGGCCCGGTGGTCAGTGTGTTTATCGGGTTAGGCGCGATCAAACTTCAGGTGGTGATGGAAGCCTTGATGATTATCGGCATGGCGGCGGTGCTGTGGCAGTATCAGGAAAACAGTCTGATGGCGCGGCTCATTCAGCTTCCACGTAAGGTGTTAAACAACCGCCTGAGTACATGGCTGGGCGATGTCTCTTTTTCCGTGTATTTGCTGCATCTGTTGATTGTGATTCCGGCTATCGCGCTGTTGCTGAAACAAACGGATATTGCTTACCAGAGTGATGTCACGCGTTTCCTGATTGTCTGTGCCGTATCTCTGCCGCTGACGTATGGCCTGGCCTCTTTGCTGTACCAGTATGTTGAGAAACCGGGCATCAGACTGGGCAAAAAAGTGCTGGCTCCCAAACCTGCCCTGTAATACCAATATGGCTCGCCGGGGCGAGCCATTTTTATCCTCACATCATAATGCATTGCCTACATCATGCTGCTTTTCCCTCACATGCTCATCCGGTGATTCCGGCATATCGGCAAGGCTACTGTACGTTTTCAGTCCTACGAGATGCGTCGGATCGTGCCTGCTGTGTACCAGGCTTTGTGCGGCAGAACCAAACGAGACAATCAAAAACATCCAGGCCACTGCTAATGATTTCCGCATTGTGCTATCCCATGCTGTGAATGGAGTCGCTATGGTGAAGAAATCAGGGTAAGGGAGTGTCTGATAAACTTAAAATTTTCGTCAATATTGTTACCTGCCTCACATATTTTCAGTGATCCAGGGACACGCATGACGGTCGCGGCCCTGTGCGGGCTCGTGATAATCGCCCCTCACACTTCAGCAAAAAGACAAGCGCGTGCCCCTTACGCATCGCAAAAACGTGCTGAGCTTAACGTTTTTCGGGTCCGGATTCGGCCCAGGCTGTGCGGCGCATCAGGGTTAGGGGGGAATCACCATTTATATTTATCTATCACCTCAAAAACACATGTTTTCCCGATGTAATACATAAATAAATTCTTTGTTTTTTCATCATTTACCCCCTTCTTCGCAATAAAATCCTTTTATCTGACCATTTATTGATTAAGATCATTTTCAATGGTGCAAAATAAAATATTAACGATATTTATGTAAATTTTGCATTTTCCATTAATTATTTATGCTTCTGATGCCGATAGAGAACGAAACCGCTCCTTATCAGGAATCTTATTATGAAAATCTCTACACGGCTTGCGACGGGTTTCGGCCTGCTCATTCTCCTTTTGATCCTCTGTACTGCCGTTTCTCTGACCTCCCTGCATCATGCCAAAACGGGCATGGACGATGTCGTGAACAGCAAAATGAGAAAATACCAACTTATTCTGGATATGCGTGGCGGACTGCGCGATCTGGCGATAGCCGTGCGAAATCTGGCCCTGCTCACCGACGACAAAGAAATGCAGCCAGAGTTACAACGCCTTAATACGCAGAAAGCATTGTTCATTCAAAACCGCGAGACACTTGAAACCATGATGCAGACTCAGTCTACAGCGGAAGAACAGGCTGCCCTGAATCATATCAGGGAACTTGAAGCTCCGATGATGGCGTCCTTCGTGACGGCCGGGCAACTGGGACTAAAAAATGAGCAAACAGAAGCGACGCGCTATCTCATGACGACCCTGCGTCCACTGCAGCGCAATATGCTGGATGCGCTTAATAAAGCCACCGATATTCTGATGTATAGCAGCCGTAACGCCGTAGAAGTTAACAGCCAGTCCACCAGCCGGGCGTCGGTAACGCTGGTGCTGTTAGCCGTGCTTTCTGTCCTGTTCTCGGTAGCAACCGGCTATGTGATTACGCGTGTGCTGATGCGTCAACTGGGCGGTGAGCCCGCCCAGGCGCAGGCGCTGGCCGCTGCAATTGCGGCGGGTGACCTGACATCCAGCGTTTCGCTGCGTCGCCATGACACCACCAGCCTGCTTGCGTCCCTGGATGGTATGCAGGCGAAGCTGCGCGGGCTGGTCTCAGAAATTAAACAAACGTCGGGCAATGTTGCCCTGGCGGCAGAGGAAATCGCCCAGGGAAATACCGAACTCTCCTCGCGTACTGAACAGCAGGCTGCTGCCTTGCAGGAAACGGCGGCCAGCATGGAGCAGTTAACTGCGACGGTAAAAAGTAATACCGCCGGTGCTCAAACTACGGCCTCAACGGCGCGTGAAACGGCAGAGCTGGCCCGCAGCGGTGAGAGTGATGTCCACCGCATGTCAGAAACCATGAACGATATTTCCCTGAGCGCCGCCAAAATTCGCGATATCACCGGCGTGATAGAAGGCATTGCTTTTCAGACCAATATTCTTGCGCTGAATGCCGCCGTTGAAGCCGCGCGGGCGGGTGAACAGGGACGCGGATTTGCGGTCGTGGCAGGCGAAGTCCGCACGCTGGCCCAGCGCAGCGCCACTGCCGCAAAAGAGATAAAATCCCTGATTGAGCAGGCGGTGGAGCAAGTGGGAAGCGGCGTCAAAGTGGCCAACGGTACGGGTGAAAGTATCCTGAAAATTGTCAGCATGGTGGGCGACCTCGCGAGTGCGATGGATGAAATTTCCCTTGCCTCCGCCGAACAGATGCAGGGCATTTCACAGGTCAGCGTCGCGGTGAGTCAGATGGACAGCGTAACGCAGAATAACGCGGCACTGGTGGAAGAATCGTCTTCGGCTTCACAATCTCTGTCCGAGCAGGCCCATGCGCTGCGCGGCATGGTAGAAGCCTTCCGCGTGTAACGCCATTGCGCCACGTCATCGCAGGTAAGGTATGACGTGGCACAACGTTGTTTTACTTTCTGGACTGACGGGGACGAGGCCAGAACAAGGCAGCCTGCCCCCAGTCCGCTTCGTGTTCTTCTGACTGCCAGACTTCACCCTCGTAGATGGTGAAGGTCTCACCCTGTTTATTGACGCGCGGGCCACTATAACCTGTGGCGATGCCATTGCGCCTCACGCTGTCCAGCAAACGCTGCCGCTCCGCCCTGTCGGCAGGCCCGGCGCTGAGCCGTGAGGGCAGTTGCAGCATCTCCGCCAGGCTGTAGTGAAAACAATCCAGCGCACAGCGGTTGGCATAGACAAAAACCGGATCGGCCTCACGGTTATGCGCGAGAATACTGTACGGCGCATCCTCGTGGAGCCAGCGGTAACGATCGGCTACGTGCTCAGGACAGTATAATCCGTTGCCAGTCAGCATCCGGTAGCGGTCATCAATGCGTTTCAGTAAGGCGATTTGCTGTTCAGACGACATGCTTCTCTCCGTAACGAAAATCAGAATGCGAAACGCTAATGTGGCGGGATTACACGGGGAGATCAAGGGCGGGAAGATGACAGCGCCAGGTGCGTTTTGGCTGTTTTGCGGCCGGGATAGATATTAAGACGCGTCGGGTATAAAAAAAGACCGAACACTATTCCAGGTATTCGGTCCAGGGAAAGGGCTCTCAAGGAGCCGTGCGCTAAAAGTTGGCATTCGTTCAGGCTTTCGCCTTGCCTGTAAAGCGTAGGCCAAGACAGGAGATTTTCCAGCCAGCGCAGCGGCGCTGTGCAAAAAACCGACAGGTTTGTGATCGGCTAAACAATTTTGCCGACAACCCTGCCGTATCGCGTGTTATTTCGCGCACAGCGCCTGAGCACGATCGACGATGGGCTGCAGACTCATCATCTGACCCGGATGGGCTTTATCCGGGGCCTGAATCACGCTGATCGGCTGCGCTTTAACCTGACCGGCCTTGAACTGCGCATCCGCTTTGTCGTTGAGGGGATACTGCATCAGCGTGCTGGGGTTAATCGCAAACAGCGCGCCGTCTTTCTCGCAGGTTAACATCACCTCTTCCCGGTTAAAGGGCCACTTCTCTTTGCCAATTTCGAAGCGGCTGACGGTGATAATTTGTGCCGCCAGCGCCTGGCCAGCCAGTGTGAATAACAGCAATGCAGGGATCGCTTTTTTCAGCAACATAACGTTCCTTTCTTGAATGTCGGTCATTTCAGGTTGGCGACAGCGTAGCAAACACACTCACCAACCCCACTACGCCGCATGCCAGCACAATTTCCAGCTGAGTCATGCGAATAAACTGCTGCTGTGCGCCCAGGCCAGCGACATGAAAACGCGGAACTAATCGGTAGCGGTTCCAGAGCGCAATCATCACCATAAGGCCCACCAGCGCGACTTTACAGAGCAACAGTACAACATAACGGTTAAGCGACCAGTCACCCGGCCAGCCTGCAATCAGCAGGCTGTTTACGAGTCCGGTGACCAGCGTCAGGGCCACAGCCAGATGCCCGTAGCGGGAAAAACGCATCATCGTGCGGATTGCGGTGGTTCGGAAGGCAATGTTCCGTGCCATCTGCATCAACACCAGTAACGGCACCAGGCCACCCGTCCAAAAAGATGCGGCGATCAGATGTACAACGTGATTACCTTGTTGCGCGATGCCAGCCAGCCCCTCTCTCATCGCGGCATGGCCGATGAGCGCCAGACAACCACACTGTAGCAGACTGGTCAGCCACCCGATCCACTGCCGCTGCGGGTCACGCATCAGGATAGCGGCTACGCTGCACAACGAAAAGAGGAGTTGCCATTGCCACACCGCGCCCCAGTGTGTAGACAGCACCGCCATCCATACGTCCGGCACGGCCAGGTTGTGCCAGTCGCCACTCATCAATGCCGTCTGCGCGGCCAGCATACACAGCGCAGTCAGGAGTGCCAGGATTGCACTGCCTGTCATCAGGCGTGACAGGCGCGATATCAGCGCCGCCCGTAACGAAACGGGTGCCAGCAGCGTCGTACAGAAATGGCTGCCGACCAGTACTATAACCGCCGTAAAATGCAGTGCCCGCAGCACCACCCACAGTGTCGTCACAGGATTACTTCACGGTGAACGTATAGTTTCCGTTTGTTTTATGCCCGTCCACGGACAGCACATGCCAGTTTACCTGATACGCGCCCTGAGTCAGCGGCTGAGCGAAGTTAACCCGTAACTGGTTATGCCGGGCTTTATCGCGGCTGATCTTGCCCGCAATCGTTTTATGCTGAGCATCCACCACCTCAACGCCGCTGAACGCGGGCTCAACATCTTCCGTAAAATTCAGGGTTATCTGCTGCGGCGCGGGCGATATTTCGGCTTTTGCGGCGGGGACAGAGGACGTAAGATGCGCGTGCGCCAGCGCGAACGGACTAAAAGCCAGTGTCGAGGTCGCAAACGCGATCATTGCGCCATGCGAAAGTAATGTTTTCTTCATAACATCATCCTGTTAACGCCTGGTAAGGCCATAAACGTGGCGCAAGAATACGCCGCTGCAATTTAACTGTCGAGGCCAGCAATGCTATCCTTTACCTTGCGTATGGCGGAGGAAAACATTACTTTTGCGCACGCATATCAGGAGAATATCATGAGTCATAACCTTGCCTTGCTGTCGCAGGAAGAGAAAGACAAAGTCAACGTTGATCTGGCGGCGGCAGGCGTTGCATTTAAAGAACGCTATAACATGCCTGTGGTGGCTGAAATGGTGGCCAGTGAACAACCCGAAGCCCTGCGCGACTGGTTTCGTCAGCGCTTGATGCACTATCGCCAGGCCTCTCTGAATCTGTCCCGCCTGCCCTACGAGCCTAAACAGAAATAATGTTACGTGTCATTGATACAGAAACCTGCGGGCTGCAAGGCGGCGTTGTCGAAGTGGCATCCGTGGATGTGATTGACGGCCAGATCGTCAATCCTATGAGCGATTTGGTTTCACCCGACCGCCCTATCAGCCGCCAGGCGATGGCCGTTCATCGCATCACTGAAGCGATGGTGCTGGGTAAGCCGCCGATTGAAGATGCCATTACGCGCTACCACGGCAGTGCATATTATGTCGCGCACAATGCCAGCTTCGACCGCCGGATGTTGCCTGAGATGGCCGGCGACTGGATCTGCACCATGACGCTGGCACGCCAGCTGTGGCCAGGGATCAAATACGGGAATCAGGCGCTGCGGCACAGTCTGAAGCTGGAAGTGACGCCGCCCGCAGATTTACATGCTCACCGCGCACTTTACGACTGCTATGTTACGGCGGCCCTGTTGATCCGCATTATGGACCTGTCTGGCTGGAGCGCCGCTGAAATGAGCCAGCGCTCTCAGCCTGCCGCCCAGCGCGATGATGTACTGCCGTTTGGTAAGTATCGCGGCCAGGCGCTGGCCGTCATTGCCCGCAAAGATCCGGGTTACCTGAAATGGATGCTTGAGAACGTTAAAGATTTGCGCCCGCCATTGCGACAGGCGCTGCGTAAATATCTCAGTCAGCTTCCCTGAGGTCAGGCGGGGGCAGACTCCCCTGGGCCAGTGCAATGATAAAGGTCAGCTCCAGCGCGACGCCTTCGTAGGCTTTATAACGCCCTGACTTGCCCCCGTGCCCTGAGTCCATATCGGTACAGAGCAGGAGCAGTGTGTCATCCGTTTTATGTTCACGCAGTTTTGCGACCCATTTCGCCGGTTCCCAGTACTGCACCTGTGAATCGTGCAGGCCTGTGGTAACCAGCAGATGAGGACAGGGCCGGGCGTCAATATTGTCGTACGGGCTGTACTGACGAATAGCGTGGTAATACTTCGCCTCATTTGGGTTGCCCCATTCGTCATACTCGCCCGTGGTCAGCGGAATTGATTCATCAAGCATGGTGGTTAACACATCGACAAACGGCACCTGCGCAACGACGCCGTGATACAGCGTCGGTGCGAGATTGATGACCGCCCCCATCAGCAGTCCGCCCGCACTGCCGCCCATGGCATAAAGCCGGTCCGGGTGCCCGAAACCCCTTGCCACCAGTTCATGGGTAACGTCAATAAAATCGGTAAAACTGTTCATCTTATTGAGCAGACGACCGCCGTCATACCACTGTTGCCCCAGCTCACCGCCGCCACGCACATGCACAAGTGCATAGACGAAACCGCGATCCAGCAAACTCAGCCGGCTGACGCTAAAGTCCGCATCCATGCTGCTGCCATAGGCACCATAACCGTAAACCAGCATCGGGTTCTGTCCCTTCTGATAGTACTTGCGGTTATAGACCAGCGAGACCGGCACTTCGGTGCCGTCAGTCACGGTAATCCAGTGATGTTCACTTTTGTACTCATCCGGATTGAAGTCTTTGACGCTGCTCTGCTTTAAAATACGGCGTTCACCCGTGTCCATATCCAGTTCGAACAGCGTGGCAGGCGTGGTCATGGAGGAGTAGCCATAGCGCAGTTTACTGGTGCGTGGCGTGGGGTTGTAAGCCAGCCAGGTCACGTACGTAGGATCGTCAAATGCGATACCGCTGGTTTCGCCCGTGTGCCAGTTCATTTGCCGCAGGCTGGTGAGGCCGCGCTGGCGTTCCTCGACAACCAGCCAGTCACGGAAGAGCTGAAAGTCTTCCATCACCACATGGTCACGCGCGGGGATCACGGTTTCCCAACGCGATTCGTCGAGGTAACGCGTGCGGTACAGGCCAAAATTTTTGCCTTCACGGTTTGAGCGTATAAAAAACGTATAGTCATAGTGATCGAGGCTGTACTCGTGATCGCGTCGCCGTGGCAGAAAGACCTGTGGGAGGGCGTCCGGCAAATCGGCGTCCAGCAGCTGAATTTCACTGGTATTGGTACTGTCCAGTACGATCAGGATGAACTGTTTTGAGGTGGTTTTATGAATGCTGAGGTGAAAGGTATCATCCTTTTCTTCATAAACCAGCTGGTCATCGCTTTGTGGCGTGCCCAGTTCATGCCGCCAGAGCTGGTAAGACAGCAACGTTTGCGGATGCTTGCGCACATAGTAGAGCGTGCGTGAATCATTCGCCCAGGCAAAGCTGGAAGAGGCATCATTCAGCACCTCAGGATACCAGCTCCCGTTTTCCAGATTGCGAAAGCGAATGCCGTACTGGCGGCGGGAAAGGAAATCTTCAGCCAGGGCCATGACCTGATTGTCCGGGCTGATATGCAGCGCGCCCATAGTATAAAAATCACTGTGTGAAGCCCGCTGATTGGCATCCAGCAGCAACGTCCATTCATCAGTTTCCTGATAACTGGCAGGCTGCCGGTAATAGGCGGCATATTCATTACCACTTTCATAACGGCTTTGGTAGCGGTAGCCATTTTTTACGTAGGGAACGGAATGGTCCTGAGGCGGCAGTCGGTCAATGATCTCGTGGAGAATACGGTTTTGTAATGGCTCCTGTGACGCCATGATTTTCTGACCATAGTTGTTCTCAGCACGCAGGTAGTCCAGCACATCGCTGTTTTCGCGTTTGTCATCGCGCAACCAGTAGTAGTTATCGACCCGCGTCTCGCCATGCAGCGACATCTCGTAAGGTATTTTTTTCGCGTCAGGTGCTTTCATATCATCCATCCTGCTGAACATCATCAACATTAAGGGTGGCACTAATGTCTTCAGATGCCAAGTCAGGGATAGTGAGTATGAGCTTGTTCAGGGCCCTGTTACGGGCCCGGACATGGGTTAACTGGCCTTCTGCTGATCAATATCCTGCTGGATACCTTTTCGGACATCCTGCGGAATTTTTAGCGCGTCGCCCAGTGCCGACAGGTAGCTGCGCTCCATAAAATGATCAACATCAATGGCGGCACAGCTGAGAAAATAGAGTTCCAGTGCTTCTTCTTCATTTTTAACATCCGCCGCCAGCCATTCGGGGTCCAGCGGCCGCTGCATGGCCTGCTGGATCAGTTTCTCCGCATCCTGACCATAGCCTGCCTGATGAATGTTCTGCTCAATCGTCGCACGTTCACGGTCATCAATATGCCCGTCGCTTTTGGCGGCAAACACCAAGGCCGTGACCAGTCGTTCTGCGCGCTGATCAACCGGCGTCTGTAACTCACCAAAACCCGGTTCGTCCTGATGGGTTTCACGCACCCGCTGTTTGTATTTGTTCCACAACACCGCGCCCGCTGCTGCCCCGCCGCCGATGATTAAGGCTTTGCCGCCATATTTAGTTAACAGCTTGCGTGATGATTTACTGGCCACCAGCAATCCCGCCAGGCCACCCAGCGCACCGGGGGCCAGCATCTCACTCAGTCCGCCGCCGGATTTGCCGTCACCGCTCTTTTTTGCCAGTACTGATTGAATCTGTTGCAGCCAGTTATTCATTATTTACTCCCGTTACCATCCAGAAACATCATCATTACCAAAAAGATGTCAGGAAACGTCAGAGCAGGAAAAGTAGCGCAAACGAGATGAAATGTGCGCAAGGGGTGAGAACGCAAACGTTTTCGTTTATACTGCGCGCGAATTTTGACTGGTTGACTGCTTAGGTGAAATGATGACGACTCTCGGAACTGCGCTACGCCCTGCTGCCACGCGCGTCATGCTGTTAGGCTCAGGAGAACTGGGCAAAGAAGTCGCGCTGGAATGTCAGCGTCTGGGTGTGGAAGTGATTGCGGTTGACCGCTACGCCAATGCGCCTGCGATGCATGTAGCGCACCGTAGCCATGTGATAAATATGCTGGACGGCGACGCACTGGCCGCCGTTATTGCCCAGGAGAAACCAGACTTCGTGGTGCCTGAGATTGAAGCCATCGCAACAGAGAAACTGCTGGAGCTGGAGCAGCAAGGTCAGCGCGTCGTGCCCACTGCCCGCGCTGCCCGCCTCACCATGAACCGCGAAGGCATTCGTCGTCTGGCCGCAGAGGAGCTGGCGCTGCCCACTTCAACCTACCGCTTTGCCGACAGCAAAGAAAATTTTGTCGCTGCCGCCGCCGGGATTGGTTTTCCCTGCATCGTCAAACCCGTTATGAGTTCATCCGGCAAAGGCCAGAGTTTTATTCGCGATGCCAGCCAGCTGGATAAGGCCTGGGATTATGCGCAACAAGGCGGTCGCGCCGGGGCGGGACGCGTTATCGTTGAAGGCGTGGTGAAGTTTGATTTTGAAATCACCCTGCTGACCATCAGGGCCGTTGACGGCATTCATTTCTGCGCCCCTATCGGTCATCGCCAGGAAGACGGCGATTACCGTGAGTCATGGCAGCCGCAGCAGATGAGCGACCTGGCGCTACAGCGTGCCCAGCATATCGCGGAAACCGTGGTCAACGCACTGGGTGGCTATGGATTATTTGGTGTGGAGCTGTTTGTATGCGGCGATGAAGTGGTATTCAGTGAAGTCTCTCCGCGTCCGCACGACACCGGCATGGTGACGCTGATCTCGCAGGATCTGTCAGAATTCGCCCTGCATGTCCGCGCGTTTCTGGGGCTGCCTGTAGGGGCCATTCGCCAGTACGGCCCTTCTGCTTCAGCCGTTATTCTGCCGCAGTTAACCAGCCAGAATGTCCGGTTTGCGAATGTAGAAGCAGCACTGGGGGCGGGTTTGCAGTTGCGCCTGTTTGGCAAGCCCGAAATTGAAGGTCAGCGTCGTTTAGGTGTTGCTCTGGCCTGCGCCGAGACAACGGAAGAGGCTGTTGCGCGCGCGGTAGCCAGTGCGGCTGCCGTCAGCGTTCAGGGTTAAGTGAGTGCGGTGAGCCTGCGGGCTCACCGTCTGCCCGTTAGCGGGCCCCCGCGACGGCCTCGCTGGCCAGTTGCGTAATACGCTGCCAGTCCCCTGCTTCCAGCGCCTCGTTCGGCACCAGCCAGGAGCCGCCGATACAAAGTACGCTTTTCAGCGCCAGATAATCACGGTAATTCGCTGGTGAGATACCGCCCGTCGGACAGAAACGCACCTGAGGGAAAGGCCCACCGATGGCCTGTAGCGCTTTTACCCCACCGTTGGCTTCGGCCGGGAAAAATTTAAACTCTCGCAGACCGTAATCCATGCCGGTCATTAATTCTGACACCGTGCTGATGCCGGGAATAAGCGGAACTGGCCCTTCAACGGCGGCCTTGAGTAAGGACTCGGTGATACCAGGGCTGATTACAAACTGTGCGCCCGCTTCCGTCACTTCCTGGAGCTGCTGTGTGTTCAGCACCGTTCCCGCACCGACAATAGCCTCTGGCACCTGTTTGATAATGGCGCGTAAGGCATCCATCGCCACGGGCGTGCGTAAGGTCACTTCCAGCACCCTGACGCCGCCGGCGACCAGCGCCTGAGCCATGGGAACCGCATGTTCCAGCTTGTTAACCACGATTACCGGCACGACCGGTCCGGTTTTCAGAATCTGTTCTGCACTCGTTTTCCAGTTTTTCATCACTTCCCCTGGTAAATAACATTGTGATCACTGCGCCGAAGCCTTTACAGCGCCAGTCCGGTTAACAGCACGACTACCATACAGGATTCTCCGTTTCACCGTCCATCAACGGATAAAATTTTTAAAACAGCAGTTCATTTTTGAGAGGTGGTGCAAAAAAAAGCCCGCATTATGCGGGCTGGGAAGGGATTATTCGAATTCATTCCAGGAACGGCCGTCTCGCGTGATCATCGCGACGGACGCCACCGGTCCCCAGGTGCCGGCCTGATAAGGTTTGGAGGAATCACCATCTGCGGCCCAGGCGTTGATGATGGAGTCAACGTAAGTCCAGGCGGCTTCCACCTCGTCACGGCGCACGAACAGTGCCTGAATGCCGCGCATCGATTCCAGCAGTAAACGCTCGTACGCATCCGCCAGATGAGACTGGTTAAAGGTTTCTGAGTAGCTCAGATCCAGCTTGGTCGTCTGCAGTTTGTGTTTGTGATCCAGACCCGGCACCTTGTTCAGGATCTCAATGTCCACCCCTTCATCCGGCTGTAGACGGATGGTCAGTTTGTTCTGCGGTAACTCGGAGTAAGAGTCTTTAAACAGATTCATCTCCGGGTTTTTGAAGTACACCACGACTTCAGAACACTTGGTCGGCAAACGCTTACCGGTGCGCAGATAGAAGGGCACGCCCGCCCAGCGCCAGTTGTCGATATCGACGCGAATGGCCACAAAGGTTTCCGTAGAGCTGGTTTTGTTGGCGCCCTCTTCTTCCAGGTAGCCGGGGACTTTTTTGCCCTGCACAAAGCCGGCGGTGTACTGACCCCGCACCGTTTTCTCACGGACATTCGTCTGATCGATAGGACGCAGCGAACGCAGCACCTTCACTTTCTCATCGCGTATGCTGTCGGCACTGAGATCGGAAGGCGGAGACATTGCTATCATGGTCAGCACCTGTAACAGGTGGTTCTGGATCATATCGCGCATCTGCCCGGCTTTATCGAAATAACCCCAACGGCCTTCAATGCCCACCTCTTCAGCCACGGTAATCTGCACGTGATCGATAGTGCGGTTATCCCAGTTGTTCACGAAGATGGAGTTTGCGAAACGCAGCGCAAGCAGATTCAGAACCGTTTCTTTCCCCAGATAGTGGTCAATACGGAATACCTGACTCTCATCGAAATACTCGCCTACGCTGTCGTTGATTTCTTTTGACGTTTCCAGCGACGTGCCGAGCGGTTTTTCCATCACCACGCGCGCCGGTTTCGCATTGAGCTTGGCCATGCCGAGGCCCTGACAAATGGCCCCGAAGGTGCTGGGCGGCATGGCGAAATAGTTAATCGTGGTGCGGTTTTTCTGATCCAGCATCTTACCCAGTCTTGGGAAATGCGAAGTATCGTTGACATCAAGGTTACAGAAATCGAGACGGTTACTGAGCTTATCCCAGAGCGCTTCGTCAATCTTTTCCTTCATGAAGGTTTCTAACGCCTCACGCACCACTTTGGTGTATTCAGCTTTATCCCACTCTGCACGGCCAACGCCGATAATCCGGGTTTCTTCATGAATCTGACCCGCTTTCTCTAACTGATACAGCGAGGGCAACAGTTTACGACGGGCGAGATCGCCTTTGGCGCCGAAAATTACCAGATCGCATGCCTGGGCTATTTGTGTTACCGCCATTTTCCTCTCCTCGTTGCAGGATAGTCCCGGTGGCGATGCATCCTGAGCACCGGGTCCATGTTGTTATTTACTTTCAGCACAATGTACTTTTTTCCCCAGGCCAGGTAAACCAGCCCGCGGCGTCACCCTACTTACTCTGCGCGTAATTCGCGTCTGTGGTAGGTTGACCCGTGCGCTTTTGCTTATTTTTCTGTGTCAAAAATTGTCTGGCTGCAGCCAGTGCGACGCTGATTATGGCAAAAAAAGGGCCAGCCGACTTATCAGACCTTGCCCCGCGGCTGATTCTACAGGGTCACCCCGGCAGCATTGTCTTTCTTCTCAGCATTTATCCATTCTAACAGATATTTACTCCCTATCCGGTCGGGATAATGCGCCGGTGCAACACTTGCCGCTTTACACTTTTCGCTGTTTACACCGGTTTCGTGGGCCAAACAACAGACGATGCCTTCCCCACCGGCAAACGAACGACCGCAACAGCCTGGTCTGTTACGCGCGGCCCGGCTGTAACTACGATACAGATTAACGGGCTGTTCATCCTGCCGCGTCGTGACACGCAGAATGGCTGCGTCACTTGCGTCTGGTCAATTAAGCTGGCGCTAGCGTCGAAGGGGGGATGACTTCCTCGGTGAGTCTCAGTATTGTATCTGACAAAAGCGCCTTTACTGGACGTCTTCCGGGCGCAGTGCCACAGTTCTGACACACTCGAATGTATAATAATACCTCTGTGTGGTAATCAGTATCTGACGGGCTAATACCTTAAAAAGTAACGATTCAGCTCAGTTCCAAAATTCAAAGGAATCTCTATGTCCCGACGTTTAAGAAGAACCAAGATCGTAACCACTCTCGGCCCAGCCACTGACCGCGACAACAATCTCGAAAAAATCATTGCTGCTGGTGCCAACGTTGTGCGTCTTAACTTTTCACACGGTACGCCCGAAGATCACCAGATGCGTGCCGATAAAGTGCGTCAGATTGCGGCAAAACTCGGTCGACATGTGGCCATTCTGGGCGATTTGCAAGGCCCTAAAATTCGTGTATCCACCTTTAAAGAAGGTAAAGTCTTCCTGAACGTGGGCGACCGGTTCCTGCTTGATGCGGCACTGGGCAAAGGCGAAGGCGATAAAGAACGCGTTGGCATTGACTATAAAGGTCTGCCCGAGGATGTGGTACCCGGCGATATCCTGCTGCTGGATGATGGTCGCGTACAGTTGAAGGTGCTGGAGGTTCAGGGCGTCAAAGTGTTTACCGAAGTAACAGTAGGTGGCCCGCTTTCTAACAATAAAGGCATCAACAAACTGGGCGGAGGCCTGTCGGCTGAAGCCCTGACGGAGAAAGACAAAGCCGATATTATTACGGCCGCCAAAATCAACGTGGACTATCTGGCGGTATCCTTCCCGCGTTGTGGTGAGGACATGCACTATGCCCGCCGTCTGGCGCGCGATGCGGGCTGTGACGCGTTAATGGTCGCGAAAGTAGAACGTGCCGAAGCGGTCGCCTCGCAGGAAGCCATGGATGACATCATTCTGGCCTCTGACGTGGTGATGGTTGCCCGTGGCGACCTGGGCGTGGAAATTGGCGATCCGGAACTGGTCGGGATTCAGAAAGCCCTTATCCGTCGTGCGCGCCAGCTGAACCGTACCATCATCACCGCGACACAGATGATGGAATCAATGATCACCAATCCTATGCCGACGCGCGCTGAAGTCATGGACGTCGCCAACGCCGTGCTGGACGGCACCGATGCGGTAATGCTGTCAGCCGAAACCGCTGCCGGTCAGTATCCGGCGGAGACCGTTGCCGCCATGGCAAAAGTCTGTCTGGGTGCCGAGAAAATCCCAAGCGTAAATGTCTCTAAACACCGTCTGGATGTGCAGTTCGATAATATCGAAGAAGCGATCGCCATGTCAGCCATGTACACGGCGAACCACCTGCAGGGCGTGACCGCCATTATTACCATGACGGAATCCGGTCGTACGCCATTGATGACCTCACGTATCACATCAGGTTTGCCGATCTTTGCCATGTCACGCCACGAACGTACGCTGAATATCACCGCGCTGTATCGCGGCGTGACGCCCGTGTTTTTCGACAGCGATAACGAAGGCGTGGCCACCGCCCATGACGCCGTTAATCTGCTGCGTGACAAGGGCTTCCTCGTCTCCGGTGATTTAGTAGTCGTCACGCAAGGGGATGTGATGGGGGCAACCGGCACGACTAACACCGGCCGGGTGCTGCGCGTCGATTAATACCGCTTTTCATACACATCTGTATTACCATTTAAACGCGGCTGCCTTGCAGTCGCGTTTTTTGTTTTTTCATAAGGAGGCCAGATGGCCCGTTATCAACCCATCCGCCAGTTGACCGGACGCGTGATGCTGTTTCCGCTGGCGATGGTGCTTTATGAGTTCGCCACCTATATTGCTCACGATATGATCCAACCCGGCATGTTGCTGGTCACCGCCGAATTCGACGTAGGCGATCAGTGGGTTTCCACCTCTCTCACGGCCTATTTGCTGGGTGGCGTGGTTTTACAATGGCTGCTTGGCCCGTTGTCCGATAAATATGGCCGCAGGCCTGTGCTGCTGTCCGGCATTCTGTTTTTTGCCGCCGCCTGTATTCTGACTACCTGGGTCAGCGACATTGAGCAGTTTGTCAGTCTGCGTTTCCTGCAGGGAATTAGCCTGTGTTTTATTGGTGCGGTCGGCTATGCAGCCATTCAGGAAGCGTTCGAGGAAGCACTGGCCGTGCGCATTATGGCGCTGATGGCGAATGTCGCCCTGCTGGCACCACTCGCCGGGCCTCTGGCCGGCGCCGCCTGGCTCACGGTCGGAAGCTGGCGCAGTATGTTCTGGCTGTTTGCCGCCTGCAGCGCCGTGGCGTTTATCGTACTCTGGCGGGTCATGCCTGAAACCGCCGGCGATCGTCACCAGTCCATTGCGCTGCCGGTGCTGGCGCGCAATTATGGCCGACTGATAAAAGATCGTCAGGTGATGTTTGGGTCCTTTGCCATCGGACTGGTTTTCATTCCCATTCTGACCTGGGTGGCCCTGTCCCCGGTCATCCTGATGCGTGATGAAGGACTTTCACGAATGGAGTACGCCCTGCTCCAGCTGCCGGTATTTATGGCAATGATTGCCGGTAACCTGACCCTGAGCAAACTGGTTGGCCGGATGCCGATTGAGCAACCTGTGAAATTTGCCGCCTGGCCCATATTACTCGGGTTAAGCCTTGCTTTATTTGCCACGCTGATAAACACACACAGCTATTTGTTGATTACCGCAGGATTAAGCCTGTACGCGTTCGGCGGTGGGATGGTGAATGCCGGACTTTACCGGCTGACGCTCTATGCCAGCGATGAAGGGAAAGGCAGCGTCGCGGCCATGCTGGGCATGATCAGCATTTTGACACTGGCTACCGGCATTGAGCTGGCGAAGCACTTCTATTTTAGCGGTGGGGTGATCTGGTTTAGCCTGATCAACTTTATCAGTGGTGTCCTGTGGTTTGGCCTGGTGCTGATGTTTCTGCGGGAACGCAGGCGTCACGCCAAAGTAACGCCCGTATAAATCAGAAAGGCCGCCATGCGGCCTTTCTTTATTTACGAGGATAAAGCTCGTCTCGCGAGTAGGGTTCGACATCACCCGCTTTTCGGGTTTTAAGCAGTTTCAGTATCCAGGTATATTGTTCCGGATGCGGACGCACAAACACTTCTACCTCTTCATTCATCCGGCGCGCCAGTTGACGGTCATCCGCTTCGAGTAAGTCATCCATCGGCGGACGAACGTAAATTTCCAGCTTATGCCTTGCTCCGTTATACACCGGAAACAGCGGCACGACGCGGGCGCGACAGACTTTCATCAACCGGCCAACGGCGGGTAAGGTAGCTTTGTAAGTGGCAAAGAAGTCGACAAACTCACTGTGTTCCGGCCCGTGATCCTGGTCAGGCAGATAATAGCCCCAGTAGCCCTGACGGACCGAACTGATAAACGGCTTAATGCCATCGTTGCGCGCATGCATACGACCACCAAAACGACGGCGGACACGGTTCCAGACATAGTCCACCAGCGGATCGCTCTGGTTATGGAACATCGCGGCCATCATCTGTCCCTCTGAGGCCAGCAGCATGGCCGGAATGTCCACAGCCCAGCCATGCGGCACCAGAAAAATCACGTTCTGCTTGTCGGCCTGCAGTTGATCAATGATTTCCCGACCGTGCCACTCAACCCGCTGTCGGATCTGTGCCGGATCGCGCATACCCAGCTCGGCCATCATGGCCATGGCTTGCGGTGCGGTGGCAAACATCTGATCGACGATCGCGTCACGCTGAGATTCGCTTAATTCAGGCAGGCAGTAATAGAGATTGATGAGCGCACGGCGACGCGCGCCTTTCGCCAGCTTACCAGCAAACTTGCCGAGCCCTCCCAGAAGCGGATCGCGCACGCGAGGCGGCATCAATGCAATACCCGCCAGCGCGCCAATGGCCAGCCAGCTGCCCCAGTATTTTGGCTTTAAAAAAGAACGTTCAAAAACGGGAATAAATTCAATGTTATTTTTTTTACGGGTTTCCATGCACTCGCCTCAATCAATGACGGGCTAATGATAGTGGCGACGAGTAAATTTGCAATCATCCTGCGCCAGAGATAAAAAAGTCGACGGCCATGCCGTCGACGTTATCAAAGTATTTACTTCATCCCCAACTGCGGTAACCAGCCTTTGACCTGAGCAAGATACTGCGAACGATCTTTGCCCGTCAGACCTTCCATGCGCGGCAGCTTGGCCGTCAGGGGATTAACAGCCTGATTATTAATCCAGATCTCAAAATGCAGATGCGGTCCGGTTGAACGGCCGGTATTGCCGGAGAGCGCAATGCGATCGCCACGCTTTACCTTTTGCCCCGGTTTCACCAGCACTTTTTTGAGGTGCATGTAACGCGTCATATACTGACGGCCGTGACGGATGGCCACATAGTTACCGGCGGCACCGCCGTTTTTGGCCACCACGACTTCGCCATCGCCCACAGCCAGCACAGGCGTACCAACCGGCAGCGCGAAATCGACACCTTTGTGCGGTGCAATTCGGCCCGTCACCGGATTAAGACGGCGCGGATTAAAGTTCGACGAGACACGGTACTGTTTCACGGTGGGGAAACGCATAAAGCCCCGCGCCAGGCCCGCACCGCTGCGGTCGTAAAATTTGCCGTCTTCGGCCCGAAACGCGTAATAATCTTTGCCGCCGCTGCGCAAACGCACACCCAGTAGCTGGCTTTGCGCGCTCTTACCTTCCAGCATTTCGCGCGACATCAGCACGCTGAATTTATCGCCCGCGCGTAACTTACGAAAATCCATCTGCCACTGCATGGCTTTAATCACGCTGCTGGCCTCTGCACTGCTTAAACCGGCACGCATAGCGCTGGCGGCGAAGCTGCCGCGGACTTCGCCCTGAATCACACTGTTGCGCCATTCACCCTTTTGCATCTGCGACTGCATGCTAAAGCCACCTTTATCGGTGCGCGTATAGGTGCGGGTTTCACGACGCGAGATTTCCCAGGTAAAGGTATCCAGTGCGCCGGCATCATTGAGCGTCCAGCTGAGCTGCTGACCGACCTGCAAATTACGCAGATCTTTATCGCTAGCCACCAGCGCATTAATGTCGCTCATGTCGATGCCATACTGGTTCAGTGCGCTGCTGAGCGTGTCACCCGAGGAGACGGTGTAATCGTGCGTGCCTGCCGTATCGGCGACATCCTGATCGACGTCGTCTGAAGGCAGTTCTTCATCGGGTTCGGGCGTGGTTTGATCGATAGGTTCACTGGCTTCAGGAAGCAGTGTGCGAAACTCGTTTTTGTCTAACTCAATGGCTTTGACGATGGGCGTAACATCATCATTCGGATGGTAAACATAAGGCCGCCAGACTGCGACGGCCAGAGTAACAACGGTTAACGATCCCAGCATAACGCGGTGGGGGCGCGGCAAATTATTAAATGCGAGGGCGACAGAGCGGGCTATCTGCTGCACGTTAAACTATTCCTCTATGCTCCTTTCAGGCAGGTCTCATACTGGCTCGACAGCTGTGAGAGGAATTTCACATAGCTGTCTTTTCCTAAGCTGATGTCTGTGCCCAGTGGATCGAGCGTGCCTTTACGCACCTGCGTTCCACGGGCAACAGCATCGATGACCGCCGGCCTGAATTGTGGCTCAGCAAAGACGCAAACGGCCTTTTTCTCAACCAACTGTGTTCGAATTTGATGTAAGCGCTGTGCACCCGGTTGAATTTCTGGGTTAACGGTAAAATGCCCGGTGGGCGAGAGACCGTAGTGTTTTTCAAAGTACGTGTAAGCGTCGTGAAAAACGAAATACCCTTTATCTTTAACGGGGGCAAGCTGTGAGATAATGCGCTTATCTGTGTCCGCTAATTCTGCCTCAAAATGCTGCAGGTTGGCGTCAAGTTTGGCTTTATCCTGCGGCATAAGTTCCAATAATTTTTCATGGATTGCAACCGCGGTTTTTTGCGCGATTTCAGGTGACATCCACAAGTGCATATTAAACTCACCGTGATGGTGATGATGCTCTGCATCGTGATCGTGCTCTGCTGCCTCATGGTCATCGTGATCATCGTCTTCACCGCCCCGCAGTAACATCGTTTTTACGCCGGGAATTTGTACTATCTCAAGATTCTTTTTTTCTGGCAGGGCGGCGGCTGATTTGGTCATAAACGCTTCCATTTCTGGTCCCACCCAGACCACTAAGTCCGCGTTTTGTAAGCGTTTTACATCAGACGGGCGCAGGGCATAATCATGTTCGGATGCGCCATCAGGCAGCAAGACCTCCACCGGTGTTACCCCGTCCGCAATCGCAGAGGCAATGAAGCCAACAGGCTTAATGGAGGCCACAACATTGGCATGAGCGGGCAAAGCAACGGCGGTAGCAAAAGCAAGCGCAGCCAGGGTAAAACCCACCCCTTTTTTATTATGTAACATAATGCGTCATTCCTTCGTCATCAACAGATTGGATGTGATATTATAACATTCGAAATTCTGCGCAACCTGTAAATCTTATGCCATCACTTGTCACACTTGAAAATGTCTCCATCCAGTTTGCTCAACGCACCGTCCTGTCTGGCGTGAGCCTGGCGCTTCATCCTGGTAAAATTTTGACGCTGCTGGGTCCCAATGGCGCGGGTAAATCGACGCTGGTGCGCGTGGTACTCGGCCTGCTCGCGCCCTCATCCGGTCAGGTGCATCGCAGTGCGAACCTGCGTATTGGTTATGTGCCCCAGAAACTGCACATCGATCCGACGTTACCGGTCACTGTCGAGCGTTTTATGCGTTTGTCACGTGGTGCACGTCATCAGGACATTCTGCCTGCGCTCAAACGCGTTCAGGCCGGTCACCTGCTGACCTCTCCCCTGCAGAAACTGTCCGGTGGCGAAATGCAGCGCGTCCTGCTTGCGCGTGCGCTGCTTAATCAGCCACAGTTGCTGGTGCTGGATGAGCCGACACAGGGCGTGGACGTCAATGGTCAGGTCGCGCTCTATGATTTGATTAACCAGCTTCGTCATGAGCTGAACTGTGCGGTATTGATGGTCTCTCATGATTTGCATCTGGTCATGGCCAAGACAGACGAAGTGCTGTGCCTAAATCATCATATCTGCTGTTCCGGCACGCCCGAGGCTGTCTCTCAGCATCCGGAATTTATTGCCATGTTTGGGCCACGCGGCGCGCAGGAACTGGCTATCTATCGTCATCACCATAATCATCGTCACGACTTAAAGGGACGTATCGTACTTCGCAAGGGACCGGGTCCACTATGATTGAATTATTGCTACCGGGCTGGCTGGGCGGCGTCATGCTGGCGCTGGCCGCCGGTCCTCTGGGTTCGTTTGTCGTCTGGCGCAAGATGTCTTACTTTGGCGACACGCTGGCCCATGCCTCACTGCTGGGCGTTGCGTTTGGTTTAATGCTGGATGTAAATCCTTATTATGCCGTGATTCTGGTCACGGTTTGTCTGGCGCTGGGGCTGGTCTGGCTGGAACGCCGCCCGCATCTGGCCATTGATACCTTGCTGGGCATTATGGCGCACAGTGCGCTGTCACTGGGACTGGTGGTCGTCAGCCTGATGTCGAATGTGCGGGTCGATTTGATGGCCTACCTGTTCGGCGATTTGCTGGCGGTCACCCCTGCCGATCTCGGGGCAATGGCTGCAGGCGTAGGTTGTGTTTTAGCGGTCATGGCCTGGCAGTGGCGCCCGTTGCTGTCGATGACCATCAGCCCCGAACTGGCGCAGGTCGATGGCGTGAATATTCAACGCACCCGGTTAATCCTGATGCTGGTGACCGCGCTGACTATTGGCGTGGCGATGAAATTTGTCGGGGCGCTGATCATCACCTCGCTGCTGATTATCCCGGCTGCGACGGCGCGACGCTTTGCACGTTCACCGGAAATGATGGCCGCGATTGCGGTGCTGATCGGGGTAATGGCAGTGACCGGCGGGTTAACCTTCTCGGCGTTCTATGACACACCTGCGGGGCCGTCTGTGGTGCTGTGCGCAGCCATACTGTTTATCGTCAGTATGGTGCGCAAACCGGCGCTGTGATTACGCCTCTTTGGTGATACCGAAATGACGGTAAGCATGCTGCGTGGCCATCCGGCCGCGCGGTGTGCGTTGAATAAAGCCCTGCTGAATCAGGAAGGGCTCGATGACATCTTCAATCGTTTCCCGCTCTTCACCAATCGCCGCCGCAAGGTTATCCAGCCCCACCGGCCCGCCGGTGAATTTATCAATAATCGCCAGCAGCAGTTTACGATCCATATAGTCGAAACCTTCGCTGTCAACGTTAAGCATGTCCAGCGCGGTCACTGAGACTTCGCCGCTTAAGTTACCGTTTGCCCGCACTTCTGCAAAATCACGCACCCGGCGTAACAGTCGGTTAGCAATACGCGGCGTGCCGCGAGAGCGACGGGCGATTTCAAGGGCCCCCTCCTCGCTCAGCGCCAGGCCCAGACAGGCGGCACTGCGCCCGACAATATGCTGCAAATCTTTCACCTGATAGAATTCCAGCCGCTGCACGATACCAAAACGATCGCGCAGGGGCGACGTCAGTGAGCCCGCGCGCGTAGTGGCACCAATCAGCGTAAACGGCGGCAGATCAAGCTTAATCGATCGCGCTGCCGGACCTTCGCCAATCATGATATCCAGCTGATAGTCTTCCATCGCCGGATACAGTACTTCTTCAACGACCGGTGACAGGCGGTGAATCTCATCAATAAACAGCACATCATGCGGCTCAAGGTTGGTCAGCATCGCCGCCAAATCGCCCGCTTTCTCCAGCACCGGACCGGAGGTGGTGCGCAGATTGACGCCCATCTCATTAGCCACAATGTTCGCCAGGGTGGTTTTTCCCAGCCCGGGTGGGCCAAAAATCAGCAAATGGTCCAGCGCATCGCCACGCAGTTGGGCCGCTTTGATAAAAATTTCCATTTGCTCCCGCACCTGCGGCTGGCCGACATACTCGGTCAGCATCTTAGGCCGGATGGCGCGGTCGAGGCTCTCTTCTTCGCTAACGCTGGCGGCGGAGATCAGGCGATCGGCTTCAATCATGAATTACCTCAAATAGCGGCGCGGAGCGCTTCGCGAATTAATGTTTCACAATCCGCGTCAGGGCGACCCACTTTGCTGATCATGCGGCTCGCTTCCTGCGGTTTATAACCCAGGGACACCAGCGCTGCAACCGCTTCCGCTTCGGCGTCGTTGGTTTCGGGTTCCGGGCCCGGCGTGGTCAGCGTAAAGGCCGAGTCACCGCCAAACAGATCGCCATGCATCCCTTTAAAGCGATCCTTCATCTCGACAACCAGACGCTCGGCGGTTTTCTTGCCCACACCCGGCAGTTTGACCAGCGCGGCAATCTCTTCTTTTTCCACCGCCGTGACAAACTGCTGAGCGGACATGCCCGACAGAATAGCGAGCGCCAGTTTCGGCCCAACGCCGTTGACTTTTATCAGTTCACGAAACAGGGCACGTTCCTGTTTGCTGTTAAAGCCGAACAGCAGTTGCGCGTCTTCACGAACCACAAATTGCGTAAAGATTATCGCTTCGTGATTAAGCTCAGGCAGTTCATAAAAACAGGTCATTGGCATATGGACTTCATAACCAACGCCATGCGCCTCCAGCAGGACCAGCGGTGGCTGCTTTTCCAGAATGGTTCCCCGTAAACGACCTATCACCTGATGCCTTCCTTATTCAACGTATGTGGCGGAATTTATACCATAAAAAAGGCTGGATGAATATCCAGCCTGACGGGCATATTGCGGGGATTGCCGTTAGCGCTGCCGCAGCCGGCCGCGGGTCAGCACCAGCGTGTTCTCACTCATGCGCGCGGCATTCTGTGCAACATGGCAGTGCGTAATCGCGATAGCCAGCGCATCGGCGGCATCAGCCTGCGGACTGGCTGCAAGCTTCAGTAAGGATTTGACCATATGCTGAACCTGACTTTTTTCTGCCCCGCCGGTTCCGACAACCGTCTGCTTCACCTGACGTGCGGCATATTCGAACACCGGCAGGTCATGGTTTACCGCCGCGACGATGGCGGCACCGCGCGCCTGGCCAAGCTTCAGCGCCGAGTCGGCGTTCTTCGCCATAAACACCTGCTCAATGGCGAAAAAATCAGGCGAAAACTGCGTGATAATTTCGCAAACGCCAGCATAGATCAGTTTCAGGCGCGCCGGCAATTCTGTCGTATTGGTGCGGATACAGCCGCTGCCCAGATAGGTGAGCTGGCGGCCGGTCTGACGAATCACCCCGTAACCGGTGACGCGTGAACCGGGGTCAATCCCCAGGATAATAGACATGACGCGTCTCCAGCCAGCGATGAAAGCGGTACAGCATTACAGCGTTTCCGCCACCTCATCGGAGATCTCACCATTGTGATAAACCTCCTGCACGTCGTCGCAGTCTTCCAGCATATCGATCAGACGCAGCAGTTTCGGTGCGGTTTCCGCATCCATTTCCGCTTTGGTTGATGGAATCATCGCAACTTCCGCCGTATCCGCTTTCAGACCGGCGGCTTCCAGCGCATCGCGCACGGTGCCCATCTCTTCCCAGGCGGTGAAGACATCGATAGCGCCATCATCATACGCCACCACGTCCTCTGCACCGGCTTCCAGCGCGGCTTCCATCACCGCATCTTCATCCTGACCTGGCGCGTAAGAAATCACGCCTTTTTTGCTGAACAGGTAAGACACGGAGCCATCGGTTCCCAGGTTGCCGCCGGTTTTGGTGAACGCATGACGCACTTCACCCACCGTACGGTTTCGGTTATCACTCAGGCACTCGATCATGATAGCCGATCCCCCCGGACCGTAACCTTCATAGATGATGGTTTCCATGTTGGAATCATCTTCGCCGCCCACACCGCGTGCAATCGCACGGTTCATGGTATCGCGTGTCATGTTATTAGACAGCGCTTTGTCCATGGCAGCACGTAAACGTGGGTTAGAACCGGGATCGCCCCCACCCAGTTTCGCGGCGGTCACCAGCTCGCGAATGATTTTGGTAAAGATTTTACCGCGCTTGGCATCCTGAGCAGCCTTGCGGTGCTTGGTATTCGCCCATTTACTATGTCCAGCCATCTTGCATATTCTCCGATCTTAACAATCGCACGGGCTATCTGACTTACGATCCGCCTCCCGACAGTGCCTGCCATCCTCACGTCGTTATAAACGTTCCGGTTGCGCTGCACTGACAGTCGCGGCTTCGCGATACCGATGATGCCCGACTCTTCAATTTTAACGGCGCCGGTTTATCACCGGCACCCGGTTTAGGGAACGAAGGATGAGCTTCGTCGAATTCGTGAAATTTAACGTTACTGCCGCCTGAAAAACGCGTTACGGCAGGCATTCAGATAAATTCCTCAATCGCCTGGCGGTTACTCCAGGACTTGGTCAGGGCAGCAGCAGCGGCGGGCTCAAGCCAGCGCGCGGCAAGATGCTCGGTAAGCACCAGGTCGCGCTCTGCGGGTAACGCCAGCCTGAACCAGTGTTCACGGTTATGCGTGATACCCGGTGCGTAACGGTGGCGATAGTGCGGGAAAATTTCAAACTCGATCTGTTTGTGACAGTCTTCCAGCACTAACTTTTCGTCCGCAATGTTGATGGACAGCTCCTCTGACACCTCACGCTCGGCCGCCTGGCGCGGGGTTTCCCCGACTTCCAGGCTGCCTGTGACCGACTGCCAGAAGCTGGCATCATCACGTCGCTGCAGCATTAACACCCGGCCAGTATCTTGCGCAAAAATCACCACCAGCACCGATACCGGATGTTTATTGCCCATTACTTGTTCTCTGACTTTTCTTTCTTCGGCGCCACCAGAATGCCCAGATCCAGCAACGCGGCAGGATTGGCTTCGCTCGGTGCTTCGGTCATCATGCACGCGGCGGCGGTGGTTTTCGGGAATGCGATAACATCGCGAATGTTATCGGTGCCGGTCAGCAGCATCGTCAGGCGATCCAGACCAAATGCCAGGCCCGCGTGCGGTGGTGTACCGTATTTCAGCGCGTCAAGCAGGAAGCCAAACTTCAGGCGCTGCTCCTCTTCGGTGATCCCGAGGATACTGAACACCGTCTGCTGCATTTTGCTGTTGTGAATACGCACGGAACCGCCGCCCACTTCGTAGCCGTTAATCACCATGTCGTAGGCATTTGCCACCGCCTGAACCGGATCGCTGGCCAGCGCCTCTGCGGTCATGTCTTTCGGTGAGGTGAACGGATGGTGCATCGCAGCCAGACCGCCCTCTTCATCTTCCTCAAACATCGGGAAGTCGATTACCCACAGCGGTGCCCAGGCGTTTTCGTCGGTGATCCGCAAATCGCGGCCGACTTTCAGGCGCAGCGCACCCAGCGCATCCGCCACGACTTTCGCGCGATCGGCACCGAAGAAGATCAGGTCGCCATCCTGTGCGCCCGTGCGGTTCAGTATCGCTTCCACGATGTCGGCACTGAGGAACTTGGCCACCGGACTCTGCACGCCCTCGAAGCCGTTGGCACGTTCGTTAATCTTCATCCACGCCAGCCCTTTGGCCCCGTAGATTTCAACAAACTTGCCGTATTCGTCGATTTGCTTACGCGTCAGCGCCGCACCGCCGGGCACACGCAGCGCAGCTACGCGGCCTTTCGGGTCATTAGCGGGACCCGCGAAGACCTGGAATTCGACGCTTTTCAGCAGATCGCCTACGTCCACCAGCTCCATCGGGTTGCGCAGGTCAGGCTTATCCGAACCAAAGCGATGCATGGCTTCGGCAAAGGTCATCTGTGGAAACGCCCCCAGATCCACCCCTTTGATGTCCATCCACAGTTCACGAATCAGACGCTCCATCTTCTCACGCACCTGTTCGGCGGTCATGAAGGAGGTTTCAACGTCGATCTGGGTAAACTCTGGCTGACGATCAGCACGCAGGTCTTCATCACGGAAGCACTTAACGATCTGATAATAGCGGTCGAAGCCGGACATCATCAGCAGCTGCTTGAACAACTGCGGTGACTGCGGCAGCGCATAGAACTTCCCTTTGTGCACACGGCTGGGCACCAGATAGTCGCGCGCGCCTTCTGGCGTTGCTTTAGTCAGCATCGGCGTTTCAATATCCAGAAAGCCTTCGTTATCCATAAAGCGACGCACAAAGCTGGTGATTTTCGCACGGGTTTTCAAACGCTGCGCCATCTCCGGACGACGCAGGTCCAGATAGCGATACGTCAGACGCGCTTCTTCGCTGTTGGTCTGGTTAGAATCCAGCGGCAGAGGGTCAGCACGGTTGATGATGGTCAGCGCGTGGGCGAACACTTCCACGTCGCCGGTCGCCATGTCGCTGTTTCGGTTCTTTTCGTCACGGGCACGGACGGTACCGGTGATCTGGATACAGAATTCGTTACGCAGTTCAGATGCCAGCTGGAACGCCTCTTGATGATCGGCATCGAAAAACACCTGGGCGATGCCTTCACGGTCGCGCATATCGATAAAGATCAGGCTTCCCAGATCGCGACGGCGATTGACCCAGCCGCAAAGCGTAACTTGCTGACCCACATGAGACAGATTGAGCTGTCCACAATACTCTGTACGCATAACACTATCCTTTTAACTTCGCCGCTGCAGCAGACAGCACCAGGCCGCGTAACCTTATCAGGTGCTGTCGCAAAAAAGGCCGCTATTATAATTGAAAAAGGCTGACAGGATAAGTGGAGCCACGCTAAAGCACGGCATTTCCTGTTCCCTTTTCACCGGGTTGCGTCAATATACTGCCTTACAGGATAATTACCATCACACTCAACGACAGGAGTCAGGCGTGACACTTCGTATCGGTTTGCCGCAATGGCACCACGCACACTGGAAACGCTGGGGAATTGAAACCCTGGCGGACTACGCGCGTTATTTCCAGACCGTTGAGGGCAATACCACGCTGTATGCACTGCCGGATCCCGAAACCGTGTTGCGCTGGCGGGATATGACGCACGAACAGTTTCGCTTCTGTTTTAAATTCCCCAGCACAATCAGCCATCAGGCAGCACTGCAAAACACCGATGACTTACTGACCGACTTTTTTCGCCTGATGCATCCGCTTGCCGATCGCATCGGTCAGTACTGGCTCCAGTTGCCTGCCAGCTTTTCTCCCGCCCAACTCAGCGATCTGTGGCGTTTTCTGGATAGTCTGCCCGCCTCTTTCTCCTATGGCGTGGAAGTGCGGCATGCCGCTTTTTTCGCGAAAGGTGAGGCTGAGCGCGCGCTGAATCGTGGCCTGCTCCAGCGCGGCGTCAATCGTGTGGTGCTGGACAGTCGTCCGGTTCACGCCTCAACGTCACAAAGCGCGGCGGCGCTGCACGCCCGCCAGCAAAAGCCGCGCGTCCCGCCGCATGCGCTGTTAACAGGACCGCGCCCGATGATCCGCTTTGTCGGCAGCGATAGTCTTGAAGAAAGCCTGCCGCTGTTTCGCATCTGGCTGACGAAACTGGCTGAATGGCATACGCAAAGTGAACCGCTGGTCTTCATTCACACGCCCGACATGGGCCAGGTCTTTCCGCTGGTGCAGGCCTTGTGGCCTGAACTGCAAAAAATTGATGCCAGCATCGGTCCCGGGCCGGACTGGCCGCAACAGGATTCGCTATTCTGATAGCGACCGGCAGCATCACACCTCTGGCAAAAGTAAAAATAAGGAATCAATAATGATAAGCGCGTTATATGTGGTGATCGGGGCCTTACTGATCATGAAATTTACCCTGAATGTTGTGCGCTTACGGCGACAGCATCATGTGGCTTATGGCGATGGCGGTCATCACGATTTACACATGGCCATCCGGATTCACGGCAATGCCATTGAAACGATCCCGCTGGGGTTATTATTGCTGATTGTGCTGGAGATGAACGGCGCGAATATCTGGATGGTGCACCTGACCGGCATCCTGTTTTTCATTGGCCGGGTGTTGCATGCACAGGGCCTGCGCAACGATGTCATGAGCAAACGCAAATATGGCATGATGCTGACGTTATTCTCGCTGTCCGGTATGGTAATTTTTAACCTGATTTACCTGCCCTGGCCACTCTTGCTCAGCTTGCGTTAATGTTAACGGCGTAAAGGGTGCAGGCCGCGGCAGTTTCTGCCAGAATAGCGCCCTTTCCGCCGTCTCTTCGGATTTTCGTTATGTCTGATCGCGATCAACTTTTTTCTGCGCCCATTGAAAAACTGGGCGACTGGACGTTTGACGAGCGCGTGGCTGAAGTGTTTCCCGACATGATTCAGCGCTCAGTGCCGGGCTATTCCAACATCATTTCGATGATTGGCATGCTGGCAGAACGTTTCGTCCAGCCCAACAGCCAGGTATTTGACCTGGGCTGTTCACTAGGCGCTGCCACGCTCTCGGTGCGCCGCAATATTCATGTGCCCGGCTGTCAGATTATTGCTGTGGATAATTCGCCGGCCATGGTGGAGCGCTGCCGCCGTCATATCGATGCGTTTCGGGCGGCTACGCCGGTTACGGTCGTCGAAGCGGATATCTGCGATATCGCCATTGAGAATGCGTCACTGGTGGTGCTCAATTTCACCCTGCAGTTTCTTGAACCGCCAGCCCGCCTGACGTTGCTGACCAAAATCTGGCAGGGGCTGAATCCCGGCGGCGCGTTGGTGCTCTCTGAGAAGTTCAGCTTTGAAGATCGTGACGTCGGTGAACTGTTGTTCAACATGCATCATGACTTTAAGCGCGCCAACGGCTACAGCGAACTGGAAATCAGCCAGAAACGCAGCATGCTGGAAAATGTGATGCTCACCGATAGCGTAGAAACGCACAAGGCGCGCCTGAAACAGGCCGGCTTTTCTCATGCTGAGCTGTGGTTTCAGTGTTTTAATTTTGGTTCGTTGGTGGCATTAAAATGATCGACTTTGGCCGTTTTTATCAGCAAATCGCCGTGGGTCCCCTGGCAAAATGGCTGGAGATGCTGCCTGCGCAAATCAGCGAGTGGCAGCGTGAAAATCTGCACGGGCACTTCCGTGACTGGTACAAGTCGCTGGAATATTTACCCCAGCTGGAACCTCAGCGGCTGGACCTGCTGCACAGCGTCAGCGCCGATCGGGACGATATCAGCGATCGGCACCGTCAGGGCATTGAGAAACTGCTGCGTAATCTGATGCCCTGGCGCAAAGGCCCCTATTCGCTTTACGGCACCGAAATTAATACGGAATGGCGCTCAGACTGGAAATGGGATCGCGTGCTGCCACACATCTCCTCGTTAGCCGGACGCACTGTACTGGATGTGGGCTGTGGCAGTGGCTACCATATGTGGCGCATGATCGGGGCAGGCGCGCACCTTGTGGTCGGTATCGATCCCATGCAGCTGTTTCTGTGCCAGTTCGAAGCCGTCCGCAAGCTGTTAAATGACGACCGCCGCGCCCACCTGCTGCCGCTCGGCATCGAACAGCTGCCGGTGCTTCAGGCGTTCGATACCGTGTTTTCCATGGGCGTGCTTTATCACCGCCGTTCGCCGCTGGATCATCTGATGCAGCTGAAAAATCAGTTAGTGAGCGGCGGCGAACTGGTCCTGGAAACGCTGGTGATTGAAGGCGATGTGAATCAGGTGCTGGTGCCGGGCGAACGCTATGCTCAGATGCGCAACGTCTACTTTATCCCCTCCGCCGAGGCGCTGAAAAGCTGGCTGGAGAAATGCGGCTTTGTCGATGTGCGCATTGTGGACTTTGCCGTAACGACCACAGATGAACAGCGCCGGACCGACTGGATGACCAGCGAATCGCTGGCGGAATTCCTTGATCCTGCGGACAGCAGCAAAACCGTTGAAGGTTATCCCGCACCGCTGCGTGCGGTGCTGGTCGCCACCAAGCCGTAATGCTCAGCGGCGAGACAGCGCCAGTTTCGCCGCGAAGCCAATAAAGACGCAGCCCGTCAAACGATCCATGATTGTCAACACGCGTGGCTTACTGAGCTGTGCCGCAAAATAGTGACTGCTGCCAATCAGCACGCTGCTCCAGATCAATCCAGTCACCATATGTGTCAGGGCCATCAGGGTGCACCAGACCGGGACCGAGCCGCCCTGAGGGATAAACTGCGGTAAAAATGTTACGTAGAAAACGCCCACTTTAGGATTCAACAGATTCCCCAGTAACCCACGCAGAAAGCAGGCCAGATGCGTTTGCTGCGACGGCGTTTCGGCGGGCAGCGCTGCATTCTGGCGACGCGGATGCCACAGTAACCTGACGCCCAGCCAGAGCAGATAGGCTGCGCCAGCCCACTTCAGCAGGTTATACGCCGTTTCCGATGCCAGCAGCAGCGCCCCCAGCCCCAGCCCGACCGCAATGCCCCACGACAGACAGCCCGTCGCCACGCCCAGCGCGGTCGCACTGGCTCGTCGCCAGCCCTGTGCCGCCGCCGATCGCAAAATTAATGCCGTATCGAACCCCGGCGTCAGGGTCAAAATAATGATCGCAAACAGAAAAGAGAGGAATGAAGTCGTCACAGGCGTACTCCTGATTAGAAGTGCTTAACAATAACAAGCGTTTTTCACGCTGTACAGACAGCCAGGCGCGATTAACTGCTACGCTTTTTAGTGGCGTTATTAGCGGGCCGGTAACGGTCTCAATTGAAAAACCAGGAGCTACGATCATGAGTAAATTTATTTTCTCTTCGCCTCGCAAATATGTACAGGGTGCGGGCGTGCTCGATGAACTGGGAGAGTATGTCACGGAATTGGGCAATCACGCTTTCGTGGTGGCTGACGATGTCGTCTGGGGGCTGATTGGTGAGCGGGCGCAGTCTACGCTGGAAAAAGCAGGCATTACCCTCAGCCGTCAGCAGTTCAATGGCGAAGCCTCCAGTAATGAAATTACCCGGTTAAGTCAGCATGCGCAGCAGCAGGGCTGTAACGTGGTGATTGGTTTGGGTGGCGGCAAAACGCTGGATACGGTAAAAGCCGTGGCCGATGAACTCAAACAGCCGGTAGTGATTGTGCCCACCATTGCCTCAACCGATGCGCCCTGTAGCGCGCTGTCTGTTATCTATTCCGACAGTGGCGTTTTTGAAAGCTACCGTTTCTACAGTAAAAATCCCGATCTGGTGTTAATTGATACCGCCGTGTGCGCCGCCGCGCCCGCCCGCCTGTTCGCGTCCGGCATCGCCGATGGTCTGGCGACCTGGGTGGAAGCCCAGGCGGTGGCCCGTAGCCATGCGAAATCGATGGTCAATGGCGATCCGACTATTGCCGGTCTTGCCATTGCACGGGCCTGTGAAGAGACGCTGCTGACGTGGGGCTACAGTGCCTATATCGCCGTCTCGGAAAAACGCGTCACGCCAGCGGTAGAAGCGGTAGTGGAAGCCAATACATTGCTGTCCGGTTTAGGCTTTGAAAACGCCGGTCTGGCAGGTGCGCACGCGATTCATAACGGATTCACCGCGATTGACGGCGATATCCACCATCTTACTCACGGTGAAAAAGTGGCCTACGGTACGTTAACTCAGATGGTGCTTGAGCAGCGTCCCGATGAAGAAATTGCCCGCTACATCCGCTTCTACCGTTCGATCAATATGCCGACCACGTTAAAAGAGATGCATCTGGACGGGGTGAGCTGGGAAGATCTGGTAAAAATCGGCGCGCTGGCGAACAGCGAAGGCGATACGTTGAAAAACCTCAATCCTAACCTGGCACCGGAACAGATCGCCCATGCGCTGCTGGGCCTGGATGCGTTCAGTAAAACGGTAAAATAGGGGCTATTCCGTCGCCTCAGTGGGTTTGTCCCAGTACTGATACTTATAAACCGCACTGAGGTGACGCTGCACCGTGCCTTTCTCAAAAACTTCGGTTTCATTCAGGTAACTCAGGGTGCAGTTGCCCTTGTCATCCCAGAACTGGCATTCATCCACGGTGCGCAGAGTGCTGACGTCGGTTGATGCCGTGCCGTTCAGGCGCAGCTCCCGCCCTTTATCGTCATAGGTATAGGTGTCTTTTCGCCGGGCAGAGGTGGTGCGGGTGACGAGGCCCTGCGGACTCCACGTGTAACGGTATTCCCCGTTGCTGACGGGATCGGTTCCGCGCGCAATGCTTTTCAGCAAACGATAGTGTTTATCGTAGCGGTACGTGGTGTCCGTGAATCCCGATTTGCCCATGCTGATGAATTTGTCTGAAGCGCTGATAATATTGCCGTTTTTTCCCTTATGCCAGTTGATGGTGCCTTGTCGGTTATCCACCACCACTTCCTTTCCCTGTTTCAGCACTTTTACCAGATACGCATATTCGGCCACCCAACCTTCCTGCACACGCACCAGATGTTGTTCCATGCTCAGAATGACGTTACGCTCATTTTTGTCATAACTGATATCCGCCACCAGCAGGTCGCCACAGGGATCAAACTGCCCCAGCACCCGCTTTTGCGAATTGACGTCTTTGCCAAACTCCCCTGCGACAACCTGACGTACCGCCCCTTTCGCACTGCCGCCCAGCAGAATCCAGTTATTACTGTCAGAGACCGCTTTACTGTTTGATTTGCACGCGGCAAAGGTTAAGGGCGCATGGCATCCCATCACGGTGAGAACAGCGGAAAGCAGAATGCATCGCATGGCAGGGCCTCTGACATCAATGTCGATTAGGGTTAAGCTGATGACCCGCAACCGGGGAACAGAACAGGGAAAGCAAAGCCGCGTTGACGGCAAACGGCGACACAGAATGCACGCAATGCGTTGTTTCATCATCCACTATAGCGGAATACCGGACAAAAAATACCCCAGCAAATGTGCTGGGGTTTGGTACTTGCAAACATCACGTCATCAATCGGCGTGCTGCGCGGCAAAACTGGTTATGAGTCAGGCCACCCGGGCGGTATTCATTTGCATGACACTTTTCATTGCCTCTACAACATCACCATCGACGCAGTAACGGCTGAACTCATCAATTTCGGCTTCGGAACACATGGAAACACCCGCTTTGCGGTAACGCATCGGTGATGCCACCAGGTGGCTTGCCGAGCTGTGTACCTCACGAATATCTGCATCAAGAAACTTTTGCAGGTTACTTAAACGAACACCAGCACCTGCCATAATGATAGGACCGCTGCTGTATTCATTAAGTTCCCTCAATAATGCAATTCCGTTTTCTGCGCTCTGCTGCTGCCCGGAAGTGAGGATACGTTTCACGCCAAAATCGGTTAAAACATCGAGCGAACGTTTTGGCCGGTGGCAGAGATCGAAGGCGCGATGGAAGGTCACCGCCATGCCGTCGCACAGCGCCATGATCTGCCGCATCTGCCCCACATGAATATGGGCATCTTCATCCAGCATCCCTAACACTACGCCCGGAAAGCCCAGTTCGCGAATCCGCGCGACATCCGATTTCATTGCCTCAAACTCCCGGCTGGAATAGCAAAAATCTCCGCCGCGCGGGCGGACAATAGGATGCACCGGAACAGAAATGTCACGACGGGCGACTTCCAGCATGCCAGCAGAAGGTGTCAGGCCGCCTTCACGCGGTGCCGCACAGAGTTCAATTCGATCGGCCCCCGCCTGTTGAGCGGTTAAGGCACAATCCACCCCATAGCAACAAATTTCCAGTGTGGTCATTCTCTTCTCCTTTACATGACGTCCTGTTCACGCCAAATTCGTCAGGTATGCTTATCCCTTAGAACAGTTTACGTGGAAAACTAACTATGACATTCAATTTTGACCAACGGATAGACCGCCGTCACAGTGATAGCCTTAAATGGCACAAATATGCGGGCCAGGATATTCTGCCGTTGTGGGTAGCGGATACGGATTTCCGATCGCCTGCCCCCATCATTGAGGCCATTAAAGCCCGCGTTGATCATGGTGTTTTCGGCTATGGCGATAAGCCTCAGGGATTTATCGATGCACTGATTGCCCGCTGTAAATCACGCTATCACTGGGAAGTTAAACCGGAATGGGTGGTCGTGTTGCCCGGCGTAGTCTGCGGGTTAAATCTGGCCGTGCGGGCGTTTACCGCGCCGCACCAGGGTACCGTCGCGCCGCATCCCATTTATCCCCCTTTCCGTTCAGCCGCGAAGCTGGCTGAACGAGATCAGTTGAATCTGCCTCTGACGTTGCAGGAAGGCCGCTGGGTCATGGATCTCACTGCAGCAGACGGCCACATGCAGGACAAAACCTTGCTGATGCTTTGCAATCCGCAGAATCCTGGCGGCACGGTTTACCGCCGGGAAGAACTTGAAGCGCAGCTGGCCTTTGCGCAGCACCATGATTTAATCGTCTGCTCTGATGAAATTCATTGCGATTTACTGTTAACGCCGGGGCTGCAACATATCCCCTTTGCCTCCCTGAGTGATGATGCGGCCCAACGGAGCATTACGCTGCTTTCGCCATCCAAAACCTTCAATATTGCCGGGCTGGGCGCATCCGTCGCTGTGATCCCGGATCCTGAACTACGGGCGCGATTCAACGCCGTGCGCCAGGGCATTGTGCCCTCAGTCGATATTCTGGCCCTGGTTGCGGCGGAAGTCGCCTGGCGGGCCTGTGATGACTGGCTTGATGCCCAGCTTGATTATCTGCGCGGCAACCGGGACTGGCTGGTTTCCGAAGTCAATGCGCTGCCCGGCCTCAAAATGACCTCTCCGGAAGGCAGTTATCTGGGCTGGATCGATGCGCGTGAACTCCAGGTTGCCAGCCCGGCGCTGTACTTTGAAAAACACGGGCTTGGCTTCTCGCCAGGGCGCGACTTTGGTGATGACGGCTTTGTACGGATCAATTTCGGTTGTCCCCGCGCCTTGCTGGAAGAAGCCGTCAGACGGCTCAGACGCGCGGTTGAAGCCCGGGGCTAGCGCTGTTCACTGGCCACAATCTCGTCCAGTCGCCATGGGTGAAACTTAATCGTGGTTTCCCCATCGGTCACTGCCAGCGTAGGATTCGGCAGACGCTCGTTTTCCCCTTTCGGTGAGCTGGTTTTGAATGAAATACCCGGCTGTGTGAGTGCCTGATCGGACAGCAGCGCCATGGCACGCATGCCCAGTGTTTCAGGCTCGCCTCGTAATACCACCTCAATATGTTCCCAGCGCTCGTGGCGGTAGCGTTTTTCACCCGGCCAGGGCAGCTCAACGACGTCTATCGCCCAGCCGGCAATCATTAACGGTTGGTGCAGCTTAAATAAACATACCGGTCGTCCGTTAATCATCGCCGCCGAGAACTGCTCCCCGAGTTGCAAAAACCCTTTTTGCCAGCGTTCGGCCGTCGCATTCTGATGACACCGCACGGCCACATGATCGACATCGAGGTCTGTGGGGTTTAATCCCAGACGCTGTGAAAAATTTTGTAACCGTTCTTCGAAAGCCGCTAAATCGGCCTGTAAATCGTCCAGTTCGGGTGGAAATATCATGCTCACCGTAAGCTGTCTCCTCACTTTTTTATGACCAGGGAATGCCGTAACTCATTGTTACTGAACTATCGTAATGAACAAAAGGGTAAGATTCATCTTATTTGGCTGGCGTTTTACGAGAAAAGCAAAAAATTAACGCTTTTAATTCAGATTAATCTTCTGGTTAGATCCACCTTTTCGTTGACAAAAGCAACTTAAGTTACTGTTTTGTTTGGTTATCATTAAAACAATAAGATAAGTCTTACTTAACAGTGGCATGATTGCAGCCTGCATAGCTTTCTATTAAATTTGCATTAACACTATTATAAGGAAAGTTTTTATGACGATGCTCATCGTAGTTGCCATCTTAATTGCACTGATGGGGTTTGCCCTTGCGCGCCACTGGAAGGTGCGTGCAGACAAAAGTGTTAAAAACGCGCGCCGCGCGCGTCGTCGCTAATCTCTGCGGGAAACATCTTCGGCTCTGTTTCCCTGCCTTTATCCCGCTACTGACTCACGCTGACAATTCACGTATACTTTTTCCCTCATTTTTTCCTTTTGCCGGGCCAGGACCTGTGGTCATTGCACCCGGCAGAATCATGACGACAGCCCGCTGCCCAAATAGCGTGCTTTTCTCTGCATATGTAAGGTAACCCGGTGAATATTCAGGCGCTTCTTTCCGCAAAAGTCAGTCAGGCAATGGTGCTGGCTGGTGCTCCCTCCGATTGTGAACCTCAGGTTCGTCAGTCGGCTAAAGTTCAGTTTGGTGATTATCAGGCTAACGGCATCATGGCCGTGGCGAAAAAACTGGGCCAGGCGCCACGACAATTAGCTGAAACCGTGATTCAACATCTGGACCTCACTGGCATTGCCAGCAAAGTGGAGATCGCGGGGCCGGGCTTTATCAACATTTTCCTGGATCGTCAGTGGCTGGCCGACCATGCCCGGCAGGCGCTGAATCATCCGCGCCTTGGCGTGAACCCGGTCGAACCACAGACAATCGTCGTGGACTACTCTGCCCCCAACGTGGCGAAAGAGATGCACGTCGGCCATGTGCGTTCCACTATCATTGGCGACGCCGCGGTGCGCACCCTCGAGTTCCTGGGCCACAACGTGATCCGCGCGAACCATGTGGGCGACTGGGGTACGCAGTTCGGCATGCTGATTGCGTTTCTTGAAAAACAGCAAAATGAAAACCACGCGGAGATGGCGCTGGCGGATTTAGAAGGTTTTTACCGTGAAGCCAAGCGCACTTACGATGAAGATCCTGAGTTTGCAGAGCGTGCGCGCGGCTATGTCGTGAAGTTGCAAGGCGGTGACGACTACTGCCGTCAGATGTGGAAAAAGCTGGTTGATATCACCATGACGCAAAACCAGCATATCTACAACCGTCTGAACGTCACCCTGACGCGTGATGATGTGATGGGTGAGAGCCTCTATAACGACATGCTGCCGGAAATTGTGGCCGATCTGAAAGCCAAAGGTCTGGCCGTCGAGAGTGAAGGCGCCACCGTGGTATTCCTGGAAGAATTCCAGAACAAAGAAGGTGAGCCGATGGGCGTGATCATCCAGAAAAAGGATGGCGGCTATCTTTACACCACCACCGATATTGCCTGTGCCAGGTATCGCTATGAAACCCTGCATGCGGACCGCGTAATTTACTACATCGACTCACGTCAGCATCAGCATTTACAGCAGGCGTGGACCATTGTCCGTAAAGCCGGCTATGTGCCTGCGTCCGTTCCACTTGAACATCATGCGTTCGGTATGATGTTGGGTAAAGATGGCCGTCCGTTTAAAACCCGCAGTGGCGGCACCATTAAGCTGTCAGATTTGCTGGATGAAGCCTATGAACGCGCCTACACGCTGGTACGCGAGAAAAACCCGGACATGACGGAAGAGGAAGTCAGCACGCTCGCGGAAGTCGTCGGCATCAGCGCCGTGAAATATGCCGATCTGTCAAAAAGCCGCACCACTGATTACATTTTTGACTGGGATAATATGCTGGCGTTTGAGGGTAATACGGCGCCTTACATGCAATATGCTTATACGCGCGTGCTGTCCGTGTTCCGTAAAGCCGGTATCGACGCCGATGCGATTCAGGCAGAAATCGTGCTGACGGATGACCGTGAAGCCCTGCTGGCAACGCGTTTGCTGCAGTTTGAAGAGGTCATTACCCAGGTGGCACGCGATGGCACACCGCATGTGATGTGTGCCTATTTGTACGATCTGGCGGGCCTGTTCTCCGGTTTCTACGAGCACTGTCCGATTCTGGCCGCAGAGGACGACGTGACGCGCCTGAGCCGTTTACAGATTGCGGCACTGACCGCAAAAACCCTGAAACTGGGTCTGGATACGCTGGGGATCAAAACGGTCGATCGCATGTAATCTGTTAAGGCGCTGAGAGCTGACTGTTCTCAGCGCCTGCCTCAACCTCGCCCTTCCCGCTCTGCCCGTCACCCGCACAATTTTCCTTCGTGTAGCGTCATCTTTGACATTGCCCTCCCTGTCTCCACGATACAAAGGCGTTAATTCGTATTTCAGCACCAGAGATGATCGCAGCACGCGCCGTGCAAACCCGCTCAGGCAACCCTGATGTCGCGTATATCAAGGTCCTGTCGGGACAAAATTCTTTTCTTATTCCCGCGCTCTACTATAAGCCCGCGTTTTATCAGGTTTAACGTGTTAACGAGAAAGGAAGAATAAGTTGATGTTAAGAAAAGCGTTTGCCGAGCTGTTCGGCACCTTCTGGCTGGTATTCGGAGGCTGCGGCAGCGCCCTGCTCGCCGCGAATTTTCCCCAAACCGGGATTGGGTTTGTGGGCGTGTCTCTGGCATTTGGCCTCGCCGTACTGACAATGGCCTTTGCGGTAGGCCACATTTCGGGCGGTCACTTTAATCCCGCCGTCACCCTGGGCTTATGGGCCGGTGGCCGCATCGACAGCAAGACCATCTTGCCCTACATCGTGGCACAGATGGCTGGCGGTATTGCGGCGGCGGGCGTGCTGTATCTGATCGTCAGTGGTCAGGCTGACTTTACGATGGCAGATAAGGGTTTCGCTGCCAACGGCTTTGCGGCGCACTCGCCAGGCGGCTATTCCCTCTGCGCGGCCGTCATCACTGAACTCGTACTCAGCGCGTTCTTCCTGATGGTTATTCAGGGTGCGACGGATAAACGCGCGCCGGCGGGTTTCGCTCCCATTGCGATTGGTCTGGCATTAACGCTCATTCACTTAATCAGTATCCCGGTAACCAATACCTCGGTGAATCCGGCACGCAGTACCGCGATGGCTGTTTTTCAGGGAGGCTGGGCGTTACGGCAGCTGTGGGTTTTCTGGCTGGTACCGATAGCCGGTGGCGTTGCGGGGGGATGGCTTTACCGCTTTCTGCTGCAAAAAGACGCGTAGCCTGAACCGCGTTATGACATCGGGAGTGATCGGGCAGACCGACAGCATCAGTCTCTTGATGATGCTTGTCAGTCTGCCATGAACAGGGCGAAAAAGGCTTAGTGGTAGTTGACCGTCACCGCTGTGCTGACGACCTTCAGCCCCGGCGGCAAACTTCCGCCACCGGCGAAACCAAACACCATATGTAACGTTTCACCGGCGGCGACCTCAGCCAGACCGCGTGTGCTGCCGCTGGCACCGTCCAGTTCGGTACAACGCTGTTCTGCACAGAGCCGGACCTGTAAACCGGAAGGCACCGGTTGGGTAAACTGATAACGCCAGTTCACCACGGTGATCGCCCCACTGACCTGACCTGGCGGGGTCAGCGGCTGCGACGACTGCCAGCTTCCCCGGTTCGCCATCAGTGGACCCGCCGCGCTGGCGCTCCAGGCACCGTCAGCGGCCTGAGCAAACAGCGGAAGCAGCAGCGAAAACAGCATTAGCGATCTCATTGTTTGCCACCGATGGTTGCGGTCATGCGAATCTGACGGTTATCGCTTAATTCCATATTGGACAGCACCACCAGCTGCGGCATGTTACGGCGCAGGAAGCGTGCCAGTAAAGCGCGTAACGGATGATTGACCAGCAGGACAGGCGGCGCGCCCATCATTTCCTGCCGTTGCAGGGCCTCCTGCGTCTGGGCTAACAGCCGATCGGCCAGGCCTGGCTCAAGTCCGCCACCGCCCTGCAAGGCCTGCAGCAGCAGGCGCTCCAGTGTCGCATCCAGGCCAATCACCTGCACTTCACCCGTGCCCGGGAACCACTGCTGCGTAATCGCTCTGCCCAGCGCCACGCGCACCACGCTGGTGAGTTCCTGCGGATCGCTTTGAACCGGCGCATGCTCTGCCAGCGTTTCAATAATGGTGCGCATATCACGAATCGAAACGCGCTCAACCAGCAGGTTCTGCAGGACTTTGTGCAGCGTTGTCAGCGTAATCACGCCAGGCACTAAATCTTCGGTCAGTTTCGGCATCTCTGAGGAGACGCGGTCCAGCAGTTGCTGCGCTTCCTGTCGGCCAAACAACTCACTGGCGTACTGGCCAATCAGATGATTAAGGTGCGTCGCCACAACGGTACTGGCTTCTACTACGGTAAAGCCCTGAATCTGAGCCTGCTCTTTGAGCGCACCGTCAATCCACACCGCCGCCAGGCCAAAGGCAGGATCGACGGTTGCTTCACCCGGCAAGGTACCCGCGGCTGTGCCGGGGTTAATCGCCATCCAGCGTCCGGGATAGGCATCACCGCTGCCGATCTCCACGCCTTTCATTAAAATGCGGTAGCGCGCGGGTGGCAATTCCATGTTGTCACGGATATGCACCACCGGCGGCAGAAAGCCGACATCCTGCGCCACTTTTTTACGGATACTGCGGATACGACCAAGCAACTCACCGTTCTGGTTGTGATCGACCATCGGAATCAGGCGGTAACCCACTTCCATGCCCAGCGTGTCTTCAAGCTGCACATCAGTCCAGGAGGCTTCGGCAGAGGCAGGCGTTTCCATGGATTTTGCGATGCTGCTCGGCGATTCGACATTCTTCTTCGGCTGCATCTCGCGGCCACGTAACCACCACGCCAGCCCCAGTAAGGCCGCCGTAAACAGCAGGAACACAAAGTTAGGCATGCCAGGCACAAGCCCCAGCAAACCGATTACGCCGGCACTCAGCATGAGGACGCGCGGATCTTTGAACAGTTGCCCGACCATCTGCTCGCCGACGTCCTGGTCGGTTGCCACGCGCGTCACGATAACACCCGCCGCGGTAGAGATGACCAGCGCAGGGATCTGTGCGACCAGACCGTCACCGATGGTTAACAGCGTATAGGTTTCTGCCGCGTGGCCCGCATCCATACCATGCTGAACGATCCCCACCAGTAAACCACCGATCACGTTGATGACCATGATCAAAATACCGGCGATGGCATCCCCGCGTACAAACTTACTGGCACCGTCCATCGAACCGTAAAAGTCCGCTTCCTGAGTCACTTCGGCGCGACGACGCTTCGCTTCATCTTCGCCAATCAGACCCGCATTCAGGTCGGCGTCGATAGCCATCTGCTTACCCGGCATCCCGTCAAGCACAAAGCGCGCACCCACTTCGGCGATACGGCCCGCACCTTTGGTGATAACCATAAAGTTGATGATCACCAGGATGATAAACACCACGATCCCGATGGCGAAGTTTCCGCCAACCAGGAAGTGGCCAAAGGCTTCCACCACCCGTCCCGCCGCCGCGGCACCGGTATGCCCTTCCAGCAAAATAATACGCGTAGAGGCTACGTTCAGCGACAGGCGCAGCAGGGTCGAAAACAGCAGAATGGTGGGAAAGGCCGCAAACTCCAGCGTGCGCTGGGTAAACATGGCGACCAGCAGCACCATAATCGACAAGGCAATGTTAAAAGTAAACAGCAGATCAAGGATAAACGGCGGTAAGGGCAGAACCATCATCGACAAAATCATGATGATCAGCACCGGACCCGCAAGGACCTGCCATTGCATGTCTTTGAAGTTGCCTGGAAGGCGTAGTTTAGCGGCCAGATTAGCCATCGTTTTTGCTCTCTCCTGCAAAGTCCATCTCTGCCGGGACCGGCAGGTCTTTAGGTTTTACGGGCACCAGGCCACCTTCGCGCTTCCAGCGGCGAAGCTGCCAGACCCAGGCCAACACTTCCGCGACGGCCGCATAAAGGGCGCCAGGAATGTGTTGCCCGATTTCGGTATGACGGTATAACGCACGCGCCAGCGGCGGTGCTTCAAGAACCGGAATGCGGTGTTCTGCGCCCAGTTCACGAATGCGTAAGGCGATCTCGCCAGCGCCTTTGGCAATAACCTTGGGCGCACTCATTTTCTTCTCGTTATATTGCAGCGCAACCGAATAGTGTGTTGGGTTGGTAACGATCACGTCGGCCCTGGGCACATCGGCCATCATGCGACGACGGGCTGCCGCGCGCATCTGCTGACGAATGCGCCCTTTCACGTGCGGGTCACCTTCCTGCTGCTTGTGCTCATCGCGAATTTCCTGACGTGACATCCGCAATTTTTTAAAGTGGCTGTAAAGCTGCCAGAAAACGTCGTATCCCACCATGGGGATCAGGCCGAGCATGACCAGCGCACAACAGATAGCGATCATGTCCATGCCATGGATCACGGCTGTGGTCGGCGACTCGGCAATCAGCCGAAGCATATCGGGCCAGTGCGTCCAGATGTACCAGCCTGCCACGCAGCCCACCAAAATGGTTTTCAGAATGCCTTTAAACAGCTCCGTCCAGGCCTGCGCGGCGAACATGCGTTTGAAGCCTGGCAACGGGTTCAGCTTGCTAAAATCCACTTTAATAGATTTGCCGCTGATGACCACACCGCCCAGCAGCATCGGTGAGGCAATGGCCACCAGAACCAGCCCGCCCAGAAGCGGCAGAAGCGCGGCAATGGCCTGCATGATCAGATTACCGACATGGGCGATGATAATTTTGTCATCGGTCACCATGCCGTGGTCGAAACTGAGTCCGGTTGACACCATTGCCGCCAGTCGATGGGCCATTGCCGTTCCGCCAACCCATAAAATCATGATGCCTGCCAACAGCATCAATAGTGAGGTTAACTCGCGCGAACGCGGAATCTGGCCCTCTTCACGCGCTTTTTCAAGTCGGTGGGCCGTGGGCGATTCTGTTTTGTCCTCATCACTGTTTTCTGACACCACAAACCTCGGTTGGCAGGAATTCTGAGCATAGAATGCCAAATTTGAGTTTGGTTAAAGCGTGGATAAAACGTGAAAAACACGTGCTCTTTCACGGATAGCAAAAGAGAAAAGCGGAGTGGCCCGCGGTGAGCAGGCCACTTTTCAGAAGGGACCATCGCAACGTCGCGATGGCGAGACAGCCAGGTGATTAGAAACCGAGGCTGTCCAGCAGGTCATCCACCTGATCCTGGTTCGCAACAATGCCAGGGGCGGCAGCGTTAACCTGAGGACCGTTAAGCAGCGTAGTGCCAACCTGACGTTTTTCGGCGCTCACTTCTGGCATGTTTTCCAGCAGCACCATTAACAGCTGGCGCTCGATCTCCTGAATCACATCCATCATGCGTTTGATCACCTGACCGGTGAGGTCCTGGAAATCCTGCGCCATCATGATGTCGAGCAACTGCTTGTTAGTAAAAGAGGTGTGCTCAGGCACTTCCCCTAAATACTGACGCGTATCCGTCACCAGCTCGCGCGCATCGGCAAGTTCAATAGGATTCTCAAACCATGCATCCCAGCGTCCTTTAAGCGCAATCGCTCCCGCTTCCATTTTGTCCTGGTGCGGTTGCGCTGCTTCGACGCTGTTCAGCGCCCGGTCGGCCGCCTGAGCGGTCTTTTGCACTACATAGTCCAGACGATCACGGGCGTCAGGAATGGCTTCAGCAGCTTCTGCAATGGCCTGATCCAGCCCCAGCTCACGCAAACTATCACGCAGCATGCGTGTCAGTGAACCGATGCGGGAAATGATATCTTGTGCCGCGGCTTGCTCAGCTGATTTCGGAAGGTCGCTCATCACATCTCCTTACATACCCAGTTTTTCAAAAATTTTGCCCAGCTTCTCTTCAAGCGTGGCGGCCGTAAACGGCTTAACGACATAGCCGCTTGCACCCGCCTGAGCGGCAGCAATGATGTTTTCTTTTTTCGCTTCAGCCGTCACCATCAACACAGGCAGACTGGCCATGGCCGCATCTGCGCGAATGGTCTGCAGCAGTTGCAGGCCATCCATGTTAGGCATGTTCCAGTCGGAGATAACGAAATCGAAACCACCTGCCTTGAGTTTGGTTAACGCATCGACGCCGTCTTCCGCTTCTTCTACGTTATTGAAGCCCAGCTCTTTCAGCAGGTTACGGACAATACGACGCATCGTATTGAAGTCGTCCACCACTAAAAAGCGCATATTTTTGTCAGCCATATCTACTCCTGTGTTATCTCGCCCGGCAGGACGGGCCTGTTAAATACGCAATGCCTGTCCGGCGCTAATTTTCGCCAGCATGTGCTGGCTGATGTTGCTTAAATCCACTACTTCGCTCACACCGCCGCTGGCTATCGCCTCGCGTGGCATGCCAAAAACGACACAACTTGCTTCATTTTGCGCGATGGTCCAGGCGCCGGCACGATGCATTTCCAGCATGCCTGCTGCCCCATCGTTACCCATACCGGTCAGGATCACGCCAACGGCATTTCGCCCGGCGTTGATCGCCACCGATTTAAACAACACATCGACTGACGGTTTATGACGGTTAACTGGCGGACCGTCGTTCAGCTTCACGACATAGTTCGCACCACTGCGACCCAGCTCCATGTGCATCGCGCCGGGCGCGATATAAGCATGGCCAGGAAGAATACGCTCACCATCTTCGGCCTCTTTCACCGTAATCTGGCAGAGCTTGTTTAGCCGCTCGGCAAACGAACGTGTAAATCCCGGTGGCATATGTTGCGTAATCAGCAGCGCAGGGCTGGTGGCCGGTAGCGGCTGCAATACGTGGCGGATGGCTTCTGTACCGCCCGTCGATGAACCAATCGCAATCAGCTTTTCACTACTCAGCAGCGGACCGGCTTTCAGCGTGACCGGGGCAGGCATGGTGGTGCGCACATGCAGACGTGCCCGGGCAGCCGCGCGAATTTTATCGCCAATCATCTGGCTGTAAGCCAGCATACCTTCACGAATGCCTAGCTGTGGTTTGGTCACGAAATCCACCGCACCGAGCTCGAGCGCGCGCAGCGTGATTTCTGAACCCTGTCCCGTCAGTGATGACACCATCACGACCGGCATCGGGCGAAGACGCATCAGTTTTTCAAGAAAATCCAGTCCATCCATGCGCGGCATTTCAACATCCAGCGTCAACACCTGCGGATTAAACTGTTTAATTAAATCGCGGGCCACTAATGGATCCGGGGCCGTCGCCACCATTTCCATATCAGGATGACTGTTGATGATTTCTGTCATCAGTTGCCGCATCAGCGCAGAGTCATCTACGCACATCACGGTAATTTTGCTCATCATCTTTCCTTCGTCAGTCCATAAACGGTTTGCCCACGCAGCCAGAACTCTTTACTAATCTGGCTAAAGTTTTCTGAGTGTCCGGCGAACAGGATGCCGCCAGGCTTAAGCAGTGGAACAAAACGACGTAGAATTTTTTCTTGTGTTTCTTTATCGAAATAGATCATTACGTTACGGCAGAAAATGGCATCGAACGGACCCGGCAGGTTCCAGTCGTTGGCCAGCAAATTCAGCTGACTGAAATTCACCATATTCGCCAGTTCGGGGCGCACACGCACCATGCCAGCATGCGGGCCCGTACCCCGTAAAAAGAAACGTTGTAGCTGTGCAGGCGACAGCGTCCGTAATTCTTCCTGGCGGTAAACGCCCGCCACGGCTTTTTCCAGAACCTGGGTATCGATATCACTGGCATGGACCTGGAATTTACCGGGTCCGGTTCCCAGCGTTTCGGCCAAGGTAATCGCGATAGAGTAAGGTTCTTCGCCCGTTGAGGCGGCCGTGCTCCAGACGCTGAAATTGCCCTGACGTTTACGTGCATGTTCCGCCAGGATAGGAAAATGGTGCGCCTCGCGGAAAAAAGCGGTCAGGTTAGTGGTCAGAGCGTTGATAAACGCCTGCCACTCAGCACTGTTAGGATCGTTCTCCAGCAGGGCCAGGTAGCGACCAAAATCATCAATATTCAGCGTGCGCAGACGACGTACCAGACGGTTGTAAACCATCTCGCGCTTATGATCGGCCAGCACGATACCCGCGCGCTGATAGATGAGCTGGCTGATACGGCGAAAATGGGTATCGGAGAGGGGCAGCCGCTGCACCATCTGTGAGAGCAGCGTTGTCGCCTCTGGTTGATCTAATAACGTCGATTTCTTCATCTTTGCACCTGGCCTGAACTACACCTGTTAAACGTCTGCTGCTATGCCCAACCGCACATCAGCGGTTGGGCCATCCAGGCAATTAGAAGGTTTCCCAGTTCTCATCACTGCGTGATGAGGGTTGGCGAATGCCCTCTGACGGACTTTCTAAACGTAAACTTTTTGCCGCCGTTGTCTTGTTAACGGCCTGCGTGACAATTTCTTTACCAATATTGAAGACAGAAACCGCTTGTTTTAAGTTGCTGGCCTGATCTTCCAGTGCCGCAGCGGCGGCGGCCGACTCTTCAACCAGCGAGGCGTTCTGCTGTGTCACGCGATCCATCTCGGTCACGGCCAGGCCAACCTGGTCGATGCCACGGCTCTGTTCGTCTGAAGCAGAGGCAATCTCTCCCATGATGTCGGTGACGCGCGTGACGGCGCTGACGATTTCGTTCATGGTATCGCCTGCGCTTTCAACCAGGACTGAACCGGTATTCACGCGACTGACGGAGTCCTCAATCAGCCCTTTAATCTCTTTCGCCGCCTGTGCACTGCGCTGTGCCAGATTGCGCACCTCACCGGCAACCACCGCAAAGCCACGGCCCTGCTCACCTGCGCGTGCCGCTTCCACGGCCGCATTCAGTGCCAGGATATTGGTCTGGAAAGCAATGCCATCAATCACGCTGGTGATATCGGCAATTTTTCTGGAACTGCCCGCAATCTCTTTCATCGTGGTCACGACACCGTCCACCACTTTGCCGCCCTGCTGTGCGGTTTCAGAGGCATTCAGCGCCAGCGTCGACGCCTGACGGGCATTTTCAGCATTTTGCTTCACGGTCGCGGTAAGCTGTTCCATGCTGGCAGCGGTTTGCTCCAGCGAAGCCGCCTGCTGCTCTGTTCGCGACGACAGATCGTTATTCCCTACGGCAATTTCGCTGGCGCCGGTATAGATCGCATCGGCCCCATCACGGACGGTGCTGACCGTACGGACCAGTTCACGTTGCATCTCCTGCAGAGACGTCAGCAAATCGCCAATTTCATTACGTACGGTAATGGCGATAGGCTGCGTCAGGTCACCCCGTGCGATATGCTGGATATGATCGATGCTCTGTTTTAACGGGCGAATCAGCAGGCTGCGCATAAGATTCCACACCAGCACGATCACCAGCAGCGTAACGACCAGCGTCCCCGCAACCAGCATAATCATGCGCTGATAAGCGGCATTATTGGCATCGATGCCTTTCTGGCTCAGTACCAGGTTGTAGTTAAGCCAGTCGTCATAATCTTTTTGGAATTTGTCCTGATAACTTTGTGTCGGCTGATCAACAAACCCTTTAAAGTTGCCGTTGCCCAGAAACACAATCAGTTCCGCCAGACCATCGTGGAATTGTTTGTAATTGGCCTGTAGCGTCAGCACGTTAGCCGCACTTTTTCCTTTCTCTGACAGGTTGGCATTGAATAATTCATAGCCCTTTTCAGCCTGTTTCAGCTCACTGTCAGCCAGCGCCACCAGCTCTTTTACGGTAGCTCCCGAACCTGCCATCTGCCCATCCTGCAAATAACGAATGCCCGCACGGTTTAAGGTATTACGTGCCTGGACAAGCGCAACCCATGACGTTCCCATGGCGCGTTGCAAGGTGCTAAGACGCTGGTTATAAGCAAAGTTTTCTTTATCTTCCGTAACCGTTTTGAAAAATACCCCACCCGAGAAAACCTGCAGCAAGGCAAAAAGCCCCAGTACACACAGGAGGCCGGTGACAACGCGTACTCGACTAAACATAGAAACCTCATTCATTAGCAATTCGATTCTGTTTATCGGCCCGCGCAGGCGGAACTTTACTGACAGCGTGAATTGATCATCACGCTGGCAGTAAAAACTGTCAGAACGCTTAAGTACGGGAGATTTTGAAGACGGAAACGGCCTGGGACAGTGAGCTCGCCTGTTGCTCCAGCGCGGCAGCGGCGGCGGCAGACTCTTCCACCAGCGAGGCGTTCTGTTGCGTCACGCGATCCATTTCTGTCACCGCCTGCCCCACCTGATCGATACCGCGGCTTTGTTCATCCGATGCCGAGGCAATTTCACCCATGATGTCGGTCACGCGGGTGACGGCACCCACAATATTATTCATGGTGCTACCCGCGCTCTCGACCTGCTGCGAACCACTGTCAACACGAGCAACAGAATCTTCAATCAGCCCTTTAATCTCTTTGGCGGCCTGCGCACTGCGCTGCGCCAGGCTACGTACTTCGCCGGCGACAACCGCGAAGCCACGGCCCTGCTCGCCTGCACGCGCCGCTTCGACGGCGGCGTTCAACGCCAGGATATTCGTCTGGAAAGCAATACCATCGATCACACTGATAATGTCAGCGATTTTCCTGGAACTGTCTGCAATTTCTTTCATTGTGCTGACGACGCCATCCACAACTTTGCCACCCTGCAAGGCGGTTTCAGATGCGGTATGGGCGAGTTGTGAAGCCTGACGCGCATTATCCGCATTTTGTTTCACCGTGGCGGTCAGTTGCTCCATGCTGGCGGCGGTCTGCTCAAGCGAGGCCGCCTGCTCTTCCGTGCGTGCGGACAAATCGTTATTGCCCGCGGCGATTTCGCTGGCACCCGTAAAGATCGCATCGCAACCGCTGCGGACTTCACCCACCGTTGTCACCAGAGATTGTTGCATCTCACGGATCCCGGCGGCCAGTTGGCTCATCTCATTACGGCCTTCTACCTTCACTGGCTGCGTCAGATCACCGGAGGCAATCGTGCGGATATCCACCAGCAGACGTTGCAGGGGATAAATCAGCACCTGGCGCAGGCCAAACCAGCAACCGATGATCACCACGACCACCAGGGCGCCGACCATGCCCAGCAACCACATCATCTGAGTAAAGGCTTGCTGGTTTTGTTCTGCACCGTGGGAAGACAGCTCGCTCTGCTTAAGACGCCAGGCCGTATAGGTGGCCTGCATGGCCTGTTGCTTCTGTTCAATGTTCTGTTTGAACATGCCTTCCAGATCTTTGGCTTTCAGGCTGGCGATCATCCCGCGCAGACCGGTCAGATAGGCGGCAAAATGGTTTTGTAACTGATCGCGCATTTCGGTATCCGCGCCTGGCGTTTCCGGAATGGCATTAAACTCGGCAAGATACTGCTCACCTTTATTGGCTTCGCTAATGGCTTTGTCCGTCAGGCTGTCCAGCTGACCGCCGTTCATTTGCGATGCCAGACTGGTTTGTAACCGCAACATGGCGCGGTTGAGCGTAGTACGTGACTGGTTCAAAGCCATATAGGCATCCGTCATGGCCGCCACGTTGCGTGTTGAAATCTGCGACAAGGCAAACGCCGCTTTATCATTATTGAGCGCTGACCAAAACAGGCTGCCTGACAGCAGTTGCAGGGCACCGAAAAGCATCAGTACCGTAATCAGACTGGTCACCACTTTTATCCGTTTTAACATCTTTTTCCCCGACTAAATAAGTAACGTGCAGGGGCTGTATCGGCGGCAACGCAGGATGTTTTAGCCATTCCGCTTTTAAAAAGGGGTTCAAATGACTTTTGTAATTATTGAAACCAGAGCAATATGCTAATCCTGGAGCAGGATCACAGACAGCGTGTTTTTTGAAAGGTCGACGGGTGAAGGAAAGGCGGTGATGACAGGTTCGGCGTGCAGAATAACAACACGGGCCAGCGTTGGCTGGCCCGTGTTTAACGATTACGCGGTACGCAGGTTGTCGACCAGCGCCATCTCTTCGCTGCTCAGCAGCTTTTCGATGTCGACCAGAATCAACATGCGCTCGCCCAGTGCACCCAGACCTGTCAGGTACTCTGTTGACATAGTCACAGCGAACTCAGGTGAAGGACGGATCTGTTCCTGCGTCAGCGACAGGACATCCGACACACCGTCAACCACGATACCGACGACGCGGTTTTCGAGATTCAGCACGATCACCACGGTATTTTCGTTGTACTCAACGTCTGGCTGTGAAAACTTCACGCGCAAATCGATAATTGGCACGATAACGCCGCGCAGGTTTGTCACGCCGCGAATAAAATCAGGCGTGTTGGCAATGCGGGTTACCTGATCGTAACCACGAATTTCCTGAACCTTCAGAATATCGATGCCGTACTCTTCATCACCCAGCGTGAAGACCAGGAACTCCTGTCCAACGGTTTCGCCAGCAATTTTTGTCACGGTTGCCATTCCACTCATGTTATTTACCCTTTCGTTATCAATCAGGCGGCAGCGCCGGCCACACGTTTTTCACGGTTAAGTGATTGCAACGCCGAAACGTCTACAATCAGCGCCACGCTGCCATCGCCGAGGATGGTGGCGGCTGAAATACCTGGAACTTTGCGATAGTTGCTTTCCAGGTTTTTGACCACAACCTGGTGCTGACCGATTAACTGGTCCACCAGCAAAGCGTAACGCTTGCCCGCGCTCTGCAGAATCACCACAATGCCCTGCGTCGCTTCGGTTTTCGCCTCTTTCACGTCAAAGACGTTCCACAGTTCAACCAGTGGCAGGTATTCGCCGCGCACTTCCAGAACACATTCGCCGCCCGCCAGGGGTTTCAGCTCTTCAGCACGCGGCTGTAACGATTCCATCACCGCATTCAACGGCAGAATAAAGACTTCGTTCGCTACGCGCACTGACATGCCGTCCAGAATCGCCAGCGTCAGCGGCAGCAGAATACGGATGGTGGTGCCTTTGCCTTGTTTTGAGGCAATTTCAACATGGCCACCCATTTCCTGAATGTTACGTTTCACCACGTCCATGCCCACACCGCGGCCAGATACATCGGTGACCTGCTCTGCCGTTGAGAAACCTGGTGCGAAAATCAACATGCCGACTTCTTCGTCGCTCATGTTTTCATGTACCGGCAGGCCCGATGACAGAGCTTTTGCCAGGATACGTTCGCGGTTAAGGCCCGCACCGTCATCTGACACTTCGATACAGATGTTGCCGCCCTGGTGTTCTGCTGACAGCGTCAGATTACCTGTGGCAACCTTACCTGCCGCAATACGTTTTTCCGGGGTTTCGATGCCGTGGTCAAGACTGTTACGCACCAGGTGCGTTAACGGATCGATGATACGTTCGATCAGGCTCTTATCGAGTTCCGTCGAGCTACCCAGTAACGTCAGTTCAACTTCTTTGCCCAGCTTGCTGGCCAAATCACGCACCAGACGTGGGAAGCGACTGAAGACGTACTCCATAGGCATCATACGAATCGACATCACAGATTCCTGCAGGTCACGCGCATTACGCTCAAGCTGCCCCATGCTGTTCAACAGTTCGCCGTGCGCGACCGGGTCCAGTTCACCTGAACGTTGTGCCAGCATTGACTGGGTAATCACCAGTTCACCCACCAGGTTAATCAGCTGATCAACCTTCTCAACCGCAACACGGATGCTGCTTGATTCGCTGGTCTTCGCGGGCGCGGCAGCGCGTTTGCTTTCGCGTTTCACTGCGGCAACCGGCAATTCGGTCACGGTCGCAGTCTGAACATCGGCAACCGCAGGCGCATCCACGCTTTCGGCTACCGCCGCGGCAGCATCAGCACCCGGGAAGCGAATCTGCGCTTCATCAATAACGAAACACAGCACAGCAATAATGTCGTCTTTGCCTACGCCGGTAATGTGGCACTCAAGCGTATTGCTGCCTTTCTTCACGTTGCTGAGCGTGCCAAGATTACCCAGCTCTTCCAGCATCAGGTCGATATCTTTTTCTTTCAGGTCGACCAACTGCAGGTGAACACCTTCAGCATCAGTGGAGGCGGATTCTGCCTGACTGATAGGCGTTTCAAGCGCAACCACAACCGGTGCTTCAACCGGCTGACCTTTCGCCTCTAACGCCAGCTGGCGTAATGCTTCACAGATATACTTGAAGCTTTCCGCGTTAGGCTCTTGCGCGGTTTTATAAGCATCTAGCTGTTCCTGCATAATATCTTTAGTTTCCAAAAACAGATTGATGATGTCGGTGCTGAGCTGCATCTCGCCGCGACGAGCACCATCCAGAATGTTTTCCAGGATGTGGGTTGTTTCCTGTAAAACCGTAAAACCAAAGGTTCCGGCTCCGCCTTTAATCGAGTGGGCGGCGCGGAAGATGGCGTTAAGCTGTTCAGAGTCTGGCTCCTGGGGATCGAGTCCCAACAGGTGTTGCTCCATATCCGCTAACAGCTCATCGGCTTCATCAAAAAACGTCTGGTAAAAATCGCTGATGTCCATGCTCACGGGAATCACCTCGGCTGTGAGGGGGCTGCTGTATTCACCGCACCTGCCGAAGACGCTGGCGGTGCGGAGGTTGTTTTCGTTGCATCCGCCGGTAGGGCTGACGGTGCAGGCGTTATTGTTGTTACCGCACGAACCGAAGAGGTTGACGTCGCGGAGGTCGCTGTTTTCGCCGCGACCGCCGGTGAGGCTGACGATGCGGAGGCTGCTGTTTTCACCGCGCTCGTCGATGACGCTGACGAGGCGGCGGTCGCGGCTTTCTCTGCGCTCGTCGATGCGGCTGACGGTGCGGAGTTCGCTGTTTTCACTGCATCCGCCGACGTGGCAGTTGCAGGTTTGGAAGATGTTTTATCAGCCGCATTACTGCCGGGTGCTGACGGCGCGGTCACTTTTTCTAAGGCAGAGGGATCGCTAATCTGAACCGCGTCACTTTCTGCGTTCTCTTTCTCAATCGCGGCTTCGGTATCATGGTTCAACACCAGCAAACTGATACGACGGTTAACGGCATCATCGCCGCCGCGATTTTTCAGTTTCATGGTATCCGCCATGCCGACGATACGCAGAATCTTTCCACCATCCAGCCCACCAATCACCAGTTCACGACGTGACGCATTGGCACGGTCCGCTGACAATTCCCAGTTGCTGTACCCTTTATCTCCGGTCGCATACTGAATGTCATCCGTATGGCCCGCGATACTGATACGGTTAGGGATGTCATTCAAAATCGGGGCAATCGCGCGCAAAATATCACGCATATAAGGTTCAACTTCTGCACTGCCGGTCTTGAACATCGGGCGGTTCTGGCTGTCGATGATCTGAATACGCAGCCCTTCATCAACCATATTAATAATCAGGTGCGGACGCAGCGCTTTCAGGCGCGGATCAGCTTCGATTAACTGGTCGAGCTTTTCACGCAGGCGGTTGAGGCGAATTTCATCCAGCTTGCGTTTCTGCGCATCCATATCCACAACCTTTTTGACTTCACCTTCTTTCTTCGTAGCATCGTCTCCTCCGCCTGGGATCGGGCTGCTACTGTCGCTACTTCTCTGTCCACCCGTCAGCGCCACTTTTAAGGGCGTCTGAAAATACTCTGCTATCTGGATAAGCTGTTGTGGGCTGGCGATCGACAGCAGCCACATCACCATAAAAAATGCCATCATCGCCGTCATAAAGTCGGCATAGGCGATTTTCCATGAGCCATGTCCTCCTTCATGTTTTTTATGTTTGCGCTTTCTAATCAGCACAATTGGGCGATTGCCATGTTTCATGAGGTCTGATCCGAAGTCTGTTTAGCCGGGTTCTTCGCGTTGCGAACGTGTTCTTCCAGTTCGCTGAACGATGGACGCTCAGCTGAATAAAGCGTTTTACGACCAAACTCGACGGCGATCTGCGGTGCATAACCGTTAAGGCTGGAAAGCAATGTCACTTTCACGCACTGCATCATCTTGGTCGTTTCAGCACACTTCTGACGTAATACCGACGCCAGAGGCGAAATAAAACCGTATGCCAGTAAAATCCCGAGGAACGTTCCCACCATGGCATGTGCCACCAGTGCGCCCAGCTCGGCGGCTGGACGGTCAGCTGACGCCAGGGCATGAACCACGCCCATTACCGCCGCAACGATACCGAAAGCGGGCAGGCCATCGCCGACGGCAGCGATACTTTGTGCCGGCACTTCACACTCGTGTTCATAGGTTTCAATCTCTTCATCCATCAATGCTTCGATTTCGAAAGCATTCATGTTGCCGCTCACCATCAGGCGTAAATAATCGGTGATGAAGTCGACTAACTGTTTATCGGCTAAGATGCGGGGATAATTAGCAAAAATTTCACTCTGGGCGGGATCTTCAATATCACGCTCAAGCGATAACATGCCTTGCTGGCGAGATTTCGCCATCAGCCGGTAAAGCAGTGCCATGAGATCCATGTACACCGCTTTGTTGTATTTCGAGCCGCGGAACAGCAGCGGCAGAGCTTTGAGGGTCTTCTTGATCGATTTACCGTTGTTGCCCACCAGAAACGCGCCGACGCCCGCCCCGGCGATCATCAGCAGTTCTGCAGGCTGGTAAAGCGCGCCAAGATGGCCGCCCACTAAAGCGTATCCGCCCAACACGGAACCTAATACAACGATGTAACCTAAAATTATCAGCACAGAAAAATCCTTACGTCCGTAACGTGTTGGTCGACGTTAAGCCAGAGAAACCGGAGATGTTCACCCTGTGGAGGCAAAAAAAAAGCAGCGGGATTAACCGCTGCTGGATGACTTCCACATTGCGAACAAATTTAAACGGCGTGTTTAACCTGTTCATCCAGCAGTTGTGGAAAGATATCGGCAGTATCTGCAGAAAGTTTACGTCTTTTTACGGCACGTGATGGTGGCTGGCACAGGCTGCAGACAAAGCTGCCAACAGGCTGATGTGCATGATTAATAAAGCTGCCGCTGCAGCATTTACAATCTGATAATTCCAGCATACCGCTTTCAACGAATCGCACCAGGGTCCAGGCGCGTGTTAGCGCCAACAGCGGGCCCTCGTCCGATTGCGGGCACTGCTCGAGATAAAGGCGGTAGGCTTTAATCACCGCATCAATCCCTTTGCTCAAACCGGTTTTCAGTAAAAACGTCCAGGCATTACAGAACATTGAGGCATGAATGTTCTGTTCCCAGGTCATGAACCAGTCAGTCGAGAATGGCAACATACCTTTAGGGGGTGGACTGCCACGCAACTCTTTATAGAGTTTGATCAAGCGACCGCGGCTCAGCTGCGTCTCGCTCTCCAGCATTTGTAAGCGCGCACCCAGTGTGATCAGCTCCATAGCGAGCTGAATATCACGCGCTTCCTGAACAATACTTTTCTCACCCATTATACCGCCCTCTTTTTAGTAGGCGCGGCGTCTTTCGACGCACTGCGTAATAAACGGCTGGATAAAAGAATCCCGGTATGGATTTGTTGTAAATCATCCACACGTGATTCCTGCGTCAGGCGATTAATAACGGTACTATCGGTAAAACGAAACTGACACACAAGTTGGTTGGTCTCAGCTAATTTCACCATTTCAGGTAAGGTTAATTCAGACAATGCGTCAGCCATCTTTTCATCGATCCCGAGGCGAAACATCGCAGAAGCTTTTTCCTGGTTAATTAATCGCTGCGCGAGCAGTAAATATGACAAGTTGATATCGTAAATATGTTTTAGTAATTCAGATGTACCCATTTTTCCATCCTGAGAGACGCGACGTAACTTACCGCAGATGACATCTCTGCGTATCGAGCTGCTGGTTGGTAAATCTAAAGATGGCAAAATAATTAAACATAAAAAGCAATGGTTCTGAGTTCTGCTTCTTTTTGCGACCCTGTCTGTCCGGTCAGAAGTCAATCTTTTCAGTCCACCTTATTCTTAAGTCGATAACCTTCTTCCCTGAGGCTCGCTTGCTTTTTTTAAGACTAATCCGAAAACAAGGCAAATCTATATCGGATGATCCTTACATACAACGACAGTTCGGTGAAATTTTAGATAAAGTGTGACGCAGATCACACTTTTGCCTCTATTTTCTTCAGTAACGCTTTATTATCCCTTCCTCACTGTCTGTTTTTTGCACAATTTGACGTTTTTTTTACAGGGATTTGTCCTGAGCTGGACTTAATTGGCTACAAAAATCAGGGATGATTCTGTAAGGCAGGCAGAATTCCTGTTTATCTCAATGAATGGAATTTGCACCCTATTTAGAACCAGCCAAAACCATAAAACCAGTGGAATATGCTACCCATGGCGCGCATTATTTGTATTTAAATTAGTCAGTTAGGTGATAAGACAAAAAAAAGGGAAAACAGGGGCAGAAGGCCGACAATTCTGATTACGCGCTTTCTGACAATCCGTCGTAAAGGCTGAAAGCAACCCGTTTAGAGAGCGTACACCGATGTAACAAGGAGTTACATTAAGGATATGAATGAATTGCAGGCAGGAGAGTTTTATGCATTTTAACTATCGGCAGGAATGAAGAGAACTTTAGCTTAACCAGGTAAAGAAAGTGAATGGTGGTGTTAATTGCACATTTTTACGCCACTTTGCCGTCAGACGGACGCCTGGCGACGCAAAAGCGCTTTTGAGTTAGGGGACAATCATTAGCAACAGCGTGTATGCAAAAGCGGCGGGATGTAACGCACAGCAAGCCGTCCCTGGCTTGCTCTGCTGTCAGGCGAGTTTCGGAAAGGTGGCAACCTTATTTGCCATGCCGTGATCGGCACTCCGCGGGGCAATCTTCTCAAGATCACGCAGGAAGTTTTCGCGCCATGCGGTGATGTCGTTTTTACGCAGTACCGCCATCATATCGTTATAGCGTGAGATACGCTCGGTACGGGGCATGGTAATCGCTTTATCCAGCGCCGCGGCCACTTCATCGCGGTCATAAGGGTTCACGATGAGCGCGGACGTCAGCTCGTTAGCCGCACCGGCAAAACGGGACAGTACCAGCACACCCGGATCGTCCGGATCCTGCGCCGCCACGTACTCCTTCGCCACCAGGTTCATCCCGTCACGCAACGGCGTCACTAAGCCGACATCCGTTAAACGGAAAATTTTCATCAATAAACGACGGTCAAAGTGCTGGTTAAGATAATAGAGTGGCGTCCAGCCCAGGGTGCCGTATTTCCCGTTGATGCGCCCTGCCTCGGTTTCTAACTGATGACGAATATCCTGATAGGCCTGCACATCGCCACGAGACGTTGGCGCAATCTGCGAGTAACGAATCTTGCCGTGATGCTGCGGGTAGTTTTCCAGCAGCGCTTCATAAGCCAGGAAGCGTTCCGGCAGGCCTTTCGAGTAATCCAGACGTTCGCAGGCAATGATATTGCGCACATCGCCCAGCTCCTTCTTCATCGCCGCCATTTTGGGTGGCAATGGCCCTTCAGCCATCTCCTTAATGCTGTCAGGTTCAATCCCTATCGGGTACACCTCCGTCATAAAGGTATTGCCATAGGCGCGATGTTTTTTGTCACCTTTATTCTGCAACTGCGTCAGCTGGCTCAAACTGTCGAGGAAGGCGACGCGATCAGATTCCGTCTGGAATCCTAACAGATCGTATTCGCACAACATTTCCAGCAGTTCTCTGTGCGGCGGCAGCGCATTGAAAATTTCGGGCGTCGGGAAAGGAATATGCAGGAAGAAACCGATGCGGTTGTTGATGCCTGCCCGGCGCAGCGCGGCGGCAAACGGCAGGAAGTGGTAGTCATGAATCCACAGAATGTCGTCAGGCTTGATCAGCGGTTTCAGGCGCTGCGCGACGGCATCATTAACTTCGCAGTATCCTTCCCAGGCTTCACGCTGGAACTGCACCAGGTCTAAGCGGTAATGGAAAGCAGGCCAGATAACGGTATTAGAAAACTGACAATAATAGAGATCGTACTCGTTCTGGCTCAGCGGGAAGGAGGCATATTCAATACCATCATGCTCCGTTACCGATACCGGGTTTTCTTCCTCACCCGAAAATTCACTTATCTCACCGTTCCAGCCAAACCACAGTCCACCCGTGCTTTTCAGCGCATCCAGGATGCCAACGGCAAGGCCGCCCGCGCTGGTTTTGTTCCCATTTGGCATGGCGATACGGTTAGATACAACAACTAAACGACTCATAACCTAAACTCCTTACCAACGTTATCTTGCTCTAATTGTAATCGTGTTCTTTCCAGCCAGGCATAGACATCCGTAACGTCATGTAAACGATAACGTGCCTGGCTTTCGCCTTCTCCCACTTTCACGGAAATCCCGTGCATGGCATTGACGGCGGCAAAGCCTTTCTCATCGGTCAGATCGTCACCGATGAACACCGGAATACGTCCCGCGAACGGGGCTTCCTGCATAAATGCCTGCACAGCCGCGCCTTTATCAATGCCGGTCGGTTTAATTTCAACCACACACTTTCCGGGCTGCAACGTCAGACCCGAGAAACGTTCGACGGCGGCCTGCGCAAGGTGCAATATGTCCTGCTCATGTGCCATCGCCCGACGATAATGGAGGGCAAACGCCATCCCTTTCGCTTCAAGCTGCGTATCTGGCCAGTGGGCCATTTCGGCTTCTAGCATCTGTTTCAGCTGACGTTCAGTCTCTTCGGGCAGTGACACGCGGTGTACCCTGCCCTCCGCGTCTCGACGCTCAGCGCCATGCACGCCGGCAGCCGGCGCGTGCAACGGTGCCGCAAGCGCATCCAGTTGCTCAACAGGACGACCTGATACCAGCGCCAGCGCGCCGTGGCATAAAGAAGAGAGGCGTTGCAGCTCTGCTACAACCTGTTCTGGAATGAAAGCGGCATCCGGCTGGGGCTGTATCGCTGCCAGCGTGCCATCAACATCAAAAAAGAAGGCATACAGACCGCCGCTCAATGACGGAAACGAGGCATTACTTTCTGCCGTCTGGGTCACGTGTCTTCTCCTGTAAACGGGTTCATCATCAGGACATCGCAGCAGAGAGCGTTCAGCAAGAGGTCGGCGCAAGGCCGAATGAAGTAAGGAGACTGCGCGGTAAAACCCTGCAATTCGGTAACTCTTTCTCCAAAAACATACGCGTTAAGTGCTGAAAAACTCACTGACTGTCGTTGTCGCCCCATAAAGTGTAGACGCAATCCTGCATTCTGCCAGAAATATGCATTTCCTGTGCCAGCCGTCACGCTTAATTCTGCTGCTGGCAATAACGGCGATTAACGGCCTGCTCACGCCGACTTATTTTGCGCCCGCAAAAAAGAAATAAAAATGTAATAAATGGTCCTGTTTAAGGTTTTCCTAATCTTTCTTATCCATACTGTTCACTTATTACCGTCTGACTTTCATTGTTGCGCGTTAATGCGAATGTATTAGCGCAATAATAATGGAGACATTCACTAATGATTCAACCCGGATAAAATAACATTTTTTATTATTCCGACTTTATATTAATAGTCAGTCCGTCATGTTGCCCTTTCGCATTTGATAAAACGTCTTATTACGGGTTAAGGCATTATGCCGGGCGAGACGAAAAGGGGCTGATTTGCAGCCCTTTATCTCATCTTTAATTAACGTTTCCGCTGAGCTAAGTTGAGTGACAACATTCGTCATGTCAGCAACAATCCCGGCATGTTTGCCCAAAGCAGGCACAGCCGACGAAACCGGGACGGCCTGCCTTATCCACTTGCCGGACAAGGTTGTCAAGGTGAGTTCGCGCAAGAGCGACCCGCTATTGCTGTGTCCGGTCATCGGTACTGATACAAAAGAGGTATCCTGTTAAGCGCTTATGAAAATATTAATTGTTGAAGACGATGCTCTGCTGCTGCAAGGTCTTGTTCTGGCGCTGGAAGGCACGGGCTATGTCTGCGATGCGGTTTCAACGGTCCGTTCCGCGGAAGCTCATCTTGCCAGCGGGCTTTACAGTTTGATCGTGCTGGATGTCGGCCTGCCGGATGAGGATGGACTGCACTTTCTGCAGCGTCTTCGCCGTCAGAAGCAGATGCAGCCTGTATTGATTCTTACCGCGCGTGACACGATTGATGAGCGCATCGCCGGGCTGGATGCAGGTGCCGATGACTATCTGATCAAGCCTTTCGCGCTGGATGAACTGCTGGCAAGGATTCGTGCCCTTATCAGACGTCATGTTAACCAGGGGGATACGCGCGTGGAGGTGGGCAACCTGTCGCTGGATATGACACATCGCCAGATCCATCTGGATAACGCCTTGCTTGATCTCACCCCTAAAGAGTTTTCGATTCTGTCTCGCCTGATGCTCAAAGCGGGCCATCCGGTGCACCGCGAATTGCTGTATCAGGATATCTACAATTTTGATAACGAGCCTTCGACCAATACGCTGGAAGTGCATATCCACAACCTGCGTGACAAGATCGGCAAAAGCATGATCAGAACGGTTCGCGGCTTCGGCTATGCCCTGTCCCCCTCCCAAACTGATAACGAGATGCCCGAGACATGAATACTGACCGCACCGGGACGACCATGCGTTTTCGGCTGCTTCTCACGATTGGCCTCATTATGCTGTTTTTCCAGCTCATCAGCGTGGCCTGGCTCTGGCATGAAAGTCAGGAACAGGTGCAATTTTTAGTTGAGGCGCATCTGCAGAACCGCAACATGGACCGGCATGTCCATAAAGAAGTCCGCGAAGCCGTGATGAGTCTTGCCCTGCCCAGTCTGGTGATGATTACGCTGACGCTGCTCCTGTGCTATCAGGCGGTACGCTGGATTACCCGCCCGCTCTATCAGTTGCAGCGTGAACTGGAGAACCGGAGCGAGGTAAACCTGGAACCTATCACCTTTTCCGGATCGGTGCAGGAGATTGACGCTGTTACGCACTCTGTGAATCGCCTTGTCGCACGTCTGACAGACAGTCTGGAACGTGAACGCCTGTTTACGGCCGATGTGGCCCATGAGCTGCGAACGCCGCTGGCAGGTTTACGCTTACATCTTGAGTTGCTACAACGAAATCAGGCCGTCGATACGCAACCTTTATTACATCGTCTGGATCAGATGACAGGAAATGTCGCCCAGTTGCTGCAGCTGACCCGTGCCGGCCAGCAGTTTACCTCGGGCAGCTACCAGCAGGTTGCCCTCATCGATGAAGTGATTGTGCCTATGGAAGCGGAGTTGAGTGCGATGCTTGCCGTGCGTCATCAAACGTTAACCCTTGATGTTGAGCACAGCTTCAGGGTGAAAGGCGATGCGATCCTGTTACGAATGCTTCTGCGCAATCTGGTGGAAAACGCCCACCGTTACAGCCCATCTGAAAGTAATATCACCGTGCGGCTTGAAAATACACCAGGCCCGGCGCTGATCGTGGAAGACGAAGGTGACGGCATTGATGAAAGCAGGCGCGGCGAGTTAAGCAAAGCCTTTGTCCGCATGGACACGCGCTATGGTGGCATTGGGCTGGGCCTGAGTATCGTCAGTCGGATTGTGCAGTTACATCATGGACAGTTTCTGCTGGAAAATCGCCCTGACCGTTCAGGTTGCCTGGCCAGGGTCCTTTTCGCGGTGGACTGATTCAGTTCACAAACCAGCAGGCCAGAAAGCTGATGACAGCGCTGACGGCAAGAATAACGGCAACGTACTCGCTGAATGGGCGTGATACGAAAGAGGTGGCGGTAACAGTCGTGGTTTTCATAGCGTCTCCTGTAGAATCCACCTCAGTATCGCTGCCCTGTGTTAAGGAAACATTAAGCGCCACATTCCCTGTCGCGGCTTAAACGTTCCCGACAGGGTGCCCACCGCTTGCCCTGTTCCCTGCTACGCTAAACGCATCGTGTGACAAAAAGGCCCCACATCAGACGGCGTTTAACGCGGCTCTCTTTACGCTGACGTCTTCAGAGATGTTGAAAATGCCTGACGTCATCCCCACCTCTTTCCTTCAGACCAGACAGGAGTAACATTTATGGCAATCGAATATGCAGTAATCGCAGGCGGCTGTTTCTGGTGTACAGAAGCGGTTTTTAAAGACGTGATTGGCGTTGAGTCAGTCGAAAGCGGTTACACCGGCGGCGAGCGCCCTAATCCGACCTATGAGCAGGTCTGCAGTGGCGCCACCGGTCATGCAGAAGCCATTCGCATTGGCTTTGATCCTGAGAAGGTCAGCTATGGCGATTTGCTGGACATCAGCTTTGCCACGCATGATCCAACACAGCTTAATCGCCAGGGCAATGACATCGGCACTCAGTATCGCTCCGCCATTTTCCCCGAAACACCCGAGCAGGAAGCTGAAGCCCGTGCCGCGATTGCACGCGCTCAGCAGGATCATGATAAACCGATTGTCACAACCATTGAGCCATTAAAGGCCTGGTATCCGGCAGAAGGTTATCATCAGGACTACTGGGAAGGTGCCGGCCAGCGAAACGGCTATTGCACGGCGGTGATTCCCCCTAAATTGCAAAAGCTGCGTAAGAGTTTTGCCAGTCGGGTTAAAACCGCCCAGTAACCGCCTGCCGCTGAGCGGACTTTACACTGCGTAAAAACGGGCGTTTTGTGATTAAAAAACCCGATTTTGCGCAGCCTTAACGCGATTCGTTCAGAGCTTAAGCGAATAGAAAAAAAGAAAAAAATAGTGCTTGACCGTTTCAGGTCGACTCCCTATAGTAGCGCCCCGTTGACCCAGCGCGGTCAGCAACAATTTGCGGTGAGGTGTCCGAGTGGCTGAAGGAGCACGCCTGGAAAGTGTGTATACGGCAACGTATCGGGGGTTCGAATCCCCCTCTCACCGCCACATATAGTAGGACGTTACAGGGACAAAGTCCCGTGTAGACTGGATTCCGAGACTACACAGAGACAACGGCACTACAAAAAAAGCACAAAATAATGCACGTGAAATGCACGCGCACTTTGGGCTCAAAGAAAAAGCCTCTGATTAACGTCAGAGGCTTTTCTGTTTGTGTCTAATTGAAACAAAAAATTATGCCTCTGCCGGACTCACCGGCCAGGTAATATCCGGTGCAGTTGACGTATCCACACGGTTGAGCAGTACGCGATATTTCTTCCAGTCGTTCAGCTGCGCTTTTTCCGCACCCGTCGCCATATCCAGATCGACAGCATCCTGGAGTGGATCGATTGCGACAGTCGCTGCAGCCATCAGGTTTGTTTTTTTCGTCACCGACACAGCCACCAGTTCCTCTTTTGTAGGCGGTGGAATATCTCCCCAGGCAGGCAAACCGTCTGCCCCTGCCACCCTTATTTTTCCTGCCGGTGCATTCGTGAATGTACTGAACACTTCCTCATCTACCTCTTTCCCGTCATCCGGCCATGAACCTGCAGCCTCGTAATTTTCTTTCAGTGACAGAGGGTAAAAGGCATTGTTTTTGGCACTGTACATGTACATCGATCATTCCCCTATGGCGAAAATATAAACGGTGGTGGCGACGCGAACCTTGCTGCCGTCATACGCTGAAACCAGGCATGAGCTGGCGTTATAAATCGCTGCTGATGCCCAGTTAGGCACATTCACATCGACAGGAGAGGCAACAATCATATTGGCACCGGACATGAACGGGATGGGGAAACTTACCTGAACAGCCGCTGACGTACTTGTGGTAACCTGAAACCACTGCAGGATTTTACCGCCCGGCAATTTCTGCCACCCACTTCCTTTGGTAAATGAATTCATGTCCGGGATCTGATTCGGACCAGAACCCACAGTATAAGTGGAGGCATTACCCAGTCCGAGGTTATTCCTTGCATCCGCAGCCGTTGTCGCGCCAGTCCCTCCACTTGCTACCGGAACCGTGGTCATTGTTGCGACGGGACCCAGCCCGAGATTAGTTCTCGCGGCGTCGGCTGTTGTTGCTCCTGTACCGCCGTTTGCGACAGGCGCTGTATCCTGGACTGAAAGCGCTCCCAGCCCGAGGTTAGTCCTCGCATCTGCCGGTTTTACCGCGCCCGTGCCTCCCCGGTCTACTGGCAGGGGGATAGTCTTGCCTGTTGAATCCTGAGCGCCCCACGTCCCGCTGTTGGCCATAACAAGCGAGTAATTGTTATTGGGCGACAGCATGTAGTTATAAGCGCCGGCAGACTGGTCATTGGTTGACGAGAAGCCCTGTAAGTTTAGATTTTTACGGGCATCAGATGCGTTTTTCGCGCCGGTTCCGCCGTTGCCCAGGGCCAGCGGAATAATACCGGTATCGGTATTCCATGCGCCCCAGCCACCGTTATTTACGAGAATGTAGCTTTTTTTGTCCGGTGAACGGATATGCGTTTCGTCGGGTGTCTGCTCATATCTGTCGATCCCCAGAGCAGGAATAAGAGCGGACACGAAATTAGTTAACAGCGTGGCAATGTCGCCATTGTCTTTTGCGTCCAGTCCGGCAGCAGCAATAATCTGTCCTACCATTGCAGCCACTGTTGTGGACTGCCTCAGCGCCTTGTTGATTTGTGCTGAGGAAGCCTTGCCCGACTGAAAACCCGTCTGGAGTGCAGGGAGATTTTCATAGTCACCCTGCGATGTGACGTTCGCACTTGCGTCCGTTGCGAAAGCTTTAAAATTGTTCACTGACATCAGAGTTTCGTCTCCCATGCGCCGCTGTCAAAGCCCGATATGAACTCGTTTTCCATATCGAAACCAAAAAATGTGCTTCCCTCAGACGGTGTGATGACCGAGGGGATTTGAATATTTCCGGCAAATACGCCCGCTGCTTTTACTGTCAGATAGCCCTGACGGATGGCCGCAATGAGTTCTCTCGACACCAGGCTGATATCCTTTTCAGGAAACACCCAAAGCCCGACAGTCATGTCCTGCCCGTCTACGATCTGCATTGTCAGGCCGGAACCGGCCAGCGCGTTATCCAGAATTCCTTTTAACGAACCGTTGGTGCCGTCCCAGTTGTTAATAGCGATTTTGGCTTTGAGGATAATCCGGTAGGTTTCATCACTGAGACGGGTATAGCCGCTGTCCGGATCATACGGCCCCTGCCAGACACCCTGATCCCAGCCCAGACCATCCGTATCAAAGGAAAAATAAACCCCTGAAATAGGTATGGCCACCGTGCGGCTCCGGCCTATCCATTCCCCGAGGGTGTCCAGCTGAACGCCCACGGCCTGATCGATATCAAAGGCCGTCAGTAGCCCGTCCATGGCACTGCCGGTATCCGTGAGGGGGCGTGTGGACAAATCGACATGCTGTGTAAAAAGAGGCTTAGTCCGGTGATAATTCGTTATCAGGTCGGTGTATCTGCTCATGACGCCACCGTAACTGTGATTTTGTCCACTGAACAGGTCACGGCCTCGTTAAACGCCGTCACGATATTGGCCGGTGCGACCGTTGCCGCCGAACGCCCGATCTGCAGGCTGTTGATGTCGTAATACCGACTCTCACCCCCGCTCACCACGCCGAGGTTTGCCGGTGAGTAAACCCGGCTCAGCAGCAGATCATCGCCGATATCCAGCGAGTTAACGTAATCCGCAATCGCCTTTTTGATATCATTACCGACCTGCGTCGTGTAGCCCTGAAACACCTTAAGCGTGATGGCCACAAAAACAGGTACCGGCGATGACCTTGAAAAACTGATGGTGTGGGGGTTTTGCCACGCGTCAGGCACGGTAACGGAGGTACTGCCAAACGTGGCGACGCCCTGCCCCTTTTTGCTCTGGATCACCTGAGCAATGGCGTTCACGTCTCCACCGTCAACAATTGCCGCTACGGAGTGCGCAGGCAGTCCGTTTGCGTCCTGGCTCCCGGTGTCGTTTTCATAGAGTTTGTGACGCGTCACGCCGGTAACATTCGCGATCGCCCCGTCCAGCGCTGCAAATGGCGTCAGGGACGGAAGCGCAACACTCTGCCGCTGGCGGATGCGAAGTTCTGAATCCGATTCTGCTGCACTTCCAACCGTGGCCGCTGACGCATTAGTAACGCTCGTCCAGCCGCGCGTGGGCGTGTTAATTTTACTGACCGAGCCCGCCACAGCGGCAACAGCGCCTGACATCGCACAGGTGGAAGTGGCAATCACGGTACCGCCCGGGCCGATGGTCACGCTGGCAGGCAGGTTCCAGATAATGCCGTTGGCGTCCTTGACCGAACCGTTGGTAATCGTGGTACCCGCCGTACCGCTCAGCGTCAGGTCAGCAGTTGAGTTCGTGGCCGCCCGGCGACTGATACCATTAATTTTAACGTTACGTGAAAGCGCGTCGGTCATACCTGTTGACGGCGAAAACGAGTTGTAAACCGCAATGGCGGTGTTGTTGGCATCGTGAATGGCCAGCGCCACCAGAGCTACCATCTGACCGTCTTTACTGTCCGGGTCCAGATAGGCATCGGTACCGTAAATCTGCTGAAAGTAGCCGGTGATGGTGGTGAGGATGGTCTGATAAGCAGGCGCACTGATTCCCTGGGCGGTTACCGTTGCCGATAGCCCCAGCGTGTCTAGGTTGAGAGCCATTAAGCCTCGCTTGTAACGGTAGTCGTCCCGTAGATGGTGTCGATCGTCGCGGTGAAGATTACCCGGCGACTGGTGGTGTTCAGGTTGGTATCGAAAGAGATAAGGGATTTAACGCCCCGTGTCTCAAGAATGCGCTGGCGTATGGCGAGGCTGTACGTTTCCGGCTTCTGCTTTCCGAGTACCGACTGTATCTATGGGGTGCCAGCCGTGGTATCAAGAAACCACTGACCGTACCAGAGCAGAAAGCGCGTTTTCACTGCCTGCGCCACCGCCTCGGGTGAGTTAATCAGCCAGGTATCATCGCCACGGCCAAATGTGTAATCGCCGTCAGTGTCTTCGCGACGGTATCTCATTGCGGGCCGCCCGTCTGACTGCTGCCCGACTGCACGCCAGAGTGAACGTGTCCGGTCTGGCTGATGCCCTTCGCTACCTGATCGCCGGTTGATGTCACGGTACCGTTAACCTGAACGTTGCCATTCACTGTAAGCAGTGGTGTGGTGATGTTCACGTTGCCGCCCTGCATCAGTTCGATAAAGCTGCTGCCATCGTCGGTGCGAACCTGCACGGACGTGGAGCTGATGCCGGATATCTTCTGCGCCTGTGACTGTGGGCCAACGAAGGCAAACGCATCGGATAAATCATGCTGACGCGGATCGACAGGCTCCTGAACGCCGCCATTCTGCCACCAGAAATCGATACACCGGTCTGCAAAAACTACCGTACACTCATCGCCAGCTTTAACCGGGAAAGTGATGGTGCAGCCGCCGCCGCGCGGGAAGTACACCGGCACATCTGTGAGTAGCGGGTAATCATGTGTAGACTCATTCCCGTCACTGTCCCTCTCGATATACCGGATGGCAGGCTGCACCACCACCGTGACAGTATCGGGATCAAATGACTGTACGATTCCAGGTAATGCCACACGCAGTTGATTGTTTATCACGTTGCGCTCAGTTTTTAGGACTTCAGACAGTTCACCGCTGCGGGTCTGGCTGGATACGGTCATGTGCTTTTCTCCGGGCATAAAAAAAACCCGCCAAAGCGGGTTATGGTCATCTTTCAATCGAGGGAGGTTGATGGTGGTAACTTAAATGGGGGGTGTGCATCGTAACTAACAAAACGTACTTCATTAATTTTGTTCTGATATTGAACTACATACTTAGATGTCCAGTCCCCAAAACTTCTACTTTTATCGTATTCAGTATGACCAATATGGTAATGCCAGAGCCTGTTTTTAATTGCAAATTGGATTAGCTTTTCACGCTGCGCATGACTTTTGCTCACACCGGTAGAAGGTTTATTCCGTCCCGGTAGATCATCAAAACCCGTATTATTTAAAGAAACAGTAAAATCACCAATTAATTTCAACTCATCATCAGAGAGTGAAGCCATTTCCTTAAGGAAACTTTTTGAATACAAAACAGTGATCTGCATCCCTACCCCTTCATTCCTTTAATCCATTTTACGAAATCGTCCCCCGAGTTGACCCAAGATGGGTGTTCCACCATTGGTTCAGATAGAGCATTCTCAATCTTATCAATCTGGATACCAACTGGATAATCAGATTCAATGAAATTAGGGAGTATCTCCGTTAACCCCTTAACTGCATTATAATAATCGCTAAATGCTTTAAGAGTCTTAATCTCAAGATGTTTCAAGGTAGCCATATGCGGACGCCAAGCAGGAGAGGCTGAGGCCATGAAAAAAGCATACTTAAGCCTTTTTATTCCTACATTAAGCCTTTGAGCAATATCGATTAATTGTTCCTGATCTACATCATCAATACGCAACTCCTGCATCTCTTCAGCAGAGCCATGCAGTAATATTTGCAGATAAGCATTACCTTCCTCTGCCTTAGAAGCAGCCAGGTCGATACGCTGGTAAGCCATCTTCATTATGTCCCTGACTTGTTTTTTTGACAGGGATTCTGAGTGAGCACGGTCAAACTCCCCAAAAGAACGTTCAATCTTTCTGGAGAAGGATTCCATAAATTTATCGACTGCTGGAGCATTCGGCGGTGTAAATGCCAACGCTGCACTCAAGCCAATCATAAACTCACCTATTATTGATGCATACTTTAGTGGCGCCAGAGTATCGCATATTGTAGAGAGGGATCAATCCGCCACTTTCACGCACGGGAACGAGCCGATCACGCGCGGTGCGTCCATGCTGGCTTGCAGCAGCTGGACGTTTAGAAAGCGTGAGTCGCTACCATCAGGATGGACATACTCAAATCCGTAATTATTGCCGTCACGCGCTGGCATTAGCCCCATTTGGACTCTCAGCCCAGCTTTACCCAAGTCAGTTATTTTCTGAGAGGTTACATACTCGCCATTAATTTTAAACATCGAGTTAGGGATCAGATCCAGCTTATAACCAGCGCATCTTAATGTTAATCCACCATTATTTGAGGCGGATGTAACACCCGACATGAGACAAAACCCCAAGATGATCCAATTTTTCATTTTTAGCCTTTCTGCTGTAAAGACGCTGCTGACCGCAAATCTTGAGCTCCGCGCGCTTCACACATTAAGTCCATGTACCACGCCTGACCTCTGGTATCGCCAGTGTACATAATAGCGACAACTTTATAAACGCCGTCTGTTGCGATACTGGCAGGATTTGAAACTGTTCCGCTTGTTGTCGTATTACCGTTGGTGGTCTGGTCGGTAATCCTTCCCGGTGACATGCTGATGTCGCTGCCCGGCAATGCGGCGCGATTGATCACCACATCGCCCTGATTCAGCCTTATCAGGCCATTAACCCGGATGTTGGGATTGATGAGGCTGCGCACGTTGATGCCGTTACCGATAGTCTGCTGCGGCATACCGATAAGCCCGGTATCGCTGTTCAGCTCAATGGCCTCATGCACCACTTCATTATCGCCCACCATTTCCATTTTGCCGTCAACGAACATCCAGGTTGCGGTACACTGCTGCGCCACGTTGTCCATCAGGTCGCGCGTCATGCCAAACAGCACGCGGCCACGCGGGAAAACAGTGGGCGGCATTGCCGGTAAGTTGCCCTGCTCCGCGCCTTTGGCCGCAAAATCTTTCATCAGCGCTTTCTGTACATCCGCCGTGGTGTACCCCGCCGCCAGCGTCATGCTGGTTATGCTGGTCGAATACGCCTGGTGCGCGTCAACTGCCTGGATGAGCACGAAAGAATCAACCGGGTTTTCTTTGCCTGTCAGCGAATAGCGGATTTCGCCATCGAAGATCACGCCGTAGTTGCGTCCGTCCTGCTGGCCCACCTTGTTGGCATCGACAGACCGCGCCACGCCAACCTGATCCGCACTGACGTCCGGTGCTATCCCGTCATAACCGGCAATGGCCCGGACGCGGGAAAATTCCTCACCCATGATGCGCTGCACGGTATCCGGCGCAAGATTATAAATGCGAAACGTCCCGACACGCGTCTGGCTGCTGAGGTTGAACCAGTCGATATTAAACGTCACCTTGAAGTCGCCCAGGTCAATACCCTTGCCGTCCTTGTCCACCACCTGCAGTTCAAAATGACGCATCCAGTTCTGTGACATGCTTACTCCGTAATGATGTAAAGGTGACTGCGTGTACCGAGATCGGTTTCTGTCGGGTAGTCCTGACCGGGTACGTCACAGACCACCAGTAGCGAAAATCCCAGTCCGAGGTAATTAAACGGCTCCATAAGGTCCGTGCCGGTGACCAGCGGTATGCCTGAAATAATGGCTGACCCTGTGCCGTCTGAGATATCCAGCACCCAGCAGATATCGCGCCACAGAACGCGAAATGAATAACTTCTCCCTTTTACCGCCATGCTGAACTGCTGATTGTCTGGCGAAAGCAGAATTTCACTGATTGCCATTACTGGATCCCTATCAGATTACCGGCTGAGGTACCTTTCAGCCCGTCAAGCGCACCCGATGATTTGAGGATCGACACGTTGACAGGCTGGGGAGTTTTCGAGCCGGTATTGGTTACGGCGGACGTGGATGCGCCCGCTTTCATGTCCGACTTATCCGCTACCTGGATACTCTGCGTGCTGGTGATGATGATTTCTCGAAGGGTTAGCGTGGCAGACAGCACGTTTTCGGTAAAACGGTCGGTGGTGACTTCCAGATTCTGTAACAGCATATTGCTGTACAGCCGCTTGCCGGTTACCACGTCAAACGGCATCCGGTCAGACTGCAGCTTAAGCAGCTGTTCGTACACTTCACGCGGGCTGATCCCGAGCAACGATGTGGCCGTCAGGTTACTGGCAAAGTCCAGCAAGGAACCACCACCGGCAAAACCCACCTGCATCACCACCTCAGACGGTCGCTTGTATGCGTGGTCAGAAACGGACGCGCCCACCTCAACAGGATGCTCGGTTATCTCCAGGCGATCGCTGTGTTTTTCAGACACCACGACGCTGGGAACGATAATGCCGATTTTGCGCGACTGGAGCCGGAACAGCGTAGAAAGGATATCCATCAGCCAGCCCCCACTTTATTTTTACCAATATTTATCGCTTTCTCATTCACTGATCGGCCTACCTGATCGCCAATCTCGCGAGCGTTGCCACCATAAATGTTATAGGTGTTCTGCTGATGAACGGTGTGGCCACCACCTGGCATATTGCTGAGCACACGGGGAACGTAGTTGCGCGTTTCCTGCGGCATCAGTGCCATGCCATACTTCTGGACGTTGCCCAGGCCCCAGTTATACGAGGCCAGCGCTTTGGTCAGGTCACCACCGTTGGCTTTCAGCAACTGAGAAAGGTACTTTGCTGCCGCCTGTGCGGCCTTCATCGGGTCGAACGCTTCACCACGGCCCAGCCCCATATCGCGGCCGGTACCCGGCATCAGCTGAAAAAGCCCCTGCGCACCGGCACCGGAAACGGCGTTGGGATTACCGGAGGATTCGGCTATTGCCACACTGCGCAGCAAACCTTCCGGCAGCCGGTAAAGCTGTTCCAGCCTTTGCATCGCCGGTTGCATCCAGCCCAGCAGCACGGCACCGTCTTTTGTCGGCTGCGGACGTTTGCCATCACCGAACCAGCCGTTAACGGTCTGGCCGATGCTGCGTGGATCAAAGCCGGTTTTGTCTTTAAACCAGTCGGCGGCATTGTTTGCGCTGGATGACACCACAGGCAGCGCATCGGGATTTTCTTTACCCTGGTGCAGTATGTGACTGCCAATGCGGGCGGCATCAGACCATCGGCCCTCGTTAATGGCGCTGAGCAGGTCGCCGATCATCGACAGCATTTTACCGAACTCGCCAAACTGCTTTGTCAGGCTGGCGATGTCACTTTTCAGCGTCCAGTTTTTAAGGTCGATGTTGAGCAGGCGCGCAACCTGATCGCCCGCGTCCCTGAGCGACGTTTTCAGTTCCTTTATGGCTTTCAGGGCAGCGTCAACATCCGGCTGCCACTTTTTCCAGTCAATCAGGCTTTTGCCGCCTTCCTTCCACACCCTGTAATCGTCATAAAGTGCGAAGATTGCCAGGCCTAACGCGGTGACGATCCCCACAGGCGACATCAGAAAAGCAGAATTCAGCACGCGCCAGGCAACCACCAGGCCGCCGAAAATTTCGATAAGCTGGCGCGTGCTCTTGTCCAGCGTGTTCCACCAGTCCCGGATGTCGCCCGCAGCCTCAATGAGCCGGAAAACCACCTTTCCGATGGTGTCAGCCAGCCACAGAATGAGTTTTATGCCGCCCGTCAGCGCCGCTTCAATTTTCGGGAAATTATCGATGACCTGTTTACGCAGGCTGTCGATGGAGCCCGCCAGACCGCCCGCAAGGTTTGAGCCGATTTTGTCCCGCGCCATGCCCGCCATTTCACCAAATGACCGCAAAGAGGTCATAAAGCGGTTAGAACTCACGGCGGCCGCATCGGCGTTATAGCCAATGGCTTTTGCCATCTGCGTATACTGCGCGGAGAACTGGCCCACGCCACGGCGCATTGCCATCAGCGTGTTTTCATCAATGCCCAGCATCTGCGCGTACTGGTTGGCGCGGTAATACGGCATATTGCGCAGCTTATCGCCGACACCCGTAAAAATGCTGGCCATGTCGCGCATGTTGCCGCTGGCGTCCCGCGTCTGCACGCCCAGGCGGTTGAGAAAGCCCTCAGCGCCCGGATTGTTACGCATGAAGTGCGCGAGGCTTTCAAGCGATGAGCGCGCCCCGTCAACGGTACCGCCCATCTGGGACACGGCAAAACCGATCTGCTGAATGCCCGCCACCGTTGCCCCGGTGCGCTGCGACATCCAGTAGAGGTTATCCAGCCCGCTGGCGATTTTCGCCGTAAACGCCACCACCGACAGCGCCGCCGCCTCGACCGCCGCACCCAGCTTTACCGCCTGTAGCGTGGTGGCCGCTATCGTGGCGTCAAACTTTTTCGCGCCGGATTCGTCCACCTGAAAACCCAGGGAGATCAGGAAATCCTTGATTACATCAGCGTTCATTCGCGGCTCTCCAGCGGGCTATACGGGCTTCATTGTCGGCCTTCATATCCAGCCAGTCGTTCATACGGGCAAAATCGGCGAGGTCTAACTTACCGTCTGTGAGGGATTCATAGCGACACACGCCCTCAGTGACAGGGCGCATCAGAAAATCCTCGCCGTCCGGCAACGTGTCGAGCGTCAGCCCTGCGGCGGCTGGCCCTCCGTCACGCTGTCTGGGGGTGCGGGCAAAAAATTTCCCAGGCTGTCGCCCACCACGCGACCGACAATCTGCAGCATGCTGAACAGGTCGATATCATCGAACGCCAGATCGCTGCCCTGCATTACCGGCACCCAGCGGTCTTTGCCGTGCGCACGTTGTACCACTGCCAGGCACGGAAAGATGATCGCGTTGGTGTCTTCTTCGCTGAGCCCCGCCACCGCATCGGCAATTTTTGGCAGCACCGTTTCGATGGTGCTGTTGACGTTGCCACCCTGTGACGATTCGCGCAGCGCCTGAAAATCTCCCAGCATACCGGCCAGCACCGGCAGCAGCTTGCGGGACACTTTAAGCTGGTCGAACACGCTAAGCTTTGACGCGCTGTAGCGGATGCCTTTAATTTCAAACTGCATTATCAGAACTCCCCTAAGATTTCGTCGATTTTGCCCGCATCAAACACCCAGGAGACGTTGCCGGCCACTTTCGGGTTGTTCCAGTCTGGCTGTTTCTGAAACGCGCAGGCGCGTGCGGTCACGATGTCACCGGATGCCTTGTTACGCAGGACGATCACGTTATTGCCCCACAGCGCGGACGAAACCGACTGCGCGTTGTACATCAGGGACAGTTTCTTGTTCACGGGTGACGTTTTCTGCAGGTTGACGGTTACTGTCCCGGCTTTACCTGCATGCAGGCTGTGCATTACCTCACCGTCAGCGCCGATCGTCATGGTGTTTTTGGCCTCCGACATGGTGACCACGATCCCCTCATCAGAGTTTGCGGAACCGTAACCCAGATCGATAATGCCGGTCGGCCCCGTCAGCGAGGCCGTGATATCCATAAAACTGTATGCACCACTCATTGATTATTTTCCTCAGCGCATGACGTTAATCTGAACGCTGGCATAGTGGATTGCTCCCGCCAGCTTACAGGCCACCTGAACCGGTACCGACTTACGCGCTTCGCGGTCAGCCTGTGCCTGAGACGAAATAGCGGGCATGTAGACGTAATATCCTTTGGTCAGGGTATCGCCCGGGGAAAGCTGGCCAATCTGGCCGCCGTTCCAGACACCGGGTGCGATCAGACCGTTGTTCACCGCCTGGTCCATCGAGGCTTCCACGTTTGCCATGATGCGCGTGTTACCCGCATCGGTCTGCGGCACCTTCGTTCTGCTGGTGTACAGCAGGTTAAAGAGGTTGGTCTGTACGTAGTTCTGGAGCCAGTCGAGGCCGTGGCGCTCATCAAAGAAATCGCCGTTGCCCATGACGCCCTGCTGCAGAATGGCGGTGTCGTTGGCGTAGTACACGTAAACGTTGCAGTTCTTCGCATCCAGCGCGGCCGCCTGTGCAGGCGTCAGGCTTTCATAGGTGATGCCGGGCTCCTGCTTGAATTTCAGCGTGATGGTGGTACCGAATCCGTTAAAGTCCACGGTAAAGGCACGGCCAAACGCCGAAATTGCCCCGTAATTGCTGGTGGATGAATACTGCACGAACGTGCGGCTGTATTTCGACGCTTTCACTTTTGACGCGATATCGGTGTTCACTGTAATGAGCAGCGCATCGGTGTTTTTCGTGGTAACGGCAAGGATACGGCTTAACGATGAGGACTCAATCGCGGCGCATACCGGCAGCAGGTCGTCGTCTTTACGGTCGGCGTCATACGTCACCCCGAGACCGTACCAGCTGGTAAAGCCCAGGCAGGCGTTGACGCCATCGAGCAGCGTCTCTACTTTTCCGACCTCGGCCGCCGCCAGCGTTTTCGCCCAGCGACCAACATACACCTGCGAAGGCGTCGGCGACTGTGAGAAATACGCCACGGCGGCAAGATATTCCTCACTGCTGGTACCGAAGTCAGTTCCGATGCTGGCCGCCGAGGTATACAGGCGGATACGTTCGGTCAGCGGAATGATGGTTGCGCTACCCAGGATGAGCAGTGAGCCAAAGTTACGGCCCGCCGCCGCCCTCGGCGACATAATGATGTCCACGCTGGCAACGTTTGAAACGGGTAAGCCCTGCGGCATGGGTTATTCTCCTGAAATACTGAAAGGGGCGTCGGTCAGCGACTGGATGCCCCAGGTGCTGATGACTTTGCGGCGCAGGCGAACCATCACGTCGTAACGGCGTACCCACTGGTTGTTAATGAGTTCCGGCGCGGGCCGGATGCTGTCGCAGTCCGCCAGCGTTAATCCCCACTGGCCCAGCGTGTCGTTGTTCTGGTTAACGGCGAGCCCGTCCCGAAACTGCGCGGCGACCTGCTGGCCGGCTGGCCCGTAAAACGAGGCCAGGCATTCCACCAGCTCATGCCGCCACTGTTCGGCGGTAGCGTCGGTCTGGTTAACAAACGCGGGACCGGCATCAGCTGCAATGCCCGTGATGCCGAATGCACACCAGTTAACATCGGCAGGGGGAATGGCGGGCTGGTCAGGCTGCCAGCGGGCAATGACGCGCCCGGCTGCCAGCCCCGACAAGCTGCGGATCCACTGGCTCAGGTGCACGTCCAGCGGCGTGTCATAGTCGGTCGCGGCCTGCTGCGGGGTGAGCCAGCCGGGCTGGCCCGTGGTGTTACTGCTCAACGGGCGTCCCTCCGTCAAACGGCAACAGTTCGCAGTGCGCCTGAACAAAGCCCGCGCCGTATGCGGTGTACGGATCGACAAACGACACGCGGTAATCGCGCCCCTGGTACGTCACTATGTCCGCATCCCGTCCGGTCTGGCCCTGCGTCAGGCGTTCGGTGGTGACGATCAGGATTGCACCATGCACCACCTGCCCCGCCTCAAGCCTGCGGCTTTCCAGCGACTTATCTACCGTCACCACGCCAGCAAAAGGGGAACTCGTGACGGTATTTTTCCCGAACCCGTCATCATCAACGGCCATGCTGCGGCGCTTTACAACCAAGGTGGTGTCGCAGAAGTCGGGATCGAAAAGAATGTCTGTTACGTCAAGAACCGGCATTTTTATCCCTCACAACGTAGGTGATCGAGCGGAGCAGTTGCCCGGTGTCATACAGCGGTTTTGTGCCTCTGCGGCCCCGGCTGCGGCGGGCGCGTAGCGTGGCTTCGGCAAGCGGGGTAAGCTGGTCACCGGCCGTGATAACGTTTCTGGCAGCATTTACCGCCTCAGTCCCTGCGCGGTTCAGCATCGCTTCGGCAGCGGACGCATTACCGCTCAGGACTTCAAAGGCCGCCTGCTTCATCAGCGAAGCCACCTTTTCGCGCGACTGCGCCACCCCCATGTGCAGAAAAGGACGCGGCGGCAGCTGAACGCTGTAGGCGGCGACTTTATGCTGCGTGGCAAAATTGCTTTTCGCCTGCTGCACAAACTGCCCGTTGCGCTTGAAACTGCCATCGTCAGCAATCTGGCGGTAAACCGTGGTCATGTGCTCCGGCACGCGGATGGTGCCGCCAAAGCTGTGCAGGTAGCCCAGTTCGGCGTTGTTGATTTCCATCCCGTCTGAACGTTCGGCACGGTCAGACGGAATGCCGACCAGCACATCGCGGTTGCCCAGCGTTTTGAGCGCATCAAGCACCGCCTGAGCATTGTCCGCACGGAGCACAAGGCCGGATTTCACAGTTGCCGCCCTCCCGCACCGAACATGCAGATTGTCTGGTAAAACTCAGCGCCGTAACGTGTGTTGTTCCAGAAGCCCGCGGCAGGGTTGAGCGTCGATGCGTTGTCATAACTCACGCTCACCTTATCCACGGATTTCGATGAAACGATCCCGTTGCTGGAGCCACCCGCACGCCCCAGTGCTGCGGAACGGTTGTCACCCGCCTGCAGCGTGAGGTAATGCGCGACGAACAGTTCCACCAGATACGGGAAAAGACGCCCGAGCCGGTTCTGATCCAGCTGAATATCAGCCAGATTCAGCCGGAACTGGATCTGGGTATCGGGATAGAGGGTTGAGTTATTGAACTGCGGGAGATCGGTGCGGAACTGCTCGACGGTCGGGAGATTACTGTTTTTTAGCTCCATTGACCTGCTCCGTCAGCTCAGCAATTTTCTGCTTCTGCTCTTCGATAAGCGCATTACGCTCGGTCAGACCTTCGGCAGCGGCTGTGACCTGCGCGGTCAGATCTCCATTTTTAGCCGTTAACTCAGTATTCTGAGTGGTCAGCTCAGCAATTTTGGCATTCAGCTCGTCGATTTTACCCTGGTTCGCCCCGTCACCGCCGTTGTCTGTCTTATCCAGCACTTCGGCATGACGCTGCGTAAACCAGTGATCGGCAATGTCGTTTTTCACGTTATGAACGCCGACATCAAAATCCGTTTTGGTGTAATCGGTGTCGTTGAACGTAAAAGGGGTATGTACGCGGATTCGTTTCATGGATTTTCCTGAAAGAAAAGGCCCCCTGCGGGGCCGGTTGTCAGATACCGTCCACGTACAGCATGGTGTCGCTGTAACGCAGCTCGACCGCACCTACCTTGCTGTAATAGGTCACCAGCTGGCGCAGGTCGCGGTATTCCATCGGGGTACGCTGCAGCGGCACCAGCGGGAACTGAACGTATTTCCGGTCTTTGGTGTAGAACACCATGCGGTTAACGTTCTGCATCGCGCCCGCTTCCAGCCATTTCACCGGCTGAATGTCCAGCGGCTTGCCGTTCTGCTTGTATGCGATGGTGTTTTCGCTCAGGTAGTCCAGCAGCGAGCGGTTACCGGCATCGGATACGATGAGGCTGGATAACAGCGCATACTGGTCAGGCGGCAGGCGCAGCGAATCCGGTACCACGGCGCGCCCGGTCTGTTTCCAGGCCGTGGTGAGCCCGTCATTGATGGATTTAACAATTTCCATCGCCGTGCTGCTGGCCCACGTCTTCGCGGCGTTGATGACCTTAACGCCCGCCTGGTTAAACAGCCCTTTCACACCCAGGATGGTGCTGCCCACGTAAACCTGACGGTCAACGTTCAGCTGGTAGGTCTGGTTCATCGCTTCCAGCTTCTGGGAGTCAATCGGGCGTCCCATCTGCAGCGCGGAGGCCAGTTCGAAAACCGTCCATGACAGCTGGCGCGACCAGGGCGTCAGTGGCAGCGTGGTTTTCTGGATATCCAGATCCACACCGGCAATCACGTTAGTGCTGTTGCTGATCCACGATTCGCCTTCGGTACCCACTGAACTGGGTGCAGCGAAACTGCTGTTTGAGAAGCTCGACATTTCGTCAGCAATGGAGACGTCTTCGCGCAGGTCAACGTCACGGCTCCACGTGTACGCCAGCAGCGGCATGTTGAGAACCGGATCGAAACGCTCCAGTTGCCCAATCAGGAACGCACCAGAATTATCGATGGTCTGTCGGTCGTAGGTGATCATATTCAGTGCTTTCCTTAAATATTGAATGCCAGTTCGGCGATGCCGTTGGCGTCGGTGGTACCGATAAAGTGCGCGTTGGTCACCAGCACGGTATTGGCTGCGGTGGCATCCGCCACGGCTTCAAAACCGCCGATCGGCTGTGTTGGCGTTGCACCGCCCACGCGGATGTAAACCGCCCCGTTGTCCGCAACGGTACCGGCATTCACTTTGACGCCGATATACCCTCGCACCAGCGCATCGCCGGTGTAGTTCGCCGGGTTAGTCAGCTGGCGGGCCAGGTCTTTGTCAGACGTGAACGGATAGGAGCGAACGCGGATGCCGTACAGCACGGCGGCGGTGTCACCGGCCGCCAGAGGCACAAATTTGCCGTTCACTTTTTTCCCCGGCAGGCCGTCACCGGCGAACGGGTTGGTGGTGTCCATCACGACAGGCTCTACCGTTGAGTGATTAGGACGGGTTAGCGCACCGGCGTAGCTGAACGGCTGCGTTAAATAAATGGACTGACCTGTCATTACTTGGCCCCCTTCTTAGCCCAGAAATCTTTGTTTTTCTCATTCAGCGCGGCCACATCGCCGGACTGCGAATTTGCGGTAAACACCGCCAGGCTCAGGCCGCTGTTATTGCGGCTTTTTGCCAGTTCAGATGCGCCGTTAAAAATGCTGTCCACGGTCGCCATGCTCATTTTGGCGAAATCAGGATTTTTACCTGACAGCGGTTCGATAAGTTTCAGGCCGTCTGCGGTGCGCAGCGCAGCGCCCAGCACTTCGCGCTTGAGCGTGCCCATTTTGGAGCCTTCCGGCAGCGAGAAACCCGGCAGGATGAGTTCTGCACGTGAGAGAACGTCCTGCTGATAGCCGGCATCGCCGGTCATCTTCTTCTCTTCCTTTTTCTCGTCGTCGTCATCAGCATCACCCGTTGGGGGTGCCATCTTATCGGTCAGCGCTTTCACAGCGGCTTCGATAGCGGCAATGCGCGTTTCGATGTCGCTACTTTCATCCGTGACAGCGTTTGCGGGCGCGACAGGCGGAACAGCCGTATCCAGCCCTTCTACTTTCACTACCACAGTGGTTACGCCGTCGTCATCGTCATCACCGACCATGTTGGCCGGTGCGTTATTCAGCAACTCTTCGGCAGCCGCTGAATCTCTGGTTTTCACCGCCTTACGCAGGCTGGATAACCACTGCTTTGCTTTACTTGCCATGCTTATTGCATCTCCTATTGAACAGCGAATACCGGCCCGCCCATTAGGAACAAGCGCGATGTGATTACCCCGGATGTCATACTGATTAGCCCGTCCGGGGGCGGTTTCGTCATACTCTGCGTTGTAGCCACAGGAAACCTGACGAAGGCCATCGTTGATTGCCTGAATGCCCAGGGCGTCTTTAATGACGAGATCGGCAATCAGTAGGTCTGACTGGTCACCCTGACCGCGCCGGACATTGGCAGCATGACCAATGGCGAGTTGTCGCCAGTTGACCGGATCCACAAAAAGAATGTCGCCCGCCTCGTCCTCGGGATGGAGGATCACCACGGTCATGCCTTCAAAGGACGCCATCGCCTCGGGCGAAAACACCTCATCGGCTGAGCGGGTGACGATAATTTCCCCGTCATCGTCGGGCGTGAGTTCCGGTAAATCCTCTGCGCGGTAGGCCTGGTCACCCAGGCGGGCGATCGGCACGTCTTTACACAGCAACGAGCCATCGCCCAGCAGGTAACGGTTAGGACCGAGCCGGGTATTAAAGAAATATTTCATTGTCCACCTGCGAAATTCAGGCATAAAAAAAGCCGCTGATTAGCGGCCTTGTACGGTGGGTAAGTTCAGATTAAGTTGACAGTGGTTATGATTAATTTGCCACAATTCGAATATTTCCTGGCATGATCGAACTGCATCTCATTAATTTCAGACCTCAAACCATTTACATCGCGTGCTTCTATAAAAAGACTGTCTTTAATTACCTTCCCTAATTCATCCTCATATTCGTAAGCAACGAACCATGTTTGCATGTGAATCAAACCTCTGATGTTCCATGGAATTCAGAATGTATCAGAATCTTTGAAAACTACCTCACACCAGCATCGGCAGTTAGGCAACGCTCCTGCATGGCCGGTCATACCGTCCAGCGTGGGCGGACTGGTCCAGTAAACGAACTGACCTTCCATTTCAGCGTGGGAGTGACGGACATCGCCATCATGAGCCGTTCGCCAGATGTAGCCCACAGAACCACTGGCCGTTGCTCGCGCCTGCGTCAGCGCAGTAACAGCCCGCCCGACCTCGGTTCGCGCGATGAGTTTCGCCCGTGAAGCCGCCACATCACCGGATGCCGCGATTTCTTTCGCAAACGCATCAGCACGGCCACCCGCCGCCATGGTTTCAATCGCGCGGTTCTGGATGTCATAAATGCGGCCTGCGGCTTCGAGCGGCAGCGATTTGATGTATTTCACCTGCTCGGTCACGATGCTGCGCATGACATGCCCGGTAGGCGTGTTGTTAATGATATGGCGCAGCTCAGCGCCGATTTGCTGGCTGTTCTCGCGCCACTCTCTTTCACTGTGCCGCGCTACGGATGCCGCAAAGCCCGTGGCGACCTGATTAGCCCAGCCGTCAATGGTTTCGCTGTAGCGCTCCAGCGCATCCATAATTTCGGTGACGCTGTCATTTGAACCATCGTAGCGGCCATTTACGATGTCGCCCACCGCCCGCGCTATCTTGCGTAGCTGTGTGGTGTAGCTGATTTGCACCTGTTTCGGGATCCGGCGCGTCGTCATCACTTTCTTCGGTGAACCCTGGCGGCTCGGCCCCTTTGGCATTCTCAATATCCTCATCGGTGATGTTTGAGCCAATGCCCGTTACGCGGGATGATTCGCGCAGTTCCGCCATAGCAACGTGCAACGGCATCAGGCCGCTGTCGATGGCCGCATTAAGCGTATCAACCGTGTTTTTTGCCACAGTGGATCGGTCAGTGTCTGACATCTGCCACAGCGGGTTAAACTCAAAGTCGAAATCATCCGGCAGCGGCGTGCCGAACTCAGAGCGGTGAAGGATTTCAAACAGTCGCCGGACAGGGCGACGCTCCCGCCGTTCCTGCAGCGACCCCACGTTGTCGTAGTAGTTAGCCAGGTCAGATTCGCCGGTACTGAAACCGGCTGGCGACTGGCCCAGCATGCGGATCAGCGGGATACCGGTTGCACCGGCAATCTGCTCACCGAACTGCGAAAGGATGTCCGACAGGCCCGCAAACGAATAGCTGTGCGTCTGGAATTCGTCGTTTTTGTCCATCAGCGTCATGCCTTCGATGGACTGAAACAGGCGAATCATGTCGATGTGCTTCATCAGCACCGCTTCGCGTTCATCGGCAAAGCCCAGAATCTGACGAAGATTTTCAATGCTGTAGGTGCGCAGATGTGCTTTATTCACCAGTTGCGCCGCGCCAGTTGATGCGCTGTCGAACGCCATGATGCGATCGTAAAGACGCTCAACCACCGACATGCCCCAGCCGTTTTCGGTATACGCCTGCTGGTAAGGCAGGCCAACACCGTCCATGCGGATCAGGCGGCTGTGGTGAATCTTCCACGCTGGAATGCCGTTTTGCGCGGCCACCACCTCATAATATTTTGGCTTGCCCAGGTCGGGACCGGGCTCGGTGATAATTTCCGTGATGGTCTGGTTCAGCATCCAGCGGTCAAGCACCAGCATGCCTTTGAACTGATCGCGACCGATGGTTTCCATACGAAGGGGTGAGGACATATCCTGACCGTCAATCAGTAGCACACCCACCGCCCCGCCGTAAAGGCGTGACCACTTGATCGTGTCGCTTAATCCTTCCCACAGTGACAGTTCTTCCCAGCGGCCGGTCAGTCGGGCTTTTGCCTTGTGGTCCATCTGCGACGTGATGGTGACGCCCTTGCGCGTCATATCATCGGCAATGGTGTCCACGGCCGCGCCCACAATCCATGATGAGCGGTAAGCGAACTCCAGCAGCACGCGGTTACGTGATGTGAAGTTCGGCATATAGGTGCCGTGACCGCTGAGGTTGCCGGACTGGAGGCCCAGGCGGGATACAAAGTTATCGTAACCGTCGATCGTCTTAGTCGGTGCCGCACTGTGCTGGCGCGGGCGTTTCTTACGAGCCATTTTTACCCCTTGCCAGTAAATCCCAGATATCCATCGAGGTGAACTCCATCGGGGCGTAGGCAATCATCGCGGAGTCAGCCAGGTTCGGCGATTTGGTGCCGTCCGGCTTTTTGTCCACAACGATTTTGCCCACGCCGTTCACCGAATAGGTGGGCTGTGAGAGTTCGACGATAAGTTTGTTTTTGAGCGGCATGCTGCCTGATATCGAAATGATTTCGTCAGGACTGAACGGCATCTTTTCTTCGACGGCACGCCAGGTATTACGGAAAAGGGTGCGCAGCCGCCACCAGCCCTGCGCCTTGGCATTCGCGAAGAAATCTTTATTTAGACGCCCTTGCTGGCCATATTCACCCGGTACCGCTTCATCTTCCGGATTGGCAGGTGATCCGCTGCCACGATATGGCGTGGCGGTAATCTGGCGCTCCCGCCGCTCTTTGCGCTGCTCGTTGATGACGCGGGCATCGCCGCGCGCACCCGCCCCGAGTCCGTCAGAGTCAAACCGGTACATTTCAAGACGGCGCTGATCGCAAATGCTGAAAGCCCTCTGGACGGTGCCAAAGATGTCGTCGCCTTTACCTGACCACTCTTCGATATCTTCCAGCAGAAAGCCGTGACGCGAAGTAAAGGCGTTGGTGTCTTTGCCTTCGTCAGCGACATCGAGTGCGCCCATACGCTGGCCAGTGGGCTGGATGCCCAGCTTAATGTGAGCATCGACAGCCGCCTGCACCCAGGCGGAGGGGATCAGCACGCCTTCCACAGACGCGCTGTAATTGATGTCGATTTCCTGCGCTACGGTCACGGCGTCGAGTTCTTCGCACTGCTTTTTATACCAGGCATCATCTTTGCGCGGATCATCACGCCAGTGGAAAGTAAACACGTCCACCTTGCCACTGTGGCGGCGCTCAGCGAATGAGTTCGCCATACCGTTTGGCGTTGAGATGTCCTGACGGCAGTTTGTGGTTGCCGATAGTGAGGCGTCTACCAGATAAGGGCGCTCAAGGAACGCGGACTCGTCGACGATATAGAACGATGTACGGTCACCGCGCCCGATGCCGTCACCGGCTTCACCCGTCATCGCTGAGTCATTCTCAGGGAAGAGGATCCGCATGTGCGGCGCATGTGCTTTGGGATTCCAGCCGCCCCGGAACTCAACGGGCAGCAGGCCAATGAAATTACGTGCCTTGTCAAACAGCGACTTAGGCGAACCGATTTTGTCTACGTATTCCTCTTTGCGAGAACCAAAGCCGGCAATGATGCCGCGATTGAACAGGCACAGCGATGCCGCCATACCCACGGTCAGCCAGGACATGCCCATATCACGCGTTTTTTCGGTAATACCAGGCTTTGAAGTGCGCCAGTGCTCCACAAACCACTCTATCCACTCTTCCTGTTTGGGGAAAAGCAGGAACGGAATTCGCGCTGGCAGGCCGCGTTCAACGTTGCGCGGATCCACCGTCATGCCCCAGTCGATGATAAACTGGGCCGGATTGTCTCGGTAAAAAGCCTTCATTGCGGGCAGCATGCCGGGGTTTTGCCTGATGCGCTGCAACCTCTCCATGCGCCATTCAAACACCTGCGTGTAATCAGGGTTCTTGAAATCGAACGGGAACGGGATCGGCATCAGATTTACCCAAAATAATGAGGTGTATCAATTGAACAGTTTTGTGAATGATTGAATATTGTTTAACCGACGCATGGTGCGACGGCAAAAAAGGAGATACCTCATGGGTTATTACGTCATAAAAAAGAGTGTGCCAAAAAATCATATGCTTAATAGCGAATATTATTTCGTTCTTAAGGCGGAGAATCACAAAGTGATTGCCACAAGTGAAATGTACTCTTCGAAACAGGCCGCTGAAACCGGAATTGCCTCTGTACAGGCTAACGGACCATCAAAAACCATCATTGATGAAACCTAATCAATAAACTTATAAATAGGGCTGAATTCAGCCCTATTTAACATAAGAGACATTACCCGCCCTGGCGAAACAGCACTCACGCGCAGTTAGCTGTCAAAGGCGTATTTCCTGATGATTTCATAGCGGATATGCTGAAAACGGACTGCATAATTGGTGCATAAAAGCTGCCCGAAAATGCATAGGCGTAAAAGGTAACGAAACCGCTATTTCCGGCTGTTATCCCATCATTTTGCGGTAAAGCTCTGCGGCCTCGTCAGAGGTCAGCGAAACGTTCTCGGTTTTGATAGGCCCACCATTAGCCCCGGTGCTTTCCACCTTCAGCCTGTTAGTGTACGCGTCGCCCACCTCTTTCGCTGCTTGCTCAATCAACTGGGCAGTTAGCGCAAAGTTTTTCATGGTTTCGGTGCGCGTCGCCATGCGGTCAAGCGTCCGAAGACGGTAAGCCTTATTGGCGATCGGGATATCCGCTATTTCTGACTGGAACCTGTTGCGGGTGTCGTTGAACATGTCCACCCATTTCTTTGCCAGTCCCTTGCCGTTCGACTTTGTGGGGTCGTGGGATTCCACCTGCTGGCGCGTGATGGAAATGCCAAATTCTTTTTTGACGGACTCCACCACCATTGATGGGGTATCGAAACAGGCAAGCGACTGAACGATGAAGGCTTTGACCTCACCTTTAAGTGTCGCCATGTGATACCTGCCCGTCATAATCAGTCAAGAATTAAGCCAGCTTTAACATGCATGTGCCGCATGCCCTGGCTATGTCGATATTGGCCACCTCTGCCGGTTGGCTGGCAGCGTCGATAAGTTGCTTAACTTCTTCGCTTGCGCCGTAGCGGCGAACAACGCCCGTGAACTCTTCGACGTCATGCCCCCGCATGCAAAGCTTAGGCTGACCATCCCGCGTGAACTCGGGCGCGCCAAATTCGTCTGTTTTTTGCGCAATGTGATAAAGCTCATGCTCCACCAGCGCGCAGAACTCCAGATCGCTACAGTTCATGCAGAAGTCAGCAGCAAGGGTGATAATGAAATCAGGCTTGCGGCCAAACCATTCATACAACTGCTGTTCCATCCGGGCTTTTTGCCAGCCCCCGGCACGCATCATCACTTCTTCGGCCTGCCCAAGCACGGTGCGCCCTTTTTTAGTAAAGGCAGTAGCGGCCCACAAAAATGCTATATCAGCCTCAGCAAGATGTGCATGATCGGAATTATGCAACCGGCCATCACTGCTGATGATTTGCTCCTGCACCCAATACAGGACCTCATTAGCCGGAATGAGAGAGATGTAAGGCTTAAATTCCTCTACCAATTCCTGTGGTGGAATAGGTCGGTCACTCATATCAGTTCCTGACGAAAGTCACTTTGGTGGTAATGAGGCGTCGAATCAGCCTGGCGGCTTCGCGCTCCATATCAGCAATCATTCCTGGTGTTGCAGGCTTACCAGCATATTTACGCTCCATCTCACCCAGCACGCTGTTAATAGCGGCATTGGATGGGGGGAGGATATCGACTCTAAGACGTGACATATATGCTCCAATAAAAAACCGCCCTAAGGCGGTTATTTTTTAATATTTTCGAATGTTGCTTCAACCATTTGCTTACCAAAAGGCCCCATGTCTTTATACATTGATTTTAAAAACATTATTGTATTTGATGCTGGTCCTTCAAGTTTCCAATTGCAATTGATGATCTTACAACCCGTTAAGCTTAAACCAGTTGTTCCAGCGTATATCAACAAGCAATTTTTAAAGGTGCAATCTTCAAAAGCGGTGTTATCAAGTTTTACCGTGGTATCTTCATATATAGAACGAATACTTTTATTCATGAGATTTCAAACCCCTTAACTGGTGCTGTATTTTCAACTGTGTTATTGCGCACCACGCCGCTGGCATCCATGAAAGCGCCGTCATCCTTATAGTCACTTGGCGCATAAAGCACCACATGATTTAAATTTAAAGTGAGAAAAAAAATCAACACCAAACCTGCCGGGAAAAGCATCAAAAACCAGAGGTATAAAGATTGTTGAGATGGTTCCAGAAAGGGCAAAACCGAATTAGCCGATATTTCAACTATTCCGGCGAAAATGCCTATTATCGTAAGTGGGTTTTTTATATGACTTAAAGTGAGCAATTTGGGCCTCCTCAATGTTGAGGAATGATAAACACAAGCCTTGCAATTGTCATCATCAGGCGCACTCGCAAATGCGCCTTGTGATAATTACGCCAGCTTTTTAGCCAGTGAAGCCACATCATCGAATACAGTATCGACGTCATGGCCTGCAACTTTCAGCAGTTCTTTCACCTTTGCCAGTACGGCATCAGTTTTATCGGTTGTTGCTGTGACCGGCTGTGCAGTGGTCACGGTAGTACCTTCATACAGTGGTTCGGACATCGTTACTTCCTCTTTTTTTAGTAAAGCCCAGTCACTTAACCAGGCGTAGCTTAATTCTTTTTTGGCGTTTCACTCTGCGCCTCCTGCGGCTGAGCGATGGCCTGCTCATCCAGTTTGCTTTTCAGTTCGTCAATCTGAGCCTGAAAGCGCTGCTCTACATCGTGCCAGCCGTCACGAATAGCTGTTGATTCAGCCTCAGCTTTAACAGGACTGTTTTTCCAGCGGAACAGGCCCACCAGCCAGCCAGAAGCGAAACCAGTGACGAGCGCAATCAGCGCCCACGTAATGAGTGCAGTAGTAGTGAACATGATGCTATTTACCTTGTCGGGATAATTCGATTTTGCGGATGCTGGCCTTGTCCTTGTTGCAGTTTCCCAGCACGGTTAACAGCCTTTCGTTTAATTCCAGGCTGCTGCCCCACGTAAGTGGATCGGGAATTTCCGGTACCGGACAATCAGCGGTTAATTCCACCGGGATCGGGACTGGTGGAACCTGAACGAATCTGGTTTCTGTGCGTGCGCAGCTCGTTAGCAGCGGTAGCAGGAACAGGCAAAGCAGCGCACTTATCTGTCTCCAGCGCCTTACGGATAACAACAATTCGGTTTTCGCTGTCGGTGTTGGCCTGCTGTTTCTGTCCCTGCGTTGAGGCCGCAATGTCGTTAAACAGTCGAACGGCAGAGATAACATTGTTGGTGACAGCCTCGGCTGATTTTGTCTGCTGGATTGCCGCATCGCGCTGTTGCTCCACTCTGAGTGTTGAATCACGGTAGTGGGCAGCAGCAAGCAATAAAGCCGCTATCAACACCACCAGCAGGAACGCCAGCACAACGCGCCAGTTAATAATTAACCAGGTCATGGGTTCAGGCTCCAGTTGCAGATCTCCCGCTCAACGTCACGGCGGTTCGCCAGCCCCTGAATCCTCACGCGGTCAACATATACCCAGCTACGAAGGCCATCACAGGCTTGCTGATAGCGCCCGGCATTCAGATTGCGCAGTACCGATGAGTGCTCGAATGCATTAACACCGACGTTATAGCTAAAACTGATAAGAGCGGCTTTCTGATATGCATTTGACGGAACCTTTACGGACCTTTCCACTGATCGGGCATAGGGCTGCAGGTGCTTTTGCAGAAGCGCGTCGCACTCTTTTTGGGTATATGTTTTCCCCTGAATCACGTTCGGACCAGTTATGCCGTTGCATACTGTCCAGACGCCACCCACATCACGGTATGGCGTATAGGAATTGCCTTCAAGGTTCGGGATCAGAACAGCCGCGATGGCTAACGCACCGCCACCAGCAGCTGTAATGAGGCTTTTACGCAAAGCGGGTGAAATAGCCATCATTAGTCATCCTGCGGTGGCGGAGTGACATAGCCCCTGTCGAGCGCTTTCTCATAAGCCTTCGTCTGGCGACGCTTGAAGTACATGTTCGTGATAAAAGTCAGGATCGCGATGACGAAGCCACCGATCAACGCTACCTGATTCCAGTCGAGACCGTGCAGCCAGCCGAACCAGCCCTGCAGACCGCCATATACCAAGCCGCCCGTCACGCTGTAGTTCGTGGCTGTCGAAATTTTGTCAGGCATAATTTTGACCATGTGAGTACCTCCGTTGATTACGGAAGCTGTCAGTAGAAGGAGGGGAAATAAAAAAGGCCACCCGAGGCGACCTTTTATGGATGCGTTTTAAACGCATATTAAATTTGTTAGTTGCCCCACCCGGCGCTTGTCTCCGGCACTCGCAATGGCTTAGCTCTTGAAGGGGCGTATTAAAATTACAACCATCTAACGTCTGATGCTTGGCAAAAAATCACATTGTTGAAAATTTGTTGCGAGCATTTCAAAAGGCCCAACGTAGTGGGGCTTAGAGTGCTGAAAATTGTAGCTATATGTCTGCGGTGCCGGGTGCCTCCCGGTGAGTCAGAAAAACCAGCACCTGACCCGCAGCATTTAGGGTTTACTGGTTTTGCCCCGCCGCTTAGGGGGATTCACCGCATTAGTACCAGTATAAAAAAGATTCAGGCCGCATTAAAAACGTCAATCGCGTGATTATCACTCAAAAACCTAATCTACTTACTTGATTAAAACCTACTGAAATAATCTACCCTTCCAGTGCGTGGTAAAGACAACACTATGAAAAATATAAGTAACCTCAAATCAGTCCATTTCCTGCCAGTTGCGTGCCTGTAGCTGGCGGGAATTTTTTTATCTGGCACTATTTTTCCTTCATTGCGCAGGCACCAATACAACAAACCCGCCAAAAACAAAAAGCCCCGCACGATGGCGGGGCTATGAATTCTGTTGCTTGTCGATACAGCTTTGCGAAGCATAACGAGATTCAACCAGTTTTTACGACAGCCTGCAATGAAAATCTTTCGCTGTTCAAACTGAACGCGTCATTCAAAGGATGATAGAGAGAATACTCTGCAGCGTTAAGCCATGCGCTGACTCGCCTTTCACACGTGCGAAATGATAACTCTGGATGGCACTCATTTAAATCGCGCGCGATTTCTGACTGTTTTTTACCGCGCCCAAGATAACGTTGCTTGACGATGCTGAGCAGTCCCGGCGTATTTATCAGTGTGGTCCCGATAATCCTGTCCATCAATGCGCCTTCTTCATTGCTACAAAATACCAGGCTGCTGACAACACTTTCCTCCTGCATTTGGAACATCCACTGCTCCAGTTCGATATTGCTGAGACCAGCTTTTTTAACTTCTGCATAGCTTTAACGAGATCATCGTGGGTCACCTTCCCCCGCGAAAGCATGCGCTTAAACATATTTACTGCTTCCGGCATATCGCTGTATGTAGCCCAGCGCCCCCACATTTTCAACTTACCCTGTAGCCAGACACTTTCCATGGTGCGTAAGCGTAAATCTTTTCCGTCTGCTTTTCCGGTAGTTGATGGATAGATCATAATCTCTTCACCCTTTTGTTGTGTGTTCTTGTGGTCCTTTTAGGCAATGCTCTCGATCCTTATCTGCCCTTTCTCTCCCCAGATTTTTGTGATACGTGCATCCCATACGGCACTGTCTTCTTCAAATACGGCATCCATCAACGCTTTGTGCAGGTTATCGACATCGGGCCTTTGCTGGTGGGGCTGGCCGCTGAACTGCGCACGCTTCTTTTTGCTCCAGCTGTCGGGCATGGGCAATACAAACGTGATGTGACAACCGCTGTCAGGCAACTTGATTTGGTTTAAGCACACCTCATCGCAAAATGCCCGGTACCGGAGAACAGCCGGCCGCTTTGCCCAGCGGTCACGTTGAGTCTGACGGGGCTTGCCCAGCGGTGTGATGTCATAAATTTTGATCAAAATAGTCTCCCCGTTGGTTCATTACCGTTGCGTGATGATTTATCCCGGCCAGCCTGCGCCGGTCTCTCGCGGGCAAGCTGCGCCGCTATAGCCTGATCCGTTTCACGGAAATGGCCGTTTCGGAATTCCTGATAAACCACGCCGCCCTGTGGGCCATGACGGTTTTTACCGATAATGATTTCAGCCAGGTGCGCGGCCGGGCTGTCTGGGTTATAGGCACCATCCCGATAAATGAACCAGATGCCGTCTGCGTCCTGCTCAATGCTGCCACTGTCACGCAGATCGGCATTCAACGGGCGTTTGTTTGGGCGCTTTTCCACTTCGCGCGACAGCTGACTAAGGCAGATAACGGGCGTATTAAGCTCCATCGCCATGGTTTTAAGGCCGCGTGTAATCTCACCGATCGCCAGGTCATTACGTTCTGCCGATGGCTTTTTGATGAGCCCCAGATAGTCAGCCAGGATAAGCGACAGGCCCGGATAACGGTTTTTATGACGTGTGGCCATCGCTCTGATTTGTTCAATGCTGAGGTTTGTTGCATCGACAACCCAGACATCGAGATTCGCAAGCTCAGCCAGCCCCATGGAGATCCGGCCCCAGTCCTCATCGTCAAGGTGGCTGGCTTTGCGCAGTTTGGAAACGGATACGTTGGACGCATTCGCCAGCTGGCGCTCGATGATCTGGCCTGCCTGCATTTCCATGCTGAAAATCAGAACACCGCGCTGCACCCGCTCAGTACCGAGCGAAACAGTGCGCTGGGCTATGCCCTCGGCGATTTTCAGTGCCAGCTCGGTCTTACCCATTCCCGGCCGGGCAGCGATCACAATCAGGTCGGTGTCGTTTAATCCACCTGTGATTTCGTCCAGATCATCAATGCCCGTTTTGATGGTGTTCGACTCTTCATCATCGGCCACACGTTTTTCCAGCGTATCCATATACCCGTCAAGCAGTTCACTGGCGCGGATCGGCAGCACTTCTTCATCTGGCCGACTGATGTTCATCAGCTGGCGCGTAAAGTCCTGGATACCTTCCATCGCGGTATCGTGGTTGTAAGCGCTGGTAATCTTCTCGTAATGGCTCTCCATGAGGCTGACAAAGCCCCGGACCATGTATTTTTCATTGAGGCTTTTTGCATAGCCCTTCATGTTTGCCGCGCTCGGCACCATCTTCATGGTTTCCATGACGTCCGCAAAAATACCGTTTTCACTGCCCATGGCCTCTGCCACCAGCAGCGCATCAATCATTTTTTTCTGCGTCGCCTGGCGCTTAATCTCGGTATACAGCCTTGAGTAAAACGGGTTCGTGAATGCTGCTGGCTCGACGGTAGCCAGTACGTCGTATGCATCAGGCGTCAAACCGGAATGAAGCAGGCAACCCAGCACACTGGCTTCGAGATACAGATCAGACATGGTTGCCCCTCCGTACCAACAGCAGCGTGTCAGGCTTCATCAGCCAGTCGAAGTTGGCATGCCAGCCGCTGTTGCTTTTGCCAAAGTACGAGTCGCGGGCTTCATTAAAAAAAGCGCTGAAATAATGGCGAAAGCATTCGTTAGCAGGCTTGCTGCGCGGGAAGTGTGTTGCCAGACGGCGGATAGCCTTCACTCTGTCTTCGTCAATTTCAGCATACATCAGACGGCCGGCCGCTAAATCGTTGTACGCATCGATCACGGCATCGCAGTCAACTTCAACCTGATTTTCATTCCATTGGGTGGCGTCAGCCAGATAGCCGTCAAAGCGGTTTACACGGCAGATGTTCGCGGGCTTAGCGACCGTACCGTTACGACGTTTCCACGTCTCCGCGACCCAGCGCACCACCAGCTTGAGGTCATCAACGGTGTAGGCTTCGCGGGATGGTCGTTCAGTAAGTAAAACGGCAAAAGCTTCTGCAGAGCGGCAGGTGGTGCCTGTGACCTCGTTGTAATACTCCAGGACCTGTTTTGCCTGTGATAAAACTTCCTCCGAAAATTCCCCCTTGGGGGCCTTAGGGGGATCTGTATTTATTGTCTTTTGAATATTGTCTTTTGTGTTTAGCTGTTTTAGCGAATGGGCATTAGCTGTTTCGGCTAAACTTTTATTAGCTGACTCAGCTAAACATTCGCTGACCTGGCTAATCTTCTTCATATCCCACATTGAGACATACTTGTTAATACCCACTTTCGAGCCACCCTGGACTAAAAAACCTCGCTCGATAAGCTGACGCTTAGAAGAGCAAACGTGTGTATGGTGAATGCCCGTCATTGCGGCGATCTGGGTATTGGTAATCCGGTCCATAGACTTGTTGAAACCATAGGTTTTACGCATCACGGCCAGCATGATTTTTAACTGACGAGCAGTAAGATCAGCCTGTAGTAGCTGATCTGTAAGCTCATTAGCGACACGCATGAAGCCATCATCGGTATCGGCCACGCGCTGCTCCTCACGCCCCGGACGGGCGCTGAATTGGATTATTTCTGCGGTATTACTCATGGCCGGACTTCTCCCGCTTCGCCTGCTCCAGTGCCTGACGTAGCAGCCGACAGGCATCAGGTGAATACTGGCGTGCGAGTTCATCCCGCGCCATGTCTTTATGTACAGTAGTTTCCTGTTGCGGCTTACGGCGTTTTTGTCGCATAATCAACCTCGCTTCCCAAAAGCAACGCTGTACACGACTGGACAGTTCCCGCTGTTCAGTCGCTCTTTCCCACCTCGGTGAAATACTTCTCGAAGTACCATTTCGGTACACAGCACAGGTGTTCGTAGTCAGGACGCATGAAGATGACCCTACGTTCCTGCCTGTCGTAACTGATGATGCGCACGACAATGCCGCGCTTGTCCCGAAAGCGCTTGTCGGTTTCAACAAACCTTTCATCCACCAGCGCCCCCCTCTTTCAAACGAATGTGCTCAAGCATTGATAAGAGCGTTCGCGCCTCTTCACCCGTCAAAATCACGTTTTGCTCACAACCCGGCGCCGCGATGCATCCCTCTGGCAAACCCAGCTGGTGAATCATTCGGCATGCCAGTTGGCAGATGCGGATCTTCTGACGACTGAGACCAGAAGGATGAATCCCCATATCGAGCGCCAGGGCCTTATTACCTTGAGTGATTGCCTCACGGTGAAAAAAGCTCTCCAGCGTTTCCGGCTTACAATTAACACGTACCGAATTGCTCGAAATTGCAGACGATTCCATTTATTTTCTTCCTTTAAGTCAGTGAATTAAGATGCAGAAAGCTCAGGCCAGATCCGTTCCCAGTCATCCGGCCGCAGTTCTCTGCGCGTAACTGCTTTGTTTGTTGCCTGCTCAATTTCAACGCACCGAGCAGGTGAAATAGGACTACGACCAGAAGCCATTTGAGAGAGGAACGAACTTGATACGCCCAAAGCGGTTGCTAACTTCTTTGCTTCGCCACGTTCTAATGCATCAATGTAATTTTTAAGATCCATAGGACACCTCATTTTTTGTTGGAGTTTATTAAACACTAAACTTAACGTCAAGCATTTGCTTGTTTAGTTATTACTAATCAAAATGGCGAAATGAACATTACTGACAACAGGCGAATGCGCCTTAAAGCGTGGTTTTCAAACAAAACGCTTCCAGCAAATGAGAAAAGCTATTTATCCCAGTTAATGGGAGGAAAAGCCTCGTTTGGAGAAAAAGCCGCGCGTAGGATTGAGACTACTTATGGCATGCCATCAGGTTATCTTGATGAGGTGGCTGAGACCGTAGAGACGCCATACGCAAACGTGGTTTATAAGGGACCTAACCAACCTAAAGGGAAATTTCCGGTGATCAGCTGGGTTAGCGCTGGCGAGTGGACTGAGGCAATAGAGCCTTACCATCGCAAAAGTATTGATAGATGGTATGAAACCACTGTTGATTGTTCTGAATACTCCTTCTGGCTTGAGGTGAAGGGCGATTCAATGACATCACCCGTTGGCCTAAGCATTCCTGAAGGGATGATGATCCTAGTAGACCCTGAGGTAGAAGCTAGAAGCGGCAAGCTCGTGGTAGCTAAACTAGATTCTGAAAATGAAGCTACTTTCAAGAAGTTGGTAATGGATGCAGGTAGAAAATTTCTCAAACCGCTTAATCCTCAGTACCCAATGACAGAGATTGATGGCAACTGCCGTATCATTGGTGTTGTTGTTGATGCAAAAATAACAAACCTCCCTTAATACATACCAGCTTCGGCTGGTGTGTTGCTTTTTCCCCTCAATCAAAAATAAATTCACTTAACTTTTAATTAGTTAATAGTTAACTCCGCCTTTATGTTTAGTGTTTACTTGACTATATTGTTTATAGTTTAATAAACTTCCAATCACAGCAAGACGCAGCCCACCGCAGACAGCTGTTCTGCTCTTTAACAAATGAACATGTAATCACCGCGCTGGTGGCTGAGAGGCCCGAACTCAGCACCCTGGCATCCCCTGACCTCACGGGGTAAAGGCATCCCAGGCATGCGGCGGACAGTGTGGTGATTCAGTTTTTTTTGAGCTGCATGAGATAGCAGGCGCAGCATCAAAACGAACTGGCAAGCATATCGAATGAGGAAATTAAAGATGGATAAAGCCTACGAAGAATATTTTGAAAGCCTGAAAGAAGGCGAAGAAGTGCTGAGCTTTGCCGAGTTTTGCGAAGCTCTAGCACCAGCCAAGAAAGGTTAACGCCTCACCAGGGCAAAGTCCGGAATACCGCAGCAGTTTAGTTGGACTTAAAAGTAAACGCGGGCTTGAAGCTGGAGGATGGGGCCAGCACACAACGGAAAGAGCGCTACACCGGATATGCGTGTCAGCCCCTGTGTAACCTCCCCTGGCGGCGTGGTAGTTAGGTCGCAAAGGCAGCGTTACGGGTTTGCGGCGTAAGGTGGTCAAAGGTAGCGCTCTCCCCGTTGTGGTGAATTGCAGTCCATCGAGACAACCAGAAGATCAGCACCTGGCACCACAACCCCACATTGCTGTGTAGTCTTTGTCCCCCGCCTCGGGGGCATTTTTTTGACTGCTCATCAGCGCTCCGAGGTATCCATGAAATTCATACCAAAACTGACCCGGCAGCGCATTAGCGAACTGCCAGAGGGCACACCGATCCGCATCGGTAACAGCGTCGTCGTTTTCGATGGCTGCAGCATTGAGCCCAATTACAAGGGCGAGGATGAAACCTTTGTTTATTACATCGATGCGGACGGCAAGCGGCATCGACATTTCGAATGGCTGTTACTCGAGTCAGGTACCGAATTCATTGAGTCACAACTGTGCGAATACTGCGCCCGGTTCCGGCATCCCACGGACATAAAGCAGGCGGTAATCCGGTTCTGGAACCGCAGCGAAGTCCGGTCCTTTTGCAGCGACAAAGGCTGCGCAAACCTTTACCAGCAAACAATCCGCGTCCCGGCTGCGCGCCAGGGCAAACCAAGGAGACGTATCTCATGAGCCCTGTAGATCGCCTGCAGTTCAAACATCGCCTGACGGGCGCTGATTTCCACCCGAAGCCACGCCACTGGCTGACGCCGTTGCTTATCGCACTGTGTGTGGTGGCGGGAATGTGTTTGCTATGACAGTGACAACCATCCCCACTGAATTCGCCCTCAACGAGGCCATGCGTTCGCTGGCGCTGAGTACCATCCTCACGCTGTGCGAACAAAATCAAATCAGTCCGGCAGATCTGGAAATGCTGGCCCACCAGCTGGCCCAGCGTGAAGCAAACGCGGACCGTTCAACATTGAAGGACTTTTATGCAAAGAACCATCAATGAGTTAAAAGCATACATATTGAGCCGTTGCACTCCTTCTGCTGAAGGTTGCCTTGAGTGGCAAGGATCTTTAACAAAAGACGGATACGGTCATGTCAGATTTGGCAAAATCACAGTCAAAGTTCACCGCGTCATAGCTGACGCACCACCGCATTCTGACGTTCTCCATTCATGTGACAACCCTTGGTGCTGCAATGTGAATCACCTGTCTTTAGGCAACCACCAGGCAAATATGATTGACCGTTCTCGTAAGTGCAGGACGGTCAATATGTATGGTGTGCAAAAAATTACTGAAGATGACGTGCGGGCAATCAGGATGAGCACTGATACACATCGTGCTATTGGCATTCAATACGGGCTTTCGCGCACAGCAATCACCAACATCAAATCAGGCGCCCGATACGCGTGGGTGAAATGAAATTATGGCTTTGATAAGAGTAATTGATACGGAAACCACCAGCTTTGAGGGCGGCGTGTGTGAGCTGGCCAGTATCGACATCGTTGGCGGCAAACTGTGTAACCCTATGAGCGATTTTGTTAAGCCCCCCGAGCCGATTACCGTTGGCGCCATGGCAGTGCATCACATCACTGATGCGATGGTTGCCGATGCCCCGCCGCTCAGCGATGTAATTGACCGTTATCTGGGAGCCGACGTTTACGTGGCGCACAACGCCGCGTTTGACCGGCCAAAGCTGCCACAGATAACCGCGCCGTGGATCTGCACGCTCAAACTGGCCCGCAAGCTTTATCCGGAGCTGGAAAGCCATTCCAACCAGTATTTGCGTTATCACTTCATGCTCGATGTTGATGTGCCTGAAAACCTTCACGCGCACCGGGCGCTGTACGACTGTTTCGTTACAGCGGCGCTTCTGCTACGTCTGAACCGTGACGCGCGCCTGACGATAGCCCAGATGCGCGACATATCTGCACGGCCTTCCCTGCTTCACACGATGCGCTTTGGCAAGCATAAGGGCAAAACCTTCGAAGAGATTGCCGGACAGGACCAGGGTTATCTTCGCTGGGCGCTGGCAAATATGGATCTGGATGAAGACCAGAAATTTACCATGCAACATTACCTGGAGGGCTGATATGGGCATTCCGGTTCTTATCCTGGGTGATTCCGGCTCCGGCAAGTCAGCCAGCCTGATGCACCTGAAACCTGACGATGGTTTTCTGGTTAACCCGGAAAACAAACGTCTCCCGTTTAAATCTTCTGGCTGGAAACCCCGCGATTTCACCGCCAAAACCGGCAACGTTTTTTTTACTGATGTGCCTGGCGACATTGTACTGATCATCACTCACGCCCGCCGCGCCGGTAAGAAATTCGTTGTGGTTGACGATTTTCAGTATGTGATGGGTAATCAGTTCATGCGGCGCCGCAGTGAAAAGTCGTTCGAAAAGTTCACCGAGATCGGGGGCGGTGCCTGGGACGTAATTCGCGCAGCACAGGCAGCGGAAGACGATTTAATTGTGTATTTCCTCGCTCACACGGAAGAGACACCAGCCGGCCGAATCAAGATGAAGACGATCGGCAAAATGCTGGACGAGAAAATCACGGTTGAGGGGATGTTCAGTATTGCCCTGCGCACCGGCGTGTCTGACGGTCGCTATTACTTTACCACCCAGTCAGACGGCACAGACCCGGTTAAATCCCCGATCGGCCTGTTTGACCAATTCCAGATTGATAACGACCTGAACGCTGTTGATACGGCGATCCGGGACTATTACGAACTTAATGACGGAGTAAACGCATAATGCAGCAACCAATTTTCACATTCGATCCTGAATCAGCCAAGACGGCCGGATCTTCTGGCGCAACTGAGGGTGGCGCTTACGCTGGTACCATCAAATCAGCCATTTTTACCCAGGCGCGAGACGCCGAATCGAAATCAGAGTCCATGGAGTTTTCCCTTGATTCTGATGTTGGCACTATCAACTTTCTGCGTGTTTCTTATGTTGGTCGTGACGGCAATCCCTTACGCAGCGGGAACGCAATGATTCAGGCGATTATGGGCCTGACCAAAACAAAAGCCCTACACGCTACAGAAGTCCGTAACGACAAAAATGAAGTCGAATATCACTGCAAGGATCTGGAAGGCAAACCCATCGGATTTGTTCTGCAAAAAGTTCTCTATACCAAACAGGACGGAAAAGACGGTTACCGCTTCGAAATTCGCCAGGCATTTGGACCACAAACCCGCAAAACATATAAAGAAGCGACAGAAAACCTACCCGCTGAGGTGGTGGATAAACTCGTTGCCTCACTGACTGACAAAGACGAACGCCAGCCGCAGCAAACACACAGTGGTACGGGCTCAATGTTAGGTGGCGGTGTTAACAATGGATGGGGCCAATCGCAACAGCCACAGTCACGATTAGCTCAGGCTGCTGGTGGCGGTCCTCGTAATAATAGCAATCCTCCACCTGACTTCGACGATGATATTCCTTTTTAAAAAAATATTTAAAAGAGCTGATTTCAACTCAGCTCTTTTTATAAATTTTCAGTTACGCACGCTATTTATCACATCCATCATTTCTTTATATTGCTCTCTATTGATAATACGTACATTTAATTCTTCCCTGCCATCCTCAATAATATAGTCATAATTTTTTTCATCTAGCCATATTATTAACCGAGCTGTAGCTATAGGATTTAAATAAGATAAGTTTACACTAGCATTATTACCAGACCACATTGCAATAGTTCCATCGGCAAACCGCGGCGTGCTTTTTTGATTCTTAGGTGCTGTACTTGACATCATCTGCAAGCTAACTAAGCTATTCTTAATTGACTGAATATCTTTTATAAGAATCTCGTTAGCACTCAACTCTTCAAGCTTTATATCTTTTTTATCATAAGAGCCAAAATTCTTAAGGATAGGACTGGTTTTTACCGCTTTGCTTTTTATGAACGCCTCAAAAGTAGCATTGATTTTAGTAGCGAGACTATTTTGAAATTTATTTATTAAACCATGTCTCAAATCTTTCGGGTAGCCAATATGCTCAATGGTCCCAGAGTCAAAACAATAATCTGTCACATCATCTTTTATTATTATGACTGGTTTATCAAATGCTATCCTCATTCCAAGTTCAAACATTACGTTCGGATTTCTTGAGCTTACATCGCAAATAATCAGATCATCATCATTTAGATTATTAACTATTCTTGAGTGAATTGTTGTGATTTCACCACCATCACTTACCATGCGTCCTGGCCTGGCTCCAATCCTCGTCAAAGTATCACTAATAATATTCATGACATCAGACCAGTGAGAGTCAGGATAACCATCAGTTTTTGCAATCGGCATAACATAGCCAATTTTAATGTCCTGTAGTCTTACTACTTCATTCTCTGCAGAAAGTTGATTGTCTGTGCTTTGTTTATTTGCCATATTAATAACCTAGAATGAATATCAAGTCTTTAATTTACATAAGAAAAGCTTATCAAATCAATGTAAATGACAACTATTTTTTAAATTCTATCATTTACAAAATAAAAAACTAAAATTTTCCTTAAGACGAGATAAATCACACATAAAGATTTTAGGATTGATAAAATATTCTGCTTTCAGAGAGCCTGTCAGTTGATGCGAAAAAAACTTATACATGTGACAGGCTCTCTAGAGGGAGAATCTAAGCATTACAACAATGCTAAACAGCAATTTAAAGGGAGTACATATCTTGATGAGAAGGAGGAAGACCAATAGCATCTAGACCTAGAACGTGCCCCTTCTGCACTTTTGTGGGCCAATAAAAATCTTGGTGGAAAATGGTCCTACGGTATATGCGGACCTGAGAGGAATCCAGAGCAAGATAAACGCGATCAAGATAAATATTAAATCTTGCTCTGTCGGGGTTTACCCTTCCCCCTAAAATTTACTCTTTAGAAATCATTACTTTTGAATTCAAACAACTAAGTTTTTAACATGTTTTAACAAGCACCCCCTCAATTTTAATTTTTCTTCTTTATCCTGTAGCCTAGTCATTTTATACTTAGATAAATCTGATTCAAGGGTATATTTTAGGTGAGAAATATCGCATTCAGCTATTATCACTCTATCGTTATAGACTTTAAGTATATAACTATTATCTTTACCATCAACTTTATACACGTCATTTAAAAAATAAGCGGACATTCTGCCCAGCGCCGACCCTGAAAAAACGATAGAAGACATAAGCATTCCGATAAATATGTAATTAGATGTCGATGTCTGCATTGATATAATTTTAAATCCTGCAACCCACCACCTAACTGAATAAAATGCAAGCAATAGGAGAGTTACATTAAACATTTCACTAAATCTATCAACACCTATCGCTTTTTCAAAATCATTTATTACATATAACCAGAACATGAAAACAACCGCTGGAATTAACTCCACAAAAAAACAATAAACTTATATCTAATTATAGAAGTGGATAAAAAAAAGGCAAATGAAAAGAAATAAAACATTAAGCCTGGAACAACATTTTCAACAATCATTGAAACACTAAGATTACCTGTAATGTTTGGATAGCCATAAAAACCCAAAACACCAACCTGAAAAAAATAAGCATTTAAATATATTGCTGCTGTAAGAAATGCGGCAACAGGGAACTCTATTTTTAAACCTTTCACAAAAATAACGTCCTAAATAGCATGGCTTTATAAGTTCATTATCAATGCCAAATTATATTGAAATTGTCAAGCTACATTTTGTCGTTAATAGAACTAAGAGTAGCGATTATGGGAACAAGTTATTGCGCAAAACTGAATCATTTAATTACACAGCATAGTCATCGACTAAATCAGATTGGTGACCAATGGCGCACGCCTGATCCGCTCTGGTGAGGCATAAATTCGATGTTCGGTCCTTTCGTGCTCAGAGCAGTATTGAAAATTAGAAATGGTGATAATTATGAATAATAAAATAAAACATCCTGTAATCCGTTATCACGGCGGTAAGTTCCGCCTGGCGCCATGGATTATCGGTCAAATGCCAGAGCATGTTTGTTATGTAGAACCGTTCGGGGGCGCGGCCAGCGTGCTGCTACAAAAACCACGTTCTTATGCTGAAGTCTATAACGACATGGATGGTGAAATTGTCAATTTGTTTCGGGTACTTCGTGATCCAGTTTTGAATCAAAAACTGCAAGATGCCTGCTTTCTAACTCCCTATTCTCGCGATGAATTTTACTCTGCCCATGACTTCAACGATGAACCTGTGGAGCGAGCTCGGAGAATGGTTGTCAGAGCTTGTATGGGATTTGGATCCGCTGCTGGAGTCGGCGGCAATTCCGGTTTTCGCAGTGACAGTAAGCGTAAATATGCTACTCCAGCGCATCTTTGGGAACGTTATCCGGCACATCTGTCTTCAATTTGTCAGCGTTTGAAAGGTGTAATTATCGAAAATAAAGACGCACTGACGGTCATGCGTACACATGATGCGATAACAACCCTTCACTATCTAGATCCGCCCTATATGCCCGAAACCCGTGTTGCAGGCAATCGTTACTATAACCACGAAATGACAGATGAAGGCCACACCCAGCTTTTGGCAGTCGCCGGTACGTTATCAGGAATGGTAATGATCAGCGGGTATGATTCTGAAGTTTACAACGATATGCTCAAAGGCTGGAACAAGACTGAAAAATCGTCACGTATCAGCGCAGGCAGAGGGACAAAGGTTCGCACAGAATGCCTGTGGCTTAATCCAGCAGCTCAACAGAAAAAGGGGCGCGCAGCATGACTGAGAAATTTTCGCTCAATCTGGGAGTGCGAAAACTCTGTCGCAAAAACGGCCTTTCTATCCACCAGTTGGCAGTCAACTGTGGCGATAAACAGTGTGCAGTTTACCAAAATATAAAACGTGATTCGCCCAGCACCGCGACCTGTGAAAAAATATGCTGATGCGCTGGGCGTGTCGCTGTTGGAACTGGAAAGAGCGGGCTATGTAAAACCGCCCGTAAATAAGTGATCGCTATGCTGATCGGCTTCTTTCTTATCATTTCCTCTGTACTGCTCGTTCCTGTAAGCGCAGACATCTATCAAACCATGGCCGTATAGGAATAAGTCAGAGGACAAATGGCATTTACTATCGGCTACTCAATAAGATTCGACATCTTAACAGCGTTTTTAGAATATCCGTTCAAACTAATCGCAAAAATAAATAAAAATACTAAAGTGGTTATGGTCAATCTAAGAGTCACTTCAGAAAACAAAATATCAAAGAAGAAAGAGCAAAAAACCCCTATTGTCAATTGATATATTCCGAACCAAAACTTAGCGCGCATAGGATTGTAAGTAGGAACTTTTGATTTGTTAAAAACATAAAATCTATTCGAGAATTTTTTCGTCCACGCAAAAATTATCAATAATGATAATATTACTCCTCCGAGTGCTATCCATGATGGGTTATTTGTGAAGTCTGGACTTGGATATAGTTTTATAAACGAATAAATTACGACACCAATAAGAGCCACTACGAAAGACATAATATTAGCTCTGAAACCTTCATAATAATACTCATTACCTACGAGCGGTATGTCATAACGCTTCATAAATCCTTCCTTAAATCACTCAGAAAAATAGAATTTATATTTACACAGACAACACCTTACTTACTGAAATTCAACATGACCAATTTAACTTCGTCAAGCTACCATCTCATAACAATAAATTAAATAACCTTTTCAATAAAAAAATATTCCTCTACCTTATCTCGATTTTATAGTTAAAACATCAAGTTAAATATTCAAAAAGGATAATAATCTTATGGGAAATATAAAAGTTAATAATTACTGTATTGCCTTAACTAACATCCGAAATCAACCAAACCATAAGTTAAAGCAGATCGGCGATCAATGGCGCACGCCTGATCCGCTCTGGTGGGGCATAAATTCGATGTTCGGCCCGTGCGTGCTGGACCTATTCGCCGATGAGAGTAATGCAAAATGCGAAGCGTATTACAGCGCCGAAGATAACGCACTTTCGCAGAACTGGTCGGAACGCCTGGCAGAGCTAAACGGCGCTGCATACGCAAACCCACCCTATTCCCGCGCCTCGCAGTACGACGGGCAGTACATTACCGGCATGCGCCAGATAATGGCCCATACGCTGGCAATGCGTGAGGCTGGCGGTCGCTATGTCTTTTTGATTAAAGCGGCAACTGGCGAAGTCTGGTGGCCAGAAGATGCCGACCATATAGCATTCATTCGCGGCCGAATTAGCTTTGACCTGCCCGCCTGGTACCGGCCTGAGGAAGGCCAACCCAGTGAATCTTCCGCCGGGTTCGGGGCCGCTATAGCTGTTTTCGATAAATTATGGAGAGGTCAAAAATTTGATTATGTCAGTCGCGACCATCTTGAATCACGTGGCGCCGCGTTAATTGCACAGATCAATAGAGCAGCGCAGCTATTTAAAGTGGAGAAAGTAGCATGAACCTACATTGTGTCCCCCTTTCCACCTACTGCAAAAACACCGGCGAATCGGTCGAAGCCATTAACAAACGGATACAAAGGAAGATCTGGCAGGAAGGTGTTCACGTATTAAAAGTGGACGGCGTCCGTGAACGCTGGATTGATCTTGATGAGGTGAACAGATGGGCAAGAAACAGCAAGGATCCGCTTTACCGCGCGGAATAACCGTGCGGCAACACAAAACCGGAGACACACTTCAGCTGACATTCACTTATAAAGGGGTTCTGTGCCGTGAGCCCCTTTCAGGAATGGAAGTTAACCCACGCAATATAAAATACGCTGAGAGGTACCTGGGGGAAATACAAAACCGGATCGCTACGGGGGCATTTCACTACCTGAGTTATTTCCCCCGCTCAAAAAAAGCGGCTCTTTTCGGTCATGAAAAAAAGAAAAAGACGGTGAAGGATTATCTTGAAGAGTATCTGGTGATCTGCGAAAACCGGAACCTCTCACCCTCCACCATGGACGGTTATCGCAAATGCCTGCGCGCGCTCAGTGAGCTGCACAAAATCTGTGTAACCGACCTGACGCCATCAGCACTGAAACACTGGGTGGCCAGCAGAAAAACCAAACTAAAGACCATCCGTAACCGGCTGTCATTTTTGCGCAGCGCCATCGATGAAGCCGTTACAGATGGCCTTATACCTGATAACCCTGTCGCCCATATTAGCGCATCACGATATTTCTCTGTCGAGTCCGGCAATACAGAGGAGTACGAGGTAGACCCATTCACGCCCGACGAGATACGGATCATCTACCTGAATTGCAAATACCTGCAGTGGAAAACCACGTTTCAGTTTGCATTTAATACCGGCGTCCGGCCATCCGAACTGTGCGCGCTGAAATGGGCAGACATCGACTTTCAGAGACGAACCGCCTTTGTTCAGAACGCCATTGTTGAAGGCATTTTCAAAGGGACAAAAACCAAATCCGGTACCCGCAAAATTGAGCTTAATGACGAGGCAATCCAGGCACTGAACGAACAAAAACAGTTCACGCTGATGAAGAGTGAATTTGTCTTTGAGGATCCAAGTAACGGCCAGCCCTGGTCAGGTTCGGGCGACATTCGACAGAAAGCGTGGCGCCACATCATGAGGGCATCAAAAATCCGGTACCGCAATCCGTACCAGACCCGGCACACGTTCGCGACGATGCATATCAGCGCAGGCGTCAACCTTTTCTGGTTGTGTAAGCAGATGGGACATAAGGGACCGGATATGCTGTTCAGAAACTATGGCTCATATCTGGCAGACTATGACGGGAATCTTTCACGGCCCGGACTCAAGTCAGGCAGCGAATAGACCATTATGGAAAAGAAAGTGCACGTAAAATGCACGTGGGAAAGTGGGATATGAAAAATACTATTTATTACAATATATTGCGGAGGTTTGTTCGCGGGTTCGAATCCCCCTCTCACCGCCACATTCAAAGAAGAGTCCAGACTAACCTCTGGACTTTTTTTTTTGCATGTTCTCCTGAGAGGGGGATGAGAACCCCCGACCGGGGGGGCGACAAAACGGCAACGCCGTTTTGCATGGCCGCCAGGCCACCCGCCGGGCGAGCGCAGCGAGTGAATCCCCTCTCACCGCCACATTCAAAGAAGCGTCCAGACTCACCTCTGGACTTTTTTTTTTGCCTGTTCTCCTGAGGGGGGATGAGAACCCCCGACGTGGGGGCGACAAAACGGCAACGCCGTTTTGCATGGCCGTCAGGCCACCCGAAGGGCGAGCGCAGCGAGTGAATCCCCCTCTCACCGCCAGATTTGAAGAAGCGTCCAGACTCACCTCTGGACTTTTTTTTGCATATTCTCCTGAGAGGGGGGATGAGCACCCCCGACCGGGGGGCGACAAAACGGCAACGCCGTTTTGTATGGCCGACAGGCCACCCGAAGGGCGAGCGCAGCGAGTGAATCCCCCTCTCACCGCCAGATTTGAAGAAGCGTCCAGACTCACCTCTGGATTTTTTTTTTGCATATTCTCCTGAGAGGGGGGATGAGCACCCCCGACCGGGGGGCGACAAAACGGCAACGCCGTTTTGTATGGCCGACAGGCCACCCGAAGGGCGAGCGCAGCGAGTGAATCCCCCTCTCACCGCCAGATTTGAAGAAGCGTCCAGACTCACCTCTGGATTTTTTTTTTGCATATTCTCCTGAGAGGGGGGATGAGCACCCCCGACCGGGGGGCGACAAAACGGCAACGCCGTTTTGCATGACCGCCAGGCCACCCGAAGGGCGAGCGCAGCGAGTGAATCCCTCTTTATCGTCCTCTGTCGCACCCAATAAAAAAGGCCTGCTGGTTCACCCGCAGGCCCTTAAAGCACTCGCGCTCACGCGTTACTGCTTATCCCGTGCCCACGTCGCGCTGCTGACATTCACCTTCACCGGCAACAGACCGATCTGGGTAAATTTATCGGCCAGCGCCTGCTGTTCGTTAAACACGTTGGGCGTCATACGTTCCGCCCCAAACGGCATGCGGGCCAGCGCGCGCTGCCAGATGGGTACAGGCAACCCCGTGGAGCCGGAAAGGATTTTTGCGGCGTCAGCCTGATGACTGTTTGCCCAGGTGCTCAGCTGACTCAGCGCGTTCAGCACCTGTTTCGCCGTCTCGGGATGACCATCAGCAAATTTGCGGCTGGCCAGGAAAAAGGTGTAATGCGGCACTAAGCCTTCGGCATTTTTCAGCAGGCGCGCATGGGCCGTGGTTTCGACTTCGGCCAGATACGGATCCCAGATAACCCAGGCGTCGACAGCACCGCGCTGGAAGGCGGCCCTGGCATCGGCAGGCGGAAGATAAACCGGCGTAATATCTTTATACGTCAGCCCCGCCTGCTCCAGCGCAGTCACCAGCAGATAATTAACATCCGATCCTTTGTTCAGCGCCACGCGCTTGCCTTTCAAATCCTTGACACTTTTGATCGTGGAATCGGCCGGCACCACAATGGCTTCGGTCTGCGGGTTGGCCGGCGAGTGGCCAAGGTAGACCAGATCGGCCTGTGCCGCCTGCGCGAAGACAGGTGGCGCATCGCCGGTGGCCGCCAGATCGATACTGCCTACGTTAAGCCCTTCCAGCATCTGCGGGCCTGCCGGGAACTCCACCCAGCGCACATCAATGCCCTGCTTTTTAAATTCGCTGTCGAGCGTGCCACGGTATTTCAGCAGCGCAAAAATATTCGCTTTCTGGAAACCGATATTCACGACCTGGGGTTTGTCTTCCGCCTGTGCTGTCACGAAGGTGCCAAGTTGAGCGAGCGCAATCAGTGCGCTTATCACTATTTTTCTCATTTTTTTGTCCTGAACGAAGGTGTTGTCAGCGCAACATAACAAATCCGTGCCTGAGGGCTTAATGCGTATAAGTTCTGTCCTTAGTCATAAAACGTCATTGCGGCCAGACTCTGTCCCGGACGTTGATGGCGCGGGGAAACAGACCGAGCGCATAGAAACGATCGGCGATTCTCTGCTGCTCGCGAATAATCGCTAAGTTCATCGCCTGAGTTCGATGACTACGCCGCGCCAGCGCCTGACGTAATGCGCTGTCGGACATGCCCAACTCCTTTGCCAGTAACCCGGCAGCCTCGGCCGGATGGGCATCGATATACTGGCCAGTCTGCTCCAGCGCGGTCATCAACAGGCGCAGTAAATCGGGTGAATGCGTAGCAAACTGGCGATCCGCCAGATAGAACTGATGGTTGCTGACCCGGCCCACGCCATCGGCAATGACGCGCAGTTGATCGCCACGTTCGGCCTCACTCAGTAAAGGGTCCCACATCATCCAGGCATCGACCGCATTCAGGTCGCTGGCGGTTAACGGATATTTCGGTGGGGCATACACGATACGCACGTCGTCCAGCGTCAGGCCTGCTTCATCGAGGATCTGCAGCAGCAAAAAATGGACGTTAGAACCTTTATTCACCGCAATGCGCTTGCCTTTGAGATCGGCAATCGTCGTGATGGCGCTGTGTCTGGCGACCATCAGGGCAACACTTTGCGGCGCAGGCGGTTCCCAGGCCACATAGACCATGGTGCCCTGATCGGCCTGGGCAAACAGGGGCGGAACTTCGCCTGTCGTACCAAAGTCAATTTCCTGATCGCGCAGAGCATGCAGCAACTGTGGCCCCGCAGGAAATTCACTCCACAACACGCGGACATTCTGGCCCACCAGCTGCTGCTCAAGATGCTGACGGGCTTTGAGAATGCCAAGATTGCCGAACTTCTGGTAACCAATACGCAACTCGCGCTCCTGCACCACAGAGTCTGTCAAAACACGCGATGGCGCGATGGCGCTGCTGCGGCGCGGCTTAATGATGCCGCAGTGGCCCAGATGGGTGCGCAGGCTGTGACGGCTGATCCCCAACAGCGCTGCCGCCTGGAGCTGATTTCCCTGACTCAGCGCATAGGCATTCCGCACTAAGGATTCAATAATTCTGGGATACAGGGGCGTTTCACTGTGCTGCAGTTGCTGCCGGATAAACTGATCAATCACATCCTGTTCAGGCACCGGTTCAGCCTCAATCACGCGGCCCAGACGCAGATGCTGGGGGCCAATAAGTGTTTCCTGGCTGAGCAGAACAGCATTATGTAATGTGTTTTCCAGCTCCCGAATATTGCCCGGCCAGGCGTACCGGCTTAACGTCGCGATCGCCTCCTCACTCAGACGCAGCTGAGGTCGGCCCAGTCGGCGCGCATAGTGTTGCAGAAAATACGCGGCCAGCACCGGTATATCCTCACGGCGCTCGCGCAGAGGCGGCAGCGCCACGCTGGCCACATTCAGCCGGTAATAGAGATCCTCGCGGAAGCGCCGTTCGGCAATCGCACCGGTCAGGTCGCGGTTCGTGGCGGCAAGCACCCGAACATTTACCTTTATCGCCTGAGATGAACCTACCCGGGTAATCTCTCTCTCCTGCAATACGCGCAACAGTTTTACCTGGAGCGGCAAACTGAGTTCACCGATCTCATCCAGCAGCAGCGTGCCGCCCTGCGCCGCCTCGAACCAGCCACGATGACGTTCCGTGGCACCGGTAAACGCGCCCTTCTCATGCCCAAACAGTTCTGACTCGGCAAGACTTTCCGTCAGTGCGCCGCAGTTCACGGCGACAAAGGGCGCGCGGCGGCGCGGGCTGTGGTGATGCAGATAGCGCGCCATCACCTCTTTACCGGTGCCGGTTTCGCCAATGATTAACACCGTGGCATCCGTGGGTGCCAGGCGATCCAGGATACTTTTGAAGGCCAGAGAAGCCGGGTCAATTAAATCGGGACCAGCGTGTTCCATAGCGAATACCTGCAAAGTGACTGAGCGCTCACGATAACGCTAAGCGTGAAGGGAAACGAGCCACGGGCTGAGCCCCTGTGCTGCAAATGCAGCACTGAAGTTCAACGCCTGCTGCATGTGCAACAGCGCGTACCTGAAAGCTGAAATCATAACGCTATAAATTCAAAGGAAAAAATGACCAGACACAGTTGGCACGTATTCTGCTAATGGCTTTATAACTGAAAGATTGCTTTTCATTTGCCAATTTCAAATATCGTTATAAAGGAATCTGCTAATGCCTGAAGCCTCTGAGAAAAACATTAATCTGTTCTGGTTTTTACCCACCCACGGTGACGGACGTTATCTGGGGACCACCCAGGGCGGAAGAGCGGTCGATCTGCCCTATCTGCAACAGGTCGCCCTGGCGGCAGACAATCTGGGTTTCTACGGCGTACTGATCCCCACGGGTAAAAGTTGTGAAGATTCCTGGCTGGTGGCGGCGGCTCTGGCCCCCATCACTAAACAGCTGCGTTATCTGGTGGCGGTCAGGCCGGGGTTGCAGCCGCCGAGCCTGGCGGCGCGCATGGCGGCAACGCTGGACCGTCTGTCAGACGGGCGCTTACTGATCAATGTGGTGACGGGTGGCGATCCGGTGGAAAATAAAGGCGACGGTATTTTCCTGAGTCATGCCGAACGCTATCAGGTCACGCGGGAGTTCCTGGAGGTCTATTCCCGTTTGCTGAAAGGCGAGAAAGTGGACTTCCACGGTGAACATATTCGTGTGGAGGGCGCTGAAATTCTGTTTCCGCCTGTGCAGGCCGACGGTCCACCGCTCTACTTTGGTGGTTCGTCGGACGATGCGGTCGACGTGGCCGCCAGTCAGGTCGATACTTATCTCACCTGGGGCGAACCCGTTGAGCAGGTTGCCGCCAAACTGGACGTTGTGCGCCAGCGGGCGCAGGAACTTGGCCGGGCGTTGTCCTACGGCATTCGACTGCACGTTATTGTGCGTGAAACCGAAGAGGAAGCCTGGGCGGCAGCCGATAAACTGATAGCTCATCTGGATGATGAAACCATCGCATCCGCTCAGAAGATCTTTGCCCGTATGGATTCGACGGGCCAGGCGCGCATGAGTGCACTGCACGGCGGTTCACGCGAAGGCTTACGCATCGGCCCCAATTTATGGGCAGGCGTCGGACTGGTGCGCGGCGGCGCGGGCACTGCACTGGTCGGCAACCCTCAGCAGGTGGCAGCGCGGATTCGGGAATACCAGGCGCTGGGCATTGATAACTTTATTCTGTCGGGCTATCCGCATCTGGAAGAAGCGCACCGGGTAGCCGAGTTACTGATGCCACTGCTGCCGCTGTCGACGCACGCCGGGAAAGCACAGCGCAGCGTGAATACAGGTCCCTTTGGTGAAACTATCGGTGGCGATCGTCGTCCCGAAAAAAGCGCCAGTGCCAGCTAAGAAATGAGGCGGTTTATGTCAGAGCAGCATATTGTCATCGTGGGCGGTGGATTTAGCGGGACAGCGCTGGCCGTGCATCTGGGTCGTCTGGGCCAGGCCGGACTGCGCGTCACGCTCATCGAACCCCGGTCGCAGCTGGCGCAGGGCGTTGCCTACTCGACGGCCGATCCGGCTCACCGCCTTAATGTACCCGCGTCACGCATGCAGCTGGCGGGAGAGGAAGAAGGCAGCTTTGATCGCTGGTATCGCGCCTCTGATGCATATGTCAGCGATCCCGCCGCGCGCTGGCACGATGGTCATGTCTATCCTCAGCGCAGGCAGTTTGCCCGTTGGGTCAATGCACAGTTCGAGGCGGCACAACGTGAGTCGCCTGTCGTTCTGGCGCATCTGCATGATCGCGCTGTGGCTTTCCGGGACGGCACGGTCAGCACCGCCGCCGGCAAACACCTTGCCGCCGACATTGTGGTCCTGGCCGTCAGTCATCCCGCGCCGTCGTTGCCTGGCGCGTTAACCGCACTGGCTGACCATCCCGCCATCATCGCCGATCCCTGGCAGGAGAACGCCCTCGCCTCTGTCGGTCCGGAGGAGCGCATCGCCATTGTGGGCAGCGGTTTAACGATGGCGGATATGGTGGCCACGCTGGATCGCCAGGGGCACCGCGGCCCTGTCACCGTGTTTTCACGCCGTGGACAACTTCCCCGGCCCAATATCAGTCAGCATGACCTCAGTTGGTCGCTTGAAGGGCACCTTGCCAGGCCAGCGGGTGTGCGCTGCTGGTTACGGCGCATCCGCCAGGACATGCGTCAGGCGGCGGCGCGCGGGCTTCCGTGGCAGGTCGTCTTTGATGAGGTTCGTCGGCAGGGCCAGACCCTCTGGCAGAGCCTGCCACTGAATGAGCAACGGCGCTTTCTGCGCCATCTGCGGCCGTGGTGGGATGTGCACCGCTACCGCATTGCGCCACAGGCAGGCCAGGTGCTGAACGCGCGGCAGGAAAACGGATCGTTGCAGGTGATGGCGGCGCGGCTGACGGCGGCAGAGTCCAGCCATTCTGCGGTACGGCTGCATCTGCAAACTCGCTCGGGCGAAGTCGTGACGCGGGAGGTGGATAAGGTGATCGTGACCACCGGCCCGGCGCACGGGAAACTGGTACAACATGATGCCCTGCTACGCCAGTTGTGTGATGACGGCGTCATCCGGCCCGATCCTTTAGCGCTTGGCATTGATGTCAATGCCCTGTCGCAGACGCGAACGGCACAGGGCCACAGCAATTCCCATCTGTATGTGGTCGGTCCCGCGGCCCGCGGTCGGTTTGGTGAACTGATGGGCCTGCCGCAGGTGGCAATGCATGCGGAAGCGGTTGCCCGTCAACTGCTGAATCTCACAACCGCTACGCTAAACGAGCGATGTCCCCTTTCACTGACTGACTAATCACTTACCTGTTTATTATCCCCCTAAAAAGTGGGCGGCACCGGCGTGCCGCATCCGCTCAGGAGCCTGCTATGCCTAAACAACGTGAAATCCGCTTAAATGCCTTTGATATGAATTGCGTGGGTCATCAGTCACCCGGCCTGTGGGCGCATCCGCGCGATCGCTCCTGGCAGTACAAAGACCTGGAATACTGGACAGACTTAGCCGTGCTGCTGGAGCGCGGTAAATTTGACGGCCTGTTTATCGCCGATGTACTGGGCATTTATGATGTCTTTAACGGCAACAATGATGCCGCCCTTCGCAGTGCCTCTCAGGTGCCGGTTAACGATCCGCTGGCGCTGATCACCCCAATGGCGATGGTCACTCAGCATCTCGGTTTCGGTCTGACCGCCTCGCTTTCGTTTGAACATCCTTATCCGTTTGCGCGCAGGATGTCGACGCTGGACCATCTTACCAAAGGGCGGATTGGCTGGAACATCGTCACCTCCTATCTGGAAAGCGGCGCACGCAATCTGGGCCAGGCCACGCAAACCCGTCATGATGCCCGGTACGATTATGCAGATGAGTATTTGCAGGTGGTTTATAAACTGCTGGAAGGCAGCTGGGAAGACGACGCCGTTATTCGCGACCGGAAGCGCCATATCTTCAGCGATCCGAACAAAGTCCATCCGATCAACCATCAGGGCACCTTTTTCCAGGTGCCGGGCATTCACCTGTGTGAGCCGTCACCACAGCGCACGCCGGTGTTATATCAGGCGGGTGCCTCCAGCCGCGGTAAAGCTTTTGCCGCGCAACATGCCGAGTGCGTGTTTGTTGCCGCGCCGTCTAAGGTGCTGCTCAGGAAAACCGTGGCCGATATTCGTCGGCGCGCAGAGGAGGCCGGACGCGATCCGCGCAGCATTCTCATTTTCAATATGCAAACCGTGATCGTGGGCGAGACCGATAAGCTGGCCCAGGCCAAATGGCAGGATTACAAACGTTATGTCAGCCACGAAGGTGCCCTTGCCCTGATTTCCGGCTGGACCGGCATTGACTTTAGTCAGTATCAACCCGATCAGGTGTTTAAACATCTTCATACCGATGCGATTCAGTCTGTTGTAGAGAGCTTCTCGACCGCCGATCCGCAGCGTGAATGGACGGTGCAAAACATGGCCGACTGGGTAGGCATTGGCGGCTTTGGGCCGTTGCTGGTGGGCAGCACCGAAACCGTGGCAGATGAACTACAGAGCTGGGTGGAGGAAACAGACGTTGACGGTTTTAATCTGGCTTATGCCGTTACTCATGAAACCTTTGCTGACGTCGTGAACCTGCTGGTGCCGGAACTGCAAAAACGCGGCGTATATAAGCAGGATTACCAGCCCGGCACGTTACGTGAGAAGCTTTTTGGGCTGGGCGATCGCCTTACTCATCCTCATCCTGGTGCCAGCTACCGACGCACGCCCTCGTCAGCGGGCCTGATCGTCCCTGCTGAAGCCTCATAACATAACGAGACGGCTTCGTTAACCTGATTCACCCAATCCATACCGGAAGCGTGCCCACGTTTCCGGTCTTTTTCATGCCTGAGAATAAAAAATAACTTATTGAAATTAAAGCAATCCTTATCACTTTTTCTTGTTTGTTTACTGCGTATGCACTGCTTATAAAGGCAGCACCTGTACAGACAATAACGAGGATAACATGAGCACTCTCAATATCGATGATGATGTGGCGATCCCCTCGCCGCCTTCCACACCGGTTCGCTCCGTCAACGATGTGGCCCGACTGATCAATACGCAAAGTGACAAAAACAGCTATGCGCGCTGGATCGTGTTTCTGGCGCTGGGGGGCGTTTTTCTGGATGCCTATGACCTCACGACGCTGTCCTACGGCATCGATGATGTCGTTAAGACGTTTAGCTTAACGCCAACCTTAACCGGGCTGGTCACCTCCTCCATTATGATCGGCACCATTGTGGGCAACCTGGCTGGCGGCTGGCTGACCGATAAATACGGTCGCTATTCGGTGTTTATGGCAGACATGCTTTTTTTCGTCGTTTCTGCCCTCGCTGCCGGTCTGGCTCCGAATGTCTGGGTACTGATCGGGGCGCGCTTTTTGATGGGCATTGGTGTGGGAATGGATTTGCCTGTGGCCATGGCCTATCTGGCCGAATTCTCGAAGTTTTCGGGTAAAGGCAACAAAGCTGCGCGACTGGCGGCCTGGTGCCCGATGTGGTATGCCGCCTCGTCGGTCTGCTTTTTCATCATCTTCGCCCTCTACTTCCTGTTGCCAGCCCAGCACATTGACTGGCTGTGGCGGGCATCGCTGTTGTTTGGTGCCGTGCCTGCCCTGCTGATTATTGCCGTGCGCAGCAAGTTTATGAACGAATCGCCTTTATGGGCGGCTAATCAGGGAGATTTACGCGGTGCGGTCCGTATTCTGCGTGAGTCCTATGGCATCCAGGCACATGAAGATAAGTCCCCTGCCATCGAGCCTGTCGCACCGGCGGTCAGTTTCCGCGTGCTGTTCCAGAAGCCATATCGCGAACGCACTATCGTGGCAGCGGTGATGAACGCCTGTATCGCTTTTGAATATACGGCTATCGCATTTTTCCTCCCCTCGATTCTGGCGCAGTTTCTGGGCGCGGGCGTGTTCGAAACCATTGCCGCCTCACTGGGACTTAATGCGCTGTTCGCCTTTACCGGCGGCCTGCTGGGCATGCGACTGGCCTGGAAATTTCCCTCTCGTCATGTGGCCATCGCGGGGTTTGCGCTACAGTTTATCGCCCTGATTTCACTGGCCTTGATCGGGCATCCTGAAGCCACTTACGGTGTGGTCTTTGCCATTCTGCTGCTGGGAGTGTGGCTGTTTGCCGAAGGGTTCGGACCCGGTGCGCAGTTAATGATCTATCCCGCCCTCGCCTATCCCACATCTATTCGCGCCACCGGCGTCGGGTTTAGCCGTTCGATCTCTGGTGCAGGAAGCGCACTGGCGCTGTTCATTCTGCCGATATTGCAGGCGGCTTATGGCACCAACCTGTTCTGGATCGTGTCACTGGCCGCTCTCATCCCCATCATTTTCCTGCTTGTGGTGCGCTTTGAACCGACGCGCCACGATATTGATGACCCGTCAGCTCAAGGAGAACACCATGTCTGAACCTGATTACACCCGTCTGGCAGAACGCTTTCGTCCTGTTTTTGCCCGCATCGCCGACGGGGCCGCTGCACGCGAACGCGACCGGACACTGTTGCATGAGCCGATAAACTGGCTTAAGGCGGCGGGCTTTGGCACGCTGCGTATCCCAACGGCTAATGGCGGCCTGGGAGCCTCGCTGCCGCAGCTTTTTCGTTTGCTCACCGAGCTGGCAGAAGCGGATTCCAATCTGCCTCAGGCTCTGCGCGCCCATATGGCCTTTGTCGAGGATCGCCTCAATCAACCTGACAGCGAAGACCGTCAACGCTGGTTTCGCCGCTTTGTTGATGGCGACATCGTCGGCAGTGGCTGGAGTGAAACGGGCAGCGTCAGGCTGGGAGACGTGAATACCACCGTTTCCCCTACCGGGCACGGTTGGCAACTGACGGGCGAAAAGTTTTACAGCACCGGCACACTCTATGCCGACTGGATTGATGTGTACGCTAAGCGCACCGACAACCAGCGCGACGTGATTGCGGTGGTGAGCACTCATCAGGACAGCGTTGAGCGGGACGATGACTGGGATGGATTTGGGCAACGCCTGACCGGTAGCGGCACTACGCGCTTTCGCGAGGCGCACGTGGAGCCTGCGCATGTGTATGACTTTAGTGAACGCTTTCGCTATCAGACGGCTTTTTATCAGCATGTCTTACTCGCGACCCTGGCCGGCATTGGTCGCGCTATTGTGCGGGATGTGTCCCGGAGCGTTGCACAACGAAAACGTATTTACAGCCACGGTAATGCCCGCCAGGTCAAACAGGATGTGCAGGTGTTGCAGGTTGTCGGCCAGATAAGTAGTTGGGTCTGGGCGACAGATGCCGCCGTGCAGCAGGCCACGCCGTCGCTCCAGCTTGCGTTTGATGCGCACCAACAAGGGCAAGCAGAAAGCCTGATTCACGCCGCCAACGTGCAGGCCGAAGTGGAGGCCGCCAAAGCGCAGGTCGTCGCCGTTGAATGGATTACCCGCGCGGCCAGCGAGTTATTTAATGCGCTGGGCGCGTCAGATACGCGGGTGATAAACGCGCTGGACAGGCACTGGCGCAATGCCCGAACCATCGCGTCCCACAATCCGGTGATATACAAGAGCCGAAATGTCGGCGACTGGGAAGTGAACCGGCGCGATCCGACCTTTATCTGGCAGATCGGCAGCGGTGAATGATCGCGGCCAGGCGGCGAATCTGAGACACAAAAAAACCCGGCCGGAGCCGGGTTTGGTCGCTACATGACTCAATCGAACGCTAGCTGTACGCGTGCAGAGTGCGCTGACACAGCGCGGAACGCACACAATCCTCTTTGCCGAAACGGACAATGCCAACCATCTCGTCCTCTTCGAAACGCGCCAGCGCGTCTGCGAGACCGGAAGGCACCCCAGCGGGCAAATCGCACTGGGTAATATCGCCGTTAACAATCACCGTGACATTTTCGCCAAGGCGGGTCAGGAACATTTTCATCTGCGCAGCCGTCACGTTCTGCGCTTCGTCCAGAATCACTACCGCATTTTCAAAGGTGCGGCCGCGCATATAGGCAAAAGGCGCAATTTCCACTTTGCCGATTTCCGGACGCAGACAATATTGCATAAAGGATGCGCCAAGACGTTTAACCAGAATGTCGTAAACCGGGCGGAAATAGGGGGCGAATTTCTCTGAGATATCACCGGGAAGGAATCCCAGATCCTCATCCGCCTGTAGCACCGGGCGCGTAACGATAATCCTGTCGATATCCTTATGAATCAGGGCCTCTGCTGCTTTCGCAGCACTAATCCAGGTTTTGCCGCAGCCCGCTTCGCCCGTGGCGAAGATAAGCTGTTTTGTTTCTATGGCGTTAAGATAATGCGCCTGAGCTTCATTTCGGGCTTCAATCGGCGCACGGTCACGCACATCGCGTGCCATGCCAATTGCATCAAGCCCACCCATTTGCACCAGCGAAGTGACCGATTCTTCTTCACGCTGACGATGACTGCGTGAGTCATTACGAAGCACTCGTCTTGCTTCTCGACGCGCTTTGATCACTGCTTTCTGTCTTCCCATAGTGGCACCTTACAGTTGGTTTCATTTCCCGCTTCAGGCAATACGCCCGTTGCGATTACGTGAACGCTTTAGAGGTTTCAGTTGGCTTCCTTTAGAGCCGTGACAGGCCATGACGATTGATATCCGGCAGCAAAACAGCCTGACCGTATACCGGTAAAAAAGGAGTGAAGTTGAAGAGAGAAAACACATTGAGATGTAAAAGCGGTTGAGGAAGAACGTCCCTCACGGGTGAGTGCGATATTGTTTACTGCTAAACGGCTGTAAAAACATCTATCCATGCGCGAACTCCAGTGTGAGACATCAACACGCCCGATTACGCTTTCATAGTAAAGTGAACCATCTTATTGGTATTTTGCAACAGTATTTTCACTTTCATGAAAAATAAATATTCAACCGGCCGTTAACGAAGACCTTACTTAAATTAAATTACGGATTTATTACAGAGGGTTAGTATATTTTACGTCACGTTAAAAAGCGTGTTAAACGGGGCGATAAAAAAGCCGTACGGGGAAAAAACGGCAATATGAAAACACGGCACGCTGCGCTGTCAGACACAGAATGCCGTGCCTAAAATTTAATCAAATTTCCAGTAAGGACTGGCCTAAATAATGGTTTTCATTCACCACGCCGGGTAAGACAAAAAAGTAACCGCCGCCAAACGGACGTATATACTCTTCCAGCGCTTCGCCATTTAAGCGGTTCTGGACGGTAAGGAAACCCAATTCCAAATCATGCTGATAGCAGACGAAGAGTAATCCCATCTCCAGTTGACCTGAAGCGGAAACACCGGACGAATAACTGTATCCCCGGCGCAGCATCAGGCTGCTTTCCGTGGCGGGCGTACGGGGGTTGGCCAGACGAATATGCGCATCCAGCGCAATTATCTGGCCATCCGGATCGTTACGGTAATCGGGAACGTCATGTTCATTTTTCATACCCAGCGGCGCGCCGCTCAGCTTTTCGCGACCGAAAATGGTCTGCTGTTCGCCCAACGGTGTGCGATCCCACATTTCCACGTGGAAACGAATCAACCTTACCGCCTGATAGCTGCCATTCCGCGCCCAGGCTGGCTCGTGCTGATCCGCGGTGACCCAGAGCAGCTTATCCATCAAGGCGTGATTGTGCGTGTCCGGATTTGCCGTGCCGTCTTTAAAGCCCAGCAGATTAATGGGCGTTTCTTTGCCCGCGCTGCGCGCGGCATGATCGGAGATAAACCCTTCCCGCCGCCAGCGTACGCCCAGCAGATCCGGCGTATGTTTGATGATATCGCGCAGCGCGTGGATCACCGTGTCCTGGGTATTGGCGCAAATCTGCAACAGCAGATCGCCATGGCACTGACTGGCATCCAGCGAATCATTAGGGAACCGGGTCATCGGCTGCAGCTTCGCGGGTTTGAGCGCAGCCAGACCGAACCGTCCGTCAAACAGCGCGTTACCGACTGACACCGTGATGGTCAGATTATCGGGGGCAATCTCGGCCCCCAGGATACCGGAATCCATCGGTGGCAGCTGTGGGTTGACCACGGCGGGGGCCTTGCCGCCCGCCGTTAAAAACGCGATGCGCTGTGTCAGCAGTTGGAACAACCGCTGCAGCTCACGCCTGTCGCTGGTCAGCACATCAAACGCCACCAGCATCATGGCGGCCTGCTGTGGGGTAATAATGCCCGCCTGATGCACGCCATAGAAAGGCTGTCGTTGCTGACGCGCGTTCGGCGTGACCGTGCCCGGTGCAAAACTGTCGGGCTGCTCAGCAGCCCCGGCATGAAACGGACAGCCCGCGCCTACCGCAGCCGCGCCGCCCAGCATGCCCAGCCCTTTTAATAAACGCCGTCGCGCAGGCTGCTGTAATTCCTGATCCTTGTCCATGATTAGTTCAGGCCCAGTGTGCCACGCAGTAGGGAAAGATCTTCCGCCAGAGCGGTGATCGGCCCTTTCAGCGCCGTGCGGTCAGCCTGGGTCAGTTTTTCATAGGATTCATAACCTTGCTGCGTGCGGTATTTATCCAGAATCGCATCCACTTTACTGAAGTTAGCGTCTATTTTTGCTAAAAGCTGTGGGTTCGCCTGCTGCAGTACCGGACGTAAAAGTGTGACAATTTTTTGTGCCCCATCCACATTCGCGCGGAAATCCCACAGATCCGTGCGGCTGTAGCGATCCTCTTCGCCAGAGATTTTGGTCGCCGCCACCTCTTCAATCAGCCCGGCGGCTCCGCCCACCACTTTCGCCGGAGGAAATGCCAGTTCACTCACGCGTTGTTGCAGGTCATGCACATCGTGATTTAACTGGTCGGCATAGCCTGCCATGTCTTTCGTCGTGTTATCTGCAAACAGGGCTTTTTCGAGACGATGGAAGCCGGTAAATTTCGGATCGTCGGCTTTTTTCTCGTAATCATCTTCGCGGGCATCAATACGACCATCAAGGTCAGAAAACAGCTCGGCGATCGGCTCAATGCGCTCGTAGTGCTGACGGGTGGGCGCAAATAACGCTTTGGCTTTAGCCACATCACCGGCTTTCACCGCATCCGTAAACGCCTGCGTGCCGGATACCAGCTGACTCACTTCCTCAGTGACATAGGCTTTATAGGCATTAATGGGACCCGCCAGTTGCATCAGTTCGGGTTTGCCTTGTTGCGCACTTTTGCTCCCGGTGCCCTGCACGATCAGTTTGCCTTTCGGGTTCGTCAGCAGGCCACAGGTCATGTCATATTCCCCGGCTTCCAGGTTGGCCGTCAGTTTCTGGCTAAAGCCCGGCGCAATATTTTCGCGCTCTTCGACCACCATCACGCCTTTGAGAATTTCCCATTCCAGCGCTTTTTGGCTGTTATTTTTAATCAGAAACTGAGTTTTACCGGCCTGTACCGTAACTGACATGGGCTCACACTGTTTGTCCGTCACAGTGACGCTGACCTGCGGAATGGCTGCAGCCAGTGAAGAGCCAGAAAACGCCAGCAGAGAAGCCAGTACCGCATTACGGTTAAAACGCATCATCATATTTTTTCCCTGTTCAGTCAGAGGCGCGGCTGACGCGCCGGGTAAACGCGTTAGCGCGCAGCTGCTGAGGTATCAGCGCGTGCAGGCATAACAAACAATAATAAAGCGGGGATCAGATAGAGCAGCCAGACAGCGACTTCACTGACGCTGGGCGCTTCCTGATAGCCAAGCATGCCTTCCAGCACTGTGCCAAACAGCGAATGCGTGGACAAGATCGGGCTCATATCAAAGGCCACCTGCTGAAAATGGTTCCACAGCCCTGCCTCATGAAAAGCGCGAATAGCCCCTGCCGCCAGGCCTGCTGCCACCAGCAGAATGAAAATACTGGTCCAGCGGAAAAAGTGCGCCATGTTGAGCCGCAGGCCGCCCCAGTAGATCAGCATGCCCAGCACCACCGCCGTGGCCAGCCCCAACACCGCACCCAACGGCGGCGCATAACCGACATCCTGTGTGAACGCGGCCAGCAGAAAGAACACTGATTCCAGCCCTTCGCGTGCGACGGCCAGAAACACCATCATCACCAGCGCCAGGCCGCCGCCGGCCGATTTATGCAATGCCTCGTCGACGGCGTGTTCAAGTTCCCGTTTGATATTGCGCGCGACCCGGCGCATCCAGAACACCATCGAGGTCAGGATAACGACCGCGATTACCGCCACGATACCTTCAAACAGCTCTTGCTGTTTCTGCGGAAACTCACCCGTGGTCTGGTTGATAAAGATACCCAGCCCAAGGCAGAGTGCGGCGGCAATAAAGACGCCTGCCCACATCGCAGGAAACCACTGAGTGCGCTGAGTGCGCTTTAGATAACTGGCGATCAGGCTGACGATCAACGCGGCTTCAAGCCCTTCGCGCAGCATAATGAGAAACGGAACGAACATCGCCAACCTCTTAAATGTTAACCGGCGTCAACGACGCGTAAAGTTACGTAAAAACGAACGATACCGATTATCATTACCACTCAAAAAAATACAAGTTCCACAACGAAATAATTTCGTAACTGTCTGTGCCAGATAACGCGCAAAAAAAAGCCTGCCCTCACGGGGGCAGGCGGTGGAAAAAAGAAGGCGATTACTTCGTCTGGAACTCGGCCTCAGCGGCATCGAAACGTGCCATCGCCTGGGTTGACGGTGCGCGACTCGCCAGGCTAAAGACGACGATGGCGAGACTGGCCAGGATAAAGCCCGGGATGATTTCGTACAGACCGAGCCAGCCATACTGCTTCCAGACCACCACGGTCACCGCACCGACAACCATGCCCGCTAATGCGCCATTGCGGTTCATACGTTTCCAGCACACGCCGAACAGCACAACCGGCCCGAACGCCGCACCAAAGCCCGCCCATGCATAGCTGACCAGGCCTAATACCCGGTTTTCAGGGTTGGCGGCCAGCGCGATGGCAATCAGCGCGACCAGCAGCACCATCAGGCGACCGACCCAGACCAGTTCTTTCTGGCTGGCATTTTTGCGCAAAAAGCCTTTATACAGGTCTTCGGTCAGGGCGCTGGAGCACACCAGCAGTTGGCAACTGAGTGTCGACATGACGGCCGCTAAAATGGCTGACAGCAGAATCCCGGCAATCCAGGGGTTAAACAGAATACGTGCCAGCTCAATGAAGACACGCTCGCCGTTTTGAGTTACACCAGCGGCCTCGCCCGGGTTGTTCTGGAAATAGGCGATACCAAAGAAGCCAACCGCGACGGCGCCGGCCAGACACAAAATCATCCAGGCCATACCAATACGGCGCGCGGTACGAATTGACCGGTGTGAATCCGCCGCCATAAAGCGGGCCAGAATATGGGGCTGGCCAAAATAACCTAATCCCCAGCCCAGTAGCGACAGGACCGCAACCACATTCAGTCCTTTGAACATATCCAGGTTTTCCGTGCTTTTAGCCTGAATGACTGCCAGCGAATCGCTTAAACCGCCGACGGCCATGATGACGATAAGCGGCGTCAGGATCAGGGCGAAGATCATCAGGCTGGCCTGAACGGTATCTGTCCAGCTTACCGCCAGGAATCCGCCCACCAGCGTATAGAGAATGGTCGCCGCCGCACCGGCCCATAAGGCCGTGGCATAGTCCATTCCAAAGGTGCTTTCAAACAGGCGAGCACCGGCAACCACACCGGAAGCACAGTAAATGGTGAAAAACATCAGGATGACGACCGCAGAAATCACACGCAGAATTTTGCTGCGATCTTCAAAGCGGCTGGTGAAAAAGTCGGGCAAGGTTAAGGCGTTATCATGATGTTCTGTCTGGACGCGTAAACGACCCGCGACAATTTTCCAGTTAAGCCAGGCACCAATAATCAGACCAATGGCGATCCAGCTTTCTGAAATGCCGGAGAGAAAAATGGCACCGGGTAAGCCCATCAGCAGCCAGCCGCTCATGTCAGAGGCACCCGCTGACAGCGCGGTAACCACACTGCCCAGGCTGCGACCGCCCAGAATGTAGTCATCAAAGTTTTTGGTTGAGCGCCAGGCAATAAAACCGATGAGCACCATCCCGAGGATATAAATTAAAAAGGTCACCAGCATGGGTGTACTTACTGTCATGTGTTTCTCCGTTATTATCCGATCTCTTAAGAGAAATCTTTTCCTGCGCCACCGGAACGGGGTAGCGTCAGCGTATTACCGCATCGATAAAAGTCCCGTTTCCCTTAAGGCGCGGTATCCTGCCGTAAAGGCACGTTCTACACAATGCATTTAACACATCCGTTACATCAGTTTCACCTCTCTCCCTGTTTTAAATGTTCACAGGTTGCGCCCGCTCACACTTAAGTTGCACCTTTACCACCACAACCCTGTTTAAATTGAAGGGGGTTGCAACATTGGCGAGTTTCTTGCAGCAAGATTTGTGCCGCTTTTAAATGTTAATGGCAAAAGCGGCGGTAAAGTGTGGAAGCAAGGTCACATTTAACACGGTTGCACAAAGTTGCAACATGAGTGATAGTGCAGCCCTTGCTCTGGTAAAAAACGTTTTAAGGAACAGAAATCATGGGAACAACGACCATGGGGGTGAAGCTGGATGAAGCCACCCGCAGTCGCATTAAACTGGCGGCACAGAAAATGGATCGCACGCCGCACTGGCTGATTAAACAAGCGATCTTTAACTATCTCGTGCAGTTAGAAGCCGGTGAAACAGTGGAAGAGATTCCCCTGCAGCTCAACGAATCGGCTTCTGATGAGGTCGCTGCGGACGAGATGGTTCAGCCGTTCCTTGACTTCGCAGAGCACATCCTGCCGCAGTCGGTAGCCCGTTCGGCCGTGACGGCCGCCTGGCGTAGACCGGAAACCGATGCCGTTCCCATGTTGCTGGAGCAAGCCCGCCTTCCCGCTCCGCTGGCTGAAAAAACCCGGCAGCTCGCCTTTACCCTGGCAGAGAAGCTCAGGCACCAAAAAGGGGCAACCGGACGCGCCGGTATGGTGCAAAGTCTGCTTCAGGAGTTTTCATTATCTTCACAGGAAGGCGTGGCGCTGATGTGCCTGGCGGAAGCGTTGCTGCGTATTCCGGATAAACCGACGCGCGATGCGCTTATCCGTGACAAGATCAGTAACGGCAACTGGCAGTCGCATCTGGGCCGCAGTCCGTCCATGTTTGTTAACGCCGCCACCTGGGGCCTGTTATTTACCGGCCGCCTGGTCTCAACGCATAACGAAGCGAATCTGTCGCGCTCGCTCAACCGGATCATTGGCAAGAGTGGTGAACCGCTGATCCGTAAAGGCGTGGATATGGCGATGCGCCTGATGGGTGAACAGTTCGTGACGGGTGAAACCATCGCCGAAGCACTGGCTAACGCCCGTAAGCTTGAAGAGAAAGGTTTCCGTTACTCTTACGATATGCTGGGCGAAGCCGCCCTGACCGCCAGCGATGCGAAAGCCTATCTGGTTTCGTATCAGCAGGCGATTCATGCGATTGGCAAAGCCTCCAATGGCCGCGGCATTTATGAAGGCCCGGGCATTTCAATTAAGCTCTCTGCCCTGCACCCGCGCTACAGCCGTGCCCAGTACGACCGGGTGATGGATGAGCTGTATCCGCTGCTTAAGTCGCTGACGCTACTGGCCCGCTCTTACGACATCGGCATTAATATTGATGCAGAAGAAGCCGACCGCCTGGAACTCTCTCTTGATCTGCTCGAAAGGCTGTGTTTTGAGCCTGAACTGGAGGGCTGGAACGGTATCGGCTTTGTCATTCAGGCCTATATGAAGCGCTGTCCGTTTGTTATTGATGAGCTGATCGACCTGGCGCAACGTAGCCGCCGCCGTTTGATGATTCGTCTGGTGAAAGGCGCTTACTGGGACAGCGAAATTAAACGCGCCCAGATGGAAGGCCTGGAGGGCTATCCGGTGTACACGCGCAAAGTGTATACCGACATTTCGTACCTGGCCTGCGCGCGCAAGCTGCTGGCGGTGCCGAACCTGATCTATCCGCAGTTTGCCACGCACAATGCGCACACCCTGGCCGCCATTTATCAGCTGGCAGGCAATAACTACTATCCGGGTCAGTACGAGTTCCAGTGCCTGCACGGCATGGGTGAACCGCTGTATGAACAGGTGGTCGGCAAGGTCGCAGACGGTAAACTTAATCGTCCCTGCCGTATTTATGCCCCGGTCGGTACGCATGAAACGCTGCTCGCCTATCTGGTGCGACGCTTACTGGAGAACGGCGCGAATACCTCCTTCGTTAACCGCATCGCCGATACGTCACTGCCCATCGACGAACTGGTCGCCGATCCGGTTGCCGAAGTGGAAAAACTGGGTCTCAGCGAAGGAACACTGGGCCTGCCGCACCCGAAAATTCCGTTACCACGTGACCTGTATGGTGAGGACCGCGTGAACTCCGCCGGTCTTGATATGGCGAATGAACATCGTCTTGCGTCACTGTCCAGCGCGCTGCTGAGCGGTGCTACCGAAACGTATGTGGCGCAACCGCTTATCGACGGCCCTTTAACGGGAGGGGAAAGCGAGCCAGTGCTCAATCCGGCCGTCCCTGCGGATGTGGTGGGCACCGTGCGCCAGGCATCCGAACAGGAGGTTTCCCTGGCCATTGAGGCCGCCGTTAATGCCGGCCCTATCTGGTTTGCCACGCCGCCGCAGGAGCGTGCCGCCATTCTGGAGCGCGCCGCACAGCTGATGGAAAGCCAGCTACAGCAACTGCTGGGTCTTCTGGTGCGTGAAGCCGGAAAAACCTATAACAACGCCATTGCCGAGGTGCGTGAAGCGGTCGATTTCCTTTATTACTATGCCGGCATTGTGCGCCATGATTTCGATAACGAAACCCACCGTCCGCTTGGCCCGGTAGTCTGCATCAGCCCGTGGAACTTTCCGCTGGCCATTTTTACTGGCCAAATCGCCGCGGCTCTGGCGGCAGGTAACAGCGTGCTGGCGAAACCCGCCGAGCAAACGCCGTTAATTGCCGCACAGGCCGTCAATATTTTACTGAGCGCTGGCGTGCCCGCCGGTGTACTGCAACTGCTGCCGGGTCAGGGCGAAACCGTGGGGGCACAGCTCACCGGCGACGAACGGGTGCGCGGCGTCATGTTTACCGGCTCCACCGCCGTTGCCACGCTGCTGCAACGCAATCTTGCGGGAAGACTCGATCCGCAGGGCCGTCCGACACCGCTGATTGCGGAAACGGGCGGAATGAATGCCATGATTGTGGACTCCTCCGCGCTGACCGAACAGGTGGTTGTCGACATCGTGGCATCGGCCTTTGACAGCGCGGGACAACGCTGCTCCGCCCTGCGTCTGCTCTGCGTGCAGGAAGACGTCGCAGACCACACGTTAAAAATGCTGCGTGGCGCGATGGCGGAATGCCGCATGGGCAACCCGGAACGCCTGTCCACCGACATCGGTCCGGTGATCGATCAGGAAGCCAAAGCCAACATCGAACGCCATATTCAGGCCATGCGTAATAAAGGCTTTAAGGTCTACCAGACGGCACAGGATAACCCACAGGACAGCAAAGAATGGGCCACAGGCACCTTTGTGAAACCAACGCTGATTGAGCTGGATAAGGTCAGCGATCTGACCCAGGAAGTGTTTGGTCCTGTCCTGCACGTGGTGCGTTTTACCCGCAGCAACCTGCCGCAGATCGTTGAGCAGATTAACGCCACAGGCTATGGCCTGACCCTGGGTGTTCATACGCGCATCGACGAAACCATCACGCAGGTCACCGCCAGTGCCAAAGTGGGTAACCTGTATGTTAACCGCAACATGGTCGGCGCGGTCGTCGGTGTGCAACCCTTTGGGGGCGAAGGCCTCTCAGGTACCGGTCCAAAAGCGGGCGGCCCACTGTATCTTTATCGTCTGCTGGCTCACCGCCCGGATGAGGCGCTGAGCACCACCCTCGCCCGTCAGGATGCGGAACGTCCCGCAGACAACAGTCAGCGTCAACGCCTGTTAGCGCCGCATCAGGCACTGACCGACTGGGCAAAAGATAAGCCACAGCTGTCTGCGCTGTGTCAGCATTATGAACAGCTGGCGCAGGCCGGTACGGTTCGTCTGCTGCCGGGCCCAACAGGAGAGCGCAACACCTTCCTGTTACTCCCGCGCGAACAGGTGCTCTGTCTGGCAGATAACAACGACGATGCGCTGATTCAGTTGGCTGCGGTAACCAGCGTCGGCAGTCAGGCCCTGTGGCCGGATGATGACCTGCATCGTACGCTGCTTAATACCTTACCGGCAGCGGTGAAGAGCCGTATTACCCTGGCGAAGGATCCGCTGACCGCGCAGTTTGATGCCGTGATTTATCATGGTGATGCCGACCAGCTCCGCAGCCTGTGCGAGCAGATTGCGGCGCGTGAAGGTGCGATTGTCTCGGTACAGGGATTTGCCCGCGGTGAAACCAACCTGTTACTGGAACGCCTGCTGATTGAACGCTCTTTGAGCGTCAACACCGCCGCCGCGGGCGGTAACGCCAGCCTGATGACGATCGGTTAACTGTCGGCGCGTTTCATTCTGGTTGTGATCAAGGTTCATGCCTGGCATGAACCTTTTTTATGACGGATGAAAAACCCGCGGCCGTTGAGCGCCTCAGCAGTGGAGAAGTGCGAAGGGATTCGCGCTATCAGGTGGTCTCTGCGCGCACATCCCCCGCATACGCAATCCGGACGCGCCGCAGAGACAGGTGGCTGACATGCGTACAACGGTCAGGCTGCCGGAATGGAAGGCCGTTTCATCAGATGTGGCAAGCGAAACAGCGCGCGTCCCGGTCCCCGATTCAGCAATGACCAGACCGCCATGGAGCACAAGGCGCAGATCGTAACCATCACCGGAGGATAGAGACAGGCCCAAAGCCATGAAAAGCCTGTCAGCTCAAAAAGCTGGTGACGTTGCGCATATAAAATCGCCGTCATCCCGAAATATTCAATGAAAATACGGTGAATAACGTAAAGGGGTAAGGTATGGCGGCCTGTCCAGTTCAGCCAGGCCATACAGCCCAGTTGGCTTAACCATCGGCAGGCGGCCACGCTGGCCAGAATGGCAATCAGACAGAGAAAAAGACGGCTGTTCAAATCAAGCAGGCCCTGTAGTACAGCCAGCAGTCCCAGTAACAGCCACGGCAACCTGTTCTCCCGTCGCCCTTCGCTCAGTCGTAGCATGGGTGCCCACCAAAATGCGCCCAATACAAAAAAGATAAAATACTGCGCCAGACTTTGCGGTCCCCAGAACGGAATACTCTTTTCGACCGCCAGATAGTTCAGCACAGCGGCTACGATAAGCAGCGGGATTTTGTAATGTTGAAACCATTTGGCGCACAGGAAATAGAGTGCCAGACCATATAAATACCAGGCGGTACTCATGGCGAGAAAGGTCAGTCTGAGAAATTCTGAAAACGAACCTGCATAGGCCGCATTAAGATTTTGCGAAATACGCTGTCCGGTAATTTCCGTCGCGATGCCGGAAATGGATCCCCACTGAATAACGCCCCATAACAGATAAAGGTAAAACAGATTCATAATGCGGCTGGTGGCGACAGACTGCCAGGGCCGGTGAAGAATGGCATGACTGGCCAGCAGACCCGATACAAAGAAAAAGGCGGGCATGCGCAGCGGCGACAGTAGCAGGTTAAACCGGACCCACAGTTCAGCCGGGAGCAGGCCCGCGGTCAGATGTGTTACCGTATCATCAAAGCCGGGTAATACCGTGTGATACAGAATAACCAGCAGTATACACAGGCCTTTGAGTGTATTAATCCAGGCAATTTCTTCTTTTTCTTTGCTCATCATCGGCACATTTCCGCTGCGGTGAAACGGCAATTCACATCGCCTTCTCTTGTGCGAAAAGTATTCCGTATGTTCTTTCTGCTGAATGTAGCGAAAGTCTTAAATACCCGCGTTGCGGTGCGTTTCGAACCGTACTTTACACTTAAAAGGATTTATTGACACTGCGCCCGGCAAGCGCGTTTTCCTTTCCTGTCTGGTTATCCTTATGACATAAACCGAGGCCCTGCTCTGCTTTCAACAGGCGTACCTTTGGGACTGACGTAGGCGCTTTTATACCGTTTTCCCGATAAAAAATGGATTCACAGTCAGGCGTGCGCTGACCTGGCTCCGGGCACGCGGGCACGCGGGCATGACGGGCAACGGAGAGGTGATCTGGCGGATGAAAAAAGGGGCCAGCACGCTGGCCCGGATCTTCAGGATAAGGTTTGCGTTTCAGGCTGACGCTGACTGACCAGGCATGGATGGAGAAACAACATACGTCCTGGCCCGCGATTAAGTAACGACCAGACCAGCAGCGACAGCAGTGTGCATACCGCCACACCGGTCACCGGCATCAGCAGCGCCCAGGCCCAGCTAAAGCCGGCATTGCCGAACCAGCCGAAATGCAGCGCCAGTGTGATAGCGCTCAGTCCGAGCAGTTCGATAAAAATGCGGTGTAACACATAGATTTGTAATGTATTTCGACCGATAGCGTTCAGCCAGGTCATTCTGAAATGCGCATTGAGAAAACGACACAGCACGATGCCAAACACGATCGTCAGCAGGCTGTAAAACGGGTTTTTATAGATGCCACCTGCATGATGGGCGATGCCGACAAGTGCAATCGCGCCAAGCCACAGCCAGTGACGTCCCTTGAGGGCGCTCAGTTCAATTAGCCTCGCGCTGAAAAATACGCCCAGCAGGAAATACAGATAGTTCTGCGCCACGCTGGCCGGGCCCCATCCGGGGATCAGGTTAAACTGCGCAGCGTAGTTCGCCGCTATCGCCGCCGCCAGCAGAACCCTTTTCTGTTGATGGAAAAGCTTAGTCACCAGGAAAAACCCTGCCAGCGCGTACAGGTACCACAGGCTGGTCATCGACAGCATCAGCAGCTTAATAAACTCAAGAGGCGAATCCGCATAGGCGGCATTTTTGCTACTGGACAGCCGTTCGCCTAAATGGGTGGAAATGTAGTGGATACTCAGCCACTGAATCACGCCCCACAGCAGGTAGAGGTAAACAATATTGCTGAATTTTTTCGTAAACACTTCCTGCCAGCTTTTCTTCACGACCGCGTTAGCGGCCAGCAACCCAGACACAAAGAAGAAAGCGGGCATACGCAACGGCGAGAGCCAGGTATTAAACGCCACCCATCCTTGTGCCGGTAGCAGACCCGCGGTCAGATGATGAAGCGAGGGTGCGAACGTGGTGATGATGGCGTGATGCAGTACGACAAGTAAAATGCACCCTCCTTTGAGGGTATTGATCCAGAGGATTTCCTTCCTGGGGTGAGTCATTATAACGTCCCGACAGCGCGATGAATTTGTGAAGAATTATTAATATTTTCACTGTCACCTCAATCGGGGAGGTCTTAAAATTTACACTCTGTTACGTCATTGAAACATCACTCCGTATAACCGAAGCGATAACAACAGGTTAAGGAAAGACCAGCCGTAAATTTTCAGAAGAAACTGAGCGCGCAGGCAGGAAAAAAATAAATAAAACGCCGCCCGTGTCGGGCGGCATTTTGGGGATTATTGATTAAGAAATTTATCCAGAAACTGTCGGGTACGTGCCTGCTGAGGAGCGCTGAACAACGCTTTGGCCGGGCCCTGTTCTACCACGCGGCCCTGATCCATGAAAATCGCCCGGTCAGCGACATCACGGGCAAAGCTCATCTCATGGGTCACAATCACCATCGTGCGCTTTTCCTGCGCCAGCGCCCGGATCGTATTCAGCACTTCGCCCACCAGCTCGGGATCCAGCGCCGAGGTCGGTTCATCAAACAAAATGACTTCAGGCCGCATGGCAAGTGCGCGGGCAATGGCAACACGTTGTTGCTGTCCGCCGGAAAGACGACGTGGATAGCTGTCTTCTTTACCCTGCAATCCCACTTTTTCAAGCAGGCCACGCGCCCGCGCAACCGCGTCCGCTTTGGTTTCGCCTTTGACGATGACCGGCCCCTCAATAATGTTTTCCAGCACCGAGCGATGCGGAAACAAATTGAAGTTCTGAAACACAAACCCCACCTGCTGACGGAGTTGGCGCACCTGTTCTTTCTGCTTATTGATCCCCAGACTGGCGTCAATCGTAATATCGCCGACTTTGATGCGCCCGGACTCAGGCACTTCAAGCAGGTTGATGCTGCGCAACAGCGTCGTTTTACCGGATCCGCTCGGGCCGATAATCGCCACAATTTCACCCGGCGCAACATCCAGATCGATGCCGTGCAGTACCGTTTGGCCGTTAAACTGTTTCACCAGTTGGCGTACTTCAATGGCACTCATTTCGCCTCCTGATCCTGACGGTTAACGTGAGCTTCGAGCCGGTTCTGTAAGGCAGACAGCACGGTAGCCATGATCCAGTAGATAACCGAGGCCGCCAGATACATCGTAAATACCTCCAGCGTACGTGAGGTAATCAACTGGGCCTGACGAAATAACTCCGGTACCTGAATGGTCGCCGCCAGTGAGGTATCTTTAACCAGGCTGATGAAGCTGTTACCCAATGGCGGTAAGGCGGTACGGGCAGCCTGAGGCAAAATAACCCTGCGCAGCGTTTGCCACGGCGTCATGCCAATGCTGGCCGCCGCTTCCCACTGGCCGCGCTCAATCGCCGCAATGGCACCACGAAGCGATTCCGATGCATAGGCTGCTGTATTCAGCGACAGGCCAATCATCGCGGAAGGAATTGGATCCAGCTCAATGCCAAACTGGGGCAGACCGTAGTAGATCATAAACAACTGAGCGATAAGCGGCGTGCCACGAAAAATCGACACGTAGATACGTGCCAGCCAGCTGATGGGCCAGAAGCGCGACAAGCGCATCAGCGCCAGCACAAAGCCCAGTATCAGCCCAAAAAACATCCCGCCAATACTGAGCTGAAGCGTAAACAGCGCGCCTTTAAGAAGGAATGGTGCTGAATCCAGCACCAGTTGTAAACTTTCCTGCATTATTGCGTAACGTCCGCGCCAAACCATTTCTCAGACAGCTTTTTAAGCGTGCCGTCTTTCTGCATCTCTGCAATCGCCTGGTTAATGGCTTTCAGTAAATCTTCGTTACCTTTACGCAGTGCAACGCCCGCTTCAAGACGCGAGAACGCAGGGCCAGCAACGGCCATCGTGTCACCGGTTTTCTTCACCAGATCCAGTGCCGCCAGACGGTCCACCAGAATCGCATCAACGCGACCTGAACGCAGATCCTGGTATTTGGTAGGATCGTCATCATAGGTACGAACATCGACACCTTTCACGTTTGCACGTAACCACTGCTCGTAGTTGGTGCCCAGACCGACGCCCACTTTTTTACCTGCCAGATCTTCGGGGCGGGTGATGCTGCCGGCATTTTTCTTCAGCGTCAGCGCCTGCACGCCCGAAATGGTGTACGGCGTGGAGAAGTCATATTTCTTTTTGCGCTCATCGGAAATGGTGACCTGATTAATCACCACATCGATACGTTTGGAATCCAGCGCGGCCAGCATGCCATCCCATTTTGTCGGTTTCAGCACGGCTTTCACACCCATGTGTTTCGCCAGGTCCTGGGCGAACTCCAGCTCAAATCCGGTCAGCTTGCCTTTTTCATCCTGGAAACTGAAAGGCGGATAGGTGCCTTCCAGGCCCACACGCAGTTCGCCTTTACTTTTCACTTGCTGCAGCAAATCTTCTGCGGCAAAGGTTTTAACACTAACGCCAGCAACCAGCGCAACCGCCATCATTCCCGTCACCAGCTGGCGACGAATCTGTGAGAAAGCCATGTGTACCCCATTTATTATTCGTGAGTGTGCTGTTGAGCGGCTAAACCCCGTTTGCCGCTCTGTCATTATGGGCGTTATTTACCTGAGACAGCAAAATAACGGCCGGATTATAAACCTTTTTTTCGCGACGTCTCAGACCGAAGGGTGATAAGCAAATAACGCGGGCGCCCCGCCGGTATGCACAAACAGGAGCGGTCCTTCGCGGCGGAAACGATTCTGACTGATCCCGTCAATTAACCCCGCCATCGCTTTGCCAGTATAAACCGGGTCGAGCAGGAGGCCTTCCAGCCGGGCCAGCAGCTTGATCGCCTCTGTGCCCTCTTCATTAGGCTCGCCATAGCGTGGCCCAAAGTAGTCATCCCACAGCGTCACCGGCGCCTTTGCCTCTACCGACAACTGCGATGCCAGCGCCTGACGAATAGCGTCCACTTTCGGCAGCTGTTCATCACGCTGACGCGATACGGTCACGCCCACCAGCTCGGTTTGCGGCATGAGGTGTTCCAGCCCAATGGCCAGCCCCGCATGGGTTCCGGCACTGCCAGACGCGACAACTACCGCAGCAAAATCCACCACGCCTTCACTTTGATGCACGATCTCCTGGGCGCACTCTACGTAACCCAGCGCGCCTAGCGCGTTTGATCCACCAACAGGCAGGGTATAGGGTCGAAAGCCCTGCGCCTCAAGGCGTTCCGCCTGTTCCGCCAGTTGTGCGGCAGGATCGGTCAGTGCATCAACCATCACTACTTCAACGTCCATCAGTTCCAGCAGCAGCCGGTTACCGTTAGTGAGGTAATTCTCGCTCTGGGTCGCGATGGGGTTTTCGAGTAATGCCACGCATTTCAGCCCAAGTTTGGCCGCGACCGCAGCGGTCTGACGCACGTGGTTGGACTGGATCGCACCGGCGGTGAGCAGCACATCGGCCCCCTCACGCAGCGCATCGGCCGCCAGGAACTCCAGCTTGCGCAGTTTGTTGCCGCCCAGCGCCAGCGGCGTTACATCGTCGCGTTTGATAAAAATGTCACGACCTAAGAAGTCCGACAGACGGGGCAAAAATTCCAGAGGCGTGGGCGCACCCAGAAGTTCAATACGGGGAAACTGATGAATAAGATGTAAAGACAATGCGGCCTCCAGTCAGGCACAGAGCAGTTATCATTACAGTGTTACAGAAGATGAAGAAAGGATCATCCTGAATTGAGGTCAGGAAGGTGGAAGACGGGAATGCACAACATCCCCACGTTTCTTCCGATGGTGAGAAGAAACGTGGGGCGGGAAATCGACTGACCGTGCATCCTGTGCCCGGCATTTTTCCCTTAACGTTGCTGCCAGCCTAAGAACTGGTCGTATTTGCGCAGCGCAATTCGATAATTATTGTTGCCTGCGTCGGGTAAATCTTGTTCCAGGCATTGATGCCAGCTATTGCCTTTCAGTTTTTCTGCCGGAAAATTTCGCGCCTTCAGCATATCGTCAAGCCGACGTAACCGAACCACATACTCACGAATCGTGCTTGGGCTCATTTCCGTCTGCTCGAACAGATATTGTTTAAACGCCATAATGTCAAAATAGTTAGGATGTGTATTACAAAAAATATCGCTGCAAAAACGACAAAGTGCCGTTAATTCTGGCTGCAGTTTTAGCCAGAGTGGCTCATCAATCATTTGGTCCATCCGTGCGATGGCCTCTTTATTGATGATCTGGCCACGAAAAACCAGCGCCATTCGGTCTAGTACTTTGCCACAGTGTGAACAATTGGTTTGGCTGTGTTTATAGTCTTTAAGATAGCGACTTAAAGGTCTGGCTTTGGTTTTGGCTCCCACTGTTGAGTCCCCGATTTCTTATATTTATAGATCTCCAGGAACTGAGCCTTCTAGCGCGCTCCCGTAAGTCGGGCACGCAAGCGTTTAATCGCCTGACTGTGCAGTTGGCTGACCCGGGATTCCCCGACATCAAGTACCGCGCCAATCTCTTTAAGATTCAGTTCTTCCTGGTAGTACAGTGTCAGCACCATTTTCTCGCGCTCAGGCAACGCCTCGATCGCTTCTATGACGCGTTCACGCAGACTCCCTTCCATTAACTGATGAAGTGGATTGGCCTCTTCGTGCCCTTCCGTCACCAGCTCCGCACTGTCACCGTGTTCTTCCCGATACTCGTCGTATGAAAAGAGCTGACTGTTGTTGGTATCCAACAGAATCTGCCGGTACTCTTCTATCGAAACATTCAACTGTTGCGCGACTTCCTGCTCGGAAGCGGCCCGACCCAGCATCTGCTCAACCTGATGCATGGCTCCGGCTACCTCACGTGCATTACGTCTGACGCTGCGTGGCGCCCAATCCCGGCTGCGAAGCTCATCAAGCATTGCGCCACGAATGCGCTGGACTGCATACGTGGTAAAGGCGGTACCCTGAAGCGCGTCGTAGCGCTCCACCGCATTCAACAGACCAATGCCCCCGGCTTGCAGCAGATCGTCAAGTTCCACACTGGCAGGCAGGCGAACCTGCAAGCGCAGTGCTTCATGACGCACCAGTGGGACGTAGCGCTGCCAGAGCGAATGTTTGTCCATCACGCCTTCGGCGGTATAGAGATCGTTCACGTTGACTACCCTGCGTTAATGAAGTTATCGGCATGATTATGCAATTCTGTAGGACTTTCGATTGGCAGAATAGGCGGGATAAACCGAGGTTATTTCAAATTTGTGATGTTTCAGAGCGGAAGATTCCGCTCTGTCTCAACAGGCTAACCTAATGACAGTAAACGTTGACGAGTGGCGGAGGGCACGCTGTCCCATAAAGCACAAACCTGCCCTTCCATTTCCTGATAAAAAGGGCTAATGCTTTCGCGGGTTTTTTCATCCCCATTAAAACGGACCTTGCCGGAATCACCATCAATACTAATCATTCGGTTAACAAAAAGTCGCTGTAAATCGCTGCGCAGGAACAATCCGTTATCCACACTGTTATCCGCCAGAAAACCTTCATCATTCTCTCGCGTATCAATATGGCAGGCTTCCACCCATGGCCACGGATGCTGATCGATCAGGCTGGTGCCGGTAATGACACAGGCACCATAACGGGCTTTCACGGCGGCCATAAATTCGGCCTGGCTGGCTCGCTGCAGCACTTTAGCCTTTACCCGCCGCCCGACTTCAGTACCAGGCATCACTGCGGCGGGTGTTTTATGTCCGGGTGTACTCAGTACCACAATAAACTGGATACGCTGTGATTGCGGAAAGCACGGATTGGAGTGCATGTTAAACAACTGCCACCAGGCATCGTCGCCATCTTCTCGCATCAGCACCAGTTTGTATCCCCGGCTGTTAATCAGGTTCTGCGCCTGTGCTGAATGGGGATCGATCATGGCATATACGTAGCTTTGGCCAATCACTTTCCACAAATTCTCCGCTTTGTCCTGCTCTCCCCGGCGGAAATAGTGAAAAGGAGCCTGCTGCTTCAGGTAATACTCAAAACGGCGCAGGTAATTTTTACGTTCATTGTCGTTCGCAATAAATAACAGGTCTTCCAGCGGACTGTTGCTCTCTTCCTGTGCGAAGACAGCACGAATCTTTAGCGTCCGAAAGCTGGTCGAAGGACTCAGCAGCGCTCGCGCTGTTAATTCTTTCTCATCAGGGTATTGCTGTGCATAGCGCCGGGCGATCTCCTCGAAGGAAAGCCGTTCACCCGGTAGCAGGTCATAGTTGAAGCGCATAACCACCCCAGAACACGCGAAGTTGTAGCCAAATTAAACTTATCCTGAAGAGTGTTATCGGCATCATCTGTATGAACTGTAACGTTTATCCAACTTTTATCGCGCCGAAAACTCTAATCCACAATCACTTCCGTCTGGCTGACGCGATTTGCATTACTACGCGATAAAATGTGCCCGCTTCGCTTATGCTGATTTATTTCATTAGCCGCTATGGATGCGGGGACGGACTTATCCTTGACTTTACCCGCTTTTTTGTCGGTTATTCGTGCCATTACTTTCACTCGAACACTCGTATTCTTTCACCATCACGCTGCACGCGCAGACGAGTTATGAAGGAAGCGAATGATGAAAGGCATAGTACTGGCAGGCGGAACCGGTTCCCGACTGCATCCGGTGACCTGTGGCGTCTCTGAGCAACTGCTGCCGGTCTATGACAAGCCCATGCTCTCTCTTCGCCTTTCACTCTTGATGCACTTGCATCCATTCGTCTCGCGCCCGGACATTGCTGATTTTGAATATACCTGTCCTCACTATGACAATCCTAAGGATGAAGCCTGCCTGATGTGGAATGCCCCTGATGTTGCGATTCAATGGTCTGTCGAACAGCCGATATTATCGGTGAAAAATCAACAAGGACTCTCATTGCAGGAGTTGGTGTAATGCGCGTTTTACTTACAGGTGCTTATGGTCAGTTGGGGCGCTGTTTACTGGATCGTTTTCCCGCCGACTGGATCACGCTGGCGTGTGGTTCGGCGGAACTGGATATTACCGATCGCGTTGCCGTTGTGCGCGTGGTTAAAAAATTTAAGCCCGATGTCATTATGAATGCAGCGGCTTATACCGCCGTTGATAAAGCAGAAACCGACCGGACACGTGCCTTAAAGATCAATGCGATTGGCCCTGAAAATCTGGCTCAGGCCGCCAAAATGATCGGGGCGCGTTTCATTCATATTTCCACAGATTATGTTTTCGATGGGGTGAAAAAAACGCCCTATACCGAACAGGATCCGCCCTGCCCGATTAATTTTTACGGCCTGAGTAAGTGGGAAGGTGAAAAGCGCGTCTTTGAGGTCCTGCCCGAGGCGATCGTGATCCGTACTTCATGGATGTTCAGCGAATACGGTAATAACTTCGTCAGTACCATGCTTCGTCTGGCGCAGACACGTTCCGAGTTACATGTGGTGAACGATCAGTATGGTTGTCCGACCTACGCGGGTGATTTAGCCCAGGCCATGATCACGCTCGCCGACATGCCCGAAAAGCACGGTCTTTACCATTATTGTGGCGACGTTGCCGTCAGCTGGTGCGAATTCGCTCAGACAATCTTTGTCGCGGCGCAACAGGACGTGGTCGTGCATGGCATTATCAGCTCGCACTATCCGTCTGCGGCGATTCGGCCGGCGCGCAGTGTGATGAACAGCGACGCTCTCAGCACCATCGGCATCCCCCCCTCAGACTGGCAGGATAAACTTCGCCTCTGTCTGAATCACCTGGCGACCCCCTTTCCCTACGCGAATACTTTATAAGGAGATAATGTAATGAAAGTAGCAACGATTGGTAACTGTCAGCTCGAAGTCGTTGGTCAGTTATTAAGTAATTATTCTGAGCTTCATCGTGGCGCAATAACACACGTTGTTAATACACCTCTGTATAAACTTGATGCTCAGCGAGACATTATCAATCTGATGCACGAACTTGAAAGCTGCGATCATATTTATATGCAGTTTCATTCTGAACGCTGGGGTTTGCTGTCAACCGCGAAACTGACCGAGTATTTCGATATCCGCATATTACCCACAATGGAATCAAGCGTATCAGCACCGCAGCTAGGGTATTATTCTGCTGCCGTGCCCGATTTAATGGTGTATGTTGATTACCGTTTTTTGCATCTCTATTTGACCGCACATGCCTGTGCGGATGCCGTTGCTGCGTACCACAATGTCAGTTACGACGAGGCCAGGCAGCATAACATGATCATGGACGACGCTAATCGCTACCAGCGGTTGTTCAAAGAAGGTAAGGTGGCGTTTGATTATTCAGACTTTTATCGGGACGCCCTGTTAAAAGATAAACATTGCTACAGCACGGTAAGCCACCCCAATAACAAACATTTAAGCATTTTCTTTAGTGCAATCTTTTTTGATTTATTTAAAGAGAATAAGAACTTCGATCTTGGCGGCAACGATTTGCTTAAAAACTATATTGCTCCAGAGGTAGGCAGTGGCGAACAGCATTATTTCATGATGCGCGAAACAGGGCTTTCTCTGGCCTGTAAAATTAACTATCACTTCTTTTCTTCACAACCGCGTGAACAACTCTCAGAAGCCTTACTGCGTTCCACTTATTATCGTAGCCTGAAATCCGGCTATCAAAATCTCTGAGCCTTTGCTGTAAGCCTGAAGATGCATCTTATCGATCAGGCTTGTCAGCACACAAAACAGTACCATTCAGTCACGGCGGCAATGCAATCAATACTGCGATGTTGCTTTACTGTATTAATACAGCGTTATATCGCTTTGTGGCGTCTGCCTGTCTCTGCCATTCCGGTCATTATGACTCTGCATAAAACATTCACGTTGCCGCCAGAAAGAAGCGCGGTTCCTGACGAGCCTGCCTGTCCCCGTTTGCGTTAAATACACACTAAAAAGGGCTTTATTTACGGCATCAGTTCGGCCTGCCGGGATTACAATCTGCTATAAAAGCGCGCCTGGCACCCCATCCATACCAGGAAAAAACTTTGCCAGCTAAACAATGTGTTAGCTGCACCACCTCAGGCAAATCATAATGAGCAGTAATAAAAAAGCACTTATGCTGGATGCCGGTTTTGCTGCCATGCCTCTTTTGATGGCACTTAAGCATTCCGGTTATGAAACAGCCGTATGCAGCGGCAAACCGCAGGATCCGGGTCATCAACTCGCGGCCCACTCTTTTTGCCTGAATTATGCCAATGTACAGGACGTACTGACCTTGGCGAAATCCCTCAATATTACATCACTTCTGCCTGGTGTTACCGATGTGTCTTACCTTACGGGTGCCAGTGTCGCTGAGGCAATGGGCTTACGCGGTTTTGATCGACCTGATGTAGCAGAAATTATTTTTAAAAAAGACATCTTCCGCCAGTGGGCACAGAATAAGGGTTATCCAGTCCCTGTGGCCGTGAGCTGTCCTGAAGAGGCGGCGCAACTTCCGTTACCGTTGATGATAAAACCTGTCGATTCCTACAGCGGATTAGGGATTTCACTGGTGGCTGAGCGCGAACACATCTCCGCCGCCTGGCGAGACGCCTGTGCGGCATCATCCTGTGGCCAGGCGCTTATAGAGCGCTGGATAGCCGGTGATTTACACAGCCACTCCGCTTTTATCGTGAATGGAAAAGTGGCGGTCGAATACTTTGTCGATGAATTTTGTACCGTTTACCCCTGGCAGGTAAACAGTAGTAGCCTCAGCCTCAATCTTCCTGCGTCGATAAAAGACCAGGTCAGCGACTGTATACAGGCACTCGTTGATGAGCTCGGGCTTTGTGATGGTTTACTGCACACTCAGTTTATCTCGGATGGTAAAAGCTTTTCTCTGATAGAAATGACACGCCGATGCCCGGGTGACCTGTATAATCAACTCATTGAATATTCTACAGACACACCTTATTCACTCTGGTTCACCCATGCCTTTACCGGCACACCTTTTACGCCAGCCAATCGGCGTCCCGAACATGTCAGATTAATCGCTCGCCATACTGTGTCTGTTGATCAGGAACAAACCTTTACCTCCGTCAGCTTCGCAGCATTACCGGCCAATATCCTTTCTTTTCTGCCACTTAAGAAAACAGGCGAGAGAATCCAGCGCGCGCCTCACGATCGCGCCGCGCTTATTTTTGCTGAATTCCACCAACGTGATGAACTGGCCCGCTTCACACCACAGTTAAAAAATTTTTTTACGCTTGGTAAGTACTAGGAAACCGATATGAAAAAACGACTACAACTTGGTTTTATTGGCGGTGGCGCGAATTCGGCTATTGGTCTTACCCATAAAATTGCCTCACAGCTCGACGGGGATTTTACGCTTGTGGCGGGCTGTTTTAGTCGCAATCCTGAGCAGAATCGTCACACGGGTGAGAGCTGGAATATTCATCCTGAACGCATTTACGACAGTATTCAGGCGTTTATTTTACAGGAGCGCCACCATCTTGACGCAGTTGCGGTGTTAACACCTACCCCTGACCATCATGAAATTATCACCGCCTGTTTCGAAAACGGTTTGGCTGTAATTTGCGAAAAGGCAATGGTTGAAAGCCATCAAAGCGCTTTGCACATCATGAACAGCGAGCACCAACATCAGGCAAAATTGTTTGTCACTTACAATTACAGTGGCTATCCCATGGTGCGCGAACTGCAAAAGCGCGTACAGCGCGGCGATTTCGGGGCCATTCAGCAGGTCATGGTTGAAATGCCTCAGGAAGGTTTTGCACGCCATAATCAGCATGGCGATGTGCCAAAACCGCAGAGATGGCGGCAGCAGGATGCCGTCATTCCAACCGTTTCGCTCGATCTTGGCGTTCATGTTCACCAGCTTATTGAATTTATCACCGGGGATCACGCCGTCGATATTTATGCGATCAATGATACGTACGCCAAAATTCCCGGCGTTATCGACACCGTTCATATCTTATCGCGTTATCAAAGCGGTATGACGTGTAATTACTGGTATGGCAAAGCCGCTCTGGGATACCGAAATGGCCTGCGGATTCGCGTCATGGGAAGTCAGGGCAGCGCAGAATGGCTCCAGATGGATCCTGAATTCCTGTATGTCAGCGGTTTGCAAGGCAGTCGTTCTGTTATTGATCGCACAGCCAATGACAACATTGTTGCTGCTGATGCACGTTACTGCCGTTTTAAAGCGGGTCACCCTGCTGGCTTTATTGAAGCATTTGCCAATTATTATGCTGACATTGCCTCTGCATTGAGAGGGGAACCTAACGATTACGTGATGGGTTCAGACGTTGCGGCTCGCGGGCTTCACTTTCTTGAAAGTGCCGCGAAAAGTGCAACAAGTCAGCAAAAATGTACCCTTTAAACAATAAAAAGATAAAATATAACGGAGTTCCTCATGAGTTTTCTTAGTGAAATAGTCGAGAAAAATAACCATTTTCTCGTTACGCTGGAGAAAATGTACCAAAACGGTAATCCGGTAGTCCTCATTGGCGCAGGCTGTCTGGCTACCAAGACCAGTGAATATATGGCGCGTAATCACTTGCATATCGATTATGTAGCGGTCAATGAAATGTATTTTTCTCCTGGTCAAACGTTAAACGAACTGACTGTTGTCCCTCTGGAAAGTTTGCTCAACACCAATAAAAAATATAATTTTATTATTGCACTACAGTATGTGGAGCAGGCGTTTTTAAATTCATTATCAGACGTTCAATCTGAAGTGCTGGTCTATGACCCCTCTTTTACAGGCGTAAACACCGAAGATATTATTTCCTATGATTTTTGTCAGACCCATGCTGACGCCCTGCATTCCTTATATGAAAGTCTTGGTGATGATAAATCTCGCGAGACGTTTATCGCATTCATGAATCAGCGTATTAGCGCACGCCCTGACTATATTAAAACAGTGTATGATGAGAACCATTACTTCCCAACCGATATTGTCGCGTTGAGTAAGTCCGAGGTTTTTGTTGACTGTGGTGCTTATAATGGTGACAGCGTGAATGCTTTCGAAGCCGCACTGGCCACCCGCGGACTCCCTTCGCCGAAAAAAATCTTTGCCTTCGAACCTGACGACGTCAATTATCCGTTGCTGTGTGCCGCTACAGCGGATAAAGCGTATTGTGAATGCCACCAGGCAGGCGTATGGAGTGAAGAGACAACGCTGTATTTCGACTCAGGAAAAGCGTTGGATTCAAAAATTACTGAAAAGGTCACGACTAACAGTATCGCATTAACCACACTCGATAGCGTTATTGCGGACAGTAAGGTGACATTTATCAAAATGGATATTGAAGGCGCTGAGCTTTCTGCGCTGGAGGGGGCGAAAAACAGTATTCAACGCTGTTACCCACTGTTGGCAATCAGCGCTTATCACAAACCGGATGATCTTATAAAGATTCCTGCTTATATCAAAAGCATTATGCCCGGGTATCGATTTTATCTCCGCGCCCATCATCCTGTTCATGCTTTTGAACTGGTGTTGTACGCGATTCCTGCCTGATTTTTTTGCATCAGCCCGGCTCTCGCGTATCAGCCGGGCAGAGTTGTTCTCATTACCTGTATCCGTCGTCTGTGCCCTTCCCGTTTCTTTTTCGATATACCGCTGTCAGCAACGATTTTTTGAGATGAGAAACGATTAAGAAAGCAAGATCGTGCAGATGGAAAGCATGTGAGATGTGCAGCGTCAGGCAAACGCATGTTCCCTTTTGCCTGACGGGCTTGTAAAGATCCGGATTGAAGCCTTACGCAGCATTCACATTGCTGGCGCGCATAATAATGTTAATAATCTCATCCTGATCCGCTTCCGCCAGGTTTGGATGCACCGGTAAACACAACACCTGCTGAGAAATTTGACTGGCCACCGGCAAATTTGAAGGAGCCGATGATTCATAGCCTTTGTACATCGGGAAATCGGAGATGAGCGGATAAAAATACCGTCTGACATAAATATTTTGGCTTTTGAAGTGATGATACAGTTCATCACGCGTCATCGGGAATAATCCCGCGTGAACAAAGACCGGGCAATACGCATAGTTCCAGTCGGTTTCATCAACGAGCGGTAGTAGCGTAAGTCCGTGTATATGCCCTAATGCCTGCTGATATTTTTCGTAGATGACTTTACGCTTAGCCAGCGCTGAATCCACATGCTTCAGCTGGAGTAATCCAAATGCCGCCTGAACTTCATTCATTTTGCCATTGATACCCGGCGCAACCACCGTGGTTTCATCGGCAAAGCCAAAATTCTTTAAATAATCAATACGTCGTTTGATTTTTTCATTCGGGCAGATAATGGCGCCGCCTTCAAACGTGTTAAATACCTTTGTCGCATGGAAGCTTAAAACAGAAAGATCGCCGTGATTCAGGATACTGACGTTTTTTTGTTTAACACCAAAACAGTGCGCGGCATCGTAGATGACTTTCAGACCGTAGTTGTCGGCAATACGTTGAATGCGTTCGACATCGCAGGGAATGCCATAGCAGTGAACGGGTAAAATTGCACTGGTGGTAGGCGTGATGGCGGATTCGATTTTTTCAGGATCGATATTGCAGGTAACAGGATCAATGTCGACGAATATGGGTTTTATACCGTTCCATAATAAGGAATGGGATGTCGCGACGAAAGAATAGGGAGTGGTAATCACCTCCCCCGTGATTCTGAGCGCCTGTAGCGCCGTCACCAGCGCCAGGGTACCGTTCGCGAACAAACTGAGGTGCTCGACACCGAGATAATCGGCAAGGGCCCGTTCCAGCTCCTGGTGATACGGACCACCATTTGTGAGCTGTTTACTGTCCCAGATACGTTCTAAATAAGGCAGGAACTCTTCCAGGGGCGGCAGAAGAGGACTTGTCACCAGCACATTTGATGAGGGTTTGTTTATCTTCATCGGATAACTTCCTGACCTTAAATAATTGTTGAATGCGTACAGGGCTTTTATCTGGCGCGCTGTCTCTGCACGTCATTTATGCCTGAGTGGCTTCAGATAACGCCTGTATCCGGCCGAAAAGTGTCATAAGCGCGTCCTGGTTTACCTCGTTATACGCTTTTTCTTTCAACTGCTGACTGAGCGTGTCACTCAGCGACGTATCAGCACAAAGCGTTGCGATAGCCTCTTTCCAGGCGTTCGGGTTATGTTTTACTCTCCAGCCGGGAACGGACTCACCGAATGTAGGATGATCGCTATACATCGCCGGTATCCCCATTACCGCTAACTGCGTGAGTACGTTGTTATCTTTGTAACGGTTTTCATCATTGTTGCAGCGCGGAAGCACGGCGATATCGGCGTCACAATGCAGCAACTGCGCGACCAGGCGGGCCTCAGTCTGAAAACGGTACGTTTCCCTGATGTAAGGCAGCCATTCCGGCGGACAATGCCCAATGACAATCCAGTCAAGCTTTTCCGCACTTGTCGTTATCGCTGGAGTCAGTAATTCACAATCTTTCTTCCTGAGATCGTATGTGAAACACACGACACGGCATTTGTCTTTTTTCTGCTTAACCCTATCCTGACAGGGTTGCACTAAAACATTGGGAAGAATAACGACAGGTTTATGGCGCTTTTTGAGCCAATTGGCCAGTGCATCGCTGTACGTTAGCCAGTTATCGATAACATTATCTTCAATTAATTTTTTATATTTCCGCGCATTCGGATCGTCCTGAATAAGATAATGAACACGGCAGGTTATGGCGTTTTTGAGTTGCCTGATTGTCTGGCAGGCGAGATCCGTCAGTTCGCCGCTGATAACGAGCTCGTCAGGATGATGCCGCAATAATTCTGGCGCGGAGGGTATCTGTTCAATAAGCACGCTTTTGACGCCACCGGCATTCGTCAGCCTGTCCAGCGCGGTGGTAAATCGCTGCACGCCAGTATCATTCTGATCCTGCGCGATAAAAATGACGGTGCGTGTTTCGCCAGGTTTGAGCGGGCTCCAGCCCGTGACTAACGTGCTGTCTGCGGTAAAAAGGGTTCTGTTCAGGCTTAAATTTTTATTATAAGCCGGATCATCTGCCAGAACAGGGAGCCAGGCGTGATAGAAACGGTCAAGTTCCTGTGAAGGCGACAACGCATATTGTGGCGGAAAGTCCGTCACGGCTTCCTGTTTCGCTACAACGCTGTAAGGTGTGCATATTGCCCGACCGCCCAGCTGAACCAGTCGCAGATTCAGGTCCAGTCTGGCCAGCAGAGGTTGTGTATAAGCCGTATCAAATCCACCGACCTCCAGCCATCTGTCTTTTCTGATTAACAGACAGTCTGTGGCCAACGTCGAATAACTACAGTCGCTTTGATAGCGTGACAGGTAGCCTGCATTGCCCCATCTTTCGGCATAACCAACGGGGAAGGCCAGGCCCCTGACCCCAAGAATTTCTCCGGCACATAAGATCTGACTGTCCAGGTTGATAATATGAGGCGCGACGCAGACAACATCATGCCGAAGGGCATGACATGCCAGCGCCTCCAGCCAGCCGCGGCTGACAAATAAAACACGGGGATCCAACAACAGCAGAAACTCGCCTTCTGCCTGCCCTACTGCCTCATTAATCGCCGCTTCCTGGGTTTGGCTGCCATGACTTTTCAGGATGTTGATGTTAACCGACGCTGTTGACAAATTTGTCGTCAGCCAGGCCGTGATGGCCTCAGAGGTCGCCGGCGTCACAATAACAATCAACTGGCATACCGGTTGATGGGTTTGTTCAAATAACGTAGTGATGCAACACTGCAGTTGATGGATATCTGTGCCAGCGACAAGTATGATGCTGAGCGAAATAACCGGCTCCGTGCTGTATTTTAACCGCCACGGCTTACCCGGCTGGTGCTCCACTACACCCTGGCTGAAGCCCTGCTGCTGAAGATAAGATTGCAACACAGCATGTTCCTGCTGCAGATCCTGTGCCACACAGCTGTTCAGAGGCGTCACGGTAAAGACCTCTGAAACATGACCAAACACGTTGCTATCGCGCGTAGCTAACAGTCGCGTAATCGCATCCAGCTCATAGCACGCGGATAAATCAGCATTAAACCCGCCGATAGCCATCAAGGCGTTTCGCGCGAAGATCCCGCGCTTAAGGTAGAGTGAAGGCTGACTCAGAAAAAGGTCCGGGCAAAATGCAGGCTTAAAATGAGGATGAATTTTCCCTTCCTTGTCAGAGAGGCCTTCATCCGCGTAAACAAAGGCGCATCCCGTTCTGCTGTGCAAGGCCTCAGCAAGGAGTCGTAAACTTTCCGCTGTAAACTGACACCCGGCAGGAACGACGTATATCCAGTCGTAAACGTTCTGCTCCAGATGACAATTCATTTCATTCAGCCACACATCAGACCGAATCTGAAAGACACGATCGTCAGAAACGTGGCACGTTTCCTGCGGCGTCGCCAGTAAAACGGCGCATCCTGTTACCTGATCTAACTGAGGCAATAAGGCATTCAGCGTCGAGGTCCTGTCCGCTTCGCTGCCTGGCTGGACGGCAATCAGCATTCTGAGGAGTGGCAGTGATGAAGGACTCTGCACCTCTTCAGCAGGAGCCGGAAGTTGCCGCTTATACAGCCAGTCATTCAAAGCGTGTCGCTTATCCTGCGCGGCACGTTGTTCGGCCTTTTCTTGTGTCAACGTAACGAAGTTTTCAAACTGTTGCTGACTTCGCGCGCGTCGGACCAGAAAATAGTCTCGCATCTTCCATAAATTCTGGCGCTCGGTATCAATAGCTTCCTGGGTGTTTTCCCAGCAAAATCCAGCGCCACCGTTGTCACGCACGGTTTCCTGCGTAATGGCATACTTTTCATAACCCGGTGCGGTTAACGCAACTACAGGACTTCCGCATAAAATCGCCATTGCGCAGGTGCCCGAGGACTCATACGAATAAAATACGCGCGTACGCTTGAGCACAACGGCAAGTTCTTTCAGCGTCAATGGGTTTGCCATGGACAAGATTTTGGTATCCGCGGGTAGCTGGCTGAAATCAACGACCGACTCAGGCACACGATTCAGGTAGAGGATATTCAGGTCTTTCTGCGGGTTGTCGTCACAAAATAATTGCAGATCAAAGGATTCGATTCCCAATATTTGTGGGTCAACGGCTTTTTCAGCAAACTCATTGCGGTACCAGAAAAATAAATCATCCGGTCCTTCATGGATCCGGTTATTCATGATCACGCCTTCCCGGTTCAGCATATAGCGAACACATACGGGCGCGGAAAGAGGATTACCCGATACGATTTCAGGGTAAATGGCAATCCAGGGTTGCCCGCTGTTTTGAATAACTTTCCAGTCTTCACTGTTTATCACCGGCGTATTCCATTCTGGATTCACGCGGCAATTAACCATCCAGGCTTTACCGCCCTGTTCATTAATCATGTGACAGAGCTGATGGATAACCTGAACGCCGGATGAAGATTCGATGTAATCCGGTGCTAGAAGTAAGTAAGGAAAGGTGAACCCACGCATAACAGCCTCTTTTTCTACAGGCGCGACAATGAAAAGCTGGCGTTGCCTGAACGTTGTGTGTCTCTATGGAGACGTTATGTCCGGTCATGTAACGACGGCGTCATCATCAGGACGACGCGCCGCCACTGTCTCAGGCAGAAAGCCAACCTCTCTGCCATTCGTTTAATCCCTGCTCCCTCAGGTACCAGTCCTGATGGACCGCCGCGCGAAGTTGATCGCCCAGACGACGAGTGGCATCCATATCCGCAAGGTGCGCGCGTATAGCGCCCATCCAGTCTTTAAAGCGGTTTTCAACGAGCGTGACGGGCAGGCCACAACGATAGGGTTCGATACTGGTGGCAATGATCGGCACGCCACAGGTGCCGATCTCCAGTAACCGCAAATTACTTTTGCATTCATTGAACTGGTTGACTTCGAGCGGCACCAGCGCCAGATCCAGGTTCAGGCTGGCCAGCTTTTCGGGGTACATATCAAACGGCACGCCAGTGTGGAACTCACAGTGCACGCCCCGCGGTTTCATTCCCATGAAAACCCATTCAACCTTGTCTTCCAGCTCCTTGATAAGCGGCAGCAAAATTTGCAGGTCACCGGCATGTGTACTGCCGCCCGCCCAGCCGATACGCACTTTACGCCCCACGCCGCGCTGGCTGGTCAAATGGCCCCACTGACCTTCTGCGAGACGGTTCTGTGCAATGCGGATGTCATGATGGAAACGGCTGTAGGCATCCGCTAACGGTGCGGTTGACACAACCACCCAGTCCGCGCACTCCATTACTTTGCGAAGATTTTTGACAATCTGTTTAGGGAACTGGTTACGGTTGCCATTTTTTACCGGTACGTTGAGCAGGTAGTCGTCGTACTCAACCACAATTTTGGCATCGCAAACGTCGCGATATTGCGCCATGACCGACGGGAAACGGCCGCCACTCAGCGACTCCAGCACAATAATATCAGGCTGTAGAAGTGCGACTTCCATTACGCCGGGAATTTGCTGAGTCAGTCCGCCCTCAAGCAGCAACTGACTTTCCATGGCCTTGAACGGTTGCAGGATGCGGTGATTGCCACATCCCTGCCAGTCGACATGGTGTGCGAGCACGACAGGCAGTGGCCTGCCCGGCAGCGGCTGCTGAAAACGCGCCGTCCCTGCACCCAGCGTAAACGGTTTACCTGCCCGCTGCATCAGCGGATGGTTACTGGGATCCTTTAACAGCGTGGCGCGCCACTGCTGACGAAGCCGACTATAGTCATGCTGAAACGGCCTTTCCTGTACGTTGAACTTTTCTGGCATCAACCGCGTTGCACCGCCCATATGGCGAACACGCGACCACGGCGTCCAGACGTTTAAGTAACCTTGTTGCTGCGCACGTAACCCCAAATCGACATCCGCGAAGTAAAGCGGGAAATCGTTCTCAGCAAAGCCACCCAGACTAAAGAACACGTCTTTGCGGACCATCATGCAGGACGCACTCACTGCAGCAAGATTGTGCTCCGTTTGCAGATAGCTCTGGAAACCTCTGGCATGTTCCTGCATCCCCTCCCACGGACTGTCAACGCCGTTCTGTACACCCAGCAGATAACCGCCGTGCTGAACCCGGCCATCGTGGTATTCAAGGCGCGCCCCGACTAATGCGACCTCTGGCCGCAGTGCATGCTCCAGCAGCGCATCCAGCCAGTCAGGTTGCGTAATCTGGCAGTCGTTATCCAGGAACAACAGGACATCGCCCTTCGCCTGCTCTGCCGCGCGATTATGCATGGCGGCGAAATTAAACGGCGCGTCGTAACGCAGTACCTTAATCTGTTCGATATTGAGTTTGTCGAGATCGTTGAGAAAGGTACAGGCCTGCGCATCCACGGACTGATTGTCGACGATCAGTAATTCATAATAGGGATAACGCGTTTTCTCCATCAACGTATCGATGCAGGCACGGAGTAAGGCGGCATGGTCACGCGTGGGGACGATAATGGAAATGAGAGGCTGCGTGTCCCACTGATAGCGCACCCGTGCAAAACCGGGATTCACGCCGGCATCAAGTGATACTTTTATCCCTAAACGCTGTAAATGCGCCTCGACAACGCGCCGATAGCCGGCTTCACAGGACTGCGCTTCATGCCAGCGCCCGTTCTCTTTTTGGCCTCTGACTACGACATCTGACACATGTCCAAGCGCGCCCGGTCCCTGATTTTCAATGCAACGCCACAGCCATTCATACATGATCAGAGGATTGACGGCATCCTCGCCCTTCCCCGCCGCCTGCACTTTCCGGCGGTCAAACAGCAACGTGCGGCCTACGTAAGGCGTACTTCTTAACAGATCGATATTGGGATCGGGACGAAGAATCGCTCCCGGCTCATTCATATCATCATTAAAGGTTTCATCGACATACCACACAGCCGTTTCCGGGCGTCGCAAACGCTGCTCTGCCAGCAACAGCAACGCGTCAGGCAAAAGCTCATCCCCTGCCATCACCAGCAGCAGCGCGGCTGGCCCGGTTTGGTGATAAACGACCTCGTTAAGTTCAGCGACCCAGCCTGAGGCACAGGCGCTTATCGTCCCCTCATTTAACGCAATGTCGACATCGCTCAGTAACATGACCGTCGCGGGCGGCAATGTTTGCTGCCTGACGGCGGCAAGGGAACGTTCACAGGCTGCGGCATCGCCGTTTTCATCAATGATCACGATCCCGATGTCGCCACTTTCGGGCACAGACTGAATAAATGACTGTAATGCTGCGCGTCGGGCTTCGGTAATTGACCTGTCTTTCAGCCACTGCTCAATAGAGTAATTTTTATCGGCCCAGGACAGGACGGACTGTCTGTGAAAGCGTAACGCATGTTGCGCCGGGTCATCCATGGACCAGCGTTTGGGCGCAGGGAGCTGGCTGAGGATAGTCTGGATCGCAGCAGGCATCGTCCATTTATCGCCAAAGCGGCCCTGGTTCGCCCGGGTCCATGCCACGGCTTCACTGAAACCCCGTTTGAGTGCGGCGATCCACTCCTCCGTCTCCGGGCAAAACTGCAGATTCACCACGGTAAAATGCGATTGTTCAAACTCCTGAAGGTTATGCGCGTTCAGATAACCTTCCACACCGGTTGTAGACGCTAAAAATACCGGAATCCCCAGTATTAACGCCTTGGCCACAATTTCATCGCCACCCATGACCATATCGTAGTGATCCAGCCACTCAGGCTCAATCCGACTCACAGGCTGGCTACAGTCAAACCATTCCAGCGTAATGGACTGACTTTTCAGTTGCTGTTGCAGCTCATACATTTCGGCGGAAATATCCGGGGCGTAATAAAGTATGCGTTTGAGCGCAGTGCGGGCATTACGAGATGGATAGCAACTGAATGCGGAAGGAACGGTAAACGGCAAAACAGCGATCTGACTGGATAGCAGTCCGTTTTGCAGCAAACGTTCTGACACCACTGGTGACAAACTCAATGACAGGGAGGCGAGCTGATTTTCCAGCTCAGCGCCCCACGGCATATAAATGTCATGGTAATCATAAAAGTGGCGGAAAATAACCGGGGCCGTGCCTGTTAACGTTTCCAGCACGGGTAACAATTTTTGTGCAATAAAACCCTTATAGACCCAGACGAGGCTATAAGCATCAGCGAGCGTGCCTTGCTTATCACTGATAATGCGGAAAGCCGGGTTGGATTTGTACTTTTCCAGTTCAAACGACAGCGTTTTACCATAGGTACTGGTGACAATATCCACCTGCCATCCCCAGGGTAAAAAAACATCAATGATATCGAGCGCCTCATTCACGTGAAGAGAAAACTGCTCAACTCGGTCAATGCTTATTAAAAGCCTGTTCATCTGACATCCTCTGGTTGTGCATAGCACTATCCTGCACGTAAGTACCTTACCTGTTTCAGACTATTGTAAATTTTTGGGCATTAACTTAGGGCGGGAAAAGCTATAGCAAAGCGGGCTAATTAGACCGATTAAAAAAAACGCCCTCATTTCTGAGAGCGTTTTTAATCTGACGGGCTGTGCGGCGATTAACGCAGCAGAGACAGCATGGTCTGTGGCACCTGGTTGGCCTGTGCCAGTACAGAAGAACCGGCCTGCTGCAGGATCTGCGCGCGGGACATGTTCGACACTTCCGTCGCGTAGTCCGCATCCTGAATACGGCTGCGGGCTGCGGTCAGGTTGGTCACGGTGTTGTTCAGGTTGCTGATGGTGGATTCAAAACGGTTCTGAGACGCACCCAGCAGGCTGCGCTGGTTGTCGACCGCTTTGATGGCCGCATCGATGTCCGCCAGAGGTGAACCATCGGTGGTGCCACCGCTTGTTACGGTCCCGCTCATCACGTCAAAACCTTCAGCCGCGGTAGTACGCGCGTTGCCATTGATAGTCTGACCGGTTGTCTGAGCAGTCGCACCAGAGGTATTGAACAGGTTGAAACCGTTGCTTGCACTGATGGTGATACCGATGGTTTCGCCGTCTTTTGCGCCAACCTGGAAGTTATACGTCTGAGAACCTGAACCGGTATTCAACACTTTAATACCGTTAAAGTCAGTCTGCTGAGTAACGCGGTTGATCTCTTCCATGCGCTGGTTAACTTCCGCCTGGATTGAGTCAATGTCAGACGCTGAGTTAGAGCTGTTCTGCGCCTGAACGGTCAGGTCACGTACACGCTGCAGGTTGTTGTTCACTTCAGTCAGGGCGCCTTCAGCCGTCTGCGACAGAGAGATACCGTCGTTGGCGTTACGGGCTGCAACGGTCAGGCCGTTGATGTTAGAGCTGAAGCGGTTAGCGATAGCTTCGCCGGCTGCGTCGTCTTTTGCGCTGTTGATACGCAGGCCAGAAGACAGGCGCTCAATCGCCGTACCCAGTGATGACTGAGATTTGGTCAGGTTGTTCTGAGTAACCAGCGACAGGGTATTGGTATTAATGACTGCCATAATAATTATCCTTCATGATGATAGGGTTCAGATTTGGGCTGCGGCTTTATCGCCTTCATTATTGTTATCGTCGAACGGGGGACAAACTTTATACATTACTTAAATTTTTTTAACCGATTTGGCAAAAAAAACGCCCTCATTTCTGAGGGCGCTTTTAATCAGACGGGCTGTGCGGCGATTAACGCAGCAGAGACAGCATGGTCTGTGGCACCTGGTTGGCCTGTGCCAGTACAGAAGAACCGGCCTGCTGCAGGATCTGAGCACGTGACATATTCGACACTTCCGTCGCGTAGTCCGCATCCTGAATACGGCTGCGGGCAGCGGTCAGGTTGGTCACGGTGTTGTTCAGGTTGCTGATGGTGGACTCAAAACGGTTCTGAGACGCACCCAGCAGGCTGCGCTGGTTGTCAACGGCTTTGATCGCCTTGTCAATGTCAGCCAGCGGTGTGGTACCTGCTGCAGTACCGCCGGTACCGCCGGTTACTGCGCCTTTCAGCACGTCGAAACCGATAGCTGAAGTGGTACGCGCGTTGCCGTTAACGGTCTGACCGGTTGTTGAGCTGGTGTTCTGAGTGGTGCCAGACTGGCCCGCTGCTGCCAGGTCGAAGCCGTCGCTTGAGCTGATGGTGATACCGATGGTTTCGCCGTCTTTTGCGCCAACCTGGAAGTTATAAGTGGTGCTGCCTGAACCGGTGTTCAGAACTTTGATGCCGTTGAAATCGGTCTGCTTGGTGACGCGGTCGATTTCCTGCATACGCTGGTTAACTTCAGCCTGGATTGAGTCGATGTCAGATGCTGAGTTAGAGCTGTTCTGCGCCTGAACGGTCAGGTCACGTACACGCTGCAGGTTGTTGTTCACTTCAGTCAGGGCGCCTTCAGCCGTCTGCGACAGAGAGATACCGTCGTTGGCGTTACGGGCTGCAACGGTCAGGCCGTTGATGTTAGAGCTGAAGCGGTTAGCGATAGCTTCGCCGGCTGCATCGTCTTTTGCGCTGTTGATACGCAGGCCAGAAGACAGGCGCTCAATTGCAGTACCCAGAGAAGACTGTGACTTGCTCAGGTTGTTCTGGGTAACCAGCGACAGGGTATTGGTGTTAATAACGGCCATGATAATTATCCTTCATAAATAATGTCGGGGGTCAGGTGTTAATCCTGCGGCTTTATCGCCTTCACTATTGTTATCGCCCGTCGGGGCTAAAACTTTAGAGAGAATGACGGCTTTTATTTTAATGAGACAGGAAGGCATCCTGGCGGAATGGCGTGGTTATCAAAAAATAGTGCTGTCGCTGTTACGCTTTCTGATGACATTAACTCAGCGCAAACAATCATTGCCCCATCGACAATAAGCATTGCGCGAACCTTAGTTTGTCAAACGACAGTCAGACAGCCCTGTGAGAGAGCTTCGGGCAGACTGTCATACCCGGAAAATACAACCGTCTGCTGGATCCATCAACAATAAAAAAGCGCCCTCATCACTGGGGGCGCTTTTAATCAGACGGGCTGTGCGGCGATTAACGCAGCAGAGACAGCATGGTCTGTGGCACCTGGTTAGCCTGTGCCAGTACAGAAGAACCGGCCTGCTGCAGGATCTGCGCGCGGGACATGTTTGACACTTCCGTTGCGTAGTCCGCATCCTGAATACGGCTGCGGGCAGCGGTCAGGTTGGTCACGGTGTTGTTCAGGTTGCTGATGGTGGACTCAAAACGGTTCTGAGACGCACCCAGCAGGCTGCGCTGGTTGTCAACGGCTTTGATCGCCTTGTCAATGTCGGCCAGCGGTGTGGTGCCTGCTGCAGTACCGCCGGTACCGCCGGTTACTGCGCCTTTCAGCACGTCGAAACCGATAGCTGAAGTGGTACGCGCGTTACCGTTAACGGTCTGACCGGTTGTTGAGCTGGTGTTCTGAGTGGTGCCAGACTGGCCCGCTGCTGCCAGGTCGAAGCCGTCGCTTGAGCTGATGGTGATACCGATGGTTTCGCCGTCTTTTGCGCCAACCTGGAAGTTATAAGTGGTGCTGCCTGAACCGGTGTTCAGAACTTTGATGCCGTTGAAATCGGTCTGCTTGGTGACGCGGTCGATTTCCTGCATACGCTGGTTAACTTCAGCCTGGATTGAGTCGATGTCAGATGCTGAGTTAGAGCTGTTCTGCGCCTGAACGGTCAGGTCACGTACACGCTGCAGGTTGTTGTTCACTTCAGTCAGGGCGCCTTCAGCCGTCTGCGACAGAGAGATACCGTCGTTGGCGTTACGGGCTGCAACGGTCAGGCCGTTGATGTTAGAGCTGAAGCGGTTAGCGATAGCTTCGCCGGCTGCATCGTCTTTTGCGCTGTTGATACGCAGGCCAGAAGACAGGCGCTCAATTGCAGTACCCAGAGAAGACTGTGACTTGCTCAGGTTGTTCTGGGTAACCAGCGACAGGGTGTTAGTGTTAATCACTGCCATGATGTTTTTCCTTTAAAAAATTGAGCCATATTAGGCGTCTGAATTCGGCTAGCTTACCGACAACCTGATTATCGTCAGCCCTCGTTCAACCTTTAGAAAAAAAATTCAGTAATTTTTCGCCAGCCAAATCCGGGAAGACAATTAAAGAAAGGGGTTTTATTCAGCCATCAATTTTTTCAGAAACAGGCTAATCTTTTGCCACTCGCTGCCGATACCCATTTCACTTAACGTAAACTCGTAAAGGATTAAAGCATGGCAAGTGTAAGTTCACTCGGTGCTGGTACGAACCTCGACCTGAATACTCTCTACAGCAGCCTGGAATCCGCTGAGCAGACTAAACTGACGCCTATTACTAAGCAGCAGGCGTCCTATAACGCTCAGCTTACCGCCTGGGGCGTGGTGAAAACCGGCCTGTCAAAATTGCAGACCGCGGCGGCGGCATTGCAAAATGCCTCGACGATTGCGGCTACGAAAGTCACCAGCACGAATACCGCTTTCACTGCCACGCTGGCGAGCAAAGCCTCCGCCGGTAACTATTCTATTGAGGTTACTCAACTCGCCTCTTCGCAATCGCTGCTGTCAAAATCAGCCAGCAGTAAAGATACCGACTTAGGTGATCAGAGCCTGGCATCTCGCACGATTACGATTTCCCAGTCTGGGCAGAAATCGCCGCTCACGGTAACACTGAGCAAAGATCAAACCAGCCTGTCTGATATTCGCGATGCGATTAATAAACAGCAAGGCAGCGTAAACGCCAGTATTATTAAAGCAGACGATAATACCTATTATCTGTCTCTGACTGCACGCGACAGTGGCACAGCGAATGCGATGACGGTCAGTACGGACGACGGCACGCTGTCCCAGTATATTAATTACAGTTCGGGTGGCAGCAGCAACGCGATGACCGAACAGGTTGCCGCTAAAGATGCGCAGTTAAAAATTAACGGCGTGTCCATCACCCGCAGCAGCAATACCGTCACGGACGCGCCTGAAGGTGTCACGCTCAACCTGACGAAAACCACCGCTGCAAATACACCGGAAACGCTGACCGTCGCCACAGACAATCAGCCAATGACAGCGGCAATCCAGGCTTACGTGGATGCCTACAACTCCCTGCAAACCACTATTGGTAACCAGACGAAATATACCGCGGTGAAAGCGGGTGAGTCGCAAAGTTCCGGTAACGGCGATCTGTTGGGTGATAATACCTTACGTAACATCCAGACCAGCCTGCGCAGTCAACTGTCCAGCGCACAAGCCAGCGGAAACCTGACCAGTCTGTCACAACTAGGGATCACGCAGGACGTTAACGGCAAGCTGACTGTGGACAGCACCAAACTGGACAAAGCCCTGACCAATCAACCGACAGATGTCCTGAACTTTCTGACGGGTGACGGTAAAACAACCGGGTTTGCCACACAGGCAAATAACAAACTGACGCAGATACTGGCCAGTGACGGACAGGTACAAAATGCCACTAACGGCATTAATACCTCACTGAAGAAACTGTCCGATCAGTACGACGAAGTAAACAGCCAGATTGCGGCGACCATGGCGCGTTACAAAACACAGTTTACCAGTCTGTCTACCCTGGTCAGCTCCATGACCCAGACCGGTAACTATTTGACCCAGCAGTTCGCCAAACTATAACAGGAGTGGTAAGCATGTACGCTAAGTCCGGTATTCAGGCCTATGCGCAGGTAGGTGTGGAAAGCGCCGTATTAAGCGCCAGCCCACATCAGCTGGTCGTGCTGCTTTTTGATGGCGCCCTGAGCGCCATGAAAAAAGCTGCCATTTTAATTGAGCAAGGCGATATTCCCGGTAAAGGTAACGCCTTATCTAAGGCCATTAATATCATTACTAACGGGCTGCGCGCAGGCCTGAACCATGAGGTTGGCGGTGAAATTTCCGCTAATCTCGACGATCTGTATGAATATATGACCCGTCGTCTGTTACAGGCTAACCTGAACAACGACCTTGAGGCCATTACGGAAGTCGAAAGCTTACTCAATAATATTGCGGATGCGTGGAAACAGATTGGCCCTAATTACCAGCCACAGCAGGATACCTTTTAATGAGTCATCCACTCGAGCTGCTAAAAGGATATCAACACTTACTCACGCTCAGTAATGCCATGCTGGAAAATGCCCGGCAGGGACAATGGGATGAGTTGCTTAGTTGCGAATCAACTTACGTTAGTAGCGTCGAGCGTGTTGCGCGTGATAACGATGCCAGTGCGCTGTCAGCATTACAGCGGGCACAAATTCGCCCGGTACTTGAGCAAATTCTGAAGAATGAAACCACGCTGAAGACGTTGCTGGGTGAACGTATGAGCGAACTGCGCTCGCTGGTCACGACCTCAACGCAGCAACACAACATTGTCTCTTCTTACGGCAAGATGGCGGGTAATATCCTTTACCCAAAAGACCAGTAAAGGCCGACTTATGCGGGTAAACACTCTTTTTTTAGTTTACCCGCGTAATTTCTTCACTCTTATCCCATACTTCCAGTTCCCTCTCCTCTGACTGGACGTTTGTCATGCACAACCCAACCCTTTTGCAGTTTTTCCACTGGTATTATCCCGATGGCAGCACGCTGTGGCCGGAAGTCGCAGAAAAAGCGGCCCTGCTTAATGACATCGGCATCAACATGGTCTGGCTGCCCCCTTGCTATAAAGGCGAGTCCGGTGGTTACTCGGTGGGTTATGACAGCTACGATCTCTTCGATTTAGGCGAGTTTGAGCAAAAAGGCAGCGTCGCCACCAAATATGGTGATAAGCAGCAGTTGCTGGCTGCCGTCAATGCGCTGCGCAGCCACAACATTGGCGTGCTGCTGGATGTGGTTCTCAACCATAAAATGGGCGCGGACGAGAAAGAACAGGTGAGCGTAAATCGCGTTAACCCGGATAATCGTGATGAAATTTATCCCGAGGTCGTGGAATGCGAAGCCTGGACAAAGTTTACGTTTCCGGCGCGGGCAGGCGAATACTCGACATTCATCTGGGATCATAAGTGTTTTAGCGGGGTCGACCATATTGAAAATCCCGATGAAAACGGCGTGTTCAAAATTATCAACGATTACACCGCTGAAGGCTGGAACGACCAGGTGGATAACGAGTTAGGTAACTTTGATTATCTGATGGGCGCCAATGTTGATTTCCGCAATAAGGCGGTGAGCGAAGAACTCAAATACTGGGCGCGCTGGGTCATGGAGCAGGTCCCCTGCACCGGCTTTCGTCTGGACGCGGTAAAACATATCCCGGCCTGGTTTTACAAAGACTGGATCGAACATATTCAGGACGTCGCTAACGAACCGCTGTTTATTGTGGCGGAATACTGGTCCTTTGAAACCGAAAAGTTGCAGGAATATATCAATCAGGTGGAAGGCAAAACGCTGCTGTTTGACGCCCCGCTGCATATGAATTTTCATCAGGCGTCTAAAGCCGGCAGCGATTATGACCTGAGCAAAATTTTTGATAACTCGTTGGTATTAGCCGACCCGTGGCATGCCGTGACTATCGTGGCCAACCACGACACACAGCCGCTGCAGTCTCTGGAAGCGCCCGTTGAAGCCTGGTTTAAGCCGCTGGCTTATGCGCTGATTCTGTTGCGCGAGCAAGGCGTTCCGACCATTTTTTATCCGGACCTGTTCGGTGCCCACTATGAGGATGAAGGCGGAGACGGTGAAATGCATCAGGTCGATATGCCGGTCATTCCTGAACTCGAAGGGCTGATTCGTGCCCGTCAGCAATTTGGCTGGGGCGCGCAAACCGATTACTTCGACCATCCTAACTGCGTCGCGTTCAGCCGCAGCGGAACCGCTGAAAAGCCGGGCTGTATTGTGATCATGTCGAATGGCGAAGCGGGGGAAAAACAGATTTCAATGGGAGAAGGATATGCCGGGAAAGTATGGTATGACTATCTGGGACATCAATCCGATACCGTTACGACGGACGACGCCGGCAGCGCCGTGTTTCGCTGTAATGCAGGCAGCGTGAGTGTCTGGGTTGTTGAGGCATAAAACCACAGGTCCGCTGCTTTTTCTGGCGCGGTAACAGCCTGCGCATCAGCGCAAAGCGGTCCTTAAGACCGCTTTGCGTCATTTATTTGTTCAGAACCGGACGCATAATCTCGGGTTCGATATTCTGAATCACATCCACACCGGGATGTTGGGCCGCTTCCTGTAAAGCTTTCTGGCATTCCACCGTGGGTCGATCGACCTTACGCAACGTAAGCCCGTCGTAATCCAGCTCACCGCCATCCAGATCCAGTGTCATGATGCGTAACTGACGCGTAACATTGACATAATCGCCATTCAGCTGCGTCAATTTGCCTGGCTTCGCAATGACCCGTTGCCACTGCCGGCAATCCAGCGTACTGCCGTCCGCGTTGATAATCAGACTCCCAATCGCCTTGTCGCTAATCAGGTTACTCTGCGGCCCAACCGTCTGCCAGTTGCCTTGTAAATTTGCCGGGGCCGGCGTTTGCACCGCACTTTGATAACTGTTTATTTGTGCGCAGCCACTCAGCGCCAGTGTGGCAATCAGCATCCAGTTTTTCATCTTTGATCCCTAAATCCGGTTAATGGCGGCTACGTTATAATTTTTACTGCCAGATGTGCAAGATATCTGAGGGATGAAATCAACGTAAAGCGCGCTTTTCCTGGATTCATCACGCACCGGGTGATGTTTATTCCCTTCCCTGCCCGCTTTTATCGCTGTGAATGAACCTGTCCACTCCGGCCTGACAAGGGAGGCACAACAGGCTACACTGTCGCCCTGCATTACATCTCAGAGATTTGTCATGAAAACTCCAGAAGCTTATTATGCCCAGGCACGCCAAATGTTCTTCACTGCCCATGCCGATTTTCAGGCCGCACTCGATGAACTGACCGAACAGGATGCCCGTGCCGCCAATATGTCCCTGCGTGAATTGCGCGAGTGGCACGCCGAACGCATTTATGCCGCCTTTTTACGCCAGAAAAATCTTGATGGTATGATTTTTTCGATTCAACTGGCAGAGCCGGATAAAGCCGTCGCCGCCGAAGCCATCGAAGCCTATCTCCGATCGCATGCCGAATCTCTGGGAATGAGTTGGGAAGAATTTTGTATTAAGAACGAGCTTTAGCTATACCTCAGCTGTGCGGACAGGAAGAATAACGGCGATGGCGTTGCGCAGCGTCGTGACAACAAACGGTTAATGCCCCTGATACGGCCTCGCTGGCGGCAGAAAACCCCTCTGCCGCCAGCGTTAGCCATCACTCTTCTTGTTCGAGCTTTCCCCTCACCTCAACATACTTAGCCACGGCCAGTAATCGGTTGAGGTGCGTGAGCAACAGATCAATATCAGACTGCATGAACTCTGATGAGGAACGCGATGCCGTGACAATGGCATCCTGCACCGTCTCAGAAATCGTTAACGCATTATCTTGTTTCGCCTGGACTAATAAAGCGGCAACCAGCAATGACTGCGCTTCGACCTGAGCAGTCAGTTCCTTTGCATCGACATCCATTTTTGCCAGTTTAAGCAGAATATCAATAACCAATTGTCGCATTGCACTTCTCCCGGTGAGTGAGCGCATATATCGTTAAGAGCGCCCTCAGAGTAAACCAGATAAAAATGCTTTTCTACGCGGGACCTAAAAAACGGATTCATGCAAACATCAGCTTGATACTGTTTTTATTTACAGTAAAATGGCAACGCGATTTTGCCCTGAAGGGATGGTTATTATGTTTGTAGAGTTAATTTACGATAAGCGTAATGTCGCGGGCCTGCCAGGGGCGCGCGACATGATATTGGCAGAGCTTGAAAAGCGTGTGCATCGTGTTTTTCCTGACATCGAGGTCAAGGTGAAACCGATGGAACGTAACGCGATAGAAACCGACCTCAGCAAGAATGATAAAGCCACTGTCGCGCGTCTGGTGGAAGAAATGTTTGATGAAGCCGAGTTTTGGCTGGTGGCGGATTAATCCGTTAATCGCCACCCCTCAGTTGGCGGGAGATACCTTAACTCTCCTGCTCACTGTGGTTGATTTCAATTTCAATATCCTGAATGGCTTTCTCCAGATCTTCCAGCAACGTTCCCTGCTTATTCAGTAATGCGTCAATACGGGCCGCATTCCCTTCATCCTTGTATTCACCGGCATCAAAGGCTAACCAATGGGCGGAAAGCGTCTCAGTGTTCGTTTGCGCATAGTGGCGCATTTCTTTCAACTGGGATGCCACGTCACGCAGATAATCGGTTTTGCTTTTGGTTTCGATTGAATCACTCATGCTGTGTTTCCTTTTGGTTGTTTTTCCAATGAAAATATCGTCTGGGGATTTAAAGGTAGGACAATATAGCGGTTTTGCATTAGGAATAATCGGAAGTCACTTTTACAGGACATGGCTTCTTCGCCGTGGTCAGGCGGAAAACGGCGGTGTCATACCCCGTCCTTACGTGATGATAAATATGCTGACGGGTCTCCGCTCACAGCTTTGTTGTGCTGGTCTAGACTTAGAGGACGACAAAGAGGAGCAAACGATGCACAACCAAAGTAACGATAAACGTAAACATGAAGGCGATGTCAGCAAAGGATTACCCGAAGCCGCACCTAATGCGGGAAATGCCTACGAGGAAGATGATCATCCCGCAAACGATGCACCGAAAGATCACGGTGAAGTGCCCAGAAAAAATGATGACAGTCAGGATGATAAAAAGGATCCTTTCAAAGCATCATGACATGTCACCGTCTGCCCACTTAACCGGGGCAGACGGTGATCTGCACCATGCTTTGAAGCCGGTGCAGTCGTTATTTTAAGGCCAGCAGGATGAGAAGCCATACCTCCCTGTTCGTTAACCCAGCTGGCCTGGCATGTGGGCTGCTCGCCTGGCAACGGTCAGGGACGGGCGGGCAACAGGCTTTGGCCCTTTATTCACACGGATCGCAGGCGCAGAAAACCGCCGGATACCGGAGCGGGCCCCCTCTGCACATGATCAGGCTTGCTGATTTAAATAATCGACCAGCATCTCAAGATTAATCCGGTGAGGGCCGTCTGGATAAAAAACATCCTGCGCCGGTCGATGGGCATCGAATAACGGTTGCAGATTCACATCCCGATCCAGCAACTGAATCGTCCCCTCAGTCAGTTTGTAAGAAATCACTGTGCAGGAACCTTCCGGAATTTTATCTATAAAATCTGACTTCCGGTTTTCCGAATAGACTTCATATTTAATCTGCTCACCACTTTTTGAGTTCGTGAGAAGTGTTTGAATTAAGTATCTCATGTTGATATATCCGTGAGCAGAAAGAATGCTGACATTAATATCAGGCGACAGATTTAAACAGTTAAATATTTTAATTAGATTAGAAGAGGAATATTTCCGTTTGATGTGTAACCGGGGATGCAAGCCGCGTGGTGCCTGTTACGCTGCTGTCGCAACCCGCGTCGCCGTTAAGGTAAACAGGTTTTGCTGGCTTACGAATACATACCAGATTACATCTTTTGCTTTCAGTATTTCATTTTTTACTTCCCACCTTCAGGGATATTTTTAGTTATTAAGCTAACTAATTTTTCTTTTAAAAGTCGTAGAAAAATTACAACATTAGAAATGATATTTTTTGACGCAGGAACCGTGCTGAAAATACTTTAGCGGATGGCGTCATGCAGCCGTAACCGGCACAGCGAAAATGTCATAGTGAACGCCTGCACGGAAGCGAAGGATAAAGATGCAGGATATATTTTCTTTCGGCAAGAAAAGGAGAATAAACACCGACAGGTAGATGTCTGAAGTAAAGGGATGATGCAGGTTGTGGTGCGACAATCGCGTCTCAGACGCGGCCCTGACAGGCCCAACTCGGCTACCGCGCGCGGCTGGCATGGCCTGAACGCATCAGGAAAGGTTATCAGGTGTACGATTGCATCGTTGAACACGTATAAAGCAACAAGAAGGCGCTTTTGGTAAAGCCACATTCTGTGTCGCTCTTGTCCCAACTCAACGCCGCCAGGCATATACCTGATAATAAAGACCCGTTTTCCCGACTACACCTGCATGTTCATGATGTCGGTATAGGCCGAAACCAGCTTGTTCCTGACCTGAATCCCCATCTGCATGGAGATAGACGATTTTTGCAGATCGACCATCACATCGTTTAAAGCGACACCGGGTTTCCCCATTTCGAACGCCTGCGCCTGGCTACGGGCAGTGGTCTGGGTTTCGCTGATTTTGTCCAGAGCGGCTTTCATGGTCGCGCCAAAATCGATATGGCTGTTGACCTCATCGCTTTTGTTATTGGCCTGAAGCGAGGTCATCTGTAACTGCTGTAAAACACCGTCGATTGCCTGAATTGACATGGTTGCTACCTCATTAAAAAAGATGAAGATTTTTGACGTGGGGAGAAGTTAACACATTGTCAATAAGACAAAGCCGCTAAATGACGCTAAAAACCGTGGCTTATTCACCCATCGAATTTTGCGTTTCATCAAATAATGCCAGGCATTGAAGTAGAAATTTTATTTAAGCAGGTCAGGGAGTCTGTTTTGCCATCACAACTAACCCGGTCAATTACGTCAGGCAGGAATCGGTCATGAATGCGAGTGCAGCCGCCACACAAAATGAAGAAACGAAAGGCTTTGGTGACCTTCTCGCTCGCCTGCGTGCCAATCCACGTATTCCGTTAATCGTCGCAGCCGCAGCCGCTATCGCTGTGGTTTTTGCGTTGGTGCTCTGGGCCAAAACACCGAACTACAGCGTATTGTTCAGCAACCTGTCCAATGAGGACGGGGGTGCCATTGTCACGCAGTTGACGCAAATGAATGTCCCTTATCGTTTCGCGGATAACGGCGGTGCATTAATGGTGCCGGAAGATAAGGTGCATGAGCTGCGCCTGCGTCTGGCTGAACAGGGCCTGCCTAAAGGTGGCAACGTCGGTTTTGAACTGCTGGATAAAGAAAAGTTCGGTATCAGCCAGTTCAGCGAGCAGGTGAACTACCAGCGCGCACTGGAAGGCGAGCTGGCACGTACTATCGAATCTCTGGGGCCGGTGAAAACGGCGCGCGTCCATCTGGCGATGCCTAAACCAACCCTTTTCGTACGTGAGCAAAAAGCGCCCTCCGCGTCTGTGACGTTAACTCTGCAGCCGGGCCGTGCGCTGGATGAAGGTCAGATTCAGGCCATCACGCACATGGTTTCCAGCAGCGTGGCCGGTTTACCGCCGGGGAACGTGACCGTGGTCGATCAGAGCGGTCATCTGTTAACCCGTTCTGACGCAGTAGGCCGTGATCTGAACGATGCACAGCTGAAATATGCCGCCGAAGTCGAAGCGCGTTACCAGCAACGTATCGAAGCGATCCTTAACCCGATTCTGGGCCAGGGCAATGTCCATGCGCAGGTAACGGCACAGATTAACTTCGATACCAGTGAACAGACGGATGAGAAGTACCAGCCGAACGGCGATCCGAAAAACGCGTCTATTCGCTCTCAGCAGACCAGCACCAGCGAGCAGACGGGCAGCCCTTATCCGGGCGGCGTACCGGGCGCACTGTCTAACCAGCCTGCGCCAGCCAATACGGCCCCGATCAATACGGCCAATAACAATGCGGCCAATGGCCAGAATGCCAATGGTCAGAACAATGCGGCCAATGGTCAACGGACCAGCACAGCCTCTACCAGCAGTGTACCGACCAACTCGCGCCGTGATGATACGGTGAACTATGAGCTGGATCGTACCATTCGTCATACCAAGATGAATGTGGGTGACGTGCAGCGCCTGTCTGTTGCCGTGGTGGTGAACTATCGCGAAGACGATAAAGGCAAAGCAATTGCATTGAATGAGCAGCAGCTGAAGCAGATTGAAGACCTGACGCGCGAAGCCATGGGCTATTCACAGACACGTGGCGACACTGTCAACGTGGTGAACTCGCAGTTTAATACCACCGAGCCTGTATCGACTGAACTGCCCTTCTGGCAACAACAGTCGTTCTTTGATCAGCTGATTAGTGCAGGTAAATGGCTGTTGGTTGCGCTGGTGGCGTTCATCCTGTATCGCAAAATGGTGCGTCCGCATGTTCTGCGTAAGAAAGCCGCAGAGCAGGCCGCTGCAGAAGCTCAGGCTGCCCGTGCTGCTCAGCAGAACGATCAGGAAGCTTACAGCGTCCAGCTCAGCAAAGATGAACTTGAGCAGGAACGTAAATCTAATAACCGCATGAGCGCTGAAGTCATGAGCCAGCGTATCCGCGACATGTCTGAAAACGATCCGCGCGTTGTTGCGCTGGTGATTCGCGAATGGATGAGTAACGAACTATGAGTCTGACCGGTACTGAAAAAAGCGCCATTCTGATGATGACCATTGGTGAAGAACGCGCGGCGGAAGTCTTTAAGCACCTGAACCAGCGTGAGGTTCAGCATCTGAGTGCCGCGATGGCCAGCATGCGTCAGGTCTCGCATAAGCAACTGACCGAAGTGCTGCGTGAGTTTGAAGGCGATGCCGAGCAGTTCGCGGCACTGAGCCTCAACTCGAACGATTACCTGCGCTCCGTGCTGACCCGGGCGTTGGGTGAAGAGCGTGCGTCAAGCCTGCTGGAAGATATCCTTGAAACCCGCGATACCACCAGTGGTATGGAAACGCTCAACTTCATGGAACCGCAGGCCGCAGCCGATCTGATTCGCGACGAGCATCCACAGATCATCGCGACTATCCTGGTCCACCTGAAACGGGGTCAGGCTGCCGATATTCTGGCCTTGTTTGATGAGCGCCTGCGTCATGACGTCATGCTGCGTATTGCTACCTTCGGTGGTGTGCAGCCGGCAGCGCTGGCAGAACTGACCGAAGTCCTTAACAGTCTGCTCGACGGTACCAACCTCAAGCGTGCGAAGATGGGCGGCGTGAGAACGGCGGCCGAAATTATCAACCTGATGAAAACGCAGCAGGAAGAAGCGGTTATCGAAGCGGTACGCGACTTCGATGGCGAACTGGCACAGAAAATTATCGACGAGATGTTCCTGTTCGAAAACCTGGTGGAAGTGGACGACCGCAGTATCCAGCGTCTGTTGCAGGAAGTGGAATCCGAGCAGTTGCTGATCGCCCTGAAAGGTGCCGAGCAGCCGCTGCGCGAGAAGTTCCTCAAAAACATGTCAGCCCGTGCGGCCGATATCCTGCGCGACGATCTGGCCAACCGTGGTCCGGTACGTATGTCTGCAGTAGAGAACGAACAGAAAGCGATCCTGCTGGTGGTGCGTCGTCTGGCAGAGTCCGGCGAGATGGTAATCGGTGGCGGCGAGGAAACCTATGTCTGATGCATTTTCCGCCCGCCCCTGGCAACTGTGGCAGCCTGTAGAACTGGGGCGTCCTGAAGAGCCCGCGACGATTCAGGCTGAACCCGAAATCGAATTCTTCGAATCAGAAGAAGACGAACAGCAACAGCAGTTTGAGCAGATGCAGCAGCAGTTGCGTAAAGAAGCCCACGGTCAAGGCTACAGCGAAGGCCATCAGCAGGGGTTTAATGAAGGTCAGAAAGCCGGCTATGACGCGGGCTTTCAGCAAGGCCTTGCTGATGCGCAGCAACAGCAGGCTCCCTTACAGGCGCGAATGCAGCAGCTGGTGACGGAATTTCAAAATACGCTGGAATCGCTGGACAGCGTCATTGCTGCCCGCCTGATGCAGCTGGCTCTGGAAGCCGCGCGTTCAGTGATTGGTCAGGCCACTACGGTGGATGGCAGTGCGTTGCTGCGCCAGATTCAGGGCTTACTGCAGCAGGAGCCCATGTTTAGCGGTAAGCCGCAGCTTCGGGTGCATCCTGATGACCTGCTGAGGATTGAACAAACACTGGGGCCAACGCTTGATCTGCACGGCTGGCGTTTACTGGCTGACAATACACTGCACCCCGGCGGCTGCAAGCTCAGTGCCGAAGACGGCGATCTTGACGCCAGCGTGGCAACCCGCTGGCAGGAACTGTGCCGTCTTGCCGCACCTGGAGAGTTTTAATGACCACTCGTCTGAACCGCTGGCTGGGCTCGCTTGATGCCTTCGAAAGTCGTATTGCGCAGGTGCAACCTGTTCGTCGCTATGGACGGCTGACGCGTGCCACCGGCCTGGTTCTCGAAGCTACCGGCCTGCAGTTGCCGCTCGGTTCGACCTGTGTGATTGAACGTAATGACGGTAAAACGATTAGCGAAATTGAAAGCGAAGTCGTAGGCTTCAACGGTCAGAAACTGTTGATGATGCCGCTGGAAGAAGTGGACGGCATTCTGCCCGGCGCGCGCGTTTATGCCCGCACCACCGGCGATAACCCTCATTCAGGTAAACAGCTGCTGCTGGGGCCACAGCTGTTAGGCCGGGTGCTTGATGGCAGCGGCCGCCCACTGGATGGCTTGCCTTCCCCGGAAACGGGCTACCGTGCCCCATTGAACACACCGCCGTTTAACCCTTTACAGCGCACCCCTATTACCGATGTGCTGGACACCGGCGTTCGGGCGATTAACGCCCTGCTCACCGTTGGCCGGGGACAACGTATGGGCTTGTTCGCCGGATCAGGCGTGGGTAAAAGTGTGCTGCTCGGCATGATGGCGCGCTATACCCAGGCCGATGTGATCGTGGTGGGCTTAATCGGTGAACGTGGCCGTGAAGTTAAAGACTTTATTGAAAACATCTTAGGTGCTGAAGGCCGCGCGCGTTCGGTCGTCATCGCCGCGCCGGCAGATGTCTCACCGCTACTGCGTCTGCAGGGTGCCGCTTACGCCACGCGCATTGCGGAAGATTTCCGCGATCGCGGTAAACATGTTTTATTAATCATGGATTCGCTGACACGTTATGCCATGGCGCAACGTGAAATCGCGCTGGCGATTGGTGAGCCGCCGGCCACCAAAGGTTATCCACCTTCCGTATTTGCCAAACTGCCCGCCCTGGTTGAACGCGCGGGTAACGGCATCGATGGCGGCGGCTCGATCACGGCGTTTTATACCGTGCTGACCGAAGGCGACGATCAGCAGGACCCGATTGCTGACTCTGCGCGTGCCATTCTTGACGGCCACATTGTGCTGTCACGTCGTCTGGCCGAAGCCGGCCATTATCCGGCGATTGATATTGAAGCCTCAATTAGTCGTGCCATGACGTCACTGATTGATGAAAACCATTATGCACGCGTGCGCCAGTTCAAACAGTTGCTCTCGAGTTTCCAGCGCAACCGGGATCTGGTCAGCGTCGGTGCCTATGCCGCCGGTAGCGATCCGATGCTGGACAAAGCCATTCAGCTTTATCCGCAGATGGAAGCCTTCCTGCAACAAGGCATTTTTGAGCGCAGTGAGTACGACGATGCCTGCCTGCATTTACATGCATTGTTCGGTTAATTCGCGCGTTTGATATGAGGACATCGTAATGAAAACAGTCAATGCCATTGACACTTTGCGTGACCTGGCGGAACAGGATCTTGAACGCGCCGCCGTGCTGTTAGGCGATATGCGGCGTGGCCAGCAGGCTGCAAACGAGCAGCTCAGTATGTTGCTTGACTATCAGGATGAATACCGCAACAAGCTGAACAGCGACATGTCCAGCGGTATTGCCAGCAACCGCTGGACGAACTATCACCAGTTCATTCAGACGCTGGAAAAAGCCATTGAGCAACACCGCAGTCAGTTGCAGCAATGGAATCAACGGCTTGAACAGGCACTGGTTAACTGGCGTGAAAAACAACAACGTCTCAATGCCTATCAGACGCTGATTACCCGGGCAGAAGAAAATGCATTACGACAAGAAAACCGTCTCGACCAGAAACGGATGGATGAATTTGCCCAACGGGCTGCACTGAGGAAAGGCGAATGATTACGCTGCCAAACATTGCGTTGACAACGAAAACAACCGGCACCGCTGAAACATCGGGGACAACCGATCTGCTGAGCGGTGGCGAGGCGCTACCGAAGGACTTTATCACTACGCTGGGAAATCAGTTGCTTTCCCTGGCGAAACTGCACAGTAAAACCACAGTTGCAGCAGAAAAAAATAGCGTCGCTGATGACGACAGCAAGGTTGCCACGTCGTTGAATGCATTGATCTCTTCGCTGGAAAACCCGACTGCACTCAGTGCGCTGTTTAAACCGGAAAATATTAAAGCCGGTACAAAATCAGCCGATGATAAGGGTGACGCGAAAGAGGCCGCGCTGAACAGCAGCGATATGCAAAATATTCAGGCGCTGTTTGCCATGTTACCGGCAACCGGCTTGCAACAGGCCGTGAAAGACAGCACGACGACGCGTGACGTGGATATGCAACGCGATGCCGGACCGCGTTCGGCCTTATCGGCACTGACGCAGGCGGTGACCACGGCACTGAGCGGTGATGACAAAGACGCGAAAAACAGCAAGGTGCAGGACGCCGGTCGCCTGGCCAGTAACGTTGACCAGGCCAGCCGTGGGGTAACGCCCGCAGCCACGACGCAAACCGCATCGACACCGGCACAGTTGACGACAGACGCCAGTTTTCAGCAGATACTGAGCAGCGTCAACAAGCAGGATGAGCGTCCGATAAACACTGCAGCCAGCGATAATCAGACGATGATTGCCGCGCCGATAACCAGCGCCAGCAGCGTTATGCAACCCTTCACGGCCTCTGCGTCGATGAACACGCCGTCTACGCCGATGCTGAATGCCCACCTGGGTAGCAATGAATGGCAGCAGGCCCTGAGTCAACAAATTGTGATGTTCAGTCGTAACGGCCAGCAGAATGCGGAGTTACGCCTGCATCCAGAAGATCTCGGTGCGATCCAGATCAGCCTGAAACTGAATAACGATCAGGCACAGTTAAATATGGTTTCAGGTCACAGCCATGTCAGGGCTGCACTGGAAGCCGCGCTTCCTCAGCTGCGCACTGCGCTGGCTGAAAATGGTATTAACCTGGGTGAGAGTCAGGTCAGCAGTGACAGTTTCGCGCAAGGGCAAAGCTTCCAGCATCAGCAAGAGGCGCGTCGCGACGGACAGCACGGCAGCTTCTCTCTGACCCAGGACAGTGATAACGACATCACGCCGATTGCCGTACCGCAGGCTCTTCAGGCCCGGTTAAACGGTAAGGGCGCCGTCGACACCTTTGCCTGACAGCGACAAACGCTGAAGGTAAGCGTAAAACCCGTGTCTTTTCTTGCCATTGTTTGACTTAAGACACGCGATAATCTGTTCAGGTGAGCCGAGAGGCTCGCCCATAATTCACAGGAAGTAACTGCTAAAATGTCTGATAACGCGAAAGCTAAAGGTCGCAAACGTAAAATCCTGATTCCAGTGTTGCTGATCGTAACGCTGGCCGCTTGCAGCGTGGCAGGCTATGCAGTCTGGCGAATAATGAATAAACATGAGGGCGATAAGCCGGAGGTCGCGAAAGTTGAACCGCCTCCCGCCCCGGTCTTTTTTGCACTTGATACATTTACGGTTAACCTGGTCAATCCCGACAACGATCCAGACCGTGTACTGTACGTAGGGTTTACTCTGCGTCTGCCGGATGAAGAAACGCGTCGTCGGATGAGTGACTATCTGCCTGAGGTTCGCAGTCGTCTGTTACTGCTGCTTTCTCGCCAGAGCGCTGCTGCGCTGGCGACAGAGCAAGGAAAGCAAGCGCTTGTTGAGCAAATCAAACAGGCGCTGGCACCACCGCTGGTGAAAGGTCAACCTCCGCAGGTCGTAGACGACGTACTGTTTACCGCCTTCATTTTGAGGTGAATCAATGGGCGACAGCATTCTCTCCCAGGCTGAAATTGACGCGCTATTAAACGGCGACAGTGGCAGCGCGGAAGAAGAAAAGAAACAAAACGGGCCAGAGGGCGATATTCGCCCTTATGATCCCAATACCCAGCGCCGCGTGGTGCGCGAGCGTTTACAGGCGCTGGAAATTATTAACGAGCGTTTTGCCCGTCATTTCCGTATGGCGCTGTTTAACCTGCTGCGCCGTAGCCCGGATATCAGCGTGGGCGCGATCAAGATTCAGCCATACCATGAGTTTGCCCGCAACCTGCCGGTGCCAACGAACCTGAACCTGATCCACCTGAAGCCGCTGCGCGGCACGGCTCTGGTCGTGTTTTCACCGAGCCTTGTGTTTATTGCCGTTGATAACCTTTTTGGCGGAGATGGGCGTTTTCCGACTAAAGTAGAAGGACGTGAGTTCACGCATACCGAGCAACGCGTCATTCGTCGTATGCTGAAACTGGCGCTTGATGGCTACAGCGATGCGTGGAAAGCGATTTATCCTCTGGATGTCGAGTACGTCCGTTCGGAAATGCAGGTGAAGTTCACCAACATCACCACATCGCCTAACGATATCGTTGTCAACACGCCGTTCCAGGTCGAGATTGGCAACCTTGTCGGTGAGTTCAACATCTGTATTCCGTTTTCGATGATTGAACCTTTGCGTGAAATGCTGGTGAATCCGCCGCTGGAAAACTCGCGGTCAGAAGATACACACTGGCGGGACAATCTGGTGAAGCAGGTTCAGCATTCTGAACTGGAACTGATTGCCCATTTTGCTGAAACGTCGTTGCGTCTGTCACGCGTGTTGCAGCTGAAACCCGGCGATGTCCTGCCGATTGAAAAACCCGAGCGCATTATTGCCCACGTGGACGGTGTGCCTGTTTTAACCAGCCAGTACGGTACACTTAACGGTCAGTATGCGCTGCGTGTAGAACATTTGATTAACCCGATTTTGAATTCGCTTAACGAGGAACAGCCCCATGACTGACAGCAAGAAACCGTCCGATGACACCATCTCTGCGGACGATCTGTGGGCTGAAGCAATGAATGAGCAGGTGGGCTCTGGTGCCAGCACCTCACAGAGTGATGACGTTTTCAAATCGTTTGAAAGCAGCAACACTTCAGGCTCATTGCAGGATATTGACCTGATTATGGATATCCCGGTAAAACTGACTGTGGAACTGGGCCGCACCAAGATGACCATCAAAGAACTGCTGCGTCTGACACAGGGTTCTGTGGTCTCACTGGATGGTCTCGCAGGCGAGCCGCTGGATATCCTGATTAACGGTTACCTGATTGCGCAGGGTGAAGTCGTGGTCGTTAACGACAAATATGGTGTGCGTATCACCGACATCATTACGCCTTCAGAACGTATGCGCCGTCTGAGCCGTTAATATGAATAACCAGAATCATACTGTCCAACCGGCTACGCCGCAGACGCCCGCCATTTCTGCGGGCTCTGTACTGACTCAGGTAAGTGGTGTTCTGGTTGTTATTATCCTGTTGATTCTGGCATGCGCCTGGCTGGCCCGTCGTATGGGCTTTGCGCCGAAAAAAGTCGGCAGCCGTGAGCTGACGCTCACGGCCAGTGTCCAGGTCGGTCAGCGCGAGCGCGTCGTCATCGTTGATACGCCAGATGCCCGTCTGGTACTGGGCGTAACGGCACAGCAAATTACCCACCTGCATACGTTGCCACCGGGTTCACCCGATGTAGACACCGCGGAAAAGGCAGCGCCGCAGGATTTTCGTCAGTTATTACAGAATCTGGTTAAACGTCCCGGAAAAAACCCATGATGCGTCGACTGCTCCCTTTTCTGCCGCTGCTGTTGCTGGCACCGGTTGCTCACGCCCAGTTACCAGGCCTGGTAAGCCAGCCATTAGCCAATGGTGGCCAGAGCTGGTCACTTCCGGTACAAACGCTGGTATTTATTACCTCATTGACGTTTCTGCCGGCCATTCTGTTAATGATGACCAGCTTCACCCGCATCATTATTGTTTTTGGTCTGCTGCGTAATGCGCTGGGCACGCCCTCTGCGCCGCCCAATCAGGTATTACTGGGCCTGACGCTCTTTTTAACTTTTTTTATTATGGCACCTACCTTTGATAAAATTTATCAGGATGCCTATCTGCCTTTCAGTCAGGATAAAATCAGTATGGATGTGGCCATTGATAAAGGCGCACAACCCCTGCGCGAATTTATGCTGCGTCAAACGCGTGAAGCTGACTTAGCGTTATTTGCCCGTCTGGCAAATACGCCTCCTATTGTCGGGCCGGAAGCCGTGCCGATGCGTATTTTATTACCTGCTTATGTGACCAGTGAATTAAAGACCGCCTTCCAGATTGGATTTACCGTCTTTATTCCTTTTTTAATTATTGACCTTGTCGTGGCCAGCGTATTAATGGCGCTGGGTATGATGATGGTGCCGCCGGCAACCATCGCCCTGCCCTTTAAATTAATGTTATTTGTTCTGGTGGATGGCTGGCAGTTGCTGGTTGGATCGCTGGCACAAAGTTTCTATTCCTGATCTTGTGAATTGCACAGGAGATATTCATGACACCTGAATCGGTAATGGTAATGGGCCAGGAGGCGATGCGCGTCGCGTTGCTGCTGGCCGCTCCGATGCTGCTGGCCGCCCTGGTCAGCGGTTTACTGGTGAGCTTGCTACAGGCAGCGACCCAGATTAATGAACAAACGCTGTCTTTCATTCCTAAGATTATTGCGGTGGCGGCCACGGGCGTCGTTGCCGGTCCCTGGATGTTAAACGTCTTGCTGGATTATATCCGCACCGTTTTTTCTAACCTGCCCTATATCATCGGCTGATGATTACGCTCGACAGCAGCCAGCTTGTTCACTGGATAAGCCAGTTTTTCTGGCCGTTGGTGCGCATTCTGGCGCTGATTGCGACAGCGCCGGTATTGAGTGAGCGCGCCATCAGCAAACGGGTGAAAATCGGCCTGGCGGCCATGATCACCTGGCTGCTGGTCCCGCTGTTACCGCCGGTGAACGTCACCCTGTTTTCGCCGGCCGGTTTCATGCTGCTGATTCAGCAAATGCTGATTGGTATCGCCATTGGTTTTACGATGCAGTTTGCCTTTGCAGCTGTCCGGGCGGCCGGTGAACTGATTGGTTTGCAGATGGGTCTGTCATTTGCGACGTTTTTTGATCCCGCCAGTCGGCTTAATATGCCGGTCCTTGCGCGTTTTCTCGACATGCTGGCCATGTTACTGTTTTTATCCTTCAACGGGCATTTGTGGCTTATCTCACTGTTGGCGGACAGTTTTCATACACTTCCTGTAGGTGGAACACCACTTGAAGCTAATGCTTTTATGGCGCTGGCAAAATCAGGCGGCATGATTTTCCTTAATGGCATGATGTTAGCGTTACCCTTGATCGTTCTGCTACTCACGCTAAACATGGTCCTGGGTTTGTTAAACCGTCTTTCACCACAGTTATCAATCTTCGCGATCGGCTTCCCGATTACCTTATCAGTCGGCATTTTGACGATCAGCCTGCTGATGCCCCTTCTCGCCCCGTTCTGTGAGCACCTGTTCGGCGAAATATTTGATCTTCTGGCCCAGTTCCTCACCGAACTGTCCCCCTCCTGAACATTAAGTATCTAACTATTTTTCCTTTTCCATACTTAAGAAATTCACAACTATCCGGGCATTTTTCAAACCATATTTTCCAGAAATCAACTAAGGATATTCTGATAAATGTGCGATAAGTCTTAAAATAATTCTTATTAAACCGCGCATCGCGTATTTTAGTCGGGCGGTACACAGAGTCATCGACAGGGTTGTTTTGGTGATAAAATCGGCAATGCATTGAAATTAAACAAGAAAAAATATTGTGTGATTTTTCTTGTCAGAAAATGTTTTTTCCGGCATTGTCAACTCACTCTTCAGCCTTACACTTTCGTGAAACAAATGTTTTTAAGACTTGTCCTATCAGAAAACTCTGGGTTTTCAGCGATAGTGACATTGCTCCCAAAAACGGTGTTTCGCGCCGGTACGACTTTACATCAATACCCGATGTGGATTCGACGCCAGGTGTGGGGCCAGAGTAAGAAAAAATTTTGCAGAACGGGTCAAGGAAGAAGACTTTTACGGGCGTTTGCCCGTTGCCACGCTGCATCAGCAGAATAAAAAAAAGCGCTTTGGAAATCTTCTCGTACCGCAACGCGTAATTCATCGTTGATTTAAACGGATAACAAATTGGTGAGGGTCGCTAACATGCCAACGATTATTATGGATTCCTGCAACTACACACGCCTGGGATTATCGGACTATATGTCTTCTAAAGGAGTGAAGAAGAAAAATATTACTTCTGTCTCCGATATTGAGCAATTACAGCAAAGATGTGAGCAGTTGAAACCAGGTGTTGTGTTTATTAATGAAGACTGTTTCATTCACGAAACCGACTCAAGCGAGCGCATTCGCAGCATTATTAATCAGCATCCCGAAACACTGTTTTTTATTTTTATGGCCATCAGTAATATTCATTTTGAAGAATATCTGTATGTCCGAAAAAATTTAATTATTACGTCGAAAGCCATTAAACCTTCAACGCTGGATTCTCTCCTTAGCACGTATTTGCAAAAGAAACTTAACATGTCTCCGCGTATTTCCTCAGGGCTGGACGTTCACCCTCTGACGTTGAGCCAGACTGAGTCAAATATGCTGAAAATGTGGATGTCGGGTCATGATACCATCCAGATATCCGACAAAATGCAAATTAAAGCGAAGACGGTCTCTTCCCATAAAGGAAACATTAAGCGGAAAATTAAAACGCACAACAAGCAGGTTATTTACCATGTCGTGCGCTTAACCGATAACGTGACCTCTGGTATTTACGTTAACGTAAGATAGTTTGCCGCCTCACAGAACTGGCCCAAAAGGCCGGTTTTTTTTAGTGATTAGCGATCAAGATCTCAATTTTCAGCATAAACCTTTTCCTGCTCCTGCCGATGTTTTTTTTCATCAGGCCCCCTTAAGAGAGCAAGGAAATGAACACAACGCTGATTAATGAAGGACATCACAACGTCAGTTTTTGGCAAAATCTCAGACTGGTCCCGCTGTTTAGTTTGATTTTCGGCGGGATATTATTTTTGTTCGCACTCTGTATAGGCATTTCCAGCTACTTCCTCATCCTGAGTAATCAGTCGTTGAAAGATGCGACTGAGGAAATTCAGGTCCGCAACGGTCTGATCGACAGCTCCTCAAACCTCCGCTCTGCCCGACTGAATATCATCCAGGCCGGTGCGGCCGCGCGTATTGGTGAGATGGATGATTTCAATGCCAACCTTGCCGCAACGGATGAGCGTATTAAGCAGGCTGAAAATGGCCTCAACGTCTACCTGAACCGCAAGAATAAAACCCCCGAAGACGTCAGGCTGGACGAAGAGCTCACTACTCGCTTCAAAGAGTATGTTCAAAAAGGCCTGAAGCCGATGATTGATGCCGGTAAACAGGGCAGTTTCGAAAGCATCATTGCCCAGGAAACCGACACCACGCGTAAACTGGATAACGCTTATAACGCTGTGCTGGTCAAGGCGATCAAACTTCGGGATATCCGTTCTGATTTCATTAACGCCAAGGCTGCCGAACAGTCACGTATTGGTTTTATTTCCATGGGTGGTGCGTTTGTGGCTGCGCTGGTGCTGGTGCTGCTGACCTTTGTTTTTCTCCGTCGGGTCGTGATCACGCCTTTACGCAAATCGGTTGCCCATATCGAGCGTATCGCTCAGGGTGACTTAACCGCCCCTTCAGTACCGCACGGTCGTAACGAAATCGGCTTACTACTGGATAATCTGCAGCGCATGCAGGAATCGTTAGTCAGAACGGTCGGTTCGGTGCGTGAAGGCGCTATCGCCATTTATCAAGGCTCCAGTGAAATTTCAGCCGGTAACACCGACCTCTCCTCGCGGACGGAGCAGCAAGCCGCCGCCCTTGAGCAGACCGCAGCCAGCATGGAGCAGTTAACGGCGACGGTGAAACAGAACGCCGATAACGCGCACCATGCCAGCCAACTCGCAGCCGATGCATCAGATAAAGCACGCAACGGTGGCGACATGGTCAGTGGTGTAGTGAAAACCATGAACGATATTTCTGGCAGCTCGAAGAAAATTGCTGAGATCACCAATGTGATTAACAGCATCGCTTTCCAGACCAATATTCTGGCGCTGAACGCCGCCGTCGAAGCGGCGCGCGCAGGGGAGCAAGGACGTGGCTTTGCGGTTGTTGCGAGTGAAGTCCGTAGTCTGGCACAACGCAGCGCCCAGGCCGCGAAGGAAATTGAATCCCTGATTGCCGAGTCTGTGAAGTTAGTCAGCAGTGGCTCGCATCAGGTTGGCGAGGCCGGCAGTACGATGGGTGAAATTGTCGAAGCGGTGCGTCGCGTGACCGATATCATGTCTGAGATTGCTGCCGCCTCGGATGAACAAAGCCGCGGTATTCAGCAGGTGAGCCAGGCGGTAACGGAAATGGATAACGTGACCCAGCAGAACGCCTCGCTGGTTGAAGAAGCCTCAGCGGCGGCGGCATCACTGGAAGATCAGGCGGGTAAACTGACGAAAGCGGTTTCCGCATTTCGCTTAGTCGACACACCGGTCGCGAAAACTCCCGATGTTAAAGACGTGGCACCGAAAGCGAGCTCACCCGTGCTACGTCCGGTAGCCACTACCTCCGGTCATGAAAACTGGGAAACGTTCTGACCAAAGCGCACGCCCCTGTCCTGTGACATTTGTGACAGGACAGATAAAAGTAAACGCCCGCGACATCCTCAGACATCGCGGGCGTTTTCATCAGACTGACCGATAATCAGGCGGGAACCCAGGGTTCTACAAAAACGCCGTCCCGGTGATTATTCTCGTTAAAAAACCAGATCCCCTGCGGGTAATCGTCCAGCGCCACCAAAAACATCGTCCCTTCGTTAAAAGGTTCTACCGCCAGGATCGTACCGATTCGCCGGGGTCCACCGTCGGTTTTAACGCTTACGCGATCGTCTACCTTCATCTGTTACTCTCCAGAAACGTTCCTGATAACAGTGTAATGGAAGCGTAGGACGAATGCAGGCATTAACGGCGGGCAATCACCCACACGGCATGGACGATGCCGGGAATGTAGCCGCACAAGGTCAGTAAAATGTTCAGCCAGAACGCGCCGCCAAAACCGACCTGCAGGAAAACGCCCAGTGGTGGAAGTAAAATAGCGATAAGAATTCGAAGTAAGTCCATAACCATTCCTTTAGGTACTGAGAAAAACCGTTTTGCTTACCAATATAGCCGTTTTCTGAAGGGTTACAGGAAAAGTCAGGTAAATCTGAGTCAGGGTTTTTTTCGTTTTCCTGACACTTCACAGCCGGACGTTTAACACGAGAATCGTTACACTTCATTGCGTTGCTTTCCTACCCCAGGAAAACAACACACCCAAAGTAACAAGGATTATTTTGCCCGCGCAGCGCGGGCTTTTTTTTACCCTTCCCTGCTGTCAGCCCGCCGTTCTATACTCAGTATTCACGTTGCTCTTTGGAGGCAGACTATGACGCATTTTCTCGCTTCAGATGAAAACCAAAGTGATCGGGACAGTGAAATGGATGCGCTTCTTCATGCCATCCAGCGTGACACGGCAGGACAGGTACAGGACTATTTTTCGCCTCAGGTTGCGCAGGCTGAAAAAAATGCTGGCGGGCCGACAGCGCCGTGCCGTGAACCTGCGGAGCAGTGTGAGATGGACATTCACGATTGCCGCTACAGTGAGATCAATCGCTAGCGGGATCGCTCGCCGGGCGGAATAGCAGGCAAAAAAATACCCGGCACAGGCCAGGCAAGTATTCAAATCGTTACACCAGGGAAGACATACTGCTTTCTCAGAGTAGCTGTTCCGGTAATGAAAACAAGCTTCTGCGATGCACGTTTCGCTCATCTCATTCTGCTCCTGCTCTCCTCCTGCCTACGCAAGCCGCAGCGTGCGCGCCATGCGTCGTGCACATTCTGACCGCTCCCGCTTTTTGTCCTATCGGGTTTTAAGAATCCTCCTGGTTCTGTCTGCATGAGTACGGAACCTCGGGCCTTTTCAGGACTCAACTACACTAAACAGATGCCGTGGCTAACGTGAGCCGTGTGGAGGAGACCTGGATGCCCAACCTGAATGAATCGCTGATGATCGTGACCGACCTCGATGGATCGCTGCTTGACCACCACGACTACAACTGGGATGCCGCCACAGCATGGCTGGAGACCTTCAGCCAGCATCAGGTTCCTGTGGTGATTTGCTCCAGCAAGACGGCGGCGGAAATTCTGCCGCTACAACGAAAAATCGGGATTAGCGGTACGCCGTTTATCGCCGAAAACGGCGCGGTTCTCTACTTCCGCGAGGACAAACCCGTTCGTATCCCTGACGATAAGCTGAACTACGTCGCCATCTGTCGGATTCTTAGCGCGATGAAACAGCAGTTCCGCTTTAGCGGCTTTCAGGATTTTAGCGACAGCGACGTGTCGGCAATGACAGGTTTACCGGACGCCGAGGCCGCGCTCGCCCGCCAGCGCGATGCCTCCGAAGTTATCGTCTGGCGCGATACCGACGAGGCGTTAGACCGTTTTCGCCATGCGCTGGCTGACTACCATTTGACGCTTACCCAGGGCGGCCGCTTCTGGCACGTGATGCCGGCCCGAAGCGGAAAAGGCCATGCCCTGCATAAATTACTGTCGCATTACAGCCATCAGGATTTGATCACGATTGGACTGGGTGATGGCCCTAACGATGCACCTATGCTCGATGCGGTCGATTATGCCATCGTGATTAAAGGCTTCAGCAAAAACCCTGTCACGTTAACGCGTAATGATGGGCAGGTTTATCATACAACGCATCACGGCCCTGAAGGCTGGCGCGAAGGTCTGGACCATTTTTTAACGCAGCCATGAACGGCTGTGGTTCCTCGGGCAACCCCATAAGGATGATGCAATGAGTGATTTCTTTCAGAATGGCGTAATTACTAACTTTCATAATCTCACGCACCGCAGCGTCGAATCGCTGGAAAAAGAGATGGTGCGTTTTGCGCGTAAACGCAAAATGGGGTTAATTCTGCCCTCCCTGTTTTCTGAGCTGGAAGGACCGGCACTGAGCAAAATCGTCGATGAACTGGCGAAAGTGCCGTATCTGAATGAAATTGTCATCGGCCTTGACCGGGCCGATCGCGATCAGTTCCTCCATGCCCGCGAGTTCTTTTCTCGCCTGCCGCAGCGCCATCGGATCTTATGGAATGATGGTCCCCGCCTGAAGGCGATCGACGCGGAACTGGACAAAGAAGGTTTGTCGCCGACGAATCCGGGCAAAGGGCGTAACGTCTGGTTCTGCACCGGCTATACGCTGGCCTCCGACCGCACCAGCTGTGTCGCGCTACACGATTGCGATATTGTTACCTATGAGCGCGGTATGCTGGCACGTCTGCTTTATCCGCTGGCGAATCCCGCGTTTCAGTATGAGTTTTGTAAAGGATTTTATGCGCGTGTCGCCGACGGCAAACTCAATGGTCGCGTGGGCCGTTTATTAGTCGGGCCGCTGCTGCGTTCCCTGCAAAAAGTGTATGGTCACTCGGAGTACCTTGATTACCTCTCCAGTTTCCGTTACCCGCTCTCCGGCGAGTTCGCCATGCGTACTCATGTCCTTAACGGGATTAAAATTCCGGGTGACTGGGGCCTGGAGATTGGCGTGCTCTCCGAGATCTATCGCAATTACACCACACGCCAGTCGTGCCAGGTTGAGATTGCGGATAATTATGACCACAAGCATCAGCCGCTGGCAGAGGATGACGGAACAGGCGGCCTGAAGCGCATGAGCAACGATATTGTTCAGTCGCTTTTACGTAAACTTGCCACCATGGGCGTGCCGCTCACCAGCGACTCCTTCCGCGTGCTGAAAGCCACCTACTATCGCAACGCGTTAGATATGATGGAAATCTACAATCATGAGGCCGCCATGAACGGACTGAAATTCGATCAGCACGTGGAAGAGGCTGCGGTCGAGATGTTTACCCAGGCTATCCTGGATGCGGGTCAGTCCTTTATAGAACGCCCAAATGACAAGCCGTTTATCCCAAGCTGGAGTCGGGTTCAGTCTGCCTTCCCGGATATTCTGCAACGAATTTACAAGGCGGTAGAAGAGGATAATGACGGTAACGTCTAGCGTGCCATAGGTGGAAGACAGGCTATTACGTGACGTGATGCCTGGAAGGAAGACAGACGGGCCAGGTGTACAACACCGGCCCGGTCATTTGCAATCAGGACGTTAACTGCGGTTGTGACTCACGGGTGTGGCTGAGCTCGTCTGTCCGAAACGCCTCGCTTCTGACCGCATAACCATCATACCAGCGACACTCTACCATGCCACTGGCATGACCGGTCACCACCATCGTTTGCCCGCCGTCCTTATGCTGCACTTCATCACTGATTGCAAAAACCATGTTGCGCCCTCTTTATCCATTGACATTAATTCTTAATATTTATTTATAGCATGGTAAAAAAGTTGCTGCTGTTAAGGCGCGCAGAAAAAGGGCAAATTCAGAATAAAGTAGAAGGTTATCCTGGAAAGGAATAAAGCGGATAAGAGGCTATCCGCTTCAGAGGGAGGATGAATCAGATTTTGCAGCCTTCGCAATCCGCTTCGTCACTCAGGTCGTCAGGCACTTCGGCCGCCTTTTTTTCTGCCTTGGCTTCGGCCTGCTCTAACTGAGCATCTATATCGAATTCAAACATATCGTCGCTCATTGTTTTCTCCCCAGAACGCGTAAAAGAAGGCGCTGTTATACCGATTACCCACGCAGTTTGGCAATAAGGTTAACCACTAAAAGCACGATCGACCCAATGATAAAACCAATCACCAGGTTAGCGCCGTTACTCAGCAGCCCTGATACCAGACCGCTAAACGGAGCGATAGCATTTTCAATAAAGTGGTGCAAAGGCGTTATCCCGTGAACAATGATGCCCCCTCCCACCAGGAACATGGCCAGCGTGCCCACCACGGTTAATATTTTCATCAGCCAGGGTGCCGCAGCCAGCAGCACGGCACCAACTGACTGGGCCACCCGTGACGATTTTTGCTTTAACCAGAATCCCAGATCATCGATTTTCACGATGCCCGCCACAATACCGTAAACGCCAATCGTGACCAGAATGGCAATGCCCGCCAGGATCAGAACCTGATTCAGCAGCGGTGCTTCCGAAACGATGCCCAGCGTAATCGCGACGATTTCGGCGGACAAAATGAAATCGGTGCGCACAGCCCCTTTAACCTTTTTCTTTTCAAATTCACGCGGGTCCTGCTTTGCCAGGTTATCCAGACGCTGCTGACGGGCCTCCGGTGAATTTTGCTGCTTGTCGTGTTGCAGGCTGTGCAGCACTTTCTCGACACCTTCATAACAAAGGTAAGCGCCGCCAATCATCAACAGCGGCGTGATTAACCACGGCGCAAATGCCGAGATAATCAGCGCCAGCGGCACCAAAATCAGCTTGTTCAGAAACGAGCCTTTGGCCACGCCCCACACGACCGGCAGTTCGCGATTGGCTTTTACGCCACTGACCTGTTGCGCATTCAGTGACAGATCGTCACCCAGAACGCCCGCCGTCTTCTTTGCCGCGACTTTGCCCATTACAGAGATATCATCCAGCAGCGTGGCGATATCATCCAGCAACGTTAATAAACTGGTTCCTGCCAAAATATGTCCCTTATTCGGTCATCGACAACGACTTACATCGCAAACAGTGGAAGCCTCATCCTCGACGAAGCCCAACGGCACACGATGCGTGCGTTGTGACTATTCCGGTTCGTTATGTTGACAACATGGGCATCGTTCGATTTCCGTTACCGTCATCTCTGCGATGCCCTCACAATCCCATTCGACGCGCACCGCTTGCCCAGCCAGTCCTTCGCTATGCAGGTATTTACTGACCGGGCTTTCCGTCATGCCGGTAATTTCTTCCGTGGCCACCAGCGTTTCGCCCACATAAATTCTGGCGGTGGCTTTGGTATTCACCATGCGCTCATCACGAATCTGGTAGAGACGTTTAACCGTCAGTTTTATGCTGCTCATCTCGGTCTCCCGGTCACGGAAAAGCGTCTATCTAACATGTTATGTTACTGATGAGCAAGGCCCGATCATTCCTGCTCACGATAATGATGAATGCCCTGATGATCGATTTCAGCACTGTCATTCATCGCCAGTAACCACTCTTCCAGTCGTTCAAGCAACGCGTCGTCGTCGAGACGGAGTTTGCCACGCAGTGCACATTCCCAGATGATGAGAACCTTCCAGCCGCTCTCACGTAACTGCCGTACATAGCGATGGTCTCGTTCGACGTTGCTGTTAATCTTGCCTGTCCAGAACTCGGTGCGCGTGGCGGGTATCTTAAACAAATAGCAGTGATGACGATGCCAGAAGCAGCCGTGCACAAAGATAATGGCCTGATGAGCGGTCAGGACAAAATCAGGCCGCCCTGGCAGGTTTTTGTCCTGAACCCGGTAAGTGAATCCGCGATCTTTAAGCAACAGTGCGATGCGTTGCTCAATCGCAGTGTCCTGCTGGCGAATAGCACGCATGTTTTTGCTGCGCGTTTCGCTGGAGTGAACGTCGGCCATAGCATCTCCTTAAAGGCTACTCTTTCAACTTTAGTCGCCGTCCTGAAAAGCGAAAGCCACCTGGACAAAAGCGGCCATTTTTTTGCCGCTTCCGGACGGTAATCACGCGTCCGGTGCTACCTGTCCTGACTTTTACACTCGCGTGTTTTACAGCACACCGCCGCCGCGTCAGGCGGATTTCCTCATCGGGCAAGGAGTGATAGCATAGGCGCTTCACTGTTAAGGATATTTGCATGCACGCCGTCGCAACCGCTGAACCTCTTCTTTCTGCAGCTCTGCATTCCGATGAACTGAATCTGTTACACCAGGTCCTGTCGATCTATTCCGTCAGGGATATCGTTGCCCGACTGCATCAGGCCGGCTTTGCGCACTGGTCACCGACGCTCATCAACCGTATTCGTCAGGGTAAAAGCACGCTGCCCGCACTGAGCACTGCGGAGCGGGATCTGTTCGAACGCTTATTGCCGTCTCGTCCTGCGCATTATGATGCACCTGCGTTTCGTTTTGTTGACCTGTTTGCCGGCATCGGGGGGATTCGTCGCGGATTTGAGCGCATTGGTGGAAAATGTGTCTTTACCAGTGAGTGGAATAAAGAGGCGATTCGCACGTACCGGGCCAACCATTACAGCGATCCGCTTGAGCACCACTTCAATACCGATATCCGCCAGGTCACGCAGCCTGCCGGGCTATACGATGAAGCAGCGATCTACTCCTCCATTGATGCAGCCATCCCCGATCATCAGGTGCTGCTGGCAGGCTTTCCTTGTCAGCCCTTTTCGCTGGCTGGCGTCAGTAAGAAGAATGCATTGGGTCGGGCGCATGGGTTCGAATGCCAGGCGCAGGGTACGCTGTTTTTTGATGTAGCACGCATTCTTGCCGCCAAAAAACCGCCCTTCTTCGTGCTGGAGAACGTGAAGAACCTTAAAAGCCATGACAAAGGCCGGACCTTTGCCATCATCATGGATACGCTGGATGAGCTGGGCTATGCCGTCGCGGATGCCGATGCCAGTGCACCGGATCCGAAAGTGATTGATGCCCGCCATTTCTTGCCTCAACACCGCGAGCGTATTGTGCTGGTGGGCATTCGACGGGACATTGCCGGCTGCGAGAATTTTACCCTGCGCGACATCAAACGCTTTTTCCCTGCCCAGGTGCCCAGCCTGCAAAGTTTGCTGGAAGCCGCACCTGATGATAAGTACATCCTGTCGCCGGTGCTGTGGCGTTATCTGTATCAGTATGCCAAAAAGCATAAAGCGCTGGGGAATGGCTTTGGCTTTGGTCTGAACGATCCGCGCAATCTGCAGTGCTGCGTGCGCACCCTGTCTGCCCGCTACTATAAAGATGGCTCTGAGATTTTGATCGATCGCGGCTGGGACGCGGATAAAGGCGAGCGTGATTTCCTTGATGCCACCAATATGGCGCATCGTCCCCGTCGTCTTACGCCCCGTGAATGCGCACGCATCATGGGCTTCGATGATGCCGGCAGTGAGCCTTTTCGCATTCCGGTCTCCGACACGCAAGCGTATAAACAGTTTGGTAATTCCGTTGTCGTCCCCGTTTTTGCCGCCGTGGCGCAGCTTCTCCTGCCCTACATCCGCGATTTACAGCATAAAACACGCTAAAAGTTGCGCTTAGGCGCAACCTTTCTCCTCTTTTCCCGCTGCCAGGCGATATTGTCACAACCTCGTCATACAAGCCCAGAATACTGCTGCTTTTTCACTTGATGGGTAGAATGATGTCACCTCTCACGTTGTTATCCCTGCGCAGTCTGAAGCGTCGCTATCGCGTCAAACTGCCCCCGGTGCCCACCTGGCTTACCAGCCTGCGCGGCAATTTTATGCTGTTCGTTGTGCTGTTTTGTTTGCTGCAATCCATCGGGATTGTTCTGCTGACCGCGCAGGTCAGCCATACCAAAGTGAACCTGACGCAGGCGAGTGCCATGCGCGACCGGCTGGCGCTGCTCGATCACGCTCGCATAGAGCTGCTGACGGCCAGCGATAACAGCCACCGGGCAGGCATTTATCTGATGGAAGATCAGAAAAGTGGATCTGTGGACAGTTGGAAGAGCCTGGCGGAAACCGCAAAATCCTCACTCGTGCATGCAGAACAGCTGTTTGCTCAGTACCATGCCGTTCCCAAGGGGGAGCTTGAGCAGGGTTTCATGATGTTAACCCAGGGCCTTGAAGAGCAGCTTAAAGGCCTGGAAGCCAATAATATCGATGCGTTCTTTATGGTGCCGATGCAGGCTTATCAACAGCAGTTTAACAGCGCCTGGTTTAACGAAATCACCCAAGCCAACAAACAGCTTTCTGCCGTCAACAACCTGACACTGGAGACGCTGACCACCAGCCGTAACCTGTCGCTGCTGGTCACAGGGCTGCTGTTTACGCTGTTGCTGACGGGTGGGGTTTTGCTGCTGCGCGGCGTGATTATTCCTTTAAGACTGGCCAGCCGCCAGCTGCAGGCTATTGCCACTGGCGACTTAGTCAGTTGCCCGCAACCGCCTCGTCTGCAATCGTTAGAAACCGCCGGATTGTTTAACGCGGTGGCGGATATGCGGCAAGGGCTGCGCACCATTGTGGCAGAAATTAATACCATAGCCGCCAGCGTGGCGGAGGGTGCGCGGGAAATGCAGCATACCAATGACCAGGTAAGCGAGCACTATAAGGTGCAAAACAGCAGCTTTAGTCATATTTCGCAGCGCCTGCATCGTGTCTCGGAAGAGGTTGAAAACAGTACGCTGTTTTCGCAACAGGCCGCACAGCAGGCACATGTCGCGGATGAACTGATGCAGCAGTGCGCCAGTCAGGTCGATGAAATGGAGGTGCAGATGCGCCACATCGTCGATTCCTCAGGGGAAATCGCCGGCATTGTCGAGCTGCTGGACGGTCTTTCACTGCAAACGCGTCTGCTGGCGTTGAATGCGGCGATTGAATCAGCGCATGCAGGGGTTTATGGACGCAGCTTTAGCGTCGTGGCAAAAGAGATGGGTACCCTGTCGAATAAAAGCGGCGAGTCGGCTCAGCAGATTAACGGGCTGGTGAACAATACACAGCTGCATATTTCTGAGGGATTCAACAAGGTGAAGTCACTGGAAGCCTTGTTTTACCAAATCAGCCAGTCGGTCAGCGCCGTGGTCACCCAGTTAAAAGAACTGGAGGAAAACGCCACAGCACAAAGTCGCCGCGTGTCTGGCATTGCCGCCGAAGTGGTGGCGCTGGACAAGGAACTGCATACTAACGAGGGGCTTACGGCGCGGCAGGTGCGTACCGCCGATACCTTACAACATCAGGCCTCACGCCTGGCCGAAAGCGTGCAACAATTTCGCATTGCCGTCTGAATACGCGCTCTGAATAAAAAAGCCGCCTTTATCAAAGGCGGCTTTCATCGCGAGAACAACCGATAACCATTATTTCTTTTTCTTACTCTGCTTCTTAAGCAGCGTACGCAGTTGTTTGATTTCACTGGAACTTAAAGCATCCGACGCGCCTTCTTCCGTGTTCTGACTGTCGATGGCGGGCTGAGAAGGTGCTTCGAGGCTGGCCTGCAGACGTTGCACGATCTCCTGACTCATTGATACCTGGTTTTCAAGCGCCAGCTGTTTAATGTGTTCTTTCAATGCAGGATCAATTTTAATCGTCAAATTAACAGTTTCGGTCATTTCCTCACTCCTTTTTTGTTATTGCTTCCACGCTACCGGATGACTGTATCGATTCCTATACTGTCATAAAAATTTAATATTCCGCATGTAAAGGACTAAAATCACGAAGTACTGCCTCATCCAGACTAACCAGATTACCCTGCAGCTCAGCACACAACTTGGCCATATAGCGTACCAGGAAGTCCGCGTTGTGTTCTGCGAGTCTCCGCCCTGCTTCGGTTTGCATCGTTTCAGGCAACCGTAACAGCTTGGTTTGAAAGTGATCCAGTGTCCATTTCACATCATTAAGTTCACGCGCTTTCCCCAGCGGGTCTTCACTGTTGAACAGAGGACGGTTCATCGTACCGGCTGTGTAAAACACCCGGGCCAGCCCGATTGCACCCAGCGATTCCAGCCGATCGGCATCCTGAACAATTTTCGCTTCAGGGGTTTCAGGCGTGATGGCCGCGCTAAAACTGTGTGCCTGAACCGCGTGCATCACTCCACCGATTAATTCGGCAGGAAAATCCGTAAAGTCCTGCTGCAGGATACGCTGCGTTTCGCTGGCGGCGTAAGTGGAAGCCTTATGACGTTCAGGATGGTTTTTCGGTAAGTTCACCACATCATGAAAGTAGCAGGCAGTCAGGACGATCAGGGGGTCGGCAGATGTACCTGCCATAATGCGCTGCGCGCTCATCCAGACCCGACGTAAATGCGCAATATCGTGTGCGCCATCATCATGAATCCAGTTTTTTTCAAACCAGGTTTCATAGCGAGCCTGCCAAAGTGCAAGTGACATAATCTTTTCCTGTAAGGGTTATTTTCGTCTCAATGGACGACCTGTTACGCGAATAGGCTTTGTCATCATAACGAATGGCTAATGACATTTTCTTTACATCGCTAAGGAAAAAGCCGGTCGGGACCTTTAAATTCCTCTTAAAAATGAGACGCTGATCATTTTTATGGCAATTTGCTACCAGGAAAACATGCATTTGCTGCTTTTTCAGCCTTGACTGATTCAGTTTTAGGCAGGATGAATAGTTTAATATTAATAATGATTAATCAGCGCTATTTTATCTCAGAGTGAGGGAATTAATGTCATAATAAAAATGTAAAAAACAATAAAATCGGCGAAAATTATAGATGGATAAATCTGAAAAGGTTCCTATTTTTGCCGATATAACGTACTGTATTCTCACTATCAGATGTCCGGTAATACGCGTTAACAGCAGTGCTGATGATTTTTTATCCACTCCTGTCCGGTGGATTAAAAATCATCACAACTGAGCGAACCACACGGTGGCCAATTATCAGGAATAATGATTTATATTTTTTATGATATTGCCACCATTTAGGTGCCCTTTTTGTTTCAGCAGTAACCGGGATCGACTAATAAAAAGAGGTAATCCATGAAAGAGCGGCCGATTCTTTTTTCCGAACAGCGGGTCCGAGCCCTGCTGGTTGGCCAACAAACCCAAACCCGGCGCATAATGAAAACGCAGGCTTTTGGTCCAGGCCAGGATCATCATGAAGGGGTACATGCCTTTGATGTGCAGGCTAATCACCTGCACGGTGACAAAATGATGGCCATGAACGACATTCGTTATCATTGTCCTTACGGCATGCCTGGCGACAAGCTCTGGGTCCGCGAAACCTGGCGTGGCCCCATCGTGCCTGAACATGCGCTGGCGGATTATGAACGCGATCCCACCCCGTTTCGCTCGCCGGACTTTTGCCAGTACCGGGCGGACAGCAATGAACTGGGCCAACATACGTCAGGCGGACCGGACGCCGAGCAGTTTGGCTGGCAAACAGCCATTCATATGCCGCGCTGGGCAAGCCGCATCGACCTGATTATTACGGATGTGCGTGCAGAGCAGATTCAGGATATTAGTGAAGACGACATTATGGCGGAAGGTGTGCAGACCGACTCGCACTTCCTGAACAACTTCTTTACCATGAACGTCAATTCTGAACTGCCCAAAGAAGCCTACCGCAAAGCCTGGCAAAAACAGTATGGGGCAACCAGCTGGCAGGTTAACCCGTGGGTTTGGGTTATTGAGTTCGAGCGTGCCACGCGCGAATCAACTTAGCCTGCGCTTTGTGGGCTGAATCACAGACAATTTCCTTGCTAACAGGTTGAATATTGCTCCTTCATCCCTGAAGCCTGACGATGCCAGCATGCCGTTTTGATGCTGGCATTTTACTGTCTGGTCGCTCAGGGTTCTGCAATTGCAGCATTCAGTGCGGAACCAACGATGTTTAAATGGCCATGGAAAACACACAGCAATACGGATCTGACTGACCTGCCCTGGCAGGCCGGGCTGACACAGCCGATTTTTACTCTCCTCAACCACGATGAACGTCAGTCGCTGCAGGCCATGGCTCAGCATTTTCTGCAGCAAAAAAAACTGGTTCCGCTTGAAGGCTGTCAGCTTGATGCGCTGCGTACCGTGCGCATTGCTTTGCTGTTCTGCCTGCCGGTGCTGAAGCTGGGGCTCGACTGGCTGGACGGCTTTCACGAAGTGCTCATTTATCCCGAGCCTTTCAATGTGGATGACCTGTGGCAGGATGAGCATGGCCTGGTCCATCACGCCCCTGCCGTCCATGCCGGGCAAAGCTGGACGCAAGGGCCAATCGTGCTCAACTGGCTGGATATTCAGGACTCCTTCGATCTTTCCGGCTACAACCTGGTCATTCATGAAGTGGCGCACAAACTGGATGCGCGCGGTAGCGGTTATACCAGCGGCGTGCCAATGATGCCGCTACGTGGGGTTGCCCAATGGGAAAAAGATTTGCGTAGCGCGATGGCCGGGATTGAACATGAAGTGGAAAGTGTCGGTGAGCAGGCCGCCAGCATCGATCCTTATGCCGCCAGCGATCCGGCAGAGTGTTTCGCGGTATTATCCGAGTATTTTTTTACGGCCCCGGCCCTGCTGGCGGAGCGTTTCCCGGCCATGTACCGTCATCTTCAGCACTTTTATCAGCAGGACCCGTTAAGCAGAACAGGAGCCGCTCACGACTAAATCGCCTGCTTTGCAGACGCATTGCTTTAAAGCTAGCCAGTTGAATGCTAAACGCTTTTATACTGTTGACACCCTGAGCCGACCTCGTTACTATTCGCCTCGTTCACACGATTCCTCTGTAGTTCAGTCGGTAGAACGGCGGACTGTTAATCCGTATGTCACTGGTTCGAGTCCAGTCAGAGGAGCCAGAATTAAAAAAGCCTGCTTACGAGCAGGCTTTTTGCTTTTCAGCCGATCGCCTTTCTCTGTCTTCTTTCCACGCGTTGCTTTACGGCCAAATTTAGCAATCTGGCATAATAAAATCCTGCAGGTTAATAAAAAACACAAAGCCAGAATGAACGCATTCTGGCTTTGTCGCTACTGGTCTTTAACAAGTGACGGACCGCAGCACGCTATTTCGCGCCCTCCGCCAGCTGGCGCAGCATCTCAATATGAACAGGTTTATCATTGAGCGCAGGAATATAGGTAAAGGACGTCCCGCCCGCATGCATAAAGATTTCCCTGTTCTGCTCATCCAGTTCTTCCAGCGTTTCCAGACAGTCTGCCGCAAAGCCCGGGCTGATTACCTGCAGGCTTTTCACGCCTTCCGCAGGCAGATTTTTAATGGTTTCATCGGTATAGGGCGTCAACCAGGGTTCCCTGCCGAAGCGTGACTGGAAGGTCATCACTACTTTTAGCGAAGGCATGTTCAGGGCGTCGGTGAGTAATTTCGTCGTTAACGCACAACGTTCCTGATATTTGTCGCCTTCGTTTGAAAACCTGACTGGTATACCGTGATAGGAGACCAGTAAGGCATCCGGCACGCCATTGGCCTCAAACGATTCAAGCACGGACGTTTTTAACGCATCGATATAAGCAGGATGATCGGCATAGTCGTTGATGAAGTTGATCGCCGGTGTGTAGCGGTTCTTCATCGTCTGCAGGTGACGACTCACGCTGTCGAAAACGGATGACACGGTGGACGAGGAAAACTGTGGATACAAAGGAATAACGATAATTTTATCGACACCTTTCGCCAGCAGCCTGTCGATAGCGCCCCCGATGCTCGGCTCGCCATAACTCATGCCCAGCTCAACAGGCATGCCCGTCAACGCTTCCAGTGCGCGCGCCTGACGGACGCTGTAGACCATCAGCGGTGAACCTTCGTCCATCCAGATAGAGGAGTACAATTTAGCCACGCGTTTGGCGCGTAGCGGGATAATTACGCCATGCAGGATCGGGCACCACAGGATCCGGGGTAAATCGACCACTCTGTAGTCGTGCAAAAATTTCGATAAAAATGTTTTAACCGCAGCAGTCGTGGGTTCTTTTGGTGTTCCAAGGTTAACAATTAAAACACCCTGTTTATTCGTCATTAGCTGGGACCTCTGAAAACCCAAGGAAAAAAAGTGCCTGAACACTGTAGCACACTCAGGGACATCATCTCCTCCGTCTGCGCCTTTTGCGTCAGTGACGGCGAAACGAAGGCCTGGCGGGAACTTCTGCGACGACATCGAGTCAGCCTGCCAACGTCTTTGCTGACGTCTTACGCCGCCTTATGAGCCCGGGCCATGAATGAAACAGTCGGGCGGGCTTTAACGTCTTTTACGCCGTAAAAAGCGTTATGCCCTGCGAGCCCGCCTTTATTTGCTTTTTGACACGGCTTTGCCTGACGGTCAAAAAACATTGGATCGTATCTTATCATCGCTGCGTCGACGAAAGACCAATAGCTCTGATAAGTCACGTCCCTTCCGATCGGCTCGTACATTTTCTGTGGTGAATGATAAAAAGTAATCCGGCAACTCCCCATTATTCAGCGGGTTAAAATCACATCTTGTCGATATTTTGATTTATTAAACTGAATATTGAGCATGCTAATATTTAGGGCTCTATCTGTGCTGACTGACGCTGCCCATGTCGTGAATATCGCGCGGACCGCCAGACAGTAACATCGCCATGCTTTAGTCAGAAAAAACCAGACCGCATCACGGTCATCAATCAGACTGAGGCAACCACTTTTGCCGCAAGGCTTTTCGGGACAGGAATCAGGATGCGTACAGGCGTTTCAACAGGCGAAGACTCGCTGCTGCAACACAGGTCATTTGTGGCGTTTTGGCTCGCCCGAACCTGTTCTTCATTTGGTTTTCAGATGTTTTCCGTGGCCGTCAGCTGGCAAATCTATGCAATAACCCACAGCGCGATGGCGTTAGGCATGATTGGCCTGATGCAGTTCCTGCCCTCAGTGCTTCTGGCGTTGCCGGCGGGACATCTGGCCGATCAGTTCGACCGCCGCCGTATCGTGGTTATCGGCCAACTGATTGAGTGGGCCGCGCTGCTCGGCCTGGTAGCGCTGACGCTATTGCACTGGGCAGACAAACTTGAAATCTGGGGGCTGGTCTTTCTGATTTCGCTGGCGAAAGCCCTGGAATGGCCAGCCATTACCTCTATGTTGCCGGCGCTGGTCCCGCCACCGATTCTGGCGCGCGCCATGGCGGCCAGCTCTGTTGGCGGTCAGGCGGCGGTGATCGTCGGGCCAACGCTGGGTGGCCTGCTGTATATAGCCGGTCCCGAGGTGGTTTACGGGGTTTCAGCCCTGTTTTATTTATTCTCGCTGATACTGGTGGGTTGCTTACGTTATGAACGCCCTCCTCAGGAACGTGTGCCGATGACGCTGTCGAACATGTTTATGGGCGTACGCTTTATTCGCGAACGCAAGGATGTTCTGGGCGTGATATCGCTCGACCTGTTCGCCGTGTTACTGGGCGGGGCGACCGCCCTGCTCCCTGTCTTCGCCCAGGATATTCTGCACACCGGGCCATGGGGACTTGGCCTGTTACGCGGTGCGCCGTCAGTGGGTGCCCTGTTGGTCGGCGTCTGGCTCAGCCGCCATAAGCTGGAAAAACATGTTGGCATGATTATGTTTGGTTCAGTGGCCGGTTTTGGCCTGGCGACGCTGCTGTTCGCGCTCTCAACAAAACTGTGGCTTTCTCTGCTGGCGCTGGCCGCGCTGGGCGGTTTCGATATGGTGAGCATGGTGATCCGTGGCGCACTGGTTCAGCTGGATACACCCGATACGATGCGCGGCCGCGTCAATGCGGTTAATGCCATCTTTATCAATACCTCAAATCAGTTGGGTGAGTTTGAATCCGGGCTGCTCGCGGCATGGATGGGCGCGGTGCCCGCCGCCGTCATTGGCGGTGTCGGGACACTGGTGGTGGTTGGGCTCTGGATGATGCTCTTTCCGAATCTGCGGAAAAGGCAGAAGCTTGAGAATGAGACGGTGGCATAACGTTGAGCGGGAAGGTGGCATGGCCCCGGGGAACCTACGGCGAATTTCGCAGATCAGGCGCAGTGGGTCAGGAACGACAAGCCATACCTGCACAGTACGTTGATACCGCATAAGGCATAAACGCGTCACGATCTGTTATGCGTTGCCTGTCTGTAGCCAGTGATGCAGCGGATGATAAGGCCCCTTCCGGGACAAGGCCACTTTATATTCACCCTATAAGGTGGCCGGTTTGACCTTCACGTCCTGTTTCGCATCAGTTGCACAATCACAAATCCCCCGCCGATACCGGCCGTGATAATGCCAATGGGCAGCTCCTGCGGGGCCAGCAGCGTCCGACTGGCAATATCGCCAGCACACAACAAAATGGCGCCCCAGAGCGCGCACAGTGGGATCAGCAACCGGTGTTTCACACCCGTTACGTGTCGGCACAGGTGCGGCACCATCAGTCCCACGAAGCCAATGACGCCGGTCAGGGCCACCAGCAACGCGGTTGCCAGCGCACAGCAAAGAAACACCTCGATGCGTAACCGGTTGACGTGAATACCAAGCGAGAGTGCGGTTTGCTCGCCCGCCAGCAATCCATCCAACTGCCGCCCGCGCAGCGCCACAAACCCTGTCAGTAGTGCCAGACTTACCAGTGCATAAGGCAGATTATGCCAGCTGGCTAATCCCAGCCCGCCCAGTGACCAGAACATCACCGAGCTGGCCGCGCGCTGGTCGCCTGAAAAAATCAAATAGCTGGTCACCGCACCAAACAGAAATGACACGGCCAGCCCGCAGAGAATCAAGTGCTCTGCTGAACGTTGCTTTTTGAAATGAAAAAGCAACATGACGGCGGCGGCTGAAAACAGCCCACCCGCGAAAGCGGCAACGGGCAAGGTTAACGCCGACAGCCGATCGCCAAAGCGGGTAATCACCAGTACAGCACCGGCTGAGGCCCCAGAGGACAGACCAAATAAAAACGGATCGGCTAAATCGTTACGGGTGGTGGTTTGCAACAATGCCCCGACGATGGCCAGGCCAGCCCCCGTCATCACGGCCAGCAGCGTGCGCGGTAACCGTAGGTCGATCACGATTCGGGTTACCATTTCAGAGACGGGCGCGTCTGCCATGTCGAGTGCGGACAGCACCTGCGTTAAAGACAATGACACGGTGCCTTCCGCCGTGCTGATCAGCATCAGGATCGCCAGCAGCAGGCAGGACGCACTCATTATTGCTGGATAACGATGCGGCGATCGATTCACGGCGCATCCGGCGAATAGAGCGCATGAGCCAGCTTCTCTACGGCCTGAATATTGGCCGGCCCCGGTGTGAGTTCAGCGTACTGTAACTTCAGGTAGCGATGGTGTTTTACCGCAGGCGTCAGCTTCATAAGCGGATGATTTTCCAGGAAGTGGCGCAGTGCCTCTGCCCCACTGCCGGTCTGATAGTCCAGCAAGATAATAAAATCCGGCTGCGTGGCCGCCACGCTCTCCCAGGAGGTGGTGCCCCAGCTCATCTCCAGCGCTTCCATCGCGTTTTTACCTCCGGCGGCCTCAATGATGGCGGTCGGCATGGCATATTGTCCGCTGGTGAACGGTTTGTCTTCGCCTGAGTCGTAAACGAAGACTTTTCGAGGCGGCGTGTCAGCCGGACGCTGAGGTAAGGCCTGCAGTTGCTGCTTCCAGTCCGTCACCAGCGCCTCGGCTTCGGCCCGCTTGCCAAAAATTTTGCCCAGTTTAATCTCGTCGTTATAGAGCAGATCCATCGTCGCTTTCTGCTTGTCCTTCTGCGTAAAGACACAGCTTTCACTCAGCACCAGGGTTTTAATGCCGTACTGACGCAGTGAAGCAGGCGTAACGTCACCGCCCACTTTCATCCCGTAATTCCAGCCAGCAAAAAAGAAATCAGGGCTCGCGGCCAGCAACGTTTCCAGTGAGGGATATTTGAGTGCCAGCTCAGGGATGGATCCCATGGCCTGCTTAAAGGCCGGCGTCATCTTGTACCAGCCACTAATGCCGGTGAGACCGACAATACGGTTCTGCAGATGCAACGCAAAAGCCATTTCTGCCATATTGAGGTCGTTAATCACGGCTCGCGCAGGCGGCGAGGTGAACGTCACGGGCTGGCCGCAACTGTCGATGGTGACAGGAAAATCACTTGCGCTGGCCCACATGGCTGGCGTCACGGCCAGAAACGCGGCAAAACCGATTTTACTCAATGCATCATGCACAGTCGGGCACCTCAAAAATACGTAAGCGCTTACCGCTGGCAGGATGTTTTACGGTAAAGCTGTTTAAGCCGAACACGGGCTGGAGATAGCGCGACGTCAGCGCGCGCGACGGGTGATCACACACAATTTGCTCGCCCTGCGACAGGATAAGCACACGATCGGCAAACGTATCAATCAGGGACAGGTCATGCAGTACCGCTATTGCCGTAATCCCTTTGTTTTTAATGAGTGCCAGTAGCTGCTGGCGGGCCAGCGGATCAAGATGGTTCGTCGGTTCATCCAGTAAGATCAATAACGGCTTTTGCGCCAGCACGCGCGCCAGTGCAGCACGTTGTCGTTCTCCCCCGGACAGCGCAGCCAGCGGGCGTGTTTTTAGTGCTGAAAGACCGGTTTCATCAATGGACTCCTGGACGATCCGTTGATTTACTCCTGCCGGGCAGGCGCGTAGATGCGGAATACGGCCCAACGCAACGTACTCTTCAACCGACAGCCTGAGATCGGGCATATCATTCTGCGCCATCACGGCTATGCAGTTGGCAAGCTGTTGCCGTGAAAACGTTGCCAGACATGCGCCGTTAAGCTGAATCGCCTGTGGCGGTGACGATAACTCACGGCACATTGCCCGCAGTAATGACGTCTTGCCACTGCCGTTTGGCCCGATGATGACCAGCCGCTCTCCCTCTCTGACGCTGAAGTGAATGTGATGCAAGAGCGGTTCGCCGTCCGTTCGGTTCAACTGCGCAATGTTGACCTGCAAAACAGGATCGGATTGAGGTAACGCTCTGGACGACGGCATGTTTTTCACCCTACAAATAGATATGTTATAACATAACAATTGAGGCACAGAAAGACAAGCGGCGGGCACAAATGAAACAGGGTGCCGCGATGTCGGCACCCTGAAGAGAGAAAACGAAAACGGCTTATTTAAAACGGTTGTGAAACAGGCTGGCCGTCATCGCTAGCATGCCAGCACCCAACGAGGTATGTAGCATGAGTGTGTTGAGCATCGTCACCTCCTCTTCGTTTTGGTTGCACTTATCGGTTTTACACCGCCTCAGCCAGCTTTTCCTCACTGGCCTCTTTCTCAATCAGCCGCATTAACAGCGACAATCGACGTTCAGTGCGCTCTGGTGTATCGGGCGGCAGGTTGTAACGCAGGGAGTAAAGTTTGCCTTTTTCGTTGTAGAAATCCACCACCAGCACCGGCATGATACCGCCAGGCACTTTGTTGTAATTCACCGACAACCGGGTGCGGCCTAACTGTAACTTTGCCGCCATTACGGTTTCGCCAACCAGTTTGGGATAAAGAGCACGATCTTCGGGCACGCTGATGACTTTCATTACCGCCTCCTGATTCTCTGGCACCTTGATGACAAAGCGCGGAGAACGCCGTCAGCGCCCTCCGCTTTTTCGTTAACCTGCCATTAGGCCTGATGTTCAATGGCTTCCGCCGTACGGTGTTCGATCGGAATGCGACGAGGCTTCTCGCTTTCCGGTATCTCATGGTGCAGGCCGACGCGCAGCAAACCGTCCTGCAGGCGTGCGGTGGTCACTTTCATATGTTCCGGCACGCTGTAGCTCAGACGGAAGTCTGAACGACTGATACCACGGTGCAGCCAACCGCTGTTCTGCCCTTCTTTTTCCGTATCGTTATCGCTGACCTCCTCTTTCTGTCCGGTCACGGTCAGACGACCGCCTGCTACTTCGATTTCAAGCTCGCTTTCTTTCCAGCCCGGCACGCTGACGGTCAGTTCGTAGTGTTCGTTATCAACCTGTTTCAGGTCGTAAGAGGGAGAAACCGACACGGGCGCATCACCGGTCAACTGGCTGAACAGCCTGTCGATACGGTTAAACCGGTCTGAAAAGGCAGAATCTGCGATAGAAGGAAATACGGGAAAATTACGTAATGCCATAGTGATAACCTCCTGAATTAATGGTTCATTCAAAAGCTCATCGGCGTGGGGACCTCCCCCGCTGCTCACAGACATTTATAGGATCATTTAGTGGGATTTCAAGCGAGGAAAATGAAATTTTTTTGGGCGTGAGTGGCTACATGGTTTTGCTCTTATCTCAGACGGACGCCCCATGTAAAAATGCCGTTTCATCCCTATCTGGTGCGGCGGTTTGGCGATCAGAAAGGGTATTAGAACCAGACACGTGTACCGTAGCGTTCGTTATCGCCGCTGTGCCGTTCAGCATTGATTTGTGACCAGCAAGCACCAAGGTAGACATCGAAATTTTGCATGTTCAGAACATGGCGAAAGTGGTATGAGGAGTGAAGGGTATGAATGGCATAATTGCCTGGAATAACGTCGTTCAGGCTGGCACCGTTCATTGGCTGTATTGTGAACGCTTTCAGATCATTACGCGCATAGATATAGATATAGATATAGCCAAGCTGGATGTCGCGCCACAACCCGTTCAGGCCGGCACTGAAGTTTTGTTCTTCCGTTGCATCCATATACGCCGTGCTGAGATTAATGACCGCCCCTGAATCCGGATTAGCCCGTTGCCCGTTCCAACTCAGGGTAGCGCCATATCCATTGCGTCTGGATTGATCCTTAAACTGACCCTGGCTGTTTGTGTAGCCATAGGCATTGTTCACCACGTTACTTTCCATTCCGACAGCGGCTGTCACGTCGCTGTGGTGCCACGCGATGACCGGACGTAAATAGTTGGCATTTTTTGAGCTCCACAAAAACTTAAGACCGCAGTAATATCTGTAGTAATAAGACACTGATTGCATAAAACAAGCACATTTATTGGCGGACAAAGACACTAAATAACAACATTAGATTCGGGACTGATGCAAAAAAACATAGCAAAAAAATAAATCTGTTCACAGGGAAAAACCAGAGAGACTAATAAATATAGCGTGTCAATTCTGGTGTTAAACGAAATATGCAGAGTAGCAAAAAATCAATTTCCTATGTCATTACCTTATCAGACTCATGATGAGGATTAATCGTTCTGTGGCAGCACCCCCCTAAATATAATATAAGAAAAACATTAGTAGCAACCAACACCATTGAAAATACACATAACAAAAACTGCATTCAAATTTCAATTAATTCAAAGGAAATATATTGAAATGCTATTTTCAGCATTGAAACATAAAGTAAACTGAAAAATCAAAGCAGTATATTACCAACCTATACCGCTATATTACTCACTAAAAATCAATGTTTCACTTGCAAGGCCATGCTCTTTTAAATAATTACTCTCCCATTCATAATAATCATCAGGAGCCACTCGACTAAATCCCTTTTCAAAATATCTATCTCCATGAGACATTACCATAGCCCAATAATATTCATCTTCATGCCCTAACAGGCAAGCCTCAAAATAATCATGGGGAGGATTGTTAAAAAGAGGGTTGTCATCAATAATAGACTGCGCCTCATCTTCAGTCTTCATACCATAAAAGATCATGATCCCTTTAATGAGATTAACCCATGAGTAAAAATTTACTGTAACTGTTTCGTTAGAATTATTTTCACTTACGTATTTCAACCCATCTTTGATTTTCTCAGTACCAGCCATATCAGTTACATCCTCTTTTGAATTTATTAAATAATTCCGCAGCTTTTTGACTATAGATTGCAAACTGTGTCCCACCGGCTTTTGGTGGGCGGCCTCGTTTAAAATCTCTCAAATTTAAGAGCATAGGTCCACTGACTGCATCGTGACCATGCGATAGAGTCCCTTTACGTGCTTGGGCAACAAAATCTGCCCATTCGCTATTGGCTGAATCGAATACTTTAATATCAAGTTTAGCAAGTTCAGTATTTGGAACATCAAATTGAGTTATTGACATATTCCTGTCAGTTCTCATCTGGGCCCACTTTTCAGCCTGAGCTCTATCTGTCGTTACATAAAAGCCGCCTTTATCTGCAGGATCAAAATCCTTGTTTCCTTGACCAAATGAAGGATCAATGGGGCCTTTGATATCTCCCGCATGATAAAAAGTAGTAACATCTTTTCCTGTCAACCCCCACGGATCCACCCATCCCAGCGCATTCGGCGCATACTGATAAAGGTTGATCCCCCCCGCCAGCCCTATCGGGTCATGCTGGGTAAACCGGCCGCTGTCCGGGTCATAATAACGGAACAAATTATAGTGAAGCCCCGTTTCGCGGTCCAGGTACTGGCCCTGCATACGCAGGTTCTGCTCTACCACCGGAATTCGCTGATTCGATTCGCGCAGCAGTTTGCCCCACGGGCTGTTCACACCTTCCCATGTCTTCTGGCCTTCAACGTCGGTCAGTAGCTCTGGCGTGCCGTTAGCCGCGCAGTGGAACCAGAATATCTCCGGACTTTCCACGCCATCAATACGGGCCAGTGGCTCATAGCTCTGGCTGTCGCTGTAGACATAAGTCAGCGGAATATCGTCGTGGATTTCCTGCAGCAGACGGTAACCTTCCCACACAAACCGCGTTGTGACAGCATGACCAGACGGCTTACCCTGTAACGATTGTTGGCAGGTTTTACTGATGCGTCGGCCCAGCGGATCGTAACGGAAGCTCACTTTGTTGCGTGGCTTATTGCGATCACGCGGCTCGCTGATGACATCCGTCAGACGATGCTCACCATCGTAACGGTAGCGCCAGCGGGTCTGGCCGTCATCCTTCTCAGTGGTGCGGCCATGGATATCGTACTGCCAGCGAATCCCGTTCAGTTCGGTCACGCGGTTATGCATGACGTGGGAAGCGGCATGGCGATCCAGCGGATTGCCTGCACCGTCCCAGCACCTGTCCCCTTTACCAGGCTGCGCGCCATCCTGAGAAAATAGCCGATTAGTGGACTACCATTAATACGACATCCCCAATACTCCCAAAAATCAATAACCATAAAACAGATGGTTTTATTGAGGCGAAATCCTTTCACAACTCAAAAAAAAAATTAACAACACACTCAATAAAACAACTACTTCAATTCCATTCTATATATATACCGCACTCAAAAGTATTGGAGTTTGATTGAACCGCTACATTACCCCACTGGAAGCACCATATATACCCATAGGGAGGATTTTTTATCTCACCATCATAGTTTCCGGGGTATTTATTCCGAGTCCATTCATATAACCTTTTTTCTTCATCCTTCAGCATATTTAAGTCAGCTTTTTTATTCCAATCGTGAAGGCTTTGAAAATAACCACCACTTTTGCTAATAAGATAAACACTTTTTTTAAAAGAAAAAACTGCAGGTCTAAACTCTATAGTAAATGGTTCATTATGCCAGATGATTTCTTTAGCAAAGAAAAAATATTTACCAACGCATGTCAAATCATCAGATAATTGAAAAAAATGGGATTTAATGAAGGAATCGTAAGATTCAAGCTCTATCTCATTTTCATTTATCCGCAAACCTCCAGTATTTACATCTAAAGTCATTTTTTTCATATATCTATTATTTTTCCTGGTTTCAGTTTAAGTCTTGCTTCTTCTGGCCTTCAACGTCGGACAGTAGCTCGGGCGGCCCATTCGCGGCGCAGTGGACCAGAATATCTTCGGACTTTCCACGCCATCAATACGGGCCAGTGGCTCATAGCTCTGGCTGTCGCTGTAAACCTAAGTCAGCGGAATATCGTCGTGGATTTCCTGCAGCAGTCGGTAGCCTTCCCACACAAACCGCGTTGTTACGGCGTGACCAGACTGCTTGACCTGTAACAACGACTCACTGGGTTTGCTGATGCCCCGCCAAGGGGATCGTAACGGTAGCGCCAGCGGGTCTGGCCGTCATCCTTCTCAGTGGTGCGGCCATGAATATCGTACTGCCAGCGAATCCCGTTCAGTTCGGTCACGCGGTTATGCATGACGTGGGGAGCGGCATGGCGATTCAGCGGGTTGTCTGCACCGTCCCAGCACCAGTGCCCTTTACCAAGTTGCGCGACATCTTGGGAAAATAACCGACTAACATTTTAATATTACTGGATATTTCCTACTATCAGCATTCAGAATAATAACTTATTTGTAATTTTAGGTTTTACAGTTTTATCATTCAATTAAAACTTAAAGATTATTATGATTGATGAGCAACCATATTTTTTCTTTACAGAATCCAAAAAATTATTAGCTTCACTCCTATTAGCGTGCAGGCGCAATGCGTTCGAGTTTCCCCGAATCCTGATTGAACGAAAAATGACAATCATTCCATCCATCCAGCTTCTCACTAAAAACACAGACTACCAAAACTTCTTTCTCAGGGGTGATTGTCAAATAATAGAATTCTCCATTAACGGGAGAGAAAAAATGTCGATAAAACCTTTCCGGATCCGTTTATTACAGACAATCTTTTAGGCAATTTTTCCTTTTTATCGAGAACAAATAATAAGTTTCTACTGGAATCAATCAAGGACTGATCGATGTTTGTAAAAAACATTGAAATAGTCTCTCCATCGTATCTCCACTCGACAGTTGATTCGCCAGCATCAACTTTCAGATTTTCAATTTTCACTACAAAAATCGCTCATCAAAGTTTCTTTAACCGCTAAATATCAATAATCCCAACTTTAAGGATTGAGTGCAAATTTCGCGTAGCGAGTTTTCCCATAGACTGTTACCCCTTCCATCTTTTCATGGTTCTTTACATTAGTAAAAATTTCTGACGCGCCGTTAGCAGCACAATGGAACCAGAAAAAATGCAAGCTTTTCAGAACAGTTTTACATAGCTCTGGCTTTCGATGTAAACGTAGCGAAATATCTTCGTGGATTTCCATGCAGCAGACGGCAACCTTGCATATAAATCGTATTATGACAGCATTGTTATACGGCTTACCTGTAACGATTGCAGGCGGGTTTTACTGATACATCTGGGTAATTGTCGGGCCAGTGGCAAGTCACACATCCCTTTTGCTTTATATAAGTACGAAAATTTAAGTTAAAATTGAGTAATATTAAGAGAAGGGGAAATTAAATAGTCAATACTATAAATCATAATATTCGCAATTAACTTTAAGAAAAAATTGATAATTTTATCTAAAATTCACACAACTACAGGATAATAAATATTTTAATTCTTTAGGAAAATACCAATCAAATGAGAAATATACCTGGCTGGTTGAATCTCAGAAAAAGTTGAAAAAATCAAAAGATTATGCCTTCCAGAGTCACATTGAGTTTCAAAAAAGCTGATAGCTTCATCATTGTAATGATAAAGACCAGAACCCTTAGTCATTTCTTTTACTCCCCTTATTTTTTTGGAGTAAAACTGTTTAAACTCTAAATCTTCCGAATTAAAACTTTTCGAACCATATACTGAAAAAACGACTTCTCCAGAACAATACGGGCATATAATGACGTTTTTTTTATGAATAAAATCATTCTCAAAACCATCATGTAACAAAACTTGAGCTTTAATACCATTTTTCATAATTTTTTCCAAAACTCCATTTCTAATCAGATTTTCGACATTATCAGCTGTTTCATATTGTTTATTCATTCCTGCCTTTCCAAACCATGGGATTGCTGGACCGGCGTCAACTTCATAAGATTTCAATACCTCACAGGTAGATAGAGGTTTTTTCAATGTATAATCCGGAAGCGCCCTACCTTCAAAAGAAGCTCCTGCTGGAGAAAGGAACGTACCTGTATCTCTGATAACACCATTTTCAGTCCAACCACCATAACGATCTAATTTAGTTCCTGGCTGAAGGGTCTCTTTCACTGAGATAACAAAACCGCGGTTCGGTGGCCAAGCCCCACAGATTCACCCATCCCAGCGCATTCGTCGCATACTGATAAAGGTTGTTCCCGCCCGCCAGCCCTATCGGGTCATGCTGGGTAAACTGGCCAGTGTCCGGGTCATAATAACGGAACAAATTATAGTGAAGCCCCGTTTCGCGGTCCAGGTACTGGCCCTGCATACGCGCAGGTTCTGCTCTACCATCGGAATTCGTTGATTCGATTCGCGCAACAGTTTGCCCCACGGGCTGTTCACACCTTCCCAGGTCTTCTGGCCTTCATCGTCGGTTAAAAGTTCTGGCGTGCTATCAGTGGCGCAATGGAACAGAATATCTCCGGAATTTTCACTTCATCTATATGTGAGTAATCAAAATTGAGACCGTCCTCTTCCCTCTCTGGATTGGGTGGCTATAATGACTTCATAGGCATCACGTTCACTTTTCTGAGCTTTTAATACTTCGTAAAATGAAATTTTTGATTTTATCTCATACATAGCAATCGTCCCGCTATCGTACCTAATATAATACTCATCATTTCTTTTTATAATATCTACGCCATATCCTGAGAACATTAATTCATTCATAAAAAACCCGTAAATTCATTTAAATCTGGGAAAACAGACAACTTGACTAGTCAGTTAGTGTGTGAAACCAAATGATCTCAACAATTAATTCAAAATATCAAACATTGAAAACGCTTCAGAAGCCTAACCCTATCATTTTTATTTAGTAAGCTTATGTCAGTGTTAATCTTAATGCAAATCGTGAAAATAACAATTGCATCCACATGCAAAATCATTCATTCTTTTAGCTTACGTCAAGGATGATTATCACACTTTCAAAACATACTTAACTTTGCATATTGTAAAAAATTATGATAATCTATAGCTTATAAATCAATAATTTAAAAATCTCTTTAAAATGAGTCACATGTAAAAAAGCACCTACCAGCTTTAATTTAATAAAAGAAAATCAATATATTGCCGATTATTGTATATAGAAGGATGGAAATACTTAAAAATATAAAAATGAATGTATTGATTGGTAAACCACAAAAACATGCAGAAGAAATTTAATTATTTATAGTAATTCTTTAAGTTATTCCATTTTAAATATTCCCCCCATGACTTTACATCTTCGAAACCTGAAAATTAGTTATAAGTAACCATACCTGTTCTGTCATGTGGATCATATACTGCATCAATGTGTCCCCATGGGCCATAGACGGGAAGCTTACAATCAGATTGCACTTCAAACCACTTTCTTAATTTTCGCGTAACTTTACCTTCTGGTTTATTTTTCTCTACCATCAATAGCTTATCAGGTGCAAAGCACCAACTTACTACTGTGGCATTTACATCACCTTGATGAGATAAAAATACGATGAGGTAAATATCACCTTGTCTATTATTTTTATATTAAAAACGGCTCGATAGTTTACGGTATCATCACCATTGTCAGGCCACGCCTCCCAGCGCAGACCGTCAATAATAAACAACTTCTGCTTAGTTGAAATTGAGGAGATAACTAATCCATTGTCAAAAATCACACTTCTATTTTCTTCGTTAAGATTAATTTAAACTCTCCATATTGGAAAGATTTATACCAGTCGAAAAACCCTTACACTAAAAAATTGAAAGTTACTTTCGCCGTCGCTAAAGTAATAATTACTTCACCAGCCCATCAGACTTATTTTCTAGCTCAGGCTAAAAATATACTCGCACTTATTTCTGAGCTCAGGATTCACTTTTCAACACCTATTAAAATACCACTTATCAACCAATTTAAGCGTATTCGGATTATTGATAACCTTAAGCCAACTACAATTATCACTCATTAAAATCATCGACAATCACTATACTTCAAGGTATATAGACACTGCTTTCTCAGCGTCTGACATCTTAAAAAGCAAAGGGTTATCATAATCATTATAAATCTCAAGGTAGGCTTTTACTGAATTGTGAATTTCATTATACTTCAAAGTACCACCCTCTATCTTCTGGATTGTTAACTCATATTTCCCAATGATATCACTAAGCTTATTTTTCCCATTTATTAAGGCTTCGTTCTTAATTAATGCCAGTGTATCTTTCAAAATTCTCACTACATGATTCGTATTCATATAGACGTCCTATGGAGTGCTAATTCTTCTAGTGTTTAAAATCCAATTCTGCTCCCAGTCTCGAGGAAGTATTATTTGATCAGCTTTCCCATTACGTATTGCCCCGGACTTTGTCACTTGAGGTGAAACCTCACCAATCTGTAGTACTGTCCCCTTAGGTACCAATATTGTAGCTTCGTATTGTCGAGTATTTTTCCATTCCGGTAGTAATGCAGCATCTATCTTAGCTTGAATACGACTACCGGCGCTTGTTGTTGAAAGGAATGAACCACCTGCTTCAGCCTTCCCTCCATATACCCTATACAAAATAATATCTTCTGTTGTTACAACAGTTTTATAATCACTATTTGTAAATGTAGCAGCGAGTGATTCTGGGAGAGGTTTTTTCTCAATCTCTTTATATTTACCTTCAAGTTTTTTACAACTCAACCCCCACGGATCCACCCATCCCAGCGCATTCGGCGCATACTGATAAAGGTTAATCCCCCCGCCAGCCCTGTCGGTTCCTGCTGGGTAAACCGGCCGCTGTCCGGGTCATAATAACGGAACAAATTACAGTGAAGCCCCGTTTCGCGGTCCAGGTACTGGCCCTGCATACGCAGGTTCTGCTCTACCACCGGAATTCGCTGTTTCGATTCGCGCAGCAGTTTGCCCCACGGGCTGTTCACACCTTCCCAGGTCTTATGGCCTTCAACGTCGGTCAGTAGCTCGGGCGTGCCGTTAGCCGCGCAGTGGAACCAGAATATCTCCGGACTTTCCACGCCATTAATACGGGCCAGAGGTTTATAGCTCTGGCTGTCGCTGTAAACATAAGTCAGCGGAATATCGTCGTGGATTTCCTGCAGCAGACGGTAACTTTCCCACACAAACCTCATTGAGGCAGCATGACCAGACGGCTTGCCCTGTAACGATTGTTGACAGGTTTTACTGATGCGTCGGCCCAGCGGATCGTAACGGAAACTCACTTTGTTGCGTGGCTTAATGCGATCACGCGGCTCGCTGATGACATCCGTCAGACGATTCTCACCATCGTAACGGTAGCGCCAGCGGATCTGTCCGTCATCCTTCTCAGTGGTACGGCCATGGATATCGTACTGCCAGCGAATCCCGTTCAGTTCGGTCACACGGTTATGCATGACGTGGGAAGCGGCATGGCGATTCAGCGGGTTGCCTGCACCGTCCCAGCACCAGTGCCCTTTACCAAGTTGCGCGACATCTTGGGAAAATAACCGACTAACATTTTAATATTACTGGATATTTCCTACTATCAGCATTCAGAATGATAACTTATTTGTAATTTTAGGTTTTACAGTTTTATCATTCAATTAAAACTTAAAGGTTATTATGATTGATGAGCAACCATATTTTTTCTTTACAGAATCCAAAAAATTATTATCTTCACTCCTATTAGCGTGCAGGCGCAATGCGTTCGAGTTTCCCCGAATCCTGATTGAACGAAAAATGCCAATCATTCCATCCATCCAGCTTCTCACTAAAAACACAGACTACCAAAACTTCTTTCTCAGGAGTGATTGTCAAATAATAGAAGTCTCCATTAACGGGAGAGAAAAAAGTCGATAAAACCTTTCCGGATCCGTTTATTACAGACAATCTTTTAGGCAATCTTTCCTTTTTATCGAGAACAAATAATAAGTTTCTACTGGAATCAATCAAGGACTGGTCGATGTTTGTAAAAAACATTGTAATAGTCTCTCCATTGTATCTCCATTCGACAGTTGATTCGCCAGCATTAACTTTCAGATTTTCAATTTTCACTACAAAAATCGCTCATCAAAGTTACTTTAATCGCTAAATATCAATAATCCCAACTTTAAGGATTGAATGCAAATTTCGCGTAGCGAGTTTTCCCATAGACTGTTACCCCTTCCATCTTTTCATGGTTCTTTACATTAGTAAAAATTTCTGACGCGCCGTTAGCAGCACAATGGAACCAGAAAAAATGCAAGCTTTTCAGAACAGTTTTACATAGCTCTGGCTTTCGATGTAGACGTAGCGAAATACCTTCGTGGATTTCATGCAGCATTCGGCAGCCTTGCATATAAATCGTATTATGACAGCGTTGTTAGACTGCTTACCTGTAACGATTGCTCGCGGGTTTTACTGATGCATATGGGTAGTTGTCGAGCCAGTGGCAAGTCACACATCCCTTTTTCTTTATATAAGTACGAAAATTAAAGTTAAAAATGAGTAATATTAAAAGAAGGGGGGATTAAATAGTCAATACTATAAAATCATACTATCTACAATAAGCTTTAAGGAAAAAATGATAATTTTATTTAAAGTTCACACAACTCCAGGATAATAAAAAACTTAATTCTTAAGGAATACACCGCTCAAATGAGAAATGTACCTGGATGGTTGAACTTCAGAAAAAGTACAAAAAAATTTTATGTTTTCCAGGATCAAATTGAGTTTCAAAATAGCTGATAGCTTCATCATTGTAATGATAAAGACCAGAACCCTTAGTCATTTCTTTTACTCTTCTTGTTTTTTTGACAAAACACTCTATTGCCAAATATCTATTAAGTGTTTCCAAACTTCAGTCTCTTCATCATTTGGTAGGCGATAATCAGCGAATTTCTTACGATAATTTTTAAAGCAAACGTCAATTGCTCTAATTGAAACCGTTTTATTATCACGACTTCCATCAAGAATTATTTGCATTTCTTTCCGGGACTTTTCGTCTTTAATCATTTTATCAAAAAAAACCTCAAGAAAATTTAAAGCTTCATTGTAAGAAAATAGATCAATCATTCTCTCTCCGGCAAAATATCAACTTTATCAAATTCAATTATTTTATTATCGGCATGCATTTGTTCAATTTTTCCAGCGCCATATTCCGGATATGCCTCGGTAAATGGCTCTAGTGGTGCATCTTTTTGGTCGCCAAACATTCGTGGATGGCGTACTTGTGGAACACCATTCTCGTAAAGTTGTAATGTATCAAATTCTCCTCTAAGGCGTCCATCGCTCCAAGTTTTGTCCAAAGGATCCAATGGATCTAAATTCTCTTTTCCTTTTATTTGAAAGGCATCACGCACACCATATCCAGAATTTATTTTTTTAAACCCGAAGTAAGTTACTGGTGCTGACTTAGTTTCAATTACCTTAACTGCCCAAACATTAATACTACCATCATCATTAAGATACCTCATGTAACGATATCCTGTTGCGGGCAACGTAGCGCTAGGCCCAGCTGGACCAACATAAAAATCAGGTTTATTAGGCTTCTCATCTGTTTTACAACGTCTTGATAAACCCCACGGATCCACCCATCCCAGCGCATTCGGCGCATACTGATAAAGGTTGATCCCCCCCGCCAGCCCTATCGGGTCATGCTGGGTAAACCGGCCGCTGTCCGGGTCATAATAACGGAACAAATTATAGTGAAGCCCCGTTTCCCGGTCCAGGTACTGGCCCTGCATACGCAGGTTCTGCTCTACCACCGGAATTCGTTGATTCGATTCGCGCAGCAGTTTGCCCCACGGGCTGTTCACACCTTCCCATGTCTTCTGGCCTTCAACGTCGGTCAGTAGCTCTGGCGTGCCGTTAGCCGCGCAGTGGAACCAGAATATCTCCGGACTTTCCACGCCATCAATACGGGCCAGTGGCTCATAGCTCTGGCTGTCGCTGTAGACATAAGTCAGCGGAATATCGTCGTGGATTTCCTGCAGCAGACGGTAACCTTCCCACACAAACCGCGTTGTGACAGCATGACCAGACGGCTTACCCTGTAACGATTGTTGGCAGGTTTTACTGATGCGTCGGCCCAGCGGATCGTAACGGAAGCTCACTTTGTTGCGTGGCTTGTTGCGATCACGCGGCTCGCTGATGACATCCGTCAGACGATGCTCACCATCGTAACGGTAGCGCCAGCGGGTCTGGCCGTCATCCTTCTCAGTGGTGCGGCCATGGATATCGTACTGCCAGCGAATCCCGTTCAGTTCGGTCACGCGGTTATGCATGACGTGGGAAGCGGCATGGCGATCCAGCGGGTTGCCTGCACCGTCCCAGCGCCAGTGTTCATTACCAGGCTGCGCGCCTTCCTGGGACAACAAACGACCAGCGTTATCGTAGTGCCATAATGTCTGGCTGAACGGATTATCGTCGCGCTCTTCACGGATCAGGTTGTTGCCGTAATCGAAGTCGCGTCGGCGGGACCAGACGCGCGGTGCAGGTCGCTGGGCTTCCCCCCTGAAAACGTCACGGCGGCGCAGTCTGCCAAGACGATCGTATTCACTGCGCGTGGTCAGACCGCCCTGCGTGCGGCTGAGTTCCCGATGCAATGTGTCACGGGTAAATTCGGTCACCGGCAGGTTGTCGAGTGCGATGCTCAGTAAATGACCGCTACCGTAGTAAAGCTGCTTCAGGTTGCGGCCATCCGGCAGGGTTAGGGCTGTGCAATTACCCAGCGCATCGTACTCCCAGGCCAGTGTGCCCTGCTCCCCCTGTTCACTCACGATGCGGCCCAGCGCATCATAGGTAAACGTAATCTCCTGCTCAGCCTGCTGGCTCCACTCGGAGTCAGACAGTGGCAGATGCTGTGACACTTTACTTAGCTGACCACCACCACGGTAGTGATAGCGCGTCTGGCCTTCCGGTGTCGTGCGCGCCAGCAGTTGTCCGGCCCGACTCCAGTGATAGCGATGGGTAATCGCCTGAGGATGCCCGGCGGCAAAAGTGCGTGCTAACGTGCGGCCCGCAGCATCATACTCATAACGCGTGGCCACGCCGTCCAGTCCAGTCTGGGCCAGCAGCAGTGAATCTGCGCCCCATTCGAACTGATACTGCTCGCCGTTCTCGTTTTGCAGCGCCGTTAACCGGCTACGGCTGTCCCAGCTGCGTTGAACCGTCTCCCCCTGGGCATTGCGGTTCGCGATTAAGCGCCCGACGTTGTCATAGCGGAATTCACTGCGTTTGCCATCGGCTGACTCGTGGGCCAGCGGCAGGCCGTTGTCACTCCAGCGCAACCGCTCTTCCCAGCCCTCTGCCCGCTCCAGCAAAACAGGACGGCCTGCTGCATCATAGTGATAACGGGTTTCTTCACCATCCGGCGCCGTCACACAACTGAGCCAACCCAGCGGATGATAGCGGTAGCGCGTCGTCAGCCCTGAGCAGTCTGTTTCACGGATGACCTGGCCTGCATCGTTGAACTCCCGACGATAGCTGTTGCCTGCCGCATCGATTTCTTCGATAACCAGCCCAAACTCATCCCGCTTATAAACGGTACTTTGCCCGAGCGCATCGACCACACGCTCAAGGCCATGATGGGGATCGTAATAGTATTTCGTTGTGGAGCCGTCTGCGCCTGCAACGACCGTTGGCAGAGAACGGTGGGACAGCCATTGCACTGCCTGCACACCGCCGTCCGCATCTTTCTCTTCAACACGGTTACCAAGATCGTCATAGGTGAAGCTCACCGCATTGCCCAGCGGATCGATGCGGCGCGTCATGAGTTCGTTTTCATTCCACTCATAACGCCACTTCTCGCCCCGTTCATCAATGAAACAGGTGATAAGGCCCGCAGCATTCCAGTGGTGTTCGCGCTGTTGACCGTCATAGGTCGACACCCGCGTAATGCCTGCTTCCAGATCGTAGTGCATATGGCAGCCATCACCGGTATTGGTGCGGTTCTCGACCACACGCCAGTGATCCAGTTTCTGCCAGCGATATTCACTTTCCAGTCCGCCCGGCAGCTGATGCCAGATCATTAACCCATCGTCGTTATAACGGAAACGGCGCGAGGTAATGCCAGCCGCATCGGTGACGCTGGCAAGCTGGCCCTGTTCTGTATAGTCCCAGTGCGCTAGCGGCCAGTGCTGTTCACCATCAAAGTGACTGGCGGAGGTCGGGCGCTGGGGGTGCTGGTTGTCGCCGTAATGCAGTGTGACGTCGATGGCCAACGGTGCATCATGAATACGCACAAGACGCGCCTGCTCATCCCAGCCCATCTCCAGCGCGTTACCGTATTCGTCGCTGAGCGAAGCCAGACGCAGTACCTGAGGATTCGCCGCGGTAGGTTTATAGAGCCGCCAAACCGCACCATCATCATCGGCAATAGCGATATCGCCCATTTCATTACGGCGCACCATCAGTCCTTCGCTGATGCTATATAGCACCTCTTTATCCCCCGGCACCGCAAAGCGCAGCTCGCGCCCGTTGTCATCAAACCAGGTTGCCTGCGCGCCATCCAGCACTAAATAGCTGTCGAACACCGTTGCCCAGCCCAGACCAAATAATCCGCTGCGCTGCGTCAGGCTGTTGTAACTACGTTGGAAACTGAGCGGAAAACGGCCAGGAAGGGAGAAATCACGTTCGGCATCATCATTGAGGACTTTGACGCCAGTCGAGGCATGAACCGGAAACAGCGACGAAAAGGCCGCATTAATCGCCATATCGGCCATCATCCCCCCGGCCGCACCGGCGAGTGCACAGGGCATGTTTTTCAGAATCTGACTGGGTCGACCGCGGATCAGGGACAGGCCGATCATCGCTAAAGCCAGCCCTGGTACTTTACCGCTTTTGATCTCTCTTACCGTCACGGTTTCACCGCCAATGATGACATTGGGTGAAACGTCGTCACTTACCGTGGCTTCGCAGGTGGTTTTGTCTTTGGCGCGAACGGCTGGCTGCCCGTTAATAAAAACCTGCTTAGAACCCTGGGCCAGATATTGCGGCGCGCCGTGTTTTTCGCAGACAACTTTGTCCTGCTCCAGCGGAGACGTTCCGGCATCGGCTGACGCAACCGTAGGCTGCCACATCGCACTGCCAAACTGGCTGGCTGCAGCGAGCAACATGCCGCCGTAATCGGCAAAGCTTTTGGGTGACTGCGGTTCCGGCGGTGGAGTTTCTCCGGATACGAGCATGCCCGCCGCACGTGCCGCGAGAAGACCGTTCACCAGAACATTTTCTGATCCGCTGGCAATCACACCAGCGGGCGAAGGAGGGAACAGCATGTTTCCCAGCCCATCGGCTACTTTAGTGATGTCCTCTGAGAGGCCAACGGCATTGGCCAGTACGCCGCCCAGAATACCACTGAGCAGGCAGCTGGAACCAATAGCGGCCACACCGGCCGCGGCCATCCCTGCACCTAACAGGGGCGCGGCGGCGGTTGCCGCCGCGCCCACCGCCGCACCGATCACGGCGTAGGCTGCGCCCTCAGCGACAATACTGGTGATATCAGCAAAAATGCTGGAGTGAATGATCTCATCGCCCACGCGGGCCGCATGGTTATCCATAGCTTATGCTTTCCGTGGATTGTTCAGAATCAGACTGTGTTTAAAACTCTTCCAGCGCTCTCCATCTTCTTCATTGAAAGGACGCATCGCGGAAAGGGTAAAAATCATGAAAATGTTGCTGTCAGGAACCTGAGTAGCCAACTGCCGCTGCCACACAGCTTGTCCATTGCGCTCGAAGGCGGTTTCAACTTCCAGCGCCTGTAGCGCGCTATCAATCCCAGCCATAACCCGTACAAACGCTGTTTGCTGAATAGCGCCCATCTGACTGCGTAATGTATCCCATTGACGCTGGAACTCCGTCTCCGCATCGCTACCTTCAGGAATGACACCACGACTCACAACGAATGCCAGCCCACTGGCCTCATCCCGCAAAATATTCATGGTGGTGTCCTGCCACGCAGCAGGAAACAGCGCAAATGCGCCTTCATTGAACTGATAATTCATAGGGTGTCCGTTTATTGATTGGGTGTGGCTGACGTATTCAGGCTTCGATATGTGCCATCGGCATCATCGGCGTTAGTGAGTATTTGAGTGTTATCACGCGCCACTTTAATGTCGAAAAGACGAGGAGAGATATCCGGATCGCCGCCACAAATGACGTCATGGTTGTCTTCGCGAACCGTAATGATAAAGAAACTTTTATCACTGCTGTCGTCAACATCATACCTGAGACATTGATCGCTGAGTGTTGTCAGGTGATAAGTGTGAATGGCTTCTGTTGCCGCGCTGACAGCCTGGTCTGCGCTGATGTCATGCTGTTTGGCACTCATAGTGGTATTCAACATGATATGGCTGACCTTTTGCTGGTCAATTTCGAACATCAACTGTTTCTCACCCAGCCTGTAGATAAGCCAGTGTTGATTATCGCTGTCACTTTCTTTGCCTGGGCCATAGGCTTGCCGGACCTGTTCCACGCTATCGCCCACCACAATATTGCGAGCCGTCGGCACGCTGGCAGCGTCCACAAGAATCTCCGCCAGAATGGTATGGCTGGCATTTCCCACCGCCGTTGCGCTGAACAACGCAAAGCCGTCATAGCTGTGTTGGAAATAGTTGTATCGCTGTTCATCAATGACCACTTCTCCGGCCACAACCGAGCTCAAGGCTTTGCCCGCACGGACGAAGCTCTGATTGTTCCATGCGTCACCAGGGGTGAAAGCGTAGTCGTTGAGCAGAACGGAAAAATCACCCTCGTTTAAAGCGGGAGCTACGGTTTCTGCAGTGGATTCAGCCCTGGCAATGCACGATACCAACATAAGGACAGCCATAAACAAAAAGCTGCCGAAAAGACGATTTATGAACATGATGTTTTTATCAGGGTAAAGGCAGAAGAGTATCAAATGAAAGTGGTGTTGGCATCATTTTGCCATCAATATTTTTCAAGAGTTACTACTACAAATTATTCTTTACGCTATGATTTTCGCTTCTCATCTTTAAAATTCAATTATGCCTGGTATATTAATAAAGACAGACTTCTATATAATGCATCATTGCCATTTCCCCTTCTGAGCAACTAAAACCTTTCCCGCTTTAATCACTTTCAATGTCAATGGGTTAAAGTTGATAAGATATTGAACATCTGCATTTGTAAAAATCATCCCTACGACTTTTCTCTGCTGTTCCGAATTAATGGTTTTCCCTGAAAGGATAATTTGTTTTTCATCATTATTTCTGAAGTCGATGTACTTAACCCTGTCGCAAACACTGAACCCCCCCCGCAGCGGTTTAACAGAACAACGGTAAAGCCTGGTGTAGAAAACGTCTTCATTTGCGCTTCTGTATAACTGCTATTTACTTTGATCAAAGTATATTTCAGAGGCGCATATACAACGTCCTCCGAAGCGCTTTCATTCAACAACCATGCAACTGTATTACCTTCACGAATCAGATTCGCACTTCCTTTTCCTCTACCTAAACCAGTGTTAAAAAAGACCTTGGCCTGATTACCTTTTGCTGTGCCAGTGATATTTTTATTTCCATCTTCAGGACAATCTATTTTCTTCCCATTTCTTGTAACATAGCAATAAGTTCCAACAACTTGGTTACCATTTTGTTCCAGTTTAAGTGTTAACGTTGAGTACAATGTGCCGTCATTATTTTTCTCCTGTCCGCCCCATTGCCCCGAAAAAACGCCGTAGCAGGCAGATGACATGAATACAGCGTTAAAAAAAAACAGGCTGGCAAAAATTTCCTTCATGATATCTTACTAACACTAACCCGATAAATAAGGAGTAATTTAATAATTCTCATTATGCAGACTCAGGACTTTACAAATGAAATATTCAATGAAAATAAACGAAGTATATTTATATTACTGCGGCGCAATGCCTTTGTGGGCTTGAGTCAACCTGTCTTTCTCGCTCTATTCTTTAACTTCATTAACGCCTCGACTTAGATACATTAAACTATAGTAGCCTTCTTATTCTGTATAAGCATAACGTCTGTCACCTGGGACAACAAAAACACCTTTAAGAGCGCACGTTTTACTAGGGGAAAGAATAAGACGGCAGTCGCACAACATCATTGGCTTTGAAATCATTATCAGCATGGTTGAAATTATACTTTCCTTTTAGGCTATACTATCGAGGTTTGCACAAAACCAGCAACTGAAAAGACATTAGGAAGTGACAGAAGAATCATAATATTAAAACCATCATAATCTTCTTTATTTCAACGTTCGTTTATCAACGTAACCATTTTTTATGGGTAAGCTTAATTTTAAATATTCAGACCGAATTAGCATTCTGGCACATCTCTTTCAACAATTATTGAATTACCCTTGAAAAATAGCCTACCTCATGTATTTTTCATTACGTCACTGACTAAGCATCATGCATATAAGGGTGATCCAAAGTGCTATACCTGCAGGCAAATTTTGTCCACCCAATATAAAAAGATTCAGTTGATACGCTAATATATATGCTTATCAGTTACTCCACTTACCGTCCTGACTTAAGACAACTTTATTATTAACTATGACAGTTAAGTTATTGATTGGCTTATTGAGAATGTAAGTTGTGTCGTGATTTTTAAATTTATAACTTAAGGCAGGACAAACGTCTTTACTGCACTCACTTCTCACCGCCTTACCCTTTAAGGTCATAACGGCACCATCAGATTTTCTTACACCTGTGTATTCAACATCGTTACAATTGGGGTTAGCAGAAGAACAGAGGAAAGAAATTGTTATTTTGAACTTATCCGTTTCGAAAGTCTCATTATGGTTTTCAGATCCTTCTTTCATTTGAGCATGAGCATTAAATTTCAACTCCTTAAATCTTTTCGCCCATTGCTCTATATCTGGTTGTATACTTTTTTCATTCGACGCATCGCTTACATAACTAATATAATTATCGTCTGGTTGCACCCAAGCGGCATAAACTTTTCCATCTGGTTGAATAACAAACGCCGAAGCCTGCTCAAGGTATAAGTCTTTAGGCCACCCCTCAACAAAAAGTCCGCCATCGCGGGTAAGATGTGGAGCGCCGAAAACATCAAAATTTCCGCTAAAAGTATCATAGTTTGATTTAAGCAAAGATTTCAACTTTGCCACTATATCGTTATTTTCAAAAACCCCTGACACTTTATTAATATCATTATAACTTTTCAAATCAATTGCTGCGCTAGCGATGTTTGCAAAGCATAAAGAAATGAACATTAAAAATGTGAAGCATAAAAATTTAACTTTATATTTCATCTTCATTCACCTGAAAATTTAAGGAACTCTGCGGCTTCTTTAGTGTATCGCTTGGTCAGACCGCCCGAATAATAATCCCACCAGTTATGAGCGACACCATTTTTTACAGTAGTTGTTGAACCATATATCGCTTTGTCATAATTCAAACGTGCACTTAAAAGATCATTCTGGAAATCAGAAGGACTCATCTTTTCAATATAGTTTATACTGTCATTAGTCAGAGTTGAGGATTTCACGATTTTTCCTGTACTCATTGAATTCAGTATTGCCTGAGAACCACCAACACCTCTCATGTGAGCCAAAGACATAACAGCAGCCTGTTTACTGGGATCGGTAAAATTGAGCGCTCCCGCCTTTCTGGCTGACTCGTTCATATATTTTGAGACAATGTTGAACTCTTGTTCACTCCCCTGACCATAAGTCTTTCTCGCTGCCGCGATATCATCATAAGCAGGACCGAAACCTTTTCGGAATCCATACATCTCTGGTATGCCGCCTTGTTCACCTGTAGCGCCTTCTGACTTCATAATTGAACGAACAATCTTGTCATCAAGTTTATTGGACTGTGATGACTGTGCTTTCTGAGCAACGGGCGCTGATTGATTTTTGACCCGTCCGCCCCCTCCAGAGGATTTTTGATGATTACTTTTAGGTGCCGCCGGGGCCGCCTGCCCCTTTTGCTTTGGGGGAAAAAGACTCTCCACAGCCTGAGTAATATTGCCTTTATGGCCCGGCCCAGGAGCCCCCGTGCCTGGCTTCGCACCCGATGTATTTAAATTAAGTTTTCCGCCAGATGTGGTGATGTGACCATCACCGCTCACAAACAGATTAAAACCCTTACCGACAATATTAATATGACCATTAGCATTAAGTTCAATCGCGCTTTCGCCGCATTCAAGGCGTAACCTGGTCCCTGACCCAAGAACGTAGGTTTCAACAACGTTGTCGATTTTTCCTTGTCCGGTTAAACGCTCTTCACCACCTTTAACGCCATGTACGCGGTTGGTTTCAACCCGATAGAGTTCATTTCCGCCTGCATAATGGCTGTGATTATTGGCAACGGAATGGCTGGCATCATTTTTAACATGCGTATCCATATTCTTCTGCGCCTGGATCCACAAATGCTCCTCACCCGCCTTATCCTCAAAGCGCAATGCGTTAGCGGTATCCGCCGTGCCGTCTTTCGATCGGCTCAGAAAACCCATCTGTGTGGCGGCAGCGGGCAGTGCCCACGGCGGCATACTGGCCTCATTGTAAACCCGCCCGATAATCAATGGACGGTCGGGATCGCCGTTGATGAAATCCACCACCACTTCATCGTTGACGCGCGGGATCTGCACCCCGCCAAACCCCTGGCCTGCCCAGGCGCTTGACACCCGCACCCAGCATGAACTCGTGTCGTCACCCTTCGCCAGACGGTCCCAGTGAAACTTCACCTTCACCCGGCCGTATTTGTCCGTCCAGATGCTCTCGCCCTTCGGCCCCACCACCCTGGCCGTCTGCGGGCCGTGCGTCTTCGGCCACGGTGTTTCCGGGCGCGCACGGAAGGTCACCGCGGCAGGCAGCACCGTGAAGTCGATGTTGTGGCGCGTGGCACCCACGTCGCCGCTGGCGTAGCTGTTCTCTTCAAAGTCATAGTACGCCGACGTCACCAGGTATTTGCCGTTGTCGCTGAAGTGCGGCGCGTTCAGCAGCGCAAAGGTGTAGCCCGGCGCGATACCCGTCGCCGTTCCGCTTCCGCTCACCTCGTGATGCTCTGCCTGCCACACCTCCTGGCGGACGCGCGCGTAGTATTCGCCGTGACCGTGCTCGACAAAGTGGCCAGGCCAGTCGTACACGTCCACTGAGCCCGGCGTCGGCGACACCGGATTCTGGCGCGCCTGCAGCATCCACGCGTTTGGCTTGCGGAAGTCGTAGTCGTCGGTGCTGTAGATGCCCGGCGTCACGCTCTCCGCCAGCGCCCACTGGCTCACACCCTCCTCCGTCACGCTGCCGCCCGACGGCGTCACGTGGTACGCGATTGTCTCGTAGCCCGGGAACGGCTGATGCTGATCCGGCGCGTCGCACAGCACCAGCGTGTGCTTGTCCGCCTCGTGGCGGAAGAAGTAGTAAATGCCCTCCAGCTCCATCAGCCGGCTGATGAAGTCGAAGCTGCTCTCCTGATACTGCACACAGTATTCCCACACCCGGTAGCTGCCCGCCAGGCGCGTCTCCACGTTCACCGCGTACTCCTTCAGCAGCGTCTGCACAATCTGCGGCACCGTCTGGCTCTGGAAGATGCGCAGGTTGCGGTCGCGCTTCATCGGCCACAGGTCCGGCTCCACCGTCAGCCCGTAGACCGCATAGCGCACACCGCCCAGCTCCTCGCTGCGTACCCCAATCCGGGTGATTTTGCCGTTGATATAGCGCGGGTTCAGCGCGCTCATCAGGCCGTCCGTCGGCAGCGTGAAGGTGACCGGTTTACCCAGCAGCGACTGGCGGTCAATGCGCGCGTCCGTGGAAAGCAGCTCCGCTTCCAGCACGAACGATTCAGACAGCGCCTCGCGGCCGCTCAGACGACGGAACAGCAGTCCCTGCGCGGGAAGTTGTACAGTAATACGTGAAAACATAGACATACCTGTTAAATATGAGGATCAAGTAACCAGACGCCTTCCTGATTAATCGTCAACGTCTGTTCGCGTTCGCCGCTTTGACCTGTCACTGAAAACGTGTAATTGCCTGGTGCCAGTTGCAGTGCGGCAAAACCATTGGCTGCCGGTACAACCGCCTGCGGCTGGCCGTTCACCTCAACGCGCTCGCCGGGCTGTAATTTGATATACACCTGCGCGACGGGCGCAGGCGGCGGTGCCACCGGCTCCTGCGCTTTTTCCGGTTGGGCCTGGGCAGTCTGCGTTTGTGCTGGCGCCGTCTGGGTTTGAGCCGGTGTAACAGAGGGCTCCGTTGGTGCCTGCGATGCGGAGGAAGCTGCCGGGGCCGTTTCCGTCTGCGCAACGTCAGCCGGTTCAGCGTCCTGTTTGTCGCCGCCCGCCATCAGTAAACCTGCACACACGCCCACCAGCACGCCCGCCGCGACCAGGCCCGGTAGCGCAAAGCGGTTGCGCATCAGTTTCTTCAGCGGTGTGGCCGGTGCAGCGGCCTCGTCGTTTTCTTCTACCGGCACCAGCATCGTGCCCGGCCCGGTGTTTTTCACTTCCGGCAGCGGTTCGGGCGCTTTTTCTGGCAGCACCAGGGAGGCCGCAAAGGCGTCAATGCTTTGCGGACGATCTTCCGGTTTCAGGGCCAGCGCGCGATCGACTGCCGCCAGCAAGGTCTGGCTGTAGCCGGCCGGCGCACGCTGAACCAGCGGTTGATAATTATCTTCAATACTGCGTACCACGCTCACCGGCGGCGGAGCGCCAGTGATTAGCGTGTGTAGTACGGCACCCAGCGCATAGATATCGGTCCACGCGCCCTGTTCACTTTCATCGTTGTCGCTGTATTGCTCAATCGGCGCATAACCCGGACGCAGCATGGTTTCGCTTTCATCCGAAAGGTTACCGATGGTTTTGCGCGCGGAGCCGAAATCCAGCAACACCGGATCGCCGTTACTCTGAATCTGGATGTTATCCAGCGAGATATCCCGATGCAGATAACCCGCATCATGGATGGTCTTAATCGCACCCAGCAGGGGCGGCAGCAGGCGACGAATCCAGTTCTCATCGATCAGCTGCGGATTGCGCTCACGCAGGGCTGACAGTGTGGTCCCGCTGTAAAACACCGTGCCCATGTAGGCGGTGTCGTTTTGCACCCAAAAGCGCAGTACATGCAGCAGATTAGGATGGTTAAAACGCGCCAGCAGACGGGCTTCCTGAATAAAACTGTTCAGGCCGGCATGGAACGTCTTGCTGAACCGTTCACTGCGCAGTACCAGATTCAGATCGTCGCTGCGCACAGCCAGTGAGGACGGCATAAACTCCTTGATGGCGATATCGCGTTCCAGCTGGTGATCCCACGCGCGATAGACGATGCCAAAGCCACCGCCGCCGATGACTTCCTTGATTTCAAACTCATTGAACCGGTAACCAATCGGTAGCGCATTGGGTACAGTCTGGTGATTATCGTGTTCCGACATATTCGAACGCTCTCTGATAACGAACGGCTTTAGACAGCAAACTGGCAAACAAACTCGCCCTGCTCACAGCTGACCTGCACACGACGATAACGTTCGTCACGGGCATGGGCGCTGAGCAGTATCTGGCTCATTTGCGGCAACAGGGTATTGGTCAGGATGGCGTCGACCATGCGACCGCCAGACTCCACTTCCGTACAACGCTGCACGATCTGGCTGACCACCGAATCGTCAATAACGGCCTCAATACCGTGATTCTCTTCCAGCCGACGGACAATGCGTCCCAGCTGAAGTTTAACAATCTCCGCCAGCATCTCATCACTCAGCGGATAATACGGTACCACCAGCAGACGGCCCAACAGCGCAGGCGGGAAAACCTCCAGCAACGGTTTACGTAACGCGGTGCTGAGAGCCTCTGGCTCCGGCATCAGTTCCGGATCGGCGCACAGAGCGCTGATCAGTTCTGTACCGACGTTGGAGGTCAGAATAATGATGGTATTACGGAAATCGATGTGACGGCCTTCCCCGTCTTCCATCCAGCCCTTATCAAACACCTGGAAGAACAACTCATGCACGTCAGGATGGGCTTTTTCAATCTCATCCAGCAGTACCACGCTGTAAGGGCGACGGCGGACGGCTTCCGTCAGTACGCCCCCTTCCCCGTAACCGACGTAGCCCGGAGGCGCACCTTTCAGGGTTGATACGGTGTGCGCTTCCTGGAACTCGCTCATGTTGATGGTGATTATGTTTTGTTCACCACCGTAAAGCGACTCAGCCAGCGCCAGCGCGGTTTCGGTTTTGCCCACGCCCGACGGGCCGCAGAGCATAAACACACCGACCGGTTTGTTGGGATTATCCAGACGGGCGCGCGAGGTGCGGACGCGTTTGGCAATCAGATCCAGACCGTGGCGCTGACCAATCACGCGCTGGTTCAGCGTATCGGCCAGATTCAGCACAGCGTCGATTTCGTTCTTCACCATGCGGCCCAGTGGGATACCGGTCCAGTCAGATACCACCGCTGCGACCACACTGGCATCCACGGCGGCAAACAGCAGGGGCGCTTCACCCTGTACCGCCTGCAGCTTCTGCCGGGTGTGATCCAGCGCCTCACGCAGCGAGGCTTCTCCTTCCGTCACGCAGCGGGCACGGAGTGCAATCAACTCTTCGACCAGTTCGCGCTCCTGCTGCCAGCGGGCGTCCAGCGCATCACGCTCGGCCTCCAGTGCGCTGCGTTGCGCAGCAATGGCGGCCTGACGGGTTTTATCGCCCAGCCCGACTTTCGCTTCGCGTTCCGCAATGTCTGCTTCAATGTCCAGCGCCGCCAGGCGGTGCAGACAATCTTCCAGCGCAGGCGGCTGAGCGCCCTGGCTGACGGCCACGCGGGCGCAGGCGGTATCCAGTAACGCCACGGCTTTATCCGGCAACTGACGGGCAGGAATGTAGCGGTGAGACAGCTTTACGGCGGCGCTGACGGCTTCATCCAGAAGCAGTACCTGGTGATGTTTCTCCAGAGCACTGACGGTGCTGCGCAGCATCAGGATCGCTTTCGCTTCATCCGGCTCCTGCACCTGCACGGTCTGGAAACGGCGGGTTAACGCGGGATCTTTCTCAATGTATTTTTTGTATTCGGCCCAGGTGGTTGCGCCAATCGTGCGCAGCTGGCCACGGGCCAGGGCGGGTTTTAACAGGTTGGCGGCATCGCCTGTGCCCTGTTGTCCACCCGCGCCTACCAGTGTATGAATTTCATCAATAAACAGCACAATCGGCGTGGGACTGGATTGCACCTCGTTGATCAACGCCTGTAAGCGCGCTTCAAATTCGCCTTTCATGCCCGCACCAGCCTGTAGCATACCGATATCCAGCAGCCACAGCTGTACGTCGCGCAGCGGTGCAGGTACGTCACCGGCCGCGATGCGCAGCGCCAGCCCTTCTACCACCGCCGTTTTTCCCACGCCGGCTTCACCGGTGAGTAACGGGTTGTTCTGGCGGCGGCGCATCAGAATATCCACCATCTGGCGGATCTCTTCATCACGGCCTGCGACCGGATCGATTTTTCCGTCCCGTGCGCGGGCCGTCAGATCCTGTGCATACTGCGACAGCGTACTGGTGCCCGCTGCCGCTGGCGCGGCGGCCTCACCGGCAGGCGGCACAACAGCCTGCTGAACCTCCTTGCTGTTCGCCAGCAAGGTATCAAACTGCGCCAGTAACGCATCGGCATTGATGCGCGAAAACTGCGGCGAGATGCCTTTCAGCACGCTGGCCAGATTAAAGGTTTTCAACATCCCGATGAGAAGATGCCCGCCGCGAATGCGGTTCGCGCCATATTTCAGCGACGCATAAACCCAGGCGCGTTCAACGGCGCTGTCGATGTGTTCTGCGAGATCGGAGACCGCACTGGCGCCGCGCGGCAGGCGGTCCAGGGCAGCGACGATATCCCGCGTCAGCGCGTTTTCATCCAGTGAAAAGTGCTTAATCACCTGCTGAAGATCGCCATCCTGCTGCTGCATGAGCTGATGCAGCCAGTGCACCAGCTCCACGTAGGGGTTGCCACGCAGTTTGCAGAAGGCGGTCGCACTCTCAAGCGAGGTAAATAACAGCGTATCCAGTTTGCCAAATAGTACGGCACGGCTGATTTCTGACATATCGGTTCTCTTTAATGAAAGAAGCGGCTAAATATCGGGGAAAGCGGTTGCGCCGTTACGGCATGGCCTCAACCTCAAAAGCAAAATCTTCACGATCTATGGGCTGCGGTTGCTGTCCAAGCCAACTGGTATAGCCCAGCCGCGCCTCACCGCCCAGGGTTACCCCTTTCACGGCGTCGGCCGCCAGGATCAGGCTGAGATCCCACTGCATCTCAATCCCTAAATAGTGACGTACCCAGTCGCGCACTTCGCACGCGCCCTGAGCATTGGGTAAAAAACGTTCATACTGCTCGGCACTGAGTGGCCCGATGCGCAGGCGGAAGCGATGCTGCACATCACGCACGGCTACGCCAAGGAAAGCGGACTCACCCAGCCGCGGCATGTGGCGTCCTGCTGACAACCGCGCCTGATCGCGGCTGTCCAGCGCTAACCATTGCGGCACGTTCTGCTGCAACATCACCGGCACACCAAAGTAATGACGCAGAATCCGCACCAGGCCTCCGGCATCATGACCGTGACGGCTGAGGTGGCCGGACAGCATCAGGCGCGCATGCAGGCTGAGCGAACTGGCTTGTTGCTGAGCCGGTAAGCCAATGCCTGCCACGCAGGCCAGGTAATCCTGAAAGCGTCGGTCATCACGGCGATCCAGCGAGCTGGTGGGCTGAGCATTCGCCCAGGCCCGGTAAAACAGCAAGGTGGCGCGATGGTGGAACAGATCGGCAAAGGCGCTCAGGCTGTGATCCTGATGGTGATCGATGCGGCCACGAACGTATTCCGTTAAGTGCGTCGGTAACGGGCCGTTAGGGCCGAACAAGCCAAAGCTGTAGATGGCCACGTCATAACGGTCGTCCTGCTCGCGCGGTTTAACCTGTGACACGGTGGACGGTGCAAAGGCCAGCGAAGGGGTTTGTCCGATGCGCACGGCTTCAAATTTTGGCAGCGGCGCTTTACCTAAGGCATAACGCTGACCGCTCTGGGCATCCAGCTTACGCAACAGCTGAAACAGGTCATAGCGCCAGGGGGCGGCCATGACCGCCTGCCAGAAGTCATCAGGCAGGCGAACGGCCCGCTGTAAGGGAATGATGTGCGCCGTTTCACTCATAGCAGCGCCTTTTTACCCATGCGCGGTGGCCAGTAGCCCACTTCGCCGCGCTGCTGGCTGCTCAGGGTGAATTCGGTAAAGCTGTTCAGCGCCACGAGGCGAGAGAAGACGCGCTCCAGTACGCTGCCAAACAGCCACGGACTGGCACCTGAAAAAGCCTGTTCATCGACTTCCAGCGCGATGCTCACGCCGCGTGCAAAGACCACCGGGCCCGGTTCCGGTACGCGACGGTGCACGGCTTTCAGGTTGCAGTGCCGTATGCCGTCGATCTGGCGCGTCAGCGGTGTTTCCGCCAGGCTCGCATACAGACTCAACATCTGGCGCAAGGCCGCCGCGCCTTCCCCCTCACTGCTGTCCATCAGGCTGAGATAGTTCATCTGCAGATGACTGATTAACCGCCAGGCTGACAGCCCTTCGGCCAGCGCGGGACGTGGCGGCGTGGGCCCTTTGCATAAGGTAAGCTGCCCGACCGGAATTGAGTCGGGCATAACAAAGTTGCCCTGTTCCTGCTGTAACAGCATTAACGGCAGATCGCGGCTGGTACACATCACCTCGGCAGACAGGTAACGGATATCGCTGTTCCATGGCGTGTGGTTTTGATCGACCAGCGACAAAAATACTTCAGAGCCGATATAGCCTGTGCGGGTGCCATAGCGCAGCGCATGTTCGGACAGTGTGCGCTGTTCGCGACGCAGCGAGAAATAGGCGCCGTAATCGCCGCCATCGTGGCTGAATGTGCTCCAGAAGGGACGGAAAATCTGCTCTTCACGCTGCCCTTCCACCGAGGCAAACAGCCGTTTCACCGAATGAATTTCATAGTCCAGTGGGCGGATGTTATCGACCACCAGATGATATTCATGCTGGCTGTCACTGACTTTGAGTCGCTCAGCCGTTTTCGGGAACAGGTTGATCACCGGCGTGCAGTGCAGCGCCAGGTGCGTATTGTCGACCACGCTTTCCAGCGCGGCATCGGCTTTATCCAGCAGGATAACGATGTCAAAAGACTGTGTGTTGTCGCAGCGGCGCAAAAACGGCGCGAGCTGGCGCAGGCTGACAAACTGGAAACGTGCCGGGAAAGCGAAATATTCCTGTAGCAGACGATAGCCATCGAAATTACGCAGGTCATCCGGCAGCAGCGCCTGATCCGGCGAAAAGCCTTCCTGCTCCAGCGCATCGTCTGGCAGCGACTGGCGCTGTGGTTTTGCTTCCACGGACTGCAAAATAATGCCGCTACGATGCTGCATCAGCAGCTCCATCAGCTTGAGCGCCTGAATATCCGGGCCGCTGAGGAAAAACATAATGTCGTCCAGACTGAGCTGGCTCAGCGAGGAAATGCCTTCGCAGGTCATACGGATGCGCAGTGCACTGGACGCCCCGGACGATCCGCGTGCCTTCAGTTCTCCCAGCAGAATATCCGCCGGTACGCCCCCCAGGGAGACATCGCTGATGCGCAGCGGCTGCAGCATCACATCATGTGCCGTGCTGTAGCTGCAGGTGACACCGGTTTTTTTCAGGTTCTGGCTTTCCATCATCGTGCCGCGCGGCACTAAAAAACCATTGCTGATATCGCCTTTCCGGCTGTCCGGCGTCAGTTGCGCAATGGCCATGGACGGCGTGGGAGACAGATAGCCGGGCGCCACCATTTCCAGCATGCGCTGCGAAAAGCGCGGAAACTCCGCATCCATCTTTAGCTGCACACGGGAGGTCAGGAAAGCAAAACCTTCCATCAGCCGCTCGACATAGGGATCGGCAACGTCAATGCCGCGCATCCCGAGCCGTCCGGCGACTTTCGGATACTGTGCAGCAAATTCCGCGCCCATCTCACGCAGATAGGCCAGTTCACGGTTGTAATAATCGAGCAGCTTGCTGTCCATGATTAACCTGCATCCTGTAGTTCAAAATGGCCGCTCTCTAAATCCACCTGAGTGCGGAACAGAAACTCCAGCGGGTAAGGTACGCACCATAACCGGCCTTTTATCTCGATCGACAAAACGTTGTGCAGGCTGAGAGAGGTCAGATCGCTGACGCAGCGCACCTGCAGGCCCTGCGGTATAATACGCGGTTCGAAATGCAGGATGGCATCGGTCATTTTCCGCTGCATATCCTGCCACTCAATGTCAGAAATATTCTGTCCGGCCAGCGGCGCGACGCCAAAGTTCAGCACAGAGCGCTGCACCTCATTCAACCCGCTAAGATCGTGCTGTGCTTCATTGTTAATGGTGTTGAACAGCCACTGAAGATCGCGCAGTACATTGCGTCGCAGCGTGCTGTGGGTAATCACCGAACTGTTGCCCGATTCTGTCGCTTTCTCGGGTGCATCATCCGTCAGTCTGTCCAGCAGCGATGACTGAAGCTTATCGCGCGCGGTCAGCGTGTCGCGATTTTTACGCGAACGATAGCCGCCATGCAGCTGTGAATAGCCGTCACCGGATGAATTGTCGTTACGACTCATGAGGTAACTCAGTTTCGTTGAAAATCATCTGTTGCAGCGTCAGTAAGGGAAAGTCTGCCTCGTCACTGAGCCACATTTTTTGTCCGTGCCCAATGAACTGCCCTTCGTCACCGTCCAGTGCCTGCCATTCTGTGATGCTGGCACGCAGGAAGCGTTCGTCCGCGCCTTCCTGAAGAGGATAACGAACCGGGATCTGACAGATTTGCTCACTGCCATCCACCAGTTGCAAACGCGTATGACGCCAGACCAGATCCGTCACGCTTGCTGGTGCCTGGAATTCCATTTCCGCGATCGCCGCAAACGGGATCCAGTAATAGCGACCATTAGCAATCGCTTCACAGATCGGTCCGAAGCGACTGTCGCCGTCCATCAGCCAGGCGAACGGGCTTTCGCCCTCCTGCGCAACGGCACGACCGGCACTCGCTTCTGCGCTGTCCAGCGCCTGAGCACGCAGTGTCGCCCCTGCTACGCTATCCCCGGCGATATCGGCTTTCAACGCGGCCAGCATCAGATTGCACCAGGGCCAGGCACTGCCAGGCAATTGGGGATCGGCCTCGCCGCGCAGGACAGCCTCACGTAATACTTCGCCCGCAATTGCCTGTTGCAGCAAGGTAACGGTGGGCTGCGCCTGCGGCAGCATCGCCAGCCAGGATTTCAGTTGTGTCTGTGCCCGCTTCCAGTTACCGGCAAGGCACAACAGCTGGACGAAGGCAGCCCGTAAATCGGCATCCGCAGGGTTTGCCTGGATTTGCGCGGTAATGCTGGCCAGGTTTTCTGCCAGAGAGGCGTTAGCCAGACGCTGTTGTAAAGAATCCATTCAAACTCCTTATGCCTTAGTTGATGGTGCGGTAGACGGCGGCGGCCGGATCTTTCAGTTCCGGATGGAGTTTTTCCACCAACTGCACTTTGATTGAGGCAGGGCTGCTCAGCCAGGGTGACCAGGTTTTCCGCACTTCCTGCAGGCGCGCCCGCAGGGCATTTTCATCTGCGGCTTCGCTGGCAGGCATCGCCACAACGACCTGATTCACCGCCTGCCAGCCGTTGAATTGTGGGCTGAACGGCAGCACCAGCCAGCTGTCTGGCGATTTTTCATCACTCAGCACCATGCGCTCGCTGTTGACCGTGGTAATCGTCAGCTCATCAAGCTGTTGTTTGTCGCTCAGGCCCGCCACCGGGAAACCCTGTAAGAAGCTGACAGAGACGGGTTTGCTCTGGCCCTTTCCCACTTCCGTTAAGGTACTGTGACCGCTCAGCCAGCCATCTTTGCCACAGGTCACGCCCTGCTTAGCGGGCACGAAGACGGCACTTGACTGCGCGGGCTGATGCCACCAGGTCCGGAAATGACAGCCATCCAGCAAACTGAACTGCAGCCATGGCGTGGTATCGGCGGGTGGAGAATTCAGCACGACCGGCGCGGCGGGTTGCGTCTGCGTCACCGGTGCCTGCTGCTGTGCAGTGGCAACTGAAGCAGGTTGGGAGGTTGCCGGCGGTGTGATAACCACTTTCCACTGCTGCGCTTTTGCCGCACTGCCGTTACCCAGTTGGGCACCTTCGGTATCGGTTAATGTCCAGTGCAGTTGTTGCAGCGGCTTACATTGCGAGCCCATTAATCCGGCGACACGCGGCAGAAAATCATTTAATACTGAAGGATCTTTATCCCCGTGCGTCACAATGCGCAGGTTCACCGTGCTCTTACACCAGCTTGCGAGCTGGTTATCTTTAACATCATCAATCCAGACATCCAGTTTCTGAGTTGGCGACTGCACAATGCGATAGTTCTCAGCAAAGGCATGGGTACTCAACAGCATTGCAGCCAGGCCCACTAATCCATATTTCATGTTGGCGTTCTCAATCTCGAAGAGGGAAAAACTGCGCCGCATCTGACAGCGAGTGCAATAAAGTGGTGTCTTCCGGGGAACCTACCCAGACAGCCATGGCGCTGAAGTTGTCCTGCTGACCACCCTGCGGTTGGCTGTTTTTGATAATTTGTTGCATCAGGGTCAGCCACTCTTCTGGCGTGTTCACCATATGCAACGATTGCTGCATTTGTTCCAGCGTGACGCCATGCCAGAAGCCGTCCGTGCACAGCAGAAAGGCGTCGCCGTCTTCAATAGGCACCACGTCGCTATAGCTGGCATCACGCTGTTCATCGCCCATGCCGAGGGCGAAATAAAGCAGGTTACTGTTGATGCCTTCGGTCTGATGACCGGCATCTTTCATTTGCTGCACCAGGCTGTGATCGGTGGTGACATGATAGAGATAGCCTCGGCGAAACAGATACAGGCGGCTGTCGCCTGCGTGGGCCCAGTAAGCCAGCTCATAGTCTCTGTCGATAAACAAACTCACCAGCGTGGTGCCCATGCGACTGTGCTGACTGTTGGCTTTTTGCTGTTGCCGGATTGCGTCGTTGGCATAATTGACGTAATCGCGGATAGTTTGCGCATCCAGGTGCGCATTGCCATCGAAGGCTTCCATCAGGCTGCTGCGCGCAATTTTCGCTGCCACATCACCGCCAGGAAACCCTGCCACACCATCGCACACCACAAAGCAGGCCGAACGTTCACCGATGCGCTCACCGGTTTGATCCTGATTGGTGGCGCGGTCGCCCTGATTCGACGTGGAAGCAGTAGAGATATTCATGCGTCATCCGTGTGGGTTTGTGAGTCTTTATACTGATTTACTTCCATGTCGTACGCGTGCAAGAAGGCTTCGCCAAACAAGGTATGGAAGTCATCTTCGATTTCACCGGCGGTTTCGCCATAGCGCTGAACAAAATGTTCCCACAGCGCGGCTTTGCGATTACCGAGCAGACCAATGCGTGAGATTGATCCGTTCTGACGCGCCTCTTCTTCCAGCTGGTCGGGATTAAACGATTGCAGCATGGAGGCGATAATCGCACGAATACCGGCAATCATACCCAACTGGTGGGCCTGCAAATCAATCAGCGCATCGCGTACCGCCTGACGTGGTGGCATAAAGCCTGGCATGCGGCTTCCAAACATCTGCATCAGCACGGTCTTGCCCGAGGGCAACAGTTTAAACGGGTTATTCGCGTCGTCGAGAATAACCGTCATATCCGCCTTCACGCCGCGTTTCAAAATTGAGCGCGACGAGAGCAGCGCGACCGTTCCCTGTGAAAACATGCTCAGCATCTGGCCAAATTGCCGCATCTGCTCACGGTCGAATTGCGGGGTTGGTTGCAGATCCTGCAGACCCATGCCTTCGAGCAACGCATCCAGCAATTCACCTTTCAACGCATCACCGCTACTGCTGTTTCCTGTCGTCTGCTCTGCCCCACCGTTATTGTTGTGCGAGGCAACCGGATCAATACGCAGTCGTCCTTTTGGCGTCGGCGAAGGCGCACGCTGAACCGCCTGCGGCGTCGGTAACGTAATGCCACCGTAATCAATTGGACTCTGCGCCCCTTCAGGCTGCGCAGGCTCCGGCTCGGTTTCGAATACGGGATCGTGAGTGGGCTGCGTTTCAGTGTGATCAAACAGCGGTGAGCTGCTTAACTCGGCCAGCTCAACCGGCGCGCTGTCACGCGGTTCGGGAGCAGGCTCAGGCGTTTGCGGGGCCGGTTTCTGCGGGGCTGGCCGTGCTTCAGGTTGTGTAACCGGCACCTCAGGTTGCGCCAGCGGTACCGCGCCGCTCATCATTAATCCAAGGGGATCGTCATGATGACGTGGGTCGGACGTATTCTGACTGCCAAACAGATTCAGGGGATCCAGATCGCCCGATGGCGCCTCGACTTTCGGCTGTCCCTGAGCATTTTGCTGGGCTGATAAGGTGCTCGGCGTACGATCATCAAAGATGCTTTCCTGTGCAAAGAGCGCATCGCCTTCATCAAACAGACTGCTGGTTTTAGGCTGTTGCCCGATATCCAGCGGCTTATCGCTGATTAACTGTGCCAGCGGATCTTCCGGATTACGGTTCGCCGCCGTCGAAGTTAACGGATTGGCATCTGGCATATCGGGGGCCGGCGTTTTACGCTTCGACAAATCATCCGAAATGGAAAACTCTTTTGCCAGGCTGTCCCAGATTTCACTCGGAATGGCCGCCGTGCTTGCTGTGGCAGTGACTGGTGCAGCGACCGGTGGCGCATCGTTCATGACCGGCGCTTTGGCTGGTGCAGCCGTCACCACAGGCGACGGCTGGGGTTGCTGTTCACCATTAAGATCGTTAACCAGCAGGCGGTAGTCATCAATACCCAGCACGTCGCCATCCTGCAATTCCACCTGGCGTCCCCGCTCCAGTGGGATATCGTTTAACAGCACGCGCGTCACGTTACCGCGATTCGTCAGGCGGCATTCACCTTCAGCAGTGATATGCACAATCGCCTGCAGGCGGGAAATCGTGCGATCGTCGTCGGGCAGTACCAGATTGTTATCCACTCCACGACCAATTGTGCCGCCGGGAGGAAGAAAATCAAAACTGGTTTGCGGCGGTTGATGGCCGGGTTTAGCGGTTATTATCGTAAAGCGCATCACGGATTCCTGCGGTTAGCTGTTCGACATCTATATCGCGCGTCTCTCGGGGAGAAAGGCGGGATATAGAGGCTTAGTGGATTGTGCTGCCTGGTCTTCATTGTTTAAATGATAACTCAGTAACGTTCATTTCATCATTAAAACATGTGCAGGCTTCTTGCTCATTATTACTAATGGCAGCCTACAGTCATTTACCCGGGCCTATTTTCTCAATAAAATGGTCTATAACTTTTCCATTTTCAGACCAAGCGATGAAACAAACAGATTACGTCGTATTAACTCAGGCGCTTTCCTGAATAAGCGCTTCAACTTCTTTACTGTCGTTAAGATGGAATGTTTGACTATGGTTAATATCAACATACTTGTTAACCCAAGTTATGAATTTTAATTTTCGGAAGTAGAACGCTATCATCCGGGAATGACCTAAAAGGTGAAAGTGTAAAGCCCGCAAAACGTAAACACCTAAAAAAACATCATTACCAGCTCGAGATTTATTTTCTCACTTTAATTATTCTGCAAACTAATTGAGCATGTAAACAAAGAAGAACAAAAGAAAACCAAAAACCGCAGTCAGGGCAAATATAACTTTATAAAAAACAACTAAATCAGCGATCCACGCTGTCATATTTTTTGGTTGCGACTGAATAAAATTATAAGCTTCCTCCCTTACTTCTTCATTTTGTCTGAATTTCATTTTCACACCTTTTTGAAGGCGATATAAATATGAAATCTTTTGATAATTTGCATAAAACCCCAAGTTACTTGAAAATTTAGTAGTAGTATCAAGCTGGAGACCTGCATTATTAAAGTCACGAATTATCTTAGCGTATTTTTCACTGTTTTTCTTAAAAAGAAAAGAGGCATAAATATGCAAAAAACCAATAAGGAAAAATAAAAAAATAATCGTATACATGGTGATATCATATAATGTCATAAGATCTTATCCATGATAAAGTCCACGGCTTTTCCACCGGCTTCACCAAAACCATATCCACCTGCGGCACCACCAACTATACCACAAGCCAAGGCACCCACTCCGCCAGTTGCCACTCCCAACGCAACGCATGCGCCTGTGGCAAGTGAAGCTGACAACGCCCCACCATAAAAACCAGCCACTGTACTTCCTGCAAACTTCGAATATTCTTTTACAGCAACTTTTGTACACTCATTCTCGCGATCAACTGTGCATCCTTTATAGACATCATTAGTTGTGTTCAATGCACTGAAACCGATAGCAACCCAACCTCCATACTTCATGAATCTTGCGGCCTTAGCTGCTGCATCAACGTAAGTTGAGTATCCTCGAATAGCACCTACACCTGCCGTTTGCCACTCATGGACTATTGATGAACTTGAAAGATTTAAAGCATGAACTGCAAGGGTGCCTCTGTAAAATTTTTAATACGAGCTAAAACATCCAACCTTGCCTTGCCAAAAAGAGGTGCATACATTTACGATCTATTTTTAAGCATTAATAAGGTCAAATCTTTTAAAAGACATCACTTATCCTATGCTATATTCAGTTGACGACAGCTGAAAATAAAAATGCACCCCAGAGGAATTGATTATTATAATTTAATTAACGATAAGGTATCATCTTTAACTTTTTAATTCTTTGTTCATTGTGCTCATACAGGCAGATATTGATATAAGAAAGACTTGCATCACTACCTTTATCCGCTGCAAAAGAGGCAAGTTCACAATCATTTTCTCTGTACTTTAACCATGCCCGTTGTGCTTCAGTTAACGTGCTTATGTACTTATTAAGCTCCTCATCATTGCCTTTATAAAGCTCCTGAACCCTTGATTTAGCCGCTTTATATTCCTTATTCAACATCACTTCTGTTTCAGATTTATTCTTTTCTGCACAGGAGTAAACTTCTTGATCATTATTTCCTTGTGAGCAATCACTTAAAGCATAAACCGGATTAAGCACTTGCATACCAACTATGAGCAAAGTAGAAAGCAATATCTTTTTCATGTAACCTCTTATCTATCGTCTACTTCTGAGATAACGAGCACGATGACGACCCTTTTCAAACTTTTGGAGATATGCTGAGCTATCAATAAAATCTGTCAATTTATTGATATCATTATGCATAGCCGCCTGCATATTTATCTTCGAATCTGCACCTTGATAAATTAAATCCACAATAATATCTTTGATTGCGGGCTTCAGCTTATCCCAATCCGTTCTTTCATGATGACTGGCAGTTTTAGATAGATAAGAAGATTTACCACGACTTACATAGATTGGGTAAATAATCTCAAAGAGCCTTGCCTGCGACTCACGTGATATGATGCCGCATTCATCCCTGTATTTTTTAACCCAGGCATGTGCCGCACTTCCTTTTTTTGTAGAGCCTAAAGAAAGACGCCCTGCCTGCGCTTGCTCAACCCCCACCGTCAAAAGATCAGAATAAATTTAACCTGAACTTCTTCCGCCCATTTCGTAACCATCTTCCGATGGTTACCCCTGAGTTATATCCTGGCCAATGTATATGCCTACTGAAATAAGGACTATGAATGTTGTCATTACCTTCGGCATCAAATGTAATTTGTCCCGCATTAACGGTAAGACGGCCAGAATTAACATTTGGATCATCGACTTTCCCAAGAGGTAAAACTTTACTGGTATTGTTACCTGAGCGAGAGAGTACACTCCATTTTTTCAATGAACATTAACCAAACCATCTGACCGTGACATGAAACGTGCTTGTTTAAAAAGGCATTTATTTATGACTTCGCAAGCTCAATAAGTTCGGCAACACGAGCCTGCATTTTTTTCTTTATACAGGTAGAATTAGCAGAACACGCATTTCTGGCGTCAAGCCAGTGCTTTTGGTTTTGATGGAACTGAGCTAAACGTATCTTGGCATCTAAACCTGTATTTGTAATTTGCTTTAATACAATATTATATGCCTCGGCGACACTCACATCCCAGGAAGACAAATCTGGATCATGGCAAATCGTTTTTTCACTATCATTCGTTGCCCTTTCGCACGCGAACGAAGGTGAAAATCTGGCATTATCTGATAACTTTTTTAGTAATATATAAGACTGGTTATCCCAGTTCAGTAATACCAAATTAACATCAAGTTTCACAAGCCAGTGTTCAATATGCTCATCTGAAGGACTGATCTTCCCATTCTGACAATGAATACTATAAGGATGTATATTCAGCGTTCCTTTGACCGGCAGAGAATAGCTTTTAGCAGGGTCGTATTGCACCCCTTCTGTCGTACTGCTCATCAAATGATTTAATATTGTCACATTCATAGAATGATAATCTGGGAACTCGCAGCCACTATCTGGCTGTATAGACGTCTTTATTTTATCCGACGTGAATTCAAATATACGTCCTTTTAGATTCGGATCATCAGGAATTAGCGTTATCAGCTTCGCAGAGGCAACATCCTCGTCAACATATACATGTTCAACTTTCCACTTACCATTAAGATTTAAAGAATATTCCTGTTCAGAAAAACACTTTAAGGACATGACCAACGACGCGATAAAAAGTAACAAATAACCGGTTCTCTGCATGATGGACACCTGAAAGTGGGATAAAGTAAAAGAAAATATTTCAAAATACAACATTAACTGTAAGGGATTCTTCTCAACTTATTAATGATTTGTTTGTCCAGACTTGCTTCACAGGTGTTTTGTATGCCATGCTCGCGGCAGAGTTCTTATCCGCCGTCAGTGAGGCGAACGCGCAATCCTTCATGGCGGTATTTAAGCCATGGACGCTGTGATTCAGTAAAAAGCTGCAGAGACTTATCTTAGCTTTTGAAAGGGCTATAATAAAATCATTGATCCTTAATTTTATTGCCTGGCATTCTTTGTTAAATTGCCTCTCGTCTTATTAATGATTCTTTCTGTACAAGCGTATACTTACTGCTCGTTGCTATCGTTGCAGAAATTTTCTATAGCGGAAAATTCATCAATTTCAACTAATAGTACAAAGGAGTTTAATCATACATCTCATATGCAAACCCCTTTAATTAAAATTAACATATAACCTTGATTGGTTTGCTAAAGAGGTTTAATTAAAATTACTTTTGATAAGCCTTACGCAGTTCAGAGAGATTTTTTATATATGAATTTTGAAACTTTTCAGTAACACTCTGATCGTAATAGATGCTGTTATCACCACTTTTTAATCCCAAAATGTAATAATCATTTGCATAGTGATCAGGGGCTTCAGTGGTATAAATAACCGCAACTTTCGTAGCAGGATCGTCTTTTTTTGAAATAAGGCCAACTGAATCAACTTTATGGCAACCTACTGTTTCCCAATCCCCTTGACCGATTGTTTGGATAAACTGATCAGATTTTTTACTATCCTTTGTCCAGGCAATAAAACATACAGGCTGAACTTCTCTTACCCATCCTTTTCCTTGTACAAGAGTACCTAATACTTTGCCATTTTTGATTAAATCGAAAGTTTGATTTTTATCTAATTCAACTCGCTCAAGACCTTCATGCTGAGCTTCCTGAATAATAGTCTTTTCATAATCATTTGAATGAGGTTTAGAAAGAGTTATGGAAGCATTCGCTATAGGGCTAATAACAAGTAAAGACAATACCAGATTGAAGATTTTCATATTATATAAAATCCTGAATTAATTATGCATGGCTCTGTCATAATTTCTTGATAAATGAACATCATAATTATTCTTTTTATAATCACTACCATTGTTGTATCTGGCAAAACTTGATCAGTTCTTCGTTCGGATTGCATTCAAAAGAGTCGGCGTATGAGAAACATGATTAACAAAAGCGTATACCTGCCCCGGAATAGTATTCATTCCTTTGACAAACTCTTCGATATTTTCGTAACCCGAAGTGACATAATTACTACCCATAATTTGAAATGCTCCCCAGTAAGCTGACTGGAGCGCTGCTGCACGATCAAGTGCTATTGCTTTGTTTAATTTGTCGTATTGTTCACTAAATTTACCATAATGATTGTATGGCTTTCCTGATATTTCAGGATGAGTTGCATCATATTTGTGATTTGTTAATCTACTGAAATAGTGCCTTTCATATAGAATTGTCGGCCGACCTGATGAATCGAATGGACTTTGCTTGGTTTCCGACATCACAACTGCTTTTATTGCTGCTGGTTCGCAATTTAATGCTTTCGCCATACTAACATACATTTCATCAGTAACAGCAGAGGCTGTAGTATCGAGGCTTAATTTTTATATTGCTGACCGGCGTAATATTTCCATGTAACCTACGCATTGTAGGCCCCCGGGGTGAAACAATACCGTCCGGGTTGCGAAGACCCACAATCTTTTCCTTGAGTATTTTTATTTTATCAATAGTTTTTGGTCCCAAAAAACCATCAACTTTTAATTCACTACCAGGAGATGTAACAGACTTATTGGAATTTAATAATGATTAAACGGTTTTAACATCACGTGATTTATTAGGTTGTCTTAAACCAACGCACTGGCTTATCTGTATTGTAGTCACGTCAAATCCCTCTCGACTCAGCTTTAACAGATTAGTGTAAAGGGCGCCTCCTGATGGAGGCCCATCTTATTAAGCTTCTTTATTCTCTTTGATGTTCCAGCCCGCGCTGGTTTCTGCACCTTTACCAGAAGAGCTCTGCTCCAGTGGGATATCGTTTAACAGCACACGCGTCACGTTACCGCTATTCGTCAGGCGGCATTCACCTTCAGCAGTGATATGCACAATCGCCTGCAGGTGGGAAATCGTGCGATCGTCGTCGGGCAGTACCAGATTGTTATCCACGCCACGACCAATTGTGCCGCCGGGAGGAAGAAAATCAAAACTGGTTTGCGGCGGTTGATGGCCGGGTTTAGCGGTTATTATCGTAAAGCGCATCACGGATTCCTGCGGTTAGCTTTTCGACATCTATATCGCGCGTCTCTCGGGGAGAAAGGCGGGATATAAAAATAGATAGAGTTACTAAAGCGTTACAATATAATATGCACCTGGATTACAATAGGTGCATATTAAAAAAATCAATCGTATGGGATCTGTTCCAACTGTTTAGTTCTTGCCTCATCAAGTTCTGCAATACAATTATTCGTAAATACCGTATAAGGATTACTGTTTTTATCGGCAACATGCGCAAATAACTTACACTGCCCATCGCGATATTTTAGCCAGCTTCGCTGTGACTCAAGAAATATATTCAAATATTCTTTTTTGACTTCCGCTTCGTTTTGAAAGACTTTATCGATGCGTTTCTTTGCCGCCGAGTACTCATTATTTAACTTTTGCTCTGCAGTGTTTTTGTTTTTTTCAGCACAAGTAAACACTGCAGGATCACTTGTTTCCTTAGAGCAATCATCCATCGCATAAGCTGAATGACCAAATATAAAAAAAACAAAAGCCAAACTATAAATATATTGCTTGCACATAAAAACTCCCGCCTATTTATGTTTTCTCAGATAATTTGCTCGTTGGCGTCCACCCTCATAACTTTTTACTTGGGCATTATTTTCAATAAAATCTATTAACTTATCGATATCGTTGTACATGCAGGCTTTCATGGTTCTTTCAAAACCCAGCCCTTGATATACAAAGTCTACAGCTATATCTTTTATAGGAGGTTTAAGGTTTTCCCAAGGGGTTCTTTCTGGGAAGCCAGAAGTTTTACTAAGATAAATTGATTGCCCTCTAACCAGATATTTAGGGTATATCATTTCAAATAATTTAGCTTGAGCCTCACGAGTAATAATACCACACTCATTACGGTGTTCTTTTACGAACTTGTCTGACTGTGAAGGTGATAATCGAGCGCCTCTTGCCAGAAGAATAGCTTGTTCCTGCGGAACACCAGCCTGGATCAAGTCTATTTTCACCGTCTCACCAGAACGCCCACCCATATCATAACCACGTCCGATTGTTACGCCAGAAGCCCCTTTAGGCCAATGGATATGACGACTAAATCCTGGGCTGTTAGGCCAATCATTACCTTCTGCATCAAAAGTTATTTGCCCTGCATTTACAGTTAAGCGACCTGAATTGAGATGGCGATTTTCTTCTGGTGTGGGCTGCGTTCGGTTAGTTTTTTCAGAATTAGATAATTTATTCCAGGTCCGACCATGAACATCAACCAAACCATCTGGCCGTGACATGAAACGTGATTGGTAACTTTTGATAGCTTCGATAGTTTTTGGCCCAATTCTGCCGTCATCACGAAGCTGGGGAAAACCATTATTTTGTAAAAGCCGTTGTACCGTTTTTACATCGCCGTAATTATTACGGCCACCTATACCAACTGACCCTGTAATACTCATTTACTATCTCCACCCAATGAATCTGATCCAGAGAAATCCTTGTAAATTGGCTGGGAGCCTAACGCATAAAAAGAAAAAACCACTTAGCGAGAAACGCCTCCCGATAAGGAGGCGTTTTTTCTTACGCTTCTTTATTCTCTTTGATGTTCCAGCCCGCGCTGGTTTCTGCACCTTTACCACCAGAAGAGCTCTGCTCCCAGTACTGCTGTTTCACTTTCGCAGCCTGGAATGCATAAGTTACGCCCAGGGTGTCATCGTGCTCTGAACCCACGAACTGAACGTTGGTTACCAGCACATCTTCCAGGGTGATTCGGGTGTATTCGATTTGCGTGCCGCCCGCTTTACAAACTGACACTTCAACTTTAGAAACGTGCTTACCGCTGGCACAGTTTTTCAGCAGTGCAGTTACCGCTTTGTCGATTTTGGCATTAATGTGCAGGTCGTTGAAGTTAACTTTACCAGCACCGCCACCGCCGCCCACGCTCATATTACCCGGCTGATTAGCGCCCCAAGAGAAAGAGGTAATATCAATCCAGCCGGTATGGTTAGAATCTTTAGATTCACCCGTAATGCCGTCTACCTTCAAATACATATCAATAGCCATAATATTTACTCTTCGTTATGGAAAAAGTTGTCGCTTTCGAAAAAGCATCTATATGGCAAAGAGAAAAGCATGGGGCTGAATAAAACAGTCCATATTTTACTTTTGCCTCGACTTCGGGAGTGCTACAGGCTTCCCGAAGGATCCCACTACAATAAACTGCAACAGCAGGAGATTTTTTTGCCGTATCGGTATGTCAAATGAATGCTGACGCACACAAGGCGTCCGTCGTATATACGCTAAATTTAATTATGTCGTTCATTCTGTTGCAGGCTGATGACTTAACCCCTATCCATTCTCACAGCGATAACAGAACAGTTAAGCTAATTATTTATCTGGCCGACCTGGAACAGCAAAATATCTGATTAGGCAGCCTGCAATTATACCTTTATAGCCCGGTCGAAACCCGTAGACCTTCTACCGGAGCCCGTATTTTCAGAAAAGGTTTATTTTGCAGACAACAGAATTTTGGAAGTGAAAAAAGTCATGCTTAATCGTCTGAAAAGCACGCCACCTGGACGTGCTTTACATTGCAAAAAAATTTAATTCTCGTTCGACTTCAGCGAAGGCAACTTCGATACCAGACGCAGCGACACTGTTAATCCTTCCAGCTGATAATGCGGGCGCAGAAAGAATTTCGCTGCATAGTAGCCAGGGTTGTCTTCCTGCTCTTCCACATTCACCTCCGCCGCAGCCAGTGGCTTGCGTGATTTGGTTTCCTGTGAAGAGTTAGCCGGGTCACCATCGACATAGTTCATTATCCAGTCATTCAGCCAGCGTTCCATATCGTCACGCTCACGGAATGAACCAATTTTGTCGCGCACAATGCACTTCAGGTAGTGAGCGAAACGGCAGCAGGCGAACAGGTACGGCAGACGGGCAGCCAGACGGGCATTCGCGGTAGCGTCCGCATCATGGTATTCCGCCGGTTTTTGCAGCGACTGTGCGCCAATAAACGCGGCGAAGTCTGAGTTTTTACGGTGGACCAGCGGCATAAAGCCATTTTTCGCCAGTTCGGCTTCACGGCGATCGCTGATGGCGATCTCGGTCGGGCACTTCATGTCCACGCCGCCGTCATCGCTGGGGAACGTATGGCAGGGCAGGTTTTCCACTGCGCCACCTGATTCCACGCCACGGATGGAGGTACACCAGCCGTACTCTTTAAATGAACGGTTGATGTTGGCCGCCATCGCATAAGCCGCGTTGGTCCAGCTGTAGTTGCTGTGATCCGAGCCATCGGTCTGCTCTTCAAAATCGAAGCTGTCAACCGGATTGGTACGAATGCCGTAAGGCAGACGAGACAGGAAGCGCGGCATTACCAGGCCCAGGTAACGCGCATCTTCCGATTCGCGCAGGCTGCGCCAGGCAGCATATTCGGTATTCTGGAAGATTTTGGTCAGATCGCGTGGATTCGCCAGCTCCTGCCAGGATTCCATCTGCATAACGCCTGGCGCGGTACCGGTGATAAACGGGCAGTGCGCGGCCGCACCGATGCGGGCCATCTCGCCCAGCAGCTCAACGTCCTGCGGGCTGTGGTCGAAGTAGTAATCGCCGACCAGGCAACCGAACGGCTCGCCACCGAACTGGCCGTATTCCTGTTCATAGATTTTCTTAAACAGCGGACTTTGATCCCAGCCCACGCCTTTATAGCGCTTGAGCGTGCGGCCCAGCTCCTGTTTAGAGATGCTCATGAAACGAATCTTCAGCATCTCATCGGTTTCCGTGTTATTCACCAGATAGCTCAGACCGCGCCAGGCGCTTTCCAGCTTCTGAAACTCTTCATGGTGAATAATCTGATTGACCTGCTGAGACAGCTTTTCATCAATCTCAGCAATCAGTGCCTGAATGGTGCGGTAAGCATCGCTGGAAACGGTCACCGTATTTTCCAGCGCCTGCTGTGCCAGCGTTTTCACCGCGCTTTCTACCGCTTCGCGCGCCTGATCACTCTTTGGACGAAACTCTTTGTTCAGTAAGGCACTAAACTCGTCCTGACTAAAACTGGCATCGCCCTGTGACTGGGGTTGTTGAGAAGTCTGATTCATTATTGCTCCTCCTTCCCTTCTGCGGCATCCGCCTGCTTAGGCACATGCGTCAGCGCCTGCAGCAGGGTCGGATCCTGAAGAATTTTGCCGATAAGCTCTTCAGCGCCATTTTTGCCATCCATATAGGTCAGCAGATTTGAAAGCTGAGTACGTGCTTCCAGCAGGCTGTTAAGTGGTTCGACTTTACGGGCAATGGCATCCGGGGAGAAATCGTCCATGCTTTCAAAAGTCAGGTCAATATTCAGTTTGCCGTCGCCGTTCAGCGTATTGTCGACCTGGAATGCAGCGCGTGGCTTCATGGCTTTCATGCGCTCATCGAAGTTATCGATGTCGATTTCCAGGAATTTGCGGTCGTCAACGCTGGCCTGCGGCTCCAGCGGCTTACCGGCTAAATCGGCCAGTACGCCCATGATGAAGGGCAGCTGAATTTTTCGTTCTGCACCATAAACTTCCACGTCATATTCAATCTGAACGCGTGGCGCGCGATTGCGGGCGATAAATTTCTGCCCACTGGACTTCATTGTTGGCATGGTTCTCTCCATAAATAATGCGCGGTTACTGGCTCGCAGGAGGCGCGCAGGTCTCGCTGCGTTAAGACTTCACTGATAGCTTAGTCGCGGCGTCCAAAAATGTTTTCTAACTGATGTACACCATCCGGCGCAAGGTCGCGAATGATGTCCATAAAGTCGAGTTCGATCAGGCGCTGTACACGGTCAATCATCAACGGTGCCGGATGGCTGGGCTCGTGCTGCGTAAAGTACTGTTTCACTTTTTCCAGCATTAACTGCGCTTCAGCACGCGAGTTAAGCTGAGCACTGCGCCAGTCTGTAGCGGCGCGCGACGCTGCCCTGGGCGCGGTTGGGTTTTCAGTTTCCGGTGCAGACTGTACGGCCGCTGCCAGAGACTGTAACGCGCCGATATCGGTGGCCTGGCAACGCTCATTCAGCATGGCGAAGCTGCGCTGAAGCTGACTCATATCCGGTAAGGCCGTTTCATCCAGCTTTTCAGTCACCAGGCTACGAATGCGCTGCAAACGTTCGCCAATGTCCTGAATGGCCGCAACGCCGGGTTGCTCGCCTCGCGCCAGTTCATCATTAAGACGCGGCAGGCCGCCAGGGTAGTCTGGCACTTCCGTTTTACTGCCGTCACATAATGCAGCGGCATCGCGAAGCGTAATCCCGTCGGAAGCATAACGCAGCAGCCACGACTGGCGCACCGCGCCCGCCAGGGCTGACTGGTCGCCCAGCACGGCCAGGGCATTGATGCGGTAAAAGGGATCGGGCTGGCCATCTTCTTCCAGACGTGGCCACAAGGTTTCCCAGTATTGCGACATGGCCTGCTCAATCAGTTGCAACCCCTGTGCATAGCCGGGCAACCCTTTGAGACGAGTCCAGGCGTGCGTTAGCGTGAGCATGACGCGTAAATCTTTGCTGCGGCTCATTAAATCCAGTGCCAGCTTTTCGACCTTGTTCCAGTCAGCCGGTTCGGCCGGAATGATGGTATTGCCGAACTGCTGCTCGGCTTTGCCTACGCTGGCCTGTTCCATCGCCTGAAAATCCGCATCGTATTCCAGGTTATCCCCGCAGGGATTATCGTGGCTTACCGGTATCAGCAACGTGTCAATATCAATACTCATCCGTTTCGCCTCAGGATTCAAACATAGGAGGATAAAGTCCATTTCGCCCGGGCTTTGCACCGCCCGCCGGATCGAATAACAGCGAAAATAACTGCGCTGTCAGGTTGCCGCTGTGGACATGGGTATAAAGCGGAAAACCGTCGCTCTGATTGGTCCACCAAAAACTGCTTTGAAACTGGGGATCAAAACTCTGTGATGGCAAATTCCAGCTCAGGGTGGAGGCATTATTCTCCCCGCTGCCGATCACCGATAAGATATCCGATGAGGCTTCGCCTTCCTGAGGCTGTGGAAGGGGAATACTTAACAACGCCTGATCAAACTGCTCGGGCGTGCCACCCTCCTGAACCGCCCGCAACAAGGTATTGCCCATCTGGTGATACCAGTCACCGGCGCGGGCCAGCAGTAACGGGGCCCATTCCGTCGGCGTAAAGTAGCGCAACGCACAGAGCGGATAATGTCGCCCGACGCTGTCGCGGGCGGCGGTCAGACAGCCCATCTGAATCAGCTGCGTACCTAACATGGGCGGTATGACAAAATTCCATACGGGCGCTTTAAGAAAGGCCCGGGACGCGGAATGCTCGCCTTCCGCACTGGTTTGCCAGTGATGCAATCCTACCTGAAACCAGTTCGACCACTGGCGCTGCAGGGTATCGGGGAAACGTCGTTTTACGAAATCACCCGAACTGGGCAGTTTGCCGTACCAGCCAGGTGCTGCGTATTGAGTCATAGTCAGATCCTGTTTCAGGGACAGCTAAATGCAGGGAGCTGGAAGGGGTTCCTGATGCTGCCCGGCGTAAAGGACAACGTCACATTATGGCCGTCCACATTAAAGCTGGCTTCGCGCGTCAGTCCACCGACCGAGGTTACCTGTGCGCGGTCAAAGAAGCGATTAAGCGCCCATGGCCCGCTGGTGGTCAGCGTGGAGGTCGTGCCATTCGTCAGGCCCAGTTGCATGCGCACCTGACTGGTTCCCCCCGGACCGGGCCAGCTGACTAACTGCACCGCCTGTGGACCATGACTGTAGCGTAAGATTTGCCCGTCCACGTCCAGCGTCATATTAAGAATGTCGTTGTCCATTTTTACCGTGCGCAACGTCACGCGGAAAGAAGGCGTGGTGGCACCATTGGCAAAAAACGCATCGCGAATCGACTGAGCCTGCTGGAACGGACGCAGCAGCGCTTCGCCCCCCGGTAACGTTTTACCATCAATGCCCGGCGTGAAACGCCATGCCGCGCGGGTGGTATCCACTTTACTGGCCAGATTGTCCCGGAAGAAGCTGTCCATCAGTCCGCTGCCTGGCGCAAACATGCGCGCCAGGTCGTCAGGCGTGACTTCACTTCGCGCGTTGCGCACTAAAGGATAGCGGCCGGCAATCGCCTGGCGACAGAAACTGCCAACTTCCATGGTAATGCGCTTGCGGACGTTATCCATATCGCGACGCTGTGCATCACTGCTGGCACCGACAGCCATACCGGAGACCATATTTTGCAGCGAGCCAGGCAAACGGCCTGCGCTGGCCTGCAGACGGCTGATCGCATCACTGGAGGGCGGTGGCATTCCGCTGTTCGCCGCGTCCTGTACGGCCGTGAGGTAACGATAGAGGTCGTCAATCTGCTTCAGGAAATCATCCACGGCCAGCACTTTGCTGCCCTGCTGTAATGGCTGTGCCAGTTCGATAATCGGTGCGAAATGGGCCGTTACCGCTTGTTCAGGCGTTTGCTGCACCGCACCCTGTTCACCATTCGAGCGCGGCGAGGTAAACAGTGCCTGTAACGTGCGCGTGGCACTGTTATCTGACGCGGCTGCGGCATTTTTCGCGCTCTTGTCGTCAGGTTGTGCCCGCGTCAGCGTGAGCTGTTTACTCAAATTAATAACCAGTTGCCGCAGCGGGGAATGGTTACTGGATAACAGACGTGCGGTATTAATACGCTGCGTTAAATCGGCACTGCTGTTGAGCTGGATATCGCTGAGAAACTGCTCCCACTGGCGAATATAGTCCTGAATATACAGCTGACGCACCGCCATATCGGTTTGTTTGCTGTCTTCATGGGCCGTTTCGCCGCCCAGCACCCAGATATCATCCTTGTAGAGGGCATCCGTAACGGGGGCGATCTCTTTATCAACGTGGTTCCAGTAGCCGTCGGGCGTGAAAAGTCCGGATACGCCTTCATTCACGGATTTACCGCTTTTACGTGAGAACACCAGTTCGCTTTGCGGCCCACCCAGGGCAGCCAGGGTCACGGGTGACAATGCACTATCGCGTTCCAGCAGGCGTTTCAGGCGTCCGTAAACGCGCTGTGACAGCGGCATCTGACTAATCAGCGCCTGCTCGCGCTTTACCAGCGCGTCATCCTTAGCATAGGGCGAGGACTGGATCTGTGTTTCCAGCAACTGCTGCAGGTGCCACGCCAGTTGTTTCACCTCCGCCTGCGTCACATCCTGAGGCAGTTCACGGGAGATATTTAACATCATCCACGCCTGAAGAAACTTACCGTCATAGTGCTTTGGCTGATACAGCATCTGATAAGCCTTCAGGGCTTCATAGCTGTAATCGGCATCGCTGCCGTTGTCATTGCGTAACCAGCGGGTAATATTTTGCGCCACTTGTGGCATCAACAGTTGTTTAAGTGCGCGATCGTATAACGCCTGCGTGGCGTCACTCACTTCGGTACCCCGATACAGCCCCATGCGACGCGTCAGCGGCGGATGCTCCAGGGAAAAAGACGCGCTTTCCGGCAGGTGCAACAGCGTGTTGAGATAAGGGACCAGCGCAAACAGGTTACCGTTCACCTCTTTTTGCAGTTTGTCACCCAGTTGCTCGACCTGCGGCGTTTTGGCCGCCATCTCCTGCAGATAAGTTTTATTTTTGTTATAGCTGATCAGCCACAATGTCCCCGCAATCAGCACCAGGATAAGCAAGGCCAGGTAGCCCGACCAGAGCCCTACGCGATTACGGAGTTCCCACCAGCGATTGCTGCCCGCCAGGCCCGACTCCTGAAAGATGACGTTTTCCAGCACCCCTTTCAGGAAGAAACTCTGGCCTTTGTTCTGCGGAATCGGGGCCTCTTTATCCACCTTGTCCCAGCTACCTGACTCGCCCTGCTGCTGGCCCGGCAAGTGCAGTGCACGCGTCAGTTCGCCCATCACACGGTCAAATGGCAGCCCTTCCTGGGTGCCGCTGGCGAAATAGATCCCGCGCGGCGCAAACTGCGTTTCGAAATCAGAACGGGCAAAGAGAATATCCAGCGCTTCAGCCAACTGTGGGCGCAGCGCGGCAAATTCTTGTGGGAACAGATAACTTTCTGCCCGCGCCTGCGCATCACTTTCCGCCAGCAGAACATCCGCCAGCCCGGCATCCAGCCGCTGTTGCAACAGAGCATATTCCTGCTGGAACTGGCTGCTCAGTTCGAAATCCGCTGTCGACGCTTTCGCCCATGGGAAGGTAAATCCCCAGATCTGTTCGCGCTGTGTTTTATCCAGGCTGGCAAAATAACTGCGGAAACCCTTTAACAGGTCAGCTTTAGTGACCAGCACATAAACCGGAAAGCGAATGCCCAGTTGATCGTGAAGTTCCATCAGGCGCTGACGCAGCGCCATCGCCTGATTACGCATGGCGTCGGGCGATTGCGACAACAGATCAGCCACGCTGAGTGTCACAATGACGCCGTTTACAGGCTGACGGCCACGGTATTTGCGCAGCAGCGCCAGAAAATGGTGCCATTCACTGGCATCACGCTCCTGCTGACTTTCCTGCGTGGTATAGCGTCCTGCGGTATCCAGCAGGACAGCTTCATTTGTAAACCACCAGTCGCAGTTTCGTGTTCCGCCAATACCGCGTAAGGCCGCTTTGCCAAATTTATCGGCCAACGGAAACTGCAAACCGGAATTCACCAGCGCCGTCGTTTTACCCGCGCCAGGCGCACCGATAATCATGTACCACGGCAGTTGGTACAGGTACTGATGGCTGAAGCGCTGCGCCCAGAAAGGGGCGCCTTTGCTGCTCTGGCGCTGAAAATGCGCCTTTTTTAGCATTTCTGTCGCTTCAGAGAAGCGGCTGGCAAGCACCTGATCCTCACTGGTCAGGCGTTTGCGCTCTTCCTCAGGTGCGTCCGGTTTGCTGGTCTCCAGACTGGACATCAGTTTGCGGTTCAGCCAGTAGTTATACAGACGTGGAATCGCCTGACTCAGGCCCCAGACCACATACAGCAGCGCAATACTGATCATGCGGTTCTGTTCAGACTCCAGCGGCCGGGAATCCACTATCGAGAACACCGGGCCGATGACCCAAATGATAAATGATAACGCTGTGATACCGACGAAGCCCCACGCCAGGCGACTGGTCAGTATCGAAAACAGGACATTCAGCATGGATTAGTTCCCTCTTGCCAGGCCGTTAAGTTCAGCTTTCGTCGTGTCAGGTGCGACCTGCAGCGTGATTTCAACACGACGGTTGCGGGCGCGGTTCTCTGCACTGTTATTAGGCACCAGCGGGTGCGTTTCGCCCCGCCCTTCTGCTTTGACACGTGACGGATTGGCCAGCTGTTTTTGCAACAGGTTCTGAACGGACTGAGCGCGAGCCAGCGACAGCTCGTAGTTCGACGCAAAACGTGCACTGCGAATCGGCACGTTATCGCTGTATCCCACGACCAGGATTTTCCCGCTGACGTTGTTCATGGCCTCGGCAATGCGCTGAATCACCGCATCATAACGGCCACGAACTTCCGTTGATCCAGAGGCGAATAAGCCGTCTCCTTTCAGCGTCACCACGCTCTGATCGGCCTCGTCACGCACCGCGACCAGGCCTTCATCGATTTCTGGTTTGAGGAAGGACTTCAGGTTCAGTGACGGCGGCGGCGGCGGTGCCGGATTTCGAATCTGCACTTCGGGCAGTGTCGTCTGATAAATTTTGGCCAGCACCGGCGAGGTGTAATCCCCCAGCCGCCAGTTAAGCACAATGTAGAACAGGCAGGCCGCCAGGCCCGCCAGCGCGGCGCAGGCCCACAGCGGAATCATCGGTCGCCACAGTTTGCGCAACACCGGTTGATCGGTAGGATGCGGCGAAAGCGCAGCGGCAAAACTTCCTCTGACGCTTCGGATCATCTGCAGCAGGCGCTGTTTAATGGTGTCCAGCTGTGAACGCCCGTTGTCGAGTACGCGGTAGCGCCCTTCGAACCCCAGCACCAGACAGAAATAAATTAGCTCCAGTAACAGAATATGCTGTCGCGGATTTTGTGACAGTTTAGCCAGCAGCTGGAAAAACTTTTCGCCACCCCAGGTTTCGTTGTGAAAAGTTACCAGCAAGCCATTACTGGTCCACACACCGCGGCTGCCCCAGGGCGTCAGCGCAGCGGCTTCGTCCAGCGCCGTACACAGGCAGTAACGTGCGCCAACGATCACTTCGTAGCTCAGACCCGACTGCTGACAGGCCAGCTCGAAACGACGAATCTGTTCGATAAGTTGCTGGCGTAAACGGGCTGGATCGTCATGCGATACCGAGTGACGAATCTGGGGAATGGCGTTGATCAGCGGATTAGCTGCGGCCACCAGCGTGTTCTGATGGCTCAGACTTAACTCCTGCTGAAAAGCATCACTGTTCGGTTTGTTTTGTTCCTGCATCATGCCTGCTCAGTTTGAATTATTCTGACTGACTGCGAATGGCCCAGAACTCCATGTTCAGGCCCGGAAACTCACCGGCAAGGTGCAGCGCGAAGGCACCCGATCGTTCCATCTCCTGCCACAGCTCGCTGTTTTTATCCAACTCAAAATAGCTGTATCCCGCGTGCCAGGGGATTTGCGGGGGCGCGCCAGGCATGGCTCTCAGGGCCAGCCCCGGAAGCTGCAACTGCACGAGATCGCGAATTTTGGTCACAGGCGCGACCTTCATCTGTGCCGGGAAATGGGTTTTGAGTGCATCGGCGGGAACGCTTGCCTTGACGGCCAGCACAAAGCCAAATTCACGCACCATGCTGTTGTCTGGCACGGTGGCGACGTTCAGGCCGTGTGAACGCTGCGTCAGTGGCAGCTGAATGGCGCTCTCTTCCATGACCTGCGACAGCCCCTGACGCAGCAACAGGGTGAGGCGCGAAAAGCAACCTTGCAGATCATCGTGATCGTAAAGGGGAAGCGCGTCAGGCGTACGGGCCTGCGTCCAGGTTGCCAGTTCCGCGGCCAGTTGTAACCAGTGGCTGTAGAGCGTTTCAGGATGCAGTAACGGCAGGTGCTGCAGATGAGCGTGCAGCCCCAACTGGCGATTAAGGAGCGCCAGCAGCATGAAATCCACCATATCTGCACTGTTAAAACGCCCGGTACCTGGCGCGCGCTGGCTCAGTTGCTGGCTGCGCTGCTGAATCATACCGTGCAAATCCGTCATCATGCTCTGAAGCGGACGACTGCCTGCAAGCGTTAAGGTAGGAGGGATGTAGTCATTGTCTAAACGAATGTGGTTGTCACTGCGTTTTTCAACAATCTGCGCCACGCCCATGGCCGTCCACTCTGCGGTCAGATCCTGCTCCAGCATTAACCGCAGGCGAAGCTTGCCAAACTGGACGGTGGCGGTGCCAACAGCCTGCGCGTTGTCATCTTCGACTTCCGCTTCCCAGGCGAGGTAGCGCGCCAGAGAATCTGGCGCATCTTCAAACGTTACCGCTTCGCGGCCATTACGCCGCGCGGGGATGGCCAGCACCACTTTCGCCCGGTCAATATTCGCGGGCACGTCTAATGGGGCTGGACCTTGCTGGGGCTGGCTGAAAGCAAAAAACGTCCCATCCGGCAGACATCCACTGGCGGCATTGAGCGCCAGCTTGCCCTGCCGTAACAGCGCTTCATCAAATTCGAGATCGAAAAATCCCCAAATGTAAGGACGTTGCGACTGGCCCCATTCACGCAGCGAGCTTTGCAGAAAATTTTCTGCCTGCTGGAAATGGTGAGGACGCAAAAACATCCCTTCCGCCCAAACAACCTTTTCGGCTCTGTTCATAATCATCCTTTGAGGACGGTGTTATTGCTTAACGGGACGCATACCGGCATCGTCAACAATAATGTTGGCGTTTAGCTCACCATCATTGCTTTTCCAGAACTGCCAGAATGAACTGCTGTCGCTGTCCGGGAAAGGCAGCGCCAGCCGCCACACTTTGCCATCCAGCTTTTGATATTCCGCCATGATGCCGATAAACCGTGCCTCAGGCAGGCTTTTCGCACTCAGCGTTTTACTGAGCTGACCGGACATCAGGAAAAACTGCTGACTGTTGAGCAGCGTATTGCCTAATGCGGTCGCGGGTTGATTCTGTAATGTGAAGAAATCAGCGGACATAAACTCGGCATCCGACGTCAACAGCATGACGCGCACTTTGAGCGGCGCGCCGGCGTTGATGGGGGGATGCGCCTGAAAATTCAGGTTGTAGCGCGCGATATCGGGCTTACTGCTACTGCATGCGGTCAGCAGAAGTAGCAGGAAGGGCCAGAGCCATTTTTTCAGGCCAGCGCGCAAGTGGGTATGTGCCATATCTGCCCCTCCCTGCCCCTGACTTAGTTAATGATCCAGGTACCGTTATTGCTGTTCTGGCAGGCCTGGCTGTTGCCATCAACAGAGACGCAGGTCTTTTTCTTCGCGGCGGCACGCGCACGACGCTTAGGCTGATCGGCTTTGATGGTTTGGTCGTATAAATCGCTTTTTACCACTGCACGGAAAGGCACATAGCCAATGACTTTGACCGCATTAGTCGGTGCCTGAGGCGCGGCGCCCTTACTGTCGGTGGCTTTCGCGTCAGTTGCGGGTGGTGAAACCGCGTCAGCTTCTTCGCCCAGTGCCAGCCAGTTATTTTCTACCTGACCCACAACGGTATAGGTTTCACCCGTTTTCAGCGTTTCCACGACCTTGCCGCCAAAATCCGGGCGTGTCATCACAGAGGCAGGATACAGGGCACGGTAACTCTCATTGACGGCGGTGAACTGTGCAGGCGCAGCTACGGCATGACGGTGAATCAGGGTAGTGCCATCAACGGTATTGGTGACCATTGTGTCATCTGTCATTTTTGGCGGTGTTTTACAGCCTGCAACAGCAAAAACAAACATCAGGCTTAATGCAATTCGAAAGTTCACCATTTTTTTCATATTTAGTTCCATTAATACCCAAAAAAGTGGCCATTGGCCGGTGGTCAGCGCGTCATATTGTTGCACAACGTCAACTGGACGCCAGATAACGCCAAGTCATTGATTAACAATACAAGTTGCCTGAATAGGAGCGTTGATTGAGTGTAAATTTTATACGATGAGCATGAACAGTATAGGCACAGTTCATAAAACCTGATGACCGGAGAAGCGGGTCGGCTGAATTTCACCAAATACATTCAGCAAACTGACCCATTCCTAAAAGCAAACGGTATTAAAGCAGCCTGATTATGTTTTGGTAAGACACGATTTTTGTTAGGTAATCGTTAAACTTAACGGGGCTGGTTAATCGTTATTCGTGTGGGGAGAATGGTAACATCCTGCTTAAATTCCAGTCGATCTCACACAAATAGCAATAAATCAATGGGTTACAAAAAAATATGCAGCACCATAGCTACCGCACGAGCCTGTACATCCTGCTCGCCTGTGTAAAGTTCTTTTCCATTTATTAACATCTTACACAGCTTTACATATTGCCTTGAAAAATTCAATACAGCTCCCAGTTACGTAACTAAGTAATAGTATTTATGTTTTTTACTAACTCAAACAGATGACAATACGGTGAAACCTGCACATTTCGTACGTCTGATACTCATCTATGGTCTCAGCGCCCCTATCCTTTAGTATAAAAGCTTAAGCCAGATGAATATTTTAAGGTGCCGGATGGCCCTGAACGCTGAGAAAACCGTCAGCTCAAACGCGATGCGTAAGTTGAAAAGAGGAATTAAGTCAAATTTGGCTGCCTGGTCTTTCTGAAACAAAATCAATAACCCATATTAATCAAAGAGTTAAACGAAGCAATGGCGTTAAATTTAAGAGTATTCCTACCCAAAGGCGATACGCGCGGCCCTGGATTCGAACGCATTTCGTCCGCTTTGCGGGAAAACTGGGCACAGAACCGTCCTGACGAATGACGAAACCTGTGTAGAGGCAGGTAAATGAAAAGCGTGGCAGTATTAAAACAGACTGTGATGATGCGCGGCGCGAAGCTGCCACGCATCATCCCCTCTCACAAACGCGTGGCTGAAGGTATTCAGGTGGATTCTGCCCTGGCGAGCATCTTGCGGTAGTTATTAAGCCATTTTCCGCTTTTCAGTCGCCACCAGAAAAATCCGCCGCGCACCGTCCAGTCAAGGAACATGCCCAGCCAGACACCAATCACGCCCATACCGAGTTCAATGCCCAGCAGATAACCAATAACAACCCTTGCGCACCACATACTGAACATCGATACATACATCGTATAACGGGCATCACGCGCGCCCTTCAGGCCGGCGGGGAGCACCCAGGAGGCGGCCCAAATCGGCATAAACAGGGCATTCAGCCAGATAAGGTGTTTGGTGACGCTAATCACTTCCGGATCGCTGGTGTAGAAGCGTGCCAGCAGCCCCGCCAGCGGTATGGTCAGTGCAGCAACGCCTGTCAGACAGATTGTAGCCAACAGATAGACGTGCTTGATTTGCCGCTCTGCCTGAAAAACCTGGTATTTACCTAAGCGTTTTCCCGTAATAATGGTCGACGCCGATCCCAGCGCATTACCAGGCAGGTTAATCAGTGAGGCGATTGAAAACGCGATAAAATTGCCGGCAATTTCGTTGGTACCCATGCCCGCCACAAAGACCTGTGTCAGTAACTTCCCGCCGTTAAACAGCACGGATTCAATACTGGCCGGCACACCGATGCTTAAGACTTCAAATAAAATACTGCTGTTCCAGCGCCTGAAATAGCTGGACAGCGAAATTCTCAGTGAGGCGTTGAAGCCAATCATTAACACGTAGATGACCGCTATTGCGCCAATGTAACGGGTAATTGTCAGCCCTAATCCGGCCCCCACAAAGCCCAGTCCCTTCCACGAAAAACAGCCATAAATCAGCACACTGCTGATAACGATGTTAAGGATATTCATCCCACCGTTAATCAGCATCGGTATTTTCGTGTTCCCTGCCCCACGCAGCGCACCGCTACCAATCAGCGTAATGGCCGCCGCCGGATAACTCCATGCGGAAACCTGCAGATAGCTGAGTGCCAGCGCTTTCACTTTCGGTTCTGCTGCGCCTGCGATGGCGTCAATAATCAGATGCCCCCAGAACTCAATGGCGATAACCAGCACCAGGGCTAATACCGTCATCATTGCCAGCGACTGCCGTGTTGCGGCGCGGGCCCGTTTACCATTACGTCTGGCCAGGCTAAACGCGACCACTACCGTGGTTCCCAGGTCGATGGCGGCAAAAAAGGAGATGACGACCATGTTGAAGCTGTCTGCCAGCCCGACGCCGGCCATGGCTTCTTTGCCCAGCCAGCTCACTAGGAAGGTACTTAACACGCCCATCAGTAGCACACAGGCATTTTCAAAAAAGATAGGAACTGCAAGAGGCGAAATTTCACGCCAGTACAGCGTGCGGTAAGCGCGACGTTTCGGATACCACGCCGTGCGCTTAATCGCCTGCACCACTGCTACGCCGGGATTTTGCAAAGGAGTACCAAATATGAACATGTCGGGAAAGAACTCTAATGATGGTAGCGTAAAGTGAAATATGCAAAACGTTTTGCATTCCTGTTAAATCATCGTTACACACTTTTCTGCTCTCGCCTTTAGTCGCGCCGAATCGGTGCTGCCATGCTCCGGTCCACCCTCTTGCCTTAGCGAAAGCCATTGCTGCCGTGCACATCCTGCTGTTGTCGGGTTAATCCGTTTTTTTACTCAGTGCCGCATGATGCCCACTAGCCTCGCCCATAACAGGCAGCCGCAAAATGCGCGCGATCATAGATTCTTCACCCAATCCGTTGTTAAAACCGCTAAGCTGAGGAGCATTGTGGTAAGAACCTGAAAGGAGAAGTTATGCCAGCCCAACGGAAAAAGCTGACACGCGAACAGGCACTCGATGCGCTTGAGCAACTTTACAATGACGCCGTCGATGCGCTTCGTGCGTCCATCAAGGCCTACACGGAAGAAGGCGTGCTGCCGGACCCCGCCGCGCGTGAGCAAGGCCTGTTTGTTTATCCTGAATTACGCATTACCTGGCAGGGAGACGGACCGCAACAGAATCGCACGCGTGCATGGGGCCGTTTTACACATACAGGCAGTTACAGCACCACCGTCACCCGCCCCGCTTTGCTTCGTCATTACATTTCAGAACAGCTGGCGATGCTGGAAAAAGAGTACGACGTGGACATCGAAGTCGGCCCGTCACAGCAGGAGATTCCCTACCCGTATGTAATAGACGGCTCTGACCTGTCGCTGGACCGGACCATGAGCGCCGGCATAGCCCGTCATTTTCCCACGACTGAACTCTCGCAGATTGGGGATGAGACGGCAGATGGCTTGTTTCATGCTGACGCCACCTTTCCCCTTTCCCACTTTGATGCGCTGCGCACCGACTTTTCGCTGGCACGCCTGCGCCACTATACCGGCACGGCTGTGGAGTATTTTCAGCCGTTCGTATTGTTTACCAACTACACGCGTTATGTGGATGAATTCGTCCGCTGGGCCATCGAACAGGTACGCGATCCGTCAACCCCGTTTGACAGCCTGGTATGCGCCGGAGATGTCATCCTGACGGCTGACACGGAAAACAATGACGCGATGCTGTCCGATCTGGCCTGGAAAAAACATCAGATGCCTGCCTGGCATCTGACGTCACCGCATCGTCGCGGCATCACGCTGATCAATATCGGTGTGGGTCCTTCCAATGCCAAAACCATCTGCGATCACCTTGCCGTCATTCGCCCTCATGCCTGGCTGATGATAGGTCACTGCGGCGGCCTGCGCGAAAGTCAGCGTATTGGGGATTACGTGCTGGCCCATGCGTATTTGCGTGACGATCATGTACTGGATAGCGTGCTGCCACCGGATATCCCGATTCCCAGCATCGCCGAAGTTCAGCGCGCCCTCTACGATGCCACCAAATCGGTCAGCGGTATGCCCGGCGAAGAAGTCAAAGAGCGCCTGCGCACCGGTACTGTCGTCACCACCGATGACCGTAACTGGGAGCTGCGTTACTCGGCTTCTGCCCTGCGCTTTAATCTCAGCCGCGCCGTGGCGGTGGATATGGAAAGTGCCACCATTGCCGCCCAGGGTTACCGCTTCCGGGTGCCTTATGGCACGTTACTCTGTGTTTCCGATAAACCGTTACATGGCGAAATTAAGCTGCCCGGTCAGGCGAATCGCTTTTACGACGGCGCCATCTCTGAACACCTGCAGATTGGGATTCAGGCGGTAGAGCTGTTACGGGCTGAGGGTGACAAGTTACATTCGCGTAAACTGCGAACGTTTAACGAACCCCCGTTCCGTTAAAGAGTAAAATCAAAGACGGTATTAAGGGTGAGTCTCTTTCACATTAATGCCGTCATCCCTTCTCCGTTTCTGCTGAATCAGGCTGCGTTCAGTACGGCAGTATTTATAAACCAGGCAAACACAGCCAGAATAGCCGGGACCATAAATGTCCAGATAAGGCGATTATTCAGGCTTTCAAATCGCGCATCCAGCTTATCGAATCGCTCATCCACCTTGTCGAATCGCTGATCCACCTTGTCGAAGCGACGATCCATTCCGTCGAGTCGTTTATCAATGCCATCAAGGCGATAGTCGATTCCGTCTAGCCGCTTATCCACGCCATCGAGCCGACAGTCGAGTCCGTCCAGCCGCTTATCCACGCCATCAAGCCGACTGTCGATGCCGTCCAGCCGCTTATCCACACCATCAAGCCGACTGTCGAGTCCGTCCAGCCGCTTATCCACGCCATCAAGCCGGCTGTCGAGTCCGTCCAGCCGCTTATCCACGCCATCAAGCCGACTGTCGATGCCGTCCAGCCGCTTATCCACACCATCAAGCCGACAGTCGAGTCCGTCCAGCCGCTTATCCACGCCATCAAGCCGACAGTCGAGTCCGTCGAACCGCTTATCCACGCCATCAAGTCGACAGTCAAGTCCGTCGAACCGCTTGTCCACACCCTCGAACCGACAGCCAAGTCCGTCCAGCCGCTTATCTGTCCCATCAAATCGGCTGTCAGTATCATCAAATTTCGCTATGACAACCGAGAAGCTGGCGTCAATGCTGTTAAACCGGTTAGTAACGTCGACTAATACCTTATTGATTTCAAAAATTTTGCTGTCAATACGATCCTGCCTGTTCTCAATACCGGCAAACTGACTCGCGACGTGTCCTACATTTTCTTCCAGGCCAGTGAATCGCTGAAGCATTTCAACGTGAAACAGCGTTTGCTCTGAGCGCAGTATTTCAAGATCAGTTTTCGTCGCAAATGCCGTCGCGCGCCCACTGAACAGCGCCAGATCAATTTTCATCTGATGGCTGTCTTGCTCCAGTCGCTCAAAGCGCTTTTCAAAATTTTCCATTGTTTTGCCTCCCGTCCCGCAATGACGGTCGATTACGTTTGGCTTTCCGCGATCCCGTTTTATACAAAGGTTGCCCATTATCGGTCCCTGACAGGCGGATTACATGCATCCGTTAACGTTATTCACGACCTGCTTCGACGTTATTGAAGCAAAGTCCCGCACAATAAACATTACCTGATTGAATAAGAACGCAAAATAAAACCAGCGTGCCGCCTTATTCAGAAGGTGTTGTCGAAGAGTAAGAGGTGAAAGGCGTGAAGAAAAGGCAGTTCATATTCATTTTGGAAGAGAATGCACAACGATTGAAAAAGCTGAGGCAGCCTGGTGATGCATCGACGCGAAATATAACGCTAAAACCGTTACAGCATATTAACTATGCTGTAACGGTGAAGTTAATTATGCACTCAACCAGCCGAGCTTAATGACAAACAGCAGGGAAAGAATAATCAGCGCCGCATTAATTTCTTTCGTCCGTCCACTCAGCAGTTTCACCACGGTCCAGGTGATAAAGCCGAAAGCGATACCGTTTGCAATGGAATACGTTAATGGCATGGTCAGGGCCGTCACCGTAACAGGAGCCGCAGTAGTAATGTCTTTCCAGTCGATCTCGGCCAGGCCTGAGGTCATCAGCACAGCCACAAAGAGCAGTGCGGGTGCCGTGGCGTAAACCGGCACGCTGGAAGCCAGGGGTGAAAAGAACAGCGCCAGTAAAAACAGCACCGCCACCACCACAGCCGTTAATCCGGTACGGCCACCGGCGCTGACGCCTGCAGCCGATTCGACATAGCTGGTGGTCGTGGACGTTCCCAGCAGAGAACCAAACAGCGCCGCCGCACTGTCCGCCACAAGCGCGCGCCCCATTTTAGGCACGTTGCCCTCTTCGTCAGCCAGTCCGGCACGTTTGGTCACGCCCAGCAGCGTTCCCGTGTTATCAAACACGTCGACAAACAGGAACGCAAAAATCACGCTAATCAGACCCACGTTAAACGCACCCGCGATATCCAGATGCATAAACGTCGGGGCGATGGACGGCGGGGCAGAAAATACGCCGCCAAACGGCGTCAGGCCAATTCCCATGGAGATAAAGGTAATGATCAGAATGCCAATCAAAACCGCGCCCGTCACACGGCGCGCCTCCAGCACGACGATGATGATAAAACCTAACACCGCCATCAGTGGTCCAGGCTTGGTCAAATCACCAATTCCTACCAGCGTGGCCGGATTGTCGACGACGATTCCCGCCCCTTCCAGCGCGATAATCGCCAGGAACAGACCAATACCGGCGGCAATCCCCGCACGCAACGGCAACGGAATGCTTTTGATAATCCATTCGCGAATTTTAAAGATTGATAACGCAAAGAAGATAACCGCAGACAGGAATACCGCGCCCAGCGCAATCTGCCAGGTGTAGCCCATGTGCAGCACAACGGTATACGTGAAGAAGGCATTCAGGCCCATTCCCGGTGCCAGGGCGATAGGATAGTTGGCAATCAGTCCCATCAACACAGAACCAATTGCTGCCGCCAGACAGGTCGCGACGAAGACCGCACCTTTGTCCATGCCGGTCGCCCCTAAAATACTGGGGTTAACGAACAGGATATAAGCCATTGCCAGAAAGGTCGTGATCCCGGCGATGATTTCGGTGCGAACCGTTGTGTTGTGCGCTTTTAATTTAAATAGTTTTTCTAACATCATTATCTCTCGATGATAGAGACGTCACTCAGGTACGTGCTCTCTTGCCAAAGTTATTATCATGCTGTTTGTGGTAATGCCGACGGCTGGCCCGCGCCGTTGCAGGCCTGTTAAAAACCGGGGTTGCTTTCCTTTGTCATGTGAGCAATTGCTAAGGCTTAAGCAATTGCTGTGCCAGTCCGACACGCAATCGATTACCTGAATAAGCGCAAACGAGCCTTAAGAGAATTCTGAACCGAATCAGGGCGCGATTATGGTGCATTGCCCCCTAAATGCGCAAACGTTTTCCTTTCGGTGCCGAAAAGGCGAAAAAAGGGTGCTGACGCACGCTTCAACACTTTGTGAGGCGACGCTGGTCACGTTTCAGCCGCATTAACCTGCAGGCAAAAGGGGAATGTGTAAACTCGAAATTAACTCTTTAGTAACATTGAGGTCACACAATGAAGCCAGCAGTTCTGGTGGTGGATGATGATCCTGCGGTCTGCGATCTGTTGCAGGACGCGCTCAGTGAACATGCTTTACGGGTTTATCGTTGTCATCAGGGTAAAGAGGCGCTGGCGATGGTCAGTGCTCACCCGGACATCGCGCTGGTAATGTTGGATATGATGTTGCCTGATACCAATGGATTGCTGGTGCTCCAGCAGTTGCAGCGTCAACGGCCTGATATCCTCGTAATCATGCTGACCGGCATGGGATCGGAATCGGAGATGGTCGTGGGTCTGGAGATGGGCGCGGACGACTATATTGCTAAACCATTCAATCCCCGCGTGGTCGTGGCCCGCGCACGCGCCGCCCTCAGACGCAGCGGACGTGCCGCAACCAGTGATGACGCGCAGTCAGGCTGGCGCTTCAATGGCTGGGTGCTTGATGAAGCACGCTGCCAGTTACTCAATCCTCAACGCGAAACGGTTCCTCTGACGCAGGGGGAATATACTTTGTTACGCGCCATGGTACGGCATGCACGCAAGGTCCTGACGCGCGATCAGTTATTAGAACTGACCCACAGCGAGACGATGGATGTCTTTGACCGCACGATCGATGTGCTGATCATGCGGTTACGCCGTAAAATTGAAGCCAATCCGCATCAGCCCGGCCTGATCCGCACTATCCGCGGGCTGGGCTATGTTTTTTCTGCCGATGTGGTCAAACCTGAAGGGCTGGGACTTTCCACACAAACCGCCTGAGCCATCCATTCACGCATGTCGCGCAAGGGGCGAATGCCGTCTGTCGCATTGGCGGCACGCAGATTAAAACAGGCGCAGGTATGGGCCAGTTTCAGCGTCGAGACCATATCCTCGCCTTCATGGCTGGCAAACAGCACGCCCGCACAAAATGCATCACCCGCTCCGACGCTGCCCACAATGTCGTCGGGTGCCAGCTGCCAGGCGGGCTGCCAGACACCTTCGCCGTCCGCTTCACGTCCCCATGCGCCCTCGGGCGCATGGATAACAACACGCTGACGCACGCCCTGCTCCGCCAGCCACTGCGCGGCACGGGCAAAAGCGGCGGGCGGCTGAATGCCGCGGCCATCACGTAACAGCACGCCTGACAACGCCTGCGCTTCCAGTTCATTAATCACCAGATAATCCAGCCAGCGTAAGGCGGGCAGCACCTGAGGGCGGTAATCGCCCGCGCGGGAAGCCAGATCCAGGGACGTGAAATAGCCCCGCTGCTGCATGTGTGCCAGCAACCGGGCGCTGCGGGTACCAAATTCGCTGTCCACGCTATCCAGCGTTTCCAGCAGCAGCAAATACCCCAGATGAAAGATGCGCTGTGCGTCATCGACGGCGGCGAAGTGCGGTCTGTCCAGTAAGCTGTTGGCGCCGGGTGAAAAGAAAAAAGTCCGTTGTCCGTCCGGTGTCGTCATCACCTGGGTCATCGCTGTAGGCTTGTCGTCGGTGCGCTGCACTAACCGGTAGTCAATCTGCGCCGCTTTCATCATAGCCAGCAGAAAATCGCCATCGGCGTCATTGCCGAGCAGGCCAATCGCCGCCAGCGGCAATGTGCACTGCATGCGCGACAGCGTGAGCAGAACATTGAGCGGCGCGCCACCTGCGGCCTTTTCGCTGTGCTGTATTTCGGTCAGCCAGCCCTGTTCCGGCCAGTGGCTGATGCGATGCACATAATCCACCAGCATGACACCTGCGGCCAGAATGCCGCTTCGCGTTGCCATTTACGCCTGGCCTGCGCTGCCGAAAATGTTCATCTGCTGCATAACGGTTTCACAAATCGCCTTTTCCACCGCCATCAGTAACTCTGCGAACTCATCATAACGGGTATTGCGCGAGGCCAGGCTGCGTTCCACCGCGTCAAGGGCCGCCTGAGACATGCCGGTGTAAAAGTTAATTTTGTGGATACCGAGTGAGATTGCCCGACGGAAATCCGCGTCGCTGATGCCCGACCCGCCGTGCAGCACCAGCGGTACACCGGTTTGCTGACGAATCGCCGCCAGCCGGTCAAAATCCAGTTTGGGTTCCCCTTTGTATTTGCCGTGCGCATTACCAATGGCGACCGCCAGCGTATCAATGCCGGTTTCGCGCACAAATTCAGCGGCCAGTCGCGGATCGGTAAATTTCTCGCTGTCCGCTTCCCCAAACAGTGCGCCGCCTTCATCACCCCCGACTGCGCCCAGCTCTGCCTCAACGGAAACGCCGACGGCATGTGCGGCGCGAACCACTTCCCGCGTCTGGCGAATGTTCTCTTCATAGCTCAGGGTCGAACCGTCAAACATCACCGAGGTGAACCCGAGACGAATCGCCTGCATTACCGCCTCAAAGTGCAAGCCATGATCCAGGTTCAGCACCACCGGAACAGTATGCTTCGCGGCTTCAAAACGGATCGCCTCAGTGATCTGATCGAGCGTGACGTACTTAAAATGCACTTCGGCAATGTTGATAATAAACGGCGAGCGCTGTCGCTCTGCCGCATCAAACAGCGCACGCAGGAAATGGCTGTCCAGGACATTAAACGCGCCCAGCGCATAACCCTGTTGCTGGGCATGCGCCAGCCCCTGTGCCAGAGAAATCAAAGCCATCATTCACTCCTCAAGGTGAGCCAACGGGAATAGTCGTTACAAAGCAGCCTCTGGGGTTCCTCATCCTCGTCAAGGTCATTGAAACGCGCCAGCGGCGTCAGGAAGACGTTGTCGTTGTCATCATCGTTGGGCATGGAGACTTCCCCCACCAGCACGTCACCAAAGCCGTTTTCGCCCCAGAAGCTGTGCCAGACGCCCGCGACGAGCGTGACACTTTCACCAGGGGAAAGCCTGATCTGCGAACCCGCCGCATGGGTTTGCCGGATGCCGTCCAGGGAAACCGTCACCGGCGTGGCGGCTTTGTCATGGCCTTCACGGTTATACAGCTCGACAATCAGGTTGCCGCCGCCGCGATTAATAATGTCTTCCATCTTGCGCGGATGGTAATGCATCGGCGTTACCTGCCCTTCACGCACGTGCATCACTTTTTCTGCATAAGGTTTGTGCCAGGGCGTTCCGTGCGGCGAGCCGTTGCGGAGTGTGAATAACGTCAGGCCGGTTTGCAGAAAATCGTCGCCACCAAAACTGGTCAGATCCCAGCCCAGGCGTAAGGCAACGATTTCAGTGATGTCCTCCTGTTGCTGACGCCACTGCCGGAGACCGTAATCGGCCCAGGACGGCAGAGGGACGTCCTGACGGGTGAAAAAGTCTCGCGTATATTGCAACTGTCTGTTCACATCAGCGCGTTTCATCTTCCGCTCTCCCGTTAAGGCGGCACCCTGCGATGCCGCCTGCTGGTTTATTTCACGGTCCAGCCTTTGTAGCTGCCGACATTATTACGGTCGATCAGCTTCACCGGGATCAGCACGGGTTTATCCGGTGCGGGTTTTCCCTGCAGGATGTCGTAACCGATTTCGACGGCTTTCGCGGCCATCACCTGAGGATCCTGAGCGGGCGTGGCGGCAAAGAGCGAGTTCTTACGCTTCAGCGCTTCTTCGCCGTCCGGTGAGCCGTCCACTCCGACAATGAAGAACTCGTTACGCTGTGCCTGTTTCGCCGCTAAATCCGCGCCAATTGCGGTTGGATCGTTAATCGCGAACACGGCATCGATTTTCGGGTTGGCCGACAGCAGGCCGGTCATCACTTCCAGGCCGCCTTCACGGCTGCCTTTGGCGTTCTGATTAGAAGAAAGCAGTTTGATGTCAGGATGGCGCTTCAGCGCCGTCATACAGCCTTCCACGCGGTTTTGCACCGCCGAGACCGGCGGTCCGTTGATAATGACGACGTTGCCTTTGTCTTTCAGACGGTCAGCGATATATTTACAGGCCATTTCACCGGCCTGAGTGTTATCCGAGGTGATCGTCGCGTTGGCACCGTCGGCGGCGACGTCGACAGCCACCACCACAATACCGGCATCCCGTGCGCGTTTCACTGCGGGCGCGATCCCTTTTGAGTCCGCGGCATTCAGGATAATCATGTCGACTTTAGCGGCGATGAAGTTATCTATCTGCCCTACCTGCTGTCCGAGATCGTAGCCACTCGACACCAGCGTCACCTTGACGTTATCGCCAGCCAGCTGGCGCGCCTTCATCTCTGCGCCCTTGGTGATTTGCACGAAGAACGGGTTAGCCAGATCGCCCACCGTCACGCCAATCGATTTCAGTTCTTTTGCCTGAGCCATACCGGCGCTGAGCAGCGTTGCCGCCAGCAACCCGGTTACAATCGGATTAAAACGCATAGATCTTCTCCTGCTGTTATTTATCGGCCAACTGCTGAATGGCGCGTTGTGTACTCTCTGCATAGGGGACATCAGCCCACATGATGACGCGTGCGATATTTGTCGATCAGAACGGCGATGATGATCACGGCCCCTTTAATCACCAGCTGCCAGAAATAAGAAACGCCCATCAATGTCATGCCGTTGTTCAGCGTGGCAATAATCAGTGCGCCAATCAGCGTGCCGGTAATGGTGCCGATTCCCCCCACAAAACTGGTGCCACCCAGAATGACCGCCGCAATGGCATCCAGCTCGTAACCCATGCCCAGATTGCCGTTGGCGCTGTAGAGACGTGAAGCGCTCATCAGTCCGCCCAAGCCGGACAGTAAGCCGCTCATCCCGTAAACGAACAGCAGTACCAGCCCGACTTTGATCCCGGTCAGACGGGCTGCCTGGATATTGCCGCCTACGGCGTAGATGTGAACGCCCAGCGTGGTGCGGCGCAGGATGAACCAGCAAAGCGCAATCACCGCGAACGCAATAACAATCAGCCACGGTACCGGCCCCAGATAGCCATTGCCTATCCACTCGAAATTGATATCGGCATTGATGACCGTGGTGCCGTTCGCCAGCAGATAGGCGGCTCCGCGCAGTGCGGTATAGGTGCCCAGCGTCACGATAAACGGCGGAAGCCCGGCCCAGGCGACCAGAATGCCGTTAAACAGGCCCATCGCCAGCCCGGCTCCCAGCGCCATCGGAATCGTGAGCGAGGCCAGCATCGGATCCAGCGAAGTGAGCAACGCCACCACCGCCGTCGTGCCCAGCATTGAGCCGACAGATAAATCGATACCGCCGGTAAGAATGACAAACGTCATGCCTGCGGCCAGTACAATGTTGATGGACGCCTGGCGCGTAATATTCAGTAAATTGGCTTCGGTAAAGAAATTGGGTGTGACAACGCCGAAGACCGCCACGATTAAAATCAAAATGGGTAAAATGCCGACGGTCTGCATGATGTCGCCCATCAGGGCTCGTCTGACCGTGGGTGGATGAATCCGTGCCGTTTGTGTCATGGTTTTATCCTCATACTTCAAGCGGTGATGCGCTATACGCACCAGTTGCCAGCGTCATGATGTTTTCCTGACCGATCTCGTTACCTTCCAGTTCCCCTGCGATAGTGCCTTCATGCATCACATAAACCCGGTCACTCATGCCGACCACTTCCGGTAATTCACTGGAGATCATCAGAATGGCCACGCCCTGCCGCGCCATATCCTGCATCATGCGGTAAATCTCGCTTTTGGCCCCGACGTCCACGCCGCGCGTCGGCTCATCCAGAATGAGAATGCGCGGACCAATGGCAATCCAGCGGGAAATCAGCAGCTTCTGTTGGTTGCCACCGGACAGGCCTCCTGCACGCACCAGCGCGTGGGGAACCCGGATATTGAGCGCGGCAATCGCCTCGCTGGCGATCTTTCTGGCTTGACGGCGGTTCAGCATGCCGTACTGCGCATCACGTTCCAGCGTGGCCATCACGATGTTTTCCTGTGCAGCCATTTCGAGGAATAATCCCTGCTCTTTGCGGTTCTCGGTCAGAAAGCCAATGCCGTGCGCAATCGCTTCTCTTGGGGAGTGAATCTCTACCTTCTGGCCGTCCACCCAGATTTCACCCTGCTGAAGCCGGTGCACGCCAAAAATCAGCTGGGCCAGTTCGCTGCGTCCCGCACCAACCAGGCCGGCCAGGCCAACAATTTCGCCTGCCCGCACGTTAAGGCTACAGGGCTGTACCTTGCCGCCATCGGACAGGTTGTGCAGAGCCAGACGCACCTCGCCGCGAGGAATGGTGCGGTCTTTATTGAACAGATCGCTGAGTGGGCGTCCCACCATCATGCGCACCAGTTCGCTGGCGTTAAGGTTGTCGCGCGTCAGACTGCCGACGTACTGCCCGTCGCGCAGTACGCTGACGCGATCCGACAGCTCATACACTTCCGCCATGCGATGACTGATGTAGATAATCGCCATTCCCTGGCTGCGCAGCCGTTTGATCAGGGCAAAGAGTTGTTCAGTTTCGCGGCTGGATAAGGCGGCGGTGGGCTCATCCATCACCAGAATACGGCTGTTGCGATGCAGGGCGCGCGCAATCTCCACCTGTTGCTGCTCGGCAATGCTCAGCCTGCTGACTTTGTCCGTTGCGCTGAACTGCGCGCCTAAGTGGTTAATAACCTGCTGCGCTTCACGGGCCATCTGGTGACGCCTGACCATGCCAGCACGGGTGATTTCGCTTCCCAGAAAGATGTTTTCTGCCACGGTGAGATTCGGAGCAAGGTTGATTTCCTGATAGATCAGCGTAATCCCGGCCGCTAATGCCGCTTTCGGTCCTTTAAGCGGATACGGCTCGCCGTTGATCAACACCTCGCCGCTGGTGGCCGTATAGGCCCCCGCCAGAATCTTCATCAGGGTGCTTTTGCCCGCGCCATTCTCCCCCATCAGCGCATGCACCTCGCCAGGATAAACGGTCAGGTCAACGCCTTTCAGTGCGTAGAAGTGGCCAAAACGCCGGGTGATCTGACGCATTTCAAGTATCGGCTTAGCTGTCATCGCCCCGCTCCTGCTGATTATGGATAGCCGCGAGTTAAGCAGGAGAAGATAAATGGATAATGTCAGCGGCCATTCATATTTGTCATATTCCGCTTCGCACTCACTTTTATACTCGCCCTATCGTCGCATGGCCGGAGAGCGTATTGATGCAACGCAGTTTGCCGTGGCAGGTCGGGGCGCGCGGTCGCCTGTTGCTGTCGCATTTATTAGTTGTGTGCGTCACCCTGATGGTGAGCGTGGTGGCCATTACCAGCTTTCGCCATGCCGGAAGCCTTCAGGAACAGGCTCAGGCTCAGACGCTGGCCGATATGAACGGCAGCCTGGCGCTGGCGCGCAATACCGCGAATGTCGCCATCACCGCCGTGCGGTTATCTCAGGTCGTGGGCGCGCTGGAATATCAGAGCGAATCGCGACGACTGCAGCAGAATCAGCAGGCCCTGCAACATTCACTCGCCCTGCTGGCCAGTACGCCGCTGGCTGCACGCGAGCCTGAACGCGTGGCCCGACTGCGTGCACGCAGTCTGATGCTTGAGCAGTCTGTGAGTCTGTTGCTGCGTAAGGGCCATGAACGTCATTTGCAGCGCAATCTTGTGCTCAGCGGGTTATGGCAGTCACAGCTGCTGCTGGAACGCATTAATGACCTGGCACACCGCAACGGAACCGGCGCACCCGATTTCGCGTTGCGCCAGCAGACCGGCAGGCTACTGGATATTGCGATTCGTACGCCCTCCTCGACCGCGGTCATCGATCAGTTGCAGCAGGTGATGACGCAATGGCGCAACGTGGCCGCATCGGGGGCGTTGGGTGACAACGTGCAGCAGTTACTGGAAACCCAACGCAGCCTGATCCCGTTGGCGGCAGCGCTGGAACAGAGCGATCTGTCCATCGCCTATGCCACCTACCGTATCAAGGCGCTCGTAGCCGCGCTGAATGATGACATTACCGCGTACGTTCAGCAGGTAGCCCGGCAAAGTGATCAGCGTAACATTGCCACTCACCGACAACGGGATTCGGTCAGTGGCTTTATCCTGCTTTCTGCCCTGTTGGCACTCGCCATCACCGTCTATACCGGGTACTACATCTACCGCAACCTGGGGTCCAGCCTGACCGCCATTGCCGCCGCAATGACCCGGCTGGCCCAGGGGGAACACAATGTCAGCGTGCCGGGCCTTCAGCGCCGGGATGAACTGGGCGAGCTGGCGCGCGCATTCAACGTGTTTGCCCGTAATACCGCCTCGCTGGCCCATACGTCGCGTCTGCTAAAAGAGAAAAGTACCCAACTTGAATCCACCTTTCTGGCAATGCGTGATGGCTTTGCCCTGTTTGATAACAGCGGCGAATTGGTGGTGTGGAACGATCAGTATCCGCAGCTTCTGGGCATCGCACCGCGGGATTTGCAGCGGGGACTGCACTACCAGCATCTGCTGGCGCAGCTTGATATACACCTGCACGATCTGGCGGAACCACAGGAAGTCAGGCTGGCCGATGGCCGCACCGTAGAACTGCGCTTCAGCCCGGTCCCCCGGCGCGGTAGCGTGAATACGGTGCTGGAACGTACCTCACGGAAGGTGCTGGAAGAAGCGCTGGTACACAGTCAGAAAATGAAAGCGGTAGGTCAGCTGACCGGCGGCATCGCGCATGATTTCAACAACCTGCTGGCCGTCATTATCGGCAGCCTGGCGTTAACCGAGGGGCAACTGCCGCCCGGCCCTCTTGCGAGCCGGATAGAACGCGCCCGCCAGGCGGCGGATCGGGCAGCCCTGCTGACCCAGCGACTGCTGGCCTTTTCGCGTAAGCAAACCCTGAATCCGCATGCGGTGTCAGTCGTGTCGTTAGTGGAAAACCTGCAGGGGCTGCTGCAACATTCGCTGTTGCCCGGTCAACACCTGATTATTGATGCCCAACGGCCCGGCTGGCCTGCCTGGATTGATGCCAGTCAGTTAGAGAATGCGGTCATGAATCTGGTGGTGAATGCCAGAGATGCGATGGCCGGACAAAGCGGCGAGATCCGTCTGCGTATCTGGAACCAGCGCCGCACTGAGCGCGGTGAAAAGCGAGACCGGGTCACCATTGAGGTCATCGATCACGGTTGCGGCATGTCAGAAGAAGTGCGTGCGCAGGTGTTTGAACCCTTCTTTACCACCAAAACAACCGGTACCGGTAGCGGCCTGGGCCTGTCGATGGTCTACGGTTTTGTTCGTCAGTCGGGCGGACAGGTAGAGCTGGAAACCGCGCCGGGCCAGGGCACCACCGTACGGCTGTTGCTGCCCCGCGCACCCGATGTCCCGGCGGTCCGATCCGTCGCCTCGCACCCGGCGCAGCCGGATGCCGCGCAGGACCGGTTAGTTCTGGTGCTGGATGATGAACCGGCTGTGCGGCAAACCCTGTGTGAACATCTGCACCAACTGGGTTACCTGACGCTGGAGTGTGACACGGTCGAAGCGGCGCTGGCGCTGCTGCACCAGACGCCGGATATCGATTTGCTGATCAGCGATTTGATGCTGCCGGGTGAGATTAACGGTGCGGAGATGATTCGTCAGGCACAGCAAAAGTGGCCACAGTTGGCTACATTGCTCATCAGCGGCCAGGATCTGCGTCACCAGCCCGTCACGTTGCCGTTATGTGAACGACTGGCGAAACCCTGGCAGGCAGCGCAGCTGGTGCAGGCGCTTCAGCGCGCCTGGCAGCGCAGCGCGCGGCTTAATCGTGCCCGCCAGGCTGCCACAACGGCACCGGCTTCCCGATGATATAGCGTTTACGCAGGCGGCTGGAGATGGCATCCATCACCATGACCACGACAACCAGGATGATCGTCAGGAACATCACCACATCCCAGTTCCACAGGCGCATGTTCTCCGCGTACACCAGGCCGACACCGCCCGCGCCGACAAAGCCAAGCACCGCCGCTGAGCGGGTATTGGACTCGATCTGATACAGGCTCAGTGCCAGAAACTGTGGGAAAGACTGGGTGAAAATACCAAACCGGTGTTTCTGCAGACTGTTGGCGCCCAGCGCGCCCAGGCCGCGACTGGGTGAACGCTCAACCGCTTCGTGGCCTTCGGAATAGAGCTTACCTAACAGACCAATGTCCTGCAGGATAATCGCCAGCACCCCGGCCAGCGGCCCCATGCCGACCGCGCGAACAAAAATCAGGCCCCAGATCGCCATATCAATGCCGCGCAGCATATCGAACAGGCGACGCACAACAAACGCAATGGGACGGGCAACCTTGTCATGCATCACATTACGCGCCGCCAGAAACGAGAGCGGCAGCGCCAGCAGCGTGGCGGTCAGCGTGCCGGCAAACACAATCGCCAGCGTAATGCCGACCTGAGAGAAATAGTAGCCAAACGGCCAGTTCACGAAGTCCTGCCAGACAAACATGCGCAGAAAATAGCGGCCCAGTTGCTGGCATCCTGTGAGCAGGCGGTTCCATTCGATGCCAAACACCATAAAGAAAAAGACATAATAGAGCACCAGCGCCAGGGCCAGCATGGCAAGGCGACGCAGATAGCGGTTTTGTGCAGCAAACAGCGCGGGATGCTGCTGTTTCATCGCGCTGATATCGGGCGCAAGCGTAACCATGGTTATTCCTCCACAACGCGACGGCGCAGGCGGCCAGAAACGGTGTCCAGTACCGAGACCACAATCAAAATCAGCAGCAGCGTCATGCTGACCTGATCAAAGCGATCCAGTTTAATATTGGTCATTAACTCCTGACCAATGCCGCCCGCCCCCACCAGCCCCAGGATGGTCGACGAACGGAAATTAACTTCCAGGCGCATAAAGCTGTATGACAGAAAAACCGGCTTCACCTGCGGCCAGAAGGCATAGCGCATCCGTTGCAGTTTGCTGGCACCGCAGGCCGCCAGCCCGCGCACCGGTTTATCCGAGGCGGACTCAATGGCTTCATAAAACAGTTTGGTCAGGCTGCCAATGGTGTGCAGCGCCAGCGCCAGAAAGCCGGGAATCGCTCCGATGCCAAATGCCATCACAAACATTACCGCCCAGGCCAGTTCCGGCATGGTGCGTAGAAAGGCGACAAAAGCGCGAATCGCCATGCGCAGACTGGCTGGCGTTTGTGTGTTATCGGCCGCAAAGAAGGCCAGCACGCCCGCTATCACCACCGCAATCAGCGTGGAGGCCAGCGCCAGCTGCAATGTTTCCCATATCAACGGCAGCTGGATATTCAGACGATAGCCCCAGTAAGCCAGCGATCCTTCTGTCTTGCCATCCGCAAATAACACCGGCAGATGCAATACGGGCATGATCTCGTGCAGGTAATCAAAAAAGTGCGGTAAGGATTGCCAGATGGTCACGAGATTGAACTCGGCCATATTCGCCGCCGCCAGGTAAAGCCCCACCAGCACCAGTGACCAGACGAGCGAGTCACGCTTCTGTTGGCGGCGGATGCGTTGATAATAGCGTTCGAAGTCGGTCACGGCGGTGTTCTCAGATTGATGTGTGGCAAAGTCAGCAGAGAAAGGGAAATCTGTCTGTGATAACGGGCCGCCCGCACCCCGGCGGGCGGCTCGCTGGCTCAACGCCAACGGCTTTACCGTTAGCCGCGTGCGCCTTTCATCAGCTCGCGCTTCATGTCGATGATGTTCTGGAAGTCAGCCACAGAGGTTTTGCCAATGTGCTGCTGGCCGCCTACGGCTTTGGTGAAACAGGCGTGGTCGTCTTTATCCAGTTTTTTGATTGCAGCAATCACTTTCGCTTTGAAGTCGGCGGGCAGTTTATTGCTCACGAGGATAGGCCCGTTAGGAATTAACGGTGACTGCCAGATGATGCGGATCTGTTTCATCAGGTCAGGATGATCCATACGGATCAGGCGGCCAAACGCACCGGAGGTGTAGCCCTTATTGTAATCCCCCACCATGGAGGTCCAGGTGACGGCGCCGTCGAACTGATTATTCAGTACGCCCAGGATGTCCTGCTCATGACCACCGGAGAAGGTTACGCTGGAAAAGAAATTGTTGTATTTGTTGTCGATGTTGCCGCCAAACAGCTTTTTAAAGGCCTGATTGGGTACCAGGAAGCCTGACGTGGAATCCGGATCGGCCATCCCAAACGATTTGCCTTTCAGATCTTCCAGCTTTTTGTAAGGACTGTCAGCTTTCACAATCACGACAGAGTGATAACCGCGAGACTGATCTTTGTCATCCACGACAATGCCGACTAAATCGACGGCTTTCGGGTCCTGAATATACACCGAGGCGTAAGACGACGGCGACATGCTCAGCACCAGATCCACTTTGCCACCCAGTAGGCCCTGAATTACGCCGGAATAGTCGGACGAGTTGCGGATTTTGGTATCCACGTGCAGTTCTTTATCAAAGAAGGATTTCACACACTGGTTATCACCAATCTGCTGGGTGGCGTTCTGACCGCCCAAAATGCCCAGATTCAGTTCTTTAGGTGCATCCGCTGCATTAACGCCAAAGGTAAGCAGTGCCGTAGTCAATAACGCGAAAGCTTTGATTTTCATTAGCCTTGTTCTCTTGCTGTGATAGTTAGTGGATCTGGTTGAATTCATCGCCGTACAGCTGATGCAGCAGGCCGTCGGTCAGGTCAGAAGGATGGCCGTCAAAGAGCACCACACCGCGTTGAATCCCAATGACGCGGGTGCAGTAACTTTTCACCAGCTCGATCGAGTGCAGGTTAACCATCACGCTGATGCCCTGTTCACTCACCTGGCGCAGAACGTCCATAATGCGGGTGGTATTTTTGGGATCGAGAGAGGCAACCGGTTCGTCGGCCAGCAGAATTTTGGGGTTTTGCATCAGCGCCCGACAGATCGCCACGCGCTGCATTTGTCCACCTGAAAGGTTTTCGGCACGCTGTAACGCCTGCGGTAGCATGTTCATCCACTCCAGCAGTTGAATCGCGCGGGCGCGGTCGGCGTCAGAGAAGACTTTGAAAAACGATTTCAGCGTCGACGTCTGGCTGAGACGACCCAGCAGCACGTTGGTCAGCACGTCAAGACGCGGCACCAGGCAGAAATCCTGAAAAATCATGCCGCACTGCGCACGCCATTCGCGCATCTGGCGGCTACTGAGGTTGACCACATTGCGATCGGCTTCGCCGTGATGCAGGCTGATGATTGCGCCCTGCGAGGCCGAAATGGTGCCGTTCAGCATATGCAGCAATGTCGATTTGCCTGCGCCAGAGCGACCAATCACCGCCACTAATTCACCCGCATGCAAATCGAAACTGACATTATCGAGGACCTTGTTGCTACCGTAGGCTTTGCTCAATCCCTGAACAGATAACACTTTTTGCCCGCCGGAGTGGGTCAACGACGTGACGTTATCGACCACCGTTTTCAGCAGTGCCTGTGCCATGATGTTCTCCGTTGTTCCAGTTAACGTTCTGTGCACCCGACGCTGAATCCGGGGCTTCATTACCCTGTCTGGCCCGTACCTGTTGGCTCAGTGCCTTTGCTGGCAGCAGGGACAGCAGGCCCTGCTCACGCAGCAGGAACCTGACGAGAGACCGCTATATTAAGAACACCGGGGATGAAAGCTGTATTACGGTTATGTGATTAAACGATGACAGGCAAAACGGCGTCCAGAGACAGCGACAGACCGTCATGCGCCGCCTGCACCGAGGCCGGTAGCGGATGCTCGGCCAGCCAGTTGTCCATATCGTGACTCAGATGAATCAGCCAGGCCTGGTGGGGTTTCAGTGCCTCGATGATGGTCAGGGCCGCGGTCACATCGTTATGGTTACGCCCGCCCTGACCGGGGGGATCGTTGCAGTCCACCACCAGGTGGTCCAGCGTTTGTCCACGAAGGAAATCCGCGGTATCCGGCGGCAGACCGCAGGTATCACACAGCCAGGCCAGCCGGGCACCGTGCCAGTCAAACAGATAGCCATGCGTAAGCCGTGAATGCTGGAGTGGTAAGGGCGTCACCCGCAGGTCGCCAAATGACTGGGCCACAAAGGGGGTTAACGCGGGCCGGAAATCCAGTAAGCCGGGATGTTTAAACAAGTCGTCACAGCCTTTTTCATCCGGCGGCCCCCAGACGGGAATCGGTTTCCCTTTGCCCCAGCGCAGGGTAAATAAGCCCTGCACATGATCCATATGATAGTGCGTCAGCAGAATCCGGTTGATATCCTCAGGCTGAAACCGTTCTGCCAGCAAGGGTAAGCCCGCATCCAGTAAAATACGTTCACGTCCGGCTTCGATTAACGCGCTTGTAGGCGCGCGGCGATAACGGGCAGACTGACGGGCGCGCAAACAGGCGTCACAGTCACAACCGAACACGGGAGCCCCGGTTACGCCGCCCGTACCGAGCAGGGTCAGTTTCATGAGGCGCCCTCCAGCAGCTGACGTAACTGTTGTACGGTCTCTTCGAGTGCGCCATCGTTATTCAGCCGCAGGCAGCCTTCTGGCTGATGCCGGTCAGCCCGTGCCAGCCGTTGGGCGATCGCCGCTTCGCTCTCACGGCCACGCTGGCGTAACCGTGCGGCCAGTACCGCAGACGACACCTCAAGGCATAGCGGTAACAGTCGCGTGCCGTAACGTGCCCGGACGTGTTCCAGATGCTGGCGCGATCCGTTGACCAGCACGTTTTGCCCGCACGCCAGCCAGTGGTCGATTTCACTGCCTACGCCGTAATAAAAACCGTGCGCCTGCCAACTGACGGCAAATAACCCCAGCGCATCGCGCCGGATAAATTCCGCTTCCGTCAGGGCGATATGGTTTTCGCCCCCTACATCATGGGGGCGCGTAATATAGCGATGAGCAATCAGCAAGCCCTCAGGCGGTGCCTCGCGCAGCCGGTCCAGCAGGCTGTCTTTGCCTGAACCGGACGGGCCGATAAGCCAGATGAGCCGGGCCATCAGTACACCTGCCGACCTTTACACCAGACATGGCGAATATGGGGATGGCCATGTTGGGTATGCGCCAGGACCAGGTCGGCGCGGCAGCCTTCGCTGATCACGCCACGATCTTCCAGCCCCAGCGCACGTGCCGGATTGCACGTCACCAGCGCAATGGCCTGAGGCAAAGAGAGCGTATTGCGCTCATCGGCGGCCAGACGGAACGCCGCATCCAGCAGGCTGGCGGGATAGTAGTCCGACGACAGGATATCCAGCATGCCGTGAGCGGCCAGCTCCCAGGCGGCCACGTTGCCGGAATGCGAACCGCCGCTAACAATGTTGGGCGCGCCCATTAACACCTGCATGTTGCGGTAGCGTGAAGCTTTTGCCGCCTCCAGCGTGGTGGGAAACTCGGCAATCGCACTGCCCACGGCGTGCGACTCTTCGACATGGTCAACAGTCGCATCGTCATGACTGGCGATCGCGATGCCGTGATCGCGGCACAGCGCGGCAATCGCCAGACGATTAGGCTGTGACCAGGCCTCGGCCAGTTCCAGTTGCTCGCGCTCAAACGCATCCATCTGCTCGTCATTCAGCTGGTATTTTCCCTGGTAGTATTCCCGGTACTTTTCCAGCGACGCATACTGACGCTGGCCCGGTGAGTGATCCATCAGCGACACCAGCGACAGCTCAGGTGAGGACAGCAAGGCTTCAAATAGCGGCAGCGTTGTATGATGCGGCAGCTCACAACGCAGATGCAGTAAATGCTCCGCGCGATTAAGCCCCTTTTGGTTGCTGTCACGAATCGCGCCAATCATTTTACTGAGATTTTCCAGTCGGTGGCCGCCATCACGCACATCCCCCACGCCGATAGCATCCAGCACGGTGGTGATGCCGCTGGCCACCATCAGCGCATCGTGGCTGCTCATCGCCGAGTGCGCCGGCCAGTCGACTTTAGGCCGTGGGGTGAAAAATTTGTCCAGGTTATCGGTATGCAACTCCACCAGGCCCGGCAGCAGATATGCGCCTTCGCCATCCAGCGCACTGGCCAGCTGGCTGTTCGTTTCGCTAAAGTTGGTAATACGGTCTTCGCGAAACTCCAGCGAACCGGCAACAACCTCATTTTCCAGCACCAGCTTTACGTTATTAATGATCATGCTTCTGCCCCTGTTTTGAAGGGCTGCATGACGTGCAGGCGATCGGCCACACGTTCCCGCACCGCTTCATCATGAAAGATCCCCACGATTGCCGCGCCGCGTTCACGCGCCTGCTCAATCAGGCCCACGACCGCGGCACTGTTGACACTGTCGAGTGACGCTGTGGGTTCGTCCAGTAGCAACACCGGATAGTCCGCGATAAAGCCACGGGCGATATTGACGCGCTGCTGCTCGCCTCCCGAAAAGGTTGAGGGGGCCAGAGACCAGAGGCGCTGCGGGACGTTAAGTCGCGTCAGCAGCTCTTTCGCGCGGGCTTCACAGAAGCCGCGTTCCACGCCGCGCTCCAGCAACGGCTGCATCACGATCTCCAGCGTCGGCACGCGCGGGATGACGCGCAGAAACTGACTGACCCAGCCGATAGTATCGCGACGAATGGCAATAATCTGACGGGCCGGTGCCTGCGCCATATCCACCCACTCGCCCTGATGCTGTACCCAGATTTGGCCGCTGTTGGCCTGATAGTTACCGTACAGGGCACGCAGCAGGGTGGATTTCCCGCTGCCGGAATGCCCGTGCAGTACCACGCATTCGCCCTGACTGACGTCCAGGCAGGCATCCTGTAATACCGGCAGCGCCGCCCCGTTTTGATTGTGCAACACAAAGGTTTTGCACAAATTTTCTACGCGCAGTTGCGTTTTCATAGTCGCCGTCGCCATTAGTTGAGCACCGATGAAACCAGCAGTTGCGTGTAAGGATGATGCGGGTCATCCAGCACGCGGTCAGTTAAGCCACTTTCCACCACCCGGCCCTGCTTCATCACCAGCAGGCGATGCGCCAGCAGGCGCGCCACGCCCAGATCGTGCGTCACAATTACCACCGCCAGATTGAGTTCCCGCACCAGCGTACGCAGCAGATCCAGTAACCGTGCCTGCACCGAGACGTCCAGGCCGCCGGTCGGTTCATCCATAAACACCAGCTTCGGCTGGGTGACCAGATTGCGGGCGATTTGCAGACGCTGCTGCATGCCGCCGGAAAAGGTTGTCGGCAGATCATCGATGCGGTTAGCTGCGATTTCCACCGCCTGCAGCCAGTGGCTGGCTTGCGCGCGGATCTCGCCGTAATGGCGGTGACCGACGGCCATCAGGCGCTCGCCGATATTGCCGCCCGCCGTGACCTGAGGGCGCAAACCTTCCAGCGGGTGCTGGTGGACCACGCCCCACGCCGTGCGCAGTAAGCGGCGACGGTCGCTTTCGCTCATTTGATACAGATCGCGTTGCAGATAGTGAATCGCGCCCGCCTGCGGTGCCAGCCGCGCTGACAGGCTACGCAACAGGGTGGTTTTGCCCGATCCGGATTCCCCGACGATACCCAGAACCTCGCCCGGATAGAGATCAAAACTGACGTCTTCAAAGCCTTTTCCTGGCGCATACAGATGCGTAAGGTTGTTCACCGCGAGCAGCGGTTGTTCACTGTGCATGGTGTTGTTCCTGCTGCTGGTGGCAAAAATCGGTATCGGAGCACACAAACATGCGCGTGCCCTGGTCGTCCATCACCACCTCATCCAGATAGCTGTGGCGCGAACCACAGAGCGCACAGGGTTCGTCCCACTGCTGCACGGTGAAGGGATGATCGTCAAAATCGAGGCTTTCAACTTTGGTATAGGGCGGCAAGGCATAGGTGCGTTTTTCACGACCGGCACCAAACAGCTGGAGCGCGGGCATCATGTGCATCTTGGGGTTATCGAATTTGGGGATCGGCGACGGATCCATCACATAGCGATCGTTGACCTTTACCGGATAGGCATAGGTGGTGGCGATGTGACCAAAACGGGCGATATCTTCGTACAGTTTGACCTGCATGATGCCGTACTCTTCCAGCGCATGCATGGTGCGGGTTTCCGTTTCGCGAGGCTCAATAAAGCGCAGCGGCTCGGGAATCGGCACCTGGAAAATCAGGATCTGATCTTCTTGCAGCGGCGTTTCCGGAATACGGTGGCGCGTCTGGATCAGCGTGGCGTCCACTGTGCGCTCGGTCGTCGCCGCACCGCTGACGCGCTGAAAGAAACGGCGGATCGAGACCGCATTGGTGGTATCGTCCGCGCCCTGGTCGATAACTTTCAGAACGTCTTTGTCGCCAATCACGCTGGCGGTAATTTGAATGCCGCCGGTGCCCCAGCCATAAGGCATCGGCATTTCACGTCCGGCAAACGGCACCTGATAGCCGGGAATCGCCACGGCTTTCAGGATGGCGCGTCGGATCGTACGTTTGGTTTGTTCGTCAAGATAGCCGTTGTTATAGCCGCTGAGTTCAGCCATTTTGCTGCTCCTGATAGTCCTGGCGCAGACGTTTCAGCAGTTCCAGTTCCGCCTGGAAATCGACGTAGTGCGGCAGTTTTAAGTGGGACACAAAACCTGCGGCTTCGACGTTATCCGCATGGGACAGCACAAACTCCTCGTCCTGCGCCGGGCTGGTAATGCGTTCATGGTGTTCACGCGTCTGTAGCGCCCGATCCACCAGTGCCATGGACATGGCTTTACGCTCAGCCCGGCCAAAGACCAGGCCATAACCCCGTGTAAAGTGCGGGGCGCTTTCGCCGTCGTGCGTGAAACCGTTGACCATTTCGCATTCGGTCAGCAGCATTTCCCCGATCTCCAGTTCAAAACCCAGCTCTTCGGGGCAAATGCTGACGCTGACGTATCCGGTACGGATTTCACCGGCAAAGGGGTGCGTGCGGCCATAGCCACGCTGAGTGGAATAGCCCAGCGACAGCAGAAACCCTTCGTCGCCGCGCACCAGTTGCTGAAGACGTGCCGCGCGCGAGGCGGGAAAGCCCATCGGCTCACGGGTGATATCCGTGGGTTCGCTGCCATCGTCGTGTTCTGCCTCCGCGAAGCCTTCCTCGCTCATCATGCTGAACATATGCGGACAGTGTTCCGGCAGCGCCTGCTCACTGCGCGGCGGCGGCGGTGTTTCGCCATTTGCTATCAACGTAAAGTCCAGCAGACGGTGGCTATAGTCGTAGGTCGGCCCGAGTACCTGACCGCCGGGTAAATCCTTATACACCGCCGAGATGCGTCGCTCGATTCGCATGCTACCGGTAGCTAACGGCGTGCTTTGCGCCAGCCGCGGCAGGGTTGTGCGATAGGCACGCAGCAGGAAAATGGCCTCCACCAGATCGCCGCTGGCCTGCTTAATCGCCAGCGCCGCCAGCGCGGGATCGTAAATGCCACCTTCCGTCATTACCCGATCTACCGCCAGACCGAGCTGCTGCGCGACCTGGTCGCAGGATAATTCAGGCACCGCGCGATCGCCGCGCCGCACATCCGCCTGCAGGTGATGGGCGTTAGCAATGGCTTTTTCGCCCCCTTTCACGGCTACGTACATGAGCACACCTCAACGTGGGTTGTCCGTGGCACCGCCATCATCGCTTCGCCACAGGTAAAGATGAGATCCACCCCCTGAGGAAACGGATGCGGGCGGGCACGCAGGTAGTCGATCACGCTTTCCGGCAGTTGTGGCGCAATGGCGCGTGCTTCGCGCAGCCCCGGCCCTGTCAACCGTAATGCCAGGCCACCGTTCAGCGCAGGCACCTCAATAATCAGCGTGGTGCTTTTCTCAGGTGCCAGGTTATCACCCGCGGAAAAGTCGGCCGGATTAGGCTGAGCGGTCGCGTGACTTAACGCAAATGCCGCATCACTGCTGTCGGTAATCGGTGCGCCGGTATGAAAACGCAGGTTATCGCGCAGCGTCTGATTATCGACCTGTGGGTCCAGCCATAGGGGGCTTTCCTGATCGACCAGGGTCAGCAGCACGGCAGTGGCGGCGGGAGAAAGTGCGCCCCAGCCCTGTTGCAGCGGCAGCGATACCATAACGCCAGGTTCGCTCATGGCTTTCAGAATGCGGCGAAAAGCATGCTGCGCATCCGCAACCGGGTGATGAAAACTTGCCAGTAAAGTCATTCATTGTCTCCGCGTACCAGCGTAAAGAAGTCCACTTTGCTACTGGCGATTTCACGTGCACGCAGCTGACGCTGCTCGTCGCGTAAGGCCGCCAGTGGGGTAATAATCTTTTCCTGTAACAGCTCGGCGGTGCCCGTCTGATGCAACAGCGCATCCATCAGGGCACAGCGTTCGGCGTGGGCTTTATCCCGGCCCAGCAGGTAGCTGTAGCCCAGGGTGCCATCGTTTAGCCGGACGACCGCGCGCGTGACGGTGGCATCGCCCATCACAAAACGTTTGCCCGTCGCGCCCATGCGGGCCTGCAACCGTGTCAGGCCAATTTCAGCCGGTCGGATCAGCGTAAATGCCGGCGTAAGGTTGAGCGGCTGCCAGAGCGCGTCAAGCTCGGCGGCGCTACTGTGGGCCAACACCGAAAGCCAGTGCTGGCGTGCCGTTTGCTGTTTCATTCGTGCTCCAGAGTGAGTTCAATCATGTCGCCACGCGTCAGGCTGACGGAGTACTCCGCCATCGCACCATCGGTGGTTTTATTCAGGGTGCGCACGCACAACAAGGGGGAATGCAGTGCGATCTCCAGTTGCTTGCACTCTTTGGCCTGAGCCCGACGGGTGCTGATGCGCGTTTGCGTGCGCACCAGCTGCTTGCCGGTGTGCTGCCGCAGGAAGTCGTGGAGCGAGCCGCTGGTAAAGCGTTGTAACTGCGGCCACCAACTGAGGTCGGGCAGGAAGTGATTAATCAGGCACACCGGCAGGCCATTGACCCGGCGCAGCGTGCGCAGATGAATGACGTTGTCGCCTTCGTTCACGCCTAATGCGGCCGCGACGTCTGTACTGGCAGGACGCAATACGGCCAGCAGGCGCTCACTGGTGGGATCGCTGCCCTGTTCCAGTAAGTTCTGGCTGAAGCGGGCCTGCGCATGGAGCGGATAATCATACGGGCGCATTAACACCAAAATGCCGACGCCGTGGCGACGCTGCAGCAACCCTTTATTCACCAGTTCATCAACCGCCCGACGTAAGGTGTGGCGGTTAACGGCATAGTGATCGGCCAGCTGTTGCTCCGAAGGAAGGTAGTCACCACTGCGATAACGCTCCTGAACAGCCTGCTCCAGTTGCGCCGCAACGGCCTGATACACAGTGGTCGGATGTCTGGATAACTCCATCACAAATAAATCCTCACAGCGTAAGGGGGGATTTCGCAGCCGGTGGACTGCGGGATGGCTACAGCGTGACGGGATCAGATGACAGAGAGGTGACGACTTAGTGAAGCGAAGGTGAATTTGTCTGTGAAGCGCAGGACACCGGACAGGTCTGAGAGTAAACCGCTCAACGCCATAGGGCATCCATGCCATATGGCGGTCAGGGCTTATCCGGCTGTTTAATCAGGAAAATCGGTTGATAATGATGTCTGTTTCCAGGCTTCTATCTGTGCCAGTCGCGCTTTGAGTTTTTCCGTCACCGCCTCATAACCCCATGCTCCCATCACCACGTGGCGCGGCGGTTCAGGGTGTTCAGCAATGGCGATCATCGCGCTCGCCGCACGAACAGGGTCACCTTTTTGCGTGCCGCTGTACGCCGCCGTCGCCTTCATCCTGGCGGCAGCGGTTTCGGCATAATCCGGTAAGGTGCTCGGGGTCTGATGCAGCGAACGTCCTGCCCAGTCGGTACGAAACGGGCCGGGTTCAATACAGGTGACGTGAATCCCTAACGGACCCACCTCCTGGGCGAGCGAGTCAGACCAGCCCTCTACGGCGTGCTTACTGGCAGCATAATAACCTGAGCTGGCAAAGCCGATAAATCCTGCCACGGAGGTGATATTCATAATGTGGCCCCGTCGCGCGGTGCGCATAGCCGGCAGTACCGCACGCGTCAGAGCAAACAGACCGAAAACGTTGGCATCAAACTGCGCGCGTATGGCCTTGTCTTCCCCTTCTTCGACGGAACTTTGGTAACCGTAACCCGCATTATTGACCAGTACGTCAAGGGTGCCGAACGTTTCAAGCGCTTTGTTGACCGCCTTATCAATACTGTGTTGTTGCGTCACATCCAGTTCAACCGCGATCGCGTTCGGATGGCCGTCAACCAGATCGGCGATCGCTGATCGATGGCGTGCAGTTACGACCACCCGGAATCCGCGGGCGATGGTCTGCTGCGCCAGTTCACGGCCAAATCCCGTTGAACATCCAGAAATCAGCCACACCGGTTGTGTGTTTGTTCCCATGATCAGGCTCCTGTTATCGGTTTAGCAAAGGGCTGCCGGACATCCGCATGGCCGGCAGCAAGCAGAGTCTTGCCGCAGGGCGAGTGAAAATTTACCCGCTATTGCTTTTTATGAAAAAGTTGGCTGGCCGTGTCACTGAGAATCTGGACCGCGCCACGATCCCCTTTAACCATGGAGGCCATAAAGGATTTGGCCTGACTGAACGTGATATGTGGCGGCAGAGGCGCGACTTCCGGATCGGTTTTTACCTCCAGCAGTACAGGCCGGTCAGCGCTGAGCGCCAGTTGCCATGCACCTGCGAGCGCATCCGGATTATCCACATAGATCCCTGTCAATCCCAGGGATTCAGCGAACTCAGCATAGTTAACGTTCGGCAGTTGCTGGGTTGCTTCGAAGCGCGGATTGCCCTCCATCACGCGCTGTTCCCAGGTCACCTGATTGAGGTCCTGATTATTGAATACACAAACAATCAGGCGCGGATCGGCCCATTGTTGCCAGTATTTCTGAATGGTGATCAGCTCAGCCATATTATTCATCTGCATCGCCCCGTCTCCCACCAGCGCCACAACCGGCTTGTGCGGATGGGCAAATTTGGCCGCAATCGCGTAGGGCACCGCCGCCCCCATACAGGCCAGGCCGCCGGACAGTGAGGCGCGCTGGCCCTGTTTTACACGATAGTCACGCGCAAACCAGTTGGCACAGGAGCCGGAATCGGAGGTCACAATGGCATCGTCCGGCAGTTGCGGCGACATTTCCCATACCACACGCTGCGGATTAACGGGATTGGCAGGAGCATGCGCTCGCGTTTCCATCAGTGTCCACCAGTCTTGTACCTGACGTGCAATATCCTCCTGCCAGCGACGATCGGTTTTGTGCTCCAGCAAAGGTAATAAAGCACGCAACGTTTCTGCGGCATCGCCGTGCAGATTCACTTCACAAGGATAACGCAGGCCCAGCATGGCAGGATCGATATCAATCTGTACTGCGCGTGCCTGACCTTCTTTCGGCAGAAATTCCGTCCAGGGAAAGCCGCTACCGATCATCAGCAGCGTGTCGCAGTGTTGCATCATTTCCCAGGAGGGCCCCGTGCCAAGTAAACCAATAGCGCCGGTTACAAAAGGGGCATCATCCGGCAGCACATCTTTACCTAACAACGCTTTTGCCACGCCCGCGCCCAACAGATTAGCCGCTTTCACCACTTCTGTCGCCGCATCGCGGGCACCAGAACCAATAAGAATGGCGACCTTTTTCCCGCTGTTCAGCACCTCCGCAGCACGTTGCAGATCATGGTCGTAAGGGACAACTTTGGGGCGCTGATAGCCGCTGCCAGAATGGGTAAACCCGTGAAGGTGCGGAGGCGCCTGCCAGGCTTCGTCCTGAATATCTTTCGGGACGATCACCACCGCCACGCCATTCTGTGCAATGGCAATACGAACGCCACGGTCAATCAGATGGCGGACCTGCGCAGGCGCGGAGGCTTCCTGCACAAAATTAGCCACGTCGGAAAAAATCCGGTCAAGGTTCATTTCCTGCTGATAACTGGCACCGCGAGCGGTCGCTTCCGCCTGCCCGGCAATGGCGAGAACCGGTGCGTGATCCATTTTGGCATCGTAGAGCCCGGTCAGAAGATGTGTCGCACCCGGGCCGCCCGTTGACAGACAAACGCCAAGCTCGCCGGTAAATTTGGCATGTCCGGCGGCCATAAAGGCGGCCATTTCTTCGTGACGGACCTGGATAAATTCAATGCCGTCACCCTGTTCGTTGGCACGCTGAATGGCCCCTAAAACACCGTTGATGCCATCGCCCGGATAGCCATAAATGCGCGTAACGCCCCACGCCTTGAGACGCTGGACAAAAAAATCACTGGTTTTGGTACTCATGGTCGCCTTCCCCCTCTTAGTCCGTGCAGACTTAAAGGGTAGTCGATCAAAAAAATATCAACGGTCAGTGATGGATTTCGCGCCCAGGCGATGTTGCATTCGTACCTGTCATCGCGAAAAAGCGTTCTTACTGCGCGGGCTACTGGCTTCCGTATTCCATCGCGTTATGTTTGCCGATCAGTGAGCGCAGGGGCACACTGCTTTTCATGACCGGGGATTTGATCACGATGTAGCTGAAGTATTTATCAATGCCGATTTGGGCATCGAGCATCTTCTCAATCACGTCCTGGTAGTGCTCAATACTGCGGGTGATAAAGCGCAGAAGGTAATCGTAACCGCCGGTAATCAGATGGCACTCCATCAGCTCATCGACATCACGCATCGCAGCTTCAAACTTCATAAAGTCTTCGCGGCGGTGTCCGTTAAGCGTGACTTCGGTAAAGACGGTGACGGAATCGGTAATTTTGGTGAGATTAACGTGCGCTTCATAGCCCGTGATGAATCCCGCCTGTTCCAGGCGCTTGACGCGTTGCAGGCAAGGGCTCGGGGAAAGCCCGACGGCATCGGCGAGATTAACGTTGCTGATACGGCCATCTTTTTGTAGTTGCACCAGAATATTGATATCGATGCGATCGAGTTTCATTAAGCCGTTCATAGCACCCCTCATTGTTTACCGCTGTACTGGACGTTCGTGACTACCCAGAAATACGCTGTGTACTCGCGCAAAGCGCACTTTTGTTACTCCTTAAAATACGCCTTTTAAAATAACAACTGCGCTACTTTTTTGTAACACAAAAAATCCCGGGCTTATCACGCTTTGCAAAAAATGCGCCAGCGTGACACCCGGTTGCGGCCTGGTGGACCGCATCCCGGGTGGCTGCCTTGTCAATGAGGGCCAGTGCTGCTACAAACGACCGGTTGCCCGCGCCAGCGCGATATCGAAAATGTGCAGCGCCTCTTCAAGTTGCGAATCGGTGGTCACTAACGGTGCAAGGAAACGTATGGTATTGCGATGCAAGCCACATTTAATCAGCAGCAACCCTTCCTGACAGGCGCAGTCGAGGATCTTTTGCGTCAGTGCACTGTCGGGTTTGTGTGTGTCCACATCCAGAATCTCAACGGCCTGCATAAAACCTACGCCGCGCACATCGCCAATACAGGCATACTTGTCTGCCAGCTGACGCAGACGCTGATTCAGTTGCTCACCTAACTGACAAGAACGCGCCAGCAGATTTTCCTGCTCAAAGATATCCAGTACCGCGAGGGCCGCCGCACAGGCCAGCGCGTTACCGCCATAGGTCCCGCCCAGTCCGCCCGGTGCCGGGCTGTCCATGATCTCGGCTTTACCTACCACGCCCGAAATCGGCAACCCGCCCGCCAGACTCTTCGCCGTCGTGACTAAATCCGGTTTGATGCCAAGTTGCTGGAAGGCAAACATTGTGCCGGTACGGCCAAAGCCGCTCTGGATTTCATCACAGATCAACACAATGCCGTGCTGGGTGGTAATGCGGCGCAGGGCCTGCATAAACGCGGGACCGGCCGGTAAGAAGCCGCCATCGCCCTGCACCGGTTCAATGATAATGGCGGCCACGCGCTCCGGCAGAATCTGCACCGCAAACAGCTGCTCCAGCGCCTTCAGACAGTCGGCCTCCGTGACACCGTGCAACGGATTCGGGAACGGCAGACGATACACATCACTCGGGAACGGACCGAAATTCTGTTTGTACGGCGCAGACATGCCGGTCAGCGTGACGCCCAGCAAGGTACGACCGTGGAAGGCACCGTCAAAGGCGATAATGCCGGGACGTTGCGTATAAGCTCGCGCAATTTTTACCGCATTCTCGACGGCTTCTGCGCCGCTGGTGAAGAAAACACTTTTATAACGATCTTCACCGCCGACCAGCTTATTCAGGCGCTGTGCCAGTTCGATATAGCCGGGATAGGCCACAACCTGAAAACAGGCATGCGACACCAGGCCGAGCTGACGGGTCACGGCATTAACGACCGCAGGATGGTTATGACCGACGTTCAGTACGCCGATGCCGCCCACGAAATCCAGATAGCGGTTCCCTTCCACATCCCATACTTCGCTGCCTTTCGCGCGTTCGATCACCAGCGGATGTGCGGTAACGATGCCACGCGGCACATGATGTTCTCGGACATCCAGCAACAGGCTGTTATCCGAATAAGTTTGCTGTTCTGCCAGGACATTCTGCATTTCTCTACCTCATCCACGTCGTGTTCGGTTGGCTTAAGTATCGCAATCTGTTGAGCGATGACGGTGCCGTAATTCCGCCAGTAGCGGCATTAAGTGTTAAAATCCCACAGGTTTCAGCAAGGAAATGTTGCCCCCAGCCCGTGGCAGGCCAGCGTGATAAATGCCCGTATTCCATGCGGTATCAACGCGTCGTTAAAGTCATAGGCCGCATGGTGCAGCGGCTTGCAGGGCGCGGAGCCGATCCATAAATAGGCGCCGGGTTTGGCCTGCAACATAAAAGCAAAATCTTCTGAAGTGAGCGCGGGCTGAGCCGCGAGGCGTGCCTGCATACCTGCGGCCTGCAGGGCGGCGAGTGCCTGAGTCGCTTCCGCATCACTGTTGATCGTGGCCGGGTAATAGCGCAGATAGTTCACCTCAGCCTGTAAGCCGTGCGCGGCCGCGATGTGTTCTGCCATCTGCCGCAGGCGTGATTCGATGATGTCCTGCGCCGCGGGATTAAAGGTGCGCACCGTACCGGTGATGTTGGCTTCCGCAGGGATCATATTGTGGGAGAAACCGCCCTGCATGCGCGTCACGGTCAGCAGAGCCGGTTCGCAGGGATCGAGTGCCCGTGGCACCAGCGTGTTGAGCTGGACCACCAGCTCGCTCAGCGCCAGCAGCGTGTCATGGGTCAGATGAGGCTGGGCAGCATGCCCGCCTGCGCCTTTGATGGTGATATCAAAACGGTCGGCTGCCGCCATAATCGGCCCCGGACGGGTTTGAATCTCCCCAAGCGGCAGCTCGGGCCAGTTATGCAGCGCATACACGGCATCGCAGGGAAAGCGTTCAAACAGGCCATCGTCGATCATAGCCTTCGCGCCCGCCAGCCCCTCTTCTGCCGGTTGAAAGATAAAACACACCGTACCGTCAAACGCAACGTCACGCGCCAGTTTCTCCGCTGCGCCCAGCAACATGGTCGTGTGGCCATCATGACCACAGGCGTGGCTGCGGTTTTGTTGCAGGCTGGTCCAGGCAACCTCGCCTTTATCCTGCACAGGAAGCGCATCCATATCGGCACGCAACCCAATCATGCGCGAATTTGTGCCTTTCTTCAGTATGCCCACGACGCCGGTTTTACCGATGCCACGATGCACTTCAATACCCAGATCGTGTAAAAAGCGGGCAACAATGTCGCTGGTACGCTGCTCCTGAAATCCCAGCTCCGGGTTACGGTGCAGATCCCGGCGCAACGCCACTAAATGATCCATCTTAATATCCTCGTGAACGATCGATAACGCCGTGCAGCGGCTCACCGCGCTGAAAACGCCGCAGGTTGGCCACCAGTGCGCTCACCGCGCTGTCGTTTTGTGTGCGGCTGGCAATGTGGGGCGTGAGCCAGATGGCGGGATGGGTCCAGAACGCATGACCGGCAGGGAGCGGTTCCGGCTCCGTTACGTCAAGCACCGCGGCCCGTAACTGACCGCTGTCCAGCGCGGTCAGCAAATCCTGTTCGTTAAGCTGCGGTCCGCGTCCGGCCTGCACCAGCGCGGCCCCGGCGGGCAACTGGCTGAACAGTCTGGCATTGAGCAGGCCCTCTGTGCTGGGCGTCAGTGGTAACAGGCACACCAGAATGTCGCTGCGTGCCAGAAACGCGGGCAGCTGCGCGTCACCGTGCCAGCACACTGCGCCCGGTATCTGATGGGGCGTCCGGCTCCAGCCGCCGCAGTCAAAGCCTAATGTCTGAAGCTGGGTCAGTGCGGCGCGCCCCAGTTCGCCGAGTCCCATGATCCCTACGCGCCGTTCGCTGGCGGGCACGGCTGAATGCGCCTGCCACTGCTGCACACGCTGTTGCTGGAAATAGCGCGGCATATCGCGATGCAGTCCCAGCACGGCGAAGGTAATGTATTCCACCATGCCCTGCGTCAGCCCGGGTTCAATCATCCTCACTAACGGCAGGTGCGCAGGAAGCGCGGACAGATCGAACTGTTCCGCCCCGGCACCGACAGAAAACAGAATTTTCAGGTTGGGAAACCGGCGGGTCACATCGTCCGGCGGCACCCACGCGATCACCGCCTCTACCTGCTCCGGCTCACCCGTTTCGGGCCAGAGATGTAAGTGGATATCCGGCGCATGCGCCGCCAGCCAGCGCTGCCAGTAAAGGCCACGCTGGGGCTCCGATTTGTACACGATATGCATCAGGCCATCGCCTGGGTCATTAAGCCAAACGCCTGCATGCCCTGTGGTGCCCACACCTGGCCACGTACCATGGTGACCGGGGCATCCACATTGGCCAGTCCAAGACTTTCAAGCCAACTGGCCATCGGCAGCGCGGCGTCGGTGTCCATGCGCAGATATTCCCCTTTCAGGCCCTGCATTAACGCGGCGGTCAGTGCCTGTGCCACCGGTAAACTGTCCGCGATCACCGGACCAATCACCCAGCCGCGGCCAAAACGGCGCAGGCTGGCAAACCCGCGCGCCTGTTGTGCGTCGTCCTGCAAAATAACGGTCTGGTTATCGTTAATAAGATGCGCAATAAGTTCAGGGCGGTACAGCCCATGCGCCGCCTGGTCCATCTGCACCAGCCTGTCCTGGTCGTCGGCGGTTGCGGCAGACAGAGTTAACCCCGCCGGGATGGGCACGGCCGGCACGCTGCTCAGTGATGGCGTTTGGTACTGGAGAATGTTGCCGCAGGCCACAAAACCCAGTTTCTCGTAAAGGCCCTTGCCCATGTCGGTAGCGTGCAGACGTACGTTATAGCCGGGGACTTTTTCCAGCAGCGCCAGCATCAGCTGCTTGCCCAGTCCCCGGCCCTGATGCTGATTGGCCACAATGACCAGGCCAATGGTGGCGGCCTCGTCACCCCAGCGCCACAGAATCGCGCTGCCGATGACCTCACCCTGCTCTTCAATCACTACGCCTTCGCCAAGCTGGATGCCGATCGCCCAGTCCTCGCGACGGTGCGGCCAGTTAAGTGCCTGGCTCATGGCGTGAACCTGCGGGATATCGTCTGAGGTCATGGTACGAATATGAAATGTCATTTTGCTTTCCTTACATCATGCCAGGTGCATCAAGTGCGCTGCCGTCAGTGAAACGGCTGTAGCGATAAGGTGTCGGATCAACAACCGGCGTGGCGTCAGTTGCCAGCTCGGCGGCAAGGCGGCCCGCACCGGGGCCAATGCCAAAACCGTGGGCGCTGAAGCCCGCCGACAGCACCAGACCGGGCAGTTTTGCCACGGTGGAGATGACCGGAATCGCATCCGGGGTGCTGTCAATCATGCCGCCCCAGGCCTGGGCAACCTTCAGGTTGGCCAGGGCAGGAAACTCCAGGCGCATCGCTGCCAGGCCGTTTTCCACCACCGAGCGATCGGCGGCCGGATCGAGAATACGCATACGCTCAAACGGCGAAACGCTATCCAGATCCCAGCGGCCCATGGCTTCAGGCCCATGGAAAAACGGTTTAATCCCCAGGTTCAGGGTAAGGTTTTTACGACGACTTTTGAATGTGGAATAAAACTGCTTCAGATAGCGCAGCCCCTGCGCGCCGGGCTCCAGTCTGCCGCGGCCGGAGACGGAAACCGTATAGCTGCCGTCCAGTTGTGGGCGACAGGCGAAACGTTCGGTATAAAACGGCACGGTAATGGCCTGCCGAATGGGCTGAGTGCGAAACGCGGTGCCAATCACATTGCCAAGCGGCAGATCGAGTCCGTGACGACGGCAAAACATCGAGGTCCATGCCCCGGCAGCACAGATCACACGGCTGGTCTTGATCAGGCCGCGTTCCGTAACGACGCCGCTGACACGGCCCGCCGTGATATCCAGCCCGCGCACGGCACACTGCTGAAAAACCTGCGCCCCGTTTTTCTGCGCCCCTATGACAATGCCGGGGGCGGCGAGTCGCGGCTCAGCAGCACCGTCCGTAGGCGCTGATACGCCGCCCAGCCAGTCAGTGGTACTGCCCGGCGTCATCGCTTTAGCCTGCCGGGCATTCAGAATATCGCTGCGCACGCCGTACTGCTTCGCCATCTGCCCCCACTTATCCCAGGCGGCAATATCCGCTTCATTGCGGGTGGCATACACCAGGCCGCTGCGGCGAAACCCCAGCTCTTCCCCGGTTTCCTGACTCAGTTGTTCCCAGCCGCGCAGGGCTTCAATCACCAGTGGCAGTTCACGCTCGTCGCGATTCTGCTGGCGGCACCAGCCCCAGTTGCGGCTGGACTGTTCGGCCCCGACCAGGCCTTTTTCTATCAGCACCACTTTCAGGCCCTGCTTTGCCAGATACCAGGTTGCGGCTGCACCGGCGATACCGGCACCTATCACCACCACATCAGCAGCATCCGGGAAATCCGGGCTGTCCTGTACATATCGAATCGGTGCGGGCATGTCGTCACAACCTCGTCGTGTGTTGGGGCAACATGGCAATGGCGTGCTGCCCTGCCCCGGAATGGGGGGCGCTTGTTTACCGGTTATTCGGCTTTCAGGATCTCTTCGTGCTCGTCGAGCCAGCCCTGACGGAGTTCAGGCACGGCACGTTTCAGGCGTTCAAAATAGAGCTCGCGGGTCGGCTGCTCGTAATTTTCCCGCGCCAGTTGGGTGACGATAGCGCCATTGCGCATGACGACGATCTCATCGCACACCGCTCTGACGGCGTGCATATCGTGGCTGATAAAGATGACAGACAGCCCCAGTTCACGGCGCAGCTCACTGATCAGATCCAGTACCGCCGAGGCCACCACGGTATCGAGCGCCGAGGTTACCTCATCGCACAGAATGACATCCGGCTCTGCCGCCAGCGCGCGCGCCAGGTTCACGCGCTGCTTTTGTCCACCGGACAGCGACCAGGGACGGCGCGAGAGCACGGTACGTGGCAGCCTGACCAAATCCAGCAGTTGATACAGCCGGTTCTGCCGGGCGATGCCGCTCAGCCCATGAAACAGCGTCAGCGGGCGTGACAGAATTTGTTCCACACTGTGTGCAGGATTGAGCGCCGTATCCGCCATCTGGAAAACATACTGAATACGACGCAGTTCGTTATCCGTGCGCTTTTGCATCTGACCGGCCACCATGTGACCGTTAAACAGGATTTGCCCCTGACAGGCCGGGTTCAGGCCGGCGATAGCATGAGCCAGCGTGGTTTTGCCCGAGCCGGACTCACCGATAATGCCGATGGCCTGGCCTTTCCAGAGCGTAAGATTGATGTTTTCCAGAATGCGCACTTTGGGCAAACCATCACTGCCTTTGGGTCCGTAACCCGCAGACAGGTCGCGTACTTCCAGCAGCGGCAGCTCATTCGCCTTTGCCGGGCACCAGTTGCTGGGGCGTTCTTTCTGTTGCGCCGCCGCCATCAGCAGGCGCGTATAGTCCGACTGCGGTGCGCCTATCAGATGGGCCGTGGTGCCGTATTCGGCAATTTTTCCCTGCAGCAAAACCAGAATACGGTCGGCCATTTGTGCAACGACGGCCAGATCGTGGCTGACATAAATCGCCGTCACGCCACGCTGTTTGACCACGCGGCGGAAGGCTTTGAGCACTTCGACCTGCGTGGTGACATCCAGCGCGGTAGTGGGCTCATCAAGAATCACCACCTCCGGATCGCTAATCAGCGCCATGGCCGTCATTAAGCGCTGTAGCTGGCCGCCTGAAACCTGATGCGGAAAGCGATCGCCAATGGTGTCCGGATTCGGCAGCGCCAGCTCCCGAAACAGGCCCAGCGCTTTGGCTTTTGCCGCCTTGCGCGTCATCGTGCCGTGAATCACCACTGGCTCGATCACCTGGTCGATAATTTTCATGCCGGGGTTAAACGAGGCCGCCGCACTTTGCGCAATATAGGCGACCTTATTTCCGCGGAAAAAGCGAAGCTCGGCAGGCGTCAGTGCCATGACGTTGGTGCCCGCGACGTGGATATTTCCCTCGGCGATCTTACAACCGTGGCGGGCATAGCCCATCAGCGCCATTGCGATGGTGGTTTTCCCCGAGCCGGATTCACCAATCAGCGCCAGGACTTCCCCTTTCTGCACGGTGAAGCGAATATCGGAGACGATATCCAGCTCATCGCCATTGTCGTTGTGTGCCGTTACGCGCAGTTTATCCACCGAAATCACAGGCATCGCAGTATGTGGTGTCACGTTCATGCCCCCTCCTTTGCCAGCGTCAGCGGACGCATGCTTTGCAGACTGTCAATAAACAGGTTTACGGCGATAGTAAGACTGGCAATCGCCAGGGCGGGCATCAACACCGCCGGCGAACCGTCAAACAGCCCCTGAATATTTTCGCGGACTAAGGTGCCCCAGTCGGCATACGGCGGCTGGACGCCCAACCCCAGGAAGCTCAGGCCGCTCAGCAGCAGGACGATGTACACAAAGCGCAGACCAAAATCGGCCAGCACCGGATGAACCATGTTCGGCAGAATATCGTGGATGGCGATGTACCAGCGGCTTTCGCCCCGCAGCCGGGAGGCGCGGACGTAATCCATATTGCGCAAACTACTGGCCAGCGCAAACGCAATGCGGAAGGCGCCCGGCCAGTAGGTGAACACCGCCGTGATCAGCAGCATCGGCAGTGAAGAACCAAATACCGCCACAATCATCAGCGCCAGAATTTTACCCGGCAGCACCAGCATCGCGTCGTTAATGCGACCCAGCAGCTCTTCCAGCCAGCGTCCGGTGACCGCCGCGATTAAGGCCAGCATCGTCCCAATCAGGCTGGCCAGAATGGCCGCGCCGAGTGCCAGGCCCAGCGAGAATTTCGCGCCGTACATAATGCGCGTGAGCATATCCCGCCCCAGATAATCGGTGCCCAACAGGTTTTCGGGGGTGAATCCGCCCATCAGCGGCCCGGAACCAATATCGTCGAGGCTGTGCGGTGCCCACCAGGTGCCAAACAGCGCGATGACCAGCCAGAACAGGGTCACGATCAGGCCCAGGCGACCTGATAACGACAGTGACTGAAAAATGCGCCAGGGAAGCAGAAGTTTCATCAGCTCCTCCATTTCGGGTTAAAGGCGATAGTGACAATATCCGCAGCCAGCAGCAGCAACAGATAACAGCCGGCAAACAGCATGACGCAGAGCTGCACGACGGGCAGATCGCGGTTACTGACCGCATCCACCATCTGGCTGGCCAGACCGGGATAGCTGAAGATGGTTTCAATGATGATGACGCCACCAAACAGATAAGAAAGGCTGAGGGAAATCGCGTTCGCAATCGGGCCAACGGCGTTAGGTAAGGCATGACGCAACACGGCGCGCATCGGGGAAACGCCTTTCAGCAAGGCCATTTCCAGATACGGGCTGTCGAGCTGGTTAATGATGGCCGCACGCGTCATGCGCGCCATCTGGGCGACCAGGCCGCAACATAGCGTGATGACCGGCAATGCGTAGGCTTTGATATAGCTGGCGAAATCCATGTTGGGACTGCCCAGTGACATAGCCGAGACCCAGTGCAGCTTCACGGCGAAGATCAGCACCGCTACGGTCGCTACCAGAAATTCCGGTACGGCTACCGTGGCCATAGTGCCAATCACCAGCGCGCGATCCAGCTTCGAGCCGCGGTTCATCGCGGCGGCAATACCGATAATCAGCGCAAGCGGCACGCAGATGGCGGTGGTGGTCGCCGCCAGTTCAAACGTGGCCGGAAGCCGCTGTGCCACCAGCTGTGCCACCGGCAGATGACTGGCAAATGAGGTGCCAAAATTCCCTGTCAGCATGCCGCCGAGCCAGGTGAAATAGCGCACCAGCAGCGGCTGATCTAAGCCCAGTTGCTGACGCAGGGCCGCCACGGTTTCGGGTGTGGCGTTTTGCCCCAGGATCATTTGCGCCGCATCGCCAGGCAGCAGGCTGGTGATAAAGAACACCACCGCTGAGACGATAAGCAAGGTCAGGATGCCGGCGCCAATGCGCCGGGCAATCAGGAACATCATGTATCGGTTCATCGGCGAACTCCTCTTACAGACGCGTGATCAGGCAGACAGCCAGGCAAACTCATGGAAGCGATAGCCCATCAACATGCCTGACGGCCAGGCTTCCAGCCCTTTCAGCTTTTTGCTGTAACCATCCATCGAGCTGATAAAGGCAGGAATCAGCGTGCCGCAGTGGTCATAGATCAGGGTTTGCATATCGCCGTACATCTGCTTGCGTTTGGCTTTATCACGTTCGCCACGCGCCGCAATCACCAGCTGATCGAACTGTTCATTTTTCCAGCCGCATTCGTTGTTCGGTGCGCTGGAGAGATAAAACTGTGAGAACAGCATATCCAGTGTTGGCCGCGGGTTGATGGAGCCATAACCAATGGGATCTTTCATCCAGTGGGTCCCCCAGTAGCCTTCATACGGCACACGACGCACATTGACGTTCAGTCCGACATTGCGACCTACCTGCTGAATCAGTTGCGCGCCTTCGGTTGCGCCTTCCAGCGGCGGCGTCGTAACAATCTCAATGGTTTGCCCGCTCATGCCGGCTTTGTTGATATAAAACTTCGCTTTTTCCGGATCCAACGGACGGGGTTTGAGATCGGCGTTGTACAGCGGGTGCCACGGCGGCACCGGCGTGTCGTTGCTGACGTCGCCAAAGCCCTGCAACACGGTTTTCACCACGATCTCTCGGGGTTGCAGATATTTCATCGCCAGCACGAAATCCGGATTGCTGCCGGGTTTAATGTCGGTGCGGATGATCAGGTTGGTGTACATGCCGCCCTTGGTTTCAAGCACCGCATGATCCGGTGTACGGCTGATGCGCATACTGTCCGAGGCTTTCAGCCCTGAAGCCACCTGAATATCGCCTGATAACAGAGCATTGACGCGGGCCGCCTGATCGGTCACGCCGAGCAGCTCCACCTGGTCCAGATGCGGCAGCCCCGGTTTAAAATAGTTGGGATTTTTCGTGCCAAGCGTACTGACGCCAGGCGTAAAGCTTTTGCAGACAAACGGCCCTGTGCCGATACCTTTGCTGAAATCTTTGGTGCCGTCCTGCACGATCAGGAAGGGCGACGTTGCGAGCATGTAAGGAACGTCAAAGTTAGGTGCCACCAGAATAAGCTGCACTTCATTGTCGTTGACGGCGTTGATGGTTTTGAACTGCTCAGCCAGCTTGAAAGCGCTGGACGCGACGGCTGGATCTTTATGGCGGCTCAGTGAATAAACCACGTCTTTGGACGTAAACGGCTTACCATCATGGAAGGTCACGCCTTTACGCAGCTTAATGCTCCAGGTGACGCCATCGTCAGAGTCGATGGATTCCGCCAGCGCAGGTTTCACCGTCAGGGTTTTATCCACCTCTGTCAGTCCGCTGTAGAACATAAACTGGCGCGTAAAGTCGGCGCTGTTATTGCCTTTCGCCGGGTCCAGCGTGTCAGTCGCCGACGCATTGGACATGCCCACACGGATTTTGCCGCCCTGAGTCGGTTTCTCCTCTGCCAGCGCCATGCCAGGGAAGCCGATCAGCCCGCTGCTCATCGCGGCCCCGGCTGAAAGCAATTTCATCAGACTGCGGCGGGACAGCGTACCTTCAGTGATCATCCGCGTCAGAGCAGGATTGGTTACGTCAGATTCTTTATTATCGATTTTACTCATCTGTACACCCTCATTACGTTTTCAAGCGAACGGTGAAATTCCCTGCGTTAATCAGACGGCACATGCTGTGTGGCGCGCACCGCGAAGGCGATGATCCGGTCATGATGTTTCGACCCGACAATGCCCCGGCGGCCTGAAAAACAATGTGAAGTTATGAAAGGCGATCCTTTGCTTTGTAGTAGAGCCCGGCGAGAGGCAGGAACCACGGTTTTCCGTGATAACCCGGCAGTGCAGGCCATGTCTCGCGCTGCCAGGGGTTATCGCGGGATTTCTCACTCAACAGATCGGCCATGACCCGGCCCATCCATACCGACATCTGCGTGCCATGCCCGCTGTAACCCAGCGAGTAAAACACACCGTCCTGTTCGCCTGCGTGCGGCAGGCGATCGGCGCTCATATCCACCATGCCGCCCCAGCAGTAGTCGATCTGCGTATGGCGCAGTCTGGGGAACATACTGGCCATAGCGGCGTGCAGGATGTCCCCGCTGCGGGAGTCCGACGTTGGGTTACTGATGGCGAAGCGTGCCCGGCCACCGAACACCAGACGGCTGTCCGCGGTGGTCCGGAAGTAGTTGCCGATGTTCATGGAGGTCACATAGTTACGTTTATGCGGCAGCAAGCCGGTAAGCAGCGCCGTATCCAGCGGCTCGGTCACCACGATAAAGCTGCCTACCGGCACAATACGGCGCTGGAACCACGGGAACGGACCGTCACTCGAACAGCCCGTCGCCATCAGCACTTTATCGGCCAGAATGTCACCTTTGCTGGTCACCACCCGATGGCGGTAGCCGTCAAGCCGTTCCAGCTTCGTAACGTGATGGTGCGTATAAATTTTTGCCCCACTGCGGGCCGCGACTTCGGCCAGGCCGACGCCAAATTTGCCCATGTGCATCTGGCCGCCGTGATGCTGTAGCAGGCCGCCATGGAAATCGCCGCCGTCGATCTCCTGCGCAATCTCTGACTGACTGAGCAGCTCCACCTCCGGATCCACCGTACGGCGCATCAGTTCCCAGGCCTCACGCAGGCCGGAGAAGTGCGACGCCTTACTGGCCAGTTTGAGCTTGCCGCACAGACGAAAGTCACAGTCAATCTGCTCGTCTTTAATCAACTGCCCGACATAGGTCACGGCATCATCGAATGCCTTATAGAACCGACTGGCCTGCTCAAGCCCCTGGCTGGCCACCAGTGAAGCAAAGTTTTGTGCCACGCCGGTGTTGCAGTGACCGCCATTACGGGCGGAGGCCTGACTCATCACCTCCCCGCTGTCCAGCACCACCACATTGATCCCACTGCGCGCCAGCGATAAGGCCGCCGAAACACCGGTAAAGCCCGCCCCGATCACCACCACATCCGCGTGGGCGGGTAACGGACCGCTGGCGGCCGCGCGAAACGCCGGTGCGGTCGCCTGCCAGTACGATTCCAGTTTCATGACGCTGTCCTCACAGACCCACGACGCCGGGCAGGCCGCCAATGTCTTTGATTTCGGTGTATTGGTAATAGGGGTTAGCCGGTTCGTGGCCACGGTTGACCCAGACCTTGTGTTTAATGCCAAGATCGTGCGCCGTCATCAGGTCATAGCGGAAACTGGAGGAGACATGCAGAATTTCGTCCGGACGGCAGTCCAGTTTCTCCAGCATGTATTCAAAGCCTTTCATCTGCGGTTTATACGCGCCCGCTTCTTCTGCGGTAATCGTCATGTGGATGGGCGCACCCAGACGAGGAATATGGTGTGGAATCAGATCCTTCATTGAATTGGTCAGCAGCACCAACGGGAAGGCTTCCGCCACTTTAGCTAATCCGGCAGGTACATCCGGATGCGGTCCCCAGGTGGCGCAGTCGGTGTAAATGTAATCGCTGTCTGCCTGCGTCCATGTCACGCCCCACTTTTTACAGGTGCGCTGAATCGCATTGCTGACCACATCGTAATAGGGTTTCCACGCGCCCAGCACTTCGTCCAGGCGGTAGCTGGAAAAGTCGGTCACAAAGGCCGCCATGTCTTTCGCGTCGACGCGATCGTGAAAACAGCGTTTTGCCGCACCGGCCATATCAAAAAAGATCAGCGTGCCATAGCAATCAAACGTGATGAATTTGGGTTTAAACAGTGCCATTACATTAACCTCGTTATTGTCTGGTTAGGTGCTTAAAAATCGATAAGGACGCTTTTCTGGCGCTGGCAGGCCTGGAACGCCTGACGACCCAAATCTTTGCCGATACCGGACCCCATGAACCCTCCGGTAGGAATAATGAAATCGCCGGACCGCCCGTAGCGGTTGACCCATACCGTGCCGGAAGCGATTCCCCGTATCGCACGCATCGCACGTGGCAGGCTCAGCGTGTGCACCCCGGCGCACAGGCCATAGGTCTCATGTGCCGCCAGCCCCAGCCCTTCGTCTTCGCTGTCGAACGTCTGAATTGTCAGCACAGGCCCGAAGATTTCCTGCTGCACTGCCGGATTATCCTGTTTCACCTGCGTCAGCAGCGTAGGTTGCCAGAACCAGCCCTCGTCGGTATCCGCGAAGCGGTCACCGCCCACCAGCACGTCTGCGCCCTGGGCTTTCGCCGCCTCAATCACGGACTGCACTTTGTTGCCCTGACGCGCATCAATCAGCGGGGCATAGCGGCTGGTCTCCTGCCAGGTCACGCCAGGCCGGACCTCACGACACAGCGCCGCCAGCCGTTCCGTCAGCGCACCGGCAATACCGCGCTGCACAATCAGGCGCGTCCCGGCAACGCAGGCCTGGCCGCCGTTGGCGGTAAAGCCACGCAGAATACGTTGTGCCAGCACCTCAATCTCGCCCGCATCATCAAACACCAGTTGGGGGCTTTTGCCGCCTAACTCCAGCGTGACGGGCTTCATGCCAAACTGGGCCGCATCACTCATAATGCGCGCGCCTGTCACAGTGGAGCCGGTAAAGGAGACTTTGCGCACCAGGGGATGCCTGACCAGGGCTGTGCCGGTCACCGCACCGCTGCCCTGCACAATATTCAGAATGCCCGCCGGTAACCCGGCCTGTACCGCCAGCTCGGCCATACGCACGGTGGACAGCGGCGTCAGCTCTGAGGGTTTTAGCACTACCGCATTGCCTGCGGCCAGCGCAGGTCCGCATTTCCATGAAGCCATGGACAGCGGGAAGTTCCACGGCGTGATCGCCCCGATAACGCCATAGGGCTCCGCAATCAACATGCCCAGGCTACTGTCGCGTGTCGGAAACAGATCGCCGCTGTATTTGTCGGCGCACTCGGCATAGAAGCGAATGGCTTCGGCAGTAAAGGGAATTTCATGTTGCACGACATCGGTAATCGGACGGGTTGAGCCAAGGGCTTCAAGCTGCGCCAGCAGGGGATCCTGTTCGATTAAGTCTGCCCAGCGGCGCAATACCCGACCACGTTCACGCGGTGCACATCCTGACCAGCCGCTGGTTTTCAATGCCTGATGTGCCGTCATGACGGCATGGTCAACATCCTCTGCCTGGGCTTCGCGCAGCGTGGCAAACACCTTGCCATCAGACGGGCGTTTAACGGCAAAAGCGTCGCCCTGGGTCTGTACATGTTTTCCGCCAATATAGTGACCAGGCGGGAGTTGCACGCTTTCCGGGTCGAAACTCAACATGAAAGAATCCTTATTTTTTACACCCATCACACGCTGGATGAATTAATTTCTGGCAATGCTTTTCGGCACGCTTTATTAGGTAATGCAGAAAGTATGCCAGCCGTTAAAAAAATAAAAATGCGTTTAAAACCGCCCAAAAAAATTTTTGTGCCGTATTCGTGAAGGATTTATTGCGGAATTGCCGAAGGGTTAAACAGATGATTTACTTCACAAAAAAGCCGCATTGCTTTGGTGCAATGCGCATGAAACTTGCACTAAAAAGGAGAATACGGATAAAACGTCGATCTGGCGCACAAAAAAAACGCCAGCATAACGTTCATGCTGGCGAGGAATATCAGAAATTAAAAGTTAAATTACAGGCTGCCCATGTGAAATGTTTTTTGCTCCAGATATTCGTCAATGCCATATCGCGACCCTTCGCGACCTATCCCGGATAATTTCACGCCGCCAAACGGCGCGACTTCCAGCGAAATGACGCCGGTATTAAAATCGACCATGCCAAACTCCAGCGCTTCCGCCACGCGCCAGGCTCGACGGATATTTTCAGTAAAGAAGTAAGCGCCGAGGCCAAAGGGTGTGTCATTTGCCATCGCCAGCGCCTGTTCTTCATCATCAAAGATAAACAGCGGAGCCACCGGTCCAAAGGTTTCTTCCTGCGCGATGCGCATCTCACTCGTGACCTGTCCCAGCACGGTGGGCTGCACCCACGTACCGGGGACGTTGCTGATGCCACCGGTCAACAGCGTTGCGCCTTTTTGCAGCGCATCATCAATGTGCCCGTTGACCTTCTCCACCGCGGAGGTATTGATCAACGGCCCGATAGTGCTGCCAGGGGCAAAACCATCCCCGACCTTCAGGGTCGCCACCGCGTCCAGCAGTCGGGCGGCAAAGCGTTCATAGATGTTACGCTGCACCAGAATACGGTTGGCACACACACAGGTTTGTCCCGCATTACGGAATTTGCTGGTCATCACGCCCGCGACGGCAATCTCGATATCCGCGTCGTCAAAGACAATAAGCGGCGCGTTGCCGCCCAGCTCCAGACTCAGGCGTTTAATGCTGTCAGCGCACTGCTTCATCAGCAGCTGGCCCACGCGCGTTGAGCCGGTGAACGAGATTTTACGCACCAGACGGCTTTCGGTCAGCGCGGCGCCGATGTCTGTCGGCATGCCGGTGAGCACCTGTAAAACGCCTGCCGGGAAACCCGCGCGCTCGGCCAGCAAGGCCAGTGCCAGTGCAGACAGCGGCGTCAGGTCAGACGGTTTAACGATAATCGGGCAGCCTGCCGCCAGTGCCGGTGCGACTTTGCGGGTAATCATTGCGATGGGGAAATTCCAGGGCGTAATCGCTGCCGCGACGCCAACCGGTTGTTTCAGGACAATAATGCGCCGGTCGGTCGTTGGGGCGGGAATGGTGTCGCCATAAATCCGACGCGCTTCTTCCGCAAACCATTTCACAAAACTGGCACCGTAGAGCACTTCACCGCGCGCCTCCGCCAGCGGCTTGCCCTGTTCGGCCGTCATGATGATGGCCAGATCGTCAGCGTTATCAAGAATAAGCTGATGCCATTTTTCCAACAGCGCCGCACGGGTGGCATTGGGGGTTGCCGCCCATGCATGGCGGACCGATTCGGCACAGGCAATCGCCGCCTCCGTTTCCTGGCGACCTAACGCCGGTACGCTAGCCAGCGTTTCGCCCGTAGCCGGATCGTTAACGGCGAGCGTTGCGCCCTGATAACCGTGTTGCCATTCACCGGCAAACAGCGCCTGCTGGCGCAGTAGTGTGTGATCTTTCAGTTGTATACGTGACATCGCATCCCCCTTTTTCAGTTCTCTTCACTTTATCGGTTGGGGGAAGCGCAGGATGTTGTTATTGGCAGCCAGAAAGCGTTCGCTATGGCGAATGACGGCCGAAAAAAAATTTTATGCCGTCAGGGCGCAACGCGGAGTCAGATTTGAAAGTCGATTACGGGCTCATCATCGCCTGCCGTAGAGAGCGCCTGCGCTTTAATTTCTTCAAGCGACAGATTCGCGTTGCACAGCTCAAGGAACTGCCAGACGTAATTGCGCTGCAGTTGTCCCCGTTTCAGGCCCAGCCAGACGGTGTTGGCGTCGAACAGGTGAGTGGCATCCAGCCGGACCAGCTCTCCGCCCGGCTCTTTTTCACAGGCCTGATCGGCCAGAATACCGACGCCCAGCCCGAGTTTGACATAGGTGCGCACCACATCGGAATCCTGAGCGCTGAGCACGATATCCGGCTTTAAGCCGGCGCGCTGAAACGCGCTGTCCACCCGGGAGCGGCCGGTAATGCCCTGCCGGTAGGTAATTAACGGATGCTGACTGAGAGCATTCAGTGAGACCGGCTGCTGTTGTGCCAGTTCATGATCGCGCGGGACCAACAGTGCATGATGCCAGCTGAACCAGGGAAACGCGGCCAGGCTGTTATTATTCGCCAGCATTTCACTGGCAATCCCGACATCCACCTCACCGGCCAGTAGCATATTCACAATTTCCTGCGGCGATCCCTGATTAAGTTCAAGCCGGACATTAGGATAAAGCTGGCGAAAGGACTTGATGACCGGCGGCAGGCTGTACCGGGCCTGCGTGTGTGTGGTGGCGATAGAGAGAATGCCGCTGGATTCGTTCGTGAAGACATCGGCCAGGCGACGCACTTTACCGGCTTCATCAAGAATGCGTTCGGCGATGGTAAGCAGCGCCTTGCCCGGCTCCGTCATACCAAGCAGGCGCTTGCCACGGCGGACAAAGATTTCGACGCCAAGCTCATCCTCCAGATCGCGAATATGACGGCTGACGCCTGATTGCGAGGTAAACAGCGTGCTGGCGACCTCCGTGAGGTTGAACTCCCGCCGCGCGGCTTCGCGAATAATTTTAAGTTGCTGGAAATTCAAAATATTTACCTCTCTTTACGCAATCTGATCATTCGATAATAAAAACGCTTATCGATAACCTGAAATAATAAAAAAGATTTATTTATGCGTTTGAAGCATATAGCCGGCGGCAGGACGCACAGAGAGGACAGCCTGGAAGAGGAGAAAAGGCAGCGGCGCGGTTTTACGCGCCCTGCTTGAGAGGGATAAACAGAACGCTGTGTTTAGCTGACCAGCGTGAGTTCGCGTTTTTCAGTCAGTGGCTTGTTGAGCAGCGACAGCAGAATATTTTTAACGGCCTGTGCGGGTGGCGATAACGGCAAGCGGTGCGAAAGATTCAGTGACAGCGGCAGGCTGATGGTCGGGCTGGTGATCCGCGCCATCCAGGCCTGGGTTGAACCAACCAGCGCTCTGGCCGCCGATTCAGGCAACACGGTCACGCCCATCCCGCTGGATATTGCGGCGGTGAGCGTCGAAAGCGATTCGATCTCGCCAATAATGCGCGCGCTCAGGCGGCGCAGTGAGAAAGCCTCATCAACCCGCTGGCGCACGGCGCTGTAATCACGCGGCAGAAACAGGCTCATCTGGGCTACCTCGGCCAGATCGACGTTGGCGCCAGGGCAGGCGGTTGCGCCGACCAGATAGAGATCTTCTTTCAGCAGGGGCACGCTGTTGATGCCCGCCGTGGGGGCGCGGTCATACAGCACCGCCATATCCAGTTGCCCGCTGATGATGTTGTCATTCAACGCACTGCTGCTGTTTTCATGCAGGTAAATCATGATATCCGGGTACTGTTCCCGTACGGTTTGCAGAAGCGGCATAGTTAACGCGGATGCCGCCGTGCCCGGTGCCAGACCGATTGACACCTGCCCCTCCACCACCTGACCGGCATTCATCACAGCAGACTGGGCCAGCTCACACTGCCGCAGAATGACGCGTGCATGGCTGTAAAGCAGTTTACCGGCTTCGGTCGGTGTGACGCCGCGTTTGGTCCGGTTCAGAAGCTGCTGTTCCAGCTCGCCTTCCAGCGTAGCAACCTGCTGGCTCAATGCAGGCTGAGCAATATGCAGCACTTCTGCTGCCTGTGTCAGGCTACCGATATCGACGATTTTCACAAAGTATTTCAGCCGTCTTAAGTTCATCTTGCCTCCGTCGCTACGTCAAGGTGTCTGGCTGGTCGCTACTCACCAGCCTGCATAAGAGAATTGCAAGATGCAGACCAGGTTTATTCAGTTTGCAAAATATCTTTGAAAATTTTTCTAACAGTCGGATAAAAAAGCGTTTCCTGTTACCTCTAAAGAGGTAATCCCGGACGACTGCCAGACCTGCTTTTCCCATTCATGTCGCCCTGCACCGCAATAGTGCGCAACATGACAGACCAGCGTGCAGGGATGGTTAACAGGCAATCTTCATCGAGGATGAGGCTTGATGACTGGGAAATCCCCCCACCTCTCCGGGGCAGGGTTTATCCGTAAAAGGCGGGAAACGTAACAGGTTTAGCAGACCGCCGGGGCGGCGTTATCACGGCCCGGCAGACGTGCAAAGACGCATTAGTTAAAAGGAATAACCGAAACGTTTACTACCCTGTTTTTTCTTTTAACAGGATCGCGAAAGGGGACGACGCAAACGCATTTGTGATGTAGCAAGGCGGCGGTGGCGCTTAGTCCCGGGCGCAGGGTGAACGATGTGACCGGGATAAGCGCCTGCCGCCAGCGCCGTTACAGCGCCAAGGCGGCAGCGTATTCAGCGTTTGGCACGGTTGCGTCGCATATCGATGGTCACTGCGGCGACGATGATGATGCCTTTGATGATATCCTGGATATACGCATCTACCCCGACAAACGTAAAGCCGCTTTTAATCAGTCCCAGTATCACCGCGCCTATCAGCGTGCCGGTAATGCGCCCTACGCCGCCCATCAGGCTGCTGCCGCCGATAACCGCCGCGGCAATCGCATCCAGCTCATAGCCCACGCCCATGCTCGACTGGCCGCTACTGACGCGCGCTGCCAGTACCACGCCCGCCAGGCCGGACAACGCGCCTGCGATGGTATAGACAATAATCAGGTATTTATTGACGTTGATACCGGACACTTTGGCCGAGGTCATATTACCGCCGATGGCGTACACGTATTTGCCGTAGCGGGTATGTTTCAGTGCGATGTGGAACACCAGCGCAACCACCAGGAAGATAATGACCGGCATTGCGCCCTGGCCAATCGAGGTGAACCCGTCAGAGAGAAAACTGATAGGGTTACCCTGGGTGTAATACTGTGCCAGTCCACGGGCCGACACCATCATGCCCAGCGTGGCAATAAACGGGGGAATACCGGTACGGGTAATTAATACGCCGTTAATCAGACCGCACAATAACCCTACCCCAATGCCGGCCCCAATCGGCACCACCGCGGGCATGTTCACCAGTGACGGGAACATCGGGGTCAGCGTATCTGAAGTTTGCGCCAGACTGGCGGCCACCACGGCAGTGAGCGCGATAACCGACCCGGAGGACAGATCGATACCGGTGGTAATAATGACCTGGGTCACGCCCACAGCAATGATGCCGATAATGGCAACCTGCAGGACGATAAGTATCAGACGATTGGTGTTCATCAAAAAAGACTGATCGCGCACATACCAGCCAAACATTTCGAAAATCAACGCAATGCCGACCATCACGACAAAAATGCCGGTATCTTTTGGCAGTTTCTGACGTAAATGCGCAAAAAAAGAGGGTTGATGCTGAGGAGCCTGCGTGGCCGTTGCTTTCATATTACTCATCGTGGTTTCGCGCCTCATTCGGATGCTAACGACAAAATAGTTTCCTGATCGGCCTCGTCTTTATCGAGGATGCCGGTAATGCGCCCACCATGCATCACCATGATACGGTCACTCATGCCCAGAATTTCCGGCAGCTCTGACGACACCATAATGATGGCAACTCCACGGTTGGCCAGTTCACTGATCAAACGGTAAATCTCTGCTTTCGCCCCGACGTCAATTCCACGGGTCGGCTCATCAAGAATCAGGATTTTGGGTTGAGCCAGCAGCCAGCGGGCAATCAACACTTTCTGCTGATTCCCTCCGCTCAGGTTATTGATGATTTGGTCCATGGTGGGGGTTTTGATATTCAGACGGCGGATCTGATCCATGCAGTCCTGAGCCATTTTCACATGACTGACAAAACCGCCTTTACCGCTGTATTCAGGCATGTTGACGATGCTCATGTTCTCTAACACCGACAACACCAAAAACAACCCGGACTTCTTGCGATCTTCTGTCAGAAACGCCATTCCTTTTTCGATGGCGACCGACGGCGAATCAATAGCGACCGGCACACCATCAATCAGGATTTCGCCGCTGTCGAAAGGCACCATGCCAAACAGGCTTTCCATCACTTCACTGCGTCCGGCACCGACCAGACCCGCCACACCGAGAATTTCCCCACGGCGCACGCCAAAGCTGACGTCGGAAAAGCGGTCCTGACAACTCAGGTGACGAACGGTGAGCACCTCTTCCCCAATCGCATTATTGAATTTCGGGAACAGCTGCGTCAGCTCACGTCCGACCATTTTGGTAATCAGCGACTGACGCGTGAATGCGCTGGTACTGTCGCTGCCCACCCAGCTGCCATCGCGGAACACGCTGATTTCATCCGTAATGGCGAAGATCTCATCCATTTTGTGACTGATATAAACGATGGCTTTGCCCTGCTCGCGCAGATCACGAATGATGGTAAACAGATGGGCGACCTCGGTTTCCGTCAGGGCGGAGGTGGGCTCGTCCATGATCACGATGTCCGAGTTCCAGGACACCGCTTTGGCGATCTCCACCATCTGCTGTGACGCAATACTGAGTTCGCCCACCAGCCGATCGGCTTTCAGTCTGATGTTCAGGCGGCTTAACAACTGCTGGGTTTCTTCATTCAGTCGGGCGTGATCGACAAAACCAAACTTCACCGGCTCCCGTCCCAGCCAGATATTCTCTGCGACGGTCATATGCGGCACCAGGTTGAGTTCCTGATGAATCATGGAAATACCGGAACGTAACGCATCCATGGTGTCCCTGAACTGCACTGGCTCCCCTTTAATTTTAATGGAGCCCTGATCGGGACGGTACATCCCGATCAGGCATTTCATTAAAGTGGATTTGCCCGCGCCATTTTCACCCATCAACGCATGTACCGTTCCCGGACGCACACGTAACGACACATTATCCAGTGCCTTCACGCCCGGAAAGAACTTGCTGATGCCTTCGGCTTCAAGCGCAAACGCGGTCATACATCACCTCCGTTCCACAGGTTCAGGACGTTTATTTTTGGTTCATGCTGGTGTATTTGGTGTAGTTGTCTTTGGTGATCAGCTGGAACGGGATATCGACGATCTTTTGCACTTTCTCACCTTTGACGAGCTTAACCGCCGTTTGAACGGCGCCTTCACCCTGTCCTTTTGCGTCCTGGAACACGCTGGCGACCATTTTGCCGTTCTTAATCATTTGCAGCGCATCGGGCGTACCATCGACACCGGCGACCAGAATATGTTTATCGTTTTTACCCAGCGCCTGAATGGCACCGATGGCCATTTCGTCGTTGTTTGACGCGATGGCGTTGATATCGTCTCCGGCGGTCATCCAGTTACTCACGACGTCCACCGCATCGTTACGGCTAAATTTCGCCGTTTGCTTTTGTACCACTTTAATATTCGGGTATTTCGCCACGACCGCTTCCACCCCTTTGGTGCGCTCGCGGGTGGATTCGTTCGCCAAATCACCCAGCAAAATAGCCACGTTACCTTTTCCGTTCATGGCTTTTGCCAGCGCTTCCATCTGCAGACGGCCCGCCAGTTCGGAGTCAGAACCCACAAACGCCATCTTGTCACCCAACTGCGCCTGGGGTTTGCGGTTGACGAACACCAGCGCCACACCCGCCTTAGATGCCTGATCGATAATCGGTTTCACCGCGTCGGTGTCCACCGGGTTAACAATAATGGCGTCGACGCCCTGACCAATAAAGTTTTGTACCTGCTGAAGTTGCTGCGCGACATCGCCTTTGGCATCTTCAATCTGGCCTTTTACGTCATCCTTTTTCATCTCATTTTGTATAGCGTTACGCACAATGGTCAGGAAGTTATCGTCAAACATCGCCATCGAAACCCCCACGGAAATATCTTTCGCCATCGCAGCGGCGGGCAACATGCAGGCTAACAGTGAAGCAACAATCGTTTTTTTGATGTTCATAGGGACCCTTCTTATTTGTTAACTTGCTAGCGACTGACCTGTTGAATGAAAAATATTTTTTACATTCATACCGCCTCGCTGGCGTTTTTAATGGAAAATTTGAGGTAAGACGACTACGTTGACGCTTTTCTGATACCCCCACCACTTTTCTTATCTTCATGATTTCCATAAACATGCGCTACAGGCGACGCGGACACATCTCAGAACATTCCATTTTGTCGCCGTAAACAGTTTATTTATTCCATAAATTACTTTTTTGAAATTTTTATCATAAAAGCACTGAAACAAGTGTTTTGATATCGTCAAATAACAAAAATTTGACATGCGTCTAACATCTACCCGGAAATGGGTTTAAAGTGAGATCCTGTTAGCAGTTTGAAAAGCAAGCGAATGCGTCAGATCTTCGCCAATGCGCTGCTTTTACACGCACTTGAACGCAAACCGTTAAAGAGTGCTTTGACATCCCGTACTGACGCCGCTACTATTCGCCCCGTTCCAACAATTCCTCTGTAGTTCAGTCGGTAGAACGGCGGACTGTTAATCCGTATGTCACTGGTTCGAGTCCAGTCAGAGGAGCCAGATTGAGAAAAGCCCGCTCAGGGAAACCTGAGCGGGCTTTTTGTTTGGTGCGCTTTTGTGAACGCTTGCAGGACATATGTCCCGTTCGCCGGCCCTTACGCGGGTGTGAGGCGTCGATGCAGAGTGAGGACGGCCAGCAAGAAGGAGAATAAGCCCTGTCACTGACGCTGCGGCTGTCTATCCGCTGCGGTGAACGGCGCTTTACCCCTGTTCAGGCTGCATCACCGTTGCGCACTGCACAGCAAACGTGTTCGCGCTGCGCGTGCGCCAGACGGCGATGCGGATCGTCATTAAAATTCAACGATGATATTGTTCTTTGGAATGCTGCAGCACGACAGAATGTAGCCCTCTTCCACATCCTCATCGGTGATGCCGCCGTTGTGGTTCATTTCGACATCGCCGTCCAGGCATTTCACCTTACAGGTGCCGCAGATGCCCATGCCGCACGCTTTTGGAATATGCAGTCCCAGTTTGGCCGCGGCGGCGTGCACGGTTTCGCCGGGGGCGATTCTGACGCTCTTGTCGCTTTGGGTGAATGCCACGCTAAGCAGTTCTGAACTGCACAGCGCGTCGGCCATTTCAGCGGCCTCTTCGGCCTCCTGTTCGACCTGCTCCTGCACGACCTCTGGTGTAGCACCAAACGACTCTTCGTGATAGCGCGTCATGTCATAACCGACTTCCTGTAACAACGTTTTAATCGCACGCATGTACGGCGTCGGGCCACAGCAGAAAATCTCGCGGTCCTTGAAATCCGCAGCAATCATTTGCAGCATCGCCAAATTGAGGAAACCGCTGAAGCCGGACCAGCACTGGCCCGATTCGTACCGCTCACAGATGATGCTCAGTCTGAAATTGGGGATGCGCGCCGTCATGTTTTCCAAATCGCGTCGGAAAATAATGTCTTCCGGCGTTCGTGCGCTGTGCACAAACACCATGTCCACATCCGCATTGGTATCAAAATACCAGCGCGCCATCGACATCATGGGCGTAATGCCCACGCCGCCAGAGAGGTACAGCACCTTGTTGCTGGGATAGTCGATGCAGTTGAACTGCCCTACCGGACCATGTACTGCCAGATTCATGCCCTCGCGCAGTGTGGCATGTAACCAGTTCGAGACCACGCCGCCCGGCACCTGTTTTACCGAAATGGAGAAGCTGTAAGGCACGGAGGGCGAACTGGAGATGGTATAGGAGCGGAAAACCGTTTCATTCTCGATCAGCAGTTCCAGCGTGACAAACTGCCCCGGTTTGAAAAAGAACATTACCGGCTGCTCTGCCATAAAGCAGAAGGTTTTCACGTCATGGGTTTCCTGTATCACCTTCACGCAGCGCACCGCATGGCGGCCATTGGTCCAGGTTTGTGTTGTGACAGGCTCAAAAGCATTGGTATTCAGTACGGTGATATTTCGGTCTGACATACGTTTCATTCCCATCAGAAGTGGAGAGTTCAATTGCCTGTCTGACTGGCGACATCGCAACAGGCTTTTGAGCCGGTAAGCCTGATTTTCCGTTTAACCCTGTTTCAGCATTTAGTTATTCGCGACACGGAAATGCTTAAAAAAACCGTCCCGCTAAGAAATTTCGCGCGCACGTCTTTAACAGAGGGGATGGATGTCGCTGGCAGAACATTGGCGTGCGCGTAACCCGTGCAGCATGGACGTCACCCTTAGCCGTTACGCGTGCATCAACGTCTGGCCTGACGGAAAATTTGGGTGGTTGGCATCCTGTTACGCCTGGAAAGGCGCAAAACACTCTCCTTAACCGCGCGGGAAGATCACTATGAGCCATAACGATCTGCTGAATATCACCTGTACAAGCCTTGTCGATGCGAACGACCGCATACGCGATTTGCTCGAAAAGCGTCAGCCCAACTACTCGCTGCCGCAGGCGCTTTATAACGACCCGACTCTGTTTCGCATTGATATGGAGGCGATCTTTCAGAAAGAGTGGCTGTTTGCCGGAATGAGCAGTGAAATCCCGAAAAAAGGGGACTACTTCACCCTTGAGGTGGGTCAGAACCCGGTGCTGGTCTTGCGGGACGCGGAAGGTAACATTAACGCCTTTCATAATACCTGCCGTCATCGCGGCTCCCGACTCTGCTCAAAAGAGCGCGGCAAAGTAGCGAACCTGGTGTGTCCCTATCATCAGTGGACCTACGACCTGAAAGGCAATCTGTTATTTGCCGGCTCGGAAATGAATCAGGCATTTGATATGAAGCAGCACGGGCTGAAAAAGGCGCACTGCAAAACCGCCGGCGGCTTTATTTTTGTCTGTCTGGCTGATGCGCCGCCACAGTCTGACTTTGACGCCTTTCTGGCCACCCTGGACGAATACATGGCGCCCTATGACGTGGAAAACACCAAACTGGCGGCAGAATCGCACATGTACGAAAAAGCGAACTGGAAACTGGTGCTGGAGAATAATCGCGAGTGCTATCACTGCGCCGGAAGTCATCCTGAACTGCTGAACAGCCTGCTGGAGTGGGACGATACCAACGATCCGCGCGCGCCGCAGAGCTTCCACGATTACTACAATAAACAGGCCGCACGCTGGGACGAACAGGGAATTCCCCATCGCCACCAGAGCTTTGGCCTGCGTAACCGCATCGTACGGATGCCGCTGAAAGAGGGCACGAAGGCGATGACCATAGATGGTCGCGAAGGCTGCACCAGACTCATGGGGCGCTTTTTGAGTCACGATCAGGGTTCCATGCGCATCCTGCACCTGCCGAACTCCTGGAACCACATGCAGAGCGATCACTTTATTGTGTTCCGCGTGTTACCCCTCTCGGCGCAGGAAACGATGGTCACCACCAAATGGTTTGTGCATAAAGACGCGGTGGCGGGTGAAGATTTTGATCCCGAGAAACTGCGTGCCGTCTGGGATGCGACCAATGAGCAGGATCGCGTTCTGGGGGAAGAGAACCAGCGTGGGATTAACTCTGTCGGCTATCAACCGGGCCCTTATTCGGAAACCTATGAGTTCGGCGTGATTAACTTTATCGACTGGTACAGCGAAACCATTCTCAAAAACGTGAAAGACTGATGATATTCCTGCCTGGCGAGGATAAAGCCAGGCAGGATCAGCGTTGCCCTAGCGAATCACCCCCTCCTCCAGCAGCAGATCAAAGACCGCCTGCGCCATTTCCTCTACCGGTTTATTTTGCAGAACCTTTCCACCGTCGCTCTGTGATTTGGCGGTTGCCGCTTTAAAGCGGTCAGCAGCCGTTTTGGCTTTGATCTTTTTAAGACGCTTCGGCCGTTTGACCGCCGGGGCAATCTGCCATTCCGCTCTTGCCGCATCCCGCACCTCAATGCCCGGCTGCGCCATAATCGTCGCCCGGCTTGCCGGACCAAAGGCGACCTGACGCGGTGCGCAGGCGGCCATGTCGACGCTGGCGATAAACGGCAGCGCAATGCGTAGCAACCGGCGCTGTCCCCGCGGCAGTGCCTGTAATACTTCGGCATCGGTGCCGTTCAGGCTGACGATTTCCGCCACGCCGACCACCACCGGCATCGCCAGCGCTTCCGCCAGCAGAAAAGGCAGCATACCGGACGACTCACCCCGCTCCGACCGGCCGCCGGTCAGGATCACGTCCGGCTGATCCTGACTAAGGTAATCGCTCAATACCGCCACCGCGTCGCCTTGTTCGTCCATGGCGAGCACGCGCAGCGCCTCCACGCCCATTCCGGCATAGCTGCGCAGCGCCGCATCATGCGGATCGCCCGCATGCAGGACTTCCAGGGTGTCCTGCGCCAGCGTCAGCCCAAGCTCTACCGCGCGGGCGTCCTGTTCCGCCCGACGGGCGCGTCCGGATTCCGGATGCCTGCCCACCGACACCAGCGCGGTGATACGGCAGCCGCTGTGTTGCACATTATGCTGCATGATGTAACTCCTCTTTGCGCCAGTCACGCACCCGCCGTGCCAGCGCTGCCAGAACCTCATCACTGTCGGCAATCACGCTGAGCGAGGCGCGGCTGACCATATCACAGCCGGGGTCGGTATTAATGGCAATCACCCGGTCACACTGCGCAATGCCCTGTAAATGCTGTACCGCGCCGGAGATCCCCACCGCCACATAAACCCGTGCCGTTACCCAGGTGCCGGTGGCCCCTACCTGACGGAAACGCGGCATATGACCGCTGTCCACCACGACACGGCTTGCGCCTTCGGTGGCCCCGAGAAGCGCGGCCGTGGCATGAAACTGTTCCCAGTTGCCGATGCCATTGCCTGCCGACAGAATGAATTCCGCTTCGCCCAGCGGCACCGCAGACGGATCGACCGGTATCAGGCCGCAGTCCTCAATACGTTTTGTCCGGATACTCAATGGCCCGATGCTGACCGGCAAGACCTCATGCCAGGTGTCGTCGATCGGTTCGGCGCACTCCTCCGCCAGCAACATCACGCGCGCAAGCGGTCGGGTAATATCCGCGCTGCCGCCTGCGGCACGGCTGATGCAGGTTTCCCCGGTTACGCGCCAGACCTGGGTTGCGGGCCGTTCGCCCGTGCGGGCGGCAAACCGGCAGCCAAGTTCGAAGCCGCCCGCGACGCTGTCCGGGAACAGCCAGAAACGCGGCGCCCACTCTTTTTCAACCGCCATCAGTGCATGAATGCGCTGCTCCGGGCGGTAGCCGGTATAGTGCTCGCCGCTGAGATGCAGCAGGCGATCCACACCGGCCGTCGCAAAGTCCCCTTCACGATGCTCGCCAAACACCACGGCCATCACCACGCCAGCGCCACCAGCATGCTGGATCAGCTGATGAGCCTGGCCCAGGATATCGCGATCGTGGCGGGTAAGGCGTCCGCCGGACATGTCGAGCACCACGGCCACGCAGTAATCGGGCTGCTCCACACGATACAGCGGCCGTTCGACCGGATGATCAGCCCCGGCCAGACGCCGGCTGGCGAGCTGCACGCAGGCATTACCGTTCTCGCGGTCAATGCGCCTGAGGCCAGTCGGGCCGGTAAAGCCCACGACGTGTGGGTTTTTGCGCAGCAACCCTGACGGGCCGCGGCTCTCCGGCGGCGGCTGACACCGCTCCGCATGGTCGGGATGCAGGCGGTTGCGGCTGATCCACTCAAGGCGCGGATCGCGACGTATGATCGTTTTCATCAGATAACCTCCACAGCAATTTGGCGGTCGCGGATTTTCGCGGGCAGCGGTTTTTTGGGTTCGCTCAGCGCCTCAGCCACCAGTTCGGCGATGTCTTTTACCGCCGGACGTGGCCCGACAACGCCTTCCAGCATCGCGGTACACTGCTGGCAACCGACAGCGATCAGTTCCGCCCCGGTCTCTCTGGCATCCTCCATGCGCATATCGGCGATACGGCGTTCACCAGGAATATCCGTCACCGGCGCACCGCCCCCGCCACCGCAGCAGCGGGAACGAAAGCCGGATCGGGTCATTTCAGACAGCGTGACCCCCAGCTCCGCCAGCACTTCGCGCGGAGCGGCATATTCACCGTTATAGCGGCCGAGATAACAGGGATCGTGCCAGGTCACCTTGCCGCCCTTGTAATCCTTCAGGTCCAGGAGCTGCGCCTTAACCAGTTCGTTGATGAATGTCGTGTGGTGCAGCACCTCGTAGTCGGGCTGCGTGCCAGCCGGATAGTGTTCAGGATATTCATTCTTCAGACAGTGAAAGGCATGCGGATCGGTGGTGACGATGCGGTTAAAACGATACTGTTGCAGCGTCGCAATGTTGCTTTTCGCCAGGCGCTGGAATGTAGCGTCATCGCCCAGCCGCCGCGCCACGTCGCCGCTGTCCCGTTCTTCATCGCCCAGCACCGCAAAACGCACATTGGCGGCCTTAAGAATATTGACGAAGGCGCGCAGGATACGCTGACTGCGCATATCAAACGCGCCGTCCGATACCCAGAACAGCACGTCGGTCTGTTTCACGTCGCGCATCAGCGGCAGGTTCTGGTCAGCCGCCCAGTGCGTACGGCTGCGCGGATTAAAGCCGTTCGGGTTGTCAGTGAGACTGAGGTTTTCCAGCACTGCCGCGCCCTTGCCTGGTGTTTGCCCCTTTTCCAGCGTCATAAAACGGCGCATATCGACAATGGCATCAACGTGCTCGATCATCATCGGGCACTCCTCAACGCAGGCGCGGCAGGTCGTGCAGGACCATAACGTCTCTTCTTTAATCAGCCCCCCGACGATCGGTTGATGCGGCTGGCCGCAGGCCTCACCGACGGGTACACCGGGATAAGGGCTGCCCGCAAAACGGGCATCGTTGCCGCCTGCCATGCCGATCACCATGTCCTGAATCAGCTTTTTTGGGTTTAGCGGCTGACCCGCCGCAAATGCCGGGCACATTGCTTCGCACTTACCGCACTGGACGCAGGCGTCAAATCCGAGCAGTTGATTCCATTTAAAATCCGCCGGTTTTTCGACGCCCAGCGTCGGCGCATTGAGATCGACGCTTTTGAGTCCGGTTGAACGTCCGCCGCCAAAGCGTTCCGGCCGGCGATGAAAAGCCAGATGCAGTGCGCCCGCAAAGGCATGTTTCATCGGTCCGCCCCAGGCCAGGCCAAACACCATCTCACCCAGTCCCCAGATGATGCCCGCCACCAGAAGCAGCGCCAGCGCCCAGCGACCGGCCTCGCCAAACCGATCCGAGATCGGCAATGTGGTGATAAAGAAGGTGAACGCAAACACCAGCAGACTTTTCGGCAGCCGCATCCAGGGGCCACGCGAAAGCCGGGCGGGCGGATTGCGGCGGCGATACCAGACAAACAGCGCGCCTGTAAACATGACGACCAGCGCGGCCGCCAGTACGCCATTGACCAGTACGTTGCTGATGCGAAAGAGGTGAACCGCCAGAATCAGTAACATTGACAGGACAAAGCCACCTGCGGTCGCCACATGGGTGCGCGACATGTATTTATCGCGTGCCACGACATGATGCAGATCGACCAGATAGCGCCGTGGCATGGCCAGCAAACCGCTCAGCAGGGCCACCTTTTCAGGTTGCCCGCGCCGCCAGAGCAGCATGCGCCTGACCATACCGATGAGGGCGAGTATCACTGCGCCAAGCAGTAACCAGGGAAGTAACCGATCGAGTACCATGATGTGCCCTTACCAGACAATTTCTGCGATGTGCAGCGCGCGGGCTGCACGTCAACGACAGCGAATTACAGGTCCTTACACAGACGCAGTGCATCGTAAATCGCGGCGTGGGCATTGCGTTGCGACACGCAGTCGCCCAAGCGCCAGAGGATCATGCCGCTGCCCGGCTGCGACAACACCGGCTGCGGTTTGATGTCAAACAGCGCCTCTACATCAATCTGCCCGTTGTTGCGCGATTCGGCTTTCAGCGCGTAGTACAGCGCCTCATCAGGACGCGTGCCGTTCTCGACCACGATCTGATCGACCACCCGCTCCTCTTTCTGGCCGGTATACTCATTTTCCAGCACCGCCACCAGCTTCTCGCCTTCGCGATACACTTTCTCCAGCGCCAGATCAGCGGTCATCACGACCGCTTTTTCATACAGGCTGCGATAGTAGGTTGGGAACGTCGTGCCGCCGATGCCAATGCCGGGTTTGATGTCGCCAGTGACCAGTTCGACTAACGCGCCGCGTGCCGCCAGGAAGTCGGCGGCGGACATGCCAGAGAATTCACAGATGGCGTCGTACACCAGTACGTTTTTGCCCGGCTCCACCACGCCGTTGAGAATGTCCCAGCTGGAGACCACCCTTCCGTCGGCTGCGCCCCATTCCGGATTTTGTTCAAGGAAAGGTTGTCCACCCGTAGCGAGGATGCAGACATCCGGATTCAGGTCCCGGATCATCGCCGTATCCGCTGTCGTATCAGTCATAACGTTAACGTTAAGGCGCGCCAGCTCCATCGCTAGCCAGCGCGTAATCCCCGCCATCTGGTCGCGCTGCGGCGCTTTGGCGGCAATGGTGATCTGTCCGCCCAGTTCACTGGCGCGCTCGATCAGCGTCACCTTATGACCGCGTTCGGCTGCCACGCGAGCGGCTTCCAGACCGCCAGGCCCGCCGCCGATGACCACGACGTTGCGCACAGGGCCGTCGGTTTTGGTAATGATATGCGGCAGCCCCATGTACTCGCGCGAGGTGGCCGCGTTCTGAATACACAGCACATCCAGCCCCATATACTGACGGTCGATACAGTAGTTCGCCCCGACGCACTGACGAATCTGGTCTACCTGATTCATTTTGATTTTGGCGATAAGGTGCGGATCGGCGATGTGGGCGCGCGTCATGCCGACAAAGTCCACATAGCCCGCGGCGAGAATGCGCTGTGCCTGATTGGGATCTTTAATATTCTGCGCATGGATCACCGGCACCGAGACCACTTCTTTAATGCCTGCCGCCAGGTGCAGGAACGGCTCGGGCGGATAGCTCATGTTGGGGATCACGTTAGCCAGCGTGTTGTGGGTGTCACAGCCGGAACCGACCACACCGAAATAATCGACCAGGCCGGTTTTATCGTAGTACGCGGCAATCTGGCGCATGTCCTCATGGCTGAGGCCGTCCGGATGGAACTCATCGCCGGTGATGCGCATGCCCACCACAAAGTCCGGCCCCACCGCGTCACGCACGGCAGTCAGGACTTCAAGGCCAAAACGCATCCGTTTTTCAAAGCTGCCACCCCATTCATCCGTGCGCTTATTGACGCGCGGCGACCAGAACTGGTCGATCATATGCTGATGCACGGCCGATAACTCGACACCATCCAGACCGCCCGCTTTCGCCCGCACCGCCGCTTTGGCGAAATCGCCAATGACGCGCCAGATCTCCTCTTCCTCGATCGTTTTACAGGTGGCGCGGTGCACCGGTTCACGAATACCGGACGGCGACATCAGATTCGGCCAGTTTTCCCCATCCCAGCGTGAACGGCGACCCATATGGCTAATCTGAATCATGATTTTGCCGCCGTGCTGATGCACGGCATCGGCCAGATTCTGAAAGTGCGGAATGATACGATCAGTGCTCAGGTTGACCGAGCTCCACCAGCTCTGCGGACTGTCGATGGACACCACGCTTGAGCCGCCGCAGATGCAGAGGCCACACCCTCCCTTCGCTTTCTCTTCATAGTATTTCACGTAGCGATCGGTGGTCATTCCGCCATCCGTGGCGTACACCTCGGCATGGGCCGTGCTGACAATGCGGTTGCGGATAGTCAGTTTATTTATCTTCAATGGCTCAAACAGCAGATCAAACTGTGACATAGCTTCACCTTCACGTAATTCTGATAGCCCGCCGCCAGCCAGCGGTTCCTTCAGGTCATGCGTCTTACGCAGCAGGCTGCGGCGCGTGCGTGTTTAGCGCGGCGAAACGGTGAAGATGCCGTAATCACAGCCCTCTTCCGCCGCACTCTGCGTCTGCACCGCCTGCGTTCTTACGCTGTAGCCCAGGCTTTCGGCGATCTGGTCCATGGCACCGGCAAACCAGCCGGTAAACATGTAGTCCACCTTACGGTTCACTTTGCCGTACTGATACACAAACGCGGAGTGATCGAGCCGGATGCGCGCGGTCCCCTGCTTCAGGTCCAGCGACTCGGTGGTAAAAAAGCCCCAGCCGCGCTGAGAAAGGCGTTTCATGTAGTGTTCAAACACCGCCTCACCTGAAAAACCGTGCAGTTCGGCCTCTTTCTGACACCAGTGCCAGGCGGATTTATAGCCCGCTTTGTAGAGGATCGCGGCATAGCGTTCTGCACCGATTTCCTCTTCGATGCCCATATGGTTATTCACAAAAAAGTGGCGCGGTACGTACAACATCGGTAACGCATCGGTGGTCCAGACGCCGGTTTCATCATCGACGCTGATAGGCATTTCAGGCGCATGTGCCATGGTTTAACCTCACGTGTTCACAGGAATGGGTAACGGATTTACTCGTTCCAGACATTGGCCAGCAGATTGAGCCAGTTTTCGCCCATAAATTTACGCACCTGCTTTTCGGTGAAGCCGTGACGTAACAAGGCGGCGGTTAAATTCGGGAATTCGCCCAAAGTACGAATGCCCTCCGGGTTGATGATCTTGCCGAAGTCCGTTAACTGGCGGGCGTAGCCTTTATCGTGAGTCAGCCATTCGAAAAATGCCTGGCCATGTCCCTGGGTGAAATCGGTGCCAATGCCGATTTGGTCTTCCCCGACCCGGTTAAAGATGTAGTCGATGGCTTCGACATAATCCTCGATGGTGGAGTGAATACCGTTCTTTAAAAACGGGGTAAACATGGTGACGCCAACAAAGCCGCCGTGATCGGCAATAAACTTCAACTCTTCATCCGATTTATTGCGCGGGTGATCTTTCAGACCTGACGGCAGGCAGTGTGAGTAGCACACCGGTTTTTTCGAGGCGAGGATCACCTCTTTCGAGGTTTGCGCGCCGACGTGCGACAGGTCGCACAGCATGCCGACGCGGTTCATTTCCGCCACGACTTCATGGCCGTAGCCCGAGAGCCCGCCGTCACGCTCATAGCAGCCGGTGCCGACCAGGTTCTGCGTGTTATAGGCCATCTGCACCACACCGACACCCAGTTCTTTAAACACCTGGATATAGCCAAGCTGGTCTTCAAACGCATGGGCGTTCTGGAAGCCCAGCAGAATCCCGGTTTTGCCTTCGTCCTTAGCGCGGCGGATATCGCGCGTCGTGGTGACTTTGGTGACCAGATCGGCGTTTTGCGCAATCAGGTGATTCATCTCGACGATGTTATTCACCGTGCTCTGGAAGCCCTCCCACACGGATACCGTGCAGTTGGCCGCGGTGAGTCCGCCGCGGCGCATATCTTCAAACAGCGCTCTGTCCCACTTCGCAATGACCAACCCATCAATGACAATCGCAGAATCATGCAATTCAGTCGCGTTCATATCTTCCTCTCTGGTTTACGTCATAACCGGATGCGGCCTGATGAAAACAGAATAGGGTTTACGCGCGGGCAGAATTGTTCTGAAAACGTCACTTGCCTGACCGCTGGCGCAGTTCAGGGCACAGAAAAACGGCAATATGTTGCGGGACCCGAAGCAAAAAACAGCCCCGAAAGGCTGTTTTTTGCTGACGCAGTGGGGTAAGACAGGCGTCAGAGATTGCCCGGCAGCGTGACGGAGCCAAAGGTGGGTTCAAACCGCGCTTCGTTCAGAATACGCAGGGAGGTGGAGACGGTGCTTTCCTGCTGCCAGTTAGTCAGCCCGGGCAGGTCGGCCATGAAAAACTGCGTCAGCGTTTTGCCGCTTCCCTGGCTGTGAACGCCGCGCCGCTCTTCACGCGGCGGCACGCCAAGGTGTTCGCGATAGCATTTACTGAAGTGCGGCGTGGAAACAAAACCGCAGGCCAGCGCAATTTCAATAATCGACATGGAGGTTTGTTTTAATAACTGACGGGCGCGGAACAGACGCAGCTTTAAGTAGTAACGTGAGGGCGAACAGTGCAGATATTTCTGGAACAGCCGTTCAAGCTGTCGCCGGGACAGGCCCACGTATCCGGCCAGTTCATCCAGATCGATGGCCTCTTCGATATTGGCCTCCATCAGGGAAACGGCTTCGACCAGGCTGGGCTGGGCGGTGCCGAGTACATGGCGCAGGGGAATACGCTGGTAGTCGGACTCGTTGCGGACCCGGTCGCAGATAAACATCTCTGAAATGGCGGCGGTGAGCTGATGGCCAAAATGCCGTTGAATCATCGTCAGCATCATATCCATCGGTACAGTACCGCCACTGCTGGTCATGCGATCCTGCTCAATCACAAACAGCTGATTGGTGCAGATCACGCGGGGATAGGCTTCCTGCATGGAGGCTATGCATTCCCAGTGGGCGCTGCAGTGATAGCCATCCAGCAGCCCCGCTTCCGCCAGCAGGTACGGGCCGGTACAGATGCCACCAATCAGGATCTTACGGCGCGCCAGACTTTGCAGCCAGCCAATCTGTCGACTGGAATAGCTGCGGGTAATGTTGACACCGCCGACCACAATCAGGACATCCAGTGCCGGCACGTTCGCCATCGAATGGTCGGGTGTAATGGCAATCCCGTCACTGGCGACAACGGGCGCGCCCTCTTCACTGACGGTATACCAGCTATACAGCTCCTTGCCGCTCAGCTGGTTCGCCATGCGTAAGGGTTCAACGGCGGTTGCCAGCGCGATCATGGTGAAATTATTCACCAGCAGAAAGCCTACGCTGCGCGTTTTATTTTCAGTAGAGGAACGTTTATGAATTGCGTCTGTATCGAACATGTGCGCTGACCTCTATTAGGCTTAACAGGAACATCACCCAGGGGTATTTCACCCAACTGCTCTCCAACACCTATAGAGTAAGCAACAGCCATGCCATTCGTCACCAGGTCGCACGATGCAAAAATGACACACAGTTAACATAAGCGAAACAAATGTTTGTTCAGCTTCACAGATTTGATCATTGCTGCCCTTTCAACGCAGGCAGGCTTCATAACGGTGCACTCGCTGAACCGTTTTAGTCATATGACGGTTTTATTGCACTGTTTTGTGACGTGTTTTTCTGGCTGTTTTTTATTCGAACCCATAAGCGCAAGTAACCAAAAACCAACACATCGTTAACATTCAATCGCGTTGACCGCCAGCCCGCCGCGCGAGGTTTCCTTGTATTTATCCTGCATATCCCGTCCGGTGTCGCGCATGGTGCGAATCACTTTATCCAGCGAAATAAAGTGCTGACCGTCGCCGCGCAGCGCCATCTGTGCCGCGTTTATCGCTTTCATTGCCGCAATGGCATTGCGTTCGATGCACGGCACCTGCACCAGCCCGCCAACCGGATCGCAGGTCAGACCGAGATTATGCTCCAGCGCAATCTCGGCGGCGTTTTCGACCTGCTCGGGCGTGCCACCCAGCACCTCGGTCAGGCCGGCTGCTGCCATAGCACAGGCGGACCCCACCTCACCCTGGCAGCCGACTTCGGCCCCCGAAATGGAAGCATTTTTCTTGCACAGTGCGCCGATCGCCGCCGCCGCGAGCAGAAAATCGACCACATCGTCTTCGCGCGCCTGGGGTTCAAACTTCATGTAGTACATCAGTACCGCCGGGATAATACCTGCCGCCCCGTTCGTGGGCGCGGTAACCATACGCCCGCCTGCCGCATTCTCCTCATTGACCGCCAGCGCATAGAGGTTGATCCAGTCCATCGCCGACAGGGTTGAACTGATCACATTTTCCGCTGAGGCGCGGCACAGCGATCGGTAGAGCATGGGCGCTCGTCGGCGCACGTTAAGCCCTCCCGGCAGGATGCCTTCATTTTCCAGACCATTGGCAATGCACTGCTGCATCACCTGCCAGATCTGCGCCAGACCGGTCCGAATCCCGGCCTCCGTGCGCCAGACTTTTTCATTCTCCAGCATCAGTGCACTGATGCGTAACTGCCGGTCCGCACAGTGTGCCAGCAAAGCGGCGCCGCTGTTAAAGTCGTAGGGCAGCGTGCACTGTGGCACCAGATGTGCCGACGCCAGCGCCTCATCCTCATCCAGCACAAATCCGCCCCCAATGGAGTAATACACGGTCGAACGGCTTTGCCCGTTGCGGTAAAACGCGCTCAGGCGCATCGCGTTCGGATGGTAAGCAAGCACATCATCGACAAACAGCAGGTCCTCATGGCTGTCGAACGCAATGTTTTCTCCCCAGGGCAGTGTGAGGGAGCCGGTTTCATCAATCGCCTGTATCGTGCTGTTGATCGTAGCGGGATCGACGGTATCGGGTGACGCGCCCATCAGCCCCATCAGTACCGCTTTATCCGTACTGTGCCCGCGCCCGGTGGCGCTGAGCGAACCAAACAGTTCGACTTTGATGCGGTAAATCATCCCACGATCCTCACGGTGACCGAGCGGTTCGACAAAGCGTTGTGCCGCGCGCATAGGGCCAACGGTATGTGAACTGGAGGGACCAATTCCGACTTTGAACAGATCGAAGACACTGATACTCATGTTGCGCTCCCGGGCTTATGCCTGCCGTTGAGTGAATGACAGCCGCATTATCTGCGCGGATGAAAAACAAGAGATGCCGGATAACGACGTATTTGGCGATGAATTCGCCATGTTTTGCCCTTTCTGCCGTTCCTCACCGTTCAATGTGTCCGCCTTGCGTGGGTATGTCGCAAATTGACATCGCCGGGGCGCTACCAAACATTCCGGCATCGGTGACGCTGGTTATTATCCCTCCCACATTCACTCTACCGCTGCCCTGAACGGTTCAGGCCCAAAGCAGGCGCTGCGTGGTTATCCGGGCAAGGAGAAAAGCATGTTTGCGAAGCGCGACGATATTCAAAGCTTTGACAGTGAACTGTGGCAGGCCATTGAACAGGAAGCGGTGCGTCAGGAAGAGCATATTGAGCTTATCGCCTCCGAGAATTACACCAGCCCGCGCGTGATGCAGGCTCAGGGTACGGTACTGACCAATAAATATGCAGAAGGCTATCCGGGGAAGCGCTACTACGGCGGCTGTGAATATGTCGACGTAGTCGAAAAACTGGCAACAGAACGTGCCTGTGCGCTGTTTGGTGCCGATTACGCTAACGTGCAGCCCCATTCGGGTTCGCAGGCGAATGCGGCGGTCTATATGGCGTTGTGCCAGCCGGGCGACACCATTCTGGGCATGAGCCTGGCGCACGGTGGTCATCTGACGCACGGCGCCCATGTCAGCTTCTCCGGCAAAATTTACCGTGCCGTGCAGTACGGCCTGAATGAAGCCAGCGGCGAAATTGATTATGAACAGGTCGAAGCGCTGGCGCTGGAACACCGGCCGAAAATGATCGTCGCCGGTTTCTCGGCCTACTCACGCGTCGTGGACTGGGCGCGCTTCCGCGCCATTGCCGATAAGGTCGGTGCCTGGCTGTTTGTCGACATGGCGCATGTGGCGGGCCTGGTCGCGGCGGGCCTTTATCCCACTCCACTGCCCTATGCCGATGTGGTCACTACCACCACGCATAAAACCCTGCGCGGTCCGCGCGGCGGCCTGATTCTGGCAAAAGCCAACCCCGAGCTGGAGAAAAAGCTCAACGCTGCCGTGTTTCCGGGCGGCCAGGGCGGTCCGTTGATGCATGTGATCGCCGCCAAAGCCGTCGCCTTTAAAGAGGCCATGCAGCCTGACTATACCGACTACCAGCGTCGCGTGGTCAACAATGCCCGCGCGATGGCCGACGTGTTTATGACGCGTGGCTACGATGTGGTCTCAGGCGGCACCGACAACCACCTGTTTTTACTCAGCCTGATTAAACAGGGGCTGACCGGTAAAGCGGCCGATGCGGCGCTGGGACGCGCCAACATTACCGTCAACAAAAATGCCGTTCCCGGCGATCCACAATCCCCGTTTGTGACCTCCGGTCTGCGCATTGGCGCGCCGGTTGTTACCACGCGCGGCTTCAGCGAAGCGCACTGTCGCATGCTGGCCGGCTGGATTGCCGACATCCTGGATGTGATGAACAACGCCGACATGCTGGAGACGAAGATTGCTCAGGTGAAGCAGCAGGTGCTGTCCCTGTGCGCGGACTTCCCGGTTTACCGTTAGGCCAGGCGGCCACCGGCTTCGGTCGGCGGCGCGGTTTTATCGTCTGTCAATTCGCCCACGCGCGAGAGTTACTGGAGTAGAAATGATGCAACGCTATTCAGGATTTGGCCTGCTCAGGCACAGTCTGAGCTATCACGAGAACTGGCAGAAAGTCTGGCGCAACCCCACCCCGCAGAAACGCTACGACGTTATTATCATCGGCGGCGGGGGGCACGGTCTGGCTACCGCCTACTATCTGGCGAAAGAGCACGGCATCACCAACGTGGCGGTGCTGGAAAAAGGCCATCTTGGCGGCGGCAACATCTGCCGTAACACCACGATTGTGCGCTCCAACTACCTGTGGGATGAATCCGCAGCGCTGTATGAGCACGCCATGAAATTATGGGAAGGCCTGTCACAAGAGCTGAACTACAACCAGATGTTCTCTCAGCGTGGGGTTTATCACACCTGCCATACGTTGCAGGACCTGCGCACCAATGAACGACTGGCGAATGCCAATCGCCTGCAGGGCATCGACAACGAGATGGTTTACGGCGACCAGTTACAGAAAGAGATCCCCGCACTGGACTGCAGCAAAGATGCGCGCTATCCGGTACTGGGCGCGTCGGTACAGCGGCGCGGGGGCAATGCCCGTCACGATGCGGTGGCCTGGGGTTATGCCCGTGCGGCGGACAGCCTGGGCGTCGATCTGATTCAGAACTGCGAGGTCATTGATATGGAAATCAGTGACGGCAAAATCACCGGCGTCAAAACCCGCCACCACGGCGTAATTAAAGCGGATCGTGTGGGGTGCGTCACCGCCGGTAACTCTGGCGTGATGGCCAAAATGGCCGGCTTTGAGCTGCCGGTTGAATCCCATCCGCTTCAGGCGCTGGTCTCCGAGCCGATCAAGCCCTTCCTGGATACCGTCGTCATGTCCAACCATGTGCATGGCTATATGAGTCAGTCAGATAAAGGTGATCTGGTCATCGGCGCAGGTATTGATGGCTGGGTCGGCTATGGTCAGCGCGGATCCTACAGCGTCATTGAACACACCATTCAGGCCATTGTTGAGCTGTTTCCGTGCACCAGCCGTGTCCGCATGAACCGTCAGTGGGGCGGCATTGTCGACACCTGCCCGGATGCCAGCCCGATTCTCTCGTCCACCCCGGTGCGCAACCTGTTCTTTAACTGCGGCTGGGGCACCGGTGGCTTTAAGGCTACGCCTGGCTCCGGCAACCTGTTTGCCCATCAGTTAGCGCACGGCACGCCGCACCCGATTGCTGAACCCTTCGCCCTGTCCCGGTTTTATACCGGTGCGCTGGTCGATGAACATGGCGCCGCAGGCGTAGCCCACTAAGGAGTGACAACATGCTGCACATTTACTGTCCTCACTGTGGTGAGTATCGCGAAGAAGAAGAGTTTCATCCCCGTGGCCAGGCGCATATCGCGCGGCCTGCTAACCCGGACCAGTGCAGTGATGAAGCGTGGGGAACCTTTCTCTATTTCCGTAAAAACCCGCGCGGATTACATCACGAACTTTGGGTGCACAGCGCGGGATGCCGCAAATTCTTTAATCTGGTACGTGATACCCAGACTTATGAGATTAAACAGGTTTACACACTCAACGAACAGCCTGAATCCCGTGAACACGCGTAAGGAGCGGAGCGCATGAGCCAGAAGAATCGCCTGCCGTCCGGCGGCAGAATTAACCGTTCCAGTACGCTGACCTTTACGTGGAATGGCAAGCCGTATCAGGGCTATGAAGGCGATACCGTCGCCTCCGCCCTGCTCGCCAACGGCATTGATATTGTCGGTCGCAGTTTTAAATACAGCCGTCCACGCGGCATTGTCGCCGCCGGCGCTGAAGAGCCGAACGCAGTGCTACAGCTTGGCGCGACAGAAGCCACGCAGGTGCCAAACGTGCGCGCTACCCAGCAGGCCCTTTATGACGGTCTGGTCTGTTCGGCCACCAACGGCTGGCCGTCTGTCGAATCCGACCTGATGAGTCTGGTAGGCAACCTTGGCGGCAAAGTGATGCCGCCGGGGTTTTACTACAAAACCTTTATGTATCCGCAATCGATGTGGCCGACCTATGAGAAATTCATCCGCAAAGCCGCCGGTCTGGGTCGCGCGCCACGCGAAAAAGATCCCGATATCTATGACGCCATGAACCAGCATTGCGATCTCATGGTTGTGGGCGGCGGGCCTGCGGGCCTGATGGCGGCACTCGCCGCCGGTCGCAGCGGCGCCCGCGTCATCCTGGCGGATGAGCAGGATGAATTCGGTGGCCATCTGCTTGCCAGCCGGGAACAGATTGACGGCAAACCGGCGATGGAATGGGTCAACAAGGTGGTGGCGGAACTGGCGACGATGCCGGAGGTGACGCTGCTGACGCGCGCCACGGTGAATGGCTATCACGACCATAACTTTCTTACCGTTAACGAGAACCGAACCGACTACAAAGGCGATCGCGCTGCGGCGGCCCAGGTTCGCCAGCGTATGCACCGCGTCCGGGCACACTGGGTCGTGCTGGCCACCGGTGCCCAGGAGCGACCGCTGGTGTTTAGCCATAACGATGTACCGGGCTGCATGATCCCTTCTGCCATCTCCACCTACATCAACCGCTATGGCGTGGTGCCCGGTCACCAGCTGGTGCTGATGACCACCAATGACAGCGCTTACCGAACCGCGCTCGACTGGGCTGATGCGGGACGCGAGGTGGTCGCCGTGGTAGATACCCGAACCGTGACCAAAGGTGAACTGGCCGCCGCTGTTCGTGGCCGCGGTATTCGAATCATCACCGGCAGTGCCGTTATTGAAGTAAAGGGCAAAAAGCGCGTCAGCGGCGTCACGATTGCCGCCCTGGATAAAAAAGGTGAGGCGATCGCCGGCAAGCCCTTTTCCCTCACCTGCGACACCGTAGCCAGCTCTGGGGGCTGGAGCCCGGTCATTCATCTGGCGGGCCATACCGGCAGCCGTCCGGTCTGGAACACGGACGTGACGGGTTTCCTGCCCGGGCCGACACATCAGAAACAGTTGACGGCAGGCGGCATCAACGGGCGCTATGCGCTTGGTAACGTGCTGCAGGAAGGCATCAGTGCCGGGCAGGACGCTGCGCTGAAGCTGGGCCTGACGCCGGTCGAGGTCGCCCTGCCCGATGTGAAAAAGTGGCTGGAACATCCGCCCGCCGCCCTGTTCCATATTCCGCACATCAAACCGATCAGCCGCGCACCCAAGCAGTTTGTGGATTTGCAGAATGACGTTACGGCCGCCGGTATCGCTCTGGCAACGCGGGAAGGGTTTGAAGCGATTGAGCACATTAAACGCTATACGGCAATGGGGTTTGGCACCGATCAGGGAAAGCTGGGCAACATCAACGGCATGGCGATTGCCGCCAAAGTGATGGGCAAGAGCATCCCCGAGACCGGGACCACGGTATTTCGTCCGAACTATACGCCGATCGCCTTTGGCGCTATCGCGGGGCGTAACTGTGGTGAACTGTTTGAACCCAAACGCTTCACCGCCATGCACCCGTGGCATGTCAGGCAAGGTGCGATGTTCGAGGATGTCGGCCAGTGGAAGCGCCCCTGGTACTACCCGCGTGCCGGCGAAACGATGCAACAGACGCTGGATCGCGAATGTCGTGCGGTGCGCAATGGCGTGGGCATTCTGGATGCGTCCACGCTGGGCAAAATTGATATTCAGGGCAAAGATGCCCGTGAGTTTATCAGCCGTGTTTATACCAACGCCTGGGCCAAACTGGGCGTCGGCAAATGCCGTTACGGTCTGATGTGCGGCGAAAGCGGCATGGTGTTCGACGATGGCGTGACGTCATGCCTGGCGGAAAACCACTTCCTGATGACCACCACCACCGGCGGCGCGGCACACGTCATGGAATGGCTGGAGTTGTACCATCAGACCGAATGGCCGGAGCTGGAAGTGTTCTTTACCAGCGTGACCGATCACTGGGCCACGATGACCGTATCCGGCCCAGACAGCCGCAATTTACTGGCTGAACTGTGCAGCGACGTCTCGCTGGACAAAGAGACCTTTAAGTTTATGGACTGGCAGGAAGGCAAGATAGCGGGCGTACCGGCACGACTCTTCCGTATCTCCTTTACCGGTGAGCTGTCGTTTGAGATCAACGTACAGGCCAATTACGGCCTGTACGTCTGGGAGAAACTCTTTGCGCACGGCGCAAAATACGATCTGACGCCTTACGGCACCGAAACCATGCATATCCTGCGCGCCGAGAAGGGATTCATCATTGCCGGTCAGGACACCGACGGCTCGGTGACGCCGCACGATCTCAATATGAGCTGGTGCGTCGCGGACACAAAACCGTTCAGCTATATCGGCAAACGCGGCATGGCGCGGGCTGACTGCGTACGTGACCAGCGCAAACAGCTGGTCGGGCTGAAAACACGCGATCCTATGATCGTCTTGCCGGAAGGCGCACAAGCGGTGGCCGATCCTGCTCAGCCTGTCCCGATGGATATCCTGGGCCACATCAGCTCCAGCTACTGGAGCGCTAACCTGAATCGCAGCATCGCCATGGGCTTTATCAAAGGCGGGCTGTCTCGCATGGGCGAAACCGTATTCTACCCGCTGGCCGATGGCCGGGTGGTCGAAGCGGAAATCTGCAGCACGGTCTTTATCGATCCGAAAGGAGAACGTCAACATGTCTGAAACCCTCTTACCTGAAACCAAACCGGCAAAGACTGTCAGACAGGTGGCGGTCATGGATCAGTGTGCGCCTGCGCAGGTACGCGCCGAATCCCCTCTGCATCACGCCGGGCTGGACAAGCTGGCGGCCAGCCATGCGCAGCCCGGTGGCGTTCAGCTGCGCGAACAGGCGCTGCTGGGCCATCTGGTGCTGCGCGGTTCACAGCAGAACCGGAGTTTTATGCGGGGTTGCCTGACGGTGCTGGGTGTAGCGCTGCCCACCGTCCCCCTTACCTCCTGTGAAGAGGGCGACATTTCTGTGCGCTGGCTGAGTCCCGACGAGTGGCTGGTGGTTCTGCCAATGGATCAGCTGTTTCCGGTGGAAAAAGCGTTGCGCGCAGAGATTGACGGTCACTACTCCGTGGTCAACGTCAGCGGCGGACAGACGATACTGACGCTCTCCGGCAAACATGCCATTGATGTGCTGAAGAAAAGCACGGTGTTGGATCTTCATCCCCGTGCGTTCCCGGTGGGCAAAGTCGCAGGTTCGGTATTTGCCAAAAGCAGCGCACTGATCCGCCGGACCGGCGAAGACCGCTGGGAACTGGTCGTCCGTCGTAGCTTCGCCGACTACATCTGGCTGTGGTTACAGGATGCCAGTCGTGAATATGGCCTGACCATTACGAAGTAATGCCCTGTTGTGCCGGCCGGACGCGTTTCCGACGGCACGCGTTTCTCTTCTTCACAGGAGCTGCCCATGAGCGCGCTGCCCGATTCATGGATTTTTACCGCCAGTTGCCCGAGTAAACTGGGTACCGTGGATGTTGTGACCCGATTCATGGCAGAGTCCGGTCACTACATCAATGAAATACACTCTTTTGATGACAGGGTCAGTCACCATTTTTTTATTCGCGTTGCCTTTTCACCCGCCTCCCCCTTCAGTACCGACCTTTTTCGGGATAATTTCACGCCGCGCGTGATGCCCTTTGAAATGCACTGGCAACTCACGCCGCCGCAGCATCGCGAACGCGTCGCTATTCTGGTGTCTAAATTCGATCACTGTCTTAACGATCTGTTATTTCGTCACCGCACCGGCCAGCTCAATATTGATGTCCCGCTGATCATTTCTAACCATCCCGATCTCTGTTCCCTGGCCGAATGGCACGGTATTCCTTATTACCATCTGCCGGTAAATAACGCGAACCGCGCCGAACAGGAAGCCCGCATTATGGCGCTGCTGGCGCAGCATCATATCGACCTGGTAGTGCTGGCCCGTTATATGCAGGTCCTGTCACCTGCCATGTGCGAAAAACTCGACGGAAAAGCCATCAATATTCATCACTCCCTGCTGCCGGGCTTTAAAGGCGCGCGCCCTTACCATCAGGCCTGGGAAAAAGGGGTAAAAATGGTCGGTGCCACTGCCCACTATGTGAATAACGATCTGGATGAAGGCCCGATTATTACCCAGGGCATTCAGAGCGTCGATCACGCCCTTTATCCGGATGACCTGATTAGTCGTGGACAGGATATTGAGCGGGTAACGTTATTTAATGCCGTGCGTTATCACGTCGAAAAACGGGTGTTTTTAAGCGGCAAACGTACGGTGGTGTTCAGCTGAATGAAAGGAAAGGAGACTGATAGCCGCACTCTTGCACCACAGGAAAACAGGGATTGTCAGGGATGAGCGAAACGATGTCCGTTAACTAAAACAGAGCCAGCCCGGTGTGCTGAGGATGGCATTAACAACAACGAACAAATCGCGAGGAAATGATTATGGCAGACGCCAGAGATCCCATGCTGCCTGACGGGGACGTCGCACCTTATGATACTGATTATCAGGTGGGGCAGGACAATATCGTGGTAAATGTTGGCCCCTTCGGTCTGGATATTCACAACCGGGTATTTGTTCTCTCCGGGATGGTCATTATTGCCTTTATCGTTTTAACGCTCGTCTTTCAAAGTGATGTGGCACCGCTGTTTAAAGGAATGCTGAACTGGCTGACCACCCGACTCGACTGGTTCTTTATCAGTGCCGGAAATATTTTTGTTCTTCTCTGTCTCGGCCTGATTATTTCCCCCCTCGGTAAAGTGCGCCTCGGCGGCACGCTGGCCCGCCCTGACTACAACTACGTGACCTGGTTCTCCATGCTGTTTGCCGCCGGAATGGGCATTGGCCTGATGTTTTATGGCGTTTCCGAACCTTTGTCGCACTTCTCCAGCTCAATGGGTGGCACCGTCGTGGAAAACGGTGTACGTACCGACTGGGCTCCCCTGAATGGCGCAGTTGGCGCGGCCGACAATGCGCAGCAGCTGGCGATGGCCGCCACGATTTTTCACTGGGCGCTGCATCCCTGGGCCATTTACGCCTTTCTGGCATTAGGTCTGGCGCTGTTCTCTTTCAATAAAGGTTTACCGCTGACGATTCGCTCGCTGTTTTATCCGCTGCTGGGCGACGCGGTGTGGGGCTGGCCGGGACACATCATTGATATCCTGGCTGTACTGGCGACGCTGTTTGGTCTGGCAACCTCGCTGGGGCTGGGCGCTTCCCAGGCGGCGTCCGGCCTGAATTTTCTGTTTGATGTGCCATTAGGACAAACTACGCAGATTGTCCTGGTGATCGTCATCACCGCGATTGCCACCTTTTCGGTGGTGGCCGGGCTGGATGTCGGCGTACGGCGGTTATCTGAAGCCAACATGATTCTGGCTGGGTTACTGCTGCTGTTTATCATTGTGGTCGGCCCTACCCTGATTTTGTTTAGCGGTTTTTTCTCAAACCTGGCTTCCTATCTTGCGTTTTTGCCCGCCCTGTCGAATCCGGTTGCCCGCCCTGACAGCAATTTTGCCGCAGGCTGGACCTCGTTTTACTGGGCATGGTGGATCTCATGGTCGCCCTTTGTCGGGATGTTCATTGCACGCATCTCGCGTGGTCGCACGGTGCGTGAATTCATGATCTCGGTACTGCTGGTGCCGTCACTGGCCTGCGTGCTGTGGATGACGGTGCTGGGCGGCACCACCATTCATCAGTATTTCACCGAAGGCTATCAGAGCATTGCCGATGCTGTTCTGCCGCTGCAGTTGTTCACCATGCTGGATACGTTGCCGCTGGCAAAAATCACCTGCGTGGTGGCGATTATTCTGGTGGTGGTGTTTTTTGTGACGTCGGCGGATTCGGGCACGCTGGTCATCGATATTATTGCTTCCGGTGGCAAGATCGACTCTCCCACTTCACAACGCGTGTTCTGGTGCGTGTTTGAAGGGCTGGTTGCGATAACGTTGATCCTCGGCGGTGGGCTGGATGCACTACAGGCGATGGTGGTCTCGACCGGGCTGCCGTTCGCACTGGTCTTGCTGATCGCCTCAGTCGCGGTGGTGAAAGGACTGATGTCAGAACCGCGGCTGGCACGTTCTGCCCCTGCGGTGCGTAATCAATAAGTCAGCGTTGAGCGGACCGCGCAGGTCAGGCTGTCCGCTGTGGCAGAAAAGGAGGTCACCGTGCAGTCAGCCCATCAGGAAATTATCGACTTCATTCAGCGCTATCCGCCGTTTGACACCTTACCGCTCACGGCGCTGGCGCGCATCGCCGCGCACATTGAGGTCAGCTATTTCAAAGCCGGAACGCCTGTTCTCACCTTTGGCCAGCCTGTCGATGCCTGGTATGTGATTCGCAGCGGCGCGGTGGAAATCTACCGACGCAATGGCGATCTGTATAACCGACTGACGGCCGGGGGCTATTTTGGCGAATTTGGTTTGTTGCGCGAAAACAGCGTACGCTTTCCGGTGACCGCGCTGGAAGATACGCTGACTTACCTGATCCCGGCCCCGATTTTTAATGCGCTGTTTCGCAAATACGAGGAATTTGCCGATTTAGTGGAAGTGGAGGACCGCACCCGTCTCCGGCAAACCGTGGCGCGCACAGAAGAGGCTAACGGCCTGATGGCCTCCCGCATTGAGGCGCTGATTAGCCGACCGCCCGTTACCCTCGACAGCCGGGCCACGGTGCGCGACGCCGCGGTGAAAATGAGTAAAGAGGATGTCTCCTCGCTGTTGATCGTGACGCCGATGGCAGAAGTTAACCCCGCCGTCAGGCCGGCGCTGACCGGCATCGTGACGGATAAAGACCTGCGTGAGCGGGTCATCGCGGGTGGACTCGGGTTTGAGACACCGGTGAAGGCGATCATGACCGCACCGCTGAACCATGTGGAACATTATCAGCTGGTGTCTGAAGCGATGCTGACCATGATGCAGCACAATATTCATCATCTGCCGGTGATGAAAAACGGCTGTCCTGTCGGCGTGATTTCACAATCGGACATTATCCGCTACGAGTCGCAAAACAGCCTGTTTATCGTCAGCCGTATTTTTCACTGCCAGCGCCCGGACGAACTGAGCGCCCTGAAAAACGAGGTGCGTGCCTGTTTCAGCCGCATCGTACGTGAAGATGCCAACTCGCAGATGACTGGCCGCGCCATGGCGGTCATTGGTCGCAGTTTCACGCAGCGCCTGCTGGCGCTGGCCGAGGCGGAACTGGGGCCGCCGCCGGTCCCCTACTGCTTTATCACCCTGGGTTCGATGGCCCGCCAGGAGCAACTGCTCGTCACCGATCAGGATAATGCCCTGATCCTGGATAACCGTTATGACCCGCTGCGCCATGCGCCCTATTTTATGGCGCTGACCCGACGCGTGAGTGACGGGCTGGACGCCTGCGGCTATCGCTACTGCAAAGGAAATATCATGGCGACAAACAGCCGCTGGTGTCAGCCGCTCTCCGTCTGGGAACGCTATTTTGATGAGTGGATCGATTCGCCCTCACCGCAATCACTGCTGGACAGCGCGATTTTCTTCGACCTGGACGCCGTCTGGGGCCAGGTGGAATGGGGAGAACAGCTTAACCAGCGTATCAGACACAAAGCGCGGCACAACGCCCGTTTTCTTGCCTGTCTGGCGCGCAATGCCTTGCTGCGAAAGCCGCCGCTGGGGTTCTTTAAAAACTTTGTGATGGAGCCCTCCGGCCAGCATACGCAATCCATTGATATGAAACGGCGCGGAACGGCCCCGCTGGCCGATCTGATTCGTGTGCATGCGCTGGCGGCGGGCGCAACGGCGCATAACTCCTTTGATCGGCTGCAGACGATTATGCAGGCCGACATTTTGCCCCACGGACGCGGTCAGGATCTGCGGGATGCGCTGGAGTTTATTTCGATGGTGCGCATCCGCCACCAGGCGCAGGATGTGGAGAACGGCCAGGAACCGGACAACCGGATTGAACCGCTTAATCTGTCTGACTTTGAGCGCAAGAATCTGAAGGATGCCTTTCAGATCCTCAGCAATGCGCAAAAATTTTTAAAATATCGCTATCAGCCAGGGCGGAGCGTTTAATGCTGCATATCAATAAAGCATTGCTGTCGCCCTGTGTTCGCGCCCGCCAGGACAGTGTGCTGCCGCAGGACTGGCCCGCCGTCCTCGCCAGACGGGCCAGGGAAACGCGCCATGCCGCGCTGAAAAACTACTACTTGTCTGGCATGCCGTCACCCGATACACCGTTGTCCGACGTTCCCTTACTGGCGATGGATTTTGAAACCACCGGCCTGAATCCTCAGCATGATGATATTGTCAGTATCGGTTTACTGCCGATGAGCCTGTCGCGCATCCGTATCCAGGGCAGCCAGCACTGGATACTGAATCCGCGTGCCGACCTGCGAACAGAGTCGGTGGTTATTCACGGCATCACACATTCCGCAATTGCCCGCGCCCCGGACCTGAATGCTGTGCTGCTCAGGCTGCTGGCAATGATGGCGGGAAACGTGATGGTGGTCCATCACAAAGGGATTGAACAGCCTTTTCTGGATGCAGCATTTAAAAAGCGCATTGGCGAAGGCATTGTGTTCCCCTGTATCGATACGCTGGCGCTGGAGGCGCGCGTTATTGCGGCACAGCGGCAAAACGGCTGGCGACAGAAATGGTGGCGACCGCGCCCCCGACTGTCGTTGCGCCTGTCTGACTGTCGGGCCCGTTATCATCTGCCGCACTATCCGGCCCACAACGCGCTGACCGATGCGCTGGGCTGCGCCGAACTGTTACAGGCGCAGATTGCGCATCATTTCTCAGCCAGCACGTTGCTTGGCGATCTTGGGTGACCCGTCGGGTCACGCTTTCTCTGACGTGTTGACACCGCAATGGGTGATAAGCACTTCCCCTGCGATGCTGCACAGTCCGTGGCCTGCTTCGCGCCGATGCCGGCCCTCGTTATGCGGAGGAATGCTTATGTCGCAGTTTTATGCGCCGCCAGCGAGGCCATCAGAAGTTAACCCGGGCGGGTGCCCGGTTGGTGTTATGCCTCACACCGGCTCCTTGCGGGCGACCGTCCCCACGTGCTTTACCGCACCCTGTTGCCGCGAATGCGGATGTGCGGCGTCATCCTGCAAAGAAATACGTGAGGTTTCGGGCAAGCTCAGTCCGCCCGCCAGCGCCAGCACCGCGACCGCAACAAGATAAAAGGCCGGTAACAGCGTATTGCCTGTGTAGTCAATGAGCCAAGTTGCCACCAGCGGTGCGGTGCCGCCGAAAAGCGTATAGGCCAGATTGTAGGTAATGGCAGAGGCGGTATACCGTGCCCGCGTGGGGAAGACTTCGGAGAGTAACGCGGCCGTCACGACGCCCGAAAACACCGCCCCCGTCGCTAACAGCATATCCCCGAGGATGGCGGCCCAGAGCGGGCCCGAACTGGCCAGCCACCAGGCCGGTAAGACACTTACGATCACCCATCCGCCCGCGACAGCCACCGTCTTTCTTCTGCCTATCCCGTCACAAAGCGCTCCCGCTACCGGACAGAGCCCCGCCGCAAACAGCAGCGCGAGGAAGGAGACCAGCAAGGCCGAGGCCCGACTGAAGTGGCCCTGCAACTGGAGAAAGGTCGAGAAGTAGGTGGTAAACATATAAAACGTCAGCGCGGTTAAGGCGATAAAGGCCCCCAGCCGCAGGATGTTTCCTGTCTGCTGGCGTAACGTGTCAGCAAGTGCCGCATGTGTTCCCGCCTCTTCGCGACGTGCAGCCCGGAAAGCAGGCGTTTCTTCCATACGAATGCGCAGATAAATCCCCACCAGCCCCAGCGGGGCCGCAATCAGAAAAGGAATACGCCAGCCCCACGCGCGCATCTGATCCTGGCCCAGCGCGGCGTCTGACAGAAAAGTGATAACTGCCGCAGCCGCGAAAGCAGAAAACGTCGAGACCGTGATAAAGCTTCCGTACCAGGCGCGTTTACGTGGCGGTGAATGCTCCATCACATAGGCGCAGGCTCCGGCATATTCCCCTCCTGCCGAAAATCCCTGAATACAGCGGGCCAGCGTCAGCAGAATCGGGGCCATGATCCCCAGATGCCTGTCGGTCGGAAGCAGGCCAATCAGCGTGGTCGCGCCCGCCATCATGAGTACCGTCAACGACAAGATACGTTTACGCCCATATTTATCCCCCAGCATACCGAATATCACCCCACCTAATGGCCGCAAGGCAAACGCCACGGCAAACACCAGGAACGTCTGTAATAAGGCGGTCTGCGGAAGTGCCTGTGAAAAAAAGTTTTGGGCAATAATCGTGGCCAGGAAACCATAAACGGCAAAATCAAACCACTCGACAAAATTACCTATAGCGGCAGCGGCGGTTACCTTTCTGAGCGTAGCGGGCGACGCGGGCGTAACAATATTCATTGTCCTGTTCCTTCTACGTAATGATTAACACTCAGCGACCATTGCGGTTGATGATATATTGCGGTCGACATGCCAGAAATAACCGTCAGCGATACGGTAATCCTCTGGCGATAACGATCGCAGGGTATTCAGGCACGATATTCTGACGCGTTATTTCGTAACTGCCGGGTTATTGCAATCCTTAATTAAAACCTGACCGCCTGAAAAAAATAAAGTCAACACGCGTGAGCTAATTCATTTTTATCATAGCACTGTCTGACGTGAAATAACGGCATAGGAAAAGCCTATATAATAATAAGCGACGTTGTCGCCGACAGATAATTACAGGTCGTTTTTAATAAAATCATTTTATTTATTTTCGACAGGATGTCCGGACAGGCTTTATTGCACAATGGCGATCTGTTTTTATTATTTCTGTCGATGTCGCCATTCTGCGTTTTTTCCCGTCCCGATGTCGTTGTCAGATCATTTAAGCACCACTGACTTGCTTACACTGCCTTTGCAGACCGGTAAGTACCTCACCCTACATGCATGATACCGCGCTGCCAGACAGACCTCTTAATCAGCCAGACAGGACATTACTATGGGAAACGCTTCCAATAAAGGTGTGGTATATCAGGGGCCCGGTAAGGTTGAAGTGATGGATATTGCCGATCCGAAATTCGTCAGCCCCGCGGGTAAAAAAATCGATCACGCGGTCATCATCAAAGTGCTGTCGACCAATATCTGTGGCTCCGATCAGCACATGGTACGTGGACGCACCACCGCACCGGCGGGCATGGTGCTGGGGCATGAAATTACCGGCGAAATCATTGAAAAAGGCACCGACGTTGAAATGCTTAACGTGGGAGATATTGTCTCTGTCCCCTTCAACGTGGCCTGCGGACGTTGTCGCTGCTGCCGGGAACTGGATACCGGCGTGTGCCTGACGGTTAATCCGGCACGCGCTGGCGGCGCATTCGGCTATGTCGATATGGGCGGCTGGGTTGGCGGACAGGCGAAATATGTCATGGTGCCGTATGCCGATTTTAACCTGTTGAAGTTCCCTGACCGGGATCAGGCGCTGGCAAAAATTCTGGATCTGACCATGCTGTCAGACATTCTGCCGACTGGCTTTCATGGTGCGGTCACGGCGGGCGTAGGCGTCGGTTCGATGACCTATGTCGCGGGCGCGGGCCCGGTTGGCCTGGCCGCGGCAGCCTCAGCGCAAATTCTGGGTTCAGCGGTCGTGATGGTGGGTGATTTCAATCAGGATCGCCTGGCGCATGCAGAAAAAATGGGCTTTGTGCCCGTCGACCTGAGCAAACACGATCGCCTGGGTGAAATGATCGCGGATATCATAGGTGTGCCGGAAGTCGACTCGGCGATTGATGCGGTCGGCTTTGAAGCGCGAGGCCATTCGGGTAAAGAGCAGCCGGCTACTGTCCTTAACAGCATGATGGCTGTCACCCGGGTGGCCGGTAAGATTGGTATTCCGGGACTGTATGTAACAGACGATCCGGGCGCTCAGGAGCAGGCAGCCCGTGAAGGATCCCTGAGCCTGAAGTTTGGCCTGGGCTGGTCAAAGGCGCAAACCCTGCACACCGGACAAACGCCAGTGCTGCGATATAACCGCCAGCTCATGAATGCAATTTTGCATGACCGGTTACCCATCGCGAAAATTGTGAACGCCAAAGTGCTGCCCCTTGAACAGGCGGCCGAGGGTTATGCCAGCTTTGATGCCGGCGTGGCCGCCAAATATGTCCTGGATCCACACGGTTTGCTGGCGTAGGCCTTGTCTGCCCCGATGCCGGGACAGGTCGCGGCATCGGCTTACTGTCTTCTTGCCGCCAGTGGCGCGGTTAACCCGTCGGGTTAATGTCATGGTTTAGCCGGGGCGAACCGCGAACACATGCAGCGATCGTCCGGCTGAATCTCAGGCTGGCATACTGCTCAGGGCGTTGCTGGCGGGCAAGTCGGCCGACACGTCAGTGATGACAATCTACGAATTCTGCCCGTTCGGAACACCAGAACGGGCAGTGTGATGTCCCTTACATTCAGCCGATTGCCGCCGTCCCTTTATAACACCTCAGACCAGCTCATAATCAGCTTTGCCTGCACAGGATCGGCCAGCAGGCTGGGATCGGGTTGCCAGCTGTCCCAGTCGCGGAACGCGCTGAAATCAAGCCCGGTGAGTGTTTCAAGTGAACGAATCGAAACGCGGTATTCATCCACCTGCGGGACCGCTTCCGGCTGCTGAAGCGGCAGTACGCGGCGCGGTTCGTCCAGCAACTTATCCTGACTGACCAGCAGTGCGGTGGCCTGCGGCGTGCCCTGCGGCCCGATGCGCAGTACCACTTTCCAGAACATCAGTGGCACCTGTAAGTTCCCGTATTGCCGGTGCTGATCGTTAAGTACCGGTCCGGTCAGCACGCTAATCTGCTGTTTGGTTTTTAACACACCATATTCAAGGATGTAGCGCTCAACACCTTGCCAGTACTGCACACTCTGGTTAAAGCGAAAATGCTGCGGTGAACAGTTGGTAAAGTGAAACGTGTCTTTATTGGCGCGCACTGCTTCGGCCACAGTGCCCCAGGTCGGATCGCTACGGCGGGTGAGATGGCCCCGATCAAACCAGCGGCTGAATTCACTATAGAACGCCTGGCCGGTGATATAGCGACTGTCGATACGGCTGTCTTCATACCAGCGGTCGCCTTCAGGGAGCAGCGAAGGTTGTCCACTGCCGCGGTCAATATTGATGTAGCGCGCACCATCAATATTGGTGGCTGTGAAAAAGGCCAGCTTCCGCCCTGCGCTCATGATCAGCGAGAAGTGCTCATAATCCAGCGTGGCTTCTGCACCGCTGCGCCCATTACGCAGCGGTGCGACTTCACTGGCGCGTGGCGCGATAATGCCGGCGACATCAACATGCGTGCCCGACAGAAAGCCCGCCTGATAACCGTCGCGATTAGCGTAATTTTCATCGGGTGCAGCGGCACTGGGCAACACCTGTTCCGCTGCAGGCTCAGCCTTGAGCGCCTGCATCAGCGACGATTGCCAGGCTTCAGGTAACGTCGGCAGCGCGCCTTTAAGCCAGTCGGTAAGCGCGCTGATGCGGATGCCTTCATTGACCCATTTTCCGTTCTCTTCCACGCCGCCGTGATGAAGCGCCACCAGCTGCCAGCTGTCATTGAAAACGGGTGCGCCCGACGAGCCACCTTCGCTGTCGGCTTCGTAGTGCAAAAACTCTTCATGACGGGCTAACAGTGCATTATTGCGCAGCGAGACCTGCTGCGGCGCACCGCCGGGATGGTGGATAAGATTAAGGTGGATGCCCAACGCATGTTTATCGTTGCGGTCATTGAGCGCCAGCGGCAGCGGTTGCTCGCCACTGTCGTCAAGCGCGTCGCCTAACGCGATCAGCGTGCAGTCCAATGCTTCGGTCGGGCTGGTGAGCCAGAAGCGTTCCGCATCCACACTGAAAAGACGTCCCTGAATCATCTCACCCGCTTCCCCCTGGCGGTAGCCAAACTGAAGCGTAATACGGCCTTTTTCAGGCGGTTCAGGTAACAAATGGTGATTCGTGACAAACAGGTTGCCCCAGGTTAAAAACCCACTGCCTTTGGGTACGCCATCTTCCCTGACCAGTGCCACCGCCCTGGCGGCGCTCAGCCCCTGCTGCAAAAAAGAGACGGGCAGCAAATCATTCGTGCCGATGATGACCTGTTGTCTGGCGCGTTGCTGAAAGGCATAACGCTGTGCGCGTCGTGAATCAGGTTCCGCTGGCAGACCCTGACTCAGCGCCGTGCGCGTCTGTTGCCGCTGTCCGGCTGTCAACGCCAGCCTTGCGGCAATCTGTGCTTGCAGTTGCTCGTTCATTCACTTCTCCATGGTCGACGGTGCCCCTTTAACCATAGCTGTTTAAAACGGAATACGCGGCAGGTGAGCATATCAACGGACATACTGCACTTTTGCACTGAGAGGTGAACGACATCACCAGGCTGTTGATTCAGCCTCGTGCTGAAGGGCTTTGCCCCTGGGGGATAAGCGGCGAACAGTCAGAGAGGGAGTGGATAGCAGGCGCATAAAAACGGATGCGCGTCTGGCCGCTGTCAGGCACGAACGCAAAGGTCACGTCCGGGCCTTCAGTCTTACTTTTTCTTATCCAGCATTGCCTTTAAATCCGCAAACGGATTATAGGTGGCTTCGCCCACGTCTTTTTGCGCGTCCTCACCCGCCACAACCCGGGTGCCATACTGGTCAGCTTCCGTATACTTCGAGTGTTCGTGATCGTGGCAGTACAGGCACAGCAATTCCCAGTTACTGCCATCTTCCGGGTTATTGGTGTGGTCGTGATCAATATGATGAACCGTTAATTCACGCAGGTTGGAATAGACAAACTCGCGCGAACAGCGCCCACAAACCCATGGATAGATTTTCAGGGCTTTCTCACGGTAGCCACTTTCAAGCCGTGAGTAGTTTTTTGGAATCAACGCCATGACGATATTACCTGTGATAAAGAGTGTTTGAGACAAGCTACAGGGACGAATGCTGCATACTACGTCCGTGGATGGCGCAACGCTAGCCTTCTGCGGTGCGTTTGTGGCTGTGGTAAGGAAGACGTAGCACGCTATCGCTTACCGATATGCTGTGGAAACCTGTGGCGCGAATGCACTCGACGTGAATGAACAAAAGCAGGCTATGCACGTTTATCAAAAGCTGGGCTTTGTCATCATGGGCCGCCTGGAACAGGATGGTCAGGCTAATCCGTTTCCTTTGTTGCATAGGCATCGATGATGCGGGTCGCACTCACCTGTCCGGCATGGGTGCTGTGATAAAACCATTTTATGGATGAAGAAGAGCAGGAATGCGCAAAGTTGCGCTTGAAACAACCAGAATGCTGAATCCTTCAGCAAACAGACTGTCCGGCGCGAAAACCGCTTTGACTCAGTAAGATCAGTCCATTACTATGCGCCCTGTAGCACGATTCCTCTGTAGTTCAGTCGGTAGAACGGCGGACTGTTAATCCGTATGTCACTGGTTCGAGTCCAGTCAGAGGAGCCAATTTAAAGAAACCAGATGTCTACTGACGTCTGGTTTTTTGCTTTCTATCAATTGGTTATTCCCTTCACCATGTCTACTTACGTCTGTTAAAAAATACTCGAAGCTACACCCCTTTGCTGGTAAAAATACTGGTAAAGCTGGTTCGGTTTTTCTTTTACCAGCATTCAGGGGGTAACCGCCATGCCACTTACTGATACCAAAGTAAAAAATGCCAAACCTGCTGAAAAGGCTATTAAGCTCACTGATGGGTTCGGTCTCTACCTGCTGGTACATCCTAACGGTTCAAAGTACTGGCAGTTGGGTTATCGCTTTGAAGCGAAACAAAAGGTGTTTTCAATAGGTGTCTACCCTGCCGTTTCTCTGGCAGAGGCAAGGCAACGCCGTGACGAAGCCAAAAAACTTTTAGCATCCGGAATTGATCCCAGCGCTAAAAAACAGGCTGACAACAAAACCACGATGGAAAAGCGTAACAATACTCGCGCTTTTAAAACCGTTGCTAAAAGCTGGTTTGCAACTAAAACTACCTGGTCAGAAGATTATCAGCGCTCAGTCTGGACTCGTCTTGAAACTTACCTGTTTCCTGATATCGGCAACAAAGATATCGGTGAGTTAGATACAGGTGATCTGTTGGTTCCAATCAAGAAGATTGAGACACTCGGTTATCTTGAAATCGCTATGCGGGTAAAACAGTACGCTACCGCTATCCTGCGATATGCTGTTCAGCAAAAGATCATCCGCTTCAATCCTGCCTATGATCTGGAAGGTGCTGTACAGAAGCCACAGACAGAGCATCGGCCTGCAATTGAACTCGAAGAGATACCAGCACTTCTGGAACGTGTTGAGGGTTATCAGGGACGTAGCAGGCTAACGTTACTGGCGATCAAGCTCAATCTCCTGACGTTTGTGCGTTCTAGTGAACTACGATTCGCCAGATGGTCAGAAATCGATTTTAAAAGTGGGCTTTGGGTCATCCCGGAACAGCGTGAAGCAATTGAAGGCATTAAGCATTCTGCTCGTGGTGCCAAAATGCGAAGGAAGCATTACGTCCCACTGTGCAATCAGGCACTGGCAATTTTGGAAGAGCTAAAAAACCTCAGCTATGACGTGTATGGTGAAGATGGTTTTATCTTTACTGGCTGTTATGACGCGATGAAGCCAATGAGTGAAAACACAATCAACAAGGCGCTACGTAAAATGGGCTATGACACCAAAACCGACTTGTGCGGTCATGGTTTCCGAACCCTCGCTTGTAGTGCTCTGATTGAATCAGGTATCTGGTCAGAAGATGTTGTTGAGCTTCAAATGAGCCATATGGAAAAGAACAATGTCCGTGCAGCCTACACACATAAGGCCAAACATCTTGAACAGCGCCGCTTAATGTTACAATGGTGGGCTGATTTTCTCGATGCGAATAAGAATTCTATGGTAAGACCGTTTGATTTCGCAACTAATAAAAATCATTAGAATAACAATAACGGGAAAGCCCCTCTATAAGGGGCTAAACGGTAAAGAAAAAAATTAATAATACAATCTAGAATGACATTCAAGCAACAAATGTCAATACTGAATATTAAATTTAATTCCTGCCGCACCCGGTGGGCTTGTCCAACCCTTCACAGACCAAAACAAGTTTTAGTCTGTTCAGCGTTATATCTGAAAAGTCTTTACTTGATTCATAGCAGTGAAAGCTGTCTTATCTTTTTTACACTGTTCGAGTGCTCTGGACAACTTTTCATAAAACCGCTGATTTGAATATATCTGAGCAAGTTCTTTACCAGGCATCGCCATTCTGTTTCCAATGTTTTTTCTATAACTTTTAATAAAATTTTCAATATCAACTTTAAACTCATCATTGAAGATATTTTCAAATTCAGTTGTGGCGATTTCCGGATAACACTCAGAGAGAGTTGAGAACAGAAAAAAAGCCATGTAATCTGTTGCAGCCGCGATAACCTCATCGTTACTTTCTATACCTTCCAGTGTAAGTTCATTCATTTTTATTTTTCTTCTCTGCCAGTTTCTTTTCAAGCATTGCAGAAAAAGTGTTATTAAGCTGCATTGTTTTATTTTTTTCAGTATTTTTTATCATTGCATCAGGATGAGTAACATTTTCCGATTCTTGATGTACCTTAGTATCATTTTTTTCACGATCTGTTTTTTTAATGTAATTTTTATTTTTTTGCTCTTTTCTCAGATTCTCATTCTCTCTGGCTCTGGCCCCGTTACTTAACCAGGTTTTTCGTTGTATATCTGTCGAACTGGCGAAAGTCAGAAGAAAACCAACTAACAAATCATGATTAATATCCATCCCCAGATACTTTGCTACTTCACCACCTAATACAATTTTTCTATGCGTTTTTTCTTTTCGGGTTAGTGCTTTTTCTTTTGTACTTAATCTGTTCAGTTCCTGCTGTGCTGATGCAAGTAGTTGCTGTAAATTTTTTCTTTCCATTAAATTTCTCCTGTAATATTAAATCCGATCACCAGGCACCACAAAACTGTATTGAGACCCAGCAATATCATTGTACTTTCATTCAACGAACCCAAAGCCATGAAGGGTTCGATCTTCATATAGTTCTCCTTATTCAGTAATCTATTTTTCAGTAAACAAAGGGATATATCTTTTTGTTTTTTATTATCGTTTAGTGGCGGCAACCAAAACGTCGAGACGGCCTTTTATCACTTCATGTTGTTGTCCAGCATTAATCACGCCATTAAAACAGTCGAACAGCATTGATTTTTCATACTGCTGCATACTGAACCACCCACCTTTCCTGTCTGCTCGCCTACGATCTGATGCAAAGGAAGATAAAATCACCTCTCGTTTAACCGAAAGGCCAAATAACTGCCTGATGACTTCTCTGGCGGTAGCATATGTACTGTCGATGCTGAAATAATTCAGGAAAAGCCCCGTTACGATAATAATCAGCTCCTGCATGATGCTTCTTTTCAGGGAAGATATCGCGTTACCATACCACCCTGACAGGGTTCTGAAACGGGTTTGTTCGCTGGCTTCCAGCAGTTGAGGTTCATATTCGCTGCGGATAGCAGCAAAGGCTTCTTTAACCGAGTTTTCTTTTAATCTGATGCGCATACTTTCGCTGTTGTCGCTGTAATCAATCAGAAACCATTTTGTTTCCAGATCACCATCCTCATTGTTAATGACATTAATTATTTTATTCATCTTTACCTCTATTGTTGTCTTAATCTGAATAAGACAATTATCACATCTTTTTTATTTGGCAAATTTTACAAGCATTAAATACCGAGTTATATTATTAATATAAGCAATACGGAAACATCCCTTCTTCGATTTATATCCCCTTACCCCAAGCTTACGCGCCTCTTCTTTCGGCGCTTAGATCCAGAGAAAAACTTGACCATTGTTTTATTTTGATTCGGCGCAAGCTGAATAAAAAATAAATACAATGCCCACTTATACATTGCTTCGCAACGTGTGGGCCTGGCGGGGGCCTTAAAGTCAAAACATAATTTTTTCTTGCGAAAAACTAAAAGCAGCAAAGGTCAACACCTTTAAAAAAAATTAAAACCAGCAGGAGCACTTTTGTAGTATGGCAATATTTCATTTATCGTTTAGTATGCTAAAAAGATCCGCAGGAAAATCGTCCTGCTATCTTGCCGCATATAACGCAAGAGAAAGAATAGAAGACGTGAGAACAGGAGACGTGTACGATTATTCATATCGTTCTGACCTGTTCCATCACTGCATTCTTGCACCAGAACACACACCTTTTAATATTATTGAAAACTCTGCTGTGTTGTGGAATGAAATTGAGAAAGTTGAGAAAAGAAAAGACGCCCAGCTCTCACGTTATTTTGATATCGCTATTCCTGTTGAACTTGATAACGATGCCAAAATCGCGTTAGTGAAAAACTACTGTAAACGCAATTTTGTCAATAAAGGCATGATTGCCGATATCTCATTCCATGACCTTGACGGTCATAACCCACATGCTCATGTAATGCTGACGCTACGCGAGATAACACCGCAAGGATTCGGCAACAAGAACAGAAGCTGGAACGAGCATGATTTAATGGACGAATGGCGTGCGTCATGGTCCAGAATGTCTAACCGTGCGCTGGAACGTAGCGGTTCAGCGAATCGCATGGATCACCGTTCCCTTGCAGCACAGCGTGAAGAGGCTGTTGCTCTGGCTAAGGCAGCACAGGAAGCGGGAAGACTGGATATCGCAAACGAGCAACTGGCTAAGGCCATTGAACTTGATCGCCCTGCGCTTACCAGGATAGACCGTAAATCATGGCACACCAAAAGAGCCAAAGCGTTACGTTCCGTAGAACAGGCGCAAGCAGCACAGACAAAACAGGCCGCTAACGATTTCAGGCAGTTGTTTAACAGTGATGTGGGTCATCTCATGACCGTCAACCTCAACACTTTCCGTATTGAACGTCTGAAAGCAAAACCAGAACCACAGCAACCGATACAACGTTCGCCAGAACTCGCTCGTCAGCCTGTACTTGTTGTACCAGAGAAGAAACGCCGCTTTAAGCCTGCCGGGGTTAAGCCAAAGGATATGTCCCTTTACTATGGTGTTGCGCCTAAAACAGCAAAACCAACGCTGTTGAGACGTAGGCGTAAGATCAAATTGCACAAGCTGTATGATTTTATTAAAACTTTTATGAGTGTGTTGGTGAAACACTCTATTCATAAAGCCATACCAGAACCCACTATCACTACCGTAGCCGCGCCAGCCGTTATCGATCCGCAGCAAGACGCAAAAAACCTAACGGATATTTCGCTTGATGAGATCATGATTGACCCCGTTACTAAATTGAAGATCACCCGCAGACAGTGGGAGGCTATGGGGACTACCAGTAAATCAGCAGACGTTTCCGTACCTCCGGACGCTAACTACAACCACGAGCCTGAGAAAAAACACAAGCCAGACAAAACAAGCGAATCAATTTCCTTTCCACCTTTACCAAAGGAAAAGAAAGTTTCAACAAAATCAAAAGGTTTCACGCAGCCAAAACTTCGCTTTGGTTCTAGCAAGCACAAAGATGAATGATTTTTAATCAAAACAATCAATTCAGAATGATTAATAATCCTTTGATAAGCTCGTAACAACAGGAACTTTAAGGCAAAATAGATCAATCGTCCTTATATGGAAAATGACCGTAATGGCTAGAAAACCCAAAGAAATCAAAACAGACCCGTTAGAGGTCATCCTGTGGAAAGCGGCTGACAAGCTGCGTAAAAACATCGACGCTGCTGAGTACAAGCATGTGGTACTGGGCCTGATTTTCCTCAAATACATTTCAGATTCTTTTGAATCGCATTACGAATTGCTAAAAGATGGGAAAGGCGAATACGCGGGAGCCGACCCGGAAGATAAAGACGAATACACTGCCTATAACGTGTTCTTTGTTCCTGAACTGGCACGATGGAGTTACCTGATATCTAAGGCTAAACTTCCCGAAATCGGTAAGTTGGTAGATGATGCGATGAAGCTTATCGAAGCGGATAACCCACAGCTAAAAGGTGTGTTACCGAAAGTTTATGCCCGCCAAAACCTCGACGCCACCGTACTTGGTGAACTGATAGATCTAATTGGCAACATTGCATTAGGTGATGCCAAAGCGCGTTCTGCTGACGTTTTAGGCCACGTATTCGAATACTTCCTCGGTGAGTTTGCACTGGCAGAAGGTAAACAAGGCGGTCAGTTCTATACGCCAAAATCCATCGTTTCACTTCTGGTTAACATGCTGGAACCTTATAAAGGCCGTGTATTTGACCCCTGCTGTGGTTCCGGTGGTATGTTCGTTCAGTCAGAAAAATTTGTCGAAGCACATCAGGGTAATATCGACGATATTTCTATTTACGGTCAGGAATCCAACCAGACGACCTGGCGTCTGGCAAAAATGAACCTTGCTATTCGTGGCATTAACTCAGAACACGTCCGGTGGAACAGTGAAGGCTCATTCCTGAATGATGCCCACAAAGATTTAAAATCTGATTTTATCATTGCTAACCCACCGTTTAACGTTTCCGACTGGTCAGGCGAACAACTTCGTAGTGATGCTCGTTGGCAACATGGTATTCCGCCTGCTGGTAACGCTAACTTTGCCTGGATGCAACACTTCCTGTATCACCTGTCTCCAAAAGGTCAGGCTGGCGTTGTGCTGGCAAAAGGAGCTTTAACTTCGAAAAGTTCTGGTGAAGGTGATATCCGTGCAGCACTTGTTAAAGATGCAAATGTGATTGACTGTATCGTTAACTTACCTGCAAAACTGTTCCTGAATACACAGATCCCAGCGGCGTTATGGTTTCTGCGCCGTGATCGTGAAAACAGCAGCCAGTATCGGGATCGCAGTAAAGAAATTCTGTTTATCGATGCCCGTAATCTTGGTCATTTAATTAGTCGTCGTAGCAAAGTGCTTTCCGACGAGGATATCAAGACCATTTCCGACACTTACCACAACTGGCGTAACAAAGGTGGCGACTACGAAGATGTTGCTGGATTCTGTGCGTCAATTGACATTAATGAAGTGGCTAAACTCGATTATGTGCTAACTCCGGGCCGTTATGTTGGTCTCGCTGACGAAGAAGATGATTTTGACTTTAAAGAACGCTTTACGGCTCTTAAAGCTGAGTTTGAATCACAACTGGAAGAAGAAACTCGTCTTAATAAAGCTATCGCTGAGAATCTGGCGAAGGTGGTATTATGAGTGAGTGGTCGAACGTAAATCTAGCATCACTGTTATCGTTTGGTAACGGAAAATCTCGGCCATTAGATTCTGGAAATATTCCAGTGTATGGTGGCAACGGGATTATGAGCTATGTATCCCAATCTAACTATGATCAAGAAACCATCATAATTGGTCGTGTAGGGGCTTATTGTGGCGCTACTTATTACGAAAATAAGCCGATTTGGATTTCAGACAATGCTCTATCAGCCAAAGCGATTGGTAAAAACAATACAAAATATTTATATTATCTATTAAAAAACTTAGATTTAAATCAGTTTGCGGAAGGTTCTAGTCATCCTCTACTAACTCAAAAGCTGTTAAAGTCAGTTGAAACAAAAGCAGCATTAGATCCTAATGAACAAAAATCGATTGCCTCTGTGCTGTCCTGTTTAGATGACAAAATAGACCTTTTGCATCGCCAGAATAAAACGCTGGAATCTATGGCTAAGATTCTGTTTAGACAGTGGTTTATTGAGGAAACTCAAAAGGATTGGTCTTCATCCTCATTCCATATATGGCTTAACGATACCAAAGGTGGTGATTGGGGCAAAGAATTCCCCACAGAGGATTTCATTTATCCAGTCCAGTGTGTTAGAGGAACTGATATATCTGATCTTCAGAATGGCCTACCAGCCAGAACACCACTTAGATTTGTCAAAGAGAAAAAATTCGTGAATATATCACCAGAAAATGGAGACATAATCATTGAAATATCAGGTGGGACAGAAAACCAATCTACCGGAAGATGCTATTTCATTAACGATGAAGTAAAAATGCTATTTAAGCATCCAGTTGTTTTCTCTAATTTTTGCAGATTGCTAAAAATAAAGAAAAAAGAATACTCTTACTTCGTTTATCTTTATTTGTCTCATTTATATGAAAATAATGAGATGTTTGCTTTTGAAAATGGAAGCTCAGGAATTAAAAATTTAGATTACAAAACAATGCTTTTTACTGAAACATATAGAATGCCCCCCTGTACATTAGTTGAAAAATTTGATGAGGTGGTAAAAGTATTCTTTTGTAAAATCATCAGTAATAAGAGCAAAATTCAAACAATAAAATCTCTACGCGACACCCTACTTCCCAAACTAATGAGCGGTGAAGTACGGGTTCAGTATGCAGAAGAAGCAATCGCGTCAGTAGCATAAAATAATTAAGCGGGTGCACAACCCGCTCTCTCGTTTAGCAGCAATAAGGACAGGACGCATGGCAAAGATGACCGAATCCGATATTGAAGTAATGGCGATTGAACACTTGCAAGGGTTGGGCTATGAATATGTTTATGGCCCGGACATTGAACCCAGTGGAATCAATCCGTTACGTAGCTATCAGCAGGTTATCCTTGAAGATAAGGTGCGAACTGCGCTACAACGCCTGAATCCTCACCTTAATGAACAGAAGTGTGAGGAAGCCTTGAAACAGGTGATGCAGATCAGCACACCTGATCTTATGGCAAACAATCTAGCTTTTCATCGCCTGTTGACCGAAGGTATCAATATCGAAGTCAGTAAGGATGGTAATACACAAGGGGAGCTGGCCTACCTGATCGACTTTAACGACCCCACGAAAAATGAATTTCTGGTCATTAATCAGCTCACCATCAAAGATGGCAACCATACCCGTCGACCGGATCTTATTTTGTTCACCAACGGTCTGCCCTTAGTGGTTATCGAACTTAAAAATGCCGCTGACGAAAATGCTACGGTTGCAGGTGCCTATAACCAGATTAAAACCTATCAGAAACAAATTTCCGGCCTGTTTACCTACAATGCGTTTAATGTGATTTCAGATGGACTGGAAGCCAAAGCGGGAACAGTTTCTGCTGATTTCAGTCGTTATATGACGTGGAAAACCGCCAACGGTAAAACGCAAGCCGCCAGTACCCAGCCACAGCTCGAAGTTTTGTTACAGGGGTTGCTTAATCCTGTAACACTGCTGGATATGATCCGCCACTTTATTGTGTTTGAAGCCAGCAAACATGAAGACAGCAAAGGGATTATCAGTATCCGTACTGTTAAAAAAATGGCAGCTTACCACCAGTACTACGCAGTTAATGCAGCAGTGCTTTCCACTATTCGTGCCTCAGCGGTTAATGCAGATTCCCCCTCTGCCGAAGTGGCACTGCGCCAACAGGGACGTAACAGTAAAAATCTTGTTAATGCGCAAAAAACCGGGGACCGCAAAGCGGGCGTAGTCTGGCATACACAAGGTTCCGGTAAATCGCTTTCGATGGTGTTTTATACCGGAAAAATTGTGCTGGCTCTTGATAACCCCACAGTGGTAGTGATTACTGACCGTAATGATCTGGATGAGCAGCTATTCGGTACGTTCTCTTCCGCAACCCAGCTACTTCGCCAAAAACCAAAACAGGCAGACAATCGGGAAGAACTCAAAGAATATTTGCGCGTAGCCTCTGGCGGTGTGGTGTTTACCACTATTCAAAAATTCCAGCCTGATGATGGCAGCAATATCTATGAGTTGCTGTCAGGCAGAACCAACATTGTCGTTATCGCTGATGAAGCTCACCGTTCACAATACGGTTTCAGCGCCAAAGAAGTTGACGTGAAAGACAATGAAGGCAACGTAACAGGTAAACGCACCGTTTATGGCTTTGCCAAATATATGCGTGATGCCTTACCCAATGCGACCTATCTGGGCTTTACCGGAACCCCCATAGAAAAAACGGACGTTAACACACCTGCTGTTTTTGGTAACTATGTCGATATCTACGATATCTCACAGGCCGTAGAAGATGGTGCCACCGTACGTATCTTCTATGAAAGCCGCTTAGCAAAAATTGCCATCAGTGATGAAGGTCGACAGCTTATCGAAGAGTTTGACGACGAATTTAATGAGGACGAGCTGACACTTACCCAGAAAGAACGTTCTAAATGGGCCAGAATCGAAGGTCTGATTGGCAGTTCAAAACGTATTAAAGCAATTGCGGCGGATATGGTCCAGCACTTCGAACAACGCTTAAAGTCCAATGCCGATCATGGCAAGGGTATGATTGTAACCATGTCCCGCCGTATTGCTGCTGAGTTATATAAAGAAATCGTCGCACTTAAACCTGAGTGGCACAGTGATGATCTAAATGAGGGGGTTATTAAAGTTGTTATGACGTCTTCTGCTGCTGACGGGCCAGAAATCGCAAAACACCATACCACTAAAAAAGAACGTCAGGTTCTGGCTAACCGTATGAAGGATGACGACGACAAGCTGAAACTGGTGATAGTGCGTGATATGTGGCTGACAGGCTTTGATGCTCCCAGCATGCATACCCTTTATATCGATAAACCGATGAAAGGCCATAACCTGATGCAGTCAATTGCCCGCGTCAACCGGGTTTACAAGGATAAAATCGGCGGTCTGGTTGTTGACTATCTGGGCATTGCCTCTGATTTAAAAGAAGCCCTCTCGTTCTACTCTGACGCAGGTGGACGCGGTGATCCAGCCGAAGTTCAGGAAGAAGCCGTGACGCTCATGCAGGAAAAACTGGAAATCCTAGAAGGCATGATGCATGGCTACGATTACAAAGCCTACTTTACTGCAACGACTTCACAGCGCCTGACGATTATCCTTGAATCAGAAAACCATATTTTAGGGCTGGATAACGGGAAAGGGAAAATGCGTTTCCTTGCCGCTATTGCTGCCATGTCCCAGGCATTTGCACTGGCAACGCCACATGATAAAGCAATGGAAGCGGCACCCGAAGTCGCATTCTTCCAGGCAGTGAAGGCTCGCCTCAATAAATTTACTGAAAACCCAGACGGCTCAGAAGAAGAACACAATGACAGTCTCGAAGTGCGGGTAAAACAGACTATCGATCAGGCTCTGGTTACCGATAAAGTCGTCGATATCTTTGACGCAGCGGGAATACAGAAGCCGGATATCTCTGTGCTCTCTGATGAATTTCTCCAGGAAATGAAGGATTATCAGCACAGAAATATTGCTCTGGAAACACTTAAAAAGCTGCTTACTGATGAGATCAAGGTTCGCTCGAACCAGAGTATCACCCAAGGTAAAAAACTGATTGATATGTTGACCTCTGCAATCAACGGCTACCAGAACAAGGTACTTACCGCTGCGGAAGTGATCGATGAACTGATCAAACTAGCTAAAACCATTCAGGAATCTGACAGCCTTGCAAGTCAACTGAACCTTAGCGCTTATGAATACGCCTTCTATTCTGCTGTTGCGGATAACGATAGTGCTCGTGAGCTGATGCAAAAGGAAAAGCTAAGAGAACTGGCAGTCGTTCTGACGGAAGCTATCCGCAACAATGTCAGTCTGGACTGGACAGTGAAAGAAGCGGCAAGAGCGAAAATTCGCGTGGTGGTAAAACGTCTGCTCAAAAAATATGGCTATCCGCCTGATATGTCATTGCTGGCTACGGAAACTGTTTTAAAGCAGGCTGAGTTGTTAGCAGGGGAGTTTACTTATTAAACTTTACACATAGAAATATACGAATATTACGTCTCGCAATAAATGCCAAGTAATATTTTAAAAAATATCAGCAGGAGGATAAATGCAACCGAGATTGTTAATTGCTTTTGCTATATTTCTAGGATCGTACTTACCTCTAAGCATGATTTTATTAGTACAGGATTATGATAAAGAAAAAGCAGTAGGTCATATTTACTTTGATTTCATAAATAATACTCATTGTCAATTACCGCTACAAACACCTATTCTTTCAGTCAGTTTTTTCATTGTGTGCTTATTTTGTTTTGTTTTTTCTTGGTTAGCATTGAAATTAACAAAAGAAGATGGGAATCACATAAAAATATTGACCGTAAAGCATACTCCTGTTGACTTGATGAATTATGTCCTTCCATATATAGTTTCATTCATGAGCATAGATTATACTCAAGAAAGTAAGTTTATAGGCTTTATAATTTTCCTTATGTGGCTTTTTTGGCTTTCTTATAAATCTGGCCAAATCATTCTTAACCCTATGTTAATAGTTTTAAATTGGCGCATGTACGAAATAACATACAGGTATCCAGGAGGTACGGATGAGTTTACTGGGGTAGTTCTTTCAAACGAAATACTTGCCCCTAACAAGGAATATGAATCTCAAGATGTGCAGTCAGTGATTATAATTAACAAGAGGAATTAAGCATGTTAAACGTACTGAGAAATTTCAATGTAGACGAAGCGACATTATCCATGTGGGTATTTCGGAAGCGGATTAAGGCTACAAATCCAATTTTTACTGGCCATTGGGTAGGAATATCTCATGAATTAATAAATGAGATAAAGGGATTCGTTAATAAAAAAAAAATAAAATATACTGAATTGGTTGAATATAGTTTACTATCACAAAATAATGAATCTAGTCTTTTGCGAATTGGAACAGACGAGACAGAAGCCAATAAAATTTTAACCCTTTCTGCTAATCAAACAGCGGAGCTAAAAGCGACCGATATTAAACATCTAGCTAACTGCGATTTTTATTCAATAAAATTAGTCCGCGATGATACAGTTTTACATTGTATTAAGAAAACAGATACTTCATGGAGAACCAAAAAGAAGCATGGCCTAAGATCCTTAGCCTATAAAAATAACACATTGACAGTTGATGATTCACCTAAGTTTGATATTGCAAAGAGCTTCGATTTCTTTATCATTGAAAACAATATATTCATTAAGAACAAAGGTTTGTTCGAATCAATTTTAAGTTACAAACAAGCGCACATTAATAACTTTGCGGAATTAACATCTGAACCAGAGTTTCAAAATATATTCAATGATATCAATAACTTAACTGCATATGTTGGTACTAACGCAATGCAATTACGACGAGCATCAGCAATTAGACAGAAATCTTATTATAAGAATGATTTGTTTATGGAAAGTCTAAAATCTAATGCGGCAAGGTTTAGACTAAACTTGCAGTTTGACGAAAACAATAAAATAATTGTAACCTCTGAAAATTGTGCTGATATTTTTCAAGCATTACTTGATCATAGGCTGCAATCACACTACCAAGAACATTTATATGACGTTCCAAATGCGTTATTAGTACAATGAAAATTTCCTACCCTTTCTTAGAATAAAAGCCATGAAAGGGTAGAATATTCTTATCAATTTTAGTTTATAACTCCATCTTTCATTTTAATCACCTTCCATGCCATATCGCCGTTGTTATGGGTATCAAACGACCTATCGCCAATGTCGTATACAACGCCTGTAATCGTGATCTTTTGCCCTTTCTTAATTTTCAGGATATCGTCATCCTGACCCGAATAATAGGTCAGCAGCACAGCCCCACCACAGTATTTGGTATCAGGCGTCTGGAAGATAATAGCGTAGGTTTTATGATTCCGTTGAGCACCAAGATACTTCATTGTGTCGTAAGCTTCCTGCGCTTCTAACACAGTGGCATTGCTGATGCTTATCTTCTTACCAATCCAGTTCTTTTTACCAGCCATCGCGTTGGCTTCATAATCACGGCAAATAACGCCTAAACCGTTAACGGTGTTCACAGTAAGATTATCAGAGGCAAGAGTTGTGCTCTTAGTGTTTGATGGGCTTAAAGCCCCGCTCAGAGAAGATAAGGAAGAGTTGATCGACTCCCCTACTTTCCCGGTTGCGTCAGACAACTGTTGACAACCTGCGAGCGCAAAAGCGGCAGATGCTAATAAAGCCGTGATCATTTTATTCATTTTAAAAAACCTGTACAGGATTATAAAAAAACTCACTGATCTGAGCTATTCATTCAGAACAGTGAGCGATGGTGTTTTTCCCTGGTGTCAGCAAAGCCATTAACGTGCTGTCGGACGAACCCAACTGACTTTATCTTTGTTTTTAAATTTCAGAATCAGTAAGGGGCCAAGCATCATCGCGAGCAAAGTTATCACCATTACTGGCGTGGATTTGGTTAGATAGGCCATGACAAATCCCGCAGGAATGCCAACAATCGTTCCAACGGCTATCAGCCCTTTCATGGTCTGCTGACTGACGTGGCCTTTTACTCTTTCCGCACCACATCCCCTGCACACCGACACATGCTCTTGTACTTCTGTACCGCAAAATGGACATTCTGACATGCTCTTTTCCTCGCCAGATTAACTCTAAGTAATTGATATAATTGATCTGAATAAAGGGCCTGTCATATCGTTTTTATCGATCAAATCCATAACACATGATAGCCATAGACTATCAAAATAAATATATCGATCGATTTTGACAATTAATTACCGATCGATAGAGGGTTATCAATCGTCAACACCTATTGAATAGGCAAGCATTGATCGATTATGCAGATCAATAAGTTAATGAAATGTGAGATTAATTGACTGATTTTGCACATCGAAAGTAGCCCTCTGCTGGTTTTGACTGTTTCTTGACGGCTACTTATTTAAAGACATATGCCTGACATGGGGAAAAGCGACCTTTCATATAGCAAGCTTTATGCCCCTGTGGCACACTTAAACCGTCCTGATGCATATGGAAGCTGCTCAATGTCTGATAACCTCCCTCTCTGCGTTTTTACCGAAGGCCGCATCATCCTTCCTGACCACTATCAGGATCGCACCGTTAACGTCTTTAACCTGCCCGGTGAGAACACGCCAGCCTTTAACATCTCCCGTGATTCGATGAATGATGATGAAACGCTGTCAGCTTATATTGACCGGCAGTTAACGCTGATACAGAAGCATCTTAAAGGCTGGAAACAGACCGAACGGGTTTCTGTTGTACTGGGCGATAACCTCTCGCAAGGTGAATGTGTGCATGCCAGCTACCTGCGTGACGGTAAACGGGTCTTCCAGCAGCAGGCGGTATTTAACACCTCTGAAAACAGGATTCTGGTGTTCACCATGACCTGCACCGCGATACTGACGGATGGGAACAGTCAACAGTTCCACGCGCTGCTTGCCAGCTTCTGTTTTAACACCTGACAATTAAGGAACGTTGTTATGTTTGAAGCGGCACGCGTGGGCGACGATATCGGCCATTCTCATGCGCTGGCAGGGATGATTGCCGGAACGATTGTCGGTGGACTGATTGCCGCAGCAGGGGGTATCGCCGCCGGGGCATTGATGATTGCCGGTATCGGTGCGTCATGTCTGGGTATTGGTGTGCTTCTGGTCGGGGCCAGTCTGGCGGTTGGGTATTTTACGGGCGAACTGGCAACGAAGGCCAGGGACAGCATTGCGGATGCCGGGGCCGCCAGCATGGAGAAGGAAGGCGTTATCGCCACCGGCTCTCATAATGTGTTCATTAATGGCAGACCTGCCGCCCTTGCCACCGACAGCATGGTGGAATGCGCCAAAGATGCTGGCTCACAGCAGATGGCCGAAGGCTCCTCACGCGTGTACATCAATGGCCTGCCTGCTGCCCGTCTCGGCGATCAGACCACCTGTGGTGGAAAGGTCATGACCGGTTCCTCAGATGTGATTATTGGTGGTGAGCCGGAACAGACACTGCCCATACAGTCAGAAGTCCCGGAATGGCTCTATAAAGCCTCTGACCTGACGCTGTTATTTGCCGGACTGCTCGGTGGAGCGGGCGGAGCGGCAGGTAAAGTCGGTGCGCTGGGAAGGCTGTTCAGTAAAATTCCGGGTATCAACAAACTGGCCCGCGTCGCCTGCCGCGCTGGCGTGCTGATGACCAGTGCCGCCGCCGTGGGCATCATCGCCCGCCCGGTTGATATCGTCAGTGGGCAGAAATTCCTCTCCGGTGATGACGAGCTGGACTTTGTATTACCCTCCCGTCTGTCGGTTGTCTGGCAGCGTTACTGGCGCAGTGGCAATCCCGGCGACAGCGTACTGGGCCGTGGCTGGTCACTTTTCTGGGAAACGCGACTGGAAAAATATCAGGACGGGCTGGTGTGGCGTGCACCGTCCGGCGATTACGTGTCATTTCCTCTCGTGCCGAAAGGGAAGCGTACCTTCTGCGAAACCGAAAAACGCTGGCTGGAACACCATCAGGATGATACCTGGTCAGTGTATGACATCAGCGGCGAACGCTGGTGTTACGCATCTCTGCAGGGTGATTCCCCTTCCCTGCCGCTGCGACTCACCGAACCTTGTGGTAACGATATTCTTTTTGACTGGAACGACGACCATACGCTGCACGCGCTCACCGACAGCGCCGGACAGTGCGTGGTCTGCCGTTATCAGACCGTCAGCGGACAGGTTCGCCTGGCCGGAGCCTGGCTGGATGATGAGATTTGTCTGGTCAGCTACGATTACGATGCTAAGGCCCGGCTGATTAGCGTCACCGGACGCGGCGGTCAGGTACGCCGCCGCTTTGGCTGGTATGATGACGGAGACGGCACGGATTTACTGCGCAGCCATGAGGACAGCAACGGTCTGCTGAACGAGTATCTCTGGCAGAGTCTTGACGGACTGCCCCGCGTGCTGGCTTACCGCAACAGCGCGGGTGAGCAGCTTACTTTTGATTACGATTTTGAAAACGGCACCCGCCGCGCCATCCGCGAGGATGGCGCACAGGCACACTGGCTGGTTGACGACGATGATAATGTTGCACGTTTCACCGATTATGACGGTCGCCAGACCGGCTTCGTCTGTCGTGATGGGGAGTTGTGCGATGTTATCCTGCCTGACGGAGCCATGCGGCGCAGCCAGTGGGACCGTTACGGTCGCCTGACGTCAGAGACCGACCCGGCAGGCCGCACCACAGCGTATTACTGGTTCCGTAATACTGACCGAATCGCCCGCACGGTTTTCCCGGATTCAACAGCCACTCAGTCTGTGTATGACCTGAACGGTCGCCTGCTGTCGGAAACCGATGCACTGAATCACACCACCACGTATCACTACCCTGATGAAGAAGAAACGCTGCCTGACCGCATCACCGATGCCAGTGGTGGTGACGTGCTGCTGGTGTGGAACCACCAGGGACTGCTGACTCAACGCACCGACTGCTCCGGCAGCGTGACCCGCTTTACCTATGACCGCTTCGGTCAGCTTATCACCAGTGAGGACGCAGAAGGCAACCTCACACGCCGCGAATGGAACGATGCAGGCCAGCTTACCGCCTTAATTCGGGCCGATGGCAGTCATGAAACGTTACGATGGAACGAGCACGGGCAACTTGCGGCCTGGCGAGACCCGCTGGAAAGTGAGGTTCGCTGGCAGTATTCCGCGCTTGGACTGCCAGAAAGCGTTACCGACCGCACGGGACGAACCCGCCGCTGGCACTATGACCCGAGAGGCAATCTGCTGCGTCTGGAAAACGGCAACGGTGGCGAGTACCGTTTTACTTATGACCCGACAGGCCATCTACTGAGCGAAACCCGCCCGGACGACACCTGCCGGCAGATGCAATGGAACACGCGTGGACTGCTCACCACGCTTATGGAAAGCGGCAGACCAGACGACGATGGCGGCATCCCACGACGCGCTCAGCATTTCAGCTATGACAGCAGCGGCCTTCTGACCATACGCACTACCCGCGATGCTCAGTACCATTACCAGCGTAAAAACAGCGGGCAGCTTACCGGCCTGACCCGCAAGCCAACTGCCGATGGCATGGCGCTGGGAATTGAAGAAGATGAAATTCAGTTTACCTTCGACGCGGCAGGAAACCTGCTCGCTGAACAGGGAGTCAACGGTGAACTGCATTCTGCGTATGACGTTCTGGGTAATCTTACTGCGCTGACTCTGCCCGGCGGCCAGCAGATAAGCTGGCTGCATTACGGTTCCGGCCACGTCAGCGCCATCCGGTTCGGTCAGGAAATCATCTCTGAATTTACACGCGACCGCCTTCACAGGGAGGTGGCCCGTACTCAGGGAACCCGTGAGCAGACCCGCCAGTATGACAGTCTGGGCAGACGTACCCTGCAACGCAGTATCGGCGGATTAACGCCAGACCTGCCGGAACAGGCCATCTTCGAACGTGCCTTTAACTACACCGGGCGGGGAGAAGTATCTGACGTCAGCGACACCCTGCGTGGCAACATCATATATGGCTATGATGAGGAAGGTCGTCTTCTCAGGCATTACGAAGCCCTTCCGGGCCACAGCACCCGGACGTTCCGCTACGACGCTGCGGATAACCTGCTGCCGGATGATGGCCTGCCAGCCCTGCCACTGACGGAGAACCGCCTGACGCACTGGCAGAACCTGTTTATGAAATACGACTGGTGGGGCAACCTGGTCAGTCGCCGAAGCGGCCTGTATCAGCAGCACTACCAGTACGACGCGGAAAACCGGCTGATACAGGCAGACGGCACCGGCCCGGAAGGCCGGTTTACGGCACGCTACCACTATGACGTGCTGGGGAGACGCACCCGCAAAACGGTTACCACACAACACGGCACCACGGAAACCCGCTTCCTCTGGCAGGGCTTACGACTCTTGCAGGAACAGCAGCAGAACGGACAGTGCCAGACATATGTTTACGACCCTAACGAGGCATACAGTCCACTGGCGCGTGTTGACCACTTGCGCGACGACAGTAGCGGAGAGATCCTTTGGTTCAATACCGACCTGAACGGTGCACCGCTGGAAATCACTGATGAACAGGGACAGCTCCGGTGGAGCGGTCATTACGGGAGCTTTGGTGAGGTTACCCGGCAGACGGAAAGTTTCCACAGATTCACGCAACAAACTGCCCTCGCTCATCAGCCGCTGCGCTATGCCGGGCAGTACGCTGACAATGAAACGGGACTGCACTATAATCTGTTCCGGTATTACGACCCGCAAGTTGGGCGGTTTACGGTACAGGACCCGATAGGATTGCTGGGAGGCTGGAATCTTTATCAGTATGCACCTAATCCGCTGGGTTGGATTGATCCGTGGGGATTAACGGGTAAACCGCTAAACTCACCTTTGCTAGATAAGTGGAATGAAAAGGGTGGAACCGCTTGGCAGGAAATTGATACCCGCACATGGGTGTATCAAGATAATATGGGTAACATTGTCCGATATCCAAATGGGTATCCAGATTTTAAACCTTATGAGATTCAAAGCGTTGATGTACCAGACCTTAAAGGGAACCATCGACTTGGCCCCACTGGTGATTTTGGCAAAGCCAACGCCTTAGCTCCTAACGGACCCGCTGATTTGGAGACCAATACATGGCACCATCATGAAAATGGGATCACGATGCAAGAAGTACCCAAAGATATTCATAGTAACTTCACCCATCGTGGTGGCGTTTCTAAAATTAAAAAATCTTGCTCATAACGAGGAAATACCATTATGCCTATTTCTTGTGGAAAACCATTATCAGGTTCAGAAATCCATTCGTTGGAAATGAAATACAATATTAGTCTTCCTTATGATTATAGAGAATTCCTGGAAAAGAAGAATGGTTTTGTGGTTAAAAGTCCAGATTTTAGCGAGTTAAACTATGATGGTGTTGATGAAGGGATCATCGCCTTCCATGCATTTTTCGGCATAGGAACTCAAAACCATTACAATGATATTGCTTACCACAATGAAAATTTCCTAAACGAAGTTGACTTTTTAAAAGAAAAGATAATTATTGGTGATGACCCGGGAGGAAATTACTTTTTGATTATTAATGTTGATGATAAAAAAGGGGTTTACTATTGGGATAGAACCCACTTACATTCAGAAGATAATATTCAATCCTTCGCGATATCTGAAAAAAATGATAGCGGAAACATATATAAAATCACTGATGATTTTTCATCTTTTTACGAATTGGTAGCGCAGACAACCGTAAAACTTGGAATGAAAATCAGTAATGACCTCTGAAAATGAACTTAATAAATTTTGATTAAAAATAGTTTCTGCATGGATTATTAATAACATCCAGATGGCTATATTTGACACTATTTAAATAATTATGGTCCCATAACCAATACTTCTCCCATGCAACTTGTAGAGACAAACGCTCACGAAGCCACTTTCCGTCAGTCCAGCTCAGTGAGCCAATACGAACAGTATCATGGTGTTAAATATTAATCAGTTGAAGCCAAGAAAACTGCAAGATCATTAAATTGTAAATAGTGAGGTACATTGTGCACTCAAAAGAATTAAAATTTTATAAAGATGATGAAGGTATTGCTGTCGATTTGAAGTTAATAGCATTCGGTCCGGATGAAGTACAATGTGTTAATCTTGAATCTGAATTTCCAGATAAAAAGATGAAAGATGACATCCTTTACTTAATTAATCACCAAAATGAACTTTCAAAAAAGATTCAAAAAGAAGCTCATGGGTATTGTATTAAAACTTACAATCAAGAACTGTCTGACCTTAAACTTATAAAACTGTATATTTTTCCAGATAAAGAAAATGAATATGGTTTTATTTTCTCCACAAATATTGATAGTGAGCATGGGATTGGTGTAAAAATGAAAAAAGAAAACATAGAAAAAATTAGCAGTAGTGAAACGGCATTTTTGTAAAAGATATTTCAACATTCAATTAATTCAGGGAACTGCCGTAGTAAATTGAACTGCACCTTAATATAATAAATATATTAAGGTACAGTTTAAACATTAGCAACGGCTATTTTTTAAGTTTAAATTTTTCGATTCGCATTTAATATAAGATTTAACAAATGACAGGCGGTCACCATTGAATATAAAATCAGGATTAATGAAGTAATAGTTCTGGATCATAGTTTCAGCAATAAAATTTTTTTCCACCAACTCTCTCATACCTTTAAAGTAAGTCGTTCTGGATATTTTAACAATCGTTTTATCTACAATATCATACGACATTAAAATTGTGTCGGTATCCTTCTGCTCCTGCATTGCTCTGTACAGTATTTCGAAAACCTTTGTCCCTGCCGAAGATAATTCAGTAATCGCTCTGACGCCATTAACATAGAGTTTTAAAAATTGTGTTTTATCCACTTCCTGATATTGAAAAAAACCAGCCCCACCTAAACATTCTCCTGTGTTTTCATTGACAACCATAAGTCTGTCTTTCCCTGTGGATATTCTTTTTACCCCTCCTTTTGTATTATTGCTCGCAGATATTATAAATGGGTTTTTCACATGGCGTTGTAATCCTCTTCTTGATTTATTCGTTATCTCTTGTGTCATTTTATTTTCCTTTTATTATTGTTATTATATTTTAATTAACACATTTATTTTATTAGTCAATACTTAAAGTACATTTATTTTCAAATAAATAGCATTTCAAGTATCAAAGACTGACACTTGAAGTATCAAAATATTATTTAATAATGAACTAACAGAGTATAAATGAGAATAGTAATCGATTATAGTCCCCAAACCACGGACTTTAAGTCCCCGGATCGCGAACTTTGTTTTAAGCTATATCTGGTCTGAGGGCAGTTTCCTTCTTCATTATTAATATATAGCGAAGCGTAAGATTATCGTCATTGTTTTTTATGAGGTAAAAATACCTTATGATCTTCTTCATTTTATGTAACCCTACACGGATTTTATTCCGTGTCATTGGGTTTTATTTTTAGTTAAAGAACCTACGCAACTTTTAGGTTGCGTCATTGGGTTCAAAGGATTTGATTATAATTCTCCTTTAACTAAAACAAACATAGTCCCTGACTCATGCTTCTTTGCCCTTTGAGGGGCAACCAGCAGGTCAGGACGTAACTCCTGTATTTTCTGAATTTGTTTCTTTTCAGGATATTCGCCTGCTCATATCCTGATTTAAAATTAAAACCTTTGATAAGGAAGCTGTCTTGTTTTTGCTTCCTGCTGTCAGCAAAACCGCTATGCGCTCACGCGCACTGACGACTTAAAAAGTATAGGATTTATGCCAAAACCATTTTTTTCATCGCTTGAAGACTTTTCTTCGTTTTAAGTGTGAGAAATGAAGTAAATCACTTCATCAGATGAAGAAAATCTACTTTAAAATTTAAATCAAAAGAGCGAGAGCCAGCAAACGTTCGTTAGAACATTTGCATGTATTTTAGCGATTGAGCGCATTAGCGAAATCAAGACAAGCCATTTACCCAATTTTTTATTTTTGCGTAATGCGAGCAAGCGAGTATGTAGCGAAGAAAAAAGTCACCAATGGCTATCAGCTCATACAGCGATTGCTGGTTGCCCCTAGAAGGCATTGAAGCAGATGCCTTGTTGTTATTTTTCTACTGAGTTAATGATGAAGATCTTCAACTATCATGAACCTCACAGGCACAACATAAGGTTGTGCGGGGTTCTATACATATCAAAATTAATAAAATCATTTTTAATAGTTATACAAACTGACGGCAAGTCTAGTTTTAGTAAAATTCTCCAATCGAAACCCATTGGTGAGATTAAAAATCTCACATGGCTGCAATGTAAGTATCCCGGTTAAACGGGATACTTACCCTTACTTGAATGTTATTTATTATTTTTTAATTCGACTGCATCGCCATTAATGATCATATTTAGAATATGATTTTCAAAATCTTCACCTGACGCATTAGAAAATAATTCTAAAAACTCATTGGTTTCTTCTATGCCATATTCTTCTTCTAATGATCTGGTGATCATAAGTTCAAGAATAGGATTTATTAAATCAATGCAGTCTTTTAATCCTTCATCTGTTAATGACAGGGATTTTTTAGCTTCATCGTGTCCTTTCTTGATGATGTAAGCAGTCGTATGGAGCATTTCGTAATATTTATCTTTATTCATGTTTCATTCCTCTGTTATTTTTTAATTTTCAAATTTAAGATCTTGCACTGTTAACTAAATTATCTATCCAGTTATCAACTTCACTTTCTATAAAGGCAATAGCTCTTTCACCGACCTTTATTGGTTCAGGAAACCGTTTCTGTTTAATAAGTCTATAAATCCATGCCCTACAAAATCCTGTCCTGTTAATGACTTCGTGCATTCGTATTAATTTTTTATTCATGTTGTTTTCTCCTGTTTGTTTCGACGAGGAGAATTATCTAAGATTGGAGGATTAGAAAGAATTGATGGAATTTACGGAATATTTCTGGGAATCTGTGCGGTAGTTGTTTACAGGGATAAGATTATTTCTCTTACCCCTTGACTTTCATATTATATTTCTTTTTTTCTCATTCAGGTTGTACACTTCTCTTACTTTAACATCCATTAAGTGTCTGTTTTTATACAAAAACATCGTGAAGAGATTATCAAATTCCTTGGTAAGTGCTTTCTTAGCAAGTGGTCTGTCAGTTTCTTTGATTTGCACCTGATCACGGCACTCCTCCATGCCCCAATGGTAGAGAAGCTGTTCCAGATCTTTATCACTGAGCTTGTAGTCATTGGATTTGGCATGATAAAGAAGATCTAAAATGGGAATGACTCGAAAATCGACTATCTTTTGTACCATCGCTTCACCGAAACCATAGCCCTGCTGGCTGGTTTTGGGCTTGATCCCAGTTTGCTTACGCCATCGGTTTAATAGATAGCGCATTGACTCAATGATTTGATCGTCTGTTGACAGACTCATATCAATCTCAAGATTGATCACACTTATTGCCCTTCGAACCAGGCTCTTTTTCTGCTCGTCAGTAAGATTCCGAGATTCAATCAGTTGCTGAGCATGTATCTGTTTGTATCGCAGGATAGGTTGCTGCAACCCGTACCTGTTTTTTTCTGTGTGGAATATTACCGTTTTTTCTCCGTAGTCAAGCAATCCGGTCTCTTTGATGTACCCTTCCAACTGATAAAGCTTACCAGCAGTCATAAGCCTGACATGTTGATCACTTTCATAAGACTCTGCATCGTCTTCTGTTGGCCCAGAGGCTAACAAGGGTTTCCCTGAGAAGATTAACTCCCTTTCTTCAAGATTAGCCTGACTCACACACCATTCAGGTTCATCGCTTTCCAGCGCTTCTTCCAGTTCTTCGAACATTACCTTTCGTTTGCGGATCTCCTGGCAAAGTTGCATTACGGTTATATCTTTTAAAACATTATAATTTTCAGGCTTAAACCATTTTGTTAACTCAACTTTTTTAGCTGCGGTTGCCATCGCTAATCCCTCTTATAAACAGGCTGTTACTATACGATAGCGGTTTCCAAAAGTTGACAGGTTTGATTTTCTGAGGTAACAATTCTTGTAATATCTACTGACGTAAACTGAGATAAACAATTGAATATAATTGACTTTTTACCCATACAGATTAAATAATGTTGGTAAAAATACTGGTAAAAAATAAGTTACCTTTTTAAAACCCAATAATAACAGGAGATAAATATGAAGTACGAGTCCAGTCAGAGGAGCCAGATTAGAAAAACCCGCTCAGGGAAACCGGAGCGGGTTTTTGTTAGTCTCTTAAACTCTCTCTGCGCCCGAACAGTCGTTTCAGTCAACACCGGGTTGTCAAGATAAACCGCTTCGCTCTCCAGTATTAAACCATTCACTCACTGTTCGCTAATATAAAACACTCGTTTATCAACGGTTTATAGACCGAAATATACGCCGGGTGCTAGTGTTTCGCCTTATAACAAAAATATTAACCCTTGAGGCGATTAATGAGAAAGCGTGTGCTGTATTTTGCTTTAACGATGATGTTGACAGGATGTGTAGCCCGTTCTCATGAACCCGATCCACTACAAGTGCAGCTTGCCAGTTACGGTACGCTGCCAGACACTTATAAAACGGATGTCAAAAATACGTTTTATTATCATTTGAAAGATCCTTACAGCGCGCATTATCGTTTTTTTAAACCTTTTAAAGGATATACCTGGGTAATGAATGTGCCCGAAGATAAAGAAGAATTGATGTTTGGCTGGGTCATCCCCGGCGTGATTAATGCAAAAAACAGTTTTGGCGCTTATGTCGGCGTGCGCAGGTTCGTGGTGATTTATTCAAATGGTCAATACCACAATCTTTACTACACGAAAGGCACGAAAAAAATCGGGCGGGCGCCTTAAAACATCATTCAGTTTTCTGAACCATTAACACGCCATGGTCAATGGCGTGTTTTTCAAATCACAGCGATAAAGGCGCAGAGTTTCGCGGAATGAATGCCCATTGTGTTGCCTGATATTAGCTCTGCCCACGCCAGAAACTTCAAAAAGCCTTTTATGGCATCCCGGCTTTTCCGTCATTTCCTGTTCTTTATAATTATCGCGTCAACGCTACGTTCAACGCGGCTGAGTCCGGCTGCATCACAGATGCTGCATAAGATTCAGCCGGTCATATCAGTGTGAATTTTTAACCGGATAAGCGGTCAGCGGTTTGATCTCTTTAAGCACAAACATACTTTGCATCTCTTTAATGCGCGGCAATCTGCGTACTACAGACATGGCGAACTCCGCATAAGTTTCGAGATCGCTCGCCACAACCTGTAGCAGGAAATCGGCATCACCACCGATACTGTAGCAGGCCACCACATCATCCAGCGCCGTAACCTGTTGCTCGAATTTTTTTGCCTCATCCTCGCTGTGGCAATCAATAACCACCCGAATAAACACCATGACCCCGGCGCCGATTTTTTTGCGGTCCAGTACAGCCCGGTACCCCTGAATGACGCCCTGCTCTTCCAGCCTGCGCACTTTACGCCAGCACGGTGAGGCAGACATACCAATCTTGTCAGCCAGTTCCTGATTAGTAATACGGGCATCGTCCTGTAAAACACGCAGGATTTTCATTTCTGTCTTATCAAGCAGCATACCGGTCAATTCCTTTCGCTACATTTCGTTTATGAGGTTAATTCTTGCAAAGAATACGATAAATGAATGTGATTGAGACAGCCTATTTCTGTCTCGCCAGGACATACTGTTTTCAGGTGCTGTACAAGGTGCAGATCAAAAGAAATGGCCGGACAGGGCAGATTAAGGCGGCAGACGAGTCCGGGTTGTCCTCGTCGTGCCGCTTTTCATGGCCAGCCTGTCTGGATTTTATCCCGACATAACATTTATGGAGGAAAGACGATGCCTGCGATAACAGAATTACTGCCTTATATACTGGCGCTGGGTCTGGCCGCGGCCATTCCCGGCCCGGGCATGACAGCGATCGTGGCCCGTACTCTTAACGGGGGCTCTCTGGCGGGTTTGGCTGCGCTTGCAGGCGTGATAATGGGCGATTTATTTTATTTGACGCTCGCCGTGTTTGGCCTGGCCGTTGTCGCTCATACCTATACCGGACTGTTTACACTGATTAACTGGGCTGCGGCGCTCTATTTAGCTTTTCTGGCCTGGCAGTTCTGGTCTTATCAGCCGCATTCCATCACGCTGGACCAAAAAGTGACGCACAAGCAACTGACTTCTGCCTGGCTGTCAGGCCTGACCATCACACTGGGCAACCCGAAAACAATCGCGTTTTATCTGGCCATATTACCGCTTGTGATATCGCTGGAGAGCATATCCTTAACATTCTGGGCAGCCATACTGGTGCCCGTTACCGCAGCGGTGCTGCTGATGGTCGGAGCCATGTTTATTCTGGCGGCAGTAAGCGTTCGCGCATTACTGACCAGCCAACGTGCACAGCGCATCATGTTTAAATCGGTCGGCGTTATCATGCTGCTGGCCGCCATCGGTATGATCCTGAAAACGCTTTAATGCCGTGACCGAGGTGACACGGCTTCCCGTGCGACGTCAGAACAGACTGATTAATCTTCATTTGCTCTCGGTATAAGTAACAGCCCTGATCCGCTGTGGTAACATCTTGCCCTCACCTTCTCGTTACCGGGCACCCTGTTAAGCACTATGTCAGACACTACGAAACGCAAAAATGATCCTGAAGGACTTAAAAAGCGCATTCTTGCGAGCGCACTGACGACCTTTGCTGAGTTTGGCATGCAAGGCGCCCGTCTTGAGCAAATTGCTGAAAATGCCCAGACGACTAAACGAATGGTGGTTTACCATTTTGGCAATAAGGAACAGCTCTATATCGATGCGCTGGAACAGGTTTACCAGCAGATCAGGGAGCATGAAACTGGCCTGAATCTGGCCTCGCTCGCCCCTGAGCAGGCCATCATAAAACTGGTTGAAGCCAGCTTCGATTACCATGTTTCCCACCCGGATTTTGTGCGTCTGATCTGTATGGAGAACCTGTCTCGCGGCCGCTACATCTCGCAGTCTGCCCGTCTGAGCCAGCTGAACCGCAGTGCGCTGGACTTACTGGACGATATTCTGAGCCGGGGACAGCAGCAGGGACTGTTCATCAAAGAGATCGAGACACTGGACGTGCATCGCCTGATCAGCAGTATTTGTGTGCATCAGGTCTCCAACCGCTTCACCTTCAATACGCTGTTTAGTCGGGACAAAAATGAAGACGAGATCATCCGTCGTAATCGCCAGCTCGCCGTCACGGCAACGCTGCGCTACATCGGTTGCTCACGCCACGCGTCCTGAGCGCTGAAAAGGATAGTCTATGCTTAAGTGGTAATAACAATATCACTTAAGTAAGGAAAGCAGCTTGAGCAGAGACGCCAGCCTTTATCCGCTTCGCCAGACGCAGCGTGAACCTCATGACAATACACTCTGGAACTGGGCGCAAAACGCGCCGATTGGTACACAACAGCAGGTAAAACGCCCTGCCAATGAGGCGGCTTTGCAGCAGTTACTGCGCGACACTCACAACACAGTGCGCGTTATTGGCAAAACCTACTCACCCGGCAGAATGCTGGCTGTGCATCCCGACGATCTGTTACTGGATCTGAGCGCCTTTACCGGCCTGCTCCGCAGCGATGCTCACAGCGTTACGTTTGCTGGCGCCACACCGCTCGAACAGATCTACAGCACCCTGACAGACATGGACCGCATGCTGGCCTCTTCGCCGGGCGTGATCTCCGTGCAGACGCTGGCCGGTGCGATGGCAACCGGCACGCACGGTCAGGGTCTGCAGCAAAGCTCCATTGCGGATGAAGCCGAGCAGATCCGTCTGGTGCTGAGCGACGGATCCATACGGGAGCTGTCGCGCGGTGACGACGATTTTGCGGCGGCGCTGGTGTCGCTCGGCACCCTGGGCATCGTGACCGAAGTGACGTTGCGCACCCAACCGTTCCGCATCTTCACCTGCCACAAGAATGCAGTTTCGGCGGACAACCTGGAAAGCGATCTGCTGCGCTGGAATGAAGATTATGCACTCAGTAAGGCCTGGTGGTTTGTTGACGATAACATCATGCACGTCTGGAATGCACATCAGGCCAGCTACGATGAGATCCAGCGTTACGAGCAGTCGGGACGCGAAGTAGTAGAACATGCCGATGAAGGTGATGACAGCCTGAACGATACGATCGAACAGACGCTGGAGCACATGCATCGCGATACGCAGATTCACGGTAAAGGCGGCAAACAGTTCCGCACTGTGACTCGCTTTCGCGACTTTACCGATGTCACAGGCGACATCTACCAACTGTTCTGTCGCGGTATCGCCGTGCCGCAGATCAACGTTGAGATTGGCGTTCCGCTGGCGCGCACGCCGGCGATCATCAGCAAGATCAAACGCTGGTATGCCGAAAATCGTCCGCACATGCACTATCCGATTATCCTGCGCTGCACCGGTGCCTCATCCGCCTGGCTGAGCCCCGCCTTCGACCAGCCCACCTGCTTCTTTGGCTTTGTCGTTTATTACGCGGATGATGGATCGCTTTCTGAGGCCGGTCTGCACTTTTTAAGCGAGGTGGAGAAGCTGCTGGCCGAAGAAGGTGGGCGTCCGCACTGGGGTAAATATTACGATGCCTCGCTCTACCACTGGCGGGATCTTTATCCGCACTGGGACCGCTTTCGCGCCCTGCGTGAACAACTTGATCCGCACCACCGCTTCAGCAACGACTATACCGCTGCACTGTTTAAATAATTTAAAAAAGGGATGTTATGTTTGCCTGGGTAACGTTACTGACGCAACCGGATTATCTGGTGGGCGTGAAAGCGCTGCACCGTTCACTGCAACAGACGAAAACACGCTGGCCACTGCTTGTGATGGCCACCAATGCTATCAGTGACAGCGAGTGTGAAGCCCTCAGGGATGAGGGCTGTATTATCCGCCGGGTTGATCCGCTTTATCCGGATAATGATTTGAATCAGCACTATGCCTCTGAACGCTTTGGCGAGGTCTGGACTAAGCTGCGCGCCTGGCAGTTGACCGAGTATCGGCGCGTGGTATTCCTGGATGCTGACATGCTCATCTTAAAGAATATGGATGAACTGTTTACACTGGACCTGGGTGACTTCGTGCTGGCCGCCTGCCACGCCTGCCGCTGTAATCCCAACCAGATTGAGTCCTATCCTGACAGTTGGGAGCCCGAGTTCTGCCACTATACCTGGCAGGAGCGCGAGCAGACGCCGCCGGCCCATGTGGATTATTACCTGAACGGTGGATTCCTGGTGCTGGAACCGGATGAGGCTGTCTTTAACGATCTTGAAGCGCGTATTGCCGCCATTGATGACCTGCGCGCCTATGCCTTCTCAGAACAGGACTTGCTCAACGAAGCTTTTAAAGATAAATGGCTGCCCCTTTCCTATATTTATAACGCGCTAAAAACGCTTCGTTTTCAGCACGATACGTTGTGGGAATGTAAAGAGGTGAAGAACCTGCACTACATTCTGGCGAAGCCCTGGGAGCGGGATTTGTCACAGCCGGTGAGCCAGCGTGACCGCTATTACGCGATGGACAAGCTGTGGTGGGACAAAGCATCTGACTGCTGATAACAACGTGCGCCTGCCTGTCCGCAGGCGCACAGGTTCCCGTCTGTGCATTAAAGTATGCTGTAACTACTATCAGACTTCCTGCCAGCACCGTTCTGTGGCGGACAGCGCAATCGCCTCCAGCACCTTTTGTACCTGCAAACCTTCGGCAAAATCCGGCCACATACGATCGCCTGCGGCGACGCCATTAATCAGATCGCGTATTTCCACGGTCTTTTGATCGTTAAAGCCGATACCGTGTCCTGCCGACACACAGAAACTGGCGTAATCCGGATGAGCAGGCCCGGTCAGAATCGTTTTGAAGCCCTGACGCCCTGCGGGTTCATCATGAAGATAGAGTTCAAGCTCTGCCATCCGTTCCTGCGTATAGCGCAGCGTGCCTTTGGTGCCCGTCACCACATAGGTCAGGCCCATTTTGGCTCCGCAGGCAATGCGCGAAGTTTCAATCACGCCCTGCGCCCCGTTCTGGAAACGCAGCAATGCGCTGGCCTGATCTTCATTCTCAACCGGTAACTGACGACTGAGATCTTTCGGGTCAGGACGCGACCTGATGACCGTCATCATATCGCCGCTGACTTCCACAATATTGCCGACCAGATAATGCGCCATATTGACGATATGCGCAGCCAGATCGCCCAGAGCGCCCAGTCCGGCCAGCGCTTTTTTACAGTGCCAGTCGAGCGGCGTGTCGGGTTTTGCCAGATAGTCCTCGTTGTGCGTGCCATAAAAGTGCACCACTTCGCCGATTTCGCCTCGGGCAATAATCTCTTTCGCCAGCTGACTGGTGGGGTTTTTCATGTAATTGAAACCCACCAGCGTTTTCACGCCGGTCTTTGCCGCGGCTTCCACCATTTCCCGGGCATCCGCTACGTTCAGGGAAAGCGGCTTTTCGGAATAGACATGTTTACCGTTAGCAATCGCAGCCAGCGCCATCTCTTTATGCAGAAAATTGGGCGCACAGATATCCACCACATCAATATTGGGATCGCACACCAGCTCACGCCAGTCACCGGTTGAGCGGGCAAACCCAAAGGTGGCGGCCTGCTTTGCCGCCAGTTCCGGATTCACCTCTGCCAGCATCTCACGGACAATCTCCCCTTTTAACGCAAACACCGCAGGGGCCTGGGCATAAGCAATCGCATGACAGCGGCCAATGTAGCCACTGCCGATCATGCCGATTCTGACTTTGTTCATTTGGACTCCGGGCGGACAGCGAAAGTTGAAATGAAATTTAAATTCCATTTATTAGCATTTCAAACTAAAAATGAAATAAATGTGACGAACATAAAGAACAATCGTCACTGTCCAGTCCAAGGCGACGTTTTACGCGGTTTGGGTTTCTGTTTACGCAATAAGAAACCCTGTGAAGCCGCTTGTTAGCGTTAGCGATACGGCACAGCGCACAGAGTTGGCGAGTATTTCAGCAATCAGACACTTTTATGAAAAAGAGTTTTGACAAGCCTGCACGACGTCGATAATATGCGCCCCGTTCAAACGATTCCTCTGTAGTTCAGTCGGTAGAACGGCGGACTGTTAATCCGTATGTCACTGGTTCGAGTCCAGTCAGAGGAGCCAGATTTAGAGAAGCCCGCTCAGTGAAACCTGAGCGGGCTTTTTGTTTTGGGAATGGCGTGAAATACGCAACAATCCAGGTCGCGTTACAGCGCAGGGAACTTAACGCAGGCGCTGCTCCGGCTGCGCTACTTCTTACCCACGATAAAACCCGCTACCGCGCGTAAGCCATCGATGATCGGCATCGTTGCCGCCCCCGCCAGGAAGTCCTCGTAATCCGCCTGGTTACGTTGGCGAATATCCGCAAAGCGAGCGAGTGCCTTTTTCTCACTGGACGCACTCATCTCCTCAAATTGCTTTTCATAGCCCTGCGCAATGAGCTGGGTAGCCTCGTCTGTAGACGATTTTTCCAGCACGACAATCTGCTTACCCTTTTGGAAAAAACAGTAATGTGGCATGTCAGGCTCCTTAAACGGGGCGGTTGATTCTGTAACTATAAACGGTGGTTAGAGCAACACAACCCTTAACGCGCTGGGGAAAGGTTCTCTTCTGACTCCGGTGTCTCGACCTGCAACACGATACAGCCCTTGCTGATCTCTGCCCTTACCTTCGTCCCCGTCTCGAATCCCAATTCACGTAACCATTTGCCACTAATGTTCAGTGCAGGTGTGCTGGTGTCCCCGAATTTAGGTACATATCCAACTGTATAATGTCGCTGGGTTTTAAATGAGGCCGCCGTAAGTGCAGCGTCAGAAGATCGGGCATTCATCGTCATTTGCAAGCTCCTGGTCAATAAGGTGAGTCCATCATTCGCGAGGCCATTTGGCGCGATACAGGCCGGATGAGGCTGTACCTGCTTCTGGTGCACCAGCACCGGGTTTGCGCCTTCAGACAGCCCGCTTACTGTTTATGTATGCAAGACATCAATGAGTTACAAGAGTGCCGACGCGCTGATATCGGGAGGTTTTCTTACTGGGCTGGTCCCGCTATCGGGTCTGACAAACGCTTGTTAACCATAACGATTTTAGCGGATGACAACAAGTCAGGACCTGGAAGCTAACTCACATAACGTTGACAATATTCTGCTGTCTGTCCCGTCCGGCCCTGCGGCCGACTGTTAATGCGCCTCCAACGCATACTGCGCGCCAACTGAAACGCCGTATGCGCGAATGGTTGATGTGAATGGTGGGGCCTGAAGCCTGACTTTTGGCTGGCGCAAAGCAATACCGTTTACCCGGGCGGAAAAGCGCGGGGTAACCTTTATCCGCGCAGGGTAACTTATCTGAGAAGTGAGACGGTAAACGCAAAATCCAGGGCGTATGCTTTAACCGGTAAGGTGGTCAGTCTGCTTACCTTTATCAAGACGTGAACTCACCGTCCGGCACGCTAAGCGGGCTTGCCGTCTGAATAGCGTTGCCTTCAGACAGCTTTTCGCCATTCCTTACGGGAATTTTAAGTTAATCAGATTACTGTACTGCGTGCGTGAAAGAGAAAGGGGTGCCTGGTTTTTTAAAAAAACCTTCACAAACTCGGCACTTGTGCCATACAGCTCCACACGCTGATATTCATGGCGGATAAATTGCTGAAGGATGGGCGTCATGTCCCGCGCATGATCCTGGGGCCAGGCGTTATGGGATGCCACGGTTTGCTCAAAGGTGAGGGGCGTACGCATTTGATCATCGGGTTTAAAATTAGCGCGTTTACGCTCCGCTTCTGTTTTGAAGTCTTCAAAGGCTTCATGTGCAGTATTAAAGAGATCCGCAAGTGCTTTGATATGGGCAGCCATCTGATTAACGGCAACGGTTTTTTTGTTGACGAAGTAGGCGCCTGCCGCAGAAAAGAGTGCCGCCAGTACAGGAAGAGAGCCCCGTCCAATAATACTTCCAAGACCCTGGTAAGCGGACCATAAAACCACACCTGTAGCGCCAGTAGAGCTTGATATCGCACCTGTCGCAATCGAACTTGCCTGCTGAACTCTGACGCCGCCAATACGATTGTCAAGATGCCGAATTTCTCCGCCAGGCCTCCTGACTGAAGCCGACTCTTCGTTCCAGGTTTTATAACGACGGTTATTATCTTCTTTATAATTCGACATCGCATAAGCAATCTGGCTGGTATCGGTTTTACTCAGCCGGGCGATTTCCGCTGGTTCAAACGATCTGACTAAAATCAGCGCTTCATCAAGCACCTCTTTGGACAGAAAGTTAGCGGAACCCGCAGGATTAAAACGAGGGTCCGTAGTCAGGCCCTCAATAAGACTCACTTTTGGAAATGCCATAACGCCCTCACTTTTTGATGCCGCCCGACAAAGTCATTAGTTTTCTTTATTTTGTTTAATATCCCAGCCCATCTGTACAGAAGCGGCTTTCGTTCCCTGAGAAGCCTGTTCCCAGTATTCCAGTGCCACTTTGCTGGCCTGAAAGGAATATTGCATACCCAGCGTTGACGCGTGCCCGACGCCGGTGAAGTCAGTCTGTGTCACCAGGACATCCTCAAGTGTGATGCGGGTATACTCCACTTCCTGTCCACCCGCCTTGCAAACGGACAGCTGAACTTTCGGCAGATGTTTACCACTGGCGCAATATTTCACTAATGCAGGCGTGGCCTTATCAATTAAGGCCTCAACGGTTAAATCGCGGTAATTTACTTTACCTGCTCCCCCACCGCCGCCAACGGCCATATTCCCTGGCTGCTGCGCGCCCCAGTCAAATGAAAGTACATCAATCCATTTTTTATGATTCGCATTTTGCGACTCACCTTCAATCCCGTCTATCTTCAAAAATATATCAATAGCCATTTTTCACCTTTATATTTACGGGCAGATTAACTCAGCTCTCTTTATTTTGTTTAATATCCCAACCGGCTTTGCTTTCCGCACCTTTAGTCCCGCTGGCGCTTTGCTCCCAATAGCTGGTAGAAACTTTAGATGCCTGAAAGGCATAGTCCACAACAATAGTGTCACTTTGCCCGATACCGTTGAAATTCGTTGCGGTGACCAGAACATCTTCCAGCACAATTTTCGTGTACTCAATCTGACTACCGCCAGCTTTGCAAACCGACAGTTCAACTTTTGAAACATGCTTTCCGCTGGAACAGTATTTAAGAATGGCTGGCGTGGATTTATCGATTAAGGCTTTGATCCGCAGATCGTTAAAACTCACTTTTCCCGCGCCACCACCGCCGCCAACAGCCATATTGCCGGGTTGTGAAGCCCCCCACTCAAATGAGAGTACGTCGGTCCATCCTTTATGTTTACTGTCCTGTGATTCACCTGTGGTGCCTTCAACTTTCAAATAAATATCGATCGCCATTCTTTTTTCCGGTTAGTTTGGGGTGGGACAAAATGCACGATGCACATCGCCAGGCTGAGACATTTCGTCAGCATCAGTGCCATCTTAAATTCAGGATAAGCACCGGCCTGTCATTTCTGTTCGCTATAAAGTGGAAATAAAAAGATGACTGCGTTATTCACGCAGCAATTAGGGATAGTTAATCAGGCAACGATTCTTTCTACGCCCTTTACTCATTAATAAAATTAACATGAGTTCATGTCAATTAATTTACAACGCGCATGATTTTATTGAGATAAATCCGAAAGAGTTATTCTTAATAAGAAATTGTGTCGCGACGAAATAGTTTTTTAAAATAAAAAAACGGTATTCACTGCTACGTAACCGGGAGAGAAGACAGGACATCAGGATGGAAAAGAATGAAAAACCCCGCGCAATCCGGACTGCGCGGGGGCCTTATTCTCACAGAATCAGTTAGCGTTTAACGCCAGCCTAATTCAGGAGCGACATACTTCAGAATCGCTTCAATCACATGGGCATTATATTCCACGCCCAACTGATTCGGCACGGTGAGCAGCAAGGTATCCGCTTCGGCAATCGCCTGATCCTCTGCCAGCAGTTTGATCAGCTTTTCGGGTTCAGCCGCGTAACTGCGACCGAAAATGGCGCGGGTTTTCTCATCCAGAAAACCGACGGAATCCTGATCCTGACCACTGCGACCAAAGTAGGCGCGGTCCATATCATTCACCAGCGCGAAGATACTGCGGCTGACGGAAACCCGCGGTTCACGTTGATGCCCTGCCGCTTTCCAGGCATCACGGTAGGCGCGAATCTGTTTGGCCTGCTGGATGTGGAACGGCTCGCCGGTTTCATCATCTTTCAGCGTCGAGCTTTGCAGATTCATGCCCATTTTCGCTGCCCATACTGCGGTGGCGTTGGAACCCGAGCCCCACCAGATACGCTCACGTAAGCCTTCCGACAGCGGTTCAAGACGCAGCAAGCCCGGTGGATTGGGGAACATTGGCTGGGGATTCGGTTTAGCAAAGCCTTCGCCACGCAGCGCATCCAGGAACACTTCCGTATGGCGACGGCCCATGTCCGCATCCGTCTCGCCTTCCTGCGGCACGTAGCCGAAGTAACGCCAGCCATCAATCACCTGCTCGGGTGAACCACGGCTCAGTCCCAACTGTAAGCGACCGTTGGAAATCAGATCCGCAGCGCTGGCATCCTCCACCATATAAAGCGGATTTTCATAGCGCATGTCGATCACGCCAGTCCCTATTTCAATTTTTTTGGTGCGTGCACCGACCGCAGCCAGCAGCGGGAACGGCGAGCTGAGCTGACGGGCGAAGTGGTGCACACGAAAATAGGCCCCATCCGCGCCCAGTTCTTCCGCTGCGACGGCCAGGTCGATAGATTGCAGCAACACATCCTGGGCAGAACGCGTGGCGGACTGCGGCGAGGGCGTCCAGTGGCCAAATGAGAGAAAACCAATCTTTTTCATCTGTAACATCTCCTGGCGAAAGACGGGTGCTTTCGCATGATAAACATCGATGAAATAAGGTTACGCCAGCCATGTCATGAGGGATAGTGAATATACTTAAGCACTATATTCAAGATTTTTGACATAGGTCGCGCTCAATGGAACACGATCAATGCGCGATTCTGTGCCCATGCGGAATGTAATAATGCTTGCGGGCAGAATGGGTTTTAACGCATAACTAAACTTTCTGTCCTGCATCTGGACAGGCGCGTTTAACAGAGGGAGAAGGGATGCGTATTTTACTGGTAGGTGCGGGTGCAACTGGCGGTTATTTTGGTGCGCGGCTGATGCAGGCCGGGCAGGATGTGACCTTTCTGGTCCGTGAAGGCCGTTTCCGTCAGTTACAACAAACGGGCCTGGTGCTGCAGACCCCATCAGGGCAGGAAACGCTGCATCCGACGTTGATCACTGCCGACAGCCTGGACACGCATTACGACTTAATCATCATCACGGTCAAAAGCACCGGTCTGGATCAGGCCATCCAGGATATTGAGCGGGCTGTCGGTCCGCACACGCTGATCATGCCGATCCTGAATGGCATGCGGCATATTGATACGCTGGTCACCCACTTTGGTGCCGACAGGGTGATCGGTGGGCTGTGCAAAATTAACGCCACGCTGAACGACCAGGGCCATGTGGTGCAGTTAACGCCTCTGCACCAGATCTGTTACGGCGCGCTGGATGGTAATAATGATGCCCGGCTTCAGCGGGTTGATGTTGCCCTTCGCAGCAGCATGGTCGACACAGTTTTTACCGACAATATTATCGGTGAATTATGGGAAAAATGGCTGCTGCTGAGCACGCTCGGCGCCGTGTGCTGTCTGGCGCGGGGGAATACGCAACAGGTGCTGAACCAGCCAGGCGGCGAGATGTTGCTTCAGGGCATTTATAGCGAAGTGCTGCAGATTATCTGTGCTGAGGGCTACCAACCGCGCCCGGCCGTGACCGCCAAAATCTACGCGCTGCTGAACGACCCGTCGACGCCGATGACCTCCTCAATGTATCGTGATTTGACCCAGGGCTTTGCGATTGAAGCCGACCCGATCATTGGCGACCTGCTGTTACGTGCCAGCCGTCATGGCATCACTGCACCGCTGTTGAACGCGGTCAATGTCAACCTGCAGATCTATCAACAGAACCGTTAAACACGGATGTGATGAGCACGCAGCCACGCCGTTGCACGACGCGTGGGTAACGGAAATTTGTTACACTCGCTGCCTCATCTTTTGGAGGAAGAATGACGTCCCGCTCTGTGACCCTTGATGATGTTGCCCAACTGGCGGGCGTTTCCTATCAAACCGTTTCTCGTGTGCTTAATCGCTCTGAGCAGGTTTCTCCCCGTACCCGCGAAAAAGTGGAAGCGGCGATGCAACAGCTCAACTACGTTCCCAATCGGGTTGCGCAGCAGTTAGCGGGTAAAGCCACGCGGACCCTTGGCCTGGCCACCAGCAATCTGGCGTTAATGGCCCCAGCGCAGATTGCCTCGGCAATACAGCAGCGCGCCGCCAGAGCCGGCTACCATTTAGTCATTGCCATGGACAGCGCGGACGATGCCGAAGCCACGGTGAATGAACTGATGGCGCAGCGCGTTGATGCCGTACTGATTAATATGCCGCTTGAGGCCGCCGACGCGGAAAAAATCCGTCGTCTGTGTGGCAAAAAACCGGTGCTGTTTCTGGATTCTGAACCGCACGCCGTTGTGTCTCATTGCCAGTACTCCAATGAAAAAGGGGCGCGGGCCGCAGTTGAGCATCTCGTCGCGCTCGGACATACGCACATCGGCCTGCTGAATGGTCCGGTTCGCTCGGTATCGGCCCGTCAGCGTGAAGCGGTCTGGCGCCAGGTGCTGGCCGGGCACGGCCTGTCTCCCTGTTGTGTGCTGCGCGGCGACTGGAGTGCCCAGTCGGGCTATCAGGCTATGCTGTCTCAGTTACCGGACGCGCTGCCCCAGGCGCTGCTGGTAGCGAATGATGAAATGGCGCTGGGTGCCATGCGGGCATTGCATCAGCATGGCGTGGCGATTCCGGCTGAAATCTCCATTGTCGGCTACGATGACACGGCAGAAAGCGCCTGGTACCAGCCGCCGCTGACCACGATTCGTCAGGATCTCCAGCAACTGGGTGCCACGAGCGTGGAGCAGGCGCTGGCCGCGCTGCAGGGGGAAGCGGTCGCGTCACGGACGCTGGAGCCGGTACTGGTCGTGCGGGAAACCACCGCCGCGCCAGCCAGCAAAGACGCAGACTTATCCGCGCTGGCCCGTCAGTTACAGCAGATTGCCCGCAAGCTTTCCCGCTGATCGCGGACGCAAAAAAACCCGCCCAACCGGATGGCTGGAGCGGGCTGGTTATCCGCGATAATACGCGTTGCCTTATGGCGTTTTCGTCTCGCCCACGCCCATGGTCTTGAGCTTTTTAGACAGCTCGCGGCGCTCTTTAGACAGGTCAGCGTTTTTGATGATGTACTCATCCACGCGATCTTCATAGTCGGCACGCATGCTGGCGATGATTTCCTGAATCGCCTCAACGCTCATGCCGGGTTTGATGTATTCGCTCAGGTTATCCAGCAGCAGCACACGCTTTTGGTTGTCACGAATTTTCTTCTCATTATCGACGATTTCACGCTGCAGTTTGTTCTTGCGGCGGAACGTACGGACAAACTCAAGTACGTCCTGAAATGATTGCTTGGCATTTTCCATGATGGCACCTTTCTTTAAGCCTGCTAAAGCAGGGAGAGAGTCAAAACGATCAGCTTAGCGGCCAGCCAGCCTTGTGGGCAATTCTCACAGCTAAATTCGGACTGGCTCTTATCTTAGCGCAAAAAAACCGGGTTTCGCATTAAGTCATTGTCTGAGGTAATTATTTACGCAGCGCCAGGCGCATCAAATCCGTCATGCGTTCCAGTTGCTTCGCCAGCTCCAGACTCAGCCAGACATAGCCATAAATCGGCGCTTCTTCCAGACGGTCACTCCCGTCAGCGATCAACTGCTTAAGCTCTTTGACGATTTCCGTTAACTCATGATTGGCCGCGATGATGTCGTAGGTTTCCCCCTTCACAGCCATGACCGATAAGGTTCGCAGCGCGTTTTCGGTCATCTCCTGCGTGCGGCGTAACGTCGGAGCATTCAGCATGATCAGATGACTTTCGCGTGATGCCCACCAGGCATTAATTTGCATCTCAATGGTGTACACCATATTACGGTTCAACGTCTGTATCGCTTCAAACACTGATTTTGGGATGCGGGTTTCTTTACTGGACGGCTCCAGCAGGGCACGCATTTTCACCACGCTGGTGAGCAGTTTGCCCAGCGGTTTGTTCAGCCGGGGCTTTTCCACGAGGTTGGCGGAAAACCCTGCATGGTAGATTTTGGCCATTTCTGCCAGCGTATCTGACAGCTGAATACGCCAGTGAATATACGCACGCTGCGCCCATATGGCCGTAAATAACAGCGCCAGTAACGATCCTAAAATGACATCGCCACCGCGCCACATCGCCACGGTGAAATCCCCCATTGGCGCGCCTACAACCACGCACAGCGTGATGCCAATCAGCAATGCCATGTAAGGGTGTTTCCCCAGCGTCAGATAGCCGCTGATAAACATGATCACTGCGCACCATGCCAGCATGCCGGGCAGCGAAATCATCTCCAGCCTGAGGGCGATAAGACCAGAGATTGACCCGGCAATCGTTCCGCCAATGCGTTGAATGGCGCGCGGGAAGACGTTTCCCCAGGTTGAGATCGGCCCCATCACCACAACCAGGGTAATCAAAGGCCAGGTGCCTTCGGGAATGCCCGTGACGCGGACAAGCAGAAACGCACACAGAAACGCCACTGCGATGCGTAACCCGTGCACGCTGCGGTAATGACGATATAACCAGAATTCCAGATTTGAGATGGGTTTATCAGAGCGCAAAGTCGCTTGTCCGCTGGTAAAAAAATGATTCTACGCGTCGCGCCCTGCCGATCCTGGCGCGCCGTCAATGTTTTCGCTTGTACAGCGTTGAGCGGACCATTATCAACAACCCTGCCCCGGAAATCAGCAAAATTCACCACGACGACAACACAAGACGCACGATAGCGGGTTCATCCCTGCCCCGCGAAGGCGAAGCAGGGACGTAACGATTAGAACTTGCGTTTCAGGTAGTCCGTGATGCGGCTCACTACACCCGCCTCGTTAACGGCGGTGAGTGCCACCAGCGGATAGCTGGCGATCTGCTTGTCCTTGTCCATCACCTGGATTTCACCAATATTCTCATTGGCTTTAAGTGGCGCTTCCAGGTCGGTGCGGTTGATCACGTATTTGGCTTTGACGTTCGGGATTTCGCTGCGCGGCAGTGACAGATAAACATCGTTTGCCGTGCCCACGTCAACCTGGTGCGGATTACCGTACCAGACATGTTCACTGCCAATTTTCTTACCGGCATGGAACAGTTGTACGGTATCAAACGTATTCTGGCCCCAGACCAGCAGCTTGCGCGCCTGCTCTTCACGCCCTTTCGCACTTTTCCCGCCCATGATGACGGCAATCAGGCGATGCTGACCCACAATGTTGGAGGCAATAATATTGAAGCCCGCCGTTTCAGTATGGCCCGTTTTCAGGCCATCGACGTGCAGGTTGTTGTCCCACAGCAGGCCGTTACGGTTGTTCTGGGTAATGCCGTTCCAGGTGAGGGTTTTTTCACGGTACATGGCATAGAAATCGGGCTCGCCATCAATAATGGCGCGCGACAGTTTTGCCATATCCAGTGCGCTGGAATATTGCCCCGGCGCATCCAGACCGTGTACGGTTTCGAAATGGGTATTCGTCAGCCCCAGTTTCTCCACGTAGTGGTTCATTAACTTAACAAAGTTGTCCTGGCTACCGGCCACATAATCCGCCAGCGCAACGCAGGCGTCATTGCCTGAATCAATGATCACGCCGCGGCTGAGATCACGCACGCTTAACTTATCACCGGGCTTAAGAAACATCAGTGAGGAGCCTTTAAAGACCGGATTGCCTGCTGCCCAGGCATCTTTTCCCACCGTCACCATGTCGTCGCGGGTAATTTTCTTTTGGTCGATCGCGCGGTCGACCACATAGCCGGTCATCAGCTTGGTCAGACTGGCGGGATTCCGGCGCTCGTCGGGATTGCCCGCGGTCAGCACCTGCCCCGTGGTGGCGTCCATCAGCACCCAGGAGGCTGCATCAATCGCCGGTGGCGTCACAGGAAATGGCATATCGTCGGCCTGCGCCAGCGAAGCCCAAAAAACAGTTACGGTAATTAACAGACGCCTTTTCAACACTTCATCCTTAGTTGAGCAAGTAAAACGGACATGAACAGCGGGACGTTTTACGGCAAAACCCTTAATAAGGTTTAAATAAATTGAAAAAAAGTATGAACTGCTGCGCACCATTCAACAGCCTGCACCCTGGCAGTTGTACTCAGGCACGCAGACGACTATCCTGAACGTTGATTTTTTGCAGACAGGACAGCGACGTGCCCGCCTCTGAATTCACTTTTTTGTTTCACGATTATGGTACTTGCATTTTATTTCATTGTTTTTATTCATAATTTAAAATCATAAATAAAATATTGTACTCATTTATGTACTTATAATTGCCTATAAATTAAACACTCGCACATTTATATTGGCAACCAGTCAGCATCATAAACGTCCAGCACTTCAAACGTCACAACGCCCAGCATTACCACCCCATCCAGCGATTCCCCGTCGATAGTCTCCCCATCTTCAGTAATGATGCCGCCCTTAAAATACTTTCCGACCATGGGATAACCGTCCACCTGCCATACAACCTTTTTACCCGGCAATGGCTTTAGTGACCGGTCAACCAAAACAAAGCCTCGAGGCGTTTCAATGCGCATCGTGTCAGACGGATGGTGAATCATCAGATTGTTCAGATCTATGCGGCTCTCAACGAAGTCTGCCGCTGGTGAAGGAAATCCCATATCAGTAATCTCCGTAGTGATAGAAACGCTGCCATAGTCGGTTTTCACCTTCTTCTGGCGACTGATCACGGAACGTCATCACGTTCTGGGCTATCCACTCGTTGGCCTGCTTGTGGCTGAATTCCCAGTTACGCTTTGCAAGTTCAGCCACAAAGTCAGATGTAGAAACGGTGACGCCATACTTTTGCGAACGCTTAATTGCCTCAAAAAAAGATACCCTGATATCGCCATAGCGCGGCATGATCACGCCCTCAAAAATACTGTATATAAAAACAGTATTATCATTTGAGAAAAATGATCAAGCCGCTGCGGTTGGGAGATTTGTAAAGGCTTTGGTGGAAAAGGGATTTTATTTGGAAGTGTTTCGGGGTGTGACTAAACTTTAATCACCCACCCCGTAAACCTGCATAGACGGGGGCGGTAAAATCTTTGCCCGGTCGACGGGCTTTTTTTATTTTGGTTGGTCAGGCCAGGTAATATCCGGAGCCGTAGACGTATCAACACGGTTAAGCAGTACGCGATATTTCTTCCAGTTGTTCAGCTGTGCTTTTTCCGCATCCGTCGCCATATCCAGATCGACAGCATCCTGGAGTGGATCGATTGCGACAGTCGCTGCAGCCATCAGGTTTGTTTTTTTCGTTACCGACACAGCCACCAGTTCCTCTTTTGTTGGCGGTGGGATATCTCCCCAGGCAGGCAAACCATCTGCTCCCGCCACCCTCGTTTTTCCTGCCGGTGCATTCGTGAATGTGCTGAATACATCCTCATCTACCTCTTTCCCGTCATCCGGCCATGAACCTGCAGCCTCGTAATTTTCTTTCAGTGACAGAGGGTAAAAAGCGTTATTTTTGGCGCTGTACATGTACATCAATCATTCCCCTATGGCGAAGATATAAACGGTTGTGGCGACGCGAACCTTGCTGCCGTCATACGCTGAAACCAGGCATGAGCTGGCGTTATAAATCGCTGCTGACGCCCAGTTAGGCACATTCACATCGACAGGAGAGGCAACAATCATATTTGCACCGGACATGAACGGGATGGGGAAACTTACCTGAACAGCCGCTGACGTACTTGTGGTGACCTGGAACCACTGCAGGATTTTCCCGCCCGGCAATTTCTGCCACCCACTTCCTTTGGTAAATGAATTCATGTCCGGGATCTGATTCGGACCAGAACCCACAGTATAAGTGGAGGCATTACCCAGACCGAGGTTATTCCTTGCATCCGCAGCCGTTGTCGAGCCAGTCCCCCCACTTGCTACCGGAACCGTGGTCATTGTTGCGACGGGACCCAGCCCGAGATTAGTCCTCGCGGCGTCGGCTGTTGTTGCTCCTGTGCCGCCGTTTGCGACAGGTGCTGTATCCTGGACTGAAAGCGCTTTCAGTCCGAGGTTAGTCCTCGCATCTGCCGGGTTTACCGCGCCCGTGCCGCCCCTGTCCACTGGCAGGGGGATAGTCTTGCCTGTTGAATCCTGAGCGCCCCACGTCCCGCTGTTGGCCATAACAAGCGAATAATTGTTATTGGGCGACAGCATGTAGTTATAAGCGCCCGCAGACTGATCATTGGTCGACGAGAAACCCTGTAAGTTAAGATTTTTACGGGCATCAGATGCGTTTTTCGCGCCGGTACCGCCATTACCCAGCGCCAACGGAATAATACCGGTATCGGTATTCCATGCGCCCCAGCCATTGTTATTTACCAGAACGTAGCTTTTCTTGTCCGGTGAACGGATATGCGTTTCATCGGGTGTCTGCTCATATCTGTCGATCCCCAGAGCAGGTATAAGAGCGGTGACGAAATTAGATAACAGCGTGGCAATGTCGCCATTGTCTTTTGCGTCCAGCCCGGCAGCAGCAATAATCTGTCCTACCATTGCAGCCACTGTTGTGGACTGCCTCAGCGCCTTGTTGATTTGTGCTGAGGAAGCTTTGCCCGACTGAAAACCCGTCTGGAGTGCAGGGAGATTTTCATAGTCACCCTGCGATGTGACGTTCGCACTTGCGTCCGTTGCGAAAGCTTTAAAATTGTTCACTGACATCAGAGTTTCGTCTCCCATGCGCCGCTGTCAAAGCCCGATATGAACCCGTTTTCCATATCGAAACCAAAAAATGTACTTCCCTCAGACGGTGTGATGACCGAGGGGATTTGAATACTTCCGGCAAATACGCCCGCTGCTTTTACTGTCAGATAGCCCTGACGGATGGCCGCAATGAGTTCTCTCGACACCAGGCTGATATCCTTTTCAGGAAACACCCAAAGCCCGACTGTCATGTCCTGGCCGTCTACGATCTGCATCGTCAGGCCGGAACCGGCCAGCGCGTTATCCAGAATTCCTTTTAACGAACCGTTGGTGCCGTCCCAGTTGTTAATAGCGATTTTGGCTTTGAGGATAATCCGGTAGGTTTCATCACTGAGACGGGTATAGCCGCTGTCCGGATCATACGGCCCCTGCCAGACACCCTGATCCCAGCCCAGACCATCCGTATCAAAGGAGAAATAAACCCCTGAAATAGGTATGGCCACCGTGCGGCTCCGGCCTATCCATTCCCCGAGGGTGTCCAGCTGAACGCCCACGGCCTGGTCGATATCAAAGGCCGTCAGGAGCCCGTCCATGGCACTGCCGGTATCCGTGAGGGGGCGTGTGGACAAATCGACATGCTGTGTAAAAAGAGGCTTAGTCCGGTGATAATTCGTTATCAGGTCGGTGTATCTGCTCATGACGCCACCGTAACTGTGATGTTGTCCACTGAACAGGTCACAGCCTCGTTAAACGCCGTCACGATATTGGCCGGTGCGACCGTTGCCGCAGAACGCCCGATCTGCAGGCTGTTGATGTCGTAATACCGGCTCTCGCCCCCGCTCACCACGCCAAGGTTTGCCGGTGAGTAAACCCGGCTCAGCAACAGATCATCGCCGATATCCAGCGAGTTAACGTAATCCGCAATCGCCTTTTTGATGTCATTTCCGACCTGAGTTGTATAGCCCTGAAACACCTTAAGCGTGATAGCCACAAACACGGGTACCGGGGATGACCTTGAAAAACTGATGGTGTGCGGATTTCCCCATTTGTCCTGCACAGAAACGGCAGTAGAACCGAACGTGGCAACGCCCTGCCCCTTTTTGCCCTGAATAACCTGAGCAATGGCGTTAACGTCTCCACCGTCCACAATTGCCGCAACGGAGTGCGCAGGCAGCCCGTTTGCGTCCTGGCTTCCGGTGTCGTTTTCATAGAGTTTGTGACGTGTCACGCCGGTGATGTTTGCGATCGCCCCGTCCAGCGCCGCAAAAGGCGTCAGAGACGGAAGCGCAACACTCTGCCGCTGACGGATGCGAAGTTCTGAGTCCGTTTCTGCTGCACTGCCCACCGTCGCCGCTGATGCATTGGTTACACTCGTCCAGCCGCGCGTGGGCGTGTTAATTTTACTGACCGAGCCCGCCACAGCAGCGACAGCGCCCGACACCGCGCAGGTGGAAGTGGCGATCACGGTACCGCCCGGGCCGATGGTCACGCTGGCAGGCAGGTTCCAGATAATGCCGTTGGTGTCCTTAACTGAACCGTTGGTAATCGTGGTACCCGCCGCACCGCTCAGCGTCAGGTCAGCGGTTGAGTTCGTTGCCGCACGGCGAGTGATACCGTTAATTTTAACGTTACGTGAAAGCGCGTCGGTCATACCTGTTGACGGCGAAAACGAGTTGTAAACCGCAATGGCGGTGTTGTTGGCGTCATGAATGGCCAGCGCCACCAGTGCCACCATCTGACCGTCTTTACTGTCCGGATCCAGATAGGCATCGGTACCGTAAATCTGCTGAAAGTAGCCGGTGATGGTGGTGAGGATGGTCTGATAAGCAGGCGCACTGATGCCCTGGGCGGTTACCGTTGCCGATAGCCCCAGCGTGTCTAGGTTGAGAGCCATTAAGCCTCGCTTGTAACGGTGGTCGTCCCGTAGATAGTGTCAATCGTCGCGGTGAAGATTACCCGGCGACTGGCGGTGTTAAGGCTGGTATCGAAAGAGATGAGGGATTTAACACCCTGTGTCTCAAGGATGCGCTGGCGTATAGCTAAGTTGTAAGTTTCAGGTTTTTGCTTACCGAGCACCGACTGAATCCATGGCGTTCCCGCCGTAGTATCAAGAAACCACTGACCGTACCAGAGCAGGAAGCGCGTTTTTACAGCCTGCGCTACCGCCTCGGGTGAATTAATCAGCCAGGTGTCATCGCCACGGCCAAACGTATAGTCGCCGTCGTTGTCTTCGCGTCGGTACCGCATCAGTTTACCCCGCCTGTACTGTCATTCCCCTGTTGAACGCCCTTGTGCGTGTGACCATCGCTGATGTCTTTTCCGTTCGAAGAAAGCGTGCCGAAAAACTGGATAGCGCCTGTAATTTTCGCCGCTGTGCCTGCTGCAATACTGCCCACCATGCCGCCTGCCCACGTTAACAAACCAGAAATCGTTACTGCCTGGCTGAATGTGGCCAGCGGCGTCGTAACGTTAAAGCCGCCCGGTGCCACAACATTGACGCCCTTGCTGTTTGGGTCAAGTTCGATATAAGCAGAACCATCATCAGTGCGCATCTGTAGGGTTGTAGTGCTGATGCCGGATATTTTTTGAGCCTGTGACTGTGGGCCAACGAAAGCAAACGCATCGGATAAATCATGCTGGCGAGGATCGACAGGCTCCTGAACGCCGCCATTCTGCCACCAGAAATCGATACACCGGTCTGCAAAAACTACCGTACACTCATCGCCAGCTTTAACCGGGAACGTGATTGTGCAGCCACCACCGCGCGGAAAATACACCGGCACATCAGTGAGTAGCGGGTAATCATGCGTAGACTCAATTCCGTCACTGTCCCTCTTGATATATCGAATGGCAGGCTGTACCACCACCGTGACCGTATCGGGATCAAATGACTGAACAATCCCTGGCAATGCCACACGCAGTTGATTGTTGATCACGCTGCGCTCAGTTTTCAGAACCTCTGAGAGCTCACCGCTGCGTGTCTGGCTGGATACGGTCATTTGCTTTTCTCCGGGCATAAAAAAACCCGCCGAAGCGGGTCATATTAGAGTTCATTTTTCAATAGTACGTTAACTGCTTCAACTGGTTATCGTTAAGGTCATGAAAACACTTCTCAGCAATTTTAATGAGATCAGGTAATAAGCCGTCAATTCTCTCATGCGCATCAGGCGTGATAATCGCCAGAATTTGATATTTCTCGTTATAATCCCAGTGTCTGACATAAACCAGATAATCATTGCTTGTTCTTTTTACCTGGGAAAGGTTAGTTGGCCAGTAACCACTCCCGGGTATCTTTATGTGAATTTTCAAAATGCCAGACTGAGTAGCGTTAGTATTTCTTTCAAAGCCACCGTTTTTACCAAGACGGCCAGATACAGATGCACCGTTGAGATAGGCTGAAAGCTCTCTGGCATAACCCTGTACTGTTGAGTTATTAGCAAGGGAAGGATGGATGCAGACCTGTGAAACCATGCCGCTTAGCAATTTATAGCCATCCGCTGCTCTGACCTTCAAGCAGTTTTTTTGATGCTAAAACAGCGGAGGCAAATTCCTGCGTATCACCTTCCACCGTGCTTTCTACTGTGGGTACAGGGTTTGTGTACTGCTCTACAATAAGGGCAATATTAAGATATGCATTCCTCAGATTAGACATTCCTCTGACAGCCTGCTTACGCTTTTCTTGCACAATGGACAGATAGGGTTTCCAAGAGGGGGCGTCTTCAACTATTGAGAAAACATTTTTCAGGTTTTCTATCTGCAAAGAAATAAGTTCTGCTTTCTTTTTCAGTTCATCGGGAAATGAAAGCTGAAAAAGCAGTCCACTGGTTTCTGGGTCTTCAAGACCGCCGATAATTTCTGCACATTCAGCTAATTTTCTTTCGACAAGAGCAATCGAAACGGAAACGCGATCAAGCGCAAATTTTATCTGATCAGGATTAGCAGGCGCGGAGGTCTTGACCAGCATGCTGTTTGCAGCAGCCAGTGGAGAGACTATCTGTTGAGCGGCACGAGACACAGAAATAATATCTGTGGCCTGAATCGCTAATGCCTCAATACCTGTAATCATGACTTTATCCTGCTTAAATTTCTTGTCGGATCCATTATGACTCTGTTTCAGGTCCTAGTCAGCCACTTTCACGCACGGGAACGAGCCGATCACGCGCGGTGCGTCCATACTGGCTTGCAGTAGCTGGACGTTGAGCCATGCTTTGCCGTCTCGCTTGATGAACTGGAAGCCGTAATTGTTGCCGTCGCTGGCAGGCATCAGGCCCATGTCCATCTTCATATTGGCGTAATCGCCTTTTTTACCGAGAAAAGTGATTTTCTGTGATGTAACTGTTTCACCATTAATTACGGTCATGCCATTACCAGTCATGCGGAACTCGCCACACTGTATTGCTGCTACGCTTGAAAATGAAGCAACTGACAAAACAATGGCAATTAGTTTCATCACAAACCTTTCTCCCTCGAAGATTGACTAACAAGATCAGCGGCCCCACGCGCCTCACACATTAAATCCATGTACCACGCCTGACCTCGGGTATCGCCAGTGTACATAATAGCGACAACTTTATAAACGCCGTCTGTTGCGATACTGGCAGGATTTGAAATAGTTCCACTTGTTGTCGTGTTACCGTTGGTGGTCTGGTCGGTAATCCTTCCCGGTGACATGCTGATGTCGCTGCCCGGCAATGCGGCGCGGTTGATCACCACATCGCCCTGATTCAGCCTTATCAGGCCATTAACCCGGATGTTGGGATTGATGAGGCTGCGCACGTTGATGCCGTTACCGATAGTCTGCTGCGGCATACCGATAAGCCCGGTATCGCTGTTCAGCTCAATGGCCTCATGCACCACTTCATTATCGCCCACCATTTCCATTTTGCCGTCAACGAACATCCAGGTTGCGGTACACTGCTGCGCCACGTTGTCCATCAGGTCGCGCGTCATGCCAAACAGCACGCGGCCACGCGGGAAAACAGTGGGCGGCATTGCCGGTAAGTTGCCCTGCTCCGCGCCTTTGGCCGCAAAATCTTTCATCAGCGCTTTCTGTACATCCGCCGTGGTGTACCCCGCCGCCAGCGTCATGCTGGTGATGCTGGTCGAATACGCCTGGTGCGCATCGACTGCCTGAATGAGTACGAAAGAATCAACCGGGTTTTCTTTGCCCGTCAGCGAATAGCGGATTTCGCCATCGAAGATCACGCCGTAGTTACGTCCGTCCTGCTGGCCCACCTTGTTGGCATCGACAGACCGCGCCACGCCAATCTGATCCGCACTGACTTCCGGCGCTATACCGTCATAACCAGCAATCGCCCGGACGCGGGAGAATTCCTCACCCATGATGCGCTGCACGGTATCCGGCGCAAGGTTATAAATGCGAAATGTTCCGACGCGCGTCTGGCTGCTAAGGTTGAACCAGTCGATATTAAACGTCACCTTGAAGTCGCCCAGGTCAATGCCCCTGCCGTCCTTGTCCACCACCTGCAGTTCAAAATGACGCATCCAGTTCTGTGACATGTCTACTCCGTAATAATGTAAAGGTGGCTGCGGGTACCGAGATCGGTTTCTGTCGGGTAGTCCTGACCGGGTGCGTCACAGACCACAAGCAGTGAAAATCCCAGACCGAGGTGATTAAACGGCTCCATCAGGTCCGTGCCGGTGACCAGCGGTATTCCCGATATAATGGCTGCCCCTGTGCCGTCTGAGATATCCAGCACCCAGCAGATATCGCGCCACAAAACGCGAAATGAATAACTGCTCCCTTTTACCGCCATGCTGAACTGCTGATTGTCCGGCGAAAGCAAAATTTCACTGAGTGCCATCACTGGATCCCTATCAGATTACCGGCTGAGGTACCTTTCAGCCCGTCAAGCGCACCCGATGATTTGAGGATCGACACGTTGACAGGCTGGGGAGTTTTCGAGCCGGTATTGGTTACGGCGGACGTGGATGCGCCCGCTTTCATGTCCGACTTATCCGCCACCTGGATACTCTGCGTGCTGGTGATGATGATTTCTCGAAGGGTTAGCGTGGCAGACAGCACGTTTTCGGTAAAACGGTCGGTGGTGACTTCCAGATTCTGCAACAGCATATTGCTGTACAGCCGCTTGCCGGTTATGACGTCAAACGGCATCCGGTCAGACTGCAGCTTAAGCAGTTGTTCGTACACTTCACGCGGGCTGATCCCGAGCAACGATGTGGACGTCAGGTTACTGGCAAAGTCCAGCAACGAACCACCACCGGCGAAACCCACCTGCATCACCACCTCAGACGGTCGCTTGTATGCGTGGTCAGAAACGGACGCGCCCACCTCAACAGGATGCTCGGTTATCTCCAGGCGATCGCTGTGTTTTTCAGACACCACGACGCTGGGAACGATAATGCCGATTTTGCGCGACTGGAGCCGGAACAGCGTAGAAAGGATATCCATCAGCCAGCCCCCACTTTATTTTTACCAATATTTATCGCTTTCTCATTCACTGATCGGCCTACCTGATCGCCAATCTCGCGAGCGTTGCCACCATAAATGTTATAGGTGTTCTGCTGATTAACGGTGTGGCCACCACCCGGCATATTGCTGAGCACGCGGGGAACGTAGTTGCGCGTTTCCTGCGGCATCAGCGCCATGCCATATTTCTGGACGTTGCCCAGCCCCCAGTTATAGGAAGCAAGCGCTTTGGTCAGGTCACCGCCGTTGGCTTTCAGCAACTGTGAAAGGTACTTTGCTGCCGCCTGTGCGGCCTTCATCGGGTCGAACGCTTCACCACGGGCCAGCCCCATATCGCGGCCGGTACCCGGCATCAGCTGAAAAAGCCCCTGCGCACCGGCACCGGAAACGGCGTTGGGATTACCGGAGGATTCGGCTATTGCCACACTGCGCAGCAAACCTTCCGGCAGCCGGTAAAGCTGTTCCAGCCTTTGCATCGCCGGTTGCATCCAGCCCAGCAGCGCGGCACCGTCTTTTGTCGGCTGCGGACGTTTGCCGTCACCGAACCAGCTTTTTACCGTCTGGCCGATGCTGCGCGGGTCAAAGCCGGTTTTGTCTTTGAACCAGTCGGCGGCATTGTTTGCGCTCGACGAAACGACAGGCATCGCATCGGGATTTTCTTTGCCCTGGTGCAGTATCTGACTGCCAATGCGTGCGGCATCAGACCAGCGGCCCTCGTTAATGGCGCTGAGCAGGTCGCCAATCATCGACAGCATTTTACCGAACTCGCCAAACTGCTTTGTCAGGCTGGCAATGTCACTTTTCAGCGTCCAGTTTTTAAGGTCGATGTTGAGCAGGCGCGCAACCTGATCGCCCGCATCCCTGAGCGACGATTTCAGTTCTTTGATGGCTTTCAGGGCAGCGTCAACATCCGGCTGCCACTTTTTCCAGTCGATAAGGCTTTTTCCGCCTTCCTTCCAGACTTTGTAATCGTCATACAGGGCAAAGATAGCCAGGCCTAACGCGGTGACGATCCCCACCGGCGACGTCAGAAATGCAGAATTCAGTATCCGCCAGGCAACCACCAGCCCGCCGAAAATCTCAATTAGCTGGCGCGTGCTCTTGTCCAGCGTGTTCCACCAGTCGCGGATGTCGCCCGCCGCCTCGATGAGCCGAAAAACCACCTTTCCGATGGTGTCAGCCAGCCAGAGGATGAGTTTTATCCCGCCCGTCAGCGCCGCTTCGATTTTGGGAAAGTTATCGATCACCTGCTTGCGCAGGCTGTCGATGGATCCCGCCAGACCGCCCGCAAGATTTGAGCCGATTTTGTCCCGCGCCATGCCCGCCATTTCACCAAACGACCGCAAAGAGGTCATAAAGCGGTTAGAGCTCACGGCGGCCGCATCGGCGTTATAGCCAATGGCCTTTGCCATCTGGGTATACTGTGCAGAGAACTGGCCCACACCACGGCGCATTGCCATCAGCGTGTTTTCATCAATGCCCAGCATCTGCGCGTACTGGTTAGCGCGGTAATACGGCATATTGCGCAGCTTATCGCCGACACCCGTAAAAATGCTGGCCATGTCGCGCATGTTGCCGCTGGCGTCCCGCGTCTGCACGCCCAGGCGGTTGAGAAAGCCCTCAGCGCCGGGATTGTTGCGCATGAAATGGGCGAGGCTTTCCAGCGATGACCGCGCCCCATCAACGGTACCGCCCATCTGTGACACGGCAAAACCTATCTGCTGGATGCCCGCCACCGTTGCCCCGGTGCGCTGCGACATCCAGTAGAGGTTATCTAAGCCGCTGGCGATTTTCGCCGTAAACGCCACCACCGACAGCGCCGCCGCCTCGACCGCCGCACCCAGCTTTACCGCCTGCAGCGTGGTGGCCGCTATCGTGGCATCAAACTTTTTCGCGCCGGACTCGTCCACCTGAAAGCCCAGGGAGATTAAAAAATCCTTGATAACATCAGCGTTCATTCGCGGCTCTCCAGCGGGCTATGCGGGCTTCATTGTCTTCTTCAAGTCCCAGATAATCAGCACCCTCGGCAATACGGCATAAATCGACGGCGCCCGATTCAAGGTCTTTGAAGTCGATCCGGAAAGCCTTTGCCACCTTCCAGATCATTTCGGTACCGTCCGGCAACGTGTCGAGCGTCAGCCCTGTGGCTGCTGGCCCTCCGTCCCTTTCTCTGGGGGTGCGGGCAAAAAATTTCCCAGGCTGTCGCCCACCACGCGACCGACAATCTGCAGCATGCTGAACAGGTCAATATCGTCGAATGCAAGATCGTTGCCCTGCGCAACCGGTACCCAGCGGTCTTTACCGTGAGCACGCTGTACCACAGCCAGGCACGGAAAGATGATCGCGTTGGTGTCTTCTTCACTCAGCATCGCGAGTTTGTCCGCCACCACTGGCAGCAGCTTTTCAAATACCGGGGCATAGCGGGTAAAATCACTCGCCTTTTCTGTGTCTGCGCTCTGCACCGGCTCAGATTTGGGCAACAGAGCCTGAATGCTGCCGAACTCTGCCAGCAAGCTGGCCAACAACGGCAGCAGCTTGCGTGACACTTTCAGCTGGTCGAACACACTCAGCTTGTGGGCGCTGTAGCGGATGCCTTTAATTTCAAACTGCATGATCAGAACTCCCCTAAAATTTCGTCGATTTTGCCCGCATCAAATACCCAGGATACGTTGCCGGCCACTTTGGGATTGTTCCAGTCAGGCTGTTTCTGGAACGCACAGGCACGGGCGGTAACGATGTCGCCGGATGCACTGTTGCGCAGTACGATGACGTTATTGCCCCATAGTGCAGAAGACTGCGACTGTGCGTTATACATCAGAGACAACTTCTTGTTTACGGGTGACGTTTTCTGCAGGTTGACCGTTACAGTACCGCTTTTACCCGCGTGCAGGCTGTGCATGATCTCGCCGTCAGCCCCCACCGTCATGGTGTTTTTGGCCTCGGTCATAGTGACCACGATCCCCTCGTCAGAGTTTGCAGAACCGTAACCAAGGTCAATTACACCTGTCGGCCCCGTCAGAGAGGCCGAAATATCCATAAAACTGTATGCACTCATTGATTATTTTCCTCAGCGCACTACGTTGATCTGAACATCGCCATAATGAATGGCGCCCGCCAGCTTACAGGCCACCTGTACAGGCGGTGCTTTACGCTTTCCACGGTCGGCCTGTGCCTGTTGGGCCATCGGCTGAATGTAGGCGTAATAGCCTTTAGTCAGCGTATCGCCGGATGACAGTTCGCCGAGCGGGCCACCAGTCCAGACGCCGGGCGCAATCAGGCCATTGGTTACCGCCTGGTCCATCGAATCTTCAACGTTTGCGAGCAGACGGGTACCGCCAGCATCGGTCTGCGGGATTTTGGTCAGGGAGGTGTAAAGCAGGTTGAAATAATTGGTCTGAACATAATTCTGTAACCAGTCCAGGCCGTGGCGCTCGTCAAAGAAATCGCCGTTTGCCATAACACCCTGCTGCAGGATGGCAGTGTCGTTGGCGTAATACACATAAACGTTGCCGTTAATGGCGTCGATGGCGGCGGCCTGGGGGCTTGTCAGTACCTCGTAAGTGATGCCCGGCTCCTGCTTAAATTTCAGTGTAATGGTGGTGTTAAAGCCGTTGAAATTGACAGTAAACGCCCGGCCAAACGCTGAAACAGCCGCGTATTTGCTGGTGGAACTGTACTGCCAGAACGTCCGGCCAAAACTGCCCGCTTTCAGTTTGTAGCCGATATTCGACGTATCACCCGTAACGAGCACCTTCGGATCGGATGTTGAAACCGCCAGAATACGGCTGACGCTTGCGCCCTGCACCGCAGCGGCCACAGTCAGCAAATCAGCATCCTGCAGATTCGCGCTGTCAGCAATTGCCAGGCCATACCAGTTGTTAAACTGCAATGCAGCGTTGACGGCCTGCAGCATGCTTTCGGCTGGTCCCGCCTCGGAGGATTTAAGGGTTTTAGCCCAGCGACCGATATAAACCTGCGTTGGCGCGGGCGACTGTGAGAAATAGACCAGCGCCGCCTGATACTCCGGGCTGTCAGTACCAAAATCGGCACCGATATCAGAGGAAGACGTATAAAGGCGGATTCGCTCGGACACAGGGATAACCGGTGATGTGCCGAGAATAAGCAGCGATCCAAAGTTGCGCCCTGTTGCCGCCGTAGGCGACAGCAGCACATCAACGCTGACCACATTTGATACAGGTAACCCCTGCTGTGTCATGAGTTAGTCTCCGGTAGAGATAGTTACGTTGCCATCAGTGAGAGATTTCACGTTGAAGGTACGAATGTTTTTGCGGGACAACGTGACGGTAAGATCGTACCGGCGCACCCACTGATTATTGATAAGCTCGGGAAGGTTATAGAGGTTGCCTGCCTCAATCAGAGACAGGCCGGCATTCGCTTTAAGCGTGGCCGCGTTTTGATCTAAAAAAATGCCCTCCCGGAATGTTGCTGCAAGTGCTGCGCCTGCTGGCCCGTAAAAGCAGCAGATGACCGTTACCAGTTCCCACGTCCACTGCTCGCTTTGTTCGCCACCAGTCTGCACGTTGGCCGGTGTTCCGGGGCGCGGCATAGTGGTAATGCCGAACGCGCACCATGTCGTGCCGTTTTTGGGGATTGGAGGCTGGGGATCTGTCCAGCGTGGAAGTACCAGTTTCACATCGATACCAGTCACGCCAACAATCCAGCGACTGACCTGCTTTTCCAGGTCTTTATCGTATTGCGGCAACTGGCCAACAGGCGTCAGATACCCCGGCGCGGTGCTGTCATTGCTCAACGGGCGCGCCTCCGTCAAAATCCACCAGTTCACAGTGCGCCTGTACAAATCCGGCGCCATAACTGGTGTAGGGATCTACAAAGGTGACACGGTAATCCCGCCCGTTGTAAGTCACGATATCGGCATCCAGACGAGGCGATTCTGCTGTTTCCGCCTGCCCCTGAGTCAAACGGAACTGCGTCACAATGAGGATTGCACCGTTAATGTTCTGTCCTGCGGCCATACGTCTGGCCTCAAGTGAACGATCAACAGTCACCACGCCCGAAAACGGCAAATCCTGTGACGTGTTTACGGGGAAATTGTCAGCGTCAGCAGTCTGAATCTGGCGATGGCAGACCAGCGAGAAATCCACGAAATCCGGATCAAGCAGCACATCTGACATATCGAGAAAAGGCATTATTTTTTCCTCACAACATAAGTGATGGAATTCAGCAGGAAACCATGTGCATAGAGAGGCTTGTCGCCGCCAATGCCTTCCTCACGTCGCCGCTGCAGCGTTTTTTCTGATAAGGGATGAAGACGATCGCCAGAACCAATCACGGCCTTCGCACCGTCGCGCGCTATCTGCCCGGCACTTTCCAGTTCCAGCAGTGCTGAGTCTTCATTACCTTCCAGGGTTAATATCGCTGCGGCTTTAAGATGGGCTGTTGTCCGGGGCTTCGTGTCTTCTATGCCCATATCCAGAAAAGGCCGGGGTGGCAGCGTGACGGTATGGCCATCAATTTCCACTGTCGCGCCCGTTGAATGGAGATAGCCCAGCTCAGCGTTGTTCAGAGGTGAATCGTCCCGCGCTGCATTTGCTGCTGGAATCCCCACCAGCACATCAGTACCTGTGAGTTTTTTCAGCGAGGAAAGCAGCCCGGCTGCCTTATCAGCCCGCACCGTCAGCCCGCTTTTCATAGCAACTGCCTGCCGCCCATGCCGAACATGGACCACCAGTAATAGAATTCACGCCCGTAGGCAGTGTTATTCCAGAACCCGGCATCAGCATCAATGATTCCTGAAACGTCATAGCTTGCGCTGACTTTATCGACCGATTTCGATGTCATTACGCCGCCACCTGCCGTATTTACGCCGCCCCCGGCAGCAGCAGCGGCCAGCGCCCGCCCACGCAGTTCGGTGTAATGCGCCGTGAATAACTCGACGAGATAGACGAACTGATCCCCCATCACATCCTGATTCAGCAGGCTGTCAGCCTGTCCGAGATAAAAATTTATGGATGCAGGAGGGTAGCGCGCTTCGTTGGCAAATTCCGGGAAGTCATTACGAAACTGTTCGCTACTCGGAAGCCGGCTGTTTTTTGCCATTATTTTTCGCTCCATCAGGTGAGCCGGAATTGTCGCCATTATCAGAGGGAACATTTTCAGGATTTACGGCGGCGGCCAGTTGCGCATTCAGGGTGCTGACTTCACCTTCAAGGCTGGCGATCGTCTTATCTTTTTCGGTGATCTGCGCTGTCAGGGTGCTGACTTCACCTTCAAGCGCAGTAATGCGGGCGGCAAGGTCACCGCTATCGCTGTCAGCGTCTAAATCCGCTTCATCAACTGGCCTGGCATAGGAAGAAAATGCCCAGTGCTTTTTCACGTCATCACTGAACGATTTGCTGTCGTGAATACCTTTTTCCAGGGTGAAGGTTGAACCACCTGCAAGGCTCAGCGTCGCAGCAGAAGCAACGATATATTTCATGGGGAAAACTCCAGAAAAAAAGGCGGGTTGCCCCGCCACGGATCACGACACAGGGACGTCGAGATAAGAGATGGTATTGGAATATGGTGCTTCCACCTGGCCCAGCTTTCCGTAATAAACGGTCAACTGGTGGAGGCTGCGGTACTCCAGCGGGGTATTCAGGAGCGGCACCATCGGGAAACGCACATATTTCTCATCCTGGGTATAAGCCACGATGCGATGCGCGCCACCAATGCCACGCTTTGAAGCCCATTTCATGGAAACGATCTCAAGGGGTTCGCCGTTCTCCTGAAACGCAATGGTGTTAATTTTGACGTATTCGAGCACAGAGATATTGCCCGCCTGCGAAACCTTTTTGGATGCCAGCAGGCCGAAAAGCTCTGGCGCCAGACCGATTTTTGCCGGGCATACCGCATAGCCGGAACGCACCCAGGCATCGGTAAGAACCAGATTGATATCCTGCACGATGATGTCCGGATCGGTTGTCGCGGTCCATGAACCTGCTGCAGCCAGCGGAACGATATTCGGCAGATTCAGAAGGCCGGAAACGCCCAGCTCGCTGTCACCGATGTAAACCTGCTCATCGGTATCCATGTTCCACTTAAGCTTCATGCCTTCATACTTCTGGGTATCAATCGGACGCCCCAGCTTCTGCGCGGAGGCAAGCTCCAGTACCGTCCAGCTAACTTCCTGCGCCCACGGGGTCAGGTTGTTACGGGTTGGTGTGATATCCAGATTGATATCCGGAATAGCGGTTCCCTTCTTACCCAGCCAGTTTTTACCTGATGGATTAGGACCACCTACGCTTGAAAAATCGGTATTGGTGAAGGAAGACACTTCATCAGCGATGGAAATATCACTGCGAAGCGGCATGTCACGTGTCCATTTGACGGAAACCAGTGGCATGTTCAGATTTTGATCCATGCGCTCCAGTTCGCCGACAACAAACGCGCCTGTAGAGTCGATGGTCGCTCTGTCAACTGTAAACATTCACTGTTCCTCAGATGTTGTAGGAAATTTCGATACGGCCATCAGCCGAACCCGGCCCCATAACCTGAGCATTTGTCAGGCGCGGGGTATTTGATGCCGTTGAGTCCGGCGAAAGCACGAACGTCCCGACAGGGCTGGCGGTCGAGCCACCCGCCACGCGGACATATACCGGATCGCCTTTTTTGGCGGCTGTAGCGCTGCCCGACGTCGCCACAACGCAGATATATCCACGCTTGAGGTTGTCAGCCACCTGATTGACGTTAACGCCCAGATAGGCAAGGTCAGCCGCTGATGTGATCGGGAAAGGACGAACAAAAATGCCCTGCACCTTATCAACGGTGTCGCCCGATTCCAGCGGGACAAACAGGTTATTAACGTACTTACCGGGCAGTCCGTAAGCAGAAAACGACTTCTGTAAGTTCAGGGTGACCGGTTCAATGGTCAGGTCACGGGCGCGCGTCACACCCCCGGCAATGCCCAGGGGCATCCGCGTTGTATAAGCATTTCCAGCCATGGGATTACCTTATTTGCGTTTGTTCCAGAATTCCTGATTAAGCTGGTTCAGCTGTGCAGGCGTCATGTTTTTGGTGCGGTGCTGACTGTCGCCCGTCTGGACGGTTTTACTCAGCGGTTGGAGGTGATTGCGGGCCTTGTTCAGTTCTACAGCAGCACTGAAAACCGCATCCACAGTGGCTTTAGGCGCTTTGGTGAAATCCTGAATGCCAAAGGATTTCAGATAGGCGCTGTCACCTGTGCGCATGGCATGGGTCAGAACCTGACGCTTAAGCCCCTTATCACTTACCGGCTGGAAGCCGGGGCAGATGATTTCCGCATCTGCAATGATGTTGCGCTTAAAGGCAGCATCACCAGTAACCTTGCGGTCCTCTTCTTCGTCCTCATCGGTGGTATCTTTTTTACCATCGGGATCGGAATCAGTGGTTTTGCCTTCCAGGGCATCAAGGCGGCTGATGATGGCTTTAGCCCAGGGAGGCATGTCATCATCTGTCGTTTGGCGATTTTCCTCTTCTGGCTTGTCGTCTACCGTGGTGCGGTTTTCAGTCGGTAGTGATGTTGCCTGCGAAGGAATGTTGATGTTAATGGTTGAACCGGGGACCGAAGCCAGGCCATCAGATGGCATATCCGGCGCTTCATCGATGAGTTTGCTCAGCGCATCTTCATCTTTCGTTTTAATGGCCTGAGCCACTTTTTTAAGCCATGACATTACAGGCTTCTCCTTTCTGAGTAATGGGATGGAATCCCCGATTGCACAACGGTTACCCGCCCGACCTCTGTCTATACCGACAGCCAGGTGATTACCTGTGATTTGGTACTGCTTGCCTTTGCCCGGTGCCAGTTGCTTGTACTGAGCGTCATAGCCGCAACTGACATCGGTAAGCCCGGCGTTTATCGCGTCAATGGCTTCCTGTCGCTTCACCAGCACATCGGCAATCAGAAGATCTGCTTTGTCGCTTGCACCGCGCCGGACGTTTTGAATATGGCCGTGAGCCAGTTCGGAATAATTGGAGGGATTAACGAAAACGATATTGCCGTTGTCGTCTTCCGGATGGCCCAGCGTGACAGCCACACCCTCAAAACTCGCCATTGTTTCCGGGGAAAAAACCTCATCTTCATTGCGCCAGACCGTTACAGTGCCATCCGGCCCCGCTTCAAGGTCGATTTCCTCTGGCAAATAAATTTGGGTTCCTGTCCGGGCTATGGGGACGTCTTTGCATAACAAAGAACCATCGGCCTGGAGAAAGCGTGTTTCGCCCAGGCGGGTAGTAAAAAAATATTTCATGGGTGACCTGCTGAATGGCGGCCAATAAAAAAGGCCGCTAATCAGCGACCTTGTGATTTTTCTTCTTTGGAGTGCCGTAGCGTGAGCGCATTTCCTTACAGCTCATAAATGCAGATTCGGCGCCAGCAGATGCCACCAGCATGGCAAGAGGCAATCCCAGACTGACGATGATAATGAGGGCATGGAAAATCCAGATAAACACTGTCATCGCCGCGGCTCCGGTATCTGCACTTCTTTCCAGCACTTGCAGTTCGGCAGGCAGCCAGCATGGCCGGTCATTCCGTCCAGAGTCGGCGGGTTGTCCCAGCGCACAAACACATCTTTCATCCTGCGATGAGAGGGCCGCGTGCCAGCCCCCCTGATGCGCCACCAATAGCCTTCCGAGCCCACCGCCCGGGCGCGGGCCTCTGTAAGCGCCCCCGTTGCCCTGCCAATTTCAGTACGTGCAATGAGTTTCGCGCGGCTTGCGGCGACGTCGCCGGACTGCATGATCATTTCATACAGCTGATCCGGACGCTCACCGTTGATTACCGCTTCCATGGCGCGCGCCTGAATCTCCCGCACTCTGTCTGCAGCTTCTATGGGAAGGGATTTCATCAACTGGATCTGGCGGTAAACAATATCCTGTGCCACATGGCCCACTGGCGTGTTGCCGACGACATCACGCAAACCCTGAGAGATTTCCTCAGAAACGCTGCGCCACTGCTTCCATTCTTCCTCTTCCACCTGGCTGAACATGCGGCGCCCGACCATTTCGGCCCATTCATCAATAATCTGTGAATAGTCGAGCAGCCCTTTTACTACTGTGTCTGCACTATCCGCTGAACCATCGTACGAACCAGTTACTATTTCGTTTATTCGGGAAGCCATCGCCGACAGGCTTTGACTGTAAATCTTCTCTGAATGACGGCGGAGGGCCATTTTCAGATTCAGACTCCTCCAGCTCTTTTTTCGCATCATCAATATCCTGGTCAGTCAGAGAACCACCAATGCCAATCACTTCGGAGAGATTGCGAAGATCGCTTAACGCGGCGTGCGAAGGCATGCCAATGTCACGCACTGCGGTAGCCAGAGCCGTCGCAACGTTGCTGGCCATTGTCGCGCGGTCTGTGTCTGACATTTCCCACAGTTTATTGAATTCAAATGTGAAGTCGTCTGGCAAAGGCTCGCCGAAAAGTGATCGCCAGGTAATATCCATCAGCCAGCGAATATGACGGCGCAGGCGTCGCTCCTGCTGCGAGTTGATACGGCTGTAGTAGTTTTCAAGGTCACCATCACCGGTACTGAATCCGGCAGGAGACTGGCCGAACAGCCTCACCAGCGGTATGCCCGTTGCGCCTGAAACCTGTTCCGCAAACCTCAAAATGACATCAGCCACGCCAGCAAACGAGTAACTGTGTGTGGCGAATTCGTCATTTTTGTCCATGAGAGTCATCCCCTCAATGGTCTGAAACTCGCGGATCATATCCATGTGTTTCATCAACGCAGCCAGTTGCGGGCTGTCGTCAGGCAACGCAAGCACCTTACGCAGGTTGTCAATGCTGTACGTTCTGAGGTGCGCTTTATGGATAAGCTGAGTGGTACCGACCGTTGCCGTGTCGAACGCCTGTATGCGCTCGAAAATACGCTCTACAACGGACATGCCCCAGCCGTTTTCGGAAACTGACTGCTGGAATGGCAGTGAATCACCCTCAAGCCGGATGACGCGGCTGTGATGGATTTTCCAGGGGGGGATGCCCTTCTGATTGACGACAACCTTATAAAATTTTGGCTTACCGAATTCAGGGCCGTAGTCAGTAACGAGATTGACGTAAGAAGGCGTGACCATCCAGCGATCAAGCGATAACACGCCTTTGAATTGCCCCTCTTTGATGCGGTCCAGCTTAAGCGGGGTGGACATGTCCTGACCATCAATCAGCACTACCAGCAGTGCGCCACCATAAAGACGCGACCACTTGATTGTGTCGTTGAGCCCGTCCCAGATGGCAGCCGAATCCCAGAAATCATCTACCTTCCCTTTGAACCCTGGCTCAAGCCGTGACGATATGGTCACGCCCTTACGGGTCATATCATCGGCAACCGCATCCACCGCCGCACCGACAAGAAATGATGACCGGTAGGCAAATTCCAGCTCTACCCTGTTTCGGGTCAGGTAGCCCGGGATATAGGTGCTGCCACTTTGAATGTTCTGTGTTGAGTTACCCAGTTTGGCCTGAAAATTGTTATACCCGTCCGCAGTCGCAACGGGCTGTTTAGCGCCGGTACGGCGTTTGTTACGGGACATAGGGCCTCACACTTAATTTGGGGGAATCAGGCGGTATTTAACATAATGGTTGTTATCCGCCCTGCGAAAATGCCCTGTGATGACTTATCACCGTCAAAGGTTCATTTCCGGATGTTTTCTCGGGAAGAACAGAGAAAAACGAGTGAATAAAAGGTGCATAAAACACGGTGGATTTTGCATAGCAAATTTTTACGCTGAGCGGCCTGTTTTCGGCACTTATTGCTGACCCAGCGCGCCCCAGATATCCAGTGCGGAATCTGTCGGGGCAAATGCCATAATGAACGCGTCAGCAATGTTGGGTGACGGAACATCACGCTTAGCCAGGTCTTTTTTGGACTCCACCATAACGCGACCGTTTTTATCAAAATCACGGTGCGGTGTGGTGAGCTCAAGTTTCAGCTTTTCCAGCAGCGGGCAGGATGAATCAATGCTGATCAGGTCATCAACGCTGAATGTCTCGCCCGGCACGCCCTCTTTCGCAGCCTTCACGGCGTTGTAGGTGTTACGAAAGCGATCAGCTACCAGCCACCACGTCTGTGCTTTGAGATTGGCGAAAAAATCCTTATTGGGGATCTCGTTGTACTCATCATCGGGTTCATGCACACCTGCGCCAGCGTTAAATCGCTGATAATTAATTCCCCTGGCATCAGGATTTCCACGCTTTCTTTCGATATTGATTTCTGAGAATTTCGCTCCGGCTGATGCGCCTACGCCGATGGAGTCATAAACAATATCGGCATCACGTTCCAGCGCGGTCTGATAGGTACGCAGACAGCTTTTTAACAGCTCATCCTCTTTGGCCTTCCACTCATCAGCCCAGTAAATCACTGAGCCGTGCCGATAGACGTTCGCGCACTTATCTGCCCCACTATCGGCGACGTCAAAACCAATACGCTTACGGCCATCTGGATCGAAACCCAGCACCTTGTGTGCGTCAATGGCCGCCTCAATCCATGACAACTTGATAATCGCCGCATCATCATCCGACTCTGGCACACCCAGATAAACATGCTCAAACCCTTCCGGATCACGACGCTTAGCGGCATCAATGACCTTAAGCATGGTGTCGGAAAGAAAGGGGTTTTCGTCAAAATTGATTTTGCGAATCAGGGTATCTTCTGGCGGATCCACAACAAAATTGCGCCAGACGAAATCTGTCACCAGACCAGGGTTAAAGATAAACCAGCATTCAGAGCCGCTTTTACGGATGGTTGGCTCCAGTATCTTCCACTGGTATTCCGTCAGCGCATGGGCCTCTTCCAGCCAAAGAACGCTGATACCTTCCAGAGATTTGATCTCTTCGATATTTCGCCATAGCCCGTAAAAAACAAATTCAGAACCGGTGACACGGTTGATGATTTTGTTATTCAGGATGCGGAACCGATGGCGAAGCCCAAAACGGTCTATCTGAATTTTCAGAAGCGTATATACTGATTCCTCGATTTTGTTCTGAATCTGGCGGGCGCAGCAGAAACGGAGGTTGTAACTGTTTGCCAGGAATATCGCAAAGCCGGCAGCATCCCAAGACTTAGAAGACGAACGGCCGCCAAACAGCACTTTATTACGGGCCTGTGTGGTCCAGAAATCTCTAAGAACCGGATTGAGCGTTGGTCTGGATATCTGAGTAGAAGTCATTGAGATCACGCTCTCCGTTGCCGTCATCAATACCGGCATCACGGCGCAACCTGTCTGCCTCAAGGCTGACTTTATCGGTAGCGGCCACGCGGTAATCGGTGTCGGCGTAAATTTTACCAACTGAGGCAAGCGTGCCTGTTATGGACTCAATGCGCACGGTATTGCGCATCATGGCTTTGTCTGCAGCGCTGATATTTTCGTTTAGCAACTTCCGCTTTTTCTCGTCTGTCACATCTTCGAGTTGCGTCTGCCATCGGCCAATATTTTCAGCCGCTATCAGGTTATTGGCACGTAACCGAAAAAGCTCATCTTCCAGCGTCAGCGCGTGGGCATCTTCGATAACGTCATCTTTGAGAAGCAGGCGGCGCGAATAGCCACCATGTTTAAGCGCCTTCTGATTACCGGGCGAAAAAGGATTAACAGGCGGTGAATTGCGCGTGCCACGAATCGGTTTCGTATTTTGCGCACTCGCACTTTCACTCTCTGCGCAATCATCAGGATGCGCCTTGTCATCACTGGCTTTGTCACCCTTTTTGGATTGCGCAGTGCGCAGTTTTTTTTGCGCAGAATTTTGCGCAGTTTGCGCACCAACCTTTTTTATGTAGCGACGCGCAGATGAATAATTCAGTCCCTGCGCTTCGCACCAGTCTTTGGGGGAAATACCGGTTTTGGCATGCTCGGACAGGAACCGCTGTTGGAGGCTCCCCCAGTCCGGTTTTGCCATGGTTATACACCTGTTCTTTAAACATCATCAGGCGCACTCGCAAATGCGCCTTGTGATGCTTATGCCAGCTTTTTAGCCAGCGCTACCACATCGTCGAATAGCGCTTCGACGTCATGGCCAGCCACCTTAAGCAGCTCTTTCACCTTTGCCAGAATTGCATCGGTGTTTTCGGTCGATGCAATGACTGGAGCCGGTACAGCGGTAGTCAGGGTGCTATCTTCAATTACTTCATCGGGCATCTTTACTTCCTCTCTCATAGGTAGTTCCCTGTTCATCTGCAACAGGGCATCGGTTAAATCTTTTTTGGCGCTTCACTCTGCGCCTCCTGCGGCTGAGCGATGGCCTGCTCATCCAGTTTGCTTTTCAGTTCGTCAATCTGAGCCTGAAACCGCTGCTCTACATCGCGCCAGCCGTCTCGAATGGCTGATGATTCGGCCTCTGCCTTCTGCGGGCTGTTCTTCCAGCGGAACAGACCCACCAGCCAGCCAGCAGCGAAACCAGTGACGAGCGCAATCAGCGCCCACGTAATGAGTGCGGTAGTGGTATACATGGATTTATTTACCTTTTGAGGGTATGGGAGTTAAGCAGACCTGACGCACATAGTCCTGTAGGCCGGTCAGTTGCTTTGTGACGGTTTCGATTCGCTCTCTGAGGGTGAAATAATCCCGTTGAGCGGCGTCTGTAAGTCGGGGGCTGCCATCATCATCCAGGCGGGTGGCGGAGGATTTACCGGACACTGGCCGATTACATTTGGCTGAGACGCGCAGGCGCTTAGCCCCAGAATCGACATCCCTACGCAGATCGCTAATGGTTTTTTGCGCATCGGCTAGATCCTTCGTGTATTTGGCATCAATGGAAGCAACCGAAAGCTGGCGTCGCGTCATTTCATCAATCACTGTCTGCCGGTTATCGGCAAGTGATTTTTGTGTATCCCTCTGATTTTTATATCGTACAGCGTTATCACGATAATGGCCCAGGGCCAGCAATAAGGCGGCTATCAGAACCACCAGCAGAAACGCCAGTACAAATCGCCAGTTACTAATCAGCCATATCATTGATCCAGCCCCCAGCAGGTAAGTTCTGATTCCTGGTCACGGCGAATAACCTGCCCGTAGCAGCCGTTAGAGCGAATGCGGCAATCTTTTCCGCCGTCGAATATCCAGCGCTTGATTTCAGCGCATGCGCCTTTGCGGTCACCGCTGTTTAACTTGCGAAAGAATGTCGAGGGCAGGCATTTGCCGGGGCCGATGTTCCATGGACAGAATGACGCTATGCCAACCTTCTGTGGCGCTGTCAGCGGTACATGCACGTTTTTATCAACCCAGGCTAACGCTTTGGCCTGTTCTGCCCTGTCAATGTCGCGGCACTGCTCAGCGGTAAGGTGCATGCCCTTTACTACCAGCTTGCCATTGACGCGCGTCACGCCGCCGCAGATTGTCCATATGCCGCCGTTATCAGCGTACGCTATGAGACGTGCACCCTCTTTTTCCTGCTGAAACTGGTCCATCAGAACAGGAGCAGATGCACCACCAGCGATAAGAGCCAGCATTGCAGCGCTAAGACTCTTTTTAAGCCTGGATGACATCGCCATGATTAATCATCCTGTGATGGTGGAGAAATGATCCCGCGTGCGACCGCATCACGGTAGGTTTTCAGAATCTGCCGTTTGTACCAGGCATTAAGCAGGAATGTAGCCGCACCAATCACCACACCGCTGATGATCGCCACCTTGTTCCAGTCGACGCTTTGTATCCATTGAGCCACGCTTCCCCCACAAACAAGCGTGCCAGACACGCAATAGCTGACTGCTGATGCAATTTTGTCAGGCATAATTTTCATATCCACCCCCTGAACGGGGACTTGTCCAATTAGGAATTGTCTACTTTCTGAACTGGACGAGCCCGGTTAGCCTTTTCATGTCGAGTGAAAAAGCTTCCTGCTGCCGTTGGGTAGCCAATGATGATGATGATCCGCAATGCGGATTCAGGTGATGCGTTTAAACGCGTAAGTCCCTATGCCCTTGCGGCCAAGGTCGCACTCCGTCTGATTGTGCTCCACGCATTCGAATCCCTGCTTACTAAACCATGTGCGCAAGCCTTCGTCGGTGAAGTACCAGATATGTTCGTCTTTGCGGAAGTGATGAGAGCGGAGGATATCCGCGCTGTCACGGAAAATCGGGATTGAAACAAATACGAATTCACCGGCCCTGGCAACTGCGGCCTCCGGATCATCAATGTGTTCAAGCACATCCCACATGCTGATCGCGGGACAGGACGTTTTATATAAATCCCGGTAGAGCCCTTTCTCTTTCAACCACTCCACGCCAGCGGGATTCACGTCATAGCCGAACGTCATTGCGCGAGAGGCAACAAACTGACCAGCGCCGATCCCTACATCAAGGACAGGGCCATGATAATGACGCGCAATTAACTCAATACGTGACATAGTAAGCAGGCGCCCGGTTTCGGTGTCTGCCATTTTCTTATAACGCTCGAAGTAATCCACGTTATAGGGACGTTCGCGCGGTACCGGATAGCGACCGATCCCCAGTTCAGGGAAGAAAACCAGCTCACTATCAACTTTCTGATAAAACTCTCTCATTCAGCCAGGCCTCAAATTTGTTGCTGAATCCGGTAATGCGTTTGTCGCATTCGTGGTCCCACTGATGGCAGCGGCAGTAATTGTCGGGAATTGCCCAGCCAACATTTTGGAGATTCATTGTGTGGTCAGTTACCACATCAGGCGCGTTGTGCGCACCACGGCCTCCGGCCACAACAAAAACGGGGGTCTGGTAACAGATAGCAGCGGGCAGCGCCCAGCCAACTGGCGTGACGACTACAGCAGCGCTTTCAACCAGTGACAGCAAGCTGCACAGATTCAGTTCGCCGCTGTGCAGATACAAATCTGCTTCTGGCTTCTCACCCACCAGCCACTCTTGCCCCTCTTCCAGATCCGCAACACTGATAACGAAAAAGTGACGGCGCAAAATGCGCGACGCCTGGACAAGGTAATCAGGATCCGGATTGCGGGAATCGCTGCGCCATTCACTGCGCACTGTAGCGGGCCGGATTACAGCTATCGGCTTATCGCTGTAATGCTGGCCAGCCTGAAACGACGGCAAATCGAAGTGTCCGGGCTCAGTATGGAAACGCTCGCGCATAGCATTGATGATAGAACCGCGCTCAAGCTCAGCCGGACCATAGAATATGCGGCGAGTGTCGTAACTATCAGGCAACGTCTGCCAGACCGCGCGTGAACTGTCTTCGTTCTTGCGTTGTGTGCGGAGGGTTGTATCGCTACGCACAGGGTTTACTGGCAAACCCTGATAAATTTCCGGCCACGCGGTTTTTATGTACGTTCCGGGCGGGAACTGCTTAACGAAAGCACGCTGATAAATCGAATCGCCCAGCCCCTGCATGCCGTCAATAAATATCGGTTTCATGAATATCCCTGATTACGTCTTCAAGCGACGCCCTGGTGAAACACGTGAGGCTGGTTTGTCTGCTGCAGTTGGTGACATTAACGTTACGTGGCAACTGGTTATTCAATAACGAAAATTCACCGCGCCATCGCTCAATACATGCTGCTGTTGGATTATCCAGCCCGGCGTGCGCGCCATGCCAGTGCAGGCCGTTCACGATCGAACAGTCATAACCGAGCAAAATAATATTTTGGGCGCCAAGGTTTGCCGCGAAGAGGATCGCGCGCTGGCCGGAATTAAACGTGCCAGATGTATCGGTTTCGAAAAGATTCAAACCGTAACGGGTTGACGCCTGCAGGTTGCAGGTCCATTTTTCGGCATTACTGGCAATTAAAGAATGATTTTTATCCCACCAGCTCAGATCCCCGGCGTAGATATACCGGCACTGCGGCGCGGCACTCCAGCTGGAGTTCACTGTAATCAGGGGGATTCCTGCCTCACTGAGCAGTGTGCAGTCAGAAGATAAAAGAGAAGGCCCCGACGCACATATAGCAATATGCCGCATCGGGGCCTCCGGAAGAATTGCCCCACCCGGCGCTTATATCCGGCACTCGCAATGGCTTAGCTCTTGAAGGGGCAAATTAACTTTACAATCAAAAACCTCTGAGTTTTTGGCAAAAAAACACACTTTCTAATTTTTCAAATAACAAAATCCGGAAATAAAAAAGCCCCGCACGATGGCAGGGCTATGAATTCTGTTGCTTGTCGATACAGCTTTGCGAAGCATACGTGAATTCAACCAGTGACTGGCTCACTTTGCAAGTAAAATCTTTGGCTGTTTAAACCGAAAGCATCGCTCATTGGCTGGTAAAGCATTAATTCAGCCATCCCCATCCATGTGTCGATCCTTCGGCGACAGGTGGCAAAGCTTAGTTCAGGATGCTGATCGTAAAATTCTTCAGCTATCTCACGCAGGCTCATTTTTTCCTGATATCGTTTTTCGAGCAAACGGAGAAGGCCGGGATCGTCGTGCAGAGTTGTAGCGATAACTTTATCCATAGTTGACGCTTCATCATCAGTACAAAAAACAAGGCTGGAATAGCGTCTTTCTGCCAGCATACTGTTTACCCAAGACTCAAGATCTTTAGACGAGCACCCTTTTTTTCTTAATGCTACTAATGCCTTATTGAGATCATCTTGTGTCAGTACATATTTGCCAAGCAGTCTTTTGAACATATCTGCTGCTTTTGGCGATGTATCAATTGCAGACCAGCGCCCCCACATTTTCAACTTACCCTGTAGCCAGACACTTTCCATGGTGCGTAAGCGCAAATCTTTTCCGTCTGCTTTTCCGGTAGTTGATGGATAGATCATAATTTTCCTTCATCCAGTAGTATTTGCTGTGTCCGAAACACTCCTTCTGCGTGATACAGCCGGAGTTCATCACGGGTAAATTCAGTTTTAATTCTGCCGTCTATGGCATCGTGACAGGCGTTACATGCGAAAGCGCCTTGTGTGTCTGACGGTTTATTCCCGGTACCGCATGAATCGGAGAGCCGGTAATGCGCCAGCACAGTGGTTTCAGGATTGTGATTACAGATGCCGGGAATTCTCACCTGACAATTGCGGCCACGCGCTTCCCTGCGGATATTTACAGGTCGAGGCATTGCTGACCGCCCCCCTGAATAATTCTGTTTAGCTTCTGGAATTCAGTTGGTGCGCTGAGCCAGTGAGCGGCCCGTATCGCTGCAGCCTGGTCACTGGAATAAATCAAACGGCGGTTTGTGCGGGGTAAAGCAGCACAGACAGGGCAATAATCCGTAGTGTCGTGGATGCATCCGCTTTTTTTACCCCTCAAGCAGATGTGAAAATGCCCTGCCCTTGTCGCGCAGTTATCACACATTGGTGCATCACATGTGTAGGGCTTGAAAGCGGATATTTTATCGGGCTCTGCTTCATGCGGCGGATAACCTAAATGACCATCGCAATAAAGCGTCGCCTCAGCACCACAGAAAATGCAGTATTCTTTTTTCATGCGGCACCACCCTGAATTTGATTTTTAATTCTCTGACCAATCCAGCGCATGACCGGTACAGCCATGCTGTTACCGAGTGCGCGATAACGAGGCCCGTCAGGACAATCAGCGGGTTCCTTCCCTCTCCACGAAATTTGGGTATGGTTATCGGGAAACCCCTGCAAACGCTCGCACTCTACTGGTGTCAGCCTGCGAACCTGCATACCCCACCCTATTGCACCTACGCCGATACCCGCCCTGCCGCCGTTCGGAGTCAGCAGCGCATTGGCTGTGCCGTCATTTCGCACTTCTACTGTTGAACCCTCTGAGCGGCCACGAACGGCCATAGTGTAAGGCTCGGTTAAAACTGCTGCCGCGCCCTGCTCTGGCTTACCGCCGCCTGTTGAAAGTGCACCGGCTATCATTCCGTCGCCATTTTCTAATCTGAGCTCACCACGACTGTTTTCAGCAAACGCATACGCCACCGCTGGCGGCTGGCCACTGTTGGCATGACTCTTGTCATGGTTGCCTGCGCGAAGTGTTGGCGAAAGGTTAAAGGTTACGTCTGCGCCATGGTCTTTGTAGCTGAATGCCATGACCGCATTTTCCTGCCCCTGATTTCTTCCCAGGGGGTGGGCCAGTTCGCGGTTGTAATCAGGATCCTGGGTACCATGTACCGCAAAAGTTTCTACATCGAAATCATTCCTCTGACCTTTGGCAGTCAGACAGGCAGCCACCTCAATATTTCCGCTGGTGTTACCACCGCCATAAGCCATAACGAGCATGTCAGCATGAGAAACCGGATCGCTGTTGTCGCGATAATTGCCCGCCCTGAGAGTGGGCGAAACTTCTCCCACCGCGATTTGATGGCCACCAACAAGCCCCGAACCCCGCTGAGAAAATAACTCCTGATTGCTCAGGCCAATGCCGCCCGCGTTATTCGACTGATTCAGGGTTGGGTGTGCGTTGGCTCTGTCATCCCAGTGGCTACCGTTTTTAACGCGGCTTCCAGCATCTGGGGCAACTTTCGCTTTCGGTTCTCTGCACGGCGCAGAATTCCGGCGCATGCTGTCGGACTCAAATAATATTTTTGCGGGATCGAAGTCTGTTCGAGCACTTGCGACAACGAACACACGGTTGCGTCGTTGGGCCACGCCGAAAAATTGAGCGTCGAGCACTCGCCAGGCAATAGCTCTTTTTGGTCCCAGCACATAACCAGCGTTTGACCATTTTCGCCCTGGTGATTCCAGTTCACGGCTTTCACCGGCAAGCCCCGCAAGAAAACATCCGAAAGCGTTATCTCTGGTGTTGAGCACGCCTGGTACGTTTTCCCATACACAGATTGCGGCTGGCTTACCGTCAGCGGTTCTTTTTTCGTCAATAGCATTTAATAAATCCACATAGGCCAGGGTTAATTGTCCGCGAGGGTCATCAAGTCCGGCGCGAAGTCCGGCGACCGAAAATGCCTGGCATGGCGTGCCGCCCACCAGCAAATCGGGTGCCGTGATCAGGCCAGAACGAATTTGGCAGGCGAGGCGCGTCATATCGCCCAGATTTGGTACCTGCGGCCAGTGGCTTGCAAGAACGGCAGAGGGAAATTTTTCAATTTCGCTGAACCATGCTGGCACAAAACCTAATGGCTCCCATGCAACGCTTGCGGCTTCGATACCGCTGCACACTGAACCGTAAATCATGCGGCAAACTCCTGTAGCTGTGCGGCGGCGTTCTCTGCTGCCTGCTGGCTGTCGAATTTGCGAAACAGGATCTGATACCAGAGGACATTTAAAACCGCTTTGTAAACCTCCTGAAATTCGTGCTCCTTCATGCTGGCGAATGAAATTGATTTGGCTTCGCGGCGCTGAGTGCCATCGGGCAAAATATATTCATCGTAAAATCCGGCCGTCATTACCGCCCATTTGCGGAATGCTTCGAATGACTTAACCAGCGCCACACCCTCAGCGCGATCAGCACCTGTGCGCGACAGAAATTCGTCCAGGGTTTCACTTAACACGTTTTGCTGGCCGGTCAGCGTACTGAGGTAATCGACGTACTGACGAAGTAACGACTTCTCGGACTCCAGCACAGCGCCAGCCGTGGGCGTCCAGTATTCAAAGCCCAGATTGAGCAGCGCAAAAAAACGTTTGTGGAAATTGTAATTGCGCGCCTGACGAACATCACAACTCAGCCAGGCACCGGTTTTGATGCGCGCCAGCACCTCGGCGGCCTCGGCGTTCGCCACCATCATGGTTGTGGCAGATGTTTTAATCAGATGCATTTGTGGCATATCACACCATCCCTTTTCGGCGCAGGTATTCAGCCTTGAGAATTTCGGCGGGCGTTGGGCCGCTGTCATGTGCTGGTGCCGATAAAGCCTTGCGAACGGGTGGCACTGGCTTGCCCTCAGTAACGCGGTCATCCCAGTACTGAATGAGCTTTTTAGCTTCGCCCAGCAGTTCAGGTTCAGTAAGCTGACGCTCATTGCTGCGGCGGCGTAGTTCCAGGCAGATGTGATACATAACCGCCTGTGACCATGGATATTGTTCGCTGGTCGGGTACCGGAAAACCGTCCTGCGCCAGTGCCAGAATTCTTTAAGCACCTCAGCGGCGGTGATCCCTAATGCGCCCTTGCCCTCACGGCACCAGGCGACGAACTGCCCCGGGGAAGGCAGGAAAGGTTTTTCCTGTTTACGGGCTGCCCGCATGCCAGCGTTGACCTGTGCCATTGTGGTGATCCCGTTCTCTCGGAATGACAAAAGCCACTGGCGCCGGAATTCGTTTAATTCCTCCTGGGTGCGCAGATTCGCCATGGCAGCCGGAAACGCCGCGCGCAACTGACCAAAAAGCGTATTAAAAATTTCGGCAACCTGCTCTGCCTGCTGCGGTGCATCGTCCTGGATTTCCGCCAGACCGTTAGCAACACGTTTCATGTTTTCACGGTCAAGGTTAACCATCTGTTCAGCAATGCTTTTCATTCGATCACCCCATGGATCCAGTCGGTGTTGTTGTAGTCCAGCGCTGGCGCTGCGGCCCTGCGTGGCGTGGCATCACGCTGGAGACAGAGCGTGTCCCACTTAGCGCGCAGTTTGGCCGGCGAAAGAATGTTTGAGCACCAGAACGCGTCACGGCTGGCCCATTTGAACAGTTCGCAGATCTCGCGATGTGTGCGACCGTCGATTTCTCGCATCAGGCGAATGTCATTGGCCCAGGTTGTGAGGTTTGGCTTGCGAACTGCCGGACGGATTGACGCGACAAGGCCAGCAATCCATTCGGCGCAATGCAGGTCGTCAGGTGATCCCCACTTGTTGCCTTTGGGTGAGCTGATCGCTGCATCTGGCTTAGCAGGAAAATCATTTTCAGAGGGTGAGTTTGGGGATTCGTGAGAATTCTCAAACGAAGATCTTTTAATATTGTTGTTTATATATTGTTGTTCATGTTGTGCGGGTGTTTGTGCGGCTTCATGTGCGGCTATATCCTCCGAACCCGCGCCGTTACTGGCTTTGTCATGTGCGGCTGTATGTGCGGCTTCATGTGTGGGTAAATCGTCTATTTTTTGCGCATACTCAGCATAATTTGTGATGGTTATCACAGTGCCTTTTTGCTTCTCGCCTTCCATGGATATCATGCCTTCGCGCTCGAAAACTTTAAGCATTCGCACGACTGCATCCCTGCTGACCGGCTGACCATTGCGATCACATAATCCCAGCCCTAAATCCGCTGCGGTCGTCACCAATTGTCCGGCACTCAGATGCCACTCGCGCCCCTTAAATCGGGCTGTGTATGGCTGTCTCTGGGCAGCAAAAAGCAGGTTATCCCACAGCGTTCTGAGATAAACATCTTTGGCCCACGGCTTTTTGAGAATGCTACGGTACAACGGGATGAATCCGTGTTTCTGGTTCTCCATCCGGTTGCTCCTGCGCTGGCGCGCGGTGTTGAAGTCAAAGAGTTTGGCAGTAGTCACGGCTTCCCCCTTTCACTGTTTACATAACCAGTAATTCCTGGCATACTTGCTCCTGTTGTGGTGTTAAAAATCAATTGTGATTTGAGATGAATCCTCGGTGGCAGCCGGGGATTTTTTTCGTCCAAAAAGCTGTTCTAACCTCTCTAAGCGCTCCTCAAGCTGTGACTCTGGGAAGTGAATTTCCAAAAACAGCATTACCAGACTCATTAATTCAAAAAAGCTGTGCTTCTGATTTCCGATTGCGTATTTCATGCGCGTTACTGCCGCATCATCCATGCCAATAAACCGGGCAAGTTTTCCCTGCCCATTAACCGCAAGTCGGCTTAATAGCTGGCTTTCAATGCGCTTTGCTTTTTTGCGTTTATTTGCAGACTCCATAATTAATAATTCCTTTATGAATTGGGCGTCATGCGAGTGCATGCCGACAGTGATTAATGACTCAGTGCGGCCAGAAATAGAACTACGCCGCACTATTTTGATTGGTGCCGTATTGAAGCCAACTTGCATCACATTGAAGTGCATTTGCTATTTCAAACAGAAAACGAGGGCGCTTTGTTAAACCAGCTTCAATCTGTTGGATAGACTGCTGTTTAACCCCTGCCTTAACTGCCAGTTCAGTTTGGGTAAGGTTTAGCTCCATTCGTCTTTGTTTGAGGCGATCCGAGATTGTTTGCATACAGCCTCCTTTGACAAATTTTCTTGTATATTAATTACAAGTAACCTTGTTTGTCAAATACAGCTTTTCTTGTAAACATCCCGTTCCCATGAATGAGGTGTTCTGATGACAACTATCGCGAAACGCGTACAATCTAAGCGAAGCGAGTTAGGGCTAACCCAAGCTGAGCTTGCTGAAAGAGCGGGTACATCCCAGCAAGCTATTGAGCAGTTAGAGAACGGGAAAACTAAAAGACCGCGCTACCTGCCTGAACTGGCGAGAGCGCTAGGCTGCGAAATTGATTGGTTAATAACTGGTACCAAATCAGGCACGAACGTTTCCCCCGCTGAATTAGGGAATAAACGCATTCCGATCCTCAGCTACGTTCAAGCGGGTTTATGGACAGAAAGCCAAGAATACCGGAGTTATGACGGCGGAATGAGTTACCTGCTTGTTGATGATGACGTATCAGACAACGCATTTGCATTGATAATAGAAGGTGATTCGATGGCACCAAAATTCAATGCTGGAGATAAAATCATTGTGGATCCAGAGGTTTATCCTGTACCCGGTGATTTTGTCGTTGCTCTTGATGGCGTAAAGAACCAGACAGTTTTTAAAAAATTCAGGCCAACCGGAGTGGACTCGCACGGAAATGATATTTACGAGTTAGTCCCCCTTAATGACGACTTCCCAACTTTACGTTCAGAAACAGGCAAGTTGAGCATAATTGGTACAATGGTTGAGCACCGAATAAGCAGAAAAAACCATAGACGCTGATTGTTACAGACAAACCGACCCTAATAAGTCGGTTTTTTTTCGCCCATCCAACAAGAAAATACAAAAATAAATACCTTTCAAAAACAAGAAAGTAGGTTTGTTACGCCTAATTTTACAATTTTTATTGTTTACAGGAAACAAACTATCTTGTAATTTTTAATCGCACCACAACAAGCAACTGAGGGTAAGGAGATCACCATGTACGGTACCGCTATATTGCCCCGCCGTGATGTGCTTCCGGGCACGCTGATCCGTTACAACGGGAAATCATGGCTGGCGTCTGCCAACGTCGAAAAGGGCTTATATGCAATTTCTGGAATCGAGAAAATTCGCATTACCAGTGAAAGCGTAGAAATCGTATTAAACAAACGCGGGCAACCGCAGGTTAATTAAATCTCAGCACAAATATATCCCGTGGCGCATGCGTCAGGGAAATCCACATTCTGAAATCAGAAAAGGAAAATTAATTATGTGTCTTAACTTTGCAGTCGAAATAAAACCCAGCTGTGTATTTTATTCAGAGGAACAGCGTATTGACTGTATTTCTGCTGCCGGTGAAATCATTGGTTATATCAGCATTAATAAAACCGATGACAGCGCAACTGCTTTCAATTCTGCTGGCCGTATCAGTAATGAGCACTGCCCTAACTGCGCCCTGCGTACCCTGTTCGCCTGGAAAACTGGCCTGGACGTTGATGCAGTACAAATCGCCTCCGATGAAAATCCGGCTGCTGTCGTTATGTCCGCAATTATCGCAGCCGCTGTAAGACACTGAGGAACCGGCCATGACTGCACTTAAACCTTTCTTCGTATACCTGCGCGCCAAGAAAAAAGCAGGCCAGAAAGATCACGTTTTCTGGGAAACGCGCGCCAGTGAAAACCGCGTCATTCGTGATGCCGCCAACGCTATGGAAGATGCCGGACTCAGTGAGGAAGATTTCTTTTCCCCTGCCGTGACCAATTTCCATGTGGTTGAAGATCTGCCGCCCGAGGGTGTGCTTGATTCCGCCTGGTGTGAGCGCTACCAGCTTGCCAGCGACAAAATAAACTGGGAGAAAATTCCCGGCGTCGAAGGCTCAACCAAGGTTGAACCCGCTGCACCAGCAACGGTTGATCCTGTCGTTGAAACTGAAACCACCCAGCCCGGCATTACTGCCCTGGAAGATTTGACCGTTGAACAGGCTGTTATCGGTGCGTGGATTTTTGGTACACAGCGCGAATACACCAAAGAGGATTTAGCCGCTGTAGCAGCACTGGCGATGGATACCGACGAATCCTATCCGCAAAACCTGCTGCTGGTGGCCCGCAATACCAAAGTAATGCAGTTGCAACACGCCTACCGGTTAACTGTTGCAGAATGGGTTGAGGCGGCTAAATCCGCGTGGGCACCCGGCACCGCCGTTCCGCAGGTTTCTGACCTGCTGAAATTTACTGGCGAATGGCTGGACGCGCACAATGATGCCTCGGCCCGCGCCCAGGGTAATCACAGTCGCCGCAGTGATGTTACGGCGAAATGGGCTGCCCGTATCGCTGGCAAATCTCAAACCGTGACCACCTCCACCGTGACAGAGAAAACCGCCAGCGGTGCCACGGCGGGCGGCGGCATCAAAACTGATCGTAATCCTGACTATGAACATACCCTCCAGACGCTGGGTATCGAAATTGCCTGCGCCCTGTTCCCGTCTGATTTCGACATTTACGAAATCCCTACGCCGATTTTCCGAAGGGCTAAGGAAATGGTCGCCGAGCGTCATGAAACCTGGGCGGCATGGAATCGCGCCCTGAGCAACACGCCAGGCATCCTTGATAACTCACGCGCGGCTATCTTTGCGTTAATCCGCTCTGCGCCTGAAAACATTCACCATACCCCGGGCGAATTGCAGTACTACATCAATTCCACCCTGGCTGAAACAGACCACGCCAATCCGTCACAGGAAACGCTTGCGGCTGCTCACAGCCCGGTTAAAGCCAGTACACCAGAGCCAGAGCCTGCCCCTGCTACAACGGCGGTGCCAGTGGCTGACGAGCCTATTAAAAATATGGGCGACGGCATATTTGATATTACTGCCCTGATTGCTGAAACCGTGGCGCCGCAGGTGGAAGCGTCTGTGCCAGTGACAGAACCGGTAACAGCAGCGCCAGCAGAAACCGCCTCAAATGAAGGTGAAAAAACGGAAGTGGTGCCGGAAGTTGCTGACATGGCCGCAACCTTCCCCGCCGTTTTCGAGCCTGGCCGTTATGAAAACATCCCTAACGAGGCATACCACGCCGCCAGCGGTATCAGCAGCAGCATGGTTAAAGATGCGCGGATCAGCCTTATGTATTTCCACGGCCGCCACGTTGAAAAAACCATACCGCGCGAAGAAACAAAGCCATTGCGTTTCGGTACCGAACTGCACGCCCTGACGCTGGAGCCGGAAAAATTCGCTGAGGATTTTGTTGTTTACCCTGGGCTGCCAGAAGGGGCCATTTCCACCACCAGCGAAATGAAAAAAATCATCGAGGATTACAACGCTTCGTTACCGGCGCTGGCGGAGCCCGATGCAATTAAAAAAATGATTGAGGCACATAACGAAAAGCTGCCAGCGCCTTTATCCCTGAGCGCTAACGCAGAAGAAACGGCAATTCTCTATCAGAACCTGCCCGACGAATTTCGCCGCATCCCGGAAACGGAAAAGCATACGGCGTCGGCTATGAAAGCCTGCATCAAGGAGTTCAACGCCACATTGCCGCAGCCGCTTAAAACCACTGGCAGCCGCGACAGCGTTTTAGACCAGCTTGCCGTTATTGCGCCTGAGTTTGTCGCAGAAGAACGCGCCAAAAAGCAGCCCTACAACGTCAGCGGCAGCAAAGAGGCAATGGCCGCCGTGGTTCGCGAAATCAGGCCTGACGCGATTTTCGCTGATGAGTTTAGCGAGAACTGGCGCAAAGGTGCTGCAGGGAAATGGATCGTCGGTGATACGGATTTCACACTCCTGCAGGCACTGAACAACGCCGTTTACGCACACCCGTCTGTCTCCAACCTGCTTAACCACCCGTCACGCGTTAACGAGGTGAGTTACTTCGGTATGGATGACGAAACCGGTTTGGAGGTGCGCATCCGTCCAGATATTGAACTGGAGATCGACGGCATACGCATTGCTGCTGACCTGAAAACCACCAGCATGGGCCGCATTAAGCAGGACTATTTACGCGCCCGCCTGCACCGTGAAATCACAGAACGCGATTACCACCTCAGCGCGGCGATGTATTCCGAGGTTGGCGGCTTCGATCAGTTCTTCTGGATCTTCGTTAACAAAGACCCTGGCTATCACTGGGTGGCGGTTATTGAGGCGTCACAGGATTTGCTTGAACTGGGCTCGCTTGAATATCACCGCACCTTGTCAGCTATCGCCCGCGCGTATGACACCGGCATCTGGCCTGCCCCGATTACCGACGATTACACCGACGAACTGAATGATTTTGATTTGCGCCGTCTTGAAATGCTGCGCCCAGTTTAAGGAATAAAAACATGAACGTACAAGTTACCGCCCCTGGCGAACAGGCAGTTGTCACTAACTCAAACGTTGCGCTGTTCGATTCTCAGTACCTGCGCGCTATCAACGAGTTTGCCACGGTTATGGCAAGCGGCGTAGCAACGGTACCGCAGCATTTACAGGGTAATCCTGCTGACTGCATGGCTGTGGCGATGCAGGCTGCACAATGGCAAATGAACCCGTTTGCGGTCGCCCAGAAAACCCACCTCATTAACGGCGTGCTGGGCTATGAGGCTCAGCTTGTTAACGCGGTGATCGTTCGCAGCGGCATCCTGACTACCCGTTTTGAATATGAATGGTACGGGCCGTGGGAAAAAATCATCGGCAAATTTGCCATTAAGAAAAACGATAAAGGTAAGGAATACCGCGTGCCGGACTGGCGCATGTCGGATGAGGAAGGTATTGGCATCCGCATTTCAGCCACCCTGCGCGGCGAGTCCGAACCTCGCGTGCTTGATCTGCTGCTGGCACAAGCCCGCGTCCGTAACTCAACACTATGGGCCGAAGATCCACGGCAGCAGTTGGCATACCTGGGCGTTAAGCGCTGGGCGCGCCTGTACTGCCCTGATGTGATTTTAGGTGTGTACACACCGGATGAACTGGAAGAACGCCACGAACGCGAGGTGTTTTCAGCGTCAGATAACCGCGTGAGCCTGGCGGCGCTTTCATCAACTGAACGGGTTACGCCTGCTGATGATGTAGCCACCGTTGAAACCAGCGAACAGGTTAATCCGGTTGCCAACGCTGCCGAACAGTTCCGCCTGGACATTCTCAAGGCTGAGTCTCCGGCTGTTGCGCAAACCCTACGCGGTGAAATTGAAAAAGCTAAAGGCAGTCTGGGTACCGCGTTATTTGTTGAATTAAAAAATCGTGCCGTTGCCCGGTACCACCAGTTAACCGCTATCGAAAAACTCAATCAGGCAATAAACGAATTGCCGAAACCTGGCGCTGATGGTGCCAGTGACGCATTCGCCGCGCTGGAACGCCTTTACACAACCAGCAAACGCCATCTGGGCGCGGAACTGGAGGAACAGTACAGCGTTACCCTGGCCGACATGAAACCCGAATACGCCGCATAACTCGTCGGCCCTTCGGGGCCGGTTAAGGAAACAGACATGAGCCACGATTTCACCGGCCTGAAATATGCCAAACGGTTTAAGCCCGACGATGGTTGCGATCACACTGCGCTGATCGTCTGGGGTATGCGCCGCCGCGCCAACATCCGTAACGGCATTAATACACCGCGTCCGGTACCAGTAAAAGTGATTGAGGTTAAAGCCAATGACGAACGTAAGTCACCTAAAGCAAAGCGTGCGAAATCTGCTGGAAAGTCTGCCAGCGTCACAGGCAGAGCTTTTGATACTCCTGTTGGAAGCATTCGAAAAAGAGCAGCAGCGCAGCGCTGTGCTGGCTGAGGCGGCCAGTTTTGTGGCCTCGCCCGCCAACTGGATTCAGCGCGACGAAAATATCTGGGAGTGGCGCGAGTCACCCCGCAAAGAATTTATGCAGGTGCTTAAAAGCGCCTTAGCCAAAGCGGAGATAAAACTGTGAAAAATCAGTTTAGCGGTCTGTCAGGAAAAGAGCTTGTAGCAGCCGGTCACCAGTTCGCGAAATCGCTGAATGCCGATGCACCTCTGATTGAAATAGCAAAATTGTTTAGCGAAATGGCTACATGCCTGGATTGTGCAATAGCACGCGGCGATGAGCTTACCGTTAACTGGAAAATCGTCGGGGAATCTGGAGAGCCAGAATTGCCAACTGGTGATAGCAAATCATTTTGGATTTGTTATCGCAGCAATGGCGACAACAAGTTACGTGTTTCTCAGGCAGTTTGGTTCAATCAACCGAAGCCGGAAGATGATGATGCAGAATGTGAGCTTTACACGCCGGATGGTGAACCGTATTGGCCTGTAGGGTGGCACGAGGCTTACTGTCATGAAGATTTCTCGACCTATTACCTCGGTTGGGATTGCGGACAGATTCTTGCATACGCTGAACTGAAATTGCCTCAGATTCCTTTGCAACTTCTCTCCGGCGCCCATGACACTGCGGATAAGGCGGGTGAAGCATGAAAACTCCAGACGTTAAATCTGCTTTACGCGCTCGTTTCTGCTCTCCAGAGTGGGCAATATTTTTTGAAGTGGCTGATGGTACCGGAATGAATCAACGCCGCTGGGCAGATGCAGTGGCTATGAACATGTACCCGTCGCGTGGTATGGAAATTCATGGTTTTGAAATCAAGGTCAGCCGCAACGACTGGCTGCGCGAATTAAAAAACCCTGAAAAATCATCAACGGTTCAGCAGTTTTGCGATAGATGGTGGATTGTAGCGCCGAAAGAACTTATTAAGCCTGGCGAGCTTCCCCCTACCTGGGGGCATTACGACATTACCTCCGCTGGCATTATTCGCCAGATGGTGGCAGCGCCGAAGCTGGAATCAGTGCCTGTTAATAAATCGTTTATGGCGGCCATGCTGCGCCGGGCGGGTGGCGTAGATGAGGCGGTCATGGCGGCGGCAGTGTCGCGGGAACGTGAGCAATTGGAGGCTCAGTTTAATGATCGTTTGCAGCGTGAGGTTGATTATCGGGCAACAAAAGCGAATTTAGCTATTGAAAAACTGGCTGAATTTGAGCGCGAAACGGGGCTTTCAATCGATGGTTATGGGGAAGTCAAGGAAGTTGCTGACGCTGTGCGCTTCATTCGCCATACGGGTGCACTAGCCACATGGCGGGGGCTGGAAGGTTTGGCCAGCGAGGCTGAGCGTTTTTCAGCTAAAGTGCGCGAATTCACAAGCGCTAACACGCCACCTAATGAAAATCACGGGGGCGGACTATGAAACACGTCACCGCCACCGAAGTGATGATTGAGCACAACGATCAGTTAGCGCGAAATCCACGTCACCTTAAACGCCTGATGGAGTTCTGGCCGCGTGAGAATATCGTGCACTGCATGGCGAAAGTAATTCTGGAAGAAATCGAGCGTAATAACGCTAAAGAGGAACCATGAAATATAAATTTTCTCTTAGCCTAGCGGTGCGCAAGTTGTGCCGCCGCCAGGGGCTGTACCTGAGTCAGTTTGCTAAAAAGGCGGCTATTTCAAAATCGACGTTACACGAAGCGATGAAATATAACTCACCCAAGCTGGAAACATGCGAACGTTGCGCGGCGGGCTTTGGTCTGACACTGGCAGAATTTATAGCGGAGGGGTATCCCAGCTTTAAAAATAAGAAAGTGATTAGTTCACCACAGAATGGCAGGAAGGAGGTGTGATCATGAATATCAATATGATTTCAGAAAAACAGGTTATGGCGGTGCTCGGTATTTCTTCACGTCAGACGATGGCAAAATATATTAAGAAATACAAATTCCCTCAGCCTGTAACTGTTTATCCAAAACAGTTTTTACAGGCTGAGGTTGAGAACTGGATCTTAAATGGTGGAGTCAACCAGAAATCTTCCTGACATGCTCAAGTATTCTGGAGGCGTAGAGCTCATATGCCGCCTTTTGTTCTGCCAGCCAGTCGTGTTTGTTATAGACAGTAAGCACCCCTCCCAGCTCATGCCCCAGCATTTTTTCAATGACATGGGGCGCAACTCCTTCCTCAGATAAACGGGTAGCAAGGCTGCGTCTGAAATCGTGTGCAGTAAACTCACCGATGCCTAATGTTGACTGTATCCGCTTGATGTACCTGTTTGCCGCCGAAATTGACAAATGTCTTTTTAAATTTGGCCCTGGGAAAAGCACTTCGCCATAAGCAGTTTCTGCCTTCTTTATCAGCGCCTCGGCCTCTGCAAAGATCGGCCGGCGAATGATGTTCCCCATTTTGCTGCGCGTTGATGGCACAGTCCAAATGCCTTCGTTGAAATCAAACTCACTCAGTAGCGATTCCCGCACCTCGGAATTTCGAGCGCCATATAGCATGAGTAATTGATGTGTCAGCTTGTTAGCAGTTGAAGCGCGACTTCTCTCAATAGCCAGCCATATTTTAGCCAGTTGGTTGTAGGTCAAAACCGTTTCTCCAATACTGGCCTTAATTCCTACATCTTTCGGGCTGATTTTCATCACTTCGCAACTGGAGAGAAATTGCCTCCTAATGCACCAGCCAATAGCAGAGCGCAACTGGCTCAGCAATTGCCTGGCCCGGATCTGATTCGCTTTTTCCTGCTCTGCGAACAATTCCACCCATGCTTTGACGGGTATATTCTCAGCAGGGATGCCGGGAAAAGCACCGGACAAATTTTTTATTACTGTGCTTTGGTAAAGTTGCTGTGTTGCCGGCCTCAATGTTGGCTTCACGTAGTTTTCCATCCAGTAGGAAAGACATTCTTCAACCGTCGGACTGGTCAGAGATTTTGATGTTGCATTCGTAAGTTTAGGGTCAATGCCTTTATCGATACTGAGTCTCATATCAGCAGCAATATTTCGGGCATCCCTGAGAGATATAGCCGGGTATTTTCCTATGCCTAACCTGTGCTGCTTCCCATTCCATCGATAGCGAAACTGGAAGTTGATTACACCGCGTGGTGTGATGCGTATACTCAAACCATCGGTATCTGTCAGTTCGCCTGGCCCGCTGTAAGGCTTGCCATATAGTGACCTGAGTTTTACATCGCTCAATGCCATAATATTTTGTACTCACTAAAAGTTGTTTTATGTACTCAATGTGTACTTAATTTTGCATGGACAAGCGCAAACATCAACAATATGCAATGAGCAACTTTCACCTAACATGAGCAAAGAACAACAAAATATCTATGAATATCATGAGCTTTATTGAGAATAAGTATTTAAACGTGAGTTCCAATGAGCATTAAACAACAAACTACTTTTCTTTTTCACGATTACGAAACCTTCGGCACCAGCCCGCAACGGGATCGTCCGGCACAGTTTGCCGGTTTGCGCACCGACAGCGAGTTCAATCCGATTGGCGAGCCAGAGGTATTCTACTGCCGCCCACCGGATGATTACCTGCCCCAGCCTGAAGCGGTCATGATCACCGGTATTACGCCGCAATTAGCCGCCTCCCGGGGCGTGAACGAGGCCGAGTTTGCTGCCCGTATTCATGCGCTGTTTACCACCGAACAAACCTGCGTCGTGGGTTATAACAACGTGCGCTTTGACGATGAAGTGACGCGCAATATCTTTTACCGCAACTTCTACGATCCGTACGGCTGGAGCTGGCAAAACGGTAATTCCCGCTGGGATTTGCTGGACGTGATGCGCGCCTGTTATGCGCTGCGCCCGGAAGGTATTAACTGGCCAGAGAATGATGACGGCTTTCCCAGCTTCCGGCTGGAGCATCTGACCAAAGCCAACGGCGTGGCGCACGAAAACGCCCATGATGCGATGTCGGATGTCTATGCCACGCTGGCAATGGCGAAACTGGTGAAAGAAAAACAGCCAAAACTGTTTGAGTTTTTGTTTACGCATCGCAACAAAAACAAACTGATGACCCTGATCGACATCCCGCAGATGAAGCCGCTGGTCCATGTTTCTGGCATGTTTGGCGCGGCGCGCGGCAATACCAGCTGGGTGGTGCCGCTTGCCTGGCATCCGGACAACCGCAATGCGTTGATCGTGGTGGATTTGGCCGGGGATATTGCGCCCCTGCTGACGCTGGATGCGGACAGTTTGCGCGAGCGCCTGTACACACCTAAAAGCGAGCTGGGCGATCAGCCTGCCGTGCCGGTGAAACTGGTGCACATCAATAAGTGTCCGGTGCTGGCACCCGCTAATACCTTGCGTCCGGAAGATGCCGGGCGGCTGGGTATTGATCGTCAGTTCTGCCTGGATAATCTGGCCACGCTGCGCCAGCATCCTGACGTACGTGAAAAACTGGTGGCTATTTTTGCTGAGGCGGAACCTTTTGCGCCCTCAGAGGATGTCGACACGCAGCTCTATGACGGTTTCTTTAGCGATGCCGACCGCGCCGGAATGAACATCATCCGTCAGACCGCGCCTGCCAATCTGCCTGCGCTCAATCTGACATTTGACAGCCCACGGGTGGAAAAGCTGCTGTTTCGTTATCGCGCCCGTAATTTCCCCGGTACGCTGGATGATGCCGAACAACAGCGCTGGCTGCAGCATCGCCGTGAGGTTCTGAATCCAGAAAAAGTGCAGGCTTTTCTGATGGAGCTGGAATCGCTGGCCAGCCTGCACGAAGGGGACGCGGAAAAACTGTCTCAGCTTAAAGCGTTGTACCGGTACGCGCAGGAACTGGTGTCCTGACGTCCCGTCAGACCGGGAAGGCCTTTCGCCCTCCCGGTTTGTATATCAGATTACCCACCACAGCGCCCAGGTCAGGGCAAAGCCGCTCAGCCCCATCAGGGTCGTCAGTACTGTCCAGGTTTTTAAACCGTCCGCCACCGACAGACCCAGATAGCGCGTTACCACCCAGAAACCTGCATCATTCACGTGCGACAGGCCCAGACCGCCGAAGCACACCGCCAGCGTGACCAGTACACGGTGCATATCATCTATGCCAGTCACGGCCTGGGTCAGTAATCCGCTGGTCGTGAGGATCGCCACGGTTGCCGAGCCCTGCGAGGCGCGTAGCGCCAGCGACAGAATAAACGCGGCAGGAATCAGGGGCAAATGCAGCGTTTCCAGCGCCCGCGCCAGCGCGTTGCCGACACCGGACTCCACCAGTACCTTACCAAACGCCCCGCCCGCGCCCGCCACCAGAATCACGCTGGCCGATCCCGGAATGGCGCGACCGGTCAGGTCCTCCAGCTTGTCCTTGCTCCAGCCACGACGCAGGCCCAGTAGCCAGGCGGCCAGTCCCAGGGCGATCAGCAGCGCAATCGGCGGGGTGCCAATAACCGTCATCACCTTGCGCAGCAGGCTGTCTTCCGTCAGCAGCGAGTGCGACAGCGTGCCTGCCACGATCAGCACAATCGGGACGACGATCAAACCGCTGATGGTCAGCGCGCCCGGCGGTGCGGATTCATTTTTCTTCTGTACCCCTTCCGGCTTCGCCATCTGCAACTGTTCCAGTACCTCAACCGACAGGTGGTACTGCCGACGGTTCATTGCCTTTGCCACGTAATAGCCGAGGATACCGACCGGCACCGAGACCAGAATTCCCAGCATCATCAGCCAGCCCATATCAGTATGCAAAATGGCCGCGGCGGCGGCGGCGCCAGGGTGCGTCGGCAGCGCCACATGCACAGTCAGCATGACGCCCGCCATCGGTAAGCCAAACTTCAGCGGGGATACCCGCGCCACTTTGGTAAAGCCGTAGATCAGCGGAATGACAATGATAAAGCCCACTTCAAAAAATACCGGGATGCCTAAAATAAAGGCAGCCATCGTCAGGGCGGCAACGGTACGTTTCAGACCCAGCGTTTTGCTAAAACGCTGGGCCAGCGACTCTGCGCCACCAGAGGCTTCGATAATGGCCCCCAGCATCGCCCCCAGCACGATAATGATAGTGATATGCCCCAGCAGTCCGCCCATCCCGCTGATAATGGTTTCCATGATTTTTTCAGCCGGAATACCGGTCGCGATGGCCACCAGCAGACTGACAATTAACAGGGCAACAAAGGGATGGACTTTGGCTTTAATGACCAGCAACAGCAATATCACAATGCTGGCGGTCGCAATGGCTAACAGCAACGCAGTCGTCATAGTAAACCTCTGGAATAGTTATCTTTTTTCGCGTTTTTTCGTTAAAGTTCAACCTGGTGCCGCTCCGTTTCAGAGACGAGCAGAATGGCACCGGTACCGCAGCACCGGTGTGATTTTTTCACGTTAACTCAGCGGTTTTTCATCCAGGGCGCCAGCCAGCTCAGCCCCTCTACGGTGTCGCCGCGCGGGAAATATTCGCAGCCGACCCAACCGTCGTAGCCCACCTCATCTAACAGGCTGAACAGCCAGGGGTAGTTGATCTCGCCCTCGTCAGGTTCATGTCGACTGGGCGCGGCGGCGATTTGCACATGGCGATAACGTCCGGCGTAATGGCGAATCAGATGGCTGAGATTGCCGTCCACAATCTGGGCATGAAACAGATCCAGTTGGGTGAATACATTGGGCCGGTCGATAAGGTCGACCATCTCCAGCGTGTGATACTGGCTGGCATAGAGATAGTGCGGTTTGGTCGTGGGATTAAGGGCTTCGATCAACAAGCGGATGTTATACGGGGCAAATCGTTCTGCCGCGTAGCGCATGTTGCGGATGAATGTCTCGACATAGCGCTGGCGATCGGCACCCGGCGGCACCGTTGCGGCCATGATATGCACCTGTGGGCAATCCAGCGCCCGTGCATATGCCAGCGCCCGGTCGATATCTGCGCGCGCGTCGGCTTCCCGTCCGGGAATAGCCGAAACGCCCCATTCCCCCGCGTCAACGTTGCCCGGTGCGGTGTTAAACAGCACCAGTTTAAGCCCGTTATCCGCCAGCAGCGCTTTCAGTTGCTCAGCCGGATATTCGTAGGGAAACAGAAACTCGACCGCGCTGAAGCCCGCCTGTGCCGCCGCGGCAAAGCGTTGCAGAAAAGGCATTTCGTTGAACTGGGTAGATAAGTTAGCTGCAAACTTTGGCATTACCGGCTCCTGAGTTCAGCGACGTCGTCGGCGGTTAAATAACGAATGGCGCGATCGCCCAGGGTAAACATCAGACGCGCCGTTTCTTCCAGCTCCTCGGTATTATCCGCCGCTTCGCGCAAGGTTTTGCCGACCACCACCGGACCATGGTTTGCCAGCAGGAAGGCGCGGTAACGCGGGGCAAGCAGCGCCAGATCCTCCGCCAGCCGCGCATCACCCGGTTTATAATACGGCACCACCGGTACATCGCCGACCCGCATCACCACATAGGGCGTGAACGGGCGGATGCAGTTCTGGCTGTCCAGATGTTGCAGGCAGGAAAGCGCGGTCAGGTAGTGACTGTGCAGGTGAACCACTGCCCGGCAGTCCGGATTATTCAGGTAGAGCGCCCGGTGAAAGGCGATCTCTTTCGACGGTTTATCCCCGGCTATCCACTCCCCCTGTAACGTCACGTTAGACAGACGCTCCGCATCCAGTTCGCCCAGGCAGGACCCCGTGGGCGTTGCCAGTAAGGTGCCGTCGTCCAGCAGCAGCGACAGATTACCGGCCGAGCCGGTGGCGTAACCACGCTGGAAGAACGAGGCACCCAGTCTGACCATCTCTTCGCGGGCCTGTTGTTCAGTCATGTGAAAACTCCGTTTGTGCGCGGCGGAAGAACTGCTCATCGCCAAAATTGCCAGACTTCAGCGCCAGTGACAGCGGCTGCTGGATATCTCTGACCCAGGGCACACCGGGCGAAATCACCGGACCAATATGGAAGGCGGTCACGCCCAGGCTTTGGGCGACCACGCCCGAGGTTTCGCCGCCCGCCACGATAAAGCGCTGCCAGCCGCGGGATTGCAGCTCTCTCGCCACCTGAGCAAACAGTTGCTCTACCGCCTCACTGCTGCGCTGTGCACCGAAATGCTGCTGGATCGACTGCAGCTGTTGCGCATCCGCAGTGGCAAAGAGCATCGGGGCCAGCGGCCCGTCGGCATGCTCAACGACCCAGTCGCACAGCGCCCCGGCGTACTGTTCATCGTTGAGGCAACGCTCAACGTGAATTTCCCGGGCGGGAGCCTGCTGGCGATACGCGTTGACCTGGCGGTTGGTCATTGGTGAACAGGAACCCGAAAGCACTACGGCCCGCTGCCCCTGCGGATAGCCCGCGCGCTGCGCCTGATCATCGTCGCAGCCAGATGTTGACCACTGGCGTGCCAGGCCAATGGCCAGCCCGGAGCCGCCCGTGACCAGCCGCATCGACGTCAGCGCTTCGCCCTGATTCAGCAGATGCTGCTCAGTAAGCGTGTCGATTACGGCATAGTTCACGCCCTGAGCACGCAGGTGTTCAAGTTGCTCTGTTATCGCGCCTGCGCCCTGCTCGACCGTGGCTAACGGAATAAGCCCGGCTTTTCCCGTGCTCTGACACGCCATCAGCCTTAGCAGGTTACTGTCGGTCATCGGCGTGACAGGATGATGGCGCATGCCGGACTCCGACAGCAGGTGTTCCCCCACAAACAGGTAGCCCTGATAAACGGTACGTCCGTTGACCGGCAATGCCGGGCAGATCACCGTCAGCGTCTCATTCAGCGCGGCCATGAGCGCATCCGTCACCGGACCGATGTTACCCGCAGCGGTGCTGTCGAACGTGGAGCAGTATTTGAAATAAAAGCGCTCACAGCCTTGCGCCTGCAGCCAGCGCAGCGCCGCAAGCGACTGACTGACGGCCAGCGCCGGCGCACAGGATCGCGATTTCAGACTGACCACAATGGCCTGGGCATCCGGGACCGTTGTCTGTTCTGGGATGCCGTTAAACTGAATGGTAGAAAGCCCGTTCTGCACCAGAAAGCTGGCAATGTCGGTTGCGCCGGTAAAATCGTCGGCAATCACCCCTAAGCGCATCACATCGCCTCCTCGCGCTGGGGCAGCGTAATGCCGCTGAAGATTTTAATCACCGCACTGTCATCCTCGCGGCCAAAACCGGCATTGCTGGCCTCAGTGAACATATTCAGCGCGGTAGAGGCCAGCGGTAGCGGGAAATGCAGGGCTTTCGCCGTATCGGCGACCAGATTCAGGTCTTTGACAAAGATGTCCACTGCGGATTTCGGTCGATAGTCGCCGTCGACGACATGGCGCATACGGTTTTCAAACATCCATGAGTTGCCCGCTGCGTTAGTGACCACCTCATACATCGTATCGAGCGGAATCCCGGCGCGGGCGGCCAGCGCCATGGCTTCGGCCCCGGCGGCAATGTGCACGCCCGCCAGCAGCTGATGAATGATTTTGACTGTCGATCCCTGACCGATTTCCGTGCCGACGCGGTAAACCTTTGCGGCGACCGCATCCAGTACCGGTTGCAAAGCCGCAAAGGCCGCATCGCTCCCGGATGCCATCACGGTCATCTCGCCACTGGCGGCTTTGGCGGCCCCACCGGACACTGGCGCATCCAGCATCAGCAACTGACAGTCCGCCAGTCTGGCGGCGATCTGCTGCGCATCCTGCGCGGACAAGGTGGAGGATACCATCACCGCCGTGCCCGGCTTCAGCCTGGCCGCCAGCCCCTGCTCGCCAAACAGAATCGCATTAACCTGCCGGGCATTCACGACCAGCAACAGGACAGCATCCAGGTGTTCGGCAAAGGCATGAGCCGACGACTGCGCGTCACGCGCGCCTGCCTGGCGCAGCGTTTCGCAGGCCTGCGGATTCAGATCAACGCCCCATGTCGCCAGCCCAGCCCGGATGCAGGACTGCGCCGCGCCCATCCCCATTGAGCCTAAACCTATGACACAGATGTTTGAAGCGGGCATCGGTGGCCTCCCTTGTTAAATTAAGTGAATTTTTGGTCTCTGCTGGTAATAGTGGCAGGAAAGTGCAGGTAAAAACGTGCCGTATTTCACATAAATTAACTTAATGAGGCCGTGATTGAACATTTATTCACATCAGTCACGTGACTGTTATTGCCAGGTATCGCGGTCAAACCGCCACCAGCAAAGGGGATCTGGAGCAAAATTTTCGTGTGTCTTTGTGAAGGCATCCCCTACAATGTGAAAAAATGATAAACCGAGGTGTATATGATCCCCGTTGAGCGTCATCAACAGATTCTGGCACTGGTGGCCGAGCGCGGCGTAATGAGCATCGCCGAACTGACCGAGCGTTTTGGCGTGTCACACATGACGATTCGTCGGGACGTGCAGAAGCTGGAGGAACAGGGCGCGGTGCTGTCGGTTTCCGGTGGCGTGCGCTCCGCTAACCGCCTGGCGAGCGAACCCTCGCACCTGACCAAGACCGCGCTGTGTAATGAAGAAAAAAACGCTATCGGCAAATTGGCCGCTCAGCTGATTCCGCCTGACAGCTGTATTTATCTGGATGCCGGTACGACCACACTGGCGCTGGCGCGGGAAATTGCCGACAGGGAGGACCTGTTAGTGGTCACCAATGATTTTATGGTGACCAATTTGCTGATGGAGGCGAGCCGCTGCCGCGTGATTCATACCGGTGGCACCGTCTGTCGGGATAACCGTTCCTGCATTGGCGATGCAGCCGCACGCCACCTGCGGCAACTGGCAATTGACATTGCCTTTGTCTCCACTTCCAGTTGGGGATTGCGCGGTTTGTTTACGCCGGATGAAGACAAGGTAGCGGTTAAACAGGCCGTGTGTGACGTCAGCAGCAAACGCGTGCTGCTCAGCGACAGCTCGAAATACGATAAAATCGCGACGTGGCTGGCCTTACCGCTGGAAAAGTTTGATGTGATTGTGACAGATGATCAGTTAAATGCCGCAGGACGGAATGCGTTACAGGCAGGAAGCTGGGAACTGATGCTGGCAACTAAAAGCTGACAGAAAACGGCCCTGCTCTGTGAATGAGCAGGGCCGGGGGATTACACTTCTTCGCTAAACTGTGGAACGGGATTGCGGAAGCTGCGCGTCACAAAGGCCAGGTAAACAATACCAATCGCGGCCCAGATCAGTCCCAGCACCATAGAACTTTGCTCCAGGTTAACCCACAGTGCACCCACGGTCAGGGCACCCATCATCGGCAGAACCAGATACTGGACGTGATCTTTCAGGGTTTTATTCCGTTTTTCACGTACCCAGTACTGCGCAATCACTGACAGGTTAACGAAGGTAAACGCAACCAGCGCACCAAAGTTAATCAGCGCAGTCGCGGTGACCAGATCGAAGTTGATCGCCATCAACGCTACGGCACCCACCAGAATCACGTTCAGGGACGGCGTGCGCCATTTTGGATGGATATAGCCGAAGAAACGCTCCGGGAACACACCATCACGGCCCATCACGTACATCAGACGTGAAACGCCTGCGTGCGCTGCCATACCGGACGCCAGTACCGTGACCACAGAGAAGATCAGGATACCGATCTGCAACGCTTTACCGGCCACATACAGCATGATTTCAGGCTGCGACGAATCCGGCTCTTTAAAGCGCGAGATGTCCGGGAAATACAGTTGCAGGAAGTACGACGCGACAATAAACATCAGGCCACCAATCAGCGCCGTCAGGAAAATCGCACGCGGAATGGTACGTTCTGCATCTTTCGTTTCTTCTGACAGCGAACTGATGCCGTCAAAACCGAGGAATGAGAAACACAGAATCGTCGCACCGGTGATCATCGGCACCACATGGGCGTTTTCAGACCAGAACGGTTTACTGCTTACCACTGTTCCCGCACCTTCGCCGTGCGCCACGCCGTAAATCACCATCGCGGTGATACCGACCATGACCACCACCTGAAGGATGACAATCACGCTGTTGAAGTTAGCGACCGTTTTGATGCCCTTAAGGTTGGAGAGCGTCATAAAGCCCACCAGCAGCACCACGAAAATCCACGACGGGATCCCTGGCACCAGGGTTTCAAAATAGTTTTTAGCCAACAGAATGTTGATCATCGGCATGAACAGATAGTCCAGCAGCGATGACCAGCCCACCATAAAGCCGACGTGCGGACTGATGGCCTTCTGAGCGTAGGTATAAGCGGAGCCCGCAGATGGGAAGCGGCGTACCAGCTTACCGTAACTCACGGCGGTAAACAGAATCGCAATCAGGGCGAAAGCATAAGCGGTGGCAACGTGACCGTCCGTCAGGCCCGATACGATACCAAAGGTATCAAACAGGGTCATCGGCTGCATGTAGGCTAAGCCCATCATGACAACAGGAAGTAACGTCAGCGTTTTTTTCAGTTGGGCACGTTGTGGTGCGGCAGAGGTATTAAGCGACATGCTTCAGTCCTCCTTGCGCAGCAACCTGGCTGGGTTGATTCACAAGGAAACTGCGCATTAAGCGACAGGGAGTAAGGCTGGCGGCCAGCGCGGCGCCGTAGTCATCACGGAAACGTGTACCAGCCTGGGCTGGCAGAGTGTTAAACATCCCCATCTTTACATCCTCAATCTCACGCGGCTGCGTGTTTTCAGTGTTTATCTATCCGGGTGCGTGCCCGGCCTCGTTGGTGTCAGCTAAATGCTACGCGTTAAAAACAATATGCAAAAAAATAACCGGCGCGGTGAGCGTCGGTTATGTTCTGAATTTGCAGGGGGCGTATTTTGCCCTAACCCAACGCATTATTTCAAGACGTTGTCGCATAGAATGCAAAATTTTAATCAGGCGTTTTTCAGCATCCAGTCAATTTCGGTAGCAGTGATTAATCTTTCGAACTGCATAAGCTCATAATTTTTGCAGCTAAACCACACTTTGGCAAATTTCTCACCCAGTAATTTTTGTAAAGGATAGCTGCTTTCGAAGGCATAGAGTGCATCGCTCTGCCGAATCGGCAGCGCCAGCCCTTCCGCTTCATGGCCGTTTCCTTTAACCGGCTGTGGCAGCGGCAATTGCGTATCGAGGCCGTGCAACATGCCGGCCAGAATGGTAGCCATGACGAGATAAGGATTCGCATCCGCCCCGGCTACCCGGTACTCGATGCGGCGACTTTCCAGATCGCCACAGGGAATACGCAACGCTACCGTACGGTTATTGTGGCCCCACGACGCCTGCAAAGGAACGTAGGCATCGGGCACAAAACGACGGAAGGCATTGACGTTGGGGGCCAGCAGCGCCATGGAGGCAGGCATAAGGTCAATCATGCCCGCCAGCGTGCGTTTCAGCAGCGGGGAATCGCTTCCGTCATCACAGGCAAAGGCATTATGGTCAGCGGCATCAAGCATGCTGATATGGACGTGCATCCCGCTTCCGGCATAGTCCTCATAGGGTTTTGCCATAAACGTTGCCGTCATGCCGTGGTTCTCTGCCACCTGGCGGATAAGGCGCTTGAGCTGGATAGCATGGTCGCAGGCGCTCAGCACATCACGGGTATGATGGAGATTGATTTCGAATTGCCCCGGCGAGGCTTCCGCCAGCGCGCCATCCGCAGGAATGCCCTGCAGACGGGCCAGCGCATCAATATCACGCAGGACATCGGCGAAGTGATCGAGATTATCCAGCGAGTAAACCTGGCTTTGTCTGTTGCGATCGTCACTGCCTGGCGCACAGGGCGGTTGAATATAGCCTTCTGCATCGCGCTTTTTATCGACCAGATAGAACTCCAGCTCTACCGCTACCACCGGAAACAGTCCACGATTACGCAGCTGTTGCCACAGCCGGTTCAGAACATTTCGGGGTTCAACGTCAAAGGGAGTGCCATCTTGGTTGCACATGGTTAACAGCAGTTGTGCAATGTGTTGCGGATCGGCGGCGGAGGGGACGAGCGTGCCATGGACGGGAAGGCAGAGGTTATCGGGTTCACCAAGCGACTGGCCCAGACCGGCCTCTTCGACGGTATTGCCGAGAATATCCATGGCAAAAACCGAGGCGGGAAAGTAGCAGCCTTTTTCCAGCCTGGCTAAGGCCGAAACCGGGATGCGCTTACCGCGAAAAACACCATTTAAATCGTTGAGCAAGATATCGACATACTGCGTTTCAGGGTGGCGCTCCAGCCAGTTTTTCACTTCTTGCTGGAACGCGCTGGTTCGTCTCTCTTCACTGTGAAGCGTGAAGTCTTCTACTTCTACCAGGTTAGTCATGATTTCATCCGCCTTTGACCACAAAAATGGGAGTGCGTAATGCTCAAAAAAACCGCCACTCATCTAACATAGCTCTAACGTAAAAAGTGTGCAAATGTAACAAATCTGTTTGAAGATCGACCAATGGATTGCTAGATTGACAAAATATTGCACACTTAACCATCAGACATGCCCTTTTCGTCAAATATTTCGAACAGCAGTTAAGGGGGAAAGATGGGCATTATTTTTGACAAGCCTTTGATTGGCGTAGTGATGTGCCAGACGCACAATCAGGGCCACCCGGTTCAGTCTGTCCACAACAAATATCTTGATGCCATCGTCCTGGCGGGCGGCGTGCCGCTTGCCCTGCCCCATCACCTTATGGCTGCCCCGCATCTATCAGAAAACGCTATGGCTGTGCTGGACGGCATTCTGCTGACCGGGAGCCCCAGCCACCTGGCGCCCTGGCTGTATGGCGAAGAAGGCGAAGAGCCGGAGGCAGATGCCGGCCGCGATCGCCTGGCGTTTAACCTTATTACGCATGCTGTCGGTAAACAGGTGCCGCTGCTGGGCATATGTCGGGGCATGCAGGAGCTGGTCGTGGCCAACGGCGGTGCCCTGTATCGCCACCTTGACCACCATCCGCAGTTTCAGCGCCACCATGCAGACGAGGATGCCTCACCTGAACAAACTTACGCACCCGCTCATGCCATCCAGATTGCACCGGGAGGATTGCTGGACAGGCTGCTGGGGCGTGCGCCGATCACCGTCAACTCCGTTCATCACCAGGGCATTCGTGAAGCGGGACCGCAGGTGCGCGTTGAGGCCCGTGCGCCCGATGGTCTGATTGAGGCGGTCAGCCTGCCAGCGCACCCTTTCGCCCTTGCCGTACAGTGGCATCCTGAATGGCAGCTGAAACCCGCCACGCCGTCCTTTGCGCTGTTTGACGGCTTTATTCAGGCCGCCCTGCACTATCACCAGAGGAAAAAGGTATGAATGATGCGGCTCAGGCTCCGGGACGCCGCCTGGCGCAGATCCGTCAGGCCATGGGACTGTCACAACGGCGCGTCGCGGAACTGGCCGGACTGACCCACAGCGCCATCAGTACTATCGAACAGGATAAGGTCAGCCCGGCGGTCAGCACGCTGCAAAAGTTGCTGAAGGTTTATGGCCTGTCTTTGTCTGCGTTTTTTTCGGAGCCGCATGCTGAGGACGCGCCCAAAGTGGTGGTCCGGCCTGAAGATCTGCTGGAAATCGGCAGTCAGGGCGTTTCGCTTAAACTGGTTGATAACGGCACGAAAACCCGGGCGTTAGGCATGTTACTGGAAACTTACCAGCCAGGTGCCAGTACCGGCGAAAAGTTACGCCATGCGGGCGAAGAGACCGGCACCCTGCTGGAAGGGCGCATCCTACTGGAAGTTAACGGTCAGCAATTTCATCTGACGGCCGGCGAAAGTTACGTGATCGATACGGGTTTGCCGCACAGTTTTACCAACCAGGCCGATGTGCCCTGTCGCATCGTCAGCGCCCATACGCCCGCCAATTTTTAATCAGGGACGTTCGCCAAGGAGCTTGATATGAATTACGTAGAAAACTACTACACCTCCACACGGAACCCCCATGCGCCCTGGCCGGTGCTGCAGGAAAGCATCCAGTGTGACGTTTGCATTATTGGTGCCGGTTTTACGGGCTTATCGGCCGGCCTGTTTTTAACCGAAGCGGGTTACGATGTGGTGCTGCTTGAAGCGGCTCGTGTTGGTTATGGTGCCAGCGGCCGCAATGGCGGCCAGGCCGTGAATTCCTACAGCCGCGACGTGGATGTGATTGAACAACGCTACGGCAAAGACAGCGCGAAAATGCTGGGCAGTATGATGTTTGAAGGCGGTGATATTATTCGCGATCGTATCGACCGTTACGCGATCGCCTGCGATTACCGCCCGGGCGGTATCTTCGCCGCGTTTAACCGCCGTCAGATGGCGCACCTGGCCAGTCAAAAAGCCGCCTGGCAGCGTTACGGTAACGACCAGCTTGAACTATTAGATGAGCGCGGCATTCGTCGCGAGATCGGCTCAGAGCGCTATGTAGGTGGGCTGCTCGACAAACGCGGCGCACATCTGCATCCGCTGAATCTGGCGCTGGGAGAAGCCGAAGCCATTCGTCGCCACGGCGGTCGTATCTATGAACAGTCCGCCGCGGTAAGCGTCAGCTACGGTTCACCTAATCGGGTAAAAACGGCACAGGGAGAAGTCAGCGCCACGTTTCTGATTTTTGCCGGCAATGCTTATCTGCCTTCCGAACTCGAACCGCGCCTGAGTCGCAAAAGCATGCCATGCGGCTCGCAAATCATTGCCACCGAACCGCTGTCCCGTGACCGGGCATTAGCGCTGTTACCCAACAACTATTCGGTAGAAGATTCCAATTATCTGCTGGACTATTTCCGCCTGACCGCCGACAACCGGCTGCTCTATGGTGGCGGTGTGGTTTATGGGGCGCGCGAGCCTGGCGATGTGATCACGATGATCCGGCCTAAAATGCTACGCACCTTTCCGCAGTTGCAGGACGTGAAGATTGATTTCGCCTGGAGCGGAAATTTTCTGCTGACGCTGTCGCGCATGCCACAGTTTGGTCGGCTGGAAAACAATGTCTACTTTATGCAGGGCGACAGCGGTCACGGCGTGACCTGCACGCACCTTTCCGGCAAGCTGATAAGCGAAGTGTTACGTGGGGATGCTGAGCGCTTTGATGCCTTCGCGAAGCTTCCGCATCTGCCCTTCCCTGGCGGACGGCGATTTAAAGTGCCGCTGACGGCCATGGGTGCCGCCTGGTATGCCTTACGCGACCGACTCGGCGTGTGATCAGGAACAGAATACGACGCTTTCCCCGCTAAGGGGAAAGCCACACTCACTCCAGCGGCATTTTCTGCGGATCGTCGTAGCGGTATTCAAAGCCCAGCTCGTGACAGATACGCGCGCCGTCAATCAACTTACCGCTGTCGCCGTGCGTCTGCGGTTCAAAGGTGGGCGGCGTCATGCCCAGCTGGCGCGACACACAGGGATAGAAATGGGCGCGGGACGGATGTTTTAACGCACACAGGTTGAACGTCCTGCCGCCTTTTGGCGTTTGCAGCAGCAGCATAATCGCCTCCACTACATCATCCAGATGCACCAGATTCACCCCGTGCGATCCATTGGGTAAATCCTGTTTGCCGGCCAGGAAGCGACCAGGATGCCGTTTCGGGCCCACCAGCCCGGCCAGACGCAATACATCGACGCTGGTGCCGGGTAAGTCGTGCAGCCAGTTTTCCAGGTCCACCAGCGTTTTGCCTGCCGTGGTTTCTGGTTGAAGCGGGCTTTTCTCCGTTTTGATACCGGTGCTGCCGCCATAGACGGAGGTGGAACTGGTAAAGATGATCCGTGGGACATTGCGCGCCAGCGCGGTATCCACCACGTTTTGTACTGCCTGCACATAGGCGTCGCCGCCCTCTGCCGTGCGGCTGGCGGGCAGGGTGACAACCAGCGCATGCACGTCAAACAGCGCCTCCAGGTCCTCGGCCTCACAGACCAGTTCGGGCGTCAGTTCAAGTTGAAACGCATCGATGCCACAACGACGGGCCGCCTCTACGCCATCCGGCGTGGTTTTACTGCCGGTCACCTGCCAGCCTCGCGCGGTCAGCGCCATCGCAAGCGGCATGCCCAGCCAGCCGAGTCCTACAATTGCGACCTTTTTCATATTGTCTCCTGCTGCGAACGTCAAGATTCAGCCATCTTAAGCTGCCCCTGAGTTGCAAACCAGTGCAAAGTGTTTCTGTGCTTTGCGAAGAACAACATTAAAAAAGAGTTGCCAATTTCAACTATCTTCGTTAGGTTAATTCCACACAAATGAATAACTTTTCATTATCGAGAATTTTATGACACGCGTTCAGTTCAACCATCATCACCACCATCACCCTGACTAGTCTTTCAGGCGATGTGTGCTGGAAGACGTCTAGGATCTTCCAGTGGTGCGAACGCAAGAGAACCCCCGGAAGATCGTCTTCCGGGGGTTTTTTTATGGGCTGACGCAAAATACGCATTCAGGACAGGTTAATTAAGGGGACAGGAACAATGTTAGACAATAGCCGTTTACGCATAGCTATGCAGAAATCAGGTCGGTTGAGCGATGATTCACGCGAGCTGCTGGCGCGCTGCGGGATCAAAATCAATCTTCAGCAACAGCGTCTGATCGCCTTCGCTGAAAATATGCCTATCGATATTCTGCGCGTGCGCGATGACGATATTCCGGGCCTGGTGATGGACGGCGTGGTCGACCTGGGCATTATCGGCGAAAACGTGCTGGAAGAAGAGTTACTGACGCGCCGCGCACAGGGGGAAGATCCTCGCTACTTCACGCTGCGTCGCCTCGACTTTGGCGGCTGTCGTCTGTCACTGGCCATGCCGGTCGATGACGCTTACACCGGCCCGCAGTGCCTGAACAATGCCCGCATCGCCACCTCCTATCCTCACCTGTTAAAACAGTATCTCGACAAGCAAGGTATCGCCTTTAAATCCTGTCTGCTGAACGGCTCGGTCGAAGTGGCGCCGCGTGCCGGCCTGGCCGATGCGATCTGCGATCTGGTCTCCACCGGTGCCACGCTGGAAGCGAACGGTCTGCGTGAAGTGGAAGTCATCTATCGTTCTAAAGCCGTGCTGATTCAGCGCGACGGCGACATGCCCGCGGCCAAGCAGGAGCTGATCGATAAAATGATGACCCGTATTCAGGGCGTGATTAAAGCACGTGAATCCAAATACATCATGTTGCATGCACCGAGCGAGCGTCTGGAAGAAGTCATTAGCCTGCTGCCGGGCGCCGAGCGTCCAACCGTGTTACCGCTGGCGGGCGATGTGAGCCGTGTGGCAATGCACATGGTGAGTAGCGAAACGCTGTTCTGGGAAACCATGGAAAAACTCAAAGCGCTGGGTGCCAGTTCGATTCTGGTGCTGCCAATCGAAAAAATGCTGGAGTAAACGATGAGCAAAATCATGACACCCGTGAACTGGCAGGCGTGCAGCGCGGAGGCGCAACAGGCGTTGCTGGCACGCCCGGCGCTGTCTGCCTCTGACAGCATCAGTCAGATTGTGCGTGACGTTCTGGCGCGCGTGAAAAGCGAAGGCGACGCAGCTCTGCGCGATTTTAGCGCGCGCTTTGACAAGGTTGAGCTGACGGATTTTCGCGTGACCGCTGAGCAGATGCAGGCTGCCAGCGATCGTCTCAGTGATGAACTCAAACAGGCAATGGCGGTGGCGGTCGCCAATATCGAGACTTTCCACCGTGCGCAGATTCTGCCAGCCGTGGATATCGAAACCCAGCCGGGCGTGCGTTGCCAGCAGGTGACGCGCCCGATGCAATCGGTCGGCCTCTATATTCCCGGGGGGTCCGCCCCGCTGTTTTCCACCGTATTGATGCTGGCGACACCGGCACGTATTGCCGGATGCGGCCGCGTGGTGCTGTGCTCACCGCCGCCGATTGCCGACGAGATTCTCTATGCGGCCCAGCTGTGTGGCGTAGAAGAAGTATTTCAGGTGGGCGGTGCGCAGGCCATTGCCGCCCTGGCCTTCGGCACCGAGACCGTGCCGAAAGTGGCTAAAATTTTCGGACCGGGCAACGCCTGGGTCACCGAAGCCAAACGTCAGGTCAGCCAGAGCCTCGATGGCGCGGCGATCGATATGCCCGCGGGCCCGTCAGAAGTGCTGGTGATCGCCGACGACGGTGCCACGCCCGCGTTCGTGGCGTCCGACCTGTTGTCTCAGGCGGAACACGGGCCGGATTCGCAGGTGATTCTGCTGACGCCTTCACAGGGGCTGGCTGAGCGCGTGGCTGACGCTGTCGAACAACAGCTGGCGCAGCTGCCGCGTGCCGCCACGGCCCGTAAGGCGCTGGAAAGCAGCCGCCTGATCGTAGCCCGCGATTTGCAACAGTGTGTGGCGATTTCCAACCGCTATGGTCCGGAGCACCTGATTCTGCAAACCCGCACGCCGCGCGACCTGGTTGAGCAAATCACCAGCGCAGGCTCCGTGTTCCTGGGCGACTGGTCGCCCGAGTCTGCAGGCGATTATGCCTCCGGCACGAACCATGTGCTACCTACCTATGGTTATACCGCGACCTGCTCCAGCCTGGGGCTGGCCGACTTCCAGAAACGTATGACGGTACAGGAACTGACGCCGCAGGGCTTTATGGATCTCGCCGCCACCATTGAAACCCTGGCCGCCGCGGAGCAGCTGGATGCCCACAAAAATGCCGTCACGTTGCGCGTCACCGCGCTCAAGGAGCAAGCATGAGTCAGGATATTGAAAAACTGGCCCGCGCCAATGTGCGTGCGCTGACGCCCTATCAGTCGGCGCGCCGTCTGGGCGGCAACGGTGATGTCTGGCTGAATGCTAACGAGTTTCCGCTGCCGGTGCCCTTTGAGCTGTCGCAGCAAACCCTGAACCGCTACCCGGAATGCCAGCCGAAGCAGGTAATCACCCGCTATGCGGCTTACGCGGGCCTGTCTCCTGAGCAGGTGCTGGTCAGCCGCGGCGCAGATGAAGGCATTGAGCTGTTGATGCGGGCGTTCTGTGAGCCCGGCAAAGACGCGATTCTGTTCTGCCCACCGACCTACGGTATGTACAGCGTCAGCGCGGAAACCATCGGCATTGAGTACCGTACCGTGCCGGCACGTGAAGACTGGCAGTTGAACCTGCCCGCGATTGCCGAACAGCTCGACGGTGTGAAAGTCGTTTATATGTGCAGCCCGAACAACCCTACGGGCAACCTGATTGATCAGGACGCTATCCGTCAGCTACTGGCGATGACCGCCGGCAAAGCGCTGGTCGTCGCGGATGAAGCCTATATTGAATTTTGTCCACAGGCGACGCTGGCGGGCTGGTTGCGCGAATATCCGCACCTGGTCATTCTGCGCACCCTGTCGAAAGCCTTCGCGCTGGCCGGTCTGCGCTGCGGATTTACGCTGGCGAATAAACCGGTTATCGACCTGCTGATGAAGGTGATTGCGCCCTATCCGCTGGCGACACCGGTGGCCGACGTGGCGGGCCAGGCACTGAGCGACGAAGGGATTGCCTTAATGCGCCAGCACGTCGATGAGCTGAATGCCAACCGTAGCTGGTTGTTTGAACAGTTGCCGCAAATTCGCGTCGTGGAGCAGGTCTTCCCCAGCGAAACCAACTATATTTTGGTGCGCTTTACCGATTCACCAAAGGTGTTTAAAACCTTGTGGGATCAGGGCATTATTTTGCGTGACCAAAACAAGAACCCCGGCCTCGCAGGCTGTCTGCGCATCTCGGTGGGAACCCGCACCGAGTGCGAACGCCTGATCGCCGCGCTGCAAGCCTTATCTCTGGAGTAAGCATGAGTCAGAAGACCCTTTTTATTGACCGCGATGGCACGATTATCTCCGAACCGCCGCAGGACTTTCAGGTGGATCGGATGGATAAGCTGGCGTTTGAGCCGGACGTCGTGCCTGCACTGCTGGCGCTGCAGGACGCAGGCTATCAGCTGGTGATGATTACCAATCAGGACGGTCTGGGCACGGACAGTTTTCCACAGGCGGACTTCGATGGCCCACACACGCTGATGATGCAGATTTTGTCATCGCAGGGCATTCGTTTTAGCGATGTGCTGATTTGTCCCCATAAGCCTGAAGACCACTGCGCGTGCCGTAAGCCGAAAACCCAGATGGTTGAGGCCTGGCTGGCTGAAGGCGCCCTTGATACGGCCAACAGCTATGTGATTGGCGATCGCCAGACCGATATTCAGCTGGCGGAAAATATGGGGATTCAGGGCATTCGCTATGGCGCAGAAGGTCAGGACTGGAAAGCGATTCAGCAGCAGCTGACGCAGCGCGACCGCTACGCGCTGGTCCAACGCAACACCAAAGAAACCCAGGTCCGCGTGGAACTGTGGCTGGACCGCGAAGGCGGCAGTAAGATCAACACTGGCGTCGGCTTCTTTGATCATATGCTGGACCAGATTGCCGTGCATGGCGGCTTCCGCATGAACATCGACGTCAACGGTGACCTGTATATTGACGATCACCACACGGTAGAAGATACCGGTCTGGCATTAGGCGAAGCGCTGCTGAAAGCGTTGGGCGATAAGCGCGGCATTGGCCGTTTTGGCTTTGTGCTGCCGATGGATGAGTGCCTGGCGCGCTGTGCACTGGATATCTCTGGTCGTCCACATATCGAATTTAAAGCGGAATTCAGCTATCAGCGCGTTGGCGATCTGAGCACCGAGATGGTCGAGCACTTCTTCCGTTCCCTGTCCTACGCCATGATGAGCACCCTGCACCTGAAAACCAAAGGGAAAAACGATCATCACCGTGTGGAAAGTTTATTCAAAGCCTTTGGCCGGACCTTACGTCAGGCGATTCGCGTTGAGGGAAATACCCTGCCGAGCTCTAAAGGAGTGCTGTAATGAACGTGGTGATCCTGGATACAGGCTGTGCCAACCTGTCGTCGGTAAAGTGGGCCGTTGAACGTCTGGGCTATACGCCAGAGGTCAGTCGCCATCCGGATGTCGTCCTGCGCGCCGATAAGCTGTTTCTGCCCGGCGTTGGCACCGCGCAGGCGGCCATGAACCAACTGCAGGAGCGTGAGCTGATTGAGCTGGTCAAGGCCTGTACGCAGCCGGTGCTGGGTATTTGCCTGGGCATGCAGCTGCTGGGCAGCCACAGCGAAGAGAATGGCGGTGTGCCCACGCTGGGCATTATCGACCAGCCCGTGTCACTGATGGACACGCAGGGGTTACCGTTACCGCACATGGGCTGGAACCAGATCACCGCTCAGGCCGGTAATCATCTGTTCCGCGGCATTGATGAAGGCAGCTACTTCTACTTCGTACACAGCTTTGCGATGCCCGTAAATGCCAGCACCATTGCGCAGTGTCACTATGGTCAGGCGTTCACGGCCGCGGTACAGAAAGATAACTTCTTTGGCGTGCAGTTCCACCCGGAACGCTCTGGCAAAGTCGGCGCGCAGTTGCTGAAAAACTTCCTGGAGATGTAATGATTATCCCCGCATTAGATTTAATTGATGGCAAGGTTGTGCGCCTGCATCAGGGTGATTATGCCCGTCAGCGCGATTACGGCAGCGATCCGTTACCCCGCTTACAGGATTACGCACGCCAGGGCGCAACGGTACTGCACCTTGTGGATTTAACCGGTGCTAAAGATCCGGCGAAACGCCAGATTACCTTACTGAAAAGCCTGCTTAACGGCGTGGATGCGGTGGTCCAGGTTGGCGGCGGCATTCGCAGTCGGGAAGACGTTAAAGCGTTACTGGACGCGGGTGCCAGCCGTGTGGTGGTAGGGTCGACCGCCGTCAAACAGCCCGAGGAAGTGAAAGCCTGGTTTACCGAGTTTGGCCCGGACGCGATTGTGCTGGCGCTGGACGTCCGTATTGATGCGACCAACCGCAAAGAGGTGGCGATTAGCGGCTGGCAGGAAGCGGCGGGCGTTACGCTCGAAGAGGTCATTGAACAGTTCCAGCCTGTCGGGCTGAAGCATGTTCTGTGCACCGACATTTCCCGTGATGGTACGCTCAGCGGGTCGAACGTGGATCTGTATAAAGAAGTGACCGCACGCTTTCCGCAGATTGCGTTTCAGTCCTCAGGCGGTATTGGTGAACTCAGTGACGTTGCCGCCCTTCGCGGCAGCGGTGTTCAGGGCGTGATCGTCGGACGTGCGCTACTGGAAGGCAAATTTACAGTTTCGGAGGCCATAGCATGCTGGCAAAACGGATAATTCCTTGTCTCGATGTGCGTGACGGTCAGGTGGTAAAAGGCGTTCAGTTTCGTAACCACGAAATTATTGGCGACATCGTGCCGCTGGCGCAGCGCTATGCGCAAGAAGGTGCGGACGAGCTGGTGTTTTACGATATCACCGCTTCATCGGACGACCGCGTAGTGGATAAAAGCTGGGTTGCGCGCGTTGCCGAAGTCATCGACATTCCGTTCTGCGTGGCAGGCGGCATCAAAACCCCGGAAGATGCCGCGCGGATTCTGGAGTTTGGTGCGGACAAAATTTCCATTAACTCCCCTGCGCTGGCCGATCCTTCATTGATCACCCGCCTGGCCGACCGCTTTGGCGTCCAGTGCATCGTGGTCGGTATTGATACCTGGTTTGATGATGCCAGCGGGAAGTACCATGTTAATCAGTATACCGGCGACGAATCCCGCACCCGCGTGACCCAGTGGGAAACGCTGGACTGGGTGCAGGAAGTGCAGAAACGGGGCGCAGGCGAGATTGTCCTCAACATGATGAACCAGGACGGCGTGCGCAACGGTTATGACCTGGTGCAGTTGAAGAAGGTACGTGATGTCTGCAAGGTACCGCTGATCGCCTCTGGCGGTGCGGGTACCATGACTCACTTCCTTGAAGCCTTTGAGCAGGCCAATGTCGATGGCGCGCTGGCGGCGTCGGTTTTTCACAAACAAATTATTAATATCGGCGAGCTGAAACGCTTTCTGATCGACAACGGTGTGGAGATTCGTGCGTGTTAACTGAACAACAACTGGCCCGGTTAGACTGGGAAAAAACCCAAGGCATGATGCCGGTCATCGTCCAGCACTCTGTTTCTGGTGAAGTTCTGATGCACGGTTATATGAATCAGGCGGCGCTGGAAAAAACGCTGCAGGACGGCAACGTGACGTTCTTTTCACGCACCAAAAACCGTCTGTGGACCAAAGGCGAGACCTCAGGACACTTTCTACAGGTCGTGAGCATCACACCTGACTGCGACAACGACACGTTGCTGGTGCTGGCCAACCCGATTGGCCCCACCTGCCATCTGGGCACCTCCAGCTGCTTCACCCCTGCTGCGCCTGACTGGACGTTCCTCTATCAGTTGGAACAACTGCTGGCGTCCCGTAAGCAGGCCGACCCGGAAAGCTCTTACACCGCCAGACTCTATGCCAGCGGCACCAAACGGATTGCGCAGAAGGTCGGTGAAGAAGGCGTGGAAACCGCGCTGGCTGCCACGGTGAACGATCGTGAGGAACTGACGAACGAAGCCTCCGATCTGATCTATCACCTGCTGGTACTGCTGCAGGATCAGGATCTGGATCTCAGCACCATCATCAATAACCTGCGCGCCCGTCATAAGTGACAGACTGCGTTACGGCTGCTCGACGGTTTGCTGAGCAGCCTTTCCCGTCCATTTGACCTGTAAGGATTTTACCGTGACTACGCATGAAAAACTCATTGCTCTGCTCGACCAGCATCGCGCGCGTTACCGCCTGATGCAGCATGAGGCAACCGGCAAATGTGAAGCCGTTGCCAAAATTCGCGGCACGGCAGTCGGACAGGGCGCAAAGGCGCTGGTGTGTCTTGTGAAAGGCAATGGCGTCAAACAACATGTTCTGGCGGTACTGCCTGCGGATCAGCAGGCCGATCTCAGTAAAGTCGCCTCAGCCGTAGGCGGACGCCGGGCATCCCTTGCCTCGCCCGCAGAGGTCGATGTGCTGACCGGCTGCGTATTTGGTGCGATTCCCCCGTTCAGCTTTCATCCTGATTTAACTGTGGTGGTCGACCCGCTGCTGTTTGAGCGCTATGACGAGATTGCCTTTAACGCCGGCGTACTCGACCAGTCTGTCGTACTGAATACCCAGGATTACCGTGGCCTTTGCCAGGCTAACATTGTGAAAATCATCCTCTAATTGCCATCATCCCGGGTGAAAGGTACTCTGCGTAATACACTATTACGACAACAGAAGACCGAAAACTATGGCAATCACTTCTCTGAAAACCCGTTTACACAAAGCGTTAGCGCTGGCCCTCCTGGCTGGCTGCGCGTTTGGCGCCCAGGCGAAAATTGAGCAGGTTCGCTTCGCTGTTGATCCCACCTATCCCCCTTTTGAATCCAAAACGCCGCAGGGGAAGCTGGTCGGCTTTGATATCGATTTAGGTAACGCGCTGTGCGCGCAGATGCAGGCCAAATGTGTCTGGGTGGAAAGCCAGTTCGACGGGATGATTCCGGCGCTTAAAGCGCGTAAATTCGACGCCATTCTGTCTGATATGGGCATCACCGAAGAGCGACTGAAGCAAATCGACTTTACCGTGCCGCTGTACGATACGCACACCCAGCTTATCGCGCGTAAGGGGTCGGGCCTGTTGCCCACCCCGGAATCGCTGAAAGGCAAAACCGTAGGCGTAGAACAAGGCACTGTGCAGGAGCGTTATGCCCGGGCAAAATGGCAACCTTTTGGCGTGACGGTCGTGCCCTATGGCGATCAGGCGCAGGTTGAAAGTGATCTGGTGGCCGGGCGCCTTGATGCGGTCTTTACCGATGCGGCTCAGGCGGCAAACGGTTTTCTCAAACAACCTCAGGGCAGCGCCTTTGAACTGGCCGGGCCGATTGTGAAAGACCCGATCATCGGGCCGGGCACGGCGATTGGCCTGCGTAAAGGCGATACCGAACTGAAAACTGCGCTGGATGATGCCTTCGCAGCCATTAAGAAAAATGGCACCTTTGACAAACTGCAAAAGAAATATTTCGCCACGGATATTTCCATTCAACCGTAACGTCAGGGCAGGCTTTTTCCCCCTCCTCCGCCTGCATGACTATACTCAATGACTTTATGGGCGGCATTTGTCCGCCCCTGAACCGACAAAAGGACATTAACACGGTATGTACCAACAACATCACCCTTTGTTAAGCGCCTCTCTCGGCACCCAGCGTGAAATTGTCAGTTTTCATTTTGGCGATGATCACAGTCGCCAGGTCTATATTCAGGCTTCCTTACATGGCGACGAGATCCCGGGGATGGCGGTGGCCTGGTATCTTAAGCAGCGTTTACAGGCGCTGGAATCTGCCGGACGACTCAAAGCTTTTTTCTCCCTGATACCGGTATCCAATCCGCTGGCCCTGAGCCAACACTGGCACGGTACGCATCTGGGACGCTTCCACGCACAGTCCGGCCAGGATTTTAACCGCAAATTCCCGTCTCTGGGTGCACTTCTGGCGGGGGAACTGGCCGAGACGCTGACCCAGAATGAGAGTCAGAACCGGCAGCTGATTCGTGATGCGATTGACCGTTACTACCGTGACACAATCGCCAAAACTGAACTGGAAGCCCAGCGTTATACGCTGATGCGCATGGCCAGTCAGGCCGATCTGATGATTGATTTGCATTGTGACTGGGAGGCGGTTCCACACCTTTACACCACGCCACATGCATGGCCGGATATCGAACCCTTAGCACGCTGGCTGGGCAGTGAAGTGCAGCTACTGGCACAGATATCGGGGGGTGAGCCCTTCGACGAAGCCTGCTGTGAACCCTGGCTGACGCTGGCTGAAAAATTTGGTGAAACATTCCCGATGCCGCGCGGCCTGCTGCCGGTAACGCTGGAGCTACGTGGCGTACGTGATGTCTCGCCTGAACAGGCTGAGCAGGACGCAGATGCGATCATTAACGCGTTGCAGGAATCCGGCTATATCTCTGCGGCCGATACGTCCGTGTCCGTTGAAGTCGCTGCGCCGGTGATTGGCGGTGATGAGCTGGTGTCGGTGGTGAGCGGCGGCGAGGATGTGGTCGGTGTGGATGAGAGCGGCACCGGACTGGGTGCGCCTGGTGTGGCGCAGGCCGCAGAAGAAGGCAGTATTATCAAGCAGCGACACACTGAAGGCACGTCGGCTTTAATGCCGCCGCTTAAAAATCCCCCGACGCCGCTGGCGGGTTGTGAATATGTTCACTCACCGGTATCGGGCCTAATCCTGTATCGCAAACCGCTGGGCGCGCGAATCCGTCCAGGAGAAGTGGTTGCGGAGATTGTTGATCCTGTCACCGACCACATCACGCCCTTGGTCGCAGAATTTGGAGGCGTGCTATACGCGCGGCACTGGGCCAGATTTGCGACGGCAGGCATGCTGGTGTTAAGGCTGGCGGGCGATAAGGCGGTGAGGAGTGGGGAGTTGTTGGTTTAACATGGCATTCAATCATAATCGAATGAGTAATTATCTTCTTTTTGATTAAATCATCGATAAACGAAGTTATATATGGCTCAAGCGTGAGCACAGAAAAATAAAAGGTTGGTCAAAATACAGGCCAACCTTTCAAATTTTTACAGGCCCCGATTACGATAGCTAATGAGTGAATTACGCCCAATAACTATAAATGATCCCAGTAGCGCTCCAATTATAAATGCAAGAATCAAAGCTAAGCCTTTTTTAGGACTAACGCGTTTAAGTGGTAAGTCAGGCTGCGAGATGTAACGAAAAGATTGTAGGTTGTCAACCTCAATTTTTAGATGCGTAACAGCAAGTAAAGCACGTTGCGCGTCATAATATTCTTTGCTGAAATCTAATGGTTTGGAGTTTTCATTCTCTACCATCGCTTTAAGTGCATCACTGCCTAATAAATATAAAGTATCATCAGAAAGAAACTCTGCCTGATTAACTTGTAACTTACCTACATTAGATGCATCGGCGATTTTCAAAGCCTGTTTTATGACATCAAGACGATGCTCTTTTTGGTTCAATGCAACTTGCTTGTAAGTATCTAAAGTATTGGTAAGCTCACGTGTTTTAACGCTTAAATTTCTTTTAATATCATCGCCATAGTCTTTAACAACCTCATCGTTTACCTGGGAAATATATTGAGTCAGTTGCATTTGGGCTTCTTTTGCGCTTTGTCCGACAAATGAAATGCTTACCGCGTCGTCACTACCCTTGACGGGCCTTAAAGTTAACGTCAGAGGCTTTTCGAGGTTAGCGAGAGCTCCAGCTAACGCGCTCATAGAAGCAGTAAAACGATTAAACATTTGAGTCTGGAGCCCAGTGAGCGAAGGTTTATCCTGTGGAGAGTCAGCATAAACGATACTCAATGCAGCATTGTAATTCGCGACCTGCCCAGCGGCAGGAAGAGTTACCGTCGATGTAGAAACCCACTTTTCTTTCACGACGTTGATGTAAACCACACCAATTAAAACAGAAATAATAACGGTAGAAATGATTACAACCTTACCACGCCATAGCTGTAAGACTAAATCAAATAAATCAATATCGGAATCAGGCTGCTCTTTCACGTACCCACCATGTGAGGATGAATGCTCGTCGTTTGTATTGCTTTTATTAGTCATAAATTCATTAATTCAGCTCGAATTACCTTTAATTGTGAGTCAAAGATCCAGAGTGACAATAATTGAAAAGCCTCCGTTAGAAAAGAGGCTTTTTTATATTTTATTCGAGCCACTCCGTATGGAACACACCTTCTTTATCGATGCGTTTATAGGTATGCGCACCAAAGAAGTCGCGTTGTGCCTGAATTAAATTAGCAGGCAGAACTGCTGAGCGGTAGCTGTCATAATACGCAACTGCTGACGAGAAGGTTGGTGTCGGGATCCCGTTCTGAACAGCAAAAGCAACCACATCACGGAGTGCTTGCTGATATTCATCAGCAATTTTTTTGAAGTAAGGTGCTAAAAGTAAGTTAGCAATATTTACATCAGCGGAGTAAGCATCAGTGATTTTCTGAAGGAATTGAGCACGGATAATACAACCTGCACGGAAAATTTTAGCAATTTCACCATACTGTAGATCCCAGTTATATTGATCTGAGGCAGCCTTTAATTGTGAGAAGCCTTGTGCATAAGAAACAATTTTACCCAGATACAAAGCTTGACGAACTTTTTCAATAAATTCGGCTTTATCTCCGGTGAACTTTTTAGCTACTGGCCCACTTAAAACTTTAGAAGCAGCGACACGTTGAGATTTAAGAGAAGAAAGGTAGCGAGCAAATACAGATTCTGTGATTAATGATAACGGCTCACCGAGGTCAAGAGAACTCTGGCTCGTCCACTTCCCTGTCCCCTTATTAGCTGCTTCATCTAAAATGACATCAACTAAATAATTACCATCTTCATCTTTTTTGGTGAATATATCTTTAGTAATGTCTATGAGATAGCTACTTAACTCACCATTATTCCATTCCGTAAAGGTGTCGGCTAACTCTTCATTTGTTAAGTTGAGTGCACCTTTTAACAGAGAGTAGGCTTCTGCGATTAACTGCATATCACCATATTCAATGCCATTATGAACCATTTTAACGTAATGGCCTGCGCCATCAGAACCAATATAAGTCACACAGGCTTCACCATCTTCGGCACGCGCTGCGATTTTGTTAAGAATAGGCGCAACAAGTTCGTAAGCTTCTTTTTGACCACCGGGCATAATTGAGGGCCCTTTAAGCGCCCCCTCTTCTCCGCCAGATACACCTGTGCCAATAAAATTAAATCCTTTATCCGATAGTTCTTTATTTCGACGGATAGTATCTTTATAGAAAGTATTACCACCATCTATTAAAATATCGCCTTTATCAAGATGTGGTGTGAGAGATGCAATAGTTTTATCAGTAGCCTCTCCAGCTTGCACCATTAATAAGATACGACGTGGCTTCTCAAGGGAGTCTACGAAATCCTCAACAGAATAAAATGGAGCTAATTTTTTGCCTGGATTTTCAGCAATCACTTCATCCGTTTTTTCACGCGAACGATTGAAAACTGAAACAGTATAACCGCGGCTCTCAATATTGAGAGCCAAATTACGGCCCATTACAGCCATACCTACAACGCCGATTTGTTGTTTGGACATTTTTTACTCCTTTCAGATTTACCGTTGCGACTCAATATGCATAAACACAGATTAGCATATTCTCGTAGAAAAAAACGACTAAAATTAGTGTAGCACAGTACGCAAAGACTTTAGATTCAAATAACTGTAAAAAATTCACCCACTGATAGTGTAATATTCAGAGATATCTTTATTTATAGATTCTGGATTGACTTCATAATTACCATCAGAATTTTTATTAATTATATAAATATCGTCGCCGATAGCAGATATATGTTGAAAAGGACTGTGACAATTATTATCAAATAATGAGCAACCAATGAAATAATTTGCGTGATTTTTGATACCAAGCATGTTCAGAATCGTTGGGGCTAGAGAAAGACTGTTTTTACCCGCACCATCTATGACAGTATGTTGCACACCAGCACCAATAATAATCAAGGGGATTTTATCCACAAAATACTTTGTATCAACGTCGAAACTTTTTTTAAATTCTGGTGCAGGAAAAGAGGCGTGATCAGCAGTAATAACTAATATCGTATCATTGTAATATTTAGACTTTTTAAAGTAATTAATAAACTCTCCGAGCTGATAATCATAATTATAAAACTTATTATAGATTTTATTGTTTCCATCTTTATAGCGTACATCTGGACTATCCATTCCGTGATGAGTTCCTGATGGATATACACCAATAAAAAAAGGTGTGTCTGTGTTATAACTTTCAAGAAGTTGCTTTAATGATTCAAAGACTTTTTTATCAGACATCCTGTCTCCCTGCTTCCATCCAAAATCTTCCATTCCATAAACTTTTCGAAAAGGCATTGATTTAAGCAAGGCATTAAGATTGCTATCGTTTTCAGTCGAGGCGAGGAAAAAAGTATTGAAATCATTTTCCTTTAGAATAGACGGGAGAGAAATAAGCCTCCCGAAATAGTTCGTTTCTACCTCTTTATGACTAATCTGAAAAAAACCACCAACTTTGTTATTAGTTCCATCTCTGTATTGATATGCTGATGTGAGCTGACCACGCAGCCCACGGAATGTAGCAGCAGTATGATTATAATAATTTTTTACTACAACGCCTTCATCATAGAGTTTATCGATATTCGGGGTAAGATGGAGATCTAAAGTGTTTTCACGATCAATAACATGTGAAGAAAAGCCTTCTGTAAAAACAATAATAACATTTTTAGGTTTATTTTCGATAAAATTAATATGATGCGAGTTTTCATAAATATTAAATTTTAAATACTTTTTTGCAATATCAGGGTAATTATATGATGGCTTGTAGGTCAACTGCTTATAATAACCATGCGAGGCTGAAGAAAAATTTGAGATAGCACCATTAATAAAGAATAGTGGGATGAAGAGAACAATGAAATAAACTGAAAATTTTGTTTTTCGTGGAATCAAACAGGTCAAAGAAACAAGACAGTATGTCAATGTAATAAGAAGCGTTTCAACAAACTGAGAATGCCCTATAGCCCTAAACTCCGACAGATTATCTAACGTCAGAGTTGAAACAAAATCCCCTGTCGATCTCAAAGAGGACACCTGAAGACCCAAGGTGAAGCCATAAAAGAGACTGATAACAATACGAACAGGGCTGCCTAAAGCTCTGCAAGCAAAACTAAATAAAAGGATTTCGAGATAAATATTTAACTCTACACCTGTATCAAGATTACTCCTCTTTAGCAATAAGTGAGTTAATATTATTAGACTGGTGAAGTGCAAAAATAAAAGATATTTATATTTATTCATTTTCTTTATATTATTTAAAATTATTTTCTTTCGAAATATACTTTGCAGTATTCTGCAACCATTCTCTCTTTAGTGAAAGTATCAAGAGTATGTTTTTTTGCCTGACGGCCTAATCTTTTGACTTCATCTGGATGATTGATTAAATACAACATCTTTTCAGCAAATTCTTCAGGTCCGTTTTTATAAAGTTGACCTGTAATATTGTCGAGCACCACTTCTGGTATACCCTCAACGCCATGCGCAATAGAGGGTATTTGAAAAAGTGCAGCTTCGGCAAAAACTAAACCAAATGCTTCCCACAGCGAAGGTTGGCAAAGTACATCAACATCATTAAAAAAAACGTTTTTGTCAATGATCCATCCCGGCATCACAATTTTATCTTCGAGATTGTATTTACTAATTAATTTTTTACACTCAGAAAAAAGTTCACCATTACCTGCCAGTGTAAATCTAACATTATTACTGACATGATATTTATTAACAAGAAGGTTAACTGCTTCGATAAATTCTAATGGATTTTTCTGTGTGTCCAGTCGTCCTAAAAATGCAAAATGCAAACCACGTTCGTTATGAAAGTCTTTTATCTCACATTGATAATCTTTTATACTCACGCCATTGTAAATCAAATGACTCTTAACCAAAGGATAATATGATATATATTTCTTGTTAACAGTGACATTTACATCACCGAATAATGTAGAAAAGTTCTCTAATAAATAATAAAAAATACGTTTAGGTAATGCTTCATATTTATGAAACGCCACCCCATGAACCGTATGAACTATTTTATTGATTCCTGCAAATTTTGCAGCTATTCGAGCTACAATTCCAGGTTTAGTCGAATTGGTGTGTACAATATCAAAATTGTATTTCTTAAAGACTTTGTAGAGCGCAATAAAACTTTTTAAATCATGAAACCCAATATTTCTCTTTATTGAAGGAACAATGATGATTTCTACGTCAGCATTTCTGAATGATTCTACGAACTGTTCTGTTGGATTTTCACCGCAAATAACATACTTTTCTAAGTCACTATTTTTTAAACCACTAAGAATATCTAAAGAAATTTGTTGAACACCAGACATTTTGGGTATTACTTGAACATGAGCTATCTTCATTAATTATTCTCATTAATTCTTTTTAAAAATTTTTCTAAGAACTGCTTTAATCGTACTGATTCGATAGCTAACTTTGAAGGATAAACTTGCGCCGCTTTTAAAACCCGTCGTTGTCACTGTCGCACTATGCCTACGATAGTGAATGAGTGGTTCGTCGATAAATTTAATTTTGCCATACAAAATAGCAGTTAAACCAATCCAAAGGTCATGGCCGAGACTTTCTTGAGGAAATGGAAAAGCCTTTTCAACTAATTTTCTGTTAAATGACATACAGCAACCATGGAAAGAACTTTTATATAATGTTCTAAAAAAACTCGAGCTCGGCTTTATGTATTTAAAATAAGAATCAGCAATTATTTTTTTTTGCTCATCAATAATTTTGCAATTGCAAACTACTAGTCTGGGCTCATTGGCTTTTAAGAACTCGATCGTCTTCTTTATGCGTCCTCCAATCCAGATATCATCCTGGTCCGACAAATAAACATAGTCTCCTTTGGCATTTTTTAACGCATTTTGTACATTTAATGAAACTTTATAAAGTGTATCACGCTGATCATCGCGTTTACTTCTGTAATTCTGAAAAATTTTAATACGATCATCTCCGATGCTATTAATTTTACTAATTGTCAAATCAGTAGAATTATCATCTGAGATAACTATTTCATCATTGATGTCTAGTTGAGCCAAGATACTCCTGACCTGTTCCTCAATAAATGCTTCACCATTGAACGTTGGGATGCAAACAGAAATCATCTTTGGCCTCGAACATAAAAGCGGGAAAAATAGAGAATAAATTGTTTTTCTTTCGTTCTTAAAGTAAGTTTAATGGCTCTATTCAAAACCATAAAAAAATAAATACCATCATCAATAAAATTATTTCTATGGCAATTTCTTGCACATTTACAATAGATTTTGAACCTATTTAATAAAGAATTTGTATCAGGTTCATCATTGGAAAGATCCTGTATAACTAATAAAGGCATGACATAGAAACAGTCTACATTTCTTTTTAATTTTTCAATAAATTGAAAATCGCTAAAGTCTAAAAATACTTTTTCTTCATATCCACCACATTGAATGGCAGATGATGTATTTAGCATCATGCCACTGTTAATAGGAGAATAGCGATCGAGCGGATAAATTCCCGGTTCAATTTCTTTTAGAACGAATCCCCGATGCAGTGAATATCTTAAAGGTGAACATAGCTCACCTTTTGTAGTTTTAAGCCTTGGGGCAACTAGTTTAATATGCGGATTATTCTTTATAGCTTTAACGTATTCCTTAACCGAGTCTGGAGGAAATTTTGTGTCTTGATCGAGTAGTAATACATATTCATAATTAAGCTCTTTAGCTTTTGATAGTCCTTTATTATAAGCTGCGCTCACACCTGAATTAGAATAATCATTTATATAATATACTTTCCTGCCACGATAGCTTTCTATTATTTCATTGTTGTCTTCACATGCAGGGGAATTGTCATATACAAAGATTTCGGAAATTAATCCCTCTACATCAGAATCTAGTATGCTATTAATACTGTCTGAATGACTCAAGCCTATTTTATAAAGAACGACAATCGGGAGGAATTTTATGTCCATTTAAAAATGATATCCAGAAATAATTTGATTGTGATATAAGTTTAAAGAAAGAATACAAGCGCTATATAAGATTACTAAAAGTTTTGCTACATTTTTTTGCTGACATCTGTAAACGATCATCGGTAGCAGTACTATTTCAGCCACGGCAAATATTTCACTCATTCTTATAGCAAAGGCTGGAATAGCTGAAAACAAAACTAAGCAAATGGGTGACAAAGCATATATTTTCAGAAACAAAACAAATCTTTCATCTCCGCTAAACTTTTTATAAGAAGCAAAAACAAAAATGAGAATAAATATACGGAACAATTGCATTATCGAAAAAACGTTGACTGGTTGTATCATTCCCTGCTGCGTTTGATAATTATATATTCTCAACTTTTCCTGAATGACCGGCACAGGTAAATATCCTAGCAACTCAACAGGGTTGATTTTCCATAATATCGAAAAATAGCAAAGCCCTATTGAACACAGAATAATATAAATATATTTGCTACTAATTTTCTTTCGATTAAATTTTAATGCGACAAGCATTACAACCATAGAAAAATGAAAACAACAGGCTGCAATGATGTAATAGATGAACTTTCTCTTATTACCTTCCACCAAAAATTTTAGCGCAAAAAAGCCTATTGCCACTCCAACGCCGATTCTTATCTGTGTCATCTCATGTAAAAAATAAAAATTACTGTAATACACAAGTAATGACAAAAATATATAAGGTGAAAACTGCTTAATATATTTCACTTTATAAAAAAGCGCCACGAAACAGAATGCTATAAAAATCAATTCATATGAATTAGTCAATAAATATGAGACCCAACTCATCAAATAAAAAGTTGGTTCTATAGTATAAGGTTCACCATCAATAATGTATTCGTAAATGCTTATATAGGTTTTATAATCTCGGTCGACATCAATACCACGAAAAGCCGCCAATATAAAAAGAGTGGTAATGAAGAAAAAATATATTTTTTTATTTTGATTATTTAATAGACTAAATAATGCCAACCCCGAAAAAATACATAAATATATTGCCATTATCAACCTGCTAATGATTATCGAATTTTCTTAGGCCTTTACAGAATAGATATTTTGCCAGATAAAATCTTCGCCTGATGCCCCAGAAAACTTTCATCGGTTTTGCCAAAATTTTATTATATAGCCTGACGTTAAAACCAACACTTTCAATTTGGTTTTTCTTAATATCAGCGCCCATTAACGTGAAGCATTTGATTTTATCTTCCACATTTTTACTGCTATTCTCTTTGTAAGTCTTCCACCCGTGGTGTACGGCTTTAAGCGTACGTGGCGTTCGACAAGAATAGAGTTCTGGTCTGAGATAACGTATATGGTCGGGATAAAGCCCGAAACTATTTATTGACCAATCCCATCGATATAATGCTGCAGTAGTATCAACCGGAGAAATAAATAATTCGCCGATTTTTCGTTCCTTATCGTAAAGCGCTTTCTCTTGTGAAAGGATATTTTCAAAATACATATCGTTTTCAATATCAGCCCAGTCCAGCGACATTCCTAGTTTGCCAATACATTTGTATTGTTCCATATATTTCACAAGAACTGTAAGCCAGCATTCTTTATTTTCATTCAATGAGGGGAATTCAATGTCACCATCAGTTAACAAAAAATAGTTTGAATTATGACTCTCTTTTATTTTTTTTAGATGCTCGTTAACACCCAAAACCCATAGATTGCTTTTGTTTCTGAAAATCTTAATATTCTTGTATGTAGCATATTTGTCAAGCAACGCATTTTGAATAGGTGAATTCGAACTATTATCAATTACATAAATAAAATAAGGGTATAAGGTATTATTGATTATACTTTCAATACATAACTCAAGAAACTCATCATCATTCCTGGTCATGATTACTATCGGTAAGGCATTATCGTCCATATCGCGCTCTTAACTGGCTTTTAATTAACCCTCTTAAATCGGGACTCAAAACTGCAAATAATATCGTACATGGGACGCCTATTATTACAGTGAAAACACAACATTTAAAGAGTAAACTCATTACCCCCTCGACTTCAATGGGATAAGTTTTTGCGTAAGATACAAATATGAAACAGAAAAAAACGGCAATAATTGCTGGCACCCATGAGAGAAAATAGTCTTTGAGAAACGTATTTAAATCTAACTTGAACCCGTACTTATATAAATAGTACGGCCTGACAATCATTATAATTACTACATTTGAAAATATGGTACCTATTATTACTCCATTAATCCCCATGTATTTAATTAATATTAAAGAGATTATTAGGTTTGCCACACCTTCTATTAATGGTAAGTGTATATCTGACATATATCCATACGAAACCTTAAAAATATCAACTGCGCTTCTGGATATCAGGAAAAAACAATTTACACTTATTAAAAGGACAGATTCATTAGCGAGTAAAACTGACTTTCCTAGCCAAAGTGTTATGACATCATTGACGACAAAATAAAAGACAATGCTCACTACCGAAGCACATAAGAAAAAAAACACATTTACTTGAAGAAATTTTTTGTAAGTTGCTTCTCCCCCTTTATCATGTAAATAATTACCCAATGCTGCACTCAATGGTGCACTCACTGTCGTGATAAGAAACGATAACGCCTGGATAATCATGATATACGAGGAATAAGATGTTACATACGCTAGTCCTAGAAAAAATGAAACTAAAAGGTAGTCAGTATTAAAAATCAACACCCCGGAAATTTTATGGATAAATGTTTTTTTCAGTTCTGTAAAAACTTCTTTCCTAAAAATTGTTGTTTCTTCTTTATTTTTTATGGATTTTAAATGATATTGTTTTTTTACGATGTTTTTAAAGAGGAGTAATTGCAGGATATTAGAAGTTAATTCAATAATACTAAAAACGATTATCCCATACCCTAGTTTTAGAGACAGAATTTGAAGAGAAAAACTTATTACCCTTCCTAAACCATTAATAACTCGTACATAATGTAATTTTTGGTCGGCTGAAAGTAATATTGATTCCGAACTGTAGCTATAAGATAGCGTCGTTGCTAATACGAAAAGCACCCAAGGTATATAAAGCTCAAGATACTGTAATTTATCTTTGACTATGAATGGGAGGAAAAAGGCTATAGCGAAGCCAATTATCAATACGAGAAGCTGTATTTTTTTATAGAGATCTCGGATGGTTGAAATAATTATTGAAAGTTCTGTATTGTCTTTCTTGTGTAAAGGTTTAAATAAAAGATACGTTGATGCAGTCCCAAGTCCTAGTTCAGCTAAATTTATAAAGCCTAACAATTGGTTGATCAGCAAATAAAAACCTGTAAGTTCACTTCCTAACTCATCAAGAAATACTTTCCTCACAAAAAAAGTCATGACCATTATGAGCACTGAAAAGAAAAGCCCATATTTGAATGATTTTATTACGTTTTCTCTTCTCATTATACGCTCATTGAAAAAGCCAGTTTTTAACTGGCTTTTTGCTTCGCTATTATCAATCTTTTATAAAGTTAGTTATTAAATATTTCGCGGAATGACTTCGCTTTTTCGTCTTTTACAGAAAGTTTGTAATGACAATCAATTACCGGCCATTCTATGTTTAGATCTGTATCGTTATAAAGAATACTGTTTTCTGCTTCTGGATGATAATAATTTGTTGTTTTGTAAAGAAACTCAGCATGGTCACTCATTACGGCAAAACCGTGAGCAAAGCCTTCAGGAATCCAGAGCTGCCGTTTATTTTCAGCTGACAAGATAATGCCGAACCACTGCCCGAATGTTCTCGATCCTTTTCTGATATCAACAGCCACATCAAAAACTTCACCTGCAACACACCGCACCAGTTTTCCTTGAGCATAAGGAGCATTTTGAAAATGTAGGCCACGGAGAACACCTTTCGTCGATTTTGAATGGTTATCCTGTACAAAGTTTATTTTTTTGCCTACAGCCTCTTCAAATGAGCGTTGATTGAAACTCTCAAAGAAAAAACCACGTTCATCACCAAACACTTTTGGCTCAATAATAAGTACATCTGGTAAGGATGTTGTTGCAATCTTCATCAATCAATTACCTTTGATCATATTAAGCAAATATTTACCATATTTGTTTTTTGCGAGTGGCTCAGCTAAATTTTTAACCTGAGCAGCATCAATAAATCCTTTTCTGTAAGCTATTTCTTCTGGGCAGGAAACTTTTAAACCCTGTCGCTCTTCAATAGTTTGAATGAAATTACTGGCTTCAATTAAACTTTGATGAGTACCCGTATCAAGCCATGCGAACCCTCTTCCCATCATCGCTACAGATAATGTTCCTTTTTCAAGGTACAGTCGGTTGATATCGGTAATTTCCAACTCTCCACGTGAGGAGGGTATAAGGTTTTTGGCCATCTGGACAACATCATTATCATAAAAATACAAACCTGTTACAGCATAGTTGCTCTTAGGCACCTCAGGCTTTTCTTCCAGACTAATAGCTTTACCATTTTTATCAAACTCTGCAACACCATAACGCTCAGGATCATTAACATGATAAGCAAAAACTGTTGCACCACTCTCTTGTTCGATTGCCGTTTCCATTAATTTGGGTAAATCATGCCCATAAAAAATATTATCACCCAGAATTAAAGCACAGCTATCGTTACCAATAAATTCTTCCCCAAGTATAAACGCTTGTGCTAACCCATCCGGGCTGGGTTGGACTTTGTACTCCAGTTTAATTCCCCATTGGCTCCCATCACCCAGAAGGTGTTCAAAACGCGGCGTATCTTGTGGCGTGCTAATAATTAAAACATCGCGAATGCCCGCCAACATTAATGTTGAAAGTGGGTAATAAATCATCGGCTTGTCATAAATAGGTAAAAGTTGCTTACTGACAGCCATTGTGACCGGATACAGACGGGTACCAGATCCGCCCGCAAGAATAATTCCTTTACGCTTCGCCATTCATTTATCTCTTTAAGCAAAAATGCCTGTTACAGGCATTAAATTTCTTTTAACGTTCTGAATTTAATATTTCCGTAAGCATACGTCTGACACCAACATGCCATTCAGGAAGTGTCAATTTAAAAACGGTTTGAAATAATGTATTATCTAAACGTGAATTTTGAGGCCGTTTTGCAGGTGTTGGATATGCACTTGTAGGAACAGCGTTAACTTTTTCAACCTTCAATGGGATACCAAGCCGACGAGCTTCGTCAAATACATATGTAGCATATAGATACCAGTTCGTGGTACCACTAGCTGAAAGGTGATAAATACCTGCAACCTGGGGTTTTTCCAGTGCTACGCGCAATGCATGTGCTGTGCAATCTGCCAGAATCTCTGCACCTGTAGGTGCCCCGAACTGGTCGTCAATAACAGATAGCTCACTTTTCCCTTTAGCCAGTTCCAGCATTTTTTTGGCAAAGTTACTACCTTTTGCTGCATAGACCCAGCTTGTTCTAAAAATCAAATGCCTGGTACACTCAGATATCAGATTTTTTTCACCTAGAAGCTTACTTTTACCATAAGTATTTACAGGTTCGGCAATATCCGACTCAGACCATGGTTTTTCACCTAAACCCGAAAACACATAGTCTGTTGAATAGTGCACTACCCATGCTTTGAGCTTCTGCGCTTCTCTTGCTATGACTTCTATACTCTGGGCGTTTAAAAGATAAGCCTCTTCTTTTTCAGATTCAGCTTTATCCACTGCAGTGTAAGCAGCAGCATTGACGATTATCGCGGGCTTTATTTGACGAATGGTCTCAGCAATTTTGTCAAGTTTACTTAAATCTCCACAATAATCTTCAGCATGCCGATCAAGCGCAATAACATTGCCTAGTGGAGCTAATGAACGTTGCAGTTCCCATCCAAGCTGACCTGACTTACCAAAAAGCAGGATGTTCATTACTGACGTTCTCCATAGTTTTCATCAATCCAGCTTTTATAGGCACCGCTTTTGACATTTTCAATCCAAAGACTATTTGTCAAATACCAGTTAACAGTTTTTCTAATACCACTTTCGAATGTCTCTTGCGGTTTCCAGCCCAGTTCTTTAGCAATTTTTGTAGAATCAATTGCATAACGACGGTCATGTCCAGGCCGGTCTTTTACATATGTAATTTGTTCACGGTAGGAAACATTTTTTGGCACTATTTCATCTAATAAATCACAAATAGTTAGCACCACATCGAGATTTTTTTTCTCATTATGCCCACCAATATTGTAGGTTTCTCCAATTTTTCCGGTTGTGACAACCGTGTACAGTGCCCTCGCGTGATCTTCAACATACAGCCAGTCACGAATCTGATCACCTTTGCCATAAACAGGTAATGATTTACCTTCAAGAGCATTAAGGATGACAAGAGGGATGAGTTTTTCTGGGAAATGATAGGGGCCGTAATTGTTTGAACAATTTGTAATGAGCGAGGGCAAACCATAGGTACGTGACCATGCTCTGACTAAGTGATCGCTGGATGCTTTTGATGCAGAGTAAGGGCTGCTTGGCGCATAAGAAGTGTCTTCTGTAAATAAAGGCAGCGATGAAGATTCTTCTACTTCATCTGGATGAGGCAGGTCACCATACACTTCATCCGTTGAAATATGGTGAAAGCGAAAAGCGTTTTTCTTCGATTCATCAAGCCTGAGCCAATACTGACGTGCTGCTTCCAGTAAAGTGTATGTCCCTACAATATTGGTTTCTATGAATGCTGCGGGTCCAGATATTGAACGATCAACATGACTTTCTGCAGCCAGGTGCATAATTGCATCGGGTTGATGACGTTCCAGTACAGAAGCCATTTGACCTGAATTACAGATGTTTGCATGTTCAAAGCTGTAACGTTCACTGTTCTCAACATCTTTAAGTGACTCAAGATTACCTGCGTAGGTCAGTGCGTCAACGTTTACAACGCTATCTTGCGTATTTTCGATTATATGACGAACTACCGCGGATCCAATAAAACCTGCACCACCAGTCACTAAAATTTTCACAATTGCTGTCCAGAATAGTATTTCACATTTCGCATTCAGACCCGACGCCGGAATGGGAGAGTCATGATGCAATTCAATTTAGGTGTAAATTTTACCTTTGCATCAGCGCGCACTGATGCAACCTGCCAGAATAAACGCAGTGTCAGAATTTATCCGCCAACGCTTCGTTTTCACTCTGATTTGACAGAGTTATTGCGTTTATTCTATGAAATCTCGCTGATTTATTGATAACCGCGTTAAAGGAAATGAACAAAGCAATGAACGCCAGAAGTTGCCAGCAATCACTTATGCCAATACTTTCGAATACAATACCAATTATTGCGAGCGTCACAGCACAACAAACCATGACGGCAAGTGTACCGCGTCCGGTCAGTCCACCTCTCATCAATAGATGGTGAAGGTGTTCTCTGTCTGGCCTGAAAGGACTGCAACCACGTCTGATACGTGAGGTCATCACTCTGACCATGTCCATCAAAGGAACCGCTATCAACCAGAGAGCAGTAACTGGCCGCATTACCGCTTCAGTTCCCTGAGTCGCTATCATAAGCAACCAAATTACTGTAAAGCCAATTAAGGTGCTTCCTGCATCGCCCATGAAGACCTTGAATTTCTTACCCCATGGAATACCAAGATTTAATAAAATGTAAGGCAGGCAGGCCGCCATCAGGCAGGTGCACCATAACGCGAGCTTTGAATTACCCCCAAGTTCAAAAACGACCCCCAGAGCCCCAAACGTTACGCATGATAGTGCGCCTAACAGACCATCAATTCCATCAACCATGTTGAAGGCATTGATTGCCCCAATAACGGCAAAAAGCGTAAACGCATAGCCAAACATCCCCAGCACAAGCTGAAAACCGAACAAAACATTGCCAAGGGAGTAGAGATAGTACCCGTTCCACATCATGATGCACGCCATTAAAGCCTGGATCATTATGCGAGGCATAACAGGCAGATCGAAACGATCATCCATCACACCTACAGTTAAGAGTACGGTGGCGCAGAACATATATATGGTGAAATCAGGCAGCCAACCTGGCTGCATGATGTATAAAATCCATAGTGATAAGTAGACCGAAACGCCGCCAACTAAGGGAATGTGTCCTTTATGCTGCTTTCTGTCGTTAGGCTTATCGACCAGTCCGACTTTGCGAGCGACCTTGCGCGCAATGAATAGCAACGCGAATGCACTTAGAAAAACACAAACGATCTCTTGCATGTATGCACCACTGCTGAGTTGTCATATTTTAACCACGCTACCGCCCCTGGCTATCGCTACCACTTGCGTGAACATAGTTTTAGCCATCGTTAAGCATAGACTGCATTACAAAATGGCGTTGTCTTGCCCGGTTATTATTTTCGAGAACCTGGCTGAATCGATAAAAAACCTTACGATTCTCGTACTATCCTGGCTTTGAGACAAGGTTTAAAGCGCCACTTTTTGACAATTTTCTGATCACACAAGATTTGGCATCTGAAATCTGACCATTTAATCAACAGATTTTGTTTTCTGTGGCAAGCGGGATGGGTTGAAAGCGCCCTAGATTTTTGATTTATGGACAAAAAATAACTAAGTCCATTTTTTAACAGGTGAGTGCTTACAATGATGTGAACGGTTTAAAGACAATACAGGAACATCCCATACGTGCGGCTGCTTGTTAGCATCGAACGATATGGGATTTTACAAATGCTAATGAGTAATATTAACGAAACCCTTCCGGATTTTTCGACTGCCAGTTCCACGTATCGCGCATCATCGCGTCAATCCCCCGTGTCACACGCCAGTCCAGTTCACGGTTCGCCAGCGACGCATCCGCCCAGAACGCCGGCAGATCGCCATCGCGACGTGGTTTGATTTCATACGGAATCGGTTTGCCCGAGGCTTTTTCAAAGGCTTTGATCATCTCCAGTACGGAGAAGCCTTTGCCACCACCCAGGTTGTAGGCTTTATAACCTTCAATTTTGTCCAGATGATCCAGCGCTTTAAGGTGGCCTTCCGCCAGGTCAACGACATGAATGTAGTCACGCAGGCAGGTGCCGTCTGGCGTATCATAGTCACCGCCAAACACACCGAGTTTATCCAGACGACCGATAGCGACCTGGGCAATGTAGGGCAGCAGGTTGTTTGGAATGCCTGACGGATCTTCACCGATCTCACCCGATTCATGCGCGCCAACCGGATTGAAGTAGCGAAGCGCAATGGTTTTGAACTTCGGCTCAGCTTTGGCAAAATCACGGATAATGAATTCGACCATCAGCTTGGAGGTGCCGTACGGGCTGGTCGTCCCCCCAATCGGGGTAGTTTCAACGTAAGGTACCGGCGCGTTAGCGCCGTAAACGGTGGCAGAGGAACTGAAAATGAAGTTCCAGACGCCGGCGTTACGCATTTCTTCCAGCAGAACAACGGTACCGGCAACGTTATTTTCGTAATATTCCAGCGGCATACGCGTGGATTCACCCACCGCTTTAAGTGCGGCGAAGTGAATCACGGCAGAAATACGGTGAGAGGCAAACAGATCGCGCAGGCAGGCGCGGTCAAGGACATCACCTTCAATAAAGGTGGCTTTCTTGCCGGCGAGTTTCTCAACACGGTTAATCGCCTCACGCGAGGCATTGCACAGATTATCCAGGACGACGACGTCGTCACCGCGCTCCAGCAGCGCCAGTACGGTATGAGAGCCGATGTAACCCGCGCCGCCTGTAACCAAAATTGCCATCTCAACTTCTCCCTTTCTGCCGCGTTAACCGCGGCGAATTATACAGTGATTACTTCGCCAGAATATGCTTGATCGCTTCGCGGAAATCACGGCCCTGCGCATTGTTTCGTAAACCGTACGAGACAAATGCCTGCATGTAACCCAACTTGCGTCCACAGTCAAAGCTGTGCCCGGTCATCAGGGACACATCGACCGTTTTTTTCTTGCTCAGGCTGGCAATCGCATCCGTTAACTGAATACGTCCCCATGCGCCCGGTTCGGTGCGTTCCAGTTCTGGCCAGATATCGGCAGAGAGGACGTAGCGCCCTACCGCCGCCAGGTCTGAGTTTAACTCAGCCGGATGCTCTGGTTTCTCAACGAAGTTACTGATGGTGCTGACGTCGCCCGGGTTTTCCAGCGGTTGTTCCGTCGTGATCACCGAGTATTCTGACAGGTCATAATCGGTCAGATGCTTCGCCAGAACCTGGCTATGACCGGTCTCTTCAAAACGCGCCACCATGGCCGCCAGATTATAACGTAAATGGTCAGCGGTAGAATCGTCCAGCAGGACATCAGGCAGAACGACAACAAACGGGTTATCGCCGATCATCGGACGGGCACAGAGGATGGAGTGTCCCAGACCCAGTGGCTGCGCCTGACGTACGTTCATGATGGTCACGCCTGGCGGACAAATTGACTGTACTTCACTCAACAGTTGGCGCTTCACGCGCGCTTCAAGCAACGCTTCAAGTTCGTACGTTGTATCGAAGTGGTTTTCCACCGCATTTTTGGACGCATGGGTGACCAGCACAATCTCTTTAATACCTGCAGCTACGCACTCGTCAACGATGTATTGAATCATTGGCTTGTCCACAACAGGCAGCATCTCTTTCGGAATGGCTTTGGTCGCCGGAAGCATATGCATGCCGAGACCCGCAACCGGGATTACTGCTTTAAGCTTGGTCATATTTATTCCATCTAATGAAGTGAAGACATGCGTCAATTATGCCGGATGGACCGGAAAAGGAAGTATAATCTTTATCTGAAAAGCCCACACTAACTCGCTGTGAAATCTTACAAATTCGGGATTTTCCCTGGGTTTTCGCCGTTTGGAAATAAAGCGCAATCCCGCAGACAAGCGAGTCTCTGGCGGTCCGAATGCAACGCCCTTTGCCCTTTTTAAGGCCAGCCATAAAACGACACGGGCGACCCGAAGCCGCCCGTGATAATGACACTTACAGCCACTGTTCAAACCATTCCGGCATCACGAAAAGGTTGAAGTGATTGACCAGCAGCATCAGTCCCGCAAACAGCACGGAGACCGACACCCACTGTCGGGCATAGGGTATAAAACGAATGCCAATGACCGGTTTAATAAAGAACGGATGCGCCAGGGCGGAAATTAACACCTGCGAAATCGACAGCGTCAGCGCGACATAGAGGACGTTCGGCCAGATAAAGGTCGTGGCCAGCACCGCCACCACCACCAGACTCGCGACGATGTTCCAGTAGAACTCCACGTTGGTGCGACCGTTAGCCTGGGAAATAGCACCAGTCAGACCGCCCATCGGCCGCAGCATGCCAAACAGCAGCATCAACGGAATGAGATGGTAAACCTGCTCATGTGAGGCACCATACAGCACGCGAACAATGACGGGTGACAAAATACCAATAGCCAGATACATCGCGCTGCTGAACAACATAATCACCAGAGTGCCCTTGAGGAACAGTTTCTTCAACTGCTCTGGATCGTGCTGCTTCTCGGCAAAGCGCGGCAGCGCCAGGCGGTTAATCACGGGCGACACCAGCTTGAGCGGTTGCAGCACCAGCTCTTTCGCCAGTGAGTAAACACCGAGCATGTCAGCGCCCATCACTTTCCCCACCACCAGCGCATCGGCCTGGGTGCGTAACTGGTTAATCGTCTGCGAACCGAGCTGGTAAATTCCGTAGCGTACCGCGTTAAAAAAGGTCTGTTTGTCGAACTCCAGCGTAGGCCGCCAGGACTTCTCTCCAAGCGCAATCATGCACAAAATACGAGTGAACGCATTGATAAACAGGCCCAGAATCGCTGCTGCGACGGTGAGCGACGTAAACTCCAGCATGGCGACAACACACAGAAAGGCGAACAGCTTCGTGCCCATCTCAATTTTCGCCAGCGAAACCATGCGTTTGGTTTTGATATAGTGCGCCTGATACTGAGACAGATGACCGAGCACCAGGAAGTTGAGACTGGTCAGCATAATCAATCCGGTTAACGCCGGAAGGTGATAGAACCAGGCAACCGGGAAAGCAATGCCCAGCATAACCAGGCCGGTACAGAAACTAATACCGACGTTAACCCAATAGATCGTGCTCTGCTCGCGGCGCGTGATGTCCTGGCGGTGTACCAGATAGCTGCTCATTCCCATGTCCTGCAGGACACCCGCCACCGCCAGAATGGCGTTGATAATGGCCAGCAGCCCCAGTTCATGGGTTTCGAGTTTACGGGCGAGAAAACTCAGTTGCGCGACCTGCAGTACGGCTGAAAAACAGGTACTGCCAAACAACCAAATCGCCTGTGACTTTATTCCACTCAAACCATTTGCTCCAGAATCTGTGCCAGCTCGCGGTAGGCGATATGCTGATTAAACTCGGTTTCCACTTTCTGTCTGGCGGCCGCAACAACGGGGGCAACGTCTACCTCGCCCTGGGACAGTTTCAGTAAGGTGTCGGCCAGCGCGTCAGCGTCATCTTCTTTGACCAGCCAGCCGGAAACGTTGTTTTCGATAAGTTCAGGAATACCGCTGTGGAAGGTGGAGACCACCGGCAGCCCAACCGCCATCGCCTCCATCAGCGCGACAGGAATACCTTCCATGTCGCCATCGGCGGCGGTTTTTGACGGCAGCAGGAAGATATCGGCATCACTCAGCGCCTTACGAATCTCCTCCTGCGGTTTAAAACCTGGCATGGTGACGCAATCCTGCATCGATTCGTTCGCAATGAAGTCACGCATCATCTTGTCCTGATCGCCGTTACCAATAATCGTGTACTGGAACTGACCGCCGCGCTGCTTAAGCATGGCGCTGGCTTTGACCGCGACATCCAGGCCTTTCTTCTCAGTCAGGCGGGCGACAGACACGATACGCAGCGGCGTGTGAAAACCGTCGCGCGGCTGGAAGTTGAATTTCTCTGGCTCGATGCCCATACGGGTCACGTGAATCTTTTCGGGCGGGCAGCCCATTTCGATCAACTTGTTTTGCCACAGATGGCTGATCGGTAGCATCAGCTCGCTCTGCTGAAACAGGTTGCGGTAATCCTGCTTGTGCTCGTCAAGAATGTGACGACGCGAAATATCCGCGCCGTGGAAAACGGTGGCCTGTTTGCCCTTCAGAATACCCAGTTCGCGGAGTTTATTTGCCAGCGCACCGGCATAGCCGAAGTGCACCAGGAACACATCCGCTTCATAGGTCTGACGCGCATTGGCGACAATGGCGGGAAGCAGCAGTTTGCTTGATTGTGCGCCATAGCGGCGCACGTTAAGCGAACGTAATAAGGATGCCCGGATGATTTTAGGCAAAACGAGTTTCAGGCGTTGTCCCAGCTTGTCCGTCAGCGACACTTTTTCTTCTGGCAGCAGGTAGTGCGTTTTTGCTGCCAGGCCGTACTCATCAAACGCGCCATGCCGGTTGACCAGATCCCCCGGAAATACCGAGATAATCTCAACGTCATAGCCCGCATCAATAAAATGAGTGACCTGGTTCAGAACAAATGTTTCAGAGGCAACCGGGAAACGCATCGTGAAAAAAGTCAGTTTCATCACATCATCCTATTACGTTTAGAATCTCTTCAGTGATTCGGTTACCCACTTCCCTTTCGTGCGCCACGGCAGCAGCAACGTTTTGCTTGATCGCGTCGTAGTCGGCCAGGACGCTCTGCACCTTATCGATCAGGGAACCGTCCATCAGGCTCTGCACATCGGTCGCCATCTGCGGCAGGCCTAACTGATTCATGACGCCCATGGATTTGTGCTCATAGTTAATCGCTACGGCAGGCGTGCCGAAGTTCATCGAGATAATGGCAGAGTGCAGACGGGTACCAATGGTGAGATGACACTCGCTGAGCAGCACACCCAGTTCCAGGTCATTAAACTCGTCCATCACGACGTGATAATGCTCAGACTGTTGTACGTGGTCACGCAGGGTCAGCGCGACCATGCGGTCATCTTTGGCGTAGCTGTCGATACCGGTGCAGGTAGACAGGGCGACGACCTGATAACCGCTCGCGATCATCGCGTTAATCACCCGGCCACATGCGGCTTCATAGTCTTGCTGCGTGACGCCCAAACGCTTATCAAAGGGGGCCAGTTCGCGTACCGTGATGGCAATGGTTTTACGCGCGCGGATCACGCTCTGCCAGTGTTGCAGGCTGTGGCTGGGGTTTTCCACTTCACGGGCACGAACCAGAAACGCGGTATCCACACCGGCCACCACTTTCGAGCTGGTAACGCCATCCCGCTTCATCAGATCCAGACTGACCGATTCACGCAGAATAAGCTTGTCCACCCGATCAAACACAAAATTTGCCAGTTGGTTGGTGCGCGCATTCTGGAACGGACCGACCGAGTGACCAATCAGGTAAATAGGTTTTTTAGCTAACAGAGCACAAAGCGCATGGTCAAACTGCGTTACGCCATAGAGATCGACAAAGAATGAGCCGCCTACCTGGATGATGGCATCATAATCCTTCAGGCTTTCCGTAAAGGCTTTAAGGTGCGGCGGCACGGAAAATGACTTGTAAGGACCGCCCTTACCCAGGTGTGCCATCATGATGTTCGGCATCAGGCGGTTCGCTACCTTACGTTTGACCGAGCCAATCAGGCCCTTCCCCGAGGAGTTGTTATGCAGGAACAGCTTGTCCTGCTGAATATGTTGCTGAAGCAGATAACCGGAGCTGGTTGGATAACGGCTAATCACATCAATATCGACATCGTTGCGCGCGGCCTGAATTGAATCAATCAGTCCACGCAGAATCGCGCCATCCCCACGATTCCCACAGGTATGGTTACCCACCAATAAAATTTTCATAAAAACTCCGAATTAAATTTTTTCTAATTCTGACAACCGCCCAGTTCCGAAACGGGCAAAATGAACACTGATAAAAAACAGCAATAACGTGCACGCCAACAGCCCAGATCCCGTTGGCCCTGGCTGCCGCTAAGGGCAGCCCTCTCTCAATTACGCTTTAATGGCAAAATAGGGCAAGGCAACGGTTTTACCGTTAATGACCACCGACACGAAACCTTCTGGTTTACGGGTATCCACGTTGTCAGCCGACAGCGCGCGGGAAGCCAGCAGGAGATCGCCTTGCTCATTTGCGCCGACGCCCGCTTTGCCGTTGTGCAGACTAAAGCGCTGCGGTGCAGCATGGCTGCCACTGTCGGGCGTGGCTTTAGCCATTTTGGCATCGACCCGCGCGCAGCGGCCGGTCACAAAACGGTCCTTCGCGGTGCTTTTGATCATGATGGCAGCAGAAGGCGTCCAGCCTGCCAGCCTGATAAAGACCTGTGTATCGGTGTCGGTTTTCGCCACGTAGCGCACGTCCAGCACCGGGCTGCTGCCTTCCGCTGACCAGCTGGCTTCAGCGTGATCTTTCTTACTCTGAACATGAATCACCGCGCGACCCCCGGTGTTTCTGCCGTCGATCAGATTCATCAGCGGTTCGCTGTCCGTGCCGTTGTTAAACTGCGACTGGCCGAAGACCTCGATTTCCCACGAGTCACCGACAGTAGGAGAATAAAGGTTAGCCAGTTCGTACCACACGGGCTGACTGGTGTTGTTTTCCAGCAACCAGCGCGAAGTGAGATAGTTGTATTTCAGGCTGCCATCAATCGCGACGCCGTAGGATTCAACGCGGGTCGATCCCATCTCCCAGGCGCTTAACCAGCGATCGCCCTGCTCTGAGTTATCAATCCAGCTCCCCGACTGCAGGTTGGTCTGGCGCGTATTCAGGCGCGAGTGCCAGGCGATAAGCGGGTTTTTGCAATCTTCCAGACTGAGCGCATCAATAATCCACTGACCATTGGAGATATCGCCGGGATTGTCGCAGTGTTCAATCCAGCCGTTATGAATCAGCGACTGACTGCAGCGCGGCAGATTCAGGACCTTGCCACCTTTACAGTGCTGCGCATTGAAGTTGGAAAGCTCAATCGCCGTGCTGTGATCCCAGTTGCCCTTCTTCTGTCCTGACCAGCCGGCCTGAATGACATCACCAGTACAGGCCGAGGCGTACCACTGGTCAATTTTACAGTCCAGCGTATCCAGCAGGCTCAGCGCGGTGCCACCAACGTTGTTGAAACGCAGACAGGCCCCCCGGAAGAATTGCCCTCCCGGACAGGTATTGCGGAACAGGCCCTGCCTGTTCGGCTTCGTATCGGTATTGCCATTGAAAATCAGGTTGGAGATTTCCACCCAGCGGGCGCTGACCTCAAACACAAACGGGGATTGACCATCAGAAACGATGGTGGTCGCCGGGAAGTAGCCGAAGTTGACCATGGCCCCGGAGATACGGAAAAAGCGACGCTGTTCTTCGCCAAAGTCACAGCCTGTCACGAAGAAGGTGCCTGCCGGGAACTGGACACAGATAGGCTGATCGCTCTGTTGCGACCACTGATACATGGCTTTAATGGCGGGCGCGCTGTCGGTTTTGCCGTCGGCGATCGCGCCGAAGTCAAACAGCGACAGCCGGTTATAGTCATCCACCACGCGGCGCCAGTGAAAGCCGTCGCCGCTGAAAATCACGCCCTGATCGTCCTGAGCGGGTTGAAAACTGCCAACAAACTCGCCCCCGCCTACTTCCAGGCCGGGATGCCAGCTCTTCAGCTTAATCTTTGCCCCTTCAAACAGCGGCCGCGTTTTACGCAGATCATCGACAGAAGGAATTTCCCCGATGAGCTGATAACCGGCAGGCTGCGCCAGACGCTGACTAAAAGCGGCCTGACCCGGCTGACTGACATCCGGAATGTTGAATACGGTCTGTCCGTTGCTGTCCTCCAGCGCCATGGCGTGCGACGGATTAGCGATAAGCGCCGCATTGTCTTTGACGAACTGATCAAAATTGCCTTTGTTCAGCGTAATCGGCTGGGTGATTTGCGCCAGATTGCCGTTGGCATCGCGCAAAAAGACCGGAATCTGGTTACCGGGCTGGCGGGCATCGCTGCCTGCTCTGCCAATCCACAGCTTCCCCTGAAAATTTTGCCAAAACTGCGGTGGCATGGCGTACACATTTTCAGGGGTAAGAATGGGAACATCCCCTTTCGGGATCGCCGTTGCATCAACCGATTTCAGCGCCAGACCTGTATTTTTGGCGGCGTAACTGGAAAACGTGCTCACGGAAAGCGCACCGACAAGGGCGGAGGCTGCGGTTTGCAAGACTTCTCTTCTTTTCATGCAGTAAATCCCGTCGTCATGAAGGCTGTAAACTCAGCCATAAAAGGTGTCCCATGAGGCACAGCAAAAATGAGCATCTCCAGCCCGTTTACACCAGCGCCAGCCAGCTTTGTTTAATCTGTTTGCCGTCAAATTTCAGCGCAGTGTGTTGGGTTTTTTCGCTCATGGCGTAGAACAAGGCATCATCGCTCGCCAGTTGCTCCATCCGCGCCAGAAATTCGCTTTTCTTGTTCATTGGCACCAGGAAGCCGTCTTCACCGTGATTGATGATCTCCTGAGGACCCGTCGGGCAGTCATACGCCACCACCGGCAACGACCACGATTTGGCTTCCAGCAAAACCAGCGGTAAACCTTCATAACGCGAGGTCATCAGCGCCATATCGCTGTCGCGATAGTAGTCGTTGATGTTGCTGACTTTGCCGACGAACTTCACGCTGGAGGTGATGCCCAGCACGGCAGCCTGATCGTGCAGTTGCTGGCGCAGCTCGCCGTCACCGGCAATGACCAGGGTCCAGTCTGGATGGGCTTTGGCAAAGTCGCGCCAGATATCCAGTAGCAGGTCAAAACCCTTTTGATTGTCCAGACGGCCGACTGCCAGCGCCTGGCGATGACGCGAGGTGCGTTGCCAGGCTTTGTATACGACCGGGTTGGGGATGGTCTGGCTGGGAATGTGCCAGCGCTGAAAGACCTGATGATCTTTATCCGTCAACACAATCACGCGGTCGTAGTAGCGCAGAAGCAGGAATTTGAGGAATTTAATGGGCTTGCTAAAGGAGTTGATGGCCACGTGCTCACAGGCATAGGCTTTGAAACGTTTCTTTTTAAACGTCATCAGATTCCAGAACGCAAACATCACGCTCAGGCGGCCCATGCTGATCAAAAACACGGTATCAAAGCCTTCCTGCTGGATACGTGCCACCGCACTTTTAATCGGGTTACTTTCCCCTTCAAAGCTGACGATGCGCTTAACCTTTTCAAACGGGTAAAACGGCTGACCGTGCCCTTCCAGCGAGTAAATGGTGACGTCGTGCTCATCACCGAGGCATTCCGACATAAAGTTACAGATATTCTCGGTGCCGGCATACGAGTAAGCGTCTTTGATCACCAGGACGATTTTTTTCATGAAACGTTATCCACCTCAAAGTTTACAGACAATCCTGCCGATCGGCTTAACGGTGTTTCAGGCTAAAAAGCACACCGTTCACCATATACCAGGCGTAATAGTAATAGATTTTTAACGGATTGTTTTTATAGATAATTCTTAATAGTTCGAGGTGCCATTTCGCGGCTTTATTTTTATTACGCGACAGAGAATCGCCCAGCTCATAATAATTCACCAGAATTGTCTGAATTATCCTGGCCTGTTTATAACGGCTAAACAGTTCGTAGAGGAAAAGGAAGTCTTCATGACCTTTGCGCTGGAAAAAAATACCGCCTGGTGGACGGCGAAAGCACACGGAAGAGAAGCAGACACGGTACTGTTTTTTTACGAAGTTGTCCTGCTGTAAATACGGCTTCGAGTAGCGGATATCGTGGTCAGCTTTGCGGGTTTTATAATGATATTCGGTAATAACCAGATTATCCCCATCGGCTATCGCCTGCATCTGCTGACGCAGTTTATCACTGTGCCATTCATCATCGCTGTCCAGAAAAGCAATGATCTCTTCTTTGGCCGCGCGCAAGCCGACATTGCGGGTTTCGGCTGCGCCCATGTTCACGGCATTGTCCAGAATCGTAATACGCGGATCCTGGCACTGTTCTGTTACCCAGGCGAGGGAGTCATCGGTGGATTTATCGTTGATCAGATAGAGGTGCCAGTCCTGATAGGTTTGATTTAACACGGACTGCACGGCGCGTAATACCGTCTGGCGGGCATTATACATAGGCATCACGATGCCAACGGTACCAGAGTGATTAGTCATTTTCATACCTGAATAAATAAAAAGACGGAGCGACCGGGAGAGGCTTCCGGCAGCACAGAAACGTCACAACATTTAAGAGAATCAGGAAAGTGCCTTTTCACCGCCAAAACGCGCTTTCAGCTTGTCTTTCACGCGGTTGAGGAAGTAGGTGCGATTGTCTTTATTAGTGAGCAAGAAATAGCGGGCAAAACTCACGCTCGCCATCAGGGCGTTGCCGTCCATTTTGTAGCGCAGCGGCAGCTTAAAGGCTTTATAGGTGTGAATATCACGCGCGGTAAGGTGCGGCTTCATGGTATCCAGCCAGAACAGGGAGTACTTGACCGATTCCCCTTTGTGCTTTGAACCGAACGAGGTCACCAGATGATAGTTAGCCAGCGGCGCGTCAATCATCTCGAACTGGTAACCCATCCGATCGGCACGGATACAGAAGTCATAATCCTGATGGCGAATAAAGCGCGCATCGAACTGAATTTTGGCGGCATCTTCACGCTTCAGCACAATCGTGCTGGTTTGAATGAAGCCATAACAACCGAACAGATATTCCGCCACCGTTTCATTTTCAGCAGGCGGCTGCATTGGCATGACTTTCAGGAACGCGCCGTCCTGATAGATATTCACCTGACTGAAGATAATGGTCTTGTCTTTGCCCTGCGCCTCAAGTTCGGCAATTTTTTTTGTGACCTGCAGTAGCTTATCGGCGTGCCATTCATCGTCGGCATCCAGGAAGCTGACATAGTCGCCCGTGGCCAGTTCAATGCCTTTGTTACGCGCACCTGCGCCATTCAGCTTGACCTCTGACAACACCAGGTTGACGTCCAGGTCCTGGTAACGCTCGCTGCGAACCACCTCGGCGAGCGCGGCGGCATCCGCCGATTTGTCATCAACGATGATGACCTCGAAATGACGATACGTCTGTGCTTTAACGCAATCCAGCGTCGTGACAATCGATTCTGACGCGTTATAAGCCGGAATTACGATGGAGAAACGAATGTCCTTCATTGCCAGCACCTCATTAAAATAGTTCAAAAATAAACAATTCAATCGACAAAGGTCGAAGAAAAACCTGTGTTCTGACTGGCAACCGCCCCTGCGTGACGCCTTTCACGGGAGGACGATCGCCGGGTTGATTAGCGAGTCAACCAAAACTCCTGCGCCACTTCGTAGCCGACAACCGCCTGTTTGGTGGAAATGGTGTTGTAGTAGAGGTAATAGAGCAGGAAGAAAACCAGCATGCCAAACAGTGCGGGCTTCCAGACGCGCCTGGCCTGAAAGATGAGCGAGGTCAGGATAATCGGCTCGACCTGTTGCAAATAGTTGGACAGACGTGAACCCGACGGGAAGTTGTACAGGAAGATCCTGATCGCCCCGCCGATAGCAAAACTTAAAATCAGCAGATAGTTAAGACGGTACTGGGCGTAATTTTCGCGCTTCAGCTCTTCCGTCAGCATGAAATAGAAGAAGATAAACACCAGCATGATGTTTTTCAGGTTCGAGACTGACAGGATACTGCCATCCATTGCGTAGGACGGGTCATTGTTATAGCCCGATGCCCTTTCACCCAGCGACCCCAGATGACCGGCAATCAGCGCGATAAAGCTGGAACCGCCGACAACGGAGAGCGGCAGACTGAAGAGAATGATAACCACCGGCCACCAGCGCCAGTCACGAATAAACAGGAACGGCACCAGCGTCACCACCATAACGGCGGTATTGTGGCTCATAAAGGACAGAATAAAAAAGGTAAATGCCCACCAGTAACGCTTGAGGTAAATGGACCACAGCACACCCAGGAACAGCGCGGAGCTCAGGCCAAAGCGAATCTGGTTTATGTCTTTGTTAATAAAGATGTGCGCGGAATACAGCGCCAGCGCCAGCACCGGATAGGGTGACATCTTCTTAAAGAAGTAGGTATTTATGGAAACTGCAATGGCACAAAACACAAACAGAAAGACGCTGGCATTGTGCGAAAACAGGCTGGTCAGCCAGGCCATGGCGAAAATCAGCGGTTCGTAACGGAAAAAAGCGACGGTATTAAAAAAACCGTTAATCTGAATGCGTCGTACGAAGTCCTCGAAGAAACTCCGGTACTGAAAGTCATCCATGCCGGTGCCCAGACCGCGAATACCGCCGAAAACAATCAAAATCATGGCAGCAATACAGAGCAGCCAGGTTAAAGCATAATTTGTGCGTTCGTCTTTTTTAACCAGGATTTCGAACAGCGAAAGCAGCAGCAAAAACCCTGATATTGACCAATATGGAGCCATGGTGTGATTCCTTAAATCCACAAGTTCACATGCCAACAGTGGCCAGCGCTGATGCCCTTCCAGGCGGCTGTCTCAGCGGGTCTGCGTGAAAGACCAGGGCATGTTGATGATGAATTCTGATGATTGACGTGAGATCGTCGCTTATTGTGCGTTCTATCCAGAATCATCTGTGCAAATCGTTGCGTGTCGTCATCGCAAGCCAGCGATCAAAAGGGGCGGTGAAACCCGCCCCTTCTCACTTAGCGCTTAGCTTTTCGTGGGTTTACCGTATTCGTAGTCGTAGTAGTCGTAGCCGTAACCATAAGAGTTAGCGGCTTTGCGTACCACGGCGTTCAGAATCACCCCTTTAATTTCGATACCGTTCTGGGCAAAGCGTTTGAAGCTGACATCCACTTCTTTCGTGGTGTTAGTTTCGAAACGCGCCACCATCAGCGACGTACCGGCCAGTTTGCCGATAATGGACGCGTCGGTAACGGCCAGAATCGGCGGTGTATCAATCAGGACCAGATCGTAGTTTTTGCTTGCCCAGTCCAGCAGTTCACTCATACGGCGATGCATTAACAGCTCCGACGGGTTCGGCGGCACCTGACCACGTGGCAGGAAATCAAACCCGTACGCGCCCTGCTGAATCATGGCCGGGCTAAACTCCGTTTTGCCGGACAGGACGTTTGACAGCCCGGATTTGTTATCAGCACCCAGCAGTTCGTGGGTATAACCCCGGCGCATGTCACCGTCGATAAACAGCACTTTCTGACCGGCTTTAGCCACCAGCGTCGCCAGGTTGACACAGATAAAGGTTTTACCAATGCCCGGGCTGGCCCCGGTGATCATCAGGATGTTGTTTTTCGCCTCCATCATGGCGAAGTGCAGGCTGGTACGCAGGCTACGAATCGCTTCAATGGACAGATCGGTCGGATTACCCAGCGCCAGCAGCGTGTCATGCGGATCGGTTTTCACCTTGTGGCCACGACGTGCCAGCGCCTCGGTGTCTTTCTTACGCTGCCAGTCGGAGAGCGGTACGCTGGCATAGACGTTCATGCCCAGCTCTTCCAGCTGTTCTGGATTTTCGATGCCGTGATGCAACAGGGCTTTAAGCAGAACCACGCCCACGGAAACCATCAGGCCCAGGATAAAGCTGGCGGCGATAATCAACAGCTTCTTCGGTGCTACCGGTGCGTTAGCGGTGGCCGCCTGGTCGATGATGCGAACATCACCCACGGTACTGGCCTTGCTGATGCTCAGCTCTTGCTGACGGTTAAGCAGCTGCATGTAGATTTCCTGGCCTGACTGCACATCGCGGGTCAGACGCAGAATCTCTTGCTGGGTTTTCGGCATCTGCGCAATTTTCTTGTTTAACTCAGCCTGCTCATCTTCCAGCGTTTTGCGCTTCTCAAGCAGCGCACGATAGGTCGGGTGATCTTTGGTAAACAGCTGCGACACTTCGGCTTCACGGAAAGTCAGCTCGTTAAGCTGGCTCTGTACGCTGACGGAAGAATCCAGTGCCGATTTCGCTTCCAGTGAGAGGTCAACGGATTCATTCGCGCGGCGGAAGGCGTTCAGCTTATCTTCAGCCTGATCCAGTTTGGCCCGGACTTCAGGCAGTTGCGTTTTCAGGAACTCCAGGCTTTTCTCCGCCTGCTCAGATTTACGCTGAACGTTCTGCAACAGGTAGTTGTTGACGATCTGGTTCAGCACCTTACTGATCTGATCCGGGTCTTCACCCACATACTGCAGGCCCAGCACGCCAGTATCTTTTCCTTTATCCGCGACGGTCAGGTTAGACAGGATGCTGTTAATCGCCTGCAACTCGTTCAGTTTGGTGACGGTAAATGTGGTGCCGGGTTCAGCATTGATATCGCTGACCAGCATGCTGACATCACCGTGTTTTTCAAACTGCCCGACTTTTCCTTTAAACAGCTCATCCCCGTCAGCCGAAACGGTGTAGCTGTCTTTTCCGGTCACTTCCAGCTTAACGCTGCGTTTGTCGATAGTGCGTGGGATCTCCAGACGGGAAACCGCGACCTCGCCCGGTTTATTGCCCATCAGGCGCGACAGACCTTTACCGATAACCGGGAAATAGTTCTGTGAGACCACCGCGTCCAGACCGAGGTCCTGAACGGTTTTGCCCAGCACCATGCGTGATTCCAGAATCTGAATCTCAGTGTCAGAAGCAGGCGTGGTCGGCATCAGCGTTTGCAGTTCATTCAGAACGGTGCTGGTGTTCTTTTGCTCGACCTGAACCATCGCATCGGCGCTGTAAATGGGTGTTGCAAACAAGGTGTAAAGGGTTGCCACCAGCATGAAAAAAGCGGTCACAGCGACGATCACCCACCGGTGATCAATCAGCTGTCCCACAAGGTGTGCCAGATCCCATCCATTCGATTCCTCGCGTGGCGCGGTCATGACTTTATTTTTACTATTCATGGATAATCCCAACTATCGGCTTAAAACGCTGACCCATTTCTGAGTGGCGTGTTCCAGTAACCCGTAAACCTCTTCAAAGGCCTCACGGCTTTTTCTGTACGGATCCGCAATTTCCTTCTGATCGAGCCAGTGCCCAAGCAGCATCGTTTTGCCACGCGCGGCCGGGTCAATGCGGTTAACCTGTTCAATGTGGCGCTTTTCCATCACCAGAATCAGGTCATATTCCCGACACAGGTTGGCCGTTAACTGTTGGGCCTCGTGCCCTTCCAGTGACAACCCGTTATCGGCCGCGACGTCAGAGGCGGTTTTATCCGCCGCGTGCCCGACGAGGGCACCCAGACCGGCTGAGGCGACAGAGAGTTGCGGCAGCGCACGTTTGAACAGCCGCTCTCCGGTAGGAGAGCGGCAGATGTTGCCTACGCAGACGACTAACACAGACTTAATCATGGCGAAACCTTAGTTCGACCAGTTGCGGATGCGTTGTGCGGCCTGTGTCGCATCGTTAACACCGGCTATGGTTGGTATCAACTGCGATATCACGCGGTTCCAACGCGTCAGCGGCGTCGAGGTCACGTAGACGATATCGTAAGGTTCGAGTTGGAATTCGGTACCCATCACCATCGATGCAGCATCTTTGGTGTTCAACTGGTAAATATTGGCGATCTTGTTGCGGTCTGTGCCGCGTGTCGGACGGATAACAAAGACACCGGTCGCATCCGACGTGGTCTGATCCATGCCCGCCGCATTGCCCAGTGCTTCCGCCAGCGTCATGCCACTGCGATCCATCTTCAGGGTGGCCTGCTGTTTCACTTCACCCATAACGAAGACTTTCAGATCGTCGTTGCGCGGCACATACAGAATGTCGCCCGGATAAAGCAGATGGTTTTGGCTCAGATCGCCATTCTGCATCAACGCCTGCAATGACACGCGCTGTTCGCGGCCATTATGCGTCAGAACCACGTTGCGCCAGTCGGCGTCCGCAGCCAGTCCGCCCGCAGCGTTAATTGCGTCCAGGATAGTAAGCGGAACGTTGGTAATAGGCTGTTGACCTGAGGTGGTCACCGCACCGGTTACGTAAGTTTTCTGTGACTTAAAGGAAGCAATGCTGACGTCAACCTGAGGACTTTCGATGTACTGTGCCAGGCGACGCGCGATCTCATTACGCACTTCCCCTACGGTCCGGCCTGCGACACGGACCCGACCAATATAAGGGTAAAAAATGGTGCCATCTGAATGGACCCAGTTACCGGTGTCGCTTGCACTGCGGTACTGACCAGCGGGCGTGGTGAGTTCAGGGTGATCCCATACGGTCACGGTGAGCACATCACCGATGCCGATACGGTATTCATAGTTCTGAATCTCATTTTGCAGTGACGGGTTGGCTTGTGCTACCAGTGGCTTAGGACGCATTCTTTCCACCAGGCTCGGCGTTAACGGATACACGTTAACGTACTTGTCGATGTCAAAGTTGTTGTCCTGCTGCTCAATGACATCTTTTCCCGAAGTGGATAAATTTTGCCCCGGCACGACGGTACAGCCGGCCATAAACGTGGCAGATACCAAAACAGGTATCATCTTCATTTTCATTGTAATCATTTAGATCTTCGCTATCAGTTAATGTTTGATAGAGGCAAGTACGCCGCTGTGTAAGCGCTCAAAAAAAGTAAACTATCCTGACTCAGGCACTGAACATGTCGTTCATTATTCTTAGCTCCTGTCTTTTACCGATCACGCGCTTTACCCAGAAAGAAATAAAGCAAAGCAGAACATGGCTGTTTATCAATGCCGTACCGCTTTTTTTTAGAAAAATGTACCAACCCGCTCCCCTGTCGTGTGCTGTCAGAGAGAGGCTGGCACCTTTTTCCTGCGGTTAATAAGCACCATCACGCTTAAGCACGACACCGACGGTTTTGAACAAAATGGCGATATCGTTCCACAACGACCAGTTTTTCACGTACCAGGAATCGAAATAGACGCGCGTTTCATAATCTACGTCGTTACGACCACTGACCTGCCACAGTCCGGTCATACCGGGTTTGGCCATCAGGTAGTAATCCACGTCACCGGCGTAGCGTGCCAGCTCGTCTTCGATGACAGGACGCGGTCCTACCAGACTCATATCACCCCGAACGACGTTCCACAGTTGCGGCAGCTCATCCAGGCTGGTTTTACGAATGAAGTGGCCGACTTTGGTAATGCGTGGATCGTTTTTAAGTTTGAAATCTTTATCCCACTCAGCACGGGCGACCGGATCGGTACGCAGCACTTCCTCAAGCACTTCTTTGGAGTTGATCACCATCGAACGGAATTTCAGGCATTTGAATTTACGGCCATTCATGCCCACGCGCTCATGACCATAAATCGGTGGACCGCCATCCCGGCCGACCAGAAAACCCAGCACCAGCAGCGCGGGGAGCAGCATGACGATGATAGACAGTGCGCCGACAATATCGAACACGCGCTTCAGGAAGCGTGACGTACGCTTAGCCAGGTTATTCTGCACGCGCAGGATCATGACTTCATGGCTGAAGATGTAGGCCATATCGGTACCGTACAGCGGTACGCCGCGCAGCGTCGGAATGACAGAAACGGAGCGACAGTTGTGCATAGCCAGTGATTTCAGCCACATATCACGGTACTGGCTTTGCTCGAATTCCACCGCCACGATGAACTGGGTGTCCGCATTGGTCAGCTTCCATACGTCCTGTTCGTCGCGCAGAACAGGAACGCCCGACATGACGTCCTGAGGGCAGGTCCCATCAACGTCGTAGAAGGCAATGACATCGAATCCCATGACTTCTTCACTTTGCAGCGCTTCCCACGCTTCCTGGGCATTTTTACTGCTGCCGATAATGATGGTCTGTTTTTTCCACAGGCCATAATTATTTAAGACGCGTTTAAAAACGGAGCGACAGACAGGAATAATCACCAGCGTGATAAGCCAGGTCAGCAGCCAGACAAAACGGGACATCTGCCACTGAGACAGTGCCGTGATTGACAGTTCAATAACGGAAAAAATAAGAATGGTACGAAAAATTTCTTTTAATTCGAACCAGAAAGGTTTGCGATAGGTGTAATGACGCAGTCTGACCCAGAACCAGCCAACGCAAATTAGTGACAGGCAAATGTGGGTAGCAATTTTTAAATTTAATTCCCGGTCAGACATATCCGATAAAAGAGACGGAGATGTCAAATTAATTAGCATCATCGCGATAAATAATGCCGCGTTGAAACATATTAAATCAGAACAAGCCAATAATAATTTGGTGATAAGACTTTTAAACGTAAAATGGTTATCGCGCATATTTAACTCTTTATTTTATTTCCTTAACCCACCACGACCAGACCCTGAAGTGAACAGTACTGATGTTGAGCCTGAAGCGTTTCTGAGGGGAGCTCCTGCGGCATTTACGCCATTGTCATTGACTATGAAAACAATAATCCCGTACTCAATACCAACAGATTACTCTGACTTTACCCACACAGGACTGATTAAATATCAAACCACAGCGGCAAGTCAGGCACGCTACCGCCCTTGGCTGTCGGTGCCAATACCGCCTTGATAGCCTCGGGTTCTCCCTGCGCCACAAATGAAGGCGCACAACGCATCCCTTGCCGAATGCGTTTACATTCCGCTGCTTACCCTGACGGATGATTGCGCAAATTACAGGTTCAGACGCAGGCGTTAACTAACTCGTTGCTATACTAGTTATTACTGGCCTGTTTACAAGTGGACCCCGCCATCACCGGACTATTTTAGGAAAAAGACTACCAGTAATAAGTATTGAAGCCGCTCATTTTGGGTGCCAGGGAAGAAAAAAATCAGATTTATTCCATGTTGGCACCAGGATTAATCGCATAAGAAATTCCTCTGAATGGCGAGTGTAGTGACATTAATCTGCAACCTTTATCCCTTACAGTCCTTCCTGCATTAATCATTTCGTCCATTAATTCGCCTGTAATTAAAGTGGTCTGTGTCTAAATAAAGCGTAAAGCGCCTGTCATTCCGCTATTTGTCCCGACGCCGTCTGTCCACTATCATCAGACAAAGCTTATTTTTAGACATTCAGGTGAATAACGCATGCTGGAGGTAATGACCGATCCCTCATTGTGGGCAGGTTTAGTAACGCTAATCGTTCTGGAGCTGGTGCTGGGTATTGATAACCTTGTGTTTATCGCTATCCTGGTGGAGAAACTGCCTGCGGCGTTGCGCGACCGCGCGCGCATTATTGGTCTGCTCATGGCGCTGGTTTGTCGCCTGCTGCTGTTAGCCTCGCTTTCCTGGCTGGTAACGCTGACTCAACCTTTATTCACCTTCGCGCATCATGCCTTTAGTGCGCGTGATCTGTTGCTGTTGTGCGGGGGGCTGTTTTTGCTGTTCAAAGCGACCACCGAACTTAACACACGACTTGAAGGCAGCGATGCGGAGGACACTCAACAAAAGGGCGGCGCTAAATTCTGGCCCGTCGTGGCACAAATTGTCGTGCTGGATGCCATTTTTTCTCTGGATGCGGTGATTACCGCCGTCGGGATGGTCAACGATCTGCCGATCATGATGGCGGCGGTCACTATCGCCATTTTACTGATGTTGTTAGCCAGTAAACCGCTGACGCGCTTTGTTAACAACCATCCGACCATCGTGATTCTGTGTCTGAGCTTTTTGCTGATGATTGGTTTCAGTCTGGTGGCGGAAGGGTTTGGTTTTGCGATTCCCAAGGGCTATCTGTATGCCGCGATCGGTTTCTCCGTCGTCATTGAAGCCCTGAATCAGCTGGCACAGTTTAACCGCCGTAAAGTGTTGTCAGCCGGACGGCCCCTTCGCCAGCGCACAGCTGAAGCCGTGCTGCGGCTGCTGCGTGGTGAAGCGGAACAGGCCGAGCTGGATACGCAAACCGCTTCTATGCTGGCTGACGGTGAGTCTGTTGCCCTGTTTAACCGGCAGGAACGTGTGATGATTGCCAGCGTGATGGGACTGGGGCAACGTCGTATCGACACAATTATGACCACGCGCCATGATGTTCAGCACATTGATTTAAGCGACGACCCCGACGTCATTATGGCCGATCTTGACCGCAATCAGCATACGCGCATCGTTATCACCGAAAACGGTAATGAACCGCTTGGTGTTGTCCATGTTAACGATCTGTTGCATCAGTCGCTGCATCGGCATGCCCTGGATCTGCGTAGCCTGATCCGTCAGCCGCTGGTCTTCCATGAGCGCATAACGGTGTTACAGGCGCTGGAGCAGTTCCGCCAGGCACAGACGCATTTTGCGTTTGTGGTCGATGAGTTCGGGTCGGTAGAAGGCGTGGTGACGCTGAGCGATTTAATGGAGGCGATTGCGGGCAATCTGCCGAACGAAGCCGATTCAGAGGCGCGCCACGACATTCAGCCTGACGGCGCAGGCGGCTGGATTGCCAATGGCCATATGCCACTGGACGATTTGGCCCTTTACGTCACGCTGCCGCGAGAAAACACACAGCATTACCACACGATCGCAGGTTTAATGATGGATCGCCTGCAACATGTGCCGCAGGAAGGCGAAGAGATTCAGCTTGGCGAATACCGGCTACGGACTTTACAGGTCGACCAGCATCGGATTCAGAAGGTAGGGATTGTACCTCACGTCGACGGTGCGGCGCTGAAAGCGTAATTCAGCGCCGGCTGCCGACGGTGATTACGGGTGCGTACTGTTCTTGTCTTTTGCCTGTTGACGATCGAGCCACTGATTGAGGCGGGATTTTGCCTCATTCTGTAGCCTGTCACGCATGACATCATCTACCGGCAGCGTATATTGCGGATTAGCCCAACTGCCATAAATACGGAACGGAATCACCTGGTCGGACAGCGCGGCCACCAAGTTTTCGTCGCCGCGCCAGTCGCTCAGTGTCAGGCCCAGCGTCACATCCAGCTGTTGCTGCACCAGATTGATACGCCCCTCGCCGCGCAGCGTCAGCGCCTTCCCTCCACCGTCGAGATGACTTAACGTCAGCAGCCCATTTTTCATGGCCAGTTGTCCGCTCATCTGCTCAATGCCCTGTCCGGACGCCTGAGAATCACTGCTGACACGGTCGCTGACACGTGCCACGGCACTGCGCACCATTTGCTGTAAGTCGAGCTGGGCCAGTTTCAGATCATGCGCCTGGATATCGGCCTTGCCCTGCCAGCTGCGTTTTGCATCCGCAAGCGTCAGATTTTCACCCGACAATTCACCTTTAAGGCTCAGGGTTCCCTGCAGCGACGGCGGCAAGGCCAGCGCTTTTAATAAAGGCTGGATAGCTATCTGGTTCAGCACCGGCGTAAAAGCGACCTGCGTAACAGGCTGACGAATGTCGATACTGCCCGGTACAGAGAAGCTCCCCTGCCCCACATTGCCTGATAATGTACTGAAGGTTACCAGCCCCTGTTGATTAACCGCTTTGAGGGAGAGTTTGGTCAGGTTCAGGCCACGCCAGACCGCGCTATCGGCCTGCAGCGACAAATCAAGATCAATGTCGTTAAGCGGGGAGTCTGCATTGGTCGGTTCAGGCTGGTCCGCGATGACCGGTGCCGGGGCAATCTGACTGTTTTGTCCACTCATCTGCTGGGTCAGGGTCGAGATAAACAACAGATTGTCCATATTGAGTGCGCTGGCATGAAGATCCAGCGCCAGCTTTTGCGGCGGCGTAAGTTCGCCTTCAGCGCGCCCGCTGAGCACGCTGTCGTTAGCGGTCAGCTTAAGATTGCTCACGTCAAAACGATTTTTATCCAGGTCCCAGTTGCCCTGAAAGCTCAGCGTGCCTTTAATGCCCTCTGGCGGCAGGCTCGCTCCGGTCAGGTTATAGTCGACCTGCGCCACCTGGCCGCTCAACTGATGCGGATAGCGTGATTTGTCCAGTTGACCTTTCAGCGTCAGGACAGCGGTGCGTTGGTTACGGGTCAGACTGGTCGTCAGGCCGATCGTGGCGATTCTGGACTGATCCTGCTCCATATCCAGATTAAGATTACGGAAGGTAAAGGCGTCCCCGCCCGGCTGCTGCCAGATAAGCAGGCTGTCGGACAGTTGCAGATTGTCGATGTCAAACGACCAGCTGGCAGACGAGGTGGGTTCGCTGTTGTGTGGCGCGCGCGGCGCGTTCTCAGGTGCCCGCGCGGCGCTGTCTGGCGTGACCCGCACGATGGCATTTTTTAACATCACCTGGCTTACGCTGAGCTGATGGGAAAGTAACGGCAGAAGATTAACATCCAGACGCATGTTATCGGCAGAAACAACCGGTTGCGCCGCTCCGGGTGCCGTCAGGCTCATCCGTCCGGCGAGAATGCTGAGTTTCGGCCACACATGCCAGCGCAGGTCGCCATCGATAGTGAGTTGATAACCGCTACGCTGTTCGACCTCTTGCACCATGTAACTACGGAAGTCGTTAGGGTTCACCAGCATGACCAACGCCGTTAATCCCGCTACGACCACCACCAGTAGAATGGCCAGCGTGGTTATCACTCTTCTCATCACATCCTCATGAATTAATCTTTGTCGATACGACTGGCATCAGCACCCTGCTGGCCACGATATTTTGCATTCTCACGGCGATTATAGGGACGCGCTGCCGGACCAGAAAGCGGTTCAAAGCTTAGCGCACCAATCAACATGCCAGGGCGCAACGCCAGAGGCAGTTTGCCTGAATTATAAAACTCCAGCACGATACGGCCCTGCCAGCCCGGATCGATACGGTGCGCAGTGACGTGAACCATTAGCCCGAGGCGGGCAAGTGAAGAACGCCCGTCGAGCCAGCCCACCAGATCGTCGGGAATCGTGACAGATTCCAGCGTTACCGCCAGCGCCAGTTCGCCCGGATGCAGAAAGAACGCCTCACCTTCCGGCAACACGATCTCATCGCTCATGACGCGATCCAGCGCAGCACTGACCTCGTGCTTCGGGCCGCTTAAATCAATAAACGGCGCGGTATGTCCGCTGAACGTCCGGAACTGATTGCCCAAACGCACGTCCACTGTTGCACCATTGATATGTTCCACGGTTGGCCGTGGGGTAATCGCCAGTTTTCCGGTGTCGAGCCAGGCTTCAATATCGCGGTCGCATAATCTCATTACGGTAACTCCATGAAGTAAGTGTAGCGAACAGGGCGCATCTGTGCTTTTAACCTGTTCGCGTCACGCCTTTTGAGACGTAAACTACTCGAAAAACTGATTAATCTTGGCCTTCAGAATATCAATCGCGATGCGGTTTTTACCACCGCGCGGCACGATGATATCCGCGTACTGTTTTGACGGTTCAATGAACTGCAGAAACATCGGGCGTACCGTTTTCTGATACTGACTCATGACGGAATCCATTGAGCGACCGCGTTCATTGACGTCGCGCTTCATTCGGCGCATCAGGCAAATATCCAGCGGCGTATCGACGAAAATGGAAAAATTCAGTTCCTGGCGTAACCGCGCATCCGTTAACAACAGAATGCCTTCAAGAATAATGACTTTTTTGGGCTTGAGATGCAGCGTCTCTTGCGTGCGGGTGTGCTCAACGTAGCTGTAAACCGGCAGTTCAATGTCCTGTCCTGCTTTGACAGCGCGCAGGTGCTGTAACAGCAAATCATGATCCATCGCGCTGGGATGGTCATAATTGGTCTTAACCCTCTCTTCCATGGTGAGGTGACTTTGATCTTTGTAATAGGCATCTTCGGGAATAACACCGATGTGTTCATCACCCACCTGATCGCGAATTTCACGATACAGGGTACTGGCGATTAAACTTTTACCGGATGCGGATGCACCTGCAATGCCAACGATCACGCACTGATGGGACTTGTCAGTCATACTTTTAAAAACCTGATACTGGAGCCAGAAACTGTACGCAAACTGCGCACCCAGTTAATGGGGCTGAACGGAGAGGGTGATTTGGCGCTAAGTATAGGGATTTCGGTCTTTTGATGCCAGAGAAATGGCATGGCCGGTTTTCAGACTTTCCCCTTTTAACTCGAATGATTTCATCGATAAACTAGCCCTCTCAGACAGCATGACGATGCACAGCACGTATCAGGTCTTACAAACCTGAACAAAAAGGGCCTGGGGCCCGAAAAAAATAAAGGAAAACTATGCTCTGGAAGACCCTCACCTATTTTGGTGACAGTATGTTGTTAATTCCCACGGCGGTGATTATTGCACTGATTTTACCGTGGAAAAGTGATAACCGGCGCACCGTATGGTACTGGCTTTTTGCCTTTGGCCTGGCGGGGCTGGTCGTCAGCCTGTCAAAAATTCTCTTTCTGGGCTTTGGCATTGGCAGTGCCCGTTTTAACTTCACCGGATTTAGCGGCCACAGCGCCATGTCTGCCACCCTGTGGCCCGTGATGCTCTGGCTGATATCCGGACGCTGGCCGAGCCTGTGGCGCGGTTTCGCCATTGGCGTGGGCTATATGATCCCCTTAATGGTGGGGTTTTCCCGCCTCGTCATCCATGCTCATTCCCTCAGCGAAGTCCTGACCGGACTGCTGTTAGGCTTTACACTGAGCACAGCTTTTTTGCTTTCACAACGCGAAACCGCATTAAAAGGGTTTAGCTGGCCGCAGATTGCCGCCGCATTGCTGGTGCCGGTGCTGCTGCTGGGACATGGACGCATCGCCACCACGCAGCAGTTTCTTGAGCACTTTTCAGCCCGCCTCGCGGGCCTGGAAAAACCCTATACCCGTGCCGACCTTTTTCGTTGAATAAGGCGAGACGGGCTCGCCTCACAGACGAGCCCGTCAATCGGTCAAATAACGCAATTTAATGATTTCCCCCCTTTTTTCTCCAACAAATGTGCTAGCATTCTTCAATCAGGATGGCTATCTCGTCACCTGCCATGTCAATACCTTGTACCCTGCTGGATCGATAAATGATCGTTGATGCGCTGGCTTCGTCAGATAAATCACCTAATTCGTGGCTTCATGCCTGCGGGCTTGGCCTGGTTTCGTTCGTCCTGACCTTGTTCTGCCTTGAACTGATCGTAGTAAGCGGCAAGATCTCGCCTTTATGGTTTTCCACCGCCTTAATGACCGTGGTGGTGTTTCGCTGCACATCACGTCAGTTGCCGTTGTTCCTTGTGGCCTGCCTGATTGGCACCGCCGCAGCCAATGCGTTTGTCATCGGTCCTGCGCTTTCAAATTTAAAATTTGCCCTGTTGAACCTTTTGCAGGCGGGCATCGGTGGCATGCTGCTGCGCGCGTTGCTTAACCGCGAGGCACCGCTGGTGTCGCTGCGTGACTGGCTGCGCTTTGTTTTTGCCACCGGTGTGATTTCGCCGCTGATTGGTGGCGTACTGGCGCTGTGGGTTTTACAGGTTGGACAACAGGCCTCTTTCGCCTTCTTTTATACATGGGTGATTTCGGAAATCATCGGCATGCTCGCGCTTGGGCCGGTTCTGCTGCTGCTCTCCTGGCCCTTGCCTAAGGGTTACCTCAGGCGCGCCTCGCTGTTTGAAACACTTTTCAGCCTCGTTCTGACGCTGATTGCCAGCTATTTGTCGCTGCGTTTTTTGCCCTGGCCGTTTACCTTCATTTTGGTCGTGCTGTTCTGGTGCGCTGTTCGGCTGCCCAAGGTGGAGGCGTTTGTCCTGTTCTTTCTCAACGCCAGCTTTATGGCGCTGCTGCTTTCTTTAGACTGGATAATCGTCACGCCTACGACGACGAATTACGCCATGATTGTCAGTTGGCTGCCGTTTCTGATGGTCTTAATCCCCTGCCATATTATGTCGCTGGTCATGGATGCGTTCCGCCATGAAACGCGCCATATCAGTGAAAGCGAAACGCGTTTTCGTAACGCCATGGAGTATTCCGCTATTGGCATGGCGCTGGTTTCACCCGAAGGCCGCTGGCTTCAGGTGAATAAATCATTATGCGACACGCTGGGTTATCCCGAGTACGAATTAAAGAACCTGACTTTCCAGCAGATTACGCATCCTGACGACCTCGGTATTGACGATGGCAAAATGGATAAGCTGCTGGCTGGCGAGATTTTGTCGTTCACGCTGGAGAAGCGTTACTTCCGTAAGGACCATGAAATCGTCTGGGTGCGGCTGACGGTTTCGCTGGTACGGGACAGCGAACAACAACCGCTCTATTTTATTGCGCAGATTGTGAATATTTCTGAATTAAAACAGAGCGAGTTGGTCAACCAGCGGTTAATGGAACGTATCACGCTGGCCAACGAAGCGGGCGGCATTGGCGTGTGGGAATGGAACATGAACAGTGGAGAAATGCTGTGGGATAAACGCATGTACACATTGTTCGGTTTGCAGTCGGATGAAGTGCCCAGCTTCGACTTGTGGATCAAACTGGTGCATCCCGACGATCGCGCATTTTGTGTGCAGACCATACAGCAGGCCATTGAAGAAAGCAGCGCGTTTCAAATGGAGTATCGCGTGATGCGCGAAGAAGGACATTACTGGATACGTTCTCAGGCGAATCGTTTACTCAGTCAGGAAGGCCGGATCGAGCGCATACTGGGCGTTGCACAGGACATTACGCCGCTGCGTAACCTGAACGAAGCCCTGTTTCAGGAAAAAGAGCGCATGATGATTACGCTCGATTCCATCGGCGAGGCCGTCATCAGTACGGATCAGGCCATGCGCGTCACCTTCATGAATCCGGTGGCTGAAAAAATGACTGGCTGGTCACAGGAAGCCGCGGTCGGCAGACCGGTAAGTGAACTGCTTCACATCACCCATGGCCGTCACGGCGCGCCGGTGGAAAATCTGATGATCAACCCTACGCATTCTGAAAAGACTGCGCCCTATCTGTCGGAAGAGTGGGTGCTTCACACCCTGAATGGTGAGCACATTGATATCCATTACACGATAACGCCGCTGAAATCGGAATCGGGAACCGAACGCGGCGCGGTGATGGTCATTCAGGATGTGAGTGAATCACGTAAAGTCATGAAACGATTGAGCTACAGCGCGCTGCACGATACGTTAACCCGCCTGCCCAATCGCGCCAGTTTTGAGTTGCAACTGAAGCGACTGCTGTCCGATGCCGCTGAACATCAACATCAGCATGTACTGGTGTTTATTGACCTGGATAAATTCAAAGCGGTTAACGACAGCGCCGGGCACGCCGCCGGGGATGCACTGCTGAGCGAACTTTCCGATTTAATGCGTCACCACCTGCGCAGCACCGACTTTCTCGCCCGTCTTGGCGGGGATGAATTTGCCGTGCTCATGCCTGAATGTCTGGTGGACCAGGCCCGTGATGTGGTGCAGCGTATCGTGCGTGCAGTCAACGACTATTGTTTTGAATGGCTGGGCCGGGCCTATCAGGTTGGGGCCAGCGCAGGCATGACACAAATTTCACCAAATAATTGTCAAAGCAGTGATGTGTTGTCCCAGGCCGATATTGCCTGTTACAACGCTAAACGCAGCGGCCGCGGGCGCTACATGGTGTACGAACAGCATCCGCTGGCCCTGACCGGCAGCCACCATTCGCTGGATCAGGTAACCCTGGATGCCTTGCAGGTGGAACTCCAGGTCTGGGCTGTCGCACCGCCAGGTAAGCCGCACTCTGCCAGCGTCTGGTTGATTGAAGTGCAGTTGTTTACCCGGGAAGGACTGCTGGTGGATGAACATCTGCTGCGTAACAACCTGACTGACGCGGCGCTGAAACAGCGGCTGGAAGACAATATCGTTGAGGCTTTTTTCCGTCATCGCATTGCGGCTATGAGCCAAAAAGGCATTGCCTTAATTTTGCCCGTGGATGTTAACGCGCTTTATAATCCGGTTTTCGTTGAGAAACTTTGTATCCGTTTTGCAGAATCCGGTCTGGCGAACAGTAACAGCGGTATCGCGCTGCATGCCGCCAGCGTGTTATCGGGCGGCGAGCAGCTTTTGGGTACACTGATGAAACTGCGCCAGGCAGGCTGTCGCATCGTGCTGCAACAGTTTGGCCGTAACCTGGATGCGTTTAATCAGTTAACCGGTAAAGTGGTGGACTGTCTGATTCTGGCACCCGAGCTGGTGGCGAACCTGCATAACAATCTGATGGATGAAATGCTGATTTCCATTATTCAAAGCCAGACCAATGAACGTAATATTATATTGCTTGCGGGCCCAGTCTCCGTGCCGGCCGTTCTGACCACGCTTACCAGCCTGGATGTTGACGGAGTCTGGGGCAGTGCTGTTGCCGAGCGCCAGCCGCTCAGCAAACTGAGTGAAGATCACCTTTTTGCGATTCGCTAATTCTGCCGCTCGCCGCTTGCCTCACCTTTACAGCTGCGCTAAAGTCGCCCCCTTTTTCCTGCCTGGGGGCGAAAAATGTTCATTGGATTCGATTACGGTACGGCTAACTGCTCGATTGCGGTCAGCGAAAAAGGCACACCACGACTGTTAACGCTGGAGAACGGTCAACGCCTGCTGCCCTCGATGATCTGCTCCCCGACACGTGAAGCCGTCACGGAATGGCTTCATCGCCATCATCAGGTTGCCACGCCGGACCAGGAAAGCACGGCGCTGTTGCAACGGGCGCTGCGCTATAACCGTGAAGAAGATATCGATGTTCTCTCCGATAGCGTGCAGTTCGGTCTGACCGCGCTTCAGCACTATATGGTCGATCCGGAAGATGTCTGGTTCGTGAAGTCGCCGAAGTCCTTCCTGGGCGCGAGTGGGTTAAAACCCCAGCAGATCGCCTTCTTTGAAGATTTAGTGTGCGCCATGATGCTGCATATTCGTCAGCAGGGCGAAGCACAGCTTGACCAGTCAATTGAACAGGCGGTAATTGGCCGCCCGGTGAACTTTCAGGGACTGGGCAGCGAAGAGGCCAACGCGCAGGCGCAGGGCATATTATTGCGTGCCGCTAAACGCGCGGGCTTTCGGGAGGTGGAGTTTCAGTTTGAGCCGGTCGCGGCGGGGCTGGACTTTGAAGCCACACTCGAAAAAGAAACCCGCGTGCTGGTCGTGGACATCGGTGGGGGAACCACCGACTGTTCGATGCTGTTGATGGGGCCGCAGTGGCGTCATCTGTCAGACCGGCGGGAAAGCCTGCTGGGCCATAGTGGCTGCCGCGTGGGCGGTAATGACCTGGATATTATGCTGGCGTTTAAAGCGTTGATGCCGTTGCTGGGCGCGGGCGGGAAGACACAAAAAGGCACGGCCTTACCTGCCCTGCCCTGGTGGAATGCCGTCGCCATCAACGATGTGCCTGCACAAAGCGATTTTTACAGTACCGCCTGCGGCAAACTGTTGCGCGATCTGGTACGGGATGCCGAAAATCCTGCCGCCGTGGCACACCTGTTAAAAGTCTGGCAACAAAAGCTGAGCTATCGTCTGGTGCGTACTGCGGAAGAGAGCAAAATCGCCCTCTCCGACCGCCCTGACTTCGCTGCCGCACTGGATTTTATCAGCGCGGATTTACAGGCCGATATCAGCGTGGCAACCCTGCAGGACGCGATCAGCCAGCCGCTGGAGAAGATCCTGGAACAGGTACATCTGGCGCTGGCGACCAGCCACATTAAGCCCGAAGTGATCTATCTGACGGGCGGTAGTGCACGTTCGCCTCTGCTGCGCGCTGCGCTGCAGCAGGCCCTGCCGGGTACACCGATTGCTGGCGGAGATGACTTTGCCTCAGTGACCGCTGGTCTGGCGCGCTGGGCTGAGGTGATGTTTGCCTGACAGCGGGGGGAGTCGAATAAAGTGCAGCACTCTCGGCGGGTGAAATCGCCTGAAGGGGCATTTTGGCTTCGGCTCCCTTTCCTTCGTTTGCCTTTACCGCGAAGACGTCAGGCTGAGCTGTTTTGGGATGCTAACCCATTGTTGTGATGTCGGCGGGTGAGATCGCCAGAAGAGGCACTTTGGCTTCGGCGGTCCTCGCGCCGCTGACGCGGTGCCTTCAGGTCGCTCAGCGCTGCGGAATACCTCGCAGAAAATGCCCCTTCTGGCTTTGTCAGTTTGTGCGCGGGTAAAGCGACACAGTATGTGAGCCCGTGCTTTCTTTTGCGGTGAAGGCAAAACGAATGCAGTGCCTGTCCTCAGAAAAAAGCCCTTCTGCCCTTTAATCTTGAGCGGGGTTAAAGCGGCACCATGCGTCAGCCGGTTCTGCCGCGTTAAGGATAGCGCCCGGTCCGGCAATGCACGTTACTGACGGACCCGGCGGTATCGAAGATGATGTTCATTCCTCTTTGCGCCGCGCCCCCTTGCTCAGCGCTCAATGTCTCAGCAGGCATAACGTAAGGTTACACGCTGACCTTCTTCATGCTGCGCACGGCTGCGTAAAGCGCTGGGTGATGAATGTGTCATCTTCCTGAAGGACAAGTTGTTTTTAATCCTGTATTTCCTGGTCAGGCAGGATATGATCCGGCGCGCTGTGGTCAGCGTAGTCCGCCTTGTTTCACATCAAATCTGACTCTTTGCCAACGCCGTTTTTTCAAAAAACCGACATACTTACGGTGCGCTGACAGATATCCTTAATTCCTTCAAATTTTTACCCGCAGGGACGACTACAATTCGTGGTTTGCAGGCTAACGTTTACGCCCGCGTCCTGGAACGATATCGCTGGAGAGCAACAATAACAATGAACAACCGACATCCTGGAATGAAAAAAGGCCTGATTTTAGCGGTGGTTATTGCCGCTGCTGCAGGCGGTTACTACTGGTGGAAGCATCCAGCCCAACCCGCAGGCAACGAAACATCCAGCCAGTCAGAACACGGCAAAAGAGGCAACGGTGGACATAAACCGCTTGCGCCCGTGCAGGCTGCCAGCGCTGTAACAGAAAGTGTGCCGCAATACCTTAGCGGTTTGGGTACAGTGACCGCAGCCAATACCGTAACGGTACGCAGCCGGGTAGATGGTAACCTGGTGGCCATCCATTTCACGGAAGGCCAGCAGGTCAAAGCCGGCGATCTGCTGGCAGAGATCGATCCGCGTCCCTATCAGGTCGCCCTGATGCAGGCTCAAGGCCAGCTGGCGCGCGATCAGGCTACGCTTGCGAACGCCCGCCGTGATTTAGCCCGTTACCAGAAGCTGGCGAAAACCTCGCTGGTATCCCAGCAGGATCTGGATACGCAAAACGCGCTGGTCAGTGAAACCCTGGGCACGATTAAGGCCGACGAAGGCAGCGTTGCCAGCGCACAGCTGAACCTGACTTACAGCCGAATTACGTCCCCGATTGCGGGTCGCGTCGGCCTGAAGCAGGTTGATATTGGCAACTACATCACCAGCGGTGATACCAATGGTCTGGTGGTGATCACTCAGACGCATCCGGTGGATGTCGTCTTTAGCGTCGCCGAAAACAATATCAGCCAGATCATGCAGGCGCAGAAAAGTGGCGAACCGTTGCTGGTGGAAGCCTGGGACCGCAGCAATCAACACCTGATTGCGCGCGGAAAACTGCTCAGTCTGGATAACCAGATCGACGTCACGACAGGCACCATTAAAATCAAAGCGCGTTTTGATAATCAGGATGACCTGCTTTTCCCTAATCAGTTCGTCAACGCCCGGCTGAAGGTGAATACGTTGCAGGATGCCGTCGTGATTCCGGTAGCCGCGTTACAGATGGGTAACGAAGGCCACTTTGTCTGGGTGATTAACAGCGAAAATAAGGTGAGTAAGAAAACCGTGACCGCCGGTTTCCAGGACAGTCAGAAAGTGGTCATCAATGCCGGACTGAGCGCGGGCGACCGCGTGGTAACGGATGGCCTTGACCGCCTGACAGAGGGGGCAAAAGTGGAAGTGGTTGCAGCACAGAGCAGTGCAACTAAACAGAGCCGCGCCAGCTTGCCATCCAAAGGAGAGTCAGAGTAATGCAGGTTATGCCTCCTGACCACAGCGGAGGACCGTCACGCCAGTTTATTCTGCGCCCGGTCGCGACGACGTTACTGATGATTGCTATTCTGCTGGCGGGGATTCTGGGTTACCGCTTTTTACCGGTGTCAGCGTTACCTGAAGTGGACTATCCGACCATTCAGGTTGTTACCCTGTATCCCGGTGCCAGTCCGGATGTGGTGACGTCGTCGATTACAGCGCCTCTTGAACGTCAGTTCGGTCAGATGTCCGGTCTTAAGCAGATGGCCTCGCAAAGTTCTGGCGGCGCCTCGGTGGTGACGCTGCAGTTCCAGCTCTCGCTGCCGCTCGATGTCGCAGAACAGGAAGTGCAGGCGGCGATTAACTCTGCCTCTAACCTGCTGCCCAGCGATTTGCCGAATCCGCCGGTTTACAGCAAAGTTAACCCGGCGGATCCGCCCATCATGACGCTCGCCGTCACCACCACCAGCATGCCCTTAACCCAGGTACAGGACATGGTGGAAACACGCGTCGCGCAGAAAATTTCCCAGGTGACCGGCGTCGGCCTGGTCACGTTGACCGGCGGCCAGCGTCCCGCTGTGCGCGTTAAGATGAACACCCAGGCATTAGCCTCTATGGGCCTGACCAGCGAAATGGTGCGTACGGCGATCACCAACGCCAACGTAAATTCCGCGAAAGGCAGTCTTGATGGTCCGACCCGCTCGGTTACGCTGTCAGCCAACGATCAGATGAAATCGGTCGAGGATTACCGCCAGCTGATCGTCAGTTATAAAAATGGCGCGCCAGTGCGGCTGGCCGATGTGGCTACGATTGAACAGGGTGCCGAAAACAGCTGGCTGGGTGCCTGGTCTAACCGTGAACCCGCCATCGTACTGAATGTGCAGCGCCAGCCGGGTGCCAATATTATTGCAACCGCCGACAATATTCGCGCCATGCTGCCCGGGCTGATTGCCAGCCTGCCCAAATCCGTCGATGTGAAACTGGTCACCGATCGCACCACCAATATCCGCGCGTCCGTCACCGATACGCAGCATGAGCTGATGCTGGCAATGGCGCTCGTGGTGATGATCATCTACCTGTTCTTGCGTAATGTGCCCGCGACCATCATTCCGGCCGTGGCTGTTCCGCTGTCGCTTATTGGGACCTTTGCGGCAATGTATTTCCTGGGCTTTTCCATCAATAATCTGACGCTGATGGCGCTGACCATCGCCACAGGCTTTGTGGTGGACGATGCCATCGTGGTGATTGAGAATATCTCGCGCTATATCGAAAAAGGGGAAAAGCCGATGACAGCGGCCCTGAAAGGGGCAGGCGAAATTGGCTTTACCATTATTTCGTTAACGTTTTCACTGATTGCGGTATTGATTCCGCTGCTGTTCATGGGCGACGTGATTGGTCGCCTGTTTCGCGAATTTGCGGTGACGCTGGCGGTGGCAATTCTGATCTCAGCGGTGGTCTCGCTCACCCTGACGCCGATGATGTGTGCCCGCATGCTGAGCGCCGAGTCACTGCGTAAGCAGAACCGCTTTTCCCGTGCCAGCGAAGCGATGTTCGATCGCATCATTGCCGTTTATGGTCGTGGGCTGCGCCGGGTGCTGAATCACCCCTGGCTGACGCTGTCCGTGGCGCTCGGCACGTTGCTGCTGACGGTTTTGCTGTGGATGGCCATTCCTAAAGGTTTCTTTCCGCAGCAGGACAACGGCATTATCCAGGGAACGCTGGAGGCACCGCAGTCGGTATCCTACGCCAGTATGGCGGAGCGGACACGCGATGTTGCCTCTGTGATTATGAAAGATCCGGCTGTACAGAGTCTGACCTCGTTCGTGGGCGTGGATGGCACCAATCCGTCACTCAACAGCGCCCGGTTGCAGATTAACCTCAAACCGCTGGATATGCGCAGCGAGCGTATTCCGGAGATTCAGCAGCGGCTGCAAGCGCAGATCAGCAAAATTCCTGGCGTCACCTTGTGGTTGCAGGCGGTGCAGGACCTGACAATTGACACCCAGGCCAGCCGTACGCCGTATCAGTTTACTCTGCAGTCCGGTTCGCTGGATTCGCTCAGCACCTGGGTCCCTGCCCTGCTTAACGCCCTGCAGAAACACCCTGCGCTACGTGACGTCAGCAGTGACTGGCAGGACCAGGGGCTGGAAGCCTATATCAAAGTGGACCGTGACAGTGCCAGCCGGCTGGGCATCAGCATGGCGGACGTAGATAACGCGCTGTATGACGCCTTTGGTCAGCGGCTGATCTCCACGATTTATACCCAGGCGAATCAGTACCGCGTGGTGCTGGAACAGGACAACAGCACCATGCCGGGCCTGCAAAGCCTGGACGGTATTCGTCTGAACAGCACTGACGGTGGCAGCGTGCCGTTGAGCGCGATCGCCAGCATTGCCCAGCGCCATGCGCCTTTAACGATTAACCACCTGAGTCAGTTCCCCTCCGCCACCTTCTCTTTCAATGTGGCGAAGGGCTATTCGCTGGAAGATGCGACCAAAGCGATCAACCAGGCAGAGACGGAACTGGGGATGCCGTCAGAGGTGATGACGCAGTTCCAGGGCAGCACGCTGGCTTTCGAGGCTGCCCTGACCAGTACCGTCTGGCTGATTGTGGCGGCAGTCGTAGCGATGTATATCGTGCTCGGCGTGCTGTATGAGAGCTTTATCCATCCCATCACCATCCTCTCCACGTTGCCCACGGCGGGCGTCGGTGCGCTGCTGGCGCTGATGATAAGTGGGAATGAGCTGGATATTGTTGCCATCATCGGCATCATTCTGCTCATTGGTATTGTGAAAAAGAACGCCATTATGATGATCGACTTCGCGTTAGCGGCGGAACGTGAACAGGGCATGAAGCCCTATGATGCGATTTATCAGGCCTGCCTGCTGCGTTTCCGACCGATTCTGATGACGACGCTGGCCGCCCTGCTGGGTGCATTACCGCTGATGCTCAGCACTGGCGTGGGTGCAGAGCTGAGGCAGCCGCTGGGGATCGCCATGGTCGGCGGCCTGATTCTGAGCCAGATTCTGACGCTGTTTACCACGCCGGTAATCTACCTGCTGTTTGACCGCCTGGCGCATAACCTGCGTCGTCGCCTGGGTCAGACGGAGGCGCAGCCGTGAAGTTTTTTGCTTTGTTTATCCATCGTCCGGTCGCCACGACGCTACTGACGCTGGCAATTGCGCTGGCGGGCATTCTGGGCTTCCGCCTGCTGCCGGTGGCGCCGCTGCCGCAGGTGGATTTTCCGGTCATTATGGTGTCAGCGTCCCTGCCAGGAGCCTCGCCCGAAACGATGGCGTCTTCGGTCGCCACGCCGCTGGAGCGCTCGCTGGGCCGAATTGCAGGCGTCAGTGAAATGACCTCGACCAGTTCGCTGGGATCGACCCGCATTATTATGGTGTTCGATTTTAATCGTGATATTAACGGCGCGGCACGTGATGTACAGGCGGCCATTAACGCGGCGCAGAGCCTGCTCCCTACCGGCATGCCGTCGCGTCCGACCTACCGCAAAGCCAACCCGTCTGACGCGCCGATCATGATTATGACGCTGACGTCAGATCTGTACACGCCAGCCCAGCTTTATGATTATGCGTCGACACAGCTGGCACAGAAGCTGTCGCAGATTAATGGCGTGGGCGATGTCACCGTGGGCGGCAGCTCGCTGCCCGCAGTGCGCGTGGCGCTCAATCCGCAGGCGTTATTTAATCAGGGCGTGTCGCTGGATGCGGTGCGTCAGACCATCGCTAACGCTAACCAGCGCCGTCCGCAGGGCGCGCTGGAAGACGGGCAACAGCGCTGGCAGTTACGGACCAACGATGCATTACAAACCGCCCGGGAATACCAGCCGCTGATCGTGCAATACAACAACGGCGCGGCAGTACGGTTGTCCGATGTCGCCACCGTTGAGGACTCCGTGCAGGATGTGCGCAACGCCGGTATGTCGCGGGGCAAACCGGCCGTTTTGCTGGTGATTCGCAAAACGGCGGATGCGAACGTGATTGAGACGGTTGATCGTATTCGCGCTGAACTGCCCGAACTGCACGAAATCATCCCGACGGCGATCGATCTGCAGATTGCCCAGGATCGCTCACCCACCATCCGCGCGTCGCTCGAAGAAGTTGAGCAGTCGCTAATTATCGCCGTTGGCCTGGTCATTCTGGTGGTGTTTGTTTTCCTGCGCTCAGGTCGCGCCACGCTGATTCCGGCGGCGGCCGTGCCGGTCTCGCTGATTGGCACCTTTGCCGCCATGTATTTGTGCGGCTTTAGCCTGAACAATCTGTCGTTGATGGCGCTGACCATCGCCACCGGCTTTGTCGTGGACGATGCCATTGTGGTGCTGGAAAACATTGCCCGTCATGTTGAATCGGGCATGAAACCGCTGGCCGCCGCGCTCAAAGGCGTGCGTGAAGTGGGCTTTACGGTGCTGTCGATGAGCCTGTCGCTGATCGCGGTCTTCCTGCCGCTGCTGATGACAGGCGGATTGATTGGCCGTTTCTTCGCGGAGTTTTCCATCACCCTGTCGGTTGCTATTCTGATCTCGCTGTTTGTATCCATCACGCTGACGCCCATGATGTGTGCTTACCTGCTGAAACCCCATGCGCCGCGCAGTCAGCCGCGGCGACGGGGCATTGGCCGCCTGCTGCTGGCGGTACAACAGGGTTATGCCCGCTCTCTGAACGTCGTGCTGAACCATGCGCGCTGGGTCATCCTGTTGCTCGTGGGCACTGTCGCCCTGACGGTATGGCTGTTCATCAGTATTCCCAAAACCTTTTTGCCCGAGCAGGATACCGGCCGCCTGTCCGGCTTTATTTCTGCCGACCAAAGCATTTCGTTTCAGGCGATGCGCGGTAAGTTGCAGGACTTCATGAAAATCGTGGGGGCCGATCCGGATGTCTCAAGCGTGGTGGGCTTTACCGGCGGCATGCGCACCAATATGGGCCTGATGTTTATCTCCCTGAAACCCTTGTCCGAACGCAAAGATAATGCACAGGCGGTGATTGCCCGCCTGCGTACCAAGCTGGCAAAGGAGCCCGGTGCCAACCTGTATCTTAATGCGGTGCAGGATATCCGGGTGGGCGGTCGCGAAGCCAACGCCAGCTATCAGTATTCTCTGTTAACAGACGATCTGGCTGCGCTGCGCACCTGGGAACCGAAAATTCGTCAGGCCTTTAGCGCCCTGCCGGAACTGGCCGACGTTAACTCCGATCAGCAGGATCAGGGCAGCGAAATGGCCCTGACGTATGACCGGGCCAGCATGGCGCGGCTGGGCATTAATGTTTCCGAAGCGAATGCGTTGCTCAACGATGCGTTTGGTCAGCGTCAGATTTCCACCATCTATCAGCCGCTGAACCAGTACAAGGTCGTCATGGAAGTGGATCCGCGCTATACCCAGGACATCAGTTCACTGGATCAGATGTTTGTGATTAACAGCGACGGCAAACCCATCCCGCTCTCCTGGTTCGCCAAATGGCAACCGGCCAACGCGCCGCTGTCGGTTAATCATCAGGGCTTGTCTGCCGCATCAACCCTCTCCTTTAACCTGCCAGAAGGTGTGTCGCTGTCCCAGGCATCCGAGGCGATCGATCGCACTATGACGGCGCTTGGCGTACCGTCCAGCGTGCGCGGCAGCTTTGCCGGCACCGCACAGGCGTTCCAGCAATCGCAAAGCAGTCAACTCTGGTTGATGCTGGCTGCGGTTGCGGCAGTTTATATCGTGCTGGGGATTCTCTACGAAAGCTATGTGCACCCGTTGACCATTCTTTCGACGCTGCCGTCTGCGGGCGTCGGTGCCCTGCTGGCGCTGGAGCTGTTTGATACGCCGTTCAGCCTGATTGCCTTGATCGGGATTCTGTTGTTGATCGGGATAGTAAAAAAGAACGCCATCATGATGGTCGACTTTGCGCTTGACGCAGAACGCAACGGCAATCTGAGCGCCCGCGAGGCGATTTTCCAGGCCTGCCTGTTACGCTTCCGCCCTATCCTGATGACCACGCTGGCGGCCCTGTTTGGCGCGTTACCGCTGGTGCTGACCAGCGGAGACGGCGCCGAGCTGCGTCAGCCGTTGGGCATCACCATTGCCGGCGGCTTGATCATGAGCCAGCTCCTCACGCTGTATACCACGCCGGTGGTGTACTTAATGATGGACAAACTGCGACGTAAAACGCGCACCCAGAGGATGAATGCCACTCAGCATTAAGGGGTAAATATCATGCAGAGCGTCACGGTCCGCTGGCAGTTGTGGATTGTTGCCTTTGGTTTTTTTATGCAGACGCTGGACACCACCATCGTCAACACGGCGATCCCGTCCATGGCGCACGATCTGGGCGTGAGCCCACTGCATATGCATTCGGTGATTGTGGCCTATGTGCTCACGGTGGCGGTGACGCTGCCGCTGAGCGGCTGGCTGGCGGACAGGTTTGGCGTGAGAAATATCTTTTTTAGCGCGATTGTACTGTTCAGCGTGGGATCGCTGTTGTGCGGCCTGTCAGGCACGCTGAATCAGCTTATCATGGCGCGTGTGATTCAGGGGATTGGCGGGGCCATGATGGTGCCGGTAGGACGGCTGACGGTAATGCGCATTGTACCGCGTGACCAGTATATGTCTGCGATGACCTTTGTCACCCTGCCCGGCCAGATTGGGCCGCTGCTGGGGCCCGCACTGGGCGGTGTGCTGGTGGAATATGCCAGCTGGCACTGGATTTTCCTGATTAACATCCCGGTCGGCATCATCGGTGCCGTCGCCACGTTGAAGTTACTGCCGAACTACGCGATGCCGCCGCGACGCTTTGATTTTGTCGGGTTTGTCCTGCTGGCCGCCGGAATGGCTACGTTAACGCTGGCGCTTGACGGTCAACGCAGTAGCGGCGGCTCTGCCTTGTTACTGGCCGGGATGATCCTCATCGGCACTGGCTCTCTTCTGTTTTATCTACTGCATGCGCGCCAAAACGACAGTGCGCTTTTCAGCCTGAAGCTGTTCGACAACCGCATTTTCTCCATTGGCTTACTCGGTAGTCTGACTGGCCGCATCGGCAGCGGCATGTTGCCCTTTATGACGCCGCTGTTCTTGCAAATCGGCATGGGCTTCAGCCCGTTTCATGCCGGCTTAATGATGATTGCCATGGTGCTGGGCAATATGGGCATGAAGCGTGTGGTTGTCAGCATTGTTAACCTGTTTGGCTATCGCAACGTGCTGGTGGGTTCAACCATAGGCCTGGCGCTGGTGGTCTTGCTGTTTCCACTGGTGGCGATGCTCGGCTGGACAGTCATGCTGCCGCTGGTGCTGTTTCTGCAAGGCATGGTGAATGCGATTCGCTTCTCTTCGATGAATACGCTGACGCTCAAGGATCTACCCGATGACCTGGCCTCCAGCGGCAACAGCCTGTTATCGATGATCATGCAGCTCTCAATGAGTATTGGCGTAACCGTGGCGGGCCTGCTGCTGGGCGCGTTTGGTCATGCAACGTCCGGGGAACAGGGTTTAAGCCATCAGGCGTTTATCTGTGTTTATCTCTGTATGGCGCTGATCATTATTCTGCCTGCGCTGGTGTTCTGGCGGGTTCCGAAAGAGATGAGTAAAAGCGTCGATCTGCGACGTCGGAGAAGTGAATGAGATCGTTCCTGCATTTTGGCATCGGTGCCAAATTATTCATGGCCATATTCTCCACCTGCATGCTGGTCCTGATTACCATGCACTGGGGCGTCCGGCTCAGCTTTGAACATGGCTTTGTCGACTATATTAAACGCGGGAATGAACAGCGGCTGAATTTGCTGGGTGCGGCGCTGGCCGATCAGTATGAACAGCATGGCGACTGGGATTTTCTGCGTAATAACGACCGGCTGATCTTCTCTATGCTGCGCTCGCTGGAGCAAAACCCGGACAGCAGTAACCAGTTACCGCCTCACGGCTGGCGCACCCAGTTCTGGGTACTCGATCAGCACTACAAAGTGATGGTCGGCCCGCGCTCACAGGTTCCCCCGGAAGGGATACGTCACGATATTACGCTCAGTAACGGTAAAGTCGTGGGCTGGATCATCAGCTCGCCGCCAGAGCGCCTGACGCGCAGCACCGATATCAATTTTGATCAGCAGCAGCGACGAACCAGCTGGTATATCGTGGGCCTCTCTACTCTGCTTGCCGCCCTGGTCACCTGGCTAATGGCGCGGGGCTTGCTGGCCCCGGTGAAAAGACTGGTAGACGGTACGCATCATCTGGCGGCGGGAAACTTAGCCACACGGGTTAAGGTTGACAGCCAGGACGAACTGGGCCAGCTGGCCCATGACTTTAACCTGCTGGCCAGTTCGCTGGAGAAAAATGAAAGTATGCGTCGGGCCTTTATGGCCGACATCTCGCATGAACTGCGCACGCCACTGGCGATTTTGCGCGGTGAGCTGGAAGCCATGCAGGATGGTGTACGTAAACTCACGCCAGACGCGATTACCTCTCTGCAAAGCGAAGTGGCGCTGCTGACCAAGCTGGTGGATGATCTGCACCAGCTTTCGCTCTCTGACGTCGGCGCACTGGCCTATCGCAAGCAGGCCACCGATTTGGTGCAGCTTATTGAGATCAGCGCAGGCAATTTTACCGAGCGCTACCGCAGCCATGATTTAACCCTGAAGCTCGACATGCCGGATGACGCGCCGTTTTTTGGCGATCCTGACCGGCTGATGCAGTTGTTTATTAACCTGCTGGAAAACAGCCTGCGTTACACCGATGCCGGCGGCGAAGTCCGGGTGCGGCTCTGGTATGACGCGCCCTACTGGCACGTCACCGTAGAGGACAGCGCGCCCGGCGTGGAAGGCGATCAACAGGCACAAATATTTGAGCGTTTTTTCCGCACAGAAGGTTCGCGCAATCGCGCCAGCGGCGGCTCTGGCCTGGGGCTGGCCATCTGTAAAAACATTGTTGATGCCCACGGTGGTAGCATCAGCGCCTCGCATGCAGATTTAGGTGGGCTGAAAATCGCGCTACAATTGCGTTATGTTCCTCCCGTTTAGAAGATTATGAACCAGGAAAACACTTACCCGCTGATCCTTGTGGTTGAAGATGAACCCAAGCTGGCACAGCTGATGATTGATTACCTTGAGGCCTCTAACTATCGCACGCATCATCTGGCGCACGGCAACGCGGTACTGGACTACGTTAAACAGACGCCGCCCGATCTTATCCTGCTGGATTTGATGCTGCCGGGTAAAGATGGGCTGACGCTGTGCCGTGAGATTCGTCGTGATTCCGACTTGCCGATTATTATGGTGACCGCGCGCACGGAAGAAATCGATCGCCTGCTGGGCCTGGAGATTGGTGCGGATGACTATATCTGCAAGCCATTCAGCCCACGCGAAGTGGTAGCGCGGGTCAAAACCATTTTGCGCCGGGTGAAGCGATCTCCCGAAGAAGCGCCCGTCGCGTCTTTGCTGAAAGTTCATGAAAGCCGCTTTCAGGCCAGCTGGCGTGATGAGCCGCTGGATTTAACGCCCGCTGAATTTCGTCTGCTGAAAACGCTGTCCCTTGAACCGGGAAAAGTCTTCTCCCGTGAACAGTTGTTAAACCATCTCTACGACGATTACCGGGTTGTAACCGACCGAACCATTGACAGCCATATCAAGAACCTGCGCAGGAAACTGGAAAGCCTGGACAGCGAACAACCCTTTATCCGCGCGGTATATGGCATGGGCTATCGCTGGGAAGCCGATATCTGCCAGTTGATTTAGATTGACCCAGATCAATTTACTTCCGTTTTCACCCTGCCTACAATTCCGCACCTTTTGCAGGGTTTACCCCTGCACATGTCGTCAAGGCGACATGCTGACCTGACATCAGTGAGCACATCATGAAACCCGAATTACTTTCCCCCGCCGGAACGCTGAAAAACATGCGTTACGCGTTTGCCTATGGGGCCGATGCCGTCTATGCCGGCCAGCCGCGCTACAGCCTGCGGGTACGCAATAACGAATTCAGCCATGAAAACCTGGCGAAAGGCATTAACGAAGCCCACGCGCTGGGTAAAAAGTTTTATGTGGTGGTGAACATCGCCCCGCATAACGCCAAGCTGAAAACCTTTATTCGCGATTTAACGCCGGTAATTGAGATGCAGCCCGACGCGTTAATCATGTCCGATCCTGGCCTGATCATGCTGGTGCGCGAGGCGTTTCCGGCCATGCCCATCCACTTATCTGTGCAGGCTAACGCCGTAAACTGGGCAACGGTGAAATTCTGGCAGCAAATGGGCTTAAGTCGGGTGATTTTATCCCGCGAGCTGTCGCTGGAGGAGATCGCCGATATTCGCGAGCAGGTGCCGGACATGGAGCTGGAAGTGTTTGTGCACGGCGCACTGTGTATGGCGTACTCCGGGCGCTGTCTGCTGTCGGGCTACATGAATAAACGCGATCCTAACCAGGGAACCTGCACCAACGCCTGCCGCTGGGAATACCAGTTGCAGGAAGCCAGACAAGATGACGTCGGCAACATTGTTGAAATTCATCAGCCGGTCAGCGTACAGGACGTGACGCCTACATTGGGCATTGGGCAACCCAGCGACAAGGTGTTTTTGCTGGAGGAGAAAATGAAACCCGGCGAAATGATGAGCGCCTTTGAAGATGAACACGGCACCTACATCATGAACTCGAAAGATCTGCGTGCCGTGGCGCACGTCGAGCGCCTGAGCCAGATGGGCGTTCACTCGCTGAAAATCGAAGGTCGCACCAAATCCTATTATTACTGCGCCCGCACCGCACAGGTTTATCGCAAAGCCATTGACGATGCGGCGGCAGGTAAACCGTTTGATTCTGCCCTGCTGGAAACCCTGGAAGGCCTGGCGCATCGCGGCTATACCGAAGGTTTTTTGCGTCGTCACACCCACGACAGCTACCAGAATTACCAGACCGGCTACTCTGTCTCAGAGCGCCAGCAGTTCGTCGGGGAGTTCAGCGGTGAACAGCGCGAGGGCTGGGCGGAAGTACGGGTAAAGAATAAATTTGTTCTGCATGACAGCCTGGAGATCATGACGCCGTCTGGTAACCTGATCTGTACCCTTGATGCCCTGCAAAACAGCCGTGGAGAACCGACAGAGGTGGCCCCGGGAGACGGGCATCGCGTCTGGATGAAAGTGCCGCCGGAGGTAGATTTGCGGTTTGCCTTGCTGCTGCGTAACTTTGCGCCAGGCCAGAACACCCAGGATCCGCATGCCGCTCACGCCACGGCCTGACAAAATTTGACAAAAGCAAGAACAGGATCACAGACGGCTCGGTTTTACTGAACTATAGTGCTGCCTGCTACCAATGAGTAACAATTATCAGCAGCAGTAACTGGATCCACCTCATTCACCCGCCCGGCTCCCCCGTGCGGGTTTTCTTTTTTCTCCCTTTCGCCAATCATTTTTCTCTTCCGGCTATGCTATAACCACTAACTACGCTTTCGATCTCCAAGGAACAGATAATGGACAAACAATCGCTTACGCTGCTAATCCTGAATGGTAAAGGCGCAGGTAATGACGATCTCCGTGAAGCGATCACGAAGCTGCGCGCCGAGGGCTTTAACATAGCCGTGCGCGTGACGTATGAAAAAGGAGACGGTGAGCGTTACGTGGAAGAAGCCCTTGAACTGCAGGCGGAAACCGTGGTGGCGGGCGGCGGTGACGGCACCGTCAACGAAATCGCTACCGCACTGGCGTCGGTCAACGCGGATGAGCGCCCGGTTCTGGGGATTCTGCCGCTGGGCACAGCGAACGATTTTGCCACCAGCGTCGGCATTCCTGAAGAGATTGAGCACGCCTTGCGCCTGGCTATCCAGGGTAAAGCCTGTGATATCGACCTCGCCCGCGTTAACCAGCATCACTATTTTATTAATATGGCGACCGGAGGATTTGGCACGCGCATTACGACCGAGACGCCGGAAAAACTCAAATCCGCGCTGGGCGGCGTGTCCTATTTTATTCATGGGTTGATGCGCATGGACACGCTAAAACCGGACAGTTGTGAAATTACCGCGCCCGGTTTTAACTGGCAGGGCGATGCGCTGGTCATCGGCATCGGCAACGGTCGTCAGGCCGGAGGCGGTCAGCGTTTATGCCCATCGGCGTTGATTAACGATGGCCTGCTGGACGTCAGCATTGTTACCGCGCAGGAGTTGCTGCCTACCCTGCTGCATTCCCTGACCGGCGATGAAGAGAATCCCGGCATTGTTTCTACGCGCTTATCGTCCCTGACGATTCGCTCACCGCATGAAATGACCTTTAACCTGGATGGCGAACCGCTGACAGGCCAGTCATTTACCATCGATATCATGCCGGGCGCGTTAAGCTGCCGCCTGCCGCCGCAGTGTGCCCTGCTGAGTTAATTCTCACGGGAGCCCTGGCTCCCGGCCTTAATGTAAACAGTTCGTGATTACATTCACAATTCCGCTACTTCAACTTGTATGGTAGTAGCGGGACGCGTAATTTTTCATCCTTAATGCCAGTATGGCCTGCCGTCCGTCTGCCACAAGGATGCTTTATGCTACACATCGATCACCTTCCTGCGGATGTTCATCTGCCCGCCTATGACCGTCGCCAGCTTAAAACCCGTATAGTGCATATCGGCTTTGGTGCCTTTCATCGCGCCCATCAGGCCTTGTGCACGGATAAACTGGCCGAACATGGTAGCGACTGGGGAATCTGCGAGGTTAACCTTAACAGCGGCGAGCTGATTCAGGCACTCCGCCAGCAGGACTTTCTCTATACGTTGACCGAAAAAAGTGACGACGCCGTGAAAACCCGGGTCATTGGGGTAATTACCGCGGCACTGCACGGCAAAACGGACGGCATTGATGCCGTGATTACGGCCCTGTGCCAGCCGGACGTGGCGATTGTGTCGATGACCGTGACGGAAAAAGGCTATTGTCACCTGCCCGCCAGCGGCAATCTCGATCTGCAACATGCGGATATCGTGCATGACCTGGCGCACCCCGCACAGCCCCGCTCGCTGCCCGGATTGATTGTCGCCGTCATCCGCCGTCGACGCGATCTGGGTTTAGCGCCTTTCAGCGTGATGTCCTGCGATAACATGCCTGAAAATGGCCACGTCACACGGAATGTGGTGACGCAGCTCGCCCGGCAGCATGATGCGTCGCTGGCGGACTATATTCAGCACAACATCACCTTTCCCTCCACCATGGTAGATCGCATCGTTCCGGCGATGAATGAGGCCGCCTTTGACGCGTTACGTGCCCGTATTGGTTCGTCCGATCCAGTGGCCGTTGAGGCTGAACCCTTCTTTCAGTGGGTGATTGAAGACCACTTTGTCAGCGGCCGACCTGACTGGGACAAGGCCGGTGCCGAACTGGTGGAGGATGTGCTGCCGTTTGAGCAAATGAAGTTGCGCATGCTCAATGGCAGCCACTCCTTTCTGGCGTACCTTGGTTACCTTGCGGGTTATGAACACATCAGCGATTGTATGGCTGACGACGCGTTCCGGGCGGCTGCACGTGCGCTGATGGTTAACGAACAGGCACCGACGTTAACCACGCAGGGCGTGGATTTACCGGCTTACGCCGACGCCTTAATCGCTCGCTTTGCCAACCGCGCTATCAGACACCGCACCTACCAGATTGCGACCGATGGCACCCAGAAACTGCCACAACGCTTTCTCGACAGCGTGCGCTGGCATCTCGCTAACGGCACACCCTGCCCGCTGCTGTTACTGGGCATTGCCGCCTGGATGCGCTATGTCGCTGCGGTCGATGAAAAAGGCGAACCTATAGCGATCCGCGACCCACTTAAAGCGCAGCTGGCCACCTGTGTGGCAGAAAGCGCGGAAGGTCAGGAGCGGGTGCGGGCCTTACTGGGCCTGAAAACCGTTTTCGGCGAGGATCTGGCGGATAATACAGCCTTCGTTGACGCGCTCTCCGCCTGCTATATACAGTTGACGAAAGTGGGGGCACGGGCAGCCGTGCAACAGGCCATCGCACAGGGCTAAGGCGTTTTAACGCGCTGGCGAAATCGGGTTAATGTTAACAGGGACAGAACATGACGCTTTCCTACACCATCACGACAAGTGAACCGGTCAATCAGCAGATTTACCGTTATCTACGCAAAGATATCGTCACCTGCGTCATTCAGCCGGGCGCTTTGCTGTCGGAAAAAGAGGTTTCCGCCCGTTTTCATCTCTCTCGCCAGCCGGTACGTGAGGCGTTCATTAAGCTGGCAGAAGCCGGTCTGGTACAAATCCTTCCACAGCGCGGCACCTTTGTGCGTAAGATTTCAGCGAAGCAGGTCGAAGATGGACGCTTTATCCGGGAAGCGGTAGAACTGGCCGTGATACGCCGCGCAGCGCGGGAAACAAGCCAGCGCGGACTGATGGCGCTGGAGCATAATCTGCAGCTCCAGCGCATCACTGCCGCCCGGGGCGACAGCCAGATGTTTCTCAGCCTGGACGATGAATTCCATCGTCTGATTGCCGAGAGCATCGACTGTATGCTGGCATGGGAAACCATTGAAAACATCAAGGCGACGATGGACCGGGTGCGCTATCTCACCCTGAATCAGGTCGCGCCCGCTGAAACGCTGATCGAACAACATGAAGCCGTTTTTGCCGCCCTGAAAGCGCGCGATGCGGACCAGGCAGAAACCGCCCTGCGTCACCATCTGCAGGCAATGATGTTTTCGCTCGCGCCCGTGATCAGGCAAAACCGTGACTGGTTCGAGGCTGAGTAGCGCGCCGTACAATCGCTGAGCGAAGCCGTTACCACCACTGATGAAAATGATGCACAGGTCCAGTCCCGTGGCCCACCTCCAGCGAATCGGCTGTCAGCAGGGCCTGTTGTAGCCAGGTTTTGGCTTCATTAACCGTCTCCGCCCAGTCACTGTGCCGTGGACGCAGGGCCGCCAGCGCAGCAGACAGCGTACAACCGGTACCGTGCGTATGGCGCGTTTTCACCCGAGGCGTGCTGAACCGTTGCCGCCCCGCTGGCGTGATCAGCCAGTCAGGACTTTCGCCATGATCCAGATGTCCGCCCTTCATCAGCACGGCCTGACAACCCAGCGCCAGAAGGGCATCGCCCTGCGTCAGCATCTCGTTCTCATTGCTGGCCATACGGCATTCGAGCAGCGCGGCGGCTTCGGGCAGATTAGGTGTGATCAGTGACACCTGTGGCAACAGGCGCTCGCGGACACAGGCAATGGCATCAGGACTCAGTAAGGCATCGCCGCTCTTGGCCACCATCACCGTGTCCAGCACCACGAACGGGATTGCCCGGCGCTGCAAGCCAACCGCCACCCGCTCCACGATCGCCGCATCGGACAGCATGCCAATTTTTGCACTGTCGATGCGCACGTCATCAAGAACGGAATCCAGCTGTGCGCTGACAAAATCAGGATCAATACGGTACACCGACTGTACGCCACAGGTATTTTGCGCCACCAGGGCCGTAATCACGCTGGTGCCGTAAGCGCCCAGTGCGGAGAAGGTTTTCAGGTCGGCCTGAATCCCGGCACCGCCGCTGGGATCGGTACCGGCAATCGTTAAAGCATTGATGCGTTTCACAGGGCGGCCTCCAGTGTCCAGAGCGCGTCCAGAAACGCTGGTGCAAAGCTGCCCGGCCCGGTTGATGCCTGTGCGGCTTTCTCTCCGGCCAGTGCCATCACCCGACAGGCGCTGGCGATATTGACCAGTCTGTCACCCGGCAGGCTGGCAAAGGCGGCGACGACCGCAGACAGCGCACAGCCGGTGCCGACCACCCGCGTCATTAAGGGCGATCCGCCGACAATCGACAGGGTACGCATTCCGTCGGTGGCATAATCCACCTCGCCAGTGACCACCACACAGGTTTGATACTCACGCGCCAGTTGTTGGGCGGCCAGCAAGGCGCTTTCGGCGGCGTGCTGGCTGTCCACGCCACGTCCGCCGTCAGCCTGCTGGGCCAGCGCCAGAATCTCGGAAGCATTGCCGCGAATCACGGCAGGCGACTGCATCAGCACCTGCTGGCAAAACCGGGTACGCAACGTCAGTGCGCCCACCGCTACCGGGTCCAGCGTCCAGGGCGTGCCTGCCAGATTAGCCGCCTCGATTGCCGCGGCCATGGCCTGCTGGCGTTCGTGCGTTAATGTGCCGACATTGATTAACAGTGCATCCGCGATACCGCTGAACTGCGGCGCTTCCTCGCGATCGATGACCATGGCAGGTGACGCGTTCAGAGCAAGCAGAACATTAGCCGTGAGCATTTGCACCACATCATTGGTCATGCAGTGCACGAGCGGTGACTGACGGCGAAACTGTTGCAGGAGGGGCGCGCATTGCGCATCAGAAAGATGGTGCGGTTGATGTGTCATAAGAACTCCCAACCGGCGGACAAGAAGGCGAATGCGGTCAGGCATCAGACTTCCCTACGCTGGCATTATCCAGATCAGGTAATACGGGTTTTTCTCAGCCTTCACAAAGAAGGGCACCCCGAGTCGTGTTACGCAAAGAAGAATAAGTAAGCCCCTAAATTTAAGCAAGGTGCTTATTCTTTTTTCAACCTGGCGGGCAAGACTTTTACATGATCCCGATCAACTCCCCACCGCACGAAAAAAGGCTTAATGCTGCGGGCTTAAAATTTGCACGTCAGAGCAGTAAAGGTATTTACGCAAGTAAATTATATCCTTCACCATTATCAGAATGCCCAGCAATAACAAACACCTGCCTACAACATCGCAACAATAAATCTTCATATCACGTAGTTAAAAATTACCAGAACACTTCATACTTGACAGGAAGCATGATGCGATTTTTAGCGCTTATCCCTCATCGTCACCGATGGACTGACATCACCATTACCCGTCAGGGTGCCCTTTCTCCTTCTGGCCGACACTATTATTCCACTTATCTTTCTGCCCGTTGTCAGCGTTGCGATGCGGTTATCCATCGGGTGTATTATCGCGATATCAGTGATGACCAGGCGCGCCGCTGGCTGGGGTAAATTCGCGGGTCGGGTACACGTTTTGCCAGGTTACGCGGCCGACGCAATTTGGTAGTCTTGCCCTTACTGAGTCACTGGACTGCTTACGCTTATGCCCTTCCTGCTGGATACATTAGGACACCAGATTTACCTGTCAGCCCCGCTGTTTATTCTTATTTTCCTGGGTTATTGCCTGACGAAATGGGGCAAATGGCCGCTGAGCATCAGCGAAGGCATGAACCGGTTTGTCTTTAACGTTGCCCTGCCCTGCATGCTGTTTCGCATCATGAGTGACTTTTACAACAGTCCCGCAGTCGATGTGCGCCTGCTTCTGGCATTCTTTGGCAGTTGTCTGCTGGTGTTTATCGTGGGCCGAATCCTTGCCTCGCGTCTTTTTCATCTGGATGGCGTGGCCGGTTCGGTCTTTGCCCTAGGCGGTGTCTTTTCAAATAACGTTATGCTGGGTATTCCGGTCGCTACCGTCCTGCTGGGCCCCGGTGCCTTGCCATCGGTTGCGCTGGTGCTGGTATTTAACAGTCTGATCCTCTGGACATTACTCACCGTCTCGGTGGAATGGTCGAAACAGGGCAGTTTTTCCCTTCAGGGCTTTAAGCGCACCTTGATTAGCGTGCTCAGGAATCCGTTAATTATTGGCATCTTATCAGGCACCGCCTGGAGCCTGTTGCAGCGGCCTCTTCCCGCCATCGCCGCTGAACCGCTGCGCATGCTGGCGTCCATCGCCGCACCCTTATCGTTGGTCACTCTCGGCATGAGCCTGGCGCACTACCGGGTGCGGGAAGGCCTGAAAGAGAGTTACACGATTTGTGCGTTGAAACTGATTCTGCAGCCGCTGTGTGTCTGGGCAATCGCCTGGCTGACGGGTCTGCCTGCGCTGGAAAGTAAAGTGGTGGTGCTGCTGGGGTCGATGGCGGTCGGTGTGAATGTCTACCTGATGTCGCAGAAATTTAACGTGATTACCGGCCCCACGGCCGCCAGTATGTTGCTTTCCACCCTTTTTGCCGCGATAACCACGCCGTTGTGGATGATGTTAATGACGCTGGCCGGATACTAAAAAGCCCTGTAACACAGGTTACAGGGCTGGCTTTTGCACCGGAAAAACTTAGTGTGCAGGTTGGGTGCGAATCAGGTAATCAAAAGCGCTCAGCGAGGCTTTTGCCCCTTCACCGCTGGCAATGATGATTTGCTTGTAAGGCACCGTGGTGCAGTCGCCTGCTGCGAAAACGCCTTTCAGGCTGGTTTCGCATTTTGCATCGATGATGATTTCACCCATCTTGTTGCGCTCAACCGCCCCTTCCAGCCAGGTGGTGTTAGGGAGCAGGCCAATCTGAACAAAAATGCCTGACAGCGCCAGTTCATGGGTTGTCTGGTTGGTGCGATCCAGATATTGCAGGCCGGTAACTTTGCTGCCGTCGCCTTTCACTTCGGTGGTTTGTGCATTCAGGATCACATCTACGTTTTTCAGGCTGCGCAGTTTGTCCTGCAGCACTTTGTCTGCACGCATTTCGCTGGCGAATTCCAGCAATGTGACGTGTTCAACGATACCAGCCAGATCGATAGCCGCTTCCACGCCGGAGTTACCGCCACCGATGACGGCAGTGCGTTTACCTTTGAACAGCGGACCGTCACAGTGCGGGCAATAGGTCACACCTTTAGTACGGTACTGCTCTTCCCCCGGTACGCCCATGTTGCGCCAGCGCGCGCCGGTCGCCAGGATGATGCTACGGGATTTCAGTACGGCACCTGACGCCGTTTCAATGGCGTGCAGGCCGCCTTTCGCCGCAGACGGAATCAGTTTAATCGCGCTCTGACTGTCAATCACATCAACACTGTAATCGTCAACGTGGGCACGCAGTGCGCCAGCCAGTTTGGCCCCTTCCGTTTTCTGCACGGAAATATAGTTTTCGATATCAACGGTATCCAGTACCTGTCCGCCGAAACGCTCACCCATCAGGGCGGTGCGGATGCCTTTACGGGCAGAATAGATGGCGGCCGCTGCGCCAGCGGGACCGCTGCCAATAATCAGCACATCATAGGCTTCGCGTTTATTCAGCGCTTCTGCTGCGCGCTTGTCAGCATTGGTGTCGACTTTACTGACGATCTCCGCCAGGCTCATGCGGCCCTGACCAAACTCTTTGCCGTTCAGGAAAACCGCCGGCACGCCCATGACATTCCGTTCCTGAATTTCGTTCTGGAACAGGCCACCGTCAATCGCGGTGTGGCTGATGCGTGGGTTCAGGACCGCCATCAGGTTCAGAGCCTGTACCACATCCGGACAGTTGTGGCAGGACAGCGAATAATAGGTTTCGAAATGGAAATCCCCATCCAGCGCCGCAATCTGATCAAGCAGATTTTGTGCTTCTTTGGACGGGTGCCCACCGGTCTGTAACAGCGCCAGCACCAGTGAGGTAAATTCATGACCCAGCGGCGAACCCGCAAAACGTGGGCCGTGATCCGCACCAGGGTTAGTGATTAAAAATGAGGGTTTACGCACCTGACGATCGTTCTCTTCACGAAAGCTGACCTTGTCAGACAGGCTCGCGATATCGACCAACAGATTGCGAATCTCGGTTGATTTTGCGCCATCATCCAGCGTTGCAATCAACTCCACAGGCTTGGTGAGTTTCTCAAGATAAGCTTTGAGCTGCGTTTTTAAATTGGTATCAAGCATAGTGAGTTCCTGGTCAAAAAATCGGGTGCCGAAGCACCCGATGAGAAAATGATCGACGTTGCGATGCGGAAATTAGATTTTGCCAACCAGGTCCAGCGAAGGCGCCAGAGTCGCATCACCTTCTTTCCATTTGGCCGGGCACACTTCACCAGGGTGAGAAGCCACGTACTGCGCCGCTTTCACTTTGCGCAGCAGGTCAGACGCATCACGGCCAATACCTTCAGCGGTGATTTCTACAGCCTGGATAACACCCTGTGGGTCAACGATGAATGTACCACGGTCAGCCAGACCTTCGTCTTCGCGCATGATGTCGAAGTTGCGGGTCAGCGCGCCAGTTGGGTCACCGATCATCGCATATTTGATTTTTGCGATGGTGTCAGAAGAGCCGTGCCAGGCTTTGTGGGTAAAGTGGGTATCAGTAGACACAGAGTAGATGTCCACGCCCAGTTTCTGGAACTCTTCATAGTGATCCGCGACGTCGCCCAGTTCGGTTGGGCAAACAAAGGTGAAGTCAGCCGGATAAAAGAAGAAAACACTCCATTTACCTTCAACGTCTTTCTCGGTTACTTCGATAAACTGGCCGTCTTTAAATGCACTGTTTTTGAACGGCTTAATTTTGGTGTTGATAATGGACATGTGATGGCCTCCTTTAAAATATGTGATGCAGCTTACAAATTTTCCGGGCCAACATCTAATAAGCCCTCGTTATCAATAAAATAAACGAAAGCTATCAAACGCCGATCGCGTTGATCGTTAAGGGAAAAAACCGCTTTTCTTACCTTCATTTACCCGCAAAAAGATATATTGCGTGCTTCCAGGCAATAACCCCTGTGCGTTAACTGAAGGCCGTTTGCTGTTTTCCCATAAGGCACCGTCGGGCAGTGTACAAGGAAAGTGATGACATTTGTTCTGCTTTTACTTTTTTGAGAATCCCTGCCAGGGTTGTTAAAAGATGTTTAACGGAGCTTGATGTGCATATTCGATTATTTACAGAGGCCGACCGTCCTTTCCTGCGGACGTTGTTTCTGGCGGCCCGTCGGCATAACTGGGACTGGATCGCCAACGATGACTGGCAACTGGAAGACTTCGATCAGGTGATACTCGGCGAAACCGTTTTAGTGGCTGAGCTGGACGGGCATCGGGCAGGATTCGCGGGTCTGATGGAAAACGATAATTTCTTACACAGCCTGTATGTGGACCCTGATTATCAGGGGCGCGGTGTGGGCAGTGCACTGCTTGAGGCCGTCCAGTCACGCTTTACATCAACCGGCGCGCTGAAGTGTCTGCAAATGAACAAGGCCGCCCAGACGTTTTACCTGCAACATGGCTGGAAAGTGATTTCCCAGGGTGAAAGCGATCAAGGCGGCTATCTGTTAATGCATTATCCCCAGGCGTCGCACTATGAGAGCGACGCGCAGAAGGGTTAAAGCGCGCGGAAGGCGATATCGCCGGGAATCACCTCGCCCTGCCAGTAAAGCTGGGCGGCCACACGTCCGGCGAGCTGACGGTACAGCATCGCAAATTCACTGTCCGGCCGACGAATCACCGTTGGCTCGCCATCATCCAGATCTTCACGCAGATGAATATGCAGGGGAAGCTGTGCCAGCAGCCGCGTGCCATAGTCGTCCACCAGCCGTTGCGCCCCGCCGGTACCAAAAATTGGCTCATGGTGACCGCACTGGCTGCAGACGTGGATACTCATGTTCTCCACCACGCCCAGCACCGGGACGTTAACCTTGTCGAACATGACCATGCCTTTGCGTGCATCGATGAGCGCGATGTCCTGTGGCGTAGTGACCACCAGCGCACCGGTGACGGGCACACTCTGCGCGAGCGTTAACTGGATATCTCCGGTTCCTGGCGGCATATCCAGCACCAGATAATCCAGGTCGGGCCACTGGGTTTCGGTAAGTAACTGCATCAGCGCTTTGCTGGCCATAGGGCCGCGCCACACCATCGCGTTATCGTCGGTCACCAGATAGCCGATGGAATTGGTTGCCAGACCATGGGACATGATCGGCGCCATATGGGTGCCGTCAGGCGAGGTCGGGCGCTCTTTTTCACAGCCCAGCATGTTGGGCACGGACGGGCCATAAATATCGGCATCCAGAATGCCCACACGTGCGCCTTCAGCCAGTAACGCCAGCGCCATATTAACTGCGGTACTCGATTTGCCCACGCCGCCTTTACCGGAGCTGACCGCGATAATGTTCTTCACGCCGTTAACACCAGGGTGATTTTTCACGCGTTTCAACGTAGCAATCTCGTGACTTAACCGCCAGTCGATGGCCTGCGCGCCGCTCAGACGCAGTAGCTCAGCGCTGGTGTCTGCTTTTAAGGTCTCAAACGCGCTGTGCCAGGCAAAAGGCATCCGCAGTTCAATATGCAACGTCCCATCCAGCAGCGCCACATGATGCAGCGCCTTCAGGGTAATAAGATTACGTTGCAGCGTCGGATGCTCAAAGCTGTTCAGAACGCCGGCCACAACGGCGCGTAAGGCTTCTGGTGTATGTGGTTCCCGGGATTGCTCTGTCATCCCCACTCCTTTTCTGCTGTGCTTATGCTGTTTTTCAACGATGTAGTAACAATACTATCAGATGCCGATCGTTTCACGGGCCGCGCGGCGGGAAATCCCTTATGTTTACGCGGCTGTGCCCATCGGTTACCATCTAAGCCCGTTTTTTTACTTAACTGAAAGCTACGCAAACTATGACTCAAGTCGCAAAAAAAATTCTGGTAACCTGCGCCCTGCCTTACGCTAACGGCTCAATTCATCTCGGCCACATGCTCGAGCATATCCAGGCGGACATTTGGGTGCGTTATCAGCGAATGCGTGGCAATCAGGTTTACTTCATCTGCGCCGATGACGCCCACGGCACGCCGATCATGCTGAAGGCTCAGCAGTTGGGCATTGCGCCGGAACAGATGATTGCTGAAATGAAACACGAGCACGAAACAGATTTTGCCGGTTTTAACATCAGCTATGATAACTATCACTCAACGCACGGCGACGAGAACCGTGAGCTGGCCGGGCTCATCTATGGTCGCCTGAAAGAGAACGGTTTCATTAAGAACCGCACGATTTCTCAGCTGTACGATCCGGAAAAAGGCATGTTCCTGCCTGACCGTTTCGTGAAAGGCACCTGCCCGAAATGTAAAGCGCCTGACCAGTACGGCGACAATTGCGAGGTGTGCAGCGCGACCTACAGCCCGACCGAACTGATCGATCCGAAATCTGTGGTGTCCGGTGCAACCCCTGTGCTGCGTGATTCCGAGCACTTCTTCTTTGACCTGCCGTCGTTCAGCGAAATGCTGCGCGCCTGGACGCGTTCTGGCGCCCTGCAGGAGCAGGTCGCCAATAAAATGCAGGAGTGGTTCGAATCCGGTCTGCAACAGTGGGATATCTCCCGTGATGCGCCGTACTTTGGCTTCGAAATTCCTGGCGCGCCGGGCAAATACTTCTACGTCTGGCTGGATGCGCCGATCGGCTATATGGGCGCGTTTAAAAACCTGTGTGACAAACGCGGCGACATCAGTTTTGACGAATTCTGGCAGCAGGATTCCACCACAGAGCTGTACCACTTCATTGGTAAAGACATCGTCTACTTCCACAGCCTGTTCTGGCCTGCCATGCTGGAAGGCAGCGGCTTCCGCAAACCCAACAACCTGTTTGTGCATGGCTATGTGACCGTAAATGGCGCAAAAATGTCGAAATCGCGCGGAACCTTTATCAAAGCCAGTACCTGGTTACAGCATCTGGATGCCGACAGCCTGCGCTATTACTATGCGGCCAAGCTTTCTTCGCGTATTGATGACATCGACCTGAATCTGGAAGATTTTGTTCAGCGCGTCAACGCCGACATTGTGAACAAAGTGGTCAACCTGGCATCACGTAATGCCGGTTTTATCACCAAACGCTTTGACGGCAAGCTGTCCGCAGAACTGGCCGACCCGGCGCTTTATCAAACCTTCCTGGACGCATCCGAAAAAATTGGCGAGGCCTGGGCAAGCCGTGAATTTGGCCGGGCGATTCGTGAAATTATGGCGCTGGCCGATCTGGCCAACCGTTATGTTGACGAGCAGGCACCGTGGGTGGTGGCGAAGCAGGAAGGCCGTGATGCCGATCTGCAGGCTATTTGCTCCATGGGCATTAACCTGTTCCGTGTGCTGATGACCTGGCTGAAGCCTGTGCTGCCGTCGCTGAGCGAGCGAGCCGAAGCTTTCCTGAACAGCGAACTCAGCTGGGACGCCATTCAGCAGCCGCTGCTCGACCATCAGGTTGCGCCGTTTAAAGCCCTGTATGGTCGCATTGAGATGGCGAAAGTCGAGGGCCTGATTGAAGCGTCGAAAGCCGACGCGGCTGAAGCCAGTAAACCGACGGTCAGCGGCCCACTGGCGGATGCGCCGATTGGCGATACCATCACGATTGATGACTTTGCCAAAGTTGATATGCGCGTGGCACTGATTGAGAAAGCGGAACTGGTGGACGGCTCAGACAAACTGCTGCGTCTGGAGTTGGATCTGGGCGGCGAGAAGCGCCAGATTTTCTCTGGTATCCGTGCAGCCTATCCTGACCCGGCCGTACTCGTTGGCAAAATGACCATTATCGTGGCGAACCTGGCACCACGTAAAATGCGCTTTGGCGTCTCGGAAGGCATGGTGCTGTCTGCGGGGCCGGGCGGCAAAGACCTGTTCGTGTTGTCTGTCGACAGTGGCGCAGTGCCGGGTATGCCCGTTAAATAAGGCGTTCGCCCTTCCTGCATCTGATGGCAGGAAGGGCCGTTCTGCCTTACGCTGACAGCTGGCACGCCAGACCGTCAGTGCGTAGGATCACGCTCGTTGGAAACAGGAGCCTGTCATGCACACCGTGCTAGCGATAAGTTGGCGTTATCTGCGCGCTTTTACCCTTCTCTATCTCTGTTTATATGCCGGAAACGGCGTAGCAAGGTTGCTGCCCATTACGCTGCCCGGCAGCATTATTGGCATGCTGATTTTGTTTACCCTGCTCGCGTCTCAGATCGTGCCGGTCCACTGGGTTAAGCCCGGTTGTCATCTTATTATTCGCTATATGGCGCTGCTGTTCGTTCCCATCAGCGTGGGCGTCATGAATTACACCGATCTGCTGACCGCGCAGTTTGGCCCTATCGTGGTCTCGTGTCTTGTCAGTACCTTCGCTGTCCTGAGCATCGTGGGGTTAAGCGCCCACAAGCTGCATTCGCGCGCGCCGACGAAAGAGGTGAAGGATGAGTGATATCTGGTGGTCATTGCCACTGACGCTGGGCGCATTTTTCCTGGCGCGCAGACTGGCTGCCGCGCTGAAGATTGCCCTGCTGAACCCCTTGCTGGTTTCGATGGCGATCATCATTCCCATCCTGCTGTTACTGCAACTGCCCTATACACGTTACTTTGCCGGAAGCCAGGTGCTTAATGACCTGCTACAGCCCGCCGTGGTCGCACTGGCGCTGCCGCTGTATGAGCAGATGCATCAAATTCGCGCCCGCTGGAAATCCATTATCGGCGTATGCCTGATCGGCAGCCTGACGGCAATGACCTCCGGCACAGCGATCGCCCTGTGGATGGGGGCAACGCCGGAAATCGCCGCCACGATTTTACCTAAATCCGTCACCACACCGATCGCGATGGCGGTATCCGGCTCTCTGCACGGCATTCCCGCTATCAGTGCGATTTGTGTGCTGATAGCCGGTGTGCTCGGTGCGGTATTTGGCCATATGGTGCTGAATCTGTTGGGCGTGAAAAGTAAAGCGGCACGCGGTCTGGCGATTGGTAATGCGTCCCATGCGCTGGGAACCGCCCGGGCGGCGGAACTGGACTTCCAGGAAGGGGCATTTAGTTCGCTGGCACTGGTGATCTGCGGCATCGTAACGTCGTTACTGGCACCCTTTGTTTTTCCGCTGCTACTGCACTGGTTTGGCTAAAACTTTGGGAGAGATCTCGCAAAGTTGAAAACTCTAAGACACGTTGCATTGTCAGAGCGACAGAGATCACATATAAACCGATGTCTGGCACATTGCCTGAAGATTGAATGAGGCTTCCATGCATCCACGTTTCCACTCTGCCTTTGAATTACTGCCGGCTCCCCTGCAAACCGCGCTTCGTCCGGTGCTGAGTGAGCCGGGATTTGACGCGATGCTGCGGGCCGATCAGGTCACCCTCCTGCAACAGCAAACCCAACTGGATGCGGACGCCCTCGCCCTGGCGCTGCTTCCGGTCGCGGCGGCCTGCGCGGTCGCCTCGCTGTCCCGTTTCAACGTCGGTGCCATTGCACGCGGGATAAGCGGTAACTGGTATTTCGGTGCCAATATGGAGTTTGCCGGTGCCACCATGCAGCAAACCGTGCATGCAGAACAAAGCGCCGTTACGCACGCCTGGCTGCGCGGCGAAGCGCGCCTGGAGACCATCACCGTCAACTACACGCCGTGCGGGCATTGCCGCCAGTTCATGAATGAACTTAACAGCGGCACGGCGATTCGTATCAGCCTGCCCCAGCGCCCGGTGCAGACGTTAGCGCACTATCTGCCTGACGCTTTCGGTCCTGGCGACCTGCACATCACCGAACGGCTGATGGATAAGGTGGATCATGGCTTTGTTGTCACGGGCGATGCGCTGTCGCAGGCGGCCATTGACGCGGCCAACCAGAGTCATGCCCCTTACAGCCGCGCGTTCAGTGGCGTTGCAGTGCAAACCGCCTCAGGCCGTATTTTTAGCGGTCGCTATGCGGAAAATGCGGCCTTTAATCCCAGCCTGCCTCCGCTTCAGGCCGCACTGATTTTGCTGAACATGGCCGGCGAATCCTGCGAGGCGATTCAGGCAGCAGCGCTGGCCCAGCCCCGACAGCCTGCGTTAGATCAGTATTCAGCGACGCAGGCAACACTGCGCGCGCTGGGCTGCGACAACCTTAACGTTATCGAGCTGGCGTAAAGCGTAATGCGGGGCACGGTTTTAAACAGTTTCTAAATCTTTTATTTACAAAAGCTGTACATCCGCGAGAAATTTCATAGGATCTGACGCCAGGCCTTCTTTATCAAAATAAACTGGCGTCCTCTACCCTCTTATTGCGCCAGGAACACTCGCAACCGGAGCATTACTGCATGGAACTCGAATACGAAAGTAAACGCCCGCTCTATATTCCCTACGCTGGCCCTATTCTGCTGGAATTTCCCCTGCTGAATAAGGGCAGCGCCTTCAGCATCGAAGAGCGTAACGAATTCAATCTCAACGGCTTACTGCCCGAAGCGGTCGAAACCATTGAAGAGCAGGCGAAACGCGCATGGCGTCAGTTTCAGGACTTCAAAAATAATAACGACAAGCACGTCTACCTGCGCAATATTCAAGACACCAACGAAACCCTGTTCTACCGTCTGCTGGACAATCATCTTGAAGAGATGATGCCAATTATTTATACGCCAACCGTCGGCGCAGCCTGCGAACACTTCTCTGAAATTTATCGCCGCGCGCGCGGTGTGTTCATCTCATATCCCAACCGTGAACACATCGAAGACATGCTGCAAAACGCCACCAAACAGAACGTTAAAGTCATCGTGGTGACCGACGGTGAGCGTATTCTGGGCCTGGGCGACCAGGGCATCGGCGGCATGGGTATTCCGATTGGTAAACTGTCGCTGTATACCGCGTGCGGCGGCATCAGTCCGGCTTACACCTTACCGGTGGTGCTGGATGTCGGTACCAATAACCAGCAACTGCTGAACGATCCGCTTTATATGGGCTGGCGTCACCCACGTATCACCGGTGAAGAGTACGATGAATTCGTTAATGAATTTATCCAGGCCGTGAAACGCCGCTGGCCGAAAGTGCTGCTGCAGTTTGAAGACTTTGCGCAGAAAAACGCAATGCCCCTGCTGGAGCGCTATCGCGATGAAGTGTGCTGCTTCAACGATGATATTCAGGGCACCGCTGCTGTCACCGTGGGCACTCTGATTGCCGCCAGTCGTGCTGCCGGAAGCCGTTTGTGCGAACAAAAAGTGGTGTTCCTGGGGGCAGGTTCAGCCGGCTGCGGTATCGCAGAGCAAATCATTGCGCAGATGAAGTCGGAAGGTCTGAGCGATGAAGAGGCGCGTAGCCGCGTAATGATGGTCGACCGCTTTGGCCTGCTCACTGATAAGTTGCCTAACCTGCTCGATTTCCAGAGCAAGCTGGTGCAGAAAAGCGACAACCTCAAAGACTGGGATACGGCCAGTGATGCGATTTCGCTGCTGGACGTAGTGCGCAATGCCAAACCCGATATTCTGATTGGGGTTTCAGGGCAGCCCGGACTGTTCACCGAAGAGATCATCCGCGAGATGCACAAGCACTGCAAACGTCCTATTGTGATGCCGCTCTCTAACCCCACCTCGCGCGTTGAAGCCACGCCAGCGGATATTATCGCCTGGACCGATGGTGCTGCACTGGTCGCGACCGGGAGCCCGTTCTCACCGGTTTCATGGAACGGTAAAACCTATCCGATCGCGCAGTGTAACAACTCCTATATCTTCCCGGGCATCGGTTTAGGGGTGATTGCCTCGGGTGCATCACGCGTAACCGATACCATGCTGATGACCGCCAGCCGCGCACTGGCAGACTGCTCGCCGCTGGTCAACGATGGTGAAGGGCCGGTACTGCCTGAAATCAAAGATATTCAGGGCGTGTCGAAAGTGATCGCAATGGAAGTGGGCAAAGCCGCGCAACTGGCGGGCGTTGCCGTGGTGACCTCGGAAGACGTGCTGTCACAGTCTATTTCGAATAACTTCTGGCTGCCGCAATACCGTCATTACCGCCGTACCTCGATCTAAAAAGGTCTGCGCTGGATCATCCTCTGATCCAGCGCTGCTTAAAATAGCACCAGCCAGACGGGGTAAACTTGCTTCGCGAGGGTTGCTCAAGTAGCCTTGTCTCACCAAAACCTCTCATCTCGAGTGCTCAGGCGCATGTTGAAACGCGTTTTCATTGCTCTGCTTTTCATCATCTTAACGATGGTGGCGACGGCGCTTGGCCTGGATCGCTGGATAAGCTGGAAAACCGCCCCCTATATTTACGACAATCTGGCCTCACTGCCCCATCGTCAGGTCGGTGTTGTGCTGGGCACGGCAAAATATTACCGCACCGGGGTGATTAATCAGTACTACCTCTACCGGATGCAGGGCGCGCTTAACGCCTATAACAGCGGCAAGATTAACTATTTACTGCTGAGCGGAGACAATGCGCAGCAGAGCTATAACGAACCCATGACCATGCGGCGCGATTTAATTAAAGGTGGCGTCGACCCGGCGGATATCGTACTGGATTACGCGGGCTTTCGGACGCTGGATTCCATTGTCCGCACGCGCAAGGTATTCGATACCAACGATTTTATTATCATCACCCAGCGCTTCCACTGTGAGCGGGCACTGTTTATCGCCCTGCACCTTGGCATTCAGGCTCAGTGCTACGCTGTGCCCTCGCCGAAAAATATGCTGACGGTGCGCATGCGTGAGGTCGGTGCACGTCTTGGCGCGCTGGTAGATTTGTACCTCCTCAAGCGTGAACCGCGCTTTCTCGGGCCTCTGGTGCCCATTCCCGCCGTACATGATGTGCCGGAGGATGCGCAAAGCTATCCTGCTGTCACCCCTGAGCAACTGCTGGAACTGGAACAAAAACGCCATCAGTAAGCCGCCTTTGTCTGGCTGACAGCCCGCTCACCCTGGCGTGAAGATGGCCTGTGAGAACGGACGATTACGCCAGCGCGGCTGGCTCCGCCTTTCTGACAGGAGTGCATCGCCGACACGTAGCATCCTTGCTATGGCGAAACAAGGCTTAGCGCGGGACTTTGCGATGGCGTCAGGGCTTATCACGCATCGTTACCAAGAATGACGGTCAGTCCAGCGCGGCGGATTTGCTGCTTTTTTACCTTACTGACCTGCTGACCTGCTGACCTGCTGACCTGCTGACCTGCTGACCTGCTGACCTGCTGACCTGCTGACCTGCTGACCTGCTGACCTGCTGACCTGCTGACCTGCTGACTCAGGATTTTGCGTCCACAGGACAGCTTTCTGTTCCTGATTAAAGTCAATTCGAACACGCATTCTCATAGCGGGCATCCTGCTGGCTCGCCGTGAATCCGCGTTCTTTCCTGCTTCCGGGCGCACGCTGGCAGCTTCCGTGCCAAAAAAAGCGGCCCGCAGGCCGCTTAGCTTACATGATGACTTCTGCCGTTATTTTTTACGTGCGTACTTCAGCGAGTCGAGCGCCACAGCAAAAATAATGATGCCGCCCTTGATGATGTACTGCCAGTACGGGTTAATGCCGATGTAGGTCAAGCCGTAGTTGATGACGGTGAAGATCAACACACCGGTCACGACGCCGGCCACCGTCCCCACACCACCGGCAAAAGACACACCACCGACGACGCAGGCCGCGATAGCATCCAGCTCGTACATAAAGCCAAGGTTGTTCGTTGCCGAGCCGATACGGCCCGCTTCCAGCATACCGCCGAAAGCATAGAACACGCCTGAAAGGGCATAAATCAGAATCAGGTTCAGGTTGACGTTTACGCCGGAGACTTTTGCCGCTTCCGGGTTACCGCCGATGGCAAAAATGTTTTTACCGAAACGCGTTTTGTTCCACAGAATCCAGACGAACACGATCGCAATCACCGCATAGAAGGTGATGTAGGACAGCTTAAAATCCCCGAAACGCAGGAAGCCTTGCGTAAAGGTTGAGAAGCCGTCATAGAAGCCTGCAATCGGTGATGCGCCTACGAAGTCGTAATACAGCGAGTTGATACCGTAAACGATAATCATGGTACCCAACGTAGTGATAAACGGCGTCACTTTCAGGTAAGCAATAATCACGCCGTTCACCAGGCCAATAACGGCACCAATCGCACAAACAATCAGGATCACCACAGGAATCGGTACGGTTTCCAGATGTGGGAACACTTTGTTTGGGTTATCCATAGCCTGCAGCAGCGAAGCGGCCACGATAGCGGCAAGGCCAACCTGACGACCGGCTGACAGGTCTGTCCCCTGAGTCACAATCAGTCCCGCAACGCCCAGCGCGATGATAATACGCACCGAGGATTGGGTCAGAATGTTACTCAGATTCATTAAACTTAAGAACGTCGGATCCTGGAAAATAATAATCGCCAGCAGTACCAGTAGCACGACATAAATGCCACCCTCTTTCAGCCAGGTTAGCGCATTCTTTTTTGTAGTCGCTTTCATGTTAACAGCCCTTACTTCATTAAAGGTGTAATGACGCTAAACGCAATATTTCGTTCTGCGTAGTCGTTTTTGTATCAACAATGCCAGCGACCAGACCGTTACTCATGACCAGAATACGATCGGTGATGCCTAACAGCTCTGGCATTTCGGAAGAGATAATAATGATGCCCTTTTCTTTTTTTGCCAGCTCAGCCATCAGCTGGTAAATCTCGAATTTGGCCCCCACATCAATACCGCGAGTGGGTTCATCGAGCATCAATATTTCGGGCTGCGTCAGCAACCAGCGTCCAATAATCACCTTCTGTTGGTTACCACCTGAAAGCGAACCAATTTGGGTGTGGTGGCCTGGCGTTTTTACCCGCATGGAGTCGATAACCCATTGGGTATCACTCTTCATACGCTTATTATCCAGCAGACCAATGTTGTTCTTATATTTTTTGATATTGGAGATGAGAGAATTAAAACCAATATCCAGAAACGCATAAATACCGGTAGAGCGACGTTCTTCCGTCACAAGAGCAAAGCCATGATTGATGGCTTCATTCGCCGTGTGATTATTAATCGTTTTACCGTGCAGTTTAATTGTGCCGCCCGATTTTTCGCGAATGCCAAACAGCGTTTCGACGATATCCGTACGTTTTGCACCGACCAACCCGGCAATACCGAGTATCTCCCCTTTACGCAAATCAAACGAAATATCACGAATAGAAGGCTGACGCAGAGAGGTTAAATTGCGCACCTCAAGAATGGTCTCGCCCGGCACATTTACGCGATCCGGGAAGCGCTGGCTTAATGAACGCCCCACCATCATGGCGATGATCTTATCCATGTCCAGCCCTTCGAGCGGCTGGGTTGCAATCCACTGACCGTCACGCAGAACCGTAATTTCATCACACAACTGGAAGATCTCTTCCATTTTATGTGAAATATAAACAATGCCGCAGCCGCGATCTTTCAGCTTACGGATAATCGTGAACAGATGATTCACTTCTTTTTCCGTCAACGAGGATGTCGGTTCATCCATGATCACGATTTTGGCGTCATAAGAAAACGCTTTGGCAATCTCAATCATCTGCATTTGCGAGACGGAGAGATGCGCGACTTTGTCACGGGGATCGATGTTAATATCCAGCTCGTCAAAAATCGCTTTGGTATCACGGTACATTTTTTCCTGATCGACAAAGAAGCCTTTGCGTGGATAACGCCCAAGCCACATGTTGTCCATCACGGTACGCTGTAATACCAGGTTTAATTCCTGGTGAACCATTGACACGCCATTTTCCAGCGCCTCTTTGGAGCTTTTAAAATCTATTTCCTGCCCTTGAAAAAGAATACTTCCGGTATCTTTTTTGTAGATACCAAATAAACATTTTAACAACGTTGATTTACCAGCGCCGTTCTCACCCATCAGTGCATGAACGGAGTGAGGCCGCACTTTTAAATTTACGTTGTCGAGAGCTTTAACGCCGGGAAATGATTTACTGACGTTGGTCATTTCCAGCAGATATTCGCGCTGCGCGGTCGTATTATCACTGGCCATAATTTACCTGGCTAAAAAACGGTGATGACATAAAAAAGGCGCAGCAGCCGCCGCGCCCGTTTGCACATAATTATTTCTGGAACTGAGACAGGTTTTCCTGATCAACCGGTACGTAGGGTACGCGTACGATCTTATCGACCATCTTGAAGTTGGTGCCTTCGGTGGCCGGTTTACCATCGGCAAGGTTCTTCGCCATATCGATGGTGGCTTTCGCCTGGTTTTCCGCATCGTTCAGCACCGTACCGGCCATCGCGCCAGATTTAACCAGCGCCAGCGCCTCAGGTAAGGCATCCACACCAAATACCGGGATAGAAGACATGTTGTGTGCCTTCAGCGCTTCAACAGCCCCCATCGCCATCGCATCGTTGTTCGCGATTACCACTTCGATTTTCTTGGCGTTAGGGCCTGACAGCCAGGCGTCCATTTTGTCTTTAGCCTGTGCGGTATCCCACATCGCCGTATCCATCGCTAACTGCTGGGTTTTCACGCCATCTTTGTTCAGCGTATCGATAACATATTTAGTACGCGCTTCGGCATCAGGATGGCCTGGTTCGCCTTTCAGCAGCACATACTGGATCACACCGTCTTTGTTCAGATCCCAGGCCGGGGTCGCTTTCCAGTGCTTCTCAATCAGTTTGCCCTGAATCACGCCAGACTCTTTCGAATCAGTACCGACATAGTAGGCTTTATCGTAGCTGGCCAGCACTTTGGCGTTAGGTTCTTTGTTGAAGAACACAACCGGGATATCGTTCGCACGGGCTTTCTGTACCACGACGGCCGCTGCAGCCGGGTCGACCAGGTTGATGGCTAACGCTTTCACGCCTTTTGCCATCAGCACGTCAATTTGATCGTTTTGTTTTGACTGATCGTTCTGCGAGTCATTCATCAGCAGTTGGATGCCGCCCAGCGTTTTGGCTTCTTTCTCGATGTCTTTACGTACCATCGACATAAAGTTGTCGTCGTACTTATAAATAGTCACGCCGATACGGGTATCAGCGGCGTGGGCTACTGCACCAAACATCATGCTGGCAACCAGTGCTGTGAGCGTGAAAACCTTCTTATTCATGGTATCTCCGGTTTTTCTGTAGGGTCTTTTTATGTTCTGCTGCGTCAAGCCGCGGAAGAACATCGGGTAAGAATTATCCGGCGAGGCAAGATGCGCTCTAAATCAGACTGAGCCACTGCTGTGCCGTGCCAAACTCGACTTCCATGTAGGTCAATGCGTCCGTAAAGCGTGTGTTATAAGCCTGAACCAACGATGCTGTCGGTGCCCTCAACGGGAGAGTGGCGTTACATAATGTTTCAGTACTGTAAGACGTTGCCATCATAGTGATAGCAATGTTAATTAACTGTGAATACAATCACAGATTGAAAACGGTTACATCGCGGAATCGCCTGAATTAGTGACGGACTCCACACTTTGCTTTTGCGCGACGGAATGGCGGCGAACGAGGGTGGGCATAAAGATATGTTTCGCCGTAGTGTCAAGACAGCCTGCCGCGCCCTGCAGGGCCAGTTCAGTGGCAAGTTTTGCCATAGAAACAATAGGATAACGGACTGTGGTAAGTTGAGGATCGGTGTACCGCGAAACCGGAATATCATCGAAGCCGACGACAGAAAAATGGTGCGGCACCTGAATGCCATTGTCTTTCAGAGCGGTAAGGGCACCGGCCGCCATACCATCGTTATAGGCGAAAATGGCGCTGAGATTCAGATTGCGTCCCAGCAGTTCCACCATTGCGGCTTCGCCCCCTTGCATATCCGGCTCTGCGCTGGCTATCCAGCTTTCCTGTGGGCGGATTCCCTGCTCTGCCATCGCCTGTAACCAGCCTTCACGCCGTTGATCCACATCTTCAATGGGATGACTGGAACAGAGATAGCCGATGCGGGAATGCCCCTGTTGCAGCAGCATGCGTGAGGCCATTAAGGCCCCGGTCACATTATCCAGACTGACGCAACGGGCCTCATAACCCGGTATACTGCGGTTGATAACCACCATACCTGGCACCTGACTCATAAAGCCCGCCAGCTCTGCGTCTGAAAGCGTTTTCGCATGGACCACCAGCGCATTGCACCGTTGCCGTATCAACACTTCGATAGCGTGACGCTCTTTTTCTTCCTGATGCCAGGAGTTGCTGATCAGTACATGTTTCTGGACGCGCTGTGCCACGGTATCCACCGCTTTGACCAGCGCGCCAAAAAAGGGATCGGAGACATCCATGACGACGACGCCGATCGTATCGCTCACCTGGGTTGCCAGCGCCTGAGCATTGGCATTTGGGCGATAGCCCAGAGCGTCAACCGCCTGTAACACGACGTCACGTGTTTCAGCGGTGACCGCGCTGCTGTTATTTAGTACGCGCGAGACAGTCGCTACGGACACGCCCGCCTGACGCGCAACATCTCGAATGGTTATCATGCAGCACTTCCAGAGAAAAGGCATTACGCCGGTTATGGCACCGGCGCTATTCTGTCAGGGAAGTGCATGGGACAGCGTGAATTGCGTCACATCAATGAAAACGGTTACATACAATTCTGCAACCTTTGTGATGACCGTCATTATCTTTCTGAGGATGACGTGGGGTGCGGCGTGGCAAGAAAGCGTGTCAGACGACGCCAGATCCATTCCACCGGCCCCTGCGGGAAATAGCGTAGCCACAGCACGGAAAACAGCAGGTTAATACACCATATGCCTGGCACCATCATGACCAGTTGCCAGCGCGTAAAGTGCATAAAAAGCCCGAAGCGGTAGAACAGCGTAGTGCCGATCAGGGACTGCAGCAGATAGTTACTGAGCGTCATACGGCCCACGCACTGGATAGCATAACTCATCCGCCAGCGCTGAATGGCTGGCCAAAATCCAAAGCACAGTGCGGCATAGCCGATACTGATTAACGGGCTGGCAAGATCACGCGGCAGTTGTAAATAGAACGCACTCCAGCGTGCATCCCAGTCCACAAACCATTGCGCGGCCACACCTGCCGTCGCTATCCCCAGCCCAATCGGCAGTAACATCCGCGCAACGCGCCGGTAATGGGACACGGGAAATGTTCCTTTCAGCCAGCCGCTACGTAACAAGGCCGCGCCCAGCAGCATCAGTCCGGCCAGTTGCCAGCCATACTGCGCCACTAGTGCCATTAAACTGGAGGAGAGGTTATCCAGGCGGATGCGTACCGCCGCCAGCCCGCCGTTGACCTTCCAGAACTGTTCATACTGAATGTCTGCGGCGCCGGGCAACCACGAGCGTGACGGCTCGGCGCTGCTAATCAGGGCAAAGATCAGCAACAGCGCACAGCCCACCAGATAAAGTAAAATCCCGGTATTGATTAGCCCACGCGTGGACGGCGCATCGCGCAGCATCCGCCAGACGATCAGGCCGATAATGCCGTAATCCAGCAGGATATCGCCTTCCCAGATAAAAATGCTGTGAAGAAACCCCAGCAGCACCAGTAATGACAGACGGGCGGACAGCCAGCGACTTCCGCGCGGCAGCTGCAGTTGCAACCCCGCGCCAAACAGCAGCGCAAAGAGCGTCAGAAATTTAAGCTGCGCGAAGATATCGGACAGCGCCCATGTCCACGCATCAGACAAGGTGACGCTGCCCTGCCAGGCAGGATTGAGATAGGCCGCAGAAGGTAAGCCAAAACCAATAATATTCAGCAACAGGATGCCGAGAATGGCACAGCCGCGAATAAAATCCAGCGCAAGGTAGCGTTGCATAGCGGCTCCTGACGGACCCGGCAGGCGCATCTGCGCCCACCTGTCGATATTAACTGTGACGCACCGCGCGCAGAAATTCCTGACGGGTATTCTGGCTGGATTTAAACAGACCGCCCAGGGAAGTGGTCGTGGTGGCACTGGTGGCATCCTTCACACCGCGTGCTTTTACACAGTAGTGGACGGCATCAATGGAAACAGCAACGTTATTGGTGCCTAACAATGTTTGCAGCGCCAGCAGCACCTGCTGGGTCAGACGCTCCTGCACCTGAGGTCGCTGGGCAAAAAACTGCACGATGCGGTTAATTTTGGATAAACCAATCACTTTGTCTTTGGGAATATAGGCGACGGTGGCTTTACCATCGATAATCACAAAGTGGTGTTCACAGGTGCTGGTCAGCGTAATGTCGCGTACCGTGACCATCTCGTCCACCTTCATCTTGTTTTCGATAAGGGTGATTTTGGGGAAATTGGCGTAATCGAGACCGGAAAAGACCTCATCGACATACATTTTGGCAATGCGGTGCGGGGTTTCCATCAGGCTGTCATCTTCAAGATCCAGATTCAGCAGCTGCATAATTTCCGTCATATGGCCTGCAATCAGGCTTTTGCGCGTTTCATCGTCCATTTCACGCGTAGGTGCACGCAGCGGCGTTTCCAGCCCACGCGCCAGCAGCGCTTCGTGAACCAGTGCAGCTTCCTGACTTAAGGTACTCATCTTACTCTTCTCCGGCAGGTGTTGCGCCCGCAGTCTGTTACCTGCGGGTCATATTACTGAGCGCGTATTGTGAGACTTTCTGTGCAGGGAATCCAGCAATCAATCTGATTGGAGATGAAAGCTTTTCACGCGACCCGCCGCCACACTAACAGGCCCGCCCAGACCAGACTGGCGCCTGCTACCCATAACGCAGGCTCAAGGTGGTGCAGAAACAGGGTTGAAAGTGAGGAAAGTAAGGGGCCAGCCAGTTGCCCAATCGCATAGCCGGTGGTCAGTAAGCCCGCCATATAGCGCGTATGCTGCGGAGCCAGTTCACGCGCGCAAAGCAGCGACAACTGCACGACACTCAAAAAGCCCCCGCCCACCAGCAGCGCACCAAGTAACAAACCACCGAACCCCGGCAACAAGGCGGCCGCCAGCACGCCCAGCGCCTGGGCCCAGAGCGTGATGGCCAGGCGGACATGCGCCTGCCCCATTCGACGCGTCACAATACCGATGACGATGCCCAGCATCGCCGCCCCGCCAAATACCGGCCAGACCAGCTGCGCCAGCGCACTGCCCGGAAAACGGGCTGCCGCCATTTGCGACAAAAAGGTGGCAGGCAAAATATAGCCAAACCCCGCCAGGCTGTAGCTCAGGACCAGCCGCCGCAGGTTGGGCGTCAGCGTCAGCGGCGCTGGTACCTGCCCTGCCCGGTGCAGCGCCCCCGTACGCGGCAGGTTGCGGCAGATGGCCGCCACCAGCACGGCGGCCAGCGCAGCGTAAATGCCCCACGCCAGCGTCACAGAGACCTGTAAACTGTGTAAGATGACCGCCAGCAGGCCGCTGATGAAAATGCCAGCGCCGGGACCGGCAAAGACCGCCGCCGACAGACCAGGACGACCGTGATGATGCAGTTGCTCGTTGCTCCACGCGGCCACCAGCACCATGGCCCAGCCGCTGGCCCAGCCAATCACAAAACGAATGATCCCGTGCAGCCAGGGGCCCCCGGCACAGGCTGACAACGCGGTTAACACCACCGCGCCCCAAACCCCCAGATGCAGCCGCCACTCCACACGCTGCTGCGCGCGCATCGCGTCAAAGGAGCCGCACAGGTAACCCAGGTAGTTTAATGCTGCGACCACACTGGCACTGGTCAGGGTTAACTGATCAGCCTGAATCAGTAAAGGCACCTGGGGCGTAAACGCAAAACGGCCGATGCCCATGACGACAAACAAAGTCAAAAACGCACTTATCGCGACGCGAAATGCCATTGGGCACCTCAGTTTTTTAAATTGAAACTTGCGTACAGCATGAACGATGCTTAGAATCACGAAAAGTGAATAATCTTAACTAACTTGTTTACAGGAAGAGAACACATGGATTTAGTCCAGCTACGTATGTTCTGTTCCGTGGCAGAGAGCGGTTCTCTTGCCCGTGCTGCGGAACAACTGCATCGGGTGCCTTCTAACCTCACCACGCGCCTGCGCCAGTTGGAAGAGGAACTGGGTGCCGATCTGTTCATTCGGGAAAAACAGCGCATTCGCTTATCCCCGATGGGCCATAACTTTCTTAACTATGCGCAGCGCATTCTGGCCCTGAGCGATGAAGCCTTAAGTATGGCGCGCACCGGTAAGCCTGGCGGGAATTTTGCGCTGGGCTCGATGGAAAGTACGGCGGCAACGCGCCTGCCTGGCCTGCTGGCTGCCTATCATCAGCGTTTTCCGGCGGTCGCCTTATCGCTGATCACCGGCACCTCCGGTGAAATTATCGATCGGGTTCGCGAAGGAACACTGGCCGCGGCGTTGGTCGACGGGCCGGTTCAGCACGACGATCTGAATGGCTGTATTGCGTTCCGTGAAGAGATGGTGCTCATCACTGACCTTGACCACATCCCGGTGACGAGCGCACGCGATACTCAGGAAGATACGTTGTTTGCGTTCCGCAACAGCTGCTCTTACCGGGTGAAACTGGAAGCCTGGTATCGCGACAGCCAGGCCGCGCCAAACAGCGTCATGGAGATTCAGTCTTATCATGCCATGCTGGCCTGTGTCGCGGGCGGTGCAGGCGTGGCGATGATTCCGGCGTCGGTCCTGAAACAGATGCCAGAGCGCGCACGGGTTCAGGTACACAGCCTGCCGGCGAAGTATCGTGATACTGCGACCTGGCTGATGTGGCGACGGGACGCCTTTACGCCCAATGTTGAGGCACTCAAGTACCTTATTATCGAACAGTTTCACGATCGTCCGCTCAACGATGAGCTGATGCATCCTTTACAGGCGGCGGAATAAGATTTCCGCGCTATTTTTAATGAATCACGACCATCCAGACGCCATAACGCGTCACAATCTGACTGGAAGAGGGATTGCATGAACATGATCAAAACCCGTGCCGCTGTCGCCTGGGCCGCTGGCGAACCACTGAAAATTGAAGAAGTGGATTTAATGCCGCCGCAAAAAGGGGAAGTGCTGGTCCGTATCGTTGCCACTGGCGTTTGTCATACGGATGCTTATACGCTGTCAGGTAGCGATCCGGAAGGCGTGTTCCCGGCGATTCTGGGTCACGAAGGCGGCGGTATCGTTGAAGCGGTCGGCGAAGGCGTCACCAGCGTGGAAGTGGGCGATCATGTTATCCCGCTTTACACGCCGGAATGTGGTAAATGTAAGTTCTGTCTGTCAGGCAAAACCAATCTGTGCCAGGCCATCCGCACCACACAAGGTAAAGGCCTGATGCCTGACGGCACGACGCGTTTCTTTAAAGACGGTAAACCCATTTTTCACTATATGGGCACGTCAACCTTCTCCGAATACACCGTCGTCCCGGAAATCTCTCTGGCTAAAATCAGTAAAGAAGCGCCACTGGAAGAAGTGTGCCTGCTGGGCTGCGGCGTAACCACCGGTATGGGCGCAGTGATGAACACCGCTAAAGTTAAAGAAGGCGATACCGTTGCCATCTTTGGTCTGGGCGGCATTGGTTTGTCAGCGATTATCGGCGCGAAAATGGCGAAGGCCGGCCGCATCATTGGTATTGATATCAATACCAGCAAATTCGACCTGGCCCGTAAACTTGGTGCGACCGATCTGATCAACCCTAAGGATTACGATAAACCTATCCAGGACGTGATTGTTGAACTCACCGACGGCGGCGTGGATTTCTCCTTTGAATGTATCGGTAACGTCAACGTGATGCGTTCTGCCCTGGAGTGCTGCCATAAAGGCTGGGGCGAGTCGGTGATCATCGGCGTCGCCGGTGCAGGCCAGGAAATCTCTACGCGTCCGTTCCAGTTAGTCACAGGGCGCGTCTGGCGTGGCTCTGCGTTTGGTGGCGTAAAAGGTCGCTCGCAGCTGCCTGGGATTGTGCAGGATTACCTCGATGGTAAATTTGCGTTGAACGACTTCATTACGCATACCATGCCGCTGGAAGAGATAAATGACGCCTTTGATTTGATGCACGAAGGGAAGTCGATCCGCTCCGTCGTTCACTTCAATAAGTAATCGGGGGCGCTATGACATCTTCTCTTGAGTTACTGGAAGAACACCGTATTTTTGGCGGCTGGCAGCAGCGCTGGCGTCATCCCTCCCAGGTGCTGAACTGCCCGATGACGTTCAGCATCTATTTGCCCCGTCCGCGCGGGGATTCGCCCCCACCGGTGGTGTGGTTTCTGGCAGGCCTGACCTGCAATGATGAAAACTTTACCACCAAAGCGGGTGCGCAGCGCGTCGCCGCTGAACTGGGGCTGGTGCTGATCATGCCCGATACCAGCCCGCGCGGTGAGGCAGTGGCCAATGACGAGGGCTATGATCTGGGCCAGGGCGCGGGCTTTTATCTCAATGCGACGCAGCAGCCCTGGGCGAGCCACTATCGGATGTTCGACTACCTTAGTGAGGAGCTGCCTGCGCTGATTGCCGATAACTTTAAGGTCAGTGAACGTCAGTCGATCATGGGGCACTCTATGGGCGGACACGGCGCGCTGATGCTGGCGTTACGCCTGGCAAACCGCTTTGCCTCCGCCTCCGCCTTTGCGCCCATTGTGAATCCCGCCGATGTGCCCTGGGGACAAAAGGCGTTCACCGCTTATCTGGGAGAGGATCGCCAGGCCTGGCGGGCATACGACAGCTGTCAGCTGATGCGCGAGGTTCAGCATCGCCTGCCGTTATTGATCGATCAGGGCGACAGCGATCAGTTTTTGGCGGATCAGCTTCAGCCGGAGCGATTAGAGGCAGTGGCGCAGGAGATGGATTTCCCGTTAACTCTGCGTATTCAGCCAGGCTACGATCACAGTTACTTCTTTATCGCCAGCTTCGTGGAAGATCATCTGCGCTTTCATGCGCAGCACTTGTTGGTGGGATAACACAACCGGGGATGGCGTGCGCCATCCCCGTTTTTTTACATCAGCCCTTCCCGGACTAATCCGTCAATCATGACCTGCGGCATTCCGCGGGAACAGTGCTCAATGCGGCCCTGCACGCCATAAACCTGCGCCAGCGTAGTGGGCGTGATCACGCTATCCGGTGCGCCTTCTGCGATTAACTGTCCCGCTTTGAGCATCAGCGCATGCTGCGCGTGACGTAAAGCGATATTGATATCGTGGACCACGACCACCGTCACCATATTGCGCAGCGCCGTCTCACGCCGCACTAAATCCATAACGTGAAACTGGTAGTTTAAATCCAGCGCACTCAGCGGTTCATCCAGCAGTAACAGCGCAGGCCGGCGAATCAACGACTGGGCCAGGCCAACAAGCTGCTTTTGTCCACCCGAGAGCTGATCCAGATACCGCATTGCCAGATGGGCAATGCCCAGTTGATCCAGCAGTTTCATGACATCGGCTTCACTGGCGGGACTGTGCAGGCCCGATGACGCACGCTGCGCGACAATAATGGACTCCAGCACATGCAGATGCACCCCCGCAGGCAACGATTGCGGCAGGTACACAACCTGTCTGGCCCGGCGGGCAAAGGGCTGAGTCATCAGATCTTCGCCGTTTAACCACAGTTCGCCCTGCCCTTTATTCAGCCCGGCCAGCGCACGCAGTAAGGTGGATTTACCGCAGCCGTTCGGTCCCAGCAGGACCGTGATTTCGCCACGCGGTAACGGCTCGACGTGAAGGTTATCAATGACCTGACGTTTAGGATAACCGGTGGTGAAGCCGCGCAGGCGTAATCCCTGTTCCATTACACATGCCCTCGGTGACGCAAAATGATACTCAGGAAAAACGGCACCCCAATGAGCGAGGTCACAATCCCGACCGGGATAATGGCTCCGGGAATCAGGTTTTTGGAAGCCACTGAAGCCAGCGACAGCACAAGGGCACCGGTCAGCGCACTGGCCGGTAGATAGAAGCGATGATCTTCGCCGAACATCATACGGGCGATGTGCGGTGCGACCAGGCCAATAAAACCAATCGGGCCGACAAAGGCGACCGCTAAGGCGGATAGCACACTAATACGCAGCAAAGTCGCCAGGCGCAGACGGCGCACGTCGATACCAAAACTCACGGCCCGGTCTTCCCCCAGGCGCAGTGCGGTCAGTTTCCAGCTACTGAGCAGGGAAAACGGCACCAACAGCACAAAAGCCGCGCTCAGTACGCCCAGTTTTTCCCAGGACGCACGCGCCAGGCTGCCCATGGTCCAGAACACCAGCCCCTGTAACGTATCTTCACTGGCGATAAACTGCATCATCGACACCAGCGCATTAAAGGTAAACACTAGGGCAATACCAAATAACACCACGCCAGATGACGAGACCTGCGTCCAGCGCGTAATGCCGTCCAGCATTAAGGCGGCCAGCAGAGCAAAGATAAACGCATTGGCTGAGATAAACCACTGACCGGAGATCCCCGGAATCCCTACGCCTAAAATAATGGCCAGTGCGGCGCCGAACGCCGCCGCCGAGGAAACGCCCAGCGTAAACGGACTGGCAAGCGGGTTATTAAGGATGGTTTGCATTTCTGCACCGGCAAGGCCCAGTGCAAGGCCGACCACGATGGCCATGAGCGCATAAGGCAGGCGGATATCCCAGACAATGACGCGCGTGCCTGCATCAACGCTCTCGGGTGAGAGCAGCGTGTGCCACAACGTCGATAGCGAAAGTCCGGCCGGGCCGAGCGTAAAGTCCAGAACCAGTGACGCAAGGATCGCCACCAGCAACGCCCCTATCCAGAACAGGCGGCGGCGCAAAACCTGATGATAATTTTTCAGTATGGGCTGATGGCCTGCTTCAGCACCAATCAACGAGGATTCCGTTGTCATGGTTCAATCCAGTAATGGCTCCAAAATTAAAAACGCAGCCACAATAGTGCAGGTGATAATAATTATCAATTCATGGAATGTTAATAGTGATGACGTAACGTAAAAGCGCACGGCGTTTACCGTGCGCTTTTAACCGTTATGAGCGGGGAAATTCCATCTCACTGTATTTCACAATGCGTCCGCCCCGCACCAGCCTGTAACCCAGCCAGATCAGCAGGAACAAGGGCAGGCCAATATAGGTCGCTGCAACGCTGTACCAGTCAATGGTGTCCTGCAGGAAGGCCTGGTAATTCTGACCGAGCGTAATAATCAGACAGAGTACAAAGGCAAAAATGGGCCCCAGTGGGAAGAAGCCTGAGCGGTACGGCAAGTCGCTCAGATCGCGCCCCTGAGCCACATAACCGCGACGGAAACGATAGTGACTGATGGCAATCCCTAACCAGGCGATAAAGCCTGTCATACCGGAGGTATTCAGCAGCCAGAGATAGACTTCCTGATTACCAAATTTTGAGGTTAAAAAGCACAAACCCGCGACGACGGTGGTGGCCCATAACGCATTACGCGGTACGCCGCCTTTTGACAGCCGGGCAAAAATGCGCGGCGCTTTACCTTCACACGCCAGGTTATACAACATGCGCGTTGAGGCATACATCCCGGAGTTACCCGCCGACAGTACCGCCGTTAAAATCACCGCGTTCATGACCGCCGCCGCAGACAGCAGGCCGGCATTCTGGAACACCAGGGTAAACGGACTCACGCTGATATCTTTAATATCATTGTGCAGCAGTTGCGGATCGGTATAGGGCAGAATCAGACTGATAATCAGAATGGCCAGCACATAAAACAGCAGGATGCGCCAGAACACCTGACGCACGGCGCGCGGAATGTTTTTCGCCGGATCTTCAGATTCACCCGCCGCTATGCCGATGAGTTCAGTCCCCTGGAAAGAAAAGCCGACAATCATCGCAACACCGATCATCGCCGCAAAACCTCCGGCAAACGGCGCATCGCCTACCTGCCAGTTATGCCAGCCTGCATTTTCCGCGCCACGCATAATGCCCACAATCATCAACACGCCCACCACGATAAAGATCACGACGGTGGCGACTTTGATCAAGGAGAACCAGTATTCGGTCTCGCCAAAGCCTTTGACTGAAATGTAATTGATCAGGAACATCAGGCTCAGGAACAGTGCGCTCCAGATCCAGCCCGGCGTGTCGGGAAACCAGTAATTCATAACCAGTTGCGATGCCACCAGGTCGACAGCAATGGTGACCGCCCAGTTGTACCAGTAATTCCAGCCCAGGGCGAAACCAAAGCCCTCTTCCACGTATTTGGCACCGTAGGTGGCGAAGGAGCCGGAAACCGGCATAAACGCGGCCAGTTCGCCGAGGCTGGTCATCAGGAAATAGACCATTAAGCCAATTAAGGCATATGAGAGTAATGCCCCGCCGGGGCCAGCTTGAGAGATGGTGGCACCGGATGCCACAAACAGACCTGTACCGATTGATCCGCCAATGGCGATCATGGTGAGATGGCGTGCTTTTAGATCGCGTCGTAACGCAGGTTGTTGTGTTGTATTTGTGTCATTATGCATGTGTAAACATTACGCTGGGTAAAAATAAGGCGCGATTGTAGCAGCAAAGGCCACGCTGTATAGCGAATGCTACGCTGTTATTAGTTACCTTCATGATTGGCGCGAAATTATTAGCGGCGCCGCCTGTTTCCCTGAAATTCAAGGGGTTGAACCGCTGATTAAACCACCATTCATCGGGCGTTTACGTTTCCCGGCAGTACGATAAAAACCGCGACAGGGCCTTTGAGATGTGTTTTTGTCGATGGTGGATGCGATAAAGCGTGCGCGTCAGATTCGGCAAAGGCGTTTTCAGCTCAATCAGCGTCCCGGCGCTCAACTGCTCGGCAATCACCCGACGTGATAAGCAACTGATGCCCATCCCGTGCCGCACGGCATGCTTTATCGCTTCGGAGTTGCCCAGCTCCATGCCCAACTGAAATGTCGGCAAATGGGACAACAGCAGATAATCGACAATCTCGCGCGTACCTGAGCCGCGCTCGCGGAGAATCCAGGTGGCCTCAGCCAGCGAGGTCAGCGTGACGGGCTGCTGCAAAATGGCGGCGTCCGGTGCGGCAAAGACCACCAGTTCATCTTCCAGCCAGGGCTCGCTGACCAGTTCTGTCATATGGCACGGCCCCTCAATTAATCCCACATCGACGCGAAAATCGGAAACGGCTGTGATCACGTCCTGACTGTTTCCCACGCTCAGCTCTAAAGGCAACGTGGGGAAATCACGGCGGTAACCGGCAATCATCCCCGGCAGCAGATAATTCCCGATGGTGCTGCTGGCATAAATACGAATAGCCCCGTTATCTTCTTTAAATAACTGTTCGATTTCTGTGGCCTGTTCGAGCAGGCCAACGGCACGGGGATAAAGTAACCGGCCATGTTCGTTGAGCACTAGCCGCTTTCCTACCCGATCGAAAAGCTGCACACCTAACTGGTTTTCCAGATCAGCCAGGGCGGCACTGACAGCAGACTGGGAGAGCGCCAGCACCTGAGAAGCCTGGGTGGTAGAGCCGCTTTTAAGCACCTCGGTAAACACTTCAATTTGTCGCAGGGTAATATGCATGAAAACTCCGGAATCACTTAGCGCGCGACAAGGTAAACGATCAGGGCGATCCACAGCAGAAAAATCACACCCAGTACACCCAATACTTTTTTACCGCGTGCACGCTGTTGCTGCGCACGCGCGACGCTGCGGGCCCGAACCTCGCGCGGCAGCATTTTCAGCAGTAACATGACACCGGCAGGGATAATGACGGCATCGTCTACTAGTCCCACAACCGGGATAACATCCGGAATCAAATCGATCGGACTTATGCCGTACGCCAGCAACCCGGCGGCCAGGCCTTTACACCACAGCGGTGTTTGAGGATCGCGACAGGCAAAGGCGAGCGTCAGCACATCGCGTTTGATGAGCGTGATTAAGCGTTTCAGTCGTGCAAACAGCATAGTTCCTGCCTTATCACTTATAGCGGTAGATTATAAATATATAATCAATTTCACTTTTAACAAGCCCCGCATGATGATGAGCGCTCAACCAGGAGCGTAATCATGGCAGACATCACCCTTTCAAAAAATCCTTTCGTTCAGCAGTGGCTACCCGGCCTGTTGTTATGCGGCCTGATCGCCAGCGTGACTGCCGCTGTGGCCCAGGTGCCAGGCATCGCTCGTCTGGGTCTGGGCTCATTAACTCTGGCGATTATGCTGGGCATCATCGTCGGTAACAGCGTTTACTCGCCTCTTGCCGGCCAGTGTGACGCGGGCGTGCAGCTGGCAAAACAAAAACTGCTCAGGCTCGGTGTGATTCTGTTTGGCTTTCGCATCACCTTGCAGCAAATCACCGACGTGGGATTAAGCGGCCTGCTGATTGATGTGCTGACCCTGAGCAGTACGTTCTTTGTGACCTGCCTGCTGGGCCGACGTCTGCTGAAGCTTGACCGCGAAACTGTATGGTTAATTGGTGCAGGCAGCAGCATCTGTGGCGCCGCGGCGGTGCTGGCCACGGAACCGGTGGTCAAAGCGGCGCCGTCAAAAGTGGCCGTTGCCGTCGCTACGGTGGTGCTGTTTGGTACCCTGGCGATTTTTATTTATCCCGTTTTGTGGCCACTGGTGCATGACTTTTTTCCCCGTGTCACGCTGACGCAGTTTGGCATTTTTACCGGTTCAACCATTCATGAGGTGGCGCAGGTCGTTGCTGCCGGACACAGCATTGCGCCCGAAACCGAAAGCAGCGCCGTTATCGCGAAAATGCTGCGCGTCATGCTGCTGGCGCCGTTTTTACTGTTGCTGAGCGGCGCCCTGCGACGTGAGCAGGCAGAACAGCAGAGCGCAAAGCCGGTGACGTTTCCATGGTTTGCCCTGATGTTTGTCGTTGTCGCCTTGTTCAACTCGCTGCACTGGCTGCCGGCCGGATGGGTGAATATGTTCAACACGCTGGGAGGAATATTGCTGACCATGGCAATGGCGGCACTGGGTCTGACCACCCGTTTCACTGCCCTGCGTGCAGCGGGCTATAAACCTGTCCTGTTGGGGGCACTGGTCTTTGGCTGGCTGGTGCTGGGCGGCGGCACGATTAACCTGCTGGTTCAGCGTTTTATCGCGTAAGGCACGTTCATGTCTTTATTAAACCGGCCGCATGCAGGCCGGTTAGCCCGTTTGCTCGCGTGTTGAAGGTGTTCATCTCACCCCAACATTGCGAGAAGCGCCGTAAATTACCCCATTGATATTAGATAAGATCCCCCCGTAGCTCTATTGTAGACCGGTGATTTTTACGAGCCGGAACTGATGAAGAGAACGTCCCCAACACCGACACCTCACGACGCGCTGTTCCGACAGTTTCTGACCGAGCCGGACGTGGCGCGGGATTTTATGGCGATCCACCTGCCACAAGCGTTGCGCGCCCTGTGCGATCTGACCACGCTTAAGCTGGAATCGGGTTCCTTTGTCGAGGACGACCTGCGGCAGTACTATAGCGATGTGCTGTACAGCGTGAAAACCGCGTCCGGCGAAGGCTATATCCACGTCCTTATTGAACACCAGTCTGGTCCGGATAAACACATGGCCTTCAGGTTAATGCGCTATGCGGTGGCCGCCATGCATCGCCATCTGCAAGCCGGACATCAAACGCTGCCGTTAGTCATTCCCGTCTTGTTCTACACCGGTAAACGTAGCCCCTATCCCTATTCCCTCTGCTGGCTGGATGGCTTTGCGTTACCGGATCAGGCGGGCAAACTTTACACGGCGGCTTTCCCTTTGGTTGACGTAGCGCGTATCCCTGACGACGAGATCCTGCACCACCGCCGTATGGCCGCCTTAACGTTACTTCAGAAGCACATCCATCAGCGTAATCTGACCGTGATGCTTGACAGGCTGGTGGCTATTCTCACAAATGAATATCTCTCTTCATCACAGGTTATCTCGCTGGTAAACTACATGGTGCAGGCGGGCGAGGTGTCGGATGCGCACGCCTTAATCCATAAGCTGGCACAGCGGGTGCCGCAACACGGAGACGCACTGATGACCATTGCAGAACAGCTGGAACAAAGAGGGATTGAGAAAGGCAGAAAGGAAGAAGCGCTGAAGATTGCCCGGGTCATGTTAACTAACGGCTTTGACCGCCCTACCGTCATCAAAATGACCGGCCTGAGCGAAAAAGATATCGCGCAACTCCGCCACTGACAGGTTTGCCCAACCTTTTTAGTCCCCGCATCATTCTGTTGCAGACGCTTGCCAGCTCGCCATGCTGGCAGCCTGTCCTTTCTGACGCCGCTCTGTTCTGCGGGGCAGCAAATATTATCCTGTCGCGCTGCTGTTTGCCTGCCTAATCCGGGTGTAAAAATTTCCGCCGCGCTGCGTTTTGCCCCAGTGTCATCGTGTATCATGCCGTTCAGACTGAGTTGAACCCTTCAGGAGAACGGCATGAAGTATATTGGCGCGCACGTCAGCGCATCGGGTGGTGTGGATCAGGCAGTGATCCGCGCGCATGAACTGGAAGCCACGGCGTTTGCGCTGTTCACCAAAAATCAGCGCCAGTGGAAAGCCGCCCCGCTCTCGGATGAGACTATTGCTGCCTTTCGCGCTGCCTGCGAGAAATACCACTTTTCATCAGATCAGATTCTGCCTCATGACAGCTATCTGATTAATCTGGGGCATCCGGTTATGGAAGCCCTGCAGAAATCCCGCGATGCCTTCGTGGATGAAATGCAGCGTGCAGAGCAACTGGGCCTGACACTGTTGAATTTTCATCCGGGTAGCCATTTACAGCAGATTGACGAGCTGACCTGTTTAAAACGTATCGCTGAGTCCATCAATATCGCACTGGATCAGACCCGCAACGTCACCGCCGTGATTGAAAACACCGCCGGACAGGGCAGTAATCTGGGCTTTCGCTTTGAGCATCTCGCGACCATTATCGAACACGTTGAAGATAAATCTCGCGTAGGTGTTTGTATTGATACCTGCCATGCTTTCGCCGGCGGATATGACCTGTGCAGCGAAGCCGCCTGTACTGAAACCTTTGCCGAGTTTGATCGCATAGTCGGATTTAATTATCTGCGTGGCATGCACCTGAATGATGCCAAAAGTACGCTGGGCAGCCGGGTTGACCGTCACCACAGCCTGGGAGAAGGCAATATCGGTAAAACCGTATTTAGCTGGATAATGAAGGATTCGCGCTTCGATGGTATTCCACTGATTCTGGAGACCATCAATCCGGATATCTGGAAAGATGAAATAGCCTGGCTCAAATCAGAGCAACGTTAAAAAAAGGAGCCTGGCGGCTCCTTTTTCCTTTTAAGATCAGGCTTTCGCCAGTTCTTCTTCCGGGCGTTTCAGCACCGCATACCCTAATCCGGCAATGGCTGTGCCGATAACAATCGACAGCAGGTAACCCAGTACCGGGGTAATTGCACCTGGAATCAACAGCACGAACAGGCCGCCGTGCGGTGCCATCAGTTTGGCACCAATCGCCATAGAAGTGGCACCGGTCACCGCACCGCCGACGATACAGCATGGCAGGACGCGCATGGGGTCACGAGCGGCAAACGGAATCGCACCTTCTGAGATAAAGCACAGGCCCAGAACCAGCGCGGCTTTACCTCCTTCCTGCTGACCTTTATTGAATTTACGACGGGCAACTAGCGTCGCCAGCCCCATTGCCAGCGGTGGCACCATACCCGCAGCCATAATGGCGGCCATCGGTGCATAGGTTTGTGAACTCAGCAGACCGACACCGAAAGCGTAGGCAACTTTGTTAACAGGACCACCCATGTCGGTACACATCATACCGCCGAGGATAGCACCCAGCAGGATAGCGTTAGCCGTTCCCATGTGAGCCAGCCAGCTGGTCAAACCGCTCATGATGCCCGCGACGGGTTTACCGACCACATAAATCATCAGCAAGCCGGTGATCAGGCTGGCAAACAGCGGAATGATCAGGATAGGTTTTAACGCTTCCATACTTTGTGGCAGCTTCACTTTGCCGCTAATGAGTTTGGCTGCATACCCCGCAATAAAGCCCGCGATGATGCCGCCAAGGAAGCCCGCGTTGATGCTGGTGGCGATCATCCCGCCAATCAGGCCCGGCGTCAGGCCCGGACGGTCCGCGATAGAGAACGCGATAAAACCCGCCAGTACCGGCACCATCAGGGCAAACGCGCTGCCGCCACCGATTTGCATCAGCGCAGCCGCCAGCGTACCCGGCTCTTTAAACGCCGTAATACCAAACGCAAACGACAGCGCGATACTCAGACCACCAGCCACCACCATCGGCAGCATGTAAGACACGCCTGTTAACAGATGACGGTAAGCGCCTGCACCGCCCTCTTTTTTCTCTTCCTGATTGCTGTTTTGCGCGCCGGACGGTTTAAACGGCTTCGCTTCAGCAACGGCTTTATCCAGTTCCTGAGCGGTCTTCTTCAGCGCCAGGCCGGTTGAGGTACGGTACATCGGCTTACCCGCAAACTTCGCCAGGTCCACTTCGATATCCGCCGCCACGATCACCAGATCGGCCGCCGCCACTTCTTCTGGCGTAATCGCGTTACCTGCACCAACAGAGCCACGGGTTTCTACTTTTACCCACCAGCCGCGTTTGGTCGCTTCAGCCTGAATAGCTTCAGCCGCCATAAACGTATGTGCTACGCCCGTTGGACAGGCCGTTACGGCAACCACGCGTTTTGGTCCGTTAGCTGACGCTGTTGCAGGGGTTGCAGCCGGAGCGGCTGCGCGGGCCTGCCAGGGTTTCGCTTCGGCTTTCGCACGGTTCAGGAACTGTTCTGGCTCACTGACCGCCTGTTGAACATCGCCCAGCCAGACGGATTTTCCGTTCAGCGCAGCATCGTCAGGCACATGTTGACCGGTGACAATTACCAGTTCGGCTTCCGCCGGGTTTTCTGTTAGCGTCAAACCCGCCTGCGCAGCCGCAGCAGCCAGACGTTGTTTTGCCATGTAGGCAGAGGCCAGTCCTGTTGAAGGATCTTTTATCAGCAGCGTTTTCACTATCGCTCTCCTGCTGTTAGTTAACGGGTTGTAAGTCGACGCGCGCCATCATTGCGGCCAACTGGGTACGATCGGTAACGCCAACGTTGCTCTGGCTCACGGCCATCGCGGCTACCGCAGTAGCCAGACGTAACGTATGTTCACTGGATTCACGCATTAACAGGCCATAAATCAGGCCACCTACCATGGAGTCGCCTGCCCCAACGGTGCTGACAACCTCGCACACCGGCGGTTTAGCAATCCATTCACCTGAGGCATTGACCCAAAGTGCGCCTTCTGCACCCAGAGAAATCACCACATGTGCAATGCCCTGCTCACGCAACTCGTGCGCTGCGTTAATCACATCCTGCAACGTAGGGAGTTTACGTCCCGCCCAGATTTCCAGCTCGCGACGGTTGGGTTTGACCAGCCATGGTGCGGCCTTCAGGCCTGCGACCAGCGCTTCACGGCTGCTGTCGAAGATAATGCAAGGGCAATGGGTGCGCAGTTCAGTCATCCAGCGGGTAAAGGCGTCAGGATCGACACCTTCCGGCAGGCTGCCGCTAACGCAAACCATGTCGAACTGACCCAGCCAGGTTAATGAATCGCTGGTAAAACGATCCCAGTCCTGCGCGGTCACCCTGAAGCCGGAAAAGTTGAGATCGGTGACGTCCCCGTTTTGCTCGGTGAGCTTGACGTTGATGCGGGTACGGCCATTGACCACCTGAAAGCGGTTAGCAATCCCCAGTTCACTGAACAGCTGTTGGAAACCATCCTGGTTATCTTTCCCCAGAAAGCCCCCTACGGTGACATCAATCCCCAGATCTTTCAGCACTTTGGCAACATTGATGCCTTTACCGGCAGCATGCAATCCGGTGGTCTTCACCAGGTTCACTTCACCGCGCTCAATTTCAGGCGTATAGCCGACCAGGTCGTACGCAGGATTCAACGTGATAGTTGCCACACGTCTGGTCATGCTGCCCCCTCACCTAATCCGCTGTTGATTGCTTCTTCGATGGCGTCTAATGCCTGCTGTGCATCATCACCACTGGCAGTGAAACGCAGGCGATGGCCTTTTTTCACGCCCAGCGCGACCACTTTCATCAGGCTGCGTCCGTTCGCCGGTTTGCCGCTGCCGTCGAGGTTCGTAATCGTGATCTCACTGTTAAACTGCTTGATAACGCTCACCAGTGCCGTACCCGGACGCGCATGTAAGCCATGCTCGTTGCGGATCGTGAATTCTGCAGTCAGTTGGTCCGCCTGCTCGTCGACTTCGCTGGTCAGCAGAGCATAAACACCTGCCGCATCCGCTTTTAATAAACGATCGGCCTTATTACTCTGCAGCAGAGCGCTGAGGTAGCCCAGCACGTCCAGAGGACGCTCATCAACGGCTGCCACGCTTATCAGCATGTTGACCGGTTCGCCCTGGTGCTCAAACGCGCTCGCTGCGCGGCTGACGGCTACGCCGCTTTGCAGATTGCCTTTACCGCTGTCACTGAGCCAGATGCCCTGTCCCAGACTCAGAGGATGGCGGGACACCACATCCGCGACATAGCTGGCATCAACCACGCCCGCCGCCTGTAAACGCCCGGCATTTAAGGCCTGCAACGTCATCAAATCACGTGCATTGACGTCGAGGGTAATCAGGGAGGTGTCAAAGCTGAACGCCGCGGGCTGCTTCTCACCCATCAGCAGCGCACGCAGATCTTCCGCTGAGGCCGTTTTAAGCTGTTCGGCAACAGAGTCATCACTCAGCACATGCGTAAGCTGACGTAACAAGGCCAGGTGTTCATCGGATTTGGCCGCAATACCAATCGCGACATAGGCGGTCTGATCGTCGCCCCAGGCAATGCCCTGCGGAAACTGAAAGACCTGCACGCCGGTTTTCAGCACCAGATCGCGTGTGTCGGTGGTGCCGTGAGGAATGGCAATACCATTACCCAAAAAGGTAGAGGTCTGCTGCTCACGTGCCAGCATACCGTTGACATAACCTTCCGCCACGTTACCTGCAGCAGTAAGTGCCGCCGCAACCTGACGAATCGCATCTTCTTTATTTTGGGCGCTGGCTCCGGTATGGATGGCCTGCAATTCGAGCTGGAACATAATTCTCCTCGCTTGCTGATTGAATCGTTTCAGCTTACTGGTGTCGAATCTTGCTGTTCGTGCCAGTAAAGGCCGCTACAGCAACGCTGAAACGTTTCAAGAATTGTGCTGAACATGCGTGTCACTGGCAAGAAAATGCGTCAACGACGTAGCAGATCTTTGACGTTACGCACAATTCAGTGAGATCAGAGGATAATCTTAAAAAGCGTGCTGAAGTCTGGGTGACATGAGGTCGATTAACAGGAGGGGAATTTCAGCAACGTCAGCTCCTTGCCATTAATCGCATGCCTAGGCTCTGCTTCAGCGTCAGCAAACACTTTCACAAAGATACGAACAAATTCAGGACGCCATGCAGGCAGGGAGCGATTAACATGCACCAGAGGATAAATTATGCCGTCGACAATACAGCCAGAAATGCGGCGTTTTTAAACAGTGATGATGTCTCAAAAGACAACAAACGCAGCGAAGACGGGAACCTGCACCGGGGAAATCAGGGGGCGGTACTTTGCTCAAGGTGAATCAGATAATCCATCGCATAATGACGGTTACTACCGCACATCTCAACCGATGGCTGTAGTCCGGCGCACACTTTCGGACGCAGAGGCGATCCAAAAATTTTACAGAGGTTATTATCCGCAAGCTGAACGCACCGGGTATTAGCGGGTTTGCCCTGTGGCATTCCCGGAATGGGCGAGGAAATGCTCGGGGCAATACAACATGCGCCACAGTCTGTACGACATTCCATCTTTTACCTCCTCGAACCGCTAAAGCGCGCACGATAACAGAACGTGCCTTACCCTGACATCACCTTTACAGAGAAACAGGCCAGGCGCCGATCGCCGGTCATGCTGTGATGTCGCCTTTGCAACGCCAATGACGTCATGATCCATGATGTATACTGAGGTGGCTTTATCCTGTTAGTCGCCATCAGGCACAAAATTTTTCGCGCTGTCTTGCCTGTTCACGTCCGCGCGAGTAACGTTGCGCGCACAATCACTTTGACAGCGAGAACCGCAATGCCAAAAGCGAACGAAATCAAAAAAGGAATGGCCGTCACCCATAACGGCAAACTGCTGCTGGTGAAAGACATTGATGTCCAGAGCCCAAGCGCCCGGGGCGCGGCAACGCTGTATAAAATGCGCTTTACCGATGTGCGCACCGGCATGAAAGTAGAAGAACGCTTCAAAGGCGATGAAATTATTGATGCCATTTCGCTGAGCCGCCGCAGCGTCACCTTCTCTTATATTGATGGTGATGAATACGTCTTCATGGACGATGAAGATTACACGCCTTACGCCTTCAAAAAAGAGCAAATAGAAGAAGAACTGCTGTTTATCCCTGAAGGGGGCATTCCCGGTATCCAGGTGCTCACCATGGACGGACAGGTGCTGGCGCTTGAACTGCCTCAGACGGTTGACATGGAAATTGTGGACACCTCGCCCGGAATTAAAGGCGCGTCGGCCAGCGCACGCACAAAGCCTGCCGGGATGAGTACAGGCCTGGTCGTGCAGGTGCCCGAATATCTCAGTAACGGTGAGCGCATTCGCATCCATGTGGCAGAGCGCCGCTATATGGGACGCGCCGACTGATCCAGTCTGGCGCGTGCGGCAGGCGAATATTGTTATACTATAACAATATTCGCATAATGCTTTGCAGGAGCCTCAGGCATGACACGTGTTAACCTCCTTACCGGATTTTTAGGCAGTGGAAAGACCACTACGCTGCTTCACCTGTTAGCGCATAAGCCCGCCGGGGAAAACTGGGCTGTACTGGTCAATGAATTCGGTGAGATTGGTATTGATGGCGCATTACTTGCCAACCGCGGCGCCACGCTGAAAGAGATTCCCGGCGGCTGTATGTGTTGCGTTAACGGACTGCCCATGCAAATTGGGTTGAACAGGCTGTTAAAGCAGACTAAACCCGACCGTTTATTAATCGAACCCACTGGACTCGGCCATCCCCGCCAGCTCCTGACCATGCTGACCTCGCCTGCCTATGAGCCCTGGCTCACGCTTCAGGCGACGCTGACGCTGCTGGATGCGCGCCAGCTTGCCGACCCACGTATCCTCAATAATGAAAACTTTCGCGATCAACTCCTCGCCGCCGACATCATCATTGGCAATAAACGCGATCGCTGGAGTGACCATGATAAGCAGCGCCTGGCACAATGGCGGACAGCGCATCAGGCCGATCGGCCGTTTGTGGCTACGGAATTTGGCCGTATCCCTCCAGCCTTACTGGACAAACCGCGAGGCGCGCCGCGCGACATTCCGCATCCTGCACATCACTCTCATTCAACGCCCCCGGGCAGTGGTATTGCGGCAATGCGTCTTGACGGGCAGAGCGCGTGGCGTCGGGCGCTCAATCAGGGCCAGGGTTATGTCGCCTGCGGCTGGCTTTTTGACAATGAAACGGTGTTTGACGCTCAGCCCCTGCTTGAATGGGCGCGGCTTGCCCCTGTAGATCGGGTCAAAGGCTTCCTGCGAATAAAGGAAGGCTCAGTCAGTATCAATCGTCAGGGGGAGGATTTTCATTATGAATTGCTGGACACAACGCCGCCAGACAGCCGTGTTGAGATGATTCATTCCGCACCTGCCGACTGGAATAGTTTACAATCCGCCTTGTTGAAGATTCGTTTAAGCTGACATGGTTATGGTCGGCGGTTATTTTTTTACTGGGGCAGATTTATGCACGCAACACGTCTTGTCACCATCCTCCTGCTTAATGCACTGGGGATGATGCTGTTTTTTTCTTGGTACTTACCGCCTCATCACGGGTTTTGGTTTGAAATTGATAAAGGGATTTTTTTCGCCTTCAATAATGAGATGGTTGCTCACCCGGCGTTTGCCCTGCTGGTTGCCATCACTAATTTTCGCGGCTTTGATGCCGTGTCATTGCTGGCAATGGGCTTGCTCTATCTGTGGCTGTGGTACCGCGAAACGCCCACCGGTCGACGTCGTATGCTGGCCATTGGCATTACCATGCTTGTGACTGCGGTCGTTCTGAATCAGGCCGGCCATCTGTTGCCGGTCAAACACGCCAGCCCGACGCTGTTTTTTGACGGCGTGCATCGTGTCAGTGAGCTGACCGGCATTCCCGCTAAAGATGCGTCAAAGGACAGTTTTCCCGGCGATCATGGCATGATGCTGATGATCTTTGCGGCATTTATGTGGCGTTATTTTGGCTTTCGCCCGTTTTTAGTCGGCGTGGTTATTGTCGTTTTATTCGCTTTGCCGCGCGTGATGGCTGGCGCGCACTGGTTTACGGATATTACGGTGGGTTCGCTTTCTGTTGTTCTGGTGGGATTGAGCTGGTGGTTATTAACACCGGCAAGTGATTATCTGGTTAATTGGTTTTATCACAAATTACCGGGCAAAAATAAACCCCAAGGGTAATTAATTAGCGAGGGCGGGTTAATGATTAAATTTTAAACCGCCCTTACTTATAAAAAACTTAAAGTAACAATTAGCACGCTAACAAAAAATCACGCTGAAGCCGATGATATTACAGGATTTATCCTGTCTGATGAAAGCCAGCCGCGCCGCCGCCCTCCCCGCAACCCGCACTATGCCTGGAATTAGCGTCTGTTTTCCCCTTTCATCCTGTTATTACACTTGCATTCCTGTTGATAAAGTGAACAAGTCATTTAAGTTTGATAAGTATCAAAAAAACCTATCAGAATTTGATTAAAAGCACTCGCCACGGCCTCGGGAATCGGTTAATCTCGGTCGCAGTGAGAAAGAAGTCGCGGTATTAAGCATTCTTTAACAGATAAATTGTGGTGATTTACACATTTTTATAATTAAAGCGTTGTCTTGTTCTGGCTGGCTTATTAATCTCATTCCGTTTTGTCATCTGGCTGGCGACAATCTTGTCGTAAGGACTTCGAAGGAAAACCCGAATAATGGTCAAGTCTCAACCAATACTGAGATATATCTGGCGGATAGCGCCCGCTCTGGCGCTGGCAACACTCCTCTCAGCTTGTAGCAGTACCCATAACGCAAAAATCGAGAATCATGAAGTTAACAACCAGAATGGTTTTTTACTTCAAGCGTCTCAGGATGAGTTCGAAGAGATGGTGCGTAATGTCGATGTTAAGACACGCATCATGGATCAATACGCGAGCTGGAAAGGTGTACGTTACCGTCTTGGCGGTGATACTAAACGCGGCATTGATTGTTCCGCTTTCGTACAGCGTACTTTTCGTGAACAATTTGGATTAGATCTTCCTCGTTCGACCTCCGAACAGCAGGGAACAGGGAAAGAAATCGCACGCAGCAGACTGCGCCCGGGTGACTTAGTCCTCTTCCGTGCAGGTTCCACCGGCCGTCATGTTGGTATCTATCTTGGCAACGACAACTTTGTTCATGCCTCGACCAGCAACGGCGTGATGATCTCCAGCCTTAATGAAGATTACTGGAAAAAACGTTATCGCGAAGCACGTCGGGTATTAAGTCGCAATCCGAGCTAGTGTAGAACGAACGTCCTCTCAGCCAGAGAAAAAAGAACGCTGCCTATGCAGCGTTTTTTTTTCTGAATCCAGCGAATCAACGTAAAAAAATACTTGTTTATCAAAATAATAACGAGACATTACTAACTGACTCGTTATATTCTCAAACGCGAAAATGTGTGCGATTGTGCATCATTTAGTTTTGTATTTTGATCAGGGGAAGCACTTCATGCCATTGTCGCGGGCGCTGATACGCCAGGCAACTTATCCTCGTCGCATCGCGTGGAAGAGCGCGATTGTTGGTAGTTTGTTTTTCTTGTTGTTAACGTCTGTTTTGCTTATTCAGACCCAGCACCATCGCAAGCAACAACACAAGCAGTTGCTCATCGACAGCAGCACCGATTTTCAGCACAGCGTGAACGCCCTTATTTCAGATACCCTCATTCCGCTGCTTCCCTTAGTTAAGTCTGAATGCTACATCGTTAATCACGAATTAACCGCGCGTGCAGCCTTTGCGGGTGACATACGCGCCATTATCCTGGTTAAAGACGGTAATGCCTTTTGCTCCTCGGCGACGGGCAGTTTCTTTCAGCCGCTCAGCGCGCTCTCACCGCGCACCGATCCTACACGTGAACGGGATATTCGTTTACTGCCCGGAACGCCAATGCAGCCAACAAAACCGGCGCTGGCGATCTGGATCAAACAACCCGGTACCCAGCAGTCAGGCCTGTTTGTCACGCTGAATGTCAGCCTGTCACCTTATCAACTCAAAGCGTCATCTCACCCCGAAATTACCGGTATCGCGTTACTTGCGCATAATACTGCCCTGACAAGCTGGCAGCCCACGCTGGTGCGAAATCACCTGATCCCCTCACCCCTTATGCAGACGCCAATGGACGGATTGCCGTTTCAGTTTGCACTTTATGGTTCAACCTTATCGGCGAGCGACTACCAAACGATCATGCTGATTAGCCTGTTGTTTGCGTTAATTGTCAGCGGGATGAGCTGGGTGCTACTGTCCCGGGTGCGCCGTCCCGGTAAAGAAATCACGATGGGCATTCGACGTGGCGAGTTTCATGTTGAATATCAGCCCATCATCACAGCAGCAGACAGGCAATCTTACGGCATTGAGGCGCTGCTTCGCTGGACGCACCCATCAGGCGAAGCAATCTCACCCGACATTTTTATCAGTTATGCCGAAGCGCAAAACCAAATCATTCCCCTGACCCGGCACCTTTTTGAGCTGGTTGCACGTGATGCACATCTACTGCGCCACACGCTGCCGAAAGGAACCTGCATCAGTCTGAATATTTCGCCGCTGCATCTGGGTGCCTGCAGCTTTCGCGATGATGTGCTGTACTGGCAAGACAGCATGCCGCACGATCACTTTCAGTACGTTTTTGAGATTACTGAACGTGCTGTGGTGGAAAACAGTAACGCGGCCGCACTGTTTAACTGGCTTCATCAGCGCGGAATTAAAATTGCGGTAGATGATTTCGGTACCGGGCACAGTGCATTAATCTATCTTGAAAAGTATGCGTTTGATTATCTGAAGATTGACCGTGGGTTTGTTCAAAGTATTGGCACCGAAACAATTACCTCGCCCGTACTGGATACAGTCTTACAGCTGTCAAAGAAACTGAATCTGATGAGCGTGGCGGAAGGCGTTGAGACGGATGAGCAGGCAAGCTGGCTGATCAACCGTGGCGTGACACATTTGCAGGGCTATCTGTTTAGCCGCCCGCTACCGCCCGAACAGGTCAAGGCGTTCTTTCTGCGCCAGACCAGCCAGTCCATCAGCCTGTAACACCGCTGCGGTGTCAAAACGTTCAGGAGACCGCCCTCTTTATGCCGTTCCGCTATGTTGTTTTGCTGCTGTGCTGCTGGTTGACCAGCCCGCTGCACGCCAGCCCGGTGCAGGTCAGTTACACATTTGCTCAGTTGGGCACGCCGAAGTATGCCGTGGACTTTCATCATTACGACTATGTGAACCCTGACGCGCCGAAGGGCGGCAAAATTGTTCAGGCTGTGCCCGGCACCTACGACAATTTCAACCGCTACGCATCGCGCGGCAATCCGGCGGCGGGCACCGGCACACTGTATGACAGCTTATTTACCACGTCGGATGATGAACCCGGCAGTTACTATCCGCTGATTGCCGAATCCGCCCGTCATCCCGCTGATTTTCGCTGGATGGAGATCACCCTTAACCCGCGTGCGCGATTTCACGATGGCTCTGCCATTACCGCTGAGGATGTCGCGTTTACGTTTCACACATTCATGACCGAAGGCGTGCCCCAGTTTCGTCTCTATTATCGCGGCGTGACGATGGAGGCGGTTAATCGTCTGACGGTGCGTATTACGTTACCGGCACCCGACAAAGATTTGATGCTGAGCTTACTATCGCTGCCGGTGATATCGCATACCTTCTGGCAGAATAAAAAGTTTAACGAACCGCTCAGTCAGCCTCCTCTGTCGAGCGGACCTTACCGCATCAGCCGCTGGAAGCTGGGCCAGTTTATTGAGTACAGTCGCGTGAAGGACTACTGGGCAGCTGATTTGCCGGTCAACCGCGGTCGCTTTAATTTTGACGTCATGCGTTACGACTATTACCTGGATGACAACGTGGCGTTTGAGGCGTTTAAGGCCGGCGCTTTCGACCTGCGAGAAGAGACGTCCGCGAAAAAATGGGCAACGCAGTACCGTGGCCGTCACTTTGACGATCAGCAGATTGTGAAAGAATCTATGCCCAATACCGCGTCAATTGATACGCGCTGGCTGGCGCTCAATAACCAAAAACCCCTGTTTCAGGATCGACGGGTACGCCAGGCGATGGCGCTGGCCTTTGATTTTGAATGGATGAATAAAACGCTGTTCTATCATGCCTTTAAACGTACCAGCAGCTATTTCCAGAATACAAACTATGCTGCAAAGGGCCAACCTGATGCCGCACAGCAACGGCTACTCACCCCTTTCCGTGCGCAGTTACCGCCGGACATCTTTACCGACGCCTGGGCACCCCCGACAACCCATGGCAGCGGTTACGATCGCACGAACCTGCTTAAAGCCATGTCCCTGCTGAACCAGGCTGGCTGGCATGTTAAAAACCAACGCCTGGTGAACGATAAGAACGGAAAACCCTTTACGGCAGAGCTGCTGTTGCCCGGTGGCACCAACAGCGAATGGGCCCTTCCCTATCAGCATAACCTTTCCCGCCTGGGGATCACTTTAACGCTGCGTCAGATTGACAGCTCTCAGTATCTGCGTCGCCTGCGCAGCGGCGACTATGATATGGTCAGCACGGTGTATCTCGCGATGCCAACGCCCTCACGTAACCTGCAGGCTAGCTGGCAGTCGGACTATATTCAGTCCTCGTGGAACAGCGCCAGGGTTCAGGATCCCGTCGTTGATCACTTCGTTAAAGCGATTGTCGACCATCAGGGTGATGCCGACGCCTTGCTGCCACTGGGGCAGGCGCTGGACCGCATTTTGCTGTGGAATGCGTACATGATCCCGATGTGGTACAGCGCCGACCAGCGCCTTGCCTTTTGGAATAAATTTTCCCATCCTGCGAGGAAACCTGATTACAGTACGGGACTGGATAACTGGTGGTATGACGTCAGTAAAGCCGGCCGCCTGCCCGCTAACCGACGCTGAGGACATCCTGTGGCAATGTACTTTTTTCGCCGACTGTTACTGATCATTCCGACCTTGTGGGCCATTATCACACTCAACTTTTTCATTGTGCAGATCGCGCCCGGCGGTCCGGTTGATCAGGCGCTGGCGAACATTCAGTTTGGCCAGACCAGCGGCATGCCCGGCGCAGGCGGCGCTGACAGCAGCGGAACGCGGGCCAGCCTGAACCGCTCAACGCCTGGCGATAATCAGTATCGCGGCGCACGTGGTCTGGACCCGGAAGTGATCGCCGAAATTGAAAAGCGTTACGGTTTCGACAAACCCATCGGGCAGCGCTATCTTTCGATGCTGTGGAACTACCTGCGCTTTGACTTTGGTGACAGCCTCTTTCGCAGTGCGTCTGTGTTGCAACTGATTAAAGAGAGTTTACCGGTATCCATCAGCCTCGGCCTGTGGAGCACACTGATTATCTATCTGGTGTCGATTCCGTTAGGGATAAAAAAGGCCGTGCGGAATGGTAGCCCGTTTGATATCTGGAGCAGCACGTTCATCATCATTGGCTACTCGGTGCCCGCTTTTCTGTTCGGTATTATGCTGATAGTCCTGTTTGCCGGCGGCAGCTATTTCGACTGGTTTCCCCTGCGCGGGCTGACCTCGCCGCAGTTTGCTACCCTGCCCTGGTACGGCAAGGTGGGGGATTATCTCTGGCATATTGCGCTTCCGGTGCTGGCTACGGTCATTGGCGGTTTTGCTACTTTAACCATGCTGACCAAAAATGCGTTTCTTGATGAGATTCGCAAACATTACGTCGTCACCGCCCGGGCTAAGGGGGTTTCCGAGCGCCGTATCCTGTACCACCACGTGTTCCGCAATGCGATGCTGCTGGTAATAGCCAGCTTCCCCGCCACCTTTATCAGTATGTTTTTTACCAGCTCGGTCCTGATTGAGGTGATGTTCTCGCTGAATGGTTTAGGTCTGCTGGGATTTGATGCCACCGTCCAGCGGGATTATCCGGTGATGTTTGGTACCCTGTATATTTTCACCCTGATTGGGTTGCTGATGAATATCCTGAGTGATTTGACCTACACGCTGGTTGATCCTCGTATCGATTTTGAGAGGCGATAATGCAGATTTCGCGTTTAAACCAGCAACGCTGGCAGCGCTTCCGGCATCATCGACGCGGCTACTGGTCGCTGTGGATTTTTCTGTTTATCTTTGTTCTTTCCCTGTGTGCCGAGCTGGTTGCCAACGACAAGCCGCTGCTGGTGCACTATCAGCACCGCTGGTACGCGCCCCTGTTTTTTAACTACAGCGAAACTGACTTCGGCGGCGACTTTGCGACGGCAGCCGATTATCAGGATCCCTGGCTGCAACAGCGGCTGGAAAAAGCGGGTTGGGCGCTCTGGGCACCCATTCGCTTTGGAGCCAATACCCTCAATTTTGCGTCACAGGTGCCTTTCCCTTCACCTCCCTCGCGACAAAACTGGCTGGGTACTGACGCCAACGGTGGCGACGTGCTGGCGCGGTTGCTGTACGGTCTGCGTATTTCGCTTCTGTTCGGTCTGCTGCTTACGCTGTTTTCCAGCGTCATCGGTATCGTCATTGGCGCAATACAGGGCTACTTTGGCGGCAGAACAGATCTGATAGGACAACGACTTACAGAAGTCTGGTCCGGTATGCCTTCGCTGTTTTTACTGATTCTGCTGTCCAGCGTGGTTCAGCCCAGCTTCTGGTGGCTGCTGCTGGTGACCGTGCTGTTTGGCTGGATGAGCCTGGTCAGCGTGGTCCGAGCCGAATTTTTGCGTACCCGCAACTTTGACTATATTCGCGCGGCGCAGGCGCTGGGCGTCAACGACACACGCATCATGCTGCGGCATATGCTGCCGAATGCGATGGTCGCTACGCTGACCTTTCTGCCTTTTATTCTGTGCGGGTCGATTACCACGCTGACGTCCCTCGATTTTCTAGGTTTTGGCTTGCCCATCGGTTCGCCTTCGCTGGGTGAACTGCTGCTGCAGGGAAAAAATAATTTGCAGGCACCGTGGCTGGGTTTATCTGGCTTTTTTACGCTGGCGATACTGCTGTCGCTGCTGATTTTCATTGGTGAAGCCGTACGCGACGCCTTCGATCCCAGTAAAGGAGTCTGAATGGACGCGCCACTGCTTGCCGTTAATCACCTTTCCATCGCCTTTCGTCAGGGCAAAGAGCTGCATCAGGTCGTGAAGGATGTTTCACTGTGCGTTGAGGCGGGAGAAACGCTGGCGCTGGTAGGCGAATCCGGCTCGGGTAAAAGCGTCACGGCCCTGTCAGTCATGCGGCTCCTGCATGAGGCCGCCGTCGTCTATCCGCAGGGAGAGATTCTGTTCGCCGGTGAGAACCTGTTAACGGCTTCAGAGCAGCGCCTTCGCGGACTGCGTGGCAACCAAATGGCGATGATTTTTCAGGAACCCATGGTTTCTCTCAATCCGCTGCACAGCATCGAAAAACAGCTGTACGAAGTTCTGTCTTTGCATCGCGGGCTGCGGCGGGAAGCGGCACGGGCAGAGATTATTCGCTGTCTGGATCGCGTCGGTATTCGCCAGCCCGCCTCGCGACTCAATGATTTTCCGCACCAGCTCTCCGGCGGTGAACGCCAGCGCGTCATGATCGCCATGGCGCTGCTCACACAACCGAAGCTGTTGATTGCCGATGAACCGACGACCGCACTGGATGTCACGGTACAGGCGCAAATCCTTACCCTGCTGCGTGAACTGCAACAGGAACTGAATATGGGGATGCTGTTTATTACGCATAACCTGAACATCGTTCGTCAACTGGCGGATAACGTGAGCGTCATGCGCGCCGGTCAGGTGGTGGAGCACAACCGCAGCGCGGTTTTGCTTCGTCAGCCGCAGCACGCTTACACTCAGCAACTCCTTGCGGCCAATCCGGAAGGCCGCGCCGTGCCGCTCGCGGCCGAATCTCCTGTGATGCTGAACGTGGCGCATTTGCGCGTCACTTTCCCCCTGCATCAGGGGCTGTTTAAGCGTAAAACGGGCGAAAAGATTGCCGTCAACTCGATCAGTTTTCGCCTGAAACGCGGGGAAAGCCTGGGGCTGGTGGGCGAATCCGGTTCGGGGAAAAGCACCACCGGGCTGGCCCTGCTGCGACTGATAGCCGCTCAGGGCGAAGTCTGGTTTGATCATCAGCCGCTGCATCAACTGTCACGTAAACAGCTGTTGCCGCTTCGCCGCCGTATTCAGGTAGTGTTTCAGGATCCTGACTCTGCGCTTAATCCACGCATGACCGTCCTGCAAATTATCGCCGAAGGGCTGGCGGTGCATTTTCCGCAGTTGAGTGCGGCACAGCAGGAAGAGCGGGTTATCGCGGTGATGGCAGAAGTCGGGCTGGACACGGAGAGCCGCCATCGTTATCCGGCAGAGTTTTCGGGCGGACAGCGGCAGCGAATCGCTATTGCACGCGCACTGATTCTGGAGCCTGAACTGCTGTTGCTGGATGAACCCACATCATCGCTGGATCGCTCGGTCCAAAAACAGATTCTGGATCTGCTGCGTGGGCTGCAACAGCAACGTCAGCTCAGCTATGTGTTTATCAGCCACGATCTGGAGGTGGTTCGCTCGCTCTGCCATCAGCTGATCGTCCTGCGACAGGGAGAGGTGGTGGAACAAGGTGACTGTGAAACGTTATTCGCCGCCCCACAGCAAGCCTATACTCGCGAGCTGCTCAGGTCAGTGGCGCTCAGCGACCAATAAAGGTCTCCGCAATCGCAACGCCCTGGTTTTTCAGACAGCAGTTAGTGGCGCTTTCATCACAACGGCGGATAAAAAGACAGGGTTGCCCTTCGCACTCGGCAATTTTGCCATCGACCTGAATGGCGGTCAGCATGTCTTTCAGTTCATGCAAAATCTCCCAGGCGGGCACGCCATCATGGCTTATCAGACGAAGCGCGATAACATCGTGCTCTTCTGAATCCGTATCGTCAGTCTCAATCACGCTATGACGATCGCTCAACCAGCGAAACCGCTGGGGTAAACGATGCACCACCGAAAGTTGCAACATAGTGATCAGTATCTCCAGAGAATGCAGCCAATTCACCACCAACGGTATCAGCATCGCGCGCCGAACCTGTCATGCGCGTTATCTGCCAAATTGCGAGTTGAATCTCATTTTGGGCTATATGTACCGCGTTTAATGATAACTAACAATCATTTTAGACCCAATGTGATTACTTTATTTGCTATTTTTTTTCACAAATAAGAAACATTATTGTCTTTGCAGGTCAGGACAGGCGACAGCGAAGGCTGCCGCCTGCTTAGCGGGCGGCAGAATGCGGACGTGACGCGTAGAGAAAGAGCGCAACGGAGAGCGTTGCACAGAGCGCAATGGTGCCCACCATAGGCCAGGCACTGTTAAAGCTGAACAGAGAGAGCAGCGCACCGGCCAGTGCGCCTACGCCGAAACGTAGCGTGCCCGCCAGTGAAGACGCCGTACCGGCCATGTGCGGAAATTCATCCAGAATTACCGCCATGGCATTTGATGACACCATGGACACACAGCCGATAAACATGGCGATACCGAAGACCAGCGGCAAAAACCCCAGATCAAACGCGCTGACCACCAGCAACCAGATGCCCATCGCAAACTGCACCAGTAACCCAAAACGGAACAGGGTGACAGGGCCAAAACGGCGCACCGCGCGGCTGTTAATCAGGGTCATGATGAACAAAAACACGATATTCAGGCCAAAATAATAGCCAAAGCTTTGCGGCGAAATATGATTGAGCTCGATGTAAACAAACGGGCCCGCATTGAGAAAGGTAAACAGTCCCGCAAAGGAGAACCCGCTCGACAGCATATAGCTGAACGCCCGTTTATGGCGAAATAAAGCCACAAAATTCCCTAGCGTCGTGCGCAGATGAAAACGCTGGCGCTGCGCAGGCTTCAGCGTTTCCCGAATCTGGGTCGCGACCAGAACGGTGGTAATCAGCGCGGCTATCGAGAGTGTCCAGAAAATGGCGTGCCAGCTCCAGAGCAACAGCAGCCAGCCACCGATAATGGGGGCCAGCAGCGGCGCAATGGTGGTGATTAACATCACGAAGGACATCATGCGCGAAAACTCCTCTTTCGAGTAGCTGTCGCGCATCAGGGCATTTATCACGACACTGGCAGCCGCAGCGGACAGGCCGTGCAAAAAACGCATCGCGATAAGCTGTTCTATTGACTGAGAAAGCGCGCAGGCTGCCGCCGCACAGGCAAATATCAGGGTGCCCAGCGTTATCACCGGTTTGCGACCATAGCTGTCGGCCAGCGGACCGTAGATCAACTGCCCAATGGCGAACCCCAGAATATAAAGATTGAGCGTCATCTGTACGCTGCCTGCGGATACCGCAAACTGACGCGCAATTTGTGGCATGGCAGGCAGATACATATCTATCGACAATGGCATCAACATCGCTAACAGGCCGAGAATGATCACCAACCCCATTGGCGAATTTTTTTCCTTGCGCACCGGCTTTCTCGCTATTTCTGTTTCAGTTCGTCAGGCAAGCCAATGCTGGCTATCTCTTCTTCTGTTAACGGGCGGTATTCTCCCGGTTCCAGGTCCTCGTCCAGGACGATGGCGCCAATGCGCTCACGGTGTAACTCCACCACCCGATTCCCCACGGCGGCGAACATGCGTTTGACCTGGTGATAGCGCCCTTCGCTGATCGTCAGCAGGACTTCCGTCGGTGTGATGATCTCAAGCTGTGCGGGTTTGGTCAGGCTCTTTTCGTTATGCAGTTGTACGCCTGCACTGAACTGCGCAGCGGTATCGTCGCTTACCGGCGCTTCAAGCGTCACACGGTAGGTTTTCTCACAATGGTGACGCGGTGAAGTGATACGGTGCGACCACTGTCCGTCGTCCGTCAGCAGCACTAATCCGGTCGTATCGATATCCAACCGGCCTGCGGCGTGCAGTTTGAATGCCATCGGTTCTTCGATGAAATAGACGATGGTAGGATGATCGGGATCGTCCGTGGAGCAGACATAGCCCTGCGGTTTATTCAGCATGAAATAGCGCGGCCCGGTCTGCATCTGAAGCACGTTGCCGTCATACTCGACCTCGTGATCGGGCTGGAGTTTGAATGCGGTATCGCGTACCACCTCACCATTAACGGTGACACGTTGACCACGGATTTCGCGTCCGGCGATAGCACGGCTGATTTCCAGTTGCTGAGAAATGAATTTGTCGAGTCGCATGAATGTGTTTTGCCTGTTACTGCGGAGGGAAACTAAAACGGCGTTATTAACCGTTGAAAAAGTCTGGGAAGTATAGCCTGAACGGCGTCTCTCTGACAGCGCGTTTATAGACGATTCGTGGCATAATTGCAGCAGGTTTTCCAAAAGTGAGCAGCATGTCTTTTACTTTACGTCCCTATCAACAGGAAGCGGTAGATGCCACCGTCGCCCACTTCCGGCGTCATCATGACCCTGCCGTGATAGTGCTGCCCACCGGGGCCGGAAAAAGCCTGGTGATCGCGGAACTGGCACGCCTGGCCCGCGGCCGGGTGCTGGTGCTGGCGCATGTCAAAGAGCTGGTGGCGCAAAATCACAGCAAATATCAGGCTTACGGCCTGGAGGCTGATATCTTTGCGGCAGGCTTACAGCGCAAAGAGAGCCAGCGAAAAGTCGTGTTTGGCAGCGTGCAGTCCGTTGCGCGAAACCTCAGCCTGTTTGACAGCGCCTTTTCGCTGGTGATCGTGGATGAGTGTCACCGCATTGGTGACGACAAAGAGAGCCAGTATCAACAGATTTTTACGCATCTGCGTCAGCACAATCCCAACCTGCGTTTACTGGGCTTAACGGCCACACCGTTCCGTCTGGGCAAGGGCTGGATCTACCGTTTTCATTATCACGGAATGGTGCGTGGCGACGAAAAAGCCCTGTTCCGCGACTGCATCTATGAACTGCCCCTGCGCTATATGATTAAGCACCAGTTTCTGGTGCCCCCTGAACGGCTGGATATGCCGGTCGTGCAGTATGATTTCAGCCGCCTGACCGCGCAGGCGAATGGCCTGTTTAGCGAAGCCGATCTGAACCGGGAACTCAAACAGCAGCAGCGTATTACCCCACAGATCATTCGTCAGGTTGTGGAATTTGCCGACGATCGCCAGGGCGTGATGATTTTTGCTTCCACGGTCGAACACGCACGGGAAATTCTGAGCCTGCTGCCGGAAAACAGCGCGCTGGTCTCGGCGGAAACCCATGCCAAAGACCGCGATGCCCTGATCGCCGCCTTTAAAGCCCAGCAGCTTAAATTTCTGGTGAACGTCGCCGTGTTAACGACCGGCTTCGATGCGCCGCATGTGGACCTGATTGCCATCCTGCGTCCCACGGAATCGGTCAGCCTGTATCAACAGATTGTGGGGCGTGGTCTGCGCTTGTCTCCCGGCAAGAAGGACTGCCTGATTCTGGACTATGCCGGTAATCCCCACGATTTGTTTACGCCCGAAGTGGGGACGCCAAAAGGGAAAAGCGACAATCAGCCCGTGCAGGTGTTTTGCCCTGCCTGCGGTTTCGCCAACACCTTCTGGGGCAAAGCCACAAGCGATGGCATGGTGATTGAGCACTTCGGCCGGCAATGCCAGGGTGTTTTAGAGGACGACGAGGGCGAGCGTGAACAGTGCGACTACCGTTTCCGCTTTAAAAACTGCCCGGAGTGCAACGCAGAGAACGACATTGCTGCGCGTCGCTGCCGCGAATGCGACATGATTCTGGTCGATCCTGACGATATGCTCAAAGCCGCCCTGAAACTGAAAGATGCCCGGGTTCTGCGCTGCGGTGGCATGACCCTGGAACAGGGCCGCGATGAAAAAGGCGAATGGCTCAACGCCACCTACTTTGATGAAGACGGCACCAGCGTCAGCGAGCGCTTTCGCCTGCAAACCCCTGCACAGCGCAAGGCCTTCGAACAGCTCTTTATGCGCCCCCACCAGCGCGCACCCGGCGTGCCGTTGGGTTGGCAAACCGCCGCCGATGTGCTGGCCTTACAGCCGCTGCTGCGTCATCCCGATTTTGTTGTGGCGCGCGCCAAAGGCCGCTTCTGGCAGATTCGCGAGAAGCTGTTTGACTATCAGGGCCGTTTCCGCCGGGCCAATGAACTCCGCTAGGTCGTATTAGCGTTTGCCCCGGTGGGGGATTACGGCTATAATGCCGCCCGCTTTTGCATGTGCATCAGCGGTGTTGAATAACCCTTCTGTTACTGGGTCGCCTGTAGCAGAAATTATAAAGAGACGTATTAATGTTCACTATCAATGCAGTAGAACGTAAAGAGCAGGGTAAGGGTGCGAGCCGCCGCCTGCGCGCAGCAAACCGTTTCCCGGCCATCATCTATGGTGGTTCAGAAGCGGCTGTTTCTATCGACCTTGACCACGACCAGGTAATGAACCTGCAAGCGAAGCCAGGCTTCTACGAAGAAGTTCTGACGCTGGTTGTTGATGGTAAAGAAACCAAAGTTAAAGTGCAGGCTGTTCAGCGTCACCCGTTCAAGCCAAAACTGCACCACATCGACTTCGTTCGCGCTTAATCGCCGGGTGAGTTGAAAGTAGAAGGGCCGGTTGCGAAACCGGCCCTTTTATTTTGTCTGCGGTCAGCCGGAACGCCGTGTCCGGCTCGCCATTACTTACTGCTGGTTCGGCGCTGTAGCTGTTCGCGCAGGTTGGGCGGCGTGCCCTTGATGGTCAGGGTATCCGTCACCGGGTCCCAGAAAATGCGCTCGCCAAGCAGCATGGCATCAAAATTTAGCGTCAGCCCCCCGCCGCTCCCGGCAAATTTGGTTAACTGACGTAAGGTGCTGCGGTCGGCCGGGAAATGTTCTTCCAGTTCATAGCCCTGCTCCTGGGTAAAGGCTTCAAACGTTTTATCCCCCAGCGGTGGCAGTTCACCAGACAGCGCCTTCAGCGCAATCTCTTCGCCTGCCTGAAGTTGCTCATTACAGTAGCTGTAAACCTGCTGGCGATAATTTTGCCGCTCATTTTTATCCAGATTCGACTCGTCACAATAATCATCTACCGCCTGTAACAGGCCACGGTTTTGTGCTTTGGTATCCAGGCCGACTTCCGCGCCCAGGAAATCCATAAAGAAATCGGCCACTTTGCGCCCGACCCGGCCGCGCAAAAAAGTCAGGTAACGGGTGGATTCCGGATTGGTTTCCCATTCGGTGAGATCGATACGTGCCACGATATCCGCATGATTGATATCCAGATAGTGTGTGCTACTGATATCCATTTGTTCGTTGACGCGCATACTGGACTGGCTGTTCAATACCGCCACCAGTAAATACTCTACCGCCAGGTAACGATACTGAATAAACAGCACCACGCCGCCTTCTGCAAAGGGATACTTTGCCAGTTCATCACGCAGGCGTCCGGTCGCCGCCCGGCTAAAGGCGAGGAAATCATCATGTCCTTTGCGGCAGTTACGCAGCGCCTCGGCCAGTTCGCTTTCCGCATTAAACAGCCCGTAAGCTTTACTCTTCGCACTGTAAACACGGTGCAACTCTTCCGCCATTGCTTCGACCGTGCTGGTGGCTGGCAGTAACGAATCACGCAACACCAGCTCTAGCTGATTTTCATCACGTTTAATTAACTGATGCAAGGCAATCTGGTCGATATCCAGACTCATGGTAAACTCCTCCTGGTAGCACAGGCGCGTATTCAAACACCGCCAGCAGCAGCTTTCAACTCTCTGCATAACGCAGACCGGATGCTTTCGATAAATTTGCGGAAAAAAGTGCGTTGTTCCGGTACTATATCGCCTTTTGAGACGAGATAAGTTTTCGCTATGCCACAATCATCCCGTTACAGCGACCAACGCGTTGAACAACTCCTCGCGGAAATGGCGCAGGTTTTGCAAAAAGACCAGGCTCCCACCGATCTCTCCCTGATGGTTCTGGGGAACATGGTAACCAACCTGATTAACAGCGATGTTGCGCCTGCGCAACGCCGCGCTCTGGCTCGTTCTTTTGCTGATGCGCTACAGGCGTCGGTAGACGACAGTACTCATTAATTTGCCGGTCTGACGTAAAACTATGGTAACCAACCGACAGCGCTACCGCGAAAAAGTCTCCCAGATGATTAGCTGGGGACACTGGTTTGCTCTGTTTAATATCTTTTTCGCGCTCATTTTGGGTAGCCGCTATTTGTTGGTTGCCGACTGGCCTGCGTCCCTGGCGGGACGTATCTATGCGTACAGCAGTTGGATTGGCCACTTCAGCTTTATTGTCTTTGCCGCCTATTTACTGATTATTTTTCCGCTGACGTTCGTCGTTATGTCGCAACGTCTGATGCGGGTCCTGTCGTCGGTGGTGGCCACGGCAGGGCTGACACTGCTGATGGTCGACAGCGCGGTATTTAACCGTTTCCATCTTCACCTTAATCCGGTGGTGTGGGAACTGGTGATCAATCCTGATCAAAGTGAGATGGCGCGCGACTGGCAGTTGATGTTTATCGGCGTGCCGCTGATTTTTCTGGTGGAAATTTTGTTTGCCACCTGGAGCTGGCAGAAGCTACGTAGCCTGAACCGCCGCTCTTTTGGCAAACCGCTGGCGGCCCTGTTTATCTGCGCCTTCTTTGCCAGCCACCTGATGTATATCTGGGCGGACGCCAACTTCTACCGCCCTATTACTATGCAACGCGCCAATCTGCCGCTCTCCTACCCGATGACCGCGCGACGTTTCCTGGAGCGCCACGGCTTACTGGATGCGCAGGAATATCAACGCCGCCTGGTACAGCAAGGCGATCCCGAAGCGGCGGCCGTGCAGTATCCGCTGAGCGATATCACCTTTGCGGATAAAGGTACGCGCGATAACCTGTTAGTGATCACGGTGGATGGCCTGAACAGCGCCAACACCGACACGGCGCTGCCCGCGCTAGGCGCGTTTGCCCGTCAGAACGTGCGTTTCACGCAGCACTTCAGCGCAGGGGATAACGCTGAAAGGGGGCTGTTTGGCCTGTTCTACGGTATTTCACCCAGTTATATGAACGGCGTGCTGGCGCAACGTACGCCTTCTGCCCTGCTGACGGCGCTGAGTACGCAGGGCTATCAGTTTGGTTTGTTCTCTTCTGACGGCTTCAACCAGCCGTTGTACCGTCAGGCGCTGTTGTCAGATTACTCGCTGCCTGCCAGCGGCGATCAGCCCAATGCCAGCACCGTATCGCAATGGCAAAACTGGCTGAGCACGCAAAAAGTTGACGGCACGCCATGGTTCTCCTGGCTGGCCCTGAACGGACCGGATATCAGCGGCAACAATGACAAAACCCGCCAGCGCAGCTATCTGCGCCAGGCACCGGCACTAAATGAACAGATTCAGGCGATCCTCACTACGCTACAGCAGCGTGATTTGCTGAAAAACACCGTGGTCGTGATTACTGCACAGCACGGTATCGCGCTGGAGGGCGATCCGGATAACGAGGGAAATCGCCAAAACCTGCAGGTGCCGCTGGTGATTCACTGGCCGGACACGCCCGCACAGACGGTGACGCGCCTTTCCGATCATCAGGACGTGATGGTGACGCTGATGCAGCGCTTGCTGCATGTGCGAACGAATCCGGTGAATTATGCGCAGGGTGAAGATCTGTTTGCGGCACAGCGCCGTCATGACTGGGTGACCAGTAGCGAAGACAATAAGCTGGTCATCACCACGCCGAAAGTCACGCTGGTGCTCAACAATAACGGTAGCTATCGCGCCTACGACGCAGACGGCAATACGTTGAAGGATCATAAACCCGAGCTGGCGCTGTTGTTGCAGGTGCTCACAGAAGAGAAGCGTTTTATCGCTAACTGATTAATAATAAGGCAGTTAGGCGTTGGAACGCTTGCATTCGTGCTGATAATCAGTAGACTAGCTCTCCAAAGTTCGGCACGTAGCGCAGCCTGGTAGCGCACTGTCATGGGGTGTCAGGGGTCGGAGGTTCAAATCCTCTCGTGCCGACCAAATTACCCTTAAAAAGCAGCCTTTTACGGCTGCTTTTTTTTTGCCTGCGATTTGCGATGGTAAAACAATGGTAAAATGATGGTAAAACTCGCCCTCATTTCACCACTGGCAGGTCTGCAAAGCGGGTCGTGTAAGCAGGTGAAAGCATCTCACGCTTCATTGACCAGGACTTCTCTATTCCCTGCCCCGCAAAAAATAAATTAGCCTTGCCGCTCTGGTTGAGCCCATCAACAACACGCATTAAAGCTTCGCTATTGGGCTGCGGGCGGTATTCATCAAAAAGATTGAGCTGAGATACTCCCTGGCTGAAAAAGTCGCCCAGCATCACTCCTGCTTTCATATAGCGATGACCGTCGAGCCATATCTGATCCAGAGCGTCCATAGCCACCCTGATAATGTCGCGGGTATCGTTAGAAGGTGTCAGTAACTTTCCAGCGGCCTGATTGCCATAAAATACTTCTCCCTCTGCGTGTGGGCTGGTTCGCACAAATACAGCTATCTGTTTACAGTACTGCCTTTCCTTCCTCAGCTTTTCAGCAGCGCGTTCTGCAAAAGCGCAGACGGCCTGACGCATATCCATGTATTCGGTGATACGTGATCCAAATGAACGTGAGCACACTATCTGCTGTTTGGTCGGTGCAAATTCTTCCAGCTCTAAACAGGGCTCTCCACGAAGCTCCCTGACGGTACGCTCAAGCACTACGTTGAAGTGTTTTCGGATGATGTATGTACTCTGCTCAGAGAGGTCTTTGGCTGTAGTGATACCCATGGCATTAAGTTTTTTACTGATGCGCCGCCCAACGCCCCATACGTCCTCCACCGGTACCAGAGCGAGTAATTTTTTCTGACGGTCGATATTCGAAAGATCGAGGACACCGCCTGTCTTGGTCCATTTTTTGGCCGCATGGTTTGCCAGCTTTGCCAGCGTTTTGGTCTGCGCGATGCCAACGCCAACTGTCAGGTGAGTTTCCTGTTTAACCCTGGCGCGCACCTTTCGCCCTAAATCTTCAAGTGATGTCAGGCGCTGCATGCCATCCAGGCACATGAACGCCTCATCAATTGAATAAATCTCCACAGCCGGGCACATGTCCTCCAGTGTCGTCATGACGCGGTTACTCATATCGGCGTAGAGCGCATAATTGGAACTGAAAACCTCCACACCATGACGTCTGAACTCATTCTTCAGCTTGAAATAAGGTGCCCCCATGGGTATCTGCAATGCTTTGGCTTCCGCTGAACGGGCAATCACACAACCATCGTTGTTGCTCAGAACCACTACTGGCTTGCCACGCAGGTCAGGCCTGAAAACCGTTTCGCAACTGGCGTAAAAAGAATTAACGTCAACCAGGGCGAACATCAGAAGCCACCGTTTGGATTGAAAACCTGAAACACGCGGTCCTCACCTTCAGACGTTGAGATGTCACGAAAAGTGGTTGTATGGGTTTCGATCCACTTGTTGGCGGCGCGTAGTGTGTAATGCCAGTTAAGGCGGTCAAGCTCGCGTACAAAGTCGAGTGTGCTGAGTGTGTAACGCCCCTGGCTGTCACGCTTAATAGCCTGGCGAAAGGCAATCATGATTTCATAGTCACGGGGCATTTATCTACCCTCCGTTTTTACTGTATATAATTACAGTAATATCAACATATGAATTTGATCAAGCCGCTGCGGTTGAGATATTTGTAAAGTTACTGGCGGGAAAGGGATTTTATTTTGCAGGGGGCTCGGCGGGTGACTAAGCTTTAATCACCCACCCCGTAAACCTGCTCAGAGAGGAACGGAAATTTTATTGCCCGGTCGCCCGGGCTTTTTTCAGGCATCCAGTCCGTCAATCGCCTTCATCCTATTCTGAAGTTCAGAGATTACACTGTCCTGCATGCTTACTTTTGCACTGAGCTCTTTGACGGCCTCTATCAGCAATGCAACCGGCCCCGCATAGTCAACAGTGAGATAAGATTCTTCAGTTGATTTTCCAGTGGGTAACCAGTTCTCATCGAGAATCGGGGTTAATTTTGTGTTTTTCGTGACTACATCGGGAAGTACTTCGATAAGCTCCTGAGCGATGACACCAGCAGACGTGGTCTGACTGTCGTTAAGTACAAATGTATAGCCATTGATTTGCTGAACCTTTTCTAAAGCACCCTCAATCTTTTTGATTTTTGACTTCTTGTTCCTGTCTGATGTCTGATTGAGAGCTACACAGGTAACGTTGCCCGGCACAGAAAAATCGCCATTTGAGGCAAATGTTGAGTATTTGGGAGTTCCGTTAACGTTTGTGGCGACTGTAATTGAGCCGGAATTTTCCTGATAAACACGCGCAAAGGGAACATTATTTCCCTGACCGGCCATAAAAGTGATAAAGCAAGGCCAGCCACCAGACGGGTTTGTCGAACGAATATTGAGATTATTGCCCTCTATGTTTACGCCACCAGTAATTACGCCACCCGTCTTGCCGTCGATGGTACTAAACCTGGAGTCTGTCTGAGATGCTACAGTTTTACCAACATCGCCACTCTTGAGCGTGCTCGAATACTGTTTTGCCATATATCCCCAGCTTGGTCCGGTGAACGTCGTTCTGTCCGGCCGAATTACATCTACGGACTGCGCATCACTGTAAATCTTCTGCCAGTTCTGAAAGTCCAGAATTCGGCCACGTGCCACGCTGGCAAAGTCATTGAGGATTTTTTGGGTGATAGCAACCTGCAAAGATGCGGGTACAGCATTCCAGGCTAATCCGCTGGTAGTCGGGCCGTCGAACGCTACAGCAAGGGTAAGTTGTGTGTCTGATGTGATGTTTGCAGCCACCAGCGTGTATGGTGCGCCCCCTACCGTGACGTAAACGAAATCGCCCGTCTTCAGCTCTGTAGTAAAGCTGGTACCGCTCCCGTTTACTGTGGTTGAGTTATTCGTTAATGCGATAGTTCCTGCTGGCATGGGTTTCTCCGGGCAATAAAAAACCCGCATTTAAGCGGGTTCTCTAAATAAATTTATATTTGAATTTCTAAAGGCAGCTTTTTGCTATCCCCGCCCAGTCGGTAGGTGATTTTAACAAATAAAGATCAACATATGTTTTATCATTATGCTTTGTCACATCAGCTATAAAATAGTTTCCATCTACATAAACAGTCTTGCCGTTGGGAAGTGGCTGAATGAAAGCGCCGTAAACACTTCCAAAAATATCCTTTTCATTTTGCCATTTAATGAGAATGCACTGAGATACATCATCAACGCTTTTACTTGACTCTAAAGTTGAATGAACTCCAGCTTTCCTTGCATCTCCCAATGATGTACATCCTGCAATCGTTAATATTACCAATAAAAACATACTAAACTTCATATCCCTACCCCCATAAAAATCTTTCATTTATCCTAAACCGATATTCGTTGAATGGTAAGGAAACAGATTACAAAATTCAATTCATTCTAACTTTAATTAAAAATAGTAAGTTGCATCTATGCAGGGTAGCTGACAAGCAATCTGCAAAGCTTTAGGGTAAGTGTACAACGGAATATCTGAACCAGTACTTTTAGCTCTTGAAGTGGTTACAGAATTTCCTGACATCATCATTCCAGATAAAAGCATCTTCCTGTATTGATAGTTACCGCCTGACCTCGTGTAATCTCCGCGCTGAGTTCCAAGAACGCAAAGCGGAACCATTGGTCTTGTGACATTGCCAGTCGGATTTATCCATGCCTGCCTGTCACCCGTAGAATCTGAAGTGTCGAAATAGCTGCCAAAGTCATAATAGGCATCTGACCACATCACGGGTGGATATTTGCTGGAATAGGTAATGGCCCCGGAAGTATTTCTGATAACCAGCCCATAACCTGACGCAGGTAGTGCAGGTGAGAAGCCGCTACTGACTATGACAATTTGCACTCCACTAACCAAACCTCCCTGCTCGGAACCATTCACAGAACTGAACGCGCCATAAGTGCGGATGGAGTTAGTATCCTTATCTAGAAATAAAGGCGTTCCGGTGTTACTCCACCTGGCAAAAACGATGTAGTTGCCGCCAAGATTAAGAACGCTGTCAGGTATATTCCACTGGCCGTTTATATCTACTACGCCACGAAAAGTCACAAAACCAGATAGAGAAGCATCACTTATCTCCATAAAGTTAGCGCCGTTTGTGATCCTCAACCCATACTGCGCTGAAGGGTTGGCTGCATACTGAATGCTATATACGTCAACAGAACCGATATCTAAGGCACTTGTCTGATTTGCTTTGATGGTGCCGATGCCAATATTAAGACTTCCGTCAAAGCTCATCGATGATATGTAATTAACAGGCGGGCCACTCTGATCGCCTACACCAACTCTGACGACATTCCGAGGAAGGATCAGCACCTTACTGTTGGCAGGCTGAGGCTTGAAACCTCCATAGGAGGCACTGGCTGCCTTTACAGCAGCCGTGCCCAGGTAAGATGCATAGCGTGTCGATGCATCAAGTATTAACGGTTTACCACCGTCATCAGGAACAATGCGTAGTCCATATGTATCAGCCATTATCCAAGCCACCCCAAAGTAACCACTTCGACACCAGAGGATGTGAAGCAGTGTACGCCGTTACCGTCATAGACAGTGCCACCTCTGCCGCCGCTACCTGTAATAACTTGCAGCCCACCATTTTTATCCAACCGCCAGCCTGCCTGACCTGACCCCCAGTTATTGGATTGAATGTAATTGCCAATCTTCGCGTTGGTTATCGTGCCATCCTGAAGAAAGCCACTGTCGATAAACACCTGACCACCGCTCACCGCAAAAGGCGAAAATCGGTTATCACCGGAACCGCTCATCACGACAAACTGATTCGCGTTAACAGCTACGCGGGTTTTAACAACCCCGTCTGTGACGGTTGTTGCAACGGAAAGGCCCGAATCATAATTAACGCCGTTGTAGCGAATCCCCGTTTTCAGCGTCCAGACAGCGTAGGGGTTATCGATATTGGCATATGCAGTAAATTTCTCCTGTACGTTAGCCTGTGTCTCAGCAATGGCCTTGTTGGCGTCTTTGAAGCCAGCTACTACATTGGTTTCCAGTTGTGCAACTGAACTCTGAGCATCAGTAGCCAGCTTTCTTGCCTCAATGATGCCGGCACGGTTTTCACCGTAGTTGGACCACTGCTGCTGCACATCGTCGTACTGAGCCAGAATGCTTTCTGCCAGTGCTTTCGGATCAGTTATCAGTGGCTCCAGAAGCGCCTTGCCGTCAGGTGACTGGAAGAAATCCTTAGCAACATCGCCCAGATAATCAGAGGCCTGATCGTTAGACATTCCTCTTATCCAGTCTGTATAACCTGACTCATTGCCCGTCTTATCGACAAGCTGAGCGCGGTACCAGAAAACCTGACCGGGTTTAAGTCCGAGCTGAGTGTACGTGGACTGAGGGTAGGGAACATCAGAAAGCAACAGAGGCGAAGACTGGTCAGCGTTGGCTGTGTACTGGATTTCTGTCTTCAGCGTATCAGCGGTGTTCGGAGGAAATCCCCATGAAAGCATCATGCCCCAGTTAATACCTTTAACGGTGAACCCAACTGGTTTCGGTGGGTTACCCACCTTTCCTGTAAGTGTTTTCTCTTTTGACAATCCCCATCCTGACGATATTTCAGCAGCGTTAATCGCGCGCACCCGAACCAGATAACGACCAGAGTAAATGCCTGGTACTTCGAATGAAGTTGTCGAACTGCGGGGAACGTTAATCCAGTTTCCGTCATTTCGCCGCCACTGCGCCTCATACGAAATTGCATTAGCCACCGACTCCCATTGCACGCGCATGGTTTCAACGCTGATGCCCTGGTTAACAACTGAGTAGGAATCAATCACTATGTTCTGCGGCGCGGTCTGAGTGCCTGGAGGGATCACGCTCACTGGGCGCTGGTCAATTACAGCACCTGTATCGATGCGTGCGAATTTATCCGGGTCATGAGCAGCGGCGGTGATGGTATACTTCCCTTCATTTTCTGATACGGAGGTAACGCGATACTGCTGCGCATAAAGCTCATCCGACTCAACCATCCAGACGGATTCCGCCTGCGGCGTCTCTGAGTAGGCTGTGGTAACGGTAATCACGCTTCCGCTTACGGACTGAATGGTACGGAACTGGGCCGCTCCGCTGGGAAGGTTAACCATAAGCCGGTTTCCGGGGACTGCTGTTGGCGCCCGATCCATCGTCAGAGAACGACCATTAACCGAACTGATTCGGCCGCCCATTTCGCGCCCGGAAAGGTCACGGTCTGCAATCGCAATGATGTGGCCCGGCTGGGGTATATCACCTTCAAGTCCAGTGCTGAATGTCACTACGCGGTCTTTGTTGCTGGTAAGGATGCCCCAGCGCCCTTTGCGGTTTGCCTCTGACTGACGGGTGCAGCCTATCGCAGTCACTTCGAGCTGGTTATAAACCTTGTACCGGCTTACCAGCTCTTTTTCAAACACTGGCTCCATTGCGTCAGCATAGCCGTTGGCGGGATCTGAATAAGAAACCAGAGCAGACGTGTAACGGGTCTTTGAAGTACTACTCTGATAGTTGAACTCACCGTTTTCAACGTTTGCATTCGTGAACGCATAATCCACATCCCGGGGCATGTCTGCGATGGAAACAATCTGATCGCCTCCCCAGTACGTCATTCCACGGAATATAGCCGCAAAATCACGGAGAACGGTGTAGGCATCATTGCGGCTCTGGACATAGACATTGCATCGGTAGCGTGGCTCTGTGCCGCTACCGCCCTTACCGTCTGGTACCGGCGCATCACAGTACTGTGCAATCTGGTAGAGATTCCATTTATCGATATTGGCTGCAGTCATCCTGTCACCCAGTCCAAAGCGTTCTGAAACGACAATGTCGTAGAAAATCCACGCCGGATTATCGGTCCATGCCCATTTAAACCCGCCCTGCCACGTGCCGCTGTAAGAACGGTTTACCGGGTCGTAATTGTCCGGAACACGCACCATGCGCCCTTTAGGCTCGCAGGTGATCTGAGGAATGTTGCCGTTAAACTGGCGGGAGTCGAACTCGACATAAAGCAGGGCCGTATTTGGGTACCGTAACTTTGCGTCGATAACTTCCGTGAAACTCACAATGCTCATGGCATCGCCGACTTTGACACTGTTGGCATCAGGCGTTATCTTGCGAACCCTCACCGACCATGATGTGCCAGCCTGGGGCAGATCGATACGATGGCTTCTTTCATAGCCTGTGGTAGTTTTGCCGCTCACGGACGTGTTGATGACAGTATTCCACATGCCTCCGTCCGTCTGAAGGTCGATTGCGTAATTAACAGCATTGCCAGTAAGATCGCCATTATCCTGCTGACGGAACAGAGCCGACCATTTAAGGCGCAGGCGCACTGCGGAAAGTTGCGTGTTGGTAAAGGTACGAAGCCAGGGTGATGAGCTGCTCAGACTCGTTCCGATCGCGATCTCATTTTCAGTGCCGGGGATGCCCTGAATGTACCCCTGCGCCTGATTTCCGGGGCGAAAATCCCACGAAAAGCCGCTGAAGTTGCGCGTGCCGTCATCGTTTTCAACCCGTGTTCCGTCGAAGTAAATCTGCTTCGCCGTCAGTCCGCCAGCAAATTCACCTTCTCCCAGCGCAATGAGGATTTTGGCTTTTGCCATGGACTGGAGATCGTCTGGCTGCTCTGTCGGGGTACGGGCAGAGGATGAGCCGCCCTTGCGGCCTTTAATTGCGGTAGCTGTAGCCATATTGCGCCCATAAAAAAAGGCCGCACGCTGGCGGCCACTGGATGAAATCAGAATGTCAGGAAATTAAGGAGAAATCAGGTGGGGAGATTACTGCTGGTCTTCAACGTAAATGCCTGCGGAAATGATCGCACCACCAATGCGGCGCTGGCCGTACAGCAGCCCGACAGGATAGCCCTGTGATGCAGTGTTAGTGGGGGAGCCGAACGCATATGAAGCTTTATTAGCTGAGTCCTGCTTGCTGGCCAGTCCGGCTGCTTGTGGCGAAAGTAGCTGGATGACACCACCAGCCATCAAAGCAACACCAGAGCCTATCATTGCTGTACTTAAACCAGCCGTATAAGGTGACAACACCAATCCTGCAACGACCAGCACAGCCCCAAGAATAGTCTGCAATAACCCTGCCTTTTTGCTACCGATCACTACAGGAATAATTTTGATGACTTCACCAGATACAGGTAAAGATAAGTCATCTTCAGAAATATTCCTTTCGCCATAAAATAACGCAAATGTAAGCCCGCGCTTCTTACTGCTTCGCATGAAATTCTCAAAACCATCAATAGTAGCCGCTAAAGCCCTAGTAGCTTCATGTTTAGTTGAAATTAGCCTTTGATGAGTTTTGCCAAAATTCTTAGCCAAAACACCATAAAGCTTTATTTCCGTCATAACGTCATTCATGCAAAGACCTCGATTTAATATATGGTAGTCGGTCTAATATCTAACCCAGAATTAGTATCGCCTGTAATCCTATAAAATTGTGTTTCACCTGAATTTATGACAGTTGAAGTTTCCTTGCTTGCTCCACTCGTTAATCCACACAAGGCTTTACCATATCTATCACCAATCAGGCCTATTATGTGCCTCCCCGGAATAACTTTTAATTCAACCTTTTCTGCGGTGTCTAATCTGGCCGCTTCTTTACCATCCATAGTTGCCATGACATAGCATCCACCTCCAGCCATCCATCCTTTATCTCTAATAATGACAATTTTCGAACTTCCTGTGCCTGAGTAAAAAATTCGGTTTTGAGGAACATTCTTCGCTTCATCATTGCTTACAGGAGAAGTTGCGCACCCAGAAATTAAAAGAGATAAAAATAAAACCGTTGCCTTTTTCATATATAACCCTTTCTGATGTTGATAAAAACATCATAGCAACGCGGGTTTAAATGTATGAACTATTTTATGTCTTTGTGACGCAGGATTTTCATCGTACGTTCCCGCCAGTAGCCGCCATACGGAGTTCTGTTACTCAGTCTTCCGTGCAGGTGGTGAAGCAGCATATTCCCGGCCAGCAGGATTCCGGCGTGGTTCCACTTATTAGCCTGCACCTGCATGATGACCAGATCGCCCGGCATCGGTTCGCCGCTGAACTCCCTGAAACCGCAAGAATACCAGTTGTCCTGATAGAGGTTTTCCGGGTGATCGTCTTCCCACCAGGCGTAATCAACACGAAAATCATTCAGCTCAATACCCAGTTCCTGCCGGTAGTAGCTCATGACCAGCCCCCAGCAGTCGGTGTGGCCAAGCACAAAAGGGCGCTCAAGCAGCGGCAACTCGCCTCTCGGATGGATGGTACGAAAATCCCCTTCCGGCCAGCTCACGATATGCCATGGCACTCCGTTGGCATCACACTGCGCCTCATCGAGCGGACTGGGTAGCGTGGTGGCGTCCGGGTGGCTGTGAACGATAGCCGTCACCGTGCCCCAGTCTTCAGCGGCTGCAAAATCTTCCGGCGAAAGGTGAAACTGCTCGGAGGGATCGGGGGAAAGGTTACGACAAGCAAAGTAACGCTCTGTTTTCCCTTTCTGCGCCACCACTCCGCAGCTTTCATTCGGATATGCTGACTCAGCGTGATCTAATATTTCAGTAAGCAGGGATTCGTTCACTGTCAGCTCCTGATAAGCGAGGTACCGGGGAAGCCGCCAAAGGAAAGCTCGTTATTGGCCCCGAAACGCAGTTTGCATCCCGTTAGCGTGCCGCTGCACTCGTCCAGTGACGGATCGCTTACCGGGTTATTAAACTTGTCGAAATGATTTGCGCCGGCATAATCACAGCCGTCACCTGAGCGGTATTTTCCGCGAATGCACCAGGTGCAGAGGGAGTGAAGCTGCCGCGTGGGGATCATGACGCCCTGCAAGTCCATCGGGCTGCTGAGCGTGAACTCAACTTGCTTGTTGGTTTCAAGGCTTTTGCTGTCAATGTAAAACACCCGAAGCCTTTCTTCTGACGGGCTGGCAGAAGGGTTGCCTTCAGGGAAGTTTTTCGCATCAAGGAAATGCGCCAGCGTGTCGTGAATAGTGACTTTGGCCTGAAGCATGTCATCGTAAGCCAGACAAAGCGCAGTGACTGAGCCGTCGAGGTTGGCGACCGTGAGTTTTGGCTGCGCACTACTTCCGGAACTCGACGCCTCAACCCCTTCAATCTTACTTGGCCACGCTTTATACTCCTTACCCTGCCACCATATCGACTTCGCTGGAAGCTTTGACTCATCGCCTCCAGCGGCTCTGATTTCAGCCTCAGTATAAGGAATGTTATAAGCATGAAAGCGCAACACGTCTCCTGCGCCGAATGCGGTTCCGTCAATCTCCAGCAGACGTATGGCGCTGCCAGGCTCCAGTTTCTGATAATCGGTTTTAATGCTCATGGTTTGAATGCCTGTACAAAAGTGGCGTCAAGGTTGTACTTGCCTGCCCCGAGCGCGGAAGGTTTATAACTTTCACAGCGGAACAGCCCCACCGGCTCCAGCGGCGGCTGCCACTGAAAAGCTTTGGTGCCGCCGTGAGCGTCCAGAAAGTCGCGGATAGCGCGAATGTAGGCTTCATTACCCGTGAAACTCAGCGTCCATTCCTGACTTCGGGGATTCAGCCCGTCACCGGTAACCTGCTTGTAACCGTCACCAAACTGCACAGTACGGGTTCTGAATTTGGTGTCAGCGGACGCATTCAGGCGCGGACACCAGGTAAACACAAAAATGGCCATTAATCACCTGCTCTTTGTCATGTTCCAGATATCACCACCAGGACGGATATCACGCATCAGGTTTTGCCGGTAGCGTTGGTCTACAAAGCTACCGATTTCATTGCCGAACTGCTCCCAGCCCTGCGATGACTGAGTGGACGAGTTACCGTTGCTGTCTATGGTGATATAAACCTGAGGCGCTGAACCCTGCTGCGTGCCAGATGAAGCGACCCTGTCAACACCTGATGAGAACGCAGGTATACCATTGCCAACCACGCCCCCATCAGCATAGCCTTTCATCATGGAATAAAGGTTGGATACACCGATCCGCTCGGTAGCCTCTTTGGTAAAGACGAATTCGCCCTTGTGCACCACGCCAGCCGGATCATATTTCCCGCCAGCGCCTGTAAACCCGCCGCTGTCGTAATGAAGGTAACTGGTTGACAGACCCATTGCGCCGGTACCTGCTGCCGTAGCGCCTGTTGCCCCGGACACTGCACCCGCCGCTGAACCACCAGCCAGACCAGCAATGCCTGACGCAAGCGATCCCAGAAGACCAGCAGATGATGACGCGCCGCCCATTGCGTTCACGATCGCCATCTGAAGCGCGACCTTCTCAATCACCTGAAGCACCGATACGCCCCACGAACGCCAGCTTACGGTGTTACCCTCAAGCATGGAGGTGACGTTAGTGAATGCACTGTCCAGCGAAGATTTAACGCCACTGGAAACTGTGCCGGCAATGTTGTTGGTTTCTTCAAGCCAGTTCTGATAACCCTTGCTGACACCAGATCGCCAGTCTGCCTCAGAAGCTGCAATCGCTTTGTATTTAGCATCCAGTTCATCCATAGCGGCTTTCTGGGCTGCTACAGCCTGAGCGCTACCCTCACCGCCTGCCTTATCGAAAACACGGTTAATCTGCTGCTCTTCTTCGCGGCGGCTCTTTTGCCTGTCGCTCATGCCCCGTGTGTCCGTGGCAAGAGCAGCCTCATCCCTGTATTTCTTCGCTGCTTCGGTCAGGTCCTTCAATGCCTCAGCCTGTTCGCGCTGCTTCTTGACAACCTCGTCTGCTTTCTGGGTCCATCGGGCTAGCTCAGCAGCATTCTCCCGAATGCTTTTCCGCTGCTCTTCTGTCCATTTAGTGCCTGCCTGATGCGAAGCGGCATAAAGCTCTGCCGCTTTCTCTCCGTGCTTATATCGCTCCTGCTGCACCTCAATGGCTACGCTAAGGTCGGCAATTTTCCGGCTGTACTGTTCTGCGGTTGTGGCCGCTTCACGCTCTGCCTTGTTTTTTGCGTTGGTCGCGGAAGTGTCAGCTTTTTTGGCTGCTGATACTTTTTGCGTATTGTTGTACTCATCCTCCAGCGCCTTGACGTACTGCATGGAGTACTTGGCATTTTCAACGCCAGTACGGCCCATTTTTTCCAGGTCAAACTGAGCCTGTTTCCTGACTTTCGCAAGCCCGGTTAATCCGGCCAGCTCAGCGGCCTGTTGCTTCTGCTGAAGTGTCTGCTGATCCGGCGCACTCACTGCCGCCTGTGGCACAGCCATTGGTGACCTGACCAGGCCGTTACGTGAGGCCAGAAGCTGGTTACCCAGCGAAAGCAGACGGTTAAACTCGGTGTTCTCGCCGTTCATGCTCACCAGCGACTGGTAAGCGGCATTCTGACGCCATGCCTGTTCACGGATGAGATCATTGCGTCGGCGCTCAATCGCCTCCAGCGCCTGCTGAATGTCAGCAGAGCGGCCGAGAAGCTGATAAAGCCGCTCCTCCTCTACCCTGAGATTGCCCGTGAGGATCGCCATTGCACGGGTGATATTGGCCTCATTTTCGCTGCTGAGTCCGGTGCTGCCCCGTGCGCTGCTGAGGTCTGCCATCTGCTGCTTAACTTCGGCAACCTTGGCTTTCTGCTCATCAATCAGGCGGTTCTGCTCGTTCAGCGCTTCAATGGTTTTGCCACGGTTTTCATCAACCTGTGGCAGCGCCAGCGACTGTGCCTTTTTTCTGACCTCATCAATCGTGCTGCCGTATTCCTGCGCGGACTTTCTGGCCTGCTCCTGATTCTGGTACATCGAGTACCAGGCACCGGCACCGAGCAGCACCAGCCCCGGAATGCCGCCAACCAGAGACAGCAGACCTGCACCCGCCGTTTTCATCAGGCCCACTGCTGATGTGGCGGCGTTAAGCGATTCCTGTGACGTGGTGACGGCGCGGTTTGAAAGGACCAGATTCGCGTTGGCCGCTATCATGGCACTGCGCTTTTGCGTCAGGTTCTGCGTTGCCAGTGCAGAGGCGTTGGTGTTTTTGGCTACATTCGATTCAGCCAGGGCAAGGTTATAATCAGAGCGGGCGGCTTCGGCGTTCGCCAGCGCTTTACGCTGAGCCTGGACGGCGGCAACCGCCTGTGCATCGGCAAGCGCTATCTGGTTTCTGCGGTTTTCAAGCAGCGCTGCCGTAGCACTGGCAACACCGGACGTCACGCCGCCAAAATAGCGGGCGACGCCTACGGCCACCAGCACGCCTGCGGCGGTTGCCACGTTATTGATGTTGCCCGCCAGACCGTCCAGAGTATGCGCCAGCGCGGCTGATGCGCCGGTTGTCTCGTTGGTGCCGCCCACCCACGCCATAAAGGCGTTTTCCACCTTCTGAGCCGAACCGCTAACGGAAGCAGGCAGCGTATCAAACTCTTTGCGCAACAGTTCGACGTTGGTCAGGATCGGAATAAGCTTGTCGGTCGTCAACTGGCCGTTATTCGCCATGTTGCGAAGACCGCCAATTGTGGTATTCAGCCCGGTAGCCAGCAGCTTTGCCAGCCTGCCGCCGTTTTCCATGATGGCGTTAAACTCTTCGCCGCGCAGGACACCGGAACCCAGCGCCTGACTGAGTTGGGTAATAACGGAACTGGCTTCCTCCGTACTGGCACCGGAAAGCTTAAGCGAGGTGGCTACGGTTTCGGTGACTTTCGCCACGTCCTGTGACGCATAGCCCGCATCACGCAGTGATGACGCGATACGGCTGTAAAGGTTGGCGTTGGCCTCAAAAGACGTGCCGGTACGCTGGCTGACGTCCATCAGCGTTTTCTGTGCGCTGGTAAAATCCTCTGTAGAGGTAGAGGCCAGCTTCAGGCGACCGCTGAGCTGATTCCAGGTATCGGCGTAATGGATAAGCTGGCCGGTTGCAAACGCACCCGCAAACGCCCCCGCCATGCCGGTAGCGGTAGCCCGTACCGACGCAAGCTGTGAATTGAGTTCTGTCAGCGCCCGCTGTGATTCACGCGAGGCCGCCGCTGCCCTGCGCCCGCCCTGCTCCATCGTCTTGTAATAATCGGCACCCATACGTGAGGCGCGGGAAATCTCAGACTGAAACGAAGATGAGTTTGCAGAAATTTTGATAATGAGTTCGCGGAGCGTAGCCATTTTTTACCCTTTTTGTCCGGTTACGCGCTGAGTTCGCCGAGAAAGTTTTCCAGCCCGTCAGATTCTTCCTGCTGCTGTTCGCTTTGGCCCCACCTGAGCAGAAGATCGTCAATACTGAACTTACCGCCCTGAGCGTTGAGCGTGGCAGCGGCAACCTGCGCCGCCTGAATATCGCCGCGCCTGTCACCAATCGGGCTGATGCGGTCAAACTCGATCCACATTCTGAGTTCGGAGGCCGTCAGTGAAGTCTTGAGTTCGTGCAGCGTGCGCCCCAGACGGAGCGCAAGCGTCATCAGGAAGAACATGCCGGGCGATTTTACTTTGCCTCTGCGTCGGCCTGTGACGTGCTGAGCTGAAGTGCCTGCTTCAGAAGGCGGGCATGAACGGGCCCGTAAATGCCCTGAACCTGCTCACGATCTTCAGGCAGGAATACCGGCATCATGTCTTCATCCAGAACCACGTCAATGAACAGCATCACATCGGCTTTAATGTTGCGGTGCGCTATCTGCGCCGGAGTCAGCACGTCTTCTTCCTCACCTTCTTTAAGTGCAGGGCGAATGACGGATTCCCACTCAAGCCACGCCTGTGACGAGGGTTCGCGGATGTTTACGCGCACGCCCTGCCATTCTGGCACGGTGACGCAGGCAGTACGGAAACCGGACGATGGAGCAAGCGCCAGAGCGCGAAGTGAAGCCGGTGATGCTTTGTTCTGTGCTGTTTTGGACATTTCATAATTCCTGCTGGCGTCGATGCCACATTTAAAAGAAGAAAAGCGCCCGGAGGCGCATCAGTGGAAATTAAGAACCGGGCTGACTGGCCTTGATTGGAACCGGCTTGCCTTTCACACGCAGGGAATAGGTCGCACTGACCACCGCCGATGTGCCCGCCGTCCAGGAACTCTGACGAACTTCAACCAGTACGAAAAAGCCGTTACCTGACGGGAACAGAATCCGTAGGGCGCGGAGTTCGTCGTTTTCATAGGCGGTCTGGAGTGACATCTGCGCCTCTTCATCACCCACCCAGTTACGGGAAATTGACATTTCAGCCGGTGCAGCCAGGCCGTTAGTCTGCTCCTGTTCGGTCGAGCAGAGCGTGGTCACGTCAATGTCTGACTTCTGACCGCCCGTGTAGGTGATCTCCTTCGTCGCACAGGCGGCTTCAAGCCACTGAACATTGTCAGGATTGGCAACCGTCACCGGGCCAGATGACACGCCAAAGGTCATCCCCTTCGTTTTTTCATACTTACTGGACATGCTTTTCTCCAAAATAAAAAGCCACCCGAAGGTGGCGTGGTGATTTGGTGTGGATCAGTTGATAATGCGCACGTCGAGCATGGCGCGGTAAAGTGCCGTGTCCGGCTCGTAGCCGTTAGTGTCGCTCATGTCGCTGTAACCGAGAGGCTCAAGCGCACTGCGGACCTCTTCACGAATCAGCCTGGCCTCATCGATACTGCTGGCGTAAACATCTACCTGAAGCGAGGCGGTTTTCTCTGCCGGACCGCACAGCACATCCGCTGAGACTTCAGAAATGATGGAAAACACCACCCACGGCGCGGTGACTGCCGGTTCGCCCTGCGGATTGAGTGGCACAACGTAGGGATAAACCCTGTCACCTGCTATACCAGCCAGCAGCGGGTAAACGTCCGCCTCTGTCATTTTGCCAGCACCTTATCGATTGACCGGTTCACCACCTCAAAGGCCGCTTTCGCCGCATCTTCCTGCCGGGCGTCATAGGCCGGGCGCAGAAACGGCACAGGCGGCATCTTTGACGTGCCCAGCTCCAGAAAGCGCCAGTAATAAGCATTATTGCGGTCGCCCGTTTTCATCTTACCGTCACTTTTACCCGTAACCGGGTTAGTGCCGCGCACATGTACACCGGAAGCAATACCGCCATCGCGCTCCCGGAGCGTGGCCACAACGATATTACGGGCCAGCCGTCCGGTTTTGCGTGGGGCGCGTTTTTTGGCTTCGTCACGGACCACCGTAGCCGCGGCGCGTGTCGCGTCACGAAGAACTTTACGATTTTCGGCTTTACTGAGCGTATTCAGGTCATCTGACAGGTCAATAAGGCCGGAAAAGTCGATTCGCGTGTCGATCATGGTTCAACCCCCTGCTTACACAAAATTTCCAGCCTGACACCCTTGCTGTCTGGGATTGGTGGACCTGAAACGTTCAGGACCTTTCCTTTAAATGGCCCCGTCAGGCATAAAATCCTTGATGCTGCTGTGATATCGCTGCGATAGCGCATCCAGACCCTGATCGTGGATTCTGCCCTTTCGGCATCGGCGGTCATCATTTCCCGCCCGCTGATACCCTTTACCTCTGCCCTGACCGTTGCAACATCAATCCACAATTTCTGCGGTTGCCCGGACGGTGAGCGTGATGTTGTGAAGTTCTGAATAGTTACGCGGTCCCTTAACCGGCCTGCCTGCATAATCCCCCCTACAGACCGTAGATGCGGTATGGCTGAAGCAGTGATTCAACCGCCAGAGGCAGCGTTGACACCGACACACCCGTTACGCTGGCCTCACGGTTTTCGTACCAGTGACCGACAAGAAGCAGCACCACCAGCCGGATATCATCATCAAGAAGAAGGGCATTTTCGTCGGTGGAAAAGCCAGGATCGGCATTGGTTTCGTAAATATTACGGCGTGTCCACCGTTCAATGTGACGTTTTGCAGCACCGATATAGATGGTCAGCAGCGAATCTTCGCTGGTATCGTCATCATCAATACGGCAGTGCTCCCTGACGGTATCGATAGAAACAATCATGGCTGAATCCGTTAAAAAGCGGCCCGGAGGCCGCGTTGATATCAGCTACCTGAACCGCTCAGGCTACCCCAGACAAACGCTTCAGGACGATACACCGCCAGAGCAAGGCGCTCCTCGCAACGGATGGTGATCATGTTTTTCTCAAAGTCGTCCTGGTTTTCGCTGGAAACCACTACGTTCGCGTCTTCACGATCAAAGAGCTGCGCACCTGCATTAAAGGCGCCTGTCAGGAACTTGCCCAGGAATTGCGCGGCCTCGGTCGCCACAACTGGCAGACCCCACAACGTTGGCGAGGTAAGCTGAGCCGGGTTAGCCAGGATGTAGCGGCCCAGATCGTCTTTGCTCAGCTCAATGCCAGCCCAGTCGGTAAAGTGCAGGACGTGACCGGTTGCCGGGAAGCGGGCAAGCTGCGCCTGAAGCATGGCAAGACGCAGAACGTCGATGCTGGTCTGTTTTTTCACGGCAAAGGCCTGTTTGAAAGTCACCGCCTGCGGGATGATGCCTTTCAGGTGTGCGCCGGTACCGTCACCGAACAGAATTTCCTGTTCTTCGACATACTGAAGGCCGTAGCGCATTTCAGCATCCACAGTTGACTGAAGCTGTGCAAAGTCGTCAAGAATCTGTTTTGACGCCTTGAACATATGCGCAATGGTGCGAACCGGGGTCGTTTCTTCAGCAAATTTGATATCGCTGTAAGGCTTGGTGGTGTTTTCCGGCACTACAGCCGCGTTATTCGTGAATCCGGTCTGTTTCACGTAATAAATGGTGTTGGACTGCGTGCGGCCCGGCGCAATCAGGTCGCGGATAAACAGTCGCTGTTTCGGGGCCGTATCGATGCCGGGCAGACGCTGTGGCGCCACAATCTGTCCCGGTACGTCAACGGTTGTCAGCGCAGCTTTTACCGGAACCGAAATGCGCTTGCTGCCTTCCAGGCTGGAGCGGATATCCTTCATGGCCTCAGCAGATACAAACTGCTGTCCCACGGACTGGATCACTTCTTTAGCTGCGTTAAGCGGCATACTGGCTACGTGCTGTTCCAGTTCGCCTACAGAAGATTTCAGGGTTTTAAACGCATCATTGAGCGCATTATGCTCAAGTGCGATTTTATCCACAGCAGCTTTGGTTTCGGTAGAAAGCTGACCTGAGTTTTTCGCTTCATTCAGTGCACTTTCGGCTTTCTGGCTGAATTCAGCAGACACTTTTTCCAGCTTGTTTGAGACTTTCGTCAAAAGATCGTTTACATCAGACATGCTTTTTCCTTATTCGCCGAGCGAAGCCAGCGCGTTTTTGAGTGAGTTAAGTGCTTCAGGGTGGATTTCATCGACAGCGCCCGGCTTGTCGTTCTCTTCGGTGGCAGCGCCCGGCTTGCCACCTAAAGCCTTGAGGTGCTTCCGGCGCTCAGAGCGGGGCATACCGCCCTTAGCCAGAAAGGCATCAATTTTTCTCAGCGCGGCGGCGGGGCTTTCGTCGTCGCTGGTAATTTCATCGGCTGACAGCAGTGAATCAGCAAACCCTTTATCAATGGCATCGCTGCCGGAAATAAAGGATTCGTTATCCATCAGGGTTTGTACTTCGCTCAGCTTCAGCCCGGAGCGCGCGGCGTAAATATCTGCCATTGCCTTATCAAAAGGCTCAAGCGAGTCCGCATAAGCGCGAAAGTCGTTGCGGTTTCCGGCTGCAATCGTCCAGCAGTTGTGGATCATCAGGAACGCTCCTCGCCCCATCTGAATCTCATCGCCGGCCATTGCGATTATTGACGCCGCTGAGGCCGCAATGCCCAGCACCTTGACAGTGACCTTGCCTTCATAGGCGACAAGAAGGTTATAGATAGCCAGCCCTTCCCACATGTCACCGCCAGGAGAGTTGATGTTAACTGTCACATCACCGCCGCCAATGCTTCTCAGCGCACCGGAAATCCGGCTGGCCGTAACGCCATCGCCAAACCAGTCCTCGCCAATGGTGTCCAGAATGGAGATCGTGTTATCACCAGACTGGCCCGCTGCACGAATGCCACCGTCCCACCGTTCAAAGGCTGCTGTGGGAAGCTCTGTATTTTGACGTGCAAAAGGACGCCCCTCCGGTGCAACCGGAAGCGTTTTAATCGTCATCTGGGGGTTCTCCTAAGCCGCTTTTTTAAGCGGTGACTGTTCCGGTGGAATATCCGGGAAGAGGAAAGCGTGCAGCTTCATCAGGTTACTGGCCTGAACACCAGCGTTGTTTTCACGTAACTGATCCAGCGGCGTGAGGTTAAGCTGCACGGTGTAGATATCGCCCCCCTCAATCGGTGGAAGATTTTCCAGACGGCGCACATCGTTACGCGACATCCAGCCGTTCTGTAGCGCGGTGGTGTAGTACGCCGAGCGGCCTGCCGTGTCTGCCCGGAGCAACCCTTCCACAGAGAATTCAGCAAACACATCGTCGCTGCCGTCGAGCAGACAGCGTGATATCTCCTGCTCAATGTTGACCAGCAGCGGGCGAAGCGTGTTGGTCAGGAAGAGCAGGTTCATCCCCTCAACGCTTGAAGCCCAGCTACTCTGCTTGGTGGTATGCCCGACCATGAAAGGTGGCACGCGGAACCATCGACAGATTTCTTCTATACTGAAAGAGCGCGACTCCAGCATCTGAGCAGCTTCAGGATTGATGGTTACGCCCTGATATTTCATTCCGGCTTCAAGCACCATCACCTTTCCGGCGTTTTTCGAACCGATGAATCGCTCTAAATAACCTCTGAGCCTTTCACGCTGTTTTTCGTCCAGGGCGGCATCTGAAGAAAGGAAGCCAGAACTCTGCAATCCGTTTTCAAATATTTTTGCTGCCGCTTCTTCTACCGACATCGCTGCGCCGATCACATCCCGCCCGGTCATCATTGGCATCAGCCCGCAAACGCCGTCCAGGCCAAACCCACGGATATGCATAATGTTCTGAACCGGTATTTCGCGCTGCGTCTTTACTTCGGTGTAGGTGTACTGAAGACTCCCGTTGTCCAGGCGCTTAACCACCATGTTCTGTGGAAGAAGCGGCACCAGCGACACCAGTTTTTTACCAATCATCTTTTTCTCAATGAATGCGTTGCCGCGCAAACATATCGACGCAACGACTGAAAGCATGAATCGCGATGGTGTCATTTCAAGGTTTGGGCGGCGGCACAACACCTGATATACGGGGTTATCCAGAGCCAGAACGCGCGATCCGTCAGGCTGACGCTGATAAACCTTAAGCGGAAGTGTGGATACTGACTCGCTCAGCAGGCGGGTGCATGCCCAGACTGCTGACAGGCGCATTGCTTTATCCGCGGAAACCGTTTTTCCGCTGCTGCTTTTACCCCACCATTCTTCCCAGAACGTGCCGGTAGTCAGGCTGATGGGCACACCCAGCCAGTTCAGGAGCGCACTTTTAACGCGCCCCGGATGCCTGTTTTTTTTCATCAGAAACCTACCATGATCGGGTTATCAAAGAATCCCGTTAAGTCGGGTTTGTCTTCCCCGCCGTTGAGTATGAGGCGGCTAAGTCCCGTAAACATGGCTACCGGACCGTCTATCTTCGCCTCCGGCGTGGACTTGTTGGGGAAAATATTCTCGTTTCTGTCAGGCTTTACGGTGACGTTACTCATCATCCAGTTCATAACCGGGTGATTGTCATGATGAATTTTTCCGGCAAAGGTCATGGCCTCGGTTTCTTTCATCGCTTCTGACAGGTTTTTTACCGTCTGTGCGACCTCAACCATCGGCACTCCTTCATCACGCATCGCGAGGCTGAACTGAACGGCTCCCCATGGGTCAAAACCTACCTCACGAAGATTTTCACCGCTTAGCCAGGCAATCAGGTCTTCTTTGATAACGGCGTGATCCACAACGTCACCATCGGTTAACGTCAGTGCACCGGTTTCGCTCCAGTCCCGGTAAAGCTCTGCCATCTGACGTGAACAACGCTCCAGCCGCCCTTCAGGAAGCCAGAATTTAAAGTCGGCATGAACGTGACCGCCTGGCGCACGCCAGATTTTTACTGCGGCACAGATATCAATCTTGTTGGCAAGGTCAACACCCACCCAAAGCGGGTAGGTTTTAAGCTCATGCTCAGGAGCCAGTGGCGGGCAGGCCTCCCACTTCATCATGTCAATCCACGCGGATTCAGCCGTGACCCATATATTGAGGTGCTTTGTCAGAAAGTTATTTCGTGCAGAAACCTGCTCTCTGGCTTTTTTTGCCAGGCGACGCATATCGTCCCAGCGTTTGCACACCCCCAGACCCGGATTGGCCTTCTGCCATACCGACTCATCAAAGGGATCGTCTTCTTCATCCAGCGTATAAATGATGGCAAAGAAAGAATCATCCTCAACGATACCGTTAAGCACCTTGGTGGCATAGTCGCGGGTGTCGTAACAGATTCCCTCTTTATTAAATCCGGCTGTCGTGATGGCAAACAAAAGTGGCTGTGAGCGTGCGCCGGTTGCCGTTTCAAGCACATCCCATACCGCACGGGTGCGGTGTGCGTGAAGCTCATCCACGATTGCGCAGTGAATATTCAGGCCGTCGAGATTGTTGGCATCGCTGGAAAGTGGCTCAAATTTGGACGCTGTGCGCTCCTGAAAAATCGCCATCTTGTTAAATTCCATCAACCTGCCCAGGGCGGCTTTTGACTGCTTGATCATGTTAACTGCATCGTTAAAAACGATTCGGGCCTGGTCGCGCGTCGTGGCCGCAGAATAAACCTCTGCGCCACCTTCGCCATCAGCACCAGCCATATAAAGCCCAATGCCGGAAGAAACTGTCGATTTGGCATTTTTACGCGCTACCTCGTTGTAAGCTGTACGGTAGCGCCTGACCATAACCGGCCGGTTTTTTTCGTTAATAACCGGCTTTCCCGTCTGTTCGTTGATTAGTGGAATTACGAAGCCAAAAATATTTATCAGAATAAAGATGTGCCAGTCCATCAGGTCAATGGGCTTACCAGCCAGATCGCCTTTGACATGAGGCACAAATTTATAAAAGTTGAGAATATGCTGCGCACGGCTCTCACTGAAAAAGATATTGCGCTGCTCACCGTCTTTCAGGTCATTGAGGAACCGGGTGCAGGCCTGCTTTACGTATTTTCCGGCAACAATTTCCCCCGCCACCACCCTTTCGGCGTAGCGTATTCCGTCACTGACCTTTGCCATTATTCTCTCGCTTTAAGAAATTCGTCGAACGGGTCAACCTCTCCGGTACCGCCCGTATTCACTTTGCTGCGTGAGGCGGGTGTCATACCGAATTCCGACATCATGCCCCTGAGCCGTTTCCACGCATCGGCCATCATGGCAACGCGGGGGTGAGCTTTTATCAGCGTGTCGCCCGTCTGTGTTTTGGTGGTGTACGTCTCGCCTTCTTCATCGAGATAATCACGATGTGTGCGCCATTCAATATAAGCCCCGATCAGAAGTTCCAGCGCCATGCCATCTAGCTTGGTAATTACGCCCATGCAGTCGAGTTCGTCACCCAGCCGCTTGAACCAGTACTTTTCCTGCTTGCTGAAATGCTTCGGAGTTGTGGGTACCCCAGAGGGCGGTTTAGGCTCGTTCTTGTTGACGGCCCGTTTTGAAGGGTTACCCCTCACCAATTGCAGATGGGTAGGGGTTTTCGGCGGTCCTGGCATAATCGAAAACTCCTATCAATCGATGCTTGGGGGAACCCATAAAAAAGTTTTCTAACCTGCGGCGATGCGGAAAAAGGTTAGGCGGCGGTCCTGTAGGCTCTGAGGCCTGAACTTTCGACCCGCCCCCCCCTTTGATGATATTCATTCTCATTTGCATTGATATAGTTGCATTTGCAACTAATTTGTTGATATTGATTCTCATTTGAAACGTTCTTTTGCGGTTTTGCTCTTATGGCAAGGCCAGCAGAGGGCTTCAAGATTACTGTCATCATCGGTCCCCCCATGCGCTTTGGGTAGGATGTGGTCAATGGTCTTGGCTGCTGTTGGCCTTCCGTTTCTCAGGCAGTTCTGGCAGAGGTGACGATCACGTTGCAGAATGTGGGCTCTGATGACGTCCCACTTGCTGCCGTAGCCCCGCGCGTGTCTGCTCTGTCCTCTCTGGTGCTGTTGCCAGCCTTCATTGCGGTGAGCGTCACAGTAACCCGATCCGTCTGTCGTAGTCCTGGCACAACCGAGCTTCCTGCATGCTCTGGGTATTCTGGCTGGCATCAAGCCTCCACGCCCTGCGGCGTTCTTTGCGTTGCTCGTTGTCGGGGTGCCGCTCTACTGTTGCCGTGTCTGCATGGTCAACCAGCGAGTAACAGGGATAGATAACATCACCGCCATAGGCATCACCTACGGCGTAGTCGGCTGGCTTTGCGCTGTCCCATCTTGTCAGCACATCAGTGATACGATGCTGAGGTATGCTGTAACAGACGCCGTGAATCAGCCTGCTCATGGTGATGTAGTCAGTCTGGCGCTGGTCGCTGTCGATAAGCTTTGTTGCCACCTCAAGCTGATACTGTGGTGGCCTGCCGGTGCCTAAATAGAAAGACAGCAAATCATCAGGGAACCGGCCAAGCCAGACTGCTACCTTTTCGATGAAGCCATCAACCAGCAGCGCATCGTCTTCCATGATCACTACGCGACAGTCCTGCATGCTGGCCCACTGAATAGCGCGACGGTGATTCCAGTTTGCGCCATGCTGAGCCTCATCAATCAGCAGGTGAGCACGCAGTGACCATGCCAGTTGTTCTGCCTGATGCCGGCGCGAGTAATGGCCGACTACAACGAACTTAATATCTGTCTGCGTCATTGTGCGTGAAAACCTTATTGCGGGCCTGCCGCGCTGCCTCAGCTGCTTCATGCTTACATTCGAAGTAGCCAATGTGATGACTTTTGCCATGCTCTTTATAGTGAGCACACCATTTACGCATGTCCCTATTCCACGTTACGCCACGATATCCAGATGAGGCATTGGAATGCCTCTTTCTGTTTTCAGCATTTTGCTTTGGGGTTACTGCGCGGAGGTGTGCAGGGTTGACGCAGAGTGTGTTATGGCAGGCGTGGTCAATTAAATATCCCTCTGGGATCGGGCCGTTGTGCATTTCCCATGAGGCACGGTGCGCAAGTATCATTTTACTGGTTTCCCCCGGCTTTGCGCCGGTTTTGAGATGACCATAAAACAAAAACTTTCCACCGCCAGCCCGACTTTTCCGCTTAGCCGCGGTCCATATCCAGCACTCATGAGGTTCAGCTATAACAACTTTCTCCCAAAATCTTTCAATGAAAGTTCTGGTTTTGTTCATATTTGACTACTTATGTTTGAACCAAGCAAACTCACTACCAATGCCGTCAGTTTTAAAAACGGTATTGATCCTCGGACCGGTAATCACCCTATCTTTAAATCGATTAACTACTATTCCAAAACAAATCATGTCACCGACAGATGCCGCTGCGTGCTCTTTACCCCAGAACCGCAACGATTCGATGTGGTAATACAGCCGGACAATGCCATGCGCTATTGCCATCACATCATCGCGGGTGCCACCCAGAAGGCCAGCATTTAACATCACGTCATTGCGATGCTCATCAATGAAGGCCTGACAGATAGCTTCGGGATGATTCTGGTTAGCCCAGGTGTCGGCGTAGGTCTTTGGCTCAGAGCCGACGTAAATCCTGCCCTCTTCCATTTCCTGCCATGGCTGCTGAAGCATTTCCACATCAGTGCCATCGGTGCACCAGACAAAGTGATATTCAGGGTGATCACGTAAGTGCTGCCAGATATGCAGCCAGCGCCGGAAGTAGACATTCATCTTCACATCAGGCACACGAAATAACTCAGTGTCTGCCGGAGCAGTGTCCAGTTCATCAGCCAGGACGATGCGGCCACAACCACTGAGCGATGAAGCCCACTTAGCCAGCAGGTCAGGTGAAGGTGTTATCTTTGTGCCGCGTTGTGGGTCAGGCTGGCTGGTCAGTAACGTGGTGATGACGACATTTCGCTTGTCGCGGTACTCAGCAAATCCGGTATAGCCAATGTTACGGCGCTCGTTGTGTATCGTCACATTGCGCTTAACCTGTGCTTCACGGTCTGGCTTTGGTACTGATCGCTCAACGGCCTGATGCTCATCAAGCGAGTAAATTAACTTGTCCGAACCGACCACATCAGCGAACGCCCATGAAGTGAGCCCGGCATTGTGAATGCGTAACGCTAAATCTGAATGCTCGTACATGCCGCGCTGATAGATGGGGTCAAAGCCACCCACCTTTTCAATCACGTTGCGATGGTAGTAAAGCATAACGCCGCGCTGGCCTGTATAGGCAACGTGCTTATCGTCACGGTACAACACGGCTATGTCATTGAGCTTTTGACCCGTCGCGAAGTCCTGAAACTGATAGGCCAGATGCGGTTCGGGGGATTCGATGTAAGGCTGTTCCCATCCACAAGCTAGAGGCCATGCATCATCATCCCAAAGGAAAAGATGTTCACAGCCTGCATCAATCAGCATCTGTAAGCTGGCGTTCTTGGATGCCACGATGCCGCGTGACACGTCACGACGAATAACCCTGACTCCAGATGGAACAGTTACCGGAACGATTGAGCCGTCATCTATCACAACCACCAGCGCGCCAGCAGGAAGGAACTTAAGCTGATGCTCAAGGGCGCGGGATAAAACGTCATGGCGGTTGTGTGTGCTGATGGCTATACCAATATTTGATGCCCGTTCAGTCACTGGTGCATAGGCAATGCCATCAATCACGACGTCCATTCAGAGTTTCCTGCTGTTCAGATAGATATAACCCTCGGCAATGGTGATAACACCAGCCGATTATTCATTGTGTACATGCTGAAAATTGAACTCATAGAACGCAGTTTTTAGCACAAAATAAAAAACCGCCCGGAGGCGGTTAGTTGTTAGGCATTTCAGGCAAATACATCCAGTGAGACACTGTGTAATTGCTATACTGAGTATTCCCTTCAATCCTTATAACATCGAAAGTTTTGTAAATCGGATTGTAGGTAGCAAATCCTAAGCCCTTGTCTGTTGATACAATTAAAAGCTTTAGTGGTTCTGGCTTATTTGAATCTGTGCTATTCCACTTCATGTTCTATCTCCAGTTAGTGCGGAGATATAAAGTTATCATCATCAGGCGAACAAATGCGCCTTGTTAGACTAGTAAAAACCGCCCGTAGGCGGCTAATGCACTGCTAAATTTCATCCTTGGCTCAATGGTGCCAATTTTTGAATATCGTTCCTTTCGTATACTGCTGCAAGATTACCTTCGCCACTGTAAAGGAACACAGAACCTCCGACTTCCTTTACCTCAGTTATACCATTGATATACTGCGGATCAGCCTCAGAATATAATTGAACAACGTAGTTAGTAGATACCATCACAACCTCCTTTTAAAGTGAGGTTATACATTACATTCCAGATTAATCTTAGTGAAGATAAATTTACCATTACAGCTTCGCAACGCTTCACAGCGTGGCTAACCGTTATCCCTTGTCGGAGAGATTCGTAAAGCTTTGCCGCTTGTGCTTGTAATACAGATACCGGCTGTTAACATGAAAGGCACAATAAGAAATTGTTTTCCGCAAGTTAGGCCCTCATGGGGCCATTTTTTTTAGTTCTGCGCCTCAATCTTTCTAATTGCAGCTCGGTCGATATTGCACTGAGCCACTACGCCGTATAGCTCTGCATTGAGGCTTACGCTGTCACCAAAAGTCATCATTTCTGCCGGCGCTGGCGCTTCAATTTGACTTGTCAGTTCTGCCGGAAGGTTTAGCCGTGGCTGGTTGATTGTCCGGTACTCCACTTGCGGCTTTTGCTGCACTCCGCAACCTGTCAGCAGCATCAGCGGGAACAGGAGCAACAGCACACTTATCCGCTGCAAGATATTGCTTGATTTCATTCTGTAGTTTCCGGTTCTGCTGGGCTGTTACGGCGCGTTGTTCGGTGACCTGCCCCATGACTTCATTCTGGTGCTTAACGGCTGTCACAAGCTCGTTAACGCTGGTAGCGAGGCCGTCATTTTTTGAACGCAGGTCGTTAATCTGCTCGTCTTTGATGTTCGCCAGCTTCTCAAGGCGCTGATTCGTTGCCTCAAGCTGTGAGCTACGGGCGTTCAGCATCCAGAGCGCAAGGCAGATAAGGCCAATGACGATGACAGGTGAAAAAGTTTTGACGAGATTTAATGGATTCATGAGATGAACACCTCTCGCTCTGCGGCACGGCGTTTAACAAGGCCTGCTAATTTCTTTCCGCCTGCGTTGACCCACTTGCCGAACTCATCTGCTGCGCCAGCGAAGTCGCCTGCGTTAAGCTTTTTAAGCAGCGTGGATTTTACGAAGTTGCCGGAACCCAGATTGAACACAAATGACGCCAGCGCGTCGAACTGGTTTTGTGTCAGCTTCACCTTAACGTTGGTGTTAATGGTCAGTTCTGCCACCAGCAAATCTTCACGCAGAAATTTGTCAGCCTGCTCGCCGGTAATCACATCACCCATTTTTACATTGTGGGTATGCCCATAGCCGATAGTGGGAATGCCCACGCTGTCGCGATACGCCTCAAGCTTCAGGCCCTCGAAACGCTTAATCAGGTCCATGCCTTTATTGCTGGTTTGCATCAGTATCCCCTGTTTTTCTGGCTATCCACCCGCGCAACTTGTCGCTGATGTAGTCATTACCCACATACCCGATATAAACCGCAAATACCTGTGCGGCGGCGTCAGGGATGTTCCAGTTAAATAAAGCACCCATTACCTGAAGTGTCGGGCCAGCGAAGAACGCCAGCGCACTACAGGAAACAGCGTCGAGAACCCGCTTACTCCACGGGCTTTTTGCATAGGCACTGCGTAATAGTGAAAACATGCCTGCTACCCCGGCATATCCCCATTCTGTTTTGTGGGCGTACAGCCACAGCAGCACTGTGGCCCAAAAGCCCGGGTCTTTTTCTGGAGGCATGCGCTTAGTTCCCGCCACCGGAATGATGGCGGCTTGTTGTTGAGGAAAAGATTGCACATCGCCACGGCGTCAAAGGGTAAGTGGTTGCTGATTGGCGAGCGCAAAAACGAAAAAAGGCCGCTCAATGGCGACCTCTTTAAATAAAATCCCTGACGCATTCCGCGATAGTTTCCTTGCCCGTCGGCAACAGGGGTAATCCAGATAAAACTCTTTTTGCTTAAACTACTTTTGGTTTAGCTCTTTCGATATGCGTTCTTTTTGCTGAACGATAAATTTATACCGGCACTCCTGCTCATGCTTGATCACATCAATCATCGACAGAGGGAGCTGAATCAGCGTTTCTACAGGAATTTTACCTTCTTTATTCCACTGTTTTATGTCTTCCATTGTATAGCTTGGACAGCCATTAAATGTTTGAGCGTTAACCGTGGGTGCTGAGGCAAACATTGCTGAAACCGCAAAGGCCGCAAAGCTAAAAATTTTTGAGGTTTCCATTAAGTTTCCTTTCATTGAAGAGTTGTAAGGATACCAAATTTCACCATCTCAATGCATAAGAGCCATGCTCTCTGCTCACAATATGAAAGGCGCTACAGGTTTGCAGTCCTGGACAGAGCGGTTAACCCGCCTGCGCTCAGTGCCTTTGGTATTGTGTGGAAATGAAAAAACCCCGCCAGTTGGCGAGGTTTCTAATTTAAGAAGCTATGCGTTGTTACCACTCTTAACAGATTACATAGAGAAATTCGTAACGAAAAGCAGATTAAGCGTTTTTTTGGAAAATAGTTTTCTGAGTCGCTTCATCCATCTCCAGCCGGGCATCTGTCATCAATATGCAGGCATCAATAAACGTCTCAGCGATCATCAGCTTTTGCCGCACTTTCCCCTCTGAACATTTAAGCCAGCGAGCAATTGTTGATTTGGATACGTCATAACGGTAGTGCGCCATGATTAAATCCAGCTCATCCAGGCGACCAACCTTTTTAAGCATGCCGACTGCGGTATCAATAATCATGCCGTCATTGTCACAGCAGGAAGGACGACTACTGGTGCTCTTAGGCAGCAGTGTAATAAACATAGGGCTGGTTGGATTCCAGCTAACCTGAGTGCCTTCACTTGCAGCCCAGCCGCCCCAACGTTCTAAAACCAGTTGAATGTCACGCATATTAAATCCCCTCCACACACTTTATTTTTTATCTGTCCCAATGACGCCAACTGCAATAGCGTGATCAAGAAACCGGAATAACAGTTCAATCTGACTGCCGTAATTCGACTCAAAAAGTTTTGCGTCGCGGTGTAACTCGTCGTGATGCGCCCTGCAAAGCGGAATCACGAATAAATCATGTGCCTTAGTTCCCATACCTCCCTGACCGTGTCCGATGATGTGATGCGGGTCATCTGCCTGATTAGCGCAGCATGCGCATTTCTGCGACTTAACCCACTTAGTGTACTTCGGGCACTCCCAGCGCCTGCGCTTTGGTCGCCTCATGAATGACTCTGGCGATTCAGGGTCAGCCACCAGATCGATTATCTTTTTGACCTGCTCCGCTGCCTGCTGGATGACCTGCTTAGGCTGGCGTTCCGGCGCGATGTGAGACTCCTTAAGCTCTCCGGTGACAACACTTGCTGGCATGCGGAGCACACGCCTTGCCGGGGCTTCAGGTATCAGGTCGATAATGTCATTCAGTGAGGCCCACCAGCAAAGCTCTGGCAGGGTAAGCTGATGTTCGCCATGCAAACCAAGCTGGCTGCAAACCATCCTGATTATCCACAGCGCTGTGTTTCCCTTGGCGATGTTATCCAGCTTGCCGGGCGTACCATGCTCCCTGAAATGATTATCGTGGCCGTAGCACAAAGACACCAGGCCGGATTCAGTTTCGTGAAGTGTGTATTCATGGTGATGCCATGTCGCATCGTCGTGCCACTGGCAGCATTCAAAGCTACGCACGAAACCAGCCAGGCCATTAGCACCACCAGCGGCGGCAATAACCCGATCATGACTGAAAAACGGAATCAGCGACTGCTCATCAAGTAGCGGCTGTGTGCCGTCATTGATCCTGCCTGATGGAAGGTCGGCCATGTCCGCTGTCGGTGTACTCACCAGAACGCGGCCACGAAACATCCCTATCAGGTCTGAGCCAGGCTTGAGCAGCACTATCCCTGTGCGCGGAGCAACTTCAGGTGTAAGCAGTGCTCTCACTCTTCACCCCTTTTCGCTTTGTAAGCCGTCCACAGCCCGCCAATCCACTGAACGCCTTTGGCAGTAAAGCGGGACTGGCTGAACGCATAATTCGAATCAGTAGTTGTTCCGGTTCTGACTTCAAAACGACCGGCTTCGATGTGCTGGCTATAGGGAGTCATGACACCACTGAGTCGATACATAATCCGGCTATCAAGCAGGAACAGACGAAGCTCTGGCTCTTTGGCCTCAAGAAGTTTTGCCACCTGGCGGAATGTCATTGAACCTGTGGCCGTGACATAACGATCCACGAAAGCGACCTTTGGTGCAGCTTCGGTAAGCTGTAGCTGTAGTCGTTCCTTCTCCTCTTCCATTTCGGCGGCCAGGCGTAGTGCCTCAGCATAGGTCTGCGGGATTTTAACTGGCTGGCTTTGCTCTAACTCATGCAGCCGCTTGATCACTTTCATGCGAAGGATGGCACTGTAACCGGTGATGAGGCATTCGGTGTGCTCGCGGTCAAGGTGATACTCAGTCTGCTGGCGGTTCATGCTGTCAAAATAGATACGTCCAAAGTTGGACGCATCTTCTTTAAGGTCAGCGAGCATGTTTTCGATATCTCGCTTTACATGCTGATGCTGCTTGCCGGTGATCTCAGAAATCTCACGGCTGGTCATGGTTGGGGATTGGATAGCGTTGACTACAGGTGCATTAGCACCCGCTGATTGATTTAGCATTTTGAACTCTCCACACACTTTACACGCATTATTTTTAAACGGTCCCGCCCCATCACCTGCAAGTGAACGGGACCAACCTTTACCAACGGCATCTGCAACATGCCCCCGGTATTCGCACTATAACCGCTATTTGAAATCATTTCCCCCCCGACGTGAAGGGAGTGATAGTTACCTCTGCTTTTCCCTGCTTAACCTGATCGCCCCACTCTACAGTGAATCTCTTAATCTGCCTGTCATCGACCCATACGCCAGCATGCGTAAGGCTGTCGAACAGCGCCTTCTGGTAGTTATCAAGATCGCGATTGCGCTTGTCTGGCGGGTAAAGCAACACAGTAACTTCAACGTTCACTGTAATGGGCTGAGGGCGGCGCTTAAGCTGTGTCAGGATGGCTGCGATTGCGTTTGAACGAAAAGAGCGCCCGGAGGCGCTAATTTTCATACCCGTATTCGTAGCCCGCCAGTAACCGTTTACGCTTGGTGGAAATGGCAGGGTCAATTTCATGCAGCGGTACCCTCTTCGCCTAAAAGCTCTTTGACTGCTCCACGCAACAGGCGGACGTTGTCCCAGCAGTTCGGGTCTGTCTGCTCCACCAGCTCAATGAACTCACTAACGGTGCAGGGTTTTACAAGACGAGTTTCTACCAGTACTGAATGGAAGCGGCGGAATCGAAAGCTGTCTTCATCCGGGCCTTCAAACTTTTCAGCCACCCACAGTTTTAATTCAAGATCGTCCCGATGCTCCTGAATGAGTCGCTTTGCCTTCTGGATGGTTTCTGGCGGCACCACCAACATCTCGGGGCTTTCGACTGAATCTGAGGCCCAGACATGGGCGTATTTCGACTCACTGAATGTGTATTCGTGTTTCATGCCGAACGCGGCCACGACACAGGCCATCGTCTCAACGCCGCTTTGCTCAAGAATATCAACACGCTTAAGCGGTAACTCTTCGCCGCCCTGCTGCTCTTGTACCAGCTCTGGTTCCGAAGCTTTTACAGTGCCGGGGATGCCTTCACGGTATTCCGCCAGGATAGACATGATCTCATCGGTGTAGCTGGAATTGTGGTATAGCGCTGTCATGCCGTCTTCTTCGTCGCCCAGTTGAGCATCGCAAAGCAGCTCTACCAGACGACGCGCTTTGGCGGCGCTGAACTGTGGCATTGCAGCAGCTTTGGTCAGTTTCTTTTTTCCCGCGGCTTTGGCCTTTTCCATCTGCTGCTGAGCGATACTGGATGCCTTAGCGCCATGCTCACGCTGTAAGGCAATCGCAGTAGTGGCGGCAACCTCGCCAGACTTGACCATATCAATCAGGCTATCTCCGACAGTCAGAAGCTGTAGGTGCTGCTCAACGTCAGTGACCGAGCGCTTAACCTTCTTCGCTATCTCTGCCGGTTCCCAGCCCTGATTGACAAGGCGCTGATAGGCAGCGGCACGTTCCAGCGGGAGTAACGCCCTACCCTGGCTGCTTGTCACCATGAAGGCGATGCGGTCTGCTTCACTGCCAACGAAGTCTTTGCACTCAAGGCGCAGCTCATGACCCGCCTCCTGTGCCAGCTTTGCACCGAAGTAGCGGTGATGCCCGTCGATAACCTTGATGCCATGCTCAGTGACCTGAACGGCAAGCGGCGGCACATGCTCACCAGCAATAAACGCATCACGGAATTCTTCAGCGTGGGTCTGGTCAATCTCGCGTACGTTGTAGCCAGGCTCGACGTAAAGCTCATCCACACTAAGCAGATAGGTTTTGCGTGTAGTGATGTTGGTGCCTTTTTCGTCTTTGCCTTTATAAACCTGAGATAAGTTAGTCATACTGTGTGTAACTCCATAACCAGAGTGATAATCAGAACCAGGATGAGCACCAGCACTTCCGGCAATGACCTGTAGAAATATTCGTTTTCTTCGAAGTGGCGTTTGAAGGCTAATTTCATCGGTTCAACTCCCTCAGTCCTGCATCGCTCACCCTGCCGCTGGCTATGCCGCCGTAATGTCCACAACGCATCTTTGCCCTGGACATGCACTTGTCACGGCTTACCTTGGCGTTCTGCCGGTTGTCATCGAACTTTGCCAGGACCATTGCGCGTAACCAGTTGTGGCTGGCTCTCAGCCAGAGTCCTTTGCCCTGCAACTCTGTGGATGTCTTGACTGCCTCAAGATAACCAGCGTTCTCTGGCGGGCGCTCATAGGGCGTTATTGAATACGTGTAGTCCTTGTTGCGGCTCAGGATGTGCAGCTCATAAAGGCCGGTTACTGAATACCTGACAGTGGCGTTAGATAATCCGGTCTTTGCGCAAATCTTCGTGATGGTCATAGAGCCATGCTTACGCAGGCAGTCGAGAATGATTTCAACGTTGTCCATGAATCCCCCTTAAGCGCCACGGAAGCCATCAGGGATGGCGTAATCGGTTGAAGGGATAGCCATCACGTCACGCACCCATTTGCCGTTGACGCATTTAGGTCGACCAGACTTATTCCACTTGGTGGCCGACTGGAGATAGCCAGGGAAGTTTTTAGGGATAAACAGCGTGGCCGGGCGCAGGTACTGCTCCTGCTCGGTATCTTTCCAGTGCTCATGCTTGTAATCGACCACCAGTAAAAGTTCTGACAGTTCGTAGCCCTCAGAAATACGCGCCTTGATGTTTTCAAGAGACGAACGGCAGGTTTGAAACTTAGCGCCGGTGGTCATGTTGAGGTGTTTGAGAACCTGTTTAGCCATATCAGTGATCTCAACAGCCGGGTCGGGTTGCGCAGCAACCTGACAAGAACTCTCTGTTGTTATCTCTGTAGTATTCTCTGTTGTATTCTCTGTAAGACGAGGGCAATTTGCCCTGATGGATGAGGGCATGTTGCCCTGATCGATGAGTGCAGCCTGCCCCTCTCGATTGGTGCAATTTGCATTCTTCGATGAGTGCAAATTGCCCTCATCGGTCAATAAAGGGTTTGCGTGGTTAATTGCGTAATAATTAGTCCGATCATGCTGAGTTTTTTTCAGTTGCTCGACGAAAATCAGGTCACGCTTTTTAAGCGACGTAAGAGCACGCTTAACAGTGTCTGATGACCAAAATGGAAACTGATTTGTCCATTCGTCGATAGTGTTATAAACCCAGCGTTTCCCGTCATATTCGACGCCAGATGTGGTGTCTTCCAGCCAGTAGCAAATCTGTTGAAGCACAATGGCTTCATTGAGGCCAATGCGGCTGGCAAGCTCAGGGCTCACCACAAGCGGCTTGACCTTAAGCAGTAAACTCATGGTGATACCTTCCTGAACTTCTGACAGAACAACACACGCGGCAGCATGCAATCGTGGGGATAATTTGGGCGGCGGAAGATCACACGGTGATTAACCGTATCAACGCCAATAGTTGTGACCGGAACACCGCGATTGTCGGTGTAGCGCTCCACCCAAGGCTTGATGATTTCAGTTTCCATGGTTCACCCCGGCATCTGCTGGACGACGATAAAACTCTGCCCAGGCTGATTCGACTACCAAACGCGGCACGCACTGGTAGTTGTGAGGCTTATCCGCTGAGGATATGATTAGCTCATAGACAGGGACGCCAGCCTGATATCGGCAGCGGAATTGCCCTGACAACGGTTTCTGATTTACAATGCTCATGCGATGAGTCTCCACACACGTTGATTTACTCGCACCGAACGCCCTAGGCTGCAACCCGGGGCGTTCACCTTTTCTGGCCCCTGATAAATCTCTTATCACTTCAAATGTCCTGCACGTCGAACTGCATTCGGGCCACATCAGCCTTTCTCCCGGTTGATACGAACATGTCCACGGCGTGATCGGCTGTGCCTGCACTGAAGAGCGCAATGAGGCCAAAAAATCCGTGCACCTGATGATTGAGTGTTTTGCGGAATAACGCTGACAGCGTTTTGCGCTCGTGATGGTCGATGACGCCATCTGCCATAGCTTCAAGCTGGGCTGTTGCCAGTTCTCCTTCCGCTGCTTTGGCCTTCATCTGCGTATCGAACAAATCAACCTTGTCCATTTCGCTGGCGGCCTTGATGTCCACCAGCAGCATTCCATGACGAACGGCCATGAATTCAGCCACGCAATGGGTGCCGGACAGAACTTCCATTCGCATCAGATCATCCAGGCTGAAAAAACGACTGCCACGCTTCTTGTAGAGATGGTTATGAAACTGTTCGATACTCATGCCTAAATCAGCAGCCATACCTAAGCGACCGTGCTTATGTGCTTTGCACATCTGGCGAACTGCCTGGTTAATCGTGTCTACCATTTTGCTTTTCCTTGGGTAGTTATCTTCAAGCTGTTGCGGGATTAGAATCATTCTCTGGATATATATCTGGCCTTAATTCAGCGCGGGTAACTTCGCCTTGAGTTTCGGTTTCCAGCTTTTGCGCCAGTATGAATCCAGCTTTTTTATGACCAGTAAATACAAGTCTTAAGTAGCCAGGGCTATAACCTACTTTGCTGGCTAGATCGGACCGTTCTTCTCTTGAAAGTGAGTTCCAGTACTGTTTCATATGTACCTCCTGAGTACATAATACATGAAATAAATGAACCTACAAGGTACTTGTACCACTTTGGTACATGTCATCTAATGAGTACATGAAAACTATCAGTGAAATACGGCGCGAAAACGCCAGGAAACTGCGGGACGGGGTGGGTGGCAACTCATACTTCGCCAACTTAATTGATAGAGAGCCAACTCAAACGAGTCGCTTTCTAGGGGAGAACGCAACTAAAAATATTGGTGACGACATGGCTCGTCACATTGAAAAATGTTTTGATCTTCCCCAAGGATGGCTAGACCAAAAGCACCAAACAACCAATGTTGCACCTAACAAAAATGTTATGGATACTGAACTAAAGATTCAGATGGTCCCAGTTATCTCATGGGTGCAAGCCGGAGCATGGACAGAAATCGGCTATTCAGAGGTTGATATGAGCGTTGCAGAAACTTACCCCTGCCCAGTACCTTGCGGGCCGATGACATACATCCTCAGAGTATTAGGTGATTCGATGAGTGATGAATACAAGCAGGGTGACATGATATTTGTTGATCCAGAAGTGGTCCCAGCTCATGGTGATGATGTAATCGCTCTTATGCTTGATACTGGAGAAACAACTTTCAAGCGACTCATTGAAGATGGCACGAGTAAGTATTTAAAAGCATTGAATCGCGATTGGCCCGAGCCTTATGTGAAAATTGACGGCAATTGCTCTCTTATTGGTACTGTAATTTTTTCTGGCAAGCCAAGGCGTTACAATCGCTAAAACATCCCTATGAAAAAGAACCTGCAATTGCGGGTTTTTTTATGCTTGACAATGTACCCTATAGGTACATAATAAGATTCAAGAGCACAGGAGAGGTACATTACCTGTTAGCCCACAGAGTTAGGAAAGAGAAAGTGTTGTACTTGGCGGTTACTCCGGGGCTTTCATCCCATAAGGAGAGCGAAGGTAATGTTCACCCGGTTTAACCGCACTTTTTTGCACAACGATGAGAGCATTTGGCGGGCGCTTAAGGCCGCGCCACAGAGGCGCTAAGTGTTCTCTTCGTTGTGACATGTCACAACAACACTTCCAGTGTGTGGAGGCCCGGCTCTGGGTTGTTGCAGTAACCCAGCAGCCAATTAACTAAATCCCAAAAGTTTTTATTGCCACCTCCGGCAAGGGATTCGTGCAACCAAAAATCGCGTGTGGAGTATTTATGGAAAAGTCAGACGACCCTATTACCGTTGGCCGTATCACCCTGCCCTATAGCCATCTGCTCAATGGCTGGCTGATGCCTGACGGTACCGTTATCAAAAATCCTATCAGGGCGCAGAACGAAGCTGAGCGCCTTAACTGCAACATCGTTTTTCACTGAGGGCCACCAGCATGTTATCGAATAAATCAAATAAAGAGCTTGTTGAAGCCGGTCATCAGTTCGCTAAAGCGCTTGATGCTGATATGCCTCTTACTGAAATCTCAAAGCTTGTCTCTGCTCTGGCAACCCGCCTTGATTGCGCTATCGTCCGTGGGGATGAATTGCAGCAGAAGCTGGATGCGGTGGCGGCGGAGAATGCGGCGCTGAAGCAGGTTTTTGTAACGGAGGAGTTTTCAACAGAAGTGACTGATGTGTTTTCAGATACCGCTGTTTTAAAAATTGACGGTGATGAGCACTATTGCCACCAATGGGTGGACAACGACTCCGATGTGATTCGCGCAGTACTTACATCAATAAAAGCAGAAAACCCAACCCCAGCCACCGACGCTTACCTGAACTCTGTGCGGGCGGAAGGCATTCATTTTGCAGCTACCCGCATTTTGGCAGCTTGGGAGTGCGGCTTCATCAATGATACCCCGGAGCAAGCCCACGACATTTCAGGCGCGGTATTGAGTGCTCTGGAGTTCCTGACCAATGCCTCGCCAGAAGAGTTTAAGCGCGATTATGCCGATGAGGTGCGAGCGAGCATATTGGCAGCCGCGAAATTTCAAAACCAGTTTGTTTTCGGTATCGCCGGGAATTCTTATCCGGTTAATAACAAGCGCGGCTATGCCGCTCAGCAAAAACGTGCAGCGCAGAAGCGGAGACGCAAATGAAAAACGAAAAATATACGCACTCCATAAACTGGCATGGACGGAGAGGAACTGCGATTCTGGAGGGTGGTGCTCGCGGTCGACACAAGGGTGCTTGGTGGTTGGTACCTTCCTACTCCAATAAATTCGGCGGTCAGGATTATGACTGGAACAATGCATTGACGCCAAGTTATCCAACAAAGCGTAAAGCGTTGGAGGCTAGGAAATATTTACGCATAAAGGGGTTGTTACCATGACAACTAATTCCCCCAATCCAGTTGATGGTGATGTGCTGAAGGAACTTCGCAACCGATATGCGGAGCCAAAAATCCCAAGTTGTAGCGTTTGCGGCGGTGAGCTTTCTGTTCAACGTGCAGGCGGTGGAGGGCCGACTATATGGGCTTGCTCAGGGATGATTGACGACCCCACTGGTGAGCGAACCTGGATTTATGCTGAAGGGCGTAGCCTTGCTGATGAGCACTATGAGCGCTCACGCTGGACCGATTATCGGCGTGGTGGTGACAGCGATGTAATTGACCTCATTGATGCTTACCAGGCTCTTTTGGATGAGCGCCTTAACTCCACCGCACAGCCTGTAAGCGATGGGTGGGTTTCAGTTCCGCGTTCATTAACGGCTGAGAATGGCGCGAAGGCGGCATTACTTGGCGAGTTTAGCGTGAAGCAAAATATTGTATGCCATGAATGCCTTGGTGAAGGTTGTGATGATTGCAACGGGCAAGGTCACTGGATAAGCAGCATTCCCGTTGACTGGACGACCATCAAGGAAATATGGGCTAAAGGTGTTGAGCATTTCTCGCCAGCAGCGCCTGGAGGTCAGGATGATTAGTGATGAGCGCCTGGAAGAGGTGATTAATGGCGATATTCTATTCACTGATGAACAACGAGAGATCGCAAAAGAGCTTCAGGCTTATCGTAAAGAGCCTATTCCAGATGAACTTTTAAATGCAAGGCAGAATGATAAAGGCATGTTTGAAATCAGCGAAGACTGCATGTGCAGATTAATTAATATGCTGTGCAGGTCGCCAAATGCCTAAATCCCCCGCCGAACGCAAAGCAGAGCAGCGAGCCAGACAGGCCGCTGCTGGTGTCAGAAAACTGGAAATTCTTCTCGATGAGCAGGAACTGGCGATGCTGGAGCAGAACTGTGCCGCCCGCCGTCCAGTGCGTGAGCCCTACGAATTGGCAGAGTATATCGCTCTGCTTATTCGCCAGGACGATGCGCGGGTTCGTAGCCGGATCAAGTCCATGAGTAAGCGCAAGTGCGGTAAGTGTGGTGATTGCCTGCCTGTGCAGGATTGCCCACTGAAAGAAGAGTCAGCCTGTTGGGTTAGCCTAGGCTGGCATGAAACGAAGTTGGTTATAGCGCCGTGATTTGTCACGGCTTTTCAAGCCTGTTGCAGCGGGAGTGTGTGGGGGTTTTATGAGCAAGTTAATGAGGGCAAGCAAGTGGGGTCAGCGTGAATTCGAAGATGGCTCCCAACCAGACAACAGAACCATTAGGCGCTGGGTGGAAAACGGTAAGCTGAAAGGGAAAGTTGTAGACGGAGTTGTTTGGGTTTGCTCGTCTGAGCAATGGGGAATAAGCAGTGACGTATCTCATGCCGTCAGGCAATTAATCAACGAGGGTTAAAATGGCAGCGCGTCCAAGAAAAAAAGAAAACCGCCATTTGCCTGACCATTTGTATCTAGATTCAGCAACAGGCACATATCGTTTTATTCTGGTAACAGGGAAAAGGAAATCGTTAGGTACGGATCGAGCAATGGCTATAGCTATTGCTCGTGAATACAACAACCAGATGCGGCCAGAAACAGTCGTTTCGCTGGCTGGGCTCATCCGGGAATCAGGTGGCGTGAATGGTGAGGCTAATCCCTTCTCGGAACATGCGGATAAACTGCTGGCTAGAGCTATCAGGGATGAGAAGCCAGCTCCGATTACGAAAGATGTTTGGCTCAATGACATTGTTAGGGTAAAAGAATTTTTTACAATGCCTGCGTGCGACATCGATTTAGAACATGTAAACGGGTTTATTCAAAAATATCACGCTGAATCTTCGGCCAACGTTCAGAACAGAAAGGTGAGTTTTCTTCGTAAAATTTTCAGTTATGCAGTCGATGAATCACTGATGATGGATAACCCGGCAAATCGGAAAAAACTAAGACCCAAAGATGCTAAAAAACGCCGGCGCCTCAGTCTGATTGAATTTAAGATGATGCGTGATGCTGCTGAGCCTTGGCTCAGAACAGCAATGGATTTAGCATTGCAGACCACTCAGGCTCGACTGGAAGTCACGCGCATAAGATATTCAATAAAAGCCCCTAAAGCGGGGGTATGTGGCTGCGTATGGTATGACAATCCCCAGAATGAAATTCATGGTGTGCTCTATATTCACAGGCAAAAGGTTCAAAATAAAGAATCATCGCACATTGCTATACCAATCGGCGCTGAACTCAAAAAGATAATTGATGAAAGCCGGGACCGTGTTGCTAGTCCCTATGTCGTTCATCGCTTGCCGGACAAAACCAGCAACCCGATCAGTAAAGATGTAAATCATCCCACGCAGGTCGTACCATCTTATTTGAGCAGGGCTTTTTCTGCTTTGAGAGATAGCTTAGGTCTTGCAGGAAAATATCCGATTGAAGAAAGACCAACTTTCCATGAGATAAGGGCACTGGCGGCTCATCTCTTCGAAACTAAGGGCGTTGACCCACAAGCCAGAATGGCGCACAGCGACGCCAAATCAACAAAAATTTATACGCAAAATCATATTGACTGGGTATCCGTACCACATGCAGAAATTTCAATTTAATAAATTTGCCTAAACAAACTAGCCGCCGAAAAGCGGCTAATAGAGCTAAGGGGTATTCCACATAACAATGCTACCATTGTGGTTTTCAATAATTTTTGCTGCTTTGGTAGTACCAAATGTGTGCATATAGCAATGATGAACAGTTAAGACTAAATCTTGTAAAGTTTGATCTTCTTCTAACTCAACTATATTCAAACCAATTGATTTAGCCTTGTCGAGATGAATATGTCTTGCATGAGTATAGGTAGTGTGATGGTTGTTAAGCTCATCACAAATATGTTTTGCTTTATCTACGGCATCAGCATCACCAGAGAACATTCCGGTGCATAACCATTTTTGAACAATTTCATTTGCCCACTCAATAGCTTTTTCGCATTCGCCAATTAACGTGGGATGAAGTTTTTGCAAATTGAATTGCCACCATGCTAGTGCAGATTGGTTGGCTTTGATTTCTTTTTTTGCGCGCTCGAATTCTTCAATAATGGCATGAGTGGACATTCCACCAAACTGAGGATCAATTGGGCCTAAGTTAGACTGTTTACCCATCACTATGGTTTTTGCACAGCAAGCCAGCATAGTGCCACATGACATAGATGTCATCGGAACAATAGCTCGAATGTTTGTGCCAAACTTGGAACGTAGGTAATGACCGATTGATTCTAAGGCTGCAATTTCACCGCCAGGAGTATGCAAAAGTATATCTAACCCTAGCGTGGTATCTAATCCATTAATGGCAGACATCAATCCATTCTTATCATCATCCGTCATCCCAACGAGGTTTTCGGAACCTGGACCTTTTTTCTGAAGAAATCCTGAATAATAAGAGATTACATTTCGACCAGTATGTATAGAGAGTTCATTGAGGTATTTCAAACGTACCGCATCCGCTGGAGTACGTTGGGCGACGATTCCCATCTCGCCCAAAACATCTTTCCAATTTGGCATAGATTAATAAGTATAAAGGGTATGGGTATCTGAATTATTATCGGATACGGCTTCTTGTGCAATAGATCCATAAGAATAATGCACGGAAAAGCTCTCTGGAGAAGCGTTAAGACCGCCCGCTGAATGGCCAATCAACACTCTACTGGCATAATGCTGGACTGACTCACCATTCTGCAGCTCATGATGTTTTATGTTGAATTCTTCAAAGAATTTAACAGCGTCCATTTTACCCCCTACACACAACATATAGTATCAGAGCCTAAATACAGCACTACATATTGTGTTTTAAGTTTAAGTTGATGATATTACCCCCTAAGTAGAGGGGTAAGTTATTAATACTTCAGTAATAAAATTAGGCTGACTATAGCCATTGATTTGCAAAAAATACAATCAAAACGTGCTTAATTTGCGTTTAAAAATTGACATTTACAAACTGTGATGGCTGAGGTCACATTAAACAACATTGTTAATGAGAATGATCTTGAAAATTTCTTACTGAACAAGTGCTAAAAATAATCACTACAACCAATGGTAAAACCACCCCATAAGTCCTTGATGTATATGATGCATGAAATGCATAAAATCTACTGGTTGTTTAGACATACAAATGGCCTTTTAATCCAGTGATTACGGGGCCTCAAGCGATTATTAAACACAGTCATGGGGTGTCAGGGGTCGGAGGTTCAAATCCTCTCGTGCCGACCAAATTATCCCGAAAAAACCAACCTTTACGGTTGGTTTTTTTATGTCTGTCTCCGGGCCCGCCAACCTGGCCGGCCCGACCTGTATTCAGCCCCGCAGATCAATCAGCACCCGGTTCCAGCTCAGCGGCGGCAACGCCACCTGCATCTTACGACGTTCAGCCTCAGTGAGCGTGCGTGACGTTGGCACCACGTTGTCGGGCTGAGCAAAAGTGTTTTTTGCGTCCAGCGCATAACCTGCCAGTATGCTGTGTTCGGCTATCGTCCCTTCACCAAAGCCATCGAGCATAAAGGCCATATCCGCTGCATCATGCTCGTGCATATTGAGCGCGAAGAAGGCAATTTGCTGTTTCTCTTCGTTGTACACCGCCGCGCTCTGTATCTGCCGGGTTTCGCCGTGCACCGTATTCAGGGTGGGAACATTGGCAAAATAGCGTAAGGCATGCCCTCGCCCGCAATGGCTCACCATATGGAAAGGCCAGTAGATCGTCTGGCGAATGGCCTCGCCTCCCGGACGGGTAAAGATGGGGGCAATCACATTAACTAACTGGGCCAGAGAAGCCATTTTTACGCGGTCACAGTGATTGAGTAACGAGCACATCAGCCCGCCAAACGTCAGCGCGTCAAGGAAGGTGTAAGACTGCTCAAGTAACGGCGGTGCTTCCTGGTAGCGATTAGCGGGATCGGTGAAGTAATCCTGCCAGGGCTCGCCTTCGATGGACCAGATATTCCATTCATCAAACGACAGCATCATTTTTTTATCGCTACGCAGTTTGGCTTTCACATAGTCGGCTGTGGCCGTGATGGTATGAATAAAATCATCCATTCGCTGGAAAGACGCCAGGAAGTCCTGCGGATTGCCGGTGCTGTTTTCAAAATAGTGGTGGCAGGAAAGGTAATCGATCTGATGATAAAGCCCTTCCAGAACGATGCGATCCCATTCCGGATAACTGGCCTGTAACGAGTTTGAACTGCCACAGGCGACCAGCCTGATATCCTGATCGACCCAGCGCATGATTTTTGCCGTTTCTCGGGCTTTTTTCACGTAATCTTCTGCACTCAGTTGCCCGGTTTGCCAGTCACCGTCCATCTCGTTACCCAGGCACCAGAGTTTAAAATTGTACGGCGCTGCCCGACCATGCTGGATACGCAAGTCGCTCAGCGCGGTCCCCGATGCCACATTACAGTACTCAATAAAGTAACCGGCCTCCTGCGGCGTGCCGGTGCCAAGATTTACGGCAATCATGGGCGTCAGCCCATAGCTTTCACACCAGGTCGCGAACTCATCAATGCCAAACTGATTGCTCTCTTTGGTAAGCCATGCGTAATCCAGCCGCACCGGACGCTCAGCTTGCGGCCCAATACCGTCTCGCCAGTTGTAACCGGAGACAAAGTTGCCACCAGGATAGCGTACGGTGTTAATCCCCAGATCCTGCACCAGGGCCCCCACATCCTGACGAAAACCGTGCCGATCCGCCGTGACATGACCGGGTTCATAGATACCGCTGTAGACCGCACGTCCAAGATGTTCCACAAAAGAACCGTACAGCGCGTCATTGACCTGGCCGATGTAGTTTTGTTTTTGAAAAAAGTACTTAATCATTCTCTCCCCTTCTGTCTTCTCTGTGGCGAACGCGCAGAGGCTCACTCAGAATGCGTCGATAACAGGTCGTCTTCGATGGTTTTCATTTTGGCCGTGGTCAGTATGTAGCGCGTGCGGACCAGCCACACAGAAAGCAGATAACCCACGACCGGAATCCAGACCATCAGCGTATAAATGCCCGCAATCGCGCTAGCTTTTTGAATGGCGACATTGGCCTGATAACCGGTAACCGACAGCACTGCCCCCACCATCGCGCCACTGACAGCCAGCGCAATTTTGAGTGAAAACAGGTTACCGGAGGCACAGATGCCGGACAGGCGTTTACCCGTTTTCCAGTCGCCATAGTCATCCACATCGCCAATAAACGACCACAGAATGGGCGCGCCAATCTGATGAATCACTGACAGAACAAAGAACCAGACAAAGACCACCAGCACATTCTGCGCGGGCAGAAAAAAGAACCCGACAGACATCATCAGCGCGATAGCTTTGCATGCCTGGTAAACGGTGACTTTGCACCAGCGGTTGGTGAAATACGGTGTGATATAGGAACCCAGAATCCCGGCGACAATCCCGGTGCTCAGAAATAGCGTGGCATAATAATCGTTTAGCCCCATCACGTATTTGGCAAAATAAATACACGCGGCCCCGCGCACAAACGACGGAATACAATCCAGGAACATGGCAAAGACACAGACGACCCACTGATCGTTTTTCATGATTTGCCGGATAATGTTAAAGATGGAATCCCCGGCGTTGCTTTTGGGGATCACGCGCTCCCGTGTCGTAGCCACGCAAAAGACAAACAGGAACAGGGAAATCACGGCAAAAATCGTAATGACCCAAAAGAAGCCCATTTGCCGGTTGCCGTTACCGAAGAAAGCCACCATCGGCAACAATGTCAGAGTACAGAATAAGCTGGCAAAGCCAGCGCCCATAAAACGAAACTGCTGACAGGACACCCGCTCCTGCGCATTGGTGGTGATAACACCGCCTAGCGAGCAGTACGGAATATTCACACCGGAATACAGCAGTGACAAAATCAGATAGGTAATAAACGCATACAGGATCTTTGCATTGCCCTGCAAATCGGGCGTGTAAAACATCACCATACAACTCATCGCAAACGGTACGGCGAAGCCAATGATCCACGGACGAAAGCGTCCCCAGCGTGTGGTGGTTTTATCAATCCAGGCGCCATAAAAAGGATCAAAAATCGCATCTGCAAAACGGACAACAAGGAAGATGGTCGCCACCACGCCCGGTGCCAGACCAAATATATCCGTATAAAAAAATGACAGGAACAGGGTTATCGGGTTGAACAGCATATTACAGGCTGCATCACCGGCCCCAAATCCGGCCTTCTCAATAAAGCCTACACGACCCGAGCGGTCTGACTGAACAGTGTAATCGGCATGAATGGTTGACGTTATGTGCGTTTTCATTTTCCACCTTCCTGAAAAGAGGTGGCGATAAGCATATGTTTTAGAGGTGTTTTTAACCTACGATAACGCTCTCATAAGCAAAATAATAACCATATATTCCATGTATTCAGCGTATATGGGCATATATTCAGCCATCATCTCGCCTGGGATAAAACCGACAGCAGCCTGGTTAATACGCGTCAGTCACCATCAAAAATTTAATTTTCTGCAAGTATAAAACCCGACGCTAATCACCTTCCCTGTGCAAAGGAGAAAAACGCCGACGATATTATTCCTTCTCTGATTCGCCTCTTCCCTGTCTTTATCTGCAATGCGGTTTGCTGCGATGGAGACCTCCGCGCGTTACCCGCACTCACCTTCATGAGACAATGCGATGCATCGACAAAACATCGTGGTTAACGACCCGCGCTGAAACAGATAGCCGCGCACGTCAACAACAGCAGGGTCACCACCTCCGGGCTGACGGCCCGTGCCGCGCGGCTTACATTCAGGCACAAACAACATTTATTTAACCGCGGTCGCGCGAAGAGCAGGCGCACGCTACGCTTATCGCCATCAACAGGTTTGTGGTTGAATACCAGCAACATTTCCAGGCTTACGATTAACATGAATTATTTTAACGACATACAACACTTTATCGAGAATAAACCCGCCCTTTCTATTGCTGTTAACCTCCTGGTGTTGATTGTCGCGGGCCTGGTAGCCCATCTGATATGCAAATTTTTTGTGGTCAGAGTGGTGCGTAAAGTGTTCTTCAGCAGTCACAAGAATCAGGTGCCGCTGGATAAAGATGTCAGATTGTCTGAAAAACTATCCAATTTTATTCCGGTCATCACGGTCTACTTCCTGTTGCAGTTTATGCCGGACCTGCCCGAGCACCTGTTAATCGCCATAAAAACCATTTGCGGCATTTTATTTATGGTTTATCTGTCGCTGTTTTTTAATGAAGTACTGGAGATTGTGAACATCTCCTATGTCAAAAAATCAAAACGTAAAAATCATTCAATCAAGGGCTATATTCAGGTCGGTAAGATTCTGGTCCACATTATCTCTGCGATAATGATCCTGGCCATTATGTCGAATAAGTCGCCAGCCATTATCATCTCCAGTCTGGGTGCCGTGGCAGCGGTTCTGATGCTGGTCTTTCAGCACACCTTGTTATCACTGGTGGCGAATATTCAGCTCTCATCGAATGACGTGCTACAGCTTGGCGACTGGATTGAGCTGCCCGCGAATAATATCAGTGGCGAGGTCATTGATATCGCGCTGCACACCATCACCATTCGTAACTGGGACAATACACTTTCGCGTGTGCCCACAAAAACCTTTCTGACCGAAACGTACACCAACTGGCAGGCAATGTTTTCCTCCGGGGCACGACGCATTATGCGGAGTTTCTACCTTGATCAAACGTCAATACGCTTTGTAGATCATGCCATGCTGGAGCCGATGGTCCAGGTCCGCGGCATCAGCGAACAACTGTCAAAGCTGATGGATGGTCGGGAACTGAGCGCGGTCGGTGACCGTTGGTTTGTTGAAAACGGCATGACTAACCTGATGGTCTTTCGTCACTATCTTACTGCCTGGCTGACACAGCGGGAGGATATCCACAAAGACATGTATATCGTGGTGAGATCGCTGAAACCGTCAGCCGAAGGGTTACCGATTGAGATCTACTGCTTTACCTCCTCCGTACTCTGGGTGGACTATGAAAATACGCAGTCGGCAATCTTTGAATATATCTATGCCATCGCTAACGTTTTTTCATTACGTATTTATCAGCGCCCGTCCGGCAGCGATCTCAGTTTTCTGTCGCAGGGGCCTGTCCGGCAAGCAGCAGAAAGTGAACCCCAACCGTGAAAGTGGAAAACGCAGAACAGATAGCATGGCAGTGAGCGGATAGTCAGTCGGGCAATGCTGAGGCGGTTTCCCTCTGGCTTGCCAGAAAAAGGCCTGAAAGGGAGATTCAGGAAAAAAGTCATTGGGTTAACGTGACATGCAAAGTGTTTGTGGCTTCACAAAACGGGCAAATATGACAGCCATTCATGAAATTGAAACAATTTTGTAATAAAAATAACTTATTCTGTTGCTTCCTGAAATCGAGGATACAGATATGGTCATCAAAGCTAAGAACCTGAAGGATGCGGAAGACTTACTGCATTCAGGCATCAGTAAGGTGGAGCTGGCATACGACATCGGTTGTGACGATTTCTTCCGTCTGGCAAGTCAGTGGTGCGATCGCGGTGCGCGCATCAGTAAAGGCCAACACCACTTTGTTGTGTCACTGAAAAACTTTGCCATCCCACCCAATGATTGATTATCTCAAGCGACCAACCCACCGTTGTTGGCTCTGGCACTGTCAGGCCTGAGTGGAAGCTGAAAACGCCAACCCAACATTGAAAAGCCGCTGATTTGAGCGGCTTTATCTTTTGTCTTATTTCCGTTAATCGTCGATGCGCCGGCAACGGCTGCCACGCGTCTACAAGCCGGTATCGGTAAGCTTTATCGCATCCTGCGTGGCCCGCTCGCGCTCACTGTCGGTTAACTCATACAGCCTGCCATCGCGCATCTCCAGCAGACGATCGGCATGAATGAAGTAGTGATCATCATGGCTGATTGCAAAGACGGTTTTGCCCGCCGCCTGCAACGCAGGCAGCAGTTCGCGGTAAAACACCCGGCGGAAATGCGGGTCCTGATCGGCGGCCCACTCATCCAGCAGCAAGACGTCGCGTTGTTCCGCCACCGCCAACAGTAACGCCAGCCTTTTGCTCTGCCCCTTCGACAGTTGCAGGTTAAGTATCTTATTCCCCTCAATCTTCAGCTTGTCCTGCATTTTTAGCTTTTCAAGCCATAGCTGGACGCGGGCAGGCGAAGCCGGTTCGCCCTGACTGTCAATCAGGCGATCAAACAGGTGCACATCGGTAAAGACGGCTGAAAAATGCTGCCGCCAGGCATCCCGGTCGCCAGCATCGACCGGCTGACCGTCGATCACCAGACAACCGGACTGGGGCTGATACAGACCTGTCAGCAGCATCGCCAGCGTCGACTTACCGCTGCCGTTACCGCCAATCAAAAACACCAGTTCGCCACGACGAAGCGTCAGGTTGACCGGCCCCACCCGAAACCCGTTTTCACCGTAATGAAAGGTGACGTCGCGCAACTCAAGCGTTTGCCACGGAGTTGTTGCTGCGGGGACAGGAAAATCAGGCTGATAAGGTGCAAGTTCAAACAGCGCGAGTTTGCGAAAGGCCACCTGCGCGCTGAGCAATGTCGGCAAGGCCCCTACCGCCGACAGCAGCGGCGTGCGCAGAAACAGCAGCGTCAGGGAAAACGTTGCTGCGACAGCCGTATTCGCCCAGCCCAGACTGTTTGCCATGAAAAAGACCATGCCGATAGCACCCAGCGTCATGATATTTGACCAGTTGACGGCACTGAGGTGGAAAGTATCGGCGCGCACAATGTGGTGCCGGTAAGCGCGGGCATCCTGCTGATAAACCGTGTCATAAATCAGTCGGGCACGCGCGCGGTTAAGCTGCAGCTCTTTACGTCCTTCAATCACCGTCTGGTAGTCACGGTAAAGGTTGTCTTCAACTTCACGCAGTTTCGCCATGTGCTGATAAACCCGGGAAACCAGCATCCAGCCGCCCACCAGCGTCACAGCCAGCCAGCCGCTGGTCACCAGCAACATTTTCGGCGACAGCCAGGCAAGATAGAGCGCTGACCCCAGCGTGATAATGATGCCCTGAATAAGCTCCGGCAGACGCACAAACGCAAGGGTAATGGCCCGGATATCGCTGGTTAATCCTGCCAGCAGTTGCGCACTGCCTGTTTGCTCAATGCGCTCCACGCGCGTATCCAGAATACGTTTGATAAATTCGCCGCGCAGCCGCCAGACAAACTGATGCCCCAGCCAGGTCAGCGACAGCTGTGAAGCCAGGGTCACTGCCATCAGCAGCGCGACCTGAGCCAGAAAAGCCGGCAACACGCTTAGCGAGGTATTCACCGCAACAATCATCTGGCTGTTAATAAACGCAATCATGCCTAATCCCAATGCCGCACTCAGCAGGGTGAGCAAAATCACGCCAATAAACGGCCAGCGATACTGATTAAAAACAACCTGTAACAACGCCATAAAACCTTACCCGGCAATCCAGTGAGCCTGCAGTGTAAAGTGATGGCAAATGATAGCAATAGTTATTCGCACTAACTTGCGCACGTTAAAACGCCCGGCGAAATGTCAGGTTATAGCGGAACGCGCCAGTCAGCGGATGAATACCGGCTTTCAGCGGCAATATTCCATGGTAACGCAGGCGAGACGGGCCGCCCCAGACCACCACATCGCCGTGTTCAAGTAGCACCCGCTGCGCCTGATCGCTGCGTTCAAAGCCACCAAACTGAAATACAGCAGGCAACCCCAGCGACACAGAAACGATCGGCTGACGCAGATCTTTCTCGTCTTTATCCTGATGCAAAGTCAGTTTTGCCCCAGGTTCATAGCGGTTGATCAGGCAGGCATCTGGGTTAAACGCCGGAAAGCCCGCCTCTTCTGCCGCCTGACGGGCCAGTAGCCGGAACGTCTCCGGCATCGCAGGCCACTGGCGTTGATGTGTGCTGTCCTGCTCACTGTAACGGTAGCCGCGCGCATCCGTGGACCAGCCAAAATCACCGCAGTTGGTCATGGCGACGGACATGCGGTGTCCTCCCGGCGTAATACGGTGTTCAAACGGATTGCTCTTCGCAATCGTCATGATCGCCTCATACAGTGCGTCGGCCTGATCGCGGGCACGTCGCCGCAATATCACGGCGCCGTCCGCCAGCGGTTCCTGCCAGGGTGAAGCGTCACTAAACAGATCCAGCATGCGTTTCTCTCTGTCAGTCAGATGGAATAATGAAAGCGGTAAATTGTGGCGACATCCAGCTCACAAATTTGTCCCCTTCCTTCGTAATCAGGTACACCGCCAGCTTCTCTTTCAGAGCCAGCGCTTTGGCTTTTTCTGTGCCTAGCACCATAAGCCCGGTATCCCAGCCGTCGGCTTCCATCGCGGTCGTGGCAATCACGGTTGCCGAAACCAGCTTGTGATCGACAGGCCGGCCTGTGGCCGGATCAATAATGTGGGAGAGGCGTTTGCCGTCCAGTTCATAATAGTTGCGATAGCTCCCCGACGTACTGATCCCATGGCCCTGCAGATCGACTCTGGCCTGAACCGCATTTTCTCTGTCGGTCGGTTTTTGAATCGCAACCCGCCACGGCTGGTTCTGCGCGTTCATTCCGCGGGATAAAACGGCTCCCCCGACCGACACCAGATAGTTATTGATGCCTTCCTGCTCCATCAGGCGAGCCAGATGATCGGTGGCAAATCCTTCGCCCATAGTGGAGAGGTCGACATACAAGCCTGGCAGATCTTTCTGCAGCCATTGTCCGTTGCTGCCCTGTATGACGCGCAAATGCTGTAAGCCGGTCAACGCTCTGGCCGCAGCAATCTGTTGATCATCGGGAATATGCACGGGCTGTTTATCCGGCCCAAACCCCCATAAATTCACCAGCGGTCCCACCGTAATATCCATGGCGCCTGCTGTTTTTTTACCGATACGTAAAGCCATCGTCACAATATCAGCCATGTTTTCACTCACCGGCTGCGGCGTGGTGGCGCGGCTCTGATTAAAGCGAGAGAGCACGGAGGTAGCCTTCCAGGTTGAAAGTTCGGCATCGTCGGCATCCAGTTGTTGCTGAATGCGCTGCTGCAGATCGGCTTTACGCGTTTCATCCACGCCCGCCAGGCTCACCCGCCACACCGTTCCCATCGTTTTCCCTTCCAGCACCATTCCGTCTTTGGTTTTTGATGCGGGATGATCACATCCTGCTACCAGCAGGACCGTCGCCACTAACAGCAGATTAATCTTACTTCTCATCATTATTCATCCATAACGGGCGTTTTATGCCTGTTTCAAAGCATAAACATTAAGTAAATTAAATTAAAACTGGTTGATAAAGCTGAGTGAGTCGCACAGACTGGATCGTTCTCCTCAATACTGAGGGCGTAAGCATAAGGAGCAACAGATGATTTATATAATCCTTGCCGTTGCGCTGGGCCTGTTCGTTATTGGCAGTTATAAAACCTGGCAACAACGCCGTCACCGCCACATGGTTACGACTTATCTGCGCCGTCGTTGATCACGTCTGCACCATCAAAGGTCATTCTCTTCCCCTGAATCGCCGGCCATTGTAGCAAAACGGGCGAGATGTCCGTGGCTATGAGAGCGGTCGGACTGGCATGAATCCTGCACGTGTAATGCTATCTGCGTTGCCGGGAGAGAGAGGATGGAAAAGCCAGAAGTCGGAATGACGGCGTTACAACGCTGGTTGAGTTACGCCGCGTTTACCTTGTCAGGTGTGGCGTTTGAAGGGGCGAGATACGGCAACGTTCTTGTGCCGTCAGACGAAAACCATCCGCCAGCCTCGGTGGGTGAGGAATAACGCAGGGAGCGCATAGCGCTCCCTGCTTTTATCAGAACTGGTAAACCAGTCCTACGCCCACCACATCGTCGGTATTGATACCGGCCGCTTTGGTAAAGTCATTATCGTCCAGCAGGTTGATTTTATAATCAACATAGGTCGACATGTTTTTGTTGAAGTAGTAAGTCGCCCCTACGTCGACGTATTTCTTCAGGTTTTGTTTGCCCCAGTTCTGGACATCAGTACCGCGTGAGTTGATGTACGCCAGAGACGGACGCAGACCGAAATCAAACTGGTACTGCGCCACCAGCTCCCAGTTGTCGGCTTTATCGGCGTATCCGTAAGCGGTGTTCGCCTGGTTGCCGCTGGTGCTGTCGCCAAAGCTGATGGCGTTATAGGCGCGCGTGTACATCGCGGCCAGGTAAATATTGTTGGCGTCGTATTTCAGGCCACCGGTATAGGCTGCAGCTTTATCACCGCGTCCCAGAATGCCTGGCGCATTGCCATTTTGGTTATTAGTACGATCGGACTGGAAGGTCGCGGCACCGATGCCGAAGCCCGATCCCAGATCGTACGTGGTGCTCAGGCCCCAGCCGTCGCCGTTCTCACCCAACACATCACGACCGCCTGACGTTTCAGTAGGGTTATCGTTCTTGCCTTGATACTGAACCGCAAAGTTCCAGCCATCGACCAGTCCGAAGAAGCCGTTGTTACGGTAGGTTGCCATGCCGTTACCGCGCTGGAACATAAAGTTATCCGCGCCATAGGTATCGCCACCGAATTCAGGCAGCACGTCTGTCCACGCGCCAATGTCGTAAGCGACACCGTAGTTACGGCCATAGTCGAATGAGCCCGCATCGCCGAATTTTAACCCGGCAAAGCCAACACGGGTATAGCTGTCAGCTGTTCCCTGGGCTTCTGAATTGTTGAGCGCGGCCTGGTATTCCCACTGGCCGTAGCCGCTCAGTTGATCGGTAACCTGGGTTTCACCCTTGAAGCCAAAACGCACATACGACTGATCGCCATTGCTACTGTCGTTGTCCGAGAAATAGTGCAGGCCGTCTACCTTGCCAAATAAATCTAATTTATTGCCGTCTTTATTATAGATTTCAGCCGCATTTGCCGATCCTGCCGCTGCGAGTAAAGCAGGGATCGCCAGGGAGAGAATGTGACGCTTCATTTTATTACCCTCTGTTATGTGCCTTTTATATTTGCCACTGCTGACCGATGATAAATCGGTTGAAGGCCCATTGTTATTTCAACAAGCGTAATAATCCATCGCTAAAATGATACGAAATTTCAGAAAGTGTTTCTTAAACTGTAAAATTTATTTCAGGATATGAATATTACGGAACTAATTAGCCGCACAGAGTGATAAAAAATAAAGCACAAATTGATAATCCCTTACTTAATAATAGTTACTCCTATGATTTTAGTGGGAATATTCCTAAGCACTCAATGATAAAACATCTTTCCCATAATCCCTATAATTACACCCGCTATCATCATTTATTTCTTATCTTCATTCACCCCCGAATGATTTCTTAAATGCTAATTAAGCGCCGGGCATATTGCCCGGCTTTTTTTGCCTGCTGTTCAGTGTCTGGTCATCTGTGCGGAAAATAGCACCGCTAAGTGCTGAATTATTCGTCACTTATGCCGCTTCGCCCTCGCCAAATTAACCCGCGCCTCTTACAAAGTTTCCCCTGTATTTTATCACGGACCGAAACCAGCTAGGTTACCGGTCCGGTTCCACGCCTTATTAACGTTCACGCATCGATTCTTTAACCTTATTCAACGGCTTAAGCAAATAATCCATGACAGATTTCTGCCCTGTCTTGATCTCTACATTCGCCACCATGCCCGGCACAATGGGGAAGCGTCGTCCGGCCCGGTTTGTCAGCTCCGCTTTTTGTGTGCGGACATAAACACGGTAATAAAACTGATCGCGCTTAACCTCATCCTGCAAGGTATCCGGCGAGACCGTTTCCACCACGCCCGGCAGGTCACCGTAGATGGAAGAGTCATAGGCGGTCACTTTCACCACGGCTGGCAGGCCGGGCCGAATATAGGCGATATCACGAGGATTGATACGGGTTTCGATTAGCAGTTGATCTTCCAGCGGCACGATTTCCATCATCTTACCGCCCGGTTCGAGCACACCACCGACCGTGGTGACCTGGATATCCTTCACGATACCCCGAACGGGTGAAGTGAGCGTGGCACGCGTCAGCAGGTCTTCTTTGCCTGCGGCAACCTGTAGCTGGGCATCCAGTTCCGCATTGTTTTTTACCTGCTCTTCATGGGCACGGACCAGATAATCGTTACGTGCCTCATCAATTTTACCGCGCAGATCGCTGACCTGACGGCGCAGGCGAATGACTTCCACCTGCCCTGCGGCGCCCTTCGCCACCAGCGGTTCCGTTAAACGCAGCTCATCCTGAACCAGCCGTAAAGACTGTTGCAGGTTGCTGATCGTCTCTGTCAGGTTACGGCGACGTGATTCGTACAACTGCTTCTCACGCGCCACCAGTTGCGGCTCTTTTAGCGTCTCTGCGCTGAAGGTGAGCGGTGTACCAGACAGCTCTGCGCTCAGTCGCTCAGACGAAGCGCGCAGCGTCCTTACCCGTGCCTGCACTTCACCAAAGTTAGACTGAAAACGGGTGGGATCCAGAGTGGCCAGAATCTGGCCTTTTTCGACGATATCGCCCTCATGCACGTTAAGCTGCTTCACGATGCCGCCGTCCAGACTGTCAATTACCTGCGCACGGGTTGACGGCGTCACTTTTCCGGTGCCGACCGTGACTTCATCAAGAATGGCGAAATGCGCCCAGATCAGAAAAAGCACCAGCGCGGCGGTGCACAACCAGATTATGGTGGATGTGCGTCGCTCATGTTTGGCCAAATCTTTGTCTAACATGACGATGCTCATGCTGCCCCTCCCTGACCGGCATCCACGGTCGCGCGCCGCAGAATCTGCTCTTTTGTCCCATCCGCAATGATGCGGCCGTTTTCCATCACCACGATACGATCAACCATCTTCAACAGTGCGGGACGGTGCGTGACCAGGATTAACGTTCGTCCACTGATCCAGCTCTGCATCTGGCGGATCACATGATCTTCAAGTTGCTCATCCATCGAGGCGGTGGGTTCATCCAGCAGCACAACCTGTGGCTGGCGCAGAATCATCCGACTGAGCATAATCATCTGGCGCTGTCCGCCCGACAGCCCACGGCCACCTTCATTAATAATGCGATCCAGGCTGGCCGCATCCTGCTGAACCAGCGACAACGCACCGCTGATACGCAGCGCCTGCAGCATCTCCTGTTCACTGGCGTGTGGATTCCCCAGCAGCAGATTCTGGCGTAACGTGCCGAAGAACAGTCGCGAATCATGAGAAAGCCAGCCGAGCTGACGGCGGAGATCCGTGGGGTCGATTTGCGCCATATCCACGCCATCGACCAGCACTTTCCCCTGCGTGGCCTGTGCCTGACCGGCCAGAATTTTCAGCAGGGTGGATTTACCTGCACCGACCTTGCCCAGAATGGCGATTTTTTCACCGGGCCTGATGGTTAACTGCTGCACGTTAAGTACGTTCTTTTCGTTCTCTTCATCATAGGTGTAATGCACGTTGCGCAATTCATAGTGCCCGGTCAGCGTCGGACAGTGGGCCAATGTCGCGGTCTCAGGTTTATCGAGTGGTTTTTTCAGTAGCTCATCCAGCCCTTTCATTGCGGTTTTCGCATGCTGCCAGCGGGAAAAGACCATGGTGAGTTGCATCAGTGGCGCGATGGTGCGCGAGGAAAGCAGGCTACAGGCGACCAGCGTCCCGGTCGTGATTTGTGCGTCCAGCACCAGATAGACCCCAAAGACCAGCATGCCCGCATAGGTCAGCTGCTGCACGGTCGATGCCCAGCCCGTGAGTCTGGCCCCCCACAGGCGTTGCTGATTACCGATTGACGCACTGACCTCATGCGTTTGCTCCCACTGGCGTTGAAAATACGGCTCTGCCTGCAATGCCTTGATGTCTTCAATGCCTTCGATGGTCTCGACCAGCACCGCATTACGCAGTGCCCCTTCACGTAAGCCGGCTTTCGCCAGCCGGGCCATAGGAAACTGTACCAGCAGGCCTGGGATAATAATGAGGGGAATGGCGGCCAGCGGAATCAGGACCAGCCAGCCGCCAATAAACGACATAATAAACAGGAAGAGAATGACAAAAGGTAAATCTGCCGCCGCGCCGACGGTCGTGGAGGTCAGTAACTCGCGCACCTGATCGATCTCGCGCAGTTGGGAGATAAAAGAGCCGGTTGATTTAGGTCGGGATTCGTTACGAATATTCATCGCCCGGGCAAACAGCATGGCAGAGACTTTCAGGTCAATGCGTTTCCCCATCAGATCGGATACCTGCGTGCGCATCAGACGAATCAAATATTCAATGGCGGCGGCAATCAGCACGCCCACAAACAGCACCCACAACGTAGCTTCGGACTGCGCAGGAATGACCCTGTCGTAGACCTGCATGGAAAACAGAATCCCGGCCAGCGCCAGAACATTACTGATGATCGATGCCAGGGAAATCTCAGCAATACGGCGGCCCATGCCCCGAAAGTTTTTCCAGAACCAGTGCGGCTCATAGGGCTGAACAAACTCATCAATGCGGGCATCCCGCCCACGAGCGGCAACGCCAATAACGCCCACATCTCCTTGTGTACGCGAAAGCAGGCCCGCCAGCTCACCTTCGCGAATCACGTCACCGCCTTCGCTGAGCCAGTAACGTGCGCTTCCCTCCCCATCAATGCCTTCCAGCACCGCCACGCTATGGTTTTCCATAACCAGCACGACAGGCGTGATGTCCTGGCGCCAGCGCAGTTTGTTGGGGGACACCATGGTCAGGTGCAGGCCGAGCAAACCGCAAAGCCGTTCAAGTTGCTGTTCAGCAGGGAGATGTTCGAACCAGCGCATCTGCTGACGCAGCGTTTTGCCATCGGCAGGCTTGCCGAAACGCGCCGCCACACGCAACATCGCGGCAATCCAGTTTTCCGTCTTCAGGTTTTGTACACTCATTATTCACGCCTTTTAGTGCAGACTGGCTATTGCAGCGAAGGAAGAAGATCACCACTGTTTTTCTGGCGGTCGATGCCCATGATATCGAGCAGGTTGTCAACGGCGGCCGCATAGCGGACGGTGGCATCCCAGCCGTCGTAGAGGGCGATGATGCGGGAACTGTCGGCCTGAAAGACATCCTGCTCAACGCTGAGCAGATCGTTCAGGCTACGTTTGCTGAGCCGGTATTCATCGGCGTAAACATTGCGCGTGTGCTCCGCGCTGGCCAGTTGCACTTCCCCCGCCTGCTGGCGTTGCTGGGCGCCAATCATATCGGCGTAAGCCGTGGAGGCGCTTTGATTAATGGCCAGTTTGGCTTGCTGCACCGCCGCCTGTGCGGCCAGACGCTCACCCTCGGCGGCCTGCGTTTTGGCATTGACCAGCCCGCCCTGATAGAGCGGCGCCTCAACCTGGAGCTGCACTTCGTCGTCCCAGTATGAGCGTTGATCGTTTTCATAACGCGTCCGGCCCGCCTGCACTTTGATACTGGGCCAGTGGCCAGACTGGGCCTGCCTTACCCGCTCACGCGCGGCTTCCTGCTTAGACTGCGCGCTGCGCACCGAGGCGCTGTTTTCATAGGCAATACGATCAAGAGTGACCTGCTGCCTGAGCAGCGCCTGAGGAAGTTCAGGCAGCGTCGCCGGTACCACGCCGGTCAAGACCGTAAGCTGGGCTTTGGCCGAGCGAAGCTGTGCCAGATACTGTTCACGAGTCGCCTGCATCGCAGCAATGCGGGTTTCCGCCTGCAATACATCGGACTGAGAATTGAGACCGGCATCCGCCCGCATTTTGGCAATTTCGCGAACGTGCTCAAGCGACGCGATGTTTGTCTGGGCCGTTATGGCAAGTGACTGATAGCGTTTGACCTCAAGATAGGCCTGTAACGTATCTTTCGCGGCCTGCGTCATGGCATCGAACAGGCCAAAGCGATATGCCTCTGAAAGGGCATGCTGTTCATCGATGGCGCCGTTCGTGCGGCCAAAATCGTACAGGAGCTGACTGAGCATAATGCCGCCAGAGCCGTTGTTGTTCAGACTGCCGGAGGAATCCGTCTGATGTGAGCGCCCCGCTGCGCCCTGAAGCGATATCTGGGGATACCAGGCGCTCTGGGCCGCACTGAGATCCCCTTCCCCTACGTAAATCTGAGCGGCCGCTTCCGAAATCTTCGGATTGCGGGCAAACGCGCGTAGAATCGCCTCACGCAGGGTTAAGGTTGCCACCTGTTCTTCACTGGGCGCGGCACGCCAGTTAAATTCGGCTTCGGGTAAAGGCGCAGCCAGGGCTGCAGGGAGTACCATGCCATTTAAGGCACAACAGATCAGGACCAGACGCGCGTTCTTCATTCTTCATACCAACAGGGCTGTTTATCATCGTTAGAGGATTACCTGGTGATTTGGGGCGTAAAAAACAGCAATGCGACAGCAGAACACGCACTTTATTGTTAATTTAATTTATGTTTTTGAAAGCCTACCGCTAAGCGCGCGTTAATATTAATAGTATAAATTGGCGAGAGGTTCATGATAAAAATCGCCATTTATCAAATATCTCGTCTGAAAGCTGTTTTTTTAGCCAAATTCAATCCCAAAAAGTCATTAGCATAAGTAAACAACCTGCCAGTTAATAAAGTTAAGGAATTACTCTATCCGTTGATGGACGAGGCGTCAGGACAAAGCGTGACGTTATATACCGCTTTATCCCGTGCCAGTCCTCCGCCTGGGGGAAGGATGACCGACACGCACTATCGAATGCGGCGCATTAACTGCGGTACGGTCAGTTAAAACGGATTAAAAAAGCGGGTGCTTGCGCACCCGCTGTGTTCTGCTTGTAACCATCAAACCGCACCGTTTAGACGATGGCGACCTGCAGGTTATGCTGGACCAGCACATCACCCAGCGTGTTGTCATTGGCAAGCGCCGAATTATGGTAGACCTCATAGGCCTGGCCATTCAGCATACGCTCACCACTGATTTCCCAAACGCCACCATCGCTATTGACCAGCGTGACCTGACTGCCGTCTGCGCCTTTAATCATCAAATCATCGCTCTGGTTGTCTGTAAGCGTAAGCGCCTCATTCAGATCAAGTTTGACCGAATTGGTGCCACTTTTACCCAGATCGAGAATTTCAATGTTTTCGACTTTCAGGCCAAGCGCAGTCAGATCCAGCGTGATGTGATCACCGCCCAGCACCAGGGTATCGGTACCGGCACCGCCATCAATATGGCTGAAATTCAGATCGTTGACGGTCACGGTATCGGCACCACTGCTGCCGCTTACCGTCGCCCCTTCAATCTGTCTGCCATCTTCCAGCGTAATCACCACCCCACCAATACTGTAAGCCTCCTCCGTTATGGGGGTTTCAGGCACGACAACGGCTTGCTCCGCGACATTCACCGACTCGGTACTGCTGGTCGGCACCACCGTATCGGCTTCCGTGGTCAGTGTAGAGACGGCATGGAGCGCCGGTGCCGTTTCCTCGCCAGACTGACTGTGATGCTGCGTGTCCAGACTGGCCGCCGTAACACTTTCGTCCGACACCGCGAAGGTGGCAAACGACTCCGCCGACAGCGTGGTCGTGGCAGGCAACAATGACCCCAGCAACAGCGTGTTTGTGGTGGTAAAGCTGTTACCGGCCACATCCGTAATGGTCACTTTCGCCAGCGTATTCACTGACAGCAAGAGTCCCCCTACAGAAAGCAGTGACGAGGCAAAATTAGCCGAGTAACGTCCCAGAGCATCGGTAGTCGTATTGATGGTTGGCCCGTTGCTGCCGTTCGCCAGCAGTAGCGTCACGCTGACTCTGGAACCCTGGGCTGCGTTCAGCGATCCGCCCTGCACCGTCAACCCCGTCAACAGTGCGGTCACGACGCTGAGCACCGGATCCACCCCGACGACAGGCTGGTTGTGCGACAACGCGGTAAAGGCACTGGTCGTCGTGGTGCTGTTACCGCCGATATCCGTGACGGTGACCGCGACCGAATGGCTGCCGTCCGAAATACCTTTCAGTGTGGCTGACGGTACGCTAACGCTCCAGGTGCCGTTTGCGCCTACAGTGGTGGTCAGAATATTACCTGCCACGTTAACGGTCACGCTCCCGCCGACAGCATTACTGCTGGTGCCGCTGATGGTTTCAGCAATATTGGATTCAGAGATGTTCAGATAACCATCACCGCCAAAGTAGCTGTTCACCCCAACGGTCGGCGTACTGCGGCTGGCGACGCCCAGCGAAGCAGACGCGCTGCCGCTGTTGCCGATACCATTGGTGACGCTGGCGGTAACGGTATAGAGTCCGTCCGCAATCGCCGCCAGGTTTGTTGCGGAGATCGGCAGGCTCCAGGTCCCGTTACTGTTTACCGACGTGGTAAAGGTCTGGGTACCGATGGTGACCTGCACCAGCGATCCTTCCGCGTTAGTGGCCGTCCCGCTAATCGTCTGCGTGGTTTTCACATCTGCGACGCTCAGCGCGTTGTCACCAAACAGGGAGGTAATGGTTAACGCCGGCGCACTGTTACTGATGACGCTCAGGTTGCCCGAACCGGACACGGTATTACCGTTAAGGTCGGTCCCTGTCACGGCAACAGTTTTCGCACCATCGCTGATGCTCAGCAGATCGGCCTTCGGTACGCTGATCGTCCACCCACCGCCGCTCACCACTTTGGTGGAGTAGGTCACGCCGTTTAACGTGGCGCTGACGGTTGCGCCCGCTGACAGTGACGACGACCCACTGATGGTCTGATTAGTTGAAAGGTCTGCGGCGCTCAGGACACCGTCGCCAAACACCGTATTGACCGTCAGAGTTGGCTGCGTCACGGCCAGCTGCACGCCTGCGCTGGTGGAGGTGGTGTTACCGACCGCATCCGTTACCGATGCACTGACCGTAAAGTTGCCGCCAAGCAATGTCGAAAGAACTGCCGGGCTTAACGAAGCAGAGAACGTGCCGTCCGCATTCACCACCGTCGTCGCCGTGGTGTTGCCAATCGCCAGGCGCACGGTGCTGCCCGCCGCCACGCCGGTTGCGGTCCCCGTAATGGTCTGCGTCACGAGCGACTCGGCAATATTAAGCACACCGTCGCCAAACAGCGGGTTCAGCGTCACTTTCGGCAGATTGTTAATGCCTACGGTCGCCGTGGCCGAGCTGCTGCTGGTATTGCCTGCGGCATCGGTGACGCTGACGCCTACAGTGAGCGTGCCATCGGACAAGCCTTTCAGCAAAGTCGGCGTTAAGCCGAGGCTGAAGTTGCCGCTGGCATCGGTGACGGTCACGAGCTGCTGCCCCGCAATCGTCACAACCACGCGAGATCCGGCTTCCGCCCCGGTTACCGCGCCGCTAATCGTCTGCCCCGCCAGGGCATCAGCTACATTCAGCAACGTATCCCCAAACAGCGGATTGAGGGTGATGGTTGGTACCACGGTATCGACGCGAATGCCCGCGCTGGTCGAGGCCGTATTCCCGGCAGCATCGGTAACCGTTGCCCCGATGGTGAGGTTGCCCTGCGCCAGCGTGCCGAGGATATCTGGCGTCACCGTTGCGGAGAAGGTGCCGTTCGCTCCCACCACTGCGTTAATCTGCGAGGCGCCTACCGTAAGCGTGACTGTCGAACCTGCTGCGACGTTGTTGACCACGCCGCTGAGCGTCTGACTGGTCGCAATATCGGCCAGGTTAAGCACACCATCACCGAACAGTGAGGTCAGACTGATAGTCGGCGTCTGGGTGAAAATGCCAATGGTGGTACTGTTGCTGGCCACGTTGCCGACAGCATCAACCACGCTGACGCCCAGTGTCTGGTTACCCGCCGTCAGCGCCGTCAGGTCGGCAGCAGGCAGCGTCAGACTCCAGCTTCCATTGGCGCCCACTGCGGTGGTGTAGGTGCGGGTGCCTAACGTCACCGTCACCTGCGATCCCGCCGCCGCATTTTCGATCGTACCGCCAATCTGTTGGTTGACGGCCGCTTCGGCAATATTCAGCAAGTTGTCGCCACCAAACAGGCCGGTCAGGGTTCCCACAACGGGTACAGCATCGACAATGGCCGTCACGGTTTCCCCCACGGTACGGACGTTGCCCGCAGCATCTGTCAGGGTGACGTCCAGCGCCAGCTGACCATCACTGATCAAACCCAGTACATTCGGTGGAACCACAATGGCCCATTTGCCATCCTGTCCGACCGCGCTGGTCAGCGTTGTGCCACCAATCGTGACCGCGACGGTCGCGCCCACGCCGGCCGATGTGGCCGTGCCGGTAATGGTCTGTGCAATCGTGGTATCGAGCGCACTGAGTGTGCCGTCACCAAACACAGAGTCGACCACCAGATTTAACGCCGCGTTCACCACCTTGTTGACGGTGATCGTCGCATCGGTTTGGTTGCCTGCAACATCGCTGACACGAAGACCAAAGACCAGCGGACCATCGTTAAGGCTGGCCAGCACGTCAGGCGTTAAGTCAATGCTCCAGGCACCGTCAGCACCGATGACCGCCGTAGCGATCGGCGCACCATCACCCACGAACAGGGAAATGGTTTGGCCCTCTTCTGCGCCCGTTGTGCGACCGGTCAGGACCTGACTGGTTGTGATATCGGCTGCATTAATCAGGTTGTCGCCCAGGAAGGCGTCAGTCTGAATCAATGGTGCGGTCGTATCTACAGTCACGGTGCGGTCGACGGAAGTCACGTTGCCCGCAGCATCGCTGAGCTGGGCATTGATGACCGTTTGACCCTCGGCGAGCGCCTGCATATCACTGGCCGGTACGCTGGTTGACCAGGTGCCGTCAGTCTGCACGACGGCGGTGTAGGTTTTGCCGTTGAGCGTCACCGTTACTGCGCGGCCCGCCTCACTGGTGTCCGAGGTACCGCTGATGGTCTGGCGTACCTGAGTTTCGCCGTCGTTAATGACATTGTCACCCGCAAAGTCATTGATAGTGAGTGACGGCGGTGTCAGATCCAACTGCACGGTGCCAGTGGCCGTGACGGTTTCCGAACCATTGGTCGCGTTGACCGTAATGGTGACCGGCCCGTCGGTGGTGCCGAAATCGGCGACGGACAGCGCTCCCGTCGTCCAGTTGCCGTTCGCATCCAGCGTGGTGGCGTAAGGGGTCCCGTTGATGACAATGCTGACCTCGCCGGTAGCACCCAGGTTTTGCGATGTTCCGCTCAGCACGACACCATTTGCCTGATCGACCGTACTGATGATGTTGTCACCCGATACGGTGCCCAGCGTGACCAGCGGTCCCGGCGGTGGCGTCAGATCAACCGGAACTGACAGTTCCTGCGTCACCGGGTTACCGGCCTGATCGCTGACGGTCAGCGTCAGTGTGGTAGTCGGCTGCGTAAAGTCACGCATTTGTTCAGGCGTCAGTGTGAGGCTCCAGCTTCCGTCTTCCCCAACGATGCCCGTGCCCAGCACCGTGCCCGCAAGGGAAACGGTCAACGAAGTCCCGATTTCAGCCCCTGTTACTACGCCACTCAGCACCTGCGGCTGAACACTTTCGGCGTAATCCAGTCCGTCATCCCCTGCAAAGGCCACCGTGGTGATCACAGGTGCGGTAGTATCAATGGTCAGCGTCTCTGTAAGGGTGGCACTGTTGCCAGCCGCATCCGTCGCGACCACAGAAAGACTGTAATTTCCGTCGGTATAATCTTGCAGATCGGCTGTGCTCAGGGCTAATGTCCAGCTGCCATCTGCCTGTACCACCGCACCGAAGCTTGTCCCTCCTAAGGTGACCACAACCGTCTGCCCTTCACCGGGTTCCCCTGTGCTACCGGTCAGGGTGAAGCCATTCGCGACATCCGCTGAATTAATAAAACCGTCACGTGCGAGCGGGGCCACGGTTGGCACCGGTGTCGTCAGATCGGCCGTGAAGTTAAACTGGGCAGTACCCGGGTTGCCGGTAGCATCAACGACGTTAACGGTGACGGTATACGGACCGCTCCCTAACGAATTTAACGCATTCGGCGGAATCGTCACGCTCCAGTTGCCATCGTTATCGACCGTACCGGGATAGCTGATGCCGTCCAGATTCACGATAATGCTGACGGCCTGATTTGCGCCGCTGCTGCCCGTCGTTCCCGTCAGCGTGACGCCAGCGGCGGCCTCACTGATGCTCAGCACATTGTCGCCACCAAACTGCGTGGCCGCAAAAGTCGGCACGGGCGCGGTCACCGCGGTCACCACGTTTAATGTGGTGTTGTCGGTGTTCCCCGCACTATCGGCTGCACTCACCGTAATGACATGGCTGCCGTTAGGAATTTGCGCCATCTGATCCGGGGTCAGCGTGAGCGACCAGCTTCCGTCATTCTGCACGACCGCATTCAGCGGTTCGTCATTGTTGAAGCCGCTGATCACCACCGTGACGGTTTGCCCCGCGCCACTGATGCCGGTGGTACCGGTCAGGGTCTGGTCCTGTGTCGCCTCAGTGGCATTCAGCGCACCATCGCCAAACGGCAGATTGAGACTCACATTCGGCAGCGTTTGCACAGCGACAATGATGTTGTCAACGGTGCTGGCCGTATTGCCATTCACGTCGGTGACGGTGATCGTCACCGGCCAGGTCCCATCCGGCAGCGTTTGCAGGACGCTCGCGGGCAGATCCAGTGACCAGGTGCCGTCGCCGTTAATGGCAGCCGCATAGATCGTCCCGTTGACCGTAACGGTCACGGCGGCGGCGTTATCATTATTCAGATCGCCACTCAGGCTACCGCCAGCCTGCGCCTCGGCCGCGTTAATGCGTCCATCGCCAAACGGCGTATCAAGCGTAGGCGCGGCAATCGGTGCGGTTGCCGTCGTGAAATCCTGTGTGGTGGTCACCGAGGTATTGCCTGCCCGATCGGTCGTCACGATACTCAGGGTATGGCTGCCATCGGCCAGCCCCGCCATGACTTCCGGCGTCAGGCTGGCTGTCCAGTTACCCTGGGCGTCAACGGATACCGTCAGCGGTGTGCCGTCCACAGTCACGTTCACGGTTTGCCCGTCGCTCAGTGGTGTGGTGCCGTTAATCAGCTGTACTGACGCAGCTTCACTGGCATTGATGACGTTGTCGCCAAACAGCGTTTCCGCAACCGTTGGCGTCGCTGGTGGCGTCAGTAAGATCTCAACGCCGACGGATGCTTCTGCCGGATTGCCCGCCACATCACTGGCCGTCACCTGCACCTGCGTCACGCCATCGGGTAAACCGCTGAGCGCGTCCGGTGCCAGATTGAGCGTCCAGATACCGTTGGCAGCGACCGTCGTGGTAAAGGCTTGATCCACAATTGTGACGGTGATTTCGCTGCCTTCGGCCAGATTGGTGGCTGTGCCCGTCAGCGTCAACGCACCCGCAGCCTCTGCCTGACTCAACAGGCCATCGCCAAACGGGACGTCCAGCGTCAGGACAGGTACGTTTCTGATCGCCACATCCAGCGTCGTGCTGCTGTCGGTCGCGACGTTACCGCTGGTGTCCGTTGCCGTCACGGTGACAGTCTGAACACCATCAGTCAGCGCTTGCAGATCCGCTGCCGGGATGGCCAGCGTCCAGGCACCGTTTCCGTCGGCCAGAGCGGTGTAACTGATTTGATTTAGCGTCACGCTAATCTGTGCGCCAGGCGCACTGTTACCGGTGACCGTCAGATCCTGGAGCGATTCGGCCTGATTCAGCGACGTGCCGGCGCTCAGGGTAATATCGACCAGCGATGGCAGGGTCGTTTCGATGGCGACATTATGGCTGGCCTCCGCAGGATTGCCTGCAGCATCATTCGCCGTCACCACAAAGGCCTGTTCTGTCCCGGACGGCAGATCAGCAAGGGCATCGGCGGGCACGGTTACGCGCCAGTTGCCGTTGGCATCAATGGTGGTCGGGTACGCAATACCGTTAACGGTCAGCGTAACAGGCGTCCCTTCTGCCAGTAGCCTGCTGCTGCCCGTCACCTCCAGCGCCGTTCCGGCTTCGGTTGCGTTGATGATGTCGTCCGCTGCCACTACATCTACGCTAAGCGTTGGCTGCGCCGCCTCGCTGGCGATGACAGTGAGGCTGGCAGTGCTGCTGGCAGGATTGCCCGCCGTATCGCTCGCCACCACCACCACAGACAACGCACCATCTGGCAGCGCGCCAGCATCACCCGCAGGAACGGTCACGTTCCAGCTGCCGTCTGCCTGAACGGCACCGGTGTAGCTCTGACCGTTCAGGGTGACAGTCACAACCTGCCCCGCCGTCAGGTTCGTACTGCCACCGCTGATGGTGAAATCCGCAGCGGCTTCTGCCCGGTTCAGTAAGTTATCGCCGCTGACGGTATCGACTGTCAGCACGGGCAATGACGCGCTGTCGGCGACGCGGGTCAGATTTTGCGTCAGCGTGGTCTGGTTACCCGCCGCATCTGTCAGGGTAATATCCAACGCATACGTGCCATCCGGTAAGCCCTGCATGACGCTGGCAGGAATATTGACCTGCCAGCTTCCATCCTGAAGCACCAGCGTCTGATAAGTCTGGCCTTGTAAGGTCACGGTAACCGTTTGCCCTTCATCAGCCAGCGATGCCGTGCCGGAAACCGGAATGGTCTGCAGCACCTCCACTGCATTGATTTGATTATCTCCGGTAACCGGCGTCAGAGTCAGTTCAGGCGGTGTGAAATCCACGGTGATGTTACTGTTCAGGCTGCCCGTGTTACCCGCCGCGTCAGTCACATTGACGACAATGGGATTGACGCCTTCTGTCAGTGCCTGAAGGACATCACTACCCAGAGTCAGAGACCAGTTACCCTGTGCATCTACTGTCGCGCTGTAATCATTTCCACCCACGGTCACCGTGACGGTCTGACCTGCGCCAGAAGCGCCGGTGGTGCCGCTGAGTGTCTGGTCAGTCGTGGACTGGATCTGGTTCAGATAGCCGTCTGTGAAAGGTGTAACGATACTGATCGGCAGACTGTTCGTTGATACGGTAATCTCGCGGGTTTCTGTCACGCTGTTTCCGGCCAGATCGCTGACGGTCACGGCCAGTGCATAGCTGCCTGCGGGAATACCTTCCAGTGCGCCAGCGGGCAATGTAAAGCTCCAGTTGCCTTCGGCGTCAACTGCCGTGGTCCATACCTGATTGTTTAAGGCGATCGTTACCACCTGACCTTCCCCGGCATCACTGGTGCCGCTGAGCACAATCGGTCCGGTGCTCTCGGTCGGGTCGACAACATCATCACCTGTCACCGGATCCAGCGTCAGGCCTGGCGGGGTGAGATCCACCTCGACAGTGCCCGCAACGGAACGGCTGTTACCGGCCGCATCCGTGACCGTCACCGTATAGCCGGTGCTGCCCTCAGTCAGAGCGGTAAGCGCATCAGCAGGCAGCGTAACGCGCCAGTTGCCGTTTGCGTCCACGGTTCCGCTGTAGATATTACCGTTAAAGGTGACGTTAACGGTTTGCCCAACGCCACTCACGCCAGTTGTGCCGTTCAGCGCCTGCGCACTGGTGACATCGTCTGCATTAATCACGCCGCCATCAAAAGCATTAATAACGACAGGGTTGGGTACATTGTTAATGGCCACGTTCAGCGTGCCTGAGCTGCTGAGTACGGCCCCCGTGGTATCCGTAGCCGATACGGTCAACGTGGTCGGCCCATCCGTCAGGCTTGCCAGATCGGCAGGTGGGATCACAATGTTCCAGGTTCCGGTGGCTGAAACCGTGCCGGTATACGTGACACCATTGAACACCAGCGTAACCGTGCTGTCGGGCGCGACATTGACCGTGGTTCCGCTAACAATCAGCGGGTCGGTTGCCTCACCGGCATTCAGATAGTTATCGTCACTCAGGGGAGCCAGCGCGATGCCTGAGGCATTGCTGTTGAGCGTCAGATCCAGACTGCCAGTGGCGGTATTGCCTGCGGCATCACTGACGGCCACGGTGTAACTGGCGCTGCCGTCAGCCAGCGAAGCGAGGATCTCTGCCGGAACAGTCAGTTGCCAGGTGCCATCCCCCAATACTGTGCCGCTGAAAACATCGCTGCCTACAGTGAGGGTGACGGTCTGACCCTGCTCGACATTCGTGGTGGTGCCGGACAGCACCTGACTGACCTGACGCTCTGCGCCATCGACGACATTATCGCCTGCGAAGGGATTCAGGGTTAACGTTGGCAGCGAAGCCGCATCCGCTTTTACCGTCAGGTTACTGGTATTGGTAGAGACGTTACCGGCACTGTCTGTCGCCGTCACCGTTAAGGTATAGCTACCGTCAGACAATCCACTCAACGCAGCATCCGGTACATTCAGCGTCCAGGTGCCATCTGTATTAGCCGTTGTTGTGACGGTTGTACCATTAAACGAGGCGACGATGGTCGCACCGTTTTCACTGGTGCCGGTCAGCACAAGAGGCTGCTGAATTTCCGTGGCGTTGAGTACGCCATCGCCAGAAGGCGTGGCAACCTGCAGCACCGGCGGCACAGTATCCACCGTGACGGAGCCAGAGGCCGTACTGGTGTTGCCGGCAATATCGGTGAGCGTGACGGTATAAGGTACCGTTCCCTGATCCAGCGCAGCGAGGATGCCTGACGGAATGCTCACTTGCCAGTTACCTGCACCATCTACCGTGCCGTTGTAGTCAACCCCATTGAAGTTGACGACGACGCCTTGCCCGGCACCGGTCACACCGCTGTTGCCCGTAATCGTGCCGTTGGCCGTGGCTTCAGCGCCATTCAGCACGCCATCACCAAAGGCGACGCCAGCCGTTGCGATCGGCAGATCGGTAGCAAAGACGTTAATATTCGTTGTATTGGTGGCAAGCGTGTTACCACCGGCATCGGTGATAGTGGTAATGACCGGCAGAGCACCGTTTGGCAGTTCAGCCAGCGAACCGGCAGGCAGCGTCACCGTCCAGTTGCCCTGCGCATCGACCGTGCCGGTATAGCTGGTGCCATTAACACTAACGGTCACCTGACTGCCCGCAGGAATGTTGATTGTGGTGCCACTCAACACGACATCGCTGGCCACATCCTCAACATTGAGGTAGTTATTTGTCCCTACAGGCGACAGCGCAACGCTGCTGCCCGTATTGTCCACCGTAAAGGCCAGCTCCGCACTGCTGGTGTTCCCGACGGCGTTTACGACCTCAACGGTCAGCGACTGCGCACCATTCGGCAAGCCGGACAATGCGGTGGACGGCAGCGTGATTTGCCAGTTACCGTTGGGCTCTACTGTCCCCGTGTAGGTCACGCCATTCAGGGTAACGCTAACCTGTTGTCCCGCCTCAACATTGGTTGTGGTGCCGGTAAGGGTTTGTGGCTGCTGCTGTTCGGCACCATCCAGAATGCCATCGCCAGCAAAACTACCCGAATTAACCGTAATGGTAGGCTGGACTTCTGGTGCCGTCGCGACATTCAGATCGCTGGTGAACGTCGTCTGGCTGCCATTGGCATTCGTCACCGTGACCGTAAACGGATTGCTGCCTGACGGTAATGCAGCGAGATCAGACTGGTCAACTCTCAAAGACCAGCGGCCATTGGAGGCCACCAGCGTCCGGTAAAATCTGCCGTTGAGCGAGAGTGTGACCTGATCGCCATTCTGGCCGCTACCATTCAGGATCAGTGGCTGTGTCAGATCGCTGACGCTTAGCGTGTTATCGCCGCCCACGGGATCAACGCCCAGAACAGGTGACTGGGTATCCACCGTGAGGTTATTTGTCTGGGTAACCACGTTGCCAGCCTGATCAACCACACTGACAACCAGTGGGTTATTCCCCTGCGGTAAGGCAGACAGATCGGTGGCAGGAATCGTCGTACTCCAGCTGCCGTCCGTATTAACCGGAACGTTGTAAGTGTTGCCGCCGAGTTGAATCTGTACCTGTTGTCCGTCACCGGTAATGCCGGTATTCCCGCTCAGTACCTGATCGCTGGCGGCGTCCAGATTATTAAGGACACCATCGCTGATCGCGCCGCTGTCGAGGTTAACAGCAGGCAATGTTGTGGCCTGCAGGATCACGTCAGCTGTGCCGGTCACGAGGTTACCGTTAGCATCCACGGTGCTGACGGTAATCGATTTCAGCCCGTCTGCTACGCCGTCAAAAGCGGCTGCAGGCATCGTGACCGACCATAATCCGTCGCCATCTACGGTACCGTTGTAATTGACACCGTTAAAGTTAACCGCAATCTGCTGACCCGGTGTCCCACCAAGGAACGCACCCTTAACGATAACGCCCTGGCTGGCTTCCAGCGCATTAATAAAACCATCTCCGCCCAGCGGTTGGGTAATCGTCAGCGATCCTGGCGTCCCCGCTGCGGGTTCAACGATAATGTCCTGGTTGCCCGTCGCGATGTCTCCGGCATTGTTAGCCACGCTGACGGCAATTGTCGTCGTGCCCGCCGCTAATGCGCCCAGCGCTGCCGACGGCACCGTCACGCTCCAGCCGCCGTCCTGGCCCACCGTGGTGGTATAGGTCTGCCCGCCCAGGGTCACGGTCACAGTCTGGCCCGGCTCCACGTTGACGGTGGTGCCGGACAGAATCTGATCCGTTGCTTTTTCTGCATTATCCAGCACGTTGTCCCCGGCGAAAGGATCGACGGTCAACGTCGGATCGCCGGGCTGTGTTGCCGGTGCCTCCACGGTGATGGTTTCGGCAGTCGTGGCCGCGGTGCCCGCCGCGTTGCTCACCGTCGCCTCAATGGTCGTTGTGCCCGCCGCCAGCGCCTGCAGCGCCGCCGCCGGCACCGTCACGCTCCAGCTGCCGTCCTGGCCCACCGTGGCGGTGTAGGTCTGCCCGCCCAGCGTCACGGTCACGGTCTGGCCCGGTTCCACGTTGCTGGTAACGCCTGAAATGAGCTGATCCGTCGTTTTTTCGTCGTTATCCAGTACGTTGTCCCCGGCAAACGGCGCAAGAGCCACCGTCGGATCGCCGGGCTGTGTTGCCGGTGCCTCCACGGTGATGGTTTCGGCAGTCGTGGCCGCGGTGCCCGCCGCGTTGCTCACCGTCGCCTCAATGGTCGTTGTGCCCGCCGCCAGCGCCTGCAGCGCCGCCGCCGGCACCGTCACGCTCCAGCTGCCGTCCTGGCCCACCGTGGCGGTGTAGGTCTGCCCGCCCAGCGTCACGGTCACGGTCTGGCCCGGCTCCACGTTGCTGGTAACGCCTGAAATGAGCTGATCCGTCGTTTTTTCGTCGTTATCCAGTACGTTGTCCCCGGCAAACGGCGCAAGAGCCACCGTCGGATCGCCGGGCTGTGTTGCCGGTGCCTCCACGGTGATGGTTTCGGCAGTCGTGGCCGCGGTGCCCGCCGCGTTGCTCACCGTCGCCTCAATGGTCGTTGTGCCCGCCGCCAGCGCCTGCAGCGCCGCCGCCGGCACCGTCACGCTCCAGCTGCCGTCCTGGCCCACCGTGGCGGTGTAGGTCTGCCCGCCCAGGGTCACGGTCACGGTCTGGCCCGGCTCCACGTTGCTGGTAACGCCTGAAATGAGCTGATCCGACGTTTTTTCGTCGTTATCCAGTACGTTGTCCCCGGCAAAGGGCGCAAGGGTCACCGTCGGATCGCCCGGCGAGGTCACCGGCGCTTCCACGGTGATGGCCTGGGTCTGGGTGGCCGCGGTGCCCGCCGCGTTGCTCACCGTCGCCTCAATGGTCGTTGTGCCCGCCGCCAGCGCCTGCAGCGCCGCCGCCGGCACCGTCACGCTCCAGCTGCCGTCCTGGCCCACCGTGGCGGTGTAGGTCTGTCCGCCCAGCGTCACGGTCACGGTCTGGCCCGGCTCCACGTTGGCGGTGATGCCCGAGACGGTCTGATCCGTGGCCTTCTCCGCGTTGTCCAGAATGTTGTCCCCGGCAAAGGGCGCGAGGGTCACCGTCGGATCGCCCGGCGAGGTCACCGGCGCTTCCACGGTGATGGCCTGGGTCTGGGTGGCTGCGGTGCCCGCCGCGTTGCTCACCGTCGCCTCAATGGTCGTTGTGCCTGCCGCCAGCGCCTGCAGCGCCGCCGCCGGCACCGTCACGCTCCAGCTGCCGTCCTGGCCCACCGTGGCGGTGTAGGTCTGTCCGCCCAGGGTCACGGTCACGGTCTGGCCCGGCTCGACGTTGGCGGTGATGCCCGAGACGGTCTGATCCGTGGCCTTCTCCGCGTTGTCCAGAATGTTGTCCCCGGCAAAGGGCGCGAGGGTCACCGTCGGATCGCCCGGCGAGGTCACCGGCGCTTCCACGGTGATGGCCTGGGTCTGGGTGGCTGCGGTGCCCGCCGCGTTGCTCACCGTCGCCTCAATGGTCGTTGTGCCTGCCGCCAGCGCCTGCAGCGCCGCCGCCGGCACCGTCACGCTCCAGCTGCCGTCCTGGCCCACCGTGGCGGTGTAGGTCTGTCCGCCCAGCGTCACGGTCACGGTCTGGCCCGGCTCCACGTTGGCGGTGATGCCCGAGACGGTCTGATCCGTGGCCTTCTCCGCGTTGTCCAGAATGTTGTCCCCGGCAAAGGGCGCGAGGGTCACCGTCGGATCGCCCGGCGAGGTCACCGGCGCTTCCACGGTGATGGCCTGGGTCTGGGTAGCTGCGGTGCCCGCCGCGTTGCTCACCGTCGCCTCAATGGTCGTTGTGCCTGCCGCCAGCGCCTGCAGCGCCGCCGCCGGCACCGTCACGCTCCAGCTGCCGTCCTGGCCCACCGTGGCGGTGTAGGTCTGTCCGCCCAGCGTCACGGTCACGGTCTGGCCCGGCTCCACGTTGGCGGTGATGCCCGAAACGGTCTGATCCGTGGCCTTCTCCGCGTTGTCCAGAATGTTGTCCCCGGCAAAGGGCGCGAGGGTCACCGTCGGATCGCCCGGCGAGGTCACCGGCGCTTCCACGGTGATGGCCTGGGTCTGGGTGGCTGCGGTGCCCGCCGCGTTGCTCACCGTCGCCTCGATGGTCGCCGTGCCCGCCGCCAGCGCCTGCAGCGCCGCCGCCGGCACCGTCACGCTCCAGCGGCCGTCCTGGCCCACCGTGGCGGTGTAGGTCTGTCCGCCCAGCGTCACGGTCACGGTCTGGCCCGGCTCCACGTTGGCGGTGATGCCCGAAACGGTCTGATCCGTGGCCTTCTCCGCGTTGTCCAGAATGTTGTCCCCGGCAAAGGGCGCGAGGGTCACCGTCGGATCGCCCGGCGAGGTCACCGGCGCTTCCACGGTGATGGCCTGGGTCTGGGTGGTCGCGGTGCCCGCCGCGTTGCTCACCGTCGCCTCGATGGTCGCCGTGCCCGCCGCCAGCGCCTGCAGCGCCGCCGCCGGCACCGTCACGCTCCAGCGGCCGTCCTGGCCCACCGTGGCGGTGTAGGTCTGTCCGCCCAGGGTCACGGTCACGGTCTGGCCCGGCTCCACGTTGGCGGTGATGCCCGAGACGGTCTGATCCGTGGCCTTCTCCGCGTTGTCCAGAATGTTGTCCCCGGCAAAGGGCGCGAGGGTCACCGTCGGATCGCCCGGCGAGGTCACCGGCGCTTCCACGGTGATGGCCTGGGTCTGGGTGGCTGCGGTGCCCGCCGCGTTGCTCACCGTCGCCTCGATGGTCGTTGTGCCTGCCGCCAGCGCCTGCAGCGCCGCCGCCGGCACCGTCACGCTCCAGCGGCCGTCCTGGCCCACCGTGGCGGTGTAGGTCTGTCCGCCCAGCGTCACGGTCACGGTCTGGCCCGGCTCGACGTTGGCGGTGATGCCCGAAACGGTCTGATCCGTGGCCTTCTCCGCGTTGTCCAGAATGTTGTCCCCGGCAAAGGGCGCAAGGGTTACCGTCGGATCGCCCGGCGAGGTCACCGGCGCCTCCACGGTGATGGTTTCGGTAGTCGTGGCTGCGGTGCCCGCCGCGTTGCTCACCGTGACCGCGATGGTCGCCGTGCCCGCCGCCAGCGCCTGCAGCGCCGCCGCCGGCAACGTCACGCTCCAGCTGCCGTCTGTTCCTACCGTGGTGGTGTAGGTCTGTCCGCCCAGCGTCACGGTGACGGTCTGGCCTGCCTCCACATTGGTTGTGGTGCCCGAAAGCGTTTGATCTGACGCCTTCTCGGTGTTGTCCAGCACGTTATCCCCGGCGAAAGGGTTGACGGTGAGCGTTGGCGCACCGGGCGTTCCCGGTGCGGCCGGGTTGTCACCACCACCACCACCTCCTCCGCCCCGACTGGTACCCAGTGCAACGCCCGCCAGACCAAGCAGGCCCACACCGCTGGCGGTCATTAGTCCAGTAGAAATATTGCTGTTATCAGCCAGGAGAAGGGGATCGACACTGTCGAGAGATTCATAGGTGGGCGTCATGGTTGTGGCGGCGTAATCTGTTGCGTCAACCGCCGTGGGGAAAAGCGCATGCTCTGGGGGATTCACACCATCGTCAAACACCAGTTCACTGTGATCGCCGGCAGCATCATCCAGAAAGAAGTTTTTATAGCGAACCGTGCTGCCGTCACGCATCTGAACGATAAGGTCATCACCCTGCCTTTGAAATTGCGTCACCACTTCACGTGTGCCGTTAATACGGACAACGCTGGGTTCACTGAGGGTAATCGTTTGTGCTGAGACGCCATCGACCTGTGAAATGAGCGTACCATTTGCACGGGAAATGATATCCACCCGAGTTTGAGTGATTTCTGCCATCTTGACCTTACTCCACCAGAGAAGCTAATTAACTGAAATGAAAACCATAAAAATAATTTATGGGTAACTTTTCCACGTTTTACTTGCTGCGAATCTGAAAACGTTTCAACCTGGCGCGACAATAGGTAAAAAAATCAAGAGCGATGGCAAAAAATCTAAGCGAAGCGTAATAATTGTTTAAATTTTAATTAATCCGAACTTACTTTTGGCAACATCATGAAAATAATATTCATCACAGTCAGGGCAAAAATCAATCGCAATATGCAGTTTTATTTATGATTTAACCAAGATAACATTAGCCAAATTTTGGTTTTGTCAGTAAAAAAGTGGCAAAAATGTGCCGCGCATCGCTTTCATATGTTGCTGAATGTTTCTAAAAAATGCGCAAAGTTACGGATTAACCTGTTTTTTTTAGGCCTTGACAGGCTGAAGGCATACTCAAATTTAACTAAGCAATACACGTAGCGAAAATGTGACCACGGTCATACAACGTCGCGGCAGGAGGGAAAGTAAGCCAGGAAAGTTCTGGAAAAATCATTGGCACCGCTAAAAGTCGGTACACTGGCGCTGCGCGAAAATCATCTACGTAAAATGATGAACTGTTAAGCCTGTGTTCTCACAGCGTTTTGCAGCAATTTGATGCTACACTTTTTTGCTTCGATACAGATGAAATAAGAGCCATGACAGCACTGGATGCCGCAAAATCAACCTGTTCTGAACGCCGCCTTAGCGCCGGTACGCGTACCATTTTTTTAATTAATGGACTGGGCATGTCAGCCTGGGCACCACTGGTACCTTATGCGCGCGATCGCTTGCAGTTAGAAGGGGCATCCCTCGGTGCCCTGCTGCTTTGCCTGGGGATTGGTTCACTGCTTGCGATGCCCGTCACAGGCACGCTGGTTGCCCGCTTTGGCTGCCGGCGGGTGATGATGAGTTCGACGCTGCTGGTCCTGTTGATGCTACCCGTGCTGGCAACCGCGCCTTCCCATCTGGTGATGGCCGCAGCACTCATGCTGTTTGGTGCCGGGTTGGGGATGCTGGACGTTGCAATGAATTATCAGGCGGTGGAAGTAGAAAAAGCCGCAGGACGCCCCATGATGTCAGGCTTTCACGCGTTTTTCAGCCTGGGAGGCATTTTAGGTGCCGGTGCGGTAAGTCTGCTGTTAGGTCTGACATTGACCCCTCTCTTATCGGTTCTGATCGTTATGGCGGTGATGGTCGCATTGCTGCTGTGGCGACTGTCCGGCTATATGAACCAGCGCTTACATCAGCCTGATCAGCCCTGGCTGGTGATTCCGCGCGGGCGTGTCGCCTTTCTGGGCGTACTGTGCTTTATCCTGTTTCTGGCAGAAGGCGCAGTACTGGACTGGGGTGCCTTGTTGCTGCTGCAAAATCCGTCAATGTCGACGGCACATGCAGGTCTGGGCTATGCCGTATTCTCTGTAGCGATGACGGCAGGACGCTTTACTGGCGATAAGATTATTCAACGTTTTGGCCGCTATCCGGTGATGGTCATGGGCGCGCTGGCCGCGGCGTCGGGCCTGGCGCTCGCCGTCCTGCTGCCCTGGCCGGAAGCGTCATTACTGGCTTTCTTACTGGTGGGATTTGGTTTATCCAATACCGTGCCTATGTTATTTAACGCGGCGGGTAATCAGCATGCAATGCCCGCTAACCTGGCGATTTCAGCCATGACAACGTTGGGATATGCAGGTATTCTTTCTGGTCCGGCGTTGATCGGGTTCATCTCTCAATGGATTAGCCTTAGCGGTGCATTTTTACTGATTGCACTGCTCTTGTTGGCTGTGGCTGTCAGTGCGCGCAACGTTGCGCGATAAATCAGGTATCTGAGACGCTATGTTGTATAAGTTTCCTCTGACATCCAGCAATGTCACCCGCTTTTTTATCGTATTTAACCTGGTACTGTTACTGGCGCTGGGTTGTATGGTGCAAAATTCAATTAATGCCTGGCTAACCGATAAACGCTATGCCATGGCCGATATGGCGCACGACGTACAAAAACGTATTGATACCTATCGTTTTGTGACCTGGCAAATTTATGAAAACCTCTCGGCCAGTGCGGCAGGTTCCGTCCCTGCCAGCAATTTACAAGAGACGCGTCTGCGTCCTGATGTCTATTACCTCGAAAAAACCCGACGTAAAACCGAAGCGCTGATCTTTGGTTCGCATGACAGCAGCACGCTGGATATGACGATGCGGATGTCCAGTTATCTTGATACGCTGTGGGGTGCCGAATCGCCGACCTGGTCGATGTATTTCTTAAATGGTCAGGACAACAGCCTGATTATGATATCGACCCTGCCGCTGAAAGATTTGGCCACTCGCTATAAAGAGAATGCGTTAAGTTCATTAGTGGATGCGCGCCGTGCTGAAATGCTGCAGCAGGCGAATGCGCTGGATGAACGCGAAAGCTTTTCGCCTCTGCGTCATCTTGCTTTCCAGAACGATCACTACTTTACCCTGCGTACGACGTTTAATCAGCCCGGCCATCTGGCTACTGTCGTCGCGTTTGATTTGCCTGTGAATGACTTAATCCCGCTTAATATGCCGGTAGAGAACTTCCAGTTGCGTCAGGATGCCAGCTTTACCAATAACACCAGTACAAACCAGGAAGGCCTTGAGACAACCCAGGTTTCGCTGGTCAGCCACGACATTGAGATAGCCGCAGCCCTGCCCAGCACCTCGCTGCAGCTGGTTTACCGGGTCCCCCTTGTTCGCCTGCTGCTCGACAGTGCGCATAACCTGATGTGGCCACTACTGATTAACCTGGTGCTGTTTTTACTTTCACTGAGTGGCGTATTGTTGCTCCGCAAGCAATCGCTTCGTCCCAGTGAAAACCAGAGTGCTGAACTGGACTCCCTTCGCGTACTCAATCAGGAGATTGTGGCCAGCTTACCTGTGGGCCTGTTGGTGTACGACTTTGCGAGTAACCGTACCTTGTTAAGTAATAAGATCGCCGAGCATCTTTTGCCTCACCTGAACCTGCAAAAGATCATCAATATGTCCGATCAGCATCAGGGTGTATTACAGGCTACGATCAACAACGAAGTGTACGAAATACGCCATGCGCGTAGCGTTTTATCGCCGCATACACAGCTGTTTATGATGCGCGATCAGGATCGGGAATTACTGGTCAACAAGAAACTGCAAAAAGCACAGCAGGTGCTGGATCGCAACCACCAGATGCGTCAGCAGTTGCTGCATCACCTTGGCCATGCGTTAAACCAGCCGCTGGAAAAAATCGTCTCGCAGTTGGTGCAGTTGAGTCAGCGTGATAACGACGAAAGCGTGCTGGATATTCTGGACGAGAGCCAGTCACTGGCTCGTCTGGTGGACGATATCGTGCTGCTCAATCGTCTTGAAGCGCATGACTGGTCACCTGATGCGTCGGTATTTAACCTGCAAGAGTTACTGGACGAAATTACGCTGGAGAGCCTGCCGCTGCTGCGCCGCAAAGGCCTGTCCCTGGTGGTGAATAATCATCTGGCAAATGACGAGATGCGCTTTGGCGATCGACGTGCATTGCGCAAAATCCTCACCACGCTGATGCATTATGCGCTGATTACCACCCGCTGGGGCAAGATTACCCTGGCGGTGAAGACGGCAGAGAACCAGCCTGACCGGGTCTATATTGAACTGGTGGATACCGGTGCCGGACTGACCGTGGATGAACTGGCCAACGTGGACTTCCCGTTCCTGGGCGATACCAGTCAGGATCGTTATGGTCAGGCGTCCGGCATGGCGTTTTTCCTGTGCAAGCAGTTGTGTAAACAAATGGGCGGTAGCCTGGAGATTGTGGCGAAAGCCGATATCGGCACACGCTATAACATTCAACTGCCCCTCACGCTAGAGGAACAGCGTGATGAGGAGGAAGAGAAAATCCTGGAAGGCGTAACCGCGCTGGTGGAGATCGCCGTTGAAGATGTCCACAAAATTGTTTGTCGCCATCTGGAAAACTGGGGCGCGCGCTGCCTGACGCCTGATGAACGTATTTCGGGTCAGGATCACGACGTACAGATCACCGACGATCCGGGCAAACTGAGTGGCTGGGCATTGTTGCTGGCAGAAGACGAACCGGGCCATCATGCGCTGAACGATCAACAGTATCGCGTCAATTTCAATCTCAGTAATGCACTACTGGATGCATTACTGGCACTGATTGAGAAGCAATTGTCCCACGATGTAATGGAGGATAACACTGAAGAAGATGACGCCAGCACGCCACTGCTAAGTGGAGGCTATTTCCAGCTGTTTACTGAGACAGTACCGGATGATGTAAAGAGATTGTATACTGAGTCAGCGATAAACGATTATGCCTCGCTTGCTCAGACTGCCCATCGCCTTAAAGGCGTGTTTGCTATGCTTAATTTGACACCGGGCAAACAGCTTTGTGAAGAATTAGAACACCACATCAAAGTGTGTGACGATTAAAACATTAAAAATACCACCAGTAATATTGACGCTTATGTCAATCAACTGCTGCAGCAAGGTAACCAATAAGATGAATAACCTGAATGTAATTATTGCCGATGATCACCCAATTGTTCTTTTCGGTATCCGAAAATCTCTGGAACAAATTGAGTGGGTTAACGTTGTGGGTGAGTTTGAAGACTCAACAGCACTGATTAACAACCTGTCCAAGCTTGATGCCAATGTGCTGATCACCGACCTCTCTATGCCGGGTGAAAAGTATGGTGACGGTATTACGCTGATCAAATATATCAAACGCCATTATCCTGATCTGTCGATCATTGTTCTGACCATGAACAACAACCCGGCCATCCTCAGCTCCGTGCTGGATCTGGATATCGAAGGTATCGTTCTGAAGCAAGGTGCACCAACCGATCTGCCTAAAGCGCTGGCTGCGCTGCAGAAAGGCAAGAAATATACGCCGGAAAGCGTGGCGAAACTGCTGGAGAAAATCAGTGCCGGCGGTTATGGCGATAAGCGTCTGTCGCCTAAAGAGAGCGAAGTATTACGTCTCTTCGCTGAAGGCTTCCTGGTAACGGAAATTGCGAAGAAGCTGAACCGCAGTATTAAGACCATCAGTAGCCAGAAAAAATCGGCCATGATGAAGTTGGGTGTGGATAACGATATTGCCCTGCTCAACTATCTGTCATCGGTCAGCGCGACCCAGATCGACAAAGAGTAAGTTTTCAGGCGGTGCACTCGCACCGCCTCCTTCCGCTTCTCTTTTATCCCTGCCGGGCTTTACGTACCCGCTCCGCATAGAGACCCAGCGTTGATTTCAGCACATCCAGCGTCACGGGCTTCGACAAGCAGTTATCCATCCCTGCGTCCATACAACGCTGCTTTTCTTCGGCCAGCGCGTTCGCCGTGACGCCTATCACCGGGAACACATGCCCTAACTGACGCAGGCGCTGAGTCAGACGATAACCGTCCATATTGGGCATGTTCACATCGGTCAGCACAATATCAATTGTATTACGGCTTAAGACATTTAAGGCGTCAACACCGTCCTGGGCGGTTTTCACCTGATAACCCAGCGTGCCAAGCTGCTCTGACAGCAGCATGCGGTTGATAGGATGATCGTCAACGATCAGCACCATAATGTCGTCATTATGGATTTTCTCTTCGACCGGCCCGCTCAGAGAAAGCGCGTCCGTGCTCTCGGTTTCCACGGCAATGCGGTAAATACGCGCCAGTAAAGTCGGCAGTTCATGCAGGGTTGCCGTGCTGTGGATCCAGCGCCCTGCCTGCGGCTCACGCGGCATATCCACATGCGCGCCGTCAAACGTGATAACCGCACGCACCTGGGGGAATGTTTCCATTGCATAGTCGGTTAACACCACATCATCACTGCCAGGGTTTGCCAGCATATCGGCGACCTGGAAGCCATGTTGCTTCAACAGCCTGTCCAGATACTGGGCCAGGTACTCATTGCGCATTGCCAGCCAGATTTTTTTATCCTGAAGCCCGTCAAGCAGTGGAATGGACGGCTGCTTACCATTGTAGATGGGGATACGCACGATAAACTGGCTTCCCATTCCCGGCTCTGACTCCACCTCAATATCACCGTCCATCATGTTGATCAGCTTTTCACAAATCGCCAGGCCCAGCCCGGTGCCCTGGAAATTACGCTGGACGCCATTTCCGACCTGGAAGAACGGATCGAATAACCGGGTGAGCTCTTTTGCGGGAATCCCGACGCCGGTATCACGCATACGAAAGGCCAGATAGCCCTGGGTGACGTATGCATGCAGGATAATGCAGCCGGTATGCGTAAATTTGATCGCATTATTGAGCAGGTTAGAAATCACCTGTTGCAGACGCAGGGGATCGCCATCGAGGAACTGCGGAACATCGTGTTCAATATAGCAGTACAGTGTCAGGCGTTTTTTCACCACCAGCGACAGATAGTTACCGACAATATGGGTAATCACTTCACGCGGGGAGAAAGGACGCGGTTCAATCTTCAACTGTTCCGACTCGATTTTCGAGAAATCGAGAATATCGCTGATGATTTTTAACAGCAGACTGGAGGAGTTGTTCATGGCGGTGACCAGCGAGTCGATACCGCTGGGCAACTGTCGTGTCTGTAATAAATCCAGATTACCAATAATGCCGTATAACGGCGTGCGCAGTTCATGGCTGACCGTGGCCAGAAACATCGATTTCGACTGGCTGGCCTGTTCAGCGGCATGCGCCATCTCCTGCAATGACTGCTCCATACGAACGCGCGCGGACACATCAACCAGCACGCAGATGGCGACGTTTTCATTGCGATATCGGGAATGCACAAAGCTGATTTGCAGATTGGTGTTGCTGCCCGTCAGGACATCCACAAAGTTGACCTGTTGGCCGCCGATAATTTCATTTAACCGCTTGCGGTCTTCCTGCGTCAGCAACGTAAGATAGTTATGCGCCAGCTCATTACTCAGAATGTTGGTGCCATCGCTGGTGCGCAGAATACAGATCCCGACCGGTGCTGACGCCACGATCTTACGGTTAAACTGCTCATGCTCTTCCAGCCTGTGTGCATTCTCTTCCGCAGGCAAAAACATGCGCCGCTCAAATAACCAGGCCAGCGTAAACAGCAGTACCGCACTCATGATATTGAGCAGCACCGCGTTAATCATCATGAGCCTGAGCTGATCGACCAGGACATCCGTTGACACCGACCAGATCACATTGAGTTCTGATGGCGGTAAGGGTTTCTTGAGCACCAGCTGGCGATAACCGTCCAGATAACCAAACCAGGTTTTATCGTCGGGTAATTCGTTTAGCGAGAAACCTACGCCTCCCCGGCGTGACGTCAGCAACGGCGTATAATTTTCGTCGGTTATGGTCGCGGTCACCGGCAGGCTGCCGGGCTGGATAAATTCATCAAGGCGGATATTTTGCTCTACGCCCAGCAAAGCCTGCAGTTTATCGGCCACATAGACCGGCATCACCACAGAGAAGCTGCCTACACCAGGCTGAGCGGAGCTGCTCACCCAGTAAGCCGGATTACGCTGGTCCTCTTCCGGGCTGTTACGGTAACGCTGCAGGTTTTCCCGCAGAAGCTTCAGACTGCGATCGCGACTGACATTATTATTGTTATTGCTGACGGTAAAGTCAGCCAGGCACCTGTTATCGCCGCCAATCAGGAAGACCCGGTTCAGCTCGTAGGAGGAGGCGAAATTGCTTTTCCAGTAGTTAATGTAGTTGCCTAAGGAATCAAGCGAGTTGCGCCAGGTGGTGCTCATGGAGGCACAGTCGTCACCGGAATATAACGGCATAAACTGCGGCTGAATCAGATTGTCCGCCTGGGACTGACCGATGGGTGCAGGTCTGGCGAGCCGGTTTTCAGCAATATATTTGAGTTCACGCATCATGCCCGCAGAATGACGGACGTACCAGTCAATGGTGCCGTAGTTACTGGCAAACTCCTGACGTACCTTATTCTCTTTGTCATGCAGGACGCTGATAATATAGAACGTCGTCAAAACAGCGCCCAGCAACCAGATGAGCAGTGCCAGCGCGCGAAACAGATAGCGCGAAATGCGCAGCGTCGTGCGGAAAGAAACTAGATATTTCAAAGGTGACTCGCAGGTGGCAAGGTTAGTCGCATTGTTGGATTTTTGATGTTCATACACTAGCTTTATCGCAGCGAAAAAGCCAGTCGACTCCGGGCTCAGGGCGCAGTTTGAGAATGTTTGACCTGCCGCCCACCTCTCCTCTCGCTGTCTTCACAGCCAAAAAAAACGGCAGGCCGGGTTACCCCTGACCTGCCGTTGCGGTTTAACGTACGACGGGTAACTTACTCGTCGTCGTCCACTGCCGGTTCATCATCGTCGTCATTGTCGACTTCAGGTACGATATCATCGTCCCCTTCCGCCACGCTGCCATCGATAGCATCCAGCTCTTCTTCTTCCACCGGTTCCGCTACGCGCTGCAGACCGACAACATTCTCGTCTTCGGCTGTACGAATCAGGATCACACCCTGGGTATTACGGCCCACGATGCTGACTTCGGAGACACGGGTTCTTACCAGTGTGCCGGCATCGGTGATCATCATGATCTGATCGCTGTCGACAACCTGTACCGCACCAATAACCGGGCCATTACGCTCAGTTACTTTGATGGAAATCACGCCCTGCGTTGCACGGGATTTGGTCGGGTACTCACTGTTCGCGGTACGCTTACCGTAGCCGTTCTGCGTAACCGTAAGAATAGCGCCCTCTTCACGCGGCACGATCAGCGAAACTACGCGATCGTTTTGCGCCAGCTTAATGCCCCGTACGCCCGAAGCCGTTCGGCCCATGGCACGTACCGCGGATTCTGCAAAGCGCACCACCTTACCGGCCGCAGAGAACAACATCGCCTCATCGTTGCCGTTCGTCAGCGCCACACCGATCAGCTCATCGTCATCACGCAGGTTAATCGCGATAATGCCTGCGCTACGTGGGCGGCTAAACTCCTGCAGACCCGTTTTCTTCACGGTCCCGCTGGCGGTAGCCATGAAGATGTTAAAGCCTTCGGTGTATTCACGTACCGGCAGAATCGCCGTAATACGTTCGTTGGCTTCCAGCGGCAACAGGTTAACGATAGGACGCCCACGTGCACCACGGCTGGCTTCAGGCAACTGGTAGACTTTCATCCAGTAGAGCCGGCCACGGCTGGAGAAGCACAGGATCGTGTCGTGGGTATTCGCCACCAGCAGACGATCGATAAAGTCTTCTTCTTTGATTCGGGCGGCAGACTTGCCTTTACCGCCACGGCGCTGGGCTTCATAGTCGCTCAGCGGCTGATATTTCACATAGCCCTGATGCGACAATGTCACCACAACATCTTCCTGATTGATCAGGTCTTCGATGTTGATGTCGGCGCTGTTAGCCGTAATTTCAGTGCGGCGGTCGTCGCCGAACTGATCGCGCATCAGCTCAAGCTCTTCGCGAATGACTTCCATCAGACGTTCTGAGCTGGACAGGATGTGCAGTAATTCTGCAATCTGATCCAGCAGCTGTTTGTACTCGTCCAGCAGCTTCTCATGCTCAAGGCCGGTCAGCTTCTGCAGACGTAAGTCCAGAATGGCCTGCGCCTGTTGTTCTGTCAGGTAATACTGACCATCACGGATACCGAACTGCGCTTCCAGCCACTCTGGACGGGCCGCGTCATCGCCTGCACGTTCCAGCATCGCGGCCACATTGCCCAGCGCCCACGATTGCGAGATCAGACCCGCTTTTGCTTCCGCTGGCGTTGGTGCGCGGCGAATCAGTTCGATAATCGGATCGATGTTAGCCAGCGCAATCGCCAGACCTTCAAGGATATGTGCCCGATCGCGCGCCTTGCGCAGTTCGAAAATAGTACGGCGTGTCACCACTTCACGGCGATGGCGAACGAAGGCTTCGAGAATCTCCTTCAGCGCCATAATCTTCGGCTGGCCCTGATGGAGAGCGACCATGTTGATACCGAAAGAGGTCTGCAACTGAGTCAGGGAATAGAGGTTATTGAGAACCACTTCACCAACGGCGTCACGCTTGATTTCAATGACGATACGCATGCCGTCTTTATCAGACTCATCGCGCAGCGCACTGATTCCTTCGACGCGCTTTTCTTTCACCAGCTCGGCAATCTTCTCTATCAGGCGCGCTTTGTTCACCTGATAGGGCAGCTCGTGAATGACGATGGTTTCACGTCCGGTTTTGGCATCCACTTCCACTTCACCACGGGCACGGATGTAAACTTTACCGCGACCGGTGCGATAGGCTTCTTCAATGCCGCGACGCCCGTTGATAATGGCCGCCGTCGGGAAATCAGGCCCCGGAATGTGTTCCATCAGCCCTTCAACGCTGATGTTTTCATCTTCAATATAAGCCAGGCAGCCGTTAATCACTTCGCGCAGGTTATGCGGCGGAATGTTGGTGGCCATACCGACGGCAATACCGGACGATCCGTTGACCAGCAGGTTAGGGATTTTGGTGGGCAGAACTTCAGGGATCTGCTCGGTACCGTCGTAGTTCGGTACGAAGTCAACGGTCTCTTTTTCCAGATCAGCTAACAGGTCGTGGGCGATTTTAGACATGCGCACTTCGGTATAACGCATCGCCGCAGCGGAGTCGCCGTCGATGGATCCGAAGTTGCCTTGACCGTCCACCAGCATGTAACGCAGGGAGAAAGGCTGGGCCATACGTACGATGGTGTCGTAAACGGCAGAATCACCATGCGGGTGATATTTACCGATAACGTCACCGACGACGCGGGCAGATTTTTTATAGGGTTTGTTCCAGTCATTACCCAGTTCGCTCATCGCGTAGAGTACGCGGCGATGTACTGGCTTCAGGCCATCACGCACATCGGGTAAAGCTCGGCCAACAATGACCGACATGGCGTAATCGAGGTAAGAATTTTTTAACTCTTCTTCGATATTAACCGGTGTAATTTCTCTCGCAAGGTCGCTCATGGAGCCGCTATCCCTCTACTAATCCCGGATTTTAAAGGTGCGAAAGTATATCACACCGCAATTCACTGGTGAACGTTAACCACCTTATTAAGGTGCTTTTACTCATGTTGATAAGGTGCGCCATGATAAGTTAAGCGTTTATACTGATGTCACATTTTGTCAGGAGTCACGATTCAATGAATGCACAACCACAGAACCCTCAGCACAATGTCGATGCACAGGAAATTGCCAAGTTCGAGGCCGTTGCCTCGCGCTGGTGGGATCTGGAGGGCGAATTTAAACCGCTGCACCGTATTAATCCCCTGCGGCTGGGCTACATTGCGCAACACAGTCACGGGCTGTTCGGTAAAAAAGTGCTCGATGTCGGCTGTGGTGGCGGTATCCTGGCGGAAAGCATGGCCCGGGAAGGTGCAATCGTCACCGGGCTGGATATGGGCGCGGAGCCACTTGAGGTGGCACGACTGCATGCGCTGGAGAGCGGCGTGACGCTCGACTATGTGCAACAAACGGTCGAGGAGCATGCCAGCCAGCATGCAGGCCAGTACGATGTGGTGACCTGCATGGAGATGCTTGAGCACGTGCCGGATCCACGTTCGGTGGTGCACGCCTGCGCGCAGCTGGTTAAACCCGGTGGCGAGGTGTTCTTCTCGACCATTAACCGTAATCCCAAAGCCTGGCTGATGGCGATTTTCGGTGCGGAATATGTCCTGCGCATGGTGCCGCGTGGGACGCATGATGTGAAGAAATTTATCCGTCCCTCTGAGCTGCTGGGTTGGGTGGATGAAACCCCGCTGCGTGAACGCAACATGACGGGCCTGCACTACAACCCGCTTACCGATCGGTTCCGTCTGGGCAAAGGTGTGGACGTGAACTACATGATCCACACGCATCACGGCGAGGCGTAATTCCTGTGCAGCGTGCGGCTTTGCCCACGCTGCTGTCATCCCACTGTCATCACAAAACGCTATCCTCCCTGGCGCTACGCGTTAAGCCCTGTGGCACGACGGCTATGGCTCAAAACAGGCTTTCGCATAGACCAATGCTGGAAAAAGTCGCGCAATGTTTGAAAAATCAGCGGTCGATCATAAATCGCAATATTTTCTCAGACTGGTTGACAAGACCTGCGGCCTTACGAGACGCGGCCTAAGAAAACCCGCAGAAAATACAACCCCCGCAGACATCATTTTTTCCTCTTGTTAAGCGCCAGCAAAATACTAGAATAAGCCTCCATATTGTTATACTTATCTTCGACAACCCCAAGATGTAGTGTTTATCCACAACATTATTCACAATGAATATGCTGTGTATAAATCGGGATTTCTTTTAATTATTGGATACTCACGCAAAGGTAAAAACGCGACATGAACCAAAGTCTGCTCGTTACTAAACGCGATGGCCGCCAGGAGCGCATTGATCTCGACAAAATTCACCGTGTCCTCGACTGGGCAGCTGAAGGGCTGAACAATGTGTCGGTTTCACAGGTAGAGCTGCGTTCCCACATTCAGTTTTATGATGGCATCAAAACCTCTGACATCCATGAAACGATCATCAAGGCCGCTGCAGACCTTATTTCTCGCGATGCCCCTGACTATCAGTACCTTGCCGCCCGTCTGGCGATCTTCCACCTGCGTAAAAAAGCGTACGGCCAGTTTGAGCCGCCCGCGCTGTACGATCAGGTCGTTAAGATGGTTGACTTGGGTAAATACGATCGCCATCTGCTGGAAGACTACAGCCGTGAAGAGTTCGAGCAGATGGACGGCTTCATCGACCACTGGCGCGACATGAATTTCTCCTACGCGGCCGTGAAACAGCTGGAAGGCAAATATCTGGTTCAGAACCGCGTCTCCGGTGAGATCTACGAAAGCGCCCAGTTCCTGTACATTCTGGTGGCGGCCTGCCTGTTCTCAGGCTATCCGCGTGCGACCCGGATGGATTACATCAAGCGTTTCTACGATGCGATTTCCACGTTTAAGATCTCCCTGCCGACGCCAATCATGTCGGGAGTGCGTACGCCAACCCGTCAGTTCAGTTCCTGTGTCCTGATTGAATGTGGCGACAGCCTGGATTCCATCAACGCGACCTCCAGCGCTATTGTGAAATACGTTTCACAACGCGCAGGTATTGGTATTAACGCGGGTCGTATCCGCGCGCTGGGCAGCCCGATTCGCGGCGGTGAAGCTTTCCATACCGGTTGTATCCCGTTCTATAAGCACTTCCAGACGGCGGTGAAATCCTGTTCGCAGGGCGGCGTCCGTGGCGGCGCAGCAACGCTGTTCTATCCGATGTGGCATCTGGAAGTGGAAAGCCTGTTAGTCCTGAAAAACAACCGTGGTGTGGAAGGTAACCGCGTGCGTCACATGGACTACGGTGTGCAGCTCAACAAAATGATGTACCAGCGCCTGCTGAAGGGCGAGGACATCACGCTGTTTAGCCCGTCAGACGTACCTGGCCTGTACGATGCGTTCTTTGCCGATCAGGACGAATTTGAACGTCTTTACACCAAATACGAACAAGACAGCAGCATTCGTAAGCAGCGTGTGAAAGCGGTGGATCTGTTCTCGCTGATGATGCAGGAACGCGCCTCTACCGGCCGTATCTACATCCAGAACGTTGACCACTGCAACACACACAGCCCGTTTGACGCCAGTATTGCGCCAGTGCGCCAGTCGAACCTGTGTCTGGAAATTGCGCTGCCAACTAAACCGCTCAATGACGTCAACGACGAAAACGGTGAGATTGCGCTCTGTACACTGTCAGCATTTAACCTTGGTGCGATTGACAGCCTGGACGATCTGGAAGAGCTGGCCACGCTGGCTGTACGCGCGCTGGATGCACTGCTGGATTATCAGGATTACCCGATTCCGGCCGCGCAACGGGGTGCGATGGGTCGTCGTACGCTGGGCATTGGCGTCATTAACTTTGCTTACTACCTGGCGAAGCACGGCGTGCGCTACTCCGACGGCAGCGCGAATGGCCTGACGCACAAAACCTTTGAAGCCATTCAGTACTACCTGCTGAAAGCCTCAAATGAGCTGGCTAAAGAGCAAGGCGCCTGCCCGTGGTTCAATGAAACCACCTATGCACAGGGCGTGCTGCCAATTGATACCTACAAGAAAGATCTGGATGCGATTTGCAACGAGCCGCTGCACCTGGACTGGGAAACCCTGCGCGAGCAGATTAAAACCCACGGCCTGCGCAACTCGACGCTTTCTGCCCTGATGCCGTCTGAAACCTCGTCGCAGATTTCAAACGCCACCAACGGTATCGAACCGCCGCGCGGCCATATCAGTATTAAAGCGTCTAAAGACGGTATCCTGCGTCAGGTGGTGCCGGAATATGAGCGTCTTAAAGATCAGTACGAACTGCTGTGGGATATGCCGTCCAACGATGGCTACCTGCAACTGGTTGGCGTAATGCAGAAATTCATCGATCAGGCGATTTCGTCAAATACCAACTACGATCCGTCGCGCTTCCCGAATGGCAAAGTGCCGATGAAGCAACTGCTGAAAGATCTGCTGACCGCCTACAAGTTTGGCGTGAAAACGCTCTACTACCAAAACACCCGTGATGGTGCGGAAGATGCGCAGGACGATCTGGCACCTTCTATTCAGGATGATGGCTGCGAAAGCGGCGCCTGTAAGATCTGACGGTCGGGCGGGAGCCTTTCCCGCCCACATTTTTCCGCGAGGCCGGTGCTGAGCCTCGTCTACCATGGACAGTTTTTTATGGCTTACTCCACTTTTTCACAAAACAAAAATGACCAGCTGAAAGAGCCTATGTTTTTCGGTCAGTCCGTTAACGTGGCGCGCTTTGACCAGCAGAAATACGATATCTTTGAAAAACTGATCGAAAAGCAGCTTTCGTTCTTCTGGCGTCCTGAAGAAGTCGATGTCTCGCGCGATCGCATCGACTACCAGGCCCTGCCCGATCATGAAAAGCATATCTTCATCAGCAACCTGAAATACCAGACGTTACTGGACTCGATTCAGGGACGCAGCCCGAACGTGGCACTGCTGCCGCTGATCTCGATTCCGGAACTGGAAACCTGGATCGAAACCTGGGCTTTCTCCGAAACGATCCACTCTCGCTCGTACACCCACATCATTCGCAACATCGTGAACGATCCGTCTGTAGTGTTTGATGATATCGTCACCAACCAGCAGATTCTGGCGCGTGCGCAGGACATCTCTAAGTACTACGATGACCTGATTGAGATGACTAACTACTGGCATTTGCTGGGCGAAGGTACGCATCAGGTCAATGGTAAGTCCATTACGGTTAACGTGCGCGCGCTGAAAAAGCAGCTGTATATTTGCCTGATGAGCGTCAATGCGCTGGAAGCGATCCGCTTCTACGTCAGCTTTGCCTGCTCTTTTGCGTTTGCTGAGCGAGAACTGATGGAAGGCAACGCCAAAATCATCAAGCTGATTGCACGCGACGAAGCTCTGCATCTGACCGGCACCCAGCACATGCTTAATCTGCTGCGCACCGGTGAAGACGATCCTGAAATGAAAGAAATTGCCGCCGAATGCCGTGAAGAGTGCTTCGAGCTGTTTAAGAAAGCGGCCTTACAGGAGAAAGAGTGGGCAGATTACCTGTTCAGCGGCGGCTCCATGATCGGTCTGAACAAAGATATCCTGTGCCAGTATATCGAATACATCACCAACATTCGTATGCAGGCGGTTGGCCTCGATCTGCCGTTCGGAACGCGCTCGAACCCGATTCCCTGGATCAACGCCTGGCTGGTGTCCGATAACGTTCAGGTTGCCCCGCAGGAAGTGGAAGTCAGTTCTTACCTGGTGGGTCAGATTGATTCAGAAGTGGGCGAAAACGACTTCGACGACTTCCAGTTATAACGATGAGCCGTTCTGTTGTTATTCTGCGCAGTTCCGGCACCCGACTGGAGTGCGCAGACGATCATCCTAATCTGTTGACCATGCTGGAAGCCAACAACCTGTGCGTGGAGTTTCAGTGCCGGGAAGGTTACTGCGGCTCCTGCCGTATGCGGTTACTGCGCGGCGAGGTCGACTACGCGGAAACCCCGCTGGCCTTTATTGAACAGGGGGAGATCCTGCCCTGCTGCTGTAAGGCGAAAGGTGAAATCGAGCTTGAACTCTAGTGGTTGAGCCAAAGCGTTTAAAAAAACCGTCATCCCAACCGGATGACGGTTTTTTTTCGCCGGGTGCTGAATCAGGGGATACGGGCAATGACTTTGATTTCAAAATCGAATCCTGCCAGCCAGTTAACACCGACCGCCGTCCAGTTAGGATAAGGTGGCTGCGGAAATATCGCTTTTTTCACTTCCATAATGGTAGCGAACTGCGTTTCAGGGTCGGTATGAAACGTGGTGACATCAATAAGATCATCGAACGAACAGCCTGCCGCCGCCAGTGTCTGGCGCAGATTCTCAAAGGCCAGTTGCACCTGAGCAGCAAAATCCGGTTCAGGCGATCCGTCCTTGCGACTGCCAACCTGACCCGAGACGAACAGCAGGTCGCCCGAGCGGATCGCAGCGGAATAGCCATGCCTTTCATACAGCGCATGACGACCCGCCGGGAAAACTGCTTCACGATTGCTCATTGTTTTACCCTCTGGTGAGTTGTTATCAGGAAATCATGCGCCTCATGACGACATGATTTAATCTACTTCCCGTATGTGAAATAAAACACACATACGCCCCGTATGTCAATTTCAGATACGCGACGTATACGAAAAGGAGAGAACCATGGCAGGACGACCTCGTGCGGTCACGATGGAAGAAAATCGCCTTAAACTGATTGCCGCCGCACGTAAAGCCTTTGCCGAAAAGGGGTTTGCTGCCGCGTCCATGGATGAGCTGACGGCGAGCGTTGGTTTAACGCGCGGTGCGCTTTATCACAATTTTGGCGATAAACGTGGCCTTCTCGCCGCTGTGGTCGCGGAAGTCGACAGTGAAATCGCCCAGCGTGCAAAAGCGCGCGCGGCCAGTGCGGGCGACAGCTGGAACCAGTTGCTGGCGGAAGGTATCGCCTATATCGAGATGGCGCTGGACCCCGAAGTGCAGCGTATTGTATTACTGGATGGCCCGGCCTTTCTTGGCGATCCCTCCCTGTGGCCCAGCCAGAACGCCTGCCTGACCGCAACCCAGCATGCACTGGAGGAGATGGTCACGAGCGGCGTGCTGAAGCCCGTGGATGTTGAAGCCGCTGCCCGCTTGCTGAATGGTGCGGCGTTTACTGCCGCCTTGTGGGTGGCCGCCAGCGCCGAGCCCCAGGCCACGCTGGCTAAAGTCACGGCGACCTTTACCGTGCTGGCGACGGGGCTACGGCGTTAAACAGCGTGTTAGTTGAGGAAACGCGGGGAGCAGAAAAAGAAGGCGGTCGGTGCCGTTTGGCACCGGTCCGTATTTTTAATGCTTGATAGTTTCAAGCACATCAATCCAGCCGTGCCCTGTGCTGACCTCGCTGCCGTGTAACCAGCGCCGCAGCATGTTCATTGCCATCATCGCCACCACTTTCTGACGGGTTTCCAGGTTGTGACGACCACTATTGAATTTAACACGTTGTCCCCAGGTCGCTTCCGGTGTATGGAGCGCCACAGAGATCGCGTCTTCGCTCAGGCTGCCGACGGACAGGGCAAGCTGAGTCTGCAAGCGCGTCGCCAGCGCCTGGGTGCGCATGACCTGAACATCCAGACTCTCGTCCTGCTTCGGCAGAATTTCGCTGGCGCTCAGGGGCACGTCAGCCGAAGCCAGTTGCCAGTGAAGTAACCCTGCGGTGTACTGTTCGCTGATCGCCAGCCGCCAGTGACGTTGATGCAGTTCCCGCGCCAGCAGTGCAGGCAGCCCCTCAGTGCCTTCAAATATCGTACACTCGGCCAGCAACAAACGTACCTGCTGCCAGACCTGCTCCATCGCGACGCGCTGTTCGGCTGGCCCCGTAAGTTTGATTTCGATAATCGGCATGGAAGAACGGTAGCCCATCAGCACGTTCTCCGGCAGCGGCAACGGTTCCAGTTCATTCGCAATGTCGCTTTCTCCCCGGCCAAAGGTGGTCAGCCGCAGGCAAACGGGCGGTTCAGGCAGGTCGAACTTCGCTTTCAGACGGGGAATGATTTGTTGTTCGAGCATTACCTTGAATTCAGAGGGAACGCCTGGCGTAAAGAACATCCAGCAGCGATTGAGTTGCAGTGCAAAGCCACAGGCGGTACCGACCGGGTTATCCAGCATTTCGGCGTTAGCGGGAATTTCTGCCTGTTTACGGTTGCTCTCAGCCATAACCCGTCCGCGGCTGGCGAACCAGGCTTCCATCGTTTCCAGCCAGGCTTCCTGCATCACCAGCCCTACCCCGCTCGCTTTGGCCGCGGCCTGGGCGCTAAGGTCGTCAGTGGTTGGCCCCAGTCCACCATTCACGATGAGCACGTCCGCCTCAAGACTGCGGGCCTTTAGCGTTTCCACCAGCGACGACATTGCGTCACCCACCGTAGTCCGGCTGGTCATCGGCAGCCCGTGTTGAAATAACACATCAGCCAGCCAGGCGGCGTTGGTATCGACGATTTGTCCATGTAACACTTCATCGCCCGTGGACAGCATTTCAACTCTTATCACATTCATTCTCCTTGTGCCTGTCGCTTTACTTTAGAAAGCCCCTGAACAAAACACAATCTGCGGGCAGGAATTAACCGGGTAACGGCATTTTCAGGCAGGTGACAGAAGTGCGGAAGAACCAGAAAGGGAGAACGGACAGGACAGCGCCTGCCCGTTTTAGGCGATTGAGATTAGCGACGCGCCAGCAGCAGGCCTAATACCAGCCCTGCAGTAGCACCGATGCCAATGCCCTGCCACGGTTTTTCATGGACGTAATCATCAGCACGGTACGCGGCCTGTTTGGCACGGTAGTAATAGCTATCCGAGGCCTGGCTGACACGTGATTTAACATCTTCCAGCGCGCGTTCAGCTTTGGTTTTCAGTTCGATATATTTCTGATCGGCCGGATCACCTGATGACTTCAGCACTTCTTCCAGCGTTTCAGTCAGCAGTGCGATATCGTCGTCATAGCCCGTGTCGAAAGATTCAGTCTGTTTTACCATCATTTCCTCCATGTGAATTGCAATGCACCTGGTTAACTATAGCCATAAATGAGGGCTTTGCGCGGCCCCTTACCAGGAATCACCTGAAAATCGGCGCAAGGAAAGCGCACGCGCGTCAACTTATGGCAGGCTGTGATTACGCAAAGAAGTGTAAGAGATGACTTGCTTAAAGCAATTTCGCTTCGTTTATTTGATTTATCTGATAAATTTTCAGCGAACTGAATTTTTCTCTAAGCCGACTGTCGTACCCTGCTGTTGCCTGTAATAATCAGGCTCTGTGCTTCGACACGACAGTCACAACAAACTCGAAAAGCTAAGGAATGATCTCCGGCATGAATCGAAGAATGTTTATGAAAGCGTCAATGGCCTTCTCCGCGGTGAGCGGTATGACAGGCTTATCAACGCTATTCGCGCAATCCGCCTGGGCAGATGATGGCATTGCTGACGGAATCGCAGTGCGCTTCGATTTCGACGAGTTAAAAAAGAACGCGGCCGCACTGGCCAAAAAGCCGTGGGGTGGTCCACCGGGCCCGCTGCCGCAAACGCTGGCTAACCTGACGCCGCAGGCTTACAACGATATTCAGTACGATGCTAATCACTCGCTGTGGAACAACATTCCGAATCGCGAGCTTGATGTGCAGTTTTTCCACGTCGGCATGGGCTTTAAACGCCGCATCCGCATGTTTTCCGTCGACAGTGCCAGCCGTGAGGCACGCGAAATCCACTTCCGCACCGAGCTGTTTAACTACAACGATGCGAAAGTCGACACTAAACAGCTGGAAGGCAAAACCGATCTGGGGTTTGCGGGCTTCCGTGCCTTTAAAAAACCCGAACTGGCCCGCCGCGATATCGTCTCCTTTCTCGGTGCCAGCTACTTCCGTGCTGTCGATGATACTTACCAGTACGGGCTGTCCGCGCGTGGCGTCGCCATTAACACCTTCAGTAATGGCCAGGAAGAGTTTCCGGACTTTACGGCGTTCTGGTTTGAAACGCCGAAAGCCGAAGACACGACCTTCACCTGCTATGCCTTACTGGATGGGGCCAGCATCACCGGCGCATACAAGTTTGTGATTCACTGCGAAGCCGAACGCGTGGTGATGGACATTGAGAATCATCTCTTTGCCCGCAAGGATATTCGTCAGTTAGGCATTTCGCCGATGACCAGTATGTTCAGCTGCGGCACCAACGAGCGTCGGATGTGTAACACCTACCATCCCCAGATTCACGACTCCGATCGTCTGGCAATGTGGAGCGGGAAAGGGGAATGGATTGCCCGTCCGCTGAATAACCCTCAGCGCCTGCAGTTCAACGCCTACGAAGATGAAAACCCGCGTGGTTTTGGTCTGCTTCAGCTTGATCATGACTTTGAGAATTATCAGGACGTGATTGGCTGGTATAACAAACGGCCAAGCCTGTGGGTGGAACCAGTTGGTAAGTGGGGTAAAGGCGCCATCAACCTGATGGAAATCCCCACGACCGGTGAAACGCTCGATAACATCGTCTGCTTCTGGCAGCCCGCCGAACCGATCAAAGCGGGCAACGCGTTCAGTTTTTCGTACAAACTCTACTGGAGCGCACTGCCGCCCGTACAGAGCCAACTGGCGCGCGTGGATGCAACCCGCACCGGCATCGGCGGCTTCCCCGAAGGCTGGGCGCCAGGCGAGCACTTCCCGGATGTGTGGTGCCGTCGTTTTGCTGTCGACTTTATCGGCGGCGATTTGCAGGCCGCCGCACCAAAGGGCATTGAACCGGTGATTACCGTGTCCTCCGGCACCTTTAAGCAGGTTGAGATTCTGTATGTTGAGCCGATCAAAGGGTACCGTATCCTCTTTGACTGGTATCCTGACAGCGACAGCGTACAACCCGTTGAGATGCGTCTGTTCCTGCGAACCAAAGACGAAACGCTGAGCGAAACGTGGCTCTATCAGTATGTGCCGCCCCCGCCAGACCAGCGTAAATACGTTGACGATCGCCAGATGACCGTCAGCTAACACGGCCATCTCACGGCATAATGCATCTCAGGCCTGGCGCCGGGATGCATTTTTTTTGCGTGCGTGAAAAGAACACGCGACAGGCTGAAGGAGGAATAAAACCGTCAGGCCGTTAGCGCGGTTTATTTCCCCCTGCTCTGCGCATATCAATATGGGGAATACCGTCCTCAAGGTAGCTGTCGCTGACCGCGACAAAACCGTGACGCTGATAAAACCCTGCAAGATGCGCCTGGGCAGAAAGAAACTGTGCATGCCCTGGCCAGTGCTGTTCACAGCTGGCTATCGCCTGCATCATCAACTGGTTACCTAAATTCAGGCCACGGGCTTTGCTGGAGATGATGACGCGCCCAATTTTTACCTCTGTCTCGGCGCGCCGGGGCGACAGGATGCGCGCATAGGCCAGCAGGTCATCCTGCGCCATGCCGAGGAGGTGACGATTCTCGCCCTGCAAATCCTGACCATCCACATCCAGATAGGCGCACTGCTGCTCCACGACGAAGACTTCACAGCGCAACGCCAGTACTGCATAAAGCTGCGGGACGCTTAATGCCTGCTGGTGCAGATCCAGCCAACTGATATGCATGTCTCATCCTCATTCAATAACCGACCCCTCACTGTAGCCTGCTAGCGGCTTTGCAGCCAGTGTTGATAACGCGCAGGCCAGGCCATGGTGGGTGTGCCGGGTTTCCCCATACCAAAACCGTGACCGCCGGTTGGGTAGCGGATCATCTCCACATTTACGTGATGTTGCTGACAGGCTCGCGCCATGATCAGCGTGTTGTGGGGATCGGATATCGGGTCATCTTCGGCCTGCACCAGAAAAAAAGGCGGTGATGCTGCTGTCACCGTATTCTGCACCGACCAGGCGGCGTCTTCTGCCGCCGTAGGATGCGCCCCCAGCAAAACGCGGTGAGTAGATGTGTGCGTATAAGGCGCTTCCAGCGTAATGACGGGATAAATCAGCGCGGCACCGTCAACCTGAACAGGTGCGCTGTCCTGTGCCTCTGTCACCGCCCCCATGCGCGCGCCCATCGGGCTGATGGCCATCCCGAGCAAATGCGCACCGGCCGAAAACCCCAGCACCGTTAACCCTGTTGCCTGCGCTTTGACCAGTTGCAGGGCACGCAGCGCATCCTGCAGGGCAACCCGGTTACCATCGCCCCAGTGTTCGGACGGCAGACGATAACGCAATATCGCCGCAGTGTAGCCGCGCGCCGTTAACCAGCGAGCCGCGGGCCAGGCTTCTTTTGCCATTTCTATCCGTTTATAGCCGCCACCGCCGGCGATCAGGACAACGTGACCGTTCCCCATGCCCGGCCGTAAGACGGTTAAGGTGGGTACGGCGATATGACGCTCTGCGCCTGAAGGCGATGTCTCAACCGGCCCCTCTGGCCCGCCACCGCCGGGTGGCGTGCCGGGCCAAAGGGGAATAACGGTTTGGGCGACAGCGGCCCGCGCGGCGAATGACAGTGTGCTTTTTGCCGTCAGCAGCGTTGCGGTACACCCCAGCAGAAAATGTCGGCGATCCATAAGCAATGCTCCCCCTTATCTGTTCGCCCCATTTCAGCACGAAACTGTGGAAACAGAATGAAGATGCAGAATGAAAACGAAGAGAAAAGCGGACGCGACGTGATATTGCGAAGGCTATGCAAAAATCACCTGTGTCGATTTTCAGACAAAAAAAATCAGGCCCGAAGGCCTGATTGATCGCAACAGCGTGACATTACATCAGCGGCTGGGCCATCTGCACCAGTCTGATTAATGGCTGCGGATAAACGCCCAGCACCAACACCAGAATCGCGGAGATCAAGACAACCACGCCACCGGCGGTGAAGGCCCAGTTGGCTGGCGTATCGCGGCTCAGCAATTCAGGCGGGCTGAGATAAAGACTGACGGTAACGCGTAGATAATAGTAAAGACCAATCGCACTGCCGACCACCACCGCACCGGTCAACCACCACAGGTTGGCGCTCACGCCAGAGGCAATCACGTAGAATTTACCGATAAAGCCCAGCGTCATGGGGATACCCGCCAGCGACAGCATCATCACGGTCATCACGGCCGACAGAATCGGACGGTGCCAGAACAGCCCGCGATAGGAGTAAAGTGAATCGGCATCCGGGCCACGATAAGGACTGGACATCAGGCTTACCACACCAAACGCGCCGAGGCTGCTGAACAGGTAACCGGCCAGGTAAACCCCTGCGGTTTCCAGCGACAGCTGATGATCTTTCACCGCAATCAGCGCGACCAGCAGATATCCCAGATGCGCAATAGAAGAGTAACCCAGCAGGCGCTTGATATTGCTTTGCGAAATCGCCATCAGGTTACCGAACAGGATGGAGACAAAGGCAATCACGGCCAGTACTGTCCGTACGGCTTCGCTGTCGGTCACCGGCGCGTACATAAACAGGCGCATGATAACACCGAAGATCGCAATTTTGCTGGCGGTAGCAAGGAAAGTAGAAACCGGTGCGGGTGCGCCCTGATAAACGTCCGGCGTCCACAGATGGAATGGCACCAGTGACAGTTTAAAGCCCAGACCGATAATCAACATGCCCAGACCGACCAGCAGCAGCGGCTCCTGAATCATGCTGTCCGTCAGACTTTTACCCAGGCTGACGAAGCCCAGGTTGCCCGAGTCAGCGTAAATCAGCGCGATACCAAACAGCAGGAAAGACGATGCCGCCGCCGACAGGATGGTGTATTTCAGGGCCGCTTCCAGCGAACGTTTCTGACGGAAGGCGTAACCAATCAAACCAAACAACGGCAGTGACAGCAGTTCAATCCCGATAAACAGTGATGCAAGGTGGTTAGACGCTGACAACACGATACCGCCCAGTGCAGCAATCAGAACCAGCAGATAAAACTCGTCCTTGTTGTCCGGGAACGTGGCCAGCCACGGATAGGCAAAAGTACAGGTTGCCAGGCTGGCGAGCATCACCAGGGCGGTATAGAACATCGAATACGCGTCTACACGCAGCAGCGGCGTGACATCCATCGCGCCAACCTGACCGACAAAATACAGTGACAGCAGCGCCAGGTTCAGGCCAACCACTGTTAGCGTGGCGTTAACAAAGTGGTTGCGTCGCCAGGCAATGGACAGCATCACAACCACCACCGTCAATCCGACGATTAACAGCGGCAGCAACGCGATCAATTGTTGAGGAGTTATTGTCATGGCGAATTACGGCCTTGTAGTTGAAATTGAAGCGGTAAACCACTGCTGAATATTGCTCATTGCAGCATGTGAGGTATCCAGAATCGGCTGAGGATAAACACCCAGCAGCACCAGCAGGACCACGAGCACCCCAATGGTCAGGAATTCACGCGCCGACATGCCCGGCAGCGGATCTTTCGATTTCGCTTCACCGTAGTAGGCACGTTGCATCATCACCAGCGAATAGACCGAGGCGAAAACCAGGCCAAAGGTCGCAATCACGATAATGACCGGAACGATCTGGAAACTGCCGGTCAGGATCATGAATTCCCCGACGAAGTTACCCGTACCTGGCATACCCAGATTGGCGACAGCAAAGAACAGGGATAACCCTGGAATCCATTTGATGCGCGACCACAAACCGCCCATCTGACGCATATCACGGGTATGCAGACGTTCGTACAGCTGTCCGCACAGGATAAACAGCGCCGCTGCTGACAGGCCGTGCGCGATCATCTGTACAACCGCGCCCTGGAAGGCCAACTGGCTACCGGTGTAAATCGCAATCAGGACAAAGCCCATGTGCGAAATCGAGGTGTAAGCAATCAGGCGTTTGATATCCGTCTGCGAGAACGCCATCCAGGCACCATAGAAAATCCCGATGATCCCTAACCACATCGCGATCGGTGCAAACTCTGCCGAGGCGTTTGGAAACAGCGGCAGGCTGAAGCGCAGTAAGCCGTAGGCGGCGGTTTTCAGCAGGATACCCGCCAGGTCAACTGAACCTGCGGTCGGAGCCTGACTGTGCGCATCAGGCAGCCAGCCATGAAGCGGGACAACCGGCATTTTCACCGCAAACGCGATGAAGAAGCCCAGCATCAGCAGGTACTCCACGGTGTGCGACATTGGCGTCTTCAGCAACTGCTCGTAGTTGAACGTCCAGACGCCCGTGGCGTTGTAGTGAACAAACACCAGCGCCAGAATCGCAATCAACATCACCAGACCGGATGCCTGAGTATAAATAAAGAATTTGGTCGCGGCGGTAATACGGGTTTTACCGTCCGATGCTTTATGTCCCCACAGCGCGATGAGGAAGTACATCGGCACCAGCATCATTTCCCAGAAGAAGAAGAACAGGAACATGTCAATGGCGAGGAACACGCCGATAACGCCGCCCAGGATCCACATCAGGTTCAGATGAAAGAAGCCCTGATACTTTTCAATTTCGTTCCAGGAACACAGCACTGCCATCAGGCCGAGCAGTCCGGTCAGCACCACCATTAACAGCGAAAGGCCATCAAGCGCTAAATGGAAATTAATGCCGAAACGGGGAATCCAGGGTACTGAGAAGCTCGATTGCCACTGCGGAATACCCGCTGCCTGCGTCAGTGAATAGCCCCCCTGCAACCAGAGTTGCAGCGAGAGCGCCAACGTCAGCCCCATGGTGATCAGTGCGATCCAGCGAGGCACCTTCGCGCCGAAGCGCTCGGTGAGCCAGCAGACGAAACCACCGAAGAAGGGTATGAAAATTAGCCAAGGTAATAACACGGCATACTTCCCTTTTTTTTGTCCTGGCTCGGGCTATCTCACTTGCCCGTTTCGCCCCCGGCAGTACTCGCAATCCTCACGTACTTCAGTACGCTCCGGTTGCTGTGCGCTGGCGGTGGCAAAACGGACTGCGCCGATTACGCCCTTACATCAGACAATCTTTGACATTCTTAATGGGTAAGTTTTCACACCTACCCGCTCATCAATCTTTAAATTACCAGCAGCAGCGCCAGCACAACGACGGCACCAACGCTCATCGACGCGACATACCAGCGCAAATACCCGTTTTCACTGACCACCAGACCTTTATTGGCGATACGTGAAAGCAACGCAGGCAGGTTCATCAGGCCGTTAAGAGGATCGCGTTTTAACAACCACGCAATGCCCAGATACGGTTTGACAAAGACTTTGTCGTAGAGCCAGTCAAAGCCCCAGGCGGCGAACCACCAGGTGCCGAAGAAACGGCCCGGCGCACTGTTGGCCACGCTGCTGACCAGCTGACGCTTGCCCAGCCAGAGGGCAGCGGCGATAACGATGCCCGCAACCGCGACCAGGCCGGACGCGATCTCCAGCGTGACTTTACCGTTCTCACCAAACTCATTGGCCGGTAAAACGCCCGCCAGCGGTGGGGTAATTAATGCACCCACAAACGTTGAGAGCACCAGCAACACAATCAGTGGCAGATGATGGGTAATGCCTTTGCCCGCGTGTGCATGGATTTTCTCTTCGCCGTGGAAGACGATAAAGATCATGCGGAAGGTGTAGATTGAGGTCAGGAACGCCCCTACCAGACCCGCGACCATCAGGTTCAAATGGCCGTTCGCCAGTGCACCAAACAGAATTTCATCTTTACTGTAGAAACCGGCGGTAATCAGCGGCAATGCGGCCAGGGCAGCACCGCCGACCAGGAAGCAGGTGTACACCAGTGGGATGCTTTTACGCAGTCCGCCCATCTTAAAGATGTTCTGCTCGTGGTGGCAGGCCAGGATAACCGAACCTGAGGACAGGAACAGCAAGGCTTTAAAGAAGGCATGGGTCATCAGGTGGAAAATGGCGGCATCCCACGCCTGCACACCCAGCGCCAGGAACATGTAGCCGATCTGACTCATGGTGGAGTAAGCCAGTACACGTTTGATATCCGTCTGGACCAGAGCAGCAAAACCCGCCAGTACCAGCGTAATCGCACCGATAATGCCGACCAGATGCAGCACTTCAGGCGTCAACAGGAACAGGCCGTGGGTGCGGGCAATCAGGTAAACCCCTGCCGTCACCATGGTGGCGGCGTGAATCAGCGCGGAAACCGGCGTCGGACCTGCCATCGCATCGGCCAGCCAGGTCTGAAGCGGCAGCTGCGCAGACTTACCTACTGCGCCACCCAACAGCATCAGCGTGGCCCATTGCAGCATGTGGTTGTCCGCCGCAAAGTGTGCCGGAGCCAGCTCCGCCATTTCGCGGAAGTTGAGCGTACCCAGTTCGTTGTAAAGGATGAACAACGCAAATGCCAGGAAGACATCACCGACGCGCGTGATGATGAATGCCTTCATCGCCGCCTTGCCGTTTTCCGGATTGCTGTAATAGAAGCCGATCAGAAGATAGGAGCACAGCCCTACCCCTTCCCAACCCAGATACATCAGCATCAGGTTATCCGCCAGAACCAGAACAACCATGCTGGCGATAAACAGGTTGGTATAAGCGAAGAAGCGTGAATATCCCTCTTCTCCACGCATATACCACGAGGCGAACATATGGATCAGGAAGCCGACACCGGTCACCACCGACAGCATGGTGAGCGACAGGCCATCCAGCGTCAGATTGACCTGAATATTAAAATTGCCGACATGAATCCAGGTCCACAGCGCCTGAGTGAAGACCTGCTGCCCGTGGGCAAAGAAGTCGAAACCCACAAACACCGTGGTGAGCGCAGCCAGCCCGACCGATCCCATGCCCACGGTCGCGGACAAGTTTTCTGACCAGCGGCCACGGGAGAACGCTAACAGCAGAAAGCCGATTAGCGGAAATAAGACAGTTAAATAGAGAAGGTTCATCCGCGCATCTCGCTCACAGTATCAATGTTCAGCGTCTGACGACGACGATAGAGCTGAAGCAGCAGGGCCAGCCCAATACTGGCTTCCGCTGCGGCGAGACTGATAGCCAGAATATACATCACCTGACCATCAGCCTGTCCCCAGTAGCTGCCTGCAACAACCAGCGCCAGCGCCGCGGCATTGATCATGATTTCCAGGCTTATCAGCATAAACAGCAGATTACGGCGCAACACCAGCGAGGTCAGCCCCAGCACAAACAGCACCGCCGCCAGAATCAATCCATGTTGTAAGGGAATCATGCTTGCTCCTTATTCGCCTGCGCGGCATCGTTTGAACGGTTGCTCAGGACTTCGCCCTGGCGCTCTTCGCGGCCCAGGTGGAAAGCCACAACCAGGCCGGCCAGCAGCAGCATTGATGCCAGTTCAACCGCCAGCACATACGGGCCAAACAGACTAATGCCCACCGCTTTCGCATCGATAATTTTGCCGTCAATACCCTGGTCATGTGCCGTCATGATGGCGTAGATCATCACTGCCAGCAGCAGCAACGAAACCAGGCCCGGACCAATCCACAACGACGGACTTAACCATTCACGCTCCTGTTTCTGCGTGGCTTTGCCCAGGTTAAGCATCATCACAACGAACACGAACAGCACCATGATGGCACCGGCATACACAATAATTTCCAGCGCACCTGCAAAGTAGGCACCCAGAGAGAAGAAGACGCCAGCCACCGATAACAGCGAAACGATCAGGTACAGCAACGCATGTACCGGATTAGTGTGGGTGATCACGCGCAACGTCGTCACCACCGCCACCAGTCCGCAAAGATAAAACGCAAATTCCATGCCCTGCTCCTTAAGGTAGTAAGCCTTTGACGTCGATAGGTTTCGCTTCGTTCTCCGCTTCACCCTTATCTTTACCGTCAATTGCCATACCTGCCATACGGTAGAAGTTGTACTCCGGATATTTACCCGGCCCCGAGATCAACAGGTCTTCTTTTTCGTATACCAGATCCTGACGCTTGAACTCGCCCAGTTCGAAATCCGGCGTCAGCTGGATAGCGGTGGTTGGGCAGGCCTCTTCGCACAGGCCGCAGAAAATGCAGCGTGAGAAGTTGATACGGAAGAACTCTGGATACCAGCGGCCGTCTTTGGTTTCCGCTTTTTGCAGCGAAATACAGCCTACCGGACAGGCTACCGCACACAGGTTACAGGCAACACAACGCTCTGCACCATCAGGATCGCGGGTCAACACAATACGGCCACGGTAACGCGGTGGCAGGTAGACCGGCTCTTCTGGATACATCTGGGTTTCGCGTTTCGCGAAGGCGTGCATGCCAATCATCCAGATACTGCGCACTGTCGTGCCGAAGCCTACGACAATATCTTTTAACGTCATTTGTTACCCCTTACTGCGCTGTATAAAGAATCACTGCGGCGGTCGCCAGCAGGTTCAACAGCGTCAACGGCAGACACACTTTCCAGCCGAACGACAGCACCTGGTCATAGCGTGGACGCGGAAGCGCAGCACGAATCAGGATGAACATCATCATAAAGAACGCCGTTTTCAGGGCGAACCAGATGAACGGCGGCAGGAAAGGCCCGTGCCAGCCACCAAAGAACAGCGTCACAATCAGCGCTGAAACGGTGGTAATCGCGACATATTCGCCGACAAAGAACAGACCAAATTTCATACCGGCATATTCAATGTGGTAACCGTCAGCCAGTTCCTGCTCGGCTTCGGGCTGGTCAAACGGATGGCGGTGACAAACGGCCACGCCCGCGATACAGAAGGTCACAAACCCAAAGAACTGCGGGATGATGTTCCACAGATGCGTCTGACTGTTGACGATATCGGTCATGTTGAACGAGCCCGCCTGCGCTACCACGCCCATCAGTGACAGACCCAGGAACACTTCGTAACTCAAGGTCTGCGCAGAGGCACGCATCGCACCTAACAGCGAGTATTTGTTATTACTCGACCAGCCCGCAAACAGCACGGCATACACAGCCAGGCCCGCCATCATCAGGAAGAACAGCAACCCGATATTGAGATCGGTCACCACCCAGGTCGGTGAAACCGGGACGATAGCAAAGGCCAGCAGCAGGGAAACAAACGCGATGACCGGCGCCAGCGTAAAGATAAAGCGATCGGTGAACGGGGGAACCCAGTCCTCTTTAAAGAACATCTTGATCATGTCAGCAACCAGCTGCAACGATCCGCCCCAGCCCACACGGTTTGGCCCATAGCGGTTCTGAAACAGGCCGAGCAAACGACGCTCGGCGAAGCTCATAAACGCACCGCAGGCCACCACGACCAGCAAAATCACCAGCGCTTTACCAATGGCGATCAGAATGTCGATAACATCCGGTGTTAACCAGCTCATTGCGCCGCCTCCTGCAGAGAATCAATTTTTGCATTCGCCAGGAAGGGCGGGATACCCGGCATACCGAGTGGAAGCCCAACCTGCCCTGCCTGCAAAGAAGCCGAGAAACGCACTGGCAAACGTACGGTTTCACCTGCACAGGTTAATTCCACCGCTGCACCGTTATTCACGCCCAGCTTCGCGGCATCTTCCGGGTTCAGAACCAGGGTTGGTGCCGACATGCGCTGCTGGATAACCGGCGCACGCTGCGTCATTTCTTCACTTCCGAATAACTGGTAGTAAGGCGCGACGCGGAACTGACCTTGCGTGGCATAGGCTTCTGGCACGCTGCTGAACCAGGCAAGCTGCGCATCGCTGGCTTCGAACAAACGCACACCGGGATCGCCATGACGCAGTTTCCCGCCCACTTCATCCTGGAATTTGTTCCACGCCTGCGGTGAGTTCCAGCCTGGTGCCCACGCAAACGGAATTTGCGAACGCGGTGCGCTCGGCTGGTTGTTCCCTTCCATCGAGAAGGCAAACATGGTGTCCTGATCCTGCGGCTGACGCGGCTCATGCACGCTGATATTCGCGCGCGCAGCAGTACGCCCACTGGCACGATGCGGAGAACGCGCCAGCTTCTGACCACGAATACGGAAGCTGGCATCCGGCGCCGCATCCTTGATCCCTTTCAGCTGTGGCAGACTTGCCACAACGGCATCAATGACATGGTCCAGTTGCGTCCAGTCAACGTGACGGCTTTCCAGCGCGCTGTGCAGCGAGTGCAACCAGCGCCAGCTTTCCAGCATCACAATGCTGTTATCGTAGTAGGCAGGATCGTACACCTGGAAGAAGCGCTGTGCGCGGCCCTCATGGTTAATTGACGTACCGTCGCTTTCGGCAAAACTGGCAGCGGAAAGCACCAGTCCGGCTTTTTCCACCGTGGCGGTGCGCTGATGATCGACCACAATCACGTTAGCCGCATGGTTCAGCGCCGCATCGACCTGCGCTTTTGGCGCATGGCGATACAAATCGTTTTCCAGCACCACGACCGCATCGGCTTCGCCGTTCTGCAGTTGTTCCAGTGCCTGATCCAGCGTATTGCCACCCATCAGGCCCAGGCCCATGCTGTTAGCATGACCAGCCAGCAGGGTGATACCGACGTCTGCACCGCGCGCTTTCAGGGCTTTGGCCACGTTCGCGGCCGCTTCGATCATGGCACTGCTGCCTGAATGCACACCGGAAATGATTAGCGGTTTTTTGGCACCGGCCAGCGCCTGTACCACCACATCCAGCTTACCGTTCAGCGCACTGTCGAAATCGCTGACGGCTGGCGCACTGTCGTCCAGCGCGTGGGCAATCGCAAAGCCAAGACGCGCCTGTTCTTCAACCGGGGCACGGTAGCTCCACGCCGCGATGTCGTCCAGACGGGTTTCATCGACGTTGGTGACAAATAACGGATGCTTAGCGTGCTGACCGATATTGAGGATCGCGGCGATCTGCCAGTCTGCGACTTTCTGCGCAGCGGCCATTTCGCGGGCTTTGCCTTTTACTGCCTGACGCACTGACAGGGCCACGCGTGCGCCAACCTGTGTCAGGTCTTCGCCTAACACCAGCACCGCGTCGTAGCTCTCGATCTCGCGCAGTGAAGGCGTATAAATGCCGCCTTCACGCAGCACTTTCAGCAGCAGTTCAAGACGCGCCTGTTCGCCCGCGGGCATACCGGTAGAGAAGTTTTCCGCACCGACCAGTTCGCGCAGAGCAAAGTTACTTTCGATGCTGGCACGCGGCGAACCAATACCAATGACGCGCTTCGCCTGACGCAGGACATCGGCTCCGGCGTTAACGGCCTGCTCGGCATTCAGCTTCACGCTGTCGTTGCCACGCAACTGGACCGGATGGCGAGGACGATCTTTCAGATTGACATAACCGTAGCCAAAGCGACCACGATCGCACAGGAAGTAGTGGTTAACGCTGCCGTTATAGCGGTTTTCGATACGACGCAGTTCGCCGTAGCGCTCACCGGGGCTGGTGTTACAGCCTACGCTGCACTGCTGACAGATGCTTGGCGCGAACTGCATATCCCATTTACGGTTATAGCGTTCGGAGTGGGTTTTATCGGTGAACACGCCGGTCGGGCAGATTTCGACCAGGTTACCGGAAAACTCGCTTTCCAGCGTGCCGTCTTCCGGACGACCAAAATACACGTTGTCGTGCGCACCATACACGCCCAGATCTTTACCGTCGGCATAATCTTTGTAGTAACGCACGCAGCGGTAGCAGGCGATACAGCGGTTCATTTCGTGCGAGATGAACGGACCGAGATCCTGATTGCGGTGAGTACGTTTGGTGAAGCGATAGCGGCGGAAGCTGTGGCCTGTCATGACCGTCATATCCTGAAGATGACAGTTACCGCCCTCTTCACATACCGGACAGTCATGTGGGTGGTTAGTCATTAACCACTCCACCACGCTTTCACGGAACTCTTTCGCTTCGCCATCATCAATTGAGATGAAGGTGCCATCGGACGCCGGTGTCATACAGGACATGACAAGGCGGCCGCGGGTGTCTTCAGCGTTCTGGAATTGCTTCACCGCACACTGGCGGCAGGCACCCACGCTTCCCAGCGCCGGATGCCAGCAAAAATAAGGAATATCAAGGCCCAGAGACAGACATGCCTGTAGCAGGTTGTCCGCTCCGTTCACATCATATTCTTTACCGTCTACATGGATTGTAGCCATAGTGACATGCTTCCGTCAGGCTCGTCAGAAACGAGCGTTAATCAAATTCTTGCCCCTGCACACTGCAACAGGGACGGCGGCACAGGGCCAGCTCCCGTGGATAACGGCGAATTACCAGCGCGCTTTCAGCAGGTTTGGCTGAATACCGCCGATAGATCGGGTATTGCCAAACACCTGCGGCGCAATGCCGGCTTCAAACTCTTCACGGAAATATTTAATGGCGCTCTGCAGCGGCTCGACCGCACCCGGCGCGTGGGCACAGAAGGTTTTGCCCGGGCCAAGCTGGCGGCAAAGCTGCTCCAGGGTCTCAATGTCCCCCGGCTGGCCTTTTTTCTGCTCCAGCGCGCGCAGAATCTTCACGCTCCACGGCAGGCCATCACGGCATGGCGTACACCAACCGCAGGATTCGCGGGCAAAGAACTCTTCCAGGTTACGCACCAGTGAAACCATGTTGATTTCATGGTCCACGGCCATTGCCAGAGCGGTACCCAGACGGCTGCCGGCTTTACCAATGCTGGCAAATTCCATGGGCAGATCGAGGTGCTGCTCCGTTAAAAAGTCGGTCCCCGCGCCACCCGGCTGCCAGGCTTTAAAACGCAGGCCGTCGCGCATACCGCCGGCATAATCCTCAAGGATTTCGCGTGCGGTGATGCCAAATGGCAGTTCCCACACGCCAGGGTTTTTCACCCGGCCGGAGAAGCCCATCAGTTTCGTACCGGCATCGTCGCTTTTTGACAGACCTTTGTACCACTCGACGCCGTTGGCCAGAATAGCTGGCACGTTCGACAGCGTTTCAACGTTGTTCACGCAGGTCGGCTTGCCCCACACGCCCGCGCTTGCCGGGAAAGGCGGCTTGGAACGTGGGTTGGCACGGCGACCTTCCAGGGAGTTAATCAGTGCCGTTTCTTCACCGCAGATATAACGTCCCGCACCGGTGTGGACGAACAGTTCAAAATCAAAACCGGTACCCAGAATGTTTTTGCCCAACAGGCCTGCTTCAGTGGCTTCCGCAATCGCACGACGCAGATGCACTGCGGCTTCAATGTATTCGCCGCGCAGAAAGATGTAGCCCCGGTAAGCTTTCAGGGCAAACGCACTGATTAGCATGCCTTCCACCAGCTGATGCGGCATCTGTTCCATCAACAGGCGGTCTTTATACGTGCCAGGCTCCATTTCATCGGCGTTACACAGCAGGTAACGGATGTTCATGGATTCATCTTTCGGCATCAGGCTCCACTTCAGGCCCGTCGAGAATCCGGCACCGCCGCGCCCTTTCAGACCGGAATCTTTTACCAGTGAGACGATTTCGTCAGGTGCCATCCCTTTCAGGGCTTTTTCCGCACCGGCATAGCCGTTTTTGCTGCGATACTCATCAAGCCATACCGGCTGCTGATCCTCGCGCATGCGCCAGGTCAGGGGATGGGTTTCAGCAGTACGAATGATCTGTTTGATTGTCATTGATACTGCTCCAGCAAAGAGGCGATGCCTTCCGGCGTCAGATGAACGTGGGTATCTTCATCCACCATCATGGTTGGACCTTTATCACAGTTACCCAGGCAACAGGTCGGCAGTAAGGTAAAGCGACCGTCGGTTGTCGTCTGGCCAGGCTTAATATTCAGGTTTTCTTCCAGTGCCGCCTGAATCCCCTGAAAACCGGTGATGTGACACACCACGCTGTCGCAGTAGCGAATCACGTGGCGGCCAACAGGCTGACGGAAAATCTGACTATAGAACGTTGCCACGCCTTCTACGTCGCTGGCAGGAATTCCTAACACTTCTGCAATCGCATGGATCGCACCGTCAGGCACCCAGCCACGCTGCTTCTGCACAATTTTCAGTGCTTCAATGGAGGCAGCGCGCGCATCTTCGTAATGGTGTTTTTCGTGCTCAATCGCATGGTGCTCTTCCGCACTCAGCACGAAGACCTCGTTAGGGTCGATCGTTTTAATAGCAATGTGTTGATCGTGCATAATTAGCGGTCCACGTCTGACATAACAAAGTCGATACTACCGAGGTATACGATCAGGTCGGATACCAGGCTGCCACGGATTACCGATGGAATCTGCTGCAGGTGCGGGAAGCTCGGTGTACGCACACGCGTGCGGTAACTCATCGTGCTGCCGTCGCTGGTCAGGTAGTAACTGTTGATCCCTTTGGTCGCCTCAATCATCTGGAAAGATTCGTTGGCCGGCATGACCGGGCCCCAGGAAACCTGCAGGAAGTGGGTGATCAGGGTTTCAATGTGCTGCAGCGTACGCTCTTTCGGTGGCGGCGTGGTTAACGGATGATCCGCCTTAAACGGCCCTTCCGGCATGTTGTTCAGGCACTGCTCCAGGATACGCAGCGACTGCCACATCTCTTCCATTTTCAGTTGTACGCGCGTATAGGCATCACTGATGCCCGCGCCCACAGGAACCTCAAAATCGAAGTTTTCATAGCCTGAGTAGGGGCGCCATTTACGCACGTCAAAATCGAGACCCGTTGCACGTAGTGCGGCACCGGTTGTGCCCCAGGCCAGCGCTTCTTCCATGTTATAGGCAGCTACGCCCTGCGAACGGCCCATCAGTACGGTGTTGCGCAGCGCCGCTTTGTCATACTCTTTCAGACGTTTTGGCATCCAGTCCAGGAAGTCACGCAGCAGGCGTTCCCAGCCTTTCGGCAGGTCATGTGCGACGCCGCCAATACGGAACCAGGCCGGATGCATACGGAAACCAGTAATCGCCTCCACCACGTCATAAATTTTCTGACGGTCGGTAAAGGCAAAGAACACCGGCGTCATGGCCCCGACGTCCTGAATAAAGGTGGAGATGTACAGCAGGTGACTGTTGATGCGGAACAGCTCTGAAAGCATCACGCGGATTACGTTAACGCGATCTGGCACCACGATGCCGGCCAGTTTCTCTACCGCCAGCACATAAGGCATTTCGTTGACGCAGCCACCGAGGTATTCGATGCGGTCAGTGTAGGGAATATAGCTGTGCCAGGACTGACGCTCGCCCATCTTCTCGGCACCACGGTGGTGATAACCAATATCCGGAACGCAGTCGACAATCTCTTCACCATCCAGCTGCAAAATGATGCGGAACGCACCGTGCGCGGAGGGATGGTTAGGACCCAGGTTGAGGAACATGAAGTCTTCACTGGCAGTACTGCGTTTCATGCCCCAGTCTTCTGGCTTGAACGTCAGCGCTTCCATTTCCAGATCTTCTTTCTGTTTGGTCAGCGTGAAAGGATCGAATTCGGTGGCGCGCGCAGGGTAATCCTTACGCAGCGGGTGCCCTTCCCACGTCTGCGGCATCATGATGCGGGTCAGGTGCGGGTGACCGTCAAAAGTGATGCCGAACATCTCCCAGGTTTCGCGCTCATACCAGTTCGCATTGGCGAAAATTTTCGTGATGGTCGGCACGTGCATATCGTTTTCAGACAATGCCACCTTGAGCATGATGTCGCGATTGCGTTCAATCGAAAGCAGGTGGTAGAAAACGGAAAAATCCGCGGCAGGTAACCCGGCGCGGTGGGTGCGTAAACGTTCGTCCATACCATGCAGGTCATAGAGCATGACGTAAGGCTTGGGTAATTTACGCAGGAAAGTGATGATTTCCAGTAGCTGTTCACGCTTAACCCATACCACCGGAATCCCGGTACGTGTTGCCTGAACAGTAAAGGCATCCGGCCCAAAACGATTACGCAATTCGCCAATTACCGGGTCATCCAGATGATCCCGGGTTTGCCATAGCGGCTGAGCGAGATCTTGCGTGGTCAAATCTGTCATACGTTACTCACCATTCCGGCCTGCTAACAGGCGCTCAAATGAAGGCGTCAGGATGGTGCCATGCATTAATTTGTGTATTGTCGCTGCAGGCACTGATTCCATCCATACGGTTAACTTAAACTTCGTCTGGTGTACGCAGGTTGGTTACTGCAATACGCTCGCCACGCTTACGTTCACGCTCAGACTGCATATTGGCACGGTAAACGCCCTGATCGCCGACCACCCAGGACAGAGGACGACGCTCTTTACCAATCGACTCCTGCAGTAACAGCAGAGCCTGCATGTAGGCTTCAGGACGCGGTGGGCAACCTGGAATGTAAACGTCAACCGGCAGGAATTTATCCACGCCCTGCACGACAGAATAGATATCGTACATGCCGCCTGAGTTAGCACAGGCCCCCATGGAAATGACCCATTTCGGCTCCAGCATCTGATCGTACAAACGCTGAATCACCGGGGCCATTTTAGTGAACGGCGTACCGGCAATAACCATAAAGTCGGCCTGACGCGGTGAGGCACGCATAACCTCAGCACCAAAACGCGCCACATCGTGCACGGCGGTGAAGGAGGTGGTCATCTCAACGTAGCAGCAGGAAAGACCAAAGTTGTAGGGCCACAGGGAATTCTTACGTCCCCAGTTCACCATGTCGTGCAGGGCATGTTCGAGCTTGCCCATGTAAACGCTGCGATGAACGTGCTGCTCCAGCGGATCGCTGACGATTTCCTGCTTTTGCAGAGGGTAACGGTCGTTCTCACCACCGTTCGGGTCTATGCGGGTGAGCGTATAGTCCATCTTATTGCCTCTCTTTTACTGCTTGTGAGGATTGGTGTGACTTACCGTGGGAGTTTTAACCACGATTCGGCGGCGTGCAGGAGTCCAGTCCAACGCGCCAATGCGCACCAGATAAACCAGGCCCGCCAGGAGCACCAAAATGAAAATTGCGGCTTCCACAAAGCCGACCCATCCACTTTCACGGATTGAGGTCGCCCATGCGTATAAAAAGAGAGCTTCGACGTCGAAAATAACGAAGAACATCGCCACCAGGTAGAATTTGGCGGATAAGCGGATGTGAGTATCACCCACGGATTCAATGCCGGATTCGAAAGGCGTGTCTTTATGACGGGCACGAGCTCTGCCGCCTAACAGCCATCCTCCGGTCAACATAAACGCACAGAGGCCAAATGCGATGACGATAAAAACGATGAATGCCCAATGCTGAGCGATGATTTCGGTGGTAGTTGACATACTCATTGCTTACTCATCAAAAGTGGCGCTGGCATCCTGCTCTGGTTCTGGCAGCAAACTCACCACATCGATTCAAAGGGAAGGATAAAAACCTTACAAATTTTGCTGTTACTGTGCAATAAGCAGCAATTTTATGTGGTTTTTTACTCCTTTCTATAACCTTTTGTCAACTTTGACAAAAGTATCCAAACATTATTTTACACCTGCATCATATTATTAACATATGACGCGCGTGTTTCCAGCTAAATCGCTTCAGTCTGTAGGGGTAATTTCAGTGTAGCGGGTATTTCAACGTGTGGATCGCGTTATCAACGCGCATAGTTTGACAGGATTCGGCGGGATTGCCTTGCTTTTAGAAGGGCTATTTTGTTGATCCAGAACACAGAATTATCATTTTTGTGTTAAATTTAATCAGTTATCAGCCTGATTCGCATCAACAAATCTCCACTTCGTGCTTTCCCTTCCCCACTCGCCCTGTTGACCAGAGTATGAACAGGTAATTGACAGAACAGGACTGAAAAAGAAAACCACGGGTCAGAAAAGCAGCAAAAAAAAGCCTCTTGTTCCGGTTACAGAACAAAAGGCGCATTTACTCAGATTAACGTGCCGGCAGATTTCGCATTTTTTGCGAAAGAAGACGGGATTTACTCTTCGTCGTCCAGCAGTAAGGCACCATCGGCATTGCCGATCATGTTGTAGGGATCGTGGGTAGACTGCATGGCGTTGAAAATGGCCAGCGCCAGTTCGTTGTCGTTGTCCGCGTTGCGGCACAGCAGATACTGAGTATCTGGCAGCACCGGTAATCCTTCTGCTGCACCCATTACGCGCAGTTCAGGGCTCATCATCTCCACCGGACGCGCGGTCACGCCTAAACCAGCTTTAACGGCAGCACGCACCGCTGCCAGCGTTGAAGCGACGTAAGAGATGCGCCAGGGAATGCCTGCTTCGTTCAGATGGTCAATCGCCATATCACGGTAAGGGCTGGGTTCATCCAGCAATACCAGAGGGATCGCTTCCCCACGCTGGAACACATAGTCCGCTGCGCAATACCACAGGGTTGGCGATGTCCGCAGTACCTGATGTGTAAAGTTACCCGGACTGGAGGTGGTAACAACCAGATCGACTTCGCCCTGATTCAGCATTTCCATCATAAATGGATTGCGTTTCACACGAACGTCAATGGCCAGTTTGGGATAAACAGAGGTAACGCGGTTTAACAGGAACGGCAGAATGGTATCGGACGTATCGTCTGACGCACCGATTGTCAGAACGCCCTGAATATTGCTGTACATCAGCGATGTGCAGGCTTCATCGTTAAAACGCAGAATTTTTCTGGCATAACCCAGAAGCTGAATGCCATGTTCTGTTAATAATTTGTTGCGGCCATGCCTGGCAAACAACTCTTTACCGACCAGTTGTTCCAGACGCTGCATCTGCTGACTTACTGCCGATTGCGTTCTGCATACCGCAGCAGCCGCGGCTGCAAAGGTGTTTAAATCCGCAACAGCAACAAAAGTTCGAAGCAGATCGAGATCGAGATTAAGTATCGGACGATTTGCATTAGTCATGTTTTTCTTCACTTATTAGAGTTTTAAGAACTACTATCCTGGTGTTATTACAAGCTTATCAAAGCGATAAGCGGTAATGATGCTTCATGCCGTCCCAACACAGGGCCGACATAAAATTTACTTACGAAGGCGCACGGCACGTTCCTGTAAAACACGGAAGCCGTGACCTGAAGACAGAGACAACTTCTGTACCGAAGGCACTGGATGCAAAATTGCGGGAAGCTGTGTAGTTGTCTTTTTCAACCCCAAAAAAGTCATTACGCCGGGGTAAATGGGTCTGTCATACACACACGCTGTATCGCGTTTAATCACATCAAATAGTAAATTATACTTAATCATTTTTGACCGCAAAATGGAAATGTTTTTATGAAAAGCATTGCAAATTTTGATCGGATCGCATTTTCCAACACATCCCGCACGTCCTGTGCGCATTCAACCCGCCCAAAAACAGTGAATAAGACTTTTAGACAGGTAAACCTGTACTAAAGATGCTCTCTGTTTTTTAGCCTGGCTTCAAAAAACGGAAAAAAGTCCTTAGAGATAAAATAGTTAACCGTATTAACGATTAATGCACGGCTGTCACACCCTACTTACGCTATGCACTATCGTGCAAAATTTATGCATCAATAAAGCATAATTAAACTATTTCATTTATGACGCATTAGGCCTGTTCTGATTTCACTATGTCGATTACGTTCCCTGTCGGCATAAAAAAAACAGCAACGCGCCAAACAAAGCCTTTTTATCATGCAGCATAAAAAACCATTAATGATGACTAAAGCAGACTTTTAAACCATACAGGGTCATAAGCAATATGCATTACGTCGTCTGGACGGAGACAAAGATGCTGAAGACGCCAAAACCACCTCGCGCCCTTCTTTTGTGTTCGTGAGGAGAGTACATTGTGCAGGTTTGTTTTCAGCGGCAGGCAAAAGGATTCTGCATATTAAGGCGGCCAAAAATGACTTTTCAAATTGATAAATCCGGCAAACTGGACAATGTGTGTTATGACATTCGTGGGCCGGTTTTAAAAGAGGCCAAGCGCCTGGAAGAAGAAGGTAATAAAGTTCTCAAGTTGAACATCGGTAACCCCGCGCCGTTTGGCTTTGAAGCGCCCGATGAAATTCTGGTGGATGTGATCCGTAACCTGCCCAGTGCACAAGGTTATTGCGATTCCAAAGGGCTCTATTCCGCCCGAAAGGCCATCATGCAGCATTATCAGGCGCGGGATATGCGCGATGTCACAGTAGAAGATATCTACATTGGAAACGGTGTCTCAGAACTGATCGTTCAGGCGATGCAGGCGCTGCTGAACAGCGGGGATGAAATGCTGGTTCCGGCACCGGACTATCCGCTCTGGACGGCTGCCGTGTCGCTGTCGAGCGGAAAAGCCGTGCACTATTTGTGTGATGAGTCCGCCGGCTGGTTCCCGGACCTGGATGATATTCGTAGCAAAATTACGCCACGCACTCGCGGCATTGTTATCATCAACCCCAACAACCCTACCGGCGCGGTATACAGCAAAGAGCTGCTGATGGACGTGGTTGAGATAGCCCGTCAGCATAACCTGATTATATTTGCTGACGAGATCTACGATAAGATCCTCTACGATGCCGCACAGCACCACTCTATTGCCGCACTGGCACCGGACTTGTTAACGGTCACGTTTAACGGCCTGTCAAAAACCTACCGCGTGGCGGGCTTCCGTCAGGGCTGGATGGTGCTGAATGGCCCGAAAAAGCACGCAAAAGGCTATATAGAAGGGCTGGAAATGCTGGCTTCCATGCGCCTGTGCGCCAACGTTCCGGCGCAGCACGCAATTCAGACCGCCCTGGGGGGATATCAGAGCATCAGTGAGTTCATCGCACCGGGTGGTCGTCTCTACGAACAGCGTCAGCGAGCCTGGGAACTGATCAACGATATTCCCGGCGTCAGCTGTGTGAAGCCGGAGGGAGCGCTGTACATGTTCCCGAAAATTGATGCCAAAAAATTCAATATTCAGGACGACCAGAAGATGGTGCTGGACTTCCTGTTACAGGAAAAAGTGCTGCTGGTGCAGGGCACCGCGTTTAACTGGCCGTGGCCCGATCATCTGCGTATCGTAACCCTGCCGCGCGTCGATGACCTGGAAATGGCCATCAATAAGTTTGGCCGTTTCCTGCAAGGCTACCGCCAGTAGTCCTGTTGCATCTATACTGATGTCATTTTGGGGAGAGTTAACCTCTCCCCTGTCGTAAACAGGAATGACCATGACTCAAAGCCATTTCTTCGCCCACCTCTCACGCCTCAAACTGATTAACCGCTGGCCACTGATGCGTAACGTGCGGACCGAAAACGTCTCTGAACACAGTTTACAGGTGGCGATGGTCGCCCATGCGCTGGCCATCATCAAGAACAAAAAGTTTAACGGTAACCTGAATGCCGAGCGCATCGCGATGATGGCGCTGTACCATGATGCCAGTGAAGTGCTCACGGGCGATTTGCCTACCCCGGTGAAGTATTACAACGCGCAAATTGCCCATGAATACAAAAAGATTGAGAAAATCGCGCAGCAGAAGTTGATTGAGATGCTGCCCGAGGAGTTGCAGGACGTTTATCGCCCGCTGATTGATGAACATCTGCACAGTGAAGATGAGAAAGCGGTAGTGAAGCAGGCCGACGCACTCTGCGCCTACGTTAAATGCCTGGAAGAGTTGTCGGCAGGCAACAACGAATTCTTACTCGCCAAGGCGCGGCTGGAAAAAACCCTGACTCAGCGTCGCTCGCCTGAAATGAGCTATTTTGTTGAGGTGTTTATCCCAAGCTTTAGCCTGTCTCTGGACGAAATCTCGCAAGATACACCGCTCTGATTCGGGCGGCCCGATGCCGCCACTCTGCACTTAAGGCTGGCTGTGAAAGGCAAACTTACCCGCTGGCTGTCTGGTAATGATTAGTGACGTCAGTGAAGTCAGGCGCAGCGCCACGTCATCCAGTCGCGGTGTCTCGTCTGGCGCATTGACAGCAATGACGGCACAGCCCGCCGACAGCCCGGCCATCACGCCAGCAGGCGCATCTTCAACCACAACACAGTCGGCTGGAGACAGTTTCAGCCTTTCGGCACCCAGCAGGTAGGGATCGGGTTCAGGCTTACCCTTTGCTACCTGCTCAGCCGTAATGAAGACCGCAGGCAGAGGCAGGCCCGCCGCTTTGTGGCGGGCATGAGCCACTGGCACAGAACCTGAAGTAACAATCGCCCAGGGGATCTGCAGTTCATTGAGCTGAGTGAGCAGCGCCAGGGCACCTGGTAACGCCTTCACACCGTCCGTATCTTCCGCTTCCGTTTTTTCCAGTGCCAGGAACTCGGCCTGAATCGCGGCCTCTGACTGACCGGCCATAAAATGACGCAGGGAGGTGATTGCCTGTTTACCGTGAATGAAGTCCAGAATCTCATCAGCCGCAATGCCATGACGTGCGCCCCAGTTAGACCAGGCACGTTCAACCGCCGGTAATGAATCCACTAAGGTGCCGTCTAAATCAAACAAAAAACCACTGTACTCCACACGTCACTCCTCATCAGGCGTTAATGATTTGCGCAATCTCGTTTACGCTTAAATGGTACTGGCGGGGACAAGTCTGCCATAAAGCCAGCATGCGTTGATACTTTTCCCACATCGGTGTTTGTGCATTGAAGCCGTGCGTGCCGGAATCAAAATGCGTGTAGCGCCCTTCCGTATTCACCATAAAGCGTACATAGCCAAGGTAGCGTGATTCCGTAGCCGCATCAAATCCCAGAAACGCCAGGCGCCGGGTATCGATCTCTCCTTCGGTTTTCAGATTAGACCAGGAAATCTGTAGCGCATGGTGCATTTCCATGATGTCGATGAGCGTACGGCAGGTGGCTTCAGAGAGTTCGCCGAACTCTTTATCCAGTTCACGCATCTGCAGGCTGTAGCCGCGCTCAATAATGGTCTGATAACGCCGAAAGCGCTCCGCATTCTCAGGCTCCAGCATCGCCATCATTTTGTACTGGTTCGCCAGAATTAAGCGTTGTGCGTGGGTCATTTCCATCTTTCTCTCCCTCAGCCCAGAGGCTGTTCAGGTTTTATACGATGGAAGGATGATGACACAGGGGGAGCGATGCGGAGGTTGCCACATCGCTTTTCATTGATTTAACCACAGATTCACATGCAATATTTCGGCACGCTGCAGGTTAGAGATCGTCCAGAAAAGTCCGGTCCAGTTGCTTAAAGGCGCGCTTCAGTAGATCGGCGAGCGCCTGATAGGTTGGCGTGCCTTCAACCGGCGCAATCGCCTGCCCTGCGGCTTCCAGTTTGGTGCGCACGTCATGAAACCAGCGCAGAAGCGTCGGTGGCAGCGGCGTGACCGAACGTTTGCCCAGCCACCACAATCCCTGCATCGGTAAACTGCAGGCGAAAAGCGCTGTCGCGACGGCAGGGCCCAGTTGCCCACCCATCGCGATCTGCCAGGTCAGTGTAAACACCGCCAGCGGGGGCATAAAGCGAATGGCAAAGCGCGTGGCCGTTGATACCCGGTTTTCGGGAAAGACCGGTGCCAGACGTTTATCATTGGGCCACGTCTTCATATAATGCTGTCCGCGCTGAAACATCCGGAACCAGCCCGTGTTAGATTGATTCGCCATGGCTCGCCTCAACTAATGCTGTATTTTTTGAAAAATAACTATAACGACACAACTTTACGTAACATCCTTCAAATCTTTTTGTCTTTAAAGGTGACTCCGGCTATTCTGACGCCGTTTTAGTCGCGTCAGTGTCGCAACCTTCTTTGTCACAGAGGCGATAAGACCCGTTTTAAGCGTGATTTAAAATTTATGCGTAAAAACTCAACTTTTTTTTGCGTATAACGCATTATTTTGACCCGGGTATGACTTTTGTCATTAATCTGGCAGCTTCAATAGGCTACGCTGTATGTCTGATTGCGTTTTTTTTAGCCACTTTTAACAAATAGGTACTTCCATGTCGAGTAAGTTAGTACTGGTCCTGAACTGCGGCAGCTCATCCCTTAAGTTTGCCATTCTGAATCCCACCACCGGAGACGAATTTCTGTCAGGTCTGGCTGAATGTTTTCACCTGCCCGAAGCGCGGATCAAGTGGAAGCTTGACGGCCAAAAACAGGAAGCACCTTTAGGTGCTGGCGCTGCCCACAGCGAAGCACTGAATTTCATTGTTAAAACAATTCTGGCACAAAAACCAGAGCTTTCGGCACAAATCGCTGCAATAGGTCATCGCATCGTCCACGGCGGTGAAAAATTGACGCAATCGGTCGTGATCTCTGACGCTGTCGTTCAGGGTATCAAAGATGCCGCTTCTTTTGCACCGCTGCATAATCCTGCGGGCCTGATCGGCATTGATGAAGCGATGAAAAACTTCCCCCATTTGTCTGACAAGAATGTGGCGGTTTTTGACACCGCTTTCCATCAGACAATGCCGGAAGAATCCTATCTCTATGCGCTGCCCTATGCGCTCTACAAAGATCACGGCGTGCGTCGCTACGGTGCGCACGGTACCAGCCACTACTATGTGACCCACGAAGCGGCAAAAATGCTGAATAAGCCGCTGGAAACCCTGAATATCATCACCTGTCACCTCGGTAACGGTGGATCGGTTTCTGCCATCCGTAACGGCGAATGTGTGGATACCTCCATGGGGCTGACGCCGCTGGAAGGCCTGGTGATGGGCACCCGCAGCGGTGATATTGATCCGGCCATCATCTTCTTCCTGCACGATACATTGGGCATGAACGTGGATGCTATCAACAAGATGCTGACCAAAGAGTCCGGTCTGTTAGGGCTGACCGAAGTCACCAGCGACTGCCGCTACGTTGAAGATAATTACGCCACGAAAGACGATGCCAAACGCGCAATGGACGTATTCTGCCATCGCCTCGCCAAATACATCGGCAGCTATACTGCGCTGATGGACGGCCGTCTTGATGGCGTGATCTTCACCGGTGGTATCGGTGAAAATGCGGCGATGGTCCGCGAGTTAACGCTGAAGAAACTGGCTCTGCTGGGCTTTGAACTCGATCATGACCGCAACCTGGCCGCGCGTTTTGGTAAAGCGGGCTTCATCAACAAAGAGGGCACGCGTCCGGCACTGGTTATCCCAACGAATGAAGAGTTAGTCATCGCCAGGGACGCCGCGCGTCTTACCGCCTGATATCCTTTCTCCGTCAGCTCAGGCTGACGGTGTTATTTTGACACCCAGTGAACTCTGAGAGGTGCAATCGTGTCACGTACAATTATGCTCATTCCGACCGGCACCAGCGTCGGCTTGACCAGCGTTAGCCTTGGCGTTATTCGCGCCATGGAACGTAAAGGCGTTCGACTGAGCGTTTTCAAACCCATTGCTCAACCACGCGCCGGTGGCAATGCGCCCGACCAAACCACCAGCATCGTACGCAAAAATTCCGGTATTCCTGCGGCAGAACCGCTGCCCATGTCACGCGTTGAATCCTTGCTGGGATCCAATCAGCAGGACGTGCTGATGGAAGAAATTATTGCCCGCTATCATGCAAATACGCAGGATGCAGAAGTGGTGCTGGTGGAGGGCCTGGTGCCCACGCGCAAACATCAGTTTGCCAGCGCCCTTAACTACGAAATTGCCAAAACGCTGAACGCTGAAATTGTGTTTGTGACCGCGCTGGGTAATGACTCGCCGGCCCAGCTTAAAGAACGTATCGAACTGACGCAAAGCAGCTTTGGCGGTGCGAAGAATAAAAACATCACCGGCGTCATTATTAACAAGCTGAACGCGCCGGTCGACGAACAGGGCCGGACGCGTCCCGACCTGTCTGAAATCTTCGATGATTCCACGAAGGCCAGCATTGCCAATATCAATCCCGACCAATTGTTTGCCAACAGCCCGTTGCCCATCCTGGGTTGCGTGCCGTGGAGCTTTGATCTGATCGCGACCCGCGCGATTGATATGTGCCGCCACCTGAACGCGCGCATCATTAATGAAGGTGAAATTCAGACGCGCCGCGTGAAGTCGGTAACTTTCTGTGCCCGCAGCATTCCTCATATGCTTGAGCACTTCCGTCCAGGCTCGCTGCTGGTCACCTCCGCAGACCGTCCGGATGTACTGGTTGCCGCCTGTCTGGCCGCCATGAACGGCGTAGAGATTGGGGCTATTCTGTTAACCGGTAACTACGAGATCGACGAGCGGATCGCCAAACTGTGCGAACGCGCGTTCCAGACCGGTCTGCCGGTCTTTATGGTCAAAACCAATACCTGGCAGACATCACTGAGTCTGCAAAGCTTCAATCTGGAAGTGCCGGTAGACGACACACAGCGCATTGAGAAAGTGCAGGAATATGTCGCAGGCTACATCAATGCAGACTGGATTGAGTCGCTGACCGCTACCTCTGAACGCAGCCGTCGTCTGTCCCCGCCGGCATTCCGTTATCAGTTGACCGAGCTGGCACGTAAAGCCGGTAAACGCATCGTCCTGCCAGAAGGCGATGAGCCTCGCACCGTGAAAGCGGCCGCGATCTGTGCCGATCGCGGCATTGCGACCTGCGTGCTGTTAGGTAACCCGGATGAAATTCAGCGCGTGGCCGCAGTACAGGGCGTTGAGCTGGGTAAAGGCATTGAGATTGTTGACCCTGAAGTGGTTCGCCAGAACTACGTTCCGCGTCTGGTTGAACTGCGTAAAAACAAAGGCATGACCGAAGTGGTGGCGCAGGAACAGCTGGAAGACAACGTGGTGCTCGGTACCATGATGCTGGAGCGTGGCGAGGTAGATGGCCTGGTTTCAGGTGCGGTGCATACCACGGCCAATACCATTCGTCCGCCGTTACAGCTGATTAAAACCGCCCCGAACAGCTCTCTGGTCTCGTCGGTATTCTTTATGCTGCTGCCGGAGCAGGTGCTGGTCTATGGCGACTGCGCGATTAACCCGGATCCTACCGCTGAACAGCTGGCTGAAATTGCTATCCAGTCTGCCGATTCCGCCAAAGCCTTCGGTATTGATCCGCGCGTAGCGATGATCTCCTACTCGACCGGTAACTCCGGGGCAGGAAGCGACGTCGAAAAAGTGCGCGAAGCTACCCGTCTGGCACAGGAAAAACGCCCGGATCTGGTCATTGACGGTCCGCTGCAGTATGACGCGGCGATTATGGAAGACGTCGCGAAATCGAAAGCGCCAAACTCGCAGGTCGCGGGTCGCGCAACGGTATTTATCTTCCCGGATCTGAATACCGGTAACACCACCTATAAAGCGGTGCAGCGCTCAGCCGATCTGATTTCTATCGGACCGATGCTGCAAGGGATGCGTAAACCCGTTAACGACCTGTCGCGCGGTGCGCTGGTGGACGACATCGTCTATACCATTGCCCTGACAGCAATTCAGTCACTCCAGGCGGAAGGCCAGTAACAAACCGCCTGACCGGTAGTGAGAACAAAGAGCATGCAGCCCGCATGCTCTTTTTTTATTGCAATGTCACATCCAGCGCACGTAAATGCTGTGGCTGCCAGGAAAGCATAACCTCGCTCCCCGGTTTCCACTCAGGCGCGACATCGGATGAGGCCAGTTTCACCATAAAATTCCCCTGCCCGGCCACGTCGGTCAGCATGCGGACATGATCACCCAGATAGATAAACTGTTGAATGGTAGCCTGCACAGACTGGTCGCCCGGTTTTGGTGCGTTCACGTTGATGCGTTCGGGCCGGATGCTGAGCTGGATACGTTTGCCAGGCGAACTGGGTCGGACTTTCAGCGCGTCCAGATGAACGCCATTATCCAGTGCCACCTGATAATACTCGCCCTTTTGACCCGATTGTGTGGCTAACAGGCAGTTATTTTCGCCGATAAACTGTGCAACAAAGGCATTATCTGGCTGCTCATAAAGCTTACTCGGGCTGTCCATCTGCTGAATCATGCCATCATTAAACACCGCGACCCGGTCTGACATGGTCATTGCTTCGCTCTGGTCATGCGTGACGTAAACGATGGTCAGCCCAAGCAGGTTGTGCAGTTGCTTGATTTCCATCTGCATATGCTCACGCAGCTGTTTATCCAGTGCCCCTAACGGTTCATCCATCAGGATCAGCCTGGGTTCAAAAACCAGTGCCCGCGCCAGCGCTACACGTTGCTGCTGGCCACCCGACATCTGGGCAGGATAGCGATCGGCCAGCGAGGTCAGTTTAATCATATCCAGCACGCGCTTAACCCGCACTTTGATATCCGCTTTGCTCAGGCGACGTATGGATAGGGGAAATGCCAGATTCTCCGCCACGGTCATATGGGGAAACAGCGCATAATTCTGAAACACCATGCCGATATCACGCTGATGGGGCGGCAGCGTGTGCAGGGGTTTATCACGCAGCAGAATCTCGCCATCGGTGGGCGTTTCAAAGCCCGCCAGCATCATCAGGCTGGTGGTTTTCCCCGATCCTGAGGGCCCTAACAGCGTCAAAAACTCCCCTTCTGCCACGTCCAGATTAAGGTTGCGCACCACCAGCTTGTCGCCGTCGTAGCTCTTTTTGATATTCCTGAAACTGACAAAATTTCTCATGGCGTACTCTCGAAAACAGGATGGAAAGGGTTTCGGCACGATTCATGCATCATCCGTTTGACATGCGAATCCTGGCGGGCCTTTTTTTAGCACTACCATAACGCCGCTGATTCGCACAAGCAGAATTTGACAAAATAAAACGAACGGGCTTGCAAAGCCTTCTTGCAGGCCATTGTATTCTATTGTCTTTTTAAATTTAACATTACCTTAACGTGAATGAGATCACAGAATCAGGCAAGATAAGAGGTTGCACACTTGTGGTGCCTCAGGGAGAAACTGAGGCGATTTGCAGGTGATGTTCCAGACGGGCAAGGACAGGCGCGAACGCACTGGGGATATCCGCTTCGTCAACGCAGGCATAGCCCAAAAGTAACCCACGCTGCGGCGTGCCTTGCAGGTAGTAGGAAGACAGCGGGCGCGTCAGCACACCGCACTGTTCAAGCTCAGCGCTGAACGCCACATCGTCGATGCTGTCGGGCAGTCTGAGCACCAGATGCAGCCCCGCATTGCTGTGATGCACAATCCAGTCGGCCCCCAGCGACTGGCTGATCACGGCGACCAGCGCCGCGCGGCGACGACTGTAGATCTGCCGCATCCGCCGTACATGAGCCGCATAGTGCCCTTCGCGGATAAACGCGGCCAGCGTGAGCTGCACCAGCCCATAACCGCCGCGATAGAGCTCGGAGTGCGCCATTTTCATACGCGTAGCCATGGATTTAGGCACCACCATGTAACTGAGTCGAATGCCGGGATACAACGTTTTGCTGAACGTCCCCAGGTATATGACAGGCGCATCCGCCGCCAGCCCTTGCAGCGCGGGCATCGGGCTGCCGGAAAAACGGAACTCGCCATCGTAGTCATCTTCCACCACCCAACTGCCGCTGCGCTTCGCACGCTCCAGTAACTCATGCCGCCGTTGCAGGCTCATCACCGCACCCAGTGGATACTGATGGGAAGGCGTCACGCAGATTAAACGCGGCGCAGGGCTGTCAGGCTGCTCCGGGGGCAGCACCAGCCCCTGCTCGTCAACCGGCGTAGGGATCAGCGTAACGCCGTTCACCGCCAGCACGTTACGAATGCCCCAGTAGCCAGGTTCCTCTACCAGCGCCCGGTCACCCGGATCGCACAGCATCTTTGCCAGCAGATCCAGCGACTGATGCGTGCCTGCGGTCACCAGTACCTGCTCGGGGCTGCAGTTGACGGAACGAATCACCCGCAGGTAATCGGCCAGCGCCTGTTGCAGCTCGGTGCAGCCGCCGTGGCTGGCATAGCTCAGGTTCTCAACGGGCAGGCGTCGGCTCAGACGAAGCTGGATTTTGCGCCAGATGTCGTGCGGCATGTGACTGACATCCGGTACGCCGGGCATAAACGCCCCCCACTGATGACTTCCGGCACCGCTGTTTGCCAGTAATCGCGATCCCCGACGGGACAGCCTGACGGGCTTCATTGGCGGCGAAACCGGCCTGACCAGCGGCCCGCCTGGCACCTCTTCAGGCAGCACCGCACTGACAAACGTGCCGCTGCCTGTGCGGGTTTGTAAGTACCCCTCTGACTGCAACTGTTCATACACGGCCAGTACGGTATTGCGTGAGACCGCGAGTTCGCGAGCAAGGTCGCGGCTGGCGGGCAGCCGTGTTGCGGTGGCAATGGATCCATCCTGAATCGCCGCCTGCAGCGCGTCATACAGTCGCTTATTCAGCGTACCGCCGGACAGCGCGGCCAGCCGTTGTGCAAGCAGGTCACCGAGTAAGCTTCGCAAAATTGGTACCTCAAAATAAAAAAAACTGGCTCTGGATTATAAAACCCTGAAAACGCTAAAACCAAGAAGGCAAATTCCACTGTAACAATATGGAAACAAACACCACGAGGTCGCGTTATGAGTAACAGTGAAGTGCAGGTCCGTCGTCTCAATGCCACGCCACGCGGCGTGGGCGTCATGTGCGATTTCTATGCGGTGAAAGCTGAAAACGCCACGCTGTGGGATCACCAGGGCCGCGAAATCATCGATTTCAGTGCCGGCATTGCCGTACTGAACACCGGACACCGTCATCCTAAGGTCATCGCCGCCATCAAGGAACAGCTCGACTGTTTTACCCATACTGCATTTCAGATCGTGCCCTATGAAAATTACATCGCCCTTGCGGAAAAACTGAATGCGCGGGTGCCCGTCAACGGCCCTGCTAAAACCACCTTTTTCTCCACCGGCGCGGAAGCGGTTGAGAACGCGGTAAAAATTGCCCGCGCGGCGACCGGCCGTCCCGGCATCATCGCGTTTACCGGCGCGTTTCACGGGCGCACCAACATGACGATGTCGCTGACCGGCAAAGTGACCCCGTACAAAACCGGTTTCGGCCCTTTTGCTGGCTCAGTATTTCATGCCCGCTACCCGAATGCACTGCATGGCTGTAGCGTCGAGGACGCGCTGGAGAGTGTACAAACGATTTTTCGCTGCGATATCAGCCCGCAGCAGGTCGCAGCGATCATTTATGAGCCGATCCAGGGTGAAGGCGGTTTCAATGTCGCACCGGCGGCCTTCGTCACCGCGCTACGTAAGCTGTGCGATGAACACGGCATCCTGCTGATTGCCGATGAGATTCAAAGTGGTTTTGCCCGCACCGGGAAACTGTTTGCCAGTGAGTACTATTCCGATGTGCAGCCTGACCTGATTACCATGGCGAAAAGCCTGGCCGGCGGGATGCCGTTGTCGGCCGTGTCCGGACGGGCTGAGATTATGGATGCCCCGTTACCCGGCGGGCTGGGTGGCACCTATGCGGGAAGTCCTCCTGCCATTGCAGCCGCACTGGCCGTACTGGAGGTGATTCGTGAGGAGAACCTGTGCGAGCGCGCCCTGCAACTGGGCGGGCAACTGGCCGAAACGCTGAAAGGCGCGGGTTGTAACGCGCTGGCGGACGTGCGTGGGCGGGGTTCGATGATAGCGGCTGAGTTCTGCGACAGCACAGGAAAACCGCGCGCGGACATCGCCAAAGCCATCCAGCAGGCGGCACTGGACGAAGGCTTACTTCTGCTCACCTGCGGTGTCCACGGTAACGTGATTCGCTTCCTTTATCCGCTGACCATCCCGGATGCGCAGTTCCGCACGGCATTAAATCTGCTGAACCGCATTCTCGGTCAACACTAAGTTGAGCTGGCTGGCTGCCCGTTCCGCAGTCAGCTGAGCTGATGGCATCAGGATTGCAACGCAAACACCAGGCAGTGAATTCTGCCTGACAAGAATAATTCAGGAGTTCGGGGATGATGAAAAAAATAGCGGCAATGGTGCTGGCAGCCGTGGCGCTGCAGGCACAGGCGGAAACCCTCACGGTAGTGTCCTTCGGCGGGACGAATAAAGACGCACAGGATAAAGCGTTCTATAAGCCGTTCATGGCCGCGGGAAAAGACAGCATCGAAGCAGGCGAATATAACGGTGAGATGGCCCGCATCCGCGCCATGGTCGAAACCAAACAGATCGGCTGGGACGTCGTCGAACTGGAAACTCCGGAACTGGAGCGCGGTTGTGAAGAAGGTCTGTTTGAAACCCTGGACTGGAGCAAAATTGGCAATAAAGCGGACTTTGCCAAAGGCAGCGTCAGCGAATGTGGCGCCGGTTTCTTCGTCTGGTCAACGGTACTGACCTACGATGGCAACAAACTGAAAACCGCCCCTACGAGTTGGGCCGATTTTTGGGATGTAGAAAAATTCCCGGGCAAACGTGCGCTGCGTAAGAGCGCAAAATATACCCTGGAAATCGCGCTGATGGCGGATGGCGTGAAGCGTGAAGATGTTTATAAGGTGCTGGCCACACCTGCGGGCGTGGATCGCGCCTTTAAGAAGCTTGATGTACTCAAGCCCCATATTCAGTGGTGGGAATCCGGGGCACAGCCGCTGCAGTGGCTGGTATCAGGCGACGTGACGCTGGCCTCGGCCTATAACGGCCGTATCGGCACCGCCCAGGCAGAAGGCCATAACTTTAAAATCGTCTGGGATGGCAACCTGTATGACTTCGATAACTGGGCGATTGTGAAAGGTTCAAAACATAAAGCGCTGGCAGAGAAATTCATCGCCTTCTCGCTGCAGCCTGAGAACCAAAAGGTCTATGCCGAAAATATTCCTTATGGCCCCGCCAATATCAAAGCAGGCAAACTGCTGGCGGCGGATCGTCTGGCTCAACTGCCAACAGCGCCCGAAAACATGGCCAAAGCCGTACAGGTTAACGCCACGTTCTGGCTGGAGCATGGTGAAGAACTGGAACAGCGTTTTAACGCCTGGGCCGCGAAATAACCTGCTGCCGGACGCGATCCGGCAGCCCCTTTTCAGGAGGTCGGCATGAGTCAAAACCCCGTGATGGATTCAGCGCCCGTCAGACGTACAGAACGCACGTTCAGCCTGCGCCACTCGTTCAACCGGGCAGGTTGGTTAAAAACACAACGCTCTCTGTTTTTAGTGGCCCCGTTACTGATTTTCGTCGTGGTGTGCTTTTTATTCCCTATCGGCTCTATCCTCAGCATGAGCGTGAGCAATCCTGAGCTTAATGACGCCTTACCCCAAACCAGCCAGGCCCTGGCGAAATGGGACGGTAAAGCGCTACCGGATGAGAGCCTGTATGCACTGCTTGCAAAAGAAGTCAGCGCGGCACGCGAACAGGGCCAGATTTCGGGGATTGCGAAGCGGTTAAGTTATGAAGATAACGCGTTTCGCCGCCTGATCCTGGCCGTACCGCGCCAGGCGCCCGAGGATGGCCTTAACGTCAAAGCCACCCTTATCGACAAACAGCCCCTGTGGGGCGAGTTATCCACCTGGCAAACCCTGAAGCGCGTAGCAAAGCCTTATACCAGCTATTACCTGCTGTCGGTGTTTGACCATAAAGTCGATGCCAGAACGGGTGAAATCACCGCGCAGTCGCCGGATCAGGCTCTGTATGTCAACGTCCTGCTGCGCACCTTATGGATGGCCACCGTCGTGACGTTATTGTGCGTGGGGCTGGGTTATCCGCTGGCCTACTGGCTGGCGAAACAGCCTTCTAACCGGGCCAATCTGTTGATGATTATGGTGCTGCTGCCCTTCTGGACCTCACTGATTGTGCGGACGGCCAGCTGGATTGTGCTGTTACAGTCCGGCGGATTAATCAACCGCACGCTGATGGGCACCGGGCTTATCGACAGCCCGCTCACCCTGGTGTTTAACCGGGTGGGGGTTTACATCTCCATGACACATATATTGCTGCCTTTTATCGTGCTGCCGCTGTATGCCGTAATGAAAGGCATATCCCCCAGCTACGTCCGCGCAGCGGTGTCGCTGGGCGCGCATCCGTTTGTCGCCTTCTGGCGCGTCTATGTGCCGCAGACCTTTGCCGGGATCACCGCAGGTGCGTTGCTGGTGTTTATGATGGCGATTGGCTACTACGTGACGCCAGCCCTGCTGGGCGGCCCGGACGACCAGATGGTCAGCTACTTTGTCGCCTTCTTTACTAACAGCACGATGAACTGGGGCATGGCCGCCGCCCTGGGCAGCCAGTTACTGATCATTGTCACGTTACTGTATGTGGTCTATTCGCGCGTTACCCGCACTTCTTCTGAAGCTGCGGTGCGTTAAGGAGCAAATGATGAGACAACAAGGTTCCACGCTGCTGCGGGTCTGGCGTTACCTGTTTAATTTTTACGGTGCCGCCGCCCTGCTGTTTTTAATAGTGCCGGTGCTGGTGATCGTGCCGTTGTCGTTTAACGCCAGTTCGTTTTTAAGCTATCCCCTCAGTGGCTTTTCATTGCGCTGGTACGACGCGTTTTTCCATTCTAACGAATGGCTGGGCGCGCTGATGAACAGCCTGCTGGTGGCTCCGCTGGCCACCCTGCTGGCCACCGTGCTGGGCGTACTGGCCGCGATGGGCCTGGTACGGGGCGACTTTCGCGGTAAAGCGCTGGTGATGGCAGTCATCATTTCACCGATGGTGGCACCGGTGGTGATCATCGCGGTGGGCATGTTCTTCTTCTTTGCCAAACTGTCCCTGCTAAACAGCTATCTCGGGCTGGTTCTGGCTCATGCGCTACTGGGCGTCCCGTTTGTGGTGATCACGGTTGTGGCCGTCCTGAAAAGTTACGACACCAACCTGACGCGCGCCGCCGTCAGTCTCGGCGCCTCACCACTGCTGGCGTTTTGTAAAGTCACCCTGCCGCTGATTGCACCGGGCGTGTTTTCCGGGGCGTTATTTGCCTTCGCGACCTCCTTTGATGAAGTGGTCGTCACGCTGTTTCTTGCCAGCCCTACGCAGCGGACGCTACCGATTCAGATGTTTGCCGGTATCCGCGAGAACCTCGATCCCACCATTGCAGCGGCGGCCACCATTATGATTGCGGCCTCTCTGTTGCTCCTGATCGTGATGGAAGTGCTGCGCCGCCGTGGCGAAAAAATGCGTCAGCCGCAGCCGGTCTGACGCTCGTTACTTGCTTTGCGCACGCACCACACCGCCCTTTCTACTGAGAGGGCGATTTTTTATTGATCCCGGGCACAGGCGCGTGATGTCAGCCACGATCCTTACAATGGCTTAACGATCAAATGTCTTAATGCAATACCCGACTGAGACATCGTCAAGACAGACTGGCGCGGTGGCGGAAAAGCGAAAGCCGACGCCCGAGGAAGAATGACGCTGCCCGCCAGGAAAAGGCTGCCGTCAATCCTATTGTGGAGCGCGTTGCCGCAAAAGAAGGAAGGATGCTTTGCGAACGGCAAGGCGTTCGCAAAGCAGAAAACTCAGTTGCTGTTTTCGTTATTGCGGCTCAGCCACAACGACAGCGCTTTGAGTGAATCATCGGTAAACTCGTCGCAACGGGCGGTGATTTCATCCGGCGTCATCCAGAAGATTTCATCAACCTCTTCTTCCTGCATCGCAAACGGGCCGTGAGAGACGCAACTGAACAATCCGCCCCAGACGCGGCAGTGCTCATCTTCGAAATAGAACTTGCCATGCTCCGCAAAGGGCACGTCGGCAATACCCAGCTCTTCTTCCGCTTCACGTCGGGCAGATTCCAGCATATCCTCACCGCTCTGCACCACGCCGCCTGCCGTCGCATCCAGTTTACCCGGCATAAAATCTTTGATTTCAGTACGGCGCTGAACCAGTATTTTCCCCATACCATCGTGAACCACGATATAGGTCGCGCGGTGACGTAAGCATTGTGCACGCATCTGCGCGCGCGTAGCCTGCGCAACGACTTCATTCTCTTCGCTTACGATATCGACCCACTCGATCTCGCCACCAGCAGTTTGATCCACCATCCGTAACCCTTTCCTGTTTAGCGTGTCTTCATGCACGCGCTGTTTGCCACATCTATATCATAGTGTGTCGTAAGGTAATCACTTATGACAACTTGAGCAAGCGCCGATCGCTAGCGATGTTTACCGCTCTCCGTCAACCACAACTGCACTGATGCACGCTGCCACTGAAACTCAGCATAATGCTGTAAACGGGTTGGCAGGGGATCACCGTGAAGCGCCAGTCGATTAAGCATGACAGCCAAATCGGTATCTGCAATCGACCACTCACCAAAAAGGTTTTGCTGCCCTTCCGGTAACAGCCGCTGTACGGCACTTATCAGCTTATCGGCCGCCTGAAGCGCAGCGGGCGAAAGCGGCGCAAAGCGCTCTGCGGCGAACAGCACTTCTGTGGGACGCTCCTGTCTGATCGGCAGCAAATCACTGCGTAGCCAGGCCTGAATCTCCCGGGCGCGCGCGCGTTTCTCGCGATCTTTAGGATAGAGCCGTTCAAATTCTGGCGCGGCAAAGCGCTCTTCAAGGTATTCACAAATGGCTGAGGACTCACTCAGCATAAACTCATCAACCTGTAACGTTGGCACACGGCAGGTCAGTGACAGGCTACGGTAGGTGTCGTCAAGCTGCTGGTTTTGGGATAAATCAATGCGCCTGACGCTAAAAGGGATCCCCTTTTCCGTCAGCGCAACGTAAACCGACATCACATAAGGACTGAAAAACGATGAATCTGACCACAGGGTAATGGAGGGGTAATTCATCTGCTACCTCGATATCGCTGACAGGGGTGCATCATGTTTACCGATTTTTATTTCTGAAAACAACCCGGTGCTGGTCCGATGTTTGCCGCCACCGCACGAAATTACGAAGCGGCTCACGCCAGCCGGGAACGACTCTTCTATGATGAAGTAAGCAAAAAATAAAAAATCAGACGGAGCCGCACTATGCATATCTTAATGACCGGTGGAACCGGGCTTATTGGCCGCCATCTTATTCCGCAGTTACAGGCGCGTGGTCACACGATCAGCGTGGTGACCCGCGATGTCGTAGCCGCACGGGAAACGCTGGGCGAAAATATCGCCTTCTGGTCTGGCCTCGCACAGCAGCATTCGCTGGATGGGGTGGATGCCGTGATCAACCTGGCCGGTGAACCGATTGCCGATAAACGCTGGACCGAGCCGCATAAGCAGCAACTGTGCGAGAGCCGCTGGCAAATCACAGAACGTATTGCCTCACTCATCAATGCCAGCACCACGCCGCCGCGCGTGTTGATTTCGGGGTCGGCGACCGGCTTTTACGGCAACAGTGGTGAAGTGGTCCTGACCGAAGAGGATCCCGGCCAGAATGAATTTACGCATACGCTCTGTGCCCGTTGGGAACAGCTGGCACTGACGGCACAAAGTGACCGGACGCGCGTCTGCCTGCTGCGCACCGGCGTGGTGCTGGCGCGTGAGGGCGGCGCCCTGAGCAAAATGAAACTGCCGTTCAGGCTCGGCGTCGGTGGCCCGCTCGGCAGCGGTAAACAGTATATGCCGTGGATCCACATCGATGACATGGTCAACGGCATCCTGTGGCTTCTGGATCATGACGACTGCCAGGGCCCGTATAACATGGTCGCGCCCTATGCGGTGCGCAACGAGCAGTTTGCCGCCACGCTGGGCGAGGTCATGCACCGCCCGGCTTTCATGCGCACGCCCGCCAGCGCCATTAAGCTGATGATGGGCGAATCCTCAGTGCTGGTGCTCGGTGGACAACATGTGCTGCCTAAACGGCTGGAGGCCGCAGGGTTTCGCTTCCGCTGGTATGACCTGCATGATGCCTTAAAGGACGTGGTTAAGGGGTAATGCCGGGGGAGCCTGTGGCTCCCCTTCTTCTATTGCGATGTTACTGCGGACCCTGACTTGCGCGCTGTACGTTGCGCGCCATGATGAGGCTGCGGCACACGGATAATAAACGTCAGCACCCCGGCAAACAGATACAAGCCGGTATAAGCCCACACCACCCCGACGATATCAAAAAAAGGCAACAGCATAGAGGCAATGGCCGGCGCGACAAAATTGCTCATCCCCGCTGACAGGTTATAAACCGAGACCGCCGCGCCCTGATGATGCGGCTCCAGCGTGGGAAAGACGGCCGTCATCGGCACAAACGCCGCGACGAAAATCCCCAACATGACGGCCGGAATAAGGGCGACCATGAAGTTATGACCGGCATAAACGGGCAGATAGTAGAATGCCAGACTGGAGAGCGCCATGCCCAGACAGCCAAACCAGCGCACCTGACGGATCCAGCCAATCCGCTCGCCCATGATGCCCCAGAAAATATTGGTAAAGATGGTGACAAAGAAAAACACCGCCCAGATTTGTAACCACTCCGACAAGGTGAAACCCAGCCGATCCACAAACAGCAGCGGCATGATGATGGCAAAACCAAACAGCGACAGCGTATTAATAATGCGGATCAGGCAGGCGTAAAACACATGCTGATTAGTAAACAGGATGGTCACCGCCCGGGACATTTCCGTCATTTTCTCGCGCATCGGTAAGTTCACGCGTGAGCGGTCGACCGGCACATGGCGCAGGCTAAAAAACGCCAGTACGCCACCGCAGGCCACCCAGGCAATCGCCAGCCATAATGTCCCGGTTTCACCAAGAGAGGGAATAATCAGGCTGGGCAGATAGCTTCCTACCACACCAATCCCTACCGAATACATTGCCCAGAACCAGCCCGTCGCCGCCGCGAGGCGTTCACGCGGTAACACCTGGACCAGCAGCATCATAAAAGAATAGATAAACAGCGGATAAGCCAGGCCGCGAATGCCGTAGAACAGCAGCATAAGGGGATAATTACGCAGTCCCAGCCCCAGGCTCATGAACAGGGCATGCATGACAATCCACAAGACAAAACCGATTAACATGGCGCGCTGAGGCGTAATCAGTTCCGCCACCACGCCGGAGGCCCAGGCGGCCAGCGCGACCGCTAAACCGTAACAGGTAAACACCAGCGCCGACTGGCCCGGCGTGAAGCCCATATCGGTGATATGGCGTGACAGAAATGCCATTTCGAAACCGTCTCCTGCCATAAAAATCGCAATGGCGACGAATCCCCAGATCAGCTGTTTGGGCAAGCCAAACCAGTACGCAGTTGCATGCATAACGATGGTCCTTCTCTGTTCGGTTACAGGTTAATCAGGCCAGTGAACGGGTCTGAACTTGTTGGTGATATAGCGCGCGGAATCGTGCCAGACGTTGTTGCAGCACCGCGCGAAATTCGGGGTCCGGCAGATAGCGCGCCTGCACGGACGGTTTGCGGCACACGGTCGCTTCATCCCCGCCCATCGCCAGCCAGGCCAGTCGCGCCGCGCCCAGCGCGCCGGACGCGCTGGCCGGATGCGTCACCACCGGAGAGTCCAGCACATCGGCAATCAGCTGCGCCCACAGGCTGCTGCGCGCGCCGCCACCGGTCAGGCTGAACTGCGTGATGTCCTGCCGTCCGTCGCCCAGAACGGCCAGACCGTCGGCCAGGCCAAACGCGACACCTTCCAGCACCGCGTATCCCAGGAGAGCGCGCTGAGTTTCGTGGCGCAGGTCATAAAACGCGCCCGTGGCATCAGGGTCGTTATGCGGCGTGCGCTCGCCAGAGAGATAGGGCAGGAAAAGTGGGGCCCGCTGTTTCTGTGTTGGGCTCAGCTCAGCCACCTCCTCAAGCAGTTGATTTTCACTGACCGACAGCAGCTGACATACCCAGCGCAGGCAGCTTGCAGCACTGAGCATGACGCTCATCTGGTGCCAGCGACCAGGCAGCGCATGGCAGAACGCATGCACACCGGACTGCGGATCGGCCCGTAGCCGATCGTTAACCACAAAAATCACGCCGGAGGTCCCAAGGGAAATAAACGCATCACCAGGGTGAATAGCACCGACGCCGACCGCTGACGTGGCGTTATCGCCACCGCCGCCGGCAACGATCACCGCTGTCGACAGGCCCCATTCACGGGCAAGGTCAGGTCGCAACGTGCCGCTGACCGCATTGCCCTCCACGATTTCTGGCAGCTGCTCGCGACGCAGCCCTGTCGCGGCCAGTAGCGCGTCTGACCAGTCGCGCGTCGCCACGTCCAGCCATAATGTCCCGGCGGCATCGGAGGGATCCGTCACCCATCGTCCGGTTAACCGCCAGCGCAGGTAATCTTTCGGCAACAACACTTTGCTGATGCGGCTAAAGCAGGCGGGCTCGTGCTGCGCAACCCAGCGCAGTTTGGGTGCCGTAAAGCCCGGCATGATCATGTTGCCGCTGATTTGCATCATCTCGGGATGGTGCTGATGTAGCCAGTTACATTCCGCCGCGCTGCGCGTGTCGTTCCACAAAATACAGGGCCGCAAAATGTCGCCCTGTTCATCCAGCAGCACCGCACCGTGCATCTGGCCGGACAGGCCTATCGCCGTGACAGCCGACCAGGCCTGAGGCGCCTGCTGACGCAGACGCGCCATCACCTGTTGGCAGGCGTGCCACCAGTCATGCGGATGCTGCTCTGCCCAGTGCGGATGCGGCCGCTGCACCTGCAAGGTGGCATGTTCAGATGCCACAATGTCGCCCTGCGCATTCAGAATCAGCGCTTTCAGCTCGGATGTGCCAATATCGATACCCAGGTACATGTCTTTCCCCTATGCCACAGCCAGTTTCTGTTCCGGCTGGGCCAGCCATGTGGTGAGCCCGGCTACGGTAGCGGTGAGGCGTGCATGAAAATCGTCGGAAGTCGCCAGCGCCCCAAACAGGGAAGGCTGCGTCATATAGGTCCGCAACGGATCGGGCTGGGTGAACCACTGCTGAATCACGTCGGGTTGCAGAACACCATCCTGATAGTCGTAAGGCAGTTCGCCCTGCGCCCAGCGCTGCAAAAACAGATAAAACAGGGCCGGTAACACCACGCTGGCCGCGGGTGGCGTTCCGCGCTGATAGCACGCCAGCAAAGTGGGCGTGACCATCGCCGGGATTTTCGACAGGCCATCCGCCGCCACACGCTGGTTGGTGTCTTTGATCCAGGGGTTACTGAAGCGCGACAGTACGACATCGCGGTATTCAGCCAGATTTAAGGGACTGGGGGACAACGACGGGATGACATCCTGCGAAACATACTCCCGGGCCATCTGATGAATCGCTTTCTGCCGGGTACTTTCGTCGATGTAGCGCAAGCCGATCAGCGTGCCCGCCCAGGCAATCGCGCTATGGGTGGCGTTGAGGATGCGGATCTTGGCTTCTTCCCAGGGCAACACCGACTCCACCAGCTCAACGCCGACCTGCTCCAGCGCCGGACGCCCGGCAATAAAGTCATCCTCAATCACCCACTGGATAAAGGATTCCGCCATCACCGGCACCGCGTCATCTTTACCCGTGGCCGCCAGCACACGTCCGGCAATATCCGCCGTAGGACGCGGTGTGATCCTGTCCACCATGGTATTCGGCGAGGTGGTGTGAGTCCGCACCCAGTCAGCCAGCGCCTCGTTCCCTTGTGCGTTAAGAAACGCCAAAAAGCCCTGGCGGAAACGCTCACCGTTATGGCGCAGATTATCGCAGTTCAGCAAGGTAACGGGGCCGCCGCCGTTCGCGACGCGCGCCGCCAGGATCCGCGCCAGCGCACCATAAAGGGTGCGCGCCTCGCCCTGCAGATCCGCGCGAATATCGGGCTGCTGTAGATCCAGCGCATGTTCCGTCGTCAGGTAGTAACCGGCTTCCGTCACGGTAAAAGAAAGGATCCGGGTGGCAGGATCGGCGCCCTGATGCACCAGGGCGCGAAGCGCCTTATCCCAGGGCAGAATCTTGCGAATCGAGGTAATCGTTTCATAGTCGCGTTCGCCCTGCGGCGTGACCGTTTCCAGCACATACTCGCCGTGCTGCGCAGCCAACTGGGTCAACAGCGGTGACGCATCCTCACGGATGTTCCCCAGCGCAATGTGCCACCGACTGTCCCCTTGCTGCATCAGCCGGTGCAGATACCATGCCTGATGAGCGCGATGAAAAGAGCCTGCCCCAATATGCATCCACACGGATGTTGTCATAGTCACCTCAATAAGCATTTGTCATAACAGAGGGCAATTGCCCGAACACTGTATGTTAATCAGAGGTTACGAGTATTATCTGTGACAGATCTCACGATACAATCAATTGCCCAACATATGAGCTTTTGCCCTGATAGGTTTTTTCCAGCTGTACGCGATAAACTAGCGATTCGCTGAGAAGGGAATGCCGTGATGAACAAAGAAGAGAAAAAGCAGGAACTGGCTGCACGCGCCGCCTGGATGTATTACGTGGCCGGGTTAACACAGCAAGAGATTGCCCGGGCGCTGGGACTCTCCAGGCAGGTTGCCCAGCGCCTGATTTCAGGCGCACGCGAAATGGGTATGGTCAGCGTCAAGATTGACCATCCTGTCACGCACTGCCTGCGCCTGGCACACGCGGTGCAGGAAGCCTTTGGCCTGCAGCACTGTCGTGTCGTCCCTTCTGCCGGGCTGGATGACCACGCTATTCAGCAAATGCTGGCGGTCGAAGGCGCAGAGGTTATGTCGCAGTTTATCAACGATGACCAGCCGCAGGTGTTTGGTATCGGTTCGGGTAAAACTCTGCGGGCGATTATTGATGCCCTGCCCTGGGTGGAGCGGCCCCAGCACCAGTGCGTTTCCATGATTGGTGCTATTGCGCGAGACGACTCCGGCACCCGCTATGACGTGCCGCTCAAGCTGTCTGAAAAAATGCAGGGCAAGTATTTCTTTATTCCTGCGCCGCTGTATGCCGACAGTCCGGAAGATAAACAGATGTGGTGCCAGCATCAGGTCTATCAACGCGTGGTCAGTCGGGCCTTACAGGCCAGTATGACCTTTCTCGGCATCGGCGAAGTCACACCCGGCTGTCCGCTTCATGCTGAAGGGTTTATCACCGACAGCCAGGTTCAGGCACTCAACGCGCGCGGCGTCGTTGGCGAAATGCTTGGCCACTTTTTCAATCAACAGGGTGAACGTGTGATGGGCGAGACCGATGCGCTGCTCACCAGCGTCACGCTGGAAAGCCGGACAACGCGTCCGATCATCGGTTTTGCAGGCGGCGAGCGCAAATTTGCCGCCATTCGGGCGGCATTAACAGGTGGCTGGATCTCGGGTCTGGTCACGGACGAATCTACCGCCACGCGCCTGTTAAGCGATGGCTCAACAGGCGCGGATCGGCTTACTTAAGAGAACCTTTCAGGAACTGCTGAAGGCGCGGGCTTTTGGGATTGCCGAACAACTCTGTCGGCGGCCCCTGCTCTTCAATCTTACCCTGATGCAGGAAAATCACATGGCTGGAAACGTGACGGGCAAACTCCATTTCATGCGTCACCACCACCATGGTTTTGCCCTCTTCGGCCAGCTTCTGCATGATGCGCAGCACTTCCCCGACCAGTTCCGGGTCAAGGGCAGAAGTTGGCTCATCAAACAACAGCACCTCGGGCTCCATCGCCAGCGCGCGGGCAATCGACACACGTTGCTGCTGGCCGCCTGACAGGTGCACCGGATACTTTGACTGCGCCCGCTCATCAATGCCGACTTTATTCAAATAGGTGACAGCGCGTTCGCGCGCCTGGGCTTTGCTCAGGCCCAGCACCTGAATCGGTGCTTCCATGACATTTTCCAGCACCGTCATGTGGCTCCATAAATTAAAGTGCTGAAACACCATCGTCAGGCGGGTGCGCAGCAGGCGCAACTGCTCTTTGTCGGCCACCTTTAGCTGACCGTCGGTATCACGGACCAGCGAAATGGCGGTGTTATTGACCGTAATGGTGCCTTCGCTCGGTTTTTCGAGGAAGTTAATACAGCGCAAAAAGGTACTTTTCCCTGAGCCGGACGATCCAATAATACTGATGACATCGCCCGCATTAGCATGTAAAGACACGCCTTTTAATACTTCATGTTCACCGTAACGTTTATGCAGTTCGGTGACGCTTAATTTGTTATCAGCCATAGTCTTACTCAATGCGATGAAGAAGGTTTCACATGGGCCAGCCAGCGACGCTCCGCCAGGCGGAACAGGCTAATCAGTGTGTAGGAAATAATCAGGTACAGGACGGCCGCAATGCCAAACGCGGTAAAGGGCTGATACGTTGCCGCGTTGATGTCCCGGGCGATTTTGAGCAAATCAGGCACGGTTGCCGTAAAGGCCAGCGCGGTCGAGTGCAGCATCAATATCACCTCATTGCTGTAAACCGGCAAGGCGGTGCGCAGCGCAGAAGGCAAAATAATACAGCGATACAGTTTAAACGTTGAGAAACCATACGCGCGCGCGGCTTCAATTTCCCCGTGAGGCACAGCACGAATCGCACCGGCGAAAATCTCCGTCGTATAGGCGCAGGTATTCAGGGTAAACGCCAGTAAGGTACAGTTCAGCCCGCTGCGGAAAAACGCATTCAGCAACTCGGTGCCTTTCACGATCTCCAGCGTATACATGCCGGAATAGAATACCAGCAGTTGAACATACAGCGGCGTACCGCGAAAAACATAGGTAAAGAGCCAGACCGGCAGGCTGATAAAGCGATTCGGCGACACGCGTGCAATCGCCAGCAGTACCGCCATACAGCCGCCCAGCACCACCGAAACAATCAGCAGCCATAGCGTAATCGCCACGCCGGTGAAGCGGTAACCGTCAGTCCAGAGCAGTGATTTCCAGTACTCGTGGATAATCTCAATCATAGCTCTGCCCTCTTCACGCCAACCGTGTAGCGGCGATTGAGCCACCATAGCACGCCGTTAGACAGCGTGGTAAACACCAGATAGATCACACCCGCGACGATGGCGAAATAAAACGGCTGCCAGGTGCTCTTGCCCGCCAGCTGCGTGGCTTTAACCACATCTTCCAGCCCCAGCAGCGAGACCAGCGCGGTCGCTTTCAGGATCACCTGCCAGTTATTACCAATCCCGGGCAGCGCATAACGCATCATCGCCGGAAAGAGGATGCGACGGAAAACCTGGGAACCGGTAAAACCAAACGCGGTCGCGGCTTCGATTTGCCCTTTGGGCACGGCCATGAAGGCCCCGCGAAACGTCTCGGTAAAATAGGCCCCGTAGATGAAGCCCAGGGTGATAATGCCCGCGACCATAGGATCGATATCGAACTGCGCCAGACCCAGCGCATCGGTGATGTGGTTCAGCACTATCTGCAGACCGTAGAAGATCAGAAGCATCAGGACGAGATCGGGCACGCCACGAATCAGCGTCGTGTAGCCCTCAAAAATAAGCGACAGCAGGCGATGACGTGACAGCTTCGCGCCTGCGCCAATCAGCCCGAGAATCACCGCCAGCAGCACGGAACTCAGTGCCAGCTCCAGCGTGACCAACGTGCCTTTTAAAATGACATCAGAATAGCCATACAACATGGAAAAGATCCTGTCGTGGGGTGGAAACGGCGCTGAACCCGCCACGTGGGCGGGCAGCGTTGCTTCTGGTAAGGCATCAACCACAACGCAGAGGTTGCCGGGGCCAGTGCGGCCAGGGCAACCAGGCGTTATCCGGTCAGGCGATTACCAGAGGCAAAGTCGACAGGTTAGTCACCGTACACGTTGAAATTAAAGTATTTCTTCGCAATTTTGTCGTACGTACCGTCTTTGCGCATGGATTCAAACGCTTTATCAATGGCCGCTTTCAGCTCGGTGTCATCTTTACGTAATCCTATACCGGTACCGACGCCAAAAATCTTGTCATCTTTCACGGCCGGACCGGCAAAAGCGTAGTCTTTACCGACAGGCTGCTTCAGGAAGCCTTCAGCCGCCTGCACTTCATCCTGGAATGCGGCATCAATGCGGCCCGCAGTCAGATCCTGGTACACCAGATCCTGGTTCGCATAAGGCGTGACGGTCACACCTTTTGGACGCCAGTACTGGTTAGCATAGGTTTCCTGCGTGGTGCCTTGCAGCACACCGACGTTTTTGCCTTTCAGCGATTCAACCGTCGGCAGAATTTTCGAACCTTTAGGCGCGACTAAACGGGCATTGGCCGCATAGAGTTTGTCAGAGAAAGCAATCTCTTCCTGACGTTTCGCGGTGATAGAGAGTGAGGAGATGATAGCGTCGATTTTTTTAGCTTTCAGCGACGGAATCAGCGCGTCAAAGTCGCTTTCCACATAGGTACATTTGGTCTGAATACGTTTACAGATTTCGTTAGCCAGATCGATATCAAAACCGACTAACTGTCCTTGCGCGTTTTTTGACTCAAACGGCGGGTATGTTGGGTCAGTGCCGACACGAATCGAGGCCGGTACGGCTGCAAATACGCTGGCCACACTGGACAGGCCCAACATTAAAGAAAGAGCCAGAACACGCTTCTTCATAGATTACCCTCAGCAAATTATTGTTATGTGATGCATGATGTGTGTTTGCAACGAACACTGCCAGTAACCTGTGCACGTTTCGTGCCAGTTATGCAGGTCTGCCGCGCACCCAGCCCGCCGTTTTTGCCACATAAAGGCTGGGTTTGTGAAAGGAATATATCAGTGAAGTCACAGAGAAAAAGCGATGTTGTGAACTTTTAGTTCACCAAATGCAGGAACAGTGATCGCTCCCGCGCTTTTGCACTAAATAAGTGCACAAGCTGAACCTTATGCACCTTGCCAGCGCACAAACAAATCCTGAGGCAGTTCAATGTCGAACTGATCGATAACCCGGTTAATTGTTTGATCGACCAGTTCGTCAATGGTTGTCGGACGATGATAAAACGCCGGTACCGGCGGCATGATAATCGCCCCTAATTCAGCGGCAGTCGTCATCATCCGCAGGTGGCCAATATGCAGCGGCGTTTCACGTACGCAGAGTACCAGCTTGCGCTGCTCTTTAAGCACCACGTCCGCCGCGCGCGTCAGCAGGGAATCGCTGTAGCTGTGCACAATGCCCGACAGGGTTTTCATTGAACACGGTAAAATCACCATGCCCAGGGTTTTAAACGACCCGGAGGAAATGCTGGCGGCAATGTCGCGCACATCATGAACCACATCGGCCAGCGCCTGAACATCGCGCAGACTGTAGTCACTTTCCAGGCTCAGCGTCTGACGCGCCGCGTGACTGATGACCAGATGGGTTTCCACGTCGCTGACCTGCTGCAAGACCTGCAGTAACCGCACGCCGTAAATCACACCGCTTGCGCCGGAAATACCAATAATGAGTCGTTTCATCGTTCAACCTTGCAGTGGCAAAGTGCACCATAATAGCGCAGCGCGACAAAAAACACAGAGGGCGGGATAAGTCCCGCCCTCTTTTTTTGCATCAGGCCTGATTAGCCTTCGTTATGCAGTTCAAGATTTTCGACTTCGTTCTGCCGCGCAATGGCTTTCGCGTCGTCGTTACGCAGGGATTCCAGATATTCAAGGTAGCCCTGATCCACATCTTTAGTAACGTAAACCCCGTTAAAAACGGAGCACTCGAACTGAACGATATCGGGATTCTCTTCGCGTACGGCTTCGATGAGGTCATTGAGATCCTGGAAAATCAGCGCATCTGCTTTGATAATCTGACGAATCTCTTCGACTTCGCGGCCATGGGCAATCAGCTCAGTGGCGCTCGGCATATCAATGCCGTAGACGTTAGGGAAGCGCACTTCCGGAGCCGCAGAGGCGAGATAAACCTTTTTAGCCCCTGCTTCGCGTGCCATTTCAATAATCTGCTCAGACGTGGTGCCACGCACGATAGAGTCATCGATCAGCAAGACGTTTTTATCGCGGAATTCGGCGCGGTTAGCATTGAGTTTGCGGCGCACGGCGCTGCGGCGCAGCTGCTGACCCGGCATGATAAAGGTACGACCGACATAGCGGTTTTTCACAAATCCCTGGCGGTAAGGCTTATCAAGGATGCGGGCGATTTCCAGTGCCGTATCCATGGAGGTTTCCGGAATCGGAATCACCACATCGATATCCAGATCTTCCCATTCACGGGCAATTTTCTGGCCCAGCTTGGTGCCCATGCGGACGCGCGCGCTGTAGACCGAAATTTTGTCCAGGAAGGAGTCCGGTCGGGCAAAATAGACGTATTCGAACAGGCACGGATTGTTTTTGGGGTTCTCGGCACACTGGCGGGTCGAAAGCTGGCCCTGCTCCGTGATGTACACCGCTTCACCCGGCGCGACGTCACGGATGAATTCAAAACCCAGTGTATCCAGCGCGACGCTCTCTGAGGCCACCATATACTCGGTACGGCCATCCGCAATGACGCGTTTGCCCAGCACCAGCGGACGAATCCCGTTAGGATCGCGGAAGGCGACCATGCCGTGGCCGATAATCATCGAGACCACCGCATACGCGCCGCGAACCTGCTGATGCACGGCGGCGATAGCGGCAAAAATGTTGTCGGCTTCCAGCGGATAGTGCTGAAAACGATCCAGTTCCTGCGCGAAGATATTCAGCAGGATCTCTGAGTCTGACGTGGTGTTCACATGACGGCGGCCTTTTTCGAACAGCTGCTTACGCAGTTCATGTGCGTTGGTCAGGTTACCGTTGTGTGCAAGAGAAATCCCGTACGGCGAGTTGACGTAGAACGGTTGCGCTTCAGAAGCGCTGGAGCTGCCCGCTGTAGGATAGCGTGCATGACCAATCCCCATGTTGCCTTGTAAACGCTGCATATGACGGGCTTCGAAAACATCGCTGACCAGGCCGTTGGCCTTACGCAGGCGAAAGCAGTTGAGCGCATCAATCGTACAAATGCCTGCGGCATCCTGCCCACGATGCTGGAGCACCGTTAACGCGTCATAGATCGACTGGTTTACCGGCATGAAACCGGTGATACCGACAATACCGCACATGTTGTCATTTCCTCATTAAGCCGTACGCCCGATGGTCTCACCGGGGCAAAAAACTCGACGTGCTTTTCAGGTAGTCAAAAAACCACCTGATTATAGAACTGAACTCGGGAATAAGTTGAGACTGCTGCCAGTCCGGGCTTTTTGAAAAACCCGTGAATGTATCCAGGAAGAACAGCAAAGCGGCTACAATAAGCACACCACGCAAGGCCCCGAAACAAACGCCTAATACCCGATCGGTTCCCGACAGGCCGGTTTTTTCTACCAGCGAGCCGATAACGTAGTTCACTATCGCCCCCACAATCAGGGTCGCAATGAACAGCACCGCAATGGCGATTCCGTTCCGAACCAGTTCGTCGTCAAAACCTGTAAACCAGACAGCAAGGTAGGCATAGTAATGACTGGCGACAAAAAACGCGCATCCCCAGGTAACAAGAGATAAGGCTTCGCGGACAAACCCTCGAACCAGGCTGACCAAAGCCGAAAAACCAACTACCGCAATAATGACGTAATCAATCCAGATCATGAACTCTTCCAGCGCCAGTGCCATTGCACCCCTGCATCCAGTTCGGGGCGCATTCTAACAGAAAAAGAAAACGTTTGCGTAGGGGTTTTCAGGTTCTGCATCCATAAAAAAGGCGAAGAAAAAAACGAACTTCGCCTGTGAGATTGTTATCCGGTTAACCCCTTGAAAAGCCAGGCTAACCGTTGCCCGCCCCGCTTAGCCAGGGCTGATTGCCGCTGCCTGTTATTCTTATCGGCAGCGCCAATCACGGATTTAACGCGCGCTGTAGGGCTTAACGACGCCGCTTAGACCCGAGACGTTTTTCAGCTCGCCCACTGCCGCCTGCATTTTCGCTTTAGACGCATCCGGTCCCACATAAATGCGGGTGATTTGTCCCTGCACCGGCGTTGACGGCACCGTATAGGCCCGGTAACCCGACAGGCGCAGCTTCGCGACAATCTCGTTGACCTTGCTGGCGTTCTTCAATGCGCCCAACTGGACAACATACGCCTGTCCCGAGGGTTGCGTCTCTTTCGGTTGCTCTGCCGGGGCCGCTTCCTCGGTGCGCGCTGCCTGCTCGGCCGGCCTGGTTTTTTCAACGGGCTTCGCTTGCTCAACCGGTTTGGTTTTCTCGACCGGTTTGCTCTGCGTCTGTTCTACCGGCTTCGGTTTAGCCTGCTCGGTATGTTTCGGTTTTGTCGTCTCAGCTGGTTTTTCTTTCGCTGTCGTCGAATGTACAGGCGGCGGTGATACGACACTCGGCGCACTGTTTTGCTCGGGCTGCGTGCTGCCCTCTTGCGCCTGTGAGTTGCCCCCGTCAGGATGACTTACCGCACTGCCCGCGCCGGCAGGCGGATGGGCTGGCAGCGACTGGGTGACCGGCGGCACCATTTCGCTGTCCTGCTGGTCGTCCGGTTTCGGGACCAGTGGAATCGCCGCAAACTCTTCTTTATAGTGTTTTTTCTTACCATCCAGCAGCCCCGGCAACACAATCACGCCGATGGCCACCAGAATAACGGTACCGACTAAACGGTTTTGAAACTTACTCGCCACGTCCTCTCTCCGTTTCAATCGATTCCATCACCTGCGCGACGGTCAGGAAAGAGCCGCATACCAGGATGATGTCCTGCGGTTCAGCCTGCTGCCGCGCCTGTTGCCAGGCCTGTTCGACATCTGCGAATGCCCGGGCAGACGTTACGTGTGCCATGAGTTGTTCTGCACTGGCACCGCGCGGGCCGGACAGCGGCGCGCAGTACCAGAAGTCGACCTGCGGAGCCAGCGCGGACAGCGTCCCGGCGATATCTTTATCATGCAGCATCCCGACCACGGCGTGAACGTGCCCCCGCGTCGGCAAGGCAGCCAGGCGCGATGCCAGGTAGCCTGCTGCATGCGGGTTATGCGCTACATCCAGAATCACGCGAGGCGACTCACTGACGGTCTGAAAGCGCCCGGGTAACACCGCCAGCGGCAGGCTGGCACGGATATGTGCGTCGCTGACGTTGAGCCCCGAGGCACGCAGCGCCACTAGCGCCGTTGCCGCATTCGGCAGGGGCACCTGCGGCAGCGGTAGATCGCTCAGTTCACCGTGCGCATCGCGCAGAGACCAGCTTTCTGCCTGCGCATGATAGTGCCAGTCACGGCCAAGCTGAATGAGCTGAGCGCCCTTTTCCCTGGCGACATCGGCAATCGTCACCGGCATAGCAGGCTCACCCACCACCGCAGGTTTACCCTGACGGAATACGCCCGCTTTTTCCCGACCAATGCTGTCGCGATCCGGGCCAAGCCAGTCGGTATGGTCCAGCGCAATACTGGTCACTACCGCGACATCGGCATCCACAATATTCGTTGCGTCCAGCCGCCCACCCAGCCCGACTTCCAGAATGACCACGTCAAGCTTCGCCTGCTGAAACAGGTTAAGCGCCGACAGCGTGCCGAATTCAAAATAGGTCAGGGAGATAGTACCGCGTCCCGCTTCAATATCAGCGAAACTGGCGCTGTGTTGCGCTTCACTCAGCTCCTGTCCCTGCACCCGGACACGCTCCGTATAACGCACCAGATGCGGCGAGCTGTAAACGCCCACGCGATAGCCCGCGGCCATCAACAGGGTTTCAAGCGTCCGACAGGTAGTGCCTTTACCATTGGTACCGGCAACGGTGAAAACAAAAGGGGCAGGCTTCAGCAGGTCCAGACGTTGCGCCACCTGGCGAATACGGTCCAGGCCCAGTTCAATTGCCTGAGTGTGGAGGTGCTCAAGATAATAAAGCCACGTGGCCAAAGGCGACGTGGCTTGAGGGAGGTGAAGATTGTCCATATGTCCCGTTTTGCAAATTTATACCTGGTGAAAGCAACAAGGTATAGGGTGCATGGGTGGAAGGCGCGACCGGCGCGCCTTCTGTCTCCTGTCAGGCCTCGTTACTCTCCGGGTGGGACGTCGCAGGTGCGAACTCTTCACCATCGTGCAACGGTGCCGGCAGGTTCATCATTTTTGCCAGCAGACTTGCCAGTTTAAAGCGCATTTCCGGACGACGAATGATCATGTCAATCGCGCCTTTTTCAATCAGAAATTCACTTCGCTGGAAGCCCGGCGGCAGTTTTTCACGCACGGTCTGCTCAATAACGCGTGGACCCGCAAAGCCAATCAGCGCTTTCGGTTCGGCCACGTTCAGATCGCCCAGCATCGCGAAGCTGGCGGAAACACCGCCCATGGTTGGGTCAGTCAGCACCGAAATATACGGCAGACCGCGTTCCTGCATTTTCGCCAGCGCCGCAGAAGTTTTCGCCATCTGCATCAGTGACATTAACGCTTCCTGCATACGGGCACCGCCGCTGGCGGAGAAGCAGATAAGCGGACAGTTGTCTTCCAGCGCCTGCTCGACCGCGCGAACAAAACGCGCCCCGACAACAGAGCCCATTGAACCGCCCATAAACGCGAACTCAAAGGCCGCCGCGACAACCGGCATACCGTGCAGTTGGCCTTTCATGACGATCAGCGCATCTTTTTCATCTGTCGCTTTTTGTGCCGCAACCAGACGATCTTTGTACTTTTTGGAATCCCTGAACTTCAGCAGATCTTTGGGTTCCAGCTCGCTGCCCAGTTCAACCAGCGTGCCCTGATCGAGCAGGCTCGCCAGACGCTCACGGGCGTGCATGCGCATGTGGTGGTCGCACTTCGGGCAGACCTCAAGATTACGCTCCAGCTCGGCACGGTAAAGTACCTGGCCACAGCTGTCGCATTTCGTCCACACTCCTTCCGGAATGTTGGCACGACGTGCAGGCGTAATATTGCTTTTATTAAGAATGCGTTCAATCCAGCTCATTGATGACCTTTCTGTTAAAAACTGACCTGGTCCAGTCGTCTTGATGCTGCTGAAAACCGCTTCAGCAGACGGTAAATGTCGCTCATTAAACCACAACCAGTTAAGACTGTGGATAAAAATCTGGTCTTACCCCTGAGCGGTAAGCCTGCTCAGAGTTAATTTTACTGCTTAGCCTGGCGGCGATGACGCCAGATTTCGATAATGCCCGGCAGAACCGATACCACGATAATGCCCAGGATGAGCAGCTTAAGATTTTCCTGCACCACTGGCAAATCGCCAAACAGATAGCCTGCATACGAAAACAGCAGCACCCATACCAGCGCACCGGTAACGTTAAACAGGGCAAAATGCCGATAGGACATGTGGCCCATGCCGGCGACAAAAGGGGCAAAGGTACGCACAATCGGCACGAAACGGGCAAGAATAATGGTTTTTCCACCATGACGGGCATAAAACGCATGGGTTTTATCCAGATAGCTGCGGCGGAAAATTTTCGAGTTCGGGTTGCTGAACAGGCGTTCACCGAACAGTTTACCGATGGTGTAGTTCACCGCATCACCCAGGATCGCCGCGATAACCAGCAGCGCGACCATCAGGTGGACGTTCAGATCGTTACCGGGCAATGCCGCCAGTGCCCCCGCGACAAACAGCAGCGAGTCGCCTGGCAAAAACGGCGTGACCACTAAGCCGGTTTCGCAGAATAGAATCAGGAACAAAATGGCGTAAATCCAGATGCCATACTGCGCGACTAATTCGGCCAGATGCACATCAATGTGCAAAATAAAATCGACCACAAAATGGATGAACTCCATAACGATCCCTTTAGCTAAGGTTGATTAATCCGCGAGGAACAACGGCCCCATCGGCGGCTGAGGTAAAGCAAAGTGCGCGGGATAATCCACCGCCACCAGGTAAAGCCCTTCGGCTTTTGCCGTGGCCGCCGCCAGCGTGCGATCTTTGGCGGCCAGCAGTTCTGCCATCCAGGATTCTGGCTGATTACCACAGCCAATTTCCATCAGACTACCGACAATGTTGCGCACCATATGGTGCACAAAAGCGTTGGCTTTAATGTCCACAATGACATAGGGCCCGTGACGACTGACGTTCAGGTGCATCACGTTGCGCCATGGCGTACGCGACTGGCACTGTACGGCGCGAAACGAGGTGAAATCGTTCTCGCCCAGCAGGCTCTGCCCGGCGCGCTGCATCTTTTCCACATCCAGCGGATAGTAAAAGTGCGTCACGCCCTTGCCCAGGATAGCCGGACGTAAGCGCTGGTTGTAAATCAGGTAACGGTAACGCCGGGCTGTGGCGCTGAAACGTGCATGAAACTCGTCCGGCACGGCTTTCACCCAACGTACAGCGATATCGTCCGGCAGATTGGCATTGACACCCAATGTCCAGGCGGCATCCGCTCGCTGCGCCACGGTCTCAAAATGCACCACCTGTCCGGTGCCGTGCACGCCAGCATCGGTACGCCCGGCGCAAAATACGCTCACCGGATGGTCCGCGACCTTCGACAGCGCCCGCTCCAGCTTTTCCTGCACGCTGCGCACTTCCTGCTGCCGTTGCCAGCCGTAGTATCGGCTGCCGTCGTACTCAATGCCCAGTGCCAGCTTTCTTGTCTGACCTTCCGACATCAGTACATATACTCCTGCACCAGCTTCTCTGCGGTTTTCACCGCCATCAGCGCGCCACCGAAACGAACGTTGTCCGCCACGGACCAGAACTGCAACAGCTCCGGAATACCGTAGTCATTACGTACACTGCCGATACTCAGCGCATCGCTACCTGAGGCATCCGTTACCGGCGTGGGAACGTCCTCTTCGTCGCTCAGGCGAATATCGGCGGCCAGGGCCAGCTCTGCTCTGGCTTCGTCTGCTGACAGCGGGCGCAGATTTTCAATGTGGACGATCTGGGCATTGCCATAAAACACCGGTGCCTGAACGCTGCTGACCGCCACGGGCAAACCGTCGTCCTGCAACACTTTACGCACCTGATCAACCAGGCGACGCTCGCTCTCCACGCTGCCCTCTGCATCGGCCTGTTGTGGCAGCAGGTTAAAAGCCAGCTGACGACCAAAATGGTGGTCATCCGCCGGTACGCCGTTCAGCAGGCGGGCGCTCTCCCCGGCCAGCGCATCCACAGCCACTTTGCCGTGCGTGGAGACGGAGATCAGATTGGTGACCTGCAAACGGCCTAAACCGGCGGCATCGACCAGCGGTTTGATAGCCGTCAGCAGCTGGCTCACCAGATTATCGGCCACGCTGATGATATTGCGATTACGGTAATCGGCCAGCACCTGCGGATTCACATCCGGCACCACCAGCGGCACATCCGGCGACAGGGCAAACAGCTCACTGCTGTCGATAACCAGGCAACCCGCACTCGCCGCCTCTTCCGCATAACGGGCCGAGGCGTCACGACCGGCAACAAAGAAGGCCAGCTGCGCCTGTGACCAGTCAAACTCCGCGGCGTTTTCAACCCGCAAAGAGCGGCCTTCAAAACGTTTACTTTCACCGGCGCTGTTATCGCTTGCCAGCAAATACAATTCACCAACCGGGAACTGGCGTTGAGCCAGCAGTTCCAGTACAGCGTTCCCTACTGCGCCTGTTGCGCCAAGAAGCGCAATATTCCAGCCGTCAGACATGTTGGTTTACCTCAGACAATGACATAAAAACAGAAGGCGGTGATGTCACCGCCCAGGGATTCAGATTTATCCCTGCACCTGTACCCGCGTTTTACGCAGGCTGACAATCAGGTGGAGGATAATACGGCGTTAAAGCCCAACTGAGTGAGCATTTCTGCGGTCGCGGCCTCATCGCAGTTCACCTGCAATGATGACCACTCGCGACGCTCTTCATACTGCTTGCGCAGGCGGTCAAATTCACCCGGTTTTGCCGCCACTTTTCGCAGGGGCGCATCATCGCGGCGCACATCATACACCAGATGCACAAGACGTTTCAGCGTTGACTGATCGAGCGGCCCATTCAGGCTGATCTGGCTGAACTCTGGCGTAGGTAACAGACTGCTCAGGGGCACCTGCTGCGGCTGACCAATAAAGTCGCACCAGGCTTCGAACACCTGGGTGGTGCCGCGCGCCTTGCCCTCAAGGGTGTAACCGGCAATGTGCGCCGTGGCGATATCAACCCGATCCAGCAACGCGAGGGAGAGATCCGGCTCCGGTTCCCAGACGTCCAGCACCACGCTCAGATCGTGACGCAGGTTCAGCACCTCAAGCAGTGCGGCATTGTCGACCACCGGGCCACGGCAGGCGTTAATCAAAATCGTCTTCGGTTTCAGGGCCATCAGCAGCGCGGCATCGGCCAGATGCCAGCTTTTATAGGGGCCGGATTTAAACAGCGGCGTGTGAAAGGTCAGAATATCGGCCTGTTGCACCAGCGCATCAAGTGAGAGAAACTCGCCGTCGTCACCCCGATCGGCGCGCGGGGGATCGCATAACAGGGTTTTCACGCCCCAGGCTTCCAGCCGCTTCTGCAGGCGTCCGCCCACATTTCCCACGCCCACGATGCCAACAGTACGATCGCGCAACTGGAAACCGTCCCGCTCTGCCAGCAGCAGCAAGGCAGAAAACACGTATTCAACCACCGCAATCGCGTTACAGCCGGGGGCCGCAGAGAAGGCGATGCCCGCCTGCTGCAGCCACGCTTCGTCAATATGATCCGTGCCCGCCGTGGCAGTGCCGACAAACTTAACGGGTTTGTCCTGCAACAACGCGGCGTTGACCTGGGTGACGGAACGCACCATCAGACCATCGGCATCCGCCAGTTCGGCTTCAGGAAGCGGTCGGCCAGGTACGGCGACCACATCGCCCGTACGACTAAAGAGTTCACGGGCATACGGCATATTTTCATCGACGAGAATTTTCACCACGGCTTTCCTGTCTGTGTATTGAAGGCCGCTATTCTGGCACAAAAGCCTGACATTCGCCTAACCACGCAGTGCAGGGGCGGGTAAGGCTGGCAGAAAGGGGCATCACAGGCGTACACTGCCGCGGGTCTGAGACGGGAGCCTTGTTATGGTCTTTTTATTTCCGCTGTTTGCGGTGTTGATTTGGTCGGTTAACGCTATCGTGAATAAATTATCGGCAGGTGCCATTGAGCCTGCCGCAATTTCGTTCTATCGCTGGCTGCTGGCGTTGCTGGTGCTGACGCCTTTTGTCCTGCCGGGCGTGCTGCGGCAATGGCAGACGATCCGGCCGCATCTGGGACGACTGATGATTCTGGGCCTGCTGGGCATGGCGCTGTATCAGAGTCTGGCCTATTACGCCGCCCATAGCGTGAGTGCCCTGTTTATGGGCATTATCGCCGCGCTGATCCCGCTACTCACCGTGCTGCTCAGTGTCCTTATTCTGCGGATTGCCCCGACCGTGGGGATTCTGGCCGGCAGTCTGATCTCCTTCTGTGGCTTAATCTGGCTGGTCAGTGAAGGCAAGCCTGACCAGCTGCTGCATCACGGCATCGGTACGGGCGAAGCCCTGATGCTGGCGGCCTCAGCCTGCTATGCGCTTTACGGCGTGATGACAAAACGCTGGTCGATTCCCCTACCCGTCTGGCAGAGTCTGTATGTGCAAATTGCCGCTGGCGTGATGCTGTTGCTGCCCGGTTTTCTGATGACACCGGATGTCTCGCTCACGCCACGGAATCTTCCCCTGGTGGCCTTTGCCGGCCTGTTCGCCTCCATTCTGGCCCCGTGGCTGTGGATTCATGGCGTACAAAAGTTGGGGGCCAGCATCACCAGTATTTTTATGAATCTGACACCGCTCTTTACCGCCCTGATTGCGGTGCTGTTTTTGCATGAACATCTGCACAGCTATCACTGGATTGGCGGCGGTCTGACGCTGGCAGGCGTTCTGCTGGCACAGCGTCTGCGCAGGCCGTTAACGCGACGGGAATCGCTTAAGGCCGATCCGCATTAAACCGGATAGTGACACGCAGCCCACCGAGTGACGGGCTGCTATCCAGCGTGACGGTTGCGCCATGCCAGGCGCAAATATCGTGCACCAGCGCCAGCCCGATACCTGCTCCCGTCTGCATCGCGGCGTTATCCAGCCGGATAAATGGCCGTAAAGCGCTTTGCTGCTCTTCCGGGCGAATGCCCGGCCCTGAATCCTCAATGTATAATCTGCCGCTCTCCAGGCGCGCCGTCACCGTACCCTGCACCGGCGTATAGGTAATAGCGTTATCCAGCAGGTTGGCGCACAGCTCGCCCAGCAGCAGCGCATCGCCTTTGACGTCGCCGTGCGCATCACCTTCGTAACCCAGGTCAATCTGTTTCGCACGCGCAGCCGCATAGCGGCTCAGGCACGCCTCGCGCACCACCGTCGCCAGATCCACTTTCACCATGGGTTTATCTTCGCCGTGTCGGGCTTTGATACGCGCCAGTTGCAGCAGCCGGTCGGTAAGCAGGATGGTGTCATCCAGCGTGTAGCGCATGCTCTGCAGGCTTTCCCGCCACTGTTCAGGCTGATGGCTGTCCAGCGCCGTGCCGATCTGGGTTTTCAGAATAGTGAGCGGCGTGCGAAGCTGATGAGCGGCGTCGGCGCTGAACCGATCCTGACGCGCCAGCAATCCCCGCAGCCGTTCCAGATAGCGGTTAAATGCCACGATAAGCGGCTGTAGCTCCGACCACGGCAGGGACGGCAGCGGCGTCAGTTCAGCACCATCGCGACGCAGCACAATGCGGGACAGACGGCGTAAAGGCCGCAACACCCGGCGTAGCATCAGGCTTGCCAGCAACACGGCAATTAACACCAGCGCGCTCTGGCTGAGCAAAGCCGTGCGCATCAGCCCTTTCGCGAAAGCCTCACGGGAATGGATGGTTTCCGCGACCAGCACCAGCGCCATACCTTCCGCGCCCGTCTCGCTGACGGGCTGCCACAAGGCCGCCACCCGGATGCGCTGCTTTTGATAATAGCCGTCATAGAAATGGACCAGCGCGGGATAGGTCTCTGACATCGCGCTGGTGACGGGGATCGGGGGAAGCCCGTCATAGCCGGACAGCGTTTTCCCCTGCGGCGAAATCACCTGATAAAACAGGCGATCATTCATGTTGCGCTCAAAGCTGTCGAGCACCACCCAGGGCACGTCGACCTCCAGGTGTTGGTTACGCACCACCAGCCGTTCAGCGACTGTGCGCGCAGAGGCCAGCAGAGAGCGATCGTAGGCCTGATTCGCCGCCGCCAGTCCGCTCTGATAGTGCGTGTAAACAGAAAGCACCCACAGCAGGGAAAGCGGCAGCCCCAGCCAGGCCAGTAACTCGCCCCGTAGCGAGGTGATCAGTCGCATGCCAGGGTTTCCAGGCTGTAGCCCAGTCCGCGCAGCGTCACAATGCCCACGTTACTGCCCGCCAGCTTTTTGCGTACCCGGTGTACATACAGCTCGATGCTTTCCGGGCTGGCGTCATCCGCCAGGGTGAAGGTTTGTTCATACAAATGCTGCCGCGAGACCGGGCGGCCCCGACGCTGCATCAGCGTGGTCAGTACGCTGGATTCACGCGGTGTCAGCGCCAGCGGTTTCTCTGCCAGCAAAAAGTAGCCTTCACCGTTCAGCACCAACTGGCCCAGGGTCTGGTGCCGGGCCGAGTGTCCCTGCGCACGACGCAGCAACGCACGCAGGCGCGCATCCAGCTCATCCAGTTCGAAGGGTTTGGTCAGATAGTCATCCGCGCCGGTATTCAGGCCGCGCACGCGGTCGTCCAGCGTCGTGCGTGCGGTCAGCAGCAACACCGGAACATTTTGTCCACGCCGACGTAACCGGGTTAACACCTCAATGCCGTCCAGACGCGGCAGGGAAACATCCAGCACAACCAGCGCATAATCTTCACTTTGCAGGCTGTGATCCGCCGAAACGCCGTCCGCGACCCAGTCCACAGCAAACCCTTTTTGCGTTAACGCCTTCTGTAACCATCGCGCCAGCTCGGCCGTGTCTTCCACCAGTAAGAGACGCATATCACATCCTTTCACTAAACCTGATGGCTGAAAGGTAAATGAAAGGTTACCGATTTAACAATTCAATAACGCCGAATTGTCGGTAGTAATCACACTCTGAAAGAAAGATGGAGCGCACGATGAAAAAAATAATCCACACCGCCCTCGCCTCTGCCCTGTTGGCTCTCATGTTGCCGTCGCCAGGTAATGCCGCTGCCCCCGACAGGACCGAATGCATTGCCCCCGCCAAACCGGGTGGCGGTTTCGACCTGACCTGTAAGCTGATTCAGGTTTCACTCATGGAAACCAAACAGATCGAAAAACCGATGCGCATTACCTACATGCCTGGCGGCGTGGGTGCTGTGGCCTATAACGCTATTGTGGCTCAGCGCCCGGCTGAAGCAGGCACTGTGGTCGCCTTTTCGGGCGGCTCACTGCTGAATCTGTCGCAGGGAAAATTTGGTCGTTACTCGGTCGATGATGTGAAGTGGTTAGCGGCCATCGGCACAGATTACGGCATGATCGCCGTGCGGGAAGACGCGCCGTGGAAAAATCTGGGCGAATTAATGGCGGCCATGAAGGCAGATCCGACCAAGGTGGTGGTCGGTGCGGGTGCCTCCATCGGCAGTCAGGACTGGATGAAAACCGCGCTGGTGGCGAAAGAAGCCGGTATCGATCCGCGTAAAATGCGCTATGTCGCCTTTGAAGGCGGGGGCGAAGTCGTCACCGCGTTGTTGGGCAATCATATTCAGGTGATGTCGGGCGATCTCAGCGAAATGGTGCCGCACCTGCAAGGCGGTAAACTGCGCGTCCTGGCGGTGATGGCCGACAAGCGTCTGCCCGATCAGCTGGCCACGATTCCGACTGCGAAAGAGCAAGGGTTTAACGTGGAATGGCCCATTATTCGTGGCTTCTATCTGGGGCCGAAGGTCAGCGACGCGGATTACCAGTGGTGGCAGAACGCGTTCGAAAAAATGGTGCAAACGCCCGAATTCAGGCAACAGCGCGAACTGCGTGGCCTGTTTGAGTTCAATCTCTTTGGCGCAGAACTGGATAAATACGTGAAGAATCAGGTGGCCGCTTACCGTGAGCAGGCGAAATCCTTTGGTCTGGCTAAGTAACCGGAGCGCATCATGAGCGATCGTATTTTTGCCACGCTGTGGCTGATGTTATGTCTGGCAGGGTTAGTTGTCGCCTGGCAAATCCAGAGTGAATACAGTTATGAACCCGTCGGCCCGCGGCCTTTTCCGCTGGCGCTGCTCACCCTGATGGCGCTGTGTGCCGTCATGCTGCTACTGAGAAAGCCCGATGCCATCCAGTGGCCCGCACCGCAGACGATGAAACGTCTGGTGGCGCTGGCCGTCATGCTGTTCGTGTATGGCTGGCTGTTTGAACGTCTGGGGTTCCCGCTATCCACCGCGCTCCTGACCTTCGGCATCGGCATGCTGTTTGGCGCGCGCTGGTGGGCCGCCGTCCTGTCCGGCGCGGTTATGGGGTGGGCGCTGTTTTACGCCTTTGACCATCTGCTGGATGTCACCCTGCCGGCTGGCAGCCTGATGAGCTAAGGAGAAAAAAATGGATATCTGGTCTTTTCTCATGCAGGGTTTTGCCGTTGCCATGACACCGCAAAACCTGCTGATTGCCTTAACTGGCTGCTTTATCGGAACGATTGTTGGCCTGCTGCCCGGTCTGGGTCCGATCAACGGCGTGGCCATTCTGATGCCGCTGGCCTTTGCGCTGCACCTGCCTGCGGAGTCTGCCCTGATTTTACTGGCAACGGTGTATCTGGGCTGTGAATACGGCGGACGCATCTCGTCGATACTGCTCAATGTGCCGGGCGACGCTGGCGCGATTATGACCGCGCTGGATGGCTACCCCATGGCACAGCAGGGAAAAGCGGGCGTAGCGCTGTCTGTCTCTGCCGTGAGTTCGTTTGTCGGCTCCACCATTGCGATTATCGGCATCATCCTGTTCGCCCCGCTGCTGGCGCGCTGGTCGCTGGCGTTTGGCCCGGCGGAGTATTTTGCGCTGATGGTGTTTGCCATTGCCTGCCTGGGCAGCATGATGAGCCAGAATCCGCTCAAGTCATTTCTGTCCGCCCTGATTGGCTTAAGCATGGCGACCGTTGGCGTGGATGCCAACACCGGCGTTTACCGCTTTACCTTTGACAGCGTTCACCTCTCCGACGGCATTCAGTTTGTCGTGGTGGTCATTGGCCTGTTCTCGGTGAGCGAAATTTTGCTGATGCTGGAATCCACCCATACGGGACAAAAGGTGGTGCGCGCCAGTGGCCGCATGATGTTCAACATGAAAGAAGCCGCTCAGTCGACCGGGGCGACGCTGCGATCATCGTTTATTGGTTTCTTTGTCGGTGTCTTGCCCGGTGCCGGTGCCACCATCGCCAGCGCAATCGCCTACATGACAGAGAAAAAAATCAGCGGCAGCGACCAGTTTGGTAAGGGCGATATTCGTGGTGTCGCTGCGCCGGAAGCCGCCAACAACGCTTCGGCGTGCGGATCGTTTATTCCGATGCTGACGCTGGGCATTCCGGGCTCTGGCACCACCGCGGTGATGGTCGGCGCGTTGACGCTATATAACATCACGCCCGGTCCGGCGATGTTTACCGAACAGCCGGATATCGTCTGGGGGCTCATTGCGGCGCTGTTAATTGGCAACGTGATGCTGCTGATTATGAACATCCCGATGATCAACGTGTTCGCGCGTATGCTGACCATTCCGCTGTGGTTTCTGGTACCGGCCATTGCCGCCATTTCTGCGGTTGGCGTTTACGCCGTACACAGCACCACCTTTGACCTGCTGTTGATGGTCGGGCTTGGTGTTTTTGGCTATATCCTGCGAAAAATGGACTTCCCGATGTCACCGCTGATCTTAGGTTTCGTGTTGGGCGAAATGCTGGAGCAGAACCTGCGCCGTGCGCTGTCTATCAGCAATGGTGAAATGGCGATTTTGTGGGAGAGCCCGATTGCCAAAGTGCTGCTGATCCTGGCCGTGGCGGTATTGATTGTTCCGTTTGTATGGAAACGTCTGCGCCGTAAAGCGACGCCTGCGCATCAGTAAGTAAATCTTTGTTTGAAACACATCAGCCCCGTGGATTTCCAGGGGGCTTTTGTTATCATAGCGTATTCTGTTTCCGGCGCACCCCACGCTAGTCTGTTTTCCAAGGAATCCGCCATGCAACCTGTCAGCGGCCCCGGTGTGCCGGTCGGCGATCGTTCATCTGTTAATCCCCAAACTGACACTTCACGTCCGGGCAGCGTTGCCGGTGAACAACCGCTGTCGCCTGCCCAGCGTACGACGCTTGAGCGTTTGATTGTGCGCATCATGTCCCTCAGCACGTTAAAAGCGCCGGAGCTCTGGGCTGGGCTGCGCCATGAAGTGGGTGTGAAGAGTGAAGCGGAACTGCAGTCGCGCCACTTCCCGGCTGCCGAGCAGTTTCTCAACGCCCGCCTGGCGCAGGTGCAAAATGGCCATGCCACACGTCAGCTGATGACGCAACTGACCGAATTGCTGCCGAAAGGAAACAATCGTCAGGCTGTCAGTGATTTTATCCGTCAGCAGTTTGGTCAGACGGTGCTGAGTGCCCTGACGCAGGACCAGCTGCGTCAGGTGTTAACCATGCTGCAAAATGGTCAGATGGCAATCCCCCAGCCGCAACAGAGTCGCACCAGCGATCGCTCTCTGCTGCCCGCCGAACACCAGGCGCTGAATCAGCAGATCGTCCGCCTGGCGGCCGCCACCGGCGAATCCAGCGGCAAAATCTGGACGGCGGCGCTGAAGCTGGTGAACCTGACCAGTGGCGATCCGATTCCTTCACGCCATTACCCGTTACTGACTCAGTATCTCCAGGTGCGTCAGACGCTGAGCCAGCACAGCGCGCCAACGCTGCAGCTGATTGAAAGCTCACTGAAACATCCTCTGGACAAGCGTGAGCAGCAGATGCTGGAGGATTACAGCCAGCAACGGTTCCAGGCTACCCCGCAGACGGTGTTGACGCCGACCCAGACGCAGGACCTGCTTAACTTCCTGTTTTCACGGCGCGCAGAGCGAGCCCATGAGCAGGTGCTGGCCGACAGTGAGTTGAATCCGCACCCCATCTGGGCACCGATTTCCGCCTCGCTGCCGCCCGCGCTGAAACCGCTGGCTGAGCGCCCCTTACTGGCCGCGGTCGTCGGGCTGATCGTACTGGCCTTTCTGCTCTGGCTGGTGCTGTAAGTCAGCAACCACAGGATGCCGCAGCCGTTGTCTGCGGCCATTCGCCCGCCTCATCACCCCATGCCATGGGGTGATCATCCCGCTTCCAGAAATCCAGCCCGCCAGTCAGCTCTTTCACCTGAAAGCCCAACAAGGCTAACTGATGCGCCGCTTTGGTTGAGCCATTGCAGCCAATCCCATCGCAGTAGGTGACGTACACTTTATTACGATCCAGGCGGGCCGTGCTGGCTTCGTTCATTTCCCGGTGTGGGAAAGAGATCGCGCCACAGATATGACCGCCGCGATATGCCTCTGCCCGGCGCGCATCCACGACCACAATCCCCTGAACCTGACGGGAAAGATCCTCAGCCAGATCCCAGGCATCGGTGTAATACGCCAGTTTAGCCTGCAGATACGCCACGCTTTGCGACGGTGAGGCGGGAGGGAAACGTAAAACGGATGACATCGGCATTTCTCCTGTTGTGTGATGATGGCAGTGTACGGCAAAGTGGATGCCTGACTAAGACCCATCTGAACCTGTTGATAAGACCATTATGTCGTCACCGCTTCTGCAACTGTTTCATCATCAGACCACGGGCGGTCTGCGTGACCGCCTGTGCGCCACGCTGCGTCAGTGGATAGAAACCACGCACCTTCAGGCCGGACAGAAACTGCCCTCTACACGTCAGCTGGCCACGGATTTAACGCTGTCACGCGTGACGGTGGAAGCGGCTTACGCCCAGCTCGAAAGCGAGGGTTATCTGCGGCGGGAAACAGGCCGGGGCAGTTTTGTTGCCATCACTCTCCCTGACAAAGCTCCCCGCATTCGCGCCAGCCGCATGGCCCGGTTGTCACGACGCGGCCAGCAGGTCCTGGCGACAGGCGGCTGCCAGGACGCGCCGTTTCCCTGTGCGTTTGCAGCGGGTTCTCCGGAGTTGCGGGCGTTTCCTCATGCGGTCTGGCGGCGGTTAACCGCACGTATCCAGCACAGCGAAGGCCAGAGCGTGATGAGCTATGGCGATCCGTCAGGCTATATGCCACTGCGCCACGCGCTGGCTGATTACCTTGCGTTGTCGCGCGGCATTCACTGCCAGCCTGAGCAGGTCGTGATTCTGACCAGCTCGCAGCAGGCCCTTCAGCTACTGGCGCTGATGCTGGTCGACCCTGGCGATAACGTGTGGATGGAGGAGCCGGGTTATGCGGGCGCACGCAACGCCTTTCTGGCTGCGGGTGCCCGCGTGAGAGGAATAAGTGTGGATGGCCAGGGCGCCGTCCCTCAGCCTGGCGCGGCAAAGCTGATGTACCTGACGCCCTCCCATCAGTATCCGACAGGTGTTGCCTTGAGTCTGCCACGTCGTCTCGCCTGGCTCGACTGGGCACGCCGCAACGGTAGCTGGCTCATCGAAGACGATTATGACAGTGAGTTTCACTATGATGAGCGCCCCGCTCCCGCGCTGCACGCACTCGACAGGGATCAGCGGGTGATAACCTTAGGCACGTTTTCAAAATCCCTGTTCCCGTCCCTGCGCCTGGCATGGATGGTCGTGCCCGAGGCGCTGGTGGAACCCTCGGGTCGCGTACGCAGCATTCTGGATGGTCACAGCGCCCTGCTTCCCCAGGCGGTGACCGCCGCGTTTATGCAGCAGGGGCACTTCGCCAGTCATCTGCGCCTGATGCGTCAGCTTTACCAGAGCCGTCGCGATCGCTTACTGGAACAGATTGAACAGCGTCTGACGCCGTGGCTCACCCCCTTTCCCTGTCCGGGCGGACTGCAACTGGCTGTTAACCTGTTACAGGGGGATGAAGGCGCTTTGACCGTACAGGCGGCAAACGCGGGCTTACTGTTACCCCGGCTCAGCCCGCTGTATAGCGAAAAAACAAACCGGCAAGGCTGGCTATTAGGTTTTGCGGCGCTCACGCCGGATGAAATTGTGGCGGGATGTGACAGTCTGGTCAGGCTGCTGTCACGCAGCGCATCCCGTCAACGTGACTAATGGACCGAAACAAAAAAGGCCGGCAATCGCCGACCTTTTGGATGTGTGTGCGTCATGCTGCGCGCAACATGACGCTTCGCCACACTTATGCCTGGTATTTACGCAGGGTCAGGGTGGCGTTGGTGCCGCCGAAACCAAAGCTGTTAGACATCACGGTGGTAAGGGCTTTTTCCGTCGGCTCTGTCACGATGTTCATGCCTTCTGCCGCGGCGTCCAGCGAGCTGATGTTAATGCTTGGGGCGATAAAGCCGTGCTCCAGCATCAGCAGTGAGTAAATCGCTTCCTGCACACCCGCCGCTCCTAAGGAGTGGCCGGTCATGGCTTTGGTCGCAGAGATGTACGGTGTGTTTTCGCCAAACACTTCACGAATAGCACCCAGCTCTTTGACATCGCCCACTGGCGTAGAGGTACCATGGCTGTTCAGATAGTCGATTGGCGTGTCCACGCCCTGCATCGCCATCTTCATGCAGCGTACAGCGCCTTCACCTGACGGTGCGACCATATCAGCACCATCAGAGGTGGCACCGTAGCCCACGATTTCAGCATAGATGTGCGCGCCACGAGCCAGCGCATGTTCCAGCTCTTCCACCACGACCATACCGCCGCCGCCTGCGATAACGAAGCCGTCGCGCTCGTTGTCATAGGTACGTGACGCTTTTTCTGGCGTGTCGTTGTAACGGGTCGACAGGGCGCCCATCGCATCGAACTCACAGGCCATTTCCCAGCACAGCTCTTCGCCGCCGCCGGCAAAAACGATATCCTGCTTGCCCAGTTGAATCTGCTCAACCGCGTTACCAATACAGTGTGCAGAGGTCGCACAGGCTGAACTGATAGAGTAGTTTACGCCGTGGATTTTAAACGGTGTGGCCAGGCAGGCAGAAACACCGGATGCCATCGCCTTGGTCACCACATAAGGGCCAACGGCTTTCAGGCCGCGTGGGCTGCGCATCGCATCCGCGCCAAAAACCTGAAAACGTGGAGAACCGCCGCCGGAACCTGCAATCAAACCTACGCGAGGGTTGTTCTGGTAGGCTTCGTTGCTCAGGCCAGAATCTTTGATAGCTTCTTCCATTGACAGGTAAGCATAGATGGACGCATCACTCATGAACCGCACAATTTTGCGATCAATGAGGCCGGTGGTATCGAGTTTAACGTTACCCCAGACGTGACTACGCATGCCGGAATCTTTCATCTCCTGGGAAAAAGTGATGCCTGAGCGGCCTTCACGCAGAGATGCCAGCACCTCTTGCTGGTTATTACCAATACTGGAAACGATCCCTAAGCCAGTAATCACAGCACGTTTCATTCAATCTTCCTCAACACTTCTGTTATTTGACGAGCACTCTAGCTTACACTTGTACGCCGAACAAGTCCGATCAGCCAATTCCTTTGTAAATTTGCGTCATCTTCCCCCGGCCGATAAACTCCTGCCATTCCCTGAAAAATGAGCCTTTACTGTGAAACTGTCTCCGGTTGAACATGCCCAACTGAGCTGGAATGAACAGGGTACACCTGTTTCCCGAGCCTTCGGCGACGTCTACTTTTCCAACGACAATGGTCTGGAAGAGACGCGCTACGTGTTTCTGGGTGGCAATGATTTCCCCCAACGATTTCACCACCACCCACGCGACCTGCTGATTGTGGCCGAGAGCGGCTTCGGCACCGGCCTTAACTTTCTTACGCTCTGGCAGGCGTTTGACCAGTTCCAGCGTCATCATCCCGATGCGGCGCTGAAGCGACTGCATTTCATCAGCTTTGAAAAATTTCCGTTGACCCAGGCCGATCTGATGGCGGCCCATCAGCACTGGCCTGAACTTGCGCCCTGGGCCGACCAACTCCAGCGTCAGTGGCCATTGGCCCTGCCCGGCTGCCAGCGGCTGTTATTCGATGCCGGCCGCATCACGCTGGATCTGTGGTTAGGCGATATTAATGCGCTAATTAATAATTTTGATGACAGTCTGCATCGTCAGGTCGACGCGTGGTTTTTAGATGGCTTTGCGCCGTCGAAAAATCCCGATATGTGGACGCCGGAACTGTTTCAGTCGATGGCGGCGCTGGCCCGGCCAGGGGGAACATTTGCCACCTTTACGGCCGCCGGTTTCGTACGTCGTGGCTTGCAGGAAGCGGGCTTTGCGGTCACGCGCCGTAAAGGATTTGGTCCAAAACGGGAAATGCTGTGCGGCTCGCTTGAACAGGCACCAGCACAGTACCCGCGCCAACCCTGGTATGCCCGGCCTGCGCCGTCTGAAAAAGAGGTTGCTCTGGTGGGCGGCGGTATCGCCAGTGCGACGCTGGCCCTGGCTTTACTGCGCCGCGGCTGGCGCGTTACGCTGTATTGCGCCGACGAAGCCCCCGCGCTGGGCGCATCCAGCAATCGTCAGGGCGCACTGTACCCTTTGCTTAATCAGCACGATCCGGCGCTTGCCACCTTTTTCCCCGCCGCCTTCACGTTTGCCCGTCGCCTGTATGACGCGCTGGATCTGCCGTTCGAACACGACTGGAGCGGCGTCCTGCAGCTCGGCTGGGACGATAAAAGTGCCAGCAAGATTGAACAGATGCTGGCGATGGGATTACCTGAAGAGATTGCCCATGGCGTGACGCAACAGGAAGCCGAGGCGCTGGCGAAGGTTGCGCTGCACTGCGGCGGCATCTATTACCCGATGGGCGGCTGGTTAGCCCCGGCCGAACTGACCTCTTCCCTGCTGTCCAGGGGCGAGCAACTGGGATTGCGTGTACACTGGCTGCATCGCGTCACCGCGCTCAGTCAGAATGCGCAGGGCTGGACGTTAACCTTTAGCGAACAGCCCGATATGCATCACGCTGCCGTGGTGCTCGCGAACGGCCATCACCTCACCGACCTGCCCCAGACCGACGCGCTGCCCGTGTATCCGGTGGCCGGTCAGGTCAGCCATGTTCCCGTATCGCCTGCGCTGTCGGCGCTCAGGACGGTGCTCTGCTACGATGGCTATCTTACGCCCGCCAGTCCCCAGTTTGCGACGCACTGTATCGGGGCCAGCTATCACCGGGGAGAGACCTCCACCGCCTTTCGTGAAGCGGATCAGCAGGAGAATCACCGCCGCCTGCAGCATTGCCTGCCGCACAGCGACTGGGTTAATGCGGTGGATGTCAGTCAGAACGCAGCGCGCAGCGGCGTACGTTGTGCCACGCGGGATCACTTACCGATGGTGGGCTGTGCGCCGGATTACGCAGCGACGCTTGCGCTTTATGCCGATCTGGCGCAGCAGAATGCACGCGGAGCGGCGATCCCAGCGGCGCCGTACTTTCCCGGCCTTTATCTGTTCGGCGCACTTGGCTCGCGCGGGCTGTGCAGCGCACCGCTGGCGGCAGAAGTCCTGGCGGCACAGCTGAGCGGCGAACCTCAGCCGCTGGATGCCAGCACGCTGGCGGCGCTGAATCCTAATCGTTACTGGGTCAGAAAGCTGCTGAAAGGCAAAAAAGCGGGGAAATAGCACTAGGGCGGCATGCCGCCCTGCTCACTCAGGCAGTCTGCTGACGCGCCTGTAAAAACAGATTATCCCACATGCCAATGACCAGCGCCTGATCCCGTGGCGATAACTCTCCGGCGGCAATGGCGTTTTGCAGGCTGCGGGTGACCTGAATCTGCAGCGCCTGCGGCGTGTGGTCATCCAGTTGCTCCACTTCCGCGACTGCCAGGGTTAAATGGCCACGCAGATAACCGCTGGCAAACAGCTCATCGTCACTGGCGTGCTCAACCATATCGTCAATCAGGGCCAGAATACGCGCTTCAAATTCTGCGATCATCTCAATTCCTCTGTTAAATAATCCCTTCTGCATTACACATCTTCCGGCCATGGAAACTGTGATGCGGTCAGAGAAGGCCTGCCATAAAATTCAGCCAGGGCTGAAATAAAGCGTGCGGGACGGGCAGGAATGCCCGACGCCAGGTAGCTCATGACCTGGGCATGAACTTTACGCTGAAAAGCAATGCGATCGGGCTCACAATCGCCATCGAGATTGTCACAACTGACATTGAAGGGAAAGCCTGCGGCAACGCAAAACATCCACTCCAGGGCCTGCGGCTTCACCTCAACCGATTCAAACTGGCTTTGCGTTTGCGCATCCCGCCCGTCCGGGCAATACCAGTAGCCAAAATCGACTAACTTGCGCCGGGCTTCACCGGCAATGCACCAGTGCGAAATTTCATGCAGCGCACTCGCGTAAAAACCATGGGCGAACACCACCCGGTTCCATGGTGATTCGCTGTCTGCAGGAAGATAAATCGGTTCATCATCGCCTTTAATTAGACGGGTCTGAAAGTCTTCGCTAAAGCAGCGGTCAAACAGCGTAATGAGCTGCGGGTAGTCATGTGTTGTCATTCAATATTCACGTAAAGTATTACAGATTCAGCGCCGCCAGCCAGGCCAGAACCTCACTGCCGTGGCTGTCCCAGAGCAATTTCATGCTCATGACCGCCGAAACGATCACCACCATCGGACGAATCAGCTTTTGCCCACGCGCCAGAACCAGCCTTGCGCCCAGTCGTGCGCCACAGACCGCGCCCAGCATCATGATCAGGCCGGTGCCCCACACCACTTTCCCGCCAAAGATAAAGAACAGCAGGCTGCCGAAATTTGAGGTGAAGTTAAGCAGTTTGGCATGCGCAGTCGCTTTCGCCAGGTTAAAGCCACACAGCGTCACAAAGCCCAGCGCATAAAACGAGCCAGCTCCCGGGCCAAAAAAACCATCATAAAAACCGATACAGCCGCCGCCGATAAGGGCAAAAGGCAGCCCCCTGAGACGATGCACCCGGTCTTCCTCGCCAATGCGCGGCATTAACAAAAACCACATACCGATGGCGATCAGCAGCAGCGGCAGGATTTGCCGCAGGAAATCGGCCTGAAGATGCTGAATCAGCACCGCGCCGCCCACCGCGCCCAGAAAGGTCATGGCGATATTCAGCCGTTGCTCACGCAACGTAATGGCTCCCCGCCTTACAAAATACAGGCTGGCAGAGAAAGAGCCGCCGACCGACTGGAGTTTGTTGGTCGCCAGCGCCTGCGCCGGCGACAGCCCGGCCGCCAGAAGAGAAGGAAGCGTGAGCAGGCCACCGCCGCCCGCAATCGAATCAATAAATCCAGCCAGTAGCGCAATAAAAAACAGCAGGACAACCGCCAGCGGGCTGGCAATGAACCACTCCATGGGAACCCTTACAGTAAATGTTTATCCAGCAGCGCCTGACAGGCAGGCGGCAGCGGCGGGGGTTCACGCTTCACAGGCGCAGAACCCGGCTGCTTTGGCAGGAACCAGCTCTGCAACTCTGCCCCGCAGCCATCCCCGGGAGGCGGGGGAGCCTGCTCCTCACAATCCGGGCTGCCCTGTGGACAGCGCAAACGGACGTGCATATGGGCGCGGTGCGCGAACCAGGGCCGTACTTTATGTAACCAGCTTCGATCTGCACCCGCATCCGCGCAAAGCTGCTTTTTAATCGCCGGATTGACGAAGATACGCGTGACATCTTCATCTTTCGCCGCCAGTTTAATCAGACTGGCGATTTCAGGCTGCCAGTGACGCGCAACGACGTTCCTGCCATCGGCGGCCACCAGATCCAGCGGCTGAGGTTTCAGTAACTGCTGTGCGCTCCAGCGGGTTTTCGGCAGTTGTAGCCAGATATCCACGTCGAGTCCGGTCTGGTGGCTGGCATGGCCGCTGCTGAAGCGTCCGCCGGCAGCCATGCCCATATCGCCAATCAGCACGTTGCCCAGTTGCAGATTGTGCGCCTGCATGGCCAGGCGCTGGATAAACAGAATCAGGTCGGGATGACCGAAATAGCGGCGCTGATCCTGACGCATGACCTGATAATCCGGTGAGTTAAGCGGCAGAGCCTGCGCGCCGACAATACAGCCGTTGGCAAAGCCGCCAATCGCATTCGGTGCACCCGCGACAGGGTGCTGAATACGCTGCCATGGCGTCGCCGCCAGGCTTGCCGCGCTGAGTAACAGCGCGCTGAGCATCAGCATCACTTTCATCAGGTTACCAACGTGGCACGGTGGAGTTGACATCGCCACACTGCGCACGCTGGCGCAGCAGATGGTCCATCAGCACAATTGCCATCATGGCTTCGGCAATCGGCACCGCACGAATGCCCACGCAGGGATCGTGACGGCCTTTCGTGATCATCTCCACTTCTTCCCCGTCGCGGGTGATGGTTTTGCCCGGCACGGTAATGCTGGAGGTCGGCTTCATCGCCAGATTGGCGCTGATAGTCTGACCGCTGCTGATACCGCCGAGAATGCCGCCTGCGTGGTTACTCTGAAAACCGTTAGCCCGAATTTCATCGCGATGCTGACTGCCGCGCTGATTCACCACGGCAAAGCCGTCGCCAATTTCAACGCCCTTCACGGCGTTAATGCTCATCAGCGCATGCGCGAGATCCGCATCCAGGCGATCAAAGACCGGTTCGCCCAGGCCCGGCGGAACATTTTCCGCCATGACCGTGACTTTGGCACCGACAGAATCGCCCTCTTTTTTCAGCGCGCGCATCAGTTCATCCAGCGCCTCAAGCTTATCAGCGTCCGGGCAGAAGAACGGATTCTCTTCAACGATGGTCCAGTCTTTAAGTTCACAGGCCACGTCGCCGATCTGCGCCAGATAGCCCCGCACCACGATCCCGTGCTGCATGTGCAGGTATTTTTTGGCGATGGCGCCCGCCGCCACGCGCATCGCCGTCTCACGTGCCGATGAACGGCCACCGCCGCGATAGTCGCGCGTACCGTATTTTTGTTCGTAGGTGTAATCCGCATGGCCGGGTCGGAACAGATCTTTAATGGCGCCGTAATCCTGCGAACGTTGATCGGTGTTCTCAATCAGCAAGCCAATCGAGGTCCCTGTGGTGACACCTTCAAACACACCTGACAGAATTTTGACCTGATCCGGTTCACGGCGCTGCGTCGTATAACGCGAAGTGCCCGGACGGCGGCGGTCCAGATCGTGCTGGATATCGGCTTCGGTCAACGGAATGCCGGGCGGCACGCCATCAACAATACATCCCAGAGCAATGCCGTGAGATTCGCCAAAGGTGGTGACGCGAAAGAACTGTCCGATGCTGTTTCCGGCCATTGAGATTCCTTGTTACGGTTTGACGGGCGAACGCTCGCCCCTCTTTTTAGTCTTTATAGAATGAGAAATGGTGCTGTGCATCAACGATTTGCTGACGGGTGAGCATAAAGACACCGTCACCACCGTTGTTAAACTCCAGCCAGGTGAAAGGCACATCGGGATACTGCTCCATCATGTGCACCATACTGTTGCCGACTTCGCAAATCAGCACGCCGTTTTCGCTCAGGTAACCCGGCGCACAGGCCAGAATACGGCGGACCAGCTTCAGGCCATCGCTTCCGGCCGCCAGACCCAGCTCAGGCTCATGGTGATATTCGCCCGGCAGATCGTCCATATCTTCGGCATCCACATAGGGCGGATTGGTCACGATCAGATCGTATTGCACAGGCGGCAATTCGCGGAACAGATCGGCGCGAATCGGCGTGACATGGTGGATCAAACCATGCTCTTCGATATTTTGTTCCGCCACTGCCAGCGCATCGTGGGAGATATCCACCGCGTCAACTTCAGCGTCCGGGAAGGCGTAAGCACAGGCGATGGCAATACAGCCGCTTCCGGTGCACATGTCCAGAATATGACGCGGCTTTTCAGGAATTAAGCCGGCAAAACGGTTTTCAATCAGCTCCCCAATCGGCGAACGGGGAACCAGAACGCGTTCATCGACATAGAATTCATGGCCGCAGAACCAGGCTTTATTAGTCAGATAGGCAACCGGGATGCGTTCGTTAACGCGACGAATGACGCGTTCGACAATGCGATGACGTTCACTGGCGGTCAGGCGGGCATTGCGCATGTCTTCCGGAATATCAAGCGGTAACCAAAGCGTGGGCAGAACCAGCTGGACGGCTTCGTCCCAGGGATTATCTGTGCCGTGTCCGTACCAGATGCCAGCCGCGGTAAAGCGGCTGACCGACCAGCGCAGCATATCCTGAATGGTGTGCAGTTCGTTCACTGCCTCATCGACGAAAATTTTGTCCACATAGCCCTCCGCAGGCCTTTAACTAAATCGGCCGATAGTTTGCCACGAAGCCGAGCAGAATTCAGCGCAGCAAGGTGAAAAAGCTGACAATTAATGACAGTAAACGGTAAGGTAATGGCTTCTGCTGTTAATCAGCCACCTCAGACATGATTCACGACCCATGCGTAAAAAACCGACCCTGAGCCAGGATGATCAAGCGCTGTTCCGTCAGTTAATGACCGGCACGCGAGAACTGAAACAAGATACTATCGTGCATAAGCCGGTGGTCAAAACCCGCGACGTGCCGGTTAAACGCCTGCTGTCTGAGCAAGCGGATAACAGCCATTATTTTTCCGATGAGTTCCAGCCGCTGCTGTCCACAGAAGGGGCGACGCGCTATGTCCGTGCGGACGTGAGCCATTTCGAGCTGAAAAAGCTGCGTCGGGGCGATTACACGCCAGAAATTTTTCTCGATCTGCATGGACTCACACAGATGCAGGCCAAACAGGAACTGGGCGCGTTGATTGCCGCCTGCCGTCGCGAACACCTTTTTTGTGCCAGCGTGATGACCGGACATGGTAAACATATTTTAAAGCAACAAACGCCGCTGTGGCTGGCTCAGCATCCCTGGGTAATGGCGTTTCATCAGGCACCCAAAATGTTTGGTGGCGACGCCGCGCTGCTGGTCCTGATTGAAGTCGAAGAGTGGCAACCGCCAGAGCTGCCTTGATATTCCTGCCCTGAGACGTCTTTTTCACCCCGCCGTTTCGCCCCGTTTCTTCCCCCCTTTGCCGGGGGAAACCGGTTTAACCGACGCCCGCTTTCTTTCACTTTTGCGCCTGTTTTTGGTCCTCTGTTCTGCCCGTTTTTGTTCAGACTGACGCAGACTATTTGCTTATGTAATTATTTATACTGAATACAATTTACTCGCTGCCGATAACGTCTAAGCATTTAGGCACATTACGTTTGATTATTTCGGCACATTGACCAAGGGAACTTTTTGAATGAGCGGGTTAAGTCATTTTTTTGAGAATTTAAAAGTGGGCAAAAAGCTGATGCTCGGTTTTGGACTGATTTTACTTTTGAGTCTGGCCGTAGCGATATGCGGGATTAAAAATCTGAACGACATCAGCGTCCGGGCCGAAAAGCTCAGGGAGCTGAAAAGCGTTAATGACCGGTTTTCACAGGCCAAAGATGCCCGACTGCAGTTCGTGAAAACGCATGATGAAAAATTCATCGACGTTAACGAAAATCTGCTGAAAGAGGTGGATCAGAATCTGAAAAACCTGGGCGTTTTTCACTGGGATGACAGTCAGCAGGCGATGATTACGGCGATGCCGTCCGCTATTGCCACTTACCGGCAGAAACGCGCCGATACGGTACAGGCTGTCCGTAACGGGGCACAGGCGCTTCAGAACCTGTCCGTGGCGGATGAGATGCGGGATATCAGCCAACTGGCCGCAAGCAACAGCAGTGACCCGCAGACGAGCGCGGCGTTACAGGAAATCAATAAACACCTGGGCGGCGTGGCGGTACGTGTCAAACTCTTTGGCCTTGAGCACAAAGAAGAAGATCGCAACGCCCTGAGCAACTTCCTGTCGGAAACCGTGCAGCTGATGGCTCAGGTCAAACCGCGCCTTAACGCCGCAGACAGTGCTGCGCTTGAAAAAGTCAGCGCACAGCTTGAGACCAAACAGGGCGATATCAATGCGCTGATGGCGTCGGTGGCGGCTGGTGACGCCGCCACTGTGCAACTGGCGGCTGCGGGCAAAATCCTGACCGACATGAGCAACGCCTTGTTTACCCAGCAGTTAGATGCGACCAATCACGACGCGAATCAGGCCGTCTGGCTGATGACGGTGATTATCATCGCCGCTATCGTAGCAGGCATTCTTATCGCCCTGTTTATTACCCGCCAGTTGACGCGTCCTCTCGCTGAACTGCTGCACGTCGCTAATCAGATGGCGCGTGGCAACCTCAGCACCGTGCTGAAATCGTCCCGTCGGGATGAGCTGGGCGAACTGATGCATGCAGTCGGTGAAATGAGCGATGAGCTGCGTCGCATTATCAGCGGTATCCGCAGTGGCGTGACCAGCGTCAGTCAGGCTTCAGCGGAGATTGCCTCCGGCAATAATGATCTGTCAGCCCGCACAGAAAGCCAGGCCGCCGCCCTTGCGCAGACCGCAGCCAGCATGGAGCAACTGACCGCAACGGTTAAGCAGAACGCAGACAACATTCATCATTCCAGTCGACTGGCGCAGCAAACCTTCGACACCGCCAGCCGCGGTGGGCAGCTGGTTACGGATGTGGTCAGCACCATGAATGAGATCACCACCAGCTCTGGCAAAATCTCAGAAATCACCTCCGTGATAAACAGTATCGCGTTTCAGACCAACATCCTGGCACTCAATGCCGCCGTAGAAGCGGCACGGGCCGGAGAACAAGGTCGGGGCTTTGCCGTGGTAGCCAGCGAAGTGCGTAATCTGGCACAACGCAGTGCGCAGGCGGCGAAGGAGATTGAAGCGCTGATTCATGATTCTGTGGCGCGTATTAATGCCGGTTCGCAACTGGTGAGTCAGACGGGGAACACCATGGGGGAGATCGTCAACTCGGTCAGTAACGTGACGGATCTGTTGAACGAAATTTCTCATGCGTCGGAAGAGCAGAATCGCGGCATTGCGCAGGTAGGCGTCGCGATTGTTGAGATGGATAACGTGACGCAGCAGAACGCCGCGCTGGTGGAGCAGTCGTCCGCTGCCGCCAGTGCGCTGCACGATCAGGCGCAAACGCTGGCAGGATCGGTGTCGCGTTTTGTGATTGCGTAACGTATGGAAAGAAAACGGGTGAAGTGAGTCAAACGTTTTCAGTGTCGGGCCAGAGGATGGCCCGACAGCGTTTACATCGCTTTTGCCAGTTTTTTAGGACTGACCTGCCAGAGCAGCTTGCCCTGGCTTTCCGCCGGGTCAAAATCCACGCAGGCAATGGCCGAAGTAGCGAACATCGGTGGCGTTTCCTGAGGGCACAGCTCCGACACCAGATAACCGACCAGCGGCAGGTGAGAGATCACCAGCACCGATTTCACCCCTTCGTTTGCCAGCGTCTGCAAATAGCAGCCCACCAGCCCCGGATCGCCGCCAGGCGTTAACTCCGGCAGGATATCCGCCCCGTCGGGTAAGGGCAGCGCCTCACGAACTGTCGCGAGCGTTTGTTGCGCACGCAGATAAGGGCTGACCAGGACACGTTCAATGTCAACAGCCTGATCTTTTAACCAGTTCGCCATCTGGCGTGATTCATCACATCCACAAAGCGTTAAGGGCCGGACTGAATCACTGGCAGCGTCGAGCGCCGCATCGCCGTGACGCATGATAAAAACTTGCATAAAGCACCGCTGTTGTTTGTCGACATCGCCTGACACCTTCGTGTCAGGCGCTTCATTCTGCGAATGAACGTCGTGTTTTACCCTAATGGCTTCAGTATAGTCAACCGGTTGTTTATTAAATAAGCACCTGCCCGATTACGGCGTCGCATCATGATGGTGCGACACACGACTAACCCCCTGAATCAGGATGGATATTCATATTTATGAAGAAGTGTAAAACTTTGTCTGCTGTTGCGCTGCCCGCTGCAGTCTTTCACAGGGTGCAAAGCGGTCACCATATTGCTGCTCAAGCCGCGTTAATCTGTTGACGATTTCCCCAGCACCAAGGCGATCAATATAGTAAAATGGCCCACCCAGAAACGGGGGAAAGCCAATACCAAACACCGCACCAATATCACCGTCACGGGGCGAGCGGATAACCTGCTCATCCAGACAGCGCACCGCCTCATTTAACATCATCATCACGCAGCGCTCTGCGATGTGTGCCCCACTCTGCACGCTTGCGGGTTTAATCTGCAATACGTCGTACACGGTGGGATCCGGCTTTTTACGTTGCAAACGTGACGATTCATACAGATAGAACCCTTTATGATTTTTTCGCCCTTTGCGTCCGTCGTTGATCACGGCCGCCAGAGCAGGCGGTGCCGCAAACCGTTCGCCGTAAGCCTGCTGCAACCCGGGCGAGATTTTACTGCCGACATCGATGCCCACCTCATCCAGCAGTTGAACCGGCCCAACCGGAAAGCCAAACGTCACCAGTGCGCGGTCAATATGTTCAACAGGTTCGCCCTCCAGCAGACAGCGCATCGCTTCGTTGATGTAGGGCGTCAGAATACGGTTGACGTAAAAGCCCGGTCTGTCAGCGACCACAATCGGCGTTTTGCCCTGTTTACGTGCCAGCGTGACGGTGCTGGCGAGCGTTTCAGGCGAGGTCGCCGCATGCGGGATAACTTCAACCAGCGGCATTTTCTCCACCGGACTGAAGTAGTGCAGGCCAATAATATTCTCAGGACGCGCGGCCTTCGCCGCAATGTCGGCAATCGGGAGGGAAGAGGTATTGGACGCAAAAATCGTCTGGGGCTGACAGTGCGTTTCCACCTCTGCCACCATTTGCTGTTTCAGCGCCAGATCTTCAAACACCGCCTCGATGACGATGTCACGTTGGGTAAACCCCTGATAGTCGGTACCGCCGCTGATGCGCGCCATCTGCTGCTGGCGCTGCGCCGGGGTGAGCTGACGACGCTGCACTTTTTTACTCAGCAGCGCCCAACTGGTCTGCAGCGCATGATTAATGCCGTTCAGGCTGATGTCTTTGATGCGCACGGGCAGACCGGCATGAATGGCGCTGACGCAGGCAATGCCGCCGCCCATCAACCCGCCGCCCAGCACACCGACACGTTCGACTGGCCGGGGCTGCGCCTCAGTTCCGTTCTCTTTTTTCAGCGCGGTGGAGGCAAAAAACAGGCTGCGTAGCGCCGCCGATTCCGGCGTCATGGCCAGCTCGCCAAAGGCGCGCGCCTCGGCGGCATAACCTGCCTGACTGCTTTGCTCAAGCCCAATGCGCACCACATCGATGATACGTTGCGCGGCCGGATAGTTCCCCTGGGTTTTGCGTTCCGTTTCCCGCCTGACCAGCGCAAACAAGGCCTGGCGGGCGATAGGCCCCTGCGGCAGACGGTCGCGCAGCGGAAGCGGTGCGCGGCGGCGTTTGCCTTTTTTAACGCTTTCGATAGCGGTATCCAGCAGGATCGCCTGCGGCACCGCGTCATCGACAATCCCCAGTTTTTTCGCCTGCTTCGCGCGCAGGCTTTTCCCCGTCAGGATGAGAGGTAAAGCCTTTTGCACACCAATCAGATGCGGCAGACGCTGCGTGCCACCCGAACCGGGCAGTAATCCCAGTTGCACTTCCGGCAGTCCCAGACGGGTTTTATCATCCAGCGTACAGATGCGTGAATGACAGGCCAGCGCCAGTTCAAGACCACCGCCTAAGCAGGCCCCGTGAATGGCGGCCACCACGGGAAACGGCAAGGCGGCAATCGCGGCCATTACCTCCTGCCCTTGCCTTGCCAGAGCTTCGGCTTCATCCGCACGCTGACAGCGATCAATCATGCTGATATCGGCACCTGCTACAAAGTTGTCAGGCTTGCCGGAAATCAGTACCAGCCCGAGCAGCTGCGGATGCTGGCGTGCCTCGCTAATCAGGCTGGCAATCTGGACCGCAAATTCCGCCTTCAGCGTATTCATTTTTTCATTGGGCACATCAATGGTGATCACGCCAACATGATCGTCCCGCATCTGCAAAGTAAACGCGCGCTGTTCCATTATTCGGCCTCCAGAACCATGGCTGCACCTAATCCTCCGGCGGCACAGGCCGTGACCAGTCCCAGCCCGCCTCCGCGCCGACGCAATTCATTTAAGGTCTGCGTGATCATGCGCGCGCCGGTCGCCGCAAAAGGATGACCATAGGCGATGGAGCCGCCCAGGACGTTAAAACGTGCATCGTCGATTTCACCCAGCGCGTGCGAGCGGTTTAATACCTCGCGGGCAAAACGTTCGTCACGAAACAGCTTGATATTACTCAAGGTCTGCGCCGCGAACGCTTCATGCATATCAATAAGCGTCAGATCAGCCAGCGTGATGCCAGCACGATCAAGCGCCAGCGGCGAGGCGTAAGCGGGCCCGAGCAGCATGTCCTGCCAGACATCAATGGCGGTAAAGGCGTAGCTGCGCAGATAGCCCAGCGGCTGTAATCCCAGCGCTTTGGCCTGGCCTTCACGCATCAATATCACCGCCGCCGCCCCGTCCGTTAACGGCGTGCTGTTGGCTGCCGTTACCGTGCCGTGCTGGCGATCAAACGCCGGACGTAAACGGGCATAGTCAGCCGCTTTCGCATCCATTCGCACGTTATTATCCTGGTCTATGGGGGCCTTAAAGGGCGGGACGAAGGCGGCCATGACTTCCTGATTCAGCACGCCCGACTGCCAGGCCTGCGCTGCGCGCTGATGCGAACGCAGAGCCAGCGCATCCTGTTCTTCCCGGCTGATGCCGTGCGTTTTCGCCATCTGTTCTGCGGTATCGCCCATGCGTAATCCTGTGGAGTATTCGGCCACGGCAGGCGGCACCGGTAACAGATCGCCGGGACGCAGGCGGCGCAGAATCTGAAACTTTTGGGAAAGGCTTTTTGCTTTGTTCATATCCACCAGCGCACGAGCCAGCGTTTTACTGACGCCAATCGGCAGGACGGAAGAGGAATCCGCGCCGCCCGCAATACCGACCGAAATCGTGCCTGCCAGCAGGCTTTCCGTGACGTTAGCCACCGCCTGGAAGCTGGTCGCACAGGCTCGGCTGACGCTGTACGCATCGGTACTGACGCTGAGACCACTGCTCAGCACAATTTCCCGCGCGATGTTGGGAGCCTCTGGCATCTGCACCACCTGACCAAACACCAGTTGCTCAATCATCCCGACCGGTAACTCACTCCGGGCCACCATTTCACTGACCACCATCCGGCCCAACTCTACGGCGGGAATGCCATGAAATCCTGTCGCCTGACGGAGAAAAGGCGTACGTAATCCATGAGTGATAGCGATGCGCTCGCCCGTACGCGTCAACAGTGACTGCGCTTTGCTCATTGTATCCACCTGTGCATCGTGACCGGGGCATCATTGCCAAAAGAGGTCTGACCTGATCCACAGTGTTAACCACAAGCGGCTACGCCGCCAACATCAGGAAGAGAAAAGTGAGATGAGAAACACGAAAATGACAAACGCCGCCGGGCAGCGGCGTTAAGCGGTTCAGCGTAAACCTAACTGAAAAATCAGGGTTTCTGCCTGACAGCTAAAAGTAAAAGCAACATCAAGCCGCACGCCGCCCGTCTCTTCTGTGAATCGCGCATCTATGACACAGGGATCGGACTCGACCTGACGCGCCCTTTCGCTCAGTTCAGCCAGTTTGCTGTCGGCTTCCGCGCGCTGGCCAAACCACGCTGACCAACTGGCGGTACAATCGGTGTTGTCCATTACGGTACCGACATCCACACAACAGCATGCCGCCGTTTCGGTCGCGCGACATTTTTTCAGAGCATCCGTCATGGTAATCTCCTGGTTTCACAACTAAAGGGAAAAGCCTTCGCTGCGAAAAATTCTACGCTGTGGATTTCTCCCCCGCTATGCACGCGACGCTAAGTGACGAATATCACAATATAATTTGATCTGAATCAGTTTTGCGCCTGCTGCCTGCCTCGTTTCCCGCAGAGAAGTGTTAAGCAGATCGAATTTTCATCTATCAAATTGGAAATAATTTAAAAACAATATTGCAACATGTGTACAGGTCGGACCTATACTCTCCGCACTGGTCTGATATGTCCGACCGTCATCAGTCCATACAATCCGCCGTTCCTTGTTACACGACGTCACAACGTTAAATAATAATTCACATGAGGTTGTGGTCATGAACCATAAAAACCTGTTCGCAAAGTCAGCCGTGGCAGCTGCGGTAGCGCTTATTTCCTCTAACGTTTACGCAGCCGGATTTCAGTTAAATGAATTTTCTTCCATTGGTTTAGGTCGTGCTTATTCAGGCGAGGGTGCAATGGGTGATACGGCGGCCTCAGCCAGCCGTAACCCGGCGACCATGGCGCTGATGGATCGCCCTGAATTTTCACTCGGTGCGGTTTATATCGATCCTCAAGTGGATATCAGCGGCCAGAGTCCAACAGGACGGAGCCTGGATGCGAAAAATATCGCGCCTAATCAGTGGATCCCTGATCTGCACTATGTCCAGCCGATTAATGACCAATGGTGGGTAGGGGCCTCTGCCACCTCAAACTACGGTCTGGCGACAGAATTTAATAACGGTTATACCGCAGGCGGATTCGGCGGTAAAACAGACCTGACGACCGTGAATCTTAACCTCAGCACCGCCTACCGCCTGAATGAACACTTCAGCTTTGGTGTGGGTTTTGATGCCGTTTATGCTAAAGCGAAAATTGAGCGTTATGCCGGAGAGTCGTTCTCCGCGCTGGGCATTCCTGCGGATACCCAAATTACCCGACTAAAGGGGAATGAATGGGGTTACGGCTGGAACGCCGGTGTACTTTATGAAGTTGATGATAATAACCGTTTTGGTTTCACCTACCGCTCTGAAGTGAAAGTTGACTTTGATGGGGATTACAAAAGTAATCTTCCTGCGGCCATTAACGCATTTAACATTCCCGGCGCACCTTTTGGCACAAGCGGAAACACGATTCCGGGTTCATTAACCCTGAATCTGCCAGAAATGTGGGAAGTTTCAGGCTGGCATAAAGTCGCGCCACAATGGGCCGTTCACTATAGCCTGGCCTATACCAGCTGGAGCCAGTTCCAGGAGCTGAAAGCGACCGGTTCGAATGGTCAGACGCTGTTCTATAAAGATGAAGGCTTCCATGATGCCTACCGTATCGCCCTGGGTACCACTTACCAGTACGATAAAAACTGGACCTTCCGCAGCGGTATCGCCTTTGATGACAGCCCGGTTCCGGCTGACAAGCGTTCCATCTCCATCCCGGATCAGGATCGCTTGTGGCTGAGTGCGGGTGCCTCCTATGCATTCAATGACGATGCTTCCGTCGATGTCGGCGTCTCTTATATGCATGGTCAGAAAGTTACCATTCAGGAAGGCAATTACACCTTTAATTCCAGTGGTAAAGCCTGGCTGTACGGTGCGAGCTTCAACTACAAATTCTGATATGTTGACCGCATAAAAAAAGCGACACACTGTGTCGCTTTTTTTTTTGCTCCGCCTGGCGAGCCCTGACAGAACATTCGTATAAATCACTTCAGCCTGAAGCCGCCCTTTTCCGGGCGACCTCAAATTACTGAGAATCGATATCTTTGAGATCGTCCTGAATTGCCGCTGCGTTCGGATTATCTTCGGGCTTCAGCTTGCCACCACGCGCCAGGAAGTCATAGCGCTCAAAATAGGCGTTACGCATAAAGGCGTAAGGATCGCGCTGCTGTTTCAGGATGGCATCGGAGTCCAGCAGTTGCGCACGCGTTTCCACCCCTTCAAGTGCCCATTTACCCACGGACATCGGCCAGGTCAACCAGCCCAGCACCGGATAAAGCGTATCCACATAATCGCCGCCGTCCTGACGCACCGTAAAGCTGCCATAGCCAGGCAACTGCACGTAAGGACCGTAGCCCACGCCATAGTGCCCCAGCGTGGTACCGAAGCGTTGCGGCCCCTGGCGCGCCAGCTCAGGGTTCGCTTTGCCTGCAACGTCGATAAAGCCGCCCAGGCCCAGCACGGTATTCAGGAAGAAACGCGTGAAGTGAATACCGGCATTGCGCGGCTCACCAACCAGAATAGCGTTCACCATACTGGCGGGTTCGCTCAGGTTGCCCAGGAAGTTGCTCAGGCCAGCACGTGCCGGGACGGGCACATAGTCGCGCCAGGCCACAGCCACCGGACGCACCACGTACGGGTCCAGCACATTGTAGTTAAAGTTAAACATTGTGCGGTTAAAGCCTTCAAACGGATCGCTACGCCCGGCTGGCGCATCGGTCTCCGGCTTTGAACTGGCACAACCCACCAGAAGCACACTGGCCAAGGCCAGGCTGGTCAGGCGGTGATCCATTTTTTTCTCCCTGTGCATATAAGTGATGTATACCCTGCCGCCTTTCTCGGGTAGATCAGCGCGTTAAGCAAGCATAGCTGATATCCACGGTGCGGTTCACAGATTCAGACAGAGCCAGAGAATATCGGTCTAAGGCTGCTGCGCATTAATCTCAACGGTCACATGCTGATGACCGTCCCAGGGCACGACGGCGCTGACACCGAACCAGTCACCCGGCTCAGGGTTCGCGCGGCCATTACGTGAAATCCTGACGCGAACCTGGATCTGTTTCTGCGCCGAAAGACGGCGCCCCTGCATCATGGCATTACTGTCATCCAGCGTCAGCGACACGGGAAAATGCCCGGCAGCAAGACGCTTCACGGCCACCGGCACGGGCGACATACCGTCAGTAACCGAAATATACATGACTCCGCCCGGCGGTAACATGTTTTCTGCCTGGGGAGAAAGCGTCACATCTACCGTCAACTGGCTCGCTTGTTGTCCGGCGTCCGTTCTGGCTTGCTCAATACTGCGCGCAATGTTGTCGCGCCGGGGATCGTCCGCCGGCAGCGCGTTCAGTAAGGTTTGCCAGGCCGCAATCGCCTGAGCATAGTGTTGCTGTTCAAAGGCAGCGTAAGCCAGCAGGCTCAGCGTCCGGGCATTGTGCGGATCCTGTTTACGCAGATCCTGCAACACAAGTTCTGCCTGACGGTTTTCCTGTGGATCGCCCGACCGGGCCAGAACCTCGGCGTAATCCTGTTTTAATACCTGATTATTCGGTGCCAACTGCAGCGCGTGCTCGAACGCCTGACGGGCGGTCGTCGCGTTATTCAGCACCATACCAAGACGGCCAAGCATTGCCCAGTCGCTAAGGTTATCAGGCTCGGTTTGCAGATGGCTGCGCAAACCGAGCTGTAAGCGTGAAAGCTGTTCCGGCGTCAGCGGCTTCGCGTGAGGATCCAGCACCTGCGCACGCAGCGCAGGATACGCTTTCTGCACCTGCAGCCAGCCGCTGAACGGCACAAAACCGCCGGTGTTGAGATAGCACACCAGCGGCACGACCATTAAGACAATAATGCCCGGTAACAATACCCAACGGCGACTGCTGCGCGACTGTGCATCCGGTGCGGGCGGAATATCACTCAACAGTGACTGCTGTAGCTCGCGCGCCATCACGTCCCGCTCGGCAATCACGCCCTGATCCTCATCCTGCGTCAGTTCGGCCAGCCGTTGGTGATAAAAATCTTTATTAAGGCTGTCACGCGTGACTATGTGGGACGCGCGCGGACGCCAGCCTGCGGCCAGGAACAGCACACAGGCCGCGAACAGCAGTACCAATATCGCGATTAAAAAGGCTGCCATTATGCTTCCCTGTCCGATTTCAAAATGGCTTCAAGCCGCTGTTGCTCTTCATCACTGAGTTCGCTACAGGTCTTACGCTGGCGACTGCGCCAGACGATTACGCCCGCGCCGCCTGCGACAAACAGCGCAGGTCCCAGCCACAGAATCACGGTGGACGGCGTTACGGGCGGTTGGTAGCTGACGAAATTGCCGTAGCGCGCCACCATATAGTCGAGGATCTGCTGACGCGTTTGTCCCTGTTTCATCAGCTGATAAACTTTCAACCGCATATCCGCCGCAATCATGGCGTTGGAATCCGCAATGCTGTTGTTCTGACATTTGGGGCATCGCAGGGAGGCGGTGATATCACGGTACTGTTCTTCCTGCGCGACGGAGTCAAATGCATAGGTATCGATGGCCGCCCACAGGCTGGCGCTAAACAGCAAGCCGCAAAGCATCATCACCAGCGCTTTCATGAGCCGCTCTCCGTGTTGTATTTATCCCATAAAGGCTTTACTTCCTGCAGCCAGACGCGCGGATTCAGATCTCCGGCATGGCGATAGCGAATAATGCCGTTGCCATCGATCAGAAAGGTTTCCGGTGCGCCATATACGCCAAGATCCAGGCCCAGCATACCGTCGCCATCATACAGGCTGAGCGCATAAGGATTACCCAGCGTGTTTAACCAGGTCACCGCCTTTTGCCGATCGTCTTTATAATTGAGCCCGACTACCCGCACGCCCTGCTCTGCCAGCGTATTCAGATAGTGATGTTCTGCCCGACAGGTCGGGCACCATGTTGCCCAGACGTTGAGTAAAAGCGGTTTGCCGGTGATAAGCGTTTGCTGGTTGTAGGTTTTACCGGGCGTTTCCAGGGCTTCGAGCCGGAACACCGGCAACGGTTTACCAATTAACGCCGACTCCAGCCGCGTAGGATCGTCGCCCGCCGCATTGCGTGACAGTTGCCAAAGCAGCGCGGCGGCCAGCAGTAAAAACAGGATCAGGGGAATAAACAGAATCTTTTTCATGCCCGCACCTCGCGCTCGCCTTTTTTACGCGCACGATAACGCGGATCCAGTAAACAGAGCAGACCGCCCGCAGCCATAAACAGTCCACCGGACCAAATCCAGCGCACAAAGGGTTTATAGTAAATGCGCACCGCCCAACTGCCGTCATCGAGTTCCTCACCCAGCGCCGCATAGAGATCGCGGGTAAAGCCACCATCAATTGCCGCCTCGGTCATCATGGTGCGCGCCGCTGAATAAAAGCGTTTTTCCGCATACAACATCGCTTCAGGCTGCCCGTCCCGCGTCACATCAATCACCGCCACGCCGCCGCTGTAGTTGGGCCCTTGCAGATCCTGAACATCGCGGAAGACAAAGTGGTAGTGATGGATATCAACACTGTCGCCCGCTTTCATGCGCACATCCCGTTCAACGCTGTATTGCGTGCTAAACGCTATCCCAATCACAGTGACGCCGACACCTAAATGGCCGAGCACCATGCCCCAGTGGCTGCGTGACAAATGGCGCAGTCCGGTGAAAAAAGAATGACGATGCGTCGCACGTTCATGCAGTTCCATCAGGGTTAACACGATGATCCATACCGCCATCAGCAGGCCCACTACCGTCATTGCCTCTACCCGATCCTGTAGCCACCAGGGCAACAGCACGGAGGCCAGCAGCGTGACGGCCAGTGCTAACAGCAAACGCCGTACCAGCTTCTGGGGTTCATCACGGCGCCAGCGCACTAACGGCCCAATCCCCAACATTAAGGCCAGCGGTGCCATCAGCCAGCTGAACAGCGTATTAAAAAAGGGCTGGCCCACGGAGATGCTGCCCAGACCGAGTTGTTTATGGACCAGCGGTAACAGCGTACCGAGCAGCACCACCAGCATGGCCGCAATCAACAGGACGTTATTGCCCAGCAGAAAGGATTCGCGTGACCACAAGGCGTTTTGTACCCGGCTGCGGACCTGCCCTCCTTTGAGGGCATAGAGCAGCAGCGAGCTGCCAATGACAATCACCAAAAAGGCCAGAATAAACATGCCCCGCGCCGGATCGGAGGCAAACGCGTGCACCGAGACCAGCACGCCGGATCGCACCAGGAAGGTCCCGAGCAGACTCAGGGAGAACGCGGTAATCGCCAGCAATACGGTCCAGGCTTTAAAGGTGCCGCGCTTTTCGGTCACCGCCAGTGAGTGCATTAACGCCGTGCCAGCCAGCCAGGGCATAAAGGACGCATTTTCAACCGGATCCCAGAACCACCAGCCGCCCCAGCCCAGCTCGTAATAGGCCCATGCAGAGCCCAGCACAATACCTATGGTCAGGAACAGCCAGGCTGCGGTGGTCCAGGGACGCGACCAGCGCGCCCAGGCGGTATCCAGCCTTCCGGCCATCAGGGAGGCAATGGCAAAAGCAAAGGCCACCGAGAAACCGACATAGCCCATGTATAACAACGGCGGATGGAAGATCAGGCCAATATCCTGCAGCATGGGATTGAGGTCGCGGCCATCGACGGGAAAGTCCGGCAGGGTGCGGCTGAACGGATTAGAGGTGAGGATGATAAATAGCAGGAAGCCCAGCGTAATCATGCCCATCACCGCCAGCACGCGCGCCAGTGCGTCCTGCGGCATGCCACGGCTGAAGATCGCCACGGCCAGCGTCCAGCCACTCAGCAGCAGCACCCACAGCAGCAGGGAGCCTTCGTGCGCCCCCCAGGTGGCCGCAATGCGGTAATAGACCGGCAGCAGGGAATTCGAGTTGTTAACGACATAGCTTACGGTAAAGTCGTTAACGATAAACGCCCAGACCAGCAACCCGAAAGCTCCCGCCACACAGCCGAACAGGCCAACGGCCAGGGGACGCGCCATGCCCATCAGGCGCGCATCCTGACGCCAGGCGCCCCACAGCGGATATACGCTAAGCAGCAGCGCCAACGCGACGCCGAGACAGAGTAAAAAACTGCCCAGTTCTGGCATCATGGTGTCTGTCCTGCCGGGTGAGTCGCGGCCTGTTGCACGGGTGGTGCGGGCTTCATCGCGGCGGTGATTTCAGGTGGCGTGTAGTTTTCATCATGTTTCGCCAGCACTTCTTTGGCGTTGATCAGGTTGCCGGGTTCAAGGACGCCCTGTGCAACGACGCCCTGCCCCTCGCGAAACAGATCGGGCAAAATGCCCACAAAGTTTACACTGACCACACCACGGCCATCGTAAAGCTGAAAAGAGACGGCCAGCGTTCGGGGATCTCGCGTGACGCTGCCGGGCATCACCACGCCGCCCACGCGCAGACGCTGTCCGGGTTCCGGCCTGATGTGTGCATCACCTTTCCCCTCCAGGATTTCACCTGGCGTATAAAACAGATCGATATTGGACCGCAGCGCATACATTACCAGCGCGGTAGCCAGTCCAAGTCCGGTAAGTATCGCCACGACGACATACAGGCGATTACGACGGCGGGTATTCACTTCGCTTCTCCTGCCGTTTTAGTCCCGGCACGTTTAACACTGGCCGCGCGCAGACGGCGCTCCCGGGCATCACGCTGGCGAATGTCCGCCAGCAAACGTCTGTGTGACCACCAGCTGTGTACAATCAGGCCACAAAGCGGCACCAGCGCCCCTGCCACCGCCAGCCAGACGTAAAAGGCGTAACCGCCCATGGCAATGAAGTCATGCCATGAGGCAAAAGCGGGCGTCATTCTTTGCTCCTTGTCTTTGCCTGGGCAATCGCCCAGGGACGTTTACGTTCCGTCAGCAGAATCAGGTTGCGTAAGCGCATCAGCGTTAACGTGATAAACAACAGCAGGTCACCCAGGATGGCCCAGCGCAGCGGCGTGCGCATCGGCGGCGCGATAGCCTGTTGCAGTAAGCCGGACGATCCCTGATGCAAGGTGTTCCACCACTGCACAGAGAAATGAATGATGGGCAGATTGATCACGCCGACCAGAATGAGCACCCCTGCGGCGCGCCCGGCCATGCGACGGTCGTCGAACGCCTGATACAGCGCAATGACGCCCAGATATAAAAACAGCAGCACCAGTTCTGATGTGAGCCTGGCGTCCCATATCCACCAGGTTCCCCACATCGGCTTGCCCCAGGCAGAACCGGTAACCAGCGCAATAAAGGTAAACACCGCACCGATCGGTGCCATCGCCGCTGAGACTAAATCGGCCATTTTCATCTGCCAGACCAGACCAGTAAACGCCGCAACGGCCATCGCGCTGTATATCCCCATCGACCACATGGCCGCCGGAACATGAATATACATAATGCGAAAACTGTCACCCTGCTGGTAGTCTGCCGGTGCATAGCCAAATCCCCATATCCAGGCCAGCAGCAGTACCGCCGCACTGGCCAGGGCGAACCCCGGCACCAGCCGACCGCACAACTGATACAGCCGTTCGGGCTTCGCCAGCTGATGTAATCCTTTCCACATGTTTACTTGCTCACTTTTAAATAAACGCGAATAACACGTCTGATGCGTGCTGATTTAGTGCAGCGTAATCCGTAACGCCGCGGCGGTGGCAAACGGGGCCAGCGTCGCACTCGCGACCAGCAACGCCCCCAGCAACGCCAGGTAACCGCCAATGGCTAACCCCTGACCTGCGGCGTCGATGGCCGCGCTGGCAAAAATCAGTACCGGAATAGCCAGTGGCAGAACCAACAGGCTGAGCAGCACGCCGCCGCGACGCAACCCAACGGTCAGCCCCACGCCAATCGCGCCGAGAAAACTCAGCGTCGGTGTTCCTAACAGCAGCGTCAGTGCCACCGCCCGCCAGCCCGGCATATCCAGGGACAGCAACAGGGCCGCCAGGGGCGAAAGCAGAATTAACGGCAAGCCCGTGACCAGCCAGTGGGCGATGACTTTCCCCAGCACCGTAACCGGCAGCGGTACAGGCGACAATAAAAGTTGCTCCAGCGTGCCGTCGTTAAGGTCATCACGAAACAGCCTTTCCAGCGCGAGCAGCGAAGAGAGCAATGCCGCCACCCAGACAATGCCGGGTGCGATCCGTGCCAGCTGATGAGGATCGGGACCGATACCCAACGGGAAGAACGTGATGACAATCAGGAAAAACCACAGTGGATTCATCACTTCGGCGCCGCGACGACAGGCGATACGTAATTCGCGCTGAATAAGACGACACAACATTACTGCCACTCCACGGCATGCAGGCGGATAGTATTGATCTGCCCCGTCAGCCCCGGCAGCGCCTGATGGCTGGTCACGATGACAGAACCCCCCTGCTGCGTGTGCGCCACAAAGCGGCTCATTAACGTCTCCACCCCCGTGTGATCGAGGGCGGTTAAAGGTTCGTCCAGGATCCATAAGGTTGCCCGGGTCAGCCACAGCCGGGCCAGGGCGATGCGCCGCTGTTGTCCGGCAGAGAGCTGCGCGGCCGCGACCTCTTCATAACCTGCCAGGCCGACGCTGGCCAGTGCAGTAAAAAGGTGTTCATCGCGGCAGTCTGGATGATAAAAGCGCAGATTTTCCAGCGCCGATAACGCCGATGAGATCCCCGGCAGATGCCCCAGGTAAAGCATGGCCTGATGCCAGGTGTCGCGTTGCCGGTGAACCGGCTGCGACTGCCAGCGCACCTCACCATGTTCAGGCGTGCTCAGTCCGGCCAGGATCCGTAGCAGCGACGTTTTCCCGGCCCCGTTTGGCCCTTCAATTTGTACGATGTCACCTGCCGACACGCGAAACGTAAGCGCCTCAAAGAGCGCGCGCTCATCACGCACACAAAGCAGATTAATGATTTCCAACATGGAGGGGTAAATCGCGCCAGCCAAATAAGGCGCAAATGATAGCACAATGTTACAGCGTGCCGAAGGCTGTGCGCGCTCCCCTTTTGCGCAGGGCTTAGATATTCGTGCTTTTCAGCGCGTCTGGTGGATAAAAAGCGCACCACGGCAGAAGGTTGTCACGTTTGTTCGCTGTCGCAGAAACAGTTTCGTTAGCCAAAAAACGACTACGCTTATAACGCATTTGTACTGTTACCAGGAGAAAACATGAAGCCTTCATCAAGCATAAGTCAGGGACCTAACGATGTAGACAGCGAAGAAAAAGAACAGGGAAAGGAGGATATTGAAGTAGATGAAGACGCCCTGCCCTCGCGTGCCGCCGCTATCCACGAAGAGATTCGACAGGACGGGGAAAAAGAGCTGGAGCGGGATGGCATGGCGCTGCTGTGGTCAGCGATTGCGGCCGGGCTGTCAATGGGGGCTTCACTGATGGCCAAGGGCATTTTTCAGGTTCATCTGGACGGCGTCCCCGGCGCCTATTTACTGGAAAACCTTGGCTACACCTTTGGCTTTGTGATTGTGATTATGGCACGGCAGCAGCTTTTCACTGAAAACACCGTGACGGCCGTTCTGCCCGTTATGCACAAACCCACCACAAGCAATCTTGGTTTATTGCTTCGCCTGTGGGGCATTGTGCTACTGGGCAACCTTATTGGTACCGCGTTCGCCGCCTTAGCGTTTAACGAAATGCGCATTTTTGATGAAGCCACTCGCCAGGCCTTTACGGATATCAGCATGAAGGTGATGGAACATACGCCGGGCGAGATGTTTGCTAACGCGGTGATCTCCGGCTGGATCATTGCCACAATGGTCTGGATGTTCCCTTATGCGGGAGCGGCCAAACTGTTTGTCATTGTGATGATGACCTGGCTGGTCGCACTGGGCGATCTGGCACATATCGTGGTGGGTTCCGTTGAGGTGCTTTACCTGGTGTTTAACGGCAGCGTGCCCTGGACCGCGTTTCTCTGGCCTTTTGCTGTTCCAACCCTGTTGGGTAACCTGACGGGCGGTACGCTGATTTTCGCCCTGATAAGTCACGCCCAGATTCGCAATGATATGGGCGAAGCTGCTCAGGCAAAGGCGAAGGCAGAACGGCGCAAAGCGGAGAAAAAACGTCAGCAGCAGCAAGAAGAACGCTAAATTGCTGACAGAATGAGCAAACGCGCGGCAGTGTAGTGAATCCTGCCGCTTAACTGCGGTATACTGCGCTGGCGTCTCCTTAGTTAAATGGATATAACGAGCCCCTCCTAAGGGCTAGTTGCAGGTTCGATTCCTGCAGGGGACACCATATGTTAGCCCACCTAAGTATTTTAAAGTCTAGTCAACTCTTCAACTTCAAACACTTACCTTCCTTTTGTAGCCCGTTAACGTACACCGTCATATTTCAAAATCCACGCTGTTTTGTTGGTACATATGTTGGTATTTTAAGTTCGATAATGCAGATACCATCAGAAGAGGGTTTTTAGTATGGCGCTAACTGAGTTAACAGTAAGAAATACAAAGCCTTCTGATAAACCTGTCAAATTGACAGACGGTAATGGTATGCATCTTTTGATCACCACGAGTGGTTCCAAATACTGGCGTTTCCAGTATCGCTTCGCTGGTAAACAGAAAATTTTCGCGCTGGGAGTCTATCCTGAGGTTTCATTGTCTGAAGCCAGACGACGAAGAGACGAAGCCCGTCAGCTTGTCGCAAACCATGTAGACCCAAGTGAGAAGCGAAAAGCGCAAAAGATTGAGAGCAAGGGCTTGCTAACATTTGAGCAAGTTGCACGACAATGGCATACCAGTAACAGAACCTGGTCAGACAGTCATAGAACAACTGTTTTGAACAGTCTTGTTTCCCATGTGTTCCCTGTCATCGGAAAACGTAATATCAGCGAGCTAAAAACTCGTGATTTATTGGTTCCTTTGAAAAAAGCAGAAGCTTCAGGACACAATGAACTGGCTTCCCGCTTACAACAGCGCATTACGGCGATAATGAGGTATGCCGTTCACAATGCTTTGATTGAACAGAATCCTGCAAACGACCTCGCTGGTGCTGTTGTTTCCACTAAAAGTGTTCATCGCCCTGCCCTTTCTCTGGAACGATTGCCAGAGCTTATGAACCGTTTGGAAGCATATAAAGGAAGAGGCATTACCCAAATTGCAGTGCAATTAACACTCCTGACCTTTGTCCGTTCGAGTGAACTGCGATTTGCCCGCTGGTCAGAAGTCGATCTCAAAAATTCACTGTGGACTATCCCTGGAAAGCGACAACCTATGAAAGGGGTAAAATATTCTGCAAGAGGGGCAAAGATGAAAACCCCACATCTGGTTCCATTAAGCTCGCAAGCCAAAGCACTTATGGAAGAGCTTCATACGATCAGTGGTAACAAAGAACTTATGTTCATTGGTTTTACCGGGGACGACAAACCTATCAGTGAAAACACTGTCAACAAAGCACTTAGGGCGATGGGCTACGATACTAAAGCTGAAGTCTGCGGGCATGGTTTCAGGACTATGGCATGTAGTGCATTAATCGAATCGGGATTATGGTCGAGAGATGCAGTGGAAAGACAAATGAGCCACCAGGAACGCAACAGTGTCCGGGCTGCTTACATACATAAAGCGGAGCATTTGGAAGAACGGAGACTCATGTTGCAATGGTGGGCTGACTACGTGGAAGCTTGTAAAGAAGAAGCACAGACACCTTTTTCCTTCTCTATTCAGCATTCAGAACAGTGAATAGCAAACGATACGTATTTAATAATTTATAATTGATAACTCAATGTGGGCTGCGAATATCTATTAAGAATTTAAAGCTTCCCTTTGTAAGTTAATTCAAAGAGGTTAATCATGAGCATATCGTAATAAATGTGATGTTTGTGGTAAGTAACTTAGCGATTTAGACCAATAAATTCAAACCGAATAAAAGCCAGCAATCAATACCTGGCTTTTATATTTTAAAGAAAAAAATTTACATATAGTTTATAACCTTTTTCTAAAATCATCATACTCATCATCATCAGGACTTAATATACTATTTACCTTAACTTTTTCTTCTTTAACCCTTCTTCTGACCAGCATGTCCTCAAGGCTGTTCTCAAAATTATTATCAAACAATTCTTCTACGATCCAATGCTCAACCTCACCATTTTCTTCGGTATAATGACCTGATAAATCAAAGTTATTTATTATGAACAGTGCTTTTTCAGCAAACTCAAGTTCAAAATATTTCCAAAAAATATCGAATACTATATTCCCCCCTGGGAATTTTGTGAAGTGGTCATATACTCCTCTTTCAATAAGTAATTGTGATGTAGTCTCTCCAAGCCTAACCACGACTTCTTTTATATCATCATCTGTTATTTCTTCCTTATCCATAGTAAATCTCCTCTTTAATCGAAAATCATATAAACTATTAATATTATTTTTTATAAAAGTCAAACCAAAACAATTAATTTATAACCAAAGAGAAATCAACTTCTGATATTTTTGCTTAATTCTTATAGACAATATCATTGAAGAAAAAGATTGATGTATTTTTTTTGATTTATTCAATAAGTTTTACCCTCAATATCAACCAGGCAATATTATCCAAAAAATATGTTTCTCCAGACTCTTTCACAATATGGCTCTCTCATTTTTAAATCGCCCTGCCATTAATTCACACTTTAGAGGTGAATTTCTATGAATTCCTCTTGTTTTATACTGTCCTAAATCCCCGCAAACTTAAGCGCTTACTCTCACAGACAAGTTGATAGATGGACAATTTGAAATTATGCCATGAGAAAAGAAAAAAGAGTTGCAACTGACAAAGAATTGATCAATTTTTATACAAATCAGTATTACACAGTTGCACCAAGGCACTGCAATGGATAATAAAATAGAGCAAAAACAGAAAGTTAAAGTAGCACAGTATCTACGGATGTCTACAAATCTTCAGGAGTTTTCGTTAGATAACCAAGCTCAGTTCATAAAAAAGTATGCTGACGACCACAATATGGAAATCTTGCATACTTACGATGATGCAGGAAAAAGCGGTGTATCAACGTCAGGGAGGCATGATTTTAACAAGTTAATCAATGACATACTCACCAAGGAAATTAATATTGAAGCTGTACTTGTATATGATGTTAGTCGTTTTGGTCGCTTTAAAGATCCACAAGAAGGCATTTACTATAAATATCTATTAAAAATGAATAAGGTAGATGTTATCTACTGTGCTGAAAATCTTCCTGCGAATAGTGATACTGAGACATTCATACTCTCATCACTTATGTATGCTGCGGGAGCATTTAGTAAAAACCTTTCAATAAAAGTATTCGCCGGACATGTAAATCTTGTTAAGCGAGGATACTATCAAGGTGGAGTGCCTGGATACGGACTTAAAAGAAAACTACTTGATAATAATAACAAAGCAAAAATGATACTCAACAATGGTGAGAGAAAGAGTCTGCAAACAGATAGGATAGTTTTAGTGCCAGGCAGTAAAAAGGAAACAGACTTAGTAAAGAAAATATTTAACATGTTCATCTTTGAAGGATTAAATGAGTATCTCATCGCTTCAAAATTAAACCAAGAAGGATATAAATACAGCGACAGGTCGGATTGGACACGAAGCCGGATACATTCTGTGCTTATAAATAATCGCTATACTGGTAAGTATACATATAATCGAACATCTCAGAAACTTAAAACGAAAAGAGTTAACAATCCTGAAGAGGATTGGATTGAGTATAATTCCTTTTTCAAACCAATAATTTCAGAAGAAAAATTCAGGTTAGCGAAAGATATTATCGATAACCGCTCAATAAAAATGAGCAATGAAGAGATTCTTGATTTTTTAAAAAAGATCCTTTCGACTCATGGAAAAATATCAGGCTTTATCATTGATGAAGAGGATTATGGCCCATCAAGCAGTGTAGTAGCAAGCCGCTTTGGAGGACTTCTTCCAGCATATAAGCTGATAAATTACACACCCGAACGGGATTACCGCTATTTAGAAATAAACTCAGCCTTACGAATTAAACATGACAACATTGTGAATAAAATACACCAAGAAATTAATAATAGCGATGTATCTATATTAGATAACAAACTAATCACCATAAACAAAAGTTTAACCTTTTCCATAATACTGTCTCGATGTCGAAAAATGGGTTCTGGAAAATGTAGATGGATAGTTAGATTAGACAGGAGCTTAAATCCTGAAGTTAATGTAATTGCAAGAATGAACAGCCTTAATACCGAACCTGTAGATTATTACATCCTACCTTCAATTGAAAGTTTTGAAAATGAGTTGTGTCTAAAAGAGAATAATAAGCTTCTATTCGAAATGTATAGATTTGATAACATCAGGACATTCTTTGATATGCTTTCAACTGCGGAAATAGAGGTAGCCTAAATGAACGACGATCAAATTCATATGCTTGAAATATCAAAAATAAAAGTTGTAATCCCTCGTTCTCGGAACAAATTCAAACATGTTGAGATAACAGATAGTATCGACACCAGTGGATTAAGAAAGCCAATAACAGTAAGAAGAATTTCGGATAGAAAATATGAATTCGCCTTAATTTGTGGTCAGGGTAGACTTGAATCACTCACAGCTTTGGGAGAAAAGCTAATACCTGCTTTCATACTGGACATTGATGAAAACAAAGCATACATAATGAGTTTGGTTGAAAATATGGCTCGCGTAATACCAAGAGCGGGCGAGCAGTTCCAGCGAATAAAAGAAATGAATGAGCAAGGTTTATCTAACAAAGAAATATCCTATTCTACTGGCCTATCATTGCACTGGATTACCAGCCTGACTATGCTAATTAACAAAGGAGAAAACAAACTATTATCTGCTGTAGAATCAGGAAGCATTCCAATCTCGCTTGCAGTTGAAATTGCCAGAGTAGACTTCGAAGGTGGGCAAGAATTACTAATTAAAGCTTTTGATGAAGGTTTAATAAAACATAAAGATGTTGGTAAAATCAGAGATATATTGGACTCCAGAGATGAAGGTTTGAAAGGATTTCTGAACAATAGTTTCGGAGTTGCAAAGAAAAAGAAAAAACTCACTACTGATGAGCTAAAACAGATATATCAAGATAATATTTCGCAGCATAGAAAAATTAAAAACAAAGCTGAATATGTCGAGAGAAACTTACTTATAGCCAGTCAAATATTCAAAGAGTTATCTGATAACGAAGAGTTCAGTAAAGTCTTAGACGAAGAGCATTTAAATGAAGTAGTAAAAGTTATAATGAAAAATACTTCTTACGGATGTCAAAATGATTAAATACTGCTTTAGTGAAAAAACAGTCAGCTTTAGATTATGTGATCTTATTTATACTAAGAAACTTCCTACCAACTACAAAAGCAGCCAAAAATACATACAAATAAAGAGCACGATATCTGCTCTTGGATTAGTCGAACCTATACTTATTTACATTGATGGGGCTGATGGCACTGCAAAAATCCTTGATGGTCATCTGAGAGTTGAGGCATTAAATGATATTGGAGAAGAAAGAGTTGCTTGTCTCGTTTCAACTGTTTACGACACTTATACTCCGAACAAAAAAGTTAATAGAATAACAATCATTCAAATTCAGAAAATGTTAAAAGAAGCTGTTCGAGTAGGGGTTCCTGAAGACATGCTGTGTTCAGCCTTGAATATAAGCTCCGATTCATTAAAAAGTAATCTATCCGTTCTTAAAGGCATATGCCCTGAGGTTATAGAATTATTTAATGATAGAGATATACCTAAAAACACATTTATGATCTTAAAAAGAATGATCCCTTTTAGGCAAATTGAATGTGCAAACCTAATGATAAAATTTGATAATTATTCAAAGATTTTTGCTCAATCGCTTTATCACAGTTCATCACCTGAACTTTTAAACGACAAAGGTAAACCTAACATTGATGAGAAATCTGGTAATAGAAAAGCAATTGAAAGACTTGAAAAAGAGATGGCTCAGGTCCATTTCGATACACAAAAGATAAAAGAAAACTACGGTTCCAATAGTTTGAAGCTAACAATTGTTATCTCTCACATTAAAAAAATACTCGAAAACCCTAAGGTTTTCCATTGGCTTCTTAGGAATAAACAAGATTACCTTAGTGAACTTACCAAGATATCTGACATTGAAAAATTATCTTAGGTCTTGTTCTTTTGTGGCTTACATAACTTTTTCTTGTAAATATTAGGATCTACAGCTATTTTGCAAATCCTAACTTCGTATCCAAAGTTGCTAATGCTCTTATGAAAGTTTTTTAAATTTATTTTTGAAAACAGAGGCAGATCTTCAGGGATTTTTTTGTTCGTAGCTATAGCGAATACTAATTTAAAGTTTTTAGCATCAGGCCGTATTATATGGTCAGCTAATTTTATATGAACAGGAAGTTTCTCATTAAGTTTTCCTCGAAACTCTGAATCGCTTATGAAAAGTTCAGAACCGACAAATCCTTGTGAGAAAAGATGGCTCATACTTTGTGAGCCACTATAATACTTCACATGAATAAAATCTGATGCACCTTTTATAAGGTCGCAAAATTCAATTTTACTTTTCCCACCACCATGATGAATAAATTTTTGATCCATGTGTGTAAATGATTTGTCACCAAGGCAAACATTTTTATTGTAATCTTCCTCTCTTTTATAGGAGTATACCGGAAACTTATCAGACTCCTCATAATGTAGAATTTTTTTCATCTCATCATCAATAGTTGTTACGAATTTTCTATCGGCCACATACCATATTGAGTCTCGCAGAATGTAGTTTTGATCGCCTTCTTTTATTTCAGCATAAATGCATCTATACAAAGACCATTTCTTTATCGATTCATAATCGGCATTTAAAACATGCAAGCAACTTCTTTTAAGTTCATCAATAGTAACCTCCGCATTTTTGCCATCAAAATATTCACATATGTGATCGATTGACAGGCTTTCATAAATAATGCTTCTTTGCCTTCTCTCAAAGCAATATCCTATTTGATTTTCCCAATCCACAATTTCTGGCTCACCTAGCCATATGTCACTGAATTCTCTTTGTTTTATCAAATCAATCAAAAGCGAATCTAATATTTCAACTTCGGCCTCATCAGCTTCTTTGATATTGTTAACCCATTCGAATTCTTCAGGGAGGGGTAACTTATAAATAGAGTCTATTTTTATTAATAATTCAGGAATAGTTTTTAAGTCAATGTCTGGCACAATTACAAAAGAATCTTTCCCTGTTATTTTATTCCCTAAAACATCTTCAGTGGAAGTGCCCGTGAGGGTCGTGAGAATATCCATCTCAGAATCTATTTTAAGATTGTATATATCGACTTCTTTACTACTCTGACTACGAGTTAGAAGATTGGTTTCGTTATGACTACCTTTATCCAAACTGCGGATTTTTTTATGCTCGATACAGTTAAGGGTTGTTTTTAGTCCAAAACCTTTAACAATGCTACTATCATTGATTAAGTGATGACCAGTTCCAAACGGAATAAGATACCTTGAGTTATCAACCTCAACCACCAGAACTGCTCCAGTGCTACTATTCATACCAAAAAAATCGGGTTTTATGTCCGTTTTTTGGCTTGTAAATAAAGTTGTCCATTCAGGTAGTACTGGGTCAGAAATTTGCTTTGCATAAAGGTATGCTCTTGCGTCATCCATTTCAAATTCAATAGGCTTTTGGACTCTTTCCAAATTCAAAACCTGGTCAATATCATCTGTAATTCTTTTTGTTTTATAAATTGAAAGTTTCACCTTCATTATATTTACCCCAAATATCTTATCTAGCCAGTATATTTAAAGAGTTCAATAACTGAGTGTCTAATGTTTCTCTTACTGGAGTCGGCAATCCATTTGCAACTCTATAATTCTTGATGGCAGTTCGTGTCGCAGGCCCCATACTTCCGTCAATGTTGCCGTTATAGAAACCTTTATCGAGTAAGGCAAACTGCACTCGCATGATTAACCGCTTACGTTTTTCAGTATCCGAAGTTAGCCCGCTACTCGCTCGATTGGCACCTGTGGTTCCTGCTGAGTTTGTTGTGGTTGTGCTGTCTGTGTCATTAGAGCGAAGTGAACGGACAGAGGAGGAGGAGGACGACGAACGAGTTCCTGAACTGGACGAGTCTGAGGTGCCAGGGGAGCTGTATGTCTTGGGATAGTAAGGAGTGCTTCCACCATAGTAGCCACCGCCTGATGAGGAACGGTGTGAGCTGTGGCTACGATGAGAACTGTGACTTCTGTGTCCAGCAATATAGAACGGCACTTCGGTGTTAAGCGGAGCTATCACCAAATCATGTTCGTTTAAAGTCATACCAGGTAAGTCACTAGCACCAGTAGATGAATCACTTGCCCAAACAGAGTTATTGAGAGCCAAAAAACCAGGAAGCAGAGCCGCGAAATTAAACTTTTTCATATTATTGGTCTCGGAGGTTGATGAAAACGGCCTTTTGATGAACTGAAATAACCAGCACAGGAAGACTTCTGAGTGCATTCATCACATTCTTTGGGATAGTAATTTTTCCAGTCAGAGATGGACTGTGTAGCAAAATCCCATGCCCTTTCAGGAAGGTGACACAATGGGTAATTGAAGATGGTAAGAGGGATACCTGACCTGTGTGCAGTGTCTACAGCCGAAAGGATTTGTTCGCTGTAGTTGTCGTGCTCTATGAAGATCGATGACCAGTTCTTACGGGCCCATCCAATCGACTCTAACCCCATCAGGGAGATTTGGTTAATGTTTGAGAACACACGACCAGCAAACTCAACGATGTCATCAAGCTCTGTATAGTTAGCCTGAGTAGGGATGACTCTCAGTTCTATGTTGATCCCTGAGTTACCGGCATTGATCATTCCCCTGACTGTTTCATCAAATGCTCCCTCGCTTCCGACAAGGTAGTCGTGAACTGATGCTCTTGAGGAATAAAGCGGTATCCCAAACGTGATTTTGATCTTCTCGCTTCTTTCTTTCATCTGCTGGGTAAAGCTGACATCCGCAAACTTCCGTCCGTTGGTAAGAACATGCAGTGCTGTGTCAGGGGAATTTTCGATTATGAAGTCCAGAAAATGCAGGAAGTCTTCGCCATAGAGCAAAGGCTCTCCCCCGCTCACTCCCACTACTCCATTCAGAGAGAAGGAAGCGATAGCGAGAGCTGACTGGTTGAGAAGCCAGTCATCGTTTCCAGCTTTAGGAGGCTGAGAACAAAACAGGCAACTGTTGTTGCACCTTTCAGTGACAAGGACAGTGTTGTGGTTTGCTCTGCGGGACAGTATCACCCGGAGCATGTTGCCATTGTTGACGATCCCAATGTCACCATCTTCAATGGAATCGAAAAGTTCCTGGCTCACAATCGAATTTGCAAAATATGCAGGCAGTCTGGAATCGAGTTGTGTTGTAGTGACAAGCAAATTTGGCAAATAGAATTGAGGATTTTCAGGCTTGGTTTTGCACAGGCGATAGAAGCCTTGCTGAACTGGTAAGTCCGATGAAAACCGGAAAATATCGTTTCTCAGCACCTCAGACATAAGCCCACCTTTTGAGCATCTCAGCCATTGGTCCATCCTGAGAGATTTCATTCAGCAGGAAGCGGAACATCCCTTTGTGATACTGGCAGAAGGTTGACCGACTTTTGTCACCAACAGGCTCGCCATGAACACTGATGTTCTGACAAGGATCTGCTCCACAGAAAGGTTGGTAAGCACAGGTATCACAACCGGGCATGGCGAAATTAAATGAAGATGAGAGAGCGGAACGGTAGTATTCGTTGCTACTGAATGACAGTGAAGCAAACTCTCCTGCACTGAAATCTGCTTCGGGATTTACTTTCTGAAGCATACGGCTTTCGTCGCTACCGTAGACCTTGCCGTCATAGTTGAACAGGATGCAGTTCAGCACGACTCCACTTGGTGATTTCAGATCTGCATAACCACTAAAACCCGGATTAAAAATCCGCTTTAGATGGATAGAGGCTGAGTGCTCAACGACAGGTATGCCTTTCTGATTCTGAAGCAACACTTCCTGCATCAGCTCTTTATAAAAATCAAAATATTCCGGCATTGAAAAAGTGAAGCTCTGCTTCTGAGCAAACCCGTAGGGACTTACAGGCCGGATAAACATGTTAGTGAGTCCAAGGGACAGATGAGCATCCACTATGGAGGCTGGTTCTTTTGTCAGCTCTTTTGTAACTGTTGTAACCGTAGCTACCCGATTTGCTCCCAATTCTTCTGTGATTTTCTGAATGCCTGTCACGGCTCTGTTGTGAGCCTGAGAGTCGGTGAGGATACGGTTTTTATTGTGGACGGCTTCATTACCATCAAGAGAGACAGAAAAAGTGATATTCCGTTCTTTAACCCAAGAGAGGATGCTTTCATCGAGTATTGAAAGACTCGTAGCAATAACCATTTCGAAAGCATCGCTACCTAACGAACTTTCGCACTCATCATAAATTGCCTGGACGAGATCGAATCTGAGAAGCGGTTCTCCGCCCTGCACTTCAATCTTGTAAGGTGGAACGCCCAGCTTCTTAATGGTGCTGACGATTTGCGGTATCAGTTCTGGATTGAGGTCATAACCATCAGCAGTAATCGATGCTCTGCTGACCTGGCAATACTTACAGGTGTGATCGCACCTGAGAGTCGGCACAATCATGAAAATTGGTCTTACGGCCAGTTCGTTCATAAGTCGCTTAGCGAAGGCAGAACTCAGAGAGGCTTTTGAAACTGCCTGAGTAACATCGTCTGAAATGAACAATCTGCTTTCAAGTTGGCGTGAGATGGTTTGTTCTGGAGGAAAAATGTTATTGGCAAGGAGGTTGAGTTCTTCGTTATCGACAAAGCTGTGAAAGCCAGCAAGGTTGCTGATGAAGACTTTGCCATTGCTAAGGCGGTCAAAGTCGAATGGCATCGTATTCATTGAGAGAGTCTCGAATCGATGCTCCTCAGAACATTGTCGATGATAGAAGCCCTAACCTGACCAGTATGAGCCTGAAGCTTCTCCCTGAGCTTGTAATCATTCAGCAGTCGTTCGAACTCGAATTCAACCTCGTAATTGAAAGTGTCGAACGAAACGAGCCAGTGCTCGTCGTCTTCTTCAAGCTTCCAGCGGGCGACAGCACTCATCCAGTAGAGGCTGTTTCGAAGCACCCATTCAGAATACATTGTTTTTGATATGTTTTTTTGCATAACATTACCACCCAGAAAGTATCAAAGAAGAAATCCCAAAATTTTAGTTACCTTTCAAAGAAAGTATTAAACCTCGGAAGACATGGCCAAAAACAGCAACCATCATTAACCATATGTTTTAAAAGGATTTATTTTTTATTATTTACAGAATATTCTTATGCTGCAATATTAATCATGATGTTTGAGAATGTAAATTTGTTTTGAAAATTTTTATGACGCATGCCAATATGATTAAGTGAATTTATGATTTGATTAAATTTCAACCAATACTACTTGTCTCCTAAGCCATTGATTTAACGAGTAATGATAGGGAGTCAATTTAATGTCTGAGAAACCAGCGGAAGATATATGTCCCACATGTCAGCAGTCCCTCGATGATTCTGTGGTTATTGAGAAAAATGGCGAGGTGTTCAAAAGTTGCCCTTAATGCTCAAGCAAAGCAGGTTAATTTTCTCTGTGCAAATATGATGATTTTGCTTTAGGACTAGTAGATAGCGAGCGATTTATCGAACATTGTTGTTTTCAAGACTGGAGGTATATACAATCATTCCTCTCTAAAATAGTCTGCCCCTGTTAAAAAACATTTAAATCAAGGATTCATAATGAATATTACCGGACCATTCAGAATCATAGCGATCATAGATAATTCGTCGAAGAACTTTAATCAAAAGGAAAGTATATTTGTGATAGTAGATACTTCTTCAGATAGTTGTTTACCAAATTTTCATTTAAGTTATGGTTCTGCTGCCTTGGAATGTGAGAAACAAAACAAAAAATCTCAAACTCAGATAAATAAAAAAGCTCCCCCTGAAAATCCGGTAATTAATTTAACAACCACCCCAGACTTGGAAATCATTCCTAACGATAAAATTAAAGATGAATTACATAGTTTAATCCTCCTTGAGCTTCAAAAGTTCTTACTAAATATTAACATTACCAAAACAGGTGTACTTTCAAACGGGAAAGAAAACAAGGAAGATAAACTTGGTAATTAATTATAGATATGCAGGATGTCGCAAATACTCTCGTCATCAAATCTTTTATACACATAGGTTATCTTTTTACCTATAAAATCCACGACCTTATCGTCTGGATAAAATAAATAATCTCTTTTCATTCCATCTAAGCCTTCTATCGAAACTTTATATTTTGCACAAACCCTATGATTTGGAAAACTGACCAGAATTTTAGTTGCAGTCAAAACCACCCCAACAGACATCCAATTATCGGCATCACGACTAGCATTATTTATTTGCATTAAAACCTCCTCTTTAATTAATTATGACTTTAATATCACGCTCTTTTAATTAGTCAAGTTAATTAAACAAGCAAGGGCTAACTGAGCGATGCTCAGTTCCCTTGCTTTTCTTCCCTTCGGTCATAAAAGAAACTCAAGTTACACTTACACAAATGGGCATTTTTTCAGTAATGTTAGGCCTGCATTAGCAACACTTAATATCAATAAAAATAAAATTTATAGCTTAAATAACCAAAATCACAAAAAAAAATAATATTATGTGGTTTTATTGTTGTTTCTCTTTTTTTAGGTTGAATCTTATAAGGTTCAATGTAACTTATAGTTTAGTTTTTTACTCCAATGCTCCATATACGAGGATATAGATATGAACGAAGTAGAAGATCAAATAAAAGAATTAAAAAAAGAAGTGTCTTATGACACTCGTGACTTTACTATTGAAATAATTGTCCAAAAGTATAACAAAGATTTAGAAAAAGAGATGAATGAAATATTCGTCCCTGATTATCAACGCGATTTTGTCTGGGACGAAGAAAGACAATCAAAAATGATTGAATCTATTATGCTGGGATTGCCAATTCCTTCAATATTCGTGGCAGAAGATGAGAAAGGGAGACTCGAAATAGTAGATGGTTCTCAGAGGATAAGGACCTTGAGTGCATTCATTAGAGAGGAACTTATCTTAGAAGGATTGGAAAAGATTACTGCTTTAAACACTAAGAAATTTAGTGACCTCGATGAATCAAGAAAAAGAAAATTTAATAACACTGCAATTAGCATGATCGTCTTGTCTGAAGAAACCTCTCCTGAAATGAGAAATGATTTATTCGAAAGAATTAACAAAGGCAGTGATATTTTAAGAAGTATGGAGGTTAGGAAAGGAATTTACACAGGACCATTTACTGACTTTCTTTATACAGAATGCTCTCCAAATAAAAAATTTCAAGATTTAATAAGTCTCTCAAGCTCAGTAAAAAACCGACAAGAATATCAAGAACTTATTTTGAGGTTCTTTGCAATTAGTGAAAAATACCCCAAATTCAATTCATTTTCAAGAAACGTCGGTTCAGCACTTGATGATTATATGAAAGAAAAAAATATAGATTTCAATGAAGCAATGAAAAGTGACATGAAAAAAAGTTTTGAAAAAATGACTGATTTCGTAAATGATAATTTTATGTTTGGTTTTTCCAAAGATGAGGGAAAAGATACATCCCGTATTTTCTTTGAAGCTATTTCAGTAGGTACTCATCTTGCCTTGAAAGAGTTCCCAAACCTTAAGGTTAAAGAAAAAATTGATGCACGGAAGTTGCTTCTCGACTCCAATTTTAGAACGGCAACCATGGGTAAATATAGAACACATGCAACTATAACTTTGCGCTCACGTATCGAATTCGTAAAAAGTTACTTGGTAGCTAATCAGAGGTAAAAAATTTTGGATATTATCATCACTGAGTTTGAAAGCAGGTGTAATGACATCCAAGAATTATATAATCACATCATTAAAGTCAGCAATGAAAAAGGAACTGTAAAAATATCATCTATTTTGAAAGCATCACTCTATATTGCAATTTATAATAATATTGAGGCAACATTTTATTCTGTTTTTGAAAGAGTTCATTTGGTAGTATCAGAACATGAATACAATAATTTGAATGATAGTCTGAAAAGAAAAATATCAGATTTTTTTTACGACTCAGATGAACCACGTTCAATTAACTTTGAAAAATTGCACCTCCCTTTGCTGAAAGATTACTTGAAGAAGAAAAAGATTTTTTCGGGTAACTTAGATACACGAAAAGGAACTGCGATTTTCAGAACTTATGGAATAAACTATATTAGCAATCTTGATATGAATTGCAGGCAAAGCTTGCTAATTTGTAAAAACAAAAGAAATAAAATTGCTCATGGAGAGTTATCTTTACCTGATGCAGGTAAAAATAGTGGAGGTGAAAACTTACAGAAGACTGTCGATAATAGTAAAATTGTCTTAAGAAGTTTTATTGATGCAGCTTTAAAGTATTTGGATGATAGATCTTTTATATAACCTTGACTTTGTTTTAAAAATAAGTTATTGAATTTGCACATGGAAGTGCAAAGAAAAAGGATTAATATGGAAAAATTTAATAATATATTTGATGACGAGTTTCCTTCTTCATTCAGTGATAATCCGAAAGCAAAAAAATTACCCCCTAACCGCCTTCGCAGATATTCAGTGACTGTTAGATTAAATGAGATTGAGCTGAGCAAAGTAAACCAGTTCAGAGGACAGCTAAGCAGGAGCTGTTGGCTGAGATCCTCAGCTCTTCAGCAACTACCCCCTTCTGTTCCCGAAATCAACAAAAAAGCTTGGCAGGAGCTTACTGGTTCCCTACAGAAACTGAATGATCTTACGTCGTTCCTGCTTCGCAGAGGCGAAGATGCTCAGCCACTATCGCAGGAAGTAAGCGCTTTAAAATTGAAACTGTCGCATGTAAGAGATGCTCTGCTGACACTTGAAAAGTGATCATCCAAGATGAAGGGTATGAATAAAATAAAAAGGGGTAAAAACTTCCGAGGAGTCATCTCGTATGCGCTTGCCCCTGCTCCTCATCACATGACTACACCAATGGTGATTGGTGGCAATCTTGTGGGCATCACTGTAGACGAGCTGACCGCTGAGTTCGCAAACACTCAGAAGCTAAGAGAGGATGTTACTAAACCAGTTTGGCATAACTCCCTTCGTCTACCAGTCGGTGAATCACTCACAAATCAACAATGGAGGAACATTGCTGACGACTACATGAAGAGAATGGGCTTCTGTGACACTCATCTCCGTTGTTATGTCCTCCACGACGATGAAGCTGGACAACACATACATATTATTGCTTCTCGCATAAACGTTTTAGCAGATGGCCAGCTTTACTTGGGTAAGAACGAAAACCTGATAAGCACCCGTGTAATCCAAGATCTTGAGCGAGACCACAAACTCACTCAAACGAAAGGTCCCTCTCCTGCTAAAACGCCCAAGAAGCAAAGGAAGCTCACTCGTAACGAAAAGATGATGCAGGACAGGACCGGAGAGAAACCTTCTAAAAAAGTGATACAGGAAACTATAGATGCGATCCTTACCTTCTTCAATACGATCACCATCGAAGACTTCATACATGAAATGCAAAAGCAAAATATATCAGCGACAGCAAACATCGCATTAACTGGCAAGATGAACGGTTTTTCATTTGAGCATCAGGGAGTCGCTTTTAAGGCATCACAGCTCGGTAAGGCATACAGTTGGTCAAACATGAGTAAGCGAATCAGCGTGAATCAACCTATAGAGGCTGTTGCTCCTGAATCGATTGCCGACAAAGAAAAAGTTTCGAATCCCATTGAAGTTCATCCCACAGCTACACCCCTTACGGCAAATTCCAGAGAACATATCCGGTCTCGCTGGTTGCAGTGGATACCTTACCTTGAGGAGTTTGTTGCCAGTTTAAGAGCTGTTGGCTCAACGATTCTCAACCCTCTCAAAAGAAAGGTCATCTTTGCCGTAATACGAACCAGCAACTCTGAAGCATCAGAGATTTCTGAGGTAAATTTTAAAAGTTCAGCGATAAAAAACACATTCAGACGACCTTAAAGAGCTAGTTTTCAGTTAGTTAAAACTGCTCACTAAGTCAAACACTATAAATATTTCCATTCCATTTCAAATTGATAGACAAAAACGATCGATCGTTATTACTGATCAATTTTAATATTATGATAGCAATTTCCTATCAATTGAAAGCGATCGATCGGTATAAATGATTTGCTAGACCCTGTTTCCAAGCCGTAATGTAACTTCAAACGAAACCACCTAGCACACTGATTTATCAGCAGAATAAGCTGATGCATACGTGCGCCTTCGATTCAGTGAAACTAACCTTGGAAGAACCTATGACAGCAATGAATGAAGTAAAACAGCCAAACTTCCTTATGATGAAACGGGTGTGGATTGCCATCGCTCTGCCAATTGTCATTTTCTATTTCTCAGGTGTTCAGGGTTTGGTCCAGCTTGCAATCGTATGGGTTTTCGCAAGCATCATGCTTTTGATGTTTGCCTACAAAAAATTCCGAATTAAGAAGTGGAATGCCAGCACCAGAGACCATTTTGGCGAGCAAGACGGTATGTGGAGTCATGAATTTGGTTCCACTTTTATGAAGCTCGACCAGAAAAGAGGACTTCTCCATCTCAAGGAAGAGAACAAACAAAAGACCTATCCGTTCTCAGCAATCAAAGAGTGGCGATACAATTTGTCTACTACGAGAGAACGGGCTGGTATCAACAAAGAACTCGACCGCACTCATGATTTCAGGGAGTCAGGTTTTTACATTGCTGTAGATGATGTGCAAAACCCTGAGTGGAGAATTATGTTTTTCCCACAGAAAGGCGACTTCAACTCACAAGAAGGCATCAGGGATACGGAGCTTCAGCTTAAAAGATGGATGCATATTTTTGGAAAAGTGATCAATGGCAACATTGATCAAAAATCAAGCTAAAACCAGTGTTAACCTAGGGCCAGAGGCTTTTATTTTTTTGAAAAAAACCATATTTAACGATTGAATAAAAGAATTTTATTGCTATCCTTAAGAAGCCTTTACGAGTGGGATAAAAGTTTTATCCTTGTCGGGCGTTTCGCCAGACACTAACTTATTGTGGACATTTAGGGTTGCGCTTTAGCACTTTCAGCAAGATCCTTCATTCCACTACGTTACATTTCAGGAGCTTGCTGAAAGTCTAAAGCGCATCCTTTAGGTAAAGGTCTTGAAGGTGGCAGATAGCCACCTTTTCTTTTAATTGAAGGGGGTCACAAGGGTGAGTGATTCTGCGTATATGAATGCGCTTCAAGAACAATTTGGGGATTTGAAACACTCAAACTTCACTGTTCAGTTTATGCCTCCTATAATTTTTGTATGCGGTGGTCCCATAAATTCGAATCCAATCAGCGTTCGAGATCACATTTTCACATATGCGGCAAAAATTGACCCTGAATTATTTGACTCACTTGTTTTAGCAGAAAACTTTCGTGATTACTTCAAAGATGGCGCATATTCAGACTTGATGAGTTTCGAAGACGATATTGCGAACATATCTACTCTTGTGGTCATATTCTTAGAAAGTGCAGGCTCTTTAGTAGAATTGGGTCTCTTTGTTAATAAAAAAACTCTTGCTCAAAAACTACATGTAGTAGCTCCATTTGAAGAAATCGAAGGAAATCGAGAGAGAAATATCCCATCACGATCTTCTTTCATATATTTAGGTCCTTTAGAGTACCTCAAGAAAATTGATGATGCCTCGGTGTCTGTCTATCCTTGGCCTAAAACTGATTCAATAAAATATGACGAAATAGAGCTGATTTATCACGACATAAAATCACGACTTAAAAGAGTTAAGAAAACAGAACGTTACTATAAAGACAACACAGGTCATCTGGCAATATTAATCTATGAAATAATACTATTATCTGAACCAATAAAGAAAAGCGAAATAGAATGGGCTTTATATTGTATGGATATAGATGTAACTCAAAGAGTTATAACTCGCCTGCTTTATTTACTTAATAAAATGAATTTGACCTCATCCCTTTCATATAGCGGAACAGATTACTATTACTCACGAGGTCGTAGAGATAGTAAGTTAAAATTTGGCATTAGTGCTGGAGGTAAAATAAAAGATTCTATGAATATTAAAGTAGCAATCAGACAATCTTATCTTAGCATGAATTTCAAAGAAATGGATGAGACCTCAAAAAAGAGGAAGAATGCTCTCAACCAGATTAATATTGTAAGGGGAGAAGCATAATATGGAATTACTTAGCTTTATCTCCAATGGTCTTCTCCTAACTGAAGCCGAGACTAAAAAATATATATCTACCATTCCAAGACGATATAAAAAATATCAAATTCCTAAAAGAAATGGTCATGGTAATCGATTGATTGCGCAGCCAGCTAAGCAGGTAAAGCTTCTGCAAAAAGCAGTTTTAAACTTTATATGTGAACATCTTCAAGTTCACGAATCTGCTTTTGCATATGAGGAGAATAAAAGCATTAGGGCCAATGCTTTGATTCATTGCAGCAATCAATATTTGCTAAAAATGGACTTTAGAAATTTCTTTTTAAGTATTAAGCCCCATAACCTTATAAATTATTTTCAAACAAAAGGTGTGGTATTGACCGAGTCCGATATATTCATAATTGAAAATTTATTCTTTTGGAAATTAAGGAGAAACAGCCCTTTACGATTAAGCATTGGAGCACCATCCTCACCAAAATTGTCAAACGTAATAATGTATAATTTTGATGAGAAAATATCGTTAAAATGTTCAAAAATGAATATCATCTATTCAAGATATGCAGATGATATTACTTTCAGTTCTCATGTGAAGGGTTCATTATTTGAAATACCAAGAATTGTTAGAGAAACCCTGAATGAAGTGAATCTTAAAAATATAAAAATCAATCATCAAAAAACCGTTTTTTCATCCAGAAAATTTAATCGCCATATTACGGGCGTAACCATTACAACAGAAGGACATTTATCTTTAGGTCGTGTCCGAAAAAGGCTTTTAAGAAGCAAAATACACCGTTTCATTAATGAAAAATTAACATCAAAAGAAACTGCTTCCTTGAAGGGCGAGTTAGGCTATGCCAAGTTTATTGAATACAGTTTTTATCAGTCTATGATTGATAAATATGGTTTTGATACTATTAATAAAATTGCTAAGTTCCCACAATAGTTTAAGATCAAATGTGGCTTCGTATGCCACTTTGATAAAAATATGACAGAGCTTAAATGTAAAAAAAACATGAAAGGATAATTTACCTATTTTGTTTTCTCAATATAAATTTCCCATTAGATGAAGTAGTAGTAAAATTCAAGCTCCTTTTTTGACTTTTAAATATTTCCTCTACCTCATACTCATTCCATACAATATATTCAACGATAAACTTATAAAAATACAGAACCCTATCAAGAATAATGGTGTGAGGTATGGAGTGAAAATTAGGACTAAGTAGTGCAGATGAGAGAACAGCAATAATATTGCTTGATCCGGTTAATTGTGGATTATCATAGTCCTGCTGATACTTCAAAAAGTATCCTACACAAAACAGGTAGGCATCTTTTACGATTTTTTCTTTATTGCAGTCTGATTCATCGTATCTAAGAATGAAGCGATTGAGGAGTATCAAAAATTTTTGATCTGGCAAATATCTGTTTAATTTATTCATAGTAGCATCCTTGCTGTTGTGAATGTCATCCTGACACTTAAAGGAATATCATAATATTTAATCATGTCAATAGTTAAAACCTATCAAATTTCTTTTTGAATATCTTTTTTAGGTAAGGGACGATTAAGCTCTTCGGCTGTTATTTGCTTTAAATGAGAATTATATAGCCATATCTTAAACTGCTCTAAGTATTTGTTATTCAATGCTATCAAAGCTTCGTTTTCAGTTTCGAGCCTTTTTATTCTCTGACAAGCGATTTTTAAATTAGCAGGTTTAACAGCACATGTTTCTTTTACACCAGACTTGAGAATCATCTTTTTTGAATTAAAACAATCCACAATTTTAACATGACTACTCAAAGATTGCCTTGAAGGTCTCTTTCCAATAACCTTTATCAACTCGTCACATAAGGCCTCCCAAGTCAGCTTCTCATCGTCATTCCAGGTATTAATAACTTTCATTATCAATTTTTCATCGTAACCAGTAATATGTTTAGCCATTTATTCTCCTTTTATTATTTTAGTTTGGAATTTATACCATTTATCAGCATTAACATTCCCATCATTTTTATCATAATTGGTTTTTTCAAGAATTTTTTTGTGTATCATCATTAGTTGGCCATCATCCGTTCCAGAGTCTTGTAAGGGATAATAACTACAAGGCTCAAAAACATATGAGTGCTTGCAGTAGCCATGCTTAGTGACGAGCACAGCTCCATCATTCAATAAATCGATATCAGTTATGTCCATAACAGCTATTTCTTTTTTCCTATGGCTAATACCGGCTCCGATTGAAGTTTTATCTTTCATGAGATTGATCATTTGTAAGTGTGATCGGTGATCATAGGAAACATTTTGTGAGACCAGCTTCCTTCCAGACCATCTGGCGATGCTAAACTCGTCCATGCCATTGATTTGAGAAAACGTATTGAGCAAATGTCTTAATTGATGGGTCCTAAGCGAATATGGGCTACCATCTTCGTTAATATAACCGTGTCTTTTAAACATGTTTGTAGTGCCTTTGATACTCGCAAATGCATCAATATCCATTCTAAAAAACTGAGCAGTGGGTCTGAACAAAGGTGCCAAATGTTTGTTTGTTTTCTGGCATAATTGCCCCTCGAATAACAGACATAAAGCATTCGAATATTTGATTTTCTTTTCTTCATCATACCAAGGGAAATTTTGAGGCTTTTTAGTGAAGAGTTGATGTTTGTATGACTCAGGTACCTTCCCTTCCATCGTTTTTGCAACAAATCTTGGATGGGTGGACAACTTTCTCAACCGGGCTATGGCCTTTTTAGCTACAGGGACCATTACTGAAGGAATCCATTTGATGTCTCCAGCATACCCCTTTGCTGAAAAAAACCTTAAACCATATCGTTCAATGCCGTTCTCATCATGCTCTGTAATCTCACAATCCGCAGGAAGGCTTAAAATTTCCGAGATTCGTCCTGGTGCACACATCAGCAGTGCAAGAACAGACGTTGTGAAAATGTCCCTCACAGACAGTTGGCTTTCATCTTTTGAGAAAATCTCCGCAATGGCTATGACAGATTTTATATCTGGTAATTTTGAGTGCCCTTCCAGCGAAGGTTCATAACCTTGCCAACTTTGAGTTATTTTATGCCTTAACGAATTTACCCAAAAAAAGTATGATGAGCTTGTCATTCTGTTTTCACTCAAAAATAAACATAGTTTCTCAAGTTCCTTACCAATTCCAACTGCTGTTAATTTCGTATATTTAGCCGTTGCTACTCTTACACACTCATCAAAAATGTTATTATTACACTTGACTACATTAGCTTCACCGTATGATTTCAATAGCACAAACTCAACGATCTTCAACATTGCCAAAGCATTCTGGTTTGATTTTGACTTGTTAAAAGAATGAATATGAAACATATAAGCTTTAGCAAAATCAATGAAACCATCATCTAATTTATCTTTGTTATTTCGATTGTTTTTCATGTCAAACTTGTTGAACTTGTAACATCCCTTCCATACATTGTTTTCCCATGAACTGGCTAACTTAGATTTGAAAACATTACCCTTGCAAAATTTAATAAAATCCTCAACATTTAAATTTGGGTTGTTAGCATTGATTGGCTCGAATAAAATCACATTGGTCATTCAGAACTCCAGGCTCTAAAGTTTTTGCAGGTAAAACACTCTACGTTTTCGTGTTTACAATCAGTGAATCCAAAAGAATTTAAAACATATTCTGTAAAGAGCTTCTTGTTCTGTGTGCTATCGCTACCCTGAAATATCTTCGATAGAGGTTCAAAAAATGAATGAAGTTTCATATCAATATAGTGAACATTATCTGGGCTATTTTTTACGTATATCCCTGATGAGTTAATAGATTTATGGTCTAATGCTTTAGCGATCACTTCAACTGAGGCTCCTTCCTTTGCTAAACGAGAACCAAGGGTATACCTGAATCGTCTGGCATTCAGCCTTATAGGATTATGGGTTCTTGATGACTGGATATTAAATTTAGTGGTAATTTTATCTAATTCTTTAGAGATAAATGAATTCTTCATATGAAAAAAATCAGTTGCCATAATGGTGTACAAATTTTGACCAGACTGAATTGATATGGGTTTTTTGGAGTCCATGAATATAGGTAATTCATTTTTTATATGGCCAATGCCCTGATTAATACTATCTTCGATATTTTTTTGATTCACATCAACCAAGCTTGTTAGTTTTTCATAAAGGCAGTCATCGATACTTACCAAGCTAAACTCACTTCTAAAGTCCTTCCTTTGTTTTACTTTCGGTATGTTTAGAAACCAACCTTCTCCCGTTCTGATGAGATCTTTCGCTTTTAAGGAGGTTAACTGTAAAGGCCTCCTTCCCGTTGTTGCTAAAAGAATGACATAGCAATAAAGATACATGGGGACTTTATCTTCTTTCAACAAATTGCTGATACTCTCAAGAATGAACTCCAGTTCTTCTCCAGTTAGCGGTCCACTATTTGGATCTCTTCGTTTGACGGCTTCTCCTGTCAAATTAGTTTTGATTTTTATTTTTCCCAGCATTGTTAAAGCTGAAGCTTCAACTCCTACATAACCGAGCTTTTTCCACTTCGTCAGAAATTTCTTTATAGAATTTAGCTTGTAGTTTTTCTCAGGGCCTAAACTAACATTAAATTGATAAACCGCATTAGCATCTATCGTCTTAAGGTCTATCATCCCTAACCATTGACTAAAAATCTGGTTTATGTTTTTTGTGTAACCTGCACTGTATTCAGCCGAAAAGTATGCCAAGGTAGTAAGGTAACCAATACGCATCGACTCTGGCATTTTGTCGGCAATCTTATGTGGAAAAATACAAGTCTCTTTATCTAATTGCCATTTGATATCAGAAAGCTTGAAGCTATACCCTTGCATCGTTGCAAAAATCAGATTCTCTTTTCTTAGATTACATGTTTCCATTATATTGACCCTCAGTTATCTTTTTCAAAGATTCATAAACTCTTCCAATAATTTCCTTTTCTTTTTCTGATATATGTTTGGAATTATAATTTTCTGACATTTTAGAATCTTTTGACCACCCCATGAGATAGCATCTCAATCCTGATTTTCGACTGATATCCAAATTTGAACTATCAATTTCATTTGAATAGAAATAGTTCCATGAATGCCTCAATCTATGCCCCGATAAACGCTTTAATTCCGGGCTTGCTTTTTTAATAGTTGAAATTATTTTCTCATATGCTGAAACAGATAATGGTTCTCCTACCGTTTTACCTGCGCTGTGAGTTACAAACAGGAAGTCATGTTTTTTCTTTTTAGTGGTTTTACTTCTACAAGTTTGTATGTAATCGAAAATTTCCATCGCTAACTCATCTGATAATGGGATTATCCTTTCGCCAGTTTTAACTAATGGCTGATTCAGCCTCCGGTCTTCAATGCAGTCATGTCTTCTGAAGATACTCAGTGTGTTTTTTCTAAGATTTAGATCATTTACTTTAAGGTTTAGTAATTCACCTGCTCTCAACCCACAATTCAGTAGCAAGGTAAAAATGAGCCGGTTCCTGACTTGAACCTCCTTCTGAAAAGGGTTTTGACTCCCTCCGACTTCCAACAGCTTAAACAGAGTTTTTATTTGTTCTTCACTTATCGATTTGTCAGTTCTGTCATTGATGCTGAGTGAGCGATTTCGCGGGATGTGCGCCTTTATGCTTTCAATAAAACTTTCGACTTCATATCTGGCATGGATTCCCTTCATAGAATGGATCAATCCGCACAACCAATTTAGATAGCTTGAAAAAACGTGTATCCTGTAACTAAAAGTTCTTGTAGCAATCTGCTTTCCTTTTAGTAATCTTACATTCGTAATTTTTTGTTGATCGAATCTTTGCTTTGCATACCGTATCAGGTCATCGACTTCGGCTACACTTAGGAACCGCTTGGTTTCAATCCTGTCAATGATATTGATTTTCCTACTTTCCATAAAATTGCTAAGGATAAGTAGATTCGTTGCGACTATCTCCATCGTAGATGCAGTCGCACTTCTGTTCCTGACATTAGTTGTGAGATATAGGTTCTGATAGTAAACCGGTAGCAGTGTTTCTTTGTTGAGAATTAAGCAACCGCGTTCTCCATTGCTCATAACAAATTTTTTTATTTTGAATGACATTATAATAACCCTCCGAAAACTTTACATTTAGTAATCGCTACGGCTTATCATTATTTTATCGATTTAAACTTTGCAATTTTATTTTGTTATTTTTGGATTTATTTATAATCCATTTAGATACTTAAAAAAATTTCTTTCACGTGAAAGAAACCAGTACGGCTAGTTATGTGTAGTCATACCCGATTTAAGAAGAAAAACTAATAAAGCCTTATTGGATAAGTAATACAGCGCCGCCAAAAACTAATCTGGAAAGTATTCTGTTAAGTTTTTATATTTTTCATCTTAAAACTTTACATTTTTTAAATAATGAGACTTCAAATAAATATTCATCTTGCCGCTCTCCCATAGTAAATATCTTCCACCTGATTCCAGTATTCCTCTTGAAAAAATTTAGCTTTACTTCGGAGTTCATCTCCCATATGAATTACCAATACTCCTCTTTCCAACATGTCACGTAGTAAAATTTTAATTATATCTACAGTGCTTAGCTTGAGAAGATTAATGTCATCTGTCATAAATGAATCTTCATCTGGGAGAAGACACGGCATTGTTTTCACATAATGGTCCAGCATCCCTTTTGGCACACTTAAGCTACAGAGCAATACATGATCTCCGCCTTTTTCAGTTTTTTCTACAGCGATATTAATTTCATTCTGTGTGATTTTCTTTGATAACCCTCTGAGTAGTTCATTACATTTGACCACTGACATTATGGTTTCATAGATATAGTTTCGACTATCTTCATTTAACTCAGGTAAAAATTGGAATGGATTGTATTCGCTATCTTTGAGGTAATAGCTTAAACAGGCCACGGATTTTTTACTCAATGTATCAACAGGTAATAACCTGATAGCTTCAGCATTAAAAATCTTATCAAAGCTTTTTTGACTCACCAGCCTTGAAAGATTCCCAATATCTAGGAATTCTTTGATTTCCACATTGTCCTCACATTGTCGATGTTGTTGGTCTGGAGCCTAACTATGAAGCTGTTCTCGAATTGCTAATGGTGTCAGAAATCCACTTATCGACTTCAATCTCAATGAAAGCTACAGACCTTGCTCCCAGTTTGATAGGTTTAGGGAATCTATTTTCAGAAATCAATCGATAAATCCATGACTTTTTATAGCCAGTTTTGTGGAGCACTTCGGGTAAACGGATAAGACGTGTGGTGTTTGTAGTTACTGTAGTCATTGCTATATCTCCTCGTTGTTGATGAGGTGATACTAAAGAGACGGGAGTGGGCTTTGAAGGGATTGTATGGAAATTGCTTCTTAGTCTAGAAAGCAGTCAAAATTTTCTTTGGTATAAAATAAATTTTCTTACGCACCTTGAATGAATACGGAAAAAATGGTAAGGGCAGTCTCTTTTGCGCAGCACCATGCAGACCTTTAACTTTTTATTGAATCCTGATTGAGTTCAAAGTTGATTTAACCATTTTGATAAAATCTCTCTCCGAAACAAATTAATATGCTTAACATTCTAATATACAATCATTAGAATGATCCTCTAATGTTTAGCAAATGTATTCAAATCAGATGGTGATCCGTTATGGATAGCAAAAGTGATACTACAATTTTCATTTCATATGCTTGGGGTGGTTCAGCAGAGAAAAAAGAATGGATAAGAGATCATGTAGTCAACAGCATCGATTTTAAATACAATGTTTTCTGGGATAGAGATAGCATTGGATTTGGCGAGTCAATAGATTCGATGATAAAAAATGCTCTTTCTTCCTTCCCTCTAAAAGTTTTCTGTATCTGTGATGAAGATTATATTGTTTCTGCAAAAAAAGTAGGCTCAGGTCTGCATCGAGAGTTGCAAATGTTAGCTAATCTCGGTTCCGACAATGAAGTTAAAATCATCCCCATCATTCTTGATAGAAAATGTATTACAGAACTCCCCCCTCCTCTTGCAGGGAGAGCTTATTTAGATTTAACTAATTTACATGAGCGTGGACTTTACCTTGGTAATGCGATATGGCATCTGGCTGAAAACATAACTCAAGCCAGAATGCTTACGTGGATAAAATTAACTATTGAAAAAGATGATTTACATAGAGCGGCTTTAGATTATTTTTACCGTAAACCTTTACGTTTTTCTGGTAATGCTATTACACATCAAATTTGTATGAATTATACTCAGATATTGCTTGCGCCTAAATGGATGTTGGATAGTCCTAACTGGAATTATATGTTGAATGATGATAATGACATATTTTGTCCGACAAAAGGACGATGGCACTGGGATCATTTCTCACCAGGGACTGCCATGAAAACTCTTGGAACAGTCATGATCTCCCAGTTTTTTCCAGAGGACGCTTGTGAAGAAGTACAGTGGGCTTTGGAATCAATTGGAGTAGTTTTGGCAGTCAAATTCATTTCTATGGTTCGTAAAGATGAACCTTTTATACTTGAAGCCAAAGAAATCATAATGTATATAATCAATGATGAACATGGAAGCCGGGCTTTGAAACATCTATTGAAGCATTATTCGTGAATATATTATTTATAATATTTAATATAAGATAGCTTTTGGAAGCTGGTTGGATACAGGAGTTAACATTACCTTAACTCCCTTCCGGCTTTAACTGCTCAGCTCTGAAAAATCAATTTTAACTATCATATTCACAGCTTTGCTATTTTGAAAATTTTAAAAATTGATCAGCTAATTTTCCTTAACGCTGACACGCTCATATCCATCAGATGGCGATTCTTGTTAATAAAACTCTCAATGTTTTTACTGGTCTCACCTGACATAGCTTTCTCAGCTATTGGACGATCAGTGTCTTTGAGTTGCTCATCGCCTCGAACCTCATCTGTGAGCTTAGGATAAAGCAGTCTGGAAAGGATGGTGTTTGAAAGAGAAATATCTTTCAACTTAGCCCACATAAGCAGATCCATCATTGGAAGGATACGGTAGTCAGCCAACTTTAGAATCTTTCCCAGCCCAAAAGCCTCTTGCTTCCTGCCCTGGATTCCATACTCTTTCCTCCACACAGGAAGTAGCGCACGAAGCGAGCCTATGATTTCGTCATCCGATGAGCTTTCGAGGTCAAAGTAGGTATACACACGGCTTTCGTTTGTTCCCAGAACAACGGCTTTCATACTTTGAGTAAGTGGCTTATTCCTGACCTCTTTCTTAAGTTGATCACTACCTTTGACAAATGATTCTTGAGAGAACATTTCAAGAGATCTTCTGAGGCTTTCAATATGACCAAAAGTGACTTGTCGTATGTGCGTTTGGCTTTCTGCCAGATGAGTGTCGAGGTCAATTGTTTTACTGAATAGAGGTTTACCTGCAAGGATCTGGTCAAAATAAATATCCCCTTCTCCAAAAAACTCAATTGAGTCCAGGATGTTCTTTCTGACCTGTAACTCCTTATGTAAACCTTTCAAAGTGCAAGACTCAACATCAACATAGTTGTCGTAGTCAAACCAAGCCTGTAGCTCTTTGTAGATCTGAACCGTATCCATACCGAGGCCTTACATTTGTGTTTTTATAGCTCAATGTAGAAGTCAGCTCATCATCACCTTGAACCAGCTCTTCAATCAACAAGCTGTGAAACAGTAACAACGGCTGATAAAATTGAGTATAATTAAGACGCTTTTTTCAGTGTCTCACAACAGTTTTTAAGGTTATTTTTGAGTGTTGGTATCTATGATGGTATAAAAACCTTAACTCCAGTAAAAACCTTTCAAATCAGCATCTTAAACACCAGTTCGATTTCTGCAGGGGACACCACGTACAGCCTTCTGACATTCACCAAATTCACTCATCCTTCTTATCTTTAATACCGCCTCTGCTCAGCCTGGGTGACGACGGCCAGTTTCTGCGCATTTCAACATGAACGATTACACATACACATTTCCTGTTTAAGCATTCACGCTCTATTAAGGCTCAGAACGGCCGGCACTTTTAGGCAAGCGGCCAACATCTCATCGTGTTTTTTGCGACCAGCTTGCTCCTGTCGACAGACTGAAGAAAAGTGTAACGCCTGGCCGATAACACGCAATCTTCCTAAATAATCAAGTCGGGGACATTCTCAGAATCAGAAAGAAAATGAAGCGCCTTTATGTGGATCGCTACCCACTCGCTTCTTAAGCGCCCTGCGTAAATCAGAAAACCCGACAGAAAACGGCGTGCTCGCTTTGCCAGACGAGAGGTTTTATTTTTCTGCCTGCTGTTTCAGTTCGGCATAGCGGGCTGTCAGTTGTTTCAGGTGCATTTCCAGCTGAGATTGGGCAGCAGCAGGTAACGGTTTGCCCGCTGGGTGTTGCGACAGTACGCGCAGCTGTTCTTCAGCCGGTATGGACTGATTAAAGAACTGCATCGTGGCAAAAACCACTGATTTCAGCTCACTGACCGTTATGTATTTACCCTTCTGTTCATCAAGGCCATTTAATCTGTCGCTCAGTTTTTGTAGTGTCATCATTCCCTGAGACCAGCCATTGAGCTGCTCTGCCGGTAATGCGGCAGCACTGCGTTGTTGTTGCCATTGCTGTGCCAGAGACTTTGCCTGCTCCGGCCAGAGCGCCTGAGCCTGCTCTACAAGTTGTCGGCTGTAGTCAATGCTCCAGCCCGGCGGAAGCTTATCCAGACGGTTCAGCTGTTGCTGTGTTCGGGCGATCACGTTCTGCGGCAAAGCAGTCTGCTGACGCAATAGATCCACCTGTTCTGGCGTGACCGGGTCAGCAATATATTCGACCTTCCCGTGGTGACGTTCCACTTCATCAATAATCCGGCTGAGCTCGACCCGGAAGAATTCCTTACGCAGGTTAACCCGGTTAATCCGGTAGTTTTCCAGATGGTCATGCAGTGTCTTTTCAAGCGCAGGGGCGTCACCTTCAATATAGGGCCATTCAGTACGACCGGCATAGTGATAATCAGCCTGCTGCTGATGCTGGCAGCATTGATTATCGGCTGGGTGCTTGAAACCGTATTCGCTAAGAACGGTGAGAAACAGGGGAAGCTGGATGTGGTCGCCTCCGGACAGCAGGCTGCTGCATCCCAGCCTGAAGCAAAGCATACCGACGCGGACACCTCCCGGTTTGTGGCTGAGGCGCTGGTCGATCATCTGCGCCTGCGCTGACCATTCTGGAGATCCATGACTGCCGGCCTGAGGAGCAGCAGTGGAGCGATCAGGTGGTCAATGTCACGATGAAAGCCTGGAAGACCAGCGGGGCGAAATACTGGCCGCTGTTCCTGTACCCACCCATTTTCACACCACGCCCACCTGCCACCCAGGTTCCTGCGAAAATTGAGCCCTAGACGTATGCCGGGAAAGCCGTGGCAGACCTCAGTGAAGGGGCTGTCAACAATATCGCTGCCGGCTGGCATGCACTCTCAGAAGAGATGCAGCAAAAGCTCAGCCAGGCCGCAGGCTGGCTGAACGACAGCGGAGAATGGGTATACTCCCAGGGGCATCAGGCATGGCGCTGGGTCAGTCAGACGGGACGCGCAGCGGCGTCATGGACGGATGAACAGCTTCGGACTGCATGGCTGAAAATCCAGCAAGCCACCGATATGACGCTGGATATGCTGAAACAGGTCGACTGGGTACAGGTACTGACGGATGTGGCTGTCACGGTTGGCGTGGTACTTGTCGTAGTCGGTGTGGGGGTGTTGGTGGTGACGTTAGGTGTCCCGGAAGCCCTGCTGGCCGCGTTTTTACTAATTGTTCGTCTGGCGATCACCGCCTGGGAAGCGCTGGTAGCGGTTCTGGGAGCCGGAACCGTCGGTGCGCTGGCAACCCAATAAGGAAATGTAATGGAACTGAATGATTTAGAACTGAATTATATTGAAAAATTGTTGCCAGAAGCGTCGGTGAAGTACAAGGACGGCAGTCAGGCAGTAAATCTTGGCCTGATAATTACCGTATTTTTTAAGGATGGTCATACACCAGAAGTGCGCCAGAAGATGGTGGAGTGTGTGGATCGTTTTTATGATCAATTTAAATCTTATCTGAAGAAAACGGTAAATAGAAAAAAATGGACAGGAATTACGGAAAATAACTACCAGAAAAAAAGGCAAGAAATTCTGGACGCAACGCCAGAAGAGATTTTCTCATGGTATTTAGGGAGTTCAGAGAAAGACTATCATGCCCCTGATTATGAAATTATCATTATGGGGAAAAGGATATTCCATAATGACAGTAATCGTTCTGTTATCAAATTGACATTCCCGCTAACGATGTTAAAAGAATCGGATGGTAAAGAGCGTTACCAGTCCTGGTTGATGTGGCTGTGTAATACTTTTGCCGTTGAAAGTGGTTATGCTGGTCTGTCATTTATTCTGCCTTACGAATTTCACCGGATGTTCCCTTATGAATATAAACTGGCTCAGCGCTTTCCCGGCGTGATGGTGGATTCTATTGGCCCCCTTGAAGGCTCCGGGGCTGCAATCAGCCTGAAAGGGGCTTGTTGGTACACCATTCTGGGCAATGCCTGGTTGGAAAAGCTTGGCGGTGAAGAGAAACTGGTTCATCGGCTGAAGAACACACCAGAGATTGAACTGCTGCCGTATGATGGAGGCCTTATTCTCAAGGCTGGAGCACAACCGCCTGGTCTGGGTGAGACACAAACTGAAGAATTACCGCCCTTACTGGTGAAAGTAAATCAGATAATTAAGCCTGTACGATTTAACGGTTCACGCTCTCTACATTTCTACTCTGAACATGAAAACTTCCAGTTTGATAAAGAATCCACAATGAAGTGGTACAGACGCTTCGATGAAGCCAGTGCTGCGCTGGATAAAGACGATGAAGGTAAGTCCTGGGAGCCGGTCAGGATCACCTGCTGGAGTGGCGAAACATCACCGTTTGACGGTCGATGGGCCTCCATTGTTAACGGGGCGACGCAGTACACCCAAACCCGCGTTGGGCAGATTATGCCGCAGTATGAAGATAAGCATGGTCAGAAGCACCCGGCCCGTTGGTCACTGCTGGAAAGGGATGATGGCGGCAGCGTGTTTGACATAGCTCCTGATGAGGGAAATTGATCATGCCGCGCAATTCGCCCTCATTATGCGAGATGCTTTATGGCAATTTTGTCGGTAATCTCGACCTTCAGCATATCAGTGAAGAAAATCAGGTCATTTTGTCGGTTCTGGACAACATGCAGCGGATCCTTAACTGTCGCGCCGGTACTCTGGCACATCTGCCAGACTATGGTCTGCCAGATATGACCACTATTCTGCAGGGACTTCCCGGCACCGCGCATAAGCTGATGTCGACGCTGTCTGCGGTCTTGCTGAAATATGAGCCGCGCCTGAAGTCTATTGAGGTGCTACTGCTTGATCAGGAAATTCCTGGTGAACTCCGCTACGCCATAGATGCAGAACTTAGCGGCATTGGCCTCGTGCGCTACGGCACCGCGTTTATGCCCGAAGGTCGGGTCCTGCTGAGGCATCTGAAGCAACAACAGTATCTCGATACAACAACCCGTCTGTAAGGCCTGTTAACATCATGTCAGTAAAAACACAGTTCCTGAAAAAATTTCAGGCCAGGCAATCCGCCCCGGTTACGTTTACCAGCAAGACACAGGCCGATATAGCAGAATTTCGCTTGCGAATGACACAGCTGCAGGAGCAGATGGACACGTGGCTGGCCGATACCGGACTGAATGTGGAAGCGTTACCAGTATCCGTGACAGACCTGCTGGTGGGCGGGGCGTTTGATATGTCTGCTGCGGTGCTGCGTTACGACGAACGGTCAGTAAAATTTATACCGGTATATTTGTACGGCCAGGGTGTAACCGGGTGCGTGGAGGCGACCTTCCATAATGGGGGACTCGTGACGCCTCTGGGGCGATTATTTATGCGGTCAGGCACGGTGAACAACTGGACCTTTGTTCCGCCTGGTGCTTTATCTCCCTCCGGGCAGGCTTTTGATGAGAGCACATTTTTTGGTTTGATTCTGGTGCTCCTTCCATAGCGGAGTCGGAATGAGTAATAGTTTGTTTGCCTGTCTGTCATTGCATAATTACCTGGCGAAACAGTTAATAGCTGACGGAGAACAGAGCCACAATATAACGAAATAAATCACGGATATGGAAATGAGAAAATTAATCTTTCTTCTGGTCTCAGGAATATTGTTTACGGCACAAGCCGATGCTGCGCGTGGAAGGCAGCCCTGCTCAGGTTCAAAAGGCGGTATAGCGCACTGCACATCGGATGGCCGCTTTGTCTGTAATGACGGGAGTCTGAGCCAGTCGAAACGATTTTGTTCCGGGTATGGTTCCTCAGCAACCAGCAATTCGGTAAAACAGTCTACTTCCACTCGCAAAGCTAAGTCGAAAAAAGTGACAACGGCGAAAAAGCAGGAGCCGCAACGTGTTGCAGAAAACGACGAACCGGTCAGTACCCAACCCCGACAGCCCACATGCGCTCCCCTCTATATGGCCAGCAAGCCCGGATACACTCATTTACCGATTTGCTCAGGGAAACAGTATTAATTTGATATGGAAAAATTCTATTCCCATCATTCAGATTAAATTGTCAGGATAAAAATAAGAAAGGAAAGAAATAAAACATGGCAAGAAGAAAAAAAGATGACAATGCTGCGGGTATTATTCTGGTTATTATTGGTGTCATTGCCTGGGGTATTTATGTCGCAGTAAGAGCATTAATCAATCTTAATGAGCGATTTATTGAATCGGTGTCGAATCCGGCCGGAATCATCGGTCTGTTTTTTGGCTTACTGACAGCCGTTGCATTGATAATACGTGTTTTCATTTACCGGGGGTTCCGGAAGAAAACGGCGGAGCTTGAACAGGCCATATCGGACCTTGCACAGAAAGAGAAAGCCTTTGAAGAAACTGTCAGTACTGAAGTGGCTCGCGGCTTGTATCAGGAGAAGAAACAGCTTTCCGGCCAGTGGGATCACTTTCACAATGCCAGAAATAAAGCCTCCCGGGCAATGCAACGTATTGTGGACTCCGCGTATAAATTCAAAGTCAAAACCCTGCTTTCCGGCACCACGGTGAATAACTGGCAAAGCAAGTATGACCAGCTCAGGAAGGAGAGAGACGCTTACGCGGCCATTAGCGAGAAAATCACCTTTCTGGAACTTGAAGATAATGCCGACTGGGAAGGCGTAAAACAGCAGTTTCTGGATAAGGTCGCCCTGCTGGAAAAAGCGCAGGAAGAAAAAGAGTATCAGGCAGAGCTCAAGCATCAGATGAGGGAAGAAAAACAGCGTCAGGATGAACTGGAGCAGCAGCAGCGCGAAGCGGAAGAAGAGGAGCAACGCCTTGCTGAGCAGCAGCGTTTACTGGAGGAAGCCCTGCTCGCCGCTGAAGGTGCTCACAGGGAAGAGCTGGAAAGACAGCGTCTGGCGCTGGAGCAGAAAATCCAGGACGTGCATCAGCAGTATGAACGCGCCAAATCTATGGCACAGCTCACGAAACAGGGACATGTATATGTGATTTCGAATATTGGCTCCTTCGGTGAAAACGTATTTAAGATCGGTATGACCCGACGCCTGGAGCCTATGGAGCGTGTGAAAGAACTGAGCGGGGCAGCCGTGCCGTTCGATTTTGACGTCCACGCCATGATTTCCTGCGATGTCCTTAACCCACTCCGGCCATAACAAGAGTGCGCCGCCAATGAGGCAGACAGACAGTGCGCCCAGAAGCAGCGCAAGCAGAAAAGTGGATGCGATTTTCATAACGGAGGAGAGCAATCCCTTGAGAGTTATTCCGGGGTGACAATACAGAGTTGTCGGTTGTCTTCTGAAAGTTCGGTGACAATTAGCTGGGCTTCACTGTCGCTCAAACACTGACGGGCTGCCAGCTGTAACGCCTGCCAGGGAGCGGCAACGCCCGCAAACCCGACAACCGTATCAATATGTGTAATTTTATCGGCTTTAAGCCCCGGGGCATGCGCCTCCCGGGCCTTGCTGAAGATATCGCCGGAGGCCATCTGGCCGCCGCTGGTCCATGCCTGCTTCAGTGCATTTTTTTCCAGTCCTGACCACATCATGACACGCTCAAATGCACGGTCGAGATTGCCATCGCAACACATTTGCGGCCGGTGAATCCTGACCGGCACATCCGGGAAGTCCTTCAGGCGGAAGTTGGTCAGCAGTAACATGGAAATGGCCTCGCCACTGTCCTCTGGCGGGTGTTCGTAAAGCTGAGCGCTGACCACCAGTAACGCAGCAGCACGGTCATAATGGCAGTCCAGCCAGTAGTCCAGGATTTCCAGCCCCGTCAGGTCGCGAATGCGCACCAGCGGGCGAGTAACGCTTTTTTGCAGGAGCGAAGGCAGTGTCGAAAACTGTTCACCGGTATCCACCGCCAGATAGCAGCTCAGCGTCGACGGGAGCAACGACACCAGATTCTGGACGTGGGCGATTATCTCCTGAAAATAATGCCCCTCCCGGTCAGCCATCTCTCCGGTGGCGGCCAGCGCCCGGTGACGAACCGGATTGCCACCATTAACGGGCTCACAGGGCATCATCAGGGGCTTTTTGGCTAACACGGCCTCGTGTGTCATCGGGCTGGCAGACCCCAGCCCGTTAATCAGGACTTCACCGATAAGCCAGGCAAAGCGCTGACCACGCGCAACGTCTGCACGGTAGCGTGCGGCAGTCGTGGCATTTTTCTGGTCGCAGCGCCCGCAAAGAAGGGCATATCCCAGATAGCGTCCGACAACCAGCAGGCCTCACAACACGACAGGCAATCCTGTTGCCAGCCCCCAGAAAGCGGCACCTGAGCGCTCGCCCTTCCAGAACAGGAATGTGGTCGCAACCCCTGCCAACAACATCACAATGCCCAGGAGGAGCCAGCGTTTAAAACGCGGACGGGGCGGCAGTTTTTCCTGCGCGGGAATACGCTCAAGTTCAACCGGCACGTTTATCCCACCAGAGCATTGGGCAGTGAGCTGATAAGCGTGCAGCCGCAACCACACTTGTGGCCATGGAATGCCACAGGAACTCCGCGATCGCGATAATTTGGGTTACCTTCGACAATAGTGGTATCACCATGCTCAGGGCAGGAAACACGATCACCTTTACGGGCCACGCCAATATCACCAAAAAGCATGGTCGTTGAGCAGGACAATACGGCACCACCGTGTGTGGTTTTGTCGCCGAGACGGATTATTCCTTGCATGGTACATTCCTATTTAAATCACCTTAAATTTATATTTTACACAGCAACTCTATACATATTATTCCTTGGCTATATAGAAACCATATTTGATTTCATGCTCTCTATTACCAGAGTAGTCGATGTATTTGGCAATGATATATGACTCGCCATTGTAACTAAGATAATAAGGTTCAATCATACCTTCAACTGGCAAAATTCTTTGAGTGGTTTTGTTTTTTAAACTAGCTTTCCAGATGCAAGCCAAACCACCTTGATTATCAAAGTAAAAATCATCACCACTCCCCCACGTATAATTTCTTTCATACCCCCAATCATCTCGTTTCTCTTCAACTTGAGGCAGAAAAACATTGATACCCAGATCGGGTCTATTCGCTGGAAAATAATACACACCCTCATCGACGTTTGTTTGTCCTAAATCAGGAGAGGCAATACGCCATTTATTATCGGGTGAAATGATTTTACTAACACACAAGCTATCACCGCAATATCCTTTCCACACATGCGCATCAGATTGCTCGTTCATTTCATGCTTGATAAAGTACGGTACTGTGATCTGACCATCAATAGTATTAATTTCATATATATCTTCAGAGTCACCAGACCTAACTGCATATGTGGTAAGCGAATCACTACGCCCCTTCAAATATACATCTACATCTGCCCCCTCTCTTGAATATTTTGCTAATACTGTATTCTTACCGTCAATGTTCTTCATAAGAAAAATACTATCATCTGTCTTGACAGTGTACAATAAAACCAGATCATGCTTGACAATAAAATGAGTTAATATCTTCCAATAAAATACATCTTCAGCCAATGATGGCATCCCGAATTCTCGGTTAAGATCATATCCTATGACTAATGGCCTTATTCTCCATTGTTTGTCACTAATAGTAAATCCATATTTATTCACCAACCCATATTTCAAGGGTTTATCCAACTTGCTAAAAACTTCAGACACTGAACTAAAAGAAGGCATATAAGTCAACTCTCTATATCTGTTGTTATATGAGTTTTCTATGCATGAAGTATTCTCACCACATTTATTTCTTTGTTCTAACCATTCGATCTGTTGCCTTTTTAGGGTACCAATGCTCAAACTATCATTAATTTTTGATATGTATTTTTTGTTGGCAATATCATCAATCCCGCTTAGTGATGGATTATTGCATATCGTCCGCTCAGTTACATTTAATCCTTTTATATCACATTTAAATGCTGCGGCAAAAGTACCCATTGGAAATAAACCAAATACTCCAACTACCACCGCTAATTTTGTTAATTCCATTTCCTCTCTCAAAATAATTACTGGCAAACAAATGAACTGTCTTTATCGCAATGATGTTTAGCGACTATGTGTGATGGCTTATCGAGATTCTTCCCATTAACAATGTATGCATACTTATATCTATTAGCATGATTACGGGCCATACCGACATCACCAAATAATATGGTCATTTAGCGGGGAAATACTTCTACACCGTGTGTGGTTTTGTCACCGAGACGAATAATTCCTTGCATATACTTTTGCGTTCCTTTTTCATTCTTTAATCAATAGTGGAATAGATAAATCATCTTCCACATATAGCTAGGGAAACATTTGGAAACAACAACGAAATATCTTTACTTTTTATTAAACTCAATTACTTCAGGGACGGACATGTTAGCTTGAATGAAAGGAGATTTATCTTTTATTGTATAAATCAATTTATTGCCCTTAATTTCCGCGCTTGCTGTTCCTTCACCATCGAAAGTGCTTTCAAATTTAATATCTGCAACCCCATCTTTAACATCGCCATGGACGTTATCATCATCATCTTTTTCAGCACAATCTATTCGATTACCATTGTTTGTGATAAAACAATACTTACCTGTCACATGGCTACCTGTCTGAACAAGATCTATAGTAAATGAATTTGATTTACCCTTTTCTTCCCAATGACCTGTCATACAGGCCATTGAACTTGATGAAGCAAAGAGTAAAGCCAGCAATATCTTTTTCATACACTCACCTTTAAGCAATCATCTACGCGATTAATCCAACCTTTCAAGAACTTCACCTGTGCATTTGGTTTTCCATCAGTGACCGTCAAAGAGCGGTAGTAGTCTTTTCTTACATCAGCAATTCTATTAAGGAGTTGTTCTTGATTATCAATATCATTAACACAATTAATCATATCATCATCCATATGATTATTTATGCTAAGTTTCGCATTATACTCTCCATGCAAAAGCTTTCTAATTTGCTTTATTGCCCGGCCTGATGTAATAGTCCAATCATAAAACATAAAGGCAATTTTTGTATTTTCTAGTTTACAGAAGCCTTTTGGTTTCCAGTAATGATTGTAATAAATTGTTTCTGCTTGCTCTTTCGTCATTTCTTTAAGGGTTTTTGATGTTGCCGGGATATTTAGATCGCCAGGAGCAAATGCTTTCCATGTGTCAATTGTTATCCCCATATTAGTCTCGCCCCCTTTATCGTCAGGGTCATTAACATATCCCCCTTCATGGCGAAGAATTACACCTGAAACTTTCGAAAATAGTACCTTGCAGCGGTCACCTTCACTTTTGTGTAACGCATTTAAAAACACAACTGGATGCATATGCCAGACAAGCTTACCGCTGCTGAATTCGTCCACCTGACTCATCCATTCCATGTCGTCAAACCACTTTCTGACATAGCTGATACACAGCGGATCCAGCTGCTTTAAAAACGTTCTCCACCGATGATGGCTGCTGCCGCCAAACCATTCACTGTCGTGTCTGACTACCATTCGCGCCGCAATATCCCTGACATCCAGCTCTGCGTAATTAACCGCGTGACGCAATTCTTCGCCGAAAAGGTCACCACTGTTATCGCTGTCCATTTTTCTCAGCAGGGCTTTGTAGTAGTCAGAGACCTGTTTTTCCCGGATACCGCGTTCAGGGCGTACCCACTCCCCAATTCTGGTGAACCCGTCTTTGATCCACCCCTCTCGCAGGGATTTCGTCATATCGGATGTGGACGGTTCTTCAAATGCTTTAAAGCCAAGTTTATCCAGGTCGTACTGGCCGATATCCGCATCGACATCGTCTTCGCTTACCCAGGCCCCGTCTCCGGTATCAAACCAGCGCCTGCCGTTGCTGTCTATGAACGGATGGCATTTGTCCTGCGGCATAATTTTGTGAATATCTTTCTTTACCTGTCCTTTGGTCCGGGTGAAGGTATCGCCGGAACGGCTGTAAATGAAGCTTTCCGGGTGGATATAAATGTATTTCGGGCCACTCTTAACCTGTGCCTTATTGCTCAGAAAATCGACCATCCGGCTGTCGGTGCTGAGCACTTCAATGTGTGCGAACGCACTTTTCTCCACACCGTGTAAGTCGCAGGGCGCAATATCTTCCGCGAGGTAGCCCACCGCACCGCCAGCTGCAACTTCTGTTTTGGTTGCGGGTTTAACGACGGTATCAAATGTGCCCTGCGCTACAGCCTGCTGCATCCAGGCCGGCAGGTGTGCCCGCTGTTTACCGGCAGGTGTCATATATTGCGGGTCAAGCGACACCCAGAACGCCCCGCCGGTCATTTCGGATTTGCTGTTGAGCATCCGGGCAAGCCCGAACGTCTGTGTCTGTCCCTTCAGGTCGAAGGTGAGCTCACGCAGCACAATGACGCTGTCGCCCGTTTTCAGCTTATCCTTCGCAACCGGCGCCTTATCTCCGTCTTTTTCTTTGCCGGTGTATTCGCGCTGACTCAGCCCGTCCCCCTTGTCAGTAACCTGATACAGCTTGTGCTCCGGAAAGGCAGACAGCGGAGCAAGCCCGATATACAGCGAGTAAAAATCGAGGCTGTTGTCCTTTTTTTCGGGATCGGGGGTACAGGTCGATTTGACCAGCACAAACGTACTGGAATACTGCAGCGGGTTATTGATGTATTTACCGGTCAGATAGTCCTGGTTAATGCGCCAGGCCACCACTTCGCCGCCCGCCATAAACTGAAGCGGTACCGCCGTGTCTGCCGTCTCCTTTGTCAGCACAGAACCCGGGGCACTCTTACGGGTGATGTGGATCCCGCCGTGCCACATGTTATTCGTTCCGGCCAGCCAGGAGCCGTGTGGCTCCTGACAGAGCGGCTGCATCATGTCATCCAGGGTGGTGTACTGCTCGCCATTCGCTTTTCGGGCAGGAAAACAGATTTTCATTCCGGTTATCCTTAACGTGAAGGGATATTGCGTGTTTTGGGTGGCGTCACGCTGGCGTTTGTCTGGCTGAACTGCGGCGGTGTCCACATCCACCTGAACCAGCACATCACCTTGCTGCGCCTGCGCCAGTTGCTGTTGCAAGTCAGTAATTGCAGCCTGCTGACTGATGTCACGGCGACTGGCCATCAGCTCTTGTGCCAGCGCCTTTTCGTTACTGAAACGTACCTCCTGCTCCCCGATACGCGCTTCCAGTTCAGTCCTCTGCTGCTCAATCACGCCCAGGCGGTCACCATGACGGTTGCTGCCGGCGGCAATGTCTTCCTGCAGAGCCTGCTCTTCCAGTTCCAGTGCGGTCAGCTGTGCTTTCAGACGCACAATTTGTTCAGGCACCGTGTCGAGGCTCATGCGCACGCGTGCCGCGGCGGTGTCCAGCAGGTCAACAGCCTTGTCAGGCAGCTGGCGGCCGGTCAGATAGCGACGAGACAGGGTGACCGCCGCTTTGACCGCGTCGTCGGTAATGTGCACGTTATGGTGCTCGGCGTAACGGGATTTCAGGCCACGCAGCATCAGGCAGGCGGTATCATCGTCCGGCTCGTCGACCTTCACCATCTGGAAGCGACGCTCCAGCGCGGCATCGCGCTCGAAGTACTGCTTGTATTCGCTCCAGGTGGTCGCCGCGATGGTGCGCAGCTCGCCACGGGCCAGTGCCGGTTTAAGCAGATTGGCCGCATCTGCACCACCGGCCTGGTCAGCGCAGACAACTCAGACCGGAGTTCGGCGCTTAATGCCGGATCGAGCAGGATTTTTTCCAGCTCTTTTCGGAATGCCTGGTTGTCCAGCAGGTTGGCCTTTAAATCACGAAGTAAATTGCGCATGGAAAGCATGGCTTTGAGCTGAGGTATTTGTCGGGAGACCTGCTCCGGCGAGAAATCCTTCATGCTCTGAAAGGTCAGACGGATATTTTCTTCGCTACCGTCACCAGCAAGCGTGTTTTTAACGGTAAGACTGACTTTCGGGGAATATTCGGAAAGCACAGCGTCGAAATTATTTTTGTTCAGATTAACTTTTTTTCGCTCAGATAACGGTGCTGTCTCCTGCCCATGGCTGAAATCGCCCGCAACCAGCAATTTCAGAGGGAGCTCGGTTTTCTTGCTCGCGCCGCCGGTATGCAGATCAAGTTTCAGATTAATACGTGCTTTGGGTATTTCGGACTGAAAGGAAGAATTAGACATAGCTGTCCCTGTTCTATGAAGTTATAGAAGCGGTCACTGCCAGCGAGAAATTAAAAGAAAAGCAAACCCTTTATTAGCACTATCCCGGTTCCCGTCATCTGACAGGAATCAAAACCCCGGGATGTAAAGCGGGCGCATTCCATTCACCAGCACGTCGACACGGTATTTTTCAGGTACTTTTCAGAAATAAAAAAACGTCCAGCAAGCACCTGGAGACGGAGTTTATGAACGTTTCATGCATGACAGGAAATAAAAATATGTAACTAAAGGTTACAGAAATATACTTTAACAATATTTTATCATCTTTATGATTTATATGATTTTTATTTAAAAAACCCTTCAGAGCTTATGGAATAAAGGCGTTCATTAAGTGATCAATGTATTTCAGAGCATGACATGTGCAAAATCCCACCAGTCACATGAGAACGTTAATTTTTCATTGTTAAAAAAATAACTTTCAGGAAGCGAGTGTGAAAAGGGGGAATATGACGAGACCGTCATGTCAGCATAATTTCTTTTATTGACGTAAATCAATTCTGGTTATTTTCGCTTAAAAAAAACTGAAATCAATGTATGTCACCTGTCTGTATAAACGTATTTCAGACATCGGAGAGAGGAAAGATTATCGTTATCTGCGTGCTTGTCACCTGTGACCGCATCTGACCGCGAGTTATGCGATACCATCACTTACGTCAGCCAGAATAAATCCGGCCGGTGCACTCACCTGCAGCTATCGAAGATGATGAAATCAGCTGGTGTCACGATGCTGTTTGCGTTGGGAACGAGAGGTTTACAATTAAACGGAAGGGAACGGTGCAGGGCATATTTACGCGATCAAAACGCGTCGATATAACATCATTGTCAGGCACCCTCCAGGGCCGGGGCCTGCCAGATAATGTCGAAGGGCAGTACCGCAGCTGCCCTTCTCTGTTTACCCGTCATACCCGTAAACACGGGTAGCGACGCAGAGCCTTATCGTTCAGTCGTTCTGTAAACCTATCGCCGTGTGTGGCTAAAGAGATCCGGGCGATTGAGGTTAATATAATCGACGCCCGCCGCCGCAATTTCCTGATGAATCGCTATATCGTCATCACCGTAATAAACCATAATCTCAAGCCCGGTCTTACGGCTTGCTTCAAGAATACCGGGATGACGCATCTGCTCTACGTTTACCTCAATGATCGATGCATGATGCACGGTGGCAACGAGAGAGGGAGACATCGCGATATTGAGGGTCATCATTTTGCGAAAGTCCGGCGCAACGGCCTGAAGGCCAGCGCGCATCGTTTCGGAAAACGAAAAGAAAAACGTATCACGGACCATACCGAGATCGCGTACCAGTGCAGCCACTTTTACCGGATCGCAGTATTTCAGCTCAATATAAACGCCCGCGCGGCCGCGCAGATGTTCGAGATAGGCATCAAGTCGCGGCACCCTGGCGTCTTTAAAACGTTCATCGAACCAGCTTCCCGCATCCAGTGCATCAATATCGCGCGACAGAGCATACCCAACAGGGCCCGTCCCGTTCGTGGTGCGATCCAGCGTCTCGTCATGGATAACGTAGAGCACACCATCGGCGCTCTCCCGTACATCCAGTTCAATGTAATCAGCCCCCTGTTCAAGCGCCAGATCGGCGGCAAAGAAGGTGTTCTCTGGCGCAAAATGGTTGGCGCCACGGTGTGATACGATTCGGGTCATGGAAATCTTGTCCTGTAAGCTAGCCAGCGTGAACCTGTCTGCTGGGGTGGCCGGTTACGGCGAGGTTGGCATGAAGATCGACGATGCGTTTACCGACAGCATTGAAGATCAGAGTCAGTTCGGGTTGGCACGCTACTCCTACCCGGGAACCAGGCGCATGACGCACCGCTTCACCATATTCCAGCGCGCGAAGCGTGCCGGCCGGCGTGTCAATCGTGTAGAAAACTTCACGCCCCATCGGCTCAACGGTCATGATCTCCCCACACAAGGGAGCCTCGTCAGCGGCAATAAGGTTGATATCTTCCGGACGCAGACCAAAACAAACGGGGCCGTCGTATTCGTGGTTCAGTTCGAGTGTCGTTTGCCCCAGGTGCAGAAACCCGCCGACTGCCTGTCCTTCCACAAGATTCATCGGCGGCGAGCCGATAAACCCTGCAACAAAGCGATCGGCCGGACGTCTGTACAGGTCATCAGGTGTCCCAATCTGCACTATCTCGCCATGATTCATACAGATGATCCGATCGGCCATGGTAATGGCTTCCAGCTGGTCATGGGTGACGATCAAGGTGGTGAAGCCGAGACGTTTCTGGAGATTCTTGAGTTCCGTCCGCATGGTGATACGGAGCGTCGCGTCGAGGTTAGAAAGCGGTTCGTCGAGTAACAGAATATTCGGTTCCTTGACCAGTGCCCGCGCCAGCGCCACGCGCTGTTGCTGCCCCCCTGAAAGCTGCGACGGGCGTCGATCAAGCAGTGCGCTTATTTGCACCAGATCAGCCGCCTCCTCCACGCGCCTGGCAATGTGCTCCTTACCTGTTTTTTTAAAACGTAACGGAAAAGCGATGTTTTCGCGTACCGTCAGGTTCGGGTAAAGCGCATAAGACTGGAAGACGATACCGACGTTGCGATCGCGGGCATCGATGCGATTGACGTTGTGCCCGTCAAACGCGATTTCACCGCTGGTCGGCGCATAGAGCCCTGCCAGCAGAAACAGCGTTGTCGATTTACCGCATCCTGAGGGGCCGAGAATGGCGACGAATTCGCCGTTCTCAATGGTAAGATTCATCGGTTTCAGGACCTGAGTCTCGCCCCAGTTTTTGCTGACATTGTTAAGAGTGATCGAGGCCATGACAATTATCCCTTGATACCGCCAAAATTCATTTGAGTGATGTATTTCTGCGTAAAGGTGTAGAGAACGAGCACAGGGAGTAAATAAATGATGCCCACAGCGGCGATCATGCCGTAATCCGCACCCGTATTATCCTGTGCGACAAAGAACAGGTAGAGGCTCATCGTCATCTGGCTTTTGTCGATAAGTAACGTCTGAACAAAAACGTACTCCTCCCAACCACGTAAAAAGGTGAAGGTGGCAATCGCAATCAGTCCGCTACGCACCTGGGGCAACACCACCATACGAAAAGCCTGAAAACGGGTCGCACCGTCGGTCACCGCGCTCATTTCAATATCCCAGGGCACTGCGTCGAAAAAGCCCTTCAGGACGAAGATCGCATAAGGCAGCTCCAGCGCACTCATCACCATCACCACACCGAAAAGATGGTTGAGCAGGCCCATATAGTGAAGCTGGATAAAGATGGCGATGGTGAGCGCCAGCGCGGGGAAAGCATGTAACAGCAGCAAGCCGCGCAGAAAATTTTGCCGCCCGGCAAAGGCAAAGCGCGATAACGCGTAGGCGGCTGGGGTAGCGACGATCGTGACAATCAGCGTTTGTGAAACGCCAAAGATCAGCGAGCTTCCAAGTGCCGTCCAGGCCGATGGCATCAGGTCCACGCGCGTGGTGCCCGTATTCGCGATGTCGCGCATCCAGAGAAAACGGTAGTTGTGCAACGTCATGTGTGGCATCAGAAAAATCATCACAAGCAGCAGCACAACGATCCCCAGCGCAGCCCAGGACAATACCGGTCTGCGTAAACGCTCTGCCAGGAAAGCAAGCGCGATCGCTCCGATATACGCGACGCCCGCAATTGCGCTGGTGCGCCACAGAACCAGCCGGCTGACGGACGCATCAGACGTGGTCAGCGATTTGGCCAGAAGCCAGAGGTAAGGCAGCAGAATCGGCACTGACATCACCGTCAGGAAGAGAATGAGCGCAGAAAGGAAGCCGACACGGTTGATTGTGCCTCTGCGTTCAAGACGCGCCCATTTCGATTTGGCCACTGCCGGGTTTGGGACGAGTGACATCACAATACCTCGATTTTCGGCGCGGCAAACGTCGCGCGCATATTACTGACCCGCCATTGCATTAAGGTCACGCCTACGCCGATCACCATCAGGCCAAGCGCCAGCGCCGCGCCATAGGCGTAAGCCCCATTTTCAAAGGCGCGACGGTAGATATAGAGCGCATAAGGCGTCGAATCGTAGACGGGACCGCCACCGGTGATGAGCAGAATGTACTCGTAGGTCGTCAGCAAGGAGAGCCCCTGATAGATGGTGATAAACCGAATGGGCTGAGACAGTGCAGGGGCCACTACATAGCGCAGCACGCCCCATTCGCTCGCCCCATCCACTCGCGCCGCATTGGCAAGATGTGCAGGGATGGAACGAATGGATGAAGTCAGAATGACCATGGCAAACGATGCCCCGACCAGGCCATTTGCCACAATGATGAGAAACAAGGGGAAATCATTACGCAGATTCATGAGCGGCAGACCGAAGGATCCGGTTACCTGATTGAGCAAACCAGACGGCGTAGGATCGGCAACCCAAATCCACAGAATACTGTAGAGGACGGCCGGTGACATGCGTGGCAAAAGCCAGAGACCGCGAAAAAGATTGCCCAGCCTGTCGGGAATGGCCGTCGTTGTTATCGCCAACAGGACACCCAGCCCGACGTTAAAAATAAACAGCGTCGCCGTAACATAAATCAATGTCGTCAGCAGCACCGCAGGCATGCGCGCATCGCGTAAGACAATCCGCTCGACGTTTTGCAGCGTGAAGTGACCGACCCGCAGATCAGCACCCATATCGGTAAAGGCGATGACGGTATTGACGATAATGGGCGCCAGGAAAAAGACGGCCAACAGCGCGATAGCAGGTGCGAGATAGAACACAGGTCGGGCCGGCCGGTGCGCCCGAGGCTGAAACTGAGACATGACCACATCTCCCTGGAGAGTAAGCGACGCTTTACAGGCTAAGCACTATTTTTTGGCGACAGACGACCGGATTTCTATATCGTCGCCAAACTGCAGTTCGAGCTCTTCGGCGATAAAATCAACGGCCTGTTTTGCCGTCATTTTTCCTGTTTCAACCGCCTGGAGACCGCTGAACAGCACCTTGTTATAGCTGCCAAACTGGATATGATTGGGCACGAACTTCGCATGTACCATCATGGGCGAAGCGGCTGACAGCACCCAGTTATCGCGGTATTTCGGCATCGCCGTTTGCGCGTTGCTGATGGCCGTGTGATAGGACGTCACAGCATGTTCGTTGTTGAAATAAGGCAACGTCGCCAGTGCCACCAGTTCGGCAGCAATGTCAGCATTTTTGCTTTTGGCGTTCACCGTATAGAGAAGCGGATGCGACAGGTTTGAGGGCTGACCGCCCTTTTTGGCCGCAGGCGCCGGGATCCAGCCTATCTTATGAAAATACCCTTCTTTGTCTGTCGGCCAGACCGCGCCATTTTTGTCGCCCAGTTGCCAGGCAACCGCCCAGACGCCCTGGTGAAAGATAAAGGCTTTCTCCTGCTTGAACGCGTTCTGAATGGCATCCCAGCTCATCGCCGTGTTATCGACCGGCGTCACTCCCTGCTTCGCATTGCGCTCATACCAGCCAAGCGCATCCGCCATTTCTGCTTTAGGGAAGATGAGCTTGCCGGTCTTGTCATCCATAAATTTCACGCCGTAAGACTGAAAAACCATCAGATAATCAATACCGACATTCGGCCGGTGCAACATGCCGTACTGAGCCGCTTTACCGTCCACGACCTCTTTGGCAAGGGCTGTCAGATCGTCCAGTGTAAAATCACCGGACTCCACCCTGGCCGGTATGGCGTTGATAAAGGCTTCATCCTTGCCAATTTTTCTCAACATATCTTTGTTGTAAAAAAACATTCTTATTTCAGCATCCTGCGGTATGCCATAGATCTTTCCATCGTTTGCCTTTGCCGACGCCCACAGGACGGGCAGGATGTCGCCATAGACCCACGGTGCCGCCGCGATCTTATCGTTCATTTGCAAGGCATAGCCGTCCTTCGCAAACTGACCAATCCATTCATGGGGCAGCACATAGATATCCGGCCCTTGTCCGACAGACATCGCCTTCAGCATATCCATGGCGAAGTCGTCCCAGCCTTTGACAGCACTGCTATTGGCCTGAATCACAATATGTTTGTCGACGCCCGCAGCCTTAAATTGCTTGTTCATGATGTCGGCTGCATCTTCAATGTTGGTAATGCGGTTAGGTGCGCTACGCTCGGCGAGCGTGGCGAGTTTGATCGTTATCTCTTCTGCGTGAGTCATGCCAACACACAACGCGGACATCACGAGGGTGGCGAGGACTGTGAGTTTTTTTGACATGGTGTTTATTCCCGTTGTGCCTATTATTTAAGTAAGTTAATTTATTTAAATGACAGGTTCATGACCATGTGAAAACGACAGGGAGAAGGTGCGTTGACTTCATCAAAACATTGGGAAGGAATCGGTACGACGCAGTCGGCCGTACTACGTTATCTGCGTCGCAACGACGCCGCATCACGTGCTGAGATCGCCGATTGTTGCGGGGTGACAGCGGCGGCCGTCAGCATGATGACCCGCGATCTCATCAAGCGAGGTATCATCATCGAAGGAGCCCGTCGTTCATCTGGCCGGGGCGCGCCCCACATTGATCTGATGCTTAATTCCTCCATCGGCTATGCCGTTGGGATTCATGCCAGCCGCTTCTCTGTTACGCTGATGCTGCTTGATTTCAAAGGGAAACGGGTCGACGAAATTGAACTGACCGGCCACTATGATACCTTTGCCCGCGCCCGCTCAGAGATACAGAAGGGCCACAAAACGTTGCTTGAGAGAAACCACATACCGGATCATTTACTGATTGGCGCAGGCATTGCCATGCCGACGCGCTTCCAGCGCGGTCAGGCTCCGCTCCATCTGGCTCCCGAAGTGCTTTCCTGGGATGAACCCGGGCTGTTCGAAGCCATTCAGCAGGCGCTGGGCTGTCCGGTGTTAATCGAAAATGATGCCAATGCTGCCGCCATGGGCGAAATGACGCTGGGTAATGCGGCTAATCATGACGATTTTATCTATCTCTACCTGTCAGAGGGCGTCGGCAGTGGCCTTATCCTGGGCAAACAACGTTATCGCGGTCATCTGGGCAATGCGGGCGAAATTGGGCTGCTGCTGCCACTCGACAGGCCCCGCCCCTCTTTTACTGACCTTGCGGCGTGGTGTAAGCATCGCCTTGGCCAGATACCTGAAGGCCGCGCTGAGGCTGTCTGGCACCATTTTCTTAGCGAAAACACAGCGGTTCTCGACGAATGGATCGCACGTACTGGCCCGGAGATCGCCCGGCTGGGCTTTATGCTGAATGCGGTCCTCGCGCCAGCGGCGATCTATCTGGGTGGGACACTTCCGCAGATGGTGCGTGAACGGCTTGCGGCCTGGCTCGACTTTTCCACTCTGGATACGTTAAACGGCACACCTGTCGTGCAGCCTGAAATCTGTCTGCCGGACGTCGCGGCCACGGATACGGTCGCATTCGGAGCCGCCGCCATGGTCCTGCATAATGTTGCTCAGCAGGATAACGGGCATCGCGACGGGGTTAACTGACCGCTCAGCGGCGGTGACGGAATGAAGGAAACCGACGCGGCAAACATCGGCGACGGTTCTCTGAGTTGGCCTGCGGATAAACAGGTCTCTGTGAAATGAGAGCCAGTCCGCAGCGAGCGTCGGTTTATTTGCGACCGCAGCGTGGGACAGGTTTGGCTTAATTTGCCCACACTATAATCCCCATTTGGAGCCAGCCGGTGAAAGCGTAATCGGGATGGGCTTGCCGCATACCGCCACGCGTGGTGCAGAAGGCGTGTTCCACTGAAAAAGACAGATATGCCAGCCGCCGGGAATAAGACGCGAACGGTCAATAATCCCATCCGCGCCTGTTACTCTGCCTTTATCTGCGTTGTGCCATGAATCCGGGATTCGCCCCTGCTGCAGCGCCGTTCGCCAACTGCCGTCAGCGGCTTCTGGCAGGATTCCCAGTTGCTCACATTTTGCCTTATCGCGCTGATCTACCAGCCAGGCCCCTGACAGGCGTAGTGGAATCAGGACGCGTGAAAGGCCATCCTCACGCATATAGCCCGATACCGCCATGATGGACCATTCCGGCAGCGGACTCATATACAAGGCCGGTTGCCCGTGGCGATGATAACGCCCCGCGCTTTGCGGGCCGGGTGCGGCAAGCACCGCCTGCGCCTTCGCGGTTAACACAGCGCGATAAAAAAGGCCGCCCACGGGCAATAGTGCGTGATGCATGTTTGTCTTTTCTCCCGCAACAACCCCATCCCTGCGATTGCTGAACGCGCCAGTTAATCGCTTAGTGCGTAGTCACGAACCAGCCCGACCTGTCGGCGCATGTCTGCCTTGCCTGCGCACAAGCCGGTGATACACAGGCGCGGGGCCAGCCGATCATCAGATTCGTTCCATCTGCCCGGACGACACGGTGTGATGCCGTTTAGGATGCGACTTTGGATGCGCCGGATTACATTGCTCATGTGTGCCGGGCAGATAAAATCTGCCGTCCTGAGAGGGCGCAGTACCGCCGGGACAACCATTCATGCCGCGCTGACCATTGTGGCCAGGCAACCCAGCACCGCCAGGTTGATTGTCCATACTTCCGCCGTTACCGCCCGCTCCGCCATTTCCACCTTCCCCACCGTTCCCCCCTGGCGCGGCATAGCAGACTGATGCGGTTAACAACAAAATAAGCAAAGCAGCGCCTCTGCGCATGGTGTGACCTCCGTAATTCGCGATTATTTTTCGACAGTAATGACATCCGGCGTTTGCGCCACAATCTTCAACGGCGTGCCTTTTATAGCCTGTCCGAGCGCTTCACGAAGCGTCATGGTGCCCTCTACAGGATTCACCTGAACAGCCCCAGTGCGCGACAAATCCGTCTGGATAAAACACCCGGTACCGTGCGCCAACTGTTGCGCCGTTTCGTCAAAGCGCGACAAATGAAGATTGTAGGTCGCTTCCGCATCACATTTACCCGCAGGGATGTGACCAGAAGATGACTGGCTGCACGACGTACACGTCAGCGCCAGCAGCAAGCAGGCTGAGTTGAAGGATGTGAAATGCATAACGCCTCCGGGCACAGGAAAACTTGTGTCTTTGTCCCATAGTCAACTGTTTCTGTCAGCGTGCAGAGTATGTCTGAGTGTGATCGCAGGCGAGGAGGTGGGAAATGTGCGGCTCGCTATCGTGCCGCTTCGCACTGGCGGTAATGACCTCTCTTAGCAGAGAAAGCGAGAGCAGCGAGGCACAGAGAAAGTCACGTTTTACGGTGTCGTGCTCACCGGGCGCGACGGAACGCGTCTTCGCCGTCCCTGGCGCTACCATGATTTTACGGTGATGTGTCCTGTGTAAACAAAACGGAACCGTAGCGGGCATGGCGCCCTTTCCTGTCTGGGCGTCATGCCCGTTTTTGCTGCGCATTGACAAGATGCTGGGGTTGATTGATCGCTTTGCGCGCAATCCAGTAGAGCAGAACCCGCTCGTCGTCACTGTCGCGGTCCGCCATTGACAATAATTTCAGTGCCAGGGTAGATTTCGTGACAGGCTGCTGTTCTGCGCTCAGTTCGATCACTGCCTGACCGATAATGCAGCAAACTTCATCCTCACTGGTGATGGATTCATATGTCCGGTCTTTCATATTTCCTCCTGTTGAATGGACTTTAAGCCTGGCAAAAAAATGCTAAGCCTGCCGGGAAAAGAGGTTGGCCGTAATATTCCCTTACTGCTGTTTACCTGCCTTCATTAACTTGACTCACCTCGTTACACTTACCCCACGCGGCCATTCATTCCGCCCTGACAGCATTTCATTCCGCGTTGCATTCCGTTCATGCGCTTTCCGCCCTCGCGCGTAGGGGTTTTGGTTATTCTGACGCCAGTATTCAGTTTCCCCCTGGGAGTAACATAATGAACGCGACTCAACAGACTGCCCACCAGCGTACACGCTGGCTCACACTTATCGGTACGGTGATAACTCAGTTAGCGCTGGGGTCCGTTTATACCTGGAGCTTATTCAATGGTCAGCTCGCGCAAAAACTGGATGCGCCCGTAAGCCAGATCGCATTTTCATTTGGTTTACTGAGCCTGGGGCTGGCCATCTCTTCTTCACTGGCTGGCAAGCTGCAGGAGCGTTTTGGCGTCCGTAAGGTCACTATCGGCGCAGGTATATTGATGGCGCTGGGATTAGGGCTGACCGCCCATGCAGATAATCTGATCATGCTGTACCTGAGCGCGGGCGTGTTGTTAGGTCTGGCCGATGGCGCAGGGTATCTGATGACGCTATCCAACTGTGTGAAATGGTTTCCTGAACGTAAAGGCATGATATCGGCCTGCGCCATTGGCGCTTACGGTCTGGGAAGTCTGGGATTTAAATTCATTTGCGGGGCACTGTTGGCACGATTTGGGCTTGAACAGACCTTTGTGCTCTGGGGCCTGCTGGCAATGGCGATGATTATTGCTGGCGGACTGATGATGCGCGATGCGCCGCTGCAATCTGCGTCAGCTACCCAGGCAGAAGCGACGCGTCAGTATACGTTGGCCGAATCGGTGCGTCTGCCACAGTACTGGATGCTGGCGTTGATGTTTCTGACTGCCTGTATGAGCGGGCTGTATGTGATTGGCGTTGCAAAAGACATCGGGGAAGGTTTGGTTCACCTCAGCACCCAGACCGCCGCTAACGCCGTCACGGTCATCGCGGTAGCAAACCTGAGTGGTCGGTTAGTACTGGGCGTGCTGTCCGATAAAATGGTGCGTATTCGCGTGATCTCACTGGCCCAACTGGTTTCACTGATCGGTATGAGCCTGATGCTGTTTACACAGATGAATCAAACCACGTTTTTCCTGTCCCTGGCCTGCATTGCGTTTAGCTTCGGCGGCACCATTACCGTCTTCCCTTCGCTGGTCAGTGACTTTTTCGGCTTGAATAATCTGACCAAAAATTATGGCCTGATTTATCTCGGCTTTGGCATTGGCAGCGTAATGGGTTCGCTGGTGGCTTCACTGTTTGGCGGCTTTACGGTCACTTTCAGCCTCATTATGACCCTGCTGGTTATATCACTGGTGCTGTCACTGACTATCCGCCTGCCGCAGAGCCAGCCAGCCCATGAACCGCTGTTGCAGCGTCAGTAACGTTACAGGGCCAGATAAGCCTGGCCCTCATCATCAGCCGCGAAAACGCGGCTCTTCCATACCGGCCACGTCGACATCCACCGCAAAAATATCGCCCGACTGCGGATAGCGGGCGAGATCCTCTTCGCTGAGGTTTTCGCGTGAGCTGGTGATGAACAGCGTCTTGAGATCGCTGCCGCCAAACGTCACCATGGTGGGCCATTTCACCGGCAGTGTAATCTCATCGACGATTTCACCGTCGTGCGGATCAATACGCACGACGCGTCCGCCGTCAAACAGGGCTGACCAGTAATAGCCCTCACTGTCGACAGCCGCCCCATCGGGCAAGCCACCACGGGCATCAAACCGCCGGAAGATTTCACGCTGCCCCGGCTCGCCCTGAGCATCAAGCGGATAGCGATAGAGCACTTCATTCGGCGTATCGCTGTGATACATCCACTGACGGTCAGGAGAAAAGGCAACGCCATTGGAAATTTTGATGTCGCGTGCCTTCACCTCAAGCGTCAAATCAGGCGTTACGCGACAAAGCAAGCCGCCGTTTTTATCCTGTGGCTCCCATAAACTGCCGCACCAGAAATTACCCCAGGGATCCACGCGGCCATCATTGAAGCGGCTTTTCCCGGCGATACCGGGATTATCCGCCACTTTTTTTTGCGGTTTCCCCTGCTCGTCCAGCAGCCAGACGCCGCTACGCAGTGCGGCAATGATACCGCCCTGTTCCCGCAGGCCGATGCATCCGACTTCTTCTGCCTGGGGAAATGTGGAGAGCTCACCACTCGCCGGATCGAAACGATGGATGGCCGGTGCCAGAATATCCACACACCACAGCACCTGTTCCTGCACAGCCCAGAGCGGACATTCTGCCAGCTCTGCCTGAAGCGGCAGAACGTTTTTTACCCTATGCGTCATGTTTGTCTCCCTTTAATTGTCCTGATATTACTGTAGCGCTAATTTCCATCTTCACACATGCACGTCAGCCTTGTTTTTAAGACAGGTCTCACGCATATTAATACCTATTCGGTCTATTCCGATTGGAATATGCGCTCACCCTCTTTTTCGCGTTCTTTTTTGAAATATCGCGACATATTTATCGAAATAACTCTACACAGGCTGCATTTTTGCTGCACTTTTTCGGCGTATTATCCTGAGTATTGAAAAAGAGGAGGTGCCGTATGCCAGATATCGTTACCGCCGCGCTGTTCCCTCAGTCGGTAGCCTTTATTTCTCCTGGACAGGAGGCGTTATCCGCAGACGTTCCAGCGCAGCAGAAAGGAGGCATAAAACAAAATGATATTCACTGAAGGGCAAAGATTTCACACAGCATAATATAAAAAGAAGGTGGGATATAATCCCACCTCATTTATTCATTAACTTTTCACTGCGTAATTACACTGATACCAGGTTTTCTTTAAACCTGGTATTGTGCTGTCCTGAACAGGGAGTGACTCTACTTTATCAAAACCTTTATTGCTGCAGTAATTCGCGATATCAATTTCCATTGCATCACGATTCACTTTCAGCGGGTCGAAACGATATTGTACGGTATTTGAACTGGGATCTTCATCAACACGTTCAAACGCCCCGGGTTTACTGGCGGTACAACCGCTCAGAAAAATAAGTGCAAATGCACCCATGATTGCCATTTTCATTTTATTTCCTCACATTTTGACGCAGTGTAAGGCGCTGCAAAATGCGCATCTATAGGATTAGTACGCGAACAACTGCGTATTTACGAAGTTTTACCAATTGATTCAATACGGTTAAACAACTGGCAGGTTATGCCAATAAACTGCGACACTGATTCCAGTGAAAAGCCTCACGAACAACACCAGGAATTACTCTAAAAAAGCCTCTCTCAGCATTTCGCCCGCCACTGGCGGGCTTTTTTCTTTTTAACCTTCGCCTGAAAGCGCAATCATTCTACGAAGCAGATTGGCGGCTTGCTTGTCCGGGAGTGCGAGGATGGCACTATAAAGATCGACAGACATGGCACACATGGAAGACCGATCAACGGCGGCATCGGCAGGCATATTCAGCTGTTGCAGCTTATTGCCCCACTTCAGGTAGAGATGGTCGACGATGGTTTTGAGATCGTGCTGCGCCTGCTTGCGGTCCAGCGGTTGTTCGTCCCCCAGACTGTTAAGCAGCAAATACTCGGTGGCATCGGCATCTTTTTGGTTCAGGCTGGCGGGCAGAGTTTCAACCAGATTGATACCGCCCTTCACCTGCGGATAAAGAAACTGAAAACAAAGGCCCGGGTCAATTTTATTGAGCGTCTGCATTTCTTCCACCGAGACGCCAATATATTTCAATACGGCCGCGTCAGTACCCCGCATAAGGCGCTGATTGATCACATCCGTCAACAACCCGCGCAGTTCGCCCGTTGCCTGCAACATGGGTTCGCCTTCACGCAGTTTGCGCGCCAGATCGCGCGTCAGTATTTGCCACAGCGCGGGTTCCTGAGTGCGCAGCACCCGATACACCGTAGCCTGTGCCATATAATCTGCCGCGCGCTCGTAGCGTTTCTCCTGCTGCTGCTGAGGCTGGATCCAGCTGAACCATAAAACATTCGACAACAACAGCGGCAGGATAAAAAGAACCACGCCCTGCCACGCTTTAAGCCGGGTGGTTCTGACTAACATAACGATGATAATCGCCAGCAGCACAAAGGCGGCTAGCGTAAGAAAAAGCAGGAGAGTCATACTACGTTGTTAATCCTTACGCACATCGATCAGTACCGGGCAATGCGCGCGTTCAACCACAGCGGCACTCACAGATCCTTTTAATAACCGGTTAAAGGGCGATAAATGACGTCGCCCCATAATAATCATGCTGGCATTGAGCTGCTGGGACTGGGCCACGATTGTCTCCGCCGCTTCGCCGGCCAGAATCATACCTCGCGCCTTAATGCCGGCCTGGAGCAAGGGGGCCAGGGCATGACGCACCACCATTTCAGCGGTATTTTGCTCATCCTGCGCGGCCACAAAATCTGCCGGATCTTCACCGGCATCAATATCAATGGGCTGGCTACAGGATGAATAGGCGGGATCGATACAACACAGCACAATCACTTGTGCATCATGCGCCTGTGCTTCTTCGATCGTTAACGACACCACTTTCTTCGCGACCGGTGAATTATCGATAGCCATTAATACTGTTTTCATTGAGCACTCATCCTTCAACAGCGGCAATTTTGCCAATTTCACGAATCAGAGCCTGTTTGCACTGCAACATTTCTTCACGATAGCGTGATTCATGCTTCTTAAACCGCGCCGTGGGCACCAGTAAGGAGACCGCAAAGCGGCCAAACAGCGTATCGAGCGCAAAGGCCATGGTTGAAACGCCTTCAAGGGTTTCACCACGGTCGTAGGAAATGCTGGTTTCACGCACTTCCCGAAGCATCTCTAACAGTGCTGCCTGCGTCTTAACCGTCTTGTCCGTGAGTTCGCGCCAGGCATCCCCCACCAGCGTCCGGACGTCTTCATCGCTTTCCAGCGCCAGCAAGGCGCGGCCACCCGAGGTGCTGTAGAGCGGCAGCTCCAGTCCGATACGGGGAACTACCCGCAGCTCGCGCGACGCCACAACATAATGAATGACGGCAAGCTGCGCACCACTGGCGCGGGACAGGGAGACCGTTTCATTGGTATCCGCCGACAGTTTTTCCAGCAGTGGCTTGACCAAATCGACCACATCCGTGTTCACGCTGGCGAGCAGCTTCAGTAAAGCTGGCCCGAGACGCAATCCGCCCGCCCCACTGCTTCGAACCAGTTCGGCGCTGTCCAGCGCGGCCACAATGCGCTGTACGGTAGAACGCGGCAGATCAACCGCATGCGCGATTTCGCCCAGACTCATGCCACCGGGATGCTCGCCCAGAGCATTAAGAATTTTAGCCGCGCGCGCAATAACCTGAATACCGCCCGTTTTTTCATCTTCGCGGCTGGATGATTGTTGAGTCATAGCGTCGTCCTTTTTGAGCTGGCTTACTGTAACCCGAAAAGCGCACGTTTTACAGCGTGTACCACATTGCAATACAGCATATTGCCATGTAATATCGCCTCGCCTGTATCGCATCGCAATACATCGAACCAAAAAAACAATGAGACACCTGCTATGACGACCCAGCCTGGCACTGCGCCGCCGCTGCATCCCTTTACCTTACGTCTCGCCCTGGGCCTGCTTGGCGTCTGGATCGCGGCGCTGACCTCCGGGCTCAACGATCGCGTCAGTGATATTGCGCTGGCCGATATTCGTGCTGCCCTCGGTATGGGCTACGACGACGGAAGCTGGATTGTTTCGGCTTATCAGGCTGCCGAAGTGGCCGCCATGATGATTGCGCCGTGGTTCGCGGTGACGTTTTCCCTGCGCCGCTTTACGTTATTTGTTTCGGTCGGCTTTATGCTGTCCGGAATACTGTTACCGCTGATGACCGATCCTGTGCTCTTTATGGTATTACGCGTGATCCAGGGGCTCTTTGGCGGCGCGCTGCCGCCGATGCTGATGACCGTCGCCCTGCGTTTTCTGCCACCGCCGTTCAAGCTCTATGGATTAGGCGCCTATGCCCTTACTGCCACCTTCGGGCCGAATATGGCCGCGTCGCTGGCCGCCTTCTGGACCGATCAGGTCAGCTGGATGTTTGTCTTCTGGCAGGTTGTGCCCGGTATGCTGATAGCCCTCGTATTAACCGGCTGGGGATTGCCTCAGGATCCGTTGCGCACAGAACGTTTTCAGCAGATCGATCTGTTCGGGATGCTCACAGGCTGTAGCGGGATGGCGTTAATCATTCTGGTACTCAGCCAGGGCGAACGGCTTGACTGGCTGGATTCTCCGCTGATTGCCGCTATGCTGCTGGCCGCCGTGCCGTTACTCATCGTCTTTTTAATCAATGAGTGGTTCCATCCCCTGCCGCTGTTTAAGTTGCAGATGCTGCGGCGACCTAACCTGCTGCACGGCCTGCTGGTGCTGGCCGGCGTCCTGATCGTGTCGCTGTCCGGCTCTGCCCTGCCTTCCAGCTATTTTGCCCAGGTCGATGGCTTTCGCATCGCCCAGTTCGCGCCGCTGGCGTTGACCATTGGGTTGCCCCAGCTCATTGTGGCGCCGTTGCTTGCCGCCCTGCTGAATATCCGCTGGATTGACTGTCGCTGGATGCTGGCAGTGGGCTTGTGCTTCCTGATTGCCTCCTGCCTGCTCGGTATGCAGATCACAACGGACTGGGCGCGGGATAACTTCTGGCTGATTCAGGCGTTGCAGGCCGTAGGCCAGCCGATGGTGATTCTGCCCGTGCTGATGAGCGCGACCAGCGTGGTAGCACCGCCTGAAGGACCTTTTGCCTCGGCGATGTTCAACACGGTACGCGGGTTTTCCAGCATTGCGGCCTCTACCCTGGTGTCATGGTTTGTCAGCCATCGTGAACAGTTTCACTCCAGTATCCTCGTCAACCAGGCGGGCAGCAGGCCGTGGCTGATGACCGCCCCCAACAGCACTCAGGCCAGCAGTCAGTTTCCGCTGTTGCCCGATGGCAGCGTGAGTTCCGTCGAGAATCTGCGCGGCTTTGCTACCCAGATAAAGCACCAGGCGCTGGTGCTCGGCCTGAGTGATACCTGGCTGCTGCTGATCGGTTTTGCGCTGCTGCTGCTGGTCGTCACCGCCTGGCTGCCCAAACGCGTCTGGCCGCCCCAAACCTTGATTCAACCTGCAACCTCCACGTCGAGATAACTGTATATGCGTGCTTTAGTAATGAGAAAAACCGTGCTGCTTTCCCTGCTGCTGCTGGTTTTGCTGGCGATGGCGCTGATTGTCTGGTCCGTGATGACCCGTAACGATCACCGTACCAATGATGCCTGGGTCAATGCCGATTACACCCTTGTTGCGCCCAAAGTGTCGGGGTACATCGCCAGCGTCAGGGTGAAAGATAACCAGCAGGTTGCCGCCGGTGAACTCCTGGCGACGCTGGACGATCGCGATTACAAAGTGGCACTGGAAAGCGCGGAGGCCGCATTGCAGGTCAGTGAAGCCAAACTGTTGAGCAGCAAAGCACAGCTGGAGCAGCAGCAGTCGGTCATTGATGAACAGAAGGCCAGCGTTTCCGCCAGTCAGGCTTCGGCGCAGTATGCCGGACAGAGTGCCGAACGCTATAACCGTCTCTATCAGCGCGGCACCGTTGCCGCTGACGAGCAGCAAAAAGCCAGCTCGGCGCAGCGCTCTGCCAGCGCCGCGGTGCGTCAGAGTGAAGCCGCGCTCGCTTCTGCGATTAAGCAGGTTGGCGTGCTGCAGGCAGCCGTCCGATCCGCCGAAGCGGATGTTGCTGCCGCCCGAGCCAGCGTCGACCAGGCACGTCTTAATCTGTCTTACACCCGCATTGTGGCCCCGGTGGCCGGCATGGTGGGACAGCGCGCAGTGCGCCTGGGCGCCTATGTTTCCGCCGGTACCCGTTTGCTGGCGGTGGTGCCGTTACAACAAACCTATATCACCGCGAATTATCTGGAAACGCAGTTGCAGGATGTGCGTCCGGGTCAACCCGTCCGCATCAGGGTAGATGCTTTGCCTGACCAGATTTTTACCGGTCACGTCGACAGTATTGCCCCCGCGACAGGCGCGACATTTGCGGCGATTGCTCCCGATAATGCGACCGGCAACTACACGAAAGTGGTTCAGCGATTACCGGTTAAAATTGTCCTGGACCAGAACCAGAAAAACCTGGCGCAACTCCGCGTGGGCATGTCGGCAGTGCCGGACATTGACGTTCGATAAAAATGTGAACAAACTCTCAGAACCAAACTATTTATTTTCGGTCTGAATACGCGTAGATTAGCCCCGATCCTGTTCTGAGTTATTCAGTTCGTACGGGAGATCGTTGACCGTAAATCTGAACGGCGACCTTATCCTTTCTGTCCGCGTTGCGCTGGATGGGATCGCCAATATCGTAACCGCTCAGAGGAGTTCGCTTGTGAAATATGCGCTGATGGGAATTTCTTTCTTTGTACTACTTTGGGTCGGCACCTTTGTGCTGATGCTGTAGTCTCTGCAGGCATTCCACAGGGGCGACAGGTGGTCGCCCCAATGGGATGTTAAATCTGTTCTTCCATACTTTTCACGCTGCCCGGCAAAATGCCGTCGGCGCGAAACATCGCCTTAATGCCTCTTACCGCCTGTCGGATACGATCGCTGTTTTCAATCAGTGCAAAACGGACGTGCGTATCGCCATAATCACCGAAGCCCACGCCGGGTGAAACGCATACTTTCGCTTCCTGCAGCATGTGCTTGGCAAATTCCAGCGAGCCCAGATGCGCATAATGATCCGGAATCTTTGCCCAGACGTACATCGATGCTTTGGGAATATCCACCATCCAGCCCGCTTCATGCAGCCCTTTCACCAGCACGTCGCGGCGACGTTTATACTGTTCGGCAATATCGCGCACGCACTGCTGATCCCCTTCCAGGGCCGCAATCGCCGCGACCTGTAAGGGCGTAAAGGTGCCGTAATCGTGATAGCTCTTGATTCGGGCTAAGGCGGCGACCAGCTCTTTGTTGCCCACCATAAAACCTATGCGCCAGCCGGCCATGTTATAGCTTTTTGACAGGGTGAAAAATTCGACGGCCACATCCCGTGCGCCAGGCACCTGCATAATGGACGGCGCTTTCCAGCCATCATAGACGATATCGGCATAGGCCAAATCGTGAATGACCAGCACGTTGTACTGTTTGGCCAGCGCGATGACGCGCTCAAAAAAGTCCAGCTCTACGCACTGAGAAGTGGGATTCGACGGGAAACCCAGCACCATCATTTTAGGTTTAGGATAGCTCTCGCGAATAGCACGCTCCAGCTCATTGAAGAAATCAATGCCCTCCACCAGCGGGACGGAGCGCACCTGAGCGCCTGCGATAACGGCCCCATAGATATGAATGGGATAGCTGGGATTCGGCACCAGCACCGTGTCGCCATGGTCAAGCGTGGCCAGCATCAGGTGAGCCAGACCTTCTTTGGAACCAATGGTGACTATCGCTTCCGATTCGGGATCAATATCTACCTGATAACGCTCCTGATACCAGCGTGAAATAGCACGCCGCAGGCGAGGAATACCGCGCGATGTGGAATAGCCGTGCGTATCTTCACGTTGAGCCACCTGGCACAGTTTTTCGACAATGTGCGGCGGCGTCGCGCCATCGGGATTACCCATTGAAAGGTCGATGATATCTTCGCCGCGCCGACGCGCAGCCATCTTCAGTTCAGCGGTAATGTTAAAGACGTAAGGGGGCAGGCGTTCAATACGCGAGAAACGACGAGTGGTGCTGTTATCAGCCATGGTATCCTCTGGAAACGTTAGCGCCCGGACCGTCCGAGCGACGCTGGTCACTGCGGTGACCTCAACAAGAACATAACGCGCTAATAACAACTTTGTCGAGAGAAGCAGGAAATTTTTTATTTTCCCGGATTGAGCCGCTCGAGCAGCCAGTCATTCACCCAGCGGTCATTCAGCAGATAATTATTTTGCAGCGTCCGTTTCAGCAGAAAGCCGTTTTTTTCCAGAATTCGCCGGGAAGCCCAGTTTCCTTCCACCACCAGCGCCCGGAGTTTGAGAAAATCGGCGTCGAACAAACACGCACACAGCGCCTCCAGCGCTTCACTGCCAAACCCCTGACCACAGTGGCGATGCAGCAGCATATATCCCACCTCCGCCTGACGGGCGGGCTGCCATTCAGGCGTACAACCCAATAACCCGATGGCTTCCCCGCTGTCGCGCCGCCTGATGACGAGGCATAACATGTGAAAACTGCCGGGTTGCCAGGGTGCCAGACGCTGACGAAACCGCTCACGGATATCATCTTCATCGGGAATGTCACTTACCCAGCGCATAGTATCGCGATCTTCATGTACCGCACGAAACAGCTGCCAGTCTTCAGGCTGCAAAGAGGTTAACGTCAAACGCGAGGTAGTCAGATGCATACATCACTCCGGGCGATAACACGTAATAAAGTCACCGGGCCTGACCACAGTGGACCGGGCCGCACTGGCAGCGGAAAAACGTTCCTCTTAAATGAGCTCAACATTTCCTCTTTTTCAGCTTTTGAATAAATTGATCTAAAACATGAACTGCCCGGCTGGCTGTCAGGCACGCTGGCACAACATCATCACATTTTTTATCATAACCTTCTTTGACCTCGCTGAAGAGTCGCCTGTGACTTCACACTTTACTATGCTTCTGGCCGTCTTTGACCGTGCGGCGCTGATGCTGATTTGCCTGTTTTTTCTGACGCGAACCCCACCTTTTCGTCAGATCCTGCAGAAAGATGAGCATACGGCGCTGGAAAAAGCGGCCGTGATTGCCATTTTTTCACTGTTTGCACTTTTCAGTACCTGGTCAGGGGTCAATGTCGACGGTTCATTGCTCAACGTACGGGTGATCGCCGTGATGGCTGGCGGTATTTTGTTTGGTCCCTGGGTTGGTATTACCACCGGTGTGATTGCCGGTCTGCACCGCTTCCTGATAGATATTCATGGTGTGACGTCAGTGCCCTGCCTGATGACCAGCATCATCGCCGGCATTGTCGCCGGTGCCATTCATCGCCGGGTGCAGCGCGAACGGCGCTGGCTGGTAGGGATTCTGGGCGGCATGTTTTGCGAAAGTCTGACCATGCTGCTTATCGTGTTGTGGGCCACGCCCACCGCGCTCGGACTGACCATTGTTTCTGAAATTGCCCTGCCGATGATTCTGGGCGCCGCCAGCATTGGCTTAATCGTGTTGCTGGTGCAGAGCGTGGAAGGTGAAAAAGAGGCTATTGCGGCACGTCAGGCAAAACTGGCGCTGGATATCGCTAACCAGACCCTGCCGCTGTTCCGTCAGGTCAACAGCGATTCCCTGCGCCGTGTCTGTGACATCATTCGACGGGAAATTAAGGCCGATGCCGTCGCGATGACCAACAAGCAGAAGATTTTGGCCTATGTTGGCTACGGTGAACACAATTACCAGCATGGTGACGACGGGATCAGCCCGACGACGGCGCAGGCGATGCACAGTGGGAAGATCATCATCAAAAACAATGACGAAGCCCACCGGACGAAAGATATTCACTCCATGATCGTCATCCCCTTGTGGGAAAAAGGCAAGGTGACCGGCACGCTGAAGATTTATTACCGTCGTGCGCACCGCATCACCGGCTCGCTGAAAGAGATGGCGGTAGGCCTGTCCCAGATTATTTCGACGCAACTGGAAGTCTCGCGTACGGAGCAACTGCGCGAAATGGCCAATAAAGCGGAACTGCGTGCCCTGCAGAGCAAAATTAATCCGCATTTCCTGTTCAATGCGCTGAATGCCATTTCGTCATCTATCCGGCTCAATCCCGATACGGCGCGCCAGTTGGTCATCAACTTGTCGCGCTATCTGCGCTACAACCTCAAACTGAATGACGATGAGCTTATCGATATCAAGAAAGAACTCTGGCAGGTAAAAGATTATATAGCGATTGAGCAGGCGCGCTTTGGCGATAAGTTAACCATGATTTATGACATTGACGAGGATTTGCATTTTTCCCTGCCCAGCCTGCTGATTCAGCCGTTGGTGGAGAATGCTATTGTTCATGGCATTCAGCCCTGTAAAGGTAAAGGTGTGGTGACGTTAAGTGTGCGAGACCTGGGCGACCGCGTGCGCATCGCCGTGCGTGATACCGGTAAAGGGATCAGTGACGAGGTGATTGATCGTGTGGCTCGCAACGAAATGCCCGGCAATAAAATTGGCCTGTTAAATGTCCATCACCGGGTGAAGTTACTCTCGGGCGAAGGGCTGCACATTGCGCGTCATCAGCCCGGCACCGAAATCGCGTTTACCCTGAGCAAAACCGGGCAGTTACTGGTGGGGAACCTTGCATGAAAGCCATCATCGTCGAGGACGAATTTCTGGCCCAGCAAGAGCTGAGCTGGATGATTCAGCAACACAGTAAGATTGAGATAGCGGCCTGCTTTGATGACGGTCTGGATGTCCTCAAATATCTGCAGCAGCATCGGGTTGATGTGATCTTTCTCGACATCAATATTCCCTCTCTGGATGGCATGTTACTGGCAAAGAGTATTCATCAGTTTGTTCATAAGCCCCTGATTGTGTTTATCACGGCCTGGAAAGAGCATGCCGTGGAAGCCTTTGAACTGGAAGCGTTTGACTATATTCTGAAACCGTATCATGAATCCCGTATCGTCACGATGCTGAACAAGCTGGAAACCACCTGGCAGCAACAGCACGCGCCCGCTCAGACGCCAATGGCGCAGAGCGTACTGACCGTGAATCTGACCAAAGATGAACGTATTATCGTGACCGACGTGAATGACATTTACTACGTTGAGGCGCACGAGAAGTTAACCTTCGTCTATACCCGCCGTGAAGCCTATGTGATGTCGATGACAATGACGGAATTCTGCTCACGCCTGCCCGAACATCTGTTCTTTCGCTGCCACCGGTCCTACTGCGTCAACCTCAACAAAATCCGGGAAATCGAACCCTGGTTTAACAATACCTATCTGCTGAAGTTGCGGGATATGGAAGTACAGGTACCGGTCAGCCGCAGCAAAGTAAAAGCGTTTCGGCTACTGATGCGGTTGTGAGAGGGAAAGGCGGCTCTGCCCTTGCGTCGGGCAGGACAGAGCCTGCAAACTAGAGAATACGACCCAGCGTCTGGCGCAGGTGCGCACCGGCACCCAACAGCCCGGGTTGGTCATGCGTGATCATATAAACCGGGATATCGGCAACATAGTCACGGAAGCGCCCTTTGTCTTCAAAAGCGGCACGAAAACCCGAGGCTTTGAAGAACTCCAGGAAACGCGGCACGATCCCGCCCGCGATGTAAACGCCACCGAAGGTCCCGAGGTTCAGCGCCAGATTACCGCCAAAACGGCCCATGATGACGCAGAACAGCGATAAGGCACGACGGCAGTCGGTGCAGCTGTCCGCCAGGGCGCGCTCACTGACTTCGCGTGGCTTCAGATTCTCCGGCTCACGGTTATCGACTTTTACAATCGCACGGTAGAGATTGACCAGACCAGCGCCTGACAACACACGTTCTGCTGAAACATGACCTAATTCTTCCCTTAAGACTTCCAGAATTTGATCTTCTTCTTCGCTGTTAGCGGCAAAATCAACATGTCCCCCTTCACCGGGTAAACTGACCCAGCGCTGGTCGACGTGTACCAGATGGCTGACGCCGAGGCCGGTTCCCGCACCGTAAATCGCGATCGGTTTATCCTTCACCGCCGATTTACCGCCAAACTGGATGACATGCTCTTCGCCGAGCATAGGAATCGCCATGGAGACAGCGGTGAAATCGTTAATAATTTCCAGGTGTTCAAAACCGATATTCGCCTTCAACTTTTTAGTCGAGAAGGCCCAGTCGTGGTTGGTCATTTCAACCCAGTCATCGGTAATCGGGCAGGCAATGGCGATACAGCCGTCTTTAATATCCTGCTTTTGTTCATCAAGATAATGGCGGATGACGGCTTCGAGGCTGTCGTAGTCTGATGTTGCGAATGTTTTGGTCTGGGAGATGCTGCCGCTTTCCACCTCACACAAAGCGAGGCGGGCATTGGTGCCGCCGACATCGCCGACCAAGGCATAAGTTGTCATTCTTCTGGTGCTCCGCTTGGGGGTCTTAAAGAGTTGGAGGACACTATAAAATCCTGCCGATAAAACAACAACGCCCACCGAAGCTTGAGGTGAGCGTCTGACTCGTGTGTGCAACAGCCTAACCGCGTTAGTCTGGCCTGCACAGAGGCAACTTTCCGAATCTCATCCGCCGTTGCGCTGGCTCAGACAGGCTGAGACTTTACGTAACAGGGGCGGCAGGTCATCTTTTTGCATCACGACTTCAATAAACGACAGTCTGTGTTGTTGTGTCAGTTGCGCCATCAGTGCGGTCAGTTGCACGGTTTCACTGATGCGCCAGCTTTGTGCCTGACAGTGTAAACTGAATGCCTGCGGCAGCGCTGTCCAGTTCCACTGGGCAATATCATTATAACGCTGGTCTGCGCCATGAATGGCCCGCTCCACAGTATAGCCTTCATTATTGAGCAGAAAAATGATTGGATGCTGATCATCCCGCAGCATTGAGCCGAGTTCCTGAATGGTCAACTGTGCCGAACCATCGCCAATGATCAGGATGACGCGCTGTGACGGGCGTGCCGTCTGGGCACCAAACGCGGCTGGCAGAGTATAACCGATGGATCCCCATAACGGCTGTACCAGCAGCTGCGCCCCGGCAGGCAGGCGCAGCGCCGCCGCGCCAAACGCCGCGGTGCCTTGATCCGCCAGAATAATATCGCCGGGCTGAATAAAAGACTGCATGGCCTGCCAAAAGGCAGACTGGCTGATGATGGCCGCGTCAGGGACAGGCGCCGCCGGTTTCACTGGCCCGGCGGACTGCCAGCCTGCGCCATAGCGTTCGAACAACGGCAGTAATGCCTGCAACGCATCGGCCATCGACAACGGGGCAAACGTCTGTCCCGCGACGCTGGCGCTGTGTGGCTGCACGTCGATCAGCCGATCGGGGCGAAATTGCTGAGTGAATCCAGCGGTAATCGTATCCGTAAAGCGCACGCCGACGCAGAGCGTGACGTCTGCCTCTTCAATTTGCTGGCGTACCCGGCCTTCACTGCCCTCACCTGCGTAAGTGCCCACAAACCCCGGCTGCTGCTCATCCAGCACGCCTTTGCCCATCAGCAGTGTGGCGCACGGAAAAGCACGCCCGGCACGTAACGCAGCCAGCGCCGGTTGCTGTTGCCAGCGCTGCGCCAGGAAATCGGCCAGGAGTGAGACGCGTTGCGCCGGTGCCAGTAACCGCTCGGCGGCCTGGCGAAACGCGCTGCGCAGGGATTCAGGTGACGAAGCCGACGATACCAGGGGATGAACGGGCGCAGCGGTTTCGGCCTGGGCAACATCGACAGGCAACAGCAGATAGCCCGGACGATGTTGCTGGATAACGCTGCTCAAAACCCGGTCAATTTCGGCGGTGGCATTCTCAGCGGTCAGTTGCGCGGTGGCGACGTTAACCTCTTTTGCCATGCGGATGAAATGGCCAAAATCGCCATCCCCTAAGGTGTGGTGCACGCAGTCTCCCTGCTGCATCGCCTGGCTCGACGGCGCGCCCACGATATGAATCACGGGCACGTACTCTGCGAAGCTGCCTGCCAGACCGTTGATTGCGCTGAGCTCCCCTACGCCAAAGGTGGTGAGCAACGCCGCCATACCCGAACAGCGTCCATAGCCATCCGCAGCGTAAGCGGCATTCAGCTCATTGGCACATCCCACCCAACTTATTGTCGGATGCGCAATCACCCGATCCAGAAACTGCAGGTTAAAGTCACCCGGTACGCCGAACAGATGTCGAATACCGCACGCCTGCAAACGCGCCAACAGATAATCACCAACCGTATAAGAGGACATAGCGAATTCCTTTAGGGGAGTGTTTTGATAAGTATCTGACATGGCGTTAATTTAGCGAACAGTGCCTGTCATTTCGCCAATGGATTACATGGCAAGCAAGCGTTACGACCGTGGATTATTCGGCAGATATGCGATCTGACACGGATTAATCCTGAGTGTAACCGTATACACTCCCATTGTTTTGGCACATTTAATCGTTTTCACTCAGGACTCTTCTATGACAGCTTTTCCTCGCCCCGACAGGTATCAGCATATGCAATGGCGTCGAAGTGGACGCAGTGGACTGAAGCTTCCTGCGATTTCACTGGGCCTGTGGCATAACTTTGGTGACAGCACCCAATTAGCGACCAGCCGGCAGTTGCTGCGCCATGCGTTTGACTGCGGCATCACCCATTTTGACCTGGCGAATAACTACGGTCCGCCGCCCGGTTCCGCAGAAAGCAATTTTGGTCGCATTATGCGCGACGGTTTTCAGGCGCATCGCGACGAGCTGATTATTTCGACCAAGGCCGGTTATACCATGTGGGAAGGCCCTTACGGCGACTGGGGTTCGCGCAAGTATCTGGTCGCGAGTCTGGACCAGAGCCTGCGTCGAATGGGCCTGGATTACGTTGACATCTTTTACCATCACCGTCCCGATCCGGAAACGCCGCTGGAAGAAACCATGCGGGCGCTGGATCACGTTGTCCGTCAGGGCAAGGCGCTGTATGCCGCCATTTCCAACTATCCGGCAGAGCGGGCTGCTGAAGCGATGACGATTCTGCGCGATCTGGGGACACCCTGCCTGATTCATCAGCCCCGCTACTCCCTGTTTGAACGCACACCGGAACAGGGCTTATTGCAGACGCTGGATGAGCATGGCACAGGCTGTATCGCATTTTCGCCCCTCGCGGGTGGTGTGCTGACCGATCGCTATCTGCAGGGTATTCCCTCCGATTCCCGCGTCGCCAGCGGCAGTAAGTTCCTGAATGAAAATCAGCTGACGGAAGAGAAAATGGCCAGGGTGCGTAAGCTGAACGATCTGGCAGAACAGCGTGGGCAGAAACTGGCGCAAATGGCGTTAACGTGGGTGCTGCGCGATCCGCGCATTACCTCCGTGCTGATCGGGGCCAGTAAAACGGCACAAATTGACGACGCGGTGCAGATGCTGACCCAGTCACCGCTCTCGACAGACGAACTCGCCGCCATTGAGGCGATACTGGCCTGATACGGGTTGCCCGCGTACGCGGGCGGCTGTGCCAGAAAACTCTCAAAGCCCTGTTTTTCGCGTATTTTCAGACAACATGTGCAGGCTTCTTTGTGCAATACCGTCAGAATGACGTGACAGCAGTAATCATAAGCTGCTGCAGGAGAAGATAATGATACGTGGAGTATGCTTTGCTGCTTTCATAGCAGTGTTAACGCCGCTGGCGATGCACACAGCACAAGCCTCGGGAAATGAGATACGCCTGGCTCCAGGCGTCACGCTGCATCTGGGCGACCGGGACCGCCGGGGTTATTACTGGGATGGCGACCGCTGGCGTGAACCGCGCTGGTTTAACGATCGCTACGCTTATAAGGAAAGACGCTGGTGGCGGCATGATGCCTGGCGACGTCATCAGGAAGCGGAACGGGAACGTCGCTGGCACGCGCGTGAACGGCAACGCCAGTGGAAACATGAACGACGCCACTGGCGTCATGCGCACCCTGAGCCGCCGCATCACTACCGCTAACCGTCCTCTGCCGGCCTGCGTGCCGGCAGACAACCTGCGGTTACTCCTCGCGGCTTTTCACCCGGGCGAGCGCAAAGCCATCCCAGCCTTTTTCGCCCACGGTCTGAATCGCAGTCGCCTCCAGTCGGGGATCGCTGGCCAGCAGCCGCAGACACTCACGTACGCCCTGCACGTTGCCGTCGGTAGAACCGGCATCAATCACGGCACCGCCGCGAACAATGTTATCGACGATAATGAGACTGCCGGGCCGGGAGAGCTGAATGGCCCAGCGAAGATAGCCGGGATTATTTTTTTTGTCCGCATCAATAAAAATGAGATCAAAGGGAGCCTGCAGATGCGGCAGGACATCCAGCGCCGCCCCCGCATGCAGCCTAACCCGTTCGGACAGGCCAGCCTGATGAATATTTTCGCGGGCAACATCCGCATGGCGGGGATCGGCTTCTATCGTGGTGATGGTTCCCCCCTCGCCCAGCGCCTGCGCCATCCAGATCGTGCTGTAGCCGCCGAGTGTGCCGATTTCGAGCACACGTGAGGCATTCTGAATGCTGATTAACAGCGCCAGCATTTTACCTTGCATCGCCGAAACATCATGAGCTGGCAGCCCGGCCAGACTGTTTGCCTGGAGGGCCGCGCTGAGGTGGTTATCGGGCGGCGCTAACAACTGTGAAAAATAATCGTCAACGGCGGCCCATTTCACATGGTCGTCTGAAGGGTAATCTGGCGTGCGCATGATGTCACTCCTGACTCGGGAAGAGAGTGACATTATAAACTGTGGCATTCAGCGCTTAAAGCCGTGCCCGATCGCTGCCGGCTAAGGCTACATGCCCATGGCCTGTCCGACGAGCAGGTAAATATTCAGGCTGACCACCAGCACCACAATGATTCGACCGGTGTTCTGCATCAGACGACTGTTTACCAGGGCTTCGCCCATCAGCTCACGGTTCCCCGTAAAGACCAGCAAAGGGATCAGCGCCAGTGCAATACCAAAGCTCAGCAGGACCTGGCTCATCACCAGCACACGCGTGGGATCCCAGCCCGCCCAGATCACGATAAATGACGGCACCATGGTGACGGCACGACGGACCCAGAGAGGGATATGGAAATTGATAAAGCCCTGCATTACCACCTGGCCCGCCAGCGTACCCACCACGGTGGAGGATAACCCCGCCGCGACCAGGCTCAGGCCGAATACCGTCGCGGCAGCATGACCGAGCAAGGGCTGCAAGGTGGTGTAAGCCTGATCGAGTTCCGCAATACCGCTGTGGCCGCTAAAGTGAAAAGCCGCAGCGGCCGTGGCCATCATCGCCAGATTAACAAAACCGGCGATGGTCATCGCGATCGCCACATCCAGCTTAGTGGAAGAGTAACGTTGCGCCTGGCTGTCGCGGCTTTTTCCCTGCGTTAAGGCAGAATGCAGGTAGATGACGTGCGGCATAATGGTTGCACCCAGCACACCGGCCGCCAGGAAAACCGCATCGGCATTCGGCAGTGAAGGCAGCGCCATGCCTGTCACCAGTTCGCTGACTTTTGGCTGGGAGAAAAACAGTTCAACAATATAAGCGGCCGCAACAAACAGGAGTAATCCGCCGATCACCAGCTCCAGCGGCTTTTGCCCGCGGTTTTGCAGCATCAAAATCAGAACGGTGGCCACACCGGTAAGGACCGCGCCCTGCATCAGTGAGACGCCCAGCAGCAGTTTGAATCCCAGAGCCGCGCCAATAAACTCCGCCAGATCGGTCGCCATCGCGATGATCTCTGCCTGCACCCAGTAAAACCACACGGCCGGACGCGGGAACCGATCGCGAATGTGTTCCGCCAGATTCTTGCCCGTGGCAATACCGAGCTTTGCTGACATCAGCTGGATAAGCATGGCCATAATGTTGGCCCACACCACCACCCACAGCAACTGGTAGCCATACGCGGCACCGGCCTGAATATTGGTCGCGAAGTTGCCCGGATCGATATAGCCGATCGCGGCGATAAAGGCAGGCCCCAGTAAAGCGAGTTTGATTTTTCTGGCGCCACGCGCTGCGCGTTCTGCGGCACGGCTTTCTAGCATATCGGGTACCCTGTCTGAGTTAACCTGTGTAGCTTAAGGCGACACAGGTACGAGTGAAATTCGGTTTCGCTAATCGCTATGATAGATAATGCTATAAAGTATAGCCATTGCTATAAATCAGGGCTAAGAAAGCCCTTCTTATACAACGTATTTTAGTCACTCTACGTGTTGTGCAAATTATAGACAATAGATTTAAGTGAAATCCATGTGAATATTTTGGTTACAGGACGTGATCGCTGAGAGTTTTCTGAGAAATTTGGCGATAGTGAATACTTATATTGTGGATGAGATCTCGTTTTTCGGTAAGCCGTTACATAGAATACGCAGCAAAATACAATCCTCCTCAAATTTGGAGCAAACATGTCCCATATTTTGCAGTTTCTTTTAGCACTAGTGGTAGTCAGTGTGCTGGCCTTGCTGGTCAGCCACGACAGAAAAAGTATTCGGGTTCGCTACATTATTCAGCTTCTGGTTATCGAAATCATTCTGGCCTGGTTCTTCCTGAACTCAGAAGCCGGTCTGGGATTCGTCAAAGGCTTCGCCGGTTTCTTCGACCATCTTCTGAAATATGCGGCTCAGGGCACTAACTTTGTCTTTGGCAACATGAACGATAAAGGTCTGGCCTTCTTCTTCCTGAACGTCCTGTGTCCGATTGTGTTCATTTCGGCGCTGATCGGGATTCTTCAGCACTTCCGTATCCTGCCGTGGGTGATTCGCGGCATCGGTACCGTGCTGTCTAAGATCAACGGCATGGGTAAACTGGAATCGTTTAACGCCGTAAGCTCTCTGATTTTGGGACAGTCTGAGAACTTTATCGCGTATAAAGACATTCTGGGCAAAATGTCACAGCGTCGTATGTACACGATGGCGGCGACCGCGATGTCCACCGTGTCCATGTCGATTGTGGGTGCCTACATGACCATGCTGCAGCCTAAGTATGTGGTTGCTGCGCTGGTGCTGAACATGTTCAGTACCTTTATTGTACTGTCGCTGATCAACCCTTACCGCGTCGATAACGAAGAAGACCTGCAGTTGCAGGATCTGCACCAGGGTCAGAGCTTCTTTGAAATGCTGGGCGAATATATCCTGGCTGGTTTCCGTGTAGCCATCATCGTCGCAGCAATGCTGATTGGTTTTATCGCCCTCATTTCTGGCCTGAATGCGCTGTTTGACTTCATTTTCGGTATCACGTTCCAGGGCGTGCTGGGTTACGTCTTCTATCCTTTTGCCTGGGTGATGGGCGTGCCATCAGGCGAAGCGCTGCAGGTTGGCAGCATCATGGCAACGAAACTGGTTTCCAATGAGTTTGTGGCGATGATGGATCTGCAGAAAATCGCCAGCCAGCTGTCGCCAAATGCCGAAGGTATTCTGTCGGTTTTCCTGGTGTCTTTTGCTAACTTCTCGTCTATCGGCATCGTCGCGGGCGCGATTAAAGGCCTGAATGAAGAGCAAGGCAACGTCGTTTCGCGCTTCGGCCTGAAACTGCTGTATGGCTCAACGCTGGTCAGCGTGCTGTCCGCAGCCATTGCAGGCCTGGTGCTGGCATTCTGATTCCGGGGTTACGCAACAGACAAGGCGAGCCAACTGGCTCGCCTTGTTGCTTTTAACCAGAGACGGTTTAACGCTTACGCTTTACCCTTCCTGAGTCACCCTGCTACTTTGCATTGACAGCAGCTTGCAGTCTGCCCCTTGCCACACAGTCCTCTCTCTTCTTAAAGGAGCGTTTATGGCGTTGGATGCCGAGGGTTACATCGCCGTTCCACCTGTGACCGCCTTTCAACCGGCGTTTCAGGCAATCGTTGACGATACTATTCATCAACTCCGTCTGACCGTCGGCGATGATCTTCACAGCCTGTGGCTCTATGGCAGCGTTGCGTTTGGCACAGCCGTCGAAGGGCAGTCTGATCTGGATGTCTGTCTTGTCTTTCGTCATCCGCTCGCGCCCGCTACGCGCGACAGCCTGGCGGCCGTAAAAGAGAGGCTTACGGCAAGGCATCCTGTCGTCAGTAACATTGACGTTGATAAAGGCACGCTAAGTGAGGTGATGGATCCGAACAACCTTAATACATGGGGATACTGGCTAAAGCATCACTGCCGCTGCCTTTACGGTGAAGATTTATCGGTGCGTTTTAACCGGTTCAGACCCTCGAAAGCGCTGGCGAGGGCACTAAATGGCGATTTCACAGAGGTTTTAGACGAGTATGTCGCGAAACTGTCCTGCGCCTTGCCCGGCCGCCAGCAGTGGCAACGCGCCGCCGCCAGAAAAGTCATTCGCTCAACGAATATGCTGCGCCAGGATAGCGACGCGGACTGGCCTGCAACGCTTGCCGAGCATGTATCGCGCTTTGTTCTGCGTTATCCCGACCAGGAAGCTGCCATCGCCTTCTTTCTCGCCGAAAGTTATCAGCCCGGCGCATCAGCCAGGGAATTTATCTCGCAGCTTGACGCGTTCAGGGGATGGCTGGTTCAGCAGTTGGAACAATCGTAACGAGAACGTACGAGGGAAATATGAAAAGCGCCCGATAAAACGAGAAGGCGACGCAGGCTCAACTCACCCGTCCGTATGAGCCAGGCGGTGTTTTAAAATGAATAGTTAATTTACAGGTGAAACTGACAGGTTAACCCCTACTAACAGGATCGTTTTATCGATTATTAGCAACGCCCTCCCTGACTGGCACCCTTTGAATTCTTATTTCGTTAAAAGGATAAATCATCTCCCCATTAGCCAACGCCCTGCCTTTACTGATTCAGCAAACATTTTTACCGTCAGAGAATTTTTGTCTTGCTTAACTGGTTCAGTCGTAAACCATTTTCTGAAAAACCATGACATTTTCCAGGGATAGTCATTATCAATATTCAGTGTTGAACACCGATTTGAAACTGGTCAGAATACTGATCTAGCGCTTCAACTAAATCATCAAATTCTGCGTATTCCTGTAACCTGTCATTGATTTGAAGTGGAACGATGATGCCTGTTCGGGAGATGTGACTACAGACCAAAGCGGATTATTTTCACAAACCGCCACTAACATTCTGTGGAAAGGTATGAATAAAGTCACTCACTTGGTATTTTAGGGCTGCTTTGACCCTGACCCAAAATCCTGTTCCATTCATAAACACAATTCCGGCATGATTAATACTCCCCCGAGCGGACATAGAGCAGCGGGGAGAAAATGTAGTTGCCCGAAACGGGGATGAGGTAATTGTGATTATTTTTTATGTGGTATGTCATTGAGGGGATATGAGGTACACCCGCCCACAGTAGGATGAAGATTAAATAATTGTAAGCCACTAATATTTTAGAATAAACCAACCATAATAAGGTATAATCTCTTACACATTACCCTGTGAGGGAGATTGATTTTCAATCAAATTTAAATAGCCTTCAATAGGATTAAAACACATATCATTAACTCATAAAAAATATCAATATTTTTTCAAAGCGCTGCTAATTACTATTATCCTCTTATCATACTATTGAATAAATCAATTAACGTTTTACTTTGGGTAATCTCTACTTTGAGGATTTTTTGGTGACTTCCCTTTTTGAGTTGGGATAAAAACTTAGTTGCTCTTATCTCGTGAAAGCCTTTCCCTATGAAAAAATTATAATAGATAATAAACCCCTCAACTATAAAATACCAAGTTATTCCTTTATGAGTTTCACTCATTTTCTGTACAAAGTTTGATAATATATCTTTGATAATTTCATCTGAGATATGAAATGTACTATCAACAATTCTAAAAACTGAAACCTTGATAAAATGGTCTAACCTTAAGCCGCTAAGCTTGTTAATCCTTAGCTTCTTCTCCGCAATGCAATGTCTAAATAAATCATCTAAGCTCTCTGTGCCCTGCACAGTATCATAATAAGCGTCCTTTGCAATTGAAGCCCTCCAAAGGATACTGAGTAGATAGAGGTAAAATCTTTCATACTGAAAAGATCCTATGATGATGTGGTCTGCATTTTTCCTGAAATTTTTGTGATCTCTTAATACTCTAATTCCGTACTGCTCGTAATTAATAGACAAAAATTGCTCACAATTCCTGCATAGCATAGGCTCTTTAGGATCAAAATTGCCTACTAAGGATTTTATCCCATCTTCAAAAAGAACAATTTTACCATTTTCTTTTTTAAGCCGCTTAAAATAGCTTCTGGGGATAACGTGCGATTGCTGTAAATCACTTTCCGCTAAACATAATTTGCACATCCTTCTCATTATTTGTTCCTGTCAAATATTATAAAGCAACTATTCATAGATCCAACGACCTGCCTTTGCAGATTCAGCGAACATGCTTACTGTCAGAGGCTTCTTATTTTGTTTTACTGGCTCTTTTTTAAACCATTCATGGAAGAACCAAGGGGTTTTCCAGGGGTAATAATTGTCAATATTCAACTTTGAAACATCGATATTGAATTGGTCAGAATACTTATTAATAGCTTCAACCAGATCATCAAATTCTGCGTATTCCTGTAACGTATCATTGATTTCAAGTGGAACGATTTTGAAGCTGAACGTTCTGACCTGCGGTAAATTTTGGCGAAAAAAATCCAAGACTTGCTCGTCAGTTACCATAACTTATCATTACCTCGTGCTATGCGGTTGTAGTTAGTCGTGGCATTGAAAGCAATTTTTGATATGTCTGAAGCGACAATAACCCAGCCCAATATCGGCACAGTCCGTCCGACAAAAGCGCCAAGATTGGTAACGAATGAAAACCTCAATCTTTTTATGCTGGAATTAGTGAGTGTGGGAAGTCTGAAAGGAAGTTCAACATTGAGATAGCGTCTTGCTGTCTCTGAGATTAGGGAAGTGCCTTTAGTCGTCATTGTACCGCCAATTTTGCCACGTGTTGGACGATTTGGTTGTCCAACGATGATGAAAGTAGCAGCAGCAATATCTGATACCCCAAGTTGCTCATCTACAGCATCAAGAAATACCCAGAAAAACAACTCGCCTGCTGAAAGGTTAGATACACCTTTATAGAAGTACGTCCCGTTTAACTCTTCTGTTGTATCCATGCTAGCAGTCTCACAGATAAGATTGTTTTATCATATGAGTCAGTTTTGAAGGTGTCTATATAAAAAAACCATAGGAGCCAATAAGCCCCGTTGGTAATACTACCAACAAGCGGAGCGTAGCGACTTCATCAATAATTGTCCAGAATGACCACACCTTATCAGGATAACCGTGTACCCTTGCGGGAGCGTGGCTGAGACGCTGGCAGAGCCGGATCTGTAGCTACCGGAGCATTACCACCATAAACCTGTTTAGTGGCCGTGTATGGCCGCCCATCCGGCTTAAATGCGTGTGATCAGACTGTTTTGTAAGAAGTGTTTTGAGACGGAGGCGCGTCATTAGCTTTCGAGTTTTGAACTGCTACCTGTTCGAGCTAGTAACTACAGGCCACAGGGATGTTATTCTCACAAATCGCCACTAACAACACTGTGGCAGTATATGAGTAAAGTCACTCACTCGAAATCTTTTAACTTATTGATTTTGAATAGAAAAAGATGATTGGTGGAGATAAGCGGGATCGAACCGCTGACCTCTTGCATGCCATGCAAGCGCTCTCCCAGCTGAGCTATACCCCCACATCTGGAAATCGTTTTTTCAGTGCCAAACTTTTGGGAGAAGTTTGGTGGAGCTAAGCGGGATCGAACCGCTGACCTCTTGCATGCCATGCAAGCGCTCTCCCAGCTGAGCTATAGCCCCGAACCGAAAAAACCGTCGTGTTACGCGACGGACGGCATAATATGAAACCCCCCAGGGAGTGTCAACGGCAAAATCACATTCTGTGTTTGATCGCTGAAAAAGACGGCAAACTTAACGCGATGACGTCCGTTTGCGCAGAAAAAGAGCTTGTTAATATGATGTAAGGTGTCTGGTCGGGGTTAAACCTTTTTGATCGGCGTTAAGTTAATGCATCGTTAAATATGTTATAGGAATTATCTTGTCTTCCCTGTAATGTCGTGTAAAACTTAGCCCGCTATTTAATACGGCTGCATGGTTTTCTCCAGCGCACCGTTCTTCAACCAGGCGTTTTCGCTCCACCACTAAAATCAATAGAGAATATATGTCGCTGCATACACCTAAAGAGATCGCCCAACTGGCGATTCAGGCAGGGGTGGCCAAAAGCCATGCCTCCATTAGCTCCCTTATCATTCTTGGTTTCATGGCCGGTGCCTTTATTGCTACAGGGTTCCTGCTGGATGTTCACGTCATTAACTCTTTACCCGCAGACTGGGGGTCATTTGGTGGCTTTTTAGGGGCTGCCGTGTTCCCGGTGGGATTGATCCTGACCATTCTGGCCGGGGGCGAGTTGCTAACGGGTAACATGATGACGCTGCCCATTGCCTGGTTTGCCCGCCGTGTTAGCGGTTACAGCGTATTACGTAACTGGTTCTGGGTAACGATTGCGAACTTCCTCGGCAGCATCGCGATTGCCTGGTTCTTTGGTCACATGCTGGCCATGACCGAAGGTGATTACCTGAAAAAAACGCTGGCGATTGCGAATGCGAAGGTGCATGCCGATTTCCTGCATGCCTTTATCTCCGGCATTGGCTGTAACTGGCTGGTGTGCCTGGCCGTCTGGCTGGCATTCGCCAGTAAAGATGTCGTCGGTAAAATTTTTGGCATGTGGTTCCCGGTGATGGCGTTCGTGGCGATTGGTTTCCAGCACGTTGTCGCCAACATGTTCATTATTCCTGCGGCGATTTTCGCCGGTCAGATGACCTGGGCTGAATACTTCCCGAATTTTGTGGCGGTATTTTTAGGTAATGCTGTAGGCGGTGCCGTCTTCGTGGGTCTGGCTTACTTCCTGGCGTTCCGCCCCGCTGCCGAACAGGTACACACTGCGCAATAATTCCTTATTGCCTTTTGTTGAGAGACAAAAGGCAATTTCGTTTTCCGTTACTTTCACCCGTTACGATTTCCTGTAATATGTATAGCTAATGTATTGAACAGGGACAGCATCGTGAAAAAGGAATGGCTTACTCCGGAAGAACTGGCAATCGAAACGGGCTACAGTCGGCAGACGGTGAACAAATGGATCAAACGCGAGAACTGGACGACGACGCCAAAACCCGGCGTTCAGGGCGGAAAAGCGAGACTGATCCACATTGATGAGCGCGTAAAAAGCTTTATTCAGTCGACACGTAATCTCAATGAACCTACAGGCAATTATACTCCTCCACCTAATTCATTACCTGCGTTATTAATAAGTTCTGTCCAGCAAATGAGCCAGAATGAACAGGATCAACTTATGGCCCTGATTTTGCGGGAAGGGATAAAAGGTGTGCTTGAGCGTCTGGGCATTCGTGAAGAATAAGAAAACCGGAAGCGCGAGGCTTCCGGTTTTTTTGCGCCGCTGACAATCACGTCCCGCGGCTCAGACTTTAGTCGGGTGTTGTCAGTAAGTGTCCTGATAACATCACCGCCAGCCGTCAAAGAGAAAGATTATTCGCTCTGCGCTTCGCGCTCAGCAATAAAGGCCAGCGCTTTCTCAATACGCTCAACGCTACGGCTGCGGCCAATCGCTTCGACCGTCACATCCAGTCCCGGTGACTGCCCTGCTCCGGTAACGGCTACACGCAATGGCATACCGACTTTACCCATACCGACGCCTAACTCATCGGCAGCCTGCTGGATAGCGGCATGCACCGTTTCGGCATTCCAGTCAGTCAATGCAGCCAGTTTATCGCGAACCAGTTCCAGTGGCTGGCGGGCGACCGGACGTAAATGCTTTTTCGCGGCATCCGCATCGAACTCTGTGAAGTCCTGGTAGAAATAGTGGCAGGATGCCGCCATCTCTTTCAGCGTTTTGCAACGTTCACCCAACAGCGTAACGAGTTTCGCCAGCTCCGGGCCGGTACGTGTATCAATATTTTGCTGTTCGATGTGCCATTGCAGATGCGTGGCAACGTACTCAGGTGGCAGCGCATTAATATAATGATGATTTAACCACTGCAGTTTTTCCGTATTAAAGGCGCTGGCAGATTTGCTCACCGCGTCCAGGCTAAACAGCTCTGTCATTTCTTTAACGGAGAACACTTCCTGATCGCCATGGGACCAGCCCAGACGCACCAGATAGTTGAGCAGCGCTTCCGGCAGGTAACCATCATCACGATACTGCATAACACCGACTGCACCATGGCGCTTAGACAGTTTTTTACCGTCATCGCCCAGGATCATGGAAACATGCGCGTAAACCGGTACCTGAGCCCCGATGGCTTTCAGAATGTTGATCTGACGTGGTGTGTTATTGATATGGTCTTCACCGCGCACAACATGCGTAATGCCCATATCCCAGTCATCAACCACGACACAGAAGTTGTAGGTTGGCGAGCCGTCGGTACGGCGAATAATCAGGTCGTCCAGTTCCTGATTACTGAATTCAATCGGGCCACGAATCTGGTCATCAAAAATGACCGAGCCTTCCTGCGGGTTACGGAAGCGCACCACATGAGGCTCGTCTGCGGCATGGTGCTCGTGGCTGTCGCGGCAACGCCCGTCGTAACGCGGTTTTTCACCGTTCGCCATTTGGGTTTCACGCAGCGTTTCGAGACGCTCTTTAGAGCAGTAGCATTTATAAGCCGTGCCTGCTTCCAGCATTTCATCAATGACGGCGTTGTAGCGATCAAAGCGTTTGGTCTGATAATACGGGCCTTCATCCCAGTCCAGACTCAGCCAGTTCATACCGTCCATAATGGCTTCAATGGCTTCCGGTGTTGAACGCTCCAGATCGGTATCTTCGATGCGCAGCACAAACTCGCCCTGATGATGACGAGCAAAGAGCCATGAATAGAGTGCGGTACGAGCACCGCCTACATGTAAAAAGCCAGTAGGGCTTGGCGCGAAGCGAGTTTTGATTTTCATTCAGTATTGCCTTAAATGCGCGGGTTCTTGTCTGGATGACAAAAAACAGGTTAGACGCGAAAACAGTGCGCACATTCTAGCACCTGATGATGAATCCTCAATGCATGCAACGTAGCAGAGCGGCAGCAAAGCCCGCATTTCTGCTAAGAAAACCAGCATATTGGATAAAATCCCTGCGAGATGTTTAAAATTAAACCGAACGCACAATTAAGTTTTAAAAAGCGTTGACTCAAAATCAACTATCCCTATAATGCGACTCCACACAGCGGGGGTGATTAGCTCAGTTGGTAGAGCATCTCCCTTACAAGGAGGGGGTCGGCGGTTCGAACCCGTCATCACCCACCACTCTTAAGAAGGTTTAAGATGGCCCGCAGTGACAAGAGATAAGATATGGGTGATTAGCTCAGTTGGTAGAGCATCTCCCTTACAAGGAGGGGGTCGGCGGTTCGAACCCGTCATCACCCACCATATCTTAGTCAGATGACACTCTTGTGAAGCAGTACCGAAGTGGGTGATTAGCTCAGTTGGTAGAGCATCTCCCTTACAAGGAGGGGGTCGGCGGTTCGAACCCGTCATCACCCACCACTTCGGGTCGTTAGCTCAGTTGGTAGAGCAGTTGACTTTTAATCAATTGGTCGCAGGTTCGAATCCTGCACGACCCACCAAATTCAGAAAAAAGCGCCTTCAGGCGCTTTTTTCGTTTCTGCGCTCCGATGTCTGATGTGCAGGATGAGAACCTGCTGCAGGTTCGACTGAATCACACAGCGATTCAGGCTGATGCGCCAGCATCACCCGAAGGGCGAGGCCCGCCGGGCTGAAGACTATCCTGCACGACCCACCAAATTCAGGAAAAAGCGCCTTCTGGCGCTTTTTTCGTTTCTGCGCTCCGATGCCTGACGTGCGGAATGAGAATCTGCCGCAGGTTCAGTTACCCGCCCTGCTTTTTCCCACTGCCGAAATAATGAAACCAACAGCCGTATCCGCCACCGTTACCCGTCTACTCAACTGAATGGTAAGGACTAACGTTAATCTGTAAAAATCTTTTCGTAAATTTAACATTTTGAGGCATTAAGCTTTTGCCGCGCGCATCCGATAACCTAAAACGTCTAATTGCAAGGAGATCATCATGACAACTATTTCAACCAGCACACCGAGCATCGGCAGTGGCTCAACGTCAGATACGACAAGCGCCTCATCAGACACGGCAGCACAAATTGCCAGTCTGAATAAGCAGATTTCGCGCCTGAACGACCAGTTAAAAAGTCTGGGCGATGATAAGACACTGACCACCGAAGAAAAGAAGAAGCAGCAGGATACAATCAAAGCGCAGATTCAGGTTTTAGAAGCGCAAATCCAGCAGCTGCAACGCAAAGAGCAACAAAAGGCCGAAGCGAAACAGGCGGAAAAAGAAGGTAAAACCGTGTCAGCCGACGGCGTCAATCGCCCTACCCAAAATAATCAGCTCGACGTCTATATTTAAAACGCAGGACTGGAAGCACGTTGTTGCGTCAGCAGAGCTCCCTGCTGACGCACCTCCTGCCATATGGCCTCGCCCGCAGGCGTTAACGAGCGATTCTTGCGCTTAATTAATGTCAGGCTGCGATTGATTTCAGGATAGAGACGTCTTACCGTCAACGCGCGCCCCGCAGGAAGCGGTAACGCCAGCGCGGGTAAAATGCTGATCCCGATGCCTGCATCCACCATAGGAAACAGTGTGGCCGGATGACCGATTTCCTGAACCACATTGATACTGATATTCTGCTGACGTAACGCCGCGTCAATTAATATCCGGCTGCCCGACGCATAATCCTGAAGCACCATTGTACGTCCCTCCAACATCGGCCACCTTGCCTGCCCGACCTCGGCAAGCGGATCATCCTCCCGGCACAGCAGTAAAAAGGGTTCATCCAGTATGGCGCAGCAATCGAATTCACTGTCATTCAGCGGGCCAATCACAATGCCAAAATCGACTTCGGCGTGACGTACGCTCTGAAGCACGGCCTGCTGCACCCGATCGTGCAGGATGATCTTTATTTCCGGGTAGCTCTGCTGACTGGCGGCAAGGCATTGCGGCATCAGGTGGGCTGAGATCGTCTGACTCGCTGCGATGCGTACCGTACCACTGCGTTGTTCGCCATAGCTACGAATATCCAGCAGCGTGGTGTTTATCTCTTCCAGCAACCTTTCCATACGCGAAGCCAGCTGCTGCCCGGCTTCGGTCAGCACCACCTCGCGCGTCGTGCGATCCAGCAAGCGGACGCCCGTTTCCGCTTCCAGCTCTTTAATGCTGTGGCTGACCGCAGACTGACTCAGCCCAATCGCCTGCCCTGCCTGGCTAAAGCCACCGTAATGCGCAACGGCCACAAAGGTGCGTAACTGACGTAGGGAGTAATTCATTAATTTCTCGCATAGATTCATTTAATAAATCAATTTTATTTCTAAACCCTCATCGCGCACAATCACTCCAGACTTAATTTAACCGGATTTTAACGATGGGATTTCTCCGTATTGACCCGATGATGATCAAGCTGATCATCACTGTACTTCTGGCCTCTTTCATTCCGGCGAGAGGCGGCTTCGTGGACTTTTTCACGTACCTGACCACCGCCGCCATCGCCCTGCTGTTCTTCATGCACGGTGCCAAACTGTCACGCGAAAAAATCATCGCAGGCAGCAGCCACTGGCGGCTTCACCTTTGGATCATGTGCAGTACGTTTGTTATGTTCCCGGCGCTGGGGCTGCTGATTGTCTGGTGGCATCCGGTTAACGTCGGCGCAGAAATTTATACCGGCTTCCTTTACCTCTGCATTTTGCCTGCCACCGTCCAGTCGGCCATCGCGTTCACCTCAATGGCTGGCGGCAATGTGGCTGCGGCGGTGTGCAGCGCATCGGCATCCAGCCTGTTAGGTGTTTTCGTCTCCCCGCTGCTGGTTAATCTGGTGATGGACGTCAACAGTAACGGACCAGGCGATGGCCTTGAGCAGGTGGGTAAAATCATGCTGCAACTGTTGGTGCCGTTTGTTTTAGGTCATCTGTCACGCCGCTGGATTAGCGGTTGGGTGGAAAGGAACCGTAGCCTGATTGGCATCACCGATCAGACGTCCATTCTGTTGGTGGTTTATTCCGCGTTCAGCGAAGCGGTGGTGAACGGCATCTGGAAACGCGTCGGGATTGATACGCTGCTGTGGATTCTGGCGGGCTGCATCCTGCTCCTGACGCTGGTGCTGATTATTAACTATCTAGCTGCGCGCCTGTTTGGCTTCAGTCGTCCCGATGAAATCGTGGTGTTGTTCTGTGGCTCGAAAAAGAGCCTGGCGAACGGCGTGCCGATGGCCAATATCCTGTTCCCCGCCAGCGCGGTGGGTATCATCGTCCTGCCACTGATGATTTTTCACCAGGTTCAGTTGATGGTGTGCTCGTTTATTGCCGGACGCTACAAGCGAACCAATGCGTTGCAGGCGGAGAAAAGCAAAGCGGCTGTCGTGGAATCGCAGAAATAACGGAAACACGTTCAGACACGCGGCCTCATGCGAGGCCGCGAACTCAGTCACCGCGCTTTAAAGGTTTAACTAACCCTTCCAGCCCTTCAATTTTTATCGCCAGGGTAAGCTGCATCAGCTCCCCCAAACGACCAGCCGGAAACTCGCCGCTGCGGGCGAACCAGAGCAGATAGGGCTCTGGCAAATCAATCAGCATCCGGCCTTTATATTTGCCAAACGGCATGGCCGTATTCGCAATCTCGACCAGCGCCTGCTTATCCATCTCAGGCACCGAGTCGCCGGATCATTTCGGCTTCATCAATGATCTCGATGCCCAGCTCCTGCGCTTTTGCCAGCTTCGAACCCGCAGCTTCTCCTGCGATCAGCAAATCGGTTTTCTTCGATACGCTGCCGCTGACTTTGGCACCGAGTTCGATGAGTCGCGCTTTGGCATCGTCCCGGTTCATCTGCGAGAGTGAGCCCGTTAACACTACGGTCTTGCCTGCAAACGGGCTGTCGATCTCGCCGGGGTTCACCGCCACCACCTGGGGCCAGTGGATACCAATATCTTCAACCAGCTGCCGGATCACCTCGCGGTTGCTCTCTTCTTCCATGAAGTGACGTACGTGCTTCGCGACGACCGTGCCCACATCCTGAACCGCAATCAGCGCGTCCAGATCGGCATCCATGACCTTTTGCAGATCGCCAAAATGACTGGCCAGGTTTGCCGCCGTGGCTTCGCCGACTTCGCGAATACCCAGCGCATAGAGGAAACGCGCCAGCGTAGTGGATTTGGCTTTTTCCAGCGCGTCGACCACATTCTGCGCCGACTTCGCGCCCATACGATCTAACCCGGTCAGGGTTTCACGGCTGAGCCGGAACAGATCGGCCGGGGTTTTGACGTACTCTTTCTCGACCAGTTGATCGATAATCTTGTCACCCATGCCGTCAACGTCCATGGCGCGCCGCGACACAAAATGCTTCAGCGCTTCTTTGCGCTGTGCACCACAGATTAAGCCACCGGTACACCGCGTGACCGCCTCGCCCTCAACGCGTTCAACATCGGAACCGCACACCGGGCACTGAGAAGGAAACACGATCTCACGGGCATTGTCAGGCCGTTCGCTGGTTACAACGTTGACCACCTGAGGAATCACATCGCCGGCACGACGAATCACGACTTTGTCGCCAATGCGCAGGCCAAGGCGTTCAATTTCATCGGCATTATGCAATGTGGCATTGCTGACCATCACGCCTGCCACCTGAACGGGTTCCAGTCGGGCAACAGGTGTAATAGCGCCCGTCCGCCCCACCTGGAACTCGACGTCACGCACAATCGTCATCTGCTCCTGCGCAGGAAACTTGAACGCCACGGCCCAGCGCGGCGCGCGCGCGACAAAGCCCAGCTTTTCCTGCAATTCCTGCGAATCGACTTTAATCACCACGCCGTCGATATCAAAACCCAGCGTGGCGCGCTCTGATTCAACCTCGTGATAAAACGCCAGCGCTTCATCGGCGTTCCGCACCAGACGAATACGGTCGCTGACCGGCAGGCCCCAGGCTTTGAACTGTTGCAGTCGCGCCATGTGGCTGCGGGGCATCTCGCCCCCTTCCAGCAGGCCCAGTCCATAGCAGAAGAACGTTAGCGGTCGTTTCGCGGTGATACGGGGATCCAGCTGGCGCAACGAGCCCGCTGCCGCATTGCGTGGATTAGCAAAGACTTTGCCCTCTGTACGGCGCGCCTCGGCATTGAGTTTTTCAAAGCCGCTTTGCGTCATAAACACTTCTCCACGCACTTCTACTCTGGCGGGAATATTGTCCCCTTTGAGGCGCAGCGGAATGGCACGAATCGTCCGCACATTCGTCGTGATATTTTCGCCTGTTGTGCCATCGCCGCGCGTCGCCGCGCGCGTTAATAAGCCATCTTCATACAACAGGCTGACCGCCAGGCCATCCAGTTTGAGTTCACAGCAATAGGTGAGATCGTCGGTGCTTTTCAGACGATCCTGGACGCGCTTATTGAAGGCCCTGAAACTGGCTTCATCGAACGCGTTATCCAGTGACAGCATCGGCACTTCATGGCGTACCTGCTCAAATACCATCAACGGGGCGGCCCCTACGCGCTGCGTGGGGGAATCAGGCGTGATCAGATCAGGATGCTGTGCTTCCAGATCCCGCAGTTCCCGCATGAGGCGATCGTATTCCGCATCCGGCACTTCCGGCGCGTCCATAACGTGATACAGATATTCGTGATGGCGCAACGTGGTGCGCAGTTCAGTGATGTGTTCCTGGACGGATTTCATATAACCCCATCAGATAAAAAACCCCCGACAGGCGGGGGTTCATCATAATAATTTGAAAAAGTGTGGATTACTCGCGGGATTCGACCACATCGCGGATACGCGCTTTGTAGGTTTCCAGCTTTTGCGGCGTCATCATCCGGCGTTCGTCATCCAGTACCACACCGCCCACATCGTCCGCGATACGCTGCGCGGACTGTAGCATCAGCTTAAAGTTCTGATTCGCATCGCCATACGACGGCACCATCATGAAAATGGAGACGCCAGGCGTGGTGAAGTCGGTCATTTCGTCAGGATTGAAGGAACCGGGTTTCACCATGTTAGCCAGACTAAACAGCACAGGACCGCTGCCTGCCGGACTGAGATGACGATGGAAAATGTTCATTTCACCAAACTGAAAACCGGCCTGCAAAATGCCCTGTAGCAAGGCTTCACCATTCAGATGACCGCCTGAGTGCGCCGCGACATGCAGCACAAGCACCGCTTCTTTGGGCTTACTGCTGGTCTGCGGACGAGGTTCAGGTTGTTTCGGCTGCGGCGGCGGACTGACCACCTCAGGTTCAGGCTCATAGTCAGGCTCAGGTTCGGCCTGATAAACAGGATTAGGCTGAACGCTGTCCAGCGGATCGCTATCCAGCAACGGATCGGCCTGAACCGGCGGTGCGGTGAAGGCTGGTGGCTGGCGAGTCGGTGCAGGCCGTTGTGGCGCACGTTCCGGTTGCGGTGCCGGGTCAAAAAGAGGATCGCTTTCAGGCTGCGGCGCAGAAGGCTGACGCGGGCGCTCCTTAACAGGCTCACGCCGCACTTCAGGCTGTGGCTCGCGGATGTCGTCAAAATGAGGCTCCTGGTGCCCGCGCGTATTACGCACACGCACTTCACCGACGCCGTCATCAACGTCGTCGGTCAGCGTCTCATCATCATGTTCATCACGTTGTTTCAAACGTTTGTGCGGGCGATCGCGGAAGACTGAAGAGCGTTCTTTACGGCTGGTCCACAGTCCGTGAATAAGAAGCGCTATAATGGCGATCGCGCCAACAACGATTAATATCAGACGCAAATCCTGCATCATTGTATTCTCTGTTGTTCCAATACCTTGCCACCGCGGCAAACTTTATTCTCTAACTGTATTTGCCCTGCCAGATAAGTGCAAGTCTGTGCAGTATTTTCTCACAAATAAGATTGCTTACCGCCACTTTTTCGTTGTTTTTTTACCCAAACGGCACCTGGTCAGCAGAAAAAGCCAGGTTATAGTAGGCGCGCCTTAACATCTTCAGGAGAACTGGCTCGATGGCTGTGAATAATTCCGTTTCCTCTTTTAATGGCATGCACTATTTTAGCCAGGGCTGGAAGCTAATCAGGTTACCGGGCATACGGCGCTTCGTCATCATCCCCTTGCTGGTCAACATCCTGCTGCTAGGCGGCGCCTTTGTCTGGTTATTTTTCCGTCTTGATGAGTGGATCCCCAAACTGATGTCGCATGTGCCGGACTGGCTGCAATGGCTCAGCTATGTGCTGTGGCCGCTGTCGGTGATTTCGGTGGTGCTGGTGTTTAGCTATTTCTTTTCAACGATAGCCAACCTGATTGCCGCGCCGTTTTGCGGCCTGCTGGCGGAACAACTTGAGGGGCGGCTGACGGGTAAACCACTGCCTGACAGCGGCTGGCTGGGCATGGTTAAAGACGTGCCGCGCATCATGAAACGCGAATTACAAAAGCTGGGCTACTACCTGCCCCGCGCACTGGGCCTGTTATTACTTTATCTGGTCCCGGGTTTTGGGCAGACGGTGGCGCCCGTGCTGTGGTTTATGTTCAGCGCCTGGATGTTGTCTGTTCAGTATTGCGACTATCCTTTCGATAACCATAAAGTCAGTTTTCAGCAGATGCGTCATGCCTTACGCCAGCACAAGACAGCCAATATGCAGTTTGGCGCGCTGGTGAGCCTCTTTACAATGATTCCCGTGGTGAACCTGGCCATTATGCCGGTCGCCGTGTGTGGGGCCACCGCGATGTGGGTTGATCGCTACCGGGCGAACCTAGCTCGTGAAAGCCTGCGCTGAACATATCAACTATCCTTATGCAATTTTCGGCAGGTCTTATCGCCATGAGACATATAGATATATGATTTCTTTCCTTCCGCCACGGGGCAGAACAGGTATGCTCAGAGGGTTCCCAATAATTCATACAGTTAAGGACAGGCTATGAGTAAGATCTATGAAGACAACTCTTTGACAATTGGTCATACGCCGCTGGTTCGACTGAACCGCATCGGTAACGGCCGCATCCTTGCGAAGGTTGAGTCCCGTAACCCGAGCTTCAGTGTGAAATGCCGTATCGGTGCCAACATGATTTGGGACGCAGAAAAACGCGGTATTCTTAAGCAAGGTATTGAACTGGTTGAACCGACCAGCGGTAACACCGGTATTGCATTAGCCTACGTGGCCGCCGCGCGCGGTTACAAACTGACGCTGACCATGCCGGACACTATGTCTGTTGAGCGCCGTAAGTTGCTTAAAGCCCTGGGCGCGAATCTGGTCCTGACCGAAGGCGCAAAAGGCATGAAAGGCGCGATCGCCAAAGCCGAAGAGATCGTGGCCAGCGATCCCGACAAATATTTACTGCTGCAGCAGTTCAGTAACCCGGCCAACCCGGAAATTCACGAGAAAACCACCGGTCCCGAAATCTGGGAAGACACGGATGGTGAAGTGGATGTGTTCATTGCCGGTGTGGGGACCGGCGGCACGCTGACAGGCGTAAGCCGTTACATCAAAAACACCCAGGGTAAGAAATCCTTGATCACCGTGGCCGTAGAACCCACTGACTCACCGGTGATTGCGCAGGCGATGGCGGGCGAAGAGCTCAAACCCGGCCCGCATAAGATTCAGGGGATTGGCGCGGGCTTTATTCCGGGTAACCTGGATTTGGCGCTGATCGATTTAGCTGTCGGCATCACTAATGATGAAGCGATCGCCACGGCCCGTCGCCTGATGGAAGAAGAAGGCATTCTGGCCGGTATCTCTTCGGGTGCCGCCGTTGCCGCCGCGCTGAAGTTGCAGGAAGATGAAGCCTACGCCAACAAAAACATCGTTGTCATTCTTCCTTCTTCCGGTGAGCGCTATCTCAGCACCGCGCTGTTTGCCGATCTTTTCACGGAAAAAGAGCTACAATAGCCCGAAGTTCGCCCTGGACAAACGCTTAAAAAGCACCCTGACGGGTGCTTTTTTGTGGCGCAGATCTCACTTTTACCATGCAGCCAATTGATTTCAGTCGTGTGGCTCTGGTATTTAGACTGCCAATTATTTCGATGCCTGAAATTAATCCTCCTTTGAAGTGGATCAAGCTGAATCAAGTTTCAGATTTAGTGAAAGGGCGAATCACGGCATAATTACCCGGTGACGTGCTCAACTCGTGTTTTGACACGCAGCGGGAATGAAACACTCATTCAAGCGCATTTGTTCGATTGTAAGTTGTATACCCGCGCACCTACACAGGCTAAAGTTACGGCTCCAGGCTAGACTTTAGATCCATAACACTCATCCTGAAAACGTTGGGGAAATAGAATGTTCCAGCAAGAAGTTACCATTACCGCACCAAACGGACTACATACTCGCCCTGCTGCGCAATTTGTCAAAGAAGCTAAAGCCTTCCAGTCAGAAATCACCGTGACCTCCAACGGCAAATCGGCCAGCGCCAAAAGCCTGTTTAAGCTGCAGACTCTGGGTCTGACTCAGGGCACCGTTGTCACACTTTCTGCGGAAGGTGAAGATGAGCAAAAAGCCGTAGAGCATCTGGTTAAGCTGATGGCGGAACTGGAGTAATCTCCTTTCTGCTCCGCTTAAAACGACTCTTCTGCGCCATTGTGTGCAACATCTTGATCGCGGACAACCTGTCCGCGTTATTGCTTTCGTAGAGTACGTGTCACACGACTATGGCAACGCAACGAGTCCAGTCAGCCATCGTGATAAAAAGGTAGGGTTATGATTTCAGGCATTTTAGCATCACCAGGTATCGCTTTCGGCAAAGCTCTGCTGCTGAAAGAAGACGAGATCGTCATCAACCGTAAAAAAATTTCAGATGACCAGGTTGAGCAGGAGGTTCAGCGCTTTCTGCAAGGACGTAGCAAAGCGGCTGAGCAACTTGAAGCCATTCGTATCAAAGCCAGCGAATCCCTGGGTGAAGAAAAAGCAGCCATCTTCGAAGGCCACATTATGTTGCTGGAAGACGAAGAGCTGGAGCAGGAAATCATCGACCTGATCAAAAAAGATCACGCCACTGCTGATGCTGCTGTGAACTCCGTCATCGACGCCCAGGCAAAAGCCCTGGAGGAGCTGGACGACGAATACCTGAAAGAGCGTGCGGCAGACGTGCGTGACATCGGTAAGCGTCTGCTGCAAAACATTTTAGGTCTGCACATTGTCGACCTGAGCGCAATCCAGGAAGAATCTATTCTGGTGGCGAAAGATTTAACGCCATCCGAAACCGCACAGCTGAATCTGAAAAAGGTGCTGGGCTTTATTACCGATTTGGGTGGCCGTACCTCGCACACCTCAATCATGGCACGCTCGTTAGAAATCCCGGCGATTGTCGGCACCGGTAACGTGACCGCCACCATTAAAAACGGCGATTTCATCATCCTGGACGGGGTGAACAATGCGATTCACGTTAATCCGTCTGAGGCGGTTCAGGAAGAGCTGAAAGCGGTTCAGAATCAGTATCTGTCTGAAAAACACGAGCTGGCGAAGCTGAAAGATCTGCCGGCTGTTACGCTGGATGGCCATCAGGTTGAAGTCTGCGCCAACATCGGTACGGTACGCGATATCGCCGGTGCCGAGCGCAACGGCGCAGAAGGTGTTGGCCTGTACCGCACTGAGTTCCTGTTTATGGATCGCGACTCACTGCCGACCGAAGAAGAGCAGTTCCAGGCGTATAAAGCGGTCGCAGAAGCCATGGGATCGCAGGCCGTGATCGTCCGTACCATGGATATTGGCGGTGATAAAGACCTGCCTTACATGAACCTGCCTAAAGAAGAAAACCCGTTCCTGGGCTGGCGCGCCATCCGTATTGCGATGGATCGTAAGGAAATTCTGCATGCACAGCTGCGTGCTATCTTACGTGCCTCTTCTTTCGGTAAGCTGCGCATCATGTTCCCGATGATCATTTCGGTTGAAGAAGTGCGTACGCTGAAAGCGGAACTGGAGCTGCTGAAAGCGCAGTTACGCGAAGAAGGTAAAGCGTTTGACGAGTCAATCGAAGTGGGCATTATGGTGGAAACGCCTGCCTCTGCCGTGATTGCACGTCACCTGGCGAAAGAAGTCGACTTCTTTAGCATTGGGACAAACGATTTGACGCAGTATACTCTTGCAGTAGATCGTGGTAATGATTTGATTTCGCACCTGTATAACCCGATGACGCCTTCGGTACTGAACCTCATCAAGCAAGTCATTGATGCGTCTCATGCTGAAGGTAAATGGACTGGCATGTGTGGTGAGCTGGCAGGTGACGAACGTGCTACACTACTGTTACTGGGAATGGGGCTGGACGAATTCAGCATGAGTGCCATTTCTATCCCTGGCATCAAGAAAATTATTCGTAATACACATTTCGAAGATGCGAAGGCGTTGGCAGAGCAGGCACTGGCTCAACCTACGGCGGAAGACTTGATGAACCTGGTGAACAAGTTCATTAAAGAAAAAACGCTCTGCTGATCCACGAGATGCTGGCCCCAAATTACTGCTTAGGAGAAGATCATGGGTTTGTTTTCTAAACTTTTTGGCGAAAAAACAGATAGCGCTGGGACAATTGATATCGTGGCGCCTCTGTCTGGCGAAATCGTGAATATTGAAGACGTACCAGATGTGGTGTTTGCAGAAAAAATCGTGGGTGACGGTATTGCGATCAAACCAAGCGGCAACAAAATGGTTGCGCCGGTTGATGGGACTATCGGCAAGATTTTCGAAACCAACCATGCCTTTTCAATCGAATCCGATAATGGCATTGAGCTGTTCGTGCATTTCGGCATCGATACCGTCGAACTGAAAGGCGAAGGCTTCAAACGCATCGCCGAAGAAGGTCAGAAGGTTAAAAAAGGCGACGTGGTGATCGAATTCGATCTGCCGCTGCTGGAAGAGAAAGCAAAATCCACACTGACCCCTGTTGTCATTTCCAATATGGATGAAATCAAGGATTTGACAAAACTGTCTGGTCAGGTCGTCGTGGGTGAAACCCCGGTGATTCGCATCAAAAAGTAATACACAAACGGCACCTCAGGGTGCCGTTCTCTTATGCTTCTATGCTTCACGTCTCTGCTTAATGCGGCTGCCAGCGGGGCAAACGCAGTGTCAGCTCCAGTCCGCCTTCAGGCCGGTTAACCGCCCTGACCTCGCCATGATGCGCCAGTACCACTTTGCGCACAATTGCCAGCCCCAGCCCGTAGCCTTTACCCAATAACGGCGAATTGACCCGGACAAAGGGATCAAAGATGCTGGACAGCTTATTCTCATCGACGCCTGGCCCCTGATCCCGCACCTGAATCGCCAGCCACTGTTGCTCAACCTGCAGGCTGACCTCAATGCGCTGACCCGGCAGCGAAAAGCGTAAAGCATTACGCAGCACGTTCTCAATGCCTCGCCGGCATAACTCAGCATTCCCGCGTACGGTATGATCGGCCTGCTCATCAACGTTAAACACGACCTCGACGCCGGGGATCTGCGCTTCATAACGGAGATCGGTAACCACCGCCTCTAATAAGCCGGCCAAATCAAAATAGTGTTCGCCCGGCACACTTTCATGCTCGGCACGCGCCAGGGTTAACAGTTCACCAATCATCTTATCCAGCCGCTGTGCCTCTTCATCGATGCGATCCAGCGAGTCATTCACGTTTTCTGGCCGCTGTCGCGTCAGGCCCGTTGCCAGCTGCAGACGGGCAAGCGGCGAGCGCAGTTCATGAGAGATGTCATGAAGCAGGGCTTCACGGGCACGCACCAACGTGTCCAGGCGTTCAACCATGGCATCGAACGCCTGCGCCACGCTGGAGAGCTCGTCATGACGCTTACGCAGCGCAGGATAGAGCCTGATGCTTAAGTCGCCATTGGCTACTCGCGAAAAACCTTCACGCAGTTGTCGCATAGGGCGCGTCAGGTTCCATGCCAGCAGCAGGCTAAACAGCAACCCCACAGACCCGGCGAAAATGAACATGGGCTCAGGAATATTCAGGAAATTATGTGGCCTCCCCTCCCGGCTCATTGTGCGTATGCCTTTCAGATCGTACAGCAGCTCATAGCTCTTGCCGTCCGGGCTCTGTGCCTGGCGCATAAGATGGTCGGGAAAAAAGGATTTTTCGGGCGTTTCGGGCGCAAGCGGCGGTGCCTCTGCGTTGCGGAGATTATCCAGTGCGCGTACATGCAAAAACGCCCGATCTTCCGGGGCCCACTCCGCCATCATCGCATCCAGCGCTGACGGGCCGCCCCGCTCCAGCACCGACACGGCTGACGCCATCAGCGCGTCAGCCAGCCGCTGGGTGACCAAATATTCAGGGGGATGATGCCGCGTACCGGAAAGTGAGAAACCCAGCCAGATCAGCTGACTGATAATCAGGAAAACCAGCCAGAACCCCAGCAGGATCTTCCAGAACATGCGCCCACGGTAAGTTTGATTCATCGAATGCGATAACCAATGCTGCGAACGGTTTCGATGGTGATGCTGTCGGCGGTGAGCGCGCTGAGCTTCTGACGGATATTACTGATATGCACATCCACGCTGCGATCGTACGCTTCACGCGGTCGTCCCAGGCCTTTCTCAGACAGCTCGTCTTTCGTCACCACCCGGTCCGGTGAACGCAGCAGCAAATCCAGCAGATTAAATTCAGAGGCGGTCAGATCAAAGGCTTTCCCCTGCCATTCCGTCACGCGGTTGGCCGCATTGAGTGTTAACTCTCCCCATTGCAGCGTCTCTTTTTTATCCTGCAGAGGCGCATGCTCCTCAATCCGACGCAGAACGGCACGCAAGCGCGCCACCAACTCACGGGGATAACACGGCTTGGGCATATAGTCATCGGCCCCCATTTCCAGGCCGATAACCCGATCAATATTGTCGCCCTTGGCCGTCAGCATAATCACCGGCAGACGGCTTTGCTGGCGCACCTGGCGCAGGACATCGGTGCCGCTCATATCCGGCAGCATAATATCCAGAATCATGGCGCTGTATTCACCGGACAGCGCCCCCTGCACACCGGCAGTGCCGGTTAACACCAGTTGCGTATCAAAGCCTTCCGTGATCAGATACTGGCTCAGCATCGTGCCTAATTCTACGTCGTCATCTACCAGCAGGATTTTCATTGTTATCTCTCTTAAGTCACTGGCGCTATTTTGAACCGGGCCAGCGAAACGCGCAGCCAGTTTTACGCGATCCTTACAGATGCCAGTAAGCTTAGCCAAATAAACAAGACTCAGGCAGCCGACAGCGCAGCATAAGCCTTCAGAGGGCGTAATGGCTGCGTGACGTTACTGATAAACGCCGGTAGAGAGATAGCGATCGCCACGGTCACAAACAATGGCCACCACGACGCTTCCAGGATGGGCGCTGGCAATACGCAGTGCGCCCGCGACCGATCCGCCTGAGCTGACGCCGCAGAAAATACCTTCACGCCGGGCCAGCGCCCGCATGGTCTCTTCGGCTTCCTGCTGCCCCATATCAATTACCTCATCCACCAACTCGGGCCGGTAAATGCCGGGCAAATACGCCTGAGGCCAGCGGCGAATCCCAGGAATGCTACTGCCTTCTTTAGGCTGCAGGCCAATCACTTTCACGCCCGTCTTATGTTCTTTTAAAAACCGCCCTACGCCGGTAATCGTGCCGGTGGTGCCCATACTGGAGACAAAGTGCGTCATGCGCTGATTCGACTGGGCCCACAGCTCCGGTCCCGTGGTCTGGTAGTGGCCCAGTGGATTGTCCGGGTTATTAAACTGGTCCAGCACCGTTCCCTCACCGCGCGCCGCCATCGCCTGGGCTAAATCACGCGCGTCCTCCATGCCCTGCTCCCGACCTATCAGGACTAACTCGGCCCCATAGGCACGCATCGCATCCTGCCGCTCCTGGCTCATATTATCCGGCATCAGTAAGCGCAACCGGTAGCCTTTCATCGCCGCGATCATCGCCAGCGCGATACCGGTGTTGCCACTGGTGGCCTCAATCAGCTGATCGCCCGGTGTTATCTCGCCTCGCCGTTCCGCCTGATGAATCATTGACCAGGCTGCGCGATCTTTGACGGAACCTGCGGGGTTGTTGCCCTCCAGTTTCAGCCAGATCTCACTGCCATTGTCAGGCGTCAGGCGCTGTAACCTGATAAGCGGTGTATTACCGATTGTGTGTTCCAGAGTGGTCACGGTGCATATCCTGGCGAAACGATACCGTTACGAATCAGGCCAGAGCCTGAGGTATGACGGTATAAACATTAAAAAAGGGCGGGACATTGTCCCGCCCTGCGTGAAAAAGAAAATATCAGGCGCTGTGCGCAAAGGCAACTGCCCGCAATGGCGTGGCGCCCTGATAGAGCCTGGCCTGTTGCAGCCCGACAAACAGGCGCTCGCCGCGCAGTGGCGCGGTCTGATCACCGTCGAACACCAGCGAGAAAGGTTCGCTCTGCCATCCCGCAGGCTGAACGACCAACTGCCAGAAATGGCCACGCGGACTCACCTCAAGGACCTGTACCGGTAAAGGGGTTTCCAGGCTGCTTTTACGCGAAACATCAATTTCCCAGGGACGCAGGAACAGATCAACCGCGCCCTGATGGGCGGAGGTATAGCCTAACGGCCAGTGATGCGCCCCGACATGGAACTGGGAACCATGAACCTCACCGTCAAAGCGGTTAACTTCGCCCAGGAATTCCAGCACGAAGCGCGTCGCCGGATCGCGCCAGACCTCATCCGGCGTGCCCACCTGCTCGATGCTGCCCTGACTCATCACCACGACGCGGTCGGCAACTTCCATTGCCTCTTCCTGATCGTGCGTGACAAACACGCTGGTGAATTTTAATTCTTCATGAAGCTGGCGTAACCAGCGGCGCAGCTCTTTACGCACCTGGGCATCCAGCGCACCGAAAGGCTCATCCAGCAGCAGAATTTGCGGCTCGACGGCCAGTGCTCTTGCCAGCGCCACGCGCTGCTTCTGACCACCCGAGAGCTGAGCCGGAAAGCGGTTTGCGAGATGCGACAACTGCACCATCTCCAGCAGACGTGTTACACGATTTTTGATTTCGGCACTGGATGGCCGCTCACGACGCGGCAGCACGGTCAGGCCAAAGGCAATGTTGTCAAACACGGTCATATGGCGGAACAGCGCATAGTGTTGAAAAACAAACCCGACTTTACGATCGCGGGCATGCAGGCGACTGACGTCATGCTCATGAAAACGAATCTGGCCGCTGTTCTGATGCTCCAGCCCGGCGATAATTCGCAGCAGGGTCGTTTTACCGGAACCGGACGGCCCCAGCAACGCCACCATCTGGCCCGACGGGATATCCAGTGAAATATCGTTCAGCACCGCTGTGCGACCAAAGGATTTGTTGATTTGTTTAATCTCAATGCTCATGATTTTCCTCCAGTTGCAGGCGTTTGTGCTGCTGCTCTAAGCGCCACTGCACAATGCTTTTCAAAAACAGGGTCAGGATGGCCATGACGGTCAGCAACGCGGCGGCAGTGAAGGCACCCACCGTGTTGTAATCCTGATGCAGTAATTCGACCTGAAGCGGCAAAGTGTAGGTTTCGCCGCGAATGGAGCCGGATACCACAGATACCGCACCGAACTCGCCAATGGCGCGGGCATTGGTCAGCACCACGCCGTACAGCATTGCCCAGCGAATATTCGGTAACGTCACACGGCGAAACATCTGCCAGCCCGACGCGCCCAACAGCACCGCAGCCTCATCTTCATGACTGCCCTGGCTCAGCATGACCGGCACCAGTTCGCGAACCACGAACGGACAGGTCACGAAGACGGTGACCAGCACCATACCCGGCCAGGTGAACATCACCTGAATATTGTGGGCATCCAGCCAGCCGCCTGCCGGACCGTTAATGCCCCAGAACAGCAGGTACATCAGGCCAGCCACAACCGGCGAGACCGCAAACGGAATATCAAACAGGGTTAACAACAGCTGGCGACCAGGAAACGTAAAGCGGGTGACCAGCCAGGCCAGCAAGGTGCCGAAGACCAGATTAACCGGCACGGTAATCAGCGCCACCAGTACGGTCAGCCAAATCGCGTGCAGCATATCGCTGTCGGTCAGGTTACGCAGAGTCAGGCCAAGCCCGCTGTGCAGCGCTTCCCAGAAGATGGAGACCATCGGCACCACCAGCAGCAGCACCGAGATCAGCACACCCGTGCCGATAAGCAGCCATTTACCCCAGTTTACGGGCTGGCGATCGGCATGATTGAGTTGCGAAATATCGGCCATTAGTGACCTCCCAGACGACGGCCAAAGCGGCTCTGTAAGGTATTAATGGCAAACAGCAGCAGCAACGACGCCGCCAGAATGACCGACGCGATGGCGCTGGCGGCCGGATAATCAAACTCCTGCAGACGGACGAAAATCATCAGTGAGGTCACTTCTGTTTTCCAGGCAATATTGCCCGCGATAAAGATCACCGCGCCAAACTCGCCCAGGCTGCGGGTAAACGACAGCGCAGTGCCCGCCAGCAACGCCGGAGCCACTTCCGGCAGCACAACGCGACGGAAACTTTGCCAGGGCGTTGCGCCCAGTGTCTGCGCCGCCTCTTCGTATTCCGGACCTAACTCTTCCAGCACCGGCTGCACCGTCCGGACAACAAACGGGATACTGGTGAAGGCCATCGCCAGCGCGATACCAATCCAGGTGTAGGAAATCTTAATGTCGAAATGAGCAAACCATTGACCGTACCAGCCGTTTACCGAAAACAGACCGGCCAGGGTTAACCCTGCGACGGCGGTTGGCAATGCAAAGGGCAAATCCATTAAACCATCCAGCAGCGTGCGACCCGGGAAGCGATAACGCGTTAAAACCCAGGCCATCAGCATGCCAAACAGGGCATTGAACAATGAGGCAACGCCGGCCGACAGCAGCGTCACTTTATAGGCTGCAATCAGCTGGGGATTGGTCACCACGTCCCAGTATTGCTGCAATGTCATCTGCGACAACTGCATGATGAGGGCGCTGATGGGCAGCAGCAGAATCAGGCAGGTAAACAGCAGACTGGTGCCCAGGCTCAGGCCGAAACCGGGCAAAACACGTTTTTGGCTGGCTGCAAACATTATCCACGCCCCGCCGCTAACAGTTGATCCAGTTCACCGCCACTTTCGAAATGGGTTTTCATAACGTTATTCCAGCTACCAAATACGTCTTCAACCCGAAACAGCTGTGTGGCTGGAAAGCGATCTTTTTGCTGCTCCATCAGCTGCGGATTGTTCACGCGATAATAAAAGTCCGTAATGATTTTCTGTGCCTCGGGCGAATACAGCCAGGTCAGATAAGCCTTCGCCGCGTCGGCTGTTTTATTGTGTTCAACGTTTTTATCGACCCAGGCGACGGGGAACTCCGCCAGGATATCGGTTTTTGGCACCACGACTTCGTAATCCTCTTTGCCGTACTGATTACGAATGGTGTTGACCTCAGATTCGAAGCTGATCAGCACATCCCCTAAACCGCGTTCAGCAAAGGTGGTGGTGGCGCCGCGTCCGCCTGTGTCGAAAACCTCGACGTTTTTCAGAAACTGTGTCATCCAGGCGCGCGTTTTTGCCTGGTCGCCGCCGTCCGCTTTCTCTGCGGCACCCCAGGCGGCAAGATAGGTATAACGCCCGTTACCCGAGGTCTTCGGATTCGGGAAAATCAGCTTCACGTCGTCACGGGTTAAATCGGACCAGTCATGAATCTGCTTAGGGTTACCCTTGCGAACCAGAAACGCCATGGTGGAATAAAACGGTGAACTGTGATTCGGCAGGCGCGTTTGCCAGTCGGCCGGGATCAGTTTGCCTTTGTCATGCAGCACCTGTACATCCGTCACCTGATTATAGGTCACCACATCGGCACGCAGCCCTTGCAGGATGGCCAGCGCCTGTTTAGAAGAACCCGCATGCGACATTTTGATGGTGAGTTTATCGTCCGGATGTTGCGCATCCCACTGGCTGACAAAAGGCGCGTTCAGGGCGACGAACAGTTCACGTGCCACGTCATAAGAACTGTTTAACAGCTCTGTGGCGTGCGCGGCGCCAGCAAGGCCCAGCGACAGCGCGATTCCGCTCACGATTTTTTTCATCGCTTTGAAGGTCATGGTTCACCCTGAAGAAATTTGATGCAGATCTCATCCGCAGATACAGCAGTTTATTTATAACTCAGCGTAAACCCGTAACGGTTTTATATATCGTTTGTTGATTTCAAAGTCGAAAAAGGCATAAGGCGGCGGGAAAAGAATGCGCAAAAACAGAATTGGGTTGGCAGGGCGCACTGAACGCCCTGCGGGAGGCAAAAATTACGGGGCTTAACGCTGCCAGACGAACTTGCTGAGTTTCCAGCTTTTCAGCGTGTCATCGGCGGGCAGTAATCCTTCCGGACCGTGCCAGGTCCCGCTGTAAACGTAGCGCAGATGCGGGCTGCCAGGCACACGGCATTCGACGTCATGATTGTCTAACCCGGCAGCCACAATGCAGTTATTAAAGGCTTTGTCATATCTGGCGCTAAACGCATCGCCAATTTTGCTGCCGTCGGCACTGGCAATGTCGTTGTCCGTCACCTCAATGCGGTCAACCTGTGACTGACCATAAATGACCAGCTTAACCTGACCGTCCTTCATCGCCTGCCAGAAGGACACCACCTGACCGTTCTGGCCACGCATGCCCTGACGCAGATCGTAGTTGCCCTTAAGCCCGTCTTTGATGGCCGATTCGTTCATCGCCGTGGCACTGTTGATCCCACCAACGCCCTGATCGCTGATCGTCAGTGAAGGACCAAACCAGTTCCATGGCAGCGCAGAAGACCAGTGGTAACTCAATGGATTCCACCAGCGTACCTGCTGGCTGCTGTTGGCGTCAGGGCCGGAGGAACTGGCACACCCACTGACCAGCATGGCCACCGTCAGTATCGTGTAACGAACAGCTTTCATGAAAACTCCTGTTAATAAATAGACCTGGGCAAAACGGATTGGAGTCGCAAAGCGGCAAAAAGTTTATTCGGGATCGTGTGGCGGCAAAAAGCAGGCGCGAAGCCGGACACTGATCAGTAACCACAGCAGTGCCAGCAGATCAAACAGCGTAAACAGCAGCGGCAACGGTGAGCTGAGCAGATCGGTCTGGACGAGTTGTACGCTCTGCCAGAGCAAATTCGCCCCTAACGATACCACCAGCACCAGGCGCCAACTGCGCCACACTCGGGGTAAACGCGACCGGTAGCCCGTGAGCAACAGCCCCGACAGCGCTGGCAGACCCAACACCAGTCCTGACCAGAACGCCTGGCGATCCGGATAGAAAAGGGCCAGAAGATCGTTTCCCTGCTGGCGTGACGCGCCGGCCATCACCAGGAGCCACCAGGTGCGCGACTGCAATAGCAGAATCAGCCAGAAAAGAAACGGCAGGCGCAGTTGCCCTTTGTCGTCGTACTCCTCAGGCGGCCAGACCGAATTAATATTCACGATCTTCGATTAAACGTTTGCCCAGCAACACCACATCGACCGTTTCATAATCCAGCTTTTCATAGAAGGCAACGACCTGGTCGTTCTCTTCCCGCACCATCAGGTGAATTTTAGGGCAACCGCGCGCAATGAGTTTTTTCTCCAGGCGATTCATCAGGGCATTGGCAAAGCCGCGGCCCTGATAATCCGGATGCACCGCCAGATAGTAAGCCGCGCCACGGTGACCATCGTAACCGCCCATTACGGTACCGACGACTTCGCCCCCAACTTCCGCCACCAGAAACAGGTCGGCGTCATGATGCATTTTGCGTTCGATGTCCAGCTCCGGATCGTTCCATGGCCGTAACAAATCGCAGCGTTCCCAGAGCGTGATCACTTCTTCAAAATCTTCCTGGCGGAAGGTGCGGATTTCCATCTTCTGTACCTGCAGTTCACCTCAATTTGCTGATTATCACGCTTTCTTCGGCGGGTGCAACCCTGGCTGCTGACGGCAACGTTAAAAAAAAAGAAATTGCCGGTTACCAGGCTGAAAAACAAAGTAATAACCTGAAATGGTTGAAAGATCGCACCGGGCAGAATGTTACGCTATAACACGGTGCATTATGACTGCTCAGGGACATGCACATGCACTTACTCAAACGTTTAATTCATCGTCGCCAGCTGCTGCTGTCCGGGCTGGCGCTCGCCATATTGTCCCCGCGCGCGGTGCAGGCGAAGGAACAGCAGGCTTCGCTCTCCACCCGACCCTCGTCGCCCAGGCCGCGGGTTAACAACGGCAAGCGCATCGTGATGCTCGATCCGGGCCACGGCGGTATCGATTCGGGTGCGGTCGGCGAAGAGGGTTCCGAAGAAAAACACATTGTTTTAGACATCGCCAGTAATGTGCGCAGTCTGCTGCAGTCACATCCGCGTATCGAGGTCCGCCTGACGCGTGACAGCGACCATTTCATTCCGCTCTACCAGCGGGTGGAGATTGCGCATCAGCACGGTGCGAACCTGTTTATGTCAATCCATGCGGATGGCTATACCAGCCCGGATGCCAGCGGTGCCTCTGTGTTCGCGTTATCCAATCGGGGTGCCAGCAGCAGCATGGCGCGTTACCTGTCGAAACGTGAAAATGACGCGGACAAGGTCGGCGGAGCCAACGTGGAACAGCAGGACCAGTATTTACAGCAGATTCTGTTCGATCTGGTGCAAACGGACACCATCAGAAACAGCCTGACCCTGGGCAAACACGTTCTGGACCAGATTCGCCCGGTGCATCACCTTCACAGTCAGCATACCGAACAGGCCGCCTTTGCCGTGCTGAAGTCGCCGTCCATTCCCTCGGTGCTGGTGGAAACGTCTTTTATTACCAATCCGCGCGAAGAGCAGTTGCTGGGCACGACCGCCTTTCGGCAGAAGATTGCCTCGGCTATCGCCACAGGTATCATTAACTACTTTGATGAGTATGATCGTCGAATGTCATAGTAGATCAGCTATAATCACGGCCAATTTTTACTAAGAGAAGCCTATCCCATGCCTGATATCTCCCGCGTAAAAACGTTCCTGCTGGATTTGCAGGATGAGATTTGTCGCAAGCTGACTGCCGAAGACGGTGGCGCGCAGTTCACTGAAGACCGCTGGGAACGCCCCGGCGGTGGCGGTGGACGAAGCCGTGTGCTGCGTAATGGTGCCGTGTTTGAACAGGCTGGCGTGAATTTCTCCCACGTTCATGGCGACCAGATGCCCGCCTCCGCGACGGCACATCGTCCTGAGCTGGCCGGATGCAGTTTCGAAGCCATGGGCGTTTCGCTGGTTATCCATCCCAACAACCCGTATGTACCGACCAGTCATGCGAATGTGCGCTTTTTCATTGCCGAAAAACCCGGTGCCGAGCCGATCTGGTGGTTTGGCGGCGGCTTTGATATGACGCCGTTTTACGGGTTTGAAGAAGATGCGCTGCACTGGCATCAGACCGCCTTCGATATCTGCCAGCCTTTTGGCGAGGATGTCTATCCCCGGTTTAAAAAGTGGTGCGACGACTATTTCTATCTGAAACACCGCGACGAGCAACGCGGTATTGGTGGGCTGTTTTTTGACGATATCCACGAGCCGGGCTTTGAACAAAGTTTTGCCCTTATTCAGGCCGTCGGCCGGGGCTTTCTGGACGCTTACCAGCCGATTGTGGCGCGCCGCAAGCACATGCCTTATGGCGACCGCGAGCGCCAGTTCCAGCTTTACCGCCGGGGTCGCTATGTAGAGTTCAATCTGGTGTGGGATCGGGGCACGCTGTTTGGCCTGCAAACCGGAGGCAGAACGGAATCCATTTTGATGTCCCTGCCGCCCATGGTGCGCTGGGAATATAACTATCATCCTGAACCTGACTCACCCGAGGCCGCGCTCTACCGTGACTTCCTGCCGGTGAAAAACTGGCTCAACCTGCCTGAGTAATCCACGCTGCCGGCTCAGGAACGTGCCGGGGCGGCAACCCGGGTCGCCGCCCCGGTTGATTACAGCGGCTGCGTCTGCGCTTCCACCACCGCCAGCGCCACCATATTGACGATCCGGCGCACGGACGCGATGCGCGTCAGCACGTGCACCGGCCGGGTCATGCCCATCAGCACCGGCCCGACCGTTACGCCTTCCGAACAGGACACGCGCAGCAGATTGTAGCTGATGCGCGCCGCTTCCACGTTGGGCATGATCAGCAGGTTTGCGCTGCCTTTCAGCGGGCTGTCGGGCATGATTTCCCGCCGGATGCTTTCCACCAGCGCCGCATCGCCGTGCATCTCCCCGTCGATTTCCAGCTCAGGCGCGCGCTGTTGCACCAGCGCCAGCACATCGCGCATTTTCTGCGCACCAGGCGCACTGGAGGTGCCAAAGCTGGAGTGCGACAGCAACGCCACGCGCGGCTCAATCCCAAAGCGACGGACGGTTTCCGCCGCCATCAACGTAATATCCGCCAGCTGTTCCGGTGTAGGATCGGCGTTGACGTAAGTATCCGCAATAAACGTGTTGCCATTCGGCAGTAACAGCGCATTCATGGCTCCGGCCACCTTCACATCACTCCGCAGGCCCAGCACGCGCTCCACAATTTCGTAGTGCTCGTTATAATCGCCGATGGTGCCGCAGATCAGCGCATCGGCCTCACCACGGTAGACCATGATGGCACCGATGAGGGTCGGATTGCCAATAACGGCGCGCTGCGCCTGCTCGGGGGTGACACCGCGCCGCTTCATCATCTGGTAATACTCATTCCAGTACGCTTTAAAGCGGGGATCGGATTCGTTATTCACGATTTCAAAATCCTTTCCGGCCTCAATTTTGAGCCCCTGTTTTTCTAACCGCATGGCGATCACGTTGGGGCGACCTATCAGGATGGGTTTCGCCAGCCCCAGCGAGACCAGCTCCTGCGTAGCATGCAGCACCCGCACCTCTTCGCCCTCCGCCATCACCACCCGTTTCGGGGCTTTACGCGCCTGGGAAAAGATCGGCTTCATAAACAGGTTGGTCTTATACACAAACTCTGTGAGTTGCTCCCGGTAGGCATCAAAGTCAGCCACAGGCCGGGTTGCCACGCCGGACGCCATCGCCGCTTTCGCCACGGCAGGGGCTATCTGCACGATTAAACGTGGATCAAAGGGTTTGGGAATCAGATAGTCCGGTCCGAAGCGCAGGTCCTGATCGCTATAGGCCGAAGCCACTACGTCGCTTTGTTCCGCCTGTGCCAGTTCGGCAATGGCGTGTACGGCCGCCAGCTTCATCTCTTCATTGATGGCGGTGGCCCCCACATCCAGCGCGCCACGAAAGATAAACGGGAAGCAGAGCACGTTGTTCACCTGATTAGGAAAATCAGAACGTCCGGTGCAGATAATCGCATCCGGCCGTACGGCTTTCGCCAACGGCGGCAGAATTTCGGGATGGGGATTTGCCAGCGCCAGAATCAGCGGATCTTTCGCCATGCTTTTCACCATATCCTGCGTCAGGACATCCGGTCCGGAACAGCCCAGGAAAATATCTGCGCCCTCGATCACGTCGGCCAGCGTGCGCTTGCCGTGATCCTCCACGGCATAATCGGCTTTGGTGGCCGCCATATTGGGTTCGCGGTCACGGTAAATCAGCCCTTTCGAATCGCACACCTGAATATGGTCTTTCTGCAAGCCCAGCGCGACCAGCAGATTCATACAGGCAATGGCCGATGCGCCCGCGCCTGACACCACCAGCCGTACATCAGCGATAGCCTTGTTGACGATGCGTAGTCCGTTCAGCACCGCCGCCGTACAGATGATGGCCGTGCCATGCTGGTCATCATGAAACACCGGAATTTTCATGCGCTGCCGCAGTTGCTGTTCGATATAAAAACACTCGGGCGCTTTGATATCTTCAAGATTGATTCCGCCAAACGTGGGTTCCAGCGCGGCAATCACCTCGATCAGCTTATCGGGATCCTGTTCGTCGACCTCAATATCAAAAACGTCAATGCCCGCAAATTTCTTAAACAGAACGCCCTTGCCTTCCATCACCGGTTTCCCGGCCAGTGCGCCGATGTTCCCCAGCCCCAGTACCGCCGTACCGTTTGAAATCACCGCCACCAGATTGCCGCGCGCGGTGTACTTGTGCGCCGCCAGCGGATCGGCGGCGATTTCTAAACAGGGCGCCGCCACGCCAGGAGAATAGGCCAGCGCCAAATCCCGCTGGGTGGCAAGGGGTTTGGTGGGGGAAACCTGAATTTTTCCGGGTGTGGGATACTGATGAAAATCAAGCGCACTTTGCTTCAGTTGGTCATCCATTAGACATCCTTCTTCGCCAGGTAAGTGGATGTTCAGTATAGAAAGCACACCATCACAAAGCGGTGAGGCGGTTCAAAGAACCTTCTTTCTTAACGCACAGATTGCCACAGTCTACCCTGCGTCATTTTTCATGGCTGCTATCCTTAATGGCTGGACAGTCGTTATCCGCAGAAATGTCATCTCGGGTGGTTGCGCGCAACCCTCATCGCACAACATTCAGAGAAAACGCATTTTCACTGCACCCGGTCTGTTGCAATGTGGTGAGTCGGCGTTACTACGACGGGTAATGTCTGCACTGATTAGGGCACGAGGCCAGAGGTGTTCCCTTTTGTTACAACGTATTTTTCAAGGAGTGTAGAAATGAACCAGCTTGAAGCCCTTAAACAGTTCACGACCGTGGTGGCTGACAGTGGCGATATTGAGTCCATCCGTAATTATCACCCACAAGATGCGACGACTAACCCTTCGCTTATTCTGAAAGCATCTGCTCTCCAGCCTTACAAACATCTGATTGATGACGCCATCGACTACGCGAAAAAACAGGGTGGCAGCAAAGAAACGCAGATTATTAACGCCAGCGATAAAGTGGCCATTAACCTCGGTATGGAAATTCTGAAAAGCATACCAGGCCGTGTTTCGACCGAAGTGGATGCGCGCCTCTCCTTCGATCGTGGCATGTGCGTCACGAAAGCAGAAAAGCTGGTCCGCATGTATGAAGAGCACGGCATTGATCGCTCTCGCATCCTGATCAAACTGGCCTCCACATGGGAAGGCATTAAAGCCGCAGAAGAGCTGGAAAAGAATGGTATCCAGTGCAACCTGACGCTGCTGTTCTCCTTTGCCCAGGCGCGCGCCTGCGCCGAAGCCGGGGTTTATCTGATTTCGCCGTTTGTCGGCCGTATCTATGACTGGTACAACAGCCGCAAGCCCATGGACCCGTATAACGTCGACGAAGATCCGGGCGTGAAATCGGTGCGCCGTATTTACGATTATTATAAGAAGCATCGCTATGACACCATCATCATGGGTGCCAGCTTCCGTAAGGTCGAACAGGTACTGGCGCTGGCCGGGTGTGATCGGCTGACGCTGTCACCTAACCTGCTGGAAGAGTTACAGAACAGCGAGGCGCCCGTAGAGCGTAAGCTTGAGCCTTCCACTGAATGTTTCCATCAGCCGTCGCCGCTGTCCGAAGCGGAGTTCCGCTGGGAACATAATCAGGACCCTATGGCGGTCGAAAAACTGGCAGACGGTATTCGCCAGTTCGCCGTTGACCAGCAAAAACTGGAAGATGTGCTGGCGGCGCGCCTGTAGTTTTTCCCCTCTTTTACCGGGCGGGCTCACTCCCGCCCTGATGCTTAACAAGGGAGACCCTTTATGTCCTCACGCAGAGAGTTGGCGAATGCGATTCGCGCATTAAGTATGGATGCGGTACAAAAAGCAAAATCCGGTCATCCTGGTGCGCCAATGGGCATGGCAGATATCGCCGAAGTGCTGTGGCGCGATTTCCTCAAGCATAATCCGACCAACCCCGCCTGGCTGGATCGTGACCGCTTTATCCTGTCTAACGGTCACGGCTCAATGCTGCTTTACAGTTTGCTGCACCTGACCGGGTACGATTTACCGATTGAAGAGCTGAAAAACTTCCGCCAGCTGCACTCCAAAACACCGGGCCACCCGGAAATTGGCTACACGCCGGGCGTGGAAACCACGACCGGTCCGCTGGGTCAGGGTCTGGCAAACGCCGTGGGTCTGGCCATTGCGGAACGGACGCTGGCTGCGCAGTTTAACCGTCCACAACACGATATCGTTGACCACTTCACCTATGTGTTTATGGGCGACGGCTGTCTGATGGAGGGGATTTCCCACGAAGTCTGCTCACTGGCCGGAACACTTGGTCTGGGCAAACTGATCGGCTTCTATGACCACAACGGCATTTCCATCGACGGAGAGACCGAAGGCTGGTTTACGGATGACACGCACAAACGTTTCGAAGCCTATAACTGGCACGTGGTCGGTGAAATTGATGGTCACGATGCCGAAGCCGTTAAAGCCGCAATTAAAGAAGCGCAAAGCGTCACCGATAAGCCGTCACTGATTATCTGCCGCACGGTTATTGGCTTTGGTTCACCGAATAAAGCCGGTAAAGAAGAGGCACACGGGGCCGCGCTGGGTGAAGAAGAAGTCGCCCTGACGCGCAAGCAACTGGGCTGGAATTATCCGGCGTTTGAGATTCCTCAAGAGATTTACCAGCAGTGGGATGCCAAAGAAGCTGGCGCGGCGCGCGAAAAAGCCTGGAACGATAAGTTTGCCGCGTATCAGCAGGCTTATCCTAAACTGGCCGCAGAATATACGCGGCGTATGAACGGCGAAATGCCCGCAAACTGGGAAGCGGAAACTGCCCGATTCATTGCCGATCTGCAGGCGAATCCGCAAAAAATCGCCAGCCGCAAGGCCTCGCAAAATTCACTGGAAGCCTACGGCAAAATGCTGCCTGAATTCCTGGGCGGCTCTGCCGACCTCGCCCCCAGTAACCTCACCATCTGGTCAGGTTCGAAATCCATCAAAGAGGATCCGGCCGGGAACTATATCCACTACGGTGTGCGTGAATTTGGTATGACAGCCATTGGTAACGGTATTGCCCACCACGGTGGTTTTGTGCCCTATACCGCGACCTTCCTGATGTTCGTCGAGTACGCCCGTAATGCCGCGCGCATGGCGGCCCTGATGAAGGCCCGCCAGATTCTGGTTTATACCCATGACTCAATCGGTCTGGGTGAAGATGGTCCAACCCACCAGCCGGTAGAGCAGATTGCCAGCCTGCGCGTTACGCCGAATATGAGCGTCTGGCGTCCGTGCGACCAGGTGGAAACCGCTGTGGCCTGGCAGGCTGCGATTGAGCGTCATCATGGACCTACCGCCCTGATCCTGTCGCGTCAGAATCTGGCACAGCCAGAGCGTACGGCGGAACAGGTGGCGAATATCAAACGCGGCGGTTACGTCCTGAAAGACTGTGAGGGCACGCCAGACGTCATTCTGATTGCCACCGGCTCTGAAGTGGAGATCACGCTGGGTGCAGCAACGAAGCTGACGACCGGCGGCCACAAGGTGCGGGTCGTTTCACTGCCTTCAACGGATCTGTTCGACGCGCAGGATGCGGCTTATCGCGAATCCGTGCTGCCTTCCGCTGTGAAAGCACGCGTGGCCGTGGAAGCAGGCATTGCAGATTACTGGTATAAATATGTCGGGCTGGACGGTGCCATTGTCGGGATGACTACGTTCGGTGAATCTGCGCCAGCAGAAAAGCTGTTCGCGGAGTTTGGCTTCACGATCGAAAACATCGTCAGCCATGCCGAAGCCCTGCTGAAACCGGCATAATCCTCGCACTCACGCGATCCGGCTTCCTCAGCCGGATCGCGGTTTTGCTCTCAGCACGCCAGCCTGACGCTGGCGTGCTGCTCTCTGAAAACCCACCTTCTTCGGTAACCACGTTTTTCGCCGTGTCCCTGCATGCTGTGGTTAATCCTGCCGCCTTGCTGACCTTAACAACCGTTACTTTAAAAAGTGGCTCAGCAGCAGCAAAGAGAGCGAAACGTTGATGGCTCCGCCGATACGCGTCGCGATCTGAGCAAACGGCATCAGGCCCATGCGGTTACCGGCGGTGAGAATGGCTACATCGCCCGTCCCGCCCTGCCCACTCTGGCAGCAGGAAACAATGGCGACATCAATGGGATGCATGCCAATCTTTTTCCCGACGAAGAAGCCCGTTGCGACCAGCGCACTGACCGTGCTGATAATGACCAGCAGATTGGTGAGCGTAAACGCGGTGACCAGCACGTGCCACGGCGTAATGGCCACACCGACAGCGAACAGGACGGGATAGGTCACGGCGGTGCGGAAAAAGCGATAGACCACCTGCGAACCGGCCAGAATACGGGGCGAAACGCCATTGACCAGTTTCACCAGCACGGCCAGGAACAACATCCCTACCGGCGCAGGCAACCCTGTCAGCTTCTGCCCCAGCATCCCCACCATATAGAGCAGCACCGCAAGCAGCGCCCCGGAGGCAATGGCCGTTACGTCAACTTTACCGGAAAAAACGGACTGCAGCGGCTCGGGCTCAACGTTCGTGACATTCGGCATCAGCTGGCCTTCCCCGGTGAGGTGCGGATAACGTTTACCCAGTTGGTTCAGGCAGCCGGAAATAATAATGGCGGTCACGCCACCCAGCATCACCATCGGCAGGATACGGCCCAGCGCTACGCCCTGATCCATATGGAGCAACGCCGCATAGCCGATGGAGAGCGGAATGGCCCCTTCGCCGACGCCACCCGCCATAATGGGCAGAATGATAAAAAAGAAAATCTGGAACGGCTCCAGCCCCAACGCTAATCCGACGCCCATGCCGACAATCATGCCCACGATTTCACCGCACAGCATGGGAAAAAAGATGCGCAGAAAGCCCTGAATCAGCACCGTACGGTTCATGCTCATGATGCTGCCGACGATGATGCAGCAAATATAGAGATAGAGAATATTGGTCGATTTATAGAACTGCGTTGTTGAGGTCACCACGATATCGGGAAGTAACCCGTAATAGACCAGCGCAGAGGGAATAAAGGTTGCGCAGATAGCTGCGGCGCCCAGACGGCCCACCACCGGCAGACGTTTGCCAAATTCACCGCAGGCAAAACCAAAAAAGGCCAGCGTGGCGACCATGACGACGATATCGCTGGCCAGTTTCCCGCTCAGGCAGTCCAGTGCAATGAGCACACCGGCCAGCACAAACAGAGGAAGAGGGATAATCCCGACTTTCCAGTTATCCATAATATGCCACCACTGCTCCTTCAGGGTTTTCCTGCGCGGTGAACGGGCCAGCGTATCAGACAGAAAAGAATTATCAGGTGAGCGCATTATTAACCTCTTTGCATCATCGTTTTTTTTCAGAATGCCGTGAAAAAAAGCGGAATTACGTGAAGGAGAAGGTATCTGGCATAAAGTTTTAATGGTGTTATTTCCAGATCGTGATCCGCATCCTGGTAATCGTCGTGGTGTTTATGGTTTTTATTCCCCGCAGCCGTTGTTTGTCCTTTGCTGACGCTTCCCTGCCCTCTGAAAACGATTTAATCCCATTAATATCAAACAGATAAACGCATGTAGTGTCTATTGTTAAAAAGATGATACATTGAAGTTATTATTCCAAAATGCGCGTGACAGTCATGAAATTGTCATTTCAAACGAAGCTGTTTCTTTCGCTCGTTGTTTTTTCGTCTGTCCTGTTCGTGTTACTGGGAAGCTATTACTACGTCAGCATCACCCGGCAGCTTTATCAGGCGATGAGCATGCGCGCCAAAGTTCAGGCTGATGAAATCGCGCTGATTCCGGAACTGAGAAAAGCGGTGGCGGATCGGGATATCCCGGCCATTAATATGCTGATGAGGGCTATTGCCCGGAAAAGCGATGCCAGTTTTATGGTGATTGGCGATAACCGTGGCCTGCACCTTTTTCACTCGGTGACGGCGGACCGGGTTGGCAAACCCCTGGTCGGCGGAGACAACGCGGCAGTGCTGGCAGGGAAAAGTATCACCACCATCCGGACAGGCGGACTGGGAATCTCCCTGCGCAGCAAATCGCCTATCCTGAACGATCGCGGGCAGGTGGTCGGTATCGTGTCCGTTGGTTATCTCGCCCGCTATCTGGATGCCATCACGTTCAGCAACATGATCAACCTGCTGATCGTGGCGGCCCTGGTGCTTATCGCCCTGTTTATTTTCTCCTGGTTTTTCACCTGCAATATTAAAAAACAGATTTTCTCGCTGGAACCGCGCGAGATCGGCCTGATGGTCCGTCAGCAAAACGCCATGATGGAATCGATCTATGAAGGCGTGATTGTCATCAATGAACACCTGCAGATCGAAGTGATCAACCAGGCCGCCCGAAAGCTGTTAGGCCTTTCACAGTCCGCCGAGGCGCTGCGAGGGCAGTCTGTCAGCCAGATCATTTCGCCCGTCCCCTTTTTATCGCAGCCCGTGATGCTGGAGAAAGATACCCACGATGAGATTAGCCAGTTTAACGCGCTCACCGTCATCGCCAGCCGGGTACGTATCATGCTGGAGGACGCGCTGATGGGCTGGGTCATCTCCTTCCGCGATTTTAACGACATCGACTCCCTTAGCGCCCAGCTCAGCCAGGTGAAACGTTATGTCGATAATCTGCGCATTATGCGGCATGAGCAGCTTAACCGAATGAACACGCTTTCCGGGCTGTTGCACATGGGGCGTTTTGAAGACGCGATTGACTACATTGAGGCGCAGTCAGAACACGAGCAGGAGTGGCTGGACTTTGTCTCCGCACGCTTCAGCTCGCCACTGCTGTGCGGCTTGTTACTGGGCAAAGCGGCACGCGCCAGAGAAAAAGGCGTTATCCTCCACTTTGATCCCGCATGTCTGATGGACAAACCCTTTCCCCCACTGTCAGAGGCTGAACTGATCTCGGTCATTGGCAATTTGCTGGACAACGCGATTGAAGCCACGCAACGCGCCCCGATGCCTCATGAACCTGTTGAAGTGCTGATTAAGCTCAGCGCCCGTGAGCTGATCATCGAAGTGGCGGATCACGGCGTGGGCATTGCACCTGCCATCCGCGAACACATGTTTGAACGTGGCGTCACCACGAAAACCCGGGGCGATCACGGCATCGGGCTGTATTTAACAGAAAGCTATATTACCCGCGCAGGGGGCACCATTGAGGTCAGCGACAATGTGCCACGTGGCGCCATTTTCTCGCTGTTTATCCCCTGCGCGCAAACCCACCGCTGTCCCGTAACGGAAACGGAGAAGGTCCGCGATGCAACATGAGCCTGTGACTGTCCTGATTGTGGAAGATGAGCCTGAACTGGCTCAGCTTCATGCCGAACTGATTGGTAAACACCCTGAACTCAGGCTGATCGGTATCGCCGGGTCACTGGCAGAAGCCAGACAGCAGCTTGCCATCAGTGCGCCACAGCTGCTATTGCTGGATAATTATCTGCCCGATGGCAAAGGCATCACCCTGATTGGCGATCCGTTGCTGGCCCACGCAAACTGTTCCATTATTTTTATTACGGCGGCCAGTGATATGGATACCTGTAGCCAGGCCATCCGCAACGGCGCCTTCGATTACGTCCTTAAACCTGTGTCCTGGAAACGGCTTAACCGCTCGCTTGCCAACTTTATCGCTTTCGCAGACCAGCAGCGCACATGGAAGATTGTCGATCAGAAAAATGTCGATGTCCTTTATCAGCTACAGGCGAAGAACTACCCGCACGATAACGGCAGCAAAGGTATTGAGGAAACGACTCTCGCGCGGGTCCAGACACTTTTTACGCCAGCCACCACGCGGCTTTTTTCGGTTGATGAGGTGATGACCGAAACCGGGCTCAGTAAAACAACCGCCCGTCGCTATCTGGAGCACTGCGTGGAAACCGGCTTTCTGACGGTAGAAATGCTGTATGGCAAAGTGGGCCATCCCAGGCGCATGTACAAACGGCCATGAACTGCGGCGCGCCACGCCGCCAGTGCAGCGGCTCGGTCCGGCGGCCTCTGCGGGGCAAAACATATCCCCCGCCCGCTGATGTCCATGGCCGCCATCACCAGCTGACTGTAATCTGAAATAAAAAAAACTGTGCTTTGCTCTTCCCGTCATCCTTAAACTGATTACTATAGGTTTTCACCCGACTCCTATAGCGAAGCCCTCTCCGTTGAAAATGCGCACTCCTTATTTACTGGCTTTACTGGTTTCTTTGCTTCCCCTTAAAAGCACGGCGCAGGTTGCGCCCGATCCCTTACTGGCCTCCCAGATTGTCGATCGCTATGCAGAGCATATCTTTTATGCCAGTGGTGCCACCGGCATGGCCCTGGTGGCAATAGACGGTAATCAGCGCGTCTTTACCAGCTTTGGTGATACCCGGCCCGGCAACAATATTCGTCCGCAAAAGGATTCGTTAATTCGTATTGCCTCGCTCAGTAAATTAATGACCAGTGAGGTGATGGTAAAAATGGCCGAGCGCGGCGAGATTCGTCTGGACGATCCGCTGAGTAAGTATGCGCCTCCGGGAAAACGGGTCCCTGGTTTCGACGGTCAACCGATTCGGTTGATTAACCTCGCCACTCACACCAGTGGCCTGCCGCGCGAGCAGCCCGGCGGTAAGCCGCATCGTCCGGTTTTTGTCTGGCCTACGCAAAGTGAGCGCTGGAACTGGCTGAACACCGCCAGCCTGAAAGCGGCCCCCGGCACCAATGCGGCCTATTCCAACCTGGGTTACGATCTGTTGGGTGATGCGCTGTCACGTGCGGCGGGTAAACCCTATCCGGCCCTGTTTCAGCAGCTGATCACCCGCCCGCTGGGCATGAAGGACACCACGTTTACCCCGTCACCCGAACAGTGCGCCCGTTTAATGGTGGCGGAAAAAGGAGCCAGTCCGTGTAATAACACGCTGGCGGCTATCGGCAGCGGTGGCGTCTATTCAACGCCGGATGATATGGGACGCTGGATGCAGCAGTTTCTGAACTCCTCCGTGAATCGCCGCACGCCACAGATCGACCGCCTGCAGACATTAATCTACCGTCGCGATCAGCTTCACAAAGTGGATGGAATGGACGTGCCAGGTAAAGCCGACGCTCTCGGCATGGGTTGGGTTTATATGGGACCGTCAAAGGGGCGTCCGGGCATCATTCAGAAAACCGGCGGTGGCGGGGGTTTCATCACCTATATAGCGATGGTGCCGCAGAATAATGTGGGCGTTTTTGTGGTGGTGACCCGATCTCCCCTGACCCGCTTCACGCCAATGAGTGACGGTGTAAATAACCTGCTGGCGGAGTTGGTGGGCAATCAGACCGGTTCCCCCATGATGGTGCAGGCGATTCCTTAACGGCTGCCATCCGCAGAGGCTGACTGGCTTACCCAGAGCGTGGGCCAGTCATCGCTGCTGTGCCAGGCATCGCAGGTTGATTCTTCGGCATATTCCGCTAACACAAAGTGCTCACCGTTAAACTGCCAGCGGGACGCTGTACCGCAGTCGCCCAGTCCCCGCCCTTTACCAAAGGTGTAAAGCTGGCCGGTTGCCGCATCGTAATCCGCATTAATCAGCTCCAGCTGGCGCTCTCCTCCCTCGGGCGGCGTAAAGGGTAAAGTCAGGCTGACACCGCGTGCCACATAGGGCGGCGCGCGCGTCACTTCAAACGCCCGATCGATCACGTTATACGCCCCCATCTCACAGCTCACCAGCAGCAAGGCTTTTTTGTCCGTCAGCGGCGAGACGCTGACTTCGCGTCGCAATGGATCGAGCGAACAGGTGTCTGAATTAACCCGCCAGGTGCCGTAATCGATCAGGCCACTGGTTTCTTCCCGCGTCAGCGGTACAGGCGCGGCCATGGGAGGTGGCAGTTGCGGAATCGCCGGAGCAGCAGGCACGCCGTTGCGTTCGCCCCGTCGAACCCAGGCGCTCATGCTATTCACCCGCCCCTGCACGTCGTCCATATACAACAGGGCCGCTTTCATGCCACGCAATGAAACCTGTGGGCTGGCGCTGAACGTCAGCTGCAGATTTTTTGCATCCATGGTGAGTTCAAGAAATTCGTTAATGGCAATCGGGTTGCGGGTCGCAAGATGATGCGGCTCTACGTCCCAGTGCTTGAAATCAGGACGAAGACGACGCTGATCCACCAGCAGATTATCTTTGAGCGCCGGCCCCGGCAGCGCACCACTATAGGCACTGCCGTAATCAATACGTAACAGGGGCTGGTCATCCGCCCCGGCATGTCGCGACAGGGTCATCACCAAACCACGGTCACCCTGCGTGCTGCGCGCAACGCAAAAGGCCGCGTTATTGCAGGTTAACTGCCAGTCAGAAAACAGTTTCTGCACCGGATCAGCCTGGACGGCGGCGACCATGAATAAAGGCAACGCAAACAGCGATTTCATCCTGTACCACATTAAGAAAATCGAGCCCCAACTTCTCTGAGTGGAAGATGATAGCGCAATCGCGCACGTCACGACGTTCGCATTCTGTGAAGTGCCCAGCAAGCGCAGCTAACTGCCTAAAAAACATCCATTTTGCAACAGCCGTAGCGCCCTGTCGTGCGCAATGCGGTCATCATGCGTATTCGTCAGCGTTCTCTCAATCGGATTCGTCGGACTATCCGGACAGGCAAAGCGGTCAAATACACATAAACGGGCAAAAGCGGGCATGATAGAGTCGCTGCAGAATGCAGGATAAAATGTTCACAGCGGATCCTGAGACCGCTAAATAACCCTTATTTAGTGAGAAAAATCACTAAACAATATTATTTCTTTCATTTCGTTTCATTAAAACCCAACACTGATCTCTTTATGCGCGTTGCAAAAACAGGTCCTGCGTACCCACGCTCAGGCCACATTTTTGCCGCGTGCCTTCCAGTACTTTATAGCCATCGGAGGCCATTATGTTGCCGATTGAACGCCAGCAGAGAATTATCGATGAATTAATGTGTAACGGACGGGTTATTGTCGCTGAACTCACCGCGTTATGTCGGGTTTCTCAGGAAACGATTCGCCGCGATTTAGCACAACTGGAAAAGAAAGGTATTTTACAGCGAAGCCATGGTGGTGCGGTTCCGGCTAAACGACACAGTGCAACGCTACAGGTTAATAATCGCGAGATTAATGAATCTGAATCGTCTTTTCGTCAACGCGTAAACGAACATGTTGATGCCAAAATGACAATCGCGAAACGCGCGCTGGATTTTATTAGTGTGGGCGACTGCTTATTACTCGACAGTAGTACCACGTGTTTTTATCTGGCACGGCAATTACCGGATATTGAATTAACGGTATTAACCAATTCGTTACGCATTGTCCAGACGCTGGCAGCACGCGGCAGTATTCGCACCATTTGTCTGGGCGGAGAATATTCAGATCGTTATGAAGATTTTCACGGCATTGTTACCGAGCAGCCGTTAAAAGAGTTTCAAATAAATAAGATCTTTTTTTCATGCAGCAGTCTGGGCAATGACGGTTATTTACGCGAAGGAAATGAACGTCATGCACATTTAAAACAACAGCTGATTCTGGCAGCAGAACGAAAACATTTATTACTGGATAGCTCTAAGTTTCTTCGGCCCTCATTCGCGCGTATTTGCCATTACCGTGATGTGGATTTTCTCATTACTGACCAGTTGAAAGATAAAGAGCTGGAACAGGAACTGGCCTGGAACGGCGTCAATATTATTGACTGCTCGCAGCGCCCCCAGTCTGTGCAGCTTATAAATAATTAAATGGAGCCTTTATGAAAAAACAGCTTATCGCCTGTTCGTTGTTCGCATTACTGGCTTTTCAGTCCCATGCGGCGGACAAAATACGCATGGGCATCGTGGTGAAAATCGGTGGTATTCCGTGGTTCAACGCTATGGAAGCCGGAATTAAAAGCGAAGCGGCCAAACGCGGCATTGACGCCTGGATGGTGGGGCCGACCGCAGCCGATCCTGCCCTGCAGGTGCGTGCCATTGAAGATTTGATTGCCCAGAAAGTGGACATTATCGGCGTCGTCCCCAACGACCCCAAAGTGCTTGAGCCCGTCTTGCAGCGCGCCCGTGAAGCCGGCATCAAAGTCATTACCCACGAATCGCCAGGCCAGAAGTTTGCAAACTGGGATTTTGAATTAGTGGATGCCGCAACGCACGGCATCAATCATATGAAAGCGCTGGCGCAATGTATGCATGACGAAGGGAAATACGCCATATACGTGGGGAGCCTGACGGTGCCGCTTCATCAGCAGTGGACCGATGCCGCGCTGGATTATCAAAAGCAGCACTATCCCAACATGCAGTTGGTTACGGACAAATTTGGCGTAGGCGAATCCCTGGACGAGTCCATCCGTACCACCAATGAACTGATGTCTAAGTATCCCGATCTGAAAGGCATTTTAGCCTTCGGTTCGCAGGGCCCTATTGGTGCCGGTCGCGCCGTTATGAACCGCAATAAAACCAATCAGGTCTGTGTCATTGGGGCGTTCAGTCCGGGTCAGGGCGCGCAACTGGTTAACCGCGGGGCGATCAAGGGCGGCTATATCTGGAATCCACATACCGCCGGTGAAGTGTTTATCCGTATTGCCGAGAAGGTGGAGAAGAACGAACCGATTACGGACGGTATGACAATTGACGGCCTGGGCAAGGTGAAAGTGGATCAGACAACGCACACCATTCTGGGCAACAACACGGAAAGTCTGGATAAAGCTAACCTGCCTAACCTGATCAAGCTGGGGCTGTAATGATGCAATCGGTCGCGCCGCAAAGGCTTATCACCCTGGAAAAACTGTCGAAAACCTTTGGGGGGAATCGTGCTCTGAGCGATATCTCGCTGACCTTGCTGGCGGGCGAAGTGCACTGCCTTGCCGGTACCAATGGTTGTGGCAAAAGTACGCTCATTAAAGTGATATCCGGCGTACATGCGCCGGATCGTGGCAGCGAAATTCGTTTAGGTGACGGAGACTGCTTGCCCCGTCTCTCGACTCAGCAGGCCAGAGACTTTGGTATTCAGGTCATCTATCAGGATCTGTCCCTGTTCCCGAACCTGAGCGTGGCCGAAAACATCGCATTTGAACACAATCTGCGCGGGTTATTTGGCTGGCATCAGCGCAAAACCCTGGTTGACAGTGCCCGGCGTATTGTTGAGGAACTGCAGTTTGACCTCAATCTTGACGACAGTGTCGCGCACCTTTCCATCGCTCAGCGACAACAGGTCGCCATTTGCCGCGCGCTGGTGGCGGATGCGCGGCTGGTGATCATGGATGAGCCCACCGCTTCCCTCACCCGTACCGAAGTCAATCAACTGCTGCGCACGGTACGCTATCTCAAACAGAAAAAGATTTGTGTGGTCTTTGTCAGCCATCGCCTGGACGAGGTGCTGGAAATATCAGATCGCGTAACCGTCATTCGCGATGGCCGCAAGGTTGGCTGCTGGCCGGCGCAGGCTATGACACCGCACCATCTCACCGAGCTGATGACCGGGCAAGAACTTGATTATCAGTTAAAAACCCCTACGCGCAACGGTGATCGGGTCATTCTGGAAGTGGAAAACCTGCACCGTGCAGGTCAGTACCACGATGTTAATTTTCGGCTGTACGAAGGTGAGGTGCTGGGGCTGTGTGGTCTGCTGGGATCGGGACGTACTGAGCTGGCTCTTTCCCTGTTCGGCATGACCCGGCCTGACCGCGGCAGGATCTGGCTGGACAGTAAACCCGTGCGCTTTCGCAGTCATGAAGATGCCATCAAAGCCGGGATTGGCTATGTATCTGAGGATCGCCTGACGCTGGGGCTGATTCAGCAACAATCGGTGGCCGACAATATGGTGCTGCCCATTCTTAACCAGCTGCAAAACCGCTTCCACCTGATTGATGAATACCGCAAGAACAAGCTGATTCTTCAGTGGATTCAGCAACTGGGCGTGCGCGTTGCCGATCCACAGTTAGCCATCTCAACGCTGTCCGGCGGCAATCAGCAAAAGATTGTGCTGGCGAAATGGGTCCTGACGCAGCCGCGCCTGCTCATCCTCGATTCGCCCACTGTCGGCGTGGATGTGGGGGCAAAAGCGAGTATCTATCAACTTATTCACGAACTGGCACGCGAAGGCCTGTCGATCATTTTGATTTCCGATGAAGTCCCCGAGGTCTGGTACAACTGCGACCGCATTTTGCATTTCCGCGAGGGCACCATCCAGGCCGAATATCAACCAGACCGCATAGCGCAACAGCAACTGGCGGAGGTGATCAATGCCTGATTTTTCCCGTTTACGTCCTCATTCCAGTCAGGGCTGGCTGACGTGGGTATTGTTGCTGTTCATTGTGATTTTCTCCTTCGCCAGCGACCAGTTTCTGACCGTGCAAAACCTGCTGGATCTGGCCGAGAGTTACGCGGTTACCGGCATTTTCGCCCTCGGACTGTTTGTCGTGCTGGTGACCGGCGGCATTGATATTTCCTTTGCGGCCGTCGCCTCTGTGGTGCAGTACCTGATCGCCTCGCTGTTTGTGCATTACCAGTTTGCTAACGCGCCGCTGAGTATTGCACTGGCGATAGCCTGCGGCACGCTGTTTGGTGTCATTAACGCCTGGCTGATCACCTGGCTCCGGGTCGTCTCCATCATCATCACCATTAGTATGCAGTCGCTGCTGTTTGGCCTGCTGATGTGGGTGACCGGTGGACGCAGCCTGTATCAGCTTCCGGACTGGTGGATCACGCTGCGTAACGTGCTGCCGTTCGAATGGCAGGGACAAGTCTTTCAGCTCGGCCTGCCGCTGCTCATCCTGTTGCTCATTGCGGCGCTGACAGCGGTGCTCCTCAACAAAACACATTTAGGTCGTCAACTCTATGCCGTGGGCGGCGATGCGGAATCCGCACGGCGTATCGGGATTCGCGTTGGCCTGATCTCCCTCTTTGCCTATGGCTGGCTGGGGGCCATGGCCGCGATTGGCGGACTGGTTCAGGTCTACCGCATGGGTGAAGTCGTCCCCAACGCCCTGGTGGGCGGTGAGCTGGATGTGCTGGCGGCAACCGTACTGGGCGGAGCCAGTCTGATGGGCGGCAAGGGCACCGTCAGTGGCACCTTGATGGGGGTTTTCCTGATCGCGGTTCTGAAGAACGGACTCAACCTGATCGGCGTATCCAACTACTTCATGAACATCGTGGTCGGTACCGTCATCATGGCCGCCATTGCTGTCACCCACTTTAAGAAGCGCAAAGAAACTGACGTCAGCTTTGTCTGAGGAGAGAAACAGAGATGAAAAGATTCGCTGCGTTAAAACCGGATGGCACCAATGTTGGCCTGCTGCTTCTGATTGCCTTCTCGCTGGCGCTGTTCGGCATTCTGTTACCCGGCCGCTTTTTTACCGACGCCACTTTCCTCAGCATGGCGTTCCAACTGCCGGAACTGGGCTTACTCACCCTGGCAATGTTTATTGCCATCCTGAGTGGCGGACTCAATCTGGCGATTATCACCACAGCCAATCTGACCAGCCTGTTTATCGCCTGGGTCTTACTAAACAGGGTGCCGGACGGGGCCGGAACCGCTCAGCAACTCATGTGGTTACTGCTGGCAGTACTGGGTGCGATGCTGATTGCTGCACTCATTGGCCTGATTACCGGCGTCATGGTAACGCGCATTGGCGCACATCCCATCCTGGTGACGCTGGCAACCATGATCACGATTAACGGCATCGGTATCTGGCTGACCAAAGGCGCGGCGGTAAGCGGTATGCCTCCCGTTGTAAGGGCTCTGGGTGCCGATACCTTACTGGGCGTGCCGTTGCCCCTGTGGCTCTTTCTGCTGGCGGCCGCCCTGCTGGCCCTGTTTCTGGGCAAAACCCGCGCCGGTAAGTGCATCTATATGGGCGGCAGCAACATCAACGCGACCTGGTTTAGCGGCATCAACACGCACCGCATGGTGATGCTGGTATATATCCTTTCCAGCCTGTTGTGCGTACTGGCGGGGCTGGTGATGATGGCGCGCTTTAACTCCGCCCGCATGGGTTATGGCGATGCCTATCTCTTACTCACCGTGCTGGCCATCATCCTTGGCGGCACCGATCCCAATGGCGGCTTTGGCCGGGTCACCGGCGTCGTGCTGGCGCTGATCGCGCTACAAATTCTTTCCACCGGGTTCAATCTGATGAACATCAGTCCGCACGTCAGCCTGGCAATGTGGGGCGCGGTATTGATTGTGGTGCTGGCCGTTAAACAGGGCAAAGCCCGACTGAATGAAAGCCGGGCCGTAACGCGCAGCAAACGTTTAAGCGCGGCCCTGAATCCCTTGACTAAGAAAAAGGAAGTATAATGCGTATTCAAATCTCGCCGTCATTAATGTGCATGAATCTGATGGAGATTAAACAGCAGCTGGCGGTCCTGAACACCCGCGCTGATTTCCTGCACGTTGATATCATGGACGGGCATTACGTCAAAAACATCACGCTGTCGCCGTTCTTTATTGAGCAAATTCGTCCGCATACGCCCGTAGCGATAGACGTTCACCTGATGGTGGAACAGCCGACCGATTTTATTGAGGCCGTCGCGAAAGCGGGAGCAGACTATATCTGTCCGCATGCGGAGACCATCAACCGCGATGCCTTCCGGGTGATCAACCTGATCCGCAGTCTGGGGAAAAAGCCGGGCGTGGTTTTAAATCCCGCTACGCCCGTGTCGTTTATTCATCACTATATTCATCTGCTGGAGAAGATCACCGTAATGACGGTCGATCCGGGTTATGCCGGGCAGCCATTTATTCCCGAGATGGTGCAGAAGATCCAGCAGCTTAAGGCCCTGAAACAGGCACAGGGCTATGACTTCCTCATCGAAATTGACGGCTCCTGTAATCAACGAACCTACCGCACGCTACTGGAGGCCGGCGCAGACGTGCTGATTGTCGGCACCTCAGGCCTGTTCAACGTGCATGACGATCTCAGCACTGCCTGGGACATGATGCGCAGCAGCATTGATGCCGCACAGGGACTGGCACAGGAGTCTGCATGAAACAACGCTGGCTTGGAATGGATATCGGTGGCACCAGCACCCGACTGCAACTGATGGAAGACGGCCAGCACTGGTGCGGATTCCGTAAAATAGCGACCGCCAGTTGGGCACAGCAAACGGATGCGCTCCACGCCCTGGGCGATGTGATTATTGACACGCTGGCATCACAAGCGATTAGCGGCGTAATGCTCGGGCTCCCCGGTATACTCAGCCGCGATCGTCAGCAGGTTATCTCGTTACCCTTTATTCAGGCGCTGGATGGGCAACCTGTGGCAGCCCAGTTGAGCAAGCGACTGGGCGTGCCGGTCGCCATGGATAAAGACGTCAACCACCTGATGTTATGGGATCTGCTACAGCTTGATGCCCTGCCCGACAACGCGGTGGGATTGTATCCCGGCACCGGTTTAGGCAACAGCCTGTGGCTGGAAGGCCGCTTTTATCATGGTCATCATGGCGGCGCGGGTGAACTGGGGCATATTCCCCTGCCCGGCAATGACCTGCCCTGCCCGTGCGGCAATCGCGGCTGTGCGGAAACGCTGATCTCCGGTCACTGGCTGAGCCAGTGGGCGGCGATGCATCAGCCGGACACCGCCCTGTCACAACTATTTACGCGACACGGGGATCATCCCGATCTGCAGGCCTTCGTCCAGCGGCTGGCGCACCTGATCGCCAGTGAAATGAACATCCTCGATCCGGAATACCTGATTCTGGGCGGTGGCGTGCTGGCGATGGCCGGTTTTCCGCTGGCGCAGTTACAACACCACATTCAGCGCAGTTTGCGGCCGCCCGTCACGCGCCACGGTTTACGTATCGTGTTCAGTCATGCCACCGATTACACGGGCTGCCGTGGTGCCTGCCTGGCTGCCGAACGCCACTTTGGGGAGCGAAAATGAAAGGCAAAGTCTGTGTGTTTGGTTCATTCAATCTGGATATTGTCGCCGGTATGCGCCGCTTTCCCCTGCCGGGCGAATCGCTGATTGCTCAGCACAGCATGATGGGACCGGGCGGTAAAGGTGCGAATCAGGCCACCGCCGCACTGCGCGCGGGCGCCCGGGTGCACTATATTGGCAAAGTGGGCAAGGACGACTTTGGTGTGTTTGCCCGCCGCCATCTGGAAAAAACCGGGTTTGATGCGATTACACTGTTCACCTGTAAGGAGAAACCCACCGGCAATGCGTTGATCTACGTTGCCGGAAACGACGCCGAAAACATGATTTCCGTCTATCCGGGCGCCAACCTTACCGTGACGGCGGCGGAAGTCACGCGCTGCAAACCCACCGTCGCGGCGGCGGACATTCTGCTGGTCCAGCTCGAGAACAACCTGAGCGCGATACAGCGCATGATTGATAATGCGCGGGCCGCCAATACCTTTGTGATTCTTAATCCCGCGCCGTTTCAAAAAATCAGCGATACGTTGCTGGCAAAAGTCGATCTGCTGACCCCGAACAGTACGGAAGCGAGGCTGCTGACCGACATCAACGTCAACGATATCCGCAGTGCCCGGCAGGCGGCAGAAATTCTGCATCGCAAAGGGGCGCGCCAGATCATTATTACACTGGGGACGGCGGGTGCGTTACTGTCTGACGGCCAGCAGCAACGGCATATTCCCGTGTTTCCTGCCACCCCGCTGGATACGACCGGCGCGGGCGATGCGTTTAACGGCGCGCTGGCGGCCAGGCTCGCGGCGGGCGTTGCGCTGGATCAGGCGGCGCTGTATGCGGCCGCGTTTGCCTCATTATGTGTGGAGCGACCGGGTGCGGCCCATTCGATGCCTTCGTATGCCGAGGCACTGGCGCGTCTGCAGGCGCACCCGGAGTGCGTCGCCGACCGCGTGATGACGTGCGTATAAAGCGGAAAGCCGATGCGATGGTTTGCGCATCGGCTTCGTGCAGGATTACAGCGTTAGCCAGCCTGCGATCAGGGCGTGCTGCAATAACATGATGGTTTTACCATCACGAATGCGTCCGTCTTTCACCCACGCCATGGCCTGAGGAAAAGGCATTTCCAGCACATCAATGGCCTCATCTTCAACACCGCCACCAGCGTTCTCGCGCAGTGATTCGTGATATTCCGCCGCAAAGAAGTGAATCAGTTCAGTGACGCCGCCCGGTGACATGTAGACCGAATACAGTTTTTCGACCTCGCCTACCGCATAGCCGGTCTCTTCAATGGCCTCTTTACGGATGCAATCCTCTGGCGAGTCGTCATCCAGTAAGCCCGCGCAGGCCTCAATTAACATTCCGTCTTCATTACCGTTCACGTAGGTCGCCACGCGAAACTGGCGCGTCAGCACCACACTGTTTTTTTCACGGTTATAGAGCAGAATTGTCGCACCGTTGCCGCGATCGTACACCTCGCGTTTGTGACGCACGACGTCGCCATGGCTGTCGGTTAGCTCATAGGTGATGTTACGCAACACAAACCAGTTCTCAGACAGCAGCTTATCTTTGATGATAGTGATTCTGGACGACATAGGCGCTCCGCAAGTGAGAAGGGAGCCAATGATGATAGGTCGTGGGATGCAAGAAAACTATCTGAATTACGTGTCTGCGCACGCAATCATCAAGACCGCCAAAAACACCGAAAAAAAATGCCAGCACGCAGGCTGGCATTGATATCTCAGGCAAGATCACCGTCAGGATGATTTGCCATCGTGCTCGTGATGCTCGTGCTCCGTGGCGGCAATTTCGTTAACGCGCTTACGCACACCAAACCAGCCCAGAACCAGAATCACCGCAATCAGCGGAATAGAGGCAATAGTGTACGTGCCGTTTGGATAGTCAAACGCCATTAAGACCAGCACGCTGAACAGGAACAGCAGCGTCAGCCAGGAAGTGAAAGGCGCGCCCGGCAGCTTAAAGCTGACGTCGTCGGCCTTGCCTTCTTTAATAGCTTTGCGCAGACGCAGCTGGCACAGCACGATAAAGCCCCAGGACGAAATGATCCCCAGTGACGCGACGTTCAGGACAATCTCGAATACCTGTGACGGCACATAGTAGTTGAGTATTACGCCGACAACATAGACGCAAACGGTAACCAGAATCCCGGCATAAGGCACCTGCTGGCTGCTCATTTTTGACATGAATTTCGGTGCTGAGCCGCCCATCGACATGGAGCGCAGAATACGGCCTGTCGAGTACAGACCGGAGTTCAGACTGGACAGCGCGGCGCTGAGGACCACGATATTCATGATGCTGCCGATATACGGCACGCCCAGTTTAGAGAAGAAGGTCACAAACGGACTTTGCCCGGCCTGATAGGCATTCCACGGCAGTAACAGCACCAGCAGCACCACGGAACCGACATAGAACAAACCGATACGCCAGATTACGCTGTTGATCGCTTTCGGCAGCATGGTTTCCGGATCTTTACACTCACCTGCGGCCGTGCCCACCAGTTCGATCGAAGCGAAGGCAAAGACCACCCCCTGCACCAGCACCAGCGCCGGTAACAGGCCGTGCGGGAACAGGCCGCCGTTATCCGTGACCAGGTGGAAACCTGTTGCATTGCCGTCCAGCGGTTTACCGCTGCCCAGGAACACCACGCCGACCACCAGAAATATCACTATCGCCAGCACCTTGACTAACGCGAACCAGAACTCCATTTCGGCAAACCACTTTACGCCGATCATGTTCATGGTACCCACAATCGCCAGCGCGCCCAGGGCAAACACCCATTGTGGGACATCGCCAAACGCGCCCCAGTAGTGCATATACAGTGCCACGGCGGTGATATCGACAATTCCGGTCATGGCCCAGTTAACAAAATACATCCAGCCTGCCACATAGGAGGCTTTTTCACCCATAAACTCGCGTGCATAGGAAACAAAGCTTCCACTGCTGGGACGGTGTAAAACCAGTTCGCCCAGCGCGCGCAGAATGAAGAAGGAGAAAATGCCACAGACCAGATAGATTACCGCCAGAGCGGGACCCGCAGCCTGTAAGCGGGCACCTGCGCCCAGGAACAGACCTGTACCAATTGCGCCACCGATAGCAATCATCTGTACGTGACGATTACCCATGGCTTTCTTATAGCCGGAGTCGTGGGAATTGAGCCAGCGTCGTTTCGCAGCGCGCATGTCTGCTGCGGTTTTCTTCGTAGATTTCATAGCCTTCCTGTTTGTCCTGACCATAAGTCATCGCGCATCCAAACGATTGCGTTTAGCAGTGCGAAATGGGTTTTCTTCCTCTGTGCGTTTGCCTGTGAGTTAACGAAAAGCAGCGCGGGAATTTACGGCGATGAATCCTAACCGTTATGCAACATCGAAGCAAAATATACCGAGGAGATAAGCCGGACGATTTGTAAAAAACTTTTCTGAGATCACAAAAAAACCGGCCGACAGGCGACCGGTAAGGGCTACAGGGAAGGTAACAGAGGGGTTTAGCGGTAAATTTCGGCAGTGCCGGTCCACAGGCTGGAGTCGCCGGGGTTATCAACCCCGATGACACGGAAATGGCGGGCACCTTCTGATTTGGCCTCCTGCGAAAGCTGGCGGGTGACATCATCCAGAGAGCCGTTCACATTTGTCACCGAGACGCTGCCGATACGTTGCAGCCCCTGGGCTTCCTGCCGGTCCACTGCCGTGGCAGCAAGAGTAGAGAATGAAGCAGTGGCCAACAGAGCAGCGCTAAGGTACACAGGTAATCGTTTCATACTTCCTCCTGAACTTGCGTGGGTCACTGAGTAAAACATGGTGTTGAGTATTAGCGAGGCAATGAAAGCCAACATGGGCAAGGTGTAAAGCTATGGCAGCAATGTTCATTCGTAAGTGGACATTCCTGGGAAACGTCAACGGGGGTGAGTTTGCGTACACAGCGCCGCTGTTTTCGGGCATTTTGTAATAAGTCGTCGGGTGTCTCTGGCACCGCTCTTATGATTCCCTGTCAGTAAAGGTGTTATTGTCGTGATTGTTAAACGCTCTGTTACCAGAAGTATCGCGCTGTCGTTAACGTGGATTGTCTTGCTGGCGTTACTGACGACCGGCCTGGCGCTGCTGACGCTTTCCAGTAGCCTGCGCGATGCGGAAGCCATTAATCTGGCCGGATCGCTGCGGATGCAAAGTTACCGCCTGGCCTGGGATGCCAGAGCAGATCCGCATCTGCTGACGGCGCACCTGGCGCAGTATCAACAAACGCTCGATGCCGCCGTGTTACAGGAACTCGATCGCCCCTGGGTGCCGCGCAAGGTTATTAATCACTATCAGCGTTTACGCGAAGGCTGGCCCGGTCTGGCACAGCATCTGCAGGCGAACGCGTCAGATGCCTGGCGGCAACAAATGCCCAACTACGTTGACGAAATTAACCGCTTCGTACTGGCGCTACAGCGCTACGCCGAACTGAAAATGCGCGTCGTGGCCATCAGCAGCCTGACGGGCGTGATCGCCATTGTTGCGCTCGCTCTGATGACGATCCGCTTTACCCGCCAGCAGGTCGTTAAACCCCTCAATGCACTGGTCAGAGCCAGCCGCTATGTGGAAAGCGGCAATTTTGCCTTTCCGCCCCTGCATGTGCAGCAGCAGAACGAGCTGAAAGTCCTGTCACAGACTTTCAGCAGCATGGCTGCACAATTACAGTGCCATTATCAGCAACTGGAACAACGGGTCCGCGACAAAACCCGGGACTTAACCCAGGCGAATCATACGCTCTCCTTACTTTATGAAAGCTCACAAATCCTGACCAGCCGTTCGCTGCAACCGGCGCTTTTCGATGATGTGCTGAACCGCATCGTCGGCAAAGAGAATATTGCCTTCATTCAGCTTCAGGGCGAGCAGTTTACCTGTGAGGCGGGCCAGCACGATCCCGCGCTGGCCTGGCAGCATTTACCGCTGAAACAGGACGATCAACGTGTTGGCACGTTGCGCTGGCAAACCGGCGGCACGGCCCCTTCCGCCGCGTTAATGGGCAGCCTGGCCGCGATGCTGGGACGGTCGATCTGGATCTGGCAAACCCAGAAGCAGTACCAGCAAATGCTGCTGATTGAGGAGCGCGCCACGATTGCACGTGAACTGCACGACTCGCTGGCGCAGTCACTGACTTACCTGCGGATACAGCTGATGCAGCTTCGGCGCAGCCTGTCCGCCTCCGATCAGTCGGCACAGGCGATCATTGCAGATTTTGATCGCGAACTGGCAGAGGCTTACCGCCAGCTACGCGAACTGCTGGCGACCTTTCGTCTGACGATCGAAAAGGCCGATCTGGAGGCTGCTCTGCACGTGATGATTGCGCCGCTTCAGTCTCAGACTGTCGCTGATATCCGGTTGACCTGCCAGCCAGGCCTGCAGCAACTGGATGCCCGGCAACAGGTCCACGTCCTGCAAATTGCCCGGGAAGCCGTCCTGAATGCCATTCGCCATGCGAATGCCCGTTTGATTACCGTCGACTACCAGATCACGGATACAGGTGAGCATTCACTGACAATCACTGATGACGGCACGGGCATGATCAGCACAGAAGAACCCCCGGGGCATTATGGTTTCATCACCATGACCGAGCGCGCAGCATGCTTGTCTGGCCAGTTAGACATTCGTTCGCAGCCGTGTGGAACACAGATTGTGTTGCGCTTTCCACCGCGTCCGGCATCAGAGATTGACTAGCCGCACGTAACACGGCTTTACTTTTATTGCATCTCGCATCACAGGCATGTGGCAGATCAACGGCAGGCCATCGGGTTAATCATTACAATGACAGCACCACAGAGGGTCGCTGCAGCCGCCGCTTGACGAACCGCATTGCCCATGCGACAACCTGCAGCGTCAGGTGACAGGGAGAAAACATGGAACAACCGACTTTAACAATCATGATTGTGGACGACCATCCGCTTATGCGTCGCGGTATTCGGCAGTTACTGGCGCTTGACCCGACGCTTCAGGTCGTCGCGGAAGCCAGCAACGGCACCGAAGCACTGGCTGAGGCCCGTCGCCTGACACCGGACGTCATCCTGCTCGACCTGAATATGAAAGGGATGTCGGGCCTGGACACGCTGAAAGCGCTTCGTCATGAAGGCATCCACTCGCGGATTCTGGTGCTGACGGTGTCGGATGCGCGCAGTGATATCTTCGCCATGGTGGATGCGGGAGCTGATGGGTATTTGCTGAAAGACAGTGAACCGGAAATCCTGCTAAACCAGATCGTACAGGCCACACAGGGCGAAAATGTCTTTAGCGAGGCGGTCCGGCATTCGCTTGCGACGCGTCACAACAGCGACGATCCGTTCCGTTTGCTGACCGAACGCGAACGCGACGTGCTTCAGGAGGTGGCGCGAGGCCTGTCCAACAAAGCCGTTGCTGATACCTTGCAAATTTCAGAAGAGACGGTGAAGGTACATCTTCGTAATATCCTGCGCAAACTTGAGGTTCGCTCACGCGTTGCGGCGACCATCCTGTGGCTTGAACGTCGACATCGTTGAGAAAAAGCGCGCCAATTTACACATTCTTTATAATTTCTCCACTTTTCAAACCCTGCCCGCACGTAAAGTAGTCGCCTGGTCGTGCGTGATGTCATGGAATACTTTCGTACGTTACGCGCTGCATCGGTCATATTAATAATAAAAGCAGTGAGGAGTGCCGATTCCATGTCGAATTTCTTTATCGACCGCCCTATTTTTGCCTGGGTTTTGGCAATTTTATTGTGTCTTTGCGGCACGCTCGCCATTATTTCGCTTCCCGTTGAGCAATATCCCGACTTAGCGCCGCCCAACGTGCGTATAACCGCGACCTATCCTGGTGCCTCGGCGCAAACGCTGGAAAATACCGTTACCCAGGTTATCGAACAGAATATGACCGGTATCGATAATCTGATGTATATGTCCTCGAACAGCAGCAATACCGGCCAGGCGCAAATCACCCTCACCTTTACTGCCGGCACCAATCCCGACGAAGCCCGTCAGCAGGTCCAGAATCAGTTACAGGCAGCCCTGCGTCAGTTACCTCAACCGGTGCAGTCACAAGGTGTGACCGTCAATAAAACCGGTGACAGCAATATTTTGATGGTGGCATTTGTCTCCACTGACGGCAGCATGAACAAACAAGATATTGCTGATTATGTCGCCAGTAATATTCAGGATCCCATAAGCCGAATTGATGGTGTCGGTGAAGTGGATGCCTACGGCACCCAATATGCCATGCGCATCTGGCTCGATCCCTACAAGCTGACCGCGTATGCCCTGACCACCGATGATGTGGTGAATGCCATCAAATCCCAGAACACTCAGGTGGCCGTCGGCCAGGTGGGCGGTTTGCCGGCAGTCAATAATCAGGCGCTGAACGCTACGGTGAACGCGCAGTCGATGCTGCAAACGCCCGACCAGTTTAAAGCGATTACCCTGAAGAATAATCCCGATGGCTCCGTCGTCACGCTGGGCGATGTCGCAACGGTGGCACTCGGCGCTGAAAAATACGATTCCCTCAGCCGCTACAATGGCCAGGCCGCCTCCGGACTGGGTATCAAACTGGCCTCCGGTGCCAACGAGATGAATACGGATAAGCTGGTGCGGGCACGTCTGGATGAGTTATCACACTATTTTCCGCATGGGCTGGAAGCGAAGATCGCTTATGAAACCACGCCGTTTGTCAAAGCCTCAATCACCGATGTGGTCAAAACCCTGCTGGAAGCCATTCTGCTGGTATTTGGCGTGATGTATCTGTTTATGCAGAACTTCCGGGCCACGTTAATCCCTACCATCGCCGTGCCGGTGGTGCTGCTTGGCACTTTCTGTGTGATCTTTGCCTTCGGCTACAGCATCAACACCCTGACCATGTTCGCCATGGTGCTGGCGATAGGCCTGCTGGTGGACGATGCCATTGTGGTCGTCGAAAACGTCGAACGTATCATGAGCGAGGAAGGGATCTCGCCGCGCGCAGCCACCCGAAAATCAATGGGACAAATTCAGGGCGCGCTGGTGGGGATTGCGCTGGTGCTGTCCGCCGTCTTTATTCCCATGGCCTTTTTTGGCGGCACCGTCGGCGCCATCTACCGCCAGTTTTCGGTGACGATTGTCTCCGCCATGATCCTGTCCGTGCTGGTCGCAATGATCCTGACGCCAGCCCTGTGTGCCACGCTGCTCAAACCCATCGCCAAAGGTGAACACCACGGCGAGCGCGGCTTCTTCCGCTGGTTTAACTATCATTTCAACCGCAATGCCGATCGCTATGAGCGTGGCGTTGCCCGCATCCTGCACACAGGCGGCCGCTGGCTGCTGCTTTATGTGGGGATAATTGGCGTCATGGCGTTTCTGTTTCTTCACCTGCCTTCGTCGTTTTTGCCACAGGAAGATCGCGGCATGATTTTGACGCAGGTCCAGTTGCCCGCCGGTTCCAGCATGGATCAGACCTCGGCGGTGGTGGCCAAAGTGGAAAAATACTACCTGACGAAAGAGAAAGATAACGTGCTGTCGGTCTTCTCAACGATCGGTTCAGGTCCCGGCGGGAATGGACAAAACGTCGCGCGTCTGTTTATCCGTTTGAAAGACTGGGGTGACAGACCGGGTGCCGATCGTACCTCGTTCGCCATCATTAAGCGCGCGGGTAAAGCCTTTAAACACATCAATGAGGCCATGGTCATTGCGAGCAGCCCGCCGGCCATTACCGGGTTGGGTAGTTCATCGGGCTTCGACCTGGAGATACAGGATCATGGCGGCATCGGGCATGACAAGCTCATGGCCATGCGCGACATGCTACTGGACAAAGCCAGCAAAGATACGCTTCTGTCCCGTGTCCGTCATAACGGCCTTGATGACAGCCCACAGTTGCAAATTGATATTGATGAGCGTAAAGCGCAGGCGCTGGGCGTGTCGCTGGATACCATTAACGACACGCTCGCCACCGCCTGGGGCTCAAGCTACGTGAACGACTTTCTGGATCGGGGGCGGGTAAAAAAAGTGTATGTGCAGGCTGATGCGCCCTATCGCATGCTGCCCGATGATATCGACAAATGGTACGTGCGTAACAGCAGTGGCACCATGGTGCCCTTCTCCGCCTTTGCCACCAGCCGCTGGGAAACGGGCTCGCCGCGTCTGGAACGCTATAACGGCTACTCCTCACTGGAGATCGTGGGAGAAGCCGCAGAGGGCGTGAGTAGCGGTACCGCGATGAACGAAATGGAGAAGCTGGTTGAATCCCTGCCGCTCGGTGTGGGCTTCCAGTGGACGGGTGCGTCGTATCAGGAGCGGTTGTCCGGCTCTCAGGCTCCGGCGCTGTACGCCGTTTCGCTGCTGGTCGTGTTCCTCTGTCTGGCGGCCCTGTATGAGAGCTGGTCGATTCCATTCTCTGTGATGCTGGTTGTGCCGCTCGGTGTGGTCGGCGCCCTGATCGCCACCTGGACGCGCGGGCTGGAAAACGACGTCTATTTCCAGGTCGGCCTGCTGACCGTTGTCGGGCTTTCGGCGAAGAACGCCATCCTGATTGTCGAGTTCGCCAACGAGCTTAACAGCAAGGGCGGCGAGCTGATTGAATCCACGCTTGCGGCTTCACGCCAGCGTCTGCGCCCGATCCTGATGACTTCACTGGCCTTTATCTTCGGCGTCCTGCCAATGGCGATCAGTAGCGGCGCAGGATCAGGCAGTCAGCACTCTGTGGGCACCGGCGTGATGGGGGGAATGATTTCCGCCACGCTGTTAGCCATCCTGTTTGTACCGCTGTTCTTTGTGCTGGTGCGTCGTCGTTTCCCGCTGAAAGAGAAACATCCCGACTAACCTGCCCGCCTGTCTGGCGAACCAGACAGGCAAAAAAAACGGCCTCTGGAAACAGCGGCCGTTTTATTTCTGTGTGTGGTAAGAACTACAGCAGAGGGGAAAGTGCCCTGCTTTTCTCGTCACGTGTTACTTGTTACGTAACATCGCTTCGATAAATTCTTTCCAGTTCCCCATTTCGGTGTCAATCATAGAACCCTCTCTTATTGTAGTGGCAATATTACGCCTTTTTTTTCGCCTGGTGAATACGTTTACACCTGTTAGTACTATCGGCAAAGACGCAAAAAAGCTGAGTCTTTTCTGATTTGCTGGCTGACGCACATTTCAGCAAAGCCTTAGCCTGACAGGTTTCGCGGGGTGCTTAACCAGGACGTAGCCTAAAAATGGCATTTAAGGAAATTCTTAAAGGAGAAGTGATAAACCAGGAAATCATTAGCGCTCAAACTGAAACCGTTTACGTACACCTCAGGGCTGTCTGTTTACGTATTTTATTCGATGCGGAGCGCCGCTGGCGGATGCTGCATAAGATCACACTATGGTAAACTGCTCAGCGCATTTTTACGGGACAGGAGTAGGCGATGAGCGGGCAATGGGTCATGTTTGGCATTAAAAATTGCGACACAATCAAAAAAGCACGGCGTTTTTTAGAGGCGGCCGGGGTGGATTATCGCTTTCATGATTACCGGGCTGACGGCCTGACCGACGAACAGCTCCAGCAGTTTATCGATGCCCTCGGTTATCAGGACCTGCTGAATACGCGCGGTACCACCTGGCGCAAGCTGCCCGAATCCGAGCGTGACAGCATTACGGATGCCGCCAGCGCCAAAGCGTTGATGCTGGCGCAGCCCGCGATCATTAAGCGCCCTGTGCTGCGCACCGCCGATGGCACCTTGCTGCTGGGTTTCAGTGAAACCCTTTACCAGAATCTTCTTCAGGAGAAGTCATAATATGTTTTGTCCGGTCATCGAGCTGACGCAGCAGCTTATTCGTCGTCCCTCTCTCAGCCCCGATGACGCCGGATGCCAGGCGCTGCTGATTGCCCGCCTGCAGGCAATCGGCTTCCACATCGAAACCATGAACATCGACGACACGCTGAACTTCTGGGCTACGCGCGGTGAAGGAGAAACCCTGGCCTTTGCTGGTCATACCGATGTGGTGCCACCGGGTGACGCCAGCCGCTGGATCAATCCGCCATTTGAGCCGACCATTCGCGACGGCATGTTGTTTGGTCGTGGTGCTGCCGACATGAAAGGCTCGCTGGCCGCCATGGTGGTTGCCGCAGAACGTTTTGTCGCAGTCAATCCTCACCATAAAGGGCGGCTGGCGTTTCTGATTACTTCTGACGAAGAAGCCAGCGGCACCAACGGCACGGTCAAAGTGGTCGAGCGGCTGATGGCGCGTAACGAACGTCTGGATTATTGCCTGGTCGGCGAACCCTCCAGCAGCGAAATCGTGGGCGACGTCGTGAAAAACGGCCGCCGTGGCTCGATTACGGCTAACCTGACGGTACATGGGGTACAGGGCCATGTGGCCTACCCACAGCTTGCCGATAATCCGGTACACCGCGCGATGCCCGCGCTGAATGAACTGGTGGCGACCGAATGGGATCAGGGCAACGCGTTCTTCCCGGCCACCAGTATGCAGATCGCCAATATCCAGGCAGGCACCGGCAGCAATAACGTGATCCCCGGTGAACTGTTCGTGCAGTTTAATTTCCGCTTCAGTACCGAACTCACCGACAGCCTGATCCAGCAACGTGTGGCAGAACTGCTGGATCGCCATCAGTTGCGCTACACCATTGAATGGAAGCTCTCCGGTCAGCCCTTCCTGACGTCACGCGGTAAACTGGTGGATGCCGTAGTCAACGCCGTTACGCACTATAATGAAATCAAGCCGCAGTTGCAGACGTCTGGTGGCACCTCTGATGGGCGTTTTATTGCCCGCCTGGGGTCGCAGGTGGTCGAACTGGGGCCTGTGAATGCCACGATTCACAAAATCAACGAGTGCGTGAAAGCATCCGATTTGCAGATGCTGAGCCGGATGTATCAACGCATCATGGAACAATTGATCGCCTGACAGCGAGGAAAGGAGCGGGCCTGTGGAGTTTATTAAAGATTACTGGTGGATCCTGGTGGTCCTGCTGATGGTCGGTGTGCTGATGAATGTGTATAAGGATTTGAAACGCATCGATCACAAAAAGTTTATGGATAACAAGCCCGATCTCCCGCCTCATCGTGATTTCAACGACAAATGGGATGACGACGAAGACTGGCCGAAGAAGAAATAACGCGTTTGCGCCCTCGCGGTCGCGAGGGCGTGCCCGGTTACATTGTCATAATCACATCATCATCGCCGGGTTTAGCCCCGCCCAACGCCTCGTCAAAGTAGCGTTTCGGCACCGTGTACTGCAGATGATGCAGGGCAAAATTCATGCTGCGGTGGTCGATGGCGTGGGCCAGATCGTCCACAACATTCAGCGTGACGTCACCGCCGAGTGCGGTTAAACGCTGTTCGGCCTGATGAGCATGTGCCAGTGGCACGCGGTCATCATAATCGCCATGAATCAGATGCACCGTCGTGCGGGTGCTGGCGCTCTCCGGCAGGGTAATAAAACGTCCGCTGAACACCACTGCGCGTCCCGCCAGATCGTTGTGCGCTTTGATGCCCTCCAGCACCATGCTTCCGCCCTGTGAAAACCCGACCAGCGCCGTGGCTTCCGGACTTATGCCGCTCTGCTGCTGCCAGTGACGAACGGACTCAACAAACTGCGGCATACTGGCGTTAACGCACTGCTGCTCGCTTTTATCATGAAGTCCGGCCTCACTAAACCATTGACCGCCAGGCCCTGGCGATCCCACCGACACGACCAGCGCCGCAGGGAAGGTTTTCGCAAACCAGCTGCCAATTTCCCCCATGGCGTCAGGGTTATCACCCACGGCATGGTAAAGCAAAAACAGCTGGGCAACTTTCGGGGGTTGCTGAACAATTACATATCTCAGTGTCATCTCGACCTCCTGCTACTACTCTACGCGCCCTGGCGCAGGATCATATTGGGAATATTTGAACGAGTTGGTGGATTTATTGCAATTGCTGACGAAACCCTTCGCCATCAATGTTTTGCAACGCCAGAAGTGCTTCTGCGGCTTCCGCGCGCAGTGCGGTGATTAACGCCTTGCGTCCGTTTAGCTGCGCGGTCTGCGCCAGCCGGGACAGATTGGTGTCGGCCCTGACGGCCTGCCTGAGAAGGCGTAACGGAGCCTGGCTGACAATGACCAGACGCTGGAGCACCGCCAGGCTTGCTTCAAACGGGCGTTGTGCCCAGGCGAACCCGGCTGCGAGCCGGGCATCAAACGGGGTAAACGCGCAGTCATCGGCTGCGGACAAGGGCAATGCCAGTGGTATATGTGCGCTGAGAAATGACCAGTCCCGCGCCAGCTGCTGCGCCGCTTTCTGCTGCAACTGCCTGCCGGACGACGTCAGTCCCAGCAGCGCCATCGCGGCATAGCAACCACTGCTGGCTTCGCGCTGGCTGCCAATGCGCGCTAACGTAAAGCCACAGGCGCGCCAAAACGCCCATAACGCTTCAGTGTAGCCGAAACTCACCGAGATATAGTCGTATCCGGTCGCCGCCGCGCAGGCCGCCGCGACCAGTTGCCTGCCGGTTCCCTGACGGCGTCCGCGGGGTGCCACGGCAATCCGGCTGATACGTAAAGCCCGCAGCGTGGCGGCGTCGGTGAAACCGGCATGGGCCGCCAGTGACTGCGCCACCAGATTGCCGCGCGGCCGTCTGTGGCCCGCCCATACTGCCTGAGCTAACGCCTCGCTCAGTCCGCCCTCTTCCACCAGCCAGAGCGCGCCCTGCAATGCCGGGACAGTGCCCGCCAGCCACAGGTGCATACCTGGTGCATCCAGCAGGCGGCGTAAATCCAGCGGCGAGGTGCGATAATGAGCGCTGGTAAGCAGCTGATAAGCCGCCCGTAAGGCGGGCATATCCGTGCGTTCCGCCCGACGCGGACCACCCACTCTCGCAGGGGGCATATCGGGCGTTTCTTCAAACAGTAGCGCCTGATTCAGCCAGTTTTCCAGCGGATCGTTGCGCGCCCAGCGCAGCGGTTCATCCAGCGTAAAATGGCGCACCTGCTCCAGCTCCGCACAAAACTTCAGCATAAAACCACGTCCGCTGCCTTCATAACCCTGAATGGTCGTTACCAGCAACACGCGACGAAAACGCGCTACCAGCGCATGCAGCAGCGGTGCGGGAATCGCCGCCGCCTCATCGACAATAAGCCAGTCAACGTCTGGCACGGTTTCCAGAGCCAGAATGGCATCGGGCGCCATAAAGCGGTAGTGCTCACCCGCGAAGGCAGACAGGACGCCCGTAGCCACTTTTGCCGGGGCGGTAATAAGGCAACGTGTGTTCTGGCGGGCGAGCATCCCGGCCAGAGCCGATTTGCCTCTGCCGCGTGCAGCGGTCAGGACCGCCACGCCTGCAGAAAGGCCGTTCAGCTGACATAAGATTGTCTGCTGCTGGACGGTTGCCTGGCTGTGCCATTCCGGTAAGGCTGGCCAGTCGGGCACGTTAAGTGGCGACGGCTGCCGCAGTAAGAGTCCCTGCGCATCCTGTTCGATCAGGTGTTGCAGATGGCGGATAAAGTGAGGTGTGGCAATGGGTTCGCTGACGTCGGCCCAACGCAGGCTGTCCGCGTCGGGTTGCTGTGGCCACTGTCGCCACGGCGGCACTAACAGCAGCAGCCAGCTGCCAGCCGTCAGCGTGCCCGCCAGCGCGGCGAATGCCTCGGCATGAAAGCCCGATCGGGCATCGAAAACGGCATGATGAAACTCACGCCCCAGTAAGGTACGGAACGCCGCTGGCACACAATGCGGGCCGGGGCCGAGAGGGGCGTCACTCAGACACAGCCAGTCGCCCGCCAGTGCGTCGAACCAGCGCGCAGCCATCGTCAGGCTGTAGTCAGCATCACCACTGATAACGGCTACGCGCCGTATGCCCGCCGACGCCATCGCGCGGCTGGCGGCCGCCAGCGTCATCCTTTACCGGCGAAGGTATCGCACTGGCCAGGATTGCCGGTGTCAAAGCCACGCTTAAACCAGGTATAACGCTGTTGCGATGTACCATGGGTAAAGCTGTCGGGCACCACGCGCCCCTGACTTTTCTGCTGCAGGCGATCGTCGCCAATAGCTTCGGCGGCATTAAGGGCTTCCTGCAAATCGCCCACCTCAAGGATCTTCTCCTGTTCCATATAGTGGCCCCAGACGCCGGCAAAGCAGTCGGCCTGAAGTTCCATTTTAACGGACAGCTGATTGATCTGGCTTTGACTGGCGCCCTGCTGCATCTGGCGTACACGGGGCTCAATGCCCAGCAGCTTCTGCACATGGTGGCCGACTTCGTGTGCAATCACATAACCCTGCGCAAAATCACCGCCTGCGCCCAGTTTGTGTTTCATTTCGTCATAGAACGAAAGATCGATGTAGACGGTCTGGTCTGCCGGGCAATAAAACGGTCCCATAACCGACTGCCCGGTCCCGCAGCCGGTGCGCGTGGCACCGCGATACATTACCAGTTTGGGTGGCGTGTACTGCTTATGCATTTGTCTGAACAGCTTGTCCCAGGTATCTTCGGTCGTCGCCAGAATGACCGAGGTAAATTTGGCCGCTTCATCCTGATGGGGATCGGCGCTGCGCTGTTGCTGTTGGCTACCCGGCGTCACCTCGCCGCCCGTCAGCAACGGCGTCAGGTCATAACCGTAATACCCCGCGACGGCGACCAGAATCAGCATGATAATGCCCGCTTTACCGCGTGGCAGAGGAATGCGTCCTCCTCCCATGCCTGATGACTGATTACGGCGGTCTTCAACATTGTCGCTTTCGCGACGTCCTTGCCAGCGCATGTTTTGCTCCCTGTGGCCTGTTATGCAGATGGCATGATTTTAGTTGTGTGGGGCCGCAATCACCAGCTTTCCACCAAAATGAAAAAGGAGAGCCCGCGCTCTCCTTTTGCCGACAGACGAAGGGCAGACTTAGTCCAGCTTCACGCCCAGGCGACGGGCCACCGCTTCGTAAGCTTCAATCAGGCCACCCAGGCTCTGACGGAAGCGGTCTTTGTCCATTTTATCCAGCGTTTCTTTGTCCCACAGGCGCGCACCGTCCGGGGAGAATTCATCACCCAGCACGACCTCGCCTTTAAACAGGCCAAACTCCAGCTTGAAGTCCACCAGGATCAGCCCGGCATCATCAAACAGTTTGCTCAGTACGTCGTTCGCCTTGTACGTCAGCTCTCGCATCCGCGCCAGGTTTTCTTTACTGACCCAGCCAAAGGTTTCGCAGTAGGATTCGTTGACCATCGGGTCATGCTTCTCGTCATCCTTCAGGAACAGGTCGAACAGCGGGGGATTCAGGACCATGCCCTCTTCAACGCCCAGGCGCTTAACCAGCGAACCCGCTGCGCGGTTACGAACAACGCATTCTACCGGTACCATCTCAAGCTTTTTCACCAGCGCTTCGTTATCCGACAGCAGGGCTTCCATCTGCGTCGGAATGCCCGCTTCCTGCAGCTTCGTCATGATGAAATGGTTGAACTTATTATTGACCATGCCTTTGCGATCAAACTGCTCGATGCGGGCACCATCGCCTGCTGATGTATCGTTGCGGAACTCAAGTATCAGCAGATCCGGGTTATCGGTGCTGTATACGGTTTTCGCTTTACCGCGATACAACTCAGCTCGCTTTTGCATCTTATTAACTCCAAACATGAAAGATCCGGTTCTGAGGCAACATATTCAGGTCGATTGCCGTGACGCAATCGATTACCTCGACGTGCGCTATTATGCCAAAAAACAAAATAAAAAGGCCGGAGAATCTCCGGCCTGGGGTAATTTTATTTGTTCATTGCGGCCTGGAACACCGACACCAGCGCATCATTTTGCGCCTGCGTCAGCACATGGCCTTTAGGATCAATGAATTGCAGACTGGTTCGGTTATCGAGATCGCCAACCTGAACCTTGTAATCGCCGTTTGGCAGTTCAGGATCTTTGGCGCCAAGGCTGTCCCAGGTGCTGCTGCCCGGCGCTTTGTAGGCCACTTTCATGCTGCCGGTTGAACGGGTCGTGTCCGTGACGTCCATGCCGACGCGTTTCATTGCCGCAGGCAGGCGCTGCCAGGCGACGTTGAACGGCGTACGTAACACCAGCATAGGCAGGCCGGTATCATCCGCTGCACTCTGCACATCAATCGCACCGTTCACGCGGCCCGCTGCGGCGTTTTCATTCGCCGTGGCAACCTTGTCCATGCCCGCCGCAATCTCATTCAGCATCTGCGCGGTATAGCGTTGGATCTGCTCTGGCGAGGTGATGTTAGTGCCTTCCTGCTGCAGTTCCAGCAGACGCACGGTCAGCACCTGCTGATAGCTCTGTGATTTCACACTGATCTGGTAACGCCCGCGATATTGCTTGTCTTCATCTGCGCGGTTCCACTGCACCCAGTCGGTGGTCAGCTGCTGTCCGGCGTCATTGCGCGACGCAATCGGGAAGTTTTTCGCCTGCACAACGCCCACAACCTGCGACCAAATTGATCCACGGTTGTTGTCGAAAATCAGTGCGCCGGTGTTATTGCTGAACTGCGCGCGTGAGCCGTTCATCAAGGCCAGCGGCTGCGCCGGTGGACGGATATCCAGCTGCTTGCCAACCGGTGCCTGACTGGTTGACGGTGGGATATCGTATTCGCCGTTCTGAACAGGCAGAATCATGCCCGGCGGCGCTTTTAACTCACGCAGCCCGCTGGCCTGCAGGTAAGATTCATCACCGCTGACCTGGCGCTTATAACGCTGATCGTTCGAACAGGCCGACAACAGCATCAGGGTGGAAAGCCCCACCACCGTTGCAATCGTTGACCGCTTTACTGAGTAATTCATTCACACTCCCTAAATTATCGCAAACCCGCTTTCACCAGCGCCTGCTCCACTTTTGGCTGTGCAACCGCCGTCAGTGGCGTCATTGGCAGGCGCAGCGTGTCATTAGCGATTAATCCTAGCTGTTTTGCCGCCCATTTAACCGGGATTGGATTAGGTTCACAGAAAAGCGTCTGATGCAGGTGCATCAGACGCTGATTCAGACGGCGAGCTTCAACGAAATTGCCCTGCTGTGCCAGTTTGCACAGTTCGGCCATTTCGCGTGCTGCTACGTTTGCCGTCACCGAAATGACGCCGTTACCGCCCAGTTGCATAAAGTCCAGTGCGCTGGCGTCGTCGCCACTCACCAGGATGAACGCATCATCAACCAGCTCTTGGATCTGGCTGACACGCGATAAGTTCCCGGTTGCCTCTTTGATTCCGATAATATTTTTGATTTCAGCGAGGCGGGCAACGGTTTCCGGCAACATATCACAACCGGTACGGGAAGGGACGTTATACAGCATCTGCGGCAGGCTGGTGCTCTCGGCAATCGCTTTAAAGTGCTGGTATAAGCCTTCCTGGGTAGGACGATTATAGTAAGGTGTGACCGTCAGGCAGCCAACAACGCCTGAATTTTCAAATCGTTTGGTCAGCGAGATGCCTTCCGCTGTCGCATTGGCGCCGGTGCCGGCAATCACGGGAATACGCCCATCCGCCAGATCCAGGGTTTGCAGCACCACATCACCATGTTCTTCATGACTCAGGGTGGCTGATTCGCCGGTGGTGCCGACGGAAACGATCGCCGCAGTACCGCTGGCGACATGGTAATCAATCAGTTTTTTCAAGCTCGCACGGCAGACATTACCTTTGTCATCCATCGGCGTAACGAGTGCAACAATACTTCCCGTAAACATTGGCGATCCCCTCGACAAACAAGTGCTTCATGGTACGGTTTACACTTAGGGAAAAGCAAGCAAGCTCCGCTATTCCCGCGCTTGTCAGCAGTTTTTTTTATGTTTACCTTATGGTTATTAGCAAATGCACAGGGAATCCTATTTTGTCGCAATCTCAACCCCATCACTTGGTGATCACCGCTCTGGGTGTTGACCGTCCGGGTATCGTTAATACGATTACTCGCCACGTCAGCAGTTGCGGTTGCAACATCGAAGACAGTCGCCTTGCCATGCTTGGGGATGAATTCACGTTCATTATGCTGCTGTCCGGCAGCTGGAACGCGATCACGCTGATTGAGTCCACGCTCCCGCTCAAAGGCGCAGAGCTGGAACTGCTGATCGTGATGAAGCGTACGCACGCTACCGCACGCCCACCGATGCCCGACACGGCCTTTATCCAGGTCGAGGTGGCTGACTCACCGCATATCATTGAGCGCTTTACGGATCTCACCGATAAGCACCAGATGAACATTGCGGAACTGGTTTCACGTATTCAGCCTGCTCAACACGGCAAGCCCGCCACACTCTATATTCAGATGACGGCACACAGCCCGACGCGCAGCGACGGCCCGGCATTTGAACTGGCGTTTAATGCGTTATGTCAGGAACTGAATGCACAGGGTTCGTTACGGCTTTACAGTCTGAGCGATGCGGACACCCACGAACTGGTTGTACCCGGCAGGTAAAGACGAGCGCCTCGCAGACTGTTCTGCTACGTTAAAAGTACGGTCAGGTGAGGAAACCGTCTGAAATTGATAATTTTCCATTTGGCTGTTTCTCGCCTCATGGTGTATTAACCACAGCATGAACCGAAAAAATGGAGAGATGTGATGAATCCACTGAAAGCCGGTGATACCGCACCGAAATTTAGCTTGCCCGATCAGGATGGCGAACAAGTGAATTTAGCCGACTTCCAGGGTCAGCGCGTTCTGGTCTACTTTTACCCTAAAGCCATGACGCCAGGCTGTACCGTTCAGGCATGTGGTCTGCGTGACAACATGGATGAGCTAAAAAAGGCGGGCGTTGAAGTCCTGGGAATCAGTACGGATAAACCGGAAAAGCTGTCACGTTTTGCAGAAAAAGAGCTGCTTAACTTCACGCTGCTGTCGGACGAAGATCACCAGGTATGCCAGCAGTTTGGCGTCTGGGGTGAAAAAACCTTTATGGGTAAAACCTACGACGGCATCCACCGCATCAGTTTCCTGGTCGATGCCAACGGCAAGATTGAAAAAGTGTTCGACGATTTCAAAACGTCCAATCACCACGACATCGTGATGGACTATCTTAAGTCTGCATGAGCCTCTCAGGGCGCGGTGAAAACCGCGCCCTGATTGTTTACCGACTCAGCGTTTCGTCAAGCGTGGCATCCGGCCAGGCATGCACCACCGCCTTCACCAGCGTGGCGAGCGGAATCGCAAAAAATACGCCCCAGAAGCCCCATAACCCACCAAAGATCACCACGGATAATATAATCACCAGCGGATGCAAATTAACCGCTTCGGAGAACAACACCGGAACTAACACATTGCCGTCCAGCGCCTGGATGACCAGGTAGACGGTCAGCAATGTCCAGAATTCCGTGCCCAGCCCCCACTGAAACAGGGCGACGCCAATGACCGGTATCGTTACCAGCATGGCCCCAATATAGGGAATCAGGACCGATATGCCCACCAGCACCGCCAGCAGCAGAGAGTAGTTGAGACCGAGATACAGAAACGCCAGCCAGCTGGCGATGCCGACGACGATCATCTCCAGCACCTTGCCACGAATATAGTTGGTGATTTGCTGATTCATTTCCTGCCACACCTCGGCGGCCAGACCACGGTTTCGCGGCAGAACACGTCGCACGGCGTTCAGCATCTGGTCTTTGTCTTTCAGCAGAAAGAACACCATCAGGGGCACCAGCACCAGATAAATCATCAGCGTCATCAACCCGACCAGCGAGGCCAGTGAGTATTTCACCAGTGAGTCACCCACGCCGCTCAGACGACCACGCAGGTTCTCGACAATCACATCAATAATGCCGGCATCGACCAGCGCCGGGAAACGTCGGGGCAAACCGGCCGCGTAGAGATAGAGCTTGTTGAGCATGTTAGGCAGATCCCGCGTCAGGTTAATGCCCTGCTGCCACGCCACAGGCGCGACGATCAGCACTAACACCAGCAGGATGCCGGCAAACAGCACCAACACAATGCTGGTGGCCCAGCTGCGCGTGCAGCCAATACGTTGCAGGCGCACGGTTGGCCACTCAAGCAGATAAGCAAGAACCACGGCCACCAGCAACGGTGCCAGCAGGCCACTCAGGAAGAACAGAATGCAAAATCCCGCCAGCAGAATCACCAGCAGGCCAATCGCCTGTGGGTCGCTAAAACGGCGTTTGTACCATTGAATCAATAAAGCCAGCATGCCGTTGGGTCCATGACGTCATAAGGGGCCACGATTGTACCGGATATTTGGGGGCTGAAAAGGCGCGAAAACCGCGCTGACGAAAAATCCTCGCCGCTGGCGGCAGATCGTTGAACACCGCAGACGCTACGAATCAGATCGCGCCTGCGGCAATTCAGACCGGGCACCGGGCCCGGCTGCTGGCAGAGATGACGCCGTTATGCCTCATTCACCCAGATACGCATCTCCCCTTCTCCGCGATTGGCCCAACAGAACCAGGGAATAAAGGTTAAGGTCTGGGGTTGCGCCAGCGCAGGTGCCTGATCGTAATGCCACAGCAGCTGTTGCTCAGGTTCACGCACCGCTTTTCTGATCCCTTCCGCCTGAATCAGCACCTTGTGCGCAAAGACCCCCTTCCCTGCAAAGGTACGGAATGTCGCCGACGCAGGCAGCCACAGATTATGTAACTGCTCGCCGTTATCCGCCTGTTCCAGGCAATAGATCAAGGGCCCGCGCTGAACGGCCACCTTGCCCGCCACATGGCGCACCAGCGGATTGCCGTAAACCCGGCGCACCGGCATGGGCAGGGTTAACGTTACCGTATCGCCTTCCTGCCAGTGACGGGTCAGATACAGGTAACCTTTGCGCGCCGCCTCGTTCACTTCCGTCCCGTTACAGGTTATCTGCGGCGACGCACACCAGTCGGGCAGGCGCAAGGCCAGCGTATGGTTCACAGGCTGGGTGGAATCGATGGTGATCGTGACGGTTTCCTGCCAGGGAAGATTACCGCTGATCCGCAGGCCCAACGTTTGATTGCCAACCGGGATCTCGACCCGGTTACCAATATAGAGATTGATAAACAGCGCATCCTCGCGCGGCGTATAAATATAGTGGCCGAGAGAGGTCAGCAAACGGGCGATATTGGGTGGGCAGCAGGCACAGCCGAACCAGCGCTGACGAACCGGTTTCACATGATCGTAAATATGATTAAAAGGCAGGCTTTTCGGATGGACTTCCAGCGGATTGACGTAAAAGAAATGTTTTCCGTCCAGCGCCATACCACCCAGTACTGTGTTATACAGGGCGCGCTCCATGACATCGGCGTACTGGCTGTCCGCCTCCATTTCCAGCATGCGACGGGCAAACATCATCAGCCCAATCGAGGCACAGCTTTCGGCATAAACCGTATCGTTCGGTAAGTCGTAATCGCTACTGAACGCTTCACCGCTGCTCTGCGAACCGATGCCGCCGGTAATATAGAGCTGTCGCTGCGCCATGTTGTGCCACAGACGCAGACAGTCCTGTCGTTTCGATTCATCCTGGCTCAGCCGTGCGAGGTGCGCGACACCGGTCATCAGATAGACAAAGCGCACGGCGTGCCCCACCGCGTGCTGCTGTTCCGCAAGAGGTTGGTGCGCCTGGCTGTAAGCCTTGTCCTTGATCATCCACGCGGGCCCATAGGTGTGCCAGTACGACGTCTGACCACGCTTCTGGTACTCATCATCATAGAAGTGCGGCTGCGTTCCCCGCTGCGTGACAAAATAGTCGGCCAGCGCCATGTAGCGCGGCTCCTGGGTCACGTCATACAGCCGCATCAGCGCCAGTTCGATCTCCGGGTGACCAGGATAACCGTGCAGCTGCTGCTCGCTGGGGCCAAACACGCTGTCGATGTGATCGGCGAGTTTGCACACCACCGCCAGCAGTCGTCGTTTGCCGGTGGCCTGAAAAAACGCTACGCCCGCCTCAATCATATGTCCGGCGCAGTAGAGCTCATGACACTCGGCCAGATTCGTCCAGCGATCCTGCGGGGCTTTTACCGTAAAGTAGGTGTTGAGATAGCCATCCTCACATTGCGCCGCCGCGACCAGCTCTATGACCTCATCGGCGGTCTTCTCCAGCTCAGCATCCGGCTTCTGGCACAGTGACCAGGCCACGGCTTCCAGCCACTTTGCCACGTCGCTGTCCTGGAACACCATCCCATAGAATTCGCCCGTCTGCTGGCCCGCCGCAATGCGGAAATTAGCTATGGCATGGCTCGGTTCGGCGTCGTCAATACGATCGTTAAGCGCGGCCCATTGATAAGGGATCACCACGTCCCGCACCAGATGCTGATACTGACCAAGAAACGGATCGTGAATCTGGAGCTTATGCAGATCGACTTCATTTACAGACATCATGCTCTCCTTAAGACTGGACATGGCGAATACGCAGGTCATGCGAAATCTGCGTCATCATCGGGTTAGTCAGCTTGCAGGCACGGACGGCAAAGGCCAGCAGCAGGTGAAAGAGGGCCGGTAACAGCGTTTCCATGGCGGTAATCGCATGCAGCGAAGCCGGGGTTTGATTGCCTGTGCCCGGTTTATAGGCCACCGCAATAAACAGCAGGCTGATGATGACGGCACTGGATGCCCATGCCAGCTTGATAAAGAACAGGTTAAAGGCGAAATTCATCCCCGATGACCGGACGCCGTTTTTCCACTCGCCATAGTCATCGGCAAAGGCCATCAGGGCGAAGTGCAGCGGCAGGGTAAACCCAAGAATGACACCATTACTCAGAATGACCACCAGCCAGAGACTCTGCCACGCCGGCCCAACCGGCAGAAACCACATGCACAGCGCCACCACCGCCAGCACGATATTGGTCCAGAAGTAAAGCCGGACGGTATCAATGCGTCTGGAAAGCGGATTCACGATGAACGAGCCCAAAATGGAGGCTAAGGTCACCATGGTAAAAAACAGGGAGGTATAGGCCGTGCTTCCCTGAAGGACATAGGTAATGAAGTACATATAGCCGCCGCCGCGGATGTTGAAGACGTTAATCAGCAAAAAGGACATCAGCAGCATCAGTAACAACTGATCGTTTTTGCGTAACCCGGCCAGATGTTCCCGCAGGGTGAACTTGCCCAACGTATCCAGCGGTACGCGCTCCCGCACCCAAAAGAAACAGCACAGAAACATCACCACTGCCAGTCCGCACAGGATCCCGACCCCTGCGCGATAGCCGAGCACCGCGTTTCCTTTTCCCAGTTCAGCGACCAGCCACGGCAGCCCTACTGAGACCAGAAAGCCAGCCACACCACACAATACAAAGCGCCAGGACTGACAGGACAACACTTCCGAGTGGCGCGTCGTCATGGTGTTAATCAGCGCGCAATAGGGCACATTGATGGCGGTATAGCTGAGTGAGAGCAGCAGGTAGGTTGCAAAGGCCCAGACCAGTTTCATGTCCATGCTAAGCGCAGGCGCGGTGAAAGTCAGCGTGCCAATAATTCCGACAGGCAGGGCTATCCACAGTTGCCAGGGACGAAAGCGGCCCCACCGGCTATGCGTGCGGTCCGCTATCACGCCCATCACCGGATCCGATATCGCATCAAAAATGCGCAGCACCATAAACAGCGTACCGACCAGCGCTGGCGTTAAGCCAAACACATCGGTATAGAAAAAGGTTAGAAAATTCGTTATCAGGCAGGTAATGACGGTGCCACCGGCGTCACCCAGTCCGTAGCCGATTTTTTCACGCAGGGACAGTATCTGCTGTGTGTTCGACTGCGCCAGTGTGTTCTGTTCAAGTGTCGTAGACGTCATAAAGTCTTCCTCATGCAGGACAGAGAGGGTTGCCCGCTTTATAACGGGCTTATCGGTGTTTTGGCGCCTTACCCGATGTATTCTGTCAGGAATCGGCTAACCCACAAGAGAACGAAAAAGTATAAAAAAGGGAGGATTCCGACCTGAGCGTTAAACTGTGAGCTTGATCAGACATGGCGGCTATTTTTAGTTAATAATCAGGGAGAAGAGTCTAAAAAACGCTATCAGCAGCGGGAAAAGGCATCATGATGTTCGACTTATCCATCGCGTTTCCGGTTCGGGTGCAAAACGGCGGTCTGTTTATTTCGCGCGGGACAGGGTCACATCCGGCGCGCAGACTGACCTCCTGGGAAATTATTTTCGTTGAGCGTGGGCAACTCACTATCCGTGAGGACGACGTGCTGTTTCGCGTGACGGCGGGAGAAAGTTTACTGCTCAGGCCCGGGCACTGGCATGTGGGAGAAGGCGTATTTCCGCCTGATCTGAAATTTTACTGGCTGCATTTCGACTGGTTGAAACATCCTGTACCGCAGACAACGTTACACCAGAGCCTGCTGCACCTTCCTCAACATACGCGCGTAGGCGATCCGGCTTATGTCATTGCCCTGTTCCGGCAGTTTCTCAGTGAACAGCAGAATATTCACCGTAGCGTGGCGCTGGAGTGTATTTTACTGCTTATCCTGCAGCAGCTTACCGTCCCGGCCATGCAAGAGAACACCGTTGACAGCCCCGGTGCCGATCTGGCCTGGAAGGCGAATCAGCTGATTCGCACGCAGTATCATTTGCCCCTGTCCACCTCGGGTCTGGCGAAAACGCTGCACTGTAATGCAGATTACCTTGGGCGGGTTTACCGGCGCGTTTTCCGCTTAACGCTGACGGAAGCCATTCACCGCCAGCGTATCGTCATGGCAGAAAAATTGCTGACCGGGGATTCCCTCTCGTTAACCGATGTGGCGCGTCAGTGTGGCTTTAATGATGTCGGATACTTTCGCCAGATTTTTCGCAAGCTAACGGGCTTAACGCCCGCCAGCTGGAAGCGACGCTACTGCCGGGAACATATCAATTCCTGAGCGCAGCCCTGCTGCATCGGGCATCGTTTCTGCCTTCAGACGATGAAAAGGGTGCGCCGCTTTCGCGCTATTTCGCGACGACAGTGCAGTTACGTCCTGCGTTTTTGGCCTGATAGAGCGCATCGTCGGCACGCTTCAGACTGGTTTCCAGCGGCACGCGGCGTGCACTCCATTCGGCCACGCCAATTGAGAGCGTGATATTGCCGACATTTTCCACCGCCTCGCCTGCGATGCTCAGACGTATGCGCTCAGCGATGGCCTCGGCGTCGGCCAGACTGGTATCCGGTAACAGCATCAGGAACTCTTCCCCGCCGTTACGGCTGACAATATCCTGCTTTCTGGCGCTTTGCTGGAGCGTTCTGGCCACCTGCTGGATCACCCGGTCGCCGACGTCATGGCCCCAGTTATCGTTAACGTTTTTGAAATGATCGATATCCAGTGCCAGCACGGCAAAAGGCTGTTGCAGCGTCTGGAAATAATCGAGCACGGCATTCAGGCCACGTCGGTTGAGGAGCTGAGTCAGCGGATCGGTTTGTGCCTCAGAACTCAGACGGCCAATCTTATCCTGCACCAGCCCGATACCGGTCAGCAGGGCACGTTTCACCTGCGCCGCCTCAAAATACCAGGCATGAATGCCGCCGATATCGTTGGTGGCGCTCTGACCATCAATCTTGCTGGCTTTGCGGGCCAGTTGCCAGAGCGGCATAGCGATCATCCGGGCCAGAATCACCGCCACCAGCAAGGTCAGAAGCGCGAAGGGAACCGAGTGTTTCAGGACTTTAAGTATCAGACCCGACAGCGGTTGCAGCGTCGCGTCTACCGGTTTTAGCGCCACGACCATCCAGCCCGTGGTCGGAACGATGGCATAGCCCGCCAGCCGGGTGGGTTTGTCGGTTTCCGTTAACACCAATGAACCGTTGTCTTTTTCCTGCCGTTCACGGTCGCTCAACAGCGGCGGTATGGTTTTGCCAACCAGTTGCCGGTTCTGGTGATAGAGCACCTGATTATTGCTGTCGAGCACAAAGACGCTGGTGCCGTCCCGGTAAAACTGTTCACCCAGCAGGGCATTCAGAATGCTTTTCTTTTTCAGGTAAATGGTGCCGCCGACATAACCGAGATAGCGTCCCTGACTGTTCCAGATGGGCCATGAGACAAAGATAAGCAGGTTATTGGCGGCGGAAACCGTGGGCTTGCTGATCATGGGCTGCCGGGTTTGCAGCGCTTCACGTGACGCATCACTGGTCAGATGCATGCCGGTCAGGGTCAGCGACTCCGGCGAGATGGCCCGCACCGTACCGTTTTCATCCACGACGGCCACCGAGTTAAAACTGTCCGTCTGCTCGCGCAGGCGATTCACTTCCGTTTTTAACAGTTCTTCGTTATCGAAATCCTTTCCCAGTACATTGGCACTAAAGTGCAACTGTGACTGCGCCAGACGAAAAAAAACCTCACTGGTCGAGGCCAGCTTAGCCGCGTAGGCGCGGTTGGCTTCCAGCGTACTGTCGATCAGCACCATGCGCTGCACGCGCCATGTGGCATATAAATTATTGGCCAGGGTGATAACGATGCTGATGATGACCAGCAGCGCAATAAGCGTGCGTAAGTCAGCTCTTGGACGGAAATTCATTAACATGGCGTTGACGCCACAGTGCGAAAATTCATTGTGCTGTGCCTGGCTCTGTTGTTTTTATCATATCGCGGTTCTACAGCCTGTAAGTCTACACGCTGTAGGACATTTTGAGCAGGCTTAAGCACAGTACAGTTCAAAAAATCGCCCTGACGCGCATTTAATCGATTAAACCGTTTTCGTCATAGAAGGGCCAGGGGCCGTCGTAGTCGCCGATTGCGCACTGGTGGGTGGTCATGCCCTGCTCTCGTTGCCAGCGATGCAGCAAAAACCCCGCCGGTTCCAGCACAAAATTGGCCGGGCCATCCGGTTGCAGATCCAGCGCAACCTGGTGAGAAACGCCGGGCGCAATACAGGCCAGCGTGCCGGCAAACCGCGTCTGAACAGCCCGATGTACATGCCCACACAGCACCCGTTCAACCTGGGGATGGCGGGCAATAATCGCCGCCAGAGCTTCGGGCTGACGTAATCGCTGGCGGTCCATATGATCAATACCGCAGACAAACGGCGGATGGTGCAGCATCACCAATGTGGGCATGTCTGGTGACGCAGTGAGTGCGTCATCCAGCCAGCGAAGCTGCCGATCATCAAGTTCACCCCATGGCTGGTGCGGCACGCTGGAGTCCAGCGCCAGTAGCTGGACGTCCCTGACGATAAGCCGCCAGTTGAGCGTCGGGCCCTGTTGCAGATAAGTGTGATCGGGAAACGCGGCCCGCAGGGCCTGGCGGTCGTCATGATTACCTGCCATCAGGTAAAAGGGCCGTTCCAGCCCCTCCAGCGCCTGGCGCAGCGTCTGGTACTCTGCGGCGGTGCCGAAATCCACCAGGTCACCGGTAATCACGACCACGTCAGGACGCGGTTGCAGTGCATTCAGCGTGGCGATGGCCCGCAGTAACGCCGTGTGCGTATCGACTTTCTTATAAGACAAACGCCCCTGCGCTTTAATATGTAAGTCACTGATCTGTGCGATCAGCGTAGGATTAGCGGACACTCTTTCACTCCTTAAGCGGTAAATTCCAGCGCTGCCTGCCCGGCCAGTGACCAGCTGATACGCTGCCCGGCATGCCAGTTTTCGCGCGCGTGACGCTCGACCTGGATGGGCTTATCCAGGCCAATATCGATCTGCAGGCGTTGAGAGGCACCGAGAAAGGTGCTGGCGACGATACAGCCGTGTCGGGCATAGCGCCCCGCTTCTGCCAGCAGGACATCCTCTGGACGACAGAATCTCACCGGCTGCCCCTGCTCATCGGTTTCAATGCAGTTAATCGCGCCCACGAAGTCCGCCACAAAGCGCGAAGCCGGACGCTGATAAATGGCCTGCGGCGTCGCAATCTGGACCAGGCGGCCCTGCTCCATGACCGCAATACGGTCGCCCAGTGCCATGGCTTCCTGCTGATCGTGCGTCACATAGACGGCGGTAATCGCCAGCTTTTTCAGCAGATCGCCGATGTCTGCGCGCAGGCGTTCGCGCAGTTTGGCGTCCAGCGCCGCCAGCGGCTCATCAAAGAGCAACACTTTAGGCCGGGCCGCCAGGGCCCTTGCCAGCGCAACGCGCTGCTTCTGACCACCAGAGAGTTTATCGATATGGCGCTGGGCCAGTGCAGTCAGATCGACCAGTTCCAGCATCTCCTGGACTCGTGCCTCGCGTTCGGCACGCGGGATGCCCTGCACTTTCAGGCCGTAGGCCACGTTTTGCGCCACGTTGAGATTGGGAAACAGCGCATAGTTTTGGAACACCATCCCGACGTTACGTTTTTCAATCGGCAAATCGGTCACGTTGCGATCGTCAAACCAGACTTCACCCGGCGCATCGGTACGCTCCAGGCCACTGATAATGCGCAACGTCGTGGTTTTGCCACAGCCCGATGGCCCCAGCAGCACCAGGGTTTCGCCAGCGTGCACGCTGAGATCCAGAGGATGCAGCGCCTGGTGATGCGCAAAACGGCGCGCGCAGCCGCGCAACGTAACGTTAACAGCATCGTTATTCATGCCTTTTCCTCGCTGAGTGGCTGACGTGACTGACGTTCAAGCCAGTGATTACAGGCGTTAAGCATCAGCAGCAGGGGTAAAATCATTAAAATGAAGATCAAGGTGTACGCCGAGCCGACTTCCAGCCGCATGGAGGCATAGCTGTCGGCCAGGCCCACAGGCAGCGTTTTGGTCAGCGGTGTATGTAACATCCAGGTAATATTGAATTCGCCAACCGACAGCGTCGTCACCATAAAAGCCCCGGCAAGAATGCCGTTACGGCAGTTGGGAACCACCACGGTGAAAAAACGCTGCCAGAAGCCTGCCCCCAGGCTGGCGGCTGCCTCTTCCAGTCGGGGCAACTGGATAGCCTGCATCACGGCCAGAACCGGGCGGATCATAAACGGCAGCGTAAACAGCACATGGCCAATCAGGATAAAAACCCAACTGTCGCGCAGGCCGGAAAACTGGCCGTACAGCAGGATAATCCCCAGCGCCGTCGCCAGGCCCGGTAGCGCCACGGGCAGCATCAGGCACTCTTCAATACGTGACGACCAGCGCGATGGCGACTTGAGTAATCCCCAGGCGGCGGGCACGCCGACAACCATCGTGACAAGCAAACAGCTCACCGCGATCATCAGCGACAGCCAAAACGTGTCGCTGTACATGTCCCACACCTGTTCAACCCACTTCAACGTCAGCCCGCTACGCAGGCCGACAAAGTCGTTTTGCGTGACGCCCGCCAGCATGGATAACACCACCGGCACAATCATGAACAGGGCGGTCAGCGTCGTGATCGCGATTTGCAGCCAGAACAGTCCACGCCGTTTCATGAGGTCTTCTCCTCCCGGGATTGGGTCAGTACACGTGCCAGCATCAATCCCAGCCAGGCCACCGCGCCCATGACCACCGACAGCGCCGCCGCCGTGGCGAAGTTAGCATAGTTAGTAAACTCGCCGTAAATCGTGAGTGGCAGTACGCTCAGGTCGGTGCCCAGCGTAAAGGCGGTGCCGAATGCGCCCATACTGGTGGCAAAACACAGCGCACCGCTGGAGAGCAGTGCCGGTTTCAGACCCGGTACAATCACGTCACAAATAATGCGCCACTGGCTGGCGCCCAATGAGCGGGCGGCCTCCTCCAGCGAACGATCCAGTTTTTCACTGGCGGCGACCAGCGTGACAATGGCGCGGGGCAGTGAAAAGTAGAGATAGCCAATAAACAGCCCCGTAAGCGAGTAGGCCAGCGTCCAGCGTTCATGAACCAGTTGCATACTGATCTGCGCCAGCACGCCCTGCCGTCCCGCCAGCATCACCACTAAAAACCCGACCACCACGCCGGGGAACGCCAGGGGGAACGTGAGCAACGCCAGTAAGGTGCCGCGCCCGGCGAAGCGCTGGCGAGCCAGAAAACAGCCCACCACGCTGGCAATCGCGAGCGTGACCAGTGTGACCGCCAGCGACAACAGGACGGTGTTAAACAGGCTTTGCAGATACTGGGGCTGGGTAATCACTGTCCAGTAACCACTGTGCCGGGTGCTGCGATCCGGCGTCATGCCCATCTGTAATAAACGGGCAAAAGGCAACAGCCAGAAGGCGGCAAAAAACAGTAAGGCCGGCAGCAGCATCCATGGCCAGTTGGCCCCCTGCTCACGTCGGCGAGACCGGTGGCGCGAGGCCACCGGTAAACCGCTGCGGGCATTCGACAAGGCCATTACCGAATCTCACTCAAATAACGGGCAGAGAAGGCTTTCTGTGCATCAGCCATCTGCTGGTAGTCAACAGTATGGGCGCGCGCGTAATCGCTGTCGGGCAGGAAGCGCTTTTTAGCCTCTGCGGACATCGCAGAAGGCCGCACCGGGCGCAGATAGGCGTTAGCCCAAATCGCCTGCCCTTTATCCGACAGCACGTAGTCCATCACTTTCTTGCCATTGGCAGCATGCGGGGCGTTTTTTACCAGACTGATGACGTAAGGCACCGTCACCGTGCCTTCCTGAGGAATGACAAAGACGACGTTGGCGTGATCTTTATACTTCGCGCGATAGGCATTGAAGTCGTAATCCAGCAAAATCGGGATTTCGCCAGAGATAAGGCGGGCATAGGCGGTTTGTTTAGGCACAATCGGCTTGTTGGCCTGCAGCTTTTTGAACCACGTCAGCGCGGGGGTAAAATCCTGCATCGTGCCCCCTTTCGCCTGGTTCACCGCCACGGCGGCGACATAGCCGACAAACGCACTGGCGGGATCCAGATAACCCACCATGCCTTTGTATTCTGGCTTCAGCAGGTCGTCCCAGGACGTCGGCACCGGCGCGCCGCCCAGGGCATCGACGTTAACCATAAACCCCATGGTGCCAGAGTGCAGCGCGACCCACTTACCCTGCGGGTCTTTCATCCCTGCCGGAACCTGATCCCAGTTGGCGGGTTTGTAGTCGGTCACCACGCCTGCCTGTGCCGCCTGAATCCCAAAACTGACACCGTAATACACCACATCGGCGACGGGGTTATTTTTTTCGGCGACGAGCTGCGCCAGGGCCTGGCCGGAGTTTTTATTATCCTGCGGCACGACAATACCGGTGTCTTTTTTGATCGCCTGGAGCTGTGTCGCCCAGTCCGCCCATTCCGGTGGGCAGTTGTAGCAAATCGCATTCTCCTCGGCCTGCGCCAGCGGGCTGGATAATGCACAGGCGGTAAGCAACGCCGCGCTGGCAAACAGCGCAATTTTATTGTGTGTAGACATGATGTTTTCCTGATGTTGAAGAATGAAAAATTGCCGCGATGCTCTCGCCTGAACGCAGGTGGTGGTCCAGTAAGCGCGAAGCCTCAGCAGACGAATCGAGAAGCATATCGATGGCGCAGGCACCCAACTGCTCGCTGGGCTGCACCACGCTGGCCAGTGAAGGCGAAAGCTGTTCACCGATAGCAATACCATCGAAGCCCATAACAGACAGCTGTTGCGGTACGTTAATGCCTGCACGCGCGGCCGCCCCCATCAGGCTGATGGCCAGGAGGTCGTTACTGCAAATTACGGCGGTCAGCGGATCGCTGCCCGTCATCAACGGTAAAAAAGGATCGAACAGGGCGTGAATGTGGCTGGGCATATCAACCAGCGCGCTGGGCGTAAAGCCTGCCTGCTGCATCGCATCGCAATAGCCGAGGTAGCGCTGACGTGCACGGTCAGACTGCAACATCGGCCCTGCCGCCATGACAATATGCCGATGGCCCAGCGCGATCAGGTGCGCAGTGGCTTCTGCCATTGCCCGGCGGTTATCCACACAGACGCTGCGCCAGGCGGTGTTCTGCGGCATGTTATGCGCCAGAACGAAAGGCATGCGGGCTTCAGCCAGGGTGGGTAATACGGCGCTGCTGTCAGCATCTGACACGGTCAGGACCATCCCTGCTACGCGCTGACGCAGCATGTGTTCAACGATCGACGCCTCACGTTCTGGCTGATAATCCGTTGTCGCGACCAGCAGGCCATAACCCGCCAGCCGGGCCTGGTGCTCCATTGCCTGAAGCTGTAACGCAAACACCGGGTTACTGAGTGATGGCAGCAGTACGCCCAGAGTGGTCGAACTCTGCGTACGGAGCTGGCGCGCAATATGGTTGGGGCGAAAACCCAGTGCTTCCGAGGCATCCAGCACCTTTTTCAGCGTGCCAGGTTTAAGCAGATGGGGATCGGAAAAGGCACGTGCGGCGGTGGCGCGCGAAACCCCAGCCCGTTCTGCCACACGAATTAAGTCACTCATTTCACCCTCGTCAGTCGCCAATGAGATCGATCTCATTGGCGCTTACACTAAAGGCGTTTTATGACATGCACATCGCGGAAAGATGACGTTAAGGTGACAGCGGCGCGCACCGCCATCGCGAGACTTACAGCATCAAAAAGGCATAACCCTGGTTTTGCAGCGTGGCAACGGTGGTGCCGCTGGAGATCGTGTGGGTGACGCGCGTATCAATCCAGTCACGCTCGAAATGGTGAAACGCCACTGACTGATCGCAAATGGACACTTTCACGCCCGCCTTTTCCAGTGCGCTAATTAACTGGAGGTTAGGATTATCCACCCCGTATGCTTTATGAAACTGTTCATTATTCAGTGCGGCGGGAACGGCATCACTGTTAATTGACACGACGAAATTCAGTTTATCTAACGGTACACCTGCGGCGTAATAGAGATTCGTGACGCGTGCCACGCGCTCCAGCCCCAGATTAGGCCGACGAATATCGCCTTCACTGCGATTAATTTGAAAAACAATTTTATTACTGAGATCCGCTACCGTGCCGGGTTTATACGCGGGTGTATCCACATAATGTATTTTTCCATAGCCCTGAATGGCCGGAGTGCTCCAGTAATCACTGGGTTCTGTTTTACTGGCAACTTTACCGCTGACCTTGTCGACTAATACTGGCAACTGCATAACATTCCCGCCAATAAATCCCGCTACCGCCGCTACCACAATAAAGGCTGCTGGTCGCATCACTCACTCTCCTGCTGTTTAAATCTGATGTATACCGTGCTACCGCAACGTCGGCGGCTCCTGAAGATGACGGCGGCTTATCTATATCACAGTGGTACAACGCGGAGAGCAGCTGAAATTCTTAATAGCATTTTGTCGGGACGGCCATAAAATAAAAACGGAGCGTGATAAAAAGTATTTTTTATCGACCGTGTTTTTTCTTTCTTATTTAAGGTGGTTCATAAAGCGTGTCACGGTTCGTGAGAGGATAACGCGATTTCCTGGCGCTTCCTTGCCAGCCATAAATAGCCTGTCGGCAATAAAGGCATTTTCACCATCAATATTTTTAATTTACCTTTCTGATAATCGTTGGGGTACAGGGCCTTTTTTTCAGAGAATACCTGGGAAAATGGCCAGTACGTTCAGTTTTTTTGTTGCTTTTCAGCGCGTCCGCCGTGTGGCTACCCGGCCCGCATGTCAGTCCGCGTGTATCTTTGTATTCGGCCCTTGCGTTTATGCCAACGTTGTCGGCCATTTTCATCCGGACAGGCTGTTATTCAGGCGCTTTGCAGATCATTGCACCGTCAAATTTTTTCGTCAGGTTTGAAGCATTATCACAATCCTGCCGCGCAGTGGGCGCGATAACGTCATTTCATTCTTCATGCCCTGTGGTTAAGATACGCAGAACGCCTCGCTATTCGTGGGTAAAACAGAACATATTAGCGGCTTACCTGTCCCATTCAGGGATTCATTACAGGATTCAGGCATGTTGAACCGGTTAAAAAAAACGCTGATTGCTGCGCTACTCCCTGCACTCACGTTATCCTGTCCGCTGACCTCGCAGGCGGATATCAGCGACTCCCTGCCGGATATGGGCACGACCGCAGGCTCTACGCTGTCGATTAATCAGGAGTTGCAGATGGGGGATTTCTATGTGCGGCAACTACGTGCCAGCGCCCCGCTGATTAACGATCCCCTGCTAAATCAGTACATCAATCAGCTCGGTCAACGGCTGGTTTCTCACGCGGACGCGGTTAAAACGCCTTTCCACTTTTTCCTGATTCAAAATGATGAACTTAACGCCTTTGCGTTTTTTGGTGGCAATGTGGTGTTGCACGCCGCGCTATTCCGCTTCACCGATACTGAAAGCCAGCTGGCCTCGGTGATGGCGCATGAGATCTCCCACGTGACGCAGCGCCATCTGGCGCGGGCGATGGAAGATCAAAAGCGCAATGCCCCGCTGACCTGGGTAGGGGCTTTGGGCTCGATCCTGCTGGCGATGGCCAGCCCACAGGCGGGCATGGCCGCCTTAACCGGTACACTGGCGGGTACTCAGCAGGGCATCATCAGTTTTACGCAGAATAACGAACAGGAAGCCGACCGCATTGGTATTCAGGTTTTGCAGCGCGCGGGCTTTAACCCGCAGGCCATGCCGGACTTTCTGCAAAAACTGGCCGATCAGAGCCGGTTTTCTTCCAAACCGCCTGAAATCCTGCTGACTCACCCCTTACCAGACAGCCGTCTCGCCGATGCGCGCAACCGGGCAAACCAGATGCGCGCGGTGGTAGTCCAGTCTTCTCAGGACTTTTATCTGGCAAAGGTGCGCACGTTGGGCATGTATCCGACCGGCCGTAATCAACTGACCGATGAGTTACTGAACCAGTATGCCAACGGTAATGCACGCGAGCAGCTGGCTTCCCGGTACGGCAAGGCGGTGCAGTTTTTGCAGGCCAAAAACTATGGCGAAGCCAAAAGGATTGTGACGCCACTTTTGGCTAAGCAGCCTGAAAACGTCTGGCTGCTTGATCTGATGACGGATATTGATATCGGCCTGAATCAGCCACAGCAGGCCATTGCACTGTTGACCGCGACGCAGGCGGCTAAAACCAGCCCGGTCGTTCAGCTCAACCTGGCGAACGCTTATGTTGAAGCGAAGCAACCCGCCAATGCCAGCCGCATTCTGAACCGCTATACATGGACACACAAAGATGACACCAACGGATGGGATTTGCTGGCTCAGGCTTCAGCACAGCAGGGCCATACCGACGAAGAGCTGTTTGCCCGTGCCGAAAGCCTGGCCTTAAATGGTCAGATCGCTCAGGCCATCAGTGCCCTGAGCCAGGCCAGTGCCCAGGTGCCGCTGGGGAGCCTGAAACAGGCGCGTTATGATGCGCGCATCGATCAGTTGCGCCAGTTGCAGCAACGCTTTAAGCAATATCAGAAAGGATAAGCAGTATGGTGACGCTTTATCATAATCCCCGTTGCAGTAAGAGTCGGGAAACCCTGGCACTGCTGGAGCAGCGAGGCATCCAGCCGGTGATTGTGCGCTATCTGGAGACGCCGCCCGACAAAGCGACGTTGCAGATTCTGCTGCAGAAACTGGGCATGGAGAGCGCGCGTCAGTTGATGCGCCGCAACGAACCGACCTATACCGCCCTGGCGCTGGATCAGGCAGCGTTAAGCGAAAGCGCTTTGCTGGACGCGATGGTGGAAAATCCCATTCTGATTGAGCGGCCCATTGTGATCAATGGCGATCGGGCCCGCTTAGGCCGTCCGCCCGAGGCGGTACTGGCGATTCTTTAAAGTCCAAGCGTTTCTTTAACAAACGGGATCGTCAGTTTGCGTTGCGCACTGATAGAGGCGATATCCAGACGATCCAGCGTATCAAACAGCGTGCGCATCTCCCGATCCAGCCGCTTCAGTAAAAACCGGCCGACGTCTTCAGGCAGTTCGAACCCACGCAGTCCGGCGCGAAGCTGTAAAGCCTGTAACTTATCTTCATCGGAGAGCGGCTGCAGACGGTAGATTTGCCCCCAGTCGAGCCGTGATGCCAGATCGGGTAAATGCAGATTCAGCTGACGCGGTGGGCGATCGCCGGTAATAAAGAGCCGGGTATTGCCGGTTTCCAGGATGCGGTTATAGAGATTAAAAATCGCCATTTCCCAGGCTTCTTCTCCCGCGATGCATTCGATATTGTCGATGCAAACCAGCGGCAGTTGTTCCATGCCGTCCAGCACCTCTGGAACAAACCAGGTGCGCTTATCCAGCGGTACATAGCCCACGGCTTCACCACGCGCGGACATTTCAGCGCAGGCAGCGTGCAGCAGATGGCTGCGCCCTCCTCCTTCGCGCGACCAGAAGTAGAGATAGCTGCCATGTTGTTGGCTTAGCGCCCCCTTTATCGCAGCGATCAGCGAGGGGTTTTCCCCCGGCCAGAAGCTGGCAAAGGTTTCGTTGTCAGGTAGATAGAGTGGCAATGACAATTGTGCCGGCGTGTTCAGAAGCACCTCAGCAAGCGAACAGGCAAAAATCGGGGGCAGTCTATCATAGTTTTTGCGAAGAGATGAATCGGGCGTCCCTGCCCGCGTCTTCAGGCCTTCATCATGACGATGTGTCGCGTGTCTCTTCTGCATCAAGCACCACTTCTTCCGGGCGCAGCAGGGAAATGACGCGGAAAATCAACGCCAGCGCAACGCCAACCAGCGTCGCCAGCGCCATCCCTTTCAGCTCGGCGGCACCGATGTGCACTTTCGCGCCGCTGACGCCAATGATCAGGATCACGGAGGTCAGAATCAGGTTTTGCGCTTTGTTGTAGTCCACTTTGGATTCGATCAGGACACGAATACCGGAGGCACCGATGACGCCGTACAGCAGCAAGGAGACGCCACCCATGACCGGCACCGGGATCGCCTGTATAGCCGCTGCCAGTTTGCCCACGCAGGAGAGCAAAATCGCGAAAATGGCCGCGCCGCCAATCACCCAGGTGCTGTAAACGCGGGTAATGGCCATTACGCCAATGTTTTCACCATAGGTGGTGTTTGGCGTGGATCCAAAGAAACCCGAGATGACGGTCGATAAACCGTTGGCGAACATGGAACGATGCAGGCCGGGATCACGGACCAGATCACGCTTAACAATATTGGCCGTGACCACCAGGTGGCCCACGTGTTCGGCGATCACCACCAGCGCGGCGGGCAGGATCGTTAACATCGCCACCCATTCAAAACGCGGCGTATAAAACGTCGGTAATGCAAACCACGGCGCATTTTCCACGCCGCGCCAGTCCACAATGCCCATAAAAGCGGAAAGCGCGTAGCCCACCAGCACGCCGATCAAAATCGGGATAATGGCCATAAAGCCACGAAATAACACCGAGCCAAAAACGGTGACGGCCAGGGTGACCAGCGAAATCAGCACGGTTGTCCCGTCAGGCGCATGACCTTCAGCAGGGAGCAGGCCCGCCATGTTTGCTGCGACGCCCGCCAGCTCCAGACCAATGACCGCCACAATAGCGCCCATTGCTGCAGGCGGAAACATCACATCCAGCCAGCCGGTACCGGCTTTTTTGACGATCAACGCGACCAGACAGAACAGCACGCCGCAGAGAATAAATCCCCCCAGCGCCACTTCGTAACCCAGCGGCAGCAGGAGTAAAACAGGTGAAATAAAGGCAAAACTGGATCCCAGATAAGCGGGGATCTTGCCTTTACAGATAAACAGATACAGCAGCGTCCCGACACCGTTAAACAGCAGTACCGTAGCCGGGTTGATATGAAAGAGGATGGGTACCAGCACCGTTGCGCCGAACATGGCGAACAGATGTTGCAGGCTGAGCGGAATCGTTTGCAGTAATGGCGGCCGTTCGCTAACGCCGATAGCGCGACGAGTCATTAAAAGTCCCCTTGAGTTGATAGTCTGTTTTTGGTCAAAAAAAAGCCGACTCTCTGGTCGGCTGATGAAGGTTATTGGCTGTTGCGAAAAAAAGCGGCTCGGCCTGCGCCTGCAGGCTGACAGCAAGGTGCTGCATGAAGCCGCCTGAACAGGTCACTATTTGGTGCCGAAAATCTTATCGCCCGCGTCACCCAGGCCCGGAATGATGTAGCCCTTGTCGTTCAGGCCCTGGTCCACGGAGGCGGTGTACAGCTCCACGTCCGGGTGCGCTTTCTCCAGTGCGGCAATGCCTTCTGGCGCAGCGACCAGCACCAGCACTTTAATGCTGCTGCAGCCGGCTTTTTTCAGGAGATCGATAGTGGCGATCATGGAGCCGCCCGTCGCCAGCATCGGATCGACCACCAGCGCCAGGCGCTCTTCAATGTTGGACACCAGCTTCTGGAAATAAGGTACAGGCTCCAGCGTTTCTTCGTCACGGTACACGCCTACCACGCTGATGCGCGCGCTGGGCACGTGCTCCAGTACGCCTTCCATCATGCCCAGACCGGCACGCAGGATGGGCACAACGGTGATTTTTTTGCCTTTAATTTGATCAACCTGAACCGGGCCATTCCAGCCCTCAATGGTGACCTTTTCGGTTTCCAGATCGGCCGTGGCTTCATAGGTCAGCAGACTGCCCACTTCAGAGGCCAGCTCACGGAAACGCTTCGTACTGATATCATGCTCACGCATCAGTCCCAGTTTATGTTTGACCAGCGGGTGTTTAACTTCCACGATCTTCATTGTTGTTCTCCCGGAGTGAGTTGAGCTAAAAAAAATCGCGGGATTATACCGCCTTTTTAACATCGCGCCACATGTGCTTGCGCAATCCACCGCATAAAATAAGGATTGATGAAAATTGTCGGGGACGCAATCTGAGACTCGCAAACGTTTGCCTGCGCTGATAGAATTGCCGCGCTTTATATTAAACCACCAACCGCAACTCGCGTGGGGACCTCGCAGTGACCGATAAGACCTCTCTCAGCTACAAAGACGCCGGTGTTGATATTGATGCTGGTAACGCTCTGGTTGACCGTATTAAAGGCGTAGTGAAAAAGACGCGTCGCCCGGAAGTCATGGGTGGACTAGGCGGCTTCGGTGCGCTTTGTGCGCTGCCGCAAAAATACCGTGAGCCTGTGCTGGTCTCCGGCACCGATGGCGTGGGCACCAAGCTGCGTCTGGCGATGGATCTCAAACGTCACGATGCCATTGGTATCGATCTGGTTGCTATGTGTGTTAACGACCTGGTGGTACAGGGCGCGGAGCCTCTCTTCTTCCTGGATTACTACGCGACCGGCAAGCTGGATGTGGACACCGCATCGGCGGTCATCACCGGTATCGCCGAAGGTTGTCTGCAGTCAGGCTGTGCGCTGGTGGGCGGCGAAACCGCTGAAATGCCGGGCATGTATCATGGCGAAGATTACGATGTCGCGGGCTTTTGCGTCGGTGTGGTTGAAAAGTCAGAAATCATTGACGGTAGCAAGGTTCAGGACGGTGATGTGCTGATCGCCCTGGGCTCAAGCGGCCCGCACTCAAATGGCTATTCCCTGGTGCGTAAGATTCTGGAAGTCAGCGGCACCGATCCGTTGGTTGAGCAACTGGAAGGCAAACCGCTGGCCGATCACTTACTGGCGCCGACGCGCATATACGTCAAAAACATCCTCAGCCTGATTGAGCAGGTGGATGTGCACGCGATTGCTCACCTCACCGGTGGCGGTTTCTGGGAAAACATTCCGCGTGTCCTGCCCGACAATACTCAGGCGGTGATTGACGAGAAAAGCTGGCAGTGGCCTGCCGTGTTCGGCTGGATGCAGCAGGCGGGCAATGTCAGTCGTCATGAGATGTATCGCACCTTCAACTGCGGCGTGGGCATGATCATCGCGCTGAGCCCGGCTGACGCGGATAAGGCCGTTGACCTGATGCGTGCTGCCGGGGAAAACGCCTGGAAAATTGGTGTGATTAACGCCTCAGACTCGGAAGAGCGTGTGGTTATTCATTCATGAAAAAGCTGGTTGTACTGATTTCGGGTAACGGAAGTAACCTTCAGTCCATCCTCGACGCCTGTGCAAACGGGCGTATTCACGGCAGCGTCGCTGCCGTGTTCAGTAACAAAGCCTCCGCCTATGGTTTAGTTCGCGCGCAGGAGGCCGGGATCCCGGCAAAAGCGCTGGATGCACGTGACTTTAACGATCGCGACAGTTTTGATCGGCAACTGATGCTTGAGATCGATGCGTATGCACCGGATCTGGTGGTGCTGGCGGGTTATATGCGCATTCTGAGTCCGGGCTTCGTGGCGCATTACTCTGACCGTCTGCTGAACATTCATCCGTCGCTGCTGCCGAAATATCCCGGTCTGCATACGCACCGCCAGGCGCTGGAAAACGGCGATAAGGAGCACGGTACATCCGTGCACTTCGTGACCGATGAACTGGATGGTGGCCCGGTCATTTTGCAGGCCAAGGTGCCGGTGTTTGCTGAAGACAGCGAGGCCGAGATTACCGAACGCGTGCAGCATCAGGAACATGCCATCTACCCACTGGTAATTAACTGGTTTACCGAAGGCCGACTGACCATGCGTGAGGGAAAAGCCTGGCTGGATGGTCATCCCTTACCCGCTCAGGGCTACGCCCACGATTAATGCTCAGGGAGCCAGGCTCCCTGCCCTTTCAACCGTAACGCCCGGTGATGTAATCTTCTGTCCGGCGCACCTGTGGTGTGGTGAAAATCCTGTCTGTGGTGTCAAACTCCACCAGCGATCCCTGATGCATAAAGGCTGTGTAATCCGACACGCGTGAAGCCTGCTGCATGTTGTGGGTGACCAGCACCAGCGTGAAATGCTGCCTGAGCGTGCTCATCAGTTCTTCGATCACCAGGGTAGAAATCGGGTCCAGCGCGGATGTTGGCTCATCAAGTAACAGGACGTCCGGCTCAATCGCGATAGCGCGGGCGATAACCAGCCTTTGTTGCTGCCCCGTGGAAAGCGTCAGCGCATTCTGTGCCAGCTGATCTTTCACCTCACCCCACAGCGCCGCCGCCCGGAGTGCCCGTTCGCAGGCTTCATTCAGTACGCGCTTATCGCGCACCCCTTGCAGCCGCAGTCCGTACACCACATTTTCGTAAACCGATTTGGGGAACGGATTGGGCCGCTGAAACACCATCCCGACCCGGCGACGCAGCGCAGAGACATCCTGAGCAGGTCGCATAATCGACTGCTGATCCAGCAGAATGTCCCCTTCGATGCGGCAGCGATCAATCACGTCGTTCATACGATTAAAGCAGCGCAGCAGCGTTGATTTGCCGCAGCCGGACGGGCCAATCAATGCGGTGATGCGATTTTTGGGCAATTGCAGCGAGACATCCTGAAGCACCTGGCGCTCACCGTACCAGAGCGACAGATGATCAACGGTTAGCGCAATATCAGTTTCGGGCATCATAGTCATCGTCAGTTATTGAGTCATCAGGCGATAGCGTTCACGCAGGCGGTGACGCAGGCCCATAGCTAACAGGTTCAGCAACAGAATAATGAGCACCAGAAGCAGCGCCGTGGCGAAAACCAGCGGCCGGTCGGCTTCGGTATTAGGGCTCTGAAAGGCGAGATCGTAGATCTGAAAGCCCAGATGCATAAATTTTCTGTCGAGGTGCAGGTAAGGGAACACCGCATCTACCGGCAGTTCCGGCACCATTTTAACCACGCCCACCAGCATCAGAGGCGCGGTCTCGCCTGCGGCACGTGCCACGGCCAGAATCAGGCCGGTTAACATGGCCGGAACGGCCATAGGCAATACCACGTTCCAGAGCGTTTCGGCCTGGGTCGCCCCCAGCGCCAGCGAGCCCTGCCGAAGACTGTCGGGAATGCGGGAAAGCCCTTCTTCCGTCGCGACAATCACCACCGGCAAGGTCAGCAGGGCCAGTGTCAGCGACGCCCACAGCAAACCGGGCGTACCAAATGTCGGGGCGGGCAAGGTGCTGCTGTAAAACAGCTGGTCCACCGTGCCGCCCACCAGCCAGACAAAAAAGCCCAGCCCAAATACGCCATAAACAATCGAGGGCACGCCCGCCAGGTTGACCACGGCGATGCGTACCAGACGGGTCAACGCGTTGCGTTCCGCATATTCATGTAGCCACAGCGCCGCGATAACGCCCAGCGGCATCACAACCACAGACATCAGCAGCACCATGAGCACCGTGCCAAATATCGCCGGAAACACGCCAAACTCGCTTTCCCCTTCGGCAGGCGAATCGCTAATAAAGCGCCACACCTGCTGGCAGAAATGCCCCATTTTTTGCATCAGGCTCATCGCGTTAGGTTGCCAGGCTTCCACAATCTGCGACAGAGGAATGCGGTGATCAGTGCCGTTCACATCGCGCAGAATCAGCGCATCACGCTGGCTTTCCGCTTGCAGACTGTTCAGCCTGTCATTGAGCTGAAGAAGGCGGCGTTGCAGCGCCGCCTGGTTGGCCTCGTATTCTGACTGCGCCTGCAAATCGAACTGCTTTGCCGCGCGCTGATGCTCAGCCTGATCGTCCAACTGGTCCAGTTGTTCATTCAACCGGGCAATATCGACCCGACGCATCTCGCTGGCCTGCTGCTCGATAAGCTTTACCTGTTCAAGGCGCTGTTGCAGAAGCGCCATAATGTCTTTTGCCGTAAGAACATCATTCTCTTCCCGCAGGCCGACAAACCAGCCATAGGCATTCCCCTGACTGCGGCGCTGCAGCACCATCACGTCGTCCGGCTGGCTGACAATCGGTGCCTGCTGACTCAGCACCGCCCGAAAGTCAGGCGCGGCCCAGTCCCGGTTGCCTGTCTTAATCAGATAGCGATGTACGTCGCCCGGTTTGCCGTCTGACGCGGCGGCAGGCGCCGGATAATGCGATTGCCGCTCAAGCGTTTCGCCCAGTACACGGGTTTTGCTGCCATCAGGCAGTGTGAACTGATAGAGATCGACGCGATGGGGCCAGAACGCGCGCAGCCCCTGCCATCCCAGCAGCGCGATCAACAGGGTAAAGGCCAGTAAACAGACCGTCACGGCACCCGCCGTAAGCCAACGCCAGCGATCGTTTTGTCGTATCGACTTCATGCCTGCTCCTTATACTGGCTAAAACGCAGGCGCAGACGCTGGCGGATAAGCTCGGCAACCGTATTGATCATCAACGTGAAGACCAGCAGCACCAGCGCACTTAAAAACAGAATCCGGTAATGTGCGCTGCCAACGGCCGCCTCAGGCATTTCAATCGCGATATTGGCTGACAGCGTGCGCAGGCCACTGAACAGGCCGCCTTCAGTTTGCGGCGTGTTCCCGGTGGCCATTAAGAGAATCATGGTTTCGCCTACGGCCCGTCCGAAACCAATCATCAGCGCGGCAAAAATGCCGGCCGACGCTCCCGGCAGCACGACCCGCGTCAGCGTTTGCCACGGCGTGGCGCCCAGCGCCAGTGAGCCCTGCCCCAGCGACGCCGGAACGCTGAACAGCGCATCTTCCGCCAGCGTAAAAATCATCGGCACCAGCGCAAACCCCATCGCCAGCGCCGCTATCAGCAGATTACGCTGCGCGTAATGCGGCAGCCAGTCACCGGCATCCGGCACGATAAGCGTGGGTAGCCAGAGCGTTAACGCCGCGACAATAAGCAGCACGGGCAGCAGCAGGATAACCTCATGGCCCGGCTGCCGCCAGCGGGCCGGTAAGCGGCGGGCCAGAATACCGCAGCCAAGCAGACTGCCCGCCAGCGTGACAGGCAGCAACAGAATTCCTGTTAATGCCTGACCGACATGGGGCGCTAACCATAATCCGGCAATCAGCCCAATCACCACACTGGGCAGCGCCCCCATCATCTCTATCGCAGGCTTCACCCAACGACGTAAACCCGGTGCCATAAACCAGGCGGTGTACATCGCAGCAGCCAGGGCAAGCGGCGTGGCAAAAAGCAGCGCCATACTGGCCGCTTTCAGCGTGCCCACCACCATCGGAATTAAACTGAACTTCGCCTGATAGCTGTCTCCGGCATTGGTGGACTGCCAGACCCAGTCGGCTTTGGGATAGTTTTCATACCAGATTTTTTGCCAGAAGTTACGCCAGGTCACATCCGGCCAGGGATTGGTCAGTTTAAGGGTTTCCCAACCTGACGATCGCTCCAGCAACAGGCTGTCACCCTGCGGCGAAAACTGCGCCTGCAGGATGCCGGGTGCTAACTGGTGTTGCAGAATGGGCCCATCCTGTTTGCTGGCAAAGACCTTAAGCAGGCCGGTTTGATCAAAGGTAGCGAAAACCCGGCGCTGCGCCTCACTGACGATCAGACCCTGTCCGGCGCTGTGTGCGAACGTGCGGATGGCGTGCAGGCGCAGGCCGTTATCGCCAGCAATGGAAAACCATTGCGTAATACCGTGACTGTCCTGAATTAGCAGCGTTTGGCCTCCGGCCAGTAACTGCATATGTTGGGGCGCTTCCGGCAGCATCTGCGTTTCCCGCAGCCAGGCCCGCCCGTCATCGATTTGCCAGACCCGTAGCAGGCGGCCTTCGGTGGTGTACAGCAGGTCGCCTTTAGGCGAAAGCACCAGATGCGCAGGCTGCAGACCCGGCAGTTGGATGAGCGCAGCCTGGCGGTTAGTTTCCAGCGTTAACAGACTGACGCCCGCGTCAGTGAGCGCTGCAATCCGCCATTGATCGGGACGAAGTGTGGCGACAGCCATTTCTTTTACGTCGCCCTGGGGCAGACGAAAGCCGCTATCGCCCAACGGAAAATGCCACTCGCTTTCGCCTTTGCTTATCACCGGCTGCAACAGGGTTAAACTGCCCTGTGCGTTGAGCAGCACCATATTGCCATCGGCGCTCGTTACCACCTGTTGCGGCGCGGGCGTCAGCATCAGCGCGGGCTCAGGCGGTTGGCCATTCAGCGGTATAAATCGTGCCTTGCCATCACGACTGATACGCCAGCCAACGCTGCCTTTATTACCAATGGCCAGTGCGGGCGATGCATCCCAGAGCCGCTGATGACTGAGACTGTGCACACCCGGTGCGCTAAACAACGGCAGGACCACCCAGAGCAACCAAAAGAACAGCAGCATCATCAGTAACAGAATAGCGACCCCGCAGCACGTGACGAGGCGCCGCGTATAACGGTCAATAGCACGACGTCGGCGATCGCTAAACTGGACGGGAATATGGTTTACGCTCATGCGGCCCTGATTATGCGGCGAAAATGAGTCGCTATGTTGCCCGTAGCGGCTTGATAAGACAACTTTTGCTGTTGGACAAGCCTGCCATACTCTCGCCATAATGCTGATGGATACTGTAGCGTCGTCAGTCCTGCAACCGTCATACGGAGTGAGAATGGGTCAGGTAAAGCTTTATATTGAAAAAGAAATGAGCTGGTTGTGCTTTAACGAACGTGTTTTGCAGGAAGCGGCAGACAAAAGTAATCCGCTGATTGAACGTATGCGTTTCTTAGGTATTTACTCAAATAACCTCGACGAATTTTACAAGGTCCGGTTTGCCGACCTGAAACGACGCATCCTGATTGGCGAAGAGCAAGGCTCCGCCAGCACACCGCGCCACCTGTTGAAGAAGATTCAGCAGCGCGTACTGAAATCGGATCAGGAATTTGATGCGCTCTACAACGACCTGTTGCTGGAAATGGCGCGCAATCAAATCTTTCTGATTAACGAACGTCAGCTTTCACCTAATCAGCAAAGCTGGCTGCGTCACTACTTTAAGCATGAACTGCGTCAGCACATCACGCCGATCCTGATTACCCATGAAACCGACCTGACGGAGTTTCTGAAAGACGATTACACCTATCTGGCGGTCGAGATCATTCGCGGCAGCGATATTCAGTACGCGTTGCTGGAAATCCCGTCAGACAAGGTCCCGCGTTTTATTAATCTGCCTGCGGAGCCGCCGCGCCGCCGCAAGCCGATGATCCTGTTAGACAACATCCTGCGCTACTGCCTGGATGATATTTTCAAAGGTTTCTACGATTACGACACGCTGAACGCCTATTCAATGAAAATGACGCGCGATGCGGAGTACGATCTGGTCACCGAAATGGAGTCCAGCCTGCTGGAACTGATGTCCTCCAGCCTGAAACAGCGTCTGACGGCAGAACCTGTGCGTTTTGTCTATCAGCGCGATATGCCGGATTCTATGGTGGCGCTGCTGTGCGACAAGCTGTCGATTTCCAACTACGACTCCGTGCTGGCAGGCGGACGCTATCACAACTTCAAAGACTTTATCGGGTTTCCTAACGTCGGGAAAAACAACCTGATTAACCGTCCGATGCCGCAGATTCGCCACATTGGTTTTGACGGCTTCCGCAACGGTTTTGACGCCATTCGTAATCGCGACGTCCTGCTTTATTATCCGTATCACACGTTCGAGCATGTGCTGGAACTGCTACGCCAGGCATCATTCGACCCCAGCGTGCTGGCGATTAAAATTAATATTTACCGCGTCGCCAAGCATTCCCGCATCATGGATGCGATGATTCACGCCGCCTATAACGGTAAGAAAGTGACGGTGGTCGTCGAACTTCAGGCGCGTTTCGATGAAGAAGCCAATATTTACTGGGCTAAGCGCCTGACAGAAGCCGGTGTTCACGTTATTTTCTCGGCGCCTGGCCTGAAAATTCACGCCAAACTGTTTCTGATTTCCCGCCGCGAAGGCGAAGAAATCGTGCGCTATGCCCACATCGGCACCGGTAACTTTAATGAGAAAACCGCGCGTCTGTACACGGACTACTCGCTGCTGACCGCTGATGCGCGGATCACCAATGAAGTGCGCCGGGTCTTTAACTTTATCGAAAACCCGTACCGCCCGGTGACGTTTGATCACCTGATGGTTTCTCCGCAAAACTCACGTCGGATGCTGTATGATTTGATCGATAACGAGATTGCGAATGCCCAACAAAAGCGCCCCAGTGGCATAACTCTTAAAATTAACAACCTGGTGGACAAAGGGCTGGTAGACAGGCTTTATACGGCCTCCAGCGTTGGCGTAAATGTTAATTTACTGGTTCGTGGGATGTGCTCATTGATTCCGGACTTGCCTGGGATCAGTGAAAATATTCGTGTGATCAGTATCGTTGATCGCTTCCTGGAACATGACCGCGTTTATATCTTTGAAAACGGTGGGGACAAGAAAGTGTTTCTCTCCTCGGCTGACTGGATGACGCGTAACATTGATTACCGTATCGAAGTGGCCGTGGCTATCCTGGATCCACAAATAAAGCAGCGCATTCTGGACATCATTGCCATTCAGCTCAGCGACACGGTTAAAGCGCGCGTCGTGGATAAAGAGCTGAGTAACCAATACGTTCAGCGCGGCAATCGTCGTAAGGTGCGGTCGCAAATGGCGATTTACGAATACATCAAGAAGCTGGAACAACCTGAATAACGCCTATGCCAATATCCCAAAAAAGTACGCCGAAACCTCAAGAGTTTGCGGCCATCGATCTCGGTTCAAACAGTTTCCACATGGTCATTGCCCGTGTGGTGGATGGGGCTTTGCAGGTATTGGGGCGACTGAAGCAGCGCGTGCATCTTGCTGATGGCCTGGATGCCAAAAATTACCTGAGCGAAGACGCCATGGAGCGCGGTCTGAACTGCCTGGCACTGTTTGCCGAACGCCTGCAGGGCTTTAATGCCAGCAACGTGACGATTGTCGGCACACATACGCTGCGTCAGGCGGTTAACGCTGAGACGTTTTTACAGCGCGCGGCAGAGGTCATTCCTTATCCAATAGAGGTGATTTCCGGTCACGAAGAAGCGCGCCTGATCTTTATGGGCGTCGAACATACGCAACCGGAAAAAGGACGCAAGCTGGTGATTGATATCGGTGGCGGCTCGACAGAGCTCGTCATCGGTGAAGATTTTGAGCCTCAACTAGTCGAAAGCCGCCGCATGGGCTGCGTCAGCTTTGCCCAGCTTTACTTCCCTGGCGGCGAAATCAGCGTTGAAAACTTCCGTCGCGCCCGGCTGGCCGCCACGCAGAAGCTGGAAACCCTGGCGTGGCAATATCGTCTGCACGGCTGGCAATATGCCCTTGGTGCTTCCGGCACCATCAAAGCGGCCTGCGAAGTGCTGCTGGCGATGGGCGAGAAAGAGAAGCTGATTACGCCAGAGCGACTGACAAAGCTTTATGATGAAGTGATCAAGCATAAATCGTTCGCTGCGCTGAGTCTGCCAGGTCTGTCTGAAGAGCGCAAAAGCGTATTTGTTCCGGGGCTGGCGATTCTTTGCGGCGTGTTTGATGCGCTGGCGATTCGTGAACTGACCCTGAGCGATGGCGCGCTGCGTGAAGGCGTACTTTATGAGATGGAAGGCCGTTTCCGCCATCGGGATATTCGCAGCCGCACCGCTCAGAGCCTGGCGAATCACTATGCCATCGACAGCGACCAGGCGCGTCGAGTGCTGGAAACCACCGAGCAGCTCTATCTGCAATGGCGCGACCAGAATCCCAAACTCGCGAATCCTCAGCTGGCGGCGCTGTTGAAATGGGCGGCGATGCTGCACGAAGTCGGCTTGACGATCAACCACAGCGGCATGCAACGCCACTCAGCCTATATTTTGCAGAACACCAACCTGCCGGGTTTCAACCAGGATCAGCAGATGCTGCTGGCAGCATTGGTCAGATTCCACCGTAAAGCCGTCAAAGTGGATGAACTGCCTCGCGTCACGCTGTTTAAGAAAAAGCAGTTTCTGCCGCTGATATTCCTGCTGCGCCTTGGCACCTTACTGAACAACCAGCGCCAGGCGACTACACGTCCTGACGCGTTAACGCTGACCTGTGATGAGGGCCACTGGACGCTTACCTTCCCGACGGGCTATTTCAGTCAAAATAACCTGGTCCAGCTCGATCTGGAGCGTGAGCAAAACTACTGGAATGAGGTCACCGGCTGGAAGCTGATTCTGGCAGAAGCCTGATTGTGCGGGCATTTGCTGCCCGCATTACCGAACGGATAATCATGACATTGCGAACCGATAACTATTTTGCAGAAACCTATGGCTTAACCCCTGTGCACTCGGAGGTGGCCGAGGCGCTGCCTAAACTGACACCTGGAAAAGCGCTTGATCTGGGGTGCGGAAGTGGACGTAATACGCTGTTCCTTAACCAACATGGTTTTGACGTGACGGCCTGGGATCACAATCCCGCCAGTCTGGAACGGCTCAATCAGATCATCGCCGCCGAAGGGCTGACCGGCATTCATACGGCGCTGCAGGATTTAAATCAGGTGCGTTTTAACGGGGCCTGGCAGGTGGTCATCTCGACGGTGGTCATGATGTTTTTGCAACCGGCCACCATTCCCCAGCTCATCGCGGATATGCAAGCCTGTACCGTGAAAAATGGCTTTAACCTGATTGTGGCCGCGATGAATACCGAGGATGCGCCCTGTCCGTCTGACTTCCCTTTCGCGTTTAAGTCCGGTGAGTTAAGCCATTACTACCGCAACTGGCACATTGTGAAATACAACGAAAACTGGGGACAGCTACATCGCAAAGATGAAAACGGCAACCGGATTAACTGCCGTTTTGCGACCCTGCTGGCCCAGAAAGCCAGCTATTGAGCCGTTGTATTTTTTTTAAACAGCGGTTGATTTACCCGGGCGACTGTGACTAAATATTGCTGTCGCCCGGTCCGGGTTATTACAGGAATTTCTTTGCGTGAACAGCGCCCTTTCTCCCCGAAGACGTAAAAAAAGCGTCAGTATGACGCGGGTTGTTTTACTCATCAGTTTTATCATTCTGTTTAGCCGTCTCGTTTTTATCCTGCCTGCGGCCTTCGAGCATCATCAGCAAAAGCAAACTGAATCCGCGCCTGCTATCCCGACGCTTTCCAGCAGTCGTTAATCCCTTACAGGCTTTTCGCTGACACATCCGCGCGCATTCCCGCCTGCGGGACGATTTTTTGCCTCCCTTTTTCAGTCAAAACGCTACACTTCGTGCAGGTGCTTTCAGACTAAAGGGATGCAATGTGTCTGCCTCACACACTCAACGTTTAAATGAAATTCGTCATCGTATTCTGACGCTGCTGCTCAATGAGCAGGGTCTCAGCGAGACACTACGGAATAAAGCCGGTCATCTCTCGCCTGAGCAGCAACGTGAAAATGTGATACATCGGGAAATTCTGCAACAAGACATCGACCAGCTCCATGCGGCTGACCTGGCCGACATCCTTGAAGCGTTGCCTGAAGAAGCCCGCCTGGCGCTCTGGAGCCTGGTGCCGCCGGAAAAACGCGGCCATGTGCTGGTTGAAGCGTCAGAAACCGTCTGGGACAGCCTGACCGACGAGATGAGCGACCGCGATATTCTCCAGGCTATCGCGCCGCTGGATATTGACGACCAGGCCTGGCTGGTGCGCTATCTGCCGCGCGGCCTCACCGGGCGCTTACTGACCTCCCTGGAGCCCAAATTACGGGCGCGTATTCTGAGCGTGATGAAGTTTGACCGCGATCGCGTGGGTCGGGTGATGGACTTCAATATCCTCACTGTACGCGAGGACGTCACGCTGGCGACCGTGCAACGGTTTTTACGCAAAGGCAAAAGCATGCCCGATGGCACGGACAAAATCTTCATTACCAATGAACAGAATCAGCTGCTCGGCGAACTGCTGTTGACGGATATCCTGCTGAATAAACCCAAAACCCTGGTGAGCGAGGTGATGAATCCCCATCCCACCACCTTTCAGCTGGACGATAAAGCCGAAGACGCCGCCAGTGCCTTTGAACGCTATAACCTGATTTCCGCAGCGGTGACGGACGCCCAGGGCAAGCTCATTGGCCGTATCACGATTGAAGATGTGGTCGACCTGGTAAACAAAGAAAATGAAAGCAACATCCGCAAAATGGGCGGGATCAGCCAGGAAGAGGATGTCTTTGCTCCGGTCCGTAAGTCGGTGCGAAATCGCTGGGCCTGGCTGGCCATCAACCTCTGCACAGCCTTTATCGCTTCCCGCGTGATTGGGCTGTTTGAGGGCACTATCTCACAGATTGTCGCGCTTGCGACTTTAATGCCGATTATCGCCGGCATCGGCGGCAATACCGGTAACCAGACCATTACCATGATTGTCCGCGCCCTGGCGCTGCATCAGGTTGAACCGGGCAACTTCTCGTTTCTGTTTAAGCGAGAAATTGGCGTCGCCCTGATTAACGGCCTGTTCTGGGGCGGGATTATGGGTGCCATCACCTGGCTCATGTACAGCAATATGGCACTGGGCGGCGTGATGATGCTGGCGATGGTGCTGAATCTTTTGCTGGCGGCCATCATGGGCGTGATGGTGCCGCTGGTAATGACCAAAATGAAACGCGATCCCGCCGTGGGCTCCAGCGTTCTGATTACGGCCATTACCGATACCGGTGGCTTTTTTATTTTCCTGGGCCTGGCGACGCTTTTCCTGTTGCCGCACTAGGGCTTAGTTTTTTGGTAACCGTAGCGCTGCACGGAACCCAACACGTTAAGCCGACGGGTTACCTGCGCCAGTTCGCAGGTGACCGCGGGTAGCTGGTAGTGATTGCGCTGCCCCAGCCACTCCAGCACGTCGGCTAAATGCCAGATAGCAGTTTTGCCATCATGCACCGGCAGTGGAAACTGTTTGCTGTGCGTCAGCATCAGTTTGCGCATATTTTGACGCGACACGCCAATAAGGTCAGCCACATCGGTTAAGCCGACAAAGTCCGGTGCCGCTTCGATCATGACCGCGCCAGGAATGGCAACCTGAACATCCCGGATCGCACTGTCGACCGCATCGCTGGCCGACATCGCCGGGCGGGTAAACTCCAGCGCCAGCTTGCCAGCGGTTCCCGCGCCCACCAGCGCATCATCGCACCCTGCCTCGGCCAGTTTTTCCAGTATTGTATCAATAGGTGCCGACGTTTCAGGCAGTTCAAACCGCAAGGTGAAACAGTATTCCGTCATGTTAATGCCCTCGCTTGCGTTTTTTTATCTCACTACAGTTATCTACGACGCGCCGCAATGCTTTTGCATGGTTCGTCGCGCTTTTTGGTGTGTGCCAGATACAGGTCAGACAAAATTCCCCACACCGGCATGTCTCAAGATTTGAGGGGCAATACAGCTTTCCCCATGCATGATGACCGGAGGCAATAACCCGCCATCCGTAAGATTCTGCGTAACGTAATGCTGCCTCAATCTCTTTATTCGGGTGCCGCTTTCTGTCCACCATGGCGCGTAGCATTCCTTATATTTTCATGGTTGTCAACTGACAACCATGCGGTATTTTTGTGATGTGCGGACAGGATGCGAGCAGTCGGACGGCAGGTAAAACGGGTTGTGTCTAAAATGGAAAAGGCCGCGCAAAAAATGCGAGGCTGCAATGCCAGACATAACCATCAGAAAACAACGGAGGAAATATGTTTAACCCTGATGACCTGGTTCAGTCGAAAACGGGCGGTCCTAAAATGGTCGTGCTGCGTGCAGAAGGCGACACGCTTTGGTGCGCGCGCGTAGATGATGCCAGCAAAAAGGAAATTGAAATTAAAGCAGACAGCGTGAATCTTTATCACGAAGATGGCGATTTCGGCGTCTGCTGACCGTTTCTGCCGGGACGCGCTAACCTGTGGGCCGTTAGCGCGTCAGGGCAGACAAGGGCAGGACGTCAATGCGCCCGACACCTCACCCTGGCCGGCAATCAGGGATGATCATGTTGCAGGTTGTTATGCCCTACACCGCCGATAAAAGGCAGGCGCAGCTGAAACGGCGCAAATCCGACGCCAGCACTCAGCCCTAACAGATTAAACTCAACGCCCTCTTGCACGCCGATCGTTACGCCCGCCACGCCAAGCAGGGACAATTGAACCCCGCGACCTGAAGGCGGTAAGCCAACCGGACGCCATAATGGCCGATAGTCTTTCCCCAGAGCGTTAGCAGGCAGATTCAGTTTCAGCCCGGGCCCATTGCGCCCAATGTGCGCCATAAAAGTATTACTGTTCGGTCCGGGCCAGGCATGATAGGTCGTGGGCCAGGGATAGGTTTTGATGGCGGCTTCAATCTGCGGAATCAGGTTCTGCGCTTCAGGGCCACGGTGCTCCACCAGCAAACGCGGTTTTGCACCGTACCAGTAACCATCTGGCAAAGAGGCATTGCGCCTTACCTTATCGCCACTGCCCCAACTGATGACTTCATAACGCGTATAGCGGGTTTCACCTGCGCGTTTAAAAATAATCCACGGATGCACCGCAACGGCACCCTTCCAGCCATAGGTCGGTGCGGCATAAACCTGAATGATGGCCTGACTGGCGTTAACATGCGGATCGGGAGCGAGCCCTGCCGAATCCCGCCGGGCAGTTGCCCAGCCGCCCTGATTCAGGGCATCAGCGCCGCGCGTCGCCTGCGCCAGACTGGCCGCGAGCGACAGCACAATGACGGTAAGAAAGCAGAGACAAAAAATTTTCAGGGTCAGCATGAGGATTCCCGGGGATCAGAGACAGGCTGTTATAGTGCAATAAAGCACCGGCTTTGACTTCACTTCGCCTGCGGCGGCATGACACGTTAGCTGCCCCTGGCACGGTAATGTGAATACAGTTGCTCAAAGAAGGCTGCGGTGCGTAGCATCATGAGCATCGCCCCCAGCGGCAGGCTATACAGACTGAACCAGCCTGAAACGCCCATCCTGTAAAGGAGCTGGCCGGTATCGTATCCCAGAATAAAGCAGGGATACGCTCGGCTCTCATTCAGCGGACAACCGGCCACACTGGCAACCTGCCCTGCCGTAAGCGCGATGATCAGCGGCGAGCATCCCATTAACGCATAAATCAGCATTTCTGCGCTGAAACGCATGGCAAGGTGACGCAAAGGTTTTTGCACAGTTTTCCTCCCCCCGGTTACGCCAGTGCGCTAAGGGGACTGACCGCTAGCCTGATCCGCAATGCGATGCAACCAGTCCCGGTAGCGCGGTTGTGCTTCTGGCAAAAGCTGTTTACCGAGCGCGTCAGTCTCCCCCTCGACACCGAACATTTTCCATATCAGCGGCGCAAGCGCGGCTGTTGCACTGCCCTGATTTAATTAGGTTCGATCAAGACGTACCAATAATCGATAGCCTGTTCGCGAGCGTAGCGGCTTCAACATGAGTGTAGCGCGCAAAAAAAAGCAGGTGTTAAATTATCACCCACCGTTTTAAGCCACTAATAAACAGAGTTATTTTTTATTCCGCCCTCGCTATTTGGCGTGTTCATCCCACCGTGAGATAGTAAAAATTTAGATCGTTCACTATTTAGTTGTTTACAAGGTGATAATTCGCTGGCATTGTAGCCAAAATAAATAGCACACTACTTAATAGCAAACACAAGGAAACCCCAATGAAAGTGAAACTCACCGCAGGTGCTTTACTGTTAGCCAGCCAGATGACATCAGCATGGGCCAGCCCGGCCGAAAACGCACCGGAGCCCACCGTTGGCGTGGCGGCATTTCTTCACGCGCTTAACAGTAGCGGCGGAAAACCGATTGAAACCTTATCCCCTAAAGAAGCCCGCGCGGTGCTTACAGGGGCGCAGAAAGGCGCCACGCTGCCGCCTGCACAGATTTCTGAAAAGACCATTACGGCACTGGGTAAACCGCTGACGCTCACAATAGTCAAACCAGCCCATACCGCTGGCGTACTGCCTGTGTTTATGTTTTTCCACGGCGGTGGCTGGGTGCTGGGTGATTTTCCGACACATGAACGTCTGGTACGCGATCTCGTGAATGAATCCGGTGCTGCGGCCGTGTTTGTAAACTACACGCCTTCGCCGGAAGCGCACTATCCGGTCGCCATTACCCAGGCTTACGAGGCAACAAAATGGGTAGCCGAACACGGCGCTGAAATTGGGGTGGACGGTAAGCGCCTGGCTCTGGTGGGGAACAGCGTAGGCGGAAATATGGTTGCCGCCGTTGCGCTGCAGGCTAAGCAGAATAAAACCCCGGCTATTCGCTACGATGTAATGCTGTGGCCTGTCACCGATGCAAACTTTGACGATGCTTCTTATAAGCAGTTTGCCAATGGCTACTTCCTGACCCGTAACATGATGAAGTGGTTCTGGGACAACTACACCACCTCAGAAAAAGATCGAAACAGCATTCTGGCCTCGCCGCTGCGCGCAACCAAAGAAGAACTGGCGGGTTTACCGCCGACGCTGATTCAGACCGCCGAACTGGATGTCCTGCGCGACGAAGGGGAAGCGTTTGGCCGTAAACTGGACGCGGCCGGCGTGCCGGTAACCGTTACCCGCTACAACGGCATGATCCACGACTTTGGTTTGCTGAATGCCCTGAGTAAAGAGCCAACGGTACGCACAGCGATAAGCCAGGCGTCCGTGGAGCTGAAGGAACATCTTAAGTAAGCATTGCCCGACCGGGGAGGTGCGTCTTCTTCTCCCCGGCAGAAATACTGTTAATAAAATCAGCCGGATAACGTCGGCTGATTTTTTTGTCTTATATGTCGACCTGGCGTGCCGCGTTACCCTTTTCGCATCAGCAGAGGCTGTGCCTTATGGGTTTCGACAGGGTCTCGCAAGACAGCCGAAGGACGGAGAATAAAAAAGCCCGCAATCATACGGGCTTCGTGCTTGATATAACCGACTGTCGGGCTATGCCGGAAGCGGGATTATTCCCACTCGATCGTGTACTAATATCGTAACTAATTGATAATTATAAAGTAAGATGATTTCTATTTACTACATACCGTCTGCCATACCGACACCGGAGTAAAGTGACTATTTATTAGACTGTTTATCGGGTGGGTCGAGACGTGAATTGCGTACCGCATCGTAAGCCCTTTCACAGGTCATGGCAATACGGCCTCGCCTGTCAGCCTCTTCCGCCAGTTCTCCCGCTGTTGCGTCAATTTCTTGGTACAGGTTGGCAAGCAGATCGGCGGAGACTGGCCTAACCTTGCCGCCGCTGGCAGTTCCGGTATCGCCGCCACGTCGCTGCTGTAGCTGGGTGATGGCTTCGACGATGCCGAGTTGCAACCTGTCAGCAGAACGCTGAGCAGCAATACGATCGGCATTAGCTTTGCGGTTCTCTTCATCGGCTTCTCTCTGTAATTTATCAATGGCAGCCTGCCGGGCCAGTTCTGTGCGTCGTTGTTCCTGAGTGAAAACCAGCCGTGATTCTGCATCTGCTTTGTCACGCTTATCCCATTTATCCTGCCAGGTCTGATTGGCATCAGCCCGCCCCGAAGAATAGCCGATGTGATGGACCAGCCACAAACCGCCAGCCACCAGAAAGAAGGCCGCCAGGGGTTTCCAGTAGGCTTTGAGGAAGGCGGGTATCATGCGGCCGCCTTGCCGATTGCTATCGCATCGGAAGCAGTTGACCCACTATACAGAGCAGCTTCAGCAGCCCGGCGACGGATCAGACCTTTCATTGGTTTGCCGGCCGCATTGCACCAGTATTTGAACTGGCGTGCAGCACCGTCGAAGTCGCGTGCATTAGTGAGGCGAAGGAGGCTGGACGGATTACCGTTTTTAAGGACCAGCAATCCATCTTTGACGCCCTTCTTACCTGGGCCAACGTTGAAGCAAAAAGAGACCAGCGCATCGAACTGGTTCTGATTAACGGTAGTGGTAAGAGCATTAGAGACAAGTGATTCAAAATATGCCAGGTCAGTGCGCAACACTGATTCAGCCTGCGCCTGATTCCATACGGTGCCTGGTCGAACATCATTTCCTGTGTGTCCATAGCCGATTGTCCATGGTGCGCCACCTGTCGCCGGATCTGGATAGGCTTTCGTTTCGAGCCCCTCAAAAGCTTTGACCAAAGCAATGCCGTTATCGGAAGTTTTCACGTTTTTTTCCCCGGTTAGCGATAGTGAAAAGCTGCATGACGTTGCCGCGAGTTTTCAGCAGCGCGCCACACAGCAGAACTTTGATGAGGAGGTCGGCCCAGTCAGTGCTGACGTGGTAGCCGTAGGCGACACGAATAGGAACGGAAGCGCAGATAACGATGATGGCGTAAGCCAGCCAGCCACCTGCAGGCTTATGCGTTGAACGCTCACGGCGGAACGTCATCAGCCTGAGGGCAATCACTCCGCACAGGATTGCGTTTATTGCCTGGAGCAATTCATAACTTGTCATCATCAGAGCCTCTCTTTAAGGCTGCCTGAGGATCACCCGACCGCTTATAGAGATGCATCAAAAGTCTTACTGCCACTACTGACATAATCAGGGCGGCACCTGCATAAGCTGACTTAATCTCTATCGAATCAGGCGATACGGACGCCCATTTAGAAATGATTGCGATAATGAGAGAAGCAGCTGGGCGAGAAACGATTACGCCTGCGATGAAGCTGACGAGGGCAAGAATTAGCCGCTTCTTGATCGGGTACTCCTGGGCAGCGGTGACAAAAATAACCGAGCCAGAAAACGCGCCGAGCACAACTTCAGGCGGGACACCATTAAAAAAAGCCAGCCACGCCGATCCACTCAACCCGATTGTCACCGAGGTTGTGCCGGTCACGGACAAAGGATCAGTCATGGAAACCACCTGCATAGTGCATAGCACACCTCCACTGTAGTTAATGGCGATACTATACACAATAATGCATACGTGGGTTATTGGTAATTTAGGAATCGGCTTAGAGCATGGCTATGCACGCGAAGGCTATCAGGCTGGTTATAGTTGCCACTTCGAAAAGAGCCACATCAGTGGCTCACAGAATCAATCTTGCTTATTAGCTTTCTTGAAAATTTGTGCATAGGTTTTTCTATAAGCACATGGCAAATATATGCCACTGAAATGCAAATGGTGACAACATAAAAAAGCTTAGAAAATCCACTTAAGTTTTTATACAAAGGTATATAGTCCGCATACCAACCAAGGGCATATACCACAACTATATGTGTCATATAAATTGAATATGAAATATCACCTAAAAATAAAAGTTTTTTATTCACAGCAATTATGTTAAATTTTTCATATAAAATAACTGCCGGAATAATGATTACAGCCCAAATACCGAAATTTAAAGGGCCATGACCGAAAGACCACCAAGAAAACCAGAACGTGAGAAATATACCCGTGCAGAACCAGAGATAAAAAGAAGATATTTTATGCATGCAACCTATTTCAATAGAATTTGTTTTCATATACAACTCACACAATATCATACCGAAAACAAACTCAGTCATCATAGGCGATGACAGTATGTAGAAAAACCCAGCACCAGAGAACTGACTTTCTAAATTAATAGTTTTATGTGCATCAAAATTAATACCATCACCAAAATGTGTATTTAAATACAGGTATAAAAGAATTATAATCGATGAACATATTAATGTTCTGTATTTGTGAGAAACTGCCATTGAAACGACAAATACGCTATAGAAAACCACCTCATATGTAATTGTCCATGCTGGCACATAAACATTATAACCGAAGTAAGGAGCCTCTTGTGAGTAATCTAAATGATAAGGTATTAATGACTTTATAATTTGCTCTGCACTAAACTCCTGAGGAGTCACAAATGTAAATAAAATAACGCTTAGAATTAGAAGTGGATATATTCTAAAAAACCTTCTTATAATAAATTTAGCGATATCATTTCCCTCTATCTTCTTTGTAGAGTAAACAATTATAAATCCACTGATAATAAAGAATATATCTACACCCGAAACGCCTGGGCCAAAAAGTATCTCACCGAGATTCTTTTGAGAATAAACCCCATTTATATAGTCCCTGAAATGAAAAAGCACAACGAATAAAGCTGCCAGTCCTCTTGCATAACCAATTGTATAAATCATTAAAAAAGCCCAGTTATTTCAACTGGGCCAATATTACATTAGAACATCTTTACAGTAAAGATCACTTTAATTGATGGGGGTTTTTACAAAGTCACCATTATCGTTTATGGTTACATCCCACTTCTGACTGCTTGGGCTCCGTATCTGAAAGCCTGAATTGACATAAATCTTAGCAAACTCCTGGCCTGCCTTCCCCAGAGTCATTTTATTATCAATTGATGGATATAAGTTATTCAGTAACATACCAACAGATGTGTCATACCATATTTTAGCATCTGGCCTTTTCTCCATTGAACCGCCAAAGTTAATGAATGATGAATTTGTTGCATAACCAAACGTGCTGGGGGAACTCTCATTCATGAAAATGGCTACTGGATTACTGCCTGTCATATCAGAGTTAACGAACATTTCTGCATCTCTGAAATACCTGATCGAGCCTACCTGCACTGTTTGATTGGATGAGTTACCAGAAACATATAGAGTAACACCTTTAAATTGTGACATAGATCCGCCGAATCCTACGCCCGGATTACCCGTCATATTAATTACTGGTGTTGTTACATTAAAGTTAGGGATTTCGTAATGTATGTCACAATCTACAAACCTTTGGAAAACTCCATTTACGTGAAAGTCGGTTATATAATCATTACCAACCCTGTTATAAATTTCACAACCTTCCATGCTCAGCGCTTTCGTTTTTGAATCAGTTGGGGTAGCAATCGACCCTATGATTTTAACACCCTTAAGATAGGTATTTCTGTTCGTATTATGAAGGGCGTTCCCTCCAGAAAGAGCATGGAGTATACCGCCGTTCACCCTGATGTCGCTGATATCCTTGTCTGGTCCGTATATCTGCATCCCAGCAAGCCCACCATTAGTGAACTTCGAATTGTTGAAGGTAAGCCGACCAATAGCACCAGCCTCACTTTCGATATCTATAGCAGCCTGTGGCGATGAAAAATGACTTCCGATACCGGATGCTGTTTTACCCGCACTATAACCAATGCAGTCATTAAAAGTATCATCATGACCACCCGTGTATGACCATGTATTTCTGCCAGCATTTTTTGCTATAACACGATTAAAAGTTGATGACTTGTAATCAGAAAGCGGACTTATTGCGCCACTGTCTACACCGTTGTTAATGTAGATACAATCAACCGGAGAACTGTCAGAGATAAGATCATCTATCTGAATACCGCTACATTCGTTGACCCATAAATTATATGAAGGCGCCTGATAACCGTCATCACCATATTTTCCACCCCATACAGCACCCGGTATGTTGCCATCAATATTTCCTCTTATGACCTTAAGACGAGTAGCTTTGTAAAACTTAATGATGAATCCATGTCCTGCCTGGTAATCCGGCTGGTAAAAAGGCAATGCAGAGGGATTGTAAACATTCCCTGTCACAGGATCGAAGCTACCCTGCCTCATCCCACTGTTAATTTTTAATGTCCAGCCTGACATATCCAGTGTTATATCATTGTCAGTTCTGTGAACCGAGAACCAGCCACGGTCTGATTCATCACCCCACGGTCGTGAGAAGTAGGATGGCCGGTAAGAGAAACCTTTGCCGGTTGCTCCAGCTAACTCCTGTGAACCAACCAGGCTAACGCCTTTGGGAAATATCACATAAAGCGGCGTCGTGGCATTTGATATGGCCTGACCAAGTTTCCACAGCGCATCGGCATTATCGGTGCCATCGGTTTTCACACCAAAGTCAACTGCGTAGATGATGCGAACATTGAGCTTATCCAGTGCCTTTTTAACACTTTCAATAACACCAGATGACGGATTCGTGTAGCCCGAAAGCTTTGCGCCATCTGGTTTAGCCAGTTCAATCATGACGTCTGAAGCAGAACCGGACGGTGGCAAAACAACTATGGGATCGCCCTGGCTGTTAAATGCTGGAATTTTATTAGCCCGGATATCTGCCGCCGGCAATGACGGTATCGGCTCAGGGGTACGCAACGTCCTGTTGAAGTTTGAACCAGCCAGGTTATCAACATAATTTTTTGTCGCTGCATCCTGAGGGCTGACGGGATCCCTGAGGTTTTTTATAAAATTTCCCAGTGCATCATAATAATTAGCAATCCAGGATGGCTTTTTTAAAGCAAGCCCGAATACTGAGAATGCACGCTGCACAAGCATAGTAAGGTAGTCAAAGGCATCTTCATGCGTTTCTGCGAAGAATCTCCCCTGATTTCTGAGGTCTGTTTCCTGAATGGCTGGCAGGTCACGATCCAGTGAAATTTTCCATCCCTGTGCCAGTGGAGATTTAAGAATAACACTGCCTCCACTGACCTGGCCTACGCCGCTGATGTCATAGTCCGTTCCTAACGTGAGGACCGAAAGAACACCATCAGAATCAGAGACGGTAACAACCATGTGACTGCTTTTCAGGATTCGAAATCGGTAAGGGAAAGTCGTTGTCGTTCCGTTTCCGTCGTACTGTTCGTGATTGACTACTGTAGATACGGTCATTTGTGCGTGCTCCGGGCGTTGAAATATCAATCAAGTCTACCGCATTCGATGCATATATGGATAATAGGTAATAGTCGTTTAAAACTTAATTGATGAAATTTATTGACCAGAGCGACGTCCAAAAACTTGCGCTAAACACTGTGTAAATATACAGTGTTATTAGGAGGGCGATTATTATGAAAATTGATGCAGACTATCATTACCCTGGAAACGATGCGTATACAGAAAAACTCTATAGTGATGAGGGAATTAAGAAGCTTACTGAAGACTCAAAAATAATCAGGCTTCTTGAAGAGTTAGAAAGGAACGGGAAAAACGTGCGAGGTGCCAGGGATGAGGTAAACGCTTTACTCAACTATGTTTCGTCATCCAAAAAGATTAAGTCAGATATGGTAACGCATCTGGAGTATCTCCTTAAATGCGCCAAAAGCAGTTAGCATTGTTACCAGGAAGATGTCTTTCGCCCCCTACGTTATCGTTATGGTAATAATAAGCCCGCTTTCGCGGGCTATGATTAACGGGTGATCCATAATGCCAGAAAAGCCATAGCAGCACAGATAACGCCAGCGCCTACCCCACCAATAATTTTCTTTTTCAGAAGGTTGATGACCACGATCCACACTACGATTGCGTAGGCAGTTACAAGCAAAAACCAACCTACTATTGTCATAAGCTTGATTAAAATTTCCATCATTGCCCCACGGCTTTTTCCAAGTCAGGCGCGCGACGAGGTGCTGTATCGCCAGGGTTCCACCAACTGGTTACATCAAACTGGCTTTGTGCTCTGTCTCTCACGCGGTCGTTATAGCCGGGATTGGCCATTTCCTGGAGTTGTTGCAGTATCAAATGATTCGTCACAGCCTTTGTGTACCACAGGTTTGCAAACGGTGTAATCATCCTGGCGGTTTTAATTGCATCGGCACCGAACGTCGTATCTTCACCCTGCAGCGCTTTTTGCGGGTTGGTGATAAGCAGTTTCATCAATGACTCCGCCAGACCAAGGCTAGGGCCGCCCAGAGTGGCGGCGATACTGGAACCGTATTGTGTATGGTCCTGAAAGAGGAAGTCGCCATAGATACCAAAGCCGCCACCTTTCAGCGTGGCCCCCACCCATGCGCCTGGCTTTGTCATATCGATAGGGTCATTGCCTGACAACAGCGCATTCATCTGGTTTGCAAACATGCCCGTCAGCGTTGTACCGCCGATATAAGCTGCCAGAAATTTAAGTGCCGGTACCCGCTCCAGATCCTGAGCACGCGTAACCATCTGCCGGAAACCCGCAAATGGCGTGGTTTTGAACAGCATAAAGCTTTTCAGCAGCTCCCCCCCCTGATCCCGGGCGTAGGTGTCTATGCCTGTAGCCGTGGTGATGGCCTGTGTCATTTCCCCATGGGTTATGCCCAGTAGTTTTTGAGCCGCTTCAGCACGCGCGTTACGCACCATACGCGTTACGGTTTGCTCAACCTCGGCGTCATATGCCTGGCGCAGGTTTTTGGCACGCGAATCTGTCATAGCCCCCAGGCTGGCCAGTGCCTCATCCGCACCGGCGCGCACGCGCTCGATTTGCGGTGCCAGTATTTCCATAATCCTGGTATCCGGCACGGCATAGATTGCATCAGGGGTCATCCCCATGTGTCCGCCTGTGGTCATTGGCCGTAAATCTGCCGCTGCCATGATAGACCAGTCCTGCGCGCTCCAGCCTTTTTGCGACAGTAGAGCCTTGTCACTTCCTTTTAGGTCATCGATTGTGGCAAACCGGCGTGTCAGCTCACCGATGTTTTTATACATCAGCAGGCCGAATGCCGCCTTGTTTGCCCGGTCCATGGCAATCAGTCCGGACCATTTCAGCGTCTTCTCAGCGAACCAGCCTGTAATACCGCGCGTAAGGTCAAATCCGCCCATTTTCGATATCACAGCAGAATGAGCGTCAACCATCAGACCTATCTCGGCGTTGGCGCGTTTGGCGTCGCCGCTGAACAGGTTTCGTAAAGTAGTAGCCGACAGGCGCATACCGTTGCGATCAAAACCCAAAGCCTGTGCGGCCGCCCGCATAACTGCCTGATCTGATGTGGCAGTTATTACGCTTGAACCGAGCATGGCTGAGGTCATCAGATTACGGAGTCCACCCACCACCGATGAGAAAACGCTGGTGCTGTTGACGCCATTCTGCCCCGCCATTGAGTCAAACATACGCTGGACCAGCTCGCGCTCTTTATTCATTTTCTCAACCGGTCGGGCGGCGCCGTCAATGCTCACTGATTTCTGGTAGACGCGATCCGCAATCAGCCGGAAGTTAGTGGCCGCATCGGGGCCAAAAGCTTTAACCACGCCCAGGTCGCGGGAGGCGGATTGCAGGTGGCCCATCATCACACCGACAACAGGTTGCTGCGTGTATTTTTCCATGTAATTAAAATGGCTGTCGGCATCTTTGAACGCCAGCACGCGGCTTTGTGAGCCGCGATTTTTAATGCCGCCAGTGCCCGCAAACGCGCCGGGCTCCATCTTCTGCGCGCCGTCAGTGGCCTTACTCTCGAAGATGTACTCCAGCGCCTCACGGTATTCCACATCGTTCATTGGCGTGCCGTCAGGGTTAACAAACTGTGTTCTGTCCTGGGTGTTAAAGATATCGTCTACCCACTTACGACGCGCCCACTCGCCAGGTGGCATCCTGCCAGCAACACGAGCCTGTAGCCTTTCGGCGGGCGGAAGGGTGTTCAGCCACTCTTCCCGCCCCGCAGCACGGATCATATCGGCATCATCGACGTAAGGAAGGTGCCAGTCATCACGCAAACCAATATCAAATCCGTTATCGTTCATCTCCTGCCGGGCGCGCGTAGTGATATCGCCCCAAATTTTCGCAACTTTCTTAGCCGCGGCGTTGCCCGTGTCCTCGCCGTAGATTTCTTTCAGCAACTGCAACTGATAGGACTTTCCCATACGGGGATCGAATACATTAAAGAATTTCTGCACATCGTCACCGGCCGCCGTGATCTCAGCAGTAAGCTGGCGCGTCCAGTCCTGATAAGCGCCTGTTGCCAGTTCTTCGGCTGAGACAACATCAATCTCTTTACCATCAGAAACTTTGCGGCCAGCGAAGATAAACTGCGAAAGACTTTGCGGTGTCTGTTCTGCCAGCGGCACGTTGCGGTTAAGCGTCTCGGTCACATTGTTAATGGCTATGGCGTTCTGTGCCAGGCGCTGGCGCTTTTTGAAAACGTCATGCACTACGCGGCGGGCTACAAGATCTGCAGCTTGTTTGTATGTCTCAGCGTCAGGGATACCGCCTTTACCATTTTTAGCATTGGTGCGGGATACCTGCCGCACCGCTTCCTTGATCCGGTCCTCGATGTTTTTAAGTTCATCTGCTTTGGGCTGGCGGCCCAGCGTCTGGGTGATAGCATCAACACAGGCTTGTTTCATTATGAGTTCCTCAGGAAGCAGGTAGCGGCCACGCTGTATACGTTCGATTCTTTCTGCACAGTAGCGAGTTGATTATCCAGGTCGGCCAGTGCCTGCGCCAGACTTACATTCTCCCCTGTATCAGGGTGACTCACGGTTATTTCATCGTTCAGTCGTGACATGTCACGAGCCATCATCAGGTCAAAGCTGTTGGATGAAAGGGTTTCACCAGAATCCGGATCAATACTCACCTGCTCCGGCGATACAGTTTCTGCCTGGCGGCCAGAAGTGAAAGCGCTGTCATCCCTCACCTGTGGTGCCGGATTATCCTGTGGTGCACGGGTCGTCTCGGGGATACCGTTATCGCGGTAGATTTCTGCCATGGTGGCGCGCTGCGCCTCGCCTGCGCTGATAGCGTCAGGATGGGGGACACCGGCAAGAGAGCGGACCTGCTCTGATACGTTAACAGGCTCCCCAGACATCAGCTGGCGCGATGCCTGATCCATAGCTGCTACATGACTGTTCAGGCTTGCGTTATCTGCATGCACTACAGGAGAAGATTCAAGATCGTAATAAAGCCCCTCATTCATCACATGGGCGGCATCTACATCACTTGGTTTAATCCCCGCTTCCGGTACCAGACCGCGCATGCTTTCTGGAACCAGCCCCTGCTCTATACGTGAAAGATCTGAGCGGGCATCGTAGAACCTGCCACCCGGACTGCTGTCGGCCAGAGTTGCGCCGCGCTGATCAATCTGCTCTTTAAGCAGACCTATGCGCATATCCAGTTCATTCACCTGAGCGGTACGCTGTGCGCGGGCCTGCGCCAGTGCTTTGCCGCTGCCTGATAATGGCGTGTCCTTTATCTGCTGCAACTGCGCAGTCGCCTGGTCATGCTGGTATTGCAGGTCATAAACCTGCTGCGAAAGCGCCTTACGGTCACCACGACTGAGCACCTGATCAGACAGTTGCTGTAGCTCTGCCATGCGTGACTCGTAGGTAACTTCTGGCTGAGCGGGCACCGTGTCGGCAACGGGCGGCGCGTCGTTAGCCGATGTTGTAGAGGATTCGGTATTGATCGTGTCTGGCGATGTTGACTGCGTATCAGCCAGTGCAGTATCCGCGCGCTGTGCCGTGAGGTGATGTACGCCGCCAAACGTTGCGCCCAGCACACCATCCACCAGCATGGCCTGCTTATCCCATACACGATATTGCTTAGCCAGTTCATCATAGCCATTGGCTTCCAGCGTCTCACCCAGGGCAAAGCGGTTAGCCGCTCCAAAGCTCGTATTTATAGCCACACCGGAAAGTAATCTTGTCGCCAGTCTGGCACCCACCCCGGCGGGTAGCGCCATTCCAAGCGCGTCTGCGCTGGCCTGTTCAAGCGCCAGAGCTCCGGCCGTATCTTCATTGACCCCTTTGGCCAGAAAATCCTGCCTTGTGGATTCCAGGCTGCTGCCGAACGCAACTGCGCCACCCGCTACCGGACCGGCCGCAGCAGTTGCAGCGATGGCTGGAGCGAAGCGGCCCAGACCTTCAAGGATATCAGCCGCGATACCCTGGCTGTTTGGCGCTGGTTTGACGGCCTCACGCGCATCATTGAGCGATTTCTGAATCTCGGTAAAGTTCTTGTCTACCACCTCATCCAAATCTGGCACGATACCGCGCAGACTGCTGTAGGTAGGGGAAAGCTTTGCGGCTTCAACACCGGTCTGTAACAGTCCGACAGATCCCTCTGCTGCACCACGGAAAAGCGCGGAGCCACTGCCCGCATACCACCGTGGATCATAATCGTCAGGCTGTGCTGGCTTTGCCGCTGCCTGATTATCTGCCCACGCCTGCCCCTCTGGGGCCAGTGAAAATAAGTCAGACATTACTGGATCCTCACTGTTACAGGCGCGCCGGTGCGTGGGTCTGTCGCCCAACGACCGCTGCCGGTCACCAGCCGGTACTGACTGTCACCGACGTTAACCGGAATAAAATTGTTCTGCCCAGCCGGATTGAGTCCGGCGGCCTTTAATGCTTCTCCGGCCGCTGCTGTGTATTTATCCTTAAACGTCGATTTATCCATGCCGAAGGGCATCACCACATCACCACCGTTGAAGCCTTTGAGCACCCCGCCGGTTGCCATCTGCACGGCCTTTTCAGCAATGTCGCTGTCAACGTTTTTAGTGTTCACACCATCATTGTCACCATTGGTGTAAGCCAGACCAGCATAGGCAGATTTATAGATAGACCATGCCATCTGTCGCGCCTGCGGGTTGTGTGAGAATGATGATCCGACAGCATCATCAAAGGTCTGTTTCAGCTTGTCATCCGACGGCAGCTTGACCGGGCTGATGCCAGCCTCTTTCTGTGCCTTGGTTGGGTTGATCAACTGATCGCCCTGGAGGATAGTTTTAGCCACGTCATACTTATTCATCGTTGGCTTGTAAGGCACAAACTGGCTGTATGGGATGACAGGCGAGCGGTTGTCATACTGATTATCAGGCGTGCCCAGGATTAGCGCTGAATAGGCTGTTGCTGCACTGTCAGGCGCTATAGCTGAGGCGACTTTTCGCAGCGCGTCAGGTTGCAGATTGCGGCCAAAGCTCTGTAACAGCGAGATCGACTGGTTGACATCAGTAGTTCCCCGCACCTGATTGCTGACGTTTGCCGCCTCTTCCCGTGAAAGGATTGGGGCATTAATGCCGATCTGCTGTAACTGACCTGATGCCGCTGCGCGGTTTTTCACTTCTGCGGTAATGTCCGCCGGACTGCTTCCGGCTATCGGTTTGTATGCCCCGATGTCCATAGCGGCCTGATAAGGGTTCGATTCGCGCATTGAAATGACCTGCTTAGCCGCGGCGGCTACGTGATCATAAGCGCCAGAACGGCTTGCAAAACCTTCACCGTTACCTAATTCGGTTTTAAGCCCGGCAACATACTGCTGAATGCTGGCTGTCGGCATGGTACGGAAAGAGCCAATATACTGGCCGGCAACGCGGTCATTCTGCAGATCGTTGAATCGCTGCGTGCCCTCGCGGTAACCCCAGGCGGCGATAAGCTGCTGCTGTGATGGTGGATTGCTGAACTCAACCCCTTTCATGTAGGCGGCTTTTGCATCGGAAAGCTGATCGGTAAGCTGCGCCTTAAGCTGCGTCTGTGCCTGCCCCTGCATTGATTTTGCCTGGCGAAGATACGCGGCCTGAGCCTCGGGCGAAGCAGCATCAAAGGCAGCGTTTCCGGTGTAGCGCTTTGGTGTATCCAGTACCGTCAGCCCAAGAGCAGCACGGATACCGGTATCAAGCTGGTCGGCGCTGTATGGCACGCTCCCGTTTTCATGTTTGACGATGCCAGTTGCCAGGCTCTTGAGTACGTTGATATCTGTCAGGTTTAACTGGTCATCAGCCTTTACGCCTAACTGGCTGCACAGCGCTTTCACATAAGCCGCTGTGTTGTTGCCGTCGCTGGCCGGAGCCCATCGGTTTACGATCTCGTTGACAGTATCGTATCCCTGACTGCCATACGACATGAGGTTTTTACCCAGCGCGCGGATACCGTGTTCAGGGGTAACAAATTTTGCAAAGCGGCCGTCACTTCCGGTCTGCCCGTCCCAGGTGTTTTTACCGGCTTCAATGTTGCCAGGGTTATTGTTACGCAGCCCCCGCGCATCACCGGTTGAACCGGAAACGCGGACCGCGCCGGCATAATCACCCGGCTCACCGTTCCGGCTGATGAAGTCCATGTAGTTCTGAGTCGACGCGGCGGACAGCGCACCATCAGCAGACTGCTCTTTCAGTTTATTTTTGGCGCTGGCACGCTCTTCATCACTCCAGCCATGAGCGTCAGCGAACTGGTCTATCGCTGTAAATCCCTGCTTCACGGTCGCAGTGAATGCCTGCGGGTCGTTGTACTGCCCCTGGGCGGTTGTCACTGTGGCCTGCTGCAACGCCTTAAACTGGCCTTCCTCGTACTCTTTAACCTGACCAATCTCATACGTGTTAGCCTGGCGCTTATACTGCATACCGGCCTGATTGATCTGCTGCATGAACTGCGGCCGCATGGATTCCGGCACCTGCTGCGCAAGTTCTTCAGCTTTGCCACGGATATTCGAAAGAACCATTTCTGACTGACCGACTGCGTTTTTACCCTGCTTCGTGTAAAGACCGTTGTCAGTGTTATTGAACTGGTCCTCAGCGAAAGACTGGAACTGAAGCAATGCATTCTGGCTCTGTGCAACATTCGCCTTGTGCTGTTCATCAGCAAGGATACCAGCAATCCGGTTGCCGGTTTCTGCCAGCCCGGCCCCGAAATTTTCAGGGCTGGTCTGGACGCTCACCTGTGGCGCTGGCAATCCCTGATCGCTGGTCTGCCTTGAATTATACGTAGGTACCGTTGGCATAGTTTCAGTCCTTAAAAGGTAAAGCTGTTGCTGCCATAACGGCTGCTTTTCAGTCCGCCAAATGCACTTGAGTTAGTGGATCCGCCGACAGACGAAGATGATGAGAATGGGCTTTTACCACCCGCTGACGCATAAGCTGAATAAGCACCCAGCGTCCCATTGAGCAACGTCATACCCGCCTGCTGATTTCCGAAAGAACTGAGTGCTGACGCCTGCGAACGGTTACCCGCAGCCTGCGTCTGAAGACCATATGCCTGTGCTTTGGCATTGTTCACTGTAGTCAGCGCATCAAGTTCGCCCATTTGCGCTGTGTCGCCAAAAATATCCACAGCCGTGCCACCGCCCAGGTCGACGCCGCTGGCTGCCATAGTCGCCGCCTGCGTTCCTGAAAGCTGGCGGGCTCGGGCACGCATCTGATCTGCCTGCGCGTTACCAGCATTTATTGCGGCGTCGGCTGATTTCTCCTGCAGATCAGCGTTGTAGTTGGCAAGCTCTGACTGATATTTAGACTGCTGGCGCTGGCTGTAGGCAGATGCTGCCGTAGCTGCAAGCATGGACACACCGATAGCAACGGGTCCGCACATTATTTTCTCTCCAGGGTGAAACGGTGAAACAGCATGCCGTTGGGTCCTGCCGGCGCTGGTTCATCAAGTTTGAATCCCAGCCAGTGCAGCCACTGTTTGGCTGCAATGTTTCTGGCATCTACATAATTCTCAAGACGAGGGAATGACTCAAGGATGCCAGCGAGTAAAGGGCGGCTGTGGCGGATAAAAGCGCGTGAATGGCTTTCAAGCTTGTCTGAGGCAATCAGCCAGGGCGTACCATAACCGGTTAAAATGCTTGCGGGCGTCACACCGAAAACAGCCACCACCTCACCGTCGACAAGACCGGCCCAGCAAAATGCAGATCGGTTAAGGCCATAGTCCAGTACCTGCGCAGGCGTCATTGACCAGCCTGATTCAAATTCCTCTATGTCGGCCTGTCTCACGTTTGAGACAAGTTCGGCGGCATGCTCCGGCGTGGCGGCAACTATCGAAACATCTGGCATTATCTTCCCCCCACTGATACAGAAGGGATTACAGCAAGGATAGAGAGTGGTAGCGGATCTTCTTGGCGCACATATACGCGGCCACCTTTACCCCAGTTAGCATCAATACTGATATCGATCGTGCCGGTAGCATCCTCAACAGGGTTGTCATAAAACTCGTATTCCCGCTGCGCATACTCATAGAGATTTTTACCGTCGGTACCGGCAAAAACACCACGACTTGAGTTAACCAGGAGACTAACCTGGGAAATGATCATCTTTTTATCAAGCAGCGTTTCCTGCCCGGTTATGTTCACGTCCAGGGTTTCAAACTCTGCCGTTACAGGAAGGCCAATATGTACGACGGCACCCGGTGTACTGATATCAACAGAGCCACCAGTGACGGTTTTTTGTGGTTCAACGTTCCCGTCGGCAAGGATATTTACTGTTTTACCTTCCAGATGATCCAGTCCTGAGAAATGAGAAACAGCTTTTCCCCACTGAGTAACCGGGAAATTCTGCAGCATTGCAGGGATATCGTGGTTAGCGGTCACAGATGCCTGGTTTGACGAATTAACCGTGCTGATTTTTAACCGCAGGACTTTATCAACCAGCTCGTCGCCTTCTGCCTGCTGATAGGGTATATGGATTTCTTCACCGACATTCTGTGATGTGAAATACGCAGCACCCGATACATTCAGCGTTAGAGGTGATGACCATTTCCAGGTTCCATCAGTGGTGCCTACAGTCATGTTCCGTGACGAGTCAGTGTTGCGCCCATCGTAGCTGAGTCCACAATCGACGAAAAAAGCGTCAACATCATTTACAAACTGCCGGGTCGAGAGCCTTTCAATATAACGCCGCGACTGGCCATTAACGTTTCGCTGTACGGTGAAGTAAATGGCATCTTCGGTACCCTCGCTGATACTGCACGTTGACTCAAATTTCCCATCTGTTGGCTGTGGTGCCCAGGCAAAAACCTGCTGGTCGCGCAGATAGGTCAGGGTCAGTAACATGCCATCGTTACGAATAGCCCAGGCTGCTGAGTAAGGAACGACAGAGAATGACCAGTCGGTAAGCTGGTAACCCTGAAACAGGTGATTAGCCAGCACGGTAAGGTCGCTGCCCTGATAACTGTCGACGTCGAAGGAATAAGCCAGATCACGCACGACGCTGCCCTTTTCCTGAATAAACAGCGCGATATTGCTGACTGTGATAGGCGGTGTTGAACTCGCGCCGTCGGCACCCTGTGAGCTGAAGGAGAACGAGCTGGGCGTAAGTACCTTGTTCTGGTCACCGTTAATCTTGAACTGGCCGCCAGATGTCAGCGCAACAAGGGCTCCAACATCGATCAGGTGGCGAATCTCGTTTACCTGACGACCTGCATAGGTGTACGTGATACGGTCATCATCGGCGATGGGTGAGCTCTTGCCAAAGTCCTTATAGTCACCTGACCGACTCGACCAGATGGTTTGAGGGGCGGCGCGCGACGCAGCAAAGAAAAGACGCTGCTGATAATAAACTACTGTGCCGGGATAGCCGTTGACGCTGTTCCATGCGAATCGGGCCCACTTGTACGATGAATTAGCGCTGCCAACGACATTAGAGGGGATCCGGCTGATAACGGTAGCTGTGGCTGTCAGGCCATCGCCTGACACGGCTGTGATGCGGCATATACCAAAACCTGAATGCAGATACTCCCACTGCACGCCGGTGGCACCTTCGGCATTTGTGCCCCACCCATCCCATGAAATACCATCTGTATGTGATGGTCTTAACGATCCGGTTGTGCCTGGGCTCACGGCGCGGTAGTAACGATTTTCAGCACGACGCACCATGCCAACGGTTACACCCTTGCTGGTTTCCCAGACCGGTACAGAGTCGACAGCAGGTTGCTCCAGATAAAAAAGTTTGCCGTTTTGCTCCGAGCCAAAAATAGCGCTGCTCGCAGTCAGTGTGATCGTGCCGGTTTCGCCACTCGCATAAACCTTAACGGACTTATTGATATTGACGTCTTCGAAAGGCCCGTTGTTGGTTACCACTTCTACCAGCGCCCAGTTATCGTGCGCATAACGCTGCAACTCACGGGGAGCATAATTGGGATGGCAGATTGTCATTACGTCTGCTGATTGCGTGTACTTCAGTTCAAACAGATCGGCTTCCTGATACGGGGTGGCAATCTCATAAACAGCACCCGCAGAATTCAGCACCTGCCCGCCGTCCTTGAATACGCGCATATAGCCTTCACCAAACTCCAGCGCATAAGTCTGCACTGTAGAAAACTGGAAAGGGATTAGGCGGCATTTTTTGTTTGGATATTTTGCCTCTGCAATGAAGCGCGTGCCCGGGCGATTTTCCACTCCGCCATACTGGCGCACAATGAAGTTACGGCACCGGCGAAGAGATACGGAATATTTAGCCAGGTCAATGCGGCCGTATACGTTTGGTGCAATCTCACCACCGGCAAATGAGGGCTGGATGATACTGTTGGACATCAGCTTAACCTCGCACTGGTGAATTCGCTCTGCGGCTCTACAGGTTCCTGGCTCTCATTCATTGAGTGGCTTCCCGCACTACGGATAATCTGTGAGTACATCGTCAGGCAGTTCTGGACAAGATTGGGGGCCGATGCCAGGGGCATGCCGATTTCACTGGCCAGCTTCCATGACAGGGCGCTGCGGAACAGCGGGTCAAACATATTGGGATCTGAAATATCACTGACGTAACGGAGCCAGGCATCAGGCTGATCCGTGTAAATCAGTCGGCCGGTACCTTCGAAATCTGAACCTACCTGATATTCAATGCGGCAACGCTCCGGCGGGTTACGCATGCCGGGCACCATGATATCAACGATGCGCTGGCAGTCGGTTGGGTAACGGTAGGCATACTGCCAGTCGCTTGGCGCTGCTCCGGTATCGGCCAGCGCAACGCGCTTAATAGCAAAGTTCCAGTCAAAGTCTGCAAGCACCTCAAGGCGGGCAGACTCATAGTGCAGGTCGCAAAGGCCCGCCTCTTTGCTTTTCTCAGTCAGGCTGTTGATGGTGCGGCTGTTGCCCAGGCGACTGAGTGCAATGTTGCAGATTTCGATGACCGATGCCATTAATCGTCCTCCGATCCGTACAGCGTGTCGGCCGCTGTTTTTGGCGGGGTCGCGTCTGATTTTTCCATACCAAAGTCAGTGATCTGTAAGTCGACCTGACTGTGCGAATCGCTGTTTTCTGACTCGCGCACGCTGACGCCAACGACTTTAGCCAGTCCGCCCAGTGCCATCATGTCGCCAACCTTTGGCAGATCGATACCGAGTTTTTTAAGTGCATCGCTGTTCAGCGTAATACGTAAGCCCCACGGGTATTCGTCGCGGGTTTCAGTCTGTCCGTTTTCACCTTCCACTGACTCGGTGCCGGTTTTCATGTTGACGACTTTCATAAAATGCTCCTGAAAAAAAGGGGCCAACCGGCCCCTGTCTTATCGCCGGTCACTGACCGAGTTCGCGTCGCTTCTCTGCGATTTTTTCGCGGAGGGTTTCGGCTTTGAAGTTGAAGTGAGGCTTCTCGTTAAAGAGTCCTTCATACTCTTCTCGGAGTTTGTCCAGATCTTCATCACCCTGACCGTTTCCGCCATTGCCGCCTTCAGGGTTTGGCTGGTTACCGTTTCCGCCAGCGGGTGGCGGGTTATCGATTCCGTTTGGCACGGTGACTTCAACAGCCTTCCCTTTCTTCTCTGACTTTTTCTTGGCCGCCTTAGCGGCATCGTTTAATGGCTCCAGCGCGGTGCCCGGCTCACCGTCATACTCAACTTCTGAGCCTTCAGGCCACAGGTTGTTATGAATGTGGGACAGGCGAAGAACGCGATACATTGCCTTTTCTTTAGTGGTTTCTGACATTTACGCGCCCCTTAACCAGTGATGCGAGAGCGGATCGGATACGGTGCGTTGTTATCCACATCCAGGTTAATACCGGCGGTAAATGCGCCAGCGGTCAGCGGCCCAGTGCCCACAACATAGTTCACGCGCAGATAACGCTGAACACCCTGGGGAACCTTCTGTGACATGACACGCTTGCCAGCAGTCAGCGCGGACAATGCCAGATCACCCGTAGATGTCAGAGTGGTCCAGGTGCTGTTATCAGGGCTGGTCTGCAACTGAATGTTGACTGTTGCAGCACCGGCGGCGGCCGCAGTGGTATTCACGTTCGCCCAGAATTCAAGCGGGTAGCCAACACCAATATCACGGCGCGTGCCGTCGATTGGGCCCAGGTCGATAACGTCGGTTGAAGCAGCAGAAGCGGTCACCGCCTGCGCTTCGGAGAACATCAACAGTTTGTCGAGGATCATCTTTATTTCTCCATAAGGCGGGCCAGGTATCAGCCCGCCGGATTAGTCAGGGGTTAAACTACGCGCGCTTCTGTTTCGAGAATGGCATCAGTTTCACGGATCGGGACGCCACGGAAAGAAGTCCACCATTCGCCTTCAGTCTCTTTGACGCTGAGCGCCAGAGAAGCTTTGTCCAGTGACTGGAGATCCAGCGCCTGGCCGATTGTGCGGTTCATATAGAACACAGGTTTACCCATACCGCGGTTAGGGATGCGGTGCAGCGCCTTAACCATCAGGCTGACGATGTTGGCAGCAGAGCCCGGCACAGACAGATCGCTGACATCAATGTTTGCGATACGAACCACATAACGCCAGTCACGCAGTGACAGACCGTTATCCCATTTGTAATGGGTGCGGTAACCTTCATACGGGTTGTTGTTAGCATCACGCAGCGTTTGCTGGCCTTTATCTTCCATGTGCAAGCCAGCTTTCTGGCCTTTAGGGAAGATGCCGTGAACGGTATTTTCACCCCATACAACCAGCCAGATAGACGTGTTATCAGTGCCGGTACCGCCAGCGTCGATAATGTTTTGACCATTGCCGGCAGTCTTGCTGGAGTAGCGTGATGACAGCCCCATGAACTGCTGCGGGTTAACGCTGGTGTCGCCATAGAAAAGCGTCTGTGCCATCTGTTGATTCATCGCTTCAATAAACGCGCGGTCTTCAGACAGGCGGAATTCAGAGGTATTTCCGTTCAGGTCAGCCAGTGATTTATCAACTTCCGCATAGCTTTCCAGCATGCCGATAGAATCAGTGATCTGTACCGTGGTTGACTTGCTAGGCTGTACGCCATAGTTCAGCAAACGCCATGTAGCGTTAGGCAGACCTGAGCGAACAGTGGTGCGGTGACCGGTAGGAAGGTTACCTTCCACAATCAGCATGTCCTGCAAAATCGGGTTGGTCTGCGAAAGCAGCTCAGTGATTTTGTCAATCTTACCGTTTGGATCTACGCGCTTACCCCAGTCAGCCAGCGTCAGCGCAGTTAAGCCTTTAACAGCCATAATTTTTTTCCTCAGTTTTTGCCATAAAGTACGTCGGCCGCCGAACGCTGGCCTTTCTCATTTGACGTGACCAGGCTGTCCTCAGACATGGCCGCGCCAACCTTTACAAACACACGGATCAACTCTGGATGGTTGCCCATGCCGCTTGTCTCTAAAAACTCGCGCAGTTCAGGCGTGGCGAATTTATCCATTGCCTGTTTAGCGCGGGTTAGATTGGCTTCGAATTTTTCGCCGCCGATCTCTTTGTCTTCTTTGGTCGCGGTGCCCCAGTCGGCCACCTGCTTTTGCCAGGTGTCGGCCTGCTGCTTCATCAGCTGCGGCATGACTTTGGTGCCATACAGATCGACCAGCTTTTGGGCCTGCTCCTGTGACAGGTTCAGTTCACGGGCGATTGGCTCGAACTGCTCAACAGCCGCTTTGTCCAGCTCGCTGCCTTCGGGCGCTTTAAACTCGTAGGCTTCTGGCGCGCCTTCTGGCTTCTTCTGTTCTTCAGGCTTTTTGCCTTCGCCATCGCCTTCCTTACCCGACTGACCTTCCGCTGGCTGACCATCTTCGCCTTCAGCATTAGCGCCTTCTGTGCCCGATGGCTGCTCATTTCCGGTCTGTGCTGTCTGCTCTGACGCTGGCGCACCTGCATCGGAACCTGCTGCTGGGGCTTCAGCCCCGGCCGCCTCTGACTGAAACCGGACGTTGAAAATCTTGCGAAATAACGCGTTCATAAAACCCCTTAGGCGATCGCTAAATTGGTGACTGAACCAGCTGATACAGTGCTGGTGACTTTTCTGTTTGTGGTGCCAACCGCCAGAATTGCGTTATTGGTGACAGGCACGCTGTTAATGACCTGACCGTTTGTCAGTGCGGCCACTGCTGGGTCCAGCTTGAGGACCAGCACACCGTTGACGATGGAAATCTTGTGCGTACCGCTCACCGCGACACCGGCACTGTTCTGCACGGTCACGCTGTCACCATCGGTCAGCAACTTCTGATTGGCAGCCAGTACGGAGCTGTCGCCCATTACCAGTGCCTGGAAGAAGTCATATCCGCCCTGTGAGTTAGGTGAGTTGCGGATCTGTACGACGCCATAAGGCTGATAGCCCTGCTTCAGCAGGGGAGGAAGCATTGATTCCAGCTCTGCAATGGATGAGGTGCGCACAAACTTAATGTCGGTAAAAGGCATCAGGGTTTTTCCTCGCTCTCTTTAGCCATGGTCAGATAGAGATCAGGGCAATGAGTCATCACCTCTGTAAACAGGCGCAGGCCTTCATTGCGGCGCCCTTCGTTGAAATTGGTCTGGTTGTTGTCACCAGTGAAAGAGACAGAGAACACACCAGCACCTTTCAGCACCTTCCAGATGACGCGGCGGCCCTGTGGGCTTTCCATGACGTGGATCAGGTCATCACGCTCACGTTCTGCGGCAAGGCGCTGTTGTAACTGCTGGTCTGCCAGTTCCTGGCTTTGTTCGAAATCGTTCATTGCTGTGCTGCTCCAGCTACGGCGGTCAGACCGTTCTGGCCTTCAAGATTCGCCTGACTTAAATCCTTGGCACCGCCGATAGCCTCGCGAGCCATTTGCATTTGCTGTGCCATCTGCATCTGTTCGGCACGCTGCTGACGAATCTGCTGCACCTGCTCGTCGGGAACGATGACGGTTGGCGATACGCCGATAGAGTCGCCATAGCTGTCAATGAGTTTGTCGACGTCGATTTTGTCGAGCGCTTCTGGTTTGGCCTGTGCCATGCCGCCGACGAATCCAACGAAACGCTCCATACTGCTGACGCCGATAGACTTCTGCGCCTGGGCCATGACCGAGATATATTCGATGCGTAGCGCGGTACCCTGGAGAACTTCCGGCGCAGGTGGCAGCATTCCCTTGCGGGACATGATGGCGAATACCCGGTCGATCAGCGGATCGAGAAACTCATCATTCAGGCGCTCCAGCACCGGGCCGAGCATCAGCAGTTTCTCTTCGCGCAATTCATTGACCGCTTCCACCGGCATAGAGCGGGTATTGATGGTTTGCAGCATCAGGAACAGGTCAACAAAATAGGCGCTGCGGATAGTTTCGCGCGTGTCCTGAATGTCGTTCAGCAGGTCACCGGTGTTCGGGTTGACCATATAGAGCGGCTTCAAACCGTCCTGCCCTGTCAACTGATCGAGATAAGTCACCGCACCAGGCAGTTGAGATATCCGCTGCTGTTTGAGCGACGAAGGCCCAACCAGTGGCGGGTTTGTCGCTTTATCGATGAGCTGGCTTTTACGCTTCTGTTCAAGCTGCAGCGCTTTGACCTGGCCTAATGCGGTCATGCCTGGGCAGTTGCTACCATAGGCATCCTCGCCATTCACTTCCCAGCGTGGCACCAGAATCGGGAATTCATCAAAGCCTGACTCGCGCAGCACCTTGTCATCACCGGCGCACTCGTAATACACAGAGCTGTAACGCTTATTTTTGGCGTCCAGCTTTCCGGTATCGCGGTTGACGTTTGGATAAACGGCGTGCATGACGTCGTGCCATGTCTCTGTTGACTGTGTATTCCACTGGCCTTTAACGGTTTCACTGACGTTATCCAGGCCGAACTGCTCCACCAGCTGGCGGGTAGTCATGCGGAATTTGCGGAATACGGTGTCAACGCTCAGACGAGAACTGTTTGATACGTAGTAACTCCCTATCGGGAACGCGTACGTGCGGATTACGTCCTCGTCATCTTCCAGCACAGCCATGGCCGCCGTGCCGTAAGTGCCAAGCTGCGCATAGACGATCGGCAATGACTGATAGAGATTCGATTTATTGAAAATCTCATTCATGCGGCGCTGAACATCTTCCAGCCAGACTTTGACCGGGCCGTAATCTTTCATGGCTGGATCGGAAACTGACAGCGTGAACCACGGGCGCGCGGGGCTGGTGATGCCGGACATCATGCCGCTGGAGAGCGTGCGCTCAGCCAGGGTGCAGGTCGGGTCAACAACCTGTGTGTTGCGGCGGTTATCACGGTTTGCATCGGAAACGAGGAAGCGGCTGGAGCGCGGGCTGATGTAATCAGACAGGTCACGCCAGTGGGGATCGAATGTTGTCCGCTCCTGATTTAACAGGCCGAACTGTTTGTTTAATCTCTGCTTCAGCGTTTCTTGCTCAGCCATGATCGCCCCGGTTTATTACTGACCGAGCAGCGTTTTGCTGCTGGTGTTGGCCTGAGAAGTGACGCCCTGCGAACCGGTCAGGATGGTGGAAGCACGACCGGCAGCAGCGCGGCGGCGGCGTTCTTCCTCGTCGCGGGCGTTGACCACGGCGGTATCTTCACTCTGTGGCGCAGCCTGAATCGCAGGCGCTGATGGTACTGACGGTTTAGAACCCACGCACATGTTGGTAACTCCTTTGGATAGTTACCAAAATTAAACCACATACGCATTATTTTAACCACTATACAGAAAATAATTTGACATCAGTTACCATAATGGTAATAGTTAAGCCGTGGAGAGCGCTGACACGTCGGCCATAGCCCGGATTACCGCAGCAGTATATTGGGCTTAAAAGTAAAGGCGGGGATCCGGTGAAAGCCCGGCACGCTGTAGGGAGCGGTTAATCCTTCAATCTCGTTCTGGGCGAGTTCAATCCAGATGACAGCCGGAAGAGACGGCACACAACAGGTAATAGCATTGAAGTGTCCAGTCAGACGCTGGCAATCAGTAAGGGCGGTGCCGCCTGTCAGTGCTATTTCCGTTGTGGTGAATGCGCAGGCTGATGCGCTATCAATCGCGAATACCACGCGGAGCCGTAAAGTCGGCCACTCAGGGTAAAGCCGGAGATCAGCACCGGCCACCACAACACATCAGGCGAGAGCATTTGGCGGGCGTTCAGGCGCGCCACAGAGGCGCTGAGTGCTCTCACCGATGTGCCTAAGACCGTGATCTGTCATTGCTGTGTTGTATTTAGGCGGCTCAACGTTTTACCCAATTTGTCGTTGATGCCGCCATTTTTTTGATACAGGCATAAGCCTTTGAGAGGGTTTATCTCTGTGTCCGAAGAGTCACAATCCTGAGTCTGTAATCTGGTTGGCCCGCTTCGTGCGGGCATTTTTTTGTTTAAAGTTTTTTATGATTCCTCCGATAAAATATTTTTAAACCTCAGGAGGAAATATGTCTCAAGCTCAGGAACCTAAAGATTCATACTTTGTAGCATGGCGCAGCAAGAACGGTAATGGTGAATCAATTTTTGGGTCCATCATTTATCAATCAATTACCGGTACGCCACCAGCTAAGGCAATGATTGAGTCGATTCAAATCATTAATGCTGAAAACAAAGTCGCTGTTGAAGATATCAGAATCACCGCTTTCAACCGGATTTAAGCATAGGGGTCGTAGTCTGTTTCGCTGCGGCCCTGTTCCTGACTGCCAACATACTGCAGCTTTTTCACCACAGGGAAGGCGAACGTCAGTGCCAACGCATCGGCGTCATTAGGTGATTTACCCAAACGATCTTTGATACTCGCCTTATCCTCCAGCACAATGCGGCTGTCTTTCAGCCTGACCTTGTATTCTGCCGCTGACAATTCCTCTGCCACCTGCTGGCTGTCCAGTTGGCCGCCGTCTTTCAGCCAGGTCTTAACTGCGTTGTACATTTCGCCGCGCTTGTTCGCCATCTGCGGGTCGGTGGATCCGGAGCCAAACTGTATCAGTTGCCAGTTGCGGCCCCAGTTATCGCCAACTGATTTCACGCCCGTGCCGTAGCCGTAATCGATGAACACCGCGTCGGCCTGATACTGGTCCTCGAAACTGGATATGATTTTGGCAAACCACACATCATCGGTCGTGCGCTGGTACTCTCCCAGCTTCTTGCAGTGCAGCCCCTGTCGCAGGTAGATCACCGCCGGGTCGCCGCCCTGGTGCGCAGGGTCAACCCCGATAACGGTGGCCGCATGCGCTATCTGGCCCGGCGTAATCACCCTGCCCACGGCCGCATCGGTCAGACCGGTGGGGATAAACTGGGCCTCTGATGCCGACGGGAACAGGCCGCGCACACGCACTTTCACAAAGTCGCTGTCCTCGCCGTAGTCGTCTACCCACTTCTGGATCTGTTCTTTGTTGGTGCCCTCCACGGTGCGGCTGTCTATCTGCGCGGTTTTCCAGCGGTGGCGCAGCTTACGGAAACACTCACGAAAACGGCCGGTGTTACGCGTCGGGTTACCGAACGCCACCCAGATTATTTCCGTATTCTCATCAGTCAGCGCACCCTCGGCAACCTCCCACACCAGATCTGCGATGTTAGATGCCTCGTCGAATATCAGAATGATGCGCTTACGCTCGTTGTGCAGGCCCGCAAATGCCTCTGTGTTGTTCTCAGACCACGGGATGGCATCAGCGCGCCACGATTTGGCATGCGACGGATCGTTGCTGTAAATCGCTGTGGCGGTGCAAGTGAACCAGTCCTGTGTGATGCTGAGGCGCTGCCACTTGGCAATCTCTGGCCACGTCTTGGTGCGTAACTGGTTTTCGGTGTTGGCGGTCACCACCACCTTGCAATCTTCGCAGGTATCCATGCCCCACTTGACCAGCATCGAGATAAACGCAGATTTCCCGATACCGTGCCCGGATGCGCGCCCAATCATCAGAGGCTGGTGCCGTGTCTCGGGATTTTGCAGGTGATCGCCAATCTCTTTAAATGCCTGTTCCTGCCATTTGCGCGGGCCTTTCGAGTAAGCCAGGTCGGTGCCCTCTTCGCCCCAGGGGAATGCGTACATGGCATAGCCGTAAGGGTCGTGCGTGAAAGCGCCAATATCTTCTATCAGTTGGGCCTCAAGCTGGGCGGTACTACTCATCTTCACCACCTTTAGCACTGGCAGCGCGCTTGCGGGCAGCGGCCAGCTTGTCGGCAAGGCTCACGTTGATATTAAGCTCCTGCACTTCTTTGAACGCGCTTACACCTACGTGCTTACCGATCAGCTCAAGGTTTTTCACCTTGTCCGGCCACTTCACTTTCTGCATGGTCGATTCGATATCTTCCTGACCGTCAGAGCCAGCCATGCGGATCCGGTTAATATCCATGGCGCTGAGCGACGTTCGCCAGACCTTTGGCCACTGGCTTACCGGTTTCAGGCTGCCCTCATCGGTGAGGATGTCGAGCACATCCATCTGGTCAATCTCCACCAGCCTTTTCAGCACATAATCAGCGTCAATCTTTGTCCGGCGGCTTCGCGCCTGGCGCAGATGTGCGATGCGCTCCTGTATGCGCGGATCGGCTTCAAGACGACTTGCGGCCTGTGCTGCTGTGGCTGCTGAGTAGCCGGCGGCAATAGCGCAACCTGTCTGATCATCGGGGTTTTTGATACGTTCTTCGCAGTACCGCACCATCTGTTCGGTCAGCGGCTTCGTGGATTGTGGCTTAGGCACTGGTAACACCTCGCAATATAATTACCGTTTTGGTAATCATATCATGCAAAAAAAAACCACCAAACCGGTGGTTTAATTCTTTTGCGCCTGGCGATCACTCTGGCTCTTTGCCCGGCACCATGCGGTAACTGTTCTTTTCATCCTCAACGTAGTGGGCGTGCGCCACATTGAAAGCCTCGTTCTCGGTGTCGAAGTGCTGACTGGCTATCTCTACCCATTTACCGTACCGACACCAGCGCACATCCCACTTATCATCTTCACGCTGCCAGATGGCATAGGCTCCGATAAAGCTGCCGTCCGGCGCTGGCACCTTGTCGCCCGGTGACAGGAAATAGAAATAAACGCCGCCACTGATGAATGTCCGCATATAAAAAAGCCCCGTCGAATACCTGAATGCAGTATAGACGAGGCGATTTATTGCTGTGACATGTCACAATGCTAATTTGGTTTCATGCCAGCCCAAACTAACCCAACAGGCTGACTCTTCTTTCAGTGGACAATCCTGCACAGGCAGGCAATCTCCACACTTACCGCACTGACGCTTACTCATCGATTTAAACCGGCTACGGACCCGCGCATCGTCCTGGCGAATAAGCAGAGCGATATACTCTGCCATTTCGTAGGGCTCACGGCCTGGGCGGCGAGCGGTGCAGTTCTGCTCCAGCATTGTCAGTTCCTGCTCATCGAGAACAATCTCAAGCTTTCTGACACCGGCAGCGGCCTGTCTGGCTCGCTGCTCTGCTTTACGTTCGGCGGGGGATTTAGGCATTTGGCGACCTGCACAGCATATTAATTAATCTGCACATGCAGTCTTCGCTGATTTCAAACATGCCTTTATCATTCTGCCTTGCATTTAAAAGTTCATCTGGAATAGGCTCTTTACGATAAGCCTGAAGCTCTTTTGCGATCTCTCGTTGTTCATCAGTGAATAGAATATCGCCATTAATCACCTCTTCCAGGCGCTCATCACTAATCATCCTGACCTCCCGGCGCTGCTGGCGAGAAATGCTCAACACCTTTAGCCCATATTTCCTTGATGGTCGTCCAGTCAACGGGAATGCTGCTTATCCAGTGACCTTGCCCGTTGCAATCATCACAACCTTCACCAAGGCATTCATGGCATACAATATTTTGCTGCACGCTAAACTCACCAAGTAATGCCGCCTTCGCGCCATTCTCAGCCGTTAATGAACGCGGAACTGAAACCAACCCATCGCTTACAGGCTGTGCGGTGGCGTTAAGGTGCAGAGCTAAAAGAGCCTGGTAAGCATCAATGAGGTCAATTACATCGCTGTCACCACCACGCCTGTAATCGGTCCAGCGTGAGCGCTCATAGTGCTCATCAGCACAGCTACGACCTTCAGCATAAATCCAGGTTCGCTCACCAGTAGGGTCGTCAATCATCCCTGAGCAAGCCCAAATCGTAGGGCTTCCACCGCCTGAACGTTGAACAGAAAGCTCACCACCGCAAATGCTACAACTTGGGATTTTAGGCTCCGCATATCGGCTGCGAAGTTCCTTCAGTACATCACCATCAACTGGATTGGGGGAATTAGTTGTCATGGTTGGCCTCCCGGCACTGCCGGTTTAGCTTGTTGAAAACATCACGAAAGACAGCATATTCGTCTTTCGGAACTTTGCTTAGGTATCTATGCGCGATTATTCCGGTTTCCTCATCAAGCACTATGCGGCCACCACTGACGCCGACCACAAAGAAGAAACGCGGATGTTTTCGCCATTGAGTAATCAGGCCATCATCAATCGCTTGCTGAATATAGGAAGGAAGTTCAACCAGGCTTGTCATTGCAATCTTTGCCTCTTCGCGCCCTATTGCCTCCTTAGTCCGCTGAATGCTGTCCTGCAACGTCCTCAGGGCATCGCTTTGCTTATCCCACTTATTCAGCGTTGAGCGCCCATTGCGCTTGTCGTTGAGTGGCTGTCCGTTTGCCTGGGCCACGGTGTCGAAGTGGTTTTGCAGTCGCTCATCAAATCGAGCCTGCTTTTTAGCAAGCGAGGCTTTTAAAATATCTAGCCTACTACCCATATCAACCCGCCTTATCCGCAGTGTCATGGGTGCCGGAGCGGAGATAGTACTGCATCTCAATTTCGGCAATACATTCGAGCGCGCGCTCAACTCCCTTGTCTTGGTGGTTCATGGTTGCCATTATCATCTTGCCAGCGTGATTGACCGCTTCCGCCCGCACCGAGTTCAGGTAAGCGACGGTGGCTGGCGCTCGTTTACGTAACAACTCAAGCGCCTCGTTATGCGTCAGGAATCCATTGGTGCCGCCGTTGCTGACCATGTGGCTATCAAACCACGCCTGAAGGTCACCGGGATTCAAATTGTCAGGCATATCAATAATCGCTTCGTCAGTGGTGCCTTCCAGCCATTCTTTGGCAGAAAGGATATCCCCCTGAGACAGGCAAAGAAGCGCGGCCTGAGCGCCCATCATTGTTTTGTGCAACATCCAAGATGTATTCAGTTCGCTTGCAGCGCTGCGAAGATTGGTATCGCTCTCCGCCGCCATCGCATCCAACTTCTGCTGCAATTCATTCCCACGGATGATTGAGCACTCCAGGCGGCTGGCCAGTTCACGCAGCAATTCAGTGGCCGGCGATTCGAAGTTGGCAGCTATGCCGTGAGCAATAGCGATTAACTCACTGCCGCTTTTCGAGTTAACATCACTTAACTTGTTATTTTCCATAAATATTTTTCACCTCAGACCGTTATAAGAAATCACGTTTTTGTCACTTAACACGCTTTTTACTGCTCTGGTTAACCTGTTTAAAACTCTTCTACGTCCCAGCCTGTCGACCTGGGTTTTGGGTAAACGGCTTTGAAAACGAACGGGTACGCGTCTGCGGCGACCTTCATTTTCACCCGGGCGTCATCGCTGAAAATCCGCTTTGAGCCTTTCACGTCGTGCATTTCAAGCTGGCCACTGGCGTACATCACGGCGAAATCCACGGTGATAAAGCAGTTGTCAGCGAGGCGCAGCTTTATCCCTTCGAAGCGGTACCAGACGACTTGCCCGGCGCGCTTGAGCAACTCCAGGTGGTTTGCGTAGGCGCTTTCGGTCTTGTTCATCTGGCCGGTCCTGAGTCGACCGAGCGCATGTAATCGTTTATGCATCGTGTTACCTATCTGGTTACTATTACCAATTTGGTAATAACTGGCAAGTAAAAAAATGCGCACTTTTGCGCTTTATTCGTATGCCTCTAAAACGCGCTGTAATGCATTCTGAGACGTTTTTAAAACTCATAGCCCGTTTGTACGTTGTTACCCTGTTCGATTGAATCTGGTTGCGCTGGCGGAGGATTTATTACCATTTCAGTAATTATTTATCCCATGACTACGTTTTAAGGCCCATTGCCTTACGCCTTTTGTATTCCTCCAGCAGCCATTGCGCCGGGGTGACACTGCCCATATGCGCCGCGTTCGGCATGTACTGGTATTCGTAATCCTTTGGCGACGGTTGATGCACTGCTGCCCTGGGTTTGGATTCAATCATCTGCACCGGATCGGGCACCTGCTCACCTGCAGCCACCTTCTTCGCCCACTCGTTCAGCTTGCGGGTGATGAACGTTTCAACCTCTGATTCCGTCATGCAGCGCTGGATCATCGCCTGGCGCGCATCGGTGATCACCCAGTACAGAACCGGCTTTGACCAGTTGAATCGCTCGGGCGACGTAGAGAGGCCGCGATCCCGGTTGTAACGGTGAAATTCTGTCATGGCCTCTTCGGTGGTTACACCCAGGACCGTTGAGCTGTCTTTGCACCAGGCAACAAACTTACCTGGTGACGGCATGTAGGGTGTTTGCTGCTTGCGGGCATGGCGCATGCCTGCGTCAATCTGTTGCATGGTGGTAATCCCGTTCTCCATGAACGATCTTACCCACTGCTGGCGGAAGGCATCGATATCTGACTGCGCTCTGAACGTACTGCTGCTGGCCGGGAACGCGGCGCGCAGCTGGTCAAAGATGCCATTGAACAGGCTGGCGGCATGGTCCCACTCTTCACGTGAGTTGTGACCCGATGCCATTGCCGAATGCGCTGGCTGGTTAAAACTGAAATTCTGTAAGTGCGTTGTGATGTTGTTCATGCGTATTCGTCTCTGATTGGGTGGATCCAGTCGGTGTTACTGAAGTCGAGTCCGGTTTTGCCTTTTTGCTTCGCCGTCTCGTTTTTGATGCGTTCCAGCTGACGGGCAAACTTCTGCTCCCACTGGACATGTGTGAATGCCTTACACTCGCCGATCCAGTAATCGAGGAACGAGGTCAGATACTCGGGCTTGAATTCATCGGGATTTAAGACATTCCCCCACTGCGCCGCTTTCATGAAAAAGTCAGGGGACGGAACCCATTCACGCGTCAGCATGAATTTGCCAGTAGGGACATTGACCGGTTGTACCTGTGACGGATGTGAAACCTGACTCGCAGGAAATTTTTCTTCGCGCGTTATATAAGGGGTTTGATCTTTATCTTCTCTTCTCTTCTCTTCTCTGGTCCGCAATTTGTCCGCTTCTGATGCGGACGTTTTTGGGACGTTTCTCCGCTCTCTTTTGCGATCTGCATCCTGTGCCCGCCGCTTGGCTGACTGGCCGTTATGGGCATCAAAGCGAGGCATGACAAGGCTTTCGTCAGCTTCTTCCATCCAGCCAACGTTAATCATTGCGCGGGAAAATCCCGGAAAGCCGATCAGGTCGTCGAGCGTCTCCGGACTGTATCCGTCAAGAAAACCATCAACGGAATGGACATCAAAAAGACACCATGCGGAATGTAGTCCGCCAACTATCCGCAATCTGTCCGCTTTCAATGCGGACGCCATGCGGACAACTTTCGGATGCGTATGCAGGTCGGCGCGCATCTTGATCCAGTCACCAGCCATCAAGCCACCCCCAGCGAATGACTATCCGCGGCGCTCTCCATGATTTGTTTAATCTCAGCCTGGCGACGCAGGCTGGAATTCATCGCGCACTCCACGCAATGGCCGTTATAAACGTAACGCTCGCTTTTATGGCCGTGCTTACACAGCTTGCCGGTGTAGTAACGCTTTAGACCCGCTTTCGCGGCATCCATGCGGGTAATGATTTTCATTTGGTTACTTCTCCTACGTTTACTATTACGACTATTTTTAACTTTTATTCAGACATATCAAGTACTATTTGCATATTTGGTAACGATTGGTTGTTTTGTAAGGGAATTTAGGCAGTTGCAGATATGAAAAAACCGCCATTAAGGCGGCTTTTAAGCGTGGCGGGTAACAGGTCAGGCAGCGGAGTAGAAGAAGGATAACAGCCTTTCAGTGGTAATAGCCGGATCGATTTTTGCGCAGGCTTTTTGTAACCCTGTCATGTAGTTACGCGTCGGAACGCGACGGGCATATACCAGATGAGTCCTGATGTAATGCGTTGTGGTACCAGCCTCTTTAGCCAGTTGCTTCTTTTCTTCAGTCGACAAACCCTGCCAGAACTCTTTGAAGTCAAACGGCTCCATGTGGGCCTCCAGATAACGATTTTAATCATCGAATTGTTACCTATGCGGTAGCGTTTCGCAACACTAATTACCAATCTGGTGCATTTACCAGAAAGGTAACATCGGTTTAAATGCACTCAGTCATCACTAACCTAAATCTGAGTACCAGGAAAAAATGAAACCTATCTCCGGGATCCGTAAAGCGAATCTGATTTATTTGCTCGAAGCCCGATTTGAGGGAAATCAGACCAAAATGGCCCAGGCCCTTAACATGCTGCCAAACCTCATCAGCAGGTGGACGCGTGACAAACCTATGGGCAGCGCTGCAGCACGCAAGATTGAACGCCTGTTGAAGCTGGAAGATTACTGGCTTGATAATGACCGCGATAACGTCATGCCTGCCAATCCCGATGTAGAGATCCGTGAAGTCCTGGCAAACAACCTTCGCGTCTGGATGGATAAATCTGAGAGTCTCAGAACCCAGGGCAAACTGCACCAGGCCAGCGGCGTTACCCAGTCCACTATCGGGCGCGTTCTCAACCAGGAGATCGACCCGACAATCAGCACGGTGAATTCGATTGCCAAAGGTTTCGGGCGCCGCGGCTACGAGCTGCTTATCCCGGCACATGACGATCGCATGATTGATTATGACCGTGACGCCTATTCAAAGCTGGATGCCTCCGATAAAGAGAAGATCAGCAGCTTTGTGTCATTCGTTATCAGCCAGTCGAAAACAACCGGCGACAACTGAGTTAATCACTAAACCGTATCAGCCCATCTATATCCCACCGCCTCAACAATTACCTATTTGGTAATTTTTTCTCTCGTTAACGATTGACATCTACTGACAAGCGATTATTATTAGCCTCAATAGTTACCAATTTGGTAATTGACGCTCTTTAACAATTCGCAACGGGCATTCACAAACCTGAATCTGGCCGCCCACCAGATGGCAACGCTAACCCGTCAAACCGGAATGCTTGCCTGGAAAGTGACAGTCATCATTCCTCTTCCGGAGACAGCTATGAAATTAACTGATGAGAAGGGAGAGCCGTTCGTAATAGTCCGCATGGCCTGCGGTTACATCTGGAGGATGACACTACTCCAACAGAGATATACGCAGACCGTTAACCGTGAGCAGTTCCGAAAGATCGCCCACCAGGCTTATGGCCTGAAGGGTAATTTGTCGTGTAATTAACTATTACCAAAACGGTAATTCTGGATGCAATTATGAAATATCGTTACCAAAACGGGATGTTCATTTTCACCGCCTGCGTGCTGGGTATTGAACAGCAGTTCAGCAGCTTTAAAGCAGGTGTTGAATGGGTATTCACACAAAAGATGGCCGCCAGCGTCGCGGCTGACATGGAGTGACCTATGAATCCTTATGCAGTTCACGAACGCATCGAGGAAGCGCGCTGGCAACAGCACGATGCGTCAGTAAAAAAAGGCGAGTGGATCCGCGAGCGCGCGGAAACACTCAAAGAGCAGTGGCCAGTTGATGTTGCAACCCTGCGCCGCCCCTTCGGTTTCAGTATGCCAGGTATTGATGCTGACTTTGCTCAGGACGCTTTTGCCAACATGGTCGATGAAATCTGCGTTAAGCAGGCCGAAATCGACTGGCGCGATATAGAGTGGCTTGGCGAGGAATGGGCGCCATGACTGCTAACCCTGAAGTCTCATTAGCCCCGAATGATCCGGGGCTTTATTTTGACATCAGCAACGAGGCATATCACTCCGGCGCCGGTGTCAGCAAATCACAGTTGGACGATATCGCTATCAACCCGGCTGTTTACCAGTGGCGCAAACAGGCGCCGCAGGATGAAGAAAAGTTGCAGGCACTCGATATGGGTACCGCGCTGCACTGCATCCTGCTTGAGCCTGATGAATTCGATAAGCGGTTCATCAAAACGCCCAAATTCAACCGTAAAACCAACGATGGAAAAGCAGCAGAGGCTGAGTTTCTCAGAGACTGCGCATTCACCGGTAAAACGGTTTTGGACCATGAGCAGCACCGCAAATTAAAGCTGATGCAGGCCAGTGCCATGGCCCACCCGGCGGCGCGGTTCTTCCTGGAAGCAGATGGCCACTGCGAAGCGTCCATTTACTGGGATGACGAGCAGACCGGCGAACTTTGCCGGATACGTCCTGACCGTTTCCTGAAACAACAGCCGGTAATCGTGGACGTGAAGAAAGTGGCAGACATGGACCGCTTTACGCGTCACGTCGAGGAATTCCGGTATCACGTACAGGACGCCATGTACCGCGATGGCTTCTATCAGCACTTCAACGAATACCCGCAGTTTGTCTTTATCGCCGTCAGCGAGTCAATCGACTGTGGCCGCTATCCGGTCCGGGTTTTTCAACTCGAGCAGGAAGATGTTGCCGTGGGCCACGAACTATATCGCCGTGACCTTCAAACCTATCACCAGTGCCGCCTGACAAATTCATGGGGCGGCGTTGAATCTCTTTCACGCCCGGCGTGGGCGCGCAAAAAGGATAATCAGTTATGAGTAATCAGTTAGCAACCACCGAAAACGTCAGCACCGCAGCGGCGATTTTTAGCCCGGAAGGACTGATGCGTCTGCAGCAGTTTGCACAAATTATGTCAGAGGGAGCTGCAACTGTTCCGCAGCATCTTCGCGGAAAAACGGCGGACTGCCTGGCTGTGACTATGCAGGCTGCACAGTGGGGAATGAATCCGTTTGCAGTAGCGCAGAAAACACACATTGTTAACGGCACGCTGGGCTATGAGGCGCAACTGGTTAATGCTGTTGTGTCATCCTCTTCCCTGCTCGCTAGCCGCATCAATTACAACTGGTCAGGCGACTGGTCGAAGTGCGAAGGGAAAAACAACAAGTCCCCTAACCTGACCGTCACCGTTTCGGCTGTGCTTAAAGGTGAGTCCGAGCCGCGTGAGTTGACTATCAGCATGGCACAGGCCGGTGTCCGTAACTCGCCATTATGGGAGCAGGATCCGAAACAGCAGCTTGCTTATCTCTGCACCAAGCGCTGGGCCCGCCTGCACGCTCCTGACGTTCTGTTAGGTGTTTACACCCCGGATGAGCTCGACGATACCCCACGAGGTGAGCGCGATATCACCCCGCGCACCACCGCCGACCTGAACAACATGATCGGTAATACCAGCCTGGCATCCGGTGCTGTAGCGGAGCCTGGTGAAGATGCAGATTTAGTTCACCTGCTATCAGCACTTGTAGACCGGATTGATTCTGTTGAATCTGCAGAGGTGACGGGCAATAAAATTACTGAGCATAAAGATAATCTCACAGAATCTACCTTCCGCTCTCTGCGCGCTCGGGCTGTGAAAGCCTATAAGCATCACGACGCCCGCCGCCAGATTGAAGCCGCGATCAACAGTCTTGATGCCAGCGCACCCGATGCGAAAGAAACCTTCCTGAAAGTTGAAGCTGATCTGAAGCGCCTGAAAGCCCAGTTGGGCGATGAGCTGCACGAAGGCTTCTCAATCACCCTGGCTGACATGAAAGCCGAGTACGTTTAACCAACACCAGTGAAAACCTATGGGCGCCGCAGAGCGCCCTTTTCTTTGGAGAAAGAATTATGAAAGGTGCAATCCGCAAGGACCAGTTGCTGAAGAAGGTGCCACTGTCCGAGTACACCATCAATCAGATGGAAGCCAAAGGCGAGTTTCCCAAGCGCTTCCCGTTAACCAACCGCACTGTTGCCTGGAACGAGGATGAAGTAGAGGCATGGCTCGATGAGCGCCAGCGTAACGCGGCGTCCGCAGTGCGTGACCCGTCACTGGCCGCGAAGTTTGAAGCCAACCCCAACCACCAGAAACAGCGCAGCATGATGCGCATGGCAGGTTAACCATGACAGCCAAAGAATTGATCATCGCCTTCCTGGCAGAGAATGGAGGCACCAAGTCATCGGATATTCACGCACACCTGGAAAATCATGGCCTGCGCCGGGACAGTTCGATGTGTGCACTTGGCAAACTTCACAGAGCGGGGATCGTTCTCCGCTACCGTTACGGACGTGATTTCATCAACTGGCTGCGTGATGCCGATGAAAAGTTTGAAGTCAGCGACATCAACCGCCGCCTGAGCAATGCCAACCGCCGGCTGACACCCAGCAACAGCGTCAACATCATTTTCGATGAGTGCCGCAAGACCAGCCACATTTACCAGATGGATAAGCTGCTGCGTGAGGTGCGGGCATGAAATATCAACTCATCTACGCCGATCCTCCATGGGAATACGGCAATAAAATCAGCAACGGCGCTGCCGGAAATCACTATTCGACGATGCGCCTGGCTGACATTAAGCGACTTCCGGTATGGGATTTGGCTGAAGAAAACGCGGTGCTGGCGATGTGGTATACCGGAACGCACAACCAGGAGGCGCGCGATTTGGCAGAAGCGTGGGGCTTCGACGTGCGCACTATGAAGGGTTTTACCTGGGTTAAGCTCAACCAGCTGGCGGAGCAGCACATCAATAAAGCGCTGCGTGACGGAGAGGTTGAGGATTTTTACGACCTGCTTTGTCTGTTGAACAACCAGACGCGCATGAACGGCGGAAACTACACGCGCGCCAACACGGAAGACTGCCTTATCGCCGTGCGCGGTGCAGGTCTGGAGCGCCTGAACGCCTCAATCAAACAGGTAATTTATAGCCCACTGGGTGAACACAGCGCTAAGCCATGGGAGGCCCGTTATCGGCTGGAACAACTTTACGGCGACGTGTCGCGCATAGAGCTGTTCAGCCGTGGAGACGCTGCCGGCTGGCATCACTGGGGCAATCAAAATCCACACAACGACATTGAGCTGGTGCCTGCCGGATTTGCGGCAAACGACAACCAGCCGCGCCGGGAGGCAATATGAATGAGTTAGCGAAAGTGTTGAAAGCGTACCATGTTCAGGGCAACGAATACGGCGTTATTCGCTTCGCCACCAGCAACGTAGCTGCGCGTCGTGAGGGTGCGCAGGAGTTGGATGAAGAGTTTAACTGCGTAGCCTGCAAGCGGATCCCTGGCGCAGACAAATACGCCTCACAGGGTAGCGTTCCTGTTCGCGCGCTGGTCGAGGAATTAGGCTGGTGGCAGGAATGCGCGTATTGCAATCACCACGTCGATGATGAAACCGAGGGTCGCGTGTGGGATGGCGACACGGCTTATTGCGGCGTTGAGTGCCACGCCCACCGCACTAACAGGGATCGCGACTATCAATTAGAGCGCCAGCGCAAAGAGAAAGCAGAAAGGGCCGCTGTTGACGCTGCTATCGCGGAATTCCCCGGCATCACCGATGTCGTGGCTAACCACAATTACAAGGGCGCGATTGATGTTTACTTCAACTTTCCCGGAGGCAAGCAGCGCGCATCATGGGTTTTAGGGTCTAGTTCCGTTTATCCGGCAGCTCACGAAGTTGAGGCTTTCAAATCCTACCTGGCGTCAGTGCGCCCAGGTGGTGCCGCATGAAAGCTATCTCTATCCGTCAGCCGTGGGCCTGGCTCATCGTCAACGGCTTTAAAGACATCGAAAACCGCAGTTGGAACACGAAGTATCGTGGCCCTGTCCTCATCCACGCATCAAGCAAGCGGCCAACCAGGGACGAGGTGAAAGCAGCTCGCAATATTCTGGAGCAGACACATGGCTGGGAAGTAGCCATTAAAATGCCATCTTATGATCACTTCAATTTAGGGGGATTCGTTGGCGTTACAACAATAACCGGAACTTGCGAAAGCAGCCCGTCCCCGTGGTTCTTTGGACCAGTTGGCTTCCAGTTACGGGACGCCATCACCGTGCGCTTTAAGCCGTATCGCGGTCGTCTGTCATTCTTTGAGAGCGGCCTGCGCAAGCATGGAGTTTTCGATCACCTGGTAACCGACGATTACCAGGATGCGACGGAGGGCACATTATGTTCTTCTTAACTTTATATCTTATTGTTGCCGCCTACCTGCTGGGCCGCCTGGAAAACCCGCCGCACTCTCTCGGATCATTCTGGACCTGCATTTTCTGGCTTCCGGCTGGGCTGGTTTACCTGTCTGCCATCCTGGCAGATAAAACGCTTGGCGATCACCCTGACCGCTGAGACATCCATTGCTCAAATTTTAACGGTGAGAAAGGCACCAAATCTTCGATACTTCCCTTTGTCCACCCATCCACCATATCGGCCCATTGCTGCAGCATGAACGTGCGTTGCGGAAGATACTCCGCTTTGTTGTAAACCGCGCGCACGCCTTTCTGTTCATGGGCCAGACTCTTCTCTATCCAGTCTGACGGATAACCCGCCTCATGCAAAAGCGTGCTGGCCGTCCGGCGGATATCGTGCACAGTAAAATCCTTTATCTTCTCCCCTGCTTCCCTGATCGCATCAATCGTAACCGCCAGCACCCTGTTAAGCGCCGCATTCGATAGCGGCTTGGTCATATCGTATCTGCCTGGCATGATATATTTGCTGCTGCCTGCACACATTTTCAGACCCACCAGCAGATCATTAGCCTGTGAGGAAAGCGGGATGACATGCTCTCGTGACCCCTTCATCCGCTCGGCCGGAATTTTCCAGAGCATCCGTTTAAAATCAATTTCATCCCATTCTGCGTGTGTGAACTCGCTTTTCCTGACCATGGTCAGCATGACAAATTTCACGGCCAGTTTAAGTGTAGCCATCGTGGAGACGTTATCGAGCGTGCGGAAGAACAATCCTATTTCAGCGGGCGTAAGCGTGGTTACGCGCGGCTCAAACGTAGCGATCGATGATGCCCGGATACGTTCGGCGGGGTTGATGAACTCATGACCGCGGTCAGTTGCATACCGGTAAATACTGGCGATTATTTCTCGGGCCTGAACGGCTGTTGCCCGGCCACCGCGCGCCACAATCCTGTCGCACAGGTCACGAACCATCGCCGTATTTATCTCGGTCATCAGCTTATTGCCCAGCGCGGGAAGAATGTCCCTGTCAATAACCGCCTGTTTCATCGCGCGCGTACTGTCAGCCAGGCGGGCATGCTCCATATATCTGACGGTAAAATGGTTAAGCCTGTCGGCACCGGCTATCTGTTTTTTACCGTCACGTTTCGCCGCAGACGGTGATACGCCTGAGGATATGAGCTTTTTAGCGGTATTGAGTTGCTCGCGTGCTTCGGCCAGGCTGATACCGTCAGGCCCGTATTTTCCGATCGTCAGGGTTTCACGTCGTTCGTTGAATCGGTAGTCATACCGGAATGAGATGGTGCCACCTGGCAGCACGGATACGTAGAGCCCTTCGCGGTCTGCGACTTTGTAAGCCTTCTCGCGCGGCTTGAGGTTTTTTATCTTTGTGTCTGTAAGCATGGTCGGCTCCGAATACCGTCACCGCTACCAATCTGGTAACGGTAAAAAAGGATCTGGAGCGTACAACGGATCGGCCATACCGTCAAAAACACCGACGGTAAAATGTGGCTTTCAGCAATCGTTATCAATCGATAAATAGAAAAAGCCACCTGCAAATGCTGATGGCTTAAGGGTTTACAAATCGGTGTCAATCGTCAGCAAAATGCTGTAAATCATTCCCACTCAATCGTCGCCGGTGGCTTACCGGAAATGTCATAGACCACGCGGGAAATGCCGTTCACTTCGTTAATGATACGATTGGACACGCGGCCCAGGAAATCATACGGCAGGTGCGCCCAGTGGGCAGTCATGAAGTCGATGGTTTCGACCGCACGCAGTGAAACGACCCAGTCGTATTTACGGCCATCGCCCATTACGCCCACGGAACGGACGGGCAGGAACACCGTAAAGGCCTGGCTGACTTTATTGTAGAGATCGGCTTTATGCAGCTCTTCAATAAAGATGGCATCCGCACGGCGCAGCAGGTCACAGTACTCTTTCTTCACCTCACCCAGTACGCGTACGCCCAGACCCGGGCCCGGGAACGGATGGCGATAGAGCATATCGTACGGCAGGCCCAGTTCCAGACCGATCTTACGCACTTCGTCTTTAAACAGCTCACGTAATGGCTCGACCAGGCCCATCTTCATCTCTTTTGGCAGGCCGCCAACGTTGTGGTGCGATTTGATGACGTGCGCTTTACCGGTGGCAGAGGCAGCGGATTCAATCACATCCGGATAGATGGTGCCCTGTGCCAGCCACTTCACGTCTTCCAGGCGCAGCGCCTGCTCGTCAAAGACTTCGACGAAAACGCGGCCAATGATTTTACGCTTCGCTTCAGGGTCACTTTCTCCGGCCAGCGCATCCAGGAAGCGCGCTTCACCATCGACGTGAACAATGTTCAGACCAAAGTGATCGCCAAACATATCCAGCACCTGCTGCGCTTCGTTCAGACGCAACAGACCGTTATCCACGAAAACGCAGGTCAGATTTTTACCAATCGCACGGTGCAGCAGCATCGCGGTCACAGAGGAATCGACACCACCGGACAAGCCCAGAATGACTTTGTCGTCGCCCACCTGTGCACGCAGGCGCTCAACGGCATCCTCAATGATTTTGGCCGGTGTCCAGAGCGCTTCACACTGGCAGATATCGATAACGAAACGCTCCAGCATGCGCAGGCCCTGGCGCGTATGGGTGACTTCCGGGTGGAACTGCACGCCATAGAAGCGCTTCTCTTCGTTCGCCATAATCGCAAACGGACAGGTTTCCGTGCTGGCAACGGTGACGAAGTCAGCCGGAATCGCGGTCACCTTGTCACCGTGACTCATCCAGACATCCAGCAACGGTTTGCCTGATGCGCTGATAGCATCCTCGATATCGCGAATCAGTGCGCTGGCGGTGTTCACCTCTACCTGCGCATAGCCAAATTCGCGCTCGTTAGAGCCTTCGACCTTACCACCCAGCTGCATAGCCATGGTTTGCATGCCATAACAGACGCCCAGCACGGGCACGCCAGCCGTGAAAACGTAGTCAGGTGCGCGCGGACTGTCGTGTTCGGTGGTGCTTTCCGGGCCACCCGACAGGATGATACCGCTGGGATTGAACTCGCGAATCTGCGCTTCGGTAACGTCCCAGGCCCAGAGTTCACAGTACACGCCAAGCTCACGGACGCGACGCGCCACCAGTTGCGTGTATTGAGAACCAAAATCGAGAATCAGAATGCGGTGCTTATGGATATTTTCCGTCGTCATTGAGGGTTTTCCAAAACGGTGACTTGATAAAGTAAAGCGCCCGGCTGTCGCCGGGCGGGAAATCTTGCGGGGTTATGAACCCATGCGGTAGTTCGGCGACTCTTTGGTGATGGTCACATCGTGCACGTGGCTCTCATTGATGCCCGCACCGCTGATACGGACGAATTCTGCTTTAGTGCGCAGATCGTCAATGGTCGGGCAACCGGTCAGACCCATACATGAACGCAGACCGCCCATTTGCTGATGCACGATCTCTTTCAGGCGGCCTTTATAGGCTACACGGCCTTCGATGCCTTCCGGCACCAGCTTGTCAGCGGCGTTGTCGGTCTGGAAATAACGGTCTGATGAACCTTTAGACATCGCACCCAGTGACCCCATCCCACGATAGGATTTAAAGGCACGGCCCTGGTAAAGTTCGATTTCACCCGGCGATTCTTCTGTACCTGCCAGCATAGAACCTACCATGACACAGGAAGCACCTGCCGCGATGGCTTTGGCGATATCACCTGAGAAACGGATACCGCCGTCAGCGATAACAGGGATGCCCGTGCCTTCCAGCGCCGCAACAGCGTCAGAAACGGCGGTGATCTGCGGAACACCGACACCGGTAACGATACGGGTCGTACAGATGGATCCCGGACCGATGCCCACTTTAACGGCGCTTACGCCCGCTTCAACCAGCGCCAGCGCACCCGCGCCAGTCGCCACGTTGCCGCCGACGATTTCGAGATCAGGGTATTTCGCGCGGGTTTCCCGGATGCGCTGCAGTACACCTTCAGAGTGGCCATGAGAAGAGTCGATCAGTAAGACGTCAACACCGGCAGCCACCAGTGCATCCACGCGCTCTTCGTTGCCCGCACCGGCACCGACAGCAGCACCCACACGCAGACGGCCCTGCGCATCTTTACAGGCATTAGGCTTACGTTCGGCTTTCTGGAAATCTTTTACGGTGATCATGCCCAGCAAATGGAAGCTGTCGTCCACGACCAGGGCTTTCTCGACGCGTTTTTCGTGCATTCTTTGCAGAACAACGTCGCGGGCTTCGCCTTCTTTCACCGTCACCAGACGCTCTTTCGGCGTCATCACGGCAGTGACAGGCTGGTTCAGATCGGTCACAAAGCGCACATCGCGACCGGTGATGATGCCCACCAGTTCGTTTTTCGCGTTCACCACAGGGTAACCAGCAAAACCGTTGCGCTCGGTCAGCGCTTTAACTTCGGCCAGTGTGGTGGTGGGCAGTACGGTCTGTGGTTCGGTAACCACGCCGCTTTCATGTTTTTTGACTTTACGGACTTCGTCTGCCTGGCGTTCAATTGACATGTTTTTATGAATGAAGCCCAGACCGCCTTCCTGTGCCAGCGCAATCGCCAGGCCCGCTTCGGTCACGGTATCCATCGCAGCAGAAAGCATGGGAATGTTCAGGCGAATATTTTTGGTCAGTTGCGTGCTGAGGTCGGCCGTATTAGGCAGGACGGTGGAGTGAGCAGGAACGAGCAGGACGTCGTCGAAAGTGAGTGCTTCTTTAGCGATTCTTAACATGGCAATACTCCACCTCGGGTGCGTGAGAATAGATAAAATATTGCCGCGGCATTATACAGGGCGTAATCGATTGCCTCCACTAGTTTTTTAGAAAAAGTCTTGATCCGCGCAACAGGGCCTGTAGTATCGACTAATTAACCTACTGATTTGGAATTTGATCTTCGTCACATGTCGCTGCCACCGAACGCCAATATTTTTACCGTAAGTCGTCTCAATACCACAGTGCGTCAGCTGCTGGAAAATGAGATGGGCCTGGTGTGGCTGAGTGCCGAAATCTCTAATTTTACCCAGCCGGCTTCTGGCCACTGGTACTTCACGCTGAAAGATGATGGTGCACAGGTGCGCTGCGCGATGTTTCGCAACAGCAACCGTCGTGTGACCTTTCGCCCGCAACATGGTCAGCAGATTTTAGTTCGCGCCAATATCACGCTGTATGAGCCGCGCGGCGATTATCAGCTGATTATTGAAAGTATGCATCCCGCCGGTGAAGGCTTGCTCCAGCAGCAGTTCGAACAGTTGAAAGCAAAGCTGGCGCAGGAAGGCCTGTTCGCACCAGAACATAAGAAGCCCTTGCCGCAACCGGCAAAGCAGGTCGGCGTCATAACGTCTGCTACCGGCGCGGCGCTGCACGATGTACTGCGCGTGCTTCACCGTCGCGATCCCTCACTACCGGTCGTGATTTATCCCACCGCCGTACAGGGCGTAGATGCGCCTGCCGCGATCGTACGTGCGATTGAAATCGCTAACCTGCGGGCAGAGTGCGACGTGTTAATCGTGGGACGCGGCGGCGGTTCGCTGGAAGATCTGTGGAGCTTTAATGACGAGCGCGTGGCGCGCGCTATCTTTGCCAGCCACATTCCCGTGGTCAGTGCTGTCGGGCATGAAACTGACGTCACTATTGCTGATTTTGTCGCTGACCTGCGCGCCCCAACGCCATCGGCTGCGGCAGAAATTGTCAGCCGTAATCAGCTTGAGCTGTTGCGTCAACTTCAGTCACAGCAGCAGCGGCTGGAAATGGCAATGGATTACTATCTGGCGCGTCAGCAGCGCCTGTTCAGCCGTTTAGATCATCGCCTGCAGCAGCAACATCCGCAGTTGCGCCTTGCGCGCCAGCAGACCCTGCTGTTCCGGCTACAACAGCGCCTGGGCGATGCGATGGAAACACGGCTTCGCCACGCCAGCCGTCAGCAGGATCGCCTGGCACAGCGGCTGGCCCAACAGCAGCCACAAGAACGCCTGTATCAGGCACAAAAAAGTCTGCAGAACTGGCACTATCGCCTGCAGCAGGCCATGGAAAAAATGCTTAACCGCGATAAACAACGTTTTGGTCAGCTTGCCGCGCAACTGGAAGGCGTCAGCCCGCTCGCCACGCTGGCGCGGGGTTTCAGCGTTACGACGGATACCCATGGACAGGTCGTGAAAAAAACTGGTCAGTTGAATAAGGGCGATCGGTTACGCACCCGCCTTGATGATGGCTGGGTTGAAAGCCAGGTCACGCAACTTATTCCTGAAAAACCGAGACGAAAGAAAAGCATTTCTTAACTATACTTCCTGGTACATCCCTCATGCCAAGGAGTCTCAAATGGCTTTCAGCGTTATTCCTCCCTATATTCTTCGCAAGATTATCGATCACGGCACCGGCCACCAGCAGGAGCAGGCACGTCGTACACTGACCCATGTTCAGCACCTGATGGCTGAACACTGGAAAAAGACGGCAGCGCCAAAAACCACGCAGGCCGGGAAGATTGAGCGTGAAATCTATGATGCCAAAAACCAGGAAACATTACCTGGCACGCTGGTGCGTAAAGAAGGCCAGTCTTCAAATGGTGACGTTGCTGCCGACGAAGCCTGGAACTATCTTGGTGTCACACACGACTTTTTCTGGCAAATCTATAAACGAAATTCTCTGGATAATCACGGTCTGAAACTAGCTGGGACGGTTCACTACGGTGAGAAGTACCAAAATGCGTTCTGGAACGGTCAGCAAATGGTGTTTGGCGACGGTGATGGCGAAATCTTTAACCGCTTCACGATTGCGATTGATGTGGTGGCGCATGAGTTGTCGCACGGCGTCACAGAAACCGAAGCCGGTTTGATCTATTTTGAACAGGCCGGTGCGTTGAACGAGTCCATGTCTGATGTGTTTGGTTCGCTGGTGAAACAGTTTAGTCTGAAACAGACAGCCGATAAGGCCGACTGGATCATCGGTGAAGGGCTGCTGGCAAAAGGCATCAATGGTAAAGGTCTGCGGTCAATGTCACATCCCGGCACCGCTTACGATGACCCGATGCTGGGGAAAGATCCTCAGCCAGGCCACATGAAGGACTATATTAAAACACGTGAGGATAACGGCGGTGTGCACCTGAACTCCGGAATTCCTAATCGTGCCTTTTATCTGGCCGCAAAAGCCCTGGGCGGATATGCCTGGGAGCGAGCGGGTCAGGCGTGGTACGACACGCTGTGCGATAAAGATTTACATCAGGATGCGGACTTCAAAGCCTTTGCACAACTCACCGTGCAGCATGGTAAAAAGCGCTTCGACACCACGGTGGCGAGCGCAATTGAACAAGCGTGGAAAGAGGTAGGCGTGTTATGAGTCAACTCCCCGAGCTCACCGATGACGCAACGATTGTGGTAACGCAAGAAGGCGGCTTTGCTTTTATTCCTGGCTTACGGAATGAGCGTCGATTTCCGTTGGGCGAACTTCCGCCTCCCGAAAAAGCGCACGTCTGTCAGGTACTGGAACGGGCGATGCCTTTGGGCGAACCCGAGGAAAAAGCAGCAGAGGTGGGACGCGGGGATCAACGTTACTTCCGCATCCAGATTCAATATGCCACGCGCCAGCAGTCCGGCACGGTCGTCATACTGGTTCCCGAGCAACAGGCACCGCCAGAACTCAAGTCGCTGTTGCGCGACGGTAAGTAACAAAGCCGCCTTCTCAGAAGGCGGCTTCGGGTTTGCCCTACGACACGTCTTATGAACCCGCAGCTTATCCTGTCGGGAAAACGGGTTTTCCGTTACGCAAAAAAAAGGGCCACGATGGCCCTTTTGTTTTATCGTCGCTTATTTGCTGTCTGGCAGCGCATAAGCAATCACATAGTCACCACGATCCGGCGACTGGCGTGCGCCGCCCGCGGAAATCACGATGTACTGTTTACCGGTTTTCGGTGAGACATAACTCATCGGTCCACCCTGACTGCCGACAGGTAAACGGGCTTTCCAGACTTCTTTACCGGTGGCGCTATCGAACGCGCGCAGGTAGTAGTCCTGAGTACCGGCAATAAACACCAGTCCACCCTGCGTCGCCAGCGTACCGCCCAGCGTCGGCATGCCAATAGGCATTTTCGCGCGCATTTTGATGCCGAACGGACCGGTATCTTCTACCGTACCTACCGGCACCTGCCAGACGATTTTCTGGGTTTTCATGTCAATCGCAGACAGGGTACCAAACGGTGGCGCCTGGCAAGGAATACCCAACGGTGACATAAAGCGGTTTTTGTTCACGGCATAAGGCGTGCCTTTCAACGGAACCGCGCCCATACCGGTATTAATGGCTTCCCCCCCGTTGCTGCCACGTGAAATTTTGCTGGTATCAACCGGGATCATCTGTACCCACAATCCTAAACGCATGTCGTTAACAAACAACAGGTTGTTATTCGGATCGGTGGACATACTGCCCCAGTTCATCCCGCCCAGTGAACCCGGGAAACTCAGCGACTTATCAGTGCCAGGTACGGTAAACAGGCCGTTGTAGCGCATTGACTTAAACGCGATACGGCAGGCCAGCTGATCGAACGGGGTTGCGCCCCACATATCCGACTCTTTCAGCGTCTGATTACCAATCATCGGCATACCGGTCGAATGCGGCTGGGTTTTTGTATATTGCTCGTTCGGGATATCACCCTGCGGCATCGGCAGCTCTTCAACCTTGGTGAGCGGCTTACCGGTCAGACGATCCAGCACAAAAATCATGCCGGTTTTACCGCCAATGACGACCGCAGGTTTAGTGCTGCCATCCTTCATCGGGAAGTCGATCAGGCTGGGCTGCATTGGCAGGTCGAAGTCCCACAGATCGTTATGAACGGTCTGATAAACCCACTTCTCTTTACCGGTTGTCGCGTCCAGCGCGAGTACCGAGGCTCCATATTTATGGTCCAGCGCGGTACGATTGGCTCCCCACAGGTCAACGGAGGAGCTGCCCATAGGAATGAACACGGTGTTCATGGCCGCATCGTACGACATCGGCGCCCAGGAGTTCGGCGTACTGCGCGTATAGTCCTTGCCAGGCATCAGGATGGCATTAGGATCGACATTGCCCGGGTCAAACGCCCAGCGCATTTTACCGGTGATCACATCAAAACCGCGCAACACGCCGCCAGGCATGTCGGTTTTCACGTTATCCGCCACGCGGCCGCCCACGACCACCGTGGTTCCGGCAAGCGTTGGGGCTGAGGTCAACTGATAAAGCGGATCCGGCGCATCACCTAAGCCCGCTTTCAGATCGACGATGCCATGATTACCGAAGCCTTCACAGAATTCACCGTTGTCGGCGTTGATCGCAATCAGGCGCGCATCGATAGTATTCATCAGAATACGGCGCTGACAGCTGTCTCCTGCCGCCAGCGTTACGGCCGGTACTGGCGTTGAGCCGGGCTGCGTTGGCTGGTTCAGCGGTTTCGTCGCGTCGAAATAGGCCAGACCACGACAGCGCGGCCAGACTTCAGCCTGTGCGTTGATTTCACGCTTCCAGATCTGCTTTCCACTGTCTGCTTCGACGGCGATGACATTATTGTGCGGCGTGCACAGGTAAAGTGTATTACCGACCTGCAACGGCGTTTCCTGATCTTCCGCACCGTTACCGGTTGGGCTTTCGGGAATGTCCCCCGTACGGTAAGTCCAGGCAACCTGCAGATCCTTCACGTTGTCACGGGTTATCTGATCGAGCGCGACAAAACGGCTGCCGCCAGCGGTATTACCGTAGTTATCCCAGTTTTGCTGTTGCTTCGATTTCTCTACCGGAATCAGCGGCAGTTCAGGACCCGTTGCCGCCACGGTTGGATGCGGCTGGAACATCTGGACTAATGTAGCCACCATACCCACGGCGATGACGGCAGACAGCGCATAAGAGAGTTTTGCCAGCGAAGGTTTATTCTCGCGCTTGCGTAAGGCGGGCCAGGTAAGGAAGGCCAGAATCATTAAACCGGCGGGCACCATCAGGCGAGAAACCAGTGGCCAGAAGACCAGGCCAGCGTCCACCACCGCCCAGACTAAAGTCCCTACAAATGCCAGCAGGAAAAGCACAACCGCTGAGGATTTTGCCCGGAAAAACTGAATGGCTGACAGCACGATAACGATGCCCGCAACCAGGAAATACCAACTGCCGCCAAGCGTTGCGAGTTGTCCCCCGCCAACAGCAAAGAACAGGCCGGTTGCCAGTAGCACCAGCCCGAGCAGCACAGACCATATTCTCAATCCTTTACCGGATCGAGAGGATGTTTCAGCCATAACACTTACTCTCCTGATAAACAAAGTCCGCTCTTTCGCCCGCCGCTTTTCGCGCGTATCGCGGTTAACGTTGCAGGTTAATGAGACGGCGTTGTTTTAATTCCAATTAAATCAGACCTGCGTCCATGAAATGAATGATATGTTTCCGGAGGAAGCCAGAGCAGGCGATACTCCGTCATGACGCGGCGAAATTGTACCACCTGGTACGTTATGCAGTGAAGTTTTAAACCTGTTTGTTACTAAGCAATAGCATTTTCGCTACAAATTTTTACGCTGGATAAGGCCACGCCGATCCAGAGAGTAGCCCAGCGGACAACTAAAGTGATGTTTTGAGCTTTTAAGGGGGCGAGGATGTACGTCAGTCGGTATCGGGAAAGTAAACCCGCATGCTGGCAGACGTCATCGGTCACCTCGCCTCAGTCACGTAAGGGTTGATGACAATCGGGACAGACAGGCACCCTGTGACAGCGGATATCCCATCCTGTGCAGTGGACCACCGCTGTCGGGGACGAAATGTCCGCAGTTCTGGCGCAGCGTTTTTCACCATTGTGTAAATAATCACAATGCCAGGGCAAAAAAAGAGGGCCATCTGGCCCTCGATTAGTTAACGCTTATTTTTCTTCATGTGCGCCATCAGACGCTTACGCTTACGCTGTTGCGTTGGCGTTAACAGGTTACGCTTGCCTTCATACGGGTTTTCACCCTCTTTAAACTGAATGCGGATTGGCGTGCCCATTACGTTCAGAGAACGACGGAAATAGTTCATCAGGTAACGCTTGTAGGAGTCCGGTAAATCTTTCACCTGGTTGCCGTGAATCACCACAATCGGTGGGTTATAGCCACCCGCGTGGGCGTACTTCAGCTTAACGCGGCGACCACGCACCAGCGGTGGCTGATGGTCTTCTGCCGCCATGTTCATGATGCGCGTCAGCAGCGAGGTGTTTACACGCTTCGTTGAGCAGTCGTACGCTTCGGTTACCGATTCAAACAGGTTGCCTACACCGCTGCCATGCAGCGCAGAAATAAAGTGCACGCGCGCAAAGTCGATGAAGCCCAGACGGAAGTCCAGCGTCTCTTTGACTTCATCACGCACTTCCTGCGACAGACCATCCCACTTATTCACCACGATCACCAGTGAGCGGCCGCTGTTCAGGATAAAGCCGAGCAGTGACAAATCCTGATCGGAAATGCCGGCGCGCGCATCGATCACCAGCATTACCACGTTAGCGTCTTCAATCGCCTGCAGGGTTTTGATGACCGAGAATTTCTCCACCGTATCGGTGATTTTGCCGCGCTTACGCACCCCGGCGGTATCGATCAGCACATATTCACGATCGTCACGTTCCATCGGGATGTAGATACTGTCGCGCGTGGTGCCTGGCATGTCATAAACGACCACGCGATCTTCACCCAGAATGCGGTTAGTCAGCGTAGACTTACCGACGTTTGGACGTCCGACAATCGCCAGCTTGATCGGCAGTGTGGTCGGGTCGAAATCGTCCTCTTCTTCCTCTTCCTCACCGTTCGCTTCTGCGGCTAACGCGGCCCAGTAGGCTTCGTTTTCATCTTCTTCGGTGACTTCTACGGGATCAACCTTTTCCATCCACGGCAGCAGCGCCGTCTCCAGCAGGCTGGTCACACCACGGCCGTGGGACGCGGCGATAGCATAAATCTCCCCCAGACCCAGTGAATAGAAATCCACAATCGCCTGATCCGGATCGAGCCCGTCCGTTTTATTCGCGACCAGGAATGTCGCTTTTTGACGTGCGCGCAGATGTTTTGCAATTTGCTGATCGGCGGGCATCATGCCTGCACGGGCATCCACCATAAACAGCACCACGTCGGCTTCTTCAATCGCCAGCAGCGACTGTTCCGCCATACGCGTTTCAACACCGTCTTCGGTGCCATCAATACCGCCGGTATCAATAACAATGAATTCGCGCCCTTCCACTTCGGCGCGACCATATTTGCGATCGCGAGTCAGTCCAGGAAAATCCGCTACCAGCGCATCTCGTGTGCGAGTTAAACGGTTAAACAGCGTAGATTTTCCCACATTGGGACGCCCAACCAGCGCGACCACAGGTACCATAACAATGCCTCAATAATGTATTAATTCGCCCGAATGGCGTGATTATAACGGCTTTAGCCGTTCAGTTCAGGCTTACGGCGCAAAGGATACCATGCCTGACTAAAAACGAAACGGCCCCTGATGAAATCAGGAGCCGCTGTGCCGGAAGGATAACCCTGCCTGACAACTTACCCGTTAGCGGGTAATGGCATAAACTTCACCATCTTTCGACTGAATCAGCAGCTTGTCGCTGGCGACAACAGGCTCAGTCTGGAAGCCCGAGCTGTCCAGTTTTTGCTGGGCAACAAAGCGGCCATCCGTGGTGTTCAGCCAGTGCAGGTAGCCTTCGCCGTCACCGACGACGATGTAGCCATTATACAGCACCGGTGAGGTCAGATTACGATGCAGCAGCTCGCTTTGACGCCAGATAGCGACACCGCCATCCGCATTCAGGGCAATCACACGATCGTCCTGATCTACCAGATAGATACGCCCGGCATCGACAATCAGATCTTTCACGCCGCCAATTTCACGTTTCCACAAAATCTGCCCTGAACGCAGATCCAGTGCGGAAAGGTTGCCATTGTACGCCAGCGCGTAAACCACACCATTTACAATGATCGGCGTGGTATCCACGTCGCTCAGGCGGTCGATTTCCGTCGCCCCGCTCGGCTGTGAAATACGCTGCTGCCAAATCAACTGGCCCTGATTCATGATCACGGCGCTGACGCGTCCGTTGTCGCCGCCCACAATCGCGCCACCAAAGGCAACTGACGGGGCTGATTCACCGCGCAGCGACAGCGCAGGCATGTCCAGGTTCACGGTCCACTTCACCGCCCCGGTCGCCTGATCCAGACCCTGCAACATACCGTTACTGGTATGAATCAGCACCAGGCCATCGCTGACCACAGGACGCGACAGCGCTTCGCCAGCCGCTTTAGCTTGCCATACAATCGAACCATCACTGGTGTTCAGGGCATAAACCTGACCGCGCTCACTGCCGATATACAGGCGATCGCCGCTGACGGTAATACCACCGGACAGCATGGCAGACAGGTTTTTAGAGAAGAAGCCGGTTTTCTCAGAGAGGTCGACTTTCCATTTTTCTTTGCCATCCGCTGCATCGAGCGCTTTTACGATACCAAAGCGGTCAGCCGCATAAACGGTGCCGTCTTGCCAGGTCGGATGCAGGTTGGAATAGAAATCGCCAATCCCGTCGCCCACGCCTGTACTCCATACTGTCTTCGGCGTGAACTGGTTTTCCACTTTCGGCAATGGGGCCATTTTCACTACATCTTCTTCGCCGCTGAACAGCGAGCAACCGCTGAGCAGGGTGACTGAAATCAGCCCCGGCAGCAGGTATTTACGTAATTCCATGCGCTCTCTCTTGACTGGCTTAGCTTAAGTTATTCATCTTCATCTGCATCATTTGCTTCAGCGCCGGAGACGCGTCAGATTCGACGCCTTTACTCCATGCATCGCGCGCGCCCTGCTTATCGCCTTTGCTCAGCAGCGCTTCGCCGCGGATGTCAGCCACAATGGCTGTCCAGCCATCACCCTTCACACCGTCAAGGGTTTTAAGTGCCGCATCAGCCTGATTCTGTTGCAGTTGAATGCGTGCCAGGCGCAGGTTAATTACCGCCTGCAGATTGGCATCTTTGGTGTCTTTTAATCCGTTTTGCAGCAGGCTCTCGGCCTTGTCCAGCTGATTGCTGTCGACATACTGCTTCGCCAGATCCAGCGCCGCCAGGGCACCATAGGTGTTGCTGTTTTCGCGGGCAAACGTGTTAACGGCTTCCAGCGTTTCAGGCTTGCTGACCTGCATGGCGCTGGTGAGTTTCTGGTACTCAGCCGACACGGTTTTAGCAGAGTCCTGCTCATGGCTCGACCAGTAACGCCAGCCACCTAATGCAGCAATACCGATAACCACACCAATGGCTAATGCTTTACCGTTGTTGGCGAAAAAGCGACGCAGCGCATCAACCTGTTCGTTCTCATTGCTATACACTTCCACGCAATCCCTCTCCTTTCAATGGTTGTGCCATAACGCGCTTACTGTAACAGCGTGCGCAGTGCAGCCGCAGCATCCGCCTGCGCCAGCGTTTGCTGTTCGCCATTGCGCAGATCTTTAATCACGACCTGGCCGGCTTTCTGTTCATCTTCACCCAGCACCAGCGCCACGCGAGCGCCCCACTTATCTGCGCGTGCAAATTGCTTCTTGAAGTTCCCGCCGCCGAAGTTAGTCATCAGCTTCATGTCGGGCAGCTGATCACGCAATTTTTCGGCCAGCTGCATTGCCGCTGACTGAACGCCCTGACCTGAGGCGATAACATAGACATCGACATTACGCGCGGGTTCAAATTCTGGGTTCACCGCCTGCACTAACAACACCAGACGCTCCATGCCCATGGCAAAACCGACACCTGGCGTCGCACGTCCGCCCAGTTGTTCGACCAGGCCATCGTAACGTCCGCCGCCGCACACGGTGCCCTGCGAGCCGAGGCTGTCGGTGACCCATTCAATCACCGTGCGGTTGTAGTAATCGAGCCCACGTACCAGGCGCTGATTCACCGTGTAAGCGATACCGGCATCATCTAACAGCGCACGCAGGCCATCGAAGTGGGCACGTGATTCTTCATCGAGGAAGTCACCAAGCTGAGGCGCATCGTTCAGCAGCGTCTGAATATCCGGGTTTTTACTGTCAAGCACGCGCATTGGGTTGCTGTACATGCGGCGTTTGCAGTCCTCGTCCAGCGCCTCTTTATGCTGTTCCAGAAAGGCAACCAGCGCCTCGCGGTAACTGGCGCGCGCGTCAAGTGAACCGATAGAGTTCAGTTCAAGGCGCACATGGTCGGCGATACCTAACGCTTTCCACCAGCGGGCGTTCAGCATAATCAGCTCGGCATCAATATCCGGCCCCTGCAGGCCAAAGACTTCCACACCAATCTGGTGGAACTGGCGATAGCGCCCTTTTTGCGGACGCTCGTAGCGAAACATAGGGCCCATGTACCACAGGCGCTGTTCCTGATTGTAAAGCAAGCCGTGTTCGATACCGGCACGCACGCAGCCTGCCGTCCCTTCCGGACGAAGCGTCAGGCTTTCGCCATTACGATCGTCAAAGGTGTACATCTCTTTTTCAACCACATCGGTGACTTCACCGATTGCACGTTTGAACAGGGGAGTTTGCTCTACAATAGGTAAGCGAATTTCGCTGTAACCATAACTCGCCAGCACGGACTTCAGGACATCTTCAACTCGTTGCCAGATGGCCGTATCCGCAGGCAGAAAATCGTTCATCCCGCGAATCGCTTGAATATTCTTCGCCACGTTAAAATCTCTTAATGCAAAAAAACCTGTCCGGCATCATACCTCATGAGGATGAAACCGCACAGGCTCAGCTAAAAAAGTCGTGCATGCCGTACGCGCAAAGGATTATTTTTCCAGTTGCTGTACGTCGATACGACGGGTTTCATCCAGCATCGCCGCTTTGGCGCGAATGCGTGCTTCCAGTTGATCGATCATATTGTCATTGTCGAGACGATCGCGCTGACGGACACCGTCTTCGTAGAAACCGCTTTTCTTGTTGCTGCCGGTCACGCCCAGCGTAGACACTGTCGCTTCGCCCGGGCCATTCACCACACAGCCAATGATAGAGACATCCATCGGCGTGATAATGTCTTCCAGTCGCTGCTCCAGCGCGTTTACCGTGCCAATCACGTCAAACTCCTGACGAGAACAGGTCGGGCAGGCAATGAAGTTAATGCCGCGTGAACGGATACGCAGCGACTTCAGGATATCAAAGCCCACTTTGACTTCTTCTACCGGGTCAGCGGCCAGCGAGATACGCAGTGTGTCGCCGATGCCTTCTGAAAGCAGTAATCCCAGACCAATGGCGGATTTTACTGCCCCCGCGCGTGCGCCGCCCGCTTCGGTGATCCCCAGGTGCAGCGGCTGCTCAATTTGTTTGGCCAGCAGACGATAGGACTCAACGGCCAGGAACACATCCGAGGCTTTTACGCTGACTTTAAACTGATCGAAGTTGAGGCGATCCAGATGATCGACGTGACGCATGGCCGATTCCAGCAGAGCCTGCGGCGTAGGTTCGCCGTATTTTTCCTGCAGATCTTTTTCCAGCGATCCGGCGTTAACCCCGATGCGGATGGGAATATTTTTATCGCGGGCACAGTCGACAACAGAGCGGATACGCTCGTTGTTACCAATGTTGCCGGGGTTGATGCGCAGGCAATCCACACCGTACTCCGCCACTTTCAGCGCGATACGGTAGTCAAAATGGATATCGGCGACCAGCGGGACATTGACCTGCTGCTTAATCAGTTTAAACGCTTCGGCGGCATCCATCGTGGGCACCGACACGCGAACGATATCCACCCCCACGCGCTCAAGGGCTTTGATCTGACTGACCGTCGCGGCCACATCGGTGGTGCGGGTGTTCGTCATTGACTGAACGGCGATGGGCGCACCATCGCCAATCGGCACCTGGCCGACGTAAATACGTTTGGACTTACGGCGGATAATGGGTGCTTGGTTATGCATATTTCTTCTCCACAATTGCCCGGAACACGCGTTACGCTGTTATTGCGCACCCAACGTCAGGCGAGCAACCTGGTTATTACGGATAAAGCGACTTAAATCAACGGGTTTATTCTGATATTCGACATGAACAGCTGCCGGCGCACCAATTTTCAGACGATACGGGGCCGTTCCTGACAGACTCAGTTTACCGCCACTGCGCTGAATACCGCTAAACAGTTTTTTGCCCGTCGCATCGCTGACTTCCAGCCAGCAATCAGCCGTGAAAGTCATCACCACCGCATTCGGATCGGCGGCAGGTTCGCTGACGGCCGCTGCGCCCACAGGCATGGGCTGCGTAGCGTTCGACGACGTCGGTGCGGTAGTGTTCTCTACGGGTGCCTGACTGGGTGAAACCACGGCATTGTTCTCTGCCGAAGAGGAGGTGGCTGCATTTGCGTTGTCGTTTTCAGCGGGCGTGCTGGCCGCTGTGCCGCTGTAGGCAGGAGCAGAGGTCGCCGCGCTGTTTCCACTGGTTAACGGCACGCTGGTACTGTTATCCGCTGGCGCGGAGGACGAACCACTGTTTTGCCCTAAGGGAATCGACTGGCTGTTGTCACCGCTGCTGCCGTTTTGGTCAGCCATCGACACCAGTTCATCCTGAGAGGCTTTATGGTTTTGCCACCACCAGGCCCCCGTCAGACCCACGACAACAAAGACCACCAGCCAGGTGAAGATCATTAACCAGCCGTCCCGCTTCTTGCGGCGTTTACCCAATGAGAAGCTTTGCATCGGTTCGATTTTGGCTGCCCGCACTGGCGTCTGTTTTGCCATCATCGGCAGCAGTTCCTCTTCAGGAATATGCACCAGACGCGCATAGGAACGAATATAACCGCGCAGGAAGGTAGAGGCTAAATCCGCAGGTGACTTGTCTTCTTCAATATCACGCACGGTAGAAAGTTTAAGGCACAGGCGTTCAGCGACATTTTGCTGCGTAAGTCCCATTTGCTCACGGGCGATACGCAGGCGGGCACCTGTGGAATGAACTGCAGAATTTTCTTGAGTGGCTTCAGTATTCATTAGCTAAATAACGCTGGTACTGTATCGATTGCGGAAAACGTCGCGCTAACTGGTCGCCATAACGTGAAACGTCTGCGTGATTTCCCTGTTGCGCGGCGAAACGTATGTGTAACGCCAGGCTGCGTGCCGTCTCCGGCAGCGGCTGGTAAAGCTCTAACAATAGCGCCAGGTTAGCCCATTGGTCATGTTCGACCGCTCTTTCAGCTTCAGCCAGCAGCGATTCTCCCTTACTTCTGTCCGCATCACGCGCATAAGACAATGCTGCTCGCGCTGACTGTCTGTCCCCTGCCCGCAGATAACAATATCCCGACAGTTCGTACGCATCGATGCGGGCGTCTCCTTCCTGCGCATCTTTTGCCCGGATAAACTGTTGATGCGCTTCATCATACTGCCCTAAAGTGCAAAGAAACGCACCGTAATTGTTAGCGATGTAACCATTATATGGGGCAATTTGCTGCGCCTGTAAAAAATGAAGATGCGCAGCAGAAGTTTGCCCTTGACGCTGAGCGAGCCTGGCAAAGGCCAGCTGCACCCGATAATCCTTTGGCGCTGCCGCCTGCGCGCGAAGGAAATTACGGCGCGCCGCACTGTAATCGTTTACGGCAAGGTAATGCATACCCAGCTGTAAACGCAATTCTGCGGCCCCGGGTTGCGACGGTGAACTGACACAACCGCTTACAACAAAAACGGCCAGTAGCCGCGCGCCTGCTCCTTTGCGCATAAGGTTTCCTCCCTGTCATCCGTGTGGTGAGCTGCAGCCTGCCACGCCGGTAACCGATCAGAAACCCTGTTCGTCCGCCTTTCAGATCGCCTTCACAGATATGGCTTCACCGGCCATCTTCTTACGCAGGGTACGTTTGGTGCGGTCGATGACTTCACCCGCCAGCTGACCACAGGCGGCATCAATATCGTCCCCGCGGGTTTTACGCACAATGGTGGTAAAGCCATAGTCCATTAGCACCTTAGCGAAGCGGTCAATGCGGCTGTTTGAGCTGCGACCATAAGGTGCGCCCGGGAAGGGGTTCCAGGGGATCAGGTTAATTTTGCACGGTGTTTCTTTGAGCAATGCCGCCAGCTCATGGGCATCATCGGTGCTGTCGTTCACGTGGTCCAGCAGCACATACTCAATCGTGACACGTCCCTGGTTGGCGTTGGATTTACCAATATAGCGTTTAACTGCCGCCAGGAAGGTTTCGATGTTGTACTTCTTGTTAATCGGCACGATGTCATCGCGCAGTTTATCATTGGGCGCATGCAGCGAGATAGCCAGCGCCACGTCAATCATGTCACCCAGCTTGTCGAGAGCCGGAACCACGCCCGAGGTCGACAGCGTCACACGGCGTTTTGATAAACCGAAACCGAAATCATCCAGCATGATTTCCATTGCCGGGACGACGTTATTCAGGTTGAGCAGAGGTTCGCCCATGCCCATCATCACGACGTTAGTGATAGGACGCTGGCCGGTCAGTTTGGCTGCACCGACAATTTTTGCCGCACGCCAGACCTGGCCGATAATTTCGGAGACGCGCAGATTGCGGTTAAAGCCCTGTTGCGCCGTTGAGCAGAATTTACATTCCAGTGCACAGCCCACCTGGGAGGACACGCACAACGTGGCACGGTCGCCTTCCGGGATATATACCGTTTCCACCAGTTGATCGCCCACGCGAATAGCCCACTTAATGGTGCCGTCCGTTGAACGCATCTCTTCGGCCACTTCCGGCGCGCGAATTTCGGTGAGTTCCATTAAGCGGTTACGCAGCTTTTTATTGATGTCGGTCATCTGCTCGAAATCGTCGCAGCAGTAGTGGTAAATCCACTTCATCACCTGATCGGCACGGAACGGTTTTTCACCCAGGGACACAAAGAATTCGCGCATCTGCTGACGGTTAAGATCCAGCAGGTTAATTTTTTGGCTTTTGGGCGAAACGGAAAGCGGGGAGGTGGACGCGGGCGTCACAATCTGTTCGGACATAGTGTTCTCTGGCCTCGTTGTTACACGTTATGGCGCGGTTGGGAAAAGAAAAAATTACGCCTTCACTAAGCTGGCTCAATGAAGGCGCAATATTGTACAACATCTGCTGCCCGATAACAGGTGCGAGTGACCGCGGGTCAGCAGATTTTTGTAAAGCCGTGTACGCGTCAGTAATTAACGGGTACGTGGGCAGATTTCGTTTTCGCCGAAGAAGTACGCGATTTCACGGGCTGCAGACTCTGCAGAGTCAGAACCGTGAGTAGCGTTTTCGGTGAAGCTGTCAGCATAGTCAGCACGCAGTGTACCGGCCAGTGCGTTGGCTGGGTTAGTTGCACCCATCAGGTCACGGTGACGCTGAACGGCATTTTCGCCTTCCAGTACAGAAACCACAACCGGGCCAGAGGTCATGAATTCAACCAGACCGTCGAAGAACGGCTTGCCCTGGTGCTCTGCGTAGAAACCTTCAGCCTGCTCTTTGCTCAGCTGCAGCATTTTTGCGCCAACAATTTTGAAGCCTGCGCTTTCAAAACGGTTGTAGATAGCACCGATCACGTTTTTCGCGACGGCGTTTGGCTTGATGATAGAAAAAGTACGTTCGATTGCCATGATGACCTCTGTCTTGACGTTCTGAAGAAACCGAGGGCGCACGCCCCGGCTAAGAAACGGCGCCGATTATAGGGGTTGAGTGTGACGTTGCCTATCACAGAACCCATAATTTCTTGAAAAATCTTGATCTGTGTCGATGCGGAAGGCTTTCAAATCTGATTTAGCGCAAAAAACCATCATCCCCGTGTGAAGTTAACGGTCGCAAGCTGCCCGGCTTCATCCATCACCACCAGTTGATAGTCACCTGAGCGATCAAGACGCAGCGACAGCGTGCCGTTCTGGTTTTCCGCCGTCACGGGTTCACCGTTCAAAAACCACCAGCGCTGATTACCCTGCCCGCCCTGTGCCGCAACCGGCATGACCAGGGTGGAATTACCCGGCAACGGCTGCACCCGTTGCCCGTCAATGACGCCTGTGACAATCAGCGGCGCGCTGCTGCCCTGCGTGAGTGGCGGGCACTGACTGTCGATAGCCGGTAACCGCTGACGCCGTCGCTCCTGCAAGGGTAGCCAGGCTTCCAGCGGTAAGGGCCACAGTAAACGATCGTGGCTGACAGCGTGCGGACAGTCAGCCGCCACGCGGCGGCCCTGGTCATTTAGCCAGTAGCGCAACCGTAAACCGCTGAGGCTTTCCTGGCCCGATGCCAGCAAAGTGGGCGGCAATGTGTCATTCAACACCCAGCTCTGGCGGCGCTGGCGGCAGTTTTCATCGCCCACAGGCAGCGGTTGTCCGCCCGGCCAGCAGATGCTGGCCACCGTAACCGATGCGGGACGAGGATCAACGGGCACCTCCTGTCCGGCTAAACGGTTCATCAGTACGCTGTTTACCTGATTCATCACGGGAACGGCAGACGCAAAACCAAACTGCCCTGCGACGGGCGTTGCATCGGGACGGCCAACCCAGACGCCGATCAGATAGCGGGGATTCATGCCCACCGCCCAGGCATCGCGATAGCCATAGCTGGTGCCGGTTTTCCACGCCAGCGGTACAACCGCAGGCAGGTTCCCTTTGCCCGCAGGCTGCGCTTCACCCGCCAGGACACGGCGGATAATCCACGCCGCGCCGGGCGAAAGCAGAGGCCGCTGCTGCAACGGTTGATCGGGCATCCAGCGCAGTTGCGCGGCGTTGCCCCGACGCACGAAAGCGCTGTACGCCGCAACGATCTCGTCCATGCGCGCGCCGGTGCCCCCCAGGATCAATGACAAATTCGGCTCGGCGCCGGGCGGAAAGCGCAGGTTAAGCCCGACATTGCGCAGGCGGGCCGCGACATTTTTGGGACCCAGCGCTTCCAGCACCTGCACCGCAGGCAGATTAAGGGAACGCACCAGCGCTTCGCTGGCGCTGACCGGCCCATGAAAACCGGTATCGAAGTTACCCGGACGGTAGTCGCCAAAACGGCGCGGCACATCCTGCAGCAGCGACTCGGCATGAATCAGCCCGTCATCCAGCGCCATGCCATAAACAAAGGGTTTTAAGATCGATCCCGGTGAGCGTACGCTGGCAATCATATCGACATGCCCGAAGCGGTTGTCGTCAGCAAAGTCAACGGAACCAACATACCCACGTACGGCCATGGTGGTGTGATCGACCACCAGAATGGCCAGCGAGGTGCGCGGCGGCAGCTGATTTTTGATGTTCAGCGTCATACTTTCCAGCTCACGCTGCAGCGACGGGTCCAGCGTTGAGACGATTTTTTCGTGAGTGCTGATCGACAACAGCCGCCGGGCCAGCAAGGGTGCCATCTGCGGCATTTGCCGTGGTGGCAGCCAGACCGGTTCCTGGCGGATCTCGGCCACCTGACGCGCAGACCAGACGTGATATTGCGCCAGACGGTCCAGCACTTTATTACGTGCCGCCTCAGCCCGTTCCGGCCAGCGGTCGGGCCGCAGGCGGCTGGGTGACTGCGGCAGCACGGCCAGCAAGGCGGCTTCCCCGCGGGTTAACTGCGACGGGGCTTTGCCCAGCCAGCTCCAGCTGGCTGCGCCAATGCCTTCCAGCGTGCCGCCAAAGGGCGCGCGATTAAGATAAAGCGTCAGGATGTCGCGTTTTGACAGGTGCCACTCCAGTTGGAGGGCACGCCATGTCTGAATCAGCTTGCCGCGCAGCGTCCGCGGCTGCGGGTCGATAAGCCGTGCCACCTGCATCGTTAAGGTGCTGCCACCGGAAATCACACTACGATAGCGAAGATTCTGCCAGGCGGCCCGCAGCACAGACAGCGGATTAATACCAGGGTGATACCAGAACCAGCGATCTTCATAGGTCAGCAACGCCTGGATATAGGCGGGCGAAACCTCTTCCGGCGTGACCGGATAGCGCCAGATCCCCTGACTGTCGGCAAATTGCCACAACGGCGTACCGTCCTCCGCAACCACCACTCGCGCAGGCTGGACCGCTTTAAGCGGCAGTGGTGACAGCCGGTCCAGTATCAGCAGCGCAAGCAGCAGCCCCAGAACACAAAGCGGCAGCGCCAGCAGCCACCGCTTTCTGATGTGCCTGATCACGCACGCACCCGATTACTGTACATGCAGCTGCTGCGGTGTGCTGCCAATGGCGCGCCATTCGGGCACGTACATGGATTCCACCTGCGGCGGGGGCAATTGATAGCGCCCCGGTGTGACTGCCCGCGCCAGATAAATCAGCGTGGTGGGACGATACGTATCGACGGCCAGAGCGGCAACAAAGCGGTCATCACGGAACTCAATATGCCTGATGCTGGCCTGTTGCATATCCATCATGCTCTCTTTTAAGGCATCGGCGCTGTCCCCCAGACTGGCACTGCTGTCCGCCAGGTTCTGATTTTCCAGCTCCAGACCGGCGGGCAATAAATCCACCACCAGCGCATCGCTAATGCTGCGTTTGGCTGAGACCGTCAGGCGCACCACCAGCAGTTCTCCGCTGCGCAGATTATTCAAATCGGCAGCCTGCCCATCCAGCGTAAAGTACTCGCGTTTAATCGCCATCATATGGCTGACTGGCGCAGGTGGACTCAGCGGATAGCCGACCACGTTCAGACTGGCGTACAGCGGCGTGCTGCCGACATTACGTACGTCAACGCCCTGAGTCAGTTGCTGATGATCCAGTCCTTTATTTAGCGGCGCATCTCCGCTCACAGGCTGATCGCTACCCGGAAGTTGCGCCTGCCAGCGTTGCCCGTTGGTGGTTTGCAGCGTCCGGGCCGCCAGGTAAAGGGCATTATTCTCCTGAGTAGAGAACCAGCGCTTGCCCGTCACCTCTTTAGACAGTGACAGCAGCAGGCTGTTTTGCAGGTCCGGCTGCAGCTGATTTTCAGCCAGCAGCGCAATCATCATGCCCTGATCGCGCACGGTACTGCCGTAGTCGCCAAACCAGCGGTTCTCAGCGCGTGGCAGCGTTGCCCCCTGCATCACCGCCAGTTGCGCACGCTGTTCATCACCCATTAGCTTCAGCGCAATGCCCAACTGCATCAGCGCCAGGCCCGACTGGGCCTTGTCACGCTTTTCATACAGCGCACGTAAGGCACCCAGCGGTGCCCGCTGCTGGCGCGCCAGCACCAGTCCGGCATAAGCCTGCACGCTGAAACGTAACGCTTCGACGTGCTGGCTGACGCCTCCGGTGATCTGCGCCGGGTCCTGAAGATAACGCAGCAGGCGCGCGTTCGCCCGGCTGACGACCTCATCAGGCAACGCATAGCCCGCCTCACTGGCGCGCAGTAAGAAATCCGTCACGTAAGGCGTTAACCAGAATTCTTCTTCGCTCTGTTTGCCCCATAAACCAAAGCTGCCGTCCGCGCGCTGCATGCCCGCCAACCGGGCAATACCGGTTTCCACCGCTGCCCGGCGAACCTCATCAGAGCTGGTTTTGATACCCATGGCGGTAAGTTGCGCCTGGCTGGTGTACAACGATGGCCACAGCCCGCTCGCCGTTTGCTCCAGACAACCGTAGGGATAGGCATAAAGCGCACTGATATAGCGCGCAATATTCAACGGTGGGCGATTACTCAGCGTCAGTTGTCCACTGAGCGTAGCCGCGTCCAGGCCGGCAAAGGCTGCAGCCGTCACCTGCCACGGCTGCTCGCCGTTGATCACCGCGTCAAAACTGAGCGTCTGGGCCGGATAAGGGGGCCTGACGCCAATCTTCCACTGCTGCTGGCTGGGCCGCACCTGCTCACCCGGCAGATTCAGGCCTGAAATCGTGACCTGAACGTCACCGTCACCAAAACCATTTTGCGCGGTGACCGGCACCTGTAGCGTTTTCCGCTCACCTTTGGCCAGCGTCACGTTTTGCGTGGCCGCGCCGGACAGCGCAATAAGCCCCCGGGCTGCGAGATCCACCTTCAGCGTTTGCGGTAAATCAGTCAGGTTGGTGATATCCAGCGCCAGCGATGCGCTGTCGCCGCTGGCCAGGAAGCGCGGCGTGGACAGTTCACTGACCAGCGGCGCCGCCACAACCAGCTTGCGCTCTGCCGCGCCAAAGCTGTCATCGCTCCAGACCTGCGTCATCAGGCGCAGTTCACCGTTAAATGCCGGGACAGGGAGCGTGATCGAGCCCTTGCCGTTTTTATCCAGCGTAACAGCCTGTAGCTGCTGCGCCAAAATGTTGACGTGGGTAACGGGTTTCTTGCCGCCGCGCGTCAGCGTGTCGTCTTCGCCGTCGCCGCCAAAGCGCAGCGCTGCCAGGCGTCCGCCGCCTTCAATCAACTGCCCAAACACATCGTACTGGTCGACGTTATAACGTTTACGGCCGAAAAAGGCCTGCCAGGGATCCGGGGTTTTGTAATCCGTCACGCTCAAAACCCCGCTGTCCACCGCCGACAGCAGCACATGCACCTTATCCGGCAGCGGGCCGCCTTCACGACTGGCCTGCACATTGACCGTCAGATTCTGCTCAGGGCGAACCTTTTCGGGCGCATCCAGCGTCAGGGTCAGGCGGCGCGCGTCGGTCGCCATCGGCAGATGTAACAGTCCGACGGCACGTTTTGGCGTAGCGCCGCTGGTTTTGTCCCCTTCCCGTACGACGATGGCACTAAAATAGAGATCGTGACGCTGCCAGCTGTTGGCAATCGGCACATCCACCGTCGTCCCGCCCTGCGGAACGGTCAGCGGCTGCCACCACAGCGTGCCGCTGCTGGACTCAACCATCAGATAGCCCTTACCGGCCGTGGGCGATTCCACCTGCAGATGCACGGTTTCTCCGGGCTGATAAGCGGCTTTGTCTAAGCGGAGTTTGACCTGATCCGGGCGCAGAGCGCCCGTACCATTGGTATTATCCTGCCAGTCATAGCCCGCCTGAAAACGCACGCTGCTGACAATTTTTTCACCCGCCTGCACTTCCAGTCGGTAGCTGCCCCACTCGACCGGGAAGCTGACTTTGGTACTGCCCTCAGCGGGCACCGTAATCGATCGCTCATCTTCCTGCAGATCTTTCGCGTCGTAGCGTGACTGCCAGCCTTCACTGTCAGAGAAGCTCCAGTAGTAGTCACGACGTTCGCGAATCAAGCGCACATTCAGCTTTTCTGCCGCCAGCTTTTCGCCCTGACTGTTGGCGTAAACAATGTCAAAATCGGCCAGGCTGTTTTCCGGCACGGTCGGCTCATCGCGATAACTGTCACTGCGGTAATCGTAGATCGACTTGTTGCCGAACAGGGGACGAATGCCCGGCAGCGCCTCCGCGGGCCAGATCGCCTGAGTGGCACGTCGGGTCACAGGCCGTCCCCCCGTTTCCAGCAGGCTGGCCTGTAAAATCAGGTTTAGCGGCGAGTGAAGCTGGTCCCACTGATTCTCGACGGTTAGCTGGGCTTTGCCGTTCGCATCCAGTTTGATATCCACATCACCCAGGCTGCGTTTGACGCCCTCCTCAGTGATATCCCCAAACTGATAGCCAGGCAGCGCTGCCACCGCGTCCCGGGCAGGACGTAGATAGAGCTGCCCCTGCAGCGCATTCCCCGCCGCAGGCGCACCATAGAGATAACGCCCCTCAACGTTAAAGGTGATATCCGCATCGGCAGGCTGAGGTTGCTCATCGTTTTTCAGCGTCAGCGCCATGCGCTCTGGCAGGAAATCTTCGACGCGGAAATGCCACTGACGCGGCAGGTTATCACCGGTGTTAAGTCGCAGCATCCAGCCACCGGTCATGGCGGTCGTGGGCAGGCTGAATCGCTGCTGATACAACCCGTCCTGCGGTTGCCAGACAAAGGTGCGCACCACTTCACCGTCGGGCTGTACCACTTCGGCTTTAACCGGCTGGGCCGGTAACGGTTTGCCATCAGCATCACGCAGCAGCGCATTGACGATCACCGTTTCGCCGGGACGGTAGATATCGCGCGGGCCAAACACGAACAGCTGCTTGTCATAGCCCTCCGGTCCCGCCACGGGAAATTCGGCTAAATCTAATGCCGGGCGAGCCAGATCGATGAGGGAGGTTTGATCGCCCTGTATTGCCAACAGGAACTTGCCCTTGTCTTCGGCTTTCAGACGCACATGCCCGCTGCTGTCGCTGGTGCCGTTTTGCAGGACCTGCCCTTTATCGTTCAGGACTCTGACATTGACGCCTGAGAGCGGATCGCCGTTTTCCAGACTCTGGGCAAACAGCTCAAACTGGCCCGGAAAACGGTGCAGTGACAGGCCGATATCGCTCAGGGTGAAGAGCGTGGCTGGCATACTGTAATGATACGTGCCGGCCTGTTTCATCACGGCCAGATAAACGCCCGGTTGCTGAAGCGGCTTGATGTCTTTTAGCGGCAGCTGCAGTTTTTCCCGCGTATTGCGTGCCGGGTTAAGCTCAAAGCGGCCGCTGTAAACCAGCTCGCTGGTTTTAAGCAGCTCCTGAGATTGCCAGGTTGAGAGATTACTTCCGTTATTCCACTGGGACAGGAATTGCGCCAGGCCCGCGTTTTTAATCCTGAAAAAATCGACATCCACCTGATCGACATTCAAGGCCAGCACCGGCAGGCCCTGCGCAATACGCAATGGCAGCAAAGAACCGCGACTGGCGAAGCCCACCATCGGCTCAATGTCGCGCGTGGTGATTTTTTGGCTGTAAGCCGCGGTCAGCGTTTCACCACTGGCGGCGCGCAAGCCCGGATCGACGGTCACAGTAAAGTGCCGTGAGGGTTCAGGATGGCGAAAACGCAGCGCCTTGCGATTCCCGGACAGCTCCCAACCGCCATCCACCTTGCCGCGCTGATCGTCCGTCAGCCGGACTTTTTTGGCCACGTCCTGCTTATCATCAAGCGGCTGATTGAACGTTAACACCAGTGCGGCGGCACCATCGAGCTGGAGCTCGGAGAGGTCGATAATGCTCAGCGGCTTACTGACCTGCGCACTGGCGGCAGGCGTTTCAGCGCTGACGGAAAAAGCAGGTAACGTGGCGGCAGACAGCAGCGCGCCGCCGATCAGCATGCTGAACAGCAGCCGGTTAATGCGTTGTTTCATGGTAAATCCTTCACCGTGCCCCAGGGGAATTGTTTTATAATGCTGCACGATTTCACATCAACCTTCGCATTTAATCAACGCTTCTCTTGAGATGGTGGGCACATTGCCCGACACTGGCATCACAGATTGCAGAGAAGAGGTTGTTATGACGACGCCACTGTTTGTGTCCGCCGACTGGTTACAAGAACATTTTAATGACGGCACGCTCCAGGTTCTGGATGCGCGTATGCTGCCGCCGGGCATGGAAGCCACGCGCGATATTCAAAAAGAATATCTGGCGGAGCATTTGCCTGGTGCGCCTTTTTTCAATATTGAAACGCTTTCCGATCACACCAGCCCTTATCCCCACATGTTACCCCGGGCCGAAAGCTTCGCGGTGGCGATGCGCGAACTGGGCATCAACAGTGATAAGCATTTGATTGTTTATGATGAAGGCAATCTGTTTTCTGCGCCCCGCGCGTGGTGGATGCTGCGCGCCTTTGGCGTGGCACAGGTCTCCATTCTGGCTGGCGGTCTGCAGGGCTGGAAAACGGCGGGTTATGCGCTGGCTGAGGGCGAGGTCAGTCTGCCGGAAGGTGAGTTTGATGCGCAGTTCGATGAAGGCCTGGTGAAACGCCTGACGGATGTCTTGCTGATTAGCCATGAAGGCGGCGCGCAAATTGTCGATGCGCGCGCGGCGAACCGTTTTAATGCTGAGGTCGATGAACCCCGTCCGGGATTGCACCGTGGGCACATTCCCAACAGCCTTAATCTGCCCTGGAATACCCTGGTCGAGCAGGGCGCACTCAAGCCGGAAGCCGAACTGCGTTCACGCTTTGCGGAAGCCGGTGTGGATATCAGCAAACCCATCGTAGCCAGCTGTGGCTCTGGCGTGACTGCGGTGGTGTTGATTCTGGCGCTGACGGCTCTGGGTGCAAGGGAAGTGACGCTGTATGACGGATCCTGGTCCGAATGGGGCAGCCGGGATGATTTGCCGATTGCGAAGTAACGGTAAACGCGCGGCCGAACAGGCCGCGCAGTGTGTCAGATGATCCGCTGACCACCTTTGAACTCACGCAGGAAACTGCCCCAGCGGCGTTCATAAAAGGGCGTAATGTGCGCGGTAAAGAAGTGACTGATTCCGCGGTCCTCTGCCGTAATCTCACACACATCAATGGGTGCATCATCCAGTAATGTATCGGTGGCTACGCTGCCGGCCGCCTGAATAATTGCCTCAATATCGCTGTCCGCTTCAATACCAATCAACAGATTAGGCACATCATCCGCCTGTTCACGAATGCTGGCAATGAAAGCGCGTTTAACCTGCTTGTATTTGCTGAACAACTGCGTCAGCGAGTCGATCATCTGCGCGGGCGGTTCCGCGATTTCTGACAGCAGCAGTGACTGACCGCCTTCCAGCACCGTTTGCTGCATCAGGGCACTGCCCTCTTCCCCTAGCAGATGACTGATTTCCGCCGCAGAAAACTCTTTGCCCGTGGGCAACTTTGGATTAAGAAACAGCGTTTCGCCACGGGTCATTTCAAACAGCGTACGTACCGGCAGCCGCACATAAGGCTGCTCATCGTTGATCGCCTCGCTCATCGCCTGTTCGGAGGTAAAAAACGGGATCACACTGCTGCCATCTTCTTTTTCCCAGTGCTGCAGGTCGACAGGCGTGCTGGCATCCAACTGCTGCTGGGTGCTTTCCCCCGGCACCCATGCATCCGCCTCCAGCAGTAGCTGAAAAAACTCAGGACGATGGGCAGGCTCCGTGGCGGCCAGCTTCAGCACCTCTTCAAGACGGTTCATCATTCACTTCTACCTTCAAAAAGCGGTGACCAGGTCACCGCGGAGATTGCATTTATTTCAGTAACAGGTTGGCGATAGTGCGCACGCCCAGGCCGGTTGCGCCTGCCGACCATTGATCGACCGCGCTCTTACGGTACGTCGCTGAGCAGTCGATATGTAACCAGCCTTGCTGATAGTGGCTGACGAAATAGGACAGGAACGCCGCCGCGCTGCTGGCACCGGCAGAATGTGCCGGGCTGGCGATGTTATTCAGATCGGCAAAGTTTGACGGCAGATGACTGCGATGGAACTCTGCCAGCGGCAAACGCCAGAACGGTTCGTTTTCACTGACCGCACTGCCCATCACCGACTGCGCCAGCACATCGTCGAAGGTAAACAAGGCGTGATAATCGTTGCCCACCGCCGTTTTCGCGGCACCGGTCAGCGTTGCCGCATCGATCAGCAGCGTCGGATTCTGCTCGCTGGCATCGATCAGACCATCTGCGAGGACCAGACGACCTTCCGCATCGGTGTTCATTACTTCTACCGACTTGCCATTGCGGTAACGAATGATGTCACCCAGCTTAAAGGCGTTGCTGCTGACCATGTTATCCGCGCAGCACAGGTAGAGTTTGACGCGCTTTTTCAGTCCGCGCGCGATGGCCATGGCCAGTGCACCGGTCACCGTCGCGGCACCGCCCATATCTGACTTCATGGAGTCCATGGTGGCACTGGTTTTGAGGCTGTAGCCACCGGTATCGAAGGTAATCCCTTTACCGACCAGGCAGGCGTAAACCGGCGCTTCGCTGTCGCCGGTGGGATTAAAATCCAGTGCCAGGAAAACCGGCGGACGGTTTGAGCCCCGTCCTACCGTGTGCAGGCCCATATAGCCTTGCTCACGTAAATCATCGCCTTTGGTAATGCGATAGCTGACCGCTTCGCCACCTAACTCGCTCAGTAAGTCTACGGCACTGTGCGCCAGCGTCTCTGGCCCTAAATCATCTGCAGGCAGGTTAATCGTATCGCGCACCCAGCCTACGATCTTACGGCGGCGATCAAATTCCGCCTGTTCATGTTCACCCAACTGCGGCCAGTCAACGCTGTTTTTGGCTTTCGGGCTGCGATAGCCCTGCCAGAAGGCCCAGCACTGCTCCAGATGCCAGCCTTCGCCCGTCAGGGCAACATGACGAATGCCCTGCCCATCCAGCTTACGCGCGGCACGCTGGATGCTCATCAACGCATCGGCTTCACGCAGGTGCACGGTCATACCGTTTTCATTGCTGCTTAACAGTGCTTTTTCACCCCAGCGCGCATCGGCGGGCTGGTTGCTGAGCGTGATATTCATCGGTTGTGTACTCATTGTAGGGCTCCGTATTCGTTATTCGTTTCATCCAGCCTGTTTTAGCGACGGCTTTTCATACAGATGTTACGCCGCACACCGCAGGCGTTGCCGGTGCGCAGTGGTCAGCCTCTTCAGGCCTGATTATGACTTCATGAGTTCACGCAGGCGCGTCACGGACTTCTGCACCAGCGCAATGGCATAATCGATCTCTTCTTCAGTGGTGAACCGCCCCAGTGAGAAGCGAAGTGAACTGTGGGCCAGTTCTTCGTTCAGACCGAGTGCGCGCAGAACATAGGAAGGTTCCAGACTGGCGGAAGTACAGGCCGATCCGGACGACAGCGCAAGATCTTTCAGCGCCATGATCAACGACTCACCTTCAACATCAGCAAAACTGACGTTAAGTATGTTGGCGCAGCTGTGTTGCAAATCACCATTCACCGTTACGCCGCCTGTCTCACGGATGCCGTGCCACAGTTTGTCACGCAACAGCGACAAGCGAGCCATCTCTTCTTCACGCACCGCTTTGGCAATGCGGTAAGCCTCACCCATGCCGACAATCTGGTGCACCGGTAAGGTGCCCGATCGCATATTGCGCTCGTGACCGCCGCCGTGGATCTGCGCATCAATCTGGATACGCGGCTTACGACGGACATAGAGCGCGCCAATGCCTTTAGGACCATAAACTTTATGACCGGAAAACGACATCAGATCAACAGGCAGTTCAGCGAGATCGATAGCCAGTTTCCCGACGCTTTGCGTCGCATCGACGTGGAACAGGATGCTCCGCTCCCGGCACAGGGCGCCCAGCGCAGCGATATCCTGAATCACACCGATTTCGTTATTCACATGCATGATGGAAACCAGCACCGTGTCGTCACGTAGCGCGGCGCGCAGGTCGTCAGGCGCGATCAGGCCATTCGCTGCTGGCGTCAGCCAGGTGATCTCAAAGCCTTCACGTTCAAGTTGCAGGCAGGTATCAATGACCGCTTTATGTTCGGTTACGCTGGTGACGATGTGTTTACCACGCGACTGGTGGAAATGGGCTGCGCCTTTAATGGCGAGATTGTCGGATTCGGTGGCCCCGGAGGTGAAGACGATTTCACGTGGGTCAGCATTGACCAGCTCCGCGACCTGATTGCGCGCAACGTCCACCGCCTCTTCTGCCTGCCAGCCGAAACGGTGCGAACGGGAGGCCGGGTTACCAAACGTGCCATCCAGCGTCAGGAATTGCATCATTTTGCTGGCCACACGCGGATCGGCCGGCGTCGTGGCGGCATAATCCAGGTAAATCGGTAATTTCATTGCGCTACAGCTCCGTATAAAAAATCATACGTATTTATAGCAGATTCAGCCCCTGCCGCGTTAGCAGTAAGGGCCGGAGAAGCAGAGGATTAGGAGGCGCGGAGGTTAACGTTGATTTCCTGTGCGCGGGCGTGCTGGAAACGACGATTGTCGTTAGCATTCTGGCGGTCGGCCACATCCAGGATTTCCTGATTATTCACCAGCTCAGCCAGCGTAATGTTGTTCAGGAATTCGCTAATACGGACGCTCAGGTCACGCCACAACACATGGGTCAGACAGCGCTCGCCACCCTGACAGCCTTCTTTGCCCTGGCATTTGGTGGCGTCCACAGATTCATCAACCGCGGTGATCACTTCACCCACCGCAATCGCGCTGGCTTCTTTACCCAGCAGATAACCGCCACCCGGACCACGAACGCTGGATACCAGATTGTGCTTACGTAACCGCGAGAACAGCTGCTCCAGATAAGAGAGCGATATACCCTGGCGTTCAGAGATGTCAGCCAGTGGAACAGGGCCCTGGTGAGAATGCAGGGCAACGTCCAGCATAGCGGTAACAGCGTAACGTCCTTTGGATGTCAGTCTCATAGCATACAACCTCAATAGCGTCCGGTTATCGGAGGATTAGCGAAGATGACGGCAAGTCTGACATTCCCGAGTAATTTGGTCAACTATTTAACCAAGTAATTTACTCAACTATTTAACCTGGCGTTTTACTCAACTATTCAGGGCCGTTTTGTTTCGGTCCTTTACGCTTCTCAAACGAGGCGAGCATCCCGCGCAGAATATTGAGTTCGTCGCGCTCAGGACGGGCACGCGTATACAGACGACGCAGCTTGCTCATTACCTGGCCGGGATTGGCTTCACGGATAAATCCGCTTTCCAGCATCATCTGTTCCATGTGCTGGTAGAAACGCTCCAGGTCGTCAACCAGCGGATAAGGTGATTCCTCGTACTGCGGTTTGGGACTGGCGTTGTCCTGCGCCTGCAGCCAGGCCATGCGGACTTCATAGGCAATGATCTGCACCGCCATCGCCAGGTTAAGCGAGCTGTATTCCGGGTTCGCCTGGATGGCCACATGATAATGGCACTTTTGCAATTCATCGTTAGTCAGCCCGACACGCTCACGACCAAACACCAGGGCGACGGGGGCCTGCCGGGCCTCTTCAATACTTTTCAGGCCACATTCACGTGAATCCAGCATCGGCCACGGCAGCGAGCGGGAACGTGCACTGGTGCCGACCACCAGACTGCATCCGGCAATCGCGTCATCAAGTGAGTCGACAATTTTCGCCTCGCCAATCACGTCACTGGCCCCGGCAGCCAGCGAGATAGCCTGTGAATCCGGCTTCACTAGCGGATTGACCAAATAGAGGTTAGTTAAGCCCATAGTTTTCATCGCGCGCGCGACGGAGCCCATGTTGCCGGTGTGAGAAGTTTCTACCAGTACGATACGAATATTTTGCAGCATAATTGGGATCGGTCAGAAAATGATGACGCGTACTCTAACATAAAGCAGGACATTTACCGAACACCCTGCTATACTCCGCGCCGTTTTCCCCGTTCTTTAACATCCAGCGAGAGATACCGATGCATCCAATGCTCAACATTGCCGTGCGCGCAGCGCGCAAGGCCGGAAATTTAATTGCCAAGAATTATGAAACCCCGGACGCCGTCGAAGCCAGCCAGAAAGGCAGTAACGACTTCGTAACCAATGTTGACCGCGACGCAGAACGCCTGATTATCGAAGTGATTCGTAAATCCTACCCGAAGCACACCATTATTACTGAAGAGAGTGGTGAACTTGAAGGTGAAGATCAGGACATTCAATGGGTAATCGATCCGCTGGATGGCACGACCAACTTTATCAAACGCCTGCCCCACTTCTCTGTTTCTATCGCCGTACGCATTAAAGGCCGTACTGAAGTGGCGGTGGTATATGATCCTATGCGTAATGAACTGTTCAGTGCCGTACGTGGCCAGGGCGCGCAGCTTAACGGCTACCGTCTGCGCGGCAGCATCGCTCGCGATCTGGATGGCACCATTCTGGCGACCGGTTTCCCGTTCAAGCTGAAACAGCACGCGCCGGCTTACATGAACATCATGACCAAACTGTTCACACAGTGTGCGGACTTCCGTCGTACCGGCTCTGCCGCACTGGACCTGGCCTATGTTGCCGCAGGTCGTGTGGATGGCTATTTTGAAATCGGTCTGAAACCGTGGGATTTTGCCGCGGGTGAACTGCTGGTGCGTGAAGCGGGCGGACTGGTTACTGACTTCACCGGCAATCATGGTTACCTGCATTCAGGTAACATTGTGGCCGGTAATCCTCGTGTGGTTAAAGCGCTGCTGTCGTCCATGCGCGATGAACTGAGCGAAGCGCTGAAGCGCTAAAGAAAAAGGCGGCACATTCTGTGCCGCCTTTTTTAACGCCTTTCGGTTAGCGACGTTCGTTCGCCAACACCTGACGTGGCTGAGTACGACGTCCCACCATGCCCATCACGCCTGCCAGGACTGCTTCAATAATCAGGATAAAGAAGGCGTACCAGCTGGCTTTAGCTGTCGCTTTAGCCGCCTGCTCACCGGCTTCACGGGCTTTCTGCTCAGCCTGCTGTTTCAGCTCCTGATATTTCTGCATAGCCTGCTGATAGCTCTGCTCTGCCTGATTAACGATCTGCTCTGCTTCCTGATCGCTTTTGCCGGTGCGCGCTTTAATAATATTTTTCAACGCCTCACGATCGGCTGCCTGTAATGTATCAGCATGACGATCAATAACGCCTTTAAACCAGTTAGCTAAATCCGTGTCTGCGGTTTGCGGATGATTAGCGGTGTTATTTGCCTGGTTCTCTGCATTCTGCGCTTCATTATTCGCATCCTGCTTCAGTTTTTCAGGTTGTAATTCAGACTTGCCTGTTTGACGCAGCGTCGTTTCCAGCTCACGCTGCATGTCATTTAAATTAATATTGTTTTCCTGCAGCTTGTCTTTTGCCATTTGGGTAACAGATGGCGCAGCGGCTGAAATACCCTGACCGACAGCCTGGAAGCCCGTGCCCAGAATGTTCATCGCACCGCCTAATACGCTACTGGCAAGACTGATGGCTAAATAAATCGTTATCACCGTGCTTATGCCAAACATCAGTAACCCATGCAGCGCGCCTTCGCGCTGTGCCAGACGTCCGGCAACATAGGCGCCCGCGACGATGGCGAGAAGCATTTCAATCGCCGTCCACACCAGCGCACCGGTGCCCAGATGTTTAAACGGATTGCCTTCCTGCAGGGGATCAATAGTCGTCGCGCCGATAGCTGTTCCCAGCAGAGTTAATAATATGTGAATTATCAGTGCGCAAATAACACCGGCAAAAACGGCACTCCATGAAATACGTTTTAGGGGCAAACCCGCTGTTCCAGTTACCAGCGGATCGGTGTAGCCATTATTAATACGGGTATCAGCCATGAGATATTTTCCTCGCAAAGCACGGAATCGTTCCGTTTTTATTCATCCCATTATTGGGAGGTGATTTAACTATTAACAGCGTAGACAGTGAAAACAAATTTCACCACTAAACAGTCAGCAGAAAAATAAAAAATAGTGAGGAATATATTGCAGAATGAGCAGCGAAAAACGCTTTTCGCTGCTATAGAAATCAGAAAGGCCGGATGCCGCCCGCCAACCCCGGCTGAGCAGATTGCCATAACGCACAGCCCGCAACGATCAACATGACGCTACCCAGCAAAGCCAACAGAGGCAACAGGCTGCGTGCGCGATCGCTTATGTGGCTGTTTGCACTCAGCCGTTGCGCCAGCGAACGCGAGCGCTGCACCAGCAGACCAATCGCCGAAATGGTCAGGGCCGTTCCCATCGCCATCACCGCCGCCGAGAGGACGCCCCAGAGGTAAACGCCAATCACCTTAGCAAACAGCAGCATCATAATGGCTCCTGAACAGGGCCGCAGCCCCATCGACAGAACCACCAGTAACTGGGTTTTCACGTTAACGGCACCGGCTACCTGCTGTGCACTGGGCAGATGAGCATGACCGCAGCCGCACTGATCATCATGATGATGGTGTGGATGCAGAGCACGAATGTTCATCGCCGGTTTCGGTCGGAACAGGCGCCACAGAGAGTTGACCGCCCGATAACCTGTCCAGATTCCCAGGGCAATCACCAGAAGATAACTGCCCTTCTCCAGCCAGAAACTGCTCAGATGCAACTGGCGTGATGAGGTGTGCAATACCACCAGCATCAGGGTTACCAGAACAATCGCGACTGAACCCTGTAACAGCGATGCCAGCAGCGTCAGCTTCATGCTGGTTTTCAGTTTTGCCGGATGAGTGGCCAGGAAAGTGGTGATAACAACCTTACCGTGCCCAGGTCCTAACGCATGCAGGATGCCGTACACCAGACTAAACGCCAGTAATGACAGGCCAGCCCGGTGCGGATGTTCGGCGACCTGTTGCAGGAGCTGCGTCATCTCGCGATTGAGAATTTTTTGCCAGAGCACACTTTGCAGCAGAATTTGCGGCCAGTACAGCCAGATCGCGCTGACCGCCGTCACCAGCCCGACCATGAATACTGCCAGTGGCCACAGCCGTTTTTTGGGCCGCGCTATGGTCGTCAGTGACATGTCAGAATCACCGTTTGCGCGAACTGCCTGCCCAGATCCATCTCTTCGGGTGGCGCATCGGCCTTGTCGAGCGATAAGGCATACTGCTTCAACGAGTCATTCGGCTTTGGCGTATGCAAGGTGAAGGCGCAGCGTGACTGCAACGCTGGCGGCACGGTTAAGGCGTCAGGCTTGTCATAGAACATGTCGACGAAATACGTGGGATCGAAGGTGAGAATCTCAAAGCGCTGACCGGTTAATGTGGGTGGCTCGGCCAGCGGCAACACAAACTCCAGCACCGCTTTGTTGCCACTGCGTGACAGATTGTATTCTTTTGGTAGATTCAAGAACTTCACCCGCTGCTTGTTATGCCAGATTTCAGAAAAATAATGTTGTCCCAGCACATTCGCCATCACGCCGGCTGCCAGTTTTTTCCAGACCACGGTGCCCGGTTTCGCATCGCTCGCGTCGTAAAGAAGATCGGCGGAGGTAATTTCATCCATGGTCCAGATCATTTTCAGGCCCGTAAACCGATCGCCGTCAGCAACCAGTTCCGTTTTCATATCAATAAAGCTGTGAGGATGTGCCAGTGCTGACGAACTTATCAGGGTTAGCAGTGCGAAAAACATGCGTTTCATAATGTTATAAAGTAACGTTCCTGATAAAAAGGTTTCATAAGTAACAAAATTTTGTGACCCGCCTTAAACCTCTGAACAAAAAACCGGGTAAACCCTTCACCGGTCAGGGCAGTTGACTATTCTTAGCTAAAAATAGCCAGCGGGAATATTGATTGATGAGTTCTGCTACATCTTCAGCACCACTCTTCACCGTTTCTCAGCGTCGCTGCCACCTGTTGTTATTGCTGTTTCTGCCCACTCCCGTGCTGACGCTCACGCGGTTAAGCCTGCTTAACGGCGTGGATGCTGCCACCGCCAGGCAAGATATTGCCGCCGTGGGTGATGAGATACAGCGCTATCATCAACTGGAACTTCACCAAATGGTGGATGGCAGCTTGCGCATTCATGGTACAGAGCTGGACAGACGAATTTGTCTTATACATAACCTGCGGCGCAGTTTGCGTCTGTCGCAGACGTTTGTCTGTGAGCATTTTGCGACACCGCTTCGCCAGCGCCTTAAGCAAATGAAAATTGAGAAGGCGCTCTACGATGAAACCAATCTACAGGCACTCATCCAGCACTGCAGCCTGTGCCTTGATCGCCCTTTCAGTACACGCGATCACCTCTTTTTACAAATATTTATGAAATACGGCCTGTGCCAGCGCCAGCCTGCCCTCTTTACTGCACAACAGCAGGCCTGGCTGGCGATGAAGGCGGAGCGCCGCGCGGCCACTGATGTCATTCGTCACTGGAAAAAACGGTGCCATCTCGCACCGGATGCGAGTGAAACCGACTTCTGGACATTACTGTTCAGCCTCATCCACGCGCCGCATCCGGACGCCATCCGTCACGCCAGTGAACAGCGGCTCATGCGCGCCACGCATCAGCTGATCGATGACTTCGAGGCTTCGTCAGGCGCCCCTTTTCCTGAACGTGCCGAACTCCAGCAGCAACTGTATACGCACCTGGCGCAGGCGCTGGATCGCACTTACTTTACTATTGGCATTGATGACAGTGTGGCACAAGACGTAACCAGGCTTTATCCGCGCCTGCTGCGAACCACTCAGCAGGCGCTGGTGGCGTTTGAGCAGGAATACGCGATTTGTTTTAAACCGGAAGAAGTCAGTCTGATAACCATTATTTTTGGTGCCTGGCTGATGCAGAGCAGCGCCCTTCAGGAAAAACAGGTGCTGCTCCTGACCGGTGACGATCCGGCGCTGGAACAGGACGTTGAGCAGCAGATCCGGGAAATCACCTTATTACCCGTTAATATCACCTATCAGCATGTGGATGACTTTCAGCGCGACGGCGCGCCGCGCGAAGTTGATTTGATCATCTCGCCTTACGTCACCTCCCTGCCGCTGTTTTCGCCCCCGCTGATCCATGCAGAATTGCCGTTGACCGAATATCATCAGCAACGCATTCGCTATTTGCTGGAGTCCTGACGCGGGCGCAGAAACAGCGCAGGCAGCGCCACCAGCGCCATCACCCAAAACAGCTGTCCATGAAGATGGGTAAACAGCACGCCACAAATCATCGTCATCACGGCGATACCGCCGCCCATCGCCAGCGCCGAATAGAGCGACTGCAACCGAATCACCTCCGCACCCTGCCGTGAAGCAATGAAACGCATGGCTGCCAGATGGCAGACCGTAAACGTACCGCAGTGGAGAATTTGCGCCACAATCAACACCGGCAGTGCCGTGCTGGCCCCCAGCAGGCTCCAGCGAATTAACGCGCAAACGCCGGAAAGCAGCAGTAAATCGCGCGCCTGCCAGCGGTGAAACAGACGGTGACTCAGCGCAAAGATCACAATTTCTGCCACCACGCCAAGCGACCACAGATAACCAATGCGCGAGGCGGAATAGCCACTTTCCTGCCACCAGATCGCGCTGAAGCCGTAATAGGCCGCATGCGCTCCCTGCAGCAGGGTGACGCACACCATGAAACGCCAGACCGCGTTTTCCCGTATCAGATCGCGCCAGGCCTGCCAGCCACCGCTGACGTTGCTCTTGCGTTCGCTGCCCTGAGGGTGTGTTTGCGGCGTCAGCAACATGCCCGCCAGCATACTTATGACGCCCGCTGACAGCAGCATTAAAATCGCCTGGGATGAAAAAGCCGTCACCAGCATACCGGTCAACGACGAACTGATGACGAAGGCCAGAGAACCCCAGAGGCGCACCGGCCCGTAGGCCAGACCAATTTGTTGCGTCCAGGTCGCCGCCAGCGCATCACTTAAAGGCACCAGCGGGGAGAAAAACAGATTAAAGCCGGTCATCACTAACAGCAGCCACAACCACTGTTGTCCAGTCCAGTATCCCACGGCAAAAAGACAGGTCAGCAGCGCCAGCAGCCGCAACGCCGTAATCAGTTGAGAAGGATGTTTAACCTGCGAGGCGATGAACAAACTTCCTACAAAACGCGCCACCATGCCGCAGCCAAGCAGCAGGCCAATTTGTTCGGGGTTCAGTCCCACGCCTTTTAGCCAGACGCCCCAGAAAGGCAGGTAAATACCGTAACAAAAAAAGTAGGTGAAATAGCTTAATCCAAGCCATCTGGCGGAGCCGATTGCCATGTTCCCTCCAGCAATAGTGTGACCGGTCGTGTTAAGAGGCCGATACTTTGTCAGAGCCACGTGAGACGGGCAATAAAAAAGGATGGCCGGGGCCATCCTTTTTCCACTGTTGACTCACCTGACGGGATCAGGCGTAAACCGGCAGGCGCGCACAGATATCCAGCACTTTTTGCTTCGTGCGTTCAATCGTGGCTTCGTCGTTCACATCGTCCAGCACGTCAGCAATCCAGCCGGCCAGTTCACGCACGTCCGCTTCTTTAAAGCCACGACGCGTGACCGCTGGGGTACCGATACGTACACCGGAGGTGACAAACGGGCTTTTCGGATCGTTCGGCACGCTGTTTTTGTTCACGGTGATATTGGCACGGCCCAGTGCCGCATCCGCTTCTTTACCGGTCAGGTTTTTGCTCACCAGATCAATCAGGAACAGGTGGTTGTAAGTGCCGCCTGACACGATGTTATAACCGCGTTCCAGTAAGACCTCGACCATCGCTTTCGCGTTTTTTGCCACCTGCTGCTGGTAGGTTTTGAACTCGGGTTCCATCGCTTCTTTGAACGCCACGGCTTTACCCGCAATGACGTGCATCAGCGGGCCGCCCTGGCCGCCAGGGAAAACCGCAGAGTTAAGCTTTTTGTACAGTTCTTCGTCGCCACCTTTCGCCAGAATGATGCCGCCACGCGGACCGGCCAGCGTTTTGTGGGTTGTAGAAGTCACAACGTGCGCGTGCGGTAAAGGGTTCGGGTAAACGTCAGCCGCAATCAGACCCGCAACGTGCGCCATATCCACAAACAACCAGGCACCAACGCTGTCTGCGATTTCGCGCATTTTGGCCCAGTCGCAAATACCCGAGTACGCAGAGAAACCGCCAATGATCATCTTAGGCTGGTGCGTTTTTGCCAGCTCAGCCAGTTCGTTGTAGTCAATTTTACCGGTTTCATCGATACCGTAAGGCACGACATTGTAGAGTTTGCCCGACAGGTTAACAGGCGAACCGTGCGTCAGATGACCACCGTGCGCGAGGTTCATACCCAGAATGGTATCGCCTGGCTGCAGCAGGGCGGTAAACACAGCAAAGTTAGCCTGTGAACCTGAGTGCGGCTGTACGTTGGCATAATCTGCACCAAACAGCGCTTTCGCACGATCGATAGCCAGCTGCTCAACAATATCTACATACTCGCAGCCGCCGTAATAACGTTTGCCAGGATAGCCTTCAGCATATTTATTGGTGAGCTGTGAACCTTGCGCCTGCATTACACGCGGGCTGGTGTAGTTTTCAGAAGCAATCAGTTCAATGTGCTCTTCCTGACGCACTTTCTCTTGCTCCATCGCCTGCCACAACTCGGCATCATAATCGGCAATGTTCATTTCACGCTTTAACATCCGCATCTCCTGACTGGCTATCTTTAAATCGGCAAATTACGCCCCCAAAGGGCGAAGGCAGACAGTGTAAACCCTTTTACCAGGGGACGGTAGGGCCAATCCCCTCTTTTTACGCAAACGTTTGGCTTCGCATTGGCGATGTGTTTTTGGCTCGCTTTGCAAGCGGTTTCCCGCTGTTTTTCCCCGCACCCTGTAACGGAAATTTTCCATTTATCCGTCTGAAAATTTGCCGCTCAGTCTTCCTGTAAACCACAACGCTATTTACAGAACAAAACACCCGGCTATAAGATGCATTTAAAATGCAACTTTAAGTAAGGTATTCCCATGCTTGATGCCCAGACGATTCACATTGTGAAATCCACCCTTCCCGCGATTGCGGCATGCGGCCCCGATCTGACGGCCCATTTTTACGGTCAGATGCTCTCTCATCATCCAGAGTTAAAGCATGTCTTTAACAGGGCTAACCAGCGCAATGGCGCACAGCGTGAAGCGCTGTTTAATGCGATTTGCGCCTACGGGGCCAATCTGGACAATTTGACGGCGCTACGGCCAGCCGTCGAAAAAATTGCCCAAAAGCACGCCAGCCTGACTATCCAGCCTGAGCAATATAAAATTGTGGGTGAGTATTTACTCGCCTCTATCGACGCCATGCTGAATCCTGGCGAAGCGGTGCTCGCCGCCTGGAGACGCGCCTACACAGTGCTGGCCGATATCTTTATCCAGCGTGAAGAAGCCCTTTATCAGGCATCGGCACACCAGCAAGGCGGCTGGCGCGGCACGAGAGCCTTCTTCATCAGCGCGATTGAGCAACAAAGTGACGTGATCAAAAGCGTTACCCTCGCTCCTGTTGATGGTAAATCCATTGCGTCCTTCAGGCCGGGGCAGTATGTGTCACTGCATCTGCAGCCAGCGGGCTTCCGTTATCAGCAAATTCGTCAGTACTCACTCACCACCGTCAGCAATGCGCAGACCTACCGAATTGCGGTAAAACAGGAAGCCGGGGGAAGAGTCTCAGGCTGGCTGCATCAACAGGCCAAAGCAGGCGATGAGATTCAGCTGACGCCTCCACACGGGGATTTTTTTCTCCAGGCAAGTCCGACGACGCCGGTCACGTTGATTTCAGCGGGCGTAGGGCAAACGCCGATGCTGGCCATGCTGCATGCGCTGGCTGCCCGGCAGCACCCGGCAGCGGTCAACTGGTTACATGCCGCTGAAAACGGCCAGCAGCATGCCTTTGCAGATGAAGTGCGCGCGGCCGGTGCCCTGTTGCCTGATTTTGCCCAACATATCTGGTATCGCGAGCCAAATCAGGGCGATGCAGGTCGTTATGATGCGCAAGGCCTTATGGATCTGGCGAGCGTTTCACCACGTCTGCAGGAGGTGAATACCCACTTCTATCTTTGTGGGCCGCTGGGCTTTATGCAGTTCGTCATTCAGCAGCTGCTGGCGGTCGGCGTGACGGCGGACAGGATTCACTATGAGGTGTTTGGTCCGCATAAAGTGATGTAATAATAAAAAAGCCCGCGACAGGCGGGCTTTCGACAAGGACACGATTAAATCGCTTCCTCGTCTTCTTCACCGGTACGGATACGCACTACGCGAGCGACATCGAAAACAAAGATCTTGCCGTCGCCAATTTTGCCGGTTTGCGCGGTGCGCATGATGGTTTCGACGCAGGTGTCCACGATATCATCGCCTACCACCATTTCAATTTTTACCTTCGGCAGAAAGTCCACCATATATTCTGCCCCACGGTAGAGTTCCGTGTGCCCTTTCTGACGGCCAAAGCCTTTCACTTCGCTTACGGTCATCCCGGTGATGCCGACTTCAGCAAGCGCTTCGCGCACATCATCAAGTTTGAATGGTTTAATTATTGCATCGATCTTTTTCATGTCAGACCCTTTCCTCGCGCCCTCCGTGGTCAGAGGGATTTTTTAAGTATAAATGTCGCTGGCCATGCTGCAGGCTGGTGCGGCAGAAAATTACTCTTTAAAGTCACTGGCGTCCAGTTCGTGACGTGACAGCAGCTTATAGAATTCAGTACGGTTACGTCCAGCCAGACGCGCCGCGTTGGTCACATTTCCTTTGGTCATCTGCAACAGCTTGCGCAGGTAATTGAGTTCAAACTGATTACGCGCCTCGACAAAGGTTGGTAATGCGCTGTTTTCGCCGCTCAGTGCCTGCTCTACCAGCGCATCGCTGATCACCGGCGAGGAACTGAGCGCCACGCACTGTTCAATCACATTCACTAACTGACGCACGTTACCAGGCCAGCTGGCGGAGATCAGGCGCTTCATCGCATCCACCGAAAAACTGCGCACCTGCGGTTTGTGACGGTCCGCGGCCTGGCGCAGCAGATGATTAGCCAGCAGCGGAATATCCTCGGTACGTTGATGCAGCGCCGGTATTTTCAGGTTAACGACGTTCAGGCGATAAAAGAGATCTTCACGGAATTCGTTTTTCTCCATCGCTTTCGGTAAATCCCGGTGCGTGGCGGAGATAATCCGCACATTGATATCAATATCGTTGTTGCTGCCAAGCGGCCGGACTTTACGCTCCTGTATGACCCGCAGCAGTTTAACCTGCAGCGCGGGCGGCATATCGCCAATTTCGTCCAGAAACAGCGTCCCGCCTTCGGCCGCTTTAAACAGGCCGTCGCGCGCGCTGACCGCACCGGTAAAGGCACCTTTCGCGTGACCAAATAACTCCGATTCCAGCAACTGCTCGGGCAAGGCACCACAGTTGATCGCGATGAACGGCTTGTCGGCGCGCGGACTGGCCGCATGGATAGCCTGCGCCAGCACCTCTTTACCCGTCCCGCTTTGCCCGTTGATCAGCACGCTGACATCCGACTGAGCAACCATGTGCGCCTGTTCAAGTAAGCGCAGCATCTGAGGATTGCGTGTTACGATGGCTTCCCGCCAGCGGTCGTCGCTGACCGGGACGCGCTGCGCGAGCGCTTCATCGATTGCCTTATAAAGCGCATCGCGATCGACCGGTTTGGTTAAAAAGCTAAATACGCCCTGCTGGGTTGCCGCGACGGCCTCTGGAATCGAACCGTGTGCGGTTAAAATGATGACCGGCAAGCCCATATGCCGTTTCTGGATTTCGCCAAAAAGCGCCAGGCCGTCCATCTCATCCATGCGCAAATCGCTTATCACCAGATCGATTTTCTCTTTCTGCAACAGCCGAAGCGCGTCAGGCCCACTGGCTGCGGTGGTCACCTGATAGCCTTCGCTGCTCAGCCGCATCCCTAACAGTTTCAGCAGGCTGGGATCATCATCCACCAGCAGCAGATGTGCCGCATGTTTTATCATTACTGCTCTTCCTCTTGTGGCAACGCCGTTCCATGACTGCCTTCTGGCATCTCTGAGGTTTTGCGCGACGAAAGCTGGCGTTCGATATCGGTTAACCGCTCCAGCTTGCTTTGCGTATCGCTTAACTGCTGCCGTAATTTTATCTGCTGCTGACGCAGCGCATCCGTCTGCGCATCGCTGCTCTGCTGCAGATGGACGTACCGCGAACGTAGCGCACTTAAATCCAGCTGTGCCGCCTGGTTACTGCGCCAGAGCTGGATGAGTGCCCGCAGGTTTTGCGGGAACTGCTCACTGTAGCTGTCCAGCTCGGTGATATAGTCGCGCCGTTCCAGTGGCGTTACGTTGCCATTTGCCATGAGTACGCCCTGTTTAAAGGCTCGCGACCAGCTGTCTACTGGCCAGCGGTGCGCCTCGGCGCGGGCTTCCGCGGGCGAAAGTCGTTCGGCGCAGTCAATACTGCGCATCCAGTAAAGGGGATTGGCAAGCGCGGCAGTATTTTCAATATGCCAGATATCGCTACAGCGGGTTGTCAGATAATCCACCAGGCGCGTTTCAGGCACCGCGACAGAGTTTGGTGCGGGCTGGGATGCCGAGGTCGCCGGTGAGGAGGCACAGCCGCTGAGCATCAGGGTGCTCAGTGCGCTTATAAGAATCGCGGCAAAAAATTTCATACTTCAGACTTTCCCGGCGGTGGTATTCAGTTCAATGCGAAAACAAACATCCGCGTCATCGCGGCTGACCAGTTGCAGGTTGCCGTGCATACGGCGCAGACAATCCTTTGCGATACTTAACCCCAGTCCACTGCCTTTAACCGGCCCTTTGCGCTGATGGCTGCCCTGAAAAAAGGGCTCAAAGATCATTGCCTGCTCATGATCGGGAATGGGCGTACCGCTGTTAGCGACCTCAATGATGACTGTATCGCCCTGCTGCTGGCTACGAAGCCAGATGTTACCGGATTCATTGCCATAGTTCACGGCGTTAGAGTAGAGGTTATCAATCACGCTCATTAATAGCATAGGCTCAGCCAGGCAATCTGTGGCCTTCAGATCGATCTCAACGTGCATCTGTTTGTTACGCGCCGAAAGGGCGTGGGCATTCACAACGTCATGCACGATATCGTCCAGTTTGATCGCCTCAAGCGTGATTGGCCCATCAGCGAGCCTGCGGTTGTAGTCGAGCAATTGTTCAATCAGGTGCTGCAAATGACGGCTGCTGGTATCGAGTATGGAGACGATTTCTTTCTGCTCCGGATTTAGCACGCCCGCGACTTCATCCGCCAAAAGCGCCGTGCCTTCACGCAAACTGGCCAGCGGGGTTTTCAGTTCGTGTGAAAGGTGGCGTAAAAATTCGTGTCGCTGAGATTCAAGCCAGTGCAGCCGCTCGCTCAGCCAGACAATACGTTGCCCCAGCGAACGCAATTCCCGTGGCCCCCGAAACACCATGCTGCTGCCCAGTTCCCGCCCTTCGCCAAGGCGGTTAATCATCCGTTCGACACTTTTGACCGGACCGATGATCATGCGGGTAAACAGCAGCGTGAGTGTCAGGCTGATAATGAACAGAATCAGCGCCTGCCAGCCAAAGAACTGACCGCGATCGGCGATTTCGCGCTGAAGCTGTAAGCCGCGGGCGAATACCACCTCCCGCGTGTCGTGCACCAGTTGTGCGTTGGTTGCGGAAAAACGGTCAAGCGCCTGCGCAGCACTGCCCATCGGATTACCGTTCTGGCACTGCAGGGTTTCCAACAGCGGCAGCGTGTCCCGTAGCGTCTTAAAAGCCGGTAAATCGGGCAGATTATCAGCATGGGAGCTGAGCATCTGGCTGTAACGAATCCGCTGCGTCTGATACAGCTTCGCCAGCGAGGCATCACCCAGTACGCAATACTGACGATAGCTGCGCTCCAGCTCAATGGCGGTTCGTGCCATGGCTTCGCTGCGCCGGACATCGGTAAAGGTGTTGCGGTTAGTGTCCGCCGCCTGATTGCTGAGTGCGGAGAGGCTTTCCCATGCCTGCCAGGCCAATACCAGTAAGGGCAGGAGCACCAGCAAAAAGGCCATCAGCACCAGCTGACGCAGAGATTGGGGGAAAAAACGCCATTTTTTCACGCGACGGCTTCCATAAAGATACGCTTACCGGATGCTAGCGGAGTCGGCCCGGAGAAGGAAGAGGCAGAAAAGAAAACGGCAGACCATCTGGCCTGCCGCAGACGCGCCGCCTTAGCCGCGCGTGAGAATGGGTGGAGCCTAACTCAACGTTACGTCCGATGCTTGATAACGATGCAATGCATACGATTATCGGTGTGGTGGACGGCAGGCTCCGTTTGGTGCGTCATTCGGGCTTTATGAGCTCTGACCGCAGTGCGGTGGCATTCATAAACAAGTGAATGAGCAGCGCGATAATTATAGCAAAGATCATGCCAATATTAAAAGCCCCTTTCTGTTCAGGCTCTTGCAGGTAAGCGAGCAGTGAAAACGGCCCGTTCAGACCATCTGGTCTGGCAAATGTGTCGCCAAATGCCAACACATTTTCATCGTACCTCTGCCGTATAATAAAATCATAGAGATAGATGTCACCAATCAGCGACAACAAAAGGTGACGGCTGTCTCCTTTTGCCAACATCTCGTGCCCATAAAAAAAGGGAGGCACCTGGCCTCCCCATTTTTTACGGCAATTAACCCAGTTGTTTGCGCGCGTTACGGAAAATGCGCATCCATGGGCTGTCTTCCCCCCACTCCGCCGGATGCCAGGAGTTGCTGACCGTACGGAAAACACGCTCAGGATGCGGCATCATAATGGTGACGCGCCCGCTTTCGTTGGTCACGGCAGTGATGCCATTTGGCGAACCGTTCGGGTTGGCCGGATAGGTTTCCGTCACCTTACCGCTATTGTCCACAAAGCGCAGCGCCACCAGCCCTTTGGATTCCAGCGCCGCCAGGTGAGCACCATCGCGCACTTCTACAAAACCTTCTCCGTGTGATACCGCAACAGGCATCCGCGAACCCGCCATGCCATCCAGCAGTAATGACGGGCTGGCGGCCACTTCAACCAGGCTGAAGCGCGCTTCAAAGCGCTCAGACTGATTACGCACGAAGCGCGGCCACAGTTCGCTGCCAGGAATCAGCTCGCGCAGGTTGGACATCATCTGGCAACCGTTGCAAACACCCAGCGCCAGCGTTTGCGGACGATGGAAGAAGGCTTCGAACTGATCGCGCACACGCGGGTTGAACAGGATAGATTTCGCCCAGCCCTCACCGGCTCCCAGTACGTCACCGTAAGAGAAGCCACCACAGGCCACTAACGCCTGGAAACGTTCCAGATCGATGCGTCCTGCCAGCAGATCGCTCATATGAACGTCCACGGCGGTAAAGCCTGCGCGGTCAAAGGCTGCGGCCATTTCCACATGAGAGTTAACACCCTGCTCACGCAGCACGGCCACGCGCGGACGGGCACCTGTCGCAATCATCGGCGCGGCAACGTCCTCTTCCGGCCTGAAGGTCAGGCTGACGTTAAGACCCGGATCGTTGTCGTCCTGTTTTGCCTGATGTTCCTGATCAGCACAGGCCGGGTTATCACGCAGACGCTGCATCTGCCAGGTGGTTTCCGCCCACCAGGTACGCAGCGTGGTGCGACTTTCGCTGTACACAGCACTGTCGCCTGAACGAATCACGAAGCGATCGCCCGGCTGTGCGCTGCCCAGCACATGACTGCACTGCGCCAGTCCATGTTGAGCCAGAATCTGCTCGACACCTTCACGATCGGCGGCCTTGATCTGAATGACTGCGCCCAGTTCCTCAGTAAACAGCGCCGCCAGCGCATCACTGCCCAGCGCCGCGATATCAACATCTACACCGCAGTGACCGGTAAAGGCCATTTCTGCCAGCGTGACCAGCAGGCCCCCATCGGAACGGTCATGGTAGGCCAATAGTTTCTGTTGGCTGACCAGCGCCTGCATCGCATTAAAGAAGCCTGCCAGTTGCTGTGCATCACGTACATCGGCAGGCTTGTCGCCCAGTTGACGATACACCTGCGCCAGCGCGGTTGCGCCCAGGGTATTGGCACCGTTACCCAGATCGATCAGCAGAAGCAGGTTGTCCTGATCCGCCATCAGTTGAGGCGTCACGTTGCGACGAACATCTTCGACACGAGCAAAGGCGGTAATCACCAGCGACAGCGGCGACGTCATTTCGCGTTGTTCAGTGCCTTCCTGCCAGCGGGTTTTCATCGACATGGAGTCTTTACCCACCGGGATAGTAATGCCCAGTGCCGGACACAGCTCCTCACCGACAGCTTTCACGGCGTCATACAGGCCCGCATCTTCGCCCGGATGACCCGCGGCTGACATCCAGTTTGCCGAGAGTTTCACACGCTTCAATGACCCCACGGGCGTGGCGGCCAGGTTTGTCAGCGCTTCACCAACAGCCAGTCGTGCTGAGGCGGCAAAGTCGAGCAGCGCCACCGGCGCGCGTTCACCCAGAGCGAACGCTTCACCATGATAGCTGTCGAGGCTGGCGGTCGTGACCGCACAATTGGCTACCGGGATCTGCCAGGGTCCTACCATCTGATCCCGTGCCACCATGCCGGTCACACTGCGATCGCCGATGGTGATCAGAAAGGTTTTTTCCGCCACGGTCGGTAAGTGCAGAACGCGATTCACCGCCTCCGTTAAGACGATGCCATCACGGTGTAACGGTGTGCCCTGCGCCTGCTGTTTGACGACATCGCGTGTCATTTTCGGGGTTTTCCCCAACAGCACATCCAGCGGCATATCAATTGGGCTGTTATCAAAGTGGCTGTCGTTGAGCGTCAGATGCTGCTCTTCTGTGGCTTCACCGATAACCGCAAAAGGCGCGCGCTCACGCTCGCAAATCGCCGCAAATTCAGCCAGCTTTTCGGGTGCCACCGCCATGACGTAACGCTCTTGCGATTCATTACACCAGACTTCCAGCGGGCTCATCCCTGGCTCATCGCTGAGGATATCACGCAGGTTGAAACGCCCACCGCGCCCGCCATCGCTGACCAGCTCAGGCATGGCGTTCGACAGCCCGCCCGCACCGACATCGTGGATAAACAGAATCGGGTTGTCGTCGCCTAACTGCCAGCAGCGGTCAATCACTTCCTGGCAACGCCGTTCCATTTCCGGGTTATCACGCTGTACGGAGGCAAAGTCGAGATCAGCGTCAGACTGGCCCGATGCCATAGATGAGGCCGCCCCGCCGCCCAGACCGATATTCATTGCCGGGCCGCCCAGTACGATCAGCTTTGCCCCGACAGTAATCTCGCCTTTCTGGACGTGATCGGCACGGATGTTCCCGATGCCACCCGCCAGCATAATCGGCTTGTGGTAACCGCGCAGTTCGGTGCCGTTGTGGCTGTTGACCTGTTCTTCATAGGTACGGAAATAGCCATTCAATGCAGGACGGCCAAACTCGTTGTTAAACGCCGCGCCGCCCAGAGGGCCTTCAGTCATAATGTCCAGTGCGCTGACGATGCGCGCGGGCTTGCCAAAATCCTCTTCCCACGGCTGCTCAAAGCCCGGAATACGCAGGTTCGACACCGAGAAGCCGACCAGACCGGCTTTCGGCTTCGCGCCTCGTCCGGTCGCCCCTTCGTCACGAATTTCGCCGCCGGAGCCGGTTGCCGCGCCAGGCCACGGCGAAATCGCCGTAGGATGGTTATGCGTTTCGACCTTCATCAGAATATGCGCCGCTTCCTGGTGGTAGCCATATTCCCCGTTTTCGGCATCCGCAAAGAAGCGTCCTACTTCAGAGCCTTCCATCACCGCCGCATTGTCTTTATAAGCCGACAGGACATAATCCGGCGTTTGCTCAAAGGTGTTCTTAATCATTTTAAACAGCGATTTTGGCTGTTTTTCGCCGTCAATAATCCAGTCGGCGTTAAAAATCTTGTGACGACAGTGCTCGGAGTTCGCCTGAGCAAACATATAGAGTTCGATGTCGTTAGGGTTACGGCCCAGCTTCGTAAAGGCTGCCAGAAGGTAGTCAATTTCGTCGTCTGCCAGCGCCAGGCCCAGCGATGTATTGGCATGAACCAGTGCCTGACGGCCTTCACCCAACACATCAACGCTTTTGACCGGTTGAGGTTCGTGGTGGGCAAACAGTTGTTCGGCCTGATGGAGGTCGCTGTACACCGTTTCCATCATGCGGTCATGCAGCAGCGCTGACAGCGTTTGCCACTGGGTTTCCGTCAACTGGGGTGCCTGAACATAAAACGCCAGACCGCGCTCCAGTCGACGGACCTGTGACAGATCACAGTTATGCGCAATATCTGTCGCTTTTGAAGACCATGGCGAAATGGTGCCTGGACGTGGCGTGACCAGCAGCAAACGCCCTTGTGGCGCATGTTCAGCGAGAGAAGGACCGTACTTGAGCAGGCGCTGCAGACGGGATTTTTCATCCTCACTCAACGGCGCGCTGACATCGGCAAAATGGACGTACTCAGCGTAAATATCACTCACCGGCAGATGAGCGTCCTGAAAGCGGGCCAGCAGTTTGTTTACACGAAATGCCGACAGGGCGGGCGAACCACGCAGAATTTCCATCATAAGATCTCTCGTCTTTGAAACGCCGGGTGCGACGCTTCATTGGGCGCAACAGGGGGAAAACGGGGCGTATTATAGAGAAAGCCACTCCGCGACGAAACCGTTTGCGCAAAATTTATGGCCAACAAGATTTGGCTGATAATTGCGCAAAAATTGCTTTATAAGTTGCTCTGCCTCAGTTTGTTGCGCAAAATGCCCCTCGCTCTGGGAGTTAAAACAAAATCAATACTGCCTTAAAAGACAGAGGCCTTGGAGCCATCGAGAGATAACTATTTGAAACGCCTGAAATTAAATTATCTGTTTATCGGTCTGCTCACCGTGCTGTTAGCACTGGCACTGTGGCCGTCCATTCCCTGGCATGGGAGCGGGCAGGATACGATTTCACAGATTAAATCACGGGGAGTGCTACGGGTCAGTACCGTAAACTCACCGTTGACTTACTACACCGTGAATAAAGCACCGGCCGGGATGGATTACGAGCTGGCGAAGCGTTTCGCCCGTTATCTGGGCGTCAGGCTGGAAATCACGGTGCGCGCGAATATCAGCGACCTGTTTGATGCGCTTGACGACGGCAAAGCCGATTTGCTGGCCGCAGGCCTTATCTATAATAATGAGCGACTGAACCGCTATCAGACGGGCCCCAGCTATTACAGCGTTTCCCAGCAGTTGGTTTATCGTGTGGATAAAACTCGCCCGAAAAACCTGGGCGATTTAAAGGGACGGCTCGTCGTTGCCTCCGGATCGGCTTATCTGTCTACACTCAAGAGCGCCAGAGCGGATCACTATCCCGACCTTGACTGGGCTATCTCGACCGATCAAAGCCCGAAAGCGCTACTTGAGGCCGTCGCCGAGGGCAAGCTGGATTATACGATTGGCGATTCCGTCACCATCGCACTGCTTCAGCGCATCCATCCACAACTGGCGGTCGCCTTTGACGTCACGGATGAAGAGCCGGTGACGTGGTATATGCCCCGCGAAAGCGACGACAGCCTGAACGCGGCCATGCTGGATTTCTTTAATGGCATGGGCGAAGAAGGCGCAATGGCGCGGCTGGAAGAGAAATACCTCGGGCACGTTGGCACCTTTGATTATGTGGATACGCGCACCTTCCTGCGTGCGATTGATACGGTTCTGCCTGATATCAAACCGTTATTTGAGAAATACGCCAGTAATATCGACTGGCGTTTGCTGGCCGCTATCTCCTATCAGGAATCACACTGGAATCCGCAGGCGACATCACCGACCGGCGTGCGCGGCATGATGATGCTGACGCGCAATACTGCCGACAGCGTGGAAGTGGGCGATCGAACCGATCCTGAGCAAAGTATTCGCGGCGGCAGCCAGTATCTGCAAAATATGATGGATAAAGTCCCGCAGTCCATTCCGGAAGACGAACGTATCTGGTTTGCGCTGGCCGCCTACAACATGGGTTATGCTCATATGCTGGATGCCCGTAAGCTCACGGCAAAACAGGGTGGCAACCCGGACAGTTGGGCTGATGTGAAACTGCGCCTGCCGATGCTGAGCCAGAAGCGTTATTACGCGCAAACGACCTACGGCTACGCGCGGGGCCAGGAAGCGTATAACTACGTGGAAAATATTCGTAAATATGAGATTAGCCTGGTGGGCTATTTGCAGGAGCAGGAAAAGCGCCTTGCCCAGCAGGCCGCGCTGGAAGCGGAGATGGGCAAAGGCTATCCTGCCGTTTCGCCACAAGTGGCAATGAATTAGCTTTCGCGCTGCGCCTGTCGCAGCGCTTTTTGTTGCTGACGACGCATGCGGAAAAAGTCGCTCAGCAGCGCCGCGCACGCGTCTTCCAGCACGCCGTGATCTAACCTTACCTGATGGTTCATCCCCGGATGGCCCAGCACGTCAATCAGCGAACCGGCTGCGCCGGTTTTCACATCGTGCGCGCCATAAACCAGACGACCTATCCGGCTATGCACCATCGAGCCGGCGCACATGACGCACGGCTCCAGCGTCACATAAAGCGTGGTATCCAGCAGACGGTAATTTTCCAGTACTTTCCCGCCCTGACGAAGCGCCATAATCTCTGCGTGCGCGGTGGGATCATGCTGACCGATAGGCCGGTTCCAGCCTTCGCCAATGACGCGGTCGCCGTGAACCAGGACGGCGCCTACCGGCACCTCGCCCTCATCCCATGCGCGTTGCGCCAGCGTCAGCGCCCGGCGCATCCAGTATTCATCTTGTTCTTGTGTCACACGAACCACTCCCGGCAGCAAAAAGCGGCGCATTATACCGGGCATGCCGGCAAAACCGAAGCACAGTACAGGTTATTCTAACTGCTGCAATTCACCCGCCGGCGTGACGCGCCAGCGGTGCTGACAAAAGAACAATAACGGGTTGTCCTGCTTGCTGTCGCTGTAACCACTATAGAGTTGCAGTGGTGTGCCGATTTGCTCTTCTAACTGCACCACTTTTTCGTGTCCCAGACAGCGCAATTTCAGTACGCGCCCACCCAGGCCGCGCTGCATCTGGCTGGCAATCAACTTTACTCTGGGCAGAAACGCCGAATCGTAATAGACCTGCTCCACCAGCGACTGCGGCGAGCCCGTAATCAGCCACACATCCGCATCATCGCTGCTGAGGTACTCGCTGAGACGCTTCTGCACCACCGGAAACGCTTTCACGCGCTGGCGAAACCACTGAGCAAACTCGGCCTCCAGTCGTAACAGGGTGGTTTCAGATCGGCCAAAGGTGATTGACCAGAGTAACAGGCTCATCGGCCAGCGGGCCGCACGCCCTTTGAACAGCAGCCCTGCGCCGACGACGGGCAGCAAAGGCACGACCAGTAGCAGATTCAGGGGCTTGCGGCGCAGCAAATAGCGCATGAAAGTGCCAAACATATCCTGTTGGTGCAATGTGCCATCAAGGTCGAAAAACACCACGCGACGTTGTCTCTCGTTGGTCAAACAGCTCTCCTTTTTAACGAATATGCATCAACAGCCTCTATTGTAGTCATCTTCGCGCAGCGAGGCGATGACTGTCATTTTTTATTCCAGTGGCTACAATGCTTTTAGAATCATTTATTCCTTGCGGACGCACCGCTACATCATGAGGACTGGGCATGAGTTCATTGCTGCGCATTCGCCAGCTTTATCCTTCACTGGCGCTGAACGAACGCCGGCTGGCGGATTTTTTACTGTCACAACCGGATCGGGCACGGCATTTAAGTTCACAAAAGCTGGCAGAAGAAGCTGGCGTCAGTCAGTCCAGCGTCGTTAAGTTTGCGCAAAAACTGGGATACAAAGGTTTTCCGGCACTCAAGCTGGCACTGAGCGAATCGCTGGCCGATAAAGATGCCATCACCGTGCATAATCAGATCCTCAGTGACGATCCCCTTAAGGCTGTGGGTGAAAAATTACTGACAGAAAAGCTGTCGGCCATTCGCGCGACCCTGGATATCAATAGCGAAGAGAAGCTGAATGCCGTCTTGCAGCTGCTTAAGCGCGCACGCCGTATTTTACTGGTCGGAATCGGCGCATCCGGCCTGGTGGCAAAGGATTTTTCCTGGAAGCTGATGAAGATTGGCATCAATGCCGTCGCGGAGCAGGACATGCACGCGCTGCTGGCCAGCGTACAGGCCATGTCATCCGGCGATGTGCTGCTGGCGATCTCTTACACGGGTGAACGTCGTGAGATTAACCTGGCCGCGCAGGAAGCAGTGCGGGTGGGCGCGGACGTGCTGGCCTTTACCGGCTTCACGCCTAACACTTTGCAGCAGTGCGCCACGCACTGCCTGTACACCGTTGCAGAAGAACAGAGTACGCGCAGCGCCGCGATCTCCTCGACTACCGCCCAGCTGGCGTTAACGGACCTGCTCTTTATGGCGCTGGTACAGAACGATCCTGAGCGCGCGTCCAGCCATATTCGCCACAGCGAGGCGCTGGTGAAGAAGCTGATTTAGGAAGAAGGGAAAACGCATCTGATATTGCGATTGTTGCAAAGTACAATGAAGGAAGCCAGCGATATCGCTGGCTTCTAAAACTGAATTGAGTATTAGCTGTGTATTAAGGCCGACTAACTACTGCTTATATCTTGCGTAGAAATAGGCAAGTATTGCCCCATACCTGTGCTGGCTGAGTCGACTGCAGCCTGATTTTTTGCAACGAGATAAAAGGTATCAACAGATTTTTTTGTTGCATGCTCAGCGGAGTAGAGAGCGAATTTAACCACTTTCTTGCCACCGTCATACTTACATTCCATGTCCCAGCTCAATGCCGTTCCGGGCGCAGCTTTACATTTACCCTTACCATAGCTGTATTGCAGGAAGTTATTCGTTTTATTTTCTGCTGCTGTAACGAAATCAGGCCGAGATCCACCCGCGGATAAGCTTCCATAAGCGGTTGTTGCAGCCAGAACAGCCACGCCGGCTATCAAAAAAATTCTTTTTTTCACCTGACACAATCCATCGATATTATTGATGAATGCATATTATCGGAAAACTCTTAATCACGCACCTGATCTCTGTCATTTTTATGACAAAATATTTCTATCACCCCTTTTTTCTGCATAATCCTTACAATTCTCGCTGTGGTGGTTTTTTCTACACGCGGCGCTGTCCCCGCACGTGTATCGCTGAATTTGCTAAAAGTTATACTTTTATGCTTACTCTCCATGAAGACTATATAGAGTTAAATTATCGAATAATCAGTAAGTAACGAACATTAATGGTGCGTATCACTTTTTTTAGTTATTCGCATCATGTTTGACGTTGAAAGAATATGCTACTGTCAGCCGACTCCGCATGACCTTTAACATTCCAACTTTATGTTAATGACCAGCCAGGCTTGCAATTTGAAAGTTACAAAAGTCGTCTAAGGGTTCGACATATCTCATCAGGAATATTTACTACCGCAACAGATTATGTCGCCAAAACGACAAAAAGTATTTATCGATTGGGAAACCGCGATGTCTTTACTGATTACAGAACGATGCATTAACTGCGATATGTGTGAACCCGAATGCCCGAACCAGGCTATTTCGATGGGTGAGATGATTTATGAGATTGAGGTGAGCCGCTGTACCGAATGTGTGGGACATTATGATGTGCCGACCTGCCAGCGGGTTTGCCCTATTGATAACACCATTGTGACGGATCCCCAGCACATCGAATCACGCGATGCGCTGTGGGATAAGTTTGTTGCCCTGCACGGTTAGCTTTCGATAATGACCGTAGCACAGGCATAGTGGCGCTCGTCGGCCAGGGTGACATGGACATGCTGTACACCCAGCCGCTGCGCCACCTCAGCAGCATGATCGAAAAAACGCAGGAGCGGTTTACCCAGCGCATCGTTGTAAACTTCAAACTGATTGAATGCCAGTCCGCCGCGAATGCCGGTGCCAAACGCTTTGGCTGCCGCTTCTTTAACGGCGAAACGTTTAGCCAGAAAACGCACCGGCTGACGATGCTGCTGATACTGCTGCCATTCGGCCTCACTCAGCACGCGACGCGCCAGTCGATCGCCAGAGCGAGAAATCACATCGGCAATCCGCTCTATTTCGACGATATCGCTGCCCAGTCCCAGAATAGCCATTAGCGACGCGCTTCTCGCAGCAGCTGTTTCATGGCTTTGACGGCGTCAGGCAGGCCGCTCATCACCGCCCGACCAATGATCGCATGACCGATGTTCAGCTCATGCATTTCCGGCAGCGCGGCAATCGGCAGGACGTTGTGGTAAGTCAGACCGTGACCGGCGTTAACTTTTAATCCGCGGCTGGCCGCAAAGGTGGCCGCCTGACGAATCCGGGCCAGCTCAGCGTCGCGTGCCGGGCCTTCAGGGGCTTCAGCATAGGCACCGGTATGAATTTCAATATAAGGCGCGCCGCTGGTGACAGCCGCTTCGATTTGCCGGTGATCGGGATCGATAAACAGGGATACCAAAATGCCCGCCTCACTGAGTTTTTTTACCGCGGCATTAAGTTTTTCCTGTTGTCCGGCGACATCCAGTCCGCCTTCGGTGGTCACTTCCTCACGCTTTTCCGGCACCAGGCAGCAGAAGTGCGGTTTGATATCACACGCGATGTTCAGCATCTCATCGGTGACCGCCATTTCGAGATTCATCCGCGTTTCGATGGTATCACGCAGAATACGCACGTCGCGGTCGGTAATGTGGCGGCGATCTTCCCGCAGGTGCACCGTGATCCCATCCGCGCCCGCCTGTTCGGCGATAAAGGCCGCCTGGACCGGATCAGGGTAATGGGTGCCACGCGCGTTGCGGACGGTAGCAATGTGGTCGATGTTAACGCCTAACAGTAACTCAGCCATGACAATCCTCGGTTCATTATGGTCATTGTATGGAGTGTAACGCGCCGTGATGCGATTCCGCTACGACCCGCATCAGGGCTCGCCGGCAATATCGGGCTTTTTTTTCGGTGTAAACTGACGGAAAAGCTCCTGACTTTTTAACGGTTTGCCCCCCAGATAGGGTTTTAGCGCCATGCGGGTAAAGCGCTTCGCCGCGCGCAGGGCATCCGCATCGGGAAATTCACGCGTGGAGAGCGCCTGCAGGTGTTTACCTGTAAAGCTGCGCTGATTGAGCACCAGACTGGCGATGAAGCCCTTCTCTTCCCGGTAGCTGTAGGTCATGTCTTCACTGACCGGTTCACCACTGCCTGCGCAGTGCAGGAAATCCACGCCATAGCCAAGGTGCCCCAACAGCGCCAGCTCGAAACGACGCAGTGCAGGTTCGGGTGAACCCTCGGCGGCGGCCAGCGTCTGGATACATTGCAGATAGTCAAAAAACAGGTCGGAAAAGGGGATGTGCTGTTCGAGTACCCGAGACAACAGCTCGTTGACGTACAGGCCGCAGTAAAGCGTGATACCACTGAGGGGGAGAGCAAGCGAAACCGCTTCGGCATTGCGCAGCGTTTTCACCTCACCACGGCCGCTCCAGCGCACCAGCAGCGGGGTAAAAGGCTGAAGTGTGCCTTTTAACTGAGAACGCCGTGATCGTGCTCCTTTTGCCAGGACACGAACACGGCCTTCACTTTCACTAAACAGGTCAAGCAGCAGACTGGTTTCGCTGAAAGGACGACTATGCAGCACAAAGGCGCGTTGCCAGCCTTCCATTTATTCAGAGATCGTCTGTGTAACCCAGACTACGCAGCGCACGTTCGTCATCTGCCCAGCCGGATTTAACTTTAACCCACAGTTCGAGATGCACTTTGGCATCGAACATCTCTTCCATGTCCTTACGCGCTTCAATACCAATGGTTTTGATTTTGGCGCCTTTATTGCCAATCACCATTTTTTTCTGCCCTTCGCGCTCGACCAGAATCAAACCGTTGATGTCATAACCGCCACGCGCGTTAGACACAAACTGTTCGATTTCGACTGTGACCGAGTAAGGCAGTTCCGCACCGAGGAAACGCATCAGCTTTTCACGGATAATTTCGGATGCCATAAAGCGCTGTGAGCGATCGGTAATGTAATCTTCCGGGAAGTGATGGTCAGATTCCGGCAGATGCTTGCGGGCGATGGCGGCGATAGTGTCGACATTTTTACCGCTTTCGGCCGAAACCGGCACGATATCAATAAAGTTCATCTGCTCGCTGAGGAACTGCAGATGCGGTAACAGGACGCTTTTATCCTGGATGTTGTCGATTTTATTGATCGCCAGCAGAACCGGCACTTTGCCATCGCGCAACTTGTTTAACACCATCTCGTCGTCGGGCGTCCAGCGCGTGCCTTCAACCACAAAGATGATCAGTTCAACGTCACCGATAGAACTGCTGGCCGCACGGTTCATCAGGCGGTTGATCGCTCGCTTCTCTTCCATATGCAGGCCGGGCGTATCCACGTAAATCGCCTGATAAGCGCCTTCCGTATGGATGCCCATAATGCGGTGACGGGTGGTTTGCGGCTTACGCGACGTAATTGAAACCTTCTGCCCCAGTAACTGGTTCAGTAAGGTGGATTTACCGACGTTAGGCCGGCCAACTATCGCGACAAAGCCGCTGTATGTAACATTTTCGCTCATTCGAGTCCTGAGGTTTTCAGCGCTGGTTGCGGCGCCGGGATAATACTGTTATTCCAGACCAAGTTTAATCAGCGCCTGTTCAGCCGCTGCTTGTTCAGCTTTACGGCGGCTGGAGCCCACGCCCACCACCGGTTCTGCCATGCCACTCACCTGACAGTGAATGGTAAATTCCTGATCGTGGGCTTCGCCGCGAACCTGCACCACTAAGTAACTTGGCAGCGGCAGATGACGGCCCTGCAGGTATTCCTGCAGGCGCGTTTTCGGATCTTTTTGTTTATCACCCGGACTGATTTCGTCCAGGCGCGTCTGATACCAGTCAAGGATCAGCTTTTCGACCGTCTGAATATTACTGTCGAGGAAGACACCACCAATCAGCGCTTCCACGGTGTCTGCCAGAATAGATTCACGACGGAAGCCGCCGCTTTTTAATTCGCCGGGCCCCAGACGCAGGCATTCACCCAAATCGAATTCACGCGCCATCTCTGCCAGCGTATTACCGCGCACCAGCGTCGCGCGCATGCGGCTCATGTCGCCCTCATCCACACGCGGAAAACGGTGGTAGAGCGCATTTGCAATCACGTAGCTCAGAATCGAATCGCCTAAAAACTCCAGGCGTTCGTTATGCTTGCTACTGGCGCTGCGATGCGTCAACGCCTGCTGTAAAAGTTCAGAATGTGTAAAAGTGTAGCCCAGTTTGCGCTGAAGCTTGTTAATCAGGATGGGGTTCATGCGATTCCAGTTCTGTTTTGCGTCTGTCACTCTGCATACCAAACAGGGCTGAGAATCCAACACATTCTGTTTGGTGTGCAGTGGCCCCCATGACGGAGGCCACCCTATTTTGCCTGACTCTCAGGCTGGCTTAATGGATACCGCCGATACGACTCAGTCGTACGCCGGTTGGCCACTGGCCTTCTTGTTTTTCAAAGCTCATCCAGATGGCGACCGCTTTACCGACCAGATTGCGCTCGGGAACAAAGCCCCAGTAGCGACTGTCGGCGCTGTTGTCACGGTTATCACCCATCATGAAATACTGCCCCTGCGGCACAACCCAGCTCGCCTGCGGCTGGCCGGGCTGCTGATAGTACATGCTCGCCTGGCTTTGTGCTTCCGTCACCAACAGAATGTCATGCGTCACATTGCCCAGCGTTTCTTTGCGCATGGCCAGACGTAATCCACCGCGCATGGTTTCATTCAGCGGCACCTGGTAGAACCCGTTACCGGCTTCGTTACCATCAAACCCGCTAAACGTCTGAACAAACTTGCTTGGCTCAATGTTGCTGTAGGTGACGGGCAACGCTTTGCTGCAAGGCTTGCCATTATCGCAGGCCGGATTAATAGTCAGCGTTTTACTGTAGGGATCATAGGTTACACGATCGCCCGGCAGGCCAATCACGCGCTTGATGTAGTCCAGGCTGGGATCTTTTGGGTATTTAAAGACCGCAATATCGCCACGCTTAGGATGCCCGGTGGGGATCAGCGTGGTTTGCGTAATCGGGTCTTTAATGCCGTAAGCAAACTTCTCGACCAGAATAAAGTCACCAATCAGCAGCGTGGGCATCATCGAGCCTGACGGGATCTGGAAAGGCTCATACACAAATGAGCGCACAAAGAATACCACGGCCAGCACCGGAAATACGGAGGCAGCGGTTTCAATCCAGCCCGGCTTAGGTGCCATTTTTGCCAGCGTTTTTTTATCGAGCGTGCCGCCTGACTGCGCCTGTGCCGCCGCCTGCAGCGCCCGGCGCTGTGGTGCCCACTTGATACGATCGATCACCCAGAGAATACCAGTAATCAATGTCGCTATCGCCAGGACTAGCGCGAACATATTAGCCATTTAAGATCCTTATTTGCTGTCTTTTCCGACATGCAGAATGGCGAGGAATGCTTCCTGCGGCAGTTCAACGTTACCGACCTGCTTCATTCGCTTCTTACCCTCTTTCTGCTTCTGCAACAGCTTTTTCTTACGACTGACGTCACCGCCGTAACACTTGGCAAGGACGTTCTTACGCAGCTGTTTGACGGTTGAGCGAGCGATAATGTGGTTGCCGATTGCCGCCTGAATCGCAATATCAAATTGTTGACGTGGGATGAGGTCTTTCATTTTCTCAACCAGCTCACGTCCACGATAAGGTGCGTTATCACGGTGGGTAATCAGCGCCAGCGCATCAACGCGTTCTGAGTTAATCAGCACGTCGACGCGCACCATGTCAGAGGCCTGAAAACGTTTAAAATTGTAGTCCAGTGAAGCATAGCCGCGCGATGTTGATTTCAAACGGTCAAAGAAGTCGAGCACCACTTCAGCCATTGGAATCTCATAGGTCAGCGCAACCTGATTGCCGTGGTAAACCATATTTGTCTGAACGCCACGTTTCTCGATGCACAGCGTAATCACGTTGCCCAGGTATTCCTGCGGCAGCAGCATGTGACACTCCGCAATCGGTTCACGCAACTCTTCAATGTTATTGAGCGGTGGCAGCTTCGAGGGGCTGTCCACATAAATGACTTCGCCGCCCGTGGTTTCCACTTCGTACACCACCGTCGGTGCGGTCGTGATCAGATCGAGATCGTACTCACGTTCCAGACGTTCCTGAATGATCTCCATGTGCAGCAGACCCAGGAAGCCGCAACGGAAGCCAAAGCCCAGCGCGGTTGAACTCTCTGGCTCGTAGAACAGAGAAGCATCGTTCAGGCTCAGCTTGCCCAGCGCATCACGAAACGCTTCGTAGTCATCAGAACTAATTGGGAACAGACCGGCGTAAACCTGCGGCTTCACTTTTTTAAAGCCAGGCAGCGCTTTGTCCGCCGGGTTACGTGCTGTTGTCAGGGTATCGCCCACCGGCGCGCCCAGAATGTCTTTAATGGCGCAGACCAGCCAGCCAACTTCGCCACAGTTCAGTTCAGTGCGGTCAACCTGCTTCGGCGTGAAAATGCCCAGTCGATCGGCGTTATAAACCTGGCCGGTACTCAGTACCTTGATTTTATCGCCTTTACGCATGGTGCCGTTTTTTACACGAACCAGCGAGACAACACCCAGGTAGTTATCGAACCAGGAGTCGATAATCAGTGCCTGCAGCGGCCCTTCCGGATCGCCTTCTGGTGGCGGAATATCGCGCACCAGGCGCTCAAGCACTTCAGGTACGCCGACACCGGTTTTCGCCGAGCAACGCACGGCATCGGTGGCATCAATACCGACAATATCTTCGATTTCCTGTGCAGCACGTTCAGGATCGGCGGCAGGCAAATCGATTTTATTCAGCACCGGCACGACTTCCAGATCCATCTCAATCGCGGTGTAGCAGTTAGCCAGGGTTTGCGCTTCAACGCCCTGTCCGGCATCCACCACCAGCAGCGCACCCTCACAGGCGGCCAGTGAGCGGGAAACTTCGTATGAGAAGTCAACGTGTCCCGGCGTGTCGATAAAATTGAGCTGGTAAGTTTCGCCGTCTTGGGCTTTGTAATCGAGCGTCACGCTCTGTGCTTTGATGGTAATACCACGTTCACGCTCAAGGTCCATTGAGTCCAGAACCTGCGCGGCCATCTCGCGGTCAGTTAATCCGCCACAGATCTGAATCAAGCGGTCAGAGAGCGTGGATTTACCGTGGTCAATGTGGGCGATGATGGAGAAATTTCTTATGTGCTTCATTTATAGAGATATCTTCACGTAGAGAATCAGTTAGAAACCTGAGCACAGACACATTCAGGAAGATCGCTCTTAACCCACAATCCTGTCAGCCTCATTAATGACGACGCATATTACACTGTTAAGGCCGCGCATAAAAGAATGGAACGTCGTGGAAACGAAACAGTTTTTTGCGCGTCAGGCTTAAGACAAAAGCCGCAACAAGTGCGGCTTAAGCAGGGGTCAGGCTTCGCTTTCAACACGAAGCGCATCTGGGGGCAAGGCGATATTGAGGATAACCGGCTGGAAGGCCTCACGATCGCCAAATTTCATGGAAATGCCTTTGGCGACGATAAAGCCGCCAACTCCGCCTAACAGCGCGCCGCAGGCGGCGGCTAGGTCGCTGCCGAACAGGGCCTGGAACAGCCCCGCGAACAGAAACAGGCCAAACAGCGGCGTCATGTATACCAGCAGTGCCGAACCGAGCAGGCTGCTCTCTTTGATGCCCAGTTCGACACGTTGGCCCGGAGCCAGGGGCTTGCTGCTGGCGATTTGCATCACATGCGCATTCTTTGGCCCCAGCTTATTCAGCATATGGCTGCCACAGCCTTTACGTGCCTGGCAGCTGTTGCAGGAGGTTTTGGCTTCGGTATGCAGTGTGGCGATACCATCCTGCCATGCCACCACGGTGGCCCATTCTCTCATCATTTTTTTGCCCCAGGATTAACACTGTCCGCGATACGTTTGGCCGTCGCAGGCGGTAACTCGCCAACGACCGTAATTTCGTAATTATCGCGTATTACGGTTTCCACCGTACGACGTCCCGTGCGCAATGTCTGTGCGACGCTGTTTTTATCTGCCGGCGTAACGTTTACAGCAAAGCTAAACAGACCATCGCTGTACAGCCGGGATTCAAGGGATTTATTTAACGCGGGAAGCATACGCCGGCTTTGGGAAACGAGCGTCATCCCTGCGGGAAGCCAGGCGGGCTCCCAGTCCAGCGTCGCGTTGTCTGATTTGGTTAACGAGAGCGACGGCGGCAGATTGGCCTTTTCAAGGCCCTGCATCAGGTTGCGTACGCCATCATCCACCGCGAAGCTGATCACGCGAAACTGTTCCATCGTTTCACCGTCACGATCCAGCAGATCCACGCGCAGCGGTAGCTTGGTATCCACATCCAGCCATACAACATAGCTGTAGCGCGTGCCATCGCGCGACACTACGCGCACCACATCACACATCTGATCGGCAATGCGGGAACGGCCGACGGTAATAAAGTCATAAGCCGCATCAAGTTTGGCAAAGTCGGCGTAGATAATCGATGGCAACGCATCGACGATGTGATTGCCGGGAAGCGAGAAAGGCTCAATACCCGGTTCGAAATAGCTGATGTCGTTGCCGCGCTGAATGACTTCGCGACGCGGACCGTCCATCTGCAGAATTTGTGCATAGACGCGATCGTCGATTACTGCGTGACGATAACGGAGCGATTCCATACCAAGACGGGAAACGTTGATGTAGGCGAATTCGTAGTTGAGCGTCTGACTTGCCTGCTCCATCTGCTGTAATAACGCCCCAGACGCAGAAACCTGCGCTGGGGCGGCAGTGGACCACAACAGGCTGCCCGTCAGAAGACTAACGGCATACCATAGCGGCTTCATTACTGCTGCTGCATTCCTAATGACTGATTACCCGGTACATTGGCCTGCGCTTGTTTTGGCGCATTGGTTTCGAACTGCAGCTGATCGGCGTGCAGACGACGCTGAAGTTCGTAGTCCTGCAGCATGGCGTTCACGCGGCGACGCTGGTCCTGCACCTGTTGTGAGGCATTGCCTGAACCAAACATATCCGAGGGGACACCCAGACTGACAGGTGACGCTTTGCCCATCACTGGCAAGGTGTTGAATACCGGTGAGTCAGAGATTTCCACGCTGCCGTTGGTGGGTTGGTTATAGTGCTGAACACCCACAATTACCGCCAGGGAAACACAGGCGGCGACGCCGACCTGCGTAATCTGGGCCGCCCAGGGGCGAACTTTGTGCCAGAACGGCATTTTTTCCCAGCGAGAAGGCTCGGGCTGTGCTTCAGGAATCAGGGACGTCACATTACGCTGTGGCTCGTTTTCGATGGCAGCGGCAACGCGAGCAGAAATATCAAAATGCAGGTGTTCACCAACATCGCCGCGCATGGTATCGCGAATCAGATGGTAGCGTTCCCAGCTTTTTTGTAGATCTGCATCCTTAGACAGGGCTGAAATCAGCGCGTTATCTAAAGCCTCACCATCCATTAAAGCGGAAAGTTTTTCTTTCTGCATGCCTAATACCCTTCCAGTAGCCGTTATCACTGACGTTGGATAAGCGGTTGAACTTTATTATCAATGGCCTCACGTGCACGGAAAATACGTGACCTTACCGTGCCCACCGGGCAATCCATAATGACGGCGATCTCTTCATAGCTCAGACCGTCAAGTTCCCTGAGGGTAATTGCCATTCGCAAGTCCTCAGGAAGCGCCTCAATGGTACGAAAGACGATTTGTTTCAGTTCGTCAGACAACATTAAGTTCTCAGGGTTCGAAATTTCTTTTAACGCACCCGCACTTTCGAAATTTTCCGCATCAATTGCATCAACATCGCTGGAAGGCGGACGGCGTCCCTGAGCAACCAGATAGTTTTTGGCTGTATTCACGGCAATCCGATACAGCCAGGTGTAAAACGCGCTATCGCCACGGAAAGAATCCAGTGCCCGATACGCCTTAATAAATGATTCCTGAACGACGTCAGGCACATCGCCTGAAGGCACATACCGTGAGACCAGGCTCGCGACTTTATGCTGGTAACGGATCACCAGTAAGTTGAAAGCTTTTTGATCCCCCTTCTGAACCCGTTCAACCAGAACCTGGTCCGCTAACTGCTCGCTCATCCGAGGTAAAGTCTCCCCAAATACTTTCTTATGCGTTAAGGAACTGCCAGCACACAGCTATTGAGCAAGCATGCGCTTTGAGTCATTACGTGGCGAAAAGTTCATTTTCGGCCGCTTTGCTGCAGGATTACACAGTTTGTTGATTTTCGTTCAATGTAACACGCGCAAATCGCAGGCAGAGTAACCTATGACAGCCGCTTTTTCATCTTTAAATCCTTGTATTCGATTAAGTTTGGTATGAAAAACAGATTTTAAACGGTTAAATGACTAACCATTTGATATATCTCATAAATTAGATTTAGTCCGCTATTACGCCTGCTTGCGTGTTCAAAATACTTCACAAAAAACCATCAAAGGCTTATGCTCGGGTCATTCTTGTTTAGTAAATTAAACACTATGACAACATTCTCCCCCTCAGATTATCAGTGTGATGTGCTTATTGTGGGCAGCGGTGCGGCGGGACTGTCACTGGCGTTGCGGCTGGCCTCGCATTACCGGGTCACTGTGCTCAGTAAAGCGCAGGTTAATGAAGGCTCAACGCTGTATGCGCAGGGCGGCATTGCGGCAGTGTTTGATGAAACTGACAGCGTGGATTCTCACGTTGAAGACACGCTGATTGCCGGGGCGGGCTTGTGCGATCGTGAGGCCGTTTCATTTGTCGCCAGCAATGCGCGGCACTGCGTGCAGTGGCTGATCGATCATGGCGTGGCGTTTGATACCGATCCTCAGGCCGGCGGTGAAATGCGTTACCACCTGACGCGAGAAGGCGGCCACAGCCATCGCCGTATTCTGCACAGCGCCGACGCCACCGGCCGGGAAGTGGAAACCACGCTGGTCGGCCAGGCGTTGCGTCATCCGAATATCCGCATCCTGGAACGCACTAACGCGGTGGATCTGATCCTGTCAGACAAACTGGGCTTACCGGGCCCCCGCCGGGTAATGGGGGCCTGGATCTGGAACCGCAATCGCGAACGGGTCGAAACCTGCCAGGCGCGCGCCGTCGTGCTGGCCACGGGCGGCGCGGCCAAAGTTTATCAGTACACCACGAATCCTGATGTCGCCTCTGGTGACGGCATTGCGATGGCCTGGCGAGCAGGATGCCAGGTCGCTAACCTGGAATTTAACCAGTTTCACCCTACCTGCCTGTTTCATCCGCAGGCGCAAAACTTTCTGCTGACGGAAGCCCTGCGCGGCGAAGGCGCCTGGCTGGTGCGGCCCGATGGTTCGCGGTTTATGCCTGACTTCGACGAACGCGCGGAGCTGGCCCCGCGCGATATCGTCGCCCGCGCCATCGATCATGAAATGAAACGGCTGGGCGTAGACTGCATGTATCTGGATATCAGCCACCAGCCGCCGGCCTTCATCCGTTCCCACTTCCCGATGATTTACGAAAAACTGCTGACCTTTGGCTTTGATCTGACAAAGGACAGAATCCCTGTGGTGCCCGCCGCGCATTACACCTGTGGTGGCGTGGTCGTCGATCGGCATGGCCGCACCGACATCGATTGTTTATATGCAATCGGTGAAGTCAGTTATACCGGGCTGCACGGTGCCAACCGCCTCGCCTCAAATTCTGTCCTGGAGTGTCTGGTATATGGCTGGTCTGCCGCGGAGGATCTGATGCGGATCTTACCTGAAACGGAGACCGTAGATCGTTTACCGGCCTGGGATGAAAGCCAGGTGGATGATGCCGATGAGCGCGTGGTCATTCAGCATAACTGGCATGAACTACGGCTGTTTATGTGGGATTATGTCGGCATTGTCCGTACCACTAAGCGGCTGGAACGCGCGTTGCGCCGCATCAGCCTGCTTCAACAGGAAATCGACGAGTACTATCGCCACTTCCGGCTCTCAAACAACCTGCTGGAACTGCGCAACCTGGTACAGGTGGCAGAGCTGATGGTGCGTTGTGCGCTGCAACGCAAAGAGAGCCGCGGGCTGCATTTTATTCGCGACTATCCCGATACGCTGGCGGAAGCGCAACCGACCGTCCTGCAGCCCGGCGATCACATAAACAAATAGAAGTCACGCGTCAGGCTTTGCCAGGCGTCAGAATACTGCCGGTCGGCATCGCGGATAGCCAGGCGTTCAAACAGGGTTTCACCCGGACTGGGTGAAAACCCCAGCAATACACGATGCGGCGGACGGTGAGCATATTCCGCCACATCGAAGCGAAAGCGCAGATGCCAGCCCTCCGATTGTGCCTGCGCAATCACCTCCTGCCCTGTCGTCTCAGGCAATATCACACAAAAGAAGCCCTCTTCTTCTATGAGCAACGCTGCGCAACGTAATAAGGTCTGATGGTTTAAGGTACCGGTCGCGCGTGCGCTGTCGCGTGCCGACGTTGAGCAGGCCACGCCAGGTGTAAAGTAAGGCGGATTACTGACGATCAGTGAATAGCGCGTATTGCTGTTTTCCGCCCACTGCGCAATATCCTGTTGATGAACATGAATACGCGCAGCCCAGGGTGACTGACAAGCATTCTCGCTGGCCTGTTGCGCAGCGTCGGCATCGAGCTCCACCGCATCGATCACCACATCAGCATGCGTTCGCTGTGCCAGCATCAGCGCAATCAGGCCCGAACCGGTACCGATATCAAGGATGCGCTTTACCCCGGCGACCGGTGCCCACGCGCCCAGCAGAATGCCATCAGTACCGACCTTCATTGCACAGCGGTCGTGTGCGACAAAAAACTGCTTGAAGGTAAACCCGTTCTTTTTTAACTGCGGCCGCGCCTGCGGCTTGTCCTGCATCATACTCAGCGACCATTCACCTGTTTTTCTGCCGTATAGCTGGCGCCAAGTGTAACGTGCCAGGTTGGGGAATTCACGCCGTTGACGTAATCTGACGCAGTCAATACCGATAAACAGATGAAGATTATGTCCGATCTGTCTATAATCAGCGCCCCAAACTGAGGTAGAACATGACCGTAACCACATTTTCCGAACTTGAACTCGACGAAAGCCTGCTTGAAGCGCTGCAGGAGAAAGGCTATACGCGCCCGACAGCAATTCAGGCTGCTGCCATTCCCCCCGCGCTGGAGGGCCGCGACGTTCTGGGTTCGGCACCTACCGGGACCGGGAAAACCGCCGCGTATTTATTACCGGCGTTGCAGCACCTGCTCGATTTTCCACGCAAGAAGTCTGGCCCGCCACGTATTTTAATTTTAACGCCCACCCGTGAACTGGCGATGCAGGTTGCCGACCAGGCGCGGGAACTGGCGAAACATACGCATCTGGATATCGCCACTATTACCGGCGGCGTGGCCTTTATGAACCACGCCGAAGTGTTCAGCGAAAATCAGGACGTTGTGGTTGCCACCACCGGCCGTCTGCTGCAGTACATCAAAGAAGAAAACTTTGACTGCCGCGCAGTGGAAACGCTGATTCTGGATGAAGCAGACCGCATGCTGGACATGGGTTTTGCCCAGGATATCGAAACCATCGCGGGTGAAACGCGCTGGCGTAAACAGACAATGCTGTTCTCCGCTACGCTGGAAGGCGAGCATATTAAAGATTTTGCCGAGCGCCTGCTCAACGAACCGGTTGAACTGGAAGCCGATCCCAGCCGTCGCGAGCGTAAGAAAATTCAGCAGTGGTATCACCGCGCCGACGATCTTGAGCACAAAACCAAACTGCTGGTTCACCTGTTAAAGCAGCCGGAAGTGACCCGATCCATTGTGTTTGTGCGTAAACGTGAACGCCTGCATGAACTGGTCAGCTGGCTGCATGATGCCGGAATCCGCACCAGCTACCTGGAAGGGGAAATGGTCCAGGCTAAACGCAATGAGGCGATTAAACGTCTGGTGGAAGGTCGGGTAAACGTGCTGGTCGCCACCGATATCGCCGCACGCGGGATTGACGTGGAGGATGTGAGCCACGTGATTAACTTCGATATGCCACGCACGGCGGATACCTATCTGCACCGCATCGGCCGTACGGGCCGTGCCGGTCGTAAAGGCATCGCCATTTCGCTGGTCGAAGCCCATGACCATCTGCTGCTGGGTAAAGTCAGCCGCTACGTTGACGAGCCGATTAAAGCACGGGTGATTGACGAGCTGCGTCCGGTCACGCGTGCGCCTTCGCCAAAAACCACCGGAAAACCGTCGAAAAAGGCGCTTGCAAAGCGTGCAGAGCGAAAAGCCAAAGAAGAAGAGAAACCGCGGGTGAAAAAACGCCATCGCGATCTTAAAAATGTCGGTAAACGCCGCAAGCCAAGTGGTAGCTCATCCGGCAGTGAGAATGCGGAATAAAACAGCACGCTTCTAAAAAAATCGCCTCCTGAGAGGCGATTTTTCATTGTTCAGGTGGCTAAAGCCCGGTTTCGTCTCCATTCAGCATCAAACATCATAAAGCCGCCCGGCTGGATATTTCACCCGATGACAGTCATGTTCTATCTGTCTGTTAACGCGTAGGAATTTGTCCTTCTGGCGCTGCGTTTTATTTCAGCACACAGCCAGTTTATAAACTTTCCGTAAAGGTTCGGGCAATGACGTCACGCTGCTGTTCAGGCGTCAGCGAATTAAAGCGCACGGCATACCCGGAAACACGAATGGTCAGCTGCGGATACTTCTCAGGATGTTTCACGGCGTCTTCCAGCGTTTCACGGCGCAGGACGTTAACGTTTAAGTGCTGACCGCCTTCCACGCGTACCTGGGGTTTAATCTCGACCGGTACTTCACGGTAAGCCATGTCCCCTAACTCACCAATCGCGACAATCTGATCGTCCTGATAGCCTGCTACGGCACACAGACAACGTGCCTGAGCGGTTTCTTCATCTAACAGCCAGAACGAATTCACTAAGGCCGGATTGTGTGACTGGGTAATTTGAATACCTGTGATCATCTCAGTTTCTCCTGCAAGGCATTGGCTGGACCAATACCGTCAATAAATCAATGATGAGCAACTGGTATATCACTCGCTCATGACGTTAGTTTTGACCTGAATCAAGTACAATCGGGCACTTTTTGGCCACATTGCTAAGCGATTGATTTTTAAAACGTAGAGGGACTAAATTTTATTGAATTTTTAAAATAATTTTAGGCTTCATGTCTGGATACTGAACAGCTAAGCTTAGCGTTCAGAACACAAGGGAGTTGATTATGGCTGCAAAGCTGACCTGGCACGATGTGCTGGCTGAAGAGAAAGAGAAGCCCTATTTCATTGAAACCCTGAAACAGGTCGCCAACCAGCGGGCTGCAGGCGTGACCGTTTATCCGCCGCAGAAAGACGTCTTTAATGCCTTTCGCTTAACGGAGTTAGGCGATGTGAAAGTGGTGATTTTGGGTCAGGATCCTTACCACGGGCCGAATCAGGCACATGGTCTGGCTTTTTCTGTATTGCCGGGCGTGCCCATTCCGCCTTCCCTTCAGAACATGTATAAAGAGCTGCAGCAGGATATTCCGGGCTTTGAGAAACCCAGTCATGGCTATCTGGCCAGTTGGGCAGAGCAAGGCGTGCTGTTGCTGAATACCGTGTTAACGGTGGAAGCGGGCAAAGCGCATTCTCATGCCCGGCTGGGCTGGGAAACCTTTACCGACAGGGTGATTGACGCGATTAACGCGCAGCGTGAAGGGGTAATCTTTTTACTGTGGGGTTCGCATGCGCAGAAGAAAGGCAGCATCATTGATCGCCAGCGCCATCATGTGTTGCAGGCACCGCATCCTTCTCCCCTTTCGGCACACCGCGGCTTTTTTGGCTGCCAGCATTTCTCAAAAACTAACGCCCTGTTAAAAGAAAGCGGCAGAGATCCTGTTGACTGGACACCGGTTTTACCTGACCCGGCAGCCTGAACACAACGGCCGCGTCAGTGCGCGGCCGTTGTGAGATGAGGCTACAATCAGGCTTTCGCCTTGGCCACTGCAACCATGGCCGGACGCAGTAGACGCCCATTCAGGGTATAACCGCGTTGCATCACCATCATCACGTGGTTAGGCTCGACATCGTCAGATTCCATCATCGACATCGCCTGATGGACTTCAGGGTTGAACGGCACGCCGGTTTCACCGACCACTTCAACACCGAATTTACGCACTGCGCCCAGCAGCGATTTCAGCGTCAGCTCAATGCCTTCCACCATCGAAGCGGATTTCTCATCTTCTTTGTTCGCCAGCTCCAGCGCACGCTCCAGGCTGTCAATCACCGGAAGCAGCTCGTTGGCAAACTTCTCCAGCGCAAATTTGTGCGCTTTTTCAATGTCCATCTCGGTACGACGACGCACATTTTCAATCTCTGCCTGTGCACGCAGCTGCGCGTCACGCACGCCGTTCTGCAACTGCGCTAACTCAGCTTCGAGCTGAGCAATGCGCTCATCACGCGGATCCACCTCACCTGCTGTCTCCGCGTCCTGAGGTTGCTGTTGTTCCTGTTGAATTTCGTCTGAGACTTGCTCGTTTGGGGTGTTCTGTTCTTTACTACTCATGAATTTCTCCGCGTTTTGCACATTCACTTCGCTGGTTGGCTTATTATGGGGATTGGTTTGGCGGTTTCAAGGGAACACGTCACATCATCGTGCCGATTTGGCTTATGAGGAAGACCCACTCGATGAACAAACACTTTAACTGCATTGGAATTGTGGGCCATCCACGCCACCCCACCGCGCTCACCACGCATGAAATGCTGTGCCGCTGGCTGACCGGTAAGGGCTACCGTGTCATTGTCGAACAGCAGATTGCGCAGGAACTCTCACTGGACGATGTCCAGACTGGCACGCTGGCAGAAATCGGCCAGCAGGCGGATTTAGCCGTCGTGGTCGGCGGTGACGGTAATATGCTAGGCGCAGCCAGAGTACTGGCGCGGTATGACATAAAAGTGATTGGCATCAACCGCGGCAATCTGGGATTTCTGACGGATCTGGATCCGGATAACGCGCACCATCAGCTTGATGACGTGCTGAACGGCAATTATTTTGTGGAAAGCCGCTTTCTGCTGGAAGCGCAGGTATGCAAAACCGACTGTTCACCCCGCATCGGCAGCGCAATTAATGAAGTGGTACTCCATCCGGGCAAAGTCGCCCACATGATCGAGTTTGAAGTGTACATTGATGAGGTGTTTGCCTTTTCACAGCGCTCAGACGGCCTGATCATTTCTACGCCGACCGGATCTACGGCCTATTCCCTGTCCGCAGGGGGCCCGATCTTAACGCCGTCGCTGGACGCGATAACGATTGTGCCCATGTTTCCGCACACCTTATCGGCCCGGCCTCTGGTGATTAACAGCAGCAGCACCATTCGCCTGCGCTTTTCGGCCCGCCGCAACGACCTGGAAATCAGCTGCGACAGCCAGATTGCGCTGCCTATTCAGGAAGGGGAAGATGTGCTGGTCCGCCGCAGCGAAAACCATCTCAATCTTATCCATCCCAAAAACTACAGCTATTTCAACACGCTGAGTTCCAAACTGGGCTGGTCAAAAAAATTGTTCTGAAAGTGAGCGCGCCCTCTTTACTGGATAAAAAACCAGTTTATACTGTATGAAAAACCATATGTGTTTATTCATACAGGTGACGCTATGCTGGCACAACTGACCATCAGCAATTTCGCTATCGTTCGTGAGCTCGACATTGATTTTCAACGTGGCATGACGGCCATTACCGGTGAAACCGGTGCCGGTAAATCTATTGCTATCGATGCGCTCGGATTGTGCCTCGGCGGTCGCGCGGATGCCGATATGGTGCGTCAGGGTGCCAACCGCGCAGATTTATGCGCGCGCTTTCAAATCAAAGCCTCGCCTTCCGCTCAGCGCTGGCTCAGCGACAACCAACTGGATGATGGCAATGAGTGCCTGTTGCGCCGCGTGATCAGTGCCGATGGCCGCTCACGCGGTTTTATTAACGGCACGGCGGTTCCGCTTTCACAGCTTCGCGATTTAGGCCAGTTGCTGATTCAGATTCATGGCCAGCACGCGCACCAGTTGCTGCTCAAGCCCGACCATCAAAAACACCTGCTGGATGCCTATGCCGGGCATGACGCGCTGCTGGTTGAGATGCATGCGGCGTATCAGACCTGGCATCAGAGCTGCCGTACTCTGGCGCAGCATCAGCAGCAGGCGCAGGAACGTGAATCCCGTCGCGAATTACTGCAATACCAGCTCAAAGAACTGAACGAGTTTGCCCCGCAGGGAGGTGAGTTCGAGCAGATCGACGAAGAGTACAAACGCCTGGCCAACAGCGGACAGCTGCTTTCAACCAGCCAGCAGGCACTTCAGCTTCTGGCGGACAGCGATGACACCAACCTCAACAGTATGCTGTACAGCGCACGCCAGATGCTGTCAGAGCTTACCGCACTGGATGACAAGGTCAGCGGGGTTTATAACCTGCTGGAAGAAGCGGCCATTCAGTTGAGCGAAGCCAGCGACGAACTGCGTCACTACTGCGACAGCCTCGATCTGGATCCCAATCGCCTTTATGAACTGGAACAGCGTATCTCGCGGCAAATCGCGCTGGCGCGTAAGCACCATGTCACGCCGGAAGGCTTACCCGCTCTCCATCAGCAATTGCTGGATGAAGCAGAGTTGTTATCCCAGCAGGAAAGCGATCAGGAAAGTCTGCAAACGTTGGTCACCGAACATTATCAGGCGGCCTTACAGTGCGCGGAACGACTGCACGAACAACGTAGCCGCTTTGCGGATGAGCTTCAGCAGTTAATTACCCAGAGCATGCATTTGCTTTCGATGCCGCACGGCCGCTTTGCCATCGACCTGGTGTTTAATCCCGATCAGTTAACGGCGGATGGCGCAAGCCGCATTGATTTCCAGGTGACGACCAACCCCGGGCAGCCTTTACAGCCGTTGGGCAAAGTTGCTTCCGGCGGTGAGCTGTCACGTATTGCGCTGGCCATTCAGGTGATTACGGCCCGCAAGATGGAAACCCCGGCGATGATCTTTGACGAAGTTGACGTGGGCATCAGCGGCCCTACCGCCGCCGTCGTCGGCAAGATGTTGCGCCAGTTGGGCGAATCAACACAGGTGATGTGCGTTACGCATCTGCCGCAGGTCGCCGGTTGCGGACATCAGCACTTCTTTGTCAGCAAAGAGACTGACGGCGAAATGACGGAAACCCATATGCAGCCGCTGGACAAGCGCGCACGTTTGCAGGAACTGGCGCGTTTACTGGGCGGCAGCGAGGTCACCCGCAACACGCTGGCTAATGCTAAAGAACTTTTAGCCGCCTGATATGCACTTTTTTAACACAGCGTGGTCATATGCATGCTCTGTAGAGGTTTCCAATAGCGAAAAGGTTTATTATCATCGACAGCTATTGTCGCCTGAATAATAAAGCCTGCCGCAGGCAGAGTTCAGAATTTGATGGCAGAAGAACAGCCTGTAAAAGGCGTTTGGCCCCAGAAAAGGAATGTATAGATGCGCTGTAAAACGCTGACTGCCGCGGCAGTGGTAATGTTGATGATGACCGCCGGATGCTCCACTTTAGAGCGCGTGGTTTATCGTCCCGATATCAATCAGGGAAACTATCTGGTTGCCAATGATGTTGCCAAGATTCATACCGGCATGACTCAGCAGCAGGTGGCCTATACACTGGGTACGCCGATGATGAAAGATCCGTTTGGTAGCAATGTCTGGTACTACGTATTCCGTCAGGAACCTGGCCATGAGAAGGTCAAACAGCAGACACTGACGTTGACCTTCGACCGCAGCGGTGTGCTGACCAACATCGACAATAAACCTGCCCTGTCCTCGCAAGAAGGCTAACGGTTGATTCTGACCGTCGCCATCGCGGCGGTGATTAACCCGCAGAAAGCAAAAAGGCGCTCATCAGCGCCTTTTTCATGTTCTTCGATCTGACCGGTTATTTCTTGCTGCTGGCCGCGCGTTCTGCGCGTTGACGACGCAGTTCTTTCGGGTCGGCAATCAGCGGACGGTAGATCTCAACCCGATCGCCTTCCTGCACGATATCCGTCAGTTTCACCGGGTGGCTGTAAATGCCCACTTTATTGCTGGCAAGGTCGATATCAGGCCGCAGCTCAAGCAAACCCGATTTTTTGATGGCCTGCTCGACCGTACTGCCCTCTTCCAGCTTTACGTACTGCTGATACTGTTTTTCAGGCAGGGCGTACACCACCTCAACCGAGATATCAGGCACTGTAAACCTCTTTGGCGCGTTGCGTGAACGCCTGCACCATGCTGTTGGCCAGTTCTTTGAAGATGCGACCGAATGCCATTTCAACCAGCATATTGGTGAACTCAAACTCCAGGCTTAGTTCGACCTTACAGGCATCATCGCCGAGATCGATAAAGCGCCATCCGCCGGTCAGCTTGCGGAACGGGCCGTCGACCAGTTGCATATGAATGCTCTGGTTGTCGGTCAGCGTATTACGGGTAGTAAAGGTTTTACTGATGCCCGCTTTAGACACGTCGACTGACGCCGTCATCTGATTTTCAGAGGCATCCAGCACGCGGCTACCGGTGCAGCCCGGCAGAAACTGCGGGTAGGCATCGACATCGTTTACGAGTTGGTACATTTGTCCGGCGCTAAAGGGGACCAGCGCCGAACGACTAATCTGAGCCATAATGGTTCCTGTTCGTCACAAAACCGCTAAATAATAGCATTTTCAGCGATTAAACAAAAATTCCTCATTGTCATGGTGTGCTAGAATACCCTGTTTCCTGCTGCCCCGCTGGACTGGGGATGCGATAACCGACCAAGTGATGTAAAATACGCGGCATTATGACAAAGAAAAAAGCACACAAACCCGGTTCTGCCACCATTGCCATGAACAAGCGCGCCCGCCACGAATACTTCATTGAAGAAGAGTTCGAAGCCGGTTTGTCGCTACAGGGATGGGAAGTTAAATCACTCCGTGCAGGTAAAGCGAACATCAGCGACAGCTACATTTTGCTGCGCGATGGCGAAGCCTATCTGTTCGGCTCAACCTTCCAGCCGCTCGCCGTGGCTTCAACGCACGTAGTCTGCGATCCTACCCGCAGCCGTAAACTGCTGTTGAAAAAGCGTGAGCTGGATTCACTGTATGGCCGCGTTAATCGCGAGGGCTATACCGTTGTTGCGCTGTCGCTCTACTGGAAAAACGCCTGGTGTAAGTTAAAAATCGGCGTGGCTCGCGGTAAGAAAGAACACGACAAGCGTAACGACATCAAAGATCGTGAATGGCAAATGGACAAAGCGCGTATTATGAAGAATGCCAATCGTTAAATACTGGAATTCGATACGCTTTTTTGCTAGTATTTGAAGTTCTGGGGCTGATTCTGGATTCGACGGGATTGTGAAGCCTTAGGAGCATGCCGAGGGGCGGTTGGCCTCGTAAAAAGCCGCAAAAAAATAGTCGCAAACGACGAAAACTACGCTTTAGCAGCTTAATAACCTGCTGAGAGCCCTCTCTCCCTAGCCTCCGCTCTTAGGACGGGGATCAAGAGAGGTCAAACCCAAAAGAGATCGCGTGGATGCCCTGCCTGGGGTTGAAGCGTTAAACTTAATCAGGCTAGTCTGTCAGTGGCGTGTCCGTCCGCAGCTGACCGGCGAATGTAAAGACTGGACTAAGCATGTAGTGCCGACGGTGTAGTAATTTCGGACGCGGGTTCAACTCCCGCCAGCTCCACCACACAATGATCCGGATACGTCCGGTGAAATCCTGAAAGCCCGCACGGCACAAGCCCTGCGGGCTTTTTTGTGTCTGTAATAGTCCGAGCAAATCCGGCTAAATCCGGTGATTATTGGTATACGAATTGGTATACGTTAGAATGTATGCCAATAACGTATACCAATTCAGGCGGGAAACACAGGCATGGCAAGGACTACGCGCCCATTGACCAATACAGAAGTGCTGCGTGCAAAAGCAGTAGATAAAGAGCTGACATTGCACGATGGAGATGGGCTGTTTTTATTAGTTAAAACAAGCGGCAAAAAACTGTGGCGCTTTCGTTATCAACGTCCAAAGACTAAGCAACGTACAATGATAGGTTTGGGTGCCTTTCCTGCGCTTTCTATCGCTAATGCTCGCGCCTTAAGAGCAGATTACCTTGCCCTTTTAGCAAACGGAATAGATCCACAAATTCAGGCTGAGGCTATTGAGGAACAGCAACAAATTGCGCAAGATAGTATTTTCTCGACCGTTGCTCATAACTGGTTCCAGCTAAAAAGTAAAAGTGTTACACCTGATTACGCTAAAGATATATGGCGCTCATTGGAAAAAGATGTTTTTCCTACTTTGGGTGAAATTCCCGTTCAAAACATTAAGGCAAGGACGATTGTTGAAACACTGGAGTCTACAAAAGCAAGAGGAGCATTAGAGACAGTGCGTCGTTTGGTGCAGCGTATAAATGAAATTATGATTTACGCTGTCAACACAGGATTGATAGATGCTAATCCTGCTTCGGGTGTTGGAATGGCTTTTGAGAAACCCAAAAAACAAAATATGCCAACATTGCGACCAGAAGAATTGCCAAAGTTAATGCATTCTCTTCTCGTATCGAATTTGACTTTAACTAGTCGTTGCCTAATTGAATGGCAACTCCTTACACTTGTTCGTCCATCTGAGGCTTCAGGAGCTCGGTGGTCTGAGATTGATCTGGAGATGAAGGTATGGAAAATTCCACCTGAACGTATGAAGGCAAAACGAGAACATATTGTTCCATTGTCACCTCAAGCGATTGATGTTCTAAAAACAATGAAGCCAATTAGCTTTAGTCGTGAGCATATTTTTCCAAGCAGAAATGATCCTAAGAAGTCAATGAACAGTCAAACAGCAAATGCAGCATTAAAGCGGATTGGTTATGGTGGAAAGCTGGTTGCTCATGGATTACGTTCTATAGCCAGTACTGCAATGAACGAAGCCGGACTCAATCCTGATGTGATTGAATCTGCGTTAGCTCATACAGATAGAAATGAAGTTAGGAAAGCATATAATCGCTCAACATATTTTTCACAACGTGTTGAATTAATGTCATGGTGGGGATCTTTCGTTAAAGGTTCAAACAATACTTAAAAGGAATTTAGAATGTCAAAAAAGACTAACGATCAAATAATCCTTGAGCAAATCCTCAAGGATAAAAAAAATGAATTGGGTACAAATATAAAAGACACTGAGTTTTTTGAAGTCTATTCAGCTACTGAAATACTTAAAGATTATGATGTGACTTATGATGACATTGACTATGGAATTGTAGGTAACGGCGGTGACGGTGGCATTGATTCTATTTTCACTTTTGTAAATGGCGAATTGCAGAAGGAAGATACTCAGCTTAATACTCAAATGAGAAGAAATCATATTGAACTAATAATAATCCAATCTAAGACATCATTAAATTTTAAAGAAGATGCTATTATTAAGTTTAGAGAAACTGTTCAGGATTTATTCGATTTAGGAAATGATCTTGAGAAGTTTAAAAAGCGTTATAATTCTCTCCTTCTAGAAAAAGTGAACATTTTTAGAGACGCCTACTCAAAGCTTGCCAAAACCTTTCCTAAAATTGTAATAAAGTTTTTTTATGCAACACAAGGAATTGAATCGGAAATACATCATAACGTAGTTGATAAATCAAATAAATTACGTGATGACATACACAAGTTATTTAGTGGCTCAGTTTTTGATTTCCATTTCATTGGTGCCACAACCCTGCTGGAGATGAGTAGAAATATACCTGCAAGTTCGCGAACACTGGAAATATCAGAACAACCAATTAGTACATCTGCAGGTAGTTATATTTGCTTGGCAACCTTAACACAGTACTACAAATTTGTAAGTGACAATGGCGCACTGGCTCGAAGTATATTTGAATCTAATGTGCGAGATTATCAAGGAAGTGTAACTGTAAATACAGGAATTCGCCTCACACTACAAAATATTAATTCTGATGATTTTTGGTATCTAAATAATGGCGTAACCATCATCACACCTAAAGCAGTTAACGCAGGGAAACAGTTAACAATTGAAGATCCACAAATTGTCAATGGGCTGCAAACTTCTCATGAGATATACCGACATTTCTCTAGCACTGATAATTCTAAAGACGAAACACGCTCAATATTAATCAGAGTTATTTGTGAGGAAAATGAAGAAGCTCGCGATAGAATCATTCGTGCAACTAATAGTCAAACAGCCATACTCCCTGCGTCACTTAGAAGCTCTGATGAAATACACCGAAATATTGAAGATTACTTGAAAGCCAATGATTTTTATTATGATAGAAAGAAAAACTTTTACAAAAACCTTGGAAAGCCAGCATCTAAAATAATCAGCATAGCATATTTAGCTCAAGCTATGATGACTATCATTTTATTTAGACCAGACAGCGCAAGAGCTCGTCCATCCACTCTTATAAACTCAGACATTGAATATAAAAAAATATTCAGCTTAGATATCAATATCGACACATACCTTAAGGTGATATTAATCATAAAAGCCACAGAGGCGTTTTTGAAAACTGAGAGTGAACATTACTCCCCCGACCCTAAAACCACCACAAATATTAAATACTATGTAGCCATGGCTGCGGCAATAAAATATCTCAAAACCAAAGATAACATATTAGATGCATTATTTTCAGCTAATCAGATCTTAATCGATGAAGCTATATTTAACGAAAGCCTCGGCATTGTCTTATCTCACTACAATATGTTAGGAGGCAATGATCAGGTTGCTAAAGGCGCGGCTTTGACTCCAGCCATATTAGCCAGCCTATAAAACTATGATGGTAAGGGGTGGTGCTTACAACTAACTCATCGGTAATGACGCCCTGCGCGCACTCGTAGCCCCGCCACGCCTGCGCACTTTATGCAGCGTTTTTCATGCACCTGCATGAGTGGCTCCGGGCCGCACCGCTGCTGGCCTTTGCTGCCGTTTTCAGGTGCCGGAAACTCATGCGATTTCATGCAGCATAGTCATGCACTCAAGCAACAGACATAAAAAAGCCCGGCAGGTGCCGGGCATTAGATGTTTCTGGCCGTCTTTTTTCTTTCAGGGTTGTGCGTGCCGGTCCCTGCGGGAACAGGCTGAGCCGTACCGGCCAAGCGTCTGCGGCTGACGTACCGTGCCGTTCTTCACCTCTGCCTCTGTGGCAACAGGCCTGCCGGGCTTCATGATGATTCTCTCAACGCTCTCCAGCGCGGTGAATGTGCAGGAGCAGTCAAGGTTCCGGCACTGGTACCAGGTGCGCTTTACGGACGGTGCTTCATAAGAACTGGTCCGGGTATGAGCCACCTGACCGCATTCGGGACATTTCAGGGCCATTTCGTTTTCCTGTCTGGTCGTTTTCAGTCAGTCAATTGTGCCGGAGCTGGCACAGGCGGTGCCACCGGATGACATTGTGTGACGACTCAGACAAAAAGCCCTTCTTCTGGCCAGCCAGGAAAAGGTCTCACGAAACCCACTACTCAGCTTTTAGTTTTATATAAATCCTTCACTATTCTTCACCAGAGAGAAAAAAATAAGTAATACAGTAAATTAGAGGGTGAACAGTTTAAAAAGAATCCTTCACCCACTGTTCACCATCGTTCACCGTCTTAAAAAAGCCCACCGGACATTCATCAGCGTTATTTCCTTTTGATCTTTCACTTTCAATAGCCAGAAACTAAGTCCTGGTTTTACCTCGTCTCTATACGTTTTTATTCGTTTGTATTCGTTTTACATGAGCAGTAAATGACCATTTTGTAAGGGTGGTGACACAATCCCGCCTTGTTGATTCCCACAAAAATATGCTCAGAATACAGAGCTGCCCGATGCCGGACGTATCCGCCCGGCTCTGTATGGAATCAACGAGAGGTAGCCCATGCACACTGTTTTAACCGCACCATCTTCCGCCCCGGCGGCCCCGTCAGCCCCTTACGCGCCGCCGGTGCAGGAGCGCTTTATGCGACTGCCGGAGGTCATTCACGTCTGCGGCCTGTCTCGCTCGACGATTTACGACCTCATCAGCCGCGACGCCTTTCCCTCGCAGATTTCGCTCGGCGGCAAGAACGTCGCGTGGGCGGCCAGCGAGGTGAACGCCTGGATGAACGAACGCATCGCCGCCCGGAGTCAGGGGCGTGCGGGATGACCTTCACCCACCGCTGAGACTCTCCGTCATGCTGCATTTCTTTGCTTGCCCCGGCTTGCGCGCCGGGGGCCTTCCCTGGTACAGTGTTTTTGCTGTCGCAAAATCGGCAGCCGGGCGTAGGAACCCGAGCGAAACAAAGGCGACACCAGACGCGCCATGCGTCTTTTTTTGTGTCTGTGCCCATGTGCACCCATTTTTCGGGCGGCGGTTTTGTTTCCGCTGTGCCGTCTGCGTAATGGTGGCCCGGGCGGGGCAGCCTTCGGGCTGGCCGGTTTCCTTTGTTGCCGGTATTCCTACCCCCGTCCGGGCTACCACCCCTGAGCGTAGGAACTCTGGTGGTAGCTGTAAAAAGCTAACAAAGGAGTTTGCCCCTGTGACTACAGTCCCGATTTCCCCGCATTCAGAATTTGTCTTTGTGTTCGCCGCCGTGCGCCGCTGTGAGCGTCATGCCCGCGTGCAGATGCTGCGCGCCACCGCCGCCACCGAACGCGCCGCCCGCCAGCTGCTGGCCCGCGACTGTGTGCTGGCCTTTGCTGCCCGCCTGCCGGTCACGGAGGTGCGCGCATGAATCACGCCACCATTACCCTTGACGACCTTGCCCGCCTGGAGCACCTGCGCAACGCCGGACGTCTGGCCTGTGACGCGGCGGCCCTGCGCGACTGCTGCACACCGCCGGAGCCTGCCGACAGCGAACAGCTGGCCTCGCTGCTGTTTCTCATCACCGGCCAGCTGGATGACGTGGTGACCCGCTGCCGCGACGGCTGGATGAACGGGGAGGTCGGCGCATGAACGCACGCACCCTGTCCCCTGAGCTGCGCGCCGCGCTGTCCCGCCGCGCGGTGGCCTGCGCCTGGCTCACCCTGTGCCGCGAACAAAAGCGACATTCCGGCCTGACGCTGGCCCGCCTGGAGCGCGCCATTGAGACCGAACTGGAGGGCTTTTACCTGCGCCAGCACGGCCGGACGCGCGGGCTGGAGATTGCCTGCGCGCTGCTCGACGACCTGCTGACCGCCGGGCCGCTGAAGGCCGCCCCGTGCCTGAGCTTTTTAGGCCAGGTGGTGATGGACGAACTCTGCGGGCGCATCCACGACGCGCCGCCGCTGCACTGAGGGAAAGCATAATGAAGATGACCGTATCAGACGCGGCCAGCGCCGCGCGGGGCCAGTGGCCCCGCATCCTGCCCGCGCTGGGCGTGAAGGTGGCGAAGAACCGGCACACGGCGTGCCCGGTGTGCGGGGGCAAAGACCGCTTCCGCTTTGACGATAAAGAGGGGCGCGGTACGTGGTTCTGCAACCAGTGCGGGGCCGGTGACGGCATGGACCTGGTGCAGAAGGCACTGGGCGTCAGCCTGAGCGGGGCCGCCGCGCGCGTGAACGACCTCACCGGCAACCTGCCGCCGGTCACGGAAGCCGCACCGGCTGAGCCGGACGACGAGGCCGCCCGCACGGCCGCCGCCGCGCTGGCGCAGCAGCTGGTCAGCAGCGCGAAGGCAGTCACCGGCAACGCCTACCTGTCCCGCAAGGGGCTGCCGGAGCAGACCTGCCTGACGCTCACCAGGCCGCACAAGGTGGCGCTGACGTCCTACCGCACCGGCGACCTGGTGGTGCCGCTGCACGACGCGGACGGCGCGCTGGTCAACGTCCAGCTGATTAACGCCGCCGGTGACAAGCGCACGCTCAAAGGCGGCCAGGTGAAAGGCGCCTGCCACATCCTGAGCGTTAAAGGCACCCCGAAACGCATCTGGCTCACCGAGGGTTACGCCACCGGGCTGACCGTGCACGCGCTGACGGGGGATACGGTGTGGATTGCGCTGTCGTCCGCTAACCTCCTTTCCCTGGCCGGCCTCGTCCGTGAAAAGCATCCGACGCTGCCGCTGGTGATTGCCGCCGACCGTGACCTGAACGGCGACGGCCAGCGTAAGGCGAAGCACGCCACCGCAGCCTGCAACGCAACGGTTGCCCTGCCGCCGGTGTTCGGCGACTGGAACGACGCCTTTACCGCGCACGGAGAGAACGCCACCCGGCAGACGCTGCGCGAGGCCTCGGCCCCGCCCGCCGCCAGCCCGTTCGACACCATGAGCGAGGCCGAGTTTACGGCCATGAGCGCCAGCGAGAAGGCGGAGCGCGTTGCGGAGCACTACGGGCGTAATCTGGCCGTGGACGCCAGCGGCGAAATCCTCTGCCGCTATGAGGCCGGTGCGTGGAAGGTGATTTCCGGCAACCAGTTCGGGCGCGACGTGGCGAAGCTGTTCCAGCGCCTGCGCGCGCCGTTTTCGGCGGGCAAGGTGGCGGGCGTGGTGGACACGCTCAAGCTGATGCTGCCCCAGCAGGCCGCGCCGCAGCGCCAGCTCATCGGATTCCGCAACGGGGTGCTCGACACCCGCAGCGGCACCTTCAGCCCGCACCGGCGCGAGAACTGGCTGCGCACCATGAGCGACGTGGACTACACCCGCCCGGTGGCGGGCGAAACGCTGGAGCGCCACGCGCCGCACTTCTGGCAGTGGCTCGACCGCGCCGCCGGACGCAGCGCAGAGAAGCGGGATGTGATTCTGGCGGCGCTGTTCATGGTGCTGGCGAACCGCTACGACTGGCAGCTGTTTCTGGAGGTCACCGGCCCCGGCGGCAGCGGCAAGAGCATCATGGCGGAAATCGCCACCATGCTGGCCGGAACGGACAACGCCGTGTCGGCCACCATCGAGACGCTGGAGTCGTCGCGCGAGCGCGCCTCGGTCATCGGCTATTCGCTCATCCGCCTGCCCGACCAGGAAAAGTGGAGCGGCGACGGCGCGGGCATCAAGGCGATAACCGGCGGCGATGCGGTGTCCGTTGACCCCAAGTACCGCGACGCCTACTCCACGCACATCCCGGCGGTGATTCTGGCCGTGAACAACAACCCGATGCGCTTCACCGACCGCAGCGGGGGCGTGTCGCGCCGCCGGGTTATCCTGCACTTCGCGGAAATCATCCCGGCAGACGAGCGCGACCCGCAGCTGAAGGAGAAGATACAGGCAGAGCTGGCCGTCATCGTGCGACAGCTGATGCAGCGCTTCAGCAACCCGCAGGACGCCCGCGCGCTGCTTCAGCAGCAGCAGAACTCCGGCGAGGCCATGCGCATCAAGCGCGACGCCGACCCGATGGTGGACTTCTGCGGCTATCTCTTTGCGACCGCCGAGCCGAACGGCCTGCACATGGGGAATGCCAGCATCCGGCCCCTGCAGCCGAAGCGCTACCTGTATCACGCCTATCTGGCGTACATGGAGGCCAACGGCTACCGCAACCCGCTCAGCATGAAAACCTTCAGCCAGGCGCTGGAGAGCATCCTGCGCGAGTATGGCAAAAGCTATCTGAAGCGGCGCACGAAGCTCGGGATGCAGACCAACCTCGGCCTGAGGGACGAAAGCAGCGCCGACTGGCTGCCGAAATGCGACGACGTGTAGGCGGCATGACAACCTGAGCCGGCGAAAGCCGGTTTTTTTAGTCCACATGTCACTCGTGGCGAACGATGTGCTCAGGCTTTCTCTGTTCACCATAAACTCGCCGACTGATAAAAATGAGCGTTGAGCAGTGCAAACAAAAGTGGCGGGCTTACTGTCCTTAAGCCCACTGGGATTTAAGTGAGTTATCCGACAACAGGAGATACAGCCGGGAGCTGACGTCTGTCTGAATCGCCATGGCAGATACCGGCTAAATTGTTAGTCCGCTTTGTGCCAGAAGCATATACCTCTAAAGCTTGATGTACTAAACCAGCGGGGCAGGTCAGTAATAAATTTTTTTAATAATTCTTGCAGATCCATGGATGAGGTTTTGGAGAAAACAGGAGTTCAGGACCAGAGAAATGCCATACTGCATTTTAATTAATTCACAGTCTGGCATTGAGCTACGGAAATGGGATAAGTCATCAGGGCTGGAGAAGTGTTTTATTCCAGCTGGTGAACTGGTCTCTGCGTGAGTAATATTCGCGCAGGTGCATGCGATTTTCGCGGAAAGTTAAAAACTCTATCGATTCAGGTATTACTCGGTACCCTCCCCAGCGCTCCGGCTTGTCTACAGGTCCGTCACTCGCTTCAGTTTGCGTTCGGCTATACATGGCATATAGTTCATCTTCCGAATTCAAAGGCTGGCTTTGTTTAAAACAAAGTGTAGCAAGCTGAGCATCACGCGATCGCGAAGCCCATTCCTTTTTGGCGTCCTCTTCATTGACATGTTCAACTTTACCCTCAACCCTCACCTGCCAGCCTTTTTCTTCCCACCAGAAGGTCAGCGCGATTTTTGGGTTATGGGCTAAATCACGCCCCTTTGGTGAATCGAACCAGGTACAGAAAACGAACCCATCTTCATCAGCTGATTTCAGACCGACGAAACGGGCACGCGGAGCACCATTTTCTGAAACAGTCGATACGCATACCGCGCCGGGATGGGCAGAAGACACATCTCGTTTATACTCTGTCCACCATTCCTGAAACTTGGCCATAGGTTTTTCTGACATAAAGTTTATCTCCTGACTTAACGGGATTGTTACTGGTACTGAAAGTGGTCTATCAGGCTGTAAGCTATTTCCTTCAGTTCCCTGTCCAGGGTTTTACTGATAGTGGCAATTACAGAGTCTTCTGCAACTGAGCAGTTATATCTGATGTCAATATGCAGTCCGTCCTGATAGGAACAGTAGAAAAATGAAAGAGCATTTTTTGCGATCACTGGGCCTGCTACATTAATTTCATGAACACCGTGCTTTCTGTCACTGAAGAGTTTAGGGCTTTCGGCCACAATCAGTGAGATCCTTCTGCGGCCTGTAAGCTCAGCGGTCTCAGCCCAGCTGAGCCTGCATAAACGGATGTGTTCCGCGATGGCTTTTTCCATTGCAATTAACTGACAGAGGAGGCTGTCTTCTACTGGCAGACTGATACTGAATGGCACAATCGTAATCATATTTGCAATGACGTCATGATTCTCACGATTGCGGTTTCCTAAAGGTGAGTGAAATTCCAGCCTGTCAAGCCTGCAAAGTACCTGATGCGCGCGCCACACTGCATAAGCGACTAAAGCATGTAGCGAAACATTCGCTTTCGTCAGCAACTGGCTGAGTCGTGATGCAGGCAGATAATCGCACAGAAGTAATTTCATCCTTCCTTCTGTACATCCTGAAGATACCGTGGCCGGAATCATCCCGAAAAGCTTGGTCGGCCTTTCAAGCACAGACTGCCGCGCCCAGAATTCATTTATTGTCGTTTTATCAACCGGCTGCTGATTCCATGTATGGGTGGCATATACATGAAGAGGCGTTACCGGAGATGGTGTATGTCCGTCAAGTATGGTCAGTAGTGCATTTATGAGCCATCTACATGCGTAACCATCCACAATTACGTGCGCGAAATGCAGCGTGAGTTGAGGCCCCTCACTTCCACTTTTTAGCTGAAAATAGAACAGATTGCCTGCTTCAAAGTCAAAATCCTTCGACAGTAGAATTGTTGTCGAATCCTCCAGTTCATAGTGTTCTGCTTCATCATGGATGGGGGCATCATATTGCCAGAAATCACCATTCTGCTCCCGAATTTTGAGATGCAGTGAAGGAACACAGTGGAGCAGGTCCCTTATGCCTTTTCTCAGCAATTCTTCGGAATATCCCTCCGGAAACTGTAACGTCACGGACACCGCATCCCGACGTATCTGGTATCGGAAATAATTGTCACAGTAGTATCCCTGAGAAGGTAGTGTACGGCTGGAAGTCGGTATTACAGTGGTACCCGCAAAGTGCGCAACGGCCGTTGGGGGTAATGCTTCACACTCTTTAGCCAAGTCATACAGCAACTGTGTTTTGTCCGGTGTAGGCAAACTGATGCCATAGGCCATTTCGAGCTCTATTATCAGTTCAACAATTTCCAGGGATGTGAGGTGCAGGTCTCCCAGTGTGTAGTGTGATGGAAACGCGTAAGACCGGATGCGTCTGGCAAGCAGACGCAGGTTTTTCTCTTCAAGTGCCAGATCATAATGCTTACGGAGTGCATGCTCATCAGTCTTTCCGTTCGGGTTTAACGGGAGGTGTTCGACCTGACAGATGTGATTAGGCAGAGCATATTCAGGCAAATGGCGTGTGAGGTGCCCATAGACTTTTTCGGCAATATCGGGTTGAGTGGACGTCACGAAAGCCACAATGTGTTCGGTACGCTCGTTATTTAATACCGATACATGGACATCTCGGATGTGATCAACTGCTGAAATGTTCCGAGTAATCTCATCGATATCGATGCGAAAGCCCCTTACTTTTACCTGATTATCGTCCCGCCCAATTATAAAGTATGAGTGACCTTCCCTGTAGACGATGTCTCCTGTGTCATAGCATCGTTTAGCTCCCTGAACAGTGAATCGATCATCCGAGGCCGTGTTCAGATAGCCTATCGCCACGGATCTTCCCTCGACTATCAGTCGGCCTGGCTGCCCGTCTATGGTTACTCTCTGGTTATTCTCATCCAATATACAAAGCGAATTATCGCCAAATGCCTCACCAATTTTGGCCACGGGGCATCGAGTATCAGCTTCGGTCACCTGATGCCATGTGACAAAAACGCTACACTCTGTTGGTCCGTAAATGTTAAAAACCGTGCAGCCGTGCCTGCCGACAAACGTCTCCCACCATGCTTTAAGAGATGCATACTTGATCTTTTCTCCGCCAAAAATAATCTTCTTTTGCACATATTGAGGTCTGGCATTCTGAAGTGTAACCATCTGGCGCCCTACTTCGTAAAACCAGGAAGGAGTCATAGCTACCACTTCTGCTGGAGAATTAAGGATTGCTTCTGCCAGCAAACGGGGAGAATCTCGGGTTGACTGGTCAATGATGTGCAGAAGTCTGCCATGGTAGAGATAAGGCAGCGTTTCTATTACCGAAAAGTCAAAACTGCATATGCGGTTTGCTATTGATGAAGAGCCAAACATTGGGGTTTCAGTAAAGGCATTCACCACGCTGGAAATATTATCCCAGCTAAGCGCAATAGCTTTCGGTACACCCGTACTTCCCGATGTGTGGAGGACCAGGCATTCCGCATCTGCCTTAATGTTGGCAGGAATTACCATTTCATCGTAATCATTTACATCTTCGAAAAGCTGTTCAATGCTAATCCCTAGCACATCATCGTTTGGTAAATCAGTAATGATGAGGTTTAAGTTAAGGGTTCGGGTAATTTCTTCGATACGTGTTTTAGGCAGACTTTTAGCCAGAGGCACGCAGGTGATACCAGCATGATGAAGTGCCAGAACTGTTATCTGCTGATGTGGTGAAGGATCAACGAGCATGCCCACTCTGTGTAGTGTTACAGGCCAGTGATTAAGTAATTTATCAGCAAGACAGTGCGTAAGGTGTCTCACTCTATCGCGTGAGAAGCTCTCATTTTTAAACAGAATTGCAGTGTCCTGTCCCTGCGGAAGACTGAAAAAACGCATACAATACCTCACCTTACTCTATTAAATATTTGCCTTGTTATCGATCTGAATCCTGCTAAAAATCCACAATGCGATTATCAGTGCAGAGACTGTAACCAGATACCAGTGTTCACCCATGCCGGCATGAATAAAAGCGCCTCCCAGTAGCGGCGCTAAGGCCATACCGGTCATATATATGTTATAAAATGAAAAATACCCTCCTTTGAATTCAGATGGCGTAAGTAATTCCATTGCAAAATTGGATGTTGATATTGCTATCAGTTCGCCCAAAGTGAATATCAGAGCAAAAACCGCAACGTTCAATTCGCTGTGCAGCAGGTTAAAGAAAACCATCAGCTGGCTCAGTATCATCACGCCCAGAGCGGCTTTCAGGCGGAAGGACATCGTAAGATGCCGTAAGGCATGATTAAGCGGAAAATATGCAATTAGTACCATGAGCGTGTTGATTACCTGCACAGTTGCATAATAGTGCAGTGCTGTTTTCTGAGATAACTGCTGGCTTAGAAGCATCAGTAAAACAGTATCGTTACTGGCCATGACCATATAAAAAAGTACGCTGAACACACATAACATCATGAATGAACGGTCGCCCAGAATACGTTTCAGGCTTGCTGACATCGTAGGGCTGTTGACGTTTCGGCCTGTCACTGATCGGCAGTAAAAAGTATATAACGTCGTCATCAGCGCCAGTACGAGAGACCCGTACAGAAGATAAGTCCGTCCTTGTAGTCCCAGCAGGGCCACCAGAGCGGGTGCTAGTGCCCCCCCACGTTGACATAGTAATACCTGGCATTGTGTGCACTCTCGGCGAGTTCACGTGTCGCACTATTACTCAGGCTGACTTTGAAGCCGGTTTCCAGACATCGCGTAGAGAGAACCAGAAGGTTCAGGCCGGCGACGGCTGCCGGAAGACTCTGTACCAACAGCAGAGACAGACCTGCCATCATTGCCAGGCTGGCCGCGGGGAATACGACATGAAGATGACCGCGGTCAATGGCCGTCCCTGCTAATTGTGTAGAAAAGAAGGCCGTAAGTGTTGCAAGGAAAAGCAGAAGGCCGGTGTCAAGCGTATTGAGTCCGTAATCTTGCTGAAAGACCAGAACCATATAGGGCCATGCAATAAAATAGATCAGGCGAATAAAAAATGTGCCTGCTAACTCTTTACCGCAGCGTTTATGAACGGCAATCACAGGTTTTAGAATTGACAGTGAATTAGTTACCATACGATTCCTGAAATTTGATGTTTTCATAGCCCGATGAAAAGAAGTGCAGAACTGCCCCTCCACCGGATGAGGTATAGGAGAATGTCTCCGTTTCAGTCAGCGTGTCTCCTCCCATGAAAAGCCCCTGTATCCTCTTTCTTTTCAGTGTTCTGTATGCCGCATGGGCATACTGACTGCCGGGTATACTGAGTGGACCTGCTGCAAAGAATGAAAAGTCATCAGGACCTGTTACATCTGCCAGAAACTCCTCGCTAAAGATAAAATCCACAATCCTGTCGCTATCACGAACCTGCAGTAAGGGGCGTCGCACCATCCTGCCTTGAACATCACAAACAATCAGAACCTCTGGTATGTATATGGGTAGATCAATCGATGCATTTTCAGGCATGGGGAAGTAGTCAGACAGCCCGATTCTGATGCCACGTGCTTTGAGCAGACTGTTCAGAACTGCGCCTCCAGCAATGACCCGGTTAACATAACGAAGCCGGGGATGATGAAAGAGAAACTGCAGCTTCTCCTTTTTGTTGCCACCCAGCACCAGTATGGTGGGTCTTTGGTTGTAAAGAGCGGAATGTATCTGCTCAAGCTCCTCAAGCTGTGACCTTACCCCCTCTGAGAAACACCACGGAATGAACGCTTTGATAGCGCAGTTCGACGCATTTTTTCTGTGCAATTTAGAAAAACCGCCGATCACCAGGCGATCTCCCGGCTTTGCCAGCTCCGCTGCAAACGTCGCATCGTTCTGTTGCTCCTCAGGATAACGACGCGTATTACCCATAAGCGCTACCTCCCCTTCTGGCAGACGGGCAATAAAGTCCTGAGCCTTACGGCCCACGCAATCAGGGAAATAATGGACGCGCTGCTGCAAATGTTCGCTCAGAAGAGATGCAATCCACGGGGTGGGTTCGGCTGTTTTCTTGAAATAATCCCCCTGATGGTTATATATCAGTATGGTCTGTTGGGCAGTCATGAGCGATTTGATCGACTCAGCATCTTCATTAATTCTGGGGTGCATTCGCACCCCGGAGGAAATATTGATGCCGGCGCTATACAGGATCACCGGAGCTCTCCTCATACCAGACGACTCATGACACGACTGAAGCGCCCCACCAGTTCATCCATCTCTTTTTCAGAAATAATGAGTGGCGGCGTGAACAAAAAGGTCAGAGCTTCTCCATCCTTACCGGATGACCGGCACGGATAAAGATTGATCCCCTCCTGATGACCGGCTTTCACAAACTCGTCTGCTCGCTGACGGCTGAGCGTTGTCTCGACTGCCCAGAGCAGTCCCTGCCCCCGGATTTCAGCGACCACCTTTTCGCCGCCAACCATCTCCTGCAGCAAACGGCCAAAATATGTCCCTTTAGACCTGACTGACGCCATTCCGATTTTATTTTCCAGCGTATCGAGCACGGCAAGTGCAACGCCAGCCGATAAAGGGTTTCCGGAATAGGTATGCCCAACGAAATGGGGGGGAGACAGCGAGGCCAGCGCATCCCCTATCTGTCTTGAAATCATGACGCCTGAGATGGGGGTAAAACCTGCTCCAAGCCCTTTGCCGATAACGGTTATATCCGATTCCGTTTCCCATGTTTTCATGCTGAACCATTCGCCCGTGCGGCCAAGTCCGGTGACAATTTCATCAGCAATCAGCAGAATATCCCGTGCTTCCAAGCCTGCTTTGAGTTTACGGAAATAGTCAGGATGCGGGATAAGCACCCCTCCTGAAGATGCGGTAACGGGTTCTGCATAGACGCAAGCAATATGCTCAGCGCCAACGCCGTCAATAATTTCAAATGTTTCGTTCAGACAGGTATCAAGCCATTCATCCGATGAAACCCCCTCAGGTTTATGCAGGTCGTAATAAGGGGGCAAACGCAAATCGCTGATAGCAGGATCGATCACCTTATTCAGCAGGTTTACCTTACGGGCGCGATCATCGCCATAGGTCAGAGACTGTATAGTGTTGCCGTGATTGGAAATTCTTCGGCCTAACGCAAGCGTCTTTTTGTCATTACCTTGGCTGCGGAAGTAATCAAGCGCAATTCGGTAAGCTGCCTCCGAAGCCTCAGAACCACTGTTCATAAAAAACGCATAGCCTTTGTTATCATCAGACAGTTCAACCAGCCTGCTGGCCAGCAATTCTGCTTCCTGACTGCGGAAATGAAAGCGATACGCAAAATGGAGTCGCTTAAGCTGCTGTTCCATGGCTGCGATAATATCAGGATGACAGTGTCCCAGATTGACGGTCATAGGGCCGGATGTGGAGTCTATATAATCTTTACCGTTTTCATCAAAGAGCCATATGCCTTTGCCATGAGTCACTCTGGGAACATCAGGCTTATAGCCAGTGAAGGGATACATATACATATTAACCGCCTTAATAAGTTTGTCAGGAAAATCCTGAGTTTTGCTGTTCATAACGCATCAGTGGGTCACAGTGGCATCTTCTTCTTGCCTATGCAGAAGGCCCATGAGTTCATTTTTGACTGCAGTCATGCATGCAAGCAGGTCATTAGCGACATGATGATTGACATTGGGACGTATCGAGCCATTCTGAAAGAACATGATTCCTTCTGAAGGCTGACCTACGCAGAAAAAGCGCTCACGCTTGCCATCACGGTTGATAAACTGAAAGTGCCGGGTGATATTGAATCCCGAGGCTGCGCACTCAACCCCATGGCTATCCTTATGTACCCAGTAACTTGCGATACCGGCGTCAATGAGATCGCGGAACAGGCTGTTTTTGGCTTTTCTGACACTGAAGTTATGTAATTTGGCATCGATCATTGCATCTACACGGGTATACTCTCCGGCCTGGCTCAGGCTGTGCAGCCAGACCTGTTCGTCGTGAACTTGAATATTTGACTGCGCATAGGTGACATCTACGACATCAGCTTCGATCAGCGCCTCCATTTTCTCCATCAGCGCTATGCAGTTACCGTTAGCCGCACGGTTATGTACCGCATAGAAGTCTTTGAGCATGTTGTTATAGGTCGCCGGTGTAATCCCCCCAAAATCAACTGCATACACTACAGTTTGCCGCAGATCGCGAAAGACGTCATCACAGGCGCCCTTGTAGGGATTGTCTAGATTACCCTGCTCTGACTGGCGGCGATCCCAGTGCATGAACGCCAGTAACCGTTCACGCCAAGGGGTACCGGGTGCAAAGTCCATATTCCGGATAGGGTTAACAACCATATCCCAGTTAAACAGGTGAGCCTCAGGCTCTGTCCTGTGTTCCCAGGGGCTTGGCCCTGATAGGGCGGACAATGAAAATTGCTGCAGATCGGGCTCTTTTCCTGGTTCCCTGGCGCTAATGACATAAACGTAACGTTTCACGATGGCTTCAACCGGAACCCCGTGGAAAGATGAGGTGGTCCCTTCATTTAGAAAACGGCGGATCAGGAAGATGGCTTCACGGGCAAGCCTCTCAGTAGCTTGCGTCAACCAGTTAAGGGCACTCTCCTTCTGGGAGTTTATTGCCCGATTTCCGGCAATGAACTGCTCAACCAGAGGGCGGCTCTCAGCAATCATGATACTCAGCACCTCGGGACCAAAAAGAATGCGGTAATAGCAAAGCTGGAGCTCCAGCATCAGAAGAGGAAATACGTGCACGTCGAAATCAAGCTGCAGAGAATGATTTTCCGGCGAACTGTCCGGATGCGCCGGGGCGCCAAGGTTCCCTCGCATCTGATCGATTAATGAACGGGTAAAAAAATATCCCTGATGTTCATATTTTGCGAGATCGACCTCTTTAGCATTGTGGGGACGGCTGTAAGTGAAATAGCCAGACCGGCTGAGTGCATAAAGTTTCTTGGGTTCATTTCCACTTGCGCGATAGCGTAGTTGTCCTTTATCGCGAAAGAACGAGCCTCCTTTGTTTTCCGTGTAGTAAAGCAGTGTGTCGATCGCAGTCAGGCCCATGCCAATGACGGCAATGCTTTTCTTCTGCCAGTCAGGAACGTCAAAAAGCGGATAGGCAAAATTATAATACTCGGTGAATTTTTTGAGCGTTCCCGCCAGATAAAAATTATCCATTGATTCCTGATGTCCTGTCGCGAGAAGCACAATATCAAACTCAGCTGGCTGAGGGTAAAAATCACCGGTCAGATAATATTTACCCTCATTTTTAGTGATCTGTTTAATCGTATCTTTAATTAGCGACACGCTGACACCAGCCTGTCTGACTTCATTAACCAGTGCGTCACAGATCTCAACCAGAGACTCGCCATAAAGTTCTCGGGTAGGAAAATCATCAGCATTCAGCTTATAACGTTCACTGTGCGTGGCTTTGTATTTTTTTTCCAGCCATTCACTGAAAGTTATTCGTGTGCTTTTGGGAAAGGAATCGCTGGCGTTGTTGGTTTTATCTGGAGCAAAAGAAAGTTGACCAACGATCCTGTTCAGCATACTCGTTTTAGCCTGAGCCGGAGAATGGGGCCAGCCTGAGCCGAAATAGCCATGTCGATCATACATTGTGACGGATACATTATCACGTACATCCAGTTCTTTAAAAATACTGTGTAGGCCATTTAAAAAATACATTCCGTTTGGGCCGCCGCCCACGATAGCTATTTTGATCATTGTTTTCTCCAATATATATTATTCTCAGCATTATGCTGATTAATAATGAGATACAACGTTAATACTTGACGCAGGGTAAAGAGGAAGTGATTATTTTTTATGAATTATATTTGGCCTCTAATTCATTCATATAACGCTCAGTGGTCAATGAAAAAAGCTCATCAAGGGATGAGACATTTTTTTCAACATTAATAAGTGATTTTTCTTTGTAAATTCTGTCAGCCGTTTCTTTCATGCTACGGACTGAACTACGGATGAGATGATTTGCCCAGATGAGGTTACTGATTCCATGTTTAACAAACTCTTGGTATTCAGTGTTATAGTATTTCGTCGGTACTGCAAAGAGTGGCAGTTTACCGCCCCACCGTTCAGAAAAGGTAAATACTTCTCCGGCATCCGATTTTTTTGAATGGATCAGAATTGCATCTGCACCCGCATCTTTATAGGCTTCTGCACGATCCAGGGCTTCCTCCATAGGGTGGCCGGAGATCAGCGCTTCAATACGTGCAACTACGGTAAAATCACCACCGCCTGTGTCTTTCGCCGCTCTGATTTTATTACAGAACTCACTTACAGGTGCGAGTGTCTGATTCTCACCAATGAATGAATTAACCTTAGGAAACATTTTGTCTTCAATGCACACAGCATTTATGTTAATTTGTTTGAGTTTTTTTACAAAACGCATTACATTCAGATAATTACCAAAGCCAGAATCGCCATCCACAAGAATGGGTATGTTGGTATTATCCGCCATCTGTTCCAGAGCAGTGATGACTTGAGACCATGAAGCCTCGTTCCTGTCAGATAATCCCATAGCCGCACTGATCGAAAGGCCTGATGCCCAAATAGCTTCAAAGCCGGCATGTTCAACAATTTTAGCGCTGAGCCCGTTATGAGCTTCCATGAACTGGGTGTATTCGCCTCGGGCAAGACGTTTCTGAATACTCATATATTACCTCTCTCGTTACTGGTTAGTGAATTCAATGTGCCAATACATGGCCTTGAGATAAATTTTTCGCTTTACTTTCAGGTTGTTGCTGAAGAAAATCTATAATCAGCTCGGCAATTTTCTCCTGTGACTCATGGGACATGGCGCCAATGTGTGGTGTGCCAATAAAATTATTTAAGGTGAAAAGCGGTGAGGGTTTTCGTTCATGTTCAAAAACATCACTGGCTGCGCCCAGAAAAGTATTTTCATTGAGCGCGTTGTATAAAGCCGTTTCATTGACCACTCCGCCCCTCGCTACGTTAATCAACACAGCATGCTTACCGAGGAGAGAGAGTTCTCTAGCATCAATCAGGTTTCTGGTATGCTGGTTGTAGGGGCAGCAGACCACTACAATATCGCAGTGTTGCAGCAGGCTGCTTAATTCGCTGTGCAGGGTGATATTCTGGCTGCTCAACGCTGTCGCGCGCTCTGATGAGTAATCAGAGACGGTGCAATGTACGTTCATATGATAGCCAGCCGAGATATCGGCTATTTCCTTACCAATACTACCGAAACCAACCAGTCCCAGCTTTTTATGCGAGAGCTCATAGCCTAAAAAGGATTTTTTATCCCAGATATTATCCCGGATTTCATTTCCGGCTCGCAGAATGTGTCGGTACAGACAATGCATCATGCCAAAACTGAGTTCCGCTACTGCTCTGGCATTTGTACTGGGTGTATTGTAAAAGCGTATTTTATTTTCGTGTACTTTTTCCAGATCAATATTGTCCGTTCCGGTTCCTGCTCTGATTATCGTGTGCAGGCTGGTCGCCTTTTCAAGCAGCAATGAATCTACTTTTGCCCCACTTCTCAGAACCAGCATATCGTACTGATCGATTAATGAATTCAGTGTCTCTTGGGTTACAGGATGTTTTACTGTTACATCGTAGTTTTCTTCCAGAAATGAAAGAAGGTGTTTATGCACAGGATCAACAATAAGTACTTTATCTTTATATTCCATAGCGACTCAGCCCCGTTTCTTCGTCAAAGCCCATCATGATATTCATGTTTTGAATGGCCGTACCAGCAGCTCCCTTAACAAGGTTGTCGATGACACTGACAATTCTCAGCTCTCTTTTTTCAGGCACAATGTCTACCGATATATGGCAGGCATTTGAGCCTATAATTTTGGATAGCTGTGGATAGATACCGTAATCTTTCTCTATCCCGACTGAACCTTTTTTTTGTCCGGTAATTGATACGAACTGGTAATCTGCATAATAATCTTTCAGAACTTCAAGTACCTGGTTTCTGTCTGATGGAATATCATCCTGTAATTTTGCAGCGATAAGCATAAAAATGCCGCGTGCAAAATTACCGTGAGAAGTCATTAATGAAATTTCCGCATCTTTACCCGTTGTTTTTTTAATGATCTGTTCAATTTCCTGTGTATGACGGTGCCCGTTCAGTGAATAAGCAAGCATATTATTTGTCATGTTATAATGCAGTAACTCCTTTTTATCGTTACTCCCTGCTCCGGATGTTCCGTTCACTGCGCTTATGAAAATATTATTCGTTTTAAGAACATTGTTTTTAATAAGCGGGATGAGTGCACAAAGCGCTGCGTTGACGTAACAGCCGGGGTTAGCAACGTAATGACTCGCAGCAATCCTCTCGCGAAACTCTTCCGGGTACCCATACTGAAATTTATTCTGTAGTTCAGATGCTCTGTGTGGCTTACCGTAAATCTCTTCAAAGGATGCGGGTTTACTGAAGCGAAAATCAGCACCCAAATCAATTATGCGCGCTCCACACTCTACAAAATATGTTGCTACTTCATGAGCCTTGCCTGAAGGCAGCGAAATAAACACGACGTCCGGGGCGGTATCAGGAAGAGAGTTCATGGACCAGGTTTTCATATTGATCCCCTGCAGATTAGGATGAACAGTGTCAAGCGCGAGATCTGCATCCCGCGAAACTGGATATATTTCACCAACTTCAGGATGCACTGTTAGCAGCCTTATAATTTCAGCGCCAGTCCATCCTGTGGCTCCAATTACATAAGCAGTTAATTTCATGGTAATACTCCAAGTTTATCGATCAGCACTTTACCCTTGCTGCTTTTGGTCAGCATAAAGTCACGTAGTTCTCCGAAAGTAATGAAATCGGTTATTATTTCTTTAAGCCGTGAATCTCTTTTTTTTGATTGCTCAATAATTGCTATTGCTTTGAGGAGATCTTGCGGGTTACTCAGAAAAGAACCTTGAAGTGTTATCTCTTTTCTGACTATCAAATTCATGTCCAGCATCACCGGAGTATCAAAATAAGAAATGAGTACTACCCGAGTTCCGGGACGGAGTAATCCGATGTAATCATTCAAATTGAGGGTTTCACCGCCGGCGATCACCAGAACATCCGTCTTTGAGAGGTTCACGTTTGACATGGTGTTACTGGCATTGAAACCCAGTGAGTGCGCAAACGCACACCGTGCAGCTGCCTTGTCAACGAGTTCCACTTTTTCAACGCTTTTTACTTCGCGGCAAAAAATTGCACTGAGAAGCCCCATCGCACCGGCTCCAATAACCGTTAGTTGGTTTTCGTGCGAAATTTCAAGGTTATCAAGGGCGTGAACTACAATGCTTAACGGCTCGGCTAAAACAAACTCATAATCATCCGCAGTTCTCCCCGAAGGTAATGGTGCAAGAGATCTGTGGTGAACAGTCATAGTACGTGTAAACGCACCACTACTGCCCGCAGTGTTGTAGGTCACCTTTTTCAGGCAGTGATTATCCATCCCACGTTTGCAATAGTCGCATTCGCCACACGAGCCATAAGACAGTCCTGTTACCCACTGCCCCTTCTTTAGGTCATATGCGCAATCTTCATCAGTAATTTTTCCAATAAATTCATGCCCCAAAATTGCCGGATACTCTTTATAGGGGTGCGTCTGGTTCAACACCATGAAATCCGAACCACAGATGGCTGCTTTGAAGATTTCTATACGCGTGAAATCCGCAGGGGCAGGTGTAAGGGTCTCAGGTTCATACGTCTGGTGCTTTTTGCCGTGACACATCAGTGAATAAAACATGATTATCCCCCGGTTATTTCGTTAAGGAGCACATTGATAATGTCGTCGCCAGCTTCATTAACGAGCGGGTCGTTGGCTGTATTTCCCGATACATTCTTCCTGACGGTGCTGCAGGGAAGCTTCAGGAATGCGAGCTGTTGTGCGGCACCGTCCAGATTTGTTTTACGCAGCACAGAAGCCAAGTACTCTGATGGGGCCAGGCCGTTGCTTACCTGCGCCAAGAGAGGAGAAATTTTGCCGTGAGTCATCAGCGATTTTACCCATGAAGGATAAATCGCGGCTAAGCCCCGCCCATGTGAGAACGAATAGAAAGGGGATAATGCCTGTTCAAATCGGTGAGGCAGACAGGTGCTGTTGTGGCAGACGCAAATGCCACCTAGTAAGGCGCTGTATGCTGCTTCAGTAAAGAAATGATCATCCAGTTTTCCTGCTGCATAGCGCTCAATATTGGCGTTGATACGTTGTAATGATTCAACGGCGAGTGACTCAGTAACAGGATTGGATTTTACTGAGTGGAGCGCTTCAAAAACGTGTGTAAAACTATCGAAAAGAGTCTCTCTCAGCACTTCATCCGGCATCGTGATGCCTAGATCAGGGTCGATCAGCGCGACATCAGGGAAAACTGAATCGCCACGCACGCCATCTTTGATTCGGGATTCCGTATCAAGGATGATGGCCCCCTTGGTCACTTCGGAGCCCGTACCGAAAGTGGTAGGAACAGCAATATGGTAAATTTTACTCTGAATGGCATCGTAGCTTTTAGCGAACAAATTATCTAAATCGACGGTTTCATCTGCACTGATGGCGGCGGCTTTAGTAAAATCAATTATATTACCTCCTCCGACTGAAATGATTGAGTCGTAGTTATTCTTCCAGAGATGTTTTTTGATTTCACGCAGTGACGCCGTGGTGGCCTTGAAATCAGAGGGAACAACCCAGGAAGAATATTTTATTTTTCCGGATTTTTTCGCAAGGAGTTCCTTAAGTAAGGGAGAACGCTCAGCAGTAGATTGGCTCATCACCAGGAGAGCATTTTTTTTACCTACAGAGGACAGGTGCTCAGGTAACTTTTTCAGCCCTCCTCTTTCAAAATGAATTTTTACAGGCAATGAAAAACTGAATGAATTAAAGATTGGCAAAGCCGAATCACCAGCCATAAGTTATATCTCCGCTTAAGATAAACGCTTAAATGTGCTTATAAAAACATCCGAAAAAAATATTATTTTCGACCTTGAGAGAGTATCTCCTTGCGATTAAGCACCTCTTAAACACCTTAATTATGTTAAAAAAAAATTATCAATCTAGGTGTAATGAAAACTTAATTTAAATGAAATTATAAAGCAACACCAATGTGATCAATAATCGATCAATAGTTAATCCATTGATTTAATTTAAAAAAATATTGAAGAGAGCGTCACGATGAGCAATTCAAGCTCCAATTTAAGATTTATCTTAAGCTCCTGGCTAATGCTTCCCATTTGTTTGCATAAGTATTTTATTAAGAAAGACTAATAAGTATATGAATTATTTCATAAAAGAGACGCCCTCCCAAAACATATATACATAAATAGCTTTTTTTCGGAACAAAATAGTGTCTTTGTTTGTATTTCAAGGCAGAGAAAAAAATTAACAGTTTATTACAATTGAGTTATTTTTTATGGGTTACATTCCCTTGTGAATTGTGTAATGAGAAATTATTCTTTAGTAATTAATTTTTATTATTTTATTCTCATATCCTGTGTACCGCTGATTTTCTACTTTGAAATCGATTACAATTAATAAATTACAATTTCGCGTCAAAACTCATTCCTTAATGTGTCAGTCGTGAGGGGGTTTCGGACAATTGCCAGTTATGCCTCCAAAGACAATCATAAAGTGACATGTATCACCCTTTTTATACCGATGCTGGCTTATTTTGCTTTTCCGTTTTAATTTTACCTAGGTCGTAAAATCGTAATGAAATATTATGATGACGTATCTCTTTTAAACTTCGTTTTTTGTGAAAGCTGACACTATGGATATCGATATTTTAGGCTTTATACCGGTGCTCTTGCCGGTCGCACTTTCTCCCGGGGCGAGCTTCACACTGATCATGAGCAGTGCGCTGGCAGGTGGGCGCAGTGGTCTTCTGCGCACGCTAACCGGTACTGCCCTAGGAATTTACATTCATGCATTGCTTATTGGGCTCGGTATCAGTGCCGTCCTTATTTCATTACCCGGCGTTTACCGTTTTCTTGAAGTAGCCGGTACGGCTTATTTGCTCTGGCTTGGCCTGATGCTTATTAGTAGTGGCCTCCACACGCATTCGGCCGGGGCTCAGGACAGAACCGTTTCGATTTCAGTAGTTGATGCCGCATTAGCTAACCTACTGAATCCAAAAGCCATTATTTTTTATCTTACAGTAGTTTCTGGATTTGCCGGCCGGCATGGTGGCGTAGGAAATTACCTGATCCTAGCTTCCCTTCACGTGGTGGTGATGTGTGTGTGGCTGTCCTTCGTCAGCTATGCCTTGGTATTCTCATCAAAAGGCACAAATCCGCAGTCGCTTAAAAAGTACGTCAATATTTCCGGCGGCATTTTGCTGATTGTTTTTTCCCTTTTCACGTTCTTTAAACGCTTTTTCTAAAACAGCAGGCATACGCTGAGTGAATACTCCATCTGTTACGTCATCTTGCAGCTTAATGGAAACACTGGTAGGAGTTGCTCAGTTCATGCAGAGGGTCAGCCTTTCTGGTATGCCTGGGCATAAACTTTGATGCGCTTTTGCGGTTCACTGGTGCCTAACACACGTTAAGGTTGTATTCTCTGATGCCCGACGACTCTTGTGGAAACGGTACTTACTGACACATTCGTGCTTAACATGACCACATGTATAGCGAACGATGACCAAAACCCTATCTCCGCTCATCAGACGCGGCTCTATGAGTAAAAAGGGTCATTATCATGCATGTGCCCTGCAATTCTTAATTAATGCAGGACTAACGTTTTAATATTTAAAATTGCATAAAATCAAAGTTTTTTCTGTGCTGATTTTCAGCCTGTTATAACTAAGCTCCTCTTTCCTATGCACTTACTTTACCGGGCTCCGGAAAAAGGCCGTTAGGGAATGATTTACCGTACGGACCAAAACATACTGTGTCCAGTCACCACCTCATCGCTCTTATCCAGATAGAAACGGTGCTTTTGTCAGGCCCATCCGCCCCGCCCTCGGGGGCGTCTTGTTACGATATATGGTATATATCTATAAGTGGGAAAATGACACTTCTCTACTCAGTGGGTTTTTTTGGGTAATCAGCGCCCACCAGGCAGGCGAAAATGGATTTATCAAGAACAGACGTCGCTGTGTGAAGTCTGAGAGATTTGCAGGGGTATGGATCCCGCCAGATTTCACGCAGCGTTGTCATTGAAAAATGAGGAATTATGTCGCCACCATCCGTTAACGGGCCGGCCGCTCTGTCCGGTTATGGGCGGGTACTGGCACTAAGGTCCATTGCCACGGCATACGCCGCAAGCGAGGCACAAGCCCCAACCGGCGAAAGCCGGTTTTATTATGTCCATCTTTCACCCTTGGTGAAGGATATGCGTCACCCTTCACCCATCCATCACCTATTAACCACATGATATAATTGGATAAAACAAAAAGGTGAACAGTGTGAAGGATTATTTATAAAATCTTTTTTTGTAGGATCTCGCTTTCTGGCCGCGCAACTGTTTTGATAAAGTTTAAATGCCTAAAAAAGGAGCAATAAATGGACACCTCTTTTTTGAATGCACTGGACACTAAAAATCGTGAACAGTTTGACGCAGCGATTAATGCTTTACAGGGGGATGTTACTGCTGCTGCCGCTCGATTATCCATAGATCCCCGCTTGCGCCTTGAGTATTCTAGGCGTATCAAAGAGATGGCTGACGATTTACGATCCCGAGTTAATGCTGGATTGCTGACATGGGAACAGGCTGCGAAAGAAGCTCAGGAAACGCGAAATCTCATCATGGAAATGATAAGGACTCGCAGTACACCACTTGGGCGTGCAATGGCGGAAAGGATGAAGTCATCAGGTAAGACGCTTAATGAGTTAGTCGCAAAGAAAGCGACCTCACTTTTTGGGCCTAAAACAAACTTTGCCAGCCTTTCTGAAGTGCAAAAAAACCAGGTGTATGCCAGCATCGTGGAATCTGCGGGTAAATCTAACCCCAGCGTTAACCTGAAGATGTTGCAGCTTTCACGAGCAGGAAAAGGGCTTATCGTCCTCTCTTTAGCCATCTCTGTATATGAAATTTATACCGCTGAAAACAAGGTTGCTGAAACCGGTAAACAAATAGCGATTAACGGTGCAGGCATAGCAGGTGGTGCAGCGGGAGGTGCTTTAGCAGGTTTGGTATGCGGCCCCGGAGCACCCGTTTGTGTTTTGATTGGTGGATTTGTTGGTGGTGCACTTGCTGCCTTTGAAATGGGACGTTTTTGGGGATAGTCATGGAACAAACTCTCTCGGTAAAGCTTGTTGAGAAAAGTAAAGCGACTGATTTTCAGCAGGCCGTTTCTGAAGTAGTGATCGATAACAAACCGACGGGTATCACTATAAAAGGACAGGTACTCGAAGCCTCAGTTAAAGTCGACAATGACAGGTATATTCTTTTCACAACTGATGATGTGATCTTTGAGGAGTTTCTTACTGTTACTCTCATCAGCCTGAGTCAGGGGATTGTTGAAAGTTTGCAGGTTGGTAATGAGTATTCGTCAGGCTCTTTCGAGGCGCTGTCTGTCAATCACAAAACCATTGAGTTCAATTTCATTGGCGGGTCTGTCTGGACAATTAAAGTGAACGACACCCCAAAGCTCCGTGTTCCATTCTTTTCCGATCCGCGTGGTGTAAAACGCTCTTCAGGTCTAAAAGCGTATCTGACCATAGATGCAAAGCCATCGCCCTCCCCACCATAAAAAACCTTTTAACAAAAGCAATTGGTATACGCTTAGGTATACCAATTATTTTTATATTGGATATTTACATTAAATTTCATGCATATAGGTGATTTATTCAGATTCCGCCAGCCCTGAAAGCCCACACGGCGCAAGCCTGCGGGCTTTTTTGTTCCCTCCTGTGCCTTTGAAACCCGCATTCAAAACTTACCGGTTCCAGAAAAGCATGGTCATTGATTGCAGGTATCCGATATTGACTGACTTAATGGCCCATGCGTCATGGTAGACCTCAATGCATTACGGGAAAACCATTATTCATTTAAATAACGCTATTATGCTAAGCCAGCTTATTTCACAAAACAGAATCAAATATTTCACATAATCAGACTTATTATTGATCCAAGTCATTTTTCTCAACCTCTTAACAATTATATAAATTAACAAGAACATCTTTTACCTTTCGTAAATATCATCCCAAACGTAAAAAAAGATAATATTAAAAAGAAACTTACAGGCAGGGAATTATTCAGAAATCCAATCAGTAAAAGAAGAAATTCTTCGTCTTAAATCTTTATATATCAAAGGGCTGCCTTACATAAAAAGCAACTATCCTTTCCCGCTTCCAGACCATTCCCGCCGATCCTGAACCATTAAAATTTTCACGCAATTACCCTGCGAATTTATTTCACCGCCAACTGATAATGATTATTGATTTGATTCCCATTTATATATCGCCTTATGCTGTTTATCAGCCCGTAAATATCTTCAGGACAAACAACCGTTAAAGGATTAACCGTTATGACGTCGTTAACCCCTCTCGCCCGTCGTATCAAAACCAGTCTGTTCATTCCCGTTTTTGGCATAGCTTCACCTGCGTTTGCTGAGCCGGAGATCACTGATCCCGATGAAGAGGTGATGGTGGTGACGGCTTCAGCTGTCGAACAGCGTCTGAAAGATGCTCCGGCATCAATTTCCGTGATTACCGCACAGCAACTGGCACAGGACGTTGGTAAATCGGCCACGGATCTTGCGGATGTGCTGGAACGTGTCGCGGGCGTATCCAAAGCCATCGGAACAGATGTGGGCTCCGGTATTCAACTGCGCGGTATGCCAGCGGCGTATACGCTGTTGCTGGTTGATGGCAAACGCATGAGCTCCAGCAACGGCATCAAAAGCACGCAGCAAAACTATTTCGACGATATCAACTGGATCCCCGTTGATGCCATTGAACGTATCGAAGTGGTGCGGGGACCGATGTCCGCGCTCTATGGCTCGGATGCGATGGGCGGCGTGGTGAATATCATCACGAAGAAAAACAGTGATGTCTGGCACGGTACCTTAACCGCAGGCACGCGCCAGCCGCAGGACGATAAGCGGGGAAGTACCCAGACCTGGACAGGTAGCGTTGGCGGCCCACTGGGGAAAGGGTTTGACCTGCGTCTGAATGGTTCGTGGAATAAGCGCCAGGCGGATAAAAGCGACACCGGCGCACTGCGCTGGGGTAGCGGTCAGGAGGGACGCAAGAATGAAAATTACGGTGCCGAACTGGGCTGGGATATTACCCGCCAGCATCGGCTGACGATCTCTACGCAGCAGGGAACCGAAGAAGGTCTTCCCGGCTTCGCCAGTAACGGCAGTGAAATTAATCTGCGCGGGGCCAGTAAGCTTGAGCGTGAAAACTATGCGCTGGATTACCGCGGCATTTTTGCATTTGGCACGGCGAAGCTAAGCGCTTATCAGAATAAATTTAAAAACTGGGTGTCGGACGTACCGGTTATCGCCAACGGCGCGGTGACGGGCAGCGAGGACAGCACGTTGTGGAATAAAGAATCCATTATTGAAGGCGATCTCAACCTGCCCTTCGAACTCGGTTTGCCCCAAAACCTGACCGTGGGCGCGCAATGGAAAAAAGAAGAGCTGCATAACCCGCGCTCGCTGGGCGTGACAGCCGACGCGGCCGATACCTTTGGTAAACATACTGGCGAAGCGAAAAGCACGGGCATCTTCATCGAAAACCAGATTGACCTGCGGGATGATCTGGCCCTGACGCTGGGCCTGCGCCGGGATAATACCGATTACGGCAACCGGACCACGCCGCGCGCCTATCTTGTCTGGCAAGCCACGGACGCTCTGACGTTGAAAGGCGGCTATTCTGAAGGCTTTAAGGCGCCCAGCGTACGTCAGGCCAGCAAAGGCTTTATCGAAACCTCCCGCGGTGCCGGCTGTAACGGCTATGCCGATTACCAGGGCGGGAGCTGTTATACCCTGGGTAATGACGCGCTGAAGCCTGAATTGTCGCAGAACTGGGAAGTGGGCGCCCTGTACGATGATGCGGGATGGGGCGTGGGCTTAACCTTCTTTGACAGCCGCTTTCAGGACAAAATTGCTTCCGCGCCGGTGGGCTATATTCCGGGCGATGCGTCCGGTAGCTACTGGCTGAAGCGCGTCAATCTGGATACCGCCCGCACGCAGGGCGTGGAAGGCAGCCTGACGGTGCCTCTGATTACTGAAGAGAAAGTCCCCTGGCTGAAAAGCCTGACCCTGAATAACACTTTCACGCGCATGATCAAAGCGGAAGACACGCTGGGCGTCATGTTGGTGACCACGCCAAAACTCGCCACCTGGTCCTCGCTGGACTGGCAGGTCAACGAGGCGATCAGTCTGTCGATGACCGCCAAATACTACGGAAAAATGCTGGGGCTGAATAACCGCGCGGATCAGGCCGCACGCGGCAATACCGCAACTGCACGTATCCGCCAGGCCTATATGATTTATGGCCTGTCCGGGCAGTACCGGGCGACCAGCCATCTGAAATTCAACATGGGCGTCGATAACCTTTTCGATAAAAATCCGGTGTCCGCGCAACCCTCAGCCGGTACCACCAGCGGCAATAATTATTACGTTCCCGGACGAACGCTGTACGCCTCCGTGACGGCTTCGTTCTGATAACACTGAGGGTCCGCTCGCCCTGCTGAACATACCACGTACCCAGGGCGGAAAGCGGATGGTCAGCCCGACAACCGGGCACACTTTTACGGACAATGACAACGTACAAGGAGAAGGTATGCGTTTTTCCCCTCTGGCAGGTTTACTGGCGCTCGCCTGCTTACTGAGCGCGCCGTTGGCGTCGGCCAGCGACGCGCCCAGCGTCCAGCTGTCGCATTTTCAGGGCACAACGGCTATTCCTCTGCATCCCCAACGTGTGGTGATCTTAAACCCGGTAACGCTGGACAGTGCCGATGCGTTAGGAATTCATCCGCTGGGCGTGCCCCGGACCGCGATAAGCTATCCGGCCCATCTGGCGCGCTACAACAGTGATGAGTACCTCAATGCGGGCACGTTATTTGAGCCTGACTATGAGGCCCTGAGCCGCGCCAGGCCGGATCTGATTCTGGCCGGCGGCAGAGCCCTGGCGGCCTATAACAAACTCAGCGACATTGCGCCGACCGTATCGCTGGATATCGATCCCAATGATGTTTTAAACAGCCTGCGTCAGCGAACCACGCAACTGGGCGAAATCATGGGTAAACAGGCGCAGGCGAGCACCGTTCTGGCCAGATTTGATGCGCAGGTTGCTGACCTTCGCCGCCAGGCGGCTCAGGCAGGCACGGCCATGATGCTGATGGTCAACGGCGGCAAACTCAGTGCTTACACACCGCATTCCCGCTTTGGTTTTATTTTTGATGTCCTGCAGTTCAGACCGGCCATCGCCCTGCCGACCGCCAGTAAACACGGAAACGCCATTTCGCCCGAACTCATCATGCAGGCCAATCCGGACTGGCTGTTCGTTCTGGATCGCGACAGCGCCATCGGCAGCAAGGCGGGCGTTTCTGCCCGGCAGGTACTGGATAATCCGCTGGTGCGCCGCACCACGGCATGGAAAAAACAGCAGATAATCTGGCTGGATTCGGCCTCGTTGTACCTCGCTGGCGGGATCCAGAGTTACAGCCTGATGATGGAGCAGATCAGGCAGGCACTCAGCACAGCCGGCGTCCGCCCAGAATGAAGTCCGTGGCCTTTAGCTTTAGCCTGATCCTGCTGGGGGCGCTGATGATGCTCAGTGTGATGACGGGCGTCACGCAGCTGTCACTGATGGACGTGTGGCGCGATGCCGACATGCGGGAGATTATGTGGTTGAGTCGCGTGCCGCGCACGGTCGCGCTGGTGCTGGCTGGCAGCGCCATGAGCGTTGCAGGGCAAATCATGCAAATGCTGACGCAAAACCGTTTTGTCGAGCCCTCTGTCGTGGGCACGACACAGTCCGCCGGTCTGGGCTTACTGCTGGTCATGCTGTTTTATCCCGCCGCGCCCGTCATAGTCAAAATGGGCATTGCCGCCCTGTTCGCCCTGGCCGGTACCCTGCTGTTTATGCTGTTAATCGCCCATGTTCGTCAGAAAAGCGCCCTTATTGTGCCGCTGACCGGCATCATGTTGGGGGCCGTTTTCAGTTCGGTCACCACCTTTCTGGCGATGCAGTTTGACCTGCTGCAGGCGCTGGGCAGTTGGGAATCGGGGGATTTTTCCAGCGTGATGCAGGGGCGCTATGAACTGCTGTGGCTAGTAGGGATGATCGCCCTGCTCGCTGGCCTGCTTGCCGACCGCTTCACGGTCGCCGGTTTAGGGCATGACTTTTCCGTAAACGTCGGGCTGAACTACCGTCGTGTTCAGCTCACGGGCATGGCGATGATTGCGCTCATCAGCGGCGTGGTTATCGTGGTCGTCGGGGTCCTGCCGTTCCTGGGGTTAATCGTGCCGAATATTGTCAGCCTGCTGGCTGGCGATAACCTGCGACGCACCGTGCACTGGGTCGCGCTGACGGGGGCTATGCTGGTAGTAAGCTGCGATATCCTGGGGCGGCTTATCGTGCAGCCGTTCGAGATCCCGGTCAGTACGTTGCTGGGTGTACTGGGCGCGGCGGTGTTTCTGCTGCTGATTATGAAGGGGAAACGCCATGGCCGTTGAGTGTTCGCTGCCGTCTCGCGTGCTGAACAGGATGCGCTCCCCTGCCGGACGGCTGTGTTTGCTGACCATCATCGCGATTGCGCTCTGCACGCTGTTTCTGACCCTTAACCTGCAGGGCAATATCGGCTATCTCCTGAAACACCGCGGCCAGATTTTACTGACTATGGTGCTGGTTGCGTTTGCCTCGGGCATCAGCACGCTGCTTTTCCAGACCATCACGCAAAACCGCATTCTTACGCCGTCGATCATGGGGCTGGAGTCGCTGTTTATTTTACTTCAGACGCTGATGGTCTTTTTTATTCACCTGTCGCCGTTGAGCCAGACCGGCCCTGTGGTGCAGTTTCTGGGTGAAACGGCGCTTCTGATGCTGTTTGCCACGCTGCTTTACCGCTGGTTATTTAACCGCAGCGGGCTGGAACTCCAGCGCGTCTTACTGGCAGGCCTGGTGTTCGGCACGCTGTTCCGCAGTCTGTCCGGACTGATGCAGCGCCTGCTATCACCGGGAGAATTTGCCGTTTTACAGAGCCGGATGTTTGCCACCTTTACCCGCGCCGACAGCGACGTCCTGCTGTTGTCAGGCGGCGTCATTGCTGTTGTGACGGTAATCATCTGGCGCATGCGCTATCGCCTTGACGTGCTGGCGCTGGGCAGCGATACCGCCACCGCACTCGGCGTGCCCGTTCAGCGCTACGTGACCGGTCTGTTGCTGCTCATCTCCCTGCTGGTAGCGATCTCAACCGCGCTGGTGGGGCCAATGACGTTTCTAGGCTTGTTGATCGTGAATCTGGCCTGGCCCGCCATGGGCTCATGGCGTCATCGCGAGATGCTGCCTGCTGTGATACTCATCGGCATGATTACGCTGACCGGCGGACAGCTCATTCTGGAGCGACTGCTGGACAGGGCAGGCACGCTGTCCGTCATCATTGAATGTGTTGGCGGTGGACTCTTTCTTTATCTGGTGCTTAAAAAGGTGGCAACGTGATTGAAGTGGTGAATGTGAATAAGCGCTACGGCACGCTTTCTGTTCTCAACAATATCAATGAAACCCTGCCCGCGTCGGGCATCACTGCCATCATTGGTCCTAACGGTGCCGGAAAATTCTCTCTGCTGTCGGTGATGAGCCGACTGCTGACGCCGGACAGCGGTGAAATCAGAATCGATTCGCTGGTGGTGAACGAGGCGCACACTGAACAGCTGGCGAAAGTGCTGTCGGTGCTGCGGCAGGAGAATCATTTTACCCATCGGCTGACGGTGTACGATCTGGTCAGTTTTGGCCGCTATCCCTGGTCAAAAGGACGGATAACGGAAGCGGACAGACACCATATTGAGCAGGCGCTGTATTTTCTGGATTTGTTGCCGCTGGCACAGCGTTATCTGGATGAGTTGTCCGGCGGGCAGCGGCAGCGGGCCTTTGTGGCGATGGTGCTGTGCCAGAATACGCAGTACGTTCTGTTAGATGAACCGCTAAATAATCTGGATATGAAACACAGCGTGACCATGATGCAGCAATTACGACGGGCGGCAGATGAACTGCGCAAATCCATCATTCTGGTCATTCATGATATCAATTTCGCCTCCGCCTATTCCGACTACATCATTGCCATGAAAAACGGCGCCGTTTTTATGCGCGGTACGCCAGCCGACATCATGCAGCCGGACGTGCTGACGCGGCTGTTTGAGATTCCGGTGGCGATTGAAACGGTGGCGGATCAGCGGATAGCGATCTATTACCGCTAACCTGACTCACGCTTTCGTGGCGCGGAAGCGGAGCCGCGGACGTCGCCGCGCGGTCCGCTTTATCACTGGCCGATTGCAGGCAAGCGGAGAAACGCGGATGCGCCCGGCTCAGCAGTAGAATACATGTCGGAGTTCTGCCTGCACACGGGGCGGAGGACGGCAGCACATGCCTGCCCTGCTCAGCCGCCGAACGGTTCTTGACCCAACCGCGCGGCACTGCCCGCTATTTACCCCAGTAAACCCCATCGCAAAACGGCTTTCTGGCCCCTAACTGAGCCGACAATCTGGCGGCACTTTCCCGCATCAGGTCACCCAGCCCTGCCGCTTTGCGGTCCAGGGTTAAGCGTGATGACGGACCGGTCAGCGCCAGGGCGGCCGTTAATTTATCCCCTTCGCCAAACACCGGGATGGCAAAGGCGGCAGTGTGCGGATCGCGCGCGCCCGACGTATAGAGCGGTAAGTCCGGTGTCTCAGCAAACAGGGGGTCGCCCATTCCCCAGTAACGCAGCACCTGACTAATCGCCGAGTTATCCAGAGGATAAAGCGAGCCCGGCAGTCGCGTATGGCGCAGGCCATCCGACGATTCCGCACGGAAGACGCAAAGACGCTGACCGTTATCAATCACATACCAGCTGGCGCTTTCATGGGTGGCCGAAGCCAGCGCCTGTAGCTCGGGCTGGACCACGCTGGCCAGATGAAACGACTGTTCGTAGAGCTTGCCCAGATACAGCAGTCTTGGTCCCAGGGTATAAATCCCGTTATCCCGTCTGACTACATAACTCATGCGTTCCAGCGAATTCATCAGGCGATAAACGGTGGTTTTGTGGTAGCCCGAGAGCTGCGACAGCGCCGTCAGGGACAGGCTTTCTTCGCCTGGCTTAAAACAATCCAGCAATGCCAGCGCCTTCTCTACCGCATTAACCCCTTCGTTTCCCATTTCGCTTCTCCTGATTTTTGCTGGCACTGAGTGTACCTGAAACTGTGAGTCACATCTTATTTACATCACAAACAAGCTCGCAACACTGGCGCGAGCGTCAGTGTCACCGATATAGTAATTTCATTATGTACAACACAGTTTTACTCTGTAAAACATCAAACCTGTGAGGTGACCCATGTCCGCGAACGAAAAACCGATGATCAACCGCGACGTTACGCGAGTCAGTCATGATTATGTCAGACGTGCCGCTGAATTTCAGGCCGCGATTATTGCGGATGTCGCGGGCAGACGAGGCACGCTCCATGGCCGCGTTAAGCCACTGGGTGCGCATATGAAAGTGGCCGGACCGGCGGTAACGGTGGAAGTGCGTTCAGGTGATAACCTGGCGATCCATGCTGCGCTGGCGGTGGCCAAACCCGGCGATGTCATCGTGGTAGACGGTAAAGGCGATATCAGTTGTGCGCTGCTAGGCGAAATCATGGCGACCCAGGCAGAAGCGTCCGGCATTGCCGGCATTATCATCGATGGCGCGGTCAGGGATGCGGATGCACTGAGCAACCACACTTATCCGATTTTCGCCGCTGGCCTGAACCCATGTGGCCCGACCAAGCTGATTCCCGGTCGTGTGAATTACCCGGTTTCTGTGGCCGGTGCGACGATCAACGCGGGCGATCTGGTGGTCGGTGATATCGATGGTGTGGTGGTCGTTCCACGTGACGAGGTCGAATTGGTGCTGGAACTCGCGGCGAAAAAGCTGGATATGGAAACCCGCCGTATTGCGGCAATCAAAGCCGGAGACAAAAGACCGACCTGGCTGAACGGTGCCCTGCGTGCAGCAGGCATGTTAGCGGAAGGGGAGGAACTCTGATGCGCAAACAGGATACTGTCATTATTACCGGCGCTGACATCGCCCCCGCCGCGCTTGCGATGCTGAACGATTATGAAGTGGTTTTTGCGGGCACCAGGCCAACCGAAGACGATCTGGTCGCGCTGTGCCAGCAGTATAATCCCGTCGGAATCGTGGTGCGCTATGGAAAAATTAACGCCCGCATCATGGATGCCGCGCCTGCGCTGCGCGTGATCTCCAAACATGGCAGCGGCATTGACGTTATTGATCAAGCCGCGGCGGCCGAACGAAACATCAGCGTTCAGTCTGCGCCGGGTGCCAACGCGGCGGCGGTGGCTGAACATACCTGGGCAATGATTCTGGCCTGCACCAAATCCCTGATTCCGCTGAATCGCCGGATGCGTGACGGTCACTGGGACAAATCCAGCCACAAGTCCCTTGAACTGGAAGGCCGGACGCTCGGGCTCGTGGGCCTCGGCGCGATTGGCGGCCGGGTGGCCGATATTGGCCGCGTGTTTGGTATGCAGGTTATTGCTTACGATCCCTGGGCGAAAACGCTGCCCGCGGGCTGTGAGCAGGTGGACGACTTAGCCACGCTGTATACGCGCGCGGATATAGTGTCGCTGCACTGTCCGCTGACCGCGCAAAACAGCCAGATGATTAATGACCAGGCGCTGGCACAGTTCAAACCCGGTGCTGTGCTGGTGAATACCGCACGCGGTGGACTGATTGATGACGATGCTCTGGTGCGTGCGCTCAGGAGCGGCAGGCTCAGTTGGGCGGCGCTGGACAGCTTTACTGTGGAGCCGCTGACCGCGCCCAACCTCTGGCAGACGGTAGAAAACGTCATTATTACCCCGCACATCGGCGGCGTGAGCGATAACTCTTACGTGAAAATGGGGACGGCTTCCGTGACCAATCTGCTGAAGATCTTAGCGCAGAAGGAAGCGACGGTATGATGTGCCTGACTACACCGGAGATCAGGCAGACCACGGTATTTACCCGGCTGCCCGATCGTTTCCGCCAACCTGACAGCCACAATGCCTGGGCGGCCGCTAATCGCGGCGGCCAGCTGACCGATTCGTTTCTGGAAGGGCCGGTCTGGCATCCCTCGGGTTGCCTGTACCTGACCGATATTCCGTATGGTCGCATATTCCGTGTCGATATGGCGGGCAACTGGGAGCTCGTGGTGCAGTACGACGGCGAACCCAATGGCATGAAACTGACCGATCCCGATACGCTTCTGATCACGGATTACCGTCACGGCCTGATGAAGCTGTGCCTCAAGGAGAACACGATCGCGCCGTGGCTGTCGCGCCGTAACAGCGAAAGTTTTCGCGGCGTGAACGATCTTACCCCTGACAGCCGGGGCAATCTTTATTTCACCGATCAGGGGCAAACGGGGCTGCACGATCCGTCCGGACGCGTTTACCGGCTCAGCCAGGACGGGCAACTGTCCGTTCTGCTGGATAACTGCCCGAGCCCAAACGGCCTGGTGCTGTCACCCGACGAGAAGGTGCTGTATGTCGCCATGACGCGCGGCAATGCGATCTGGCGCGTACCGCTTCAGCGTGACGGATCGGTCAGCAAAGTCGGCCAGTTCTTTACCTCGCACGGGCCAAGCGGTCCTGATGGTATCGCCGTCAACGCGCAGGGCGAACTGCTGATTGCTAACCCGGGGCTGGGCCGCGTCTGGCTGTTAAACGATCTGGCAGAGCCGATTGAGATTCTGACCAGCCCGGTCGGACGATCCACCACCAACCTCTGTTTTGGCGGCGATCAGCGCCGGCAGTTATTTATCACCGAATCTGTCAGCGGCAGCATTCTTACCTGCTCAATGCAAACGCCAGGCCACCCGCTGCCCTTTCTTTCCACTGCTTTTCTCTGAGAATAACTCTGCGTTGACGCAACGCAGCGGAGACAACCATGAATCTGCACTCAACGCCTTCCCGCTCAATGACGGAGCAGGATGACGTGCCCGTGTCCCATGACGGCATGACTCAAACGGATTTTGAACAAAGTGAAGTCGCGGCAGGCAAAGCCTTTCGCCGTATCCTGCCTTTTATTTTTATCTGCTACGTGGTCAGTTATCTGGATCGCACGAATGTCAGCTTTGCCGCGCTGGGCATGAACGCGGATTTAGGGATTACAGCAGAGCAGTTTGGCTTTGGCGCGGGCATGTTCTTTATCGGGTATTTCCTTTTCGAAGTGCCCAGTAATCTGATCATGCAAAAAGTAGGTGCCCGCATCTGGATCGCCCGTATTATGATTTCGTGGGGGTTGATCTCCATGGCCACCGCCTTCGTCAGCGGTCCCGTCAGCTTTGCCTTTGCCCGTTTCTGCCTGGGCGTGGCGGAAGCGGGCTTCACCCCGGGCATTTACCTGTTTTTTACCTACTGGTTCCCCGGCAGCTGGCGCGCCAAAATCACGGCCGCCTTTCTGGTCGGCATTCCCGTGGCGAATATTATCGGTGCGCCGTTATCCGGCATGTTGATGCAAATTACCGGACACGACACTATCCGCAACTGGCAGTGGCTGTTGCTGCTGGAAGGCTTTCCGGCGGTAATACTTGGTGTCATGTGCCTGTTCTTTTTACATGACCGTCCGACCAAAGCGGGCTGGCTAAGCGAGGCGGAAAAAGCGTTGCTGAGCAGGCGGCTGGCGAATGAACAGAAAAAGATCGAACAGGCACACGGTTCCAGCCTGCGGGATGCAATGCGTAATCCCCTGCTCTACCTTCTGGCTTTTATTAACTTTTGCGGCATTGTCGGCTCAATTGGCGTAGGTTTGTGGATGCCGCAGATTATCAAACAGCTTGGCGTCAGCCACACCGCGACGGGTTTTCTGACCGCGTTGCCCTATATCTGTGGCGCCTTCAGCATGCTGTTTTGGGCACAGCGCGCGAATGCTTCCCGCCACCGTATTCGCTGGATCAGCGCGGCGCTGGTGATCGCCGCCGTGGCGTTAGGCTGCAGCGCCCTCATTGATGAACCCGTCCTCAAAATGCTTGCGCTGTGTTTCACTGTGAGCGGCATCCTGGCATTTCAGGCATCATTCTGGGCGCTGCCTTCCGGTTTTTTGACAGGGAGCGCGGCGGCGGGCGGACTGGCGATGATTGTCTCGATTGGTAATCTGGGCGGATTCGTGGGTCCTTCGCTTATTGGCTATGTGCGCCAGACCAGCGGTGGCTTTATGTGGGCGCTGCTGGCGGTTTCGGCGGTGCTGCTGCTGGGAGCTTTCTGCGTAGCGTCCGTCAAGGACCCTTACCGTCACACCTGACCGGACAAAACGACCACGCCGCCGACATTCAGGGTGGCGTGATGTCGCCTCGGATTATGGCCTCAGTTAACCAACCCCGACGCACGATCTGAATGGACACAAAGCCACGCCAATATCAGAGGCGGCGTGGTTTTATCCCCCACGGCTTCATTTCTCCATTATCCTCCTTCCTGCCGCCGTTCCTGCGCATGCAGACTGTTTTTCCACGCCGTTGTCTTTCCCACCGCAACAACGTTCGCGTTCGTCTGCTGATCGCGGCCCGGTATTTCCGATAACCGATACCGGTTTCCGGGAAGTATCCCATCACGATGGCAGGCGAGCACATGGAGCAGAGCGGGCTGAAACGGTATACAGGCGTTCTTGCCACATCAGAGCGCTCGGCCTGCCCGATAAGGATGGCAGAACCGAACACGGCACCGGTCCTTCCCGGCATTCCTGCGGTTCGCCTCACCTTCACTTTTCTCCGGTATAAAAAAAGCGCCCGGAGGCGCTTCAGTGATTTCAGCGATGCGACTTATTTGCTGACGGTCGACAGGCTGTGATCCGCTTCGATTCTGGTCGCGCTTTTGCGGCCCATGATCAGCACTGCGATACCGCCCGCCCCGCAGAGCACGGCCAGCGGAACCATGGCCAGCGCATGACTGCCCGTCTGCTCGTTGATGATCCCGTACACGTTAACCATCAGCCCGCCGCCAATCAGGTTCGCCATGGCACCGATAGCCGCCAGGCCCGCCGCTGCGGTGCTGGACGACAGCCAGCCGGAAGCCAGTGCCCAGAACGGCCCTTTCATGGAGTACGCGCCAATCAGCACCAGCGACAAAATGACCACGCTGCCCGCCAGCGACTGCGTCAGGAAAGCCGACAGTAGCCCACCCGCAATAAGAAACAGCGTCAGCGCCGTGTGCCAGCGACGTTCGCCCGTACGGTCGGAACTGCGGCCCCAGACGATCATCAACACGGACGCCAGGCCGTAAGGAATGGCGTTCACCAGACCGGTCGTGAAGTTGTCGAGTCCGAACGACTTGAGTAATTGTGGCGACCAGACGCTGAGCGTGGAACCTGCCGCCGAGGCACCGGCATAGATTAAGGCCATCACCCAGATGTGCTTGTGACGCAGTAACTGCCACAGCGAGATATGACCGATCACCTTACGTTTCGCATTCTCGTCCGCCAACGTTGTGCTGAGCCAGTTGCGCTGTGCTTCCGTCAGCCAGGTCGCGTTTTCCGGGCGGTTGCTTAACAGGAAAAAGGCGGCTATCCCTAAAAGGATGGCCGGGAAGCCTTCTAAAATAAACAGCCAGTGCCAGCCACGTAAGCCAAACCAGCCATCCAGTGACAGGATGGCCCCGGAGATCGGTGAGCCGATAAAGTTTGCTGCCGGGATAGCCACCATAAAGGTCGCAATGACGCGGGCGCGGTATTTACCGGGGATCCAGTAGGTCAGGTAGAGGATCACGCCAGGGAAAAAGCCCGCCTCCGCCGCGCCCAGTAAAAAGCGCAGGAAATAAAGCATCCCGGCACTGGAGACAAAGGCCGTGCAGACCGACACGATGCCCCACGTCACCATAATGCGCGATATCCAGATCTTCGCCCCGATCTTTTGCATCGCCAGATTGCTGGGCACTTCAAACAGAAAATACCCCACAAAAAACAGGCTGCTCGCCAGGCCGAACACCGCTTTGGTCAGCCCGAGATCTTCATTCATCTGCAGGGCCGCCATTCCGATATTGCCCCGGTCAATGATAGCGATCAGATAACAGACAATCAGAAACGGCAGAATGCGCCATATAACACGCTTTACCGTCTGCTGCTCTATATCGGAGGTTATGGCCACATTGGGTCTCTTTTCAGACATGGTGTTCCTCACAGAAGGTTCATGGTTTTACATCTGGGTAAACTTCATGTTTTACTCTGTAAAACTATGGTGTACAAAGTACACTCATTATCTGGCGAAACTTTTTCCTGTGCTGGCAAATGTTATGAGGTTGTGTGACTTGTCACAAAAAGGGATCAGTTTGCCGTGGGATATGTGACGCAGCCGGAGCTTTTCCCGCTTCCCCCGCGTCCCCGGGACATGGCGCATTGAGCAGAATCGCAGAAAGCCCGCAGGTACAAACGCCAGGAAAAGCGGAGCCGTGCGATAAAAGCAGCACGGTGCCCTGCGGTGCTGACAATACTGAAAAGCAGTATGCCGTTTACCGGACTGCATATGTGATGCGGCTTCGTTGTTCCCCTCTTCGACAAAATTAGCGTCGCCGCAGGTTATTTTGAAAAAGTCATTTAAAAGCCATAATACTGAAATATATTTTTAGCGGTAACAAACGCGTGCAAAATGATAATAGATATTGCAGATATAATGTCGCACTGATAATTAAAGGGCAAAAAGGATGGAGTTAATATGAAATATATTTTCTGTGCGGCTGCCGTTTTTGTCCTGACCAGTTTTACCTCACAGGCGGCGATGAACAAAGTCGTTGACGAGAAGCGCCCACCCAACACCGTTAAAACAGTAAAAATTGCTTTCACTGGCGCGATAACGCAGAACAAAATTATGGCCCTGTCCGCCGCCATTGACGAGATTGCGCAAAACTACAAAGCCGCTACGGAGATACAGCTTTATCTCACCAGCCCCGGCGGTGATGTTGATGCCGGGAAAATGGGCTATCAGATAGTGAAGGACTCACCCATTCCGGTGACCACCGTGAATATGTCCTCCGTCGAATCCTCAGCAACCTTAATTTATTGTGGCGCAAAGAAACGGCTAACCATGGACGATTCGATTTTTTTATTACATGCGCCCACGATTCATGATGCTCAGGACAGAAATTTTTCAGAAAATATGCTGGTTGAAAAAAATGAATTTAGCAGCCGATTCCGCAATATTATTAAAAATATTTATCACACCTGTACCAACCTGACGGATGATCAAATCGACAAAATTACCTACAGCGAAGACAACCATATGCTGCTGGATAATCAACACGCACTGGCTGTCGGCATTGCGACAGGCGGGCTCAGCCATTTTATGCCCGCTGACGCGGCCTATTATATTCACGACAATAATTAATCCTGCGCAGGCCGCGATGCCTGATGAAGGTTCTGGTTTCAGCCCTCATCAGGCACCGTTTCTACGGACACACCAGCCTTACTGCGCGTGACTCACCATTCCACACAGATCTTGCCGAAATGCGAACCGCTCTGCTGCCAGGCAAAGGCCTCGGCGAGGTCCTGATAACGGAAGAGGCGATCAACGACGGGCTTCTGATTCATCCCTTCCAGCGCGTTCACGTAATCGATCTGATCCTGTCGGCTGGCAACGATCACCCCTTTGATGGTGACCTGCTTCGCCAGGACAGACAAAATGGACAGCCGGGCTTCATCGCCGGAAATGATGCCGATTTGGGTAATGTGGCCGCCCACTTTGATCGCTTTCAGCGACTCACCCAGCGTGGCAGGTCCGCCCACTTCCACCACCTGATCCACGCCCACGCCGCCGGTCAGTTCGAGCACCTTCTTCCCCCACTCTGGCGTCGTGCGATAGTTAATGGTTTCGTCTGCGCCCAGTTGTCGGGCGCGCGCCAGTTTCTCATCCGAAGAGGAGGTGGCAATCACTTTCGCGCCCATGGCCTTAGCGATTTGTAAGGCAGCGATAGATACACCGCCGGTGCCCTGCACCAACACGGTATCATTAGCCTGAAGATTGCCTTCGGTCACCAGTGCTCGCCAGGCGGTCAGGCCAGCTGTCGTAATGGTGGCTGACTCAGCGTGCGTCCAGCCTTTTGGCGCATGGGTAAAGGCGCTCTGCGCCCGCACAACGTATTCACTGGCCATGCCATCAATGCCGTCGCCCGGCGTGTGGGCAAAGCCGCCGACGTCCGCGGTGGGTTTGCCGGACAGCCAGACGGGGAAGAATGTCGACACGACGTGATCACCTGCGCGAAAATCGGTCACGCCCTCGCCCACGGCTTCCACCACGCCCGCGCCGTCGGACAGCAGTATGCGGCCATCTTCGGTGGGAAATTGCCCGGTCGCGACGACCAGGTCATGGAAATTCAGTGAGCTGGCCTTGATGGCAACCCGGATTTCGCCTTTTCCCGGCAGTCCCGGATCGGCTCGGTCTGACAGGTGGATGTTCTGCAGTCCGCCAGGGGCTTTCAGGGTCATTGCTTTCATTACGTTCTCCGTTGCCTGATGTGTTTTCTTAAGACATGTTGCTTAACATAGTCCACAGGGAGATTTTGTAAAATGTCGTCATCAGGAAGCGGACCGCGGCAAAGAGAATACGCTCAGGCCTGCGCGAGGGTACGGTGACCGGGCTAAAGGCGTGACCATCATCACCGTGATTAATGTCGCAGCGCTGTCAACGCGCGCCTCCGTTTCCCGCTAAACGGCCGTAAAGGGCACGCTCGCGCCTTGCAAAACGGGCACTGCGAAGCAGAGCACCCCGCGCGTCGTTCATTGTACGGGTGAGCATGTTAAAGGGCGCCTGTTGGCGCCCTGCCTCGCGTTAAACCGTGCTGTCTACCACCGCATACATTTGCTCAAAGAGTTGTGCATAGTGGCTGGCGTCATCCTGAATGGCCTCCTCAACCCCTAACGTGTTGTAGAGGAAATGGACGTCCACATCGCGGATCGCCAGATAAGCCGAAACGCCCAAAAGATGATCGGTGATGTTTTTCTCCCAGCCATATTTAATAAATGACCGATGGGAGCCGCCCGCCAGCGCCAGCCAGCGCACCGTTTTTGCCGTTAACCGGTTTTGCTCACCATAGGCCAGGCCATAATTCCATACGCGCTCAAGATAGCCTTTCAACATGGCCGGAAAGCTGTACCACCACACCGGGAAGACAAAGAAGATAATGTCCTGATTGTCCAGTTCAGCAAACAGGCGGTGGACCTCTGGCGAATAGCGCTTATCCGGGTTGCCCCACTCCGGTTCATCCTCGACACGTAACACCGGATCAAAATCGCTGCGATACAAATCCAGTTCAGTAACATGGGCGCCGCGCGCCTCTGCGCGCTGGCGCAGGCTGTGGACCATCTGCGCGGTTAATGAATTCCTGCGCGGATGCGACCAGACGATATAGACATGTTGTTTCATCGTTCACCTCATTTTTGTGCTGACGAAAGCACCTTACGCTCGCGACATTGCTGTGGGAATCGTATGATTTGAAACAGGTTAATGAGGGATTTTCATCAATGAAACTGAACGTCTATGACTTCGCGACTTTTATTGCCGTTGCCCGGCACAACAGTTTTCGCGCCGCGGGAGATGAACTCGGACTGTCGCCATCGGCAGTCAGCCACGCGATTAAGCAACTGGAGCAGCGGCTGAAAATTCGCCTGTTTAACCGTACCACGCGCAGCGTGTCACTCACCGAAGCCGGCGCCCGTATGTTTGAACGTTTACGCCCCGCTTTCGATGAAATCAACATGGTGCTGGATGAAGCCAACTGCTATCGCCAGACGCCGATGGGCGTGCTGAAAATCAATGCCTCGCGCCTTGCCTCACGTCTGGTGCTGATTCCGCTGGTCACCGGGTTTAGCCAGCGCTATCCGGACATTCGTGTGGAAATCACGACAGAAGACAGGCTGGTCGACATTGTGAAAGAGGGTTTTGATGCGGGCATTCGCCTGAGCAGTACGCTGGAAAAAGACATGATTGCCCTGCCGGTAGGGCCAAAAGTCAAACTGGTGGTCGCGGCCAGTCCCGATTATTTTGCCCGTCATCCTCGTCCCACGCATCCACGCGAAATCGACGTGCACCCGTGCGTCATGTTTCGTCATCGCAGTGGCCGGATTTATCAGTGGGAATTCAACGGACCGGACGGCCAGTTTGCGCTTCTTCCCGGCGGAAACATTATCCTTGACGACATGGATTCACAGTTGGATGCCGTACTGCAGGGTGCGGGACTCGGCTATCTCTATTACGAGCAGGTGAAAGATCATCTGGCAAACGGCAGTCTGATCTCGGTACTGGAGGACTGGTTACCGGAACGGCCCAGCCTGCAATTTTATTATCCTAATCGCCAGTATATGTCTTCGGCATTGCGGACGTTTATTGACTATATCAAAGCGGCACCGTTGTCGACGTTCAGCCGCTGATCTCATACGCTTTTAGCTTACGCCACAAGGTGGTCGCACTGATCCCCAGCATTGCCGCCGCCTGGGTTTTATCACCATGGCATTTTGCCATCACGTCAATAATTAGCCGGCGCTCCTGTTTTTTCAGAAGATCGGTTTCAGCGTCTGTGCACGCCAAAGAGGATGATTCATACACCACGTTATTGAGTACCTGCTCATCCTCAAGCAACGAGATCACGGTCGATTTATCGACCGTACCGCCCTGATGAAATACCGCCAGTCTGCACACGACCGATTGCAGTTCTCGTATATTCCCCGGCCAGTGATAACGGTTTAAATACGCCAGCGCATCCGGCGAAAAGACCCTGTCTTTTCCCTGCTGGTGAAGTAAATGCCGGATAAGAGGTTCAACGTCACCTTTACGCTCAGTCAGCGCGGGAAGCCGGAGTGTGAGGATATTGATACGGTAATAAAGATCCTGACGAAAAGCGCCCATGGTTATCTGCGCCTTCAAATCTTTATTACTTGCTGTTATGAGTCGAAAATCCGCCGCAATCAGCCCATCACCGCCCACGCGAACAAACTGTTTTTCCTGTAGCACACGCAGTAATTTGATCTGTACGTTGAGTGGGGCCTCGCTGATTTCATCAATAAATACGGTGCCCTTCATCGCCATCTCAAAGATACCGGGCTTGCCCCCTTTTCGGGCCTGGGTAAATGCCCCGTCAGCATAACCAAACAGTTCACTTTCAAGCAGACTTTCAGGAATCGCCGCGCAGTTAATCGCAATGAACGGGCTGTGGCTTCGGGTGCTGTGCTGGTGAATGCTTTGAGCGAACAATTCTTTACCCGTACCGGTATCACCTAAAATATGGACAGGTGCATCATGGCTGGCACAACGCTTTGCTTTTTCGATCGCTGACTTAATACTGGCTGACTCACCAACAATATCATCAAAGGTGTAACGGGTATAAAAAGCACGCTGTTTTCGCTTTTTACTGACCGTGTTTCGCCACGGGGCTTGCGATTGCAGACAGCCGGTCACGATTGAATAGCTCTCCTGCCGCTTACAGTAATGCTTTATCGCGACAGAAATGCGTTCCCCGTCAAGTTCAAGGGTCATATCGCTGACGTCAGACTCGTCAATAATGGCGTTGTATACGTCTTTGAATCCTTCTTTTTTGTATATTTTCTCCCCGACGCGGCACTGAAAAAGCGCTTTTCCTTTGCTGTTTATTGTGACGACAGTCCCCATCGGGTCGAGACACATAATGCCTTCCCGTGACTGATTTATCGCGGACTGACTTATCTCCAGCTTCAGATTTTCCTGGTTAATATATTTTAACAGGCTGAAGGCCTCGTTGATGGCCTGTTCAATAGAGATATTATCGGTATCCCCCATTACAACCTTCAGACCATATTTTTTGGCCATTTCAGCAACGGTCAGACCGCCAATCACGACCTGATAATTATTTTCCGCAAGGCTTTTGACGACATTATCGATATCGTAATGATTATAGACCTGACAGATCTTGAAATTATCATGAGTCATATGTTGATAATGCTTAAGCGCGTGGCAAAACTGGGGAAAGCCGACCGCAGCAATCTTCTGTGACTTGATTTTTGCTTCCTGCAGAATACGGTTCACGCCTTGAAAATCATGTGCAATTTCGACCACCGGGATGGCCAGGCTGCTGCGCAGTAAGGCAGCGGTACCGCCACGACTGATGATGATTCTGGTGCCGGCGCGAATCATTTCATTCGCTTTATCCAGCACATCTGAATAACCTATTTCGTAGACGGGTAATTCTAGCTGTTTTTCAAACAGCACATTAGAGATACGCTGAGTAATGGTTTTTGAAACAGAGAAAATGACAATTTCATTGAACTTCATTAACAGTCCGATTATATCGATAACGCGCTGAACAAGTATAAAGATAACGTCTGCCCCTATATTGACAGACGTCATGTGCAGGCACGTAAAAGCCACCTGGCGTTAATATTCCAGGACTGAGCGAACGGATAAGGCGTGATTAAACATGCAGACGGCGATAGCAGATCTGCCCACGACTGATGGTTAAGCAGTTATCAATATAGCGATCGCCTTGTAACTGATTGCCCCTCGTGTCTTCGAAAATGGTTTTTGCCTGACGTATTTTAACCACGGCGATGTCGGCAAATGCCCCCGGTGTGAGCGTTCCGATCTGGCCCTGCATTTTCATTAGCCTGGCAGGGGTGCTGGTGACCGCTTTTACGATATCAAACAGTGACATACCCATATTCAGGTATTTTGACATGACATGAAGCAGACTGTAGACCTTATTCGTACGCAGGCTGTTACGCTGCGTTAAGTCCGTGCTGATAATATCGGGATAAAATCCCTGCGCCATCGCATGACGGGCAATATTAAAATCAAAATGCGCCACGCCATTTGAACAGTCAAAGATGACGCCTTTCCGCTGGGCTGCCTGAATCGACGGGTACACTTCGCCCTGCTCATTAAGGATGGTGTGACCCGTTCCGTGAAAGCAGTGCGCGTATATATCACCCGGGTTGAAATGCGGGATGAGTTCGTCCGCCTGGCGTTGGGAATCCGTGACGTGCACGCATAACGAGGTATTCAGCTCACGTGCCAGCGCAACGGTCGTCAGAAAAGGATCGCTGCTGTAGGATTTGCCTTTCGCAATATCCTGACTGTAGCGCAGCTTCAGGCCCAGAATATTGTCTGCATTTTTGCTGACAACCTGCTTTATTTTTTCCCGATTAAAATTGGCCGGGTTCGTGTTTTCCAGATATCCCGTCGGCCCACCACCCAGCGTAGACAGGCCTACATTTACTACATTTAAGTAACTTTTTATCCTTACCGTAGCCGTGTTGATCACACTGTTACGGAACAATCCATAATTGACCCAACCGCTACTGCCAGCGTCAACCACGCTGGTTACGCCATTGGGCAAACAAATGATGTCTGGATTCACGCTGATAGCCGTTCCGCCATGAAAAACATGAGTATGAAAGTCAATTAAACCGGGAAGGACAATACAGCCTGCGGCATCAATTTCAGTTTCAGCTTCAATGCCGTCAACCTGGGTAAGATCAACGATAACATCCCCCATAATGCCCACATCCCGCTGAATATAATTCTGGCCGTGGCCGTCTATCGTCAGGCCATTTTTGATACGAAGATCCAGTTTCATGTTTATCCTCCGATCAGATACCGATGAATTTCCAGTAAGGAATGCCGAGCAGGAAATAAACAATGACGTTAAACAGCACCATCATTGTGCCCAACAGCCAGAAGGTTTTTTGCGGCACATAGCCACTGGAGAAGGTAAAAACCCCCGCTCCGTTACCGTAATGCGTGAGGAGAGCACCGTAGCCTGCTGAAAACGCCAACGACAATGCAACGTACATTGGATTGGCCTGCGTCGTCATGCCGAGGGTAAACAACACGGGATAAAAAGAAACGACAAACGCACTGTTTGAGACAAAGAAATAACGTACGGCAAGACTGATAAAAATCAGCACACCAATTGCGCTAAATTCATTGAGATGAGAAAGATCCAGGTAGTTTTTAATCACCCCCACCAGGAAAACGTAGAACCCGCCTTTTGACAGCGCGACAGCACATCCATAGAACGCGCCGTACCAGACAAACGTTTGCCAGGCCGCTTTTTCACTGACCACATGTTCCCAGCTCAGCACTTTAAATAACAACAAGCAGGCAAGGAATGCAAAGCCAACCGGAATAAAAGGAATACCCGTTACTGAGCCGGTCATCCATCCCAAAACGCCCAGAATAAAAAACACGATCAGCAGTTTCTCTTCGCGCTTCACCGGTCCGAGTTCACGCAGTCCCTGTTCAGCGATCTCATTGACGTTATCAATTTTTTTCAGTTCAGGCGCATAAACTTTATAAAGTATCCAGGGACACAGCAGCAGAACTAATCCGGCCGGAATAATGGCCGCCTTAAACCAGGTCATCCAGTCCAGATCGACCTTCATAATTTCGTTAGCCAGTGACACGGTGATAGCGTTGGTGGCCATACCGGTTAAAAACAAGCTGGATGTTCCCATTGATACGACATACATCAGAATCGTCAGGTAGGAACCAATCCGGCGGCTACCCTCGTCAGGTTTTGAGCCCAACGCTTCAGCAATGTTGCGGAAAATGGGATAGACGATACCGCCAGAGCGCGACATATTCGAGCCGGTGGCCGGAGCCAGCACGGTGTCCGTAACCATCATCAGATAACCCAGCGTCAGAGTATTTCTGCCGTAGCGTTTCAGTAAGATGTAGGCGATACGTTTACCCAGTCCGGTAATAACGAATGCCTTACAAATAATAAAGGCGCTGATAATAAACCAGACCATGGCCGTGCCATAACCTGCAAACAGAATATGGGGATCGATAAAAACAGATGCGATGCCGAGGATAATGAGCATAATAATCGCATCCGTAAAAGGCCGAAATACCAGCCCGCATAACATCGCCAGATAAATACCGACCATATGCCAGGTCGTGGCGGAAATCTCGTCAGGGTTAGGCAAGATCCAGAATAAAACCGGGAAAAACACGATCAATAAGATTTTTAAAGAGAACATATATTTTTACCTTTGCTTATCACCACGAGAGCATGACTCCCGTGGTTTGAGCGAATGGATATTATATTGGTCGACTAACGAAATACGTCGTTAATTAATTCAACGCCCTTTTCTTCCAGTGATTTGGTGACCCATTCACGATTTGCCGTGCCGTTTTTTGCGGCTTCAACTTTGCTCGCATCGAATGCTGCATACGCTTTAGCTTTTTCGAGTAAGGGTTCTGCATCATGCAAAGGAACAACAATTACGCCATCCGCATCACCAATAATGAGATCGCCAGGGCACACGGCTACGCCACCCACCGCAACAGGTGTATTCACTTCGCCAGGACCTTCTTTAAACGGACCGGCCGGGTTTGACCCTGTAGCAAAAAGGGGAAAATCCAACTGTGACAAAGCATCAATGTCGCGGATGGGGCCATCCAGCACGATGCCAGCGATCTTCTTGCAGTGATGCGCGTAAGCCACCATGATTTCGCCCATCAGGGCTCGCGAACGGTCACCTTCATTAGATACGACAATAACGTCATTCTCCTTCGCCATATCCAGTGCGGCATGCAACATCAGGTTGTCGCCCGCGCGCGCTTTCACCGTAATGGCATAACCCGCCATAACCGGTTTTTGAGGGGAAGAAATCCGCCTGATACCGTTGCCCAACACCGCAATACGATTCATGGTATCGGCGATATTCGCAGCGGGAAGTTGCGCGTATTCCTTGAGTAAATCAGGCTTACCTGCAGGACGTTTTAAATAAATACGATTTCCAATAGTCATTTTATTATTCTCCAAAGCCAGGAACGGGCCAGGTTGGTTTTTTACCCGACAGCACCTCATCAATCCCTATGGCGGTATGAAGTGAGGCTCTGTCGGTGGCTTCTTTCGTTGCGGCACCGATATGAGGGCCAATAACAACATTGCTGAGTGAAAAAATCGGATCGCTGGCGTCGAAGGGCTCTTTCTTCAAGACGTCCAGACCTGCGCCGGCAATAAGGTGGTGACTGAGGGCGTGATACAGCGCTTTTTCATCGACGAGTTTGCCGCGCGCAGTATTAATGAAGTAAGACGTCGGTTTCATCATGGCAAATTGCTTTTCTCCGACGAAATTCTGGGTCTCTGCCGTTGTCGGGCAATGCAAAGAGACAACGTCGCTTTCGCTGAAAATACGGTCAATATCATCTGTACGTTCAACGCCGTCTGGCATTTGTTCCTGCGTCTTATAGGGATCGTATGCAATCACTTTCATATTAAAACCCCGTAAGGCTTTAACAGCGACGCGCGAGCCAATATTGCCTACACCAATTAATCCCAGCGTTTTGCCATCCAGTTCCACTTTGGGCGTGCGCAATTTTGCCCAGTAGTAATCCTCAAGCATTTTCTCTTCAACCAACCTGAAATTGCGGGAACAGTGCAGCATGTAAAAAATAGCCAGTTCGGCCACGGACATGCTGTTCGCCACCGGCGCATTCAGCACCACAACACCGTGACGTTTCGCGGCCTCAAGATCGACAGTATCGTAGCCCGCGCCGTGTCGTGCGACGACTTTGAGTTTTTTCGCGGCGTTAAATACACGTTCAGACATTTTTGAAAGCCGAACGATGATGCCATCACAGTCGGGAATATCACGAATAATGTCTTCCTCTTCCATGCCAGAGCCCGTAATTAATTCATAGCCCCGACTCTCCAGATACGCTCTCCCTTCCGCCATAATTTCCTGTGGGAGTAAAATTTTATAAGCCATGCCATTATCTCCAGTGTTATACGCGACAACGTTATTGTTTGCAGACGCCGTGCCAGACCCGATAAAAAAACAGAAGAAATAATGCAATCGCCTGAGAAGAAAGGATTTAATTTATTTGGCCGTAAAAGAAGGTGAAGGGGTAAAAGTGAAATGCGTCACGAAATAAAAAAATGAGAATTTCAAAAAGAAAACCCATTTCGGATAGTGAGTTCATTTTGAAATGCGAGATGTGAATACGTTAACAGCGAATTAAACATCAACACCGCATCATCTATGAACACCTGATGCATCGACGCAGACTTCTTATTACTGCAATCCGTACAGGTATGATAAAAACGCGCTTTAATCACGCGTACCTTTCTAAGGTGTCACCTAAAAAAATGAATACGCTTAGCAACCTGCTCCATTTTTTGTGCTGGCAGGCTAATACAGAAAACGATCAGGCCCGATGTTTTAACCGATGCTGCAACAGCGTCAGGAGGCTTGATGGGCATTTTTTAAGAAATCTTCATTACAGCGTTAGTGTCATCTGCAAAACACCTCTCTCTTGACACTATTCACGCTGCCTTTCACTCGAAGTCTAATAATATAATTCGATACAGCTTTAACTATTACTTAAGATATGCCTCTGTAATTAACATGCTAGTTACGACTTCTGATCGATACAAAAAATGACATAAACCATCACAGCGACACCCATAAAAATTCAAACAAAAAGTAAAAATAAGAAGCAGTAACAACAAACACCGCCAAGGTAAAAATATATACAAAAACATTCAAAATAAATATCACAATAAAATCAAACAGCATAATAAAGTGATAACAAATAATCACTGATTACTGGATCGGGATCATATAAACAAAAACAAACAAGATCTTACGGAAACTTATTATTGAATTTACACTGCATTCTATTTTAAAAATAACGCGCTATTTAAGCGCACCATACCTTTCAATTTCTCTGGTCGAGATAAAACATAATTAAAAGGATTTCTTTAATGAAACTTAACTTAGTTGCAGTGGCCGTTACCACCTTATTCGCCGCAGGCGTAACAAATGCTGCGGAAGTTTATAACAAAGGCGGTAATAAAATTGATCTCTACGGTAAAATGCAGGGGCTGCACTATTTCACCAGTGATAACGACGGACGTGGGGATAACTCCTATGCCCGTCTCGGTGTAAAAGGTGAAACACAGATTACTAACCAACTGACTGGATTTGGTCAGTGGGAATACAATATGCAGGCGAACCGTGATGAAAGGTCTGAAAACCAGTCCTGGACACGTTTAGGCTTCGCCGGTCTCAAATTCGGTGAGTATGGTTCGGTCAACTATGGTCGCAACTACGGCGTCGTTTACGATGTCACCTCCTGGACCGACGTCCTGCCAGAGTTCGGCGGTGACAGCTACGGCTCGGATAACTTTATGCAGCAACGTGCCAATGGCCTGGCAACCTATCGTAGCACCGATTTCTTTGGCCTGGTCTCCGGCCTTAATTTTGCCTTGCAGTACCAGGGCAGAAATGGGGGCTCCAACGCTGAAGGCGGCAGTCTCACCAATAACAACCGAAATGCAGTGAAACAGAATGGCGATGGCTATGGCGCGGCTGTAACGTATGCTCTGCCAGAAGGTGTGAATTTCGGTGTCGCCTATTCGCATTCTAAGCGTACGCTGGACCAGAACGGCCTGGCATTGGGCGAAGGCGATAATGCTGAAACGTATTCAGGCGCCCTGAAATACGATGCCAATGCTATTTACCTGGCAGCCCAATATACACAGACATACAATGCTACCCGCATTGGTAATGGCAATCCAGGCTACGCCAATAAAGCCCAGAACGTTGAACTCGTTGCACAATACCAGTTTGACTTCGGTCTGCGCCCCAGCATCGCGTATCTGCAGTCAAAAGGGAAAGATCTTGAAAGCTATGGCGATCGGGATTTAGTGAAATACATCGACGTGGGCGCGGCTTATTACTTCAATAAAAACATGTCAGCCATCATCGATTACAAGATCAACCTGCTTGATGAAACCGACTTTACTCAGGCAGCCGGTATTTCAACCGACAATATCCTGGCCGTGGGTCTGACTTACCAGTTCTGATTCCGGTGTACTTGTATCAAGCCAGCGCTTTCTGCGCTGGCTTTTTTTATGGTGCGGCTTTTATCGCTCTGCGGTTTCACAACTGGCGCTCACGGCACTGACCGGACAGCATCTTTGGTGGGGCGGCCCGTTCACAATCCAGATCCACGAACGAAACAGGCACGTCCGTTATTTACGCTCCGCCCGCCTCCCGGCGACAATGCAGAAGGCGTTGGTCTTCTCCACTGTGCTTTTCACGCCAGGAGGCGGCCTTTGCCCACGCGGCCCTGCACACTGTTAAGACCGCTTGCGCGTCAGTTTCTCCACGACCTTCATGACCGAGAAATAGAACAGCGGAACAAAGAAGATGGCCAGTAACGTGCCGCTGATCATGCCACCAAACACGCCCGTTCCAATCGCCTTTTGCGTTGTCGCGCTGGCCCCTGTGGCCAGCATCAGCGGTACAACACCCAAGGTAAACGCCAGCGATGTCATCAGAACAGGCCGCAAACGCATACGTGAAGCCGCTAAGGTGGCGTCGACCAGCCCCTTACCACCTTCGTGAATCTGTTTCGCAAACTCGACGATCAAAATGGCATTTTTTGCCGACAGCCCGATGAGAGTGATCATCCCGACTTTAAAAAAGACGTCGTTTTGCATATCCAGCATGCTGACCATCAGTACCGCTCCCAGCAGTCCCAGCGGGACGACCAGCATGACCGATATCGGAACTGACCAGCTTTCATACAGCGCCGCGAGCACCAGAAAGACCACCAGCATCGACAGCACCATGAGCGCGGGCGCTTCTGATGCAGATTGCTGCTCCTGTAACGATCCGCCGCTCCACTCAAGGGCAAACCCTTCAGGCAACTGCCTTACCAGACGTTCCATCTCGTTAAGCGCATCGCCACTTGAATAGCCTGGTGCAGGGTTACCGGTGATTTTTATTGACGGGTAGCCCTGATAACGCACCCGTTGCAAGGGGGCAGTTTCCCACTGAGCCTGCACAAACTCAGCGAGCTGCACCATGCCGCCTGTCGCGTTGCGCACATATAACGCCAGGACGTCGTCCGGTTGCATGCGATATCTCGCATCCGCCTGAATAATGACCTGCTGCATACGATCGCGGTTCGGGAAGTCATTGACGTACAGCGAACCGATCGCTCCCGAGAGCGTCTGGCTGATCTCCTCAAAAGAGACGCCCAACGCGAAGGCTTTCTGGCGATCAATATTCAGTCGGATCATCTGTCCGTCAGGCAGGCCATCGACATAAACGTTGCGGACCACCGGGCTTTTTGCCGCCAGCGCGAGCAACTGCGCTTCAGCCTTCTTCAGTTCAGCAAGGCCTTTACCACCGCGATCCTGCAGACGCAGGGTAAAGCCCGAGGAGTTTCCCAGCTCATCAATGGCGGGCGGGATCAAACTGAAGGTTTCCGCTTCAGGATTCATCGCCATCTGTTCCTGCGCATGCGCCGCTTCAGAAAAGGCGGTCGCGCCGTTTCGTTCGTCCCAGCCTTTTAAAGTCGTAAACGCCATCGCCGAGTTGGGCCCGGATCCGGCAAAGCTGAAACCGAGAATGGCGATGGTCGATTGCGTCGCGGGGCGTGAAAGCACCGCCTGTTCAAAAGCCTTAACCACGTTTAACGTGCGCGCTGCCGTGGCTTCCGAGGGTAGCTGAATGGACGTCATAAAGTAGCCCTGATCCTCTTCAGGCAAAAAGGACGAAGGCAGATTTTTCATCGCCAGGAAAAGCAGCAGACACAGCGCCGCGTAAACCCCCAGCGCACTGCCGACGCGTTTCAGTAAGCGACTGACGCCGCGACCATACAGCGCCGTAATGGCGGCAAACTGGCGGTTAAATCCGCCAAAAAATCCTGTTTTCTGCTGCGCGTGTTGGTTGACAGGCCTGAGCAATGTCGCACAAAGGGCGGGGGTCAGGCTCAGCGCCAGAAATGCCGAGATCAAGACAGAGACAGCCATTGTCAGCGTAAACTGGCGATAAATCGCGCCGACCGACCCGCTTGCCATCGCCATCGGGATAAACACGGCACTCAGCACTAACGTAATGCCGATGACCGCGCCGGTAATCTCTTTCATCGCTTTCCGGGTCGCTTCTTTCGGGCCCAGCCCCTCTTCCGCCATGATACGTTCGACGTTTTCCACCACGACGATGGCATCATCAACAATGATCCCTATGGCCAGTACCATACCGAACATCGTAAGTACGTTGACCGAGAAGCCAGACAGCAGCATAACGGTAAATGTGCCCAGCAGAGCAATCGGAGCCACAATAGCCGGGATAAAGGTATAACGAATGTTTTGCAAAAACAGGTACATGACGAGAAAGACCAGCACCATGGCTTCAATAAAGGTATGAACCACTTTCTCGATGGAGATTTTTACAAACGGCGTGGTATCAAACGGAATGCTGTAGGTCATGCCTTCGGGCATGGCGTTACTCAGTTCATTCAGGCGATGTCTGATCCTGTCTGCGGTTTTAACGGCGTTTGCTCCCGGCGTCAGCTGAATGGCCGCCGCCGTCGACACGTGACCGTTTTCACGCGTAGCAAAACCATAGGATTGGGAACCCAGTTCGACGCGGGCCACATCCGACAGAATGACGCGCGAACCATCGGGATTGGCACGTAAGGTAATATGACCAAACGTCTCAGGTGAGCCGAGCTGCCCGGTGACCAGCAGCGGATAGCTGACCTGCTGACCGGGGATAGCGGGTGAATCACCGGTCCGGCCGGGCGTAATCTGTGCGTTTTCGATGCTGACCGCCCGGTTAATATCGCTGACGGACAGACGATACTGACTCAGCCTGACGGGATCGATCCAAATCCGCATCGCTTTCTCGGCACCAAACAGCTGAACGCGGCCCACGCCTTCCACCCGGCGCAGTTCTTCGGAGAGGTTACGGGAAAAATAATCGCTCAGATCGGCGTCAGTCAGCTTACCGTCTTTCGAAGTCAGCCCGACAATCATCAAAAAATTTGCGCCTGAGGCTTCAACGCTCAGGCCATTCTGTCTCACAACCTGCGGCAGGCGAGGCTCCACCACTTTTATACGGTTTTGCACGTCAACCTGCGCCAGCTCGGGATCGGTTCCCGGCGCGAAGGTCACGGTAATGGAAGCCATGCCGCTGGTATCGCTGGATGATTCGTAATACAGCACGTGCTTCGCCGAAGAAAGCTCACGCTCAATCAGGGCAATTACGCTGTTGTTCATCGTTTCCGGCGTTGAGCCCGGATAAGAGGCATTAATGGTAATGGTAGGCGGCGCGACAGACGGATACAGGGCCACCGGTAATTTTGGAATCGCGAGCAGGCCAGACACGATAATAAAGATGGCTATTACCCAGGCAAAAACGGGGCGGTTAATAAAAAACTGAGGCATGTTCTACCCTGAGAAAATAAGTAAGGTGTGTTCCTGCTGCATTTGATCAGGTGTTATTCAGCGCATGACGCCCTTTTGTGCGCATCTGTGGGATGCATTTCACCCGACGCGCTCCACCGTCAGTTTTCAGTCAGCCGATGGACAACGGACTTATATAACAGCCGGGTAACCCGACCACCGCGCCAGGCTGTGGCGTTTGTCGCGACGGCCTGCCAAAAATGCCGGTTCCACGCGTGAACGGTGAGCGTTTTTTTTGGATAATAAAGCGCAATAACCGTCGGCTTTGCGTGGGGAACACGATAAATTTTTTGAGACAGGCCTGATGCGGGACTTATTCCTGTCGCGAGTAATGACCAAAATAAACAGCAATAACTTAACCTGATTAAAATACCTGACCTCATCACGAACGGTCTCATAATAATGCACATAGTTACAGCTTAACGCGCGAACAATGAGCCATGATGTCATTTTTATGGAGGGAATATGGAGAAGAAAATCATTAAATAAAAACGGGGGGAATGGCTTATATGCGATGGACAACATCAAACCATCAACAGTAATATAGCGCCAGTTTTCACACAGGGCAGCCTTTTAAAAATGCTTCATCTGTCTTTATTATCGATTCTATTTCCTCACGTAAAGGTGCGTTATGCAAATAGCAGAATCAGAACGATTAATCCTGCGGCGTTTTATGCCGGACGACGCCGAAGCGCTGTTTGCTTATTTGTCTGATCCCCAGCCCGCATGCTTTTACGATGAAAAACTGGAAGACATGGCCGCCGCCAGAGAGGAAGCCGCAAAAAGGCGCGATGATGACACGCAATATGCCATCTGTTTAAAAGAAACGGGTGCCGTGATCGGCCATCTGTTTGCTTCTGGTGAGGCCGAGCCCGATGACAATACGTTAAGCGTTGGCTGGTATGTCAATCCACACTATCAGGGACAGGGTTTTGCACTGGAAGCCACGACCTGTCTGTTTACTTATCTCTTTAACGTCAGGGACGTCCGCCGCCTCTATGCGTATGTTGCAAGCGATAATGCAGGCTCACAAGCGCTATGCCGCCGTCTGGGGATGCGCCTGGAAGGCTGCTTCAAAGAGTATGTCTGTTTTACGCAGGAAGACGGTGTGCCTGTGTATGAGGACACGTTGGTTTTTGCCCTGCTGCAAAAAGAGTGGTGAGTGAACTGTTGCGAGCCTCCTGCGGTCTCATCATGCTGTATGCGTCAAGGGCCTGATGTCTGTTATGTCGCAGTGTGCTTTGCTGGTCTGCCGCGACTGACATACTGTGCCGATTGCGAGGCGACGCATTCTGGTGTGGATGTGACATTGACCGGCAACCGTTTCTGACTTTGATGTTGAGGGCGTCATGAATAACGACAAATTAATCCTGGTGGCGGAGGATGATGTTGAAATCTCCGATATCCTGATGAGTTACATCAAGCGAGCCGGGATGAGAACCGTCCATGCGGCTGACGGTGAGCAAGCCCTCACATTGATCACCCGCCTGCAGCCTGATTTAGTGCTGCTTGATATCCAGTTGCCCCGCGTTGATGGCTGGAATGTCCTTTCAACATTGCGCAAAGAGAGCAATACGCCGGTCATCATGGTCACAGCCCTGGACCAGGATATCGATAAACTCATGGGGCTTCGGCTGGGTGCGGACGATTATATCGTTAAACCGTTTAATCCTTCTGAGGTCGTGGCCCGTATCGAGGCGGTGTTGCGCCGCGCCAACCCTCAGGCGGCACCGCATAACCTGATTAAAACCCGTTTCATGACGCTTTATCCCGATGAGTTTTATGTGGAGATCCACAGCAACGGTCAGACACTGACGCCTGTCCTGACCACGACAGAATTTAAACTGCTGACGCACATGGCAAAATACCCACGTAGAGTTTTTAGTCGGGAAGAGTTGCTGAACGCCTGCTTACCTGAAAGCGATACGCTGGACAGAACGGTCGACAGCCACATGAGTAAATTACGCAAAAAATTCGAAAACTGTGGCATATCGGGCGTACCGGAAAGTATTCGCGGCATGGGCTATCGGCTGGGTGAACAGAAGTGAATAAAGACAAAGCGCTCAGTCGGCAAATTCTTTTGTTTATGCTGACTCTGGCCTTAGCCATTATTTTTGTTGCGGTGGTGGGCTCCTATCTGTTCTACAGCTTTGTCATTGATCATATCCCTGGTGGCTTATCCGCCAGCAACAGCGAAAATATGACGGTCTTCGACTGGGTCTGGATCGCCATCAGTTCCTCTCTCTGCATCCTGATTGCCTTGCTGTTTGCGTTTAAACTCACCGCGAAAATCCTTCACCCTTTAAGCTCCGTGGCCGCCAGCCTGCGACGTATTTCTCAGGGTGATTTAAGCGCGCGCGCCGCCAGCAGCCAGAGCCGCCTGGGCGAGGTCAATCTGTTAGTCCGGGACTTTAACGACATGGCGGAAAAACTGCAGACCCTGGACAACGAAAGGAAGTCCTGGAACGCGGCCATTGCCCACGAACTTCGCACACCGGTGACTATTCTGCGCGGCAGGTTGCAGGGGCTGGTCGACGGCGTTTTTGAGCCTGAACCCCACTTATTTATCAGCCTCTTGCGGCAGACTGAGGGATTATCTCGTCTGATCGACGACCTTCGCGTTGTCGGCGCGGCGGAAGGGGGTTCGTTTACGCTGGATATCCAGTCTGTCCCGTTTAGCGATATCCTGGAGAACGTCAGTACTGCGTTTTGCCATCCGTTCCGTGAACGTGGATTCACTCTGGTCATGGAGAAAACGCAGGCGATAACGCAATGTGATCCCCTCAGAATTATTCAGTGCCTGACGATTTTATTTGATAATGCACGCAATTACGCCACGCCAGGCCCGATCGCTGTGCGAAGCGGTGTCCGGGACAGCGCCTACTTTATTGAGGTGGAAGATGCGGGGCCGGGCGTAGCCGAAGAGTTCCAGCGTCATATGTTCGAGCCGTTTCAACGTGGTATCGCAGGTCGTGCGGCCAATCCGACAGGCTGCGGGCTGGGCCTGTCGGTCGCCAAAGCAATTATGCAGGCTCACGGTGGCGATATCGGCTATAAAACGTCTTCTCAGGGCGGGTCGCTGTTTTTATTGCGCTGGCCCGTTGCGCGCCAGGGCAGATCGGCAGGATAAGGTGGGTTGATACGGCTTCTGTTGCCACAACGCGCCGAGTTTAGCGTCCCATTCCAGAGGCATTATTTTGAGCTTGCCGCGCTGAGGCGTTAAGGTGATTTCACTAAAATACAGGCTGTCATCTTTCAGCATTAAATCGACCCGACAGTAGTCGATATCTTTTGCCAGCGCCTGCGCGGCACAGAGTGCGCGATAAAACAACGCGGGCTCGGCTATCGGCGCAGGATGATGAGGATAGTCAATCTGGAAAGGCTGCAGTTCCCACTTTCTGTTGTAGACATTGACATATTCCCTGCCCTGCTCATCAGTAAAATCCGCCTCAATAATGCTGGCATTACCGTTGAAACAATGGATACGCAACATCTCAGGCATTGTACTTCTTTCACGGCCTGCAAACAATTCAATATATTCTTCACAGAGAATCATCGGCGAGATGTTTTTATATTGCCATTCCCGAGTGGTGTAATACATATTCTTTTTCATCGCTAAATCCAGCTTCAGTAAAGCGGCTTTGATATTGAACGTCGCTTTGTCTTTACAGATTATCGTACTGCCGCTGTCGTGATTGCATTTCAAAACGAAAGTCGCGGGTAAACGGTTTAACGCAATCTCTTTGGTGCTTTTATACGTGTTAATGAGTGGCACAATCATCACATCATCGGTCCGGCTGGCCACGTAATCGCGCACCGCTAATTTATCCGCCAACTGCGTATAATGCGGATTCCTGTCATATATCAACCGATGACACATTTTTTCATTCAGGGTGACCGGATGAATCAGGTCAGGCTCTCTGCCCAGTAAAATACGCAATCGCTGCGTATGAAAACGTGCATCATTAATAATAAAACACCTTGCAACCTTGAGGCCGTATTCACAGTATTTAGCAATAAACGTAAGGGTATTCATGACATCCTCCACAACGGTGGCAGGATGATAAGCACCCCAGGTTGCCTGAGTTTGTCTGAACTGTGGAGCGCAAATGGAGGCTATCTGTTTCACTCTGCTCTCTCACCCAGGCCCGTTTTAATCGTGCGTTCGGTCAAAGTGCAAAGCGGTTTTTGGGTTTATTCTCTGATATCGATGCCGCTCAATGGTTCGTGATCTTTTTATCACGTGGAAAACGATTAACCCGTTCTTATGCAAGAGCGGCGTCAGTGCCGCCTCAGCAAGGGCTTATCACGCTGTTTTGACTCGGCGTGATTTATCTTTATTGCTGCGCTGATATTTCTTTCCCGGCTAATAACTGAAGTAAATTTTATGCGTTTTTGTTAAATATCAACTCATATAATAATGATTTCTATTTACATTTTATGTCTGATAAAATTCGCCGCGCCAGAATCGTTACGGCATGCCGTCTCATTTAATGATGGAAAACACCAATGAAAAAAATGCTTAGCCTGTTAAGTTTTATTTTCCTCACGACGAGTTCCGCCTGGGCCACCACCTATCCGTTGACCATCGAAAACTGTGGTCAGAAGGAAACCTTTACTAAAGCGCCAGCGCGCGTCGTAGCGCTTGGGCAAAATACGGCGGAAATCATGCTGCTGCTGGGGCTGCAGGATAAAATGGTGGCGAGCGCATTCTGGCCGACCAAAGTGTTACCTGAGCTTGCTGAAAAGAATGCGAAAGTGCCGGTACTGACGGTGGAAATCCCTACGCTGGAATCCATCCTGGCGAAAAACCCCGATTTTGTGGCTGCCCAGATTCAGCTACTGATGGGGCCGAGCAGTAAAGTTGCCAAACGCGAAGACTTTGAGTCCGTTGGCATAAACACCTACCTGTCACCAGGCATGTGTGCCACGAAGCAGAATACCGGCGATATTTATGGCAGCCGTTCGACGCTGTGGAATATGGCCTATGTTTACGAAGAAATCGCCGATTTTGCCAAAATCTTTAACGTTGAAGATCGCGGACAGCAGGTGATCAACGACTTTAAAAAGCGTGAAAGCGCCCTGAGAAAAGCCTTTCCTAAAGGCAAGAAAGACCTGTCTTTCGTGTTTTGGTTCTCCAGCTCCTCCCCCACCGCGGATGCCTACGTGGGCGGTAAAAATGGTGCCTCCGGCTTTATCGCCGATCTGCTGGGCGGCCATAATGCCATTACCACCGAAACCGAGTGGCCCACTGTCAGTTGGGAAAGTATCATTGCCGCCAATCCGGATGTCATCGTGGTCACCAGCCTTGATCGTAATCGCTGGAAGCTGGATAGCGCCGAAGAAAAGATTAAGTTCCTGAAAAGCGATCCGGCCGTGAGCCAGCTCGATGCCGTGAAGAAAGGCCATATTGTCGTGATGGACGGTCAGGCAATGAACCCGACGATTCGTACGATTTATGGTGCAGAACAGGTTGCAGAGCAGTTACGTAAGATGGGCCTGAATTAATGAGTGAAGGGGTTGTTCAGGCACGACGAGTGGGGTTTATCGCCATTGCGATCCTCGCCCTTGTCGTGCTGGTTGTGGTGATTGCACTGGGCGTCAGCGTAGGCGAGTTATCAATACCGCTAAAATCCGTCTTTTATACCGTCACCAATAAACTGGGAATGACGGCGGTGCCCGTTAACCGTATCCATGAAAGCGTGATCTGGGATTTCCGTTTAAGCCGGGCGCTGGTTGCCGCATTCAGTGGGGCAGGTCTGGCGATCTGCGGGGCGGTGTTACAGAGCCTGCTGAAGAATGCACTGGCCGAACCCTACGTGTTAGGGGTTTCGGCTGGCGCATCAACCGGGGCGGTGTTGATTGTGGTCTCGGGCGTCGGCGCGGGTGCCATCTCCCTTTCGCTGGGTGCCTTTACCGGTGCCTTTGCGGCTTTTGCGTTTGTTGCCCTGCTGACCAATGGCGCACGTGGCGGGACGGAGCGCACGATTCTGGCGGGCGTTGCGGCATCGCAACTCTTTAATGCGATAACCGCTTACACCATCAGTACCTCGGCGAATGCGCAGCAGGCGCGCGACGTCATGTTCTGGCTGCTGGGCAGCTTTAGCGGCGTACGCTGGCCGGAGTTTCAGTTGGTGGTCGTGGTCGTGCTGGTCGGTTTAGCGGTCTGTCTCTATTATGCGCGCGCGCTGGATGCCTTCACCTTTGGCGACGATGCCGCGGCTTCGTTAGGTATTCCGGTTGGCGTGGTTCGTCTGGTGCTGTTCACGGCAACCGCCCTGATGACCGCCACGATTGTCAGCATGGCCGGCTCAATTGGCTTTGTCGGGCTGGTGGTGCCGCATGTGATGCGCTTCTTCTTCGGTCCTCTGCACAGCCGCCTGCTGGTGGCCTGTGCTATCGCGGGTGCGATTTTGATGGTGCTGGCGGATATTGCCTCTCGCATGCTGATTGCCCCCCAAAGCCTGCCGGTGGGCGTGGTTACCGCGCTGGTGGGTGTGCCATTCTTTGCCGTTATTATTTATCGCTCCAGGAATCAATAATGAGCATTAGCGCCGAACACCTTACCTGGCAGGTGGGGAAAAAAATCATCGTTAATGACGTTTCCCTGGCGGTATCGCCGGGCGAAACGGTGGGATTACTGGGGCCAAATGGCTCAGGCAAATCCTCCCTGCTTCGTCTTCTGGCTGGCCTGCGTAAGCAACAAAAGGGCAAAGTGCTGCTGGATGGCAAGGACCTGTCGTCCATTGCCCGCAAACAGCTTGCCCGCCGTGTCGCCTTCGTTGAACAACATGCGTTAACCAGTGCCAATATGCGTGTGCGCGATATCGTCAAACTGGGCCGCATTCCGCATCACTCGCCGTTTTCCAGCTGGACCCACCAGGACGACGACATCGTCGATGCCGCACTGAAACGTGTGGATATGGCCTCACGTTGCGATCAGGGCTGGCAGAGCCTGTCTGGCGGAGAACGGCAACGCGTGCATATCGCCCGGGCCCTTGCTCAGGCACCGAATGAAATTCTGCTTGATGAGCCCACCAACCATCTGGATATTCACCACCAGATTCAGCTGATGAAGCTGATCAGCGAGCTACCGGTCACCAGCATTGTGGCAATTCACGATCTGAACCATGCCGCGCTGTTTTGCGATCGTCTTATCATTATGCTGCACGGGGGCGTGGTGGCGCAGGGCACGCCGGATGAGATTCTCACGGAGTCACTGCTGTGGGACGTGTTCAGGGTCAAAACACAGATCGAGACGTCCCCGGTACATGGTAAAAAACATATTCATTTCTATGTGTGAATCCCCGCGGCGCGCCGTCAGGACGGCCGGTTACCGGCCATCAGTCTGACGCGCGCGCGGGCGCGTCCGTTGCCGCGTTATGACGGGCTTCTTTCCCTGCGGCACATCCCGCCTGTGCAGTCACGCACGGTTGCCGGTGAGCGTCAGGTCATCGGGAGCACGCACGGGAAACACTAAAGAATAAACCATTTACAGGATTTGGTTCCGGCCTCTCTTTTTAGCAGTCCACTGTTTTCCAGTTTTAACAGCCAGTTTCTTGCAGCGTAAATAGACATATCGCACTCATCGGCGACGTCCCGGGTTAATATGCCTTCCGACTGTTTTTTAATAAGACACATAATGACGTCTTTCATCTGTGGTTTTTTCTCAGTGTCCTGAAGCTGATTCCATTTCGCGTCACATTGAATTTTATAAGCAAGCTCTTTCATGGCCGTTTCCCCGTAAAGTGTTAACACCTCAAAAATTAAATTTTCCGGCTATGTCTGTTATTTCGTTACAGCGCCAGGCTGTAACGAACCCGGGCATGCTGCCGATATGAGGATTTAACAATTACGGGGCTAAAATAGCCACAAACACCTTAGAATGGTTAATCTTAGAAAGGAAAAACTGTTTTTATAAATTTATATAAAATTAAATTCCACACAAGAGACGCTCGCTGTGCAGGGTAGCCACCAGAAGGAGGCGTAAACCCGCGTACATTCCACAGGGCAAGGACGTGCGAAACGGCGCTACCCGCGCCTGCGGACAACGCCATTAGCGGGTATGACAAACGATAAGAGGTAATACCCGACTGCCTACCAATATCGCATCCTCCATTACTTTTATTTTCGAAATATAGAGATAGGCAAAGTGGCTGTTTAATATATTTTCCGGTACGTTGTCGCGCAGACCGCGACTCACACTATAGTGGTCGAGCTTATAAAGTGACTGGATATAGGGTGAATACTGAAATTCGACATTACGTCTTAAGATATACGTATTTCCCGCTTGATAGACCGTTCCATCAACGGACACCATACCTTCTCCGGAATGACGCAGCGTCAGCACAAAGCTGGCATCCAGATGATAATTCCGGGTGAGATCGCGCTGTTGAAAATTCGCTGCGCAGGTAAATTCGAACATGGCGCGTTGCGATTTTACATAGTACAGGCCTCCCGCAATAACCAGGATGGCACAGAGCAAAACCAGACTGAGCGACACGACGTTCTTCTTATTCATTCTCTGCCCGCCATCCGAGTTCAGAATAGTTTGAGCAGTAGGCCTGGCCGCCCGTTACGTGGCGGCAGTAAGCGACGTAGACATTGCCCCAGTGGCCGGCCGTCACGTTTCTGTCCGCGTAAAACAGATATTTGCCGCCCTTCTGACAGGGCATGCCGCTGCTGGCGATGATTTTGCGCCACACGGGTTCCGGCGGGAAAGCCGATTCCCCCGGATGCACCGGCAGATAGAGTACCTCGCAGCCGTTGACGTCTGCCACGCTGACAGGCGCGATCGATTTTTCAGGCCGGAGGGAAGACAGCACCAGCACAGTCATGCCTGCCAGCAGGAGCACCGCAATACCTGCAGCGTAATAACGACGGTCGCGTCGCGGCAGAGCCGCCGTCGGAGAGACCGGATCCGCAGTGGGAGCCGCCAGTTCCGGCTCAAGGTGCGTCGTTTGAATCGCCAGCGTGGGATTGAAAACAAAGCCCACTTTATAAACGGTGGTGATAACGTCCTGGCTGATGCCCAGTGAGGCAAAACCGCGTCGAATAGACGATACATAGGCATTCAGGCTGTTGAACGAAGGCGTTGCGCCCGTTTCCTGCCAGAAATTATCAAGAATATGTTCCCGGGCCAGCACCACGCCGGGGCTTTTCAGAAACATTTCCAGTAAATGATTGCAGGCAGGCGATAAGGGCACGCTGGTTTCACTGGACTCGACCAGGCACAGTCGTCCCTGAGCGGGTGAAAACCGAACCAGACCTTCAATTACATATTCTGTCTGCTGCATTTCAGGCTCCGGCAACACACAGGCAAGGCAGTAAACAACAACGCATGCGGGATAACGATCCTCAATCATCGGGCAAAAAAGTCCGCGCATCATCAGCGCCGGCCGGGTGTGGTATGCATGGCCACTGAGCAAAATCTTCTGACGTGGCGGGCAGTGTGCATTACCGGCCGGGGAAACGGGCGGCGCTCAGATACGTGTCCGTTCGCTGAGCTAACACGCATGATGACGGCAGATCCCTCCAACCCGGATATTGTCAGGTCAGGTTAAATAATTTCGCTGTAATTGTATCAGAGAACGCCACGGCAAGAGCGGGAATGGCAGAAAGGTTCGTCTACGTTATCGACATCACGTTTTTTGCAATGATGTAGCACAAGTTCACGAAGACGGGCCGTGCAGATGCGCACAGAGGGAAAACCGGTCAATGCCACCCTCACCTTGTGGCATTGACCGGCGATGTTTTTACGGATGAAGCATTTAATACCAGCGGCCAAAGCGTTTGATGTACGCCATCTTCATTCCCTGCGCCACCAGACAGTAGCTAAACAGGGTGAGCACCAGCCAGGGGAAATAGTGCCAGGGCAGCGGAACTAATCCCACCAGCGTACCCAGCGAAGAGAACGGCAGCAGGATACCCGCCGCACAGATACCCATCGTGGTCAGCAGCACCGGCAGCCGGGCGCAGCTCTGAATAAAGGGAATCTTCTGCGTCCGCAACATATGCACCACCAGCGTTTGAGACAATAACCCTTCCACAAACCAGCCAGACTGGAAAAGCGACTGGGCGCTTTCATGATTTGCCCCGAAGACGTACCACATCAGCGCAAAGGTCGTGACATCGAAAATAGACGATGTAGGCCCCATCCACAGCATAAAGCGCTTGATGTTACCGGCATCCCACTTACGCGGTTTACGTAAAAACTCGCGATCCATCTTGTCCCAGGGCAGAGCCAGTTGAGAGATGTCATACATCAGGTTCTGAATCAGCAACTGGATAGACAGCATGGGCAGAAAAGGAATAAATGCGCTGGCAATCAGTACGGAGAACACGTTGCCGAAATTCGAGCTGGCCGTCATGTTCAGGTACTTGATGATATTGCCGAAGGTTTCGCGCCCTTTGAGGACACCTTCGCCCAGCACAGCCAAATCTTTTTCCAGCAAGATAATGTCCGATGACTCTTTGGCAATGTCCGTCGCCGTATCGACAGAGATCCCCACATCAGCCTCGCGCAGCGCAGGCGCATCGTTGATGCCATCGCCGAGGAAACCGACGGTATGACCATTCTGCTGCAGCAGTTTAAGCACGCGTGACTTTTGCTGCGGCGTCAGCCGGGTGAAAATCATGCAGCGCTCCACTTCCGTGCGCAGCACCGCGTCGCTCATGTCATCAATCTCATTGCCGGTCAGCATGGCTTCAGAAGCCAGCCCCACTTCCTGACAGACGCGCAACGTCACCAGCGGATTGTCGCCTGTCAGCACTTTGACCTTCACACCACTGTCTTTCAGCGCCTGAATCGCTTTGCCCGCGCTCTCCTTAGGCGGATCCAGAAAGGTCAGCATCCCTTCAATGGTCAGCTCGCACTCATCATTGCTGCTGAGTGGCAGCGCTATGCCGTGTTCACGGGTTGCCACCAGGAGGACGCGAAAGCCTTGCTGATTATAATGCTGCGTCAGGTTCAACAGTTCGACGCGTTTCTGTTCGCACAGCGGAATGACCGACTCGCCCTGACGTAGTGTGGTCGCAGCAGCCAGCATTTCCTCGACCGCCCCTTTGCAGATTAACAGTGGACGGTGCGTTTGCAGATCTTCCACCACCACAGAGACACGACGGCGGACGAAGTCAAAAGGCAGCTCATCCACCTTCTGAAACTGGCTGCACTGGGCCGCAGACAGGGTTTGCTCTCCAAATTTCAGTACCGCGCGGTCCATCAAATTTTTTGCCCCGCTCTGGCTGCTGCTGTTGAGCCAGGCCAGCAGCAATACGCGCGCATCCTCTACGCCTTCCCCGTTCAGGTGTGCCGACAAAAAAATGTTGTCCTGCGTCAGCGTGCCGGTTTTATCGGTACACAGCACATCCATTGCACCGAGGTTTTGAATCGCGTTCAGCCGTTTAACGATGACTTTGCGCCGTGACATCGCAATCGCGCCTTTGGCCAGATTGGCACTGACGATCATCGGCAGCATTTCGGGGGTCAGACCGACGGCAACCGCCAACGCGAACAAGGTGGCGTCCATCCAGTCGCCTTTAGTAAAGCCGTTGATCAGTAAGACAACCGGCACCATCACCAGCATGAAGCGGATCAGCAGTCTGGACACGCTGTTTACGCCACGGTCAAACGCGGTCTGCGGACGACGACCTGAGAGCGAGGCCGCCAGCGAACCAAACCAGGTTTCACTGCCGGTGGCGACAACCAGTGCGCGAGCCGTGCCGCTGGCGACATTGGTCCCCATCAGACAGCTGTTTCTGAGCTCCAGTACGCTGCGACCGGGCTGCTCTGCGATCTCTTCACCTGCGCTGAGATCGTTTTTCTCAACGGGCAGCGATTCACCGGTCAGGATCGCCTGGCTGATAAACAGATCGCGCGAGGCCAGCAAACGCACGTCGGCCGGCACCAGATCGCCCGCACTCAATAAAATCACATCGCCGGGCACCAGTTCACGCATATCGATATCGTGACGGCGGCCAGTCGTGCTGCCTTCTTCACGACGCAGTACGGTAACCTGCGTGCGAACCAGCGACTTTAAAGCCTGCGCGGCGCGGTTGGTACGGAACTCCTGCCAGAAACGCAGCAGTCCACTGAGCGTTACCATGGTAAGTATGATGATCACGCCAGACAGATCGGTGTCCTGACCGGCCCGCAGCGGTAGCCAGTAATCGGTTACCCAGCTGACCAGTGCCAGCACCATCAGCACATAGATGAACGGATTGTTAAAGGCCAGGATCAGCTGGACAAACGCGGAAGGCGCTTTTTCATGCACCACCTCATTGCGACCATAATCACCCAATCGCGCCCGGGCTTCCGTGTGCGTCAGGCCCTCATAGCTGCTGTGGAGGTTGCTCAGCGTGACATCGGTGCGATTGCGTGCTTCGCGTTCAATGGCAAAGGGCGTTTTGGTTTTTTTAAGTGTACGCTGGCGGTTGTGAATCATCGCGGCGTGTTCGAGTTTCATGTCGCTCATGTCGACATCTCCCTGATTTAAAGCAACAGATATCCTGCATGCAAAATAAAGCATGCCTGTATGTCCGGTTATTTCCGGTAAAGAGGTTCAGTCAGTTTTTAATAAATAAGCGCGCACGTCCGCCGCGCAGAAAAATAAAAATACCGCGCAATACCGGACCTGGCTAAATAAACGCACAAAAAATGACTGTATGAGAAAGGGTGCGCAGCCCGCGGCTACGCCTGTCGAGGCGGAGGAAAAAGTGCCTGAATATACATAAACATAATGCGCTCTCGCAGTGACTACAGCGTGTATTTCAGGGAGAGCAATCGGATCGTACAGAGAAGATTGCTGCCCGCCAGGTGGCAAGCAGCGAAATGCAGTTAGCTTGCCGGAGTAATAACGTATTTAGGGTGACTGTCCAAAGTATGACTCCTGCGACTATTTTCGCTTAGTATAATCCCAGCCCCGTTCGGGTAAAGAAAAATAACGGTTCAATCCCGGTTTCGTTTATTAACCGTTGTGACTTCAGCATGCCCGCCTGACCAGCCTTATAACCGTGCTGCATTTGTTATAACTTTTTTGCATATCATTAGCCCATAATCGACTATTCTTTGCATGAGCCCTTTCGTACACTCGCGTTACTTTCTCAGGCAAGGATTTTCCATGAAAAAAATAATTCCATCATTACTGGCCTTGTCACTGGCCACCGCATTCAGCGTTAACGCCGCCACACCAAAAGATACCCTGGTCGTCGTACAGTCAACAGACGATGCAGACAGCTTTGATCCGGCGAAAGGGTTTGAACTGACCAGCGTGCAAGCGTTTACCAACATTTATCAGCGCCTGGTGCAGTCGGATCCACAAAACCCCACAGATTTAAAACCGACCCTGGCGACATCCTGGCAGCCAGGTAGCGATAACCGCAGCCTGACGTTTGCATTGCGTAAAGACGCCAAATTCGCCAGCGGCAATCCCCTGCGCCCGGAAGATGTGATCTTCTCGCTGGGGCGCGTGGTGAAACTGAATCTGGATCCTTCCTTTATTCTGACCCAGCTCGGCTGGAACAAAGATAATGTGGATGGCTTCCTGAAAAAGGTTGATGACAACCATGTGCAGATTAGCTGGACGGCGAACGTCAGCCCGGCTTACGTTCTTAGCCTGCTGTCCGCACCGGTTTCCTCCATCGTCGATGAAAAAACTGTCAGCGCGCACGCCGAAAAAGGCGATTTCGGTAACGGCTGGCTGGCCACCAACTCTGCCGGTAGCGGCCCTTACCAGATTCGTAAAGTGGTGATGCATCAGGCCGTGATCCTGACCGCCAACCCGACGTCACCGGCCGGCGCGCCGAAGATTAAAAATATTCTGATCAAAAATGTGCCGGAACCGGCGGCCCGCCGGTTGCTGCTTGAGCAAGGCGACGCTGACATCGCCCGTAACCTGGGGGCAGACCAGATTGCCTCGCTGCAGGGCAAAAGCGGTGTGAAAACCGACGCGATTCCGATGGCCTCGCTGTATTACATCCAGTTCAACATTGGCAACAAAAACAATCCGGCGTTAAAAAACCCGGCCTTCTGGGAAGCGGCACGCTACCTGTTCGACTATAAAGGCATTGCCGGACAGCTGCTGAAAGGGCAGTTCGATGTGCACCAGACGTTTCTGCCGAAAGGTTTTCTGGGTGCCTTAAACGACAACCCGTACAGTTACGATCCGGAAAAAGCGAAAGCGATCCTGAAAAAAGCCGGCCTGACGAATGTCAGCTTTACCCTGTCCACCAGCAATCAGCCCCCGTATCTGGATATTGCCCAGGCCCTGCAGGGCAGCTTTGCTAAAGGCGGCGTAAAAGTGGAAGTGTTGCCGGGACTGAGCTCTGAAGTTTCTACCCGCGTCAAAGCGCATAACTACGAAGGCACGATCAACGCCTGGGGCGCAGACTACTTTGATCCGAATACCAACGCCTCGTCGTTCGCCTACAACCCGGAAGATGGCAGCAAGACGATTGCTTACCGTTCTGACTGGCATATTCCAGAGCTGAATAAGCAGGTGCTGGCTGCAACCGCCGAAAGCGATCCGAAAAAACGCGTTGAACTTTACCAGGCGATGCAACGTGAAGTGCTGAAAAGCTCGCCTTATGTTATTGGACTGCAGGCGAAAAACCTTATCGCCCTGCGCGATAACCTTAAAGGCTACGTTCAGGGCATTAACCCGGACATGGTTTACTATTCGCAGGTTACTAAGTAATGGCACACTCTGCCTCTTCTGCCGGGTCCGCCCGGCATTTTTGGCGGCGCGCTGGCCGCCTTTCATCAGGCTTACTGTCACTGGTAATCACCCTGTCAGGATTGCTGGCGTTTACCTTTATGCTGTCGCATCTCTCGCCGATCGATCCGGTACAGCAAATCGCGGGCGATCATGCCAGTGAAGCGACCTATGCGCAGGTTCGTCACGATCTCGGGCTGGATCAGCCGGTACTGATGCAGTTCTGGCACTACATTGCGCATCTGATGCGCGGCGATCTCGGCGTTTCCCGTCTGACGAATCAGCCCGTCAGCAGCGACCTGTTGCAGACGTTTCCGGCCACCATTGAGCTGGCCACCTGCGCAATGATTTTTGCCGTGATCTTTGGCGTTACACTGGCGTTGCTGGCCGCCTGGAAACCCGGCAGCGTGATCGATAACGTGACACGCTTTATCTCCCTGTTGGGTTACTCCGTGCCGGTCTTCTGGCTGGGCCTGCTGGGCTTATTGCTGTTTTATGCGGTGCTGCACTGGTCTGCCGGACCGGGACGGCTGGATGATATCTGGGCCTATACGCTGGAGCCGAAAACCGGCTTTGTGCTGATTGACAGCTGGCTGTCGGGCGACCGGGAAATTTTCTGGAACGCGGTGGCCCATCTCTGGTTGCCGGTGGTGATTTTGGGCCTGCTGGCGATGGCGGGCATTACCCGTTTGCTGCGCGCGGCGCTGCTGGAAGAGAGCAGTAAAGAGTACGTGGTGCTGGCGCGGGCAAAAGGCGCGGGCCGGGTGCGGATTCTGCTGCGCCATATCTTCCCGAACGTGCTGGGTACGCTCATTACCGTGATTGCGCTGTCCTACGCCACGCTGCTGGAAGGCTCGGTGCTGACAGAAACCGTGTTTGCCTGGCCTGGCGTAGGGCGCTATATGACCAATGCGCTCTTCTCTGGCGATGTGCCAGCCATTCTGGGGGCCACTCTGTTGATTGGAAGCTGTTTTATTCTGATCAATGCGCTGGCGGACGCCCTCACCTGGTTAACCGATCCGAGAACACGATGACGCAACAACTTACTGAACTTGAAACGGTGCGACCACGACGCAGCCGCCGACGCATCACCTCGTTAACCATCGGGTTAACGCTGGTGGCGATTGTCATTCTGATGGCAGTGCTGGCACCGCTCATCGCGCCTTACGATCCCAATCTGCAAACCATCTCCAGCCGCCTGCTGCCGCCTTCGGCTGCACACTGGTTTGGCACCGATGGCTTTGGCCGCGACCTGCTCTCACGGGTAATCTATGGTGCACGTCCGACGCTGCTGCTGGTATCACTGATTCTGATCCTCACTATCCCGGTGGGCCTGCTGGTGGGCATTACCGCCGGCTATACGGGCGGCTGGACCGAGCGCGTCTTAATGCGCATCACCGATATTTTTCTTTCACTGCCAAACCTGGTGATTGCCCTGGCGCTGGTTTCCATTATGGGACCGGGCCTGATGAACGGTGCGCTGGCGCTGGCGCTGACCAGTTGGCCGCCGTTTGCCCGTCAGGCGCGCGCCGAAACCCTGGCGCTGCGGCGCAGTGACTATCTGGCCGCCGCCCGTATGCAAGGCATTACCGGCTTTCGCCTGATGTTCGGCCATATTCTGCCGCTGTGCCTGCCCACCGCCGTGGTGCGCGCGGCGCTGAGCCTGGGCGGGATTATCCTGGCCGCTGCCGGACTGGGCTTTCTGGGCATGGGCGTGCAACCGCCTACCGCCGAGTGGGGCTCAATGGTTGCGGAAGGCAGTAAGGTGATCTTTGACCAGTGGTGGGTGGCGGCGGCTCCCGGCGCGGCCATTCTGTTTGCCAGCCTGGCGTTTAACCTGACAGGCGATGGCCTGCGTGACCGACTGGATACCCGACATGCAAAATAACATTCTTGTGGAGTCACTTAGCATCCGCAGCGAGGCGGCGACGCTGGTCGACAATATCAGTTTCTCCATCGGGCGGGAGCGGGTGGCGCTGGTTGGTGAATCCGGTTCGGGTAAATCGCTGACCGCCCGGACGTTAATGGGCTTACTGTCCCCTGCCCTGCATCTGCAGGCCAGCCAGCTTCAGGTCGCGGGTGAAAATGCCCTGGCCCTGAACGAGCGCGGCTGGAGTAAGCTGCGGGGCGAGCGCGTGGCCATGGTCATGCAAGACCCCAAATATGCGCTGAATCCGTCACGGACGATCGGCTGGCAGGTGGAAGAGCCGCTGATTCTGCACCGTCGCCTGAGCCGCGCAGCGCGCAAAGAAAAGGTGTGCGACATGCTGGATGCCGTCGGCCTGCCTAATCCGCGCCAGTTGATGCAGGTTTATCCGCATCAGCTGTCCGGCGGGATGGGACAACGCGTGATGCTGGCCATCGCCCTGATTACCGATCCGGCCTTTTTGATTGCCGACGAGCCGACATCCGCACTGGATCACGCCATGCGCGATCAGGTGCTGTCGCTGATTCGTGAGCTGGTGGAGTCCCGCAACATGGGCCTGCTGCTAATTAGCCATGATCTGCAACAGGTCTCAGAGCACTGCGAGCGCGTGATGGTAATGTACAAAGGTCGCGTGCTGGATACGCTGCCTGCGGCGGATTTGCCGCGCGCAACCCATCCCTACACTCGAACGCTGTGGTCCTGCCGCCCCAGTAAAGCCACGCACGGACAACCACTACCGGTGCTGGACCGCGCAGCGCTGGAGGCTCACCATGATTAATCTGCAACACCTGAGCGTGTCACACAAACAGGGTTACGATCTGCGCACCGTCGTACACGACGTTAACCTGCAGGTTAACGCGGGCGAGTGTTTTGGTCTGGTCGGCCCGTCTGGCTGCGGCAAGTCATCGCTGCTGTGGGTGATGGCCGGACTGAATCCGCACTGGCAGGGGGACATGCAACTGGCAGGGCACAAAGTTCTGCCGGGCAAAAGCTTTACCGGCGCGCTGCGTCAGGAGGTGCAGATGGTGTTTCAGGATCCCTATGCCTCCCTGCATCCCCGCCATCGCCTGCGCCGTACGCTGTCCGAGCCGCTCAACCTGCTGAAACGGGACAACATCGACGATCGTATTCATGAGGGATTTCGCCATGTGGGGCTGGATCCGTCGCTGGCCGATCGCTATCCTCATCAGTTGTCCGGCGGTCAGCGCCAGCGTGTAGCTATCGTGCGCGCCCTGTTGCTGCAGCCCAAAATACTGCTGCTGGATGAGCCAACATCGGCACTGGATATGTCAATCCAGGCTGAGATTCTCAATCTGCTTAACGATCTTAAGCGTCAGGATGGTCTGACGATGGTGCTGGTCAGCCACGATCCCGGTGTGATTGATCACATGTGTGACCGTGCCGTCCGGATGGCGCAGGGACGGATCGTTGAGCAGATTGCCGACTCAGCCTGATGCAAGGAAAAACCATGAGCATCCGACTTCGCCCACTGGAACGAGAAGATCTTCACTTTGTGCATCAGCTGGATAACAACGCCAGCGTCATGCGCTACTGGTTCGAAGAGCCGTATGAAGCCTTCGTGGAATTGTCCGATCTGTACGATAAGCACATTCACGATCAGACCGAACGGCGCTTCGTGGTTGAGCATGAGGGGCAAAAAGCGGGGCTGGTGGAGTTAGTGGAGATTAACCATGTTCACCGCCGCGCTGAATTTCAGATCATCATTGATCCGGCGCATCAGGGCAAAGGTCTGGCCACCCAGGCGGCGAAGCTGGCGATGGATTACGGTTTTTCCGTGCTGAATCTGTATAAGCTCTACCTGATCGTCGATCAGGAAAATGAGAAAGCCATCCACATCTACAGCAAACTGGGCTTTGAGATTGAAGGCGTGCTTAAACACGAATTCTTTATCAATGGCGAATACCGCAACACCATTCGTATGTGCATTTTCCAGCATCAGTATCTGGAACGCCATAAAGCACCGGGCGGTATGGTAAAACCTACCGCCCAGTAATCAGCCGCGTGCGCCGACCGGGTTCATGTAAGGCTTTGGATGCTCGGGTTCCAGGTTATACATGCCCCCGTAGAACGGATCGACCAGCAGCCAGCCGGGGAAGCCCAGCAGTGGAATATTCCCCAGCAGGTACCACAGGTTGGCACGGGCTTCGATCGGCACCGTGACGGGCACGTAGCCCGGACTTTCCAGCATCAGCAAATAGTGCTTTTTACCAAAATAGCGATGGGTGGATTTTTCCAGGATGACGGTTTTTGGCGTATAGCCTTCCGCAACCGGACGACCAGTTTCATCCTGTACGGTAAAACGCGCGCCGGGCGGCTGCGAATCGATCAGAACCGATTGGGTTTCGTTGCCAACAATGGTGGCGCAACCGCTCAGTAGCATCGCGGCAGCGAGAGCCAGAATGTGCTGTTTCATGGCAGGATCCGATAAAAGTCAGGAAGCACAGTGTAAACCGCCCTTCCCACCTTTTCATCCTTCTCAATCGGGCTATCATCGCCCGATTCTGCTGCTTTATTGCGGTTGACAATGGCGGGCAATCGCCGCGATGTCACGGGGTGAGGTGCGGCAGCAGCCGCCAATCAGTCGGGCGCCGGCCTGCTGCCATTCGGCAAATTTGTCATGCAGCGTGCAACCTGAGGGCGCGGAGTGCCAGCTTTTGCTGTTGGCATCGTACTGCTCACCTGAATTGGGATACACCACCAGGGGCTTCTCTGTCAGGCGCTGAAGCTGCTGCAGAGCGGGTGTGACACTGTCCAGCGCGATGCAGTTGATCCCCACGGCAATAACCTGCGGCTGCGCATTCAGGTAGGCCGCAACGTCACGAAGCGGCGTGCCATCGCTGAGGTGTTCCGCATCACGCAGCGTAAAGGAGAACCAGGCACAGCTGTCAGGGAATTCGCGCAGCAGGTTGACCAGCGTCTGCGCTTCGGCAAACGAAGGCAGGGTTTCACAGGCCAGCACATCCACGCCCGCTGCCAGCAAGACAGCTATCCGGGGGCGATGAAACGCCATCATCTCGGCTTCGGGCAACGTATAGTCGCCGCGATATTCCGACCCGTCCGCCAGAAACGCGCCATAAGGGCCCACCGAGCCTGCTACCAGCAATATCCTGTCGTCTGTCTGCGTCGCCAGGTAATCTGCGCGGGCACGTTGAGCCAGTTCGACGCTTTGTGCGATCAGCGCCAGCGACTGCTGTTCGTTCAAACCGCGTGCCGCAAAGCCTTGTGGCGTCGCCTGATAGCTGGCGGTAATCGCGCAGCGCGCGCCAGCAGCAAAATAGTCATAGTGCACCTGGTAAATCAGCTCAGGATTTTCCATCAGCACTTTCGCGGACCACAACGCATCCGTCAGATCGCAGCCCCGGGTTTCCAGCTCAGTCGCCAGCGCCCCATCCAGAATCAACGGAGCAGACTGCTGCAGTGCGTGTGATACAGGATTACGCGACATCTCTGGCCTCCTTAGCCTGTGATTTTTTGTGGGTCACATGGTAAGCGCCATAGCAAAACAGCACAAACGGAATTCCGCACCACAGGGCAATGCGCTGTGAGGGATCAAACGCCAGCCCGGCACAGGCCAGCAGGCAGAGTAAAAAGCCCAGAATCGGCGTAAACGGATAGAGCGGCGCGCGGTAAATCAGGTCCGCTGGCGCTTTGCCCTGCTGCACATGGCGGCGACGGAAAACATAGTGCGATGCACAGATGCTGAGCCACACCGCCACGACGGCAAAGCCAGAGATAGCAGACAGCGCCACAAATACGGTGTCCGGCGCGACCACACTGGAAAACAGCGCCAGCAGCCCGCCAATCATGCTGACGGTGATAGCCAGCAGCGGTACGCCACGTTTATTTACCCGGGCGAAGGCGCGCGGCAAGGTGTTTTCATTGGCCAGCGACCACAGCATCCGGCCCGAAGCATACAGGCCCGAGTTCGCCGCTGACAGGATAGCCGTGAGGATAACAAAGTTAATGATATCCGCCGCCCATGGAATACCGATTTTCTCAAATACCAGCACAAACGGGCTTTTGACGATACCGGCCTGATCCATCGGGATCAGCGCCGCCAGCACGAAGACGGTGCCGACAAAGAACAGGATAAGACGAGCAACGGTGGTACGAATAGCCAGCGGCACGACTTTTTGCGGGTTTTCGGTTTCACCGGCGGCAATACCGATTAACTCAGTGCCGGAAAAGGCAAAGTTCACCGCCACCATGGTCATGATGATCGGCAACACACCGTTAGGCAACCAGCCGTGCGCGGTAAGATTGCTCAGGCCGGGTGCTGGCGTACCGTCCTTCATGGGAATAAACCCGAACATGGCTGCACCGCCCAGGACGATAAAGGCGACAATGGTGATGACCTTGATGATGGAAAACCAGAATTCCCCCTCCGCAAAGAAGCGGGTAGAAATCACGTTCAGCAGATAGATGGCAATACAGAAGACCAGGCACCAGATCCAGACCGGCACATGCGGAAACCAGTACTGCATACAGAACCCTGCCGCCGTCAGGCTGGACCCCAGCGCGACGGTCCAGGTCAGCCAGTAGAGCCAGGCCACGGTATAGCCGGTTGCCGGACTCAGATAGCGGGCCGCATAGACGTGGAATGCGCCGGTTTCGGGCATCGCCACGGACAACTCGCCCAGGCAGGCCATGACCAGCCAGACCACCAGCGCGCCAATCAGATAAGCCAGCAGCGTACCGGCGGCCCCTGTCGTGGAAATGATGTAGCCGGTGTTAAAAAACAGGCCCGTACCGATCACGCCGCCCAGCGATAACATCACCAGGTGGCGTACTTTCATGGTTCGCTTGAACTGACCCTGCGAAGACGTATTCTGCTCGCTCATAAACCTCATCCATATGGACGTCTAAACATCTATATGCAGCAGATTTATACGCGTCGTCGCGCCGAAATGCAACGGGCGAAGCGGTAAGGTGCCAGAAAGGCCGGGATCGGTGCCCCGTGATAACGGGGCGGAATGCGTTAGCCAAACACGCTTTGCAGGTAGCGTTCCAGCGCCATTCGCGAACTGAAACCGTGCGGAATACCGTAGTGTTCCTGCGTATCACCGGCCAGGTAGAGAGGGAACTGTGTGTAGTGATCACAGATTTTCATTTCTGAGGCCGGTTCGGCGAAAGGCTGACTTTTTTCTTTTAACGTCGGGTGGATGACCAGCGCCGTGCGCCCCATGCGCGCTTCGCGATTGACGTAAACATAGTTGTCGCCACGACGATAGCCGTACGCACGGGGGGTAATTTCATCGACTTCAAAGCCCACTTTTTCCAGGACGCGCGCTACCTCATCTGGTCGTAAATACATGCTTGATCCTCTCCTCTTCAAAAGCCACGCAACCTTACATCAGCGTGGCTGTACGGGCATTCGGAATTTTCCCTAAAGGGTCGTCCCGCGCCTCGTTAAGCAAAACGTGGTCTACACTGAGTATTACGTGTTAATGACAAGGGAGCCAAAAATGTTTAATCGAACGCAAAAAAACGATGACATTGATATCAATCAGGATGTTAATGAGTTGGCAGATTCACTTGAAGCCCTGCTGAAGTCTTACGGCAGCGAGGCCAAAGACGAAGTCAATTCTGCGCGCAGTCAGGCTGAAGCCCTGCTTAAGCAAACCCGGGCAAAACTGAACGGCGGCGGTAACCGTGTCACGCAGGTGGCCCGCGATGCCGGCTATCAGGTTGACGCGTATGTCCATGACAAACCCTGGTACGGTGTCGGTATCGGCGCGGCCGTCGGCATTGTGTTAGGCGCACTACTGGTTTCACGCCGCTAACGCTGTTCCACCCCGTTATCATCCGCCTCGCTCACTGAGTGGGGCTTTTTTATGCCTGTTTTTTGAGCAACCAGCTTTACAAATTTATTTTTCGGGTGGCAGAGCGCGCCAGGCCTGGCTTGCCGCGATAATCGCGATTAACCATACATATGGTGCTATTGACCGCCACAAATACTACATCTAGTATTCATTTCATTGTCAGCCCACAAGATGTTTGCACGAACGAAGCCTGATTCAGGGATATACACGTCGTTATTCGCAGCAGGACCGCAATGAAAGAGGAATACGAATCATGCGCATTATTATTTACACTAAAAACCACTGTGTCCAGTGTAATGCCACGAAGAATGCACTGGATCGCCACGGCATTGATTACCAACTGATCAATCTGGATACCCAGCCGGACGCAATCGACAGCCTGAAAGCGCTGGGCTATCGCCAGGTGCCCGTGGTGATGACCCATGACGATCACTGGAGTGGCTTTCGTCCTGACAAGATAGCCCGTTTAACCCAAACCACGACCATCGGCGGGTAGTCACATGTTCCCACTGGTCTATTTTTCCAGCCAGTCGGAAAACACCCATCGGTTTATTACCCGTCTGGGCCTGCCCGCGCACCGCATACCGATTGAGAGCAAGCAACCGCTGCATATTCACCAGCCTTATATTCTGGTGGTGCCGAGCTATGGCGGTGGCAGTCATCGCGGCGCCGTGCCCAGACAGGTGATTCAGTTTCTTAATGATGAAGCCAATCGTCGCGGTCTGCGCGGCGTGATCGCGGCCGGTAACCGTAACTTCGGTGAAGGCTACTGCCTGGCGGGCGACATCATTGCTAAGAAATGCCAGGTTCCCTACCTGTATCGGTTTGAACTGATGGGAACGCCGGACGATATCGCCAATGTAAAAGCGGGAGTAACCCAATTTTGGCAACAACAGACACTCTGAACAACGTTGCGCTGGACTACCATGCGCTGAACGCCATGCTGAATCTGTACGACGCCGATGGCCGTATTCAGTTTGAAAAGGATCAGCAGGCGGCGCGACAGTTCCTTATTCAGCACGTGCAACCCAATACGCTGCACTTTGCCAGCGTAGCCGAGCGCCTGCGCTATCTGGTTGCAGAAGGCTACTATGAAGCGGACGTGCTGAATCAGTACGATTTTGACTTCCTGTGTGCCCTGCACGATGAAGCCGACGCATGGGGTTTTGAGTTCAAAACCTTTTTAGGCGCGTGGAAGTACTACACCAGCTACACGCTGAAGACATTTGACGGCAAGCGTTATCTGGAAACCTTTGCGCAGCGTGCCTGTATGGTGGCACTGACGCTGGCACGGGGCGACGAAAGCCTGGCACGCGCAGTGCTGGCGGAAATCCTCAGTGGCCGTTTTCAGCCTGCCACGCCGACGTTCCTTAACTGCGGCAAGCAACAGCGCGGCGAGCTGGTTTCCTGCTTCCTGTTGCGTATTGAAGACAATATGGAATCGATTGGCCGGGCGGTGAATTCCGCCCTGCAGCTGTCCAAACGCGGCGGCGGCGTGGCGTTCCTGTTGTCGAACCTGCGGGAGGCCGGTGCGCCGATTAAGCGCATTGAAAACCAGTCTTCCGGCGTCATTCCGGTCATGAAAATGCTGGAAGATGCGTTCTCCTATGCTAACCAGTTGGGCGCACGTCAGGGAGCGGGCGCAGTCTGGCTCAGTGCTCACCATCCTGACATTTTACGTTTTCTGGATACCAAGCGCGAAAACGCCGACGAGAAAATCCGCATTAAAACCTTGTCGCTGGGCGTGGTGATCCCGGACATCACCTTCCAGCTTGCCAAAGAGAATCAGCCGATGGCGCTGTTCTCGCCCTACGATGTGGAGCGGATCTACGGTCAGGCGTTTGGTGATATCAGCGTCAGTGAGAAATATCACGAGATGCTGGCGGATGATCGCATTCGTAAAACCTATATTCAGCCGCGCGATTTCTTCCAGACGCTGGCGGAAATTCAGTTTGAATCGGGTTATCCCTACATCATGTATGAGGACAGCGTCAACCGCGATAACCCTGTTGCCGGTCGCATTAATATGAGCAACCTCTGTTCAGAGATTTTGCAGGTGAACAGCGCCAGCGAGTTTAATGAAGACCTGAGCTACCGCCGCGTGGGAAAAGACATTTCCTGTAATCTGGGTTCCCTGAATATCGCGCATGCGATGGACTCGGGCAATCTCGCACAGACGGTGGATACGGCAATCCGCGCCCTGACGGCGGTATCAGAGATGAGTGATATTGCGTCCGTGCCTTCCGTTGCAGAAGGTAACCGGCGTTCCCATGCGATCGGCCTGGGCCAGATGAACCTGCATGGCTATCTGGCACGGGAAGGCATCGTCTATGGTTCCCCGGAAGCACTGGATTTCACTAATCTCTATTTTTACTGTGTGACCTATTATGCGCTGCGCGCCTCGAATCAGCTGGCAAAAGCACGCCAGCAAACCTTCGAGGGTTTTGAGTCCTCGACCTATGCCACCGGCGCTTACTTTGACAAGTATTTGAACGCTGACTGGCAGCCGCGCACTGCCCGTATTGCCGCCCTGTTTGCCAAAGCGGGCATTACGCTGCCCGGACGTGAAGACTGGCTGGCGCTGCGTGAAGCGGTGATGACCTCAGGTTTATACAATCAGAATCTGCAGGCTATCCCGCCCACGGGGTCGATCTCCTACATCAATCACGCCACCTCCAGTATTCATCCGATTGTGTCGCGTATTGAGATCCGCAAAGAGGGTAAAACCGGTCGCGTATACTATCCCGCCCCCTTCATGACCAATGACAATCTGGCGTTCTATGAAGATGCCTACCAGATTGGGCCGGAGGCCATTATTGATACCTACGCTGAGGCAACCCGACATGTGGATCAGGGCCTGTCACTGACCCTGTTCTTCCGGGACGACGTGACCACGCGCGACATCAATAAAGCGCAGATATACGCCTGGAAGAAAGGTATCAAAACGCTCTATTACATTCGACTGCGCCAGATGGCCCTGCAAGGCACCGAAGTGCAGGGCTGCGTCTCCTGTGCACTGTGAGAAACCTGTTATGCAACTTCGACATATTCACGCGATTAACTGGAACCGGATTCAGGATGAGAAAGATCTTGAGGTCTGGAACCGTCTGACCAGCAACTTCTGGTTGCCGGAAAAAATCCCGCTGTCCAATGATTTGCCAGCCTGGCAGACGCTGGACAAGTCACAACAGCAGCTCACCATTCGCGTCTTTTCCGGCCTGACGCTGCTGGACACCATTCAGAATGTGCTGGGCGCACCGGGGTTAATGCCTGACGCGCTGACGCCGCATGAGGAGGCGGTGCTGTCGAATATCAGCTTTATGGAGGCGGTGCATGCCCGCTCCTACAGCTCGATTTTTTCGACCTTATGCAATACCAGCGATGTGGATGCGGCGTACCAGTGGAGTGAAGAGAACCAGGCCCTGCAAAATAAAGCCGGGATTATCCTGACCCATTACCGCGCTGACGATCCGTTAAAGAAAAAAATCGCCAGCGTCTTTCTGGAGTCGTTTCTGTTTTATTCGGGCTTCTGGCTGCCGATGTACTGGTCCAGCCGCGGCAAGCTGACCAATACGGCGGATCTGATTCGTTTAATCATCCGCGATGAGGCGGTACACGGCTACTATATCGGCTATAAATATCAGAAAGCGCTTGAGCAGGTCGATGAGGGCCGCCGCGAAGCCTTACAGCAGTTCGCCATCGATCTGCTGCTGGCGCTGTATGAAAATGAAGTGGCCTATACAGAAGCGCTGTACGGCGAAACAGGCTGGGCAGACGAGGTGAAGACCTTCCTGCATTACAACGCCAATAAAGCGTTGATGAATCTGGGCTACGAGGCTCTGTTCCCGGCGGAGCTCACGCAGGTCAATCCGGCCATTCTGGCGGCACTGTCACCCAATGCGGATGAGAACCATGATTTCTTCTCGGGCTCAGGATCGTCTTACGTGATGGGGAAAGCGGTCGAAACCGAAGACGAAGACTGGAATTTTTAAGACGTTGTGTGCCGTGCTGTCAACGGCACGTTTCCCCTTAGCGAAGGGACAGGCGCGCGGCATTTTCACAGCGCGCTGAACCTTCCCTCTCCGTCCGCGGAACGGGTGCCGATCGCGCCACAATAAATGACGGTAACGATTTGGCCGCCGTTGCCAGGGTTAACCAGACCGATATCACTGCTCACGCACTGACCGCTCTCAGCATCGCGCTGCCTTTGGCATGGCGTTGAGAAACCCGTTTATTCCGACGCCAAAACGGGGCGCCGTACCCGGATCCAATCTGACAGAGGGATAAGTCTGTGCCTGCCACAACCCGAGAAATCGCGACCAACAAACCCGACGTAAACGGCTGTCGATCTTTACTGTTACCCGACTATCACATAAACATAGCTATCAAATTATTTTTTAGGTTATTATTAACGCCACATTATTATTCATCTTTGCTACTGACGACCTATGACAACGTCTCACCCTGGTTTATCTTCCGCGCTGGTGGGACTGATGTCCGTTGCCACGGGACTGTGCGTCGCCAGTAATTATTATATTCAGCCTCTGCTGCATACTATCGCCCTTCACTTTCACTTATCCGTCGCATTCGCCGGGTTTATCGTGACCAGCGCGCAACTCGGCTATGCCTGCGGTCTGCTGTTGCTGGTCCCACTTGGCGATATGCTGGAACGGCGTGGACTGATTGTTGCCATGATGGTGCTGGCGGCGCTTGGTATGGTGATCATTGCCCTTTCCTCCTCTTTTCCTGTGTTGTTACTGGGAACGGTACTTACCGGGCTCTTTTCTGTCGCGGCGCAAATTCTGGTACCGCTGGCGGCCACCCTGGCCCACCCGGAAACACGGGGCAAAGTGACCGGCACCGTCATGAGTGGCTTGCTGTTGGGTATTTTGCTGGCGCGCACCGTGGCGGGCGGCCTGGCTCAGTTGGGCGGCTGGCAAACCGTCTACTGGGTCGCCAGCGTCTTAATGCTGTTGATGGCGCTGGCGCTGTGGCGCGCGCTGCCGCGTATTACCCCCTCGGTCTCGTTAAATTATCCGCAGCTGCTGGTTTCCATTTTCAGGCTGTATGCGGCCGACGCTGTTCTGCGCACCCGGGCCTTTACCGGTTGCCTGACGTTTGCCAATTTCAGCATCCTGTGGACCTCAATGGCCTTTCTGCTCTCTTCCGCGCCCTACGGTTATTCGGAAGGGAAGATCGGCTTACTGGGGCTGGTGGGTGCCGCTGGCGCGCTGGCGGCCAGAAAAGCCGGGGCGCTGGCGGACAAAGGTAAAGCGAAACTGACCACCAGCATGGGCTTGCTGATTATGCTGCTGTCATGGAGCGCGACCGCCTGGGGCACGCAGCATCTTGCAGCTCTGATTATCGGCATTTTGCTGCTGGATCTGGCGGTACAGGGCGTGCATATCACCAATCAGAGCGTGATTTACGCGCGTCAGCCTGATGCCCGTAACCGCCTGAATGCCGGCTATATGACCAGCTACTTTATCGGCGGTGCGCTGGGTTCGCTGCTGTCTGCCAATGCCTATCATCTGGGTGGCTGGCATGGGGTTTGCGCAGCCGGTGCAACACTGACGTTACTGAATTTACTTGTCTGGTGGAGGAATCACCGCTTAGAGCAACCGAATAGCCAGAATAGTGTGATTTAGCCTGTTCAGCCGAGTGTGAGTTTGCTATGGTTGGCCCCAAAGTTATTCACGTCGGTTATTTTTTCTTTCGAAATCATTTGATGTCGTACCGTTTCGCTCTACGACCAACGCCTGTGATATCGATGCGCACCACCTTCACCCTGGGGTCAAGGACAGATCTTGAATCACCACAGTGGAACAGCCCGAGAACACCGCTTCTGTGTCCGGTGACTCAACAGTCATGCTGTCGCCGTGGTTACTATAAAAGTTGAAATTAGTGAGGTTTTTCTAATGGAAAGTTCGTTTACTCCCATTGAGCAAATGTTAAACATCCGCGCCAATCGTCATGCGGATTTCCCCTTTCAGGAGATTCTTCTGACGCGACTCTGCATGCATATGCAAGGTAAGCTGCTGGATAATCGTAATAAAATGCTGAAAGAACAGGGCATCAATGAAACCCTGTTTATGGCATTGCTGACCCTGGATGCGCAGGAAGATCAGAGCATTCAGCCTTCTGAACTGAGCACCGCGCTGGGTTCATCACGTACCAACGCCACGCGCATCGCTGATGAGCTGGAAAAACGCGGCTGGATTGAGCGCCGTGAAAGTGCGCAGGATCGCCGCTGTCTGCATCTGCATCTGACCGACAAAGGTAATGCCTTCCTGCAGCAGGTTCTGCCGCCGCAGCATCAGAGCCTGCAATATCTGTGGTCCGCTCTGACCGCTGACGAAAAGTCGCAGCTCGAAAGCATCACCCGTAAGTTGCTTACCCGACTGGATAAAATGGAAGAAGACAAACTGTCTGCCTCGTTATCACGGTAATAGCAAGATCTGCGACACAATCACCTGACGAAATCGTTATTTTAACCCTCTTTCATCCGGCCAGCGCTTAGTCGCTGGCTTTTTTGGCTCGGGCGAAGGCGAAAACGGACTTGACCTCGCCGACATAGTGGAAAACGTGGAGAAATACATGAGTGCATCAGAGGCGCAAAGCCCGCATCAGCCTGTGAACAACAAAAAGAAAAAGCGCAAAGGCGCACTGATTTTACTGGCGCTGGTGGTCGTACTGCTCGGCATTGCGTGGGGCGTATACTGGTTTTTAGTGTTGCGTCATTTTCAGGAAACGGATGATGCCTATGTTGCGGGTAATCAGGTGCAGATCATGGCCCAGGTATCAGGCAGCGTGAACAAAGTCTGGTTTGACGATACGGACTATGTCAAAAAAGGGGATGTGCTGGTGTCGCTGGATAAAACTGACGCACAGCAGGCCTTTGAAAAAGCGCAGACGGAGCTGGCTACCAGCGTTCGTCAGGTGCACCAACAGATGATTAATGCGAAACAGTATCAGGCCACCATTGCACTCCGTCAGACGGCGTTGGATCAGGCGCAGGCCGATCTGAAACGCCGCGAACCGTTGGGTGCGTCCAACCTGATTGGCCGTGAAGAACTGCAACATGCGCGCGATGCCGTGGCCTCGGCGAAAGCAGAGCTGGATGTGGCGATTCAGCAATACAACGCCAACCAGGCGATGATCCTGAACACCTCACTGGAAAACCAGCCTGCCGTAAAACAGAGCGCCGCGCAGTTGCGTGACGCCTGGCTGGCACTGCAACGTACCGATATTCGCAGCCCGATGGACGGTTATGTCTCGCGTCGTAGCGTCCAGGTCGGATCGCAAATCAGCACCAGTACCCCGCTGATGGCTGTCGTCCCGGCGACGGATTTGTGGGTGGATGCAAACTTCAAAGAAACCCAACTGGCAGGCGTGCGTATTGGTCAACCGGCCACCGTTGTGGCAGATATCTACGGCGATGATGTGGTCTATCACGGCAAAGTGGTGGGGCTGGATATGGGCACAGGCAGCGCGTTTTCCCTGTTACCTGCACAGAACGCCACGGGCAACTGGATTAAAGTCGTTCAGCGCCTGCCAGTGCGCATTGAGCTGAACCAGGACGAAGTCGCGAAGCACCCACTGCGTATTGGCCTGTCAACGTTGGTCAAAATTGATACCGACAATAAAGACGGTAGCGTACTGGCTACCAGCGTACGTCAGCAGGCAGCCTACAGCACTAACGCGCTGGCCATTGACCTGGCACCGGTTAATACGCTGATCACCGATATCGTCCACGCGAACGCCGGATGATGAGCCGGAGGCTGTAATGGCACAAACACCGCTTAAAGGGATGCCGCTGGTCTTAATGACCATTGCGTTATCGCTGGCGACGTTCATGCAGGTTCTGGACTCTACCATTGCGAACGTTGCGATTCCGACGATTGCCGGTAACCTGGGGGCGTCCAACTCCCAGGGAACCTGGGTCATCACCTCATTCGGGGTGGCCAATGCTATCTCGATTCCGATTACCGGCTGGCTCGCCAGGCGCATCGGTGAAGTCAAACTCTTTACCTGGTCCACTATCCTGTTTGCGCTGGCCTCCTGGGCCTGCGGTATGTCAGAAAGCCTGGAGATGCTGATTTTCTTCCGCGTCATTCAGGGGATCGTGGCCGGTCCGTTGATTCCGCTGTCGCAAAGCCTGTTGCTGAACAACTATCCCCCGGCCAAGCGCAGTATCGCCCTGTCGCTCTGGGCGATGACGGTGATCGTGGCCCCGATATGTGGACCGATCCTCGGCGGCTGGATCAGCGATAACTACCACTGGGGCTGGATCTTCTTTATCAACGTTCCTATCGGGGTTGTCGTCATTATGCTGACGCTGCAAACCCTGCGTGGTCGTGAAACCCAGACACAGATTCGACCGATCGATACCGTCGGCCTGGTCCTGCTGATTGTCGGAGTCGGTTCGCTGCAGGTCATGCTGGATCGGGGTAAAGAGCTGGACTGGTTTAGTTCGACGGAAATCATCGTTCTGACCATTGTCGCCGTGGTGGCGCTCGTGATGTTGCTGATATGGGAGTTGACGGATGAGCATCCGATAGTCGATCTGTCGCTGTTCAAATCGCGTAATTTCACCATAGGCTGTTTGTCGATTAGCCTGGCCTACATGCTCTATTTTGGCTCGATTGTCCTGTTGCCGCAGTTGCTGCAGGAGGTCTACGGCTATACCGCAACCTGGGCCGGGCTGGCGTCGGCACCGGTGGGGATTATCCCGGTTATCCTGTCGCCGATTATTGGGCGTTTCTCGCATAAGATAGACATGCGGCAACTGGTAACGTTTAGCTTCATTATGTATGCCATTTGTTTTTACTGGCGAGCTTACACCTTTGAGCCCGAGATGGACTTTGCGGCCTCCGCCTGGCCTCAGTTTATTCAGGGCTTCGCGGTGGCCTGCTTCTTTATGCCATTGACGACAATCACGCTTTCCGGTCTGCCACCGGAGCGCATGGCCGCGGCATCCAGCCTGTCTAACTTTGTGCGTACGCTGGCGGGCTCGATTGGCACTTCCATTACCACGACAATGTGGACGGATCGTGAGGCAATGCACCACAGCAACCTCACCGAATCGGTGACGCCGTACAACATCAATGCGCAGCAGATGTACAGCCAGCTTGAAGGGATGGGCATGTCGCATCAGCAGGCGTCGGCCTACATCGCCCAGCAGATCACCAATCAGGGGCTGATTATCTCTGCCAATGAGATTTTCTGGGCCTCGGCGGGCGTGTTCCTCGTCTTGCTGGTCCTGATCTGGTTTGCCCGTCCACCGTTCGGCGCAGGCGGTGGAGGCGGCGGCGCGCACTAGCGGCTGCCGCACTGTCTTCGCCGGTTCTGGCGTACCTGCCCGGTACGCCAGAACGTCCTTACCAACGCGTCGCTTTTATATCAATCACGAACCGGTATTTCACCTCCCCTTTCAGCATCCGCGCAAATGCCTCTTCTGTCTGCTCTCCGCGAATCAATTCAATGTCAGCCGTAATATTGTTCTCACCGCAGAAGTCCAGCATGTCCTGCGTTTCTTTGATGCTGCCAATAGAAGAGCCGCTGATGCTTAAACGGCGGAATACCATAGGCGTGATATCCGGTGAGGCGTGCGGGCTGTCGGGAATGCCCACCAGCACCAGACGGCCATTGGTTTTAAGCGTGGCCAGATAGGGATCCAGATCGTGAGGCGCGGCAACGCAGTCCACGATCAGATCCAGCGACTGCTGACAGGCCTGCATCTCTGCTGCATGGCGTGATACCACGACATGACGGGCACCAAGTCGGCGCGCATCTTCCGCTTTGTCGGGAGAGGTGGTGAACAGCGTGACGTCCGCACCCAGTGCGCTCGCCAGTTTTACCGCCATGTGCCCCAGGCCACCCAGGCCAATGACGCCAACCTTGTCGCCCGCTTTGACATCAAAGTGACGGAGCGGTGACCACACAGTGACGCCCGCACACAATAGCGGGGCCACGCCTGCCAGCGGCAAGTGCGAAGGAACCGATACGACAAAATCCTGATCGACGACAACGTGTTCCGCATAACCGCCCCGGGTGCGCTCCCCGGTATATTTATCTGTGCCGTTATAGGTCGCGGTGAAGCCAGCTTCGCAATACTGCTCTTCCTGCTGCTGACAAAAACGACAGGTGCGGCAGGCATCCACCATCACGCCCACACCGACAAGATCGCCGGGGGCAAAACGGCTGGCCTTTCCGCCGGTTTCAATAACCCGGCCCACAATTTCATGACCGGGTACTAATGGATAGTGGCTCACCGCCCACTCATTGCGGGCCATGTGCAAATCGGAGTGGCAAACGCCACAGTAAAGAATTTCGATTCTGACATCACTGGGCTGAAGCGGACGCAGCGCTATCTGGCCGGGCGTCAGGGGTTGTGTCGCATCGTGGGCGATCAGTGCATTGATTTTCATTGTGCCTCTCATCGTATCTGGCGTTATTTAACGGAAGGCGGCAAACTCTACTCAAATGGGTTCATTATTGATAGTAGTCACCTTTTGGTGACCATAGAAAGGAAGGACACTATGCCAGCCTGGGTTGACGGAAAACTGGTTTTTTATGTGGATTCGCCACCGCGCCGCCTGATGGATCTGTTTTCGGTGAAGTGGAGCACAATGGTGCTGCACGCGCTGTTTCACTGGCCTGGTGGCCGCGCGCGCACGGGGGAACTGCAGCGAAGCCTGCAGGGAATATCGAAAAAGATGTTGTTTCAGACGCTAAAAGAGCTGGAGCAACGCGGATTAATTTCCCGCCATGTTTATGACGTGGTGCCGCCTAAAGTGGAATATCAGTTAACGGCGCTGGGCAGAACCTTTGCGGAACCGGTGGAACAGCTCTATCAATGGGGACTGGAGAATCAACGGGTACTTGATGAGATGGATGCGCATTATCAACGATCAAAGCCTGAGGGAGAGTAAAGCGCGATAACGAACGGCATAGAGCATGATGGCGCCTTGGCCGCGCCATCGTTTTGCTCGCACAGATTATGCGTTCTGACGCCACCATTCGGCTAACAGCACACCGGTCGCGACCGACACATTCAGACTTTCCACATTACCGGTGCCGCCAATTGACAGGCTCATATCGCCCTGCTGGAACGTACTGTCGGACAAGCCTTCACGTTCCTGCCCTAACACCAGGACCATTTTGGCAGGCAGCTCGGCTTCAGACAGCGGCGTACCCTGATGGCTGGATGTGGTTACGATGGTGTAACCCGCTTTACGGAACGCGTCGAGGCCTTGCGTAAAGGTTGTGCCGCTGATGGCCTGAACGTGTTCCGCCCCGCCTTCCGCGGTACGAACTGCCGCGCCGGATTCCAGCAACGAGGCATCATTCACCAGCAGCCCTTTCACACCGAAATGTGCACAGCTACGCATGATAGCGCCAAGGTTATGTGGGTTACTGACATCTTCAAGGGCCAGCACGCAGTCTTTGCTTTCGGCCTTCTCCAGCCACGCCGCCACATCCATGCCCATGCGCTTTTTAATCAGGAAGCACACACCGCCATGGTGTTCGGTGCCGGAGGCTTTGGTGATCTCAGCGTCATCTACCACGTGGTAGGCTTTACGGTTCGCTGCCAGCCAGCGCAGCGCGTCGCGAAAACGCGGCGTAACGCTCTGCACAAACCAGGCACGCACGATGCTTTCGGGACGGCTCTGGAACAGCGCCTGACAGGCGTTTTCGCCATAAACCCGGGTTTCTTCCAGGCGCTGGCGGCGGATCTGCTCTACGTCCACGACACCTTTACCGCTGATGCCCGGGTTATCCGATTTGGGCTCATCGACCGGTGCACGGGAAACGGTGCGCCAGGGCGAATCACTGCTGCCGTAAGCGTCGCGGTTATCGCTGCTGCGATCGTTGCGGCGAGGTGCACTGTCATTGCGGCGTGGCGCGCTGTCGCTGCGACGACCTGTACTGCGTCCGCCTTCTTCACTGCGCTCAGTACGTGGGCCGGATGAACGACGAGTGTCTTCACGGCGAGCAGCAGGACGGCCACCTTTGCCTGTACGAGGATTGGGCGCACGCGCGCTTTGCTCATCTTCGCCACGCACATACATGACTTTGACCTTACCACTTTTGCCTTTAAATTCGTCGTTCATTTCTTCCTCCTGCATTGAGAGCGCGAAGATTACCTGATGTGACTGCGCTTAGCTATCAACTATTGAACCTATAGAGCAATCCACATTGAGCGGATCTTATCACCCTTTCATAATGGACAATATTGAGCAAAGCGCTCTACATCATTATCAGAGGTTTTTTATGAATACGGTATGCACGTCTTGTCAGGCAACCAATCGCGTTCCCGAAGAACGGCTTGCCGATGGTGCCAAATGTGGTCGTTGTGGCGAAAGCCTGTTTTCGGGTGACGTGATCAACGCCACTGCCGCCACGCTGGACAGCTATCTGCAGGATGACCTGCCTGTCGTCGTGGATTTTTGGGCACCCTGGTGCGGCCCTTGTGTCAACTTTGCGCCCGTTTATAAAGACGTCGCGCAGGAGCGTAGCGGTAAGGTTCGCTTTCTGAAGGTGAATACCGAAGCCGAGCCCGCCCTGAGCAGCCGTTTCCGCATTCGCAGTATCCCGACCATCATGGTGTTTAAAAAAGGCGAGATGGTGGATGTGCTGAACGGCGCGATGCCGAAAGCCCCCTTTAATGAGTGGCTCGACGAATCCCTGTAAGTCCCTGAGGCCAGCATCTGCTGGCCTTTTCCTTTTGTCCGACGCTTCGATTACACTACGCTTTTTCCTGTCCTGAAGAATCATGTCTGATAACGCCGTTTTACGTTTACGCAGCCAACGTCTGGCGCGTGCTACGCGTCCTTTTTTAGCCCGCGGAAATCGTGTGCTTCGCTGTCAGGGCTGTCTGTTGCCGGAAAAACAGTGCCTGTGCGACAGCATCGTTACACAGTCCGCCCGGAGCCGCTTTTGCCTGGTGATGTTTGATACCGAGCCGATGAAGCCAAGCAATACCGGCCGGTTGATTGCGGATGTGTTGCCAAATACGCAGGCCTTTGGCTGGTCACGCACGGAGCCCGATCCGCTGTTACTGGCGGCGGTGGCCGATGGGGCTTATCAGCCGATGGTGGTTTTTCCTGCCTCCTATGCGGATGACGGTCGCGAGGTTCTCCACGCGCCGCCGCTGTCGGGCAAACCGCCGCTGTTTATTATGCTGGACGGTACCTGGAATGAGGCGCGGAAGATGTTTCGCAAAAGCCCCTGGCTTGATCGTTTCCCGGTGCTGTCGCTCAATGTAACGTCCCCTTCCCGCTACACGCTGCGTGAAGCACATGGCGAAGGCCAGCACTGTACGGCAGAAATTGCAGCGGCATTACTGCAGCAGGCGGGCGACAGCGACGCAGCGCAGGCTTTATCCCGGCATTTCGAGCAGTTTCGCCAGGCTTACCTGGCCGGTAAACCGCACCATCCCGGTCAGAACCGATAACGTTAGCGGTCACGTACATGCGTGACGAATAGTGTCCCGGGCGCGCTGATGTACGCCCTTCTTCAGCCTGCGATCTGCCCGGCGGTAAAACGGGGCAAATACGTTTACAATCACCTAAATCCTGATGAATGGAGTACGTGATGAGTCAACGCGGACTGGAAGCGCTGTTAAGGCCGAAATCCATTGCGGTTATCGGCGCCTCGATCAAACCGGGACGCGCAGGCTATTTCATGATGCGCAACCTGCTGGCCGGCGGCTTTAGCGGACCGGTGTTGCCGGTTACGCCAAAATACAAAGCCGTCAGCGGCGTGCTGGCCTGGCCTGATATTCACAGTCTGCCTTTCGCCCCGGATTTGGCGGTCATTTGCACCCATCACAAAAGGAATCTGGAACTGCTGCAGCAGCTTGGCGAGAAAGGCTGTAAAGCCTGCATCATTCTTTCTGCGCCCACCAGCCAGCTTCCCGAATTAAAACAGTGCGCCAGCCGCTGGCAGATCCGTCTGCTCGGCCCTAACAGTCTGGGCCTGCTGGCACCGTGGCAGGGACTGAATGCCAGCTTTTCGCCCGTACCCATTGCTAAGGGCCGCATTGCGTTTATTTCGCAGTCATCCGCCGTCTCTAATACCATTCTCGACTGGGCACAGCAGCGTAACCTGGGCTTCTCCTGGTTTATCGCGCTGGGAGACAGTTTGGATACCGACGTGGATGACCTGCTGGATTTTCTTGCCCGCGATGGCAAAACCAGCGCGATTCTGCTTTATCTTGAACATCTTAGTGATGCACGCCGTTTTGTCTCGGCTTCGCGAAGCGCCTCACGTAATAAGCCCATCCTGATCATCAAAAGTGGGCGCAGCCGTCAGGCACAGGCGTTGCTGGGAACGCACAGTGGTCTGGATGCCGCCTGGGATGCCGCCATTCAGCGCGCGGGGTTACTGCGGGTACAGGATACCCACGAGCTGTTTACCGCAGTGGAATCCTTAAGCCATATGCGCCCGCCGCGTGGTCATCGCCTGATGATCGTCAGCAATGGTGCCGCGCCCGCCGCACTGGCGCTGGATGAACTCTATGCCCGCAACGGTAAGCTGGCCGTGCTGAGCGACGAGACCGTGCAGCAGCTCAATGCTGTCCTGCCGGAGGGCGTCGGACATGGCAATCCGCTTGATTTAAAAGACGATGCCACACCGGCGCGTTATCTTGACTGTATTAGCGTGCTGCTCGACAGCCATGATTTAGATGCGTTGATGCTGATTCATGCCCCCAGTGCCGTTGCCCCCGCCACCGAAACCGCAGAGAAAATTATTCAGCTGGTGCAACAGCATCCGCGCGGTAAACAGCTTACGCTGTTGACGAACTGGTGCGGGGAATACTCTTCTCAGGCGGCGCGCCGGGCTTTTACGCAGGCGGGCATTCCTACCTGGCGCACGCCGGAAGGTACCGTTACCGCCTTTATGCACCAGGTGGAATACCGGCGTAATCAGAAGTTACTGCGGGAAACCCCCGCGCTGCCGGCCAGTCTGACTCAGGACAGTGCGCAGGCGCACCAGATCTTATCTCAGGCATTAAATCAGGGTGTGTTATCGCTGGATACGCATGAGGTGCAGCCGGTGCTCAAAGCCTACGGACTGGCCACTCTGCCCACCTGGATTGCGAAAGACAGCGATGATGCGGTCACGATTGCCGAACAAATCGGTTACCCGGTTGCGCTAAAACTGCGCTCCCCGGACGTGGCGCATAAATCCGACGTTCAGGGCGTGATGCTGTATCTGCGCAATGCTGCTGAAGTGCGGCGCGCGGCAGACGCCATTATCGACCGCGTAAAACAGACGTTACCCAGCGCCCGAATCGAAGGGCTGGTCGTGCAGAGCATGGCAAATCGTGCCGGAGCACAGGAGCTGCGCATAGTCGTGGAACAGGATCCGCTGTTTGGCCCGATCATCATGCTGGGTGAAGGTGGCGTGGAATGGCAGGCTGAGAAACAGGCTGCCGTAGCGTTGCCGCCGCTCAATATGACGCTGGCGCGCTATCTGGTTATACAGGCGATCAAAGGCGGTAAGATCCGCAGCCGCAGTGCGCTCATCCCTCTTGATGTTGCCGCGCTGAGCCAGTTACTGGTACAGGTGTCTAACCTGGTGGTGGATTGCCCGGAAATAGCGCGCCTGGATATTCATCCGCTGTTGGCGGCGGGCAGTGATTTCACGCTGCTGGACGTCACCCTGTCGTTGGCCCCCTTTGACGGTGACAGCGAAACCCGCCTGGCGATTCGTCCTTATCCTCAGCACCTGGAAGAGGAGGTGGAGCTGAAAGATGGTCAGCATTGCCTGTTCCGCCCGATCTTACCTGAAGATGAACCGCTGCTGCGTGACTTCATCAGTCAGGTAACCAAAGAAGATCTCTACTACCGCTATTTCAGCGAAATTAACGAATTCACACATGACGATCTGGCCAATATGACGCAGATCGACTATGACCGGGAAATGGCGATCGTCGCGGTGCGTCAGCACCAGGGACAGCCGGAGATCATCGGCGTCACCCGCGCCATTTCGGATGCCGACAACATTGATGCAGAGTTCTCCGTGCTGGTACGTTCCGATCTGAAAGGTCTGGGAATGGGGCGGCGGTTACTCGAAAAAATGATTCGTTACACCCGCGCCCATGGCCTGCAACAACTGAACGGCATCACCATGCCGGGCAACCGTGGCATGGTCACGCTGGCGAAAAAACTCAATTTTAACGTGGATGTGCAGATGGACGATGGTATCGTCAGCCTTAAGCTTTTGTTACAGGATAATGTCAATTTACCGTGTACAGAAAAGTAAAAATCGCCCGGTCAGCCCGGGTTGATGTTATTATTTAGCGTTATGACCCTGATTTGGTGGCAAAAGGCCATACAATGAACCGAGAAGAAGTGCACTGTGATGTTGTCTAAATTTAAGCGCAATAAACACCAACAACACCTCGCACAGCTGCCTAAACTGTCACAATCTGTTGCGGATGTGTCGACGCTTTATTCGCCTAGCGAATTCCGTGAGACGCTTTTGGAAAAGATTGCGTCAGCGCAATCGCGCATTTGTATCGTCGCCCTTTATCTGGAAAATGACGATGCGGGCCGCGCCGTCATGAACGCACTCTATGCGGCAAAAATCGCGCGTCCACAGCTGGATATCAGTATTTTAGTTGACTGGCACCGCGCCCAGCGCGGGCGCATTGGTGCCGCGCGCGGCGTCACTAACGCCGACTGGTATTGTGAGATGGCCCAGCAACATCCCGACAGCGTGATTCCGGTGTACGGCATCCCGGTTAATACGCGTGAAGCGCTGGGCGTACTGCACCTGAAAGGTTTCATTATTGATGACATGCTGCTTTACAGCGGTGCCAGCATTAATGACGTCTACCTGCACCAGCATGATAAATACCGCTACGACCGCTATCAGCTCATCCGTAACCCCGCCCTGGCTGACACCATGTTCGAATGGATTAATCACCATTTGAAAGAGGCGGAGGCGGTGAATCGTCTGGACTATGCAGAGCGGCCTTCCAGCCCGGAAATTAAAAACGAAACCCGGCAGTTTCGTCAGGACCTGCGCGGTTTTAACTATCAGTTTGAAGGCAACGCTGGCAACGATGAACTGGCCGTAACGCCTTTAGTAGGCTTAGGCAAACACAGCCTGCTGAACAAGACCATTTTCCATCTGATGCCCTGCGCAGAGAAAAAACTCACTATCTGCACCCCCTATTTCAACCTGCCCGCCTTGCTGGTGCGCAATATCATTGCCCTGTTACGTCAGGGCAAAGATGTCGAGATCATTGTGGGTGATAAGACGGCGAATGACTTCTATATTGCACCCGATGAGCCGTTCAAGATCATCGGTGCACTGCCCTATCTCTACGAAATTAATCTGCGTCGCTTTTTGAGTCGCCTGCAGTATTACGTCAGTAACGGACAGCTGATCGTGCGCTTATGGAAAGAGGGTGAGAACAGCTATCACCTGAAAGGGATGTGGGTCGATGATGAATGGCAGCTTATTACAGGCAACAACCTGAATCCGCGCGCCTGGCGGCTGGATCTGGAAAATGCGGTACTGATCCACGATCCGCATCAGCAGCTGGCCGATCAGCGCCAGCACGAACTGATGCTGATTCGCCAACATACCACTGTGGTTAAGCATTTCCGTGAGCTGGAAAGTATTGCTGACTACCCGGCTAAAGTCCGTAAACTGATACGACGCCTGCGTCGTATCCGTATTGACCGCCTGATCAGTCGTATCCTCTAGTTTTTCAGCATGCCGCAGACTGACTGCGGCATGCTGACCGATTAAAGCGTCATGCCCTTACCCTGCCGGTGCAGCAACAGCGATACCACGAAGGCCAGTGCCCCCATCCCAGAAACATACCAGAAGAACGTGGTTTCCATGTCGTGGTGTTTCATCAGCAACGCAACATACTCTGCCGATCCACCAAAAATGGCATTCGCCACCGCATAGGAAAGCCCGACACCGAGCGTCCTGACCTGCGGTGGAAACATCTCTGCTTTTAAAATCCCACTGATCGAGGTGTAAAAACTGGTGATCAGCAGCGCCAGCATAATCAGAATAAATGCCATGCCCGGACTCTGAACGTTTTGCAAAAGTGTCAGAATGGGCACAGTACAGATTGCTGCCCCAGCCCCAAAGATCATCATGGACGTGCGGCGGCCGATTTTATCCGACAAACCACCGATAATCGGCTGCAGCAGCATATAAACCAGTAACGCGCCGGTCATTAATCCGCTGGCCGTTTTCGCATCCATGCCTGACGTATTGACCAGGTACTTTTGCATATAGGTGGTAAAGGTATAGAAACTCAGCGATCCGCCCGCGGTAAAGCCCAGTACCATCAGAAACGGCTTAGTATGATTTCGCAATAAGCCGATGACGCTGCCCGCATCGCGGTGTTCACGGGTTTGTTTATCCGAGGTCTCATCCAGCGAGCGGCGCAGCCATAACGCCACAACAGCCAACGCGGCGCCTAAAAAGAACGGGATACGCCAGCCCCAGGTTCGTAGCTCATGATCGGTTAACAGAAACTGCAGCACCACGACCGTCAGTACCGCAGCCAGTTGGCCGCCGATTAAGGTGACATACTGGAATGAGGCATAAAACCCTTTTCGTCCTTCCAGCGCGACTTCACTCATATAGGTGGCGCTTGTGCCGTATTCACCGCCTACTGACAGTCCCTGAAACATACGCGCCAGCAAAAGCAGTGCGGGCGCGGCGATGCCAATACTTTCGTAGCCCGGCAGGCAGGCGATCACCAGCGATCCGAAACACATCATGCAGACCGAGATCAGCATGGATTTTTTGCGGCCGTGGCGGTCGCCAATGTAGCCAAATAACCAGCCGCCAATCGGCCGCATTAAGAAGCCCGCCGCAAAGACGCCTGCGGTCTGCAGCAGTTGGGTTGTGGTGTCGCCCTGGGGGAAGAAAATATGGGCAAAGTAGAGTGAGAAAAACGAGTACACATAAAAGTCGAACCATTCGACGAGATTACCTGAGGACGCGCCTACGATGGCCCAGATACGTTTTTTTCTGTCGATCGCCTGCGTGTGGGGAGTGCTGTTCATGTCTGACATGCTATGCCTCGGCTCCTTGCTGATAAGCAGCGTTAAAGCGTTGAGTAAAGCATGGACGGCAATAAAACGGAAAGAGGTGTTGCCCCGAGCCTATAAAATGTGACCTGTGTTGCTAATTTACTGAAATCATTGCGTGATATATCAGGCGGCATTTACCGATAACGCTGCGTCAGCGCCTCACGATGACATCCTGGAAGCACTGACATGCGCACAGAGAGACCGTTAAAATGCGGTGATCACCGTAACACCGGGCGATTCAAACTTATCCATATTCATTAACGCCTCTATGGATTGCTCCAGGTTAATGGTTCTGCCGATCAGTTTTTCCGGACAAAGTTTTCCTGCATGAATCATGTTCATCATCACATCATAGCGATGGGCCTGCATGCCGTGGCTGCCAATAATTTCCAGTTCATTAGCAATGACCCGCGCCATAGGAATGGGCGGTGCGCTGTGTTCACCTGCCATCAGGCCAACCTGAACGTGCCTGCCTCTTTTTCTTAACGAGTTGATAGCGTTGACACAGGTTGCCGTATGACCCAGCGCATCGATTGAAACGTGCGCCCCGCCGTGGGTGAACTCTCTGACCGCTTCCGCTACGTCGGCGACCTGCGTGGCATTTACGATGGCAACAGCGCCCAGCTCACGCGCCAGTTGCAGCTTTTCATCCGAGATATCCACCGCTATGACATTGGCGCCAAGTGCATTGGCAATCATGATGGCGGAAAGGCCTACGCCACCACAGCCGTGCACAGCAAGCCACTGCCCTGCGGACGTTTTCCCCTGATCAACAACGGCCCTGAAAGAGGTGATGAAGCGACATCCCAGACTGGCCGCAGTGGTGAAATTCAGCGTATCCGGTAGAGCAATGAGGTTCAGATCCGCCTGCTGTATGGCGACATATTCTGCGAAGGATCCCCAGTGGGTAAAGCCTGGCTGAAACTGATGATCGCAGACCTGTTGATTGCCTGAATGGCACTCATGGCATAAACCGCATCCCGAGACAAAGGGCACGGTGACATTATCGCCCGGGCGCCATTTCGTCACCGCGCTGCCGACCGCTTCAATCGTGCCGGCGAATTCATGCCCCGGCACGTGGGGTAACGGGATATCAGGATCGTGGCCGACCCAGCCATGCCAGTCGCTTCGGCAAACCCCAGTTGCTTTAACCCGAATCACAACGCCATGGGGTTCCGGTGTGGGATCCGGCAGCGTTTTCAGGACAGGCGGGGACAGAAATGATTCGTATATGACCGCTTTCATCAGTAAACCCTCATGTATGGTTTACTAAAAGTATACTGACAGGCCGTGAAATTACTTTTCGTGTATTGCAGGCGGATCATGGTTTATGAAATTATCTTTCATTAATGATAGTAAGGCTGAGTGGATATTTCAGTGAGCATTCTTGATAAGAAAGATGTGGCGTTACTGCGCTATCTGCAAAAGGACGGCAGAGTATCGAGTCTTAAGCTGTCTCAGGATTTGGATATGAGCCCGGCGTCAACATGGCGGCGCCTGAAGCGGCTTGAGGACGAAGCCTTCATTGAAGGTTATCAGGCGGTAGTGAATCGTCGAAAGATGGGGTTTGGCGTGATGGCATTCGTGCGTCTGGTCTGCAGCCAACACAGTGAGGCGGCAACACGAGACTTTGAAGAGCGGATCAATGCGAATCCTTATATCCTGTCATGCCACAATATCACTGGCGAGGCCGACTTCCTTTTGCAGGTGGTTGCGCGGGATTTAGATCATTACAGCCTGTTTATTGAAAAGGAACTGCGCAAGCTGCCGGGGATCCTGAGCATTAATTCTTCGATTTCGCTCAGGGAAGTGAAGAAAAGCCATCCCCTGCCGGTCTGAGGGTACGGTTTACTTTCTGACCCAGGATGGCGGGCCTGGAGAATTTATACAAAGAAACGGTACCAGGCGACGATGGAAGGAGTCTTGCCAGCCGGTTCAGTGCAAACAGCAGCGTAGGATATCGGGCTCAAGAGGCTTTAAACGGCCATAAGATTCTGCCCGGCTGCCTGCTGAACCATGATTTGCGGACGTAAAAAAGCCCCGTACTTCCGTACGGGGCTTCTTCACCTGATTGATGCCTGGCAGTTCCCTACTCTCGCATGGGGAGACCCCACACTACCATCGGCGCTACGGCGTTTCACTTCTGAGTTCGGCATGGGGTCAGGTGGGACCACCGCGCTACAGCCGCCAGGCAGATTCTGTCTGCCGCACCGCCCTCTCGGGCCGCACGGCGTTATCCGGTAAACAAGGCTGAAAATTCTTTCTGTCTCTCAACCAAAACGCCTCTGGCGTTGTAAGGTTAAGCCTCACGGGTCATTAGTACCGGTAAGCTCAACGCATCGCTGCGCTTACACACCCGGCCTATCAACGTCGTCGTCTTCAACGTCCCTTCAGGAGGCTCGGAGCCTCAGGGAGAACTCATCTCGGGGCAAGTTTCGTGCTTAGATGCTTTCAGCACTTATCCCTTCCGCACATAGCTACCCAGCTATGCCCTTGGCAGAACAACTGGTACACCAGCGGTGCGTCCATCCCGGTCCTCTCGTACTAAGGACAGCTCCTCTCAAATTTCCTACGCCCACGACGGATAGGGACCGAACTGTCTCACGACGTTCTGAACCCAGCTCGCGTACCGCTTTAATGGGCGAACAGCCCAACCCTTGGGACCGACTACAGCCCCAGGATGCGATGAGCCGACATCGAGGTGCCAAACCTCCCCGTCGATGTGGACTCTTGGGGGAGATAAGCCTGTTATCCCCGGGGTAGCTTTTATCCGTTGAGCGATGGCCCTTCCATGCGGAACCACCGGATCACTATGACCTGCTTTCGCACCTGCTCGAGCCGTCACTCGCAGTCAAGCTGGCTTATGCCATTGCACTAACCTCCTGATGTCCGACCAGGATTAGCCAACCTTCGTGCGCCTCCGTTACACTTTAGGAGGCGACCGCCCCAGTCAAACTGCCCACCTGACACTGTCCGCAGCCCGGATCACGGGCCCACGTTAGAACACCAAACATTAAAGGGTGGTATTTCAAGGACGGCTCCACGCAGACTGGCGTCCACGCTTCAAAGCCTCCCACCTATCCTACACATCAAGGCTCAGTGTTCAGTGTCAAGCTGTAGTAAAGGTTCACGGGGTCTTTCCGTCCTGTCGCGGGTAACCTGCATCTTCACAGCGATTTCAATTTCACTGAGTCTCGGGTGGAGACAGCCTGGCCATCATTACGCCATTCGTGCAGGTCGGAACTTACCCGACAAGGAATTTCGCTACCTTAGGACCGTTATAGTTACGGCCGCCGTTTACCGGGGCTTCGATCAAGAGCTTCTCCTTACGGATAACCCCATCAATTAACCTTCCGGCACCGGGCAGGCGTCACACCGTATACGTCCACTTTCGTGTTTGCACAGTGCTGTGTTTTTAATAAACAGTTGCAGCCAGCTGGTATCTTCGACTGGCCTCGGCTCCGGGAGCAAGTCCCCTCACCTACGCGCCAGCGTGCCTTCTCCCGAAGTTACGGCACCATTTTGCCTAGTTCCTTCACCCGAGTTCTCTCAAGCGCCGGTATTCTCTACCTGACCACCTGTGTCGGTTTGGGGTACGATTTCGTGTTACCTGATGCTTAGAGGCTTTTCCGAAGCAGGGCATTTATCACTTCAGCACCGTAGTGCCTCGTCGTCACGCCTCAGTGTAAAGTGCACCGGATTTGCGGCGCACACACCTACACGCTTAAACCGGGACAACCGTCGCCCGGCCGATATAGCCTTCTCCGTCCCCCCTTCGCAGTAACACCAAGTACAGGAATATTAACCTGTTTCCCATCGACTACGCCTTTCGGCCTCGCCTTAGGGGTCGACTCACCCTGCTCCGATTAACGTTGAACAGGAACCCTTGGTCTTCCGGCGACAAGGTTTTTCACCTTGTTTATCGTTACTTATGTCAGCATTCGCACTTCTGATACCTCCAGCATGCCTCACAGCACACCTTCGACGGCTTACAGAACGCTCCCCTACCCAACAACGCTTACGCGTCGCTGCCGCAGCTTCGGTGCATGGTTTAGCCCCGTTACATCTTCCGCGCAGGCCGACTCGACCAGTGAGCTATTACGCTTTCTTTAAATGATGGCTGCTTCTAAGCCAACATCCGCTGTCTGTGCCTTCCCACATCGTTTCCCACTTAACCATGACTTTGGGACCTTAGCTGGCGGTCTGGGCTGTTTCCCTCTTCACGACGGACGTTAGCACCCGCCGTGTGTCTCCCGTGATAACATTCTCCGGTATTCGCAGTTTGCATCGGGTTGGTAAGCCGGGATGGCCCCTAGCCGAAACAGTGCTCTACCCCCGGAGATGAGTTCACGAGGCGCTACCTAAATAGCTTTCGGGGAGAACCAGCTATCTCCCGGTTTGATTGGCCTTTCACCCCCAGCCACAGGTCATCCGCTAATTTTTCAACATTAGTCGGTTCGGTCCTCCAGTTAGTGTTACCCAACCTTCAACCTGCCCATGGCTAGATCACCGGGTTTCGGGTCTATACCCTGCAACTTAACGCCCAGTTAAGACTCGGTTTCCCTGCGGCTCCCCTATACGGTTAACCTTGCTACAGAATATAAGTCGCTGACCCATTATACAAAAGGTACGCAGTCACACCACGAAGGTGCTCCCACTGCTTGTACGTACACGGTTTCAGGTTCTGTTTCACTCCCCTCGCCGGGGTTCTTTTCGCCTTTCCCTCACGGTACTGGTTCACTATCGGTCAGTCAGGAGTATTTAGCCTTGGAGGATGGTCCCCCCATATTCAGACAGGATACCACGTGTCCCGCCTTACTCATCGAACTCACAGCCTGTGCACCTTTGTGTACGGGAGTATCACCCTGTACCCTGCGACTTTCCAGACGCTTCCACTGATGCACAAGCTGATGCAGGTTCTGGGCTCCTCCCCGTTCGCTCGCCGCTACTGGGGAATCTCGGTTGATTTCTTTTCCTCGGGGTACTTAGATGTTTCAGTTCCCCGGTTCGCCTCATGCCGCTATGTATTCACTGCATGATAGTGTGACGAATCACACTGGGTTTCCCCATTCGGGTATCGCCGGTTATAGCGGTTCATATCACCTTACCGGCGCTTATCGCAGATTAGCACGCCCTTCATCGCCTCTGACTGCCAGGGCATCCACCGTGTACGCTTGGTCGCTTAACCTCACAACCCACAGGCGTTTATCTGTTTACCGTAACGGCTGCGCGTAAAGAATGCATCGTTGCGCGGTGCCCGCCATGCTCACGTACTTCAGTACGCTCCGCTGGCTGTGCGCCGACGCGCCTTGCTTTCTTTACTGCTCACGCGCTACTGCATAACAGTTGCTTGTAAGCTGTAAGCTTTTGAGAGACCCGAACGCATCGTGCTGTGTTCCTTATTACGGAGGAACACGACGTGCGTCGTTTCAAATTTTCAGCTTGTTCCGGATTGTTAAAGAGCATAATACTTCGCAGCACACCGTCGCCGGTACGCTCTGAAGTATTGTCAGAAAAAACAGCAAGTATGGTGGAGCTAAGCGGGATCGAACCGCTGACCTCCTGCGTGCAAGGCAGGCGCTCTCCCAGCTGAGCTATAGCCCCATACAGTTACTGCAGAGACCACTACCACCACTCAACTGCGTGCACTTCATGAGAAATGCACTTCGTGCTCAGGCAAGGCGTGTGTCCGCGAAGCATAGTGAACTATGCGAGCCGGAGACATAACGCAGCATGAGTGCGAAGTTGGTAGGCCTGAGTGGACTTGAACCACCGACCTCACCCTTATCAGGGGTGCGCTCTAACCACCTGAGCTACAAGCCTGTAGAGGTTTTTTCTGCTCGTGACTTTCTATCAGACAATCTGTGTGAGCACTTCGCACGAAGGTATCTTCAGGTAAGGAGGTGATCCAACCGCAGGTTCCCCTACGGTTACCTTGTTACGACTTCACCCCAGTCATGAATCACAAAGTGGTAAGCGCCCTCCCGGAGGTTAAGCTACCTACTTCTTTTGCAACCCACTCCCATGGTGTGACGGGCGGTGTGTACAAGGCCCGGGAACGTATTCACCGTGGCATTCTGATCCACGATTACTAGCGATTCCGACTTCACGGAGTCGAGTTGCAGACTCCGATCCGGACTACGACGCACTTTATGAGGTCCGCTTGCTCTCGCGAGGTCGCTTCTCTTTGTATGCGCCATTGTAGCACGTGTGTAGCCCTACTCGTAAGGGCCATGATGACTTGACGTCATCCCCACCTTCCTCCGGTTTATCACCGGCAGTCTCCTTTGAGTTCCCGACCGAATCGCTGGCAACAAAGGATAAGGGTTGCGCTCGTTGCGGGACTTAACCCAACATTTCACAACACGAGCTGACGACAGCCATGCAGCACCTGTCTCAGCGTTCCCGAAGGCACCAAGGCATCTCTGCCAAGTTCGCTGGATGTCAAGAGTAGGTAAGGTTCTTCGCGTTGCATCGAATTAAACCACATGCTCCACCGCTTGTGCGGGCCCCCGTCAATTCATTTGAGTTTTAACCTTGCGGCCGTACTCCCCAGGCGGTCGACTTAACGCGTTAGCTCCGGAAGCCACTCCTCAAGGGAACAACCTCCAAGTCGACATCGTTTACGGCGTGGACTACCAGGGTATCTAATCCTGTTTGCTCCCCACGCTTTCGCACCTGAGCGTCAGTCTTCGTCCAGGGGGCCGCCTTCGCCACCGGTATTCCTCCAGATCTCTACGCATTTCACCGCTACACGAATTCTACCCCCTCTACGAGACTCAAGCCTGCCAGTTTCAAATGCAGTTCCCGTGTTAAGCCCGGGGATTTCACATCTGACTTAACAGACCGCCTGCGTGCGCTTTACGCCCAATAATTCCGGATAACGCTTGCCACCTACGTATTACCGCGGCTGCTGGCACGTAGTTAGCCGGTGCTTCTTCTGCGGGTAACGTCAATTGCTGAGGTTATTAACCTCAGCACCTTCCTCCCGCTGAAAGTACTTTACAACCCGAAGGCCTTCTTCATACACGCGGCATGGCTGCATCAGGCTTGCGCCCATTGTGCAATATTCCCTACTGCTGCCTCCCGTAGGAGTCTGGGCCGTGTCTCAGTCCCAGTGTGGCCGGTCATCCTCTCAGACCAGCTAGGATCGTCGCCTAGGTGGGCCGTTACCCCGCCTACCAGCTAATCCCATCTGGGCACATCCGATGGTGTGAGGCCCGAAGGTCCCCACTTTGGTCTTGCGACGTTATGCGGTATTAGCTACCGTTTCCAGTAGTTATCCCCTCCATCGGGCAGTTTCCCAGACATTACTCACCCGTCCGCCACTCGTCACCCGAGGAGCAAGCTCCTCTGTGCTACCGTCCGACTTGCATGTGTTAGGCCTGCCGCCAGCGTTCAATCTGAGCCATGATCAAACTCTTCAATTTAAAGTTTGATTTGCTGCAACCAGTGCAGCGATGCTCAAGGAAAACGTCGTAATGAATTTCAATACGTGTTCACTCTTAAGACTTGATATTTTTTGCGTCCGGAGACGCGGATATCAATCCTGCGAGTGCCCACACAGATTGTCTGATAAATTGTTAAAGAGCAGTGCAACCAGCGGGTTAACCGTCTGTTGCGAGGTGGCGTATATTACGCTTTCCTCCTTCAGAGTCAACCTCTTTTTCAGAAGTTTTTCTCCGGCGAAAACTCCGGGGAGTTTTCTGCTGAACACCGCGTTACGTAAGCCGTTGTGCCGTGTCAGTGGAGGCGCATTATAGGCAAATATTTTGGGCTGGCAAGGGGGTAATTCAAAGAAACTTCTCAACCGCTCACTTTCCAGGCAAACCGTCGCAGAAACCACCAATCCGGCCCGTTTCAGAAACAAAAAACGGGCATTACGCCCGTTTTTAACAGAGACAACCTTACTGATGTGCCGTAATGACGTCGTCTTTGACATCCATTTCTATCACTTTTCCCGGAACCAGTTGTCCGGAAAGGATCTGCTGTGCCAGCGGATTCTCTATCTGTTGCTGGATAGCGCGTTTCAGTGGACGCGCACCGTACACCGGATCATAACCGTTCTCACCCAGCAGCTTGATCGCGGCATCAGAGATATGCAGCTGATAACCGCGATCCTCCAGACGTTTGTACAACCGTTGCAGCTGAATCTGTGCGATAGAGGCAATGTGTTTTTCACCCAGAGGATGGAACACCACCACCTCATCAATACGGTTAACAAATTCAGGACGGAAGTGCTGTCCTACCACACCCATGACAACCCCCTTCATTTCGGCGTAGTTCAGATTGCCGAAACGTTCCTGAATCAGATCGGAGCCCAGGTTCGAGGTCATGATTACCACCGTGTTGCGGAAATCAACGGTGCGACCTTGCCCATCCGTTAACCGGCCATCATCCAGCACCTGCAGCAGGATATTGAAGACATCGGGATGCGCCTTCTCTATCTCATCCAGCAGAATCACCGAATACGGACGACGGCGAACCGCCTCGGTCAGATAGCCGCCCTCTTCATAGCCAACGTAGCCCGGAGGTGCCCCCACCAGCCGCGATACCGAGTGTTTCTCCATAAATTCAGACATGTCGATACGGACCATCGCATCGTCACTGTCAAACAGGAAGTTAGCCAGCGATTTACACAACTCGGTTTTACCCACACCCGTTGGGCCGAGGAACAGGAATGACCCGACAGGACGGTTTGGATCGGCCAGACCCGCACGGCTACGACGAATGGCATTGGACACCGCCTCGACGGCTTCATCCTGTCCGATAACGCGCGAGTGAAGCTCCTGTTCCATTCGCAGCAGTTTGTCTCGCTCCCCTTCCATCATGCGGGCAACCGGAATACCGGTCCAGCGCGCCAGCACATCGGCAATTTCCACATCTGTCACGCGATTGCGCAGCAGCTTCATGGTTTTGCCTTCAGACTGGGTGGCAGAAGCCAGTTGTTTTTCCAGCGCCGGGATTTTGCCGTACTGCAGCTCAGACATCTGCGCCAAATCACCAGAGCGACGCGCCTGCTCAAGCTGGAGGCGTGCCTGTTCCAGCTCCGCTTTAATATTCTGCGTACCGGTTAATGAGGCTTTTTCCGCTTTCCACTCTTCTTCCAGCTCAGCATATTCACGCTCTTTCTGATTCAGCTCCGCTTCGAGCATCTCCAGACGTTTCACGCTGGCATCATCAGACTCTTTCTTCAGCGCCTGCTGTTCGAGTTTCAACTGAATAATGCGCCGCTCCAGTCGATCCAGTGCCTCTGGTTTGGAGTCAATCTGCATACGAATGCTGGATGCCGCTTCATCGATCAGGTCAATCGCCTTATCGGGTAACTGACGATCGGCGATATAGCGGTGAGAAAGCGTGGCCGCCGCAACGATAGCCGGGTCAGTAATCTGTACATGATGGTGCAACTCATAGCGCTCTTTTAACCCGCGCAAAATGGCGATGGTATCTTCAACGCTTGGCTCTGCGACAAACACTTTCTGGAAACGACGCTCCAGTGCCGCATCCTTCTCGATGTACTGGCGATATTCATCCAGCGTGGTGGCACCGACGCAGTGCAGCTCACCACGTGCCAGTGCCGGCTTCAGCATATTACCGGCATCCATTGCGCCGTCCGCTTTGCCCGCGCCCACCATGGTATGTAACTCATCGATAAACAGGATGACGTTGCCTTCCTGTTTGGCCAGGTCGCTGAGTACGCCTTTCAGACGCTCCTCGAATTCACCCCGGTATTTTGCCCCCGCCACCAGCGCGCCCATATCCAGCGCCAGTACACGGCGACCTTTCAGCCCTTCCGGCACCTCGCCATTGATAATGCGTTGGGCCAGCCCTTCAACGATGGCGGTCTTACCTACGCCGGGCTCACCGATTAACACAGGGTTATTTTTAGTACGGCGCTGCAATACCTGAATGGTACGGCGAATTTCCTCATCACGACCAATCACCGGATCCAGCTTGCCTTTCTCGGCACGCTCAGTGAGATCGATTGTGTATTTCTTTAACGCCTGACGCTGATCTTCAGCACCCTGATCGTTCACGTTGTCACCTCCACGAAGTTGTTCTATCGCTTTGGTGAGCTTGTCGTTAGTGGCACCCGCAGACTTCAGAATGTCTGCCAGCGAGCCACGTGAATCCAGGGCTGCCAAAACAAATAATTCAGATGAGATAAAGTTGTCATTGCGCTTCTGTGCCAGCTTGTCGCACAGATTAAGCACTCTGATCAGGTCGGCAGAAGGTTGCACGTCGCCGTCGCTGCCTTCCACCTGGGGCAGACGATCGATAGCCTGGTCAATCTGCGTACGCAGAGAGGCCACGTCTATGCCGGTAGAGGACAACAGCGGAGCGACCGATCCCCCTTCCTGTTTGAGCAGTGCGCTCATCAGATGCAAAGGTTCGATAAACTGGTTGTCGTGTCCCAATGCCAGAGACTGCGCGTCGGAGAGAGCAAGTTGAAATTTATTAGTAAGACGATCCAGACGCATAATTCCTCCCATTACAGGTCAAATGCTACTGGAGATTAAAATGAGGTCATCCCTCAAGTTTTCAAGGATAATGACCTGAGATATGAGTAAAAAATGCACTGCCTGGATCGTCTTATGGCGTAAGACTATAACAGCCAAATTAAAGTTGCCATACGCCCGGTGATCCCGTCCCGGCGGTAGGAGAAGAAATTGTCGGGTTCACTGAAGGTGCAGCGTGAATCTGCACTGACAGACTGGACCCCTGCGGCCTGCAGGCGTTGTCGGGCCAGATGCCAGATATCGGCAAAAAATTTATCTCCGACGGGGCGGAATGCATCCGCCGCACGCGGATCAATGTCCATGAATGCACGACGAACCTCCGCGCCGACTTCAAAAGCATCAGGACCGATCGCCGGCCCCAGCCAGGCATGGATTCTGTCGGGCGGCGCCTGAAACTGCGCCAGCGTATTTTCCAGCACGCCGCCACAAAGCCCACGCCATCCGGCATGTGCAGCGGCCACTTCACGCCCATCGTCAGAACAAAACAGCACGGGCAGGCAGTCAGCGGTCATCACAGCACAAACTACGCCCGGCTCACGCGTTATGCAGGCATCGGCTTGCCGCGGCTGAGGATCCATACGGGCAGAGAGATGTTCAACGTCAGTTGAATGCACCTGATTCAGCCATTGCGGCATCGCGGGCAACGCCGCAAGCGAGACCAGTCGCTCACGGTTAGCACGAACATGTTCTGCTTTATCACCGACATGGCCCCCGAGATTCAGCGAGCACCAGTTTCCCTCACTGACGCCACCGTGGCGTAATGTCGAGACAGCTCGCACCTGCGCTGGCGCAGGCCATTGTGGGATAATCAGACTCATAACCAGTCCAGTTGATCCTTGAACATCTCTGTGTCGGCTTTCAGCGCGTCAATCAGATCGATCATATCCTGCGGAATGGCCGCATGAAACTCCATCTCAATACCCGAGATGGGATGATAAAGACGGAGCATCGTGGCGTGCAGTGCCTGACGATCAAAACCGCGTAAGGTCGCGATAAATTCTTCAGACGCGCCTTTTGGCGGACGCGGCCGGCCACCGTAGAGCGGATCGCCCACCAGCGGATGATTAATATGCGACATATGCACGCGAATCTGGTGCGTACGGCCGGTTTCCAGTCGCAGACGAAGCCGCGTATGGGCGCGGAAATGCTCCATAATGCGATAATGGGTCACAGCGGGTTTACCCATTGGATGCACGGACATATGCGTACGTTTCGTCGAGTGACGGCTAATCGGTTCATCCACCGTTCCCCCCGCCGTCATGGTGCCAATGGCCACCGCCTCATATTCACGCGTAATTTCACGACGCTGCAGGGCATCAACTAAATGCGTCTGCGCCGGTACGGTCTTCGCCACCACCATCAAACCGGTGGTGTCTTTATCCAGACGATGGACAATCCCCGCACGCGGAACGTCCACAATGGCGGGATAGTGATGCAGTAGTGCATTCAGTACCGTACCGTCAGGATTTCCCGCCCCAGGATGAACAACCAGGTCACGTGGTTTATTGATGACGATAATATCTTCGTCTTCGTATACGATATCCAGCGGGATGTCCTGGGGTTCCCAGCGCTGCTCCTCTTCGATCTCTGCATCAATCGTGACGCGCTCGCCGCCAAGCACTTTCTCTTTCGGCTTATCAATGACAGTGCCGTTAACACTGACGCGCTGGTTGAGAATCCACTCTTTTATGCGGGAACGTGAATAATCAGGGAACAATTCCGCCAAAGTCTGATCTAAACGTTGTCCGAGTTGTGACTCGGATACCGTTGCGGTGAGTTGAACTTGTTGTGCCATATACAGCTTCTTCGTTAACGTTGGGTTTTACGGCGATGCCGTTTAATATAATGTGCTATCGTACCTGGTCATTACCGGGAGCTATACGGACAGCTTCCGCCATAACATTTTGAGGATAATCACTTCGTCATGACGCGTATGAAATATCTGGTGGCTGCAGCCACACTGAGCCTGGCACTTGTTGGTTGTTCCGGCTCAAATGACGCGGTACCGGACAACCCGCCTTCTGAAATCTATGCTACAGCGCAACAAAAGCTGCAGGACGGTAACTTTAAAGCGGCGATTAAGCAACTGGAAGCGCTGGATAATCGTTACCCGTTCGGTCCCTATTCGCAGCAGGTTCAGTTGGATTTGATCTACGCGTACTATAAAAATGCCGATCTGCCCATGGCGCAGGCGGCGATCAGTCGCTTTATGCGTTTGAATCCTACGCACCCTAATATCGATTACGTCATCTATATGAAAGGTCTGACGGATATGGCGCTGGACGATTCAGCATTGCAGGGCTTTTTTGGCATTGACCGTTCGGACCGTGATCCTACGCATGCGCGCGATGCTTTCCGCGACTTTGCACAGCTGCTGCGCAGTTACCCGAACAGCCAGTATGCCGCTGATGCTTACAAGCGTCAGGTCTTCCTGAAAGATCGTCTGGCTAAATATGAACTCTCGGTGGCGCAATTCTATACCAAGCGCGGGGCTTATGTCGCGGTCGTTAACCGTGTTGAAGGCATGATGCGCGATTATCCTGATACGCAGGCGACCCACGACGCGCTTCCGCTGATGGAAAATGCCTACCGTCAACTGCAGTTGAATGCAGAGGCCGATAAAGTGGCAAAAATTATCGCCGCCAATAACGGTTAATCAGCCTTCCTTTCCCGAAACAAAAAAAGCAGCCCTGAGGCTGCTTTTTTTTGCGCACAGAACAGGCAATATTGACACGTTGCCGCTGAGCTAACCTGTCAACAATGCCTTGTTAATGCCCTGGCTTCAAGCCTTTTCGACCACATTCTCGCCCTTTCTCACAATTTGCCCTGGTTGACAAAAAGTGACATTTTTTTGTGATCAAAATCACACAAATACAGAATTATCGCGCTATGCTGGATCTATTCCGACGGCAATCACAGAGAGGTAAGCATAATGATCGTGAACATTACCAGTAAGCAAATGGAAATTACTCCAGCCATCCGTGAACACGTCGAAGACCGCCTTGCCAAGCTTGAGAAATGGCAAACTGACCTGATTAATCCGCATATCGTCCTGTCGAAAGAGTCCAAAGAGTTTGTGGCGGACGCGACCATCAACACACCAAACGGTACCCTGGTCGCCAGTGCCAAACATGACGACATGTACACCGCTATCAATGATTTGATCGGCAAACTTGAGCGCCAACTCAATAAAGTCCAACACAAACCTGAAGCGCGGCGTGCGGCCAGCAGCGTGAAAGATTTCACGCCAGCAGCCGAAGAGTAGCCTCATCCCCGCTTTTCTGACGCGCCTCCGGGCGCGTTTTTTGTTGACAGCTTTTCGTGAGTACGGTTACTCTCAGGTCAGCTCAATTTTGGAACGCCTCATGAAAATACTGTCGTTTTTCTTCGCTTTCTTTTTTACCTTCCCCTGAACGGGAGGCCATTCGTCGTGTAAAAAGAAAGCGAAGACGAACAACAAAGCCTCCCAATCGGGAGGCTTTTTTATTGGATAGCTTACAGGTGAGCCTTATGACCCCGGACAATCCGCTTCTGGCGCTGCGTGAAAAAATCAGCGCCGTGGACGAAAAACTACTGACGTTACTTGCCGAACGGCGTTTGCTGGCTGTGGAGGTGGCAGAAGCGAAACTCGCCACCCATCGTCCTGTCCGTGATATCGAACGTGAGCGCGCGCTGATCGAACACCTTATTGTGCTGGGCAAAAAGCATCAGTTAGATGCGCATTACATTACCCGTCTGTTTCAGTTAGTCATTGAAGACTCCGTGCTGACACAGCAGGCATTGCTGCAAAAGAACCTGAACCATCCGCATGCACAGGCTGCGCGCATCGCGTTTTTAGGGCCAAAGGGCTCTTATTCTCATCTGGCTGCGCGACAGTATGCTGCCCGCCATTTCGACAGCATGGTGGAATGCGGTTGCCTGAAATTCCACGACATTATTAAACAGGTTGAGAACAACGCGGCAGACTACGCTGTCCTGCCCATCGAAAACACCAGTTCCGGCTCCATCAATGATGTTTATGACCTGCTTCAACAGACCAATTTGTCGATTGTCGGTGAAATGACGTTGCCCATTGAGCACTGCATGCTGGTGAGCGGCCCGAGCGACCTGGAACAAATCGAAACGGTTTACAGCCACCCACAGCCTTTCCAGCAGTCCAGCCACTTTATCAACCGTTTTCCACACTGGAATATTGTTTACACAGAAAGTACCGCCGCCGCGATGGAAAAAGTGGCCGCGCTCAACTCGCCGAAGGTTGCGGCTATCGGCAGTGAGGCCGGAGGTGAGCTTTATCAGTTACGCGTGCTTGAGCGCCATCTGGCTAACCAGCAGCAGAACCATACTCGCTTTATTGTTCTGGCACGCAAACCTATTGATGTCTCCGATCAGATTTCGGCCAAAACCACGCTGATCATGGCAACCGGTCAACAGGCAGGTGCACTGGTTGACGCCCTTTTGGTCCTGCGCCAGCACAATCTCATCATGAGCAAGCTGGAATCCCGTCCAATTAACGGCAATCCCTGGGAAGAGATGTTTTATCTGGATGTGCAGGGTAATTTGCAGTCTGAGAAAATGCAGCAGGCACTGGAAGAACTTCGCGCCATGACGCGTTCATTGAAAGTTCTTGGCTGCTATCCCAGTGAGAATGTGATTCCTGTGGAACCCAAGCAATAGAAATGAAAAAGGCATCCGGGTGGATGCCTTTTGCTTTTAAGGACGGCTGTCGTTAGCCGATCGCAGTAAGCTTCTGCTTTCAACCAAAAAGCGTTTTGCGTGATCGCCAAACCAGGCCTCAACCCGATTGAAGCTGGCGATAAAGGCGTGCTTATCGCCTTGTTCCAGCAAAGCAATCGCTTCGCCAAATCGCTGATAATACCGCTTGATAAGATTCAGGTTATTTTCAGACGACATGATGATATCCGCATAGAGCTGGGGATCCTGAGCAAACAGGCGCCCAACCATTGCCAGCTCCAGCCGGTAGATAGGCGATGACAACGCCAGCAGTTGGTCAAGATTGACGTTCTCTTCCGCCAGATGCAGCCCATAAGCAAACGTCGCAAAATGGCGCAGGGCCTGAATAAAGGCCATGTTCTGATCGTGCTCTTCCGCACCGATACGATGGAGGCGCGCGCCCCAGACCTGGATCTGCTCCAGAAACCACTGGTAGGCTTCCGGTTGTCGCCCATCACACCAGACCACAACCTGCTTGGCCAGGCTGCCGCTGTCAGGCCCAAACATTGGATGCAGACCCAATACTGGCCCGCGATGTGCGGCCAGCATCGCCTGCAAAGGGCGATGTTTAACCGAGGCAAGATCCACCAGAATGCAGTCATCCGGCAAGGGAGGAAGCCGGTTAATCACCGCCTCTGTCAGATGAATAGGGACACTGATCATCACCATACCGGCATCCGCCAGCAATGTATCCGCCTTGTCCCAGTCATCTTTGTCCAGCGTCTTTACCGCATAGCCAGACAACGTCAGCATTTTATTGAACAGGCGCCCCATCTGCCCTTCACCGCCGATAATCACGATTGGGCGAAGCGCAGGACACAATGTTTTAAAACCTTTATCGTTTTCGCTGGCGTAAGATTCACGCATCACCCGGCGTAATACGTCTTCGATCAAGTCCGCAGGAACACCGAGGGCCTCAGCTTCTTTACGACGCGACGCCAGCATCGATGCTTCACGTTCAGGGACATAGACCGGCAAACCATGGCGGCTTTTGACTTCACCCACTTCAGCGACCAGTTCCAGACGTTTTGCCAGCAGAACCAGTAAAGCTTTATCTACCGTATCAATTTGTTCACGTAATGCGTTTAGTTCCGCGACCATTACCTATCAGACCTCGTGTGAAAAACGCGCCGCCAGCGCCCCTTGTAGCTCATGATGCATGCCACGCAGTAAATCTTCGGTAACCTGCCAGTTAATGCAGGCATCCGTGACGGAAACACCGTACTTCATCTCGCTGCGCGGCTGCTCAGAAGACTGGTTGCCTTCATGGATGTGGCTTTCCAGCATCAAGCCAATAATTGAGCGGTTACCTTGTTTGATTTGCGCAACGGCAGATTCCGCTACACCGGGCTGACGGCGGTAATCTTTATCGGAGTTACCATGGCTGCAATCTATCATTAAGGCCGGACGGAGTCCCGCTTTTAGCATGGCGGCTTCGCACTGCGCCACATCTTCAGGGCTGTAGTTGGGCGCTTTTCCTCCGCGTAAAATGACGTGGCCATCCGGATTACCCTGCGTTTGCAGCAGGCAGACCTGGCCCGACTGATTGATCCCGACAAACCGGTGAGGCATCGCCGCCGCACGCATGGCATTAATCGCCGTGCCCAGGCTGCCATCAGTCCCGTTTTTGAAGCCAACCGGCATGGAGAGTCCTGACGCCATCTCACGGTGCGTTTGCGATTCCGTTGTACGCGCACCGATCGCCGACCAGCTGAAGAGATCGCCCAGATACTGTGGGCTGTTAGGATCCAGCGCTTCCGTAGCTAAAGGCAGGCCCATGTCGACCAGATTAACCAGCAATTCACGTGCAATGTGCAGCCCTGCTTCCATATCAAATGAGTTATCCATGTAAGGATCGTTGATCAACCCCTTCCAGCCAACGGTTGTGCGGGGTTTCTCAAAGTAGACGCGCATAACAAGATAGAGTTGATCACTCACCGTTTCGGAAAGAGTTTTTAAACGACGCGCATAATCAAGAGCGGCTTCTGTGTCATGAATAGAGCAAGGACCGCACACCACTAACAGGCGTGGATCGCGACCGGCAATGATATCGGCAATGGTCTGGCGCGATGCCGCGATTTGCGCCTGCTGCGCAGGGCTTAACGGAAATTTGGTTTTCAGCTCTTCAGGGGTGATCAACACTTGTTCATTCGCAATGTGAACATTGTTTAGCGCGTCTTTTTGCATCTTGCTGTCCTTTACACTCATTTATGCGTTTACAGGATCCTCACAGAGGATGTGGCACTACTGTACCATAACTGATACACGCAACAATGCTGGATGTACACTTTATTTACCACTACCCATAAAAGCCTTGGCAAAATAAATTAAATAGCAATAAAAACAATATATTAATAAAAAAACAAATGAACTCAAAAGCCACTTAATGTGTAAATTTTACTATACACACAAGAATTTTACGTGGCGGTATCGCCTGTTAAGATAAGCGCATTCCCACAGAGAGGCAGAAATATGGTTCAGATCCCACCAACAATCCGGCTACGTCCTTTTCAGTTAAACGATGTCGAGGCATTTACCGCGGCGGTAAATGCCTCACTTGATACCCTTTTGCCCTGGATGAGCTGGGCACACGAAAACTATCAGCCTCATGAGGCCGAAAGCTGGATTCGCTTTACCCACTTACAAAGGGCGGTACGAGAATCAGAAGAGTTTGCGATTGTGGATGCGCAGGATCGTCTGTTAGGCGGTGCTGGTTTTCGTTTTGCCAGCGAGCCGGGCGCGTTGTGTTCCCTCGGTTACTGGGTGCGCAGCGATGCACAGCGCCAGGGCGTGGCTACGCAGGCGGTGAAGTTATTACTGGAATTTGGCTTTGCGCGGCCGGATGTGCAGACAATCGAACTGCTGGCGGTGGAGAACAACTATGCCAGCCGGCGAGTGGCAGAAAAAAGCGGTGGGCGCTTTATCGATTACCGTTATGGCTTAATTGTCCTGGACAGCGGGCCAGTAAACGCGGCGATCTATCATTTTCAGCGCCCCTGATGTCAGGTCAGCCGGGCGTTCTCAGAGGCTATAAGCCTCAACATAAGCGATAAGCCAGTCGTCAACGGTCATGCTTTCATTTGTCCGCCAGACAATAACCATACCGTACTCAATCCGGTCCAGTTCGAATGCGCGTAACTCTCTGTAAAAATGACTATAACCTTTAATAAATCGCCCATCGCAGGATTCCACATCGACGCGTTGGTAAACGACCTTGCCCTCATAGTCAAAATAACTGAAGCCGATCTCTTTCATGTTCAGCCAGGGCATATCCACATCGACTAACGGGATATGCGGCTTAACTGCCGTGGCTTTCTGCTTCTTACGCGCCATTTCCTTTCTGTGTTCACGGCCAGCCCAGACAATGATGAGGTTCAGCGCCACCAGAATCAGGGCCGGACCATATAATCCAATGGCGAGAAACAGGGGAAACAACACGAACACCATGAGGGACCACAGCACGGTCAGAATGCGGCAAAGCCATAGATTGCTGTTGCCTTCCAGCGCATAGCGGGCTGAACGAAATGAGGCGATGGAAAGTAAAAATCCAGAAAGAAAAAAAAGAGCGTCCTTCACAACCTGTCCTTATGATAATGCGCACCTTCCCGGGCAACCCCTCTCATGGGCGAGACGACGAAAATCGGGGAGGCAGTATTTATGCAGCCGCTCATGACAGCGTGCTTTTATTTTGCAGTACGGCCCTGTCTTCAACGCGCGAACGGCGGGACACATGTTACCTGAAAACACCGGCAGAGACGCCATCCCTTGCTGACGGGAGTGATCGTGATCGTCCTTCACGCCGGGATTCGTCATCCTAAACGACAATCAGCCCTGTCAGGCCGACAGACCCGGACTGCGGGCTGCATCGGGTAAGTCTTTTCTGTAAAAGCGTTTCTCTGGCAATAAAAAAAGGGGCTGGCATGCTGCCAACCCCTTGTTTGCTATTAACTTTTAGATGTCGCGTTAGCGATACCTTAGCTAAGACGCTCTTTGATACGAGCAGACTTACCAGTACGCTCACGCAGGTAGTACAGTTTGGCTTTACGCACAGCGCCACGACGTTTAACAGCGATGCTGTCAATTACCGGAGAGTGAGTCTGGAAGACACGCTCAACGCCTTCGCCGTTAGAAATTTTGCGAACAGTGAATGCAGAGTGCAGACCGCGGTTACGAATAGCGATAACCACGCCCTCGAATGCCTGCAGACGTTTTTTAGAACCTTCAACGACCCATACTTTCACTTCCACGGTATCACCCGGACGGAAGGAAGGTACGTCCTGTTTCATCTGCTCTTGTTCAATTTGCTTAATAATGTTGCTCATAATTAAATCTCTTATCCTGGGTAAACTGATAGTCAGGGAAGATTACTCTTCCGCATCATCGTTTTGTTGCTGGTGTTCTTGTTGGAACGCCTTAAGCAACCTTGCTTGCTCTTCAGTCAGAGCCAGGTTTTCCAGAAGTTCAGGTCTTCTCAGCCAGGTACGGCCTAGCGACTGTTTCAGGCGCCACTGGCGAATATCGGCATGGTTGCCCGACAGTAATACTGGCGGAACCTCCATCCCTTCTAACACTTCAGGTCGGGTATAGTGTGGACAATCCAGCAATCCCTCCGAGAACGAATCCTCATCGGCTGACGCCTGCTTGCCGAGTACTCCCGGAATGAACCGGGCGACTGCGTCAATCATCGTCATTGCGGGCAGTTCCCCACCGCTGAGAACGTAATCACCGATTGACCATTCTTCATCAATTTCGGTCTGGATTACGCGCTCATCAATCCCTTCATAGCGGCCACAAACAAGAATTAACTTGTCGCGTGACGCCAGTTCGCAAACGCCCTGTTGGTCCAGTTTGCGCCCCTGAGGTGAAAGATATATCACCCTGGCACCCTCTCCCGCCGCTGCTTTCGCTGCGGAGATGGCATCCCGTAAAGGTTGTACCATCATCAGCATTCCCGGTCCGCCACCATAAGGACGATCGTCCACAGTACGGTGCCGGTCGTGCGTGAAGTCACGTGGACTCCAGCTTTGAACGCTGAGCAGGCCATTTTTTACTGCCCGGCCAGTTACCCCGTAATCGGTAATAGCGCGAAACATTTCTGGAAACAGGCTAATTACACCAATCCACATTGTTTTCGCCGTTACGTTACCGTTTGATTCGGAGATCAAAAACCAGGATCCCAATCTACTTCAATAAGGCCAGTAGCGAGATCGACTTTCTTGATAACCTGTTCATCAAGAAACGGAATTAACCGCTCCTGTACACCAAACGCATCTTTCAGGTTTGCCTTCACGACGAGAACGTCGTTCGAACCGGTTTCCATCATATCGATGACTTTACCCAGCTCGTAGCCTTCAACGTTGACCACCTTGCAACCCATCAGGTCTTTCCAGTAGTACTCACCGTTTTCCAGCGCAGGCAGTTGCGTCGAGTCGACCTGAATTTCGCAATTGGTCAACTGTGCCGCCGCATCCCGATCGTCAATGCCTTTGACTTTGATGATCAGGTCCTGATTGTGGTGCTTCCAACTATCCAGTTCCACCTGCTGCCATTTACCGGCGCGCTGGATAAACCAGGGTTGGTAGTCAAAGATGCTTTCAGCGTCTTCAGTGGAGGAAAACACTTTGAGCCAGCCGCGAATGCCGTATGCAGCGCCCATTTTGCCCAATACAATCGGGTTAACAGGTGCCTGTGCGGCAAGTTGTCTGCTCATGCTCACCACCGTGACAGATTAAGCTGCTTTCTTTGCTTCTTTGATCAGCGCGTTAACGCGATCAGAAAGCGTTGCGCCCTGGCCAACCCAGTGCTCGATACGATCCAGATCCAGACGCAGTGCTTCAGCCTGACCAGAAGCGATCGGGTTGAAGAAACCTACGCGCTCGATGAAGCGACCGTTGCGTGCATTGCGGCTGTCAGTAACGACGACCTGATAGAACGGACGCTTTTTAGCGCCGTGACGTGCCAAACGAATTGTTACCATAACATCCTCTTCAGTTAATAAAACACCCGGCCCCCATCGAGGAACGGGGTCCGGGTGCTGTATAAAAAGCCCGAAAATTTTACTCATTTTGGCGCAAAAAGCAACCTAAACTGAGCCTTCCCAGGCTTTTTTGTGGAACCCCTTAGCGTCCGGGGAAACCTGGCGGCATCATACCTTTCATGCCGCGCATCATTTTCGCCATTCCGCCCTTCTTCATTTTCTTCATCATCCGCTGCATGTCGTCGAACTGCTTTAATAAGCGGTTAACGTCCTGCACCTGCATACCGGAGCCGGTGGCAATACGGCGCTTACGTGAGCCTTTGATGATTTCTGGTTTTTCGCGCTCTTTGCGCGTCATTGAATTGATGATGGCTTCCATGCGGACCAGCACTTTGTCATCCATCTGCGATTTCACGTTGTCAGGCAGTTGCCCCATGCCCGGCAGCTTGCCCATCAGGCTCGCCATTCCGCCCATGTTGCGCATCTGCTTCAGTTGCTCAAGGAAATCATTGAGATCAAAACCGTCGCCGGTTTTCAGCTTCTTCGCCAGTTTTTCCGCTTGCGCGCGGTCAACTTTGCTCTCGATATCTTCAATAAGCGAGAGGACGTCGCCCATACCAAGGATGCGTGAGGCGATACGGTCCGGATAAAACGCTTCCAGCGCATCGGTCTTCTCGCCCATCCCCATAAACTTGATTGGCTTGCCCGTGATATGGCGAATCGACAGCGCGGCACCGCCGCGCGCGTCACCATCCACTTTCGTCAGGATAACCCCGGTCAGCGGCAGCGCTTCATTAAAGGCCTTCGCGGTATTCGCCGCATCCTGACCGGTCATGGCATCCACGACAAACAGGGTTTCAACCGGATTAATCGCGGCATGAACCTGTTTAATCTCGTCCATCATCGCTTCGTCTACGTGCAGACGACCTGCGGTATCCACCAGCAATACATCGTAAAACTTGAGTTTGGCTTCACGCAGCGCGTTGTTGACGATATCAACAGGCTTCTGGCTCAGATCGGACGGGCAGAAATCCACCCCCACCTGTTGTGCCAAGGTTTCCAGCTGTTTGATCGCCGCCGGGCGATAAACATCCGCAGACACCACCAGCACTTTTTTCTTGTGCTTTTCACGCAGGAATTTACCCAGCTTACCCACACTGGTGGTTTTACCCGCACCCTGCAGGCCCGCCATCAGCACGACAGCCGGCGGCTGCGCGGCCAGATCCAGCGCGTTGTTTTCTGCGCCCATCGCCGCAACCAGTTCATTGCGGACGATTTTGATAAATTCCTGCCCCGGCGTCAGGCTTTTATTGACGTCATGGCCCACCGCGCTTTCTTTTACGCGGTTAATGAAATCCCGCACCACCGGCAGCGCAACGTCAGCTTCCAGCAATGCCATGCGCACTTCGCGCAGCGTGTCTTTGATGTTGTCTTCAGTCAGCCTTCCGCGGCCGCTGATATTGCGCAGGGTTTGCGACAAACGATCGGTTAAATTGTCAAACATTGTCTCTCACTTAAAAAAAATCGCGAGGCGCCATATCGGCAGAATGCGGCGGATTATAACACGAAGCCGAGCCGATCTCTTCAATTCCACCTCAGATCGTTTGGAGCCTGCTTCGCCTGGCGCTATACTGCCCTTTTCCTTTATCTGACTGATGCCTGAAAGGAACTATGTCCGTTTTCGCGATTGTGGCGCTGTTCGCCTACTCCCTGAGTCTTGCACTCATCATCCCCAGCCTGTTGAAACGTCAAAGCGGCTGGCGTCGGTTAGCTGTGTTGTCGGCCTGTGTGGCGCTTGTCACCCACGCCGTCGCCCTGCAGCAACGAATTTTCGCTGTCGATGGCGGGCAAAACCTCAGCCTGCTGAATATTGGTTCGCTGGTCAGCCTGCTGATCTGTGCCATTATGACCATTGTTGCCTCACGGAATCGTGGCTGGTTACTGCTGCCGATTGTCTACAGCTTTGCCTTAATTAACCTGGCTTTTGCCACATTTGTACCGAACGCATTCATTACCCATCTTGAAACAACGCCAGGCATTATGATCCACATTGGCCTGTCGCTGTTTGCCTATGCCACGCTGATTATTGCGGCGTTGTATGCGTTACAGCTGGCATGGATTGACTACCAGTTGAAAAACAAAAAGCTGGCCTTCACGCAGGATATGCCACCGCTGCTGACCATTGAACGGAAGATGTTCCACATCACCCAGGTCGGCGTGGTGTTACTGACGCTGGTGCTGTGTACGGGCCTGTTCTATATGCACGATCTGTTCAGCGCCGAGAACGTGGATAAAGCCGTGCTGTCCATTATTGCCTGGTTTGTCTATATCGTTTTGCTCTGGGGCCACTATCATGAAGGCTGGCGCGGTCGCCGTGTGGTGTGGTTCAACTGCAGCGGCGCTGTGCTGCTGACGATGGCTTATTTCGGCAGTCGCGTGCTTCAGCATCTGCTTATTCACAGTTCTTAATCAAAAGGAAGTTTTGCGGTGGAACATGTTTCGACCACGACCCTGATTGTCACGCTCATCATCATGGTGTTGGTTTCAGCCTACTTTTCGGGTTCTGAGACCGGCATGATGACGCTCAATCGGTATAAATTGCGTCATCAGGCAAAAAATGGTCACCGCGCCGCCCGCCGCGTTGAAAAGTTGTTAAAGCGTCCCGATCGCCTTATCAGTCTGGTGCTCATCGGGAATAACCTGGTCAATATCCTTGCGTCCGCCATTGGCACCATTGTGGGAATGCGCCTGTATGGTGACGCCGGTGTGGCGATTGCGACGGGTGTTCTGACCTTTGTCGTGCTGGTTTTTGCAGAGGTGCTCCCTAAAACCGTTGCTGCGCTTTATCCAGAAAAAGTCGCCTATCCCAGTAGCTTTCTGCTGGGCCCGCTGCAGTACGTTATGCTGCCGCTGGTCTGGTTACTGAATACCATTACGCGTCTACTGATGCGTCTTGTCGGCATTCGGGCAGAAGGAGCTATCAGTTCCGCGTTAAGTAAAGAGGAACTGCGCACTATCGTTTATGAATCACGTACGCACATGTCCCGACGCAACCAGGACATGTTGCTGTCCGTACTGGACCTGGAAAAGGTCAGCGTGGACGATATTATGGTGCCACGCAATGAAATCGTCGGCATCAATATCAATGACGACTGGAAATCCGTGATTCGTCAGCTCAGCCACTCACCGCACGGTCGTATTGTACTGTTCCGCGACTCACTGGATGACTGCGTGGGCATGCTGCGCGTGCGTGAAGCCTGGCGCATGATGACGGAGAAAAAAGAGTTCACTAAAGAGATGTTGCTGCGTGCCGCTGATGAAATTTACTACATCCCGGAAGGCACTCCGCTTAATACGCAGTTGGTGAAGTTTCAGCGCAACAAGAAAAAGACCGGTCTGGTCGTTGATGAATATGGCGATATTAAAGGGTTGATCTCTATCGAGGATATTCTGGAAGAAATTGTCGGGGACTTCACTACCTCGATGTCTCCGTCGCTGGCCGAAGAGGTCATGCCGCAAAACGATGGCTCGGTGCTCATTGAAGGCAGCGCCAATATTCGTGAGATCAACAAAGCTTTCAACTGGCAGTTACCCGAGCAGGAAGCGCGCACGATTAACGGCATGCTGCTGGAGGCGCTGGAAGAGATCCCCACCGTTAATACGCGAGTCCGGGTGAATCATTACGACGTCGATATCCTGGATGTGCAGGATAATATGATTAAGCAGGTGCGCATTACGCCACAGACGCCGCTTAAACAGTCTGTAGGCTCCTGAGCAGAATAAAGCCGCCTTTTAGGACGGCTTTTTATTGGCCTGGCTCCGGCTTTTTGCATAAACGGCGAGCCGTAACCCAATAAAAAACGCCGCGTATGCGCGGCGTTTTTGTGAGAACAGCCCAGACTAGATGTGCAGCTCTTTCAGCTTTTCAGCAGGCAGTTTCAGATCGTCATTGTGGTTAACGCCGATCTCCTGTGCCAGCACATTACGGGCAATTTGCTGCGCTTCATCCAGCGAATGCAGCTTGTAACTTCCACACTGGTATTCATTCAGCTCAGGAATCTGGTTCTGATCTTTCACTTTCAGCACATCTTCCATCGCGCCTTTCCAGGCCTGTGCCACACGTTGCTCATCTGGCGCACCAATCAGGCTCATGTAGAAGCCGGTACGGCAACCCATAGGTGAAATATCGACAATTTCTACGCCATCACCGTTGAGGTGGTTACGCATAAAACCTGCAAACAAATGCTCAAGCGTATGGATGCCACGTTCAGTCAGAATATCGATATTGGGGCGACAAAAACGCAGATCGAAAACGGTAATCGTATCGCCATGCGGCGTCTTCATGGTTTTTGCAACACGCACGGCGGGCGCGGCCATGATGGTATGATCTACAGTAAAACTATCCAGTAATGGCATACGTCACCTCTTAGTCTGAAAAATTTTTTATGAACGATGAAACTTTTCCGATCGCCCAGCGTCTGAATATATGAAAGACGCGCATTTGTTATCATCCATCCCTGACAACAGAGATGTTAATTTGGCCACAGTGATGTGGCCTTTTTCTTTTCTACCCTTCCCGGCTGGCCAGATAGGTTTCAAAATCCAGCGTATCACTCGCTTCGAGCTGCTGTTGCGCTGCAACAGATGCCTGCGCCTGTTGCGCAAAGTCTTCTGGCTTTAACACTTCCAGCGGCTCATTAACCAGCAGCTGACGATACTGTTCCGCCAGCATAATCCCCGTGCCCGTTACGCCGTGTTCTTTCATGGCATTCAGAATACGTGCCGAATAGGTTAGCTCAGGATCGTCAAAGGATGCTACCAGTTCATCGCAGACCTGCTGATATTCAGTGGTGCCCTGATTACTGTCCAGCGCTTCTGCGACGCGGCGCAGGTCGGCGAACAAGGTTTTGCCCACCTCGCGCAGTGAATATTCCGCCTCACCACATCCTACCGCAATCTTCAGGTCAGGCTTACGTCCTTCTAGCACCACGCGGTTCCAGTTCTGCCGGCTACATTGTAATTCATCAGCGCTCATTTCAGGCGCGTCTGCCAGCGTGCACCAGATCAGGAACAGATCGAGGAAGCGGACCTGATTCTCATCCACACCAACAGGTGAGAAGGGATTAATGTCCATGGAACGCACTTCAATGTACTCAATGCCACCCCGTAACAACGCATCTGATGGAGCTTCTCCGGAACGGGTAACGCGTTTCGGACGAATCGGCGCATAGAGTTCATTTTCAATCTGCAATACGTTGGTATTTAGCTGTAACCAGTTGCCCTCAGCATCCCGGGTGCCCATCTTCACAAAGTCTTCTGAAGGCGTTTTAATCGCTTTTTTCAGTGCGCTGACGTAACCCTCAAGGGAATTAAAGGTAATGCCCAATGCGCTTTGTGACTTGTTGGTGTAACCCAGGTCGCTCAGACGTAACGATGTCGCGTAAGGCAGCCACAGCGTGCCTTTGTCATCGTGTTTAAACGGCAGTGCGCTTTCTTTGCCCTGCAGGAAGCTGGAGCAGATAGCGGGCGATGCGCCAAACAAATAAGGAATGACCCAGCCAAAGCGATAATAGTTACGAATCAGGCGCAGATAGCCCGCAGAAATCGTCTCTTTACCACTTTCGTAATCTTTTACGTCTGCCCATGCCTGCCAGAACGACAGCGGCAGAGAGAAATTATAGTGAATGCCGGAGATGGTTTGCATCAGCGCACCATAGCGGTTTTTAAGCCCCTGGCGATACAGCGTTTTCATCCGACCAATATTCGATGTGCCATACTGCGCCAGCGTAATCTTATCGGCGTCCTCAATCAGGCAAGGCATGCTGAAAGGCCACATGCGTTCGTCACCGAGCTCATCCGCAACATGGCGGTGGACATCGCGCAAAAACGCCAGCATATGCTCAATGCTGTGATCGACTGGGGTAATGAACTCCAACAGCGTCTCAGCAAAGTCAGTGGTGATCCAGTCATGCTTAAGCGCCGATCCGAGCGACGCAGGATGCGCAGTCGTTGCAAGATGTCCATCCGGCTGCACGCGCAACGTTTCACGTTCGATGCCACGACCAATGCCTTTTAATGCATCAGGATGCGCCTCCAGCCAGGATAACGCTTTTGATACGTCGGGGATCACATTAACCTCCGGCTGTGTGAATAATTTATTTTTGTTCAGCATAGTGTTAACCCTAGCCCCGAATCTGTACGAATCAATGCCACCATTCCATGCCCTGTAATGTGGCGGTCGCAATAACGATGTAACGCAGAGTTTTGCCAATCGCCAGAAACAGCACAGTGGGTAGCCAGGCAAAACGCAACCAGCCTGCAAGCACGCAGAGCAAATCACCCACTACCGGCAACCAACTCAATAACAAAGCCGCCGGCCCAAGCCGCTGCAACCATGCCATTGCTGTTTCATGCCATCGCCCCTGACGTTTTAACGGCAATAAGCGACCCAAAATTATGTTGGTCAAGCCACCCAGGGTATTCCCTAACGATGCGACTCCAATCAACCCGTAAACTGATGCGCTTTTCGCGATCAGCAATGCAACCAACAGCGCCTCTGAACTACCCGGAAGTAGCGTCGCACTAAGAAAGCTGCTGCTCAATAAAGACAGATATGCCAGCGTCTCGCTCACAGCAGACGGACATCAACCACGGCCATACCTGCGGCTTTCGCTGCCTGTACGCCAAAATCTGCGTCTTCAAATACCACACAACGCGCCGGTTCAACGCCCAGTAATGCCGCACAGCGCAGGAACGTCTCGGGCTCCGGTTTGTGATGCTCGACGTCATCCGCCCCAACCACCGCCGAGAAGAGATCTCTGACACCCAGATGATTAAGAAGTGCATCTGCCATGGCGTGCTGGCTACCGGTGCCAACAGCCAGTGGTCGACGTCCGTGATAAGCCTTAACGACGTCCATTAACGGAAGCGGCTGGACATTTTCCAGCAGCATCGCTTTCACTGCCGCCGTTTTTTCTGCGGCAAGCAGATAAGGATCGTGATCGGCGTTATTGGTTTCGACAATTAGCTGCGCCAGCCGCCATGATGGCGCACCATTGAAATCCATCATGCGCGCTTCATCAAACGTTAAGCCATAACGCGTCAGCACCTGACGCCACGCTTTTCGATGTGTCGGTTCTGTATCAAGAATAGTCCCGTCCATATCGAAAATCAGGGCGTCGTATTGATCGTAGATTGTCACAGAGGACCTCCAACAAATGAGCCACTACTTTAGCTGAATGTGCGTAGGTTGTCGCCAGGCGGGATGAACAGCAAATGCTTTGAAAGCATTAGCTATTTTAGTTTTCAGATAAAGGTGATCGTGATGGAAAGCCTGTAACCCTTCGAATTTCCAATGGTTTTAGCAGGAAAGCAGAACGTAAGCATTATGTTAAGAAAGCCGAAGTGCCTGCCATCCGGGACAGAAAGTTTACGTCGCGATAAACACGATATTCCTTACAAAATCAGCCTGATCGAGAGGAATTCAATACTATGTTTATGACTAAAACAGTTAAGTTGGCGTTCTGGATTGCGACGGTAAGGCTGGCTGTTACGCACCTGCTGCACCAGGAAGGCGTTGAATGAAATACACGACGCCAATCCTTGCTTTTGCGTTTAGCACGCGTGGCGAGGTTGTGTGGACTGTCAGGTGGGGCGCAGAGAGAAGGCGTTTGAAGATTAATCGCGATACACCAGGAGGATGATTCGGCTCGCGCCTTACCTTTCGGGCCGTTGCTGACGCAACGCTGGTTCTGACTGACAGACTGAATGGCTTACAGACCAGGAACACATGTTCGTACTGAAAAGTATGGTGCATCCGGGAGGATTCGAACCTCCGACCGCTCGGTTCGTAGCCGAGTACTCTATCCAGCTGAGCTACGGATGCATTTAGAAAGCTTTATGGGACGGCAGAAGCCAGTCTGGGGATAATACGAAGAATGGTGCATCCGGGAGGATGATTCGGCTGGCGCCTTACCCTTCGGGCCGTTGCTGTTGCAACGTTATCCTCACTGGTTCTGACTGACAGATTAAATGTCTTACAGACCAGGAACACACGTCCATACTGGAAAGTATGGTGCATCCGGGAGGATTCGAACCTCCGACCGCTCGGTTCGTAGCCGAGTACTCTATCCAGCTGAGCTACGGATGCATTTAGAAATCTTTTATGGAACGGCAGAAATCAACCTGGGGATAATACGAAGAATGGTGTATCCGGGAGGATGATTCGGCTGGCGCCTTACCCTTCGGGCTGTTGCTGTCGCAACGTTATCCTCCCTGGTTCTGACTGACAGATTAAATGTCTTACAGACCAGGAACACACGTCCATACTGGAAAGTATGGTGCATCCGGGAGGATTCGAACCTCCGACCGCTCGGTTCGTAGCCGAGTACTCTATCCAGCTGAGCTACGGATGCATTATGAAATTCTTGTACAACGCAGGGTGCTAACGACTCACCATGAAGGAATTGCTAATTCACTTTACAACTCTGTTCCGATACCGTTCTCTGCTGGCGCGTAGCCTTGCATCAACGTGTCCATATTCAACGATATGGTGCATCCGGGAGGATTCGAACCTCCGACCGCTCGGTTCGTAGCCGAGTACTCTATCCAGCTGAGCTACGGATGCATCGGAAATGGCGGTGAGGGAGGGATTCGAACCCTCGATACAGCTTTTGACCGTATACTCCCTTAGCAGGGGAGCGCCTTCAGCCTCTCGGCCACCTCACCTTACGCGTTCTTCCGAACTGTGCTTCTGAACTTTGTTTCCGCTCATCGGCACTGCGTGGCGCACATATTACTTTCCCGGACTTATAAGTCAAACAATTTTTCGGAAGGTTTTTTCTGTTTGCACAAATGACAGGCAATTGGGACAAAATGACGGCAAAAAGGGTGAATAATCAACAATGAAAGATGATGAAGTTAACAAAAATGGGCGATAAACAGAAAAAAGGAAATTAAGCGGCGGGAGGAAAAAGGGGAGCGTCTCGCACAGGTGCGAGACGCAGAATCTGTCAGACGTTAGTTTGTTGCGTTTTTTCGGCCTGGATGCGCTGGTAAATCTCTTCGCGATGCACAGACACTTCTTTGGGTGCGTTAACACCAATACGGACCTGGTTACCTTTGACGCCCAGCACCGTTACAGTCACCTCATCGCCAATCATGAGGGTTTCACCAACTCGACGAGTTAGAATAAGCATTCTTTGCTCCTTGAAAGATTAAAAGAGTCGGGCTCATACAGCTTCCCGGCGTTATCCATCACTTAACGCTGTACACAGGTTATGAGAAATACACCATTGCACATCAACGCGCCAATACATTCTGCTGATAAATAGTTTAGCCGAAATACGCTACATCAACCCGACTTTGTCACTAGCAAATTTAACACCGTATTAAAAAGCGCCGGAACACCAGTTCTGACGCTTGCTACGATGAATTATTTTATTTCATCACAGACGGCTCGAAACCCATCCTTCAACACCTGCCAGCGCACCTTTCAGTGCCGTAGCATCACTGCCACCTGCCTGCGCCATATCAGGTCGACCACCGCCTTTCCCGCCCACTTTCGGGGCAAGTTCAGCAATCAGCTCTCCCGCTTTTACGCGGTCGGTAAGATCTTTTGTTACGCCAGCAATCAATGACACTTTGCCCTCAGCGACAGTGGCCAGAACAATGATGGCTGAACCCAGCTGATTTTTAAGATCATCAACCATAGTGCGCAACATTTTCGGATCGGTGTTACTGAGCTCTGTCACCAGCAGCTTCGCGCCTTTCACATCAATGGCGTTGTTGCCAAGCTGGGCACTTTCCTGCGCCGCCTGCTGATCGCGCAACTGCTGTAATTCTTTTTCCAGCGACCGCACGTGATCAACCAGCCCACGCACTTTGTCGTTCAGGTTACTGCTGTTGGCTTTCACCAACTGAGCAATGTCCTGTAACTGACTGCTCTGGGCATAAACCTGCGCAAGTGCTGCTTCACCCGTGACCGCTTCAATGCGGCGAATACCGGCTGCGCTACCCGATTCAGCCTGAATACGGAACAGACCAATATCCCCCGTACGTGCAGCGTGCGTACCACCACAGAGTTCGACAGAGAAATCGCCCATGGTCAGTACACGCACGCGTTGGTCATATTTTTCGCCAAACAGCGCCATTGCGCCTTTCGCCTTCGCCGCCTCAAGATCCATCACGTCGGTTTCTACCGGTAAGTTGCGACGGATTTGCGCGTTCACAATATCTTCGACCTGACGAATCTCCTGAGGTTTCATGGCCTCAAAATGAGAGAAGTCAAAACGCAGGTATTTATCGTTAACCAGAGAGCCTTTCTGTGCGACGTGCTCACCCAGCACCTGACGCAAGGCAGCATGCATTAAGTGCGTTGCGGAGTGATTCAGACGGATACGTGCACGACGTGCTTCATCAACCACCGCCTCCACGCGGTCGCCAATGCGCAGCTGACCGCTGCTCACTTTGCCAATATGCCCAATTGCCTGGCCATATTTCTGCGTATCCTGAACCTGGAATTCAACGTTATTGCCTTTCAGCACACCGGTATCGCCAACCTGACCACCCGACTCGCCATAGAAAGGCGTTTCATCCAGCACTACCACCGCATCCTGCCCTGCCGAAACGACGTCAACCGCTTCACCTGCGACGAACAGCCCTTTCACCGTCGCGGCCAGGTCCAGTTGGTCATAGCCTTTAAAGGATGAGGCCGCATCTGTGCGGATGACATTGCTGTAGTCAGCGCCGAAGCCGCTGGCTTCACGGGCCCGTTGACGCTGTTGTTCCATGGCTTTTTCAAAACCGGCTTCGTCAATTTTGAGATTACGCTCACGGCAGACATCGGCCGTTAAATCGGCAGGAAAACCAAAGGTATCGTACAAACGGAAGACAGTTTCACCATCCAGCGTATCGCCTTTCAGTTTAGCCAGTTCGTCATCAAGCAGGGCCAGGCCACGCTCCAGCGTTTTCGCAAACTGCTCTTCTTCGCTCTTCAGAACATTTTCAACCTGAGCCTGTTGGCGCTGCAGCTCTTCGCCAGCCGCCCCCATCACCTCAATCAGTGGCGCAACCAGTTTGTAGAAGAACGCCTCTTTCGCACCCAACATGTTGCCGTGACGCACTGCACGACGAATGATACGGCGCAGAACATAACCGCGGTTTTCGTTCGACGGGATCACGCCATCCGCAATCAGGAATGCACAGGAGCGGATATGATCGGCAATAACGCGCAACGACTTATTGCTCAGATCGGTCGCACCAGTGACCTCAGCAACCGCGTTAATCAGCTTCTGGAACAGATCGATTTCATAGTTGGAATTCACATGTTGCAGGACCGCCGTGATGCGTTCCAGCCCCATTCCGGTATCTACCGACGGCTTAGGTAATGGCAGCATGGTGCCATCCGCCTGACGGTTAAACTGCATGAAGACGATGTTCCAGATTTCGATGTAACGATCGCCGTCCTCTTCAGGACTGCCTGGCGGTCCGCCCCAGATATGATCGCCATGATCGTAGAAAATCTCGGTGCAGGGACCACAAGGACCCGTGTCCCCCATCTGCCAGAAGTTATCTGACGCGTAAGCACTGCCTTTGTTGTCGCCAATACGGATAATACGTTCGCGCGGAACACCAATATCATTGGCCCAGATGTCGAACGCTTCGTCATCGGTTTCATAGACAGTAACCCAAAGGCGCTCTTTCGGCAGCCTGAACCATTGGTCACCGGTCAGCAGTTCCCAGGCATAGGCAATGGCTTCTTTTTTGAAATAGTCGCCGAAGCTGAAGTTGCCCAGCATTTCAAAAAAGGTGTGATGGCGTGCGGTGTAACCGACGTTTTCAAGGTCGTTATGCTTCCCGCCCGCACGAACGCAACGCTGCGACGTGGTGGCGCGGGTATAGTCACGCTTGTCCTGACCGAGAAACACATCTTTAAACTGGTTCATTCCGGCGTTAGTAAACAGTAACGTCGGATCGTTGTTCGGTACCAGGGAGCTGCTTGCTACAACCTGATGTCCCTTACTATTGAAAAAGTCGAGAAACGCTTGACGGATCTCAGCAGTGCTCTTGCTCATATATATCCTGGAATCACGCTAACGAAAGGTCCTTCTTTATCAGGCGTACCGCGTTATCACGGCAGCAAGCTTAAGGAACCAAAAGGGGTAAGATAAATATTCTTCGGAGGGAAGTAAAATCACATCGGCCTTTAGTCGTCAAAATTTCTGAAAACCTGCTGTATATCTTCACTCAGAAAGCCTTTTGCATGCAGATAGCGTTGCACTTTTGCTTTTTCTTTCCATTCGGTCGGCAACGGATGGCCAAATTTCTTTTCTGCCAGTTCCGCTGCGCAGGCTGACCAGTCGATCTCCGTCTCTTCCATGGCGAGATCAATCGCATCACGGCTTATGCCCTTTTGCCCCAGCTCCAGCCGGATCCGTTGTGGGCCAAAGCCTTTACGGCTGCGGCTCTGAATAAATCGCTCTGTGAAGCGCTCATCGTTCAGCCAACCATTTTCGCTGCACCAGTTGATGACCCTTTCCAACAGCTCGGGAGTGATAATTTCAGGTTCTTTTTGTTTTATCCACGCACTGCGCTGGGCAGATAACTGCAGTTTTTGTTTGAGCTCTTCGCGACTGTGATCGCGCTGACCCAGCAGGCGCATTGCCCGATCGAGCAGGCGTGAAAAAGAGATAACGTGTGGCTGAGGTTGTTCAGACATACTGCGCACCTTTAACAAACGGAAAGAGAGTATGGAGGCAGAGGAGGAAAGAGGAAAGGCAAGTGAGAGGTTAACGTCAAACGGGAGCAGATTTCTCTGCTCCCGTTTCAGGCATTAATAGTCTTCGTTTGCTTCGCTGGCTGCATTCTCAACGTCGTCAGCGGAGAAGTCCGCTGCGTCGTTTTGCTCAGCGCCGTTGAGCAACATGTCGCGCAGTTTCAGGTCAATTTCGTTCGCGACAGCCGCATTTTCCTTGAGGAAGTTGCTGGCGTTTGCCTTACCCTGACCAATTTTATCGCCTTTATAGCTGTACCAGGCACCCGCTTTTTCAATCAGCTTGTGCTTCACACCGAGGTCTACCAGCTCACCGAAGGTGTTGATCCCTTCGCCATACATGATCTGGAACTCAGCCTGCTTAAAGGGCGCAGCAATTTTGTTCTTAACCACTTTAACGCGGGTTTCACTACCGACGACGTTATCACCCTCTTTGATGGCGCCAATACGGCGGATATCAAGGCGAACTGACGCGTAGAACTTCAGTGCGTTACCGCCGGTAGTGGTTTCCGGGTTACCGAACATCACACCAATTTTCATACGAATCTGGTTGATGAAGATCAGCAGCGTATTCGACTGTTTCAGGTTACCGGCCAGCTTACGCATCGCCTGGCTCATCATACGCGCCGCCAGGCCCATATGTGAGTCACCGATTTCGCCTTCAATTTCGGCTTTTGGTGTCAGGGCAGCAACGGAGTCGACGATAATCACGTCAACGGCACCGGAGCGCGCCAGCGCGTCACAGATTTCCAGCGCCTGTTCACCCGTATCGGGCTGTGAACACAGCAGGTTATCGATATCAACGCCCAGTTTCTTGGCGTAGACCGGATCCAGTGCGTGTTCAGCATCGATAAAGGCACAAGTTTTACCTTTACGCTGTGCGGCGGCAATCACCTGCAGCGTCAGCGTGGTTTTACCCGAGGCTTCAGGACCGTAGATCTCGACGATACGGCCCATCGGCAATCCACCCGCACCTAATGCGATATCCAGTGACAGGGAGCCTGTTGAGATGGTTTCCACATCCATTGAGCGGTCTTCACCCAAGCGCATGATGGAGCCTTTACCAAATTGCTTCTCAATCTGGCCGAGCGCGGCAGCTAAAGCCTTCTGTTTGTTTTCATCAATTGCCATTTCTACTCCTAATCATGCCGGGTAAACACGCACACATGGTGCCTGTGCACTTTTTGTTGCGAATAATTATACTGTATAGTCATACAGTATCAAGTTTAATTTTTCAGAAATTTACTGGCCAATGTCTGCAGCGCCCAGGCAACCGACTGACGGCGCACCGCATCACGGTCACCGTCAAACTGCTGGCGAAAAGCCATGACAATATCGTCGGGGCCGGCAAAGCCAAACCACACCGTTCCCACGGGTTTGTCTTCACTGCCCCCCTCCGGGCCAGCAATGCCGCTCACGGAAATGGCGTAATCGGCCCGCGCCTGCTGCCGGGCACCGACAGCCATTTCGCGCACTACGGCTTCACTGACCGCGCCAGATTGCGCCAGTGAGGCGGCACTGACGCCGACTAATTCCTGCTTGGCTTCATTACTGTAGGTCACGAATCCCCGTTCAAACCAGGCCGAGCTTCCACTGATGTCCGTAAACACCTTGGCGATCCAGCCGCCGGTGCAGGATTCGGCGCAGGTCACCGTAGCATTACGCTGCTTCAGCGCCTCACCAATCTGCGCACTCAACGTCTGCAACTGCGAATCATTCATTTTGTCGCTCCCTGTCAACGAGTACTGAACATGGTGCAAGCCCTGCCCTTTTTCAAGCGCCTGGGGTAAAGCAATGCAGAAATTGCGTGTGACTATCCAGATATTTTAGCGATTACGTGTCGCCACCATGAAAAGCCGGGGAAACGCCAGTAAGACCTTGCCGTCCTGCCGCGCCGGATACGCGGTCATGAGGCACTGGTGATAGGCGGCCAGAAACTGTTCCTGTTCAGATACGCTAAGTGGCGCAAGAAACGGACGCAGCCCGGTGGCTTTCAACCAGTGGATGATGGCCTGGGCATTATCCATAACGTGATAATAGGTGGTCCGCCAGATATCAACGGCACACCCGGCCGTTGTCAGCACATCGTAATAGTGTTCAGTTGAAGGTAATCGCTTGCGCTCGGCCGCCTGCGCGCTGATTTTGTCACGCCAGGGCCCGGAAGTGGCCACATCTCGCATTAACTGATGTGAAGGCTCATCCAGATTATCAGGCATCTGGACGGCCAGCGTACCGCCGGGTGCCAGCTGATTTACGAGATGTGGTAAGAGCGAGGAATGGCCGCCCAGCCACTGTAGCGAGGCATTCGCATAGATAACCTGCTGTGGAATCGCGGCCTGCCAGGTGGCGATATCAGCCTGAATAAATGCGCATTGTGGTAGACGTTCACGCGCCTGCTCCAGCATGGCAGCAGAACTGTCGAGGCCCGTAATCTGCGCCTGTGGCCAGGCGTCGACAAGCAGTTCGGTACTGTTGCCGGGGCCGCACCCCAGATCGGTAACGAAACGGACATCTTCAACCCTGATTCTGGACAGTAATTCCTGAGCCGGTCGTGTTCTTTCGGCTTCGAACTTGCGATACAGCGTGGGATCCCAGTCTTGCATAACGTTTCACCTCTCATGCGCTCCGGACACACAGAACATAGACGTATAAATACGCATAAAGTGCCCGTTCAGGCAACAAAAGGGATAATGTCCGGGGAGCTGTGAACGGATTGTGGCAGGGCCGGTGAGTACCGGTAACGCATCAGGACGACGTGAGGACACGTAGAATCGGGCGCGCTGGGCGCCCAATACCATCAGTTCTTTTTGACAAATTCAGACTTCAGCTTCATCGGACCGAATCCGTCAATTTTACAATCGATATTGTGGTCGCCTTCTACCAGCCGGATACTCTTTACGCGGGTGCCAATCTTCAGCACAGAAGAGCTGCCCTTCACCTTGAGATCCTTGACAACCGTTACGCTGTCGCCATCTACCAGTATATTGCCGTTAGCATCGCGAACGACCTGTTCCTGAGCGCTGTCGCTGCCTTCAGCTTGCGTCCAGATATGACCACATGACGGACAGTTTAGGTTCTCAGCATCCTGCCAGGTGTAATCAGCCTGGCAAACGGGACAAGCAGGTAAAGACATAACGACTCCAGATAATAACGGCGGCACAAAATACAGGGCCGCCATCATATAGCCTTACAGTTAATAAGGGTAGTATTAAAACAGCGAGCCCTTGCGCGCCTTGCTGACCGCTTCACCCAACTGCCACACAGCCATCGCATAATGCGTGCTGTTGTTATAACGCGTAATCGCATAGAAGTTAGGTAAACCGTACCAGTACTGATAACTGGTGCCTAAATCCAGCCGCAGCAGGCTGACCTGATCATTGCCGTCCAGCGGACCCTGGGGAGAAAGTCCTGATGCGGCCAGCGTACTGACGCTGTAACGGGTCTTAAAGCCATTCTCCAGCATCGGTGCCTGGCCGCTGGCCGGCACGGCCACATTCTCGCCAGGACGCCAGCCATTCTGCTGAAAATAGTGCGCGACGCTGCCTATCGCATCGACCGGATCCCATAAATTAATATGGCCATCACCATTGAAGTCGACAGCGTAAGCTTTGTAGGACGATGGCATGAACTGGCCATAGCCCATCGCACCGGCAAACGATCCTTTGAGATCGAGCGGATCGTCTTTTTCATCACGCGCCATCAGCAAAAAGGTTTCCAGTTCGCTGCTGAAATAGGCAGAACGGCGTGGATAATCAAAGGAGAGCGTAGCCAGTGCATCCAGAATACGGGTTTTGCCCATAACACGGCCCCAGCGCGTTTCGACGCCAATAATGCCGACGATAATTTCCGGAGGAACGCCATAGACCTGCTGCGCGCGCTGCAGAGCATCCTGATATTGATTCCAGAACGCCACGCCATTTTGTACGTTATCCGGCGTAATAAACTTATCGCGATAGCGGATCCAGGCCCCGTTAGGCCCACTTGGTGGTGTATACGAGGGAGCCTGGCGATCCATCAGACGCAGGACATAATCCAGTCGTTTTGCCTGGCCGATGATGGCGTGGAGTTGCTGACGGTCAAAGCCGTGCTTCGCCACCATTTTATCAATAAATTGTTCTGCAACAGGATTACTGGCGAAATCACCAAACATCGGTTGAACCGCATGTGCGGGTTCCAGTAAAAATCCGCCTTTCGGCGCAATCAGTTCCGCAGGAGGCTGCGGCTGCGAAGAGTGTGGCTTACTGCTACAGGCGGCAAGCAGGGCAAAAAGCGGAAGAAGAGCAAGCTTAGAACGCATTGGATATCCATATAACAAGCCAGACCAGGGATGTTAATGTTAATCGTTCAGCAGGAAGACATACAAACGTGATCGTATAAAAAATCGCTTTTTTTACCGCTGCATCGGCACGTTTTGTGAAGTGGCCCGAACGCTGAGGCCTCCCTTTACTGACGCGCTTTCTGTCACCCCGCGGCTTTGTTAAGTTCATGACTCGCCGTGGCAACCCTGATGATGCAGAAGCCGTAAACTGGTAAGATTCCTGCACGGTACAGACATCCCTGTCTGTCTCTCTGTTAAACCACCGCCTTGACCGTGACGGGCAAAAGGAAGAGTCAACCTTGAGTAAAGATGAGATGAAAAAAGCAGAGCAAATGGACTTGAGCACCCATACGCCAATGATGCAGCAGTATTTACGCCTCAAGGCCGAGCATCCTGACATCCTGCTGTTTTATCGCATGGGCGATTTCTATGAGCTGTTTTACGACGATGCGAAACGCGCCTCTCAGTTATTAGACATTTCCTTAACCAAGCGCGGTGCCTCGGCGGGCGAACCGATCCCTATGGCCGGTGTCCCCCATCATGCGGTTGAAAATTATCTGGCGAGGCTGGTGCAACTCGGTGAGTCGGTCGCCATCTGTGAACAAATTGGCGACCCGGCGCTCAGCAAAGGGCCGGTCGAACGTAAGGTCGTCCGCATTGTTACCCCAGGCACGATCAGTGATGAGGCACTCTTGCAGGAGCGGCAGGATAACCTGCTGGCCGCTGTGGTGCACGGTGCGCGCGGCTATGGTTATGCCACGCTGGATATCAGTTCAGGCCGGTTTCGTCTGAGTGAGCCCATGGATCTGGAAACCATGGCGGCCGAACTGCAGCGAACCAATCCTGCCGAACTCCTTTATCCGGAAGATTTTTCGCCGATGTCGCTCATCGATCAGCGTCGTGGTCTGCGCCGTCGTCCCTTGTGGGAATTTGAAATTGATACCGCGCGTCAGCAGCTTACTTTGCAGTTTGGTACGCGGGATTTAAACGGTTTTGGTGTGGAGCAGGCCCATCTTGGCCTGCGCGCGGCGGGTTGTCTGCTGCAGTATGTCAAAGATACCCAACGGACCAGCCTGCCACATATCCGCGCCATCAGCATGGAACGTCAGCAGGACAGCATCATCATGGATGCCGCCACCCGACGTAATCTTGAAATTACCCAAAACCTTGCGGGCGGTACCGAGAACACCTTAGCCGCGGTGCTGGATAAAACCGTCACGCCAATGGGCAGCCGGATGCTAAAACGCTGGCTGCATATGCCGTTGCGTGACAGCAGCGTCATCGCGAAACGACAGGAATCAATCGCCGAGCTGCAGGCGCTGAGCGACGTGCTTCAGCCCGTTCTGCGCCAGGTTGGTGATTTGGAGCGTATTCTGGCCCGCCTGGCGCTACGCACGGCGCGTCCACGCGATCTGGCGCGCATGCGCCATGCGTTTCAGCAGTTGCCGGAACTCAACGATCTGCTGGCAAACGCCGGGTCCGCCCACCTGAAAACCCTGCGTACCCAGATAGGTGACTTTAGCGACCTGCGCACACTGCTTGAGCAGGCCGTTGTCGAATCCCCACCGGTATTAATCAGAGATGGCGGGGTGATCGCCCCGGGTTATCACGCTGAGCTGGACGAGTGGCGCGCCCTGGCGGATGGCGCGACGGATTATCTGGATCGCCTGGAGATCCGCGAACGTGAAAAACTCGGTCTGGACAGCCTGAAAGTCGGTTTTAACGGCGTGCACGGTTATTACATTCAGGTCAGCCGGGGTCAGAGCCATCAGGTGCCTATTCACTATGTCCGCCGTCAGACTCTTAAGAATGCTGAACGCTATATCATTCCCGAGCTGAAGGAGTATGAAGACAAGGTCCTGACGTCAAAAGGCAAAGCGCTGGCGCTGGAGAAAAGCCTGTATGAAGGCCTGTTTGATCTGCTGCTGCCGCACCTTGAAGCGTTACAGTTAAGTGCGGCGGCGCTGGCCGAACTGGATGTACTGAGTAACCTCGCGGAACGCGCATGGACGCTAAACTACTGCCGTCCCACGCTGCACGACAAGCCCGGGATTAAAATCACCGCCGGCCGCCATCCGGTAGTGGAGCAGGTCCTGAAAGAACCTTTTATCGCCAACCCGCTCTCGCTGGCACCACAACGCCGCATGTTGATCATCACAGGCCCGAATATGGGCGGTAAAAGTACCTATATGCGTCAGGCTGCGTTAATCGCGCTGATGGCCTGGATCGGCAGTTTCGTTCCCGCCGAAGAAGTGGTCATTGGTCCACTGGATCGTATCTTCACCCGTGTGGGCGCAGCAGATGATCTGGCCTCCGGCCGCTCGACATTTATGGTCGAAATGACGGAAACGGCCAATATTCTGCACAACGCGACAGAAAACAGCCTGGTCCTGATGGATGAAATCGGCCGCGGCACCTCTACGTATGACGGCTTGTCGCTTGCCTGGGCTTGTGCGGAAAATCTGGCGAACCGAATCAAAGCGATGACCCTGTTTGCAACGCACTACTTTGAACTGACGACCCTGCCTGAGAAACTGGAAGGCGTGGTTAACGTTCACCTGGATGCGGTAGAACATGGCGATACAATTGCGTTCATGCACAGTGTGCAGGACGGTGCCGCCAGTAAAAGCTACGGGCTGGCCGTGGCCGCGCTGGCTGGCGTGCCAAAAGAGGTGATTAAACGCGCGCGTAATAAGCTGAAAGAGCTCGAAACGGTTTCCAGTCAATCCGCAACGTCAAACGTTGACGGCTCGCAGTTGCCGTTGCTGGTGGAAGAAACGTCTCCCGCCGTAGAAGCGCTGGAAGCACTGGATCCCGATACGCTGACACCGCGCCAGGCGCTGGACTGGATTTACCGCCTTAAAGCACTGGTCTGATGACGGCCGCCCTTTCGCGGGGCGGCTACGGACTTCCCGTTACGCGTTTCTCTGCGCCCGCTTTCTTTATCCCTGCTGGCGCATCCTTCTGCTACCGCTTTACACGATTACAGGCTGATAAAGCGGTGTCATAATGCTGTCGTGTGCCTGTCGTGCTGCGATCGTGTTTCTGTCGACACTTACCGGCGATGCTGCAAACCGATTGTTTACTCTTTCGGAGACTCATTATGCGTAACCTGAACAACGTCAGAGAATATCGTCTGGCACGTGCCTGGTCACAGGAACAGCTGGCTGAAATGGCCGGCCTCAGCACCCGAACCATACAGCGCATCGAAAACGGCGATCCGCCCAGCCTGGAAACATTGAGCGCACTGGCGGCCGTGTTTGAGATTAACGTGACCGATCTGACCGATGCCCCTGCGAATAACGGTGAAGCGCTGGACAGCTACATTTCTGACGCCCGCCAGCAGCTGGCTGCCGAGAGCCGGTTTTACCGTTCTCTGTTTAGCGCTGTGGTGGTATGCGCATTGCTGTATGTCCTGAACCACTTTACGGCGCCCAATGACCGCTGGTCACTCTGGGTCGCCGCCATTTGGGGCGCCTTACTGCTCGTCAGAGCATTGCGTCTGTTTATATTTAAGGATGAGATCCGCCGCTGGCAGCAAAAACGGCTGCAAAAATTATTGCGCAGACAGGGCTAACTTCCGCCGGTTGCACATCGCTGTTACACCACACTGCGGGAAAAGCCTATGAACTGGTATCGTCAGGACGCGTTTGCTGTTCGTCTGGAATGGGGGATCCCGGCCATTGATCATCTTGCCGGGGACGTGGATATCATCGTGATTATTGACGTGATGTCCTTTTCTACCTGTGTCAGCGTGGCAGTGGAGAACGGGGCGCGCGTCTATCCTTATCCCTGGAAAGATCACTCTGTCACGCAGTATGCGCAGTCCGTCGGTGCCATCGCGGCTAACAGCGACAGGCGATTCAGTGGCGAGGGCTACAGTCTGTCACCGCGAACGTTACTCAGTGTTCGTCCGGATGAAAAACTGGTGCTGCCCTCCCCTAATGGCTCCGCAACCTGCTTCAGGGCGCGGGAACGGGGCGTCCCCGTGCTGACAGGCTGCCTGAGAAACCTGACCGCAACGGCCGAAGCCTGCCGCGCCTTCAGCCGTATTCTGATTGTCCCCTGTGGCGAACGTTGGCCAGACGGGAGCCTACGCCCCTGTATTGAGGATTATGTGGTAGCGGGGGGAATCATTGCCGCGCTGGCACAACGCACGCTTTCACCTGAAGCGCAGACCGCTGTCGCCGCCTGGCACGCTCATCAGTCCCAGAATTTCGCGGCACTGTTTCACTGCGCGTCCGCAGTCGAGCTGATACAAAGAGGCTTTCCGGACGATGTGACACTTTGCCTGACAAAAGATGCCGCCCGTCAGCCCTGTTTTCTGACAGGGGAGTATTTTGCCGGACAGGCTTAAGCGTAAATAACAGACAAAAAAAAGCGATGGGGGTTACCCATCGCTTTCTGTTGACGTGCCGTGTTCAGCTTATTCGCGGAACAGTGCTTCAATGCTGAGGCCCTGACCTTGCAGGATTTCGCGCAGACGGCGCAAACCTTCAACCTGAATCTGGCGCACACGCTCGCGGGTTAAACCGATCTCACGGCCAACATCCTCAAGCGTTGCCGCTTCATAGCCCAACAGGCCGAAACGACGAGCCAGCACTTCGCGCTGCTTGGCGTTCAGTTCGAACAGCCATTTAACGATACTTTGCTTCATATCGTCGTCTTGCGTGGTATCTTCTGGGCCGTTGTCTTTTTCATCGGCCAGGATATCCAGCAGCGCTTTCTCAGAATCGCCCCCTAAAGGAGTATCAACTGAGGTAATACGTTCGTTGAGACGCAACATACGGCTTACGTCATCAACCTGTTTATCCAGTTGTTCTGCAATCTCTTCCGCACTCGGCTCGTGGTCGAGCTTGTGAGAAAGTTCACGCGCAGTACGCAGATAAACGTTCAATTCTTTCACAATGTGGATAGGCAAACGAATTGTCCGGGTCTGGTTCATGATTGCCCGTTCAATGGTCTGACGAATCCACCAGGTGGCATACGTTGAGAAACGGAATCCACGTTCTGGATCAAATTTCTCAACGGCGCGAATCAAGCCGAGGTTACCTTCCTCAATCAGGTCCAGCAGGGCCAGACCGCGATTGCTGTAACGTCGTGCAATCTTCACCACCAGTCGTAAGTTACTTTCGATCATGCGGCGACGAGAAGGAATATCACCTCGTAATGCCCGGCGAGCGAAGAGTACCTCTTCCTCGGCCGTCAGCAATGGAGAATAGCCAATCTCCCCAAGATAGAGCTGAGTAGCGTCAAGGACACGTTGCGTCGCACCCTGCGCCAGCAACTCCTCTTCTGCTACATCATTGTCGCCAGAGTCATTTTCGACGAGCGCCTTCTCATCAAAAATTTCTGCTCCATTCTCTTCGAATTCCGCATTCTCATGTAACTCGTTTACTTTCAGCGTATTCTGGCTCATAAGTGGCTCCTACCCGTGATTCCAAGGCAGACTCCAGAGGACTCTGCCGGATTATCGCTGCGGTAAATAACGCAACGGGTTTACGGATTTCCCCTTGTAACGAATTTCAAAGTGTAATCTAACTGAACTGGTTCCGGTGCTACCCATGGTAGCGATCTTTTGCCCAGCCTTAACTTCCTGTTGTTCCCGGACCAGCATTGTATCGTTGTGGGCGTAGGCACTCAGGTAATCATCATTGTGTTTGATGATGATTAAATTACCGTAACCACGAAGCGCGTTGCCTGCATAAACCACCCTTCCTGAAGCAGTGGCCACAACCGGCTGTCCGCGCGAACCTGCGATATCGATCCCTTTGTTACCACCCTCGGTGGCAGAGAAGTTATCGATGATCTTACCTTCGGTCGGCCAACGCCAGCTTCCAACAGGCGTTGAACTGTTTGTTGTACTGCTCACCGTCGGTGGTGCGGTAACGGCTGGAGCTGTTGTCGTTGCAACATTTGCTCCCTTCGAAGGCAACAATTTACTGCCATTCGAGTTACCTGAATCATCAGAATACGTAATAACAGGCTGCTGTGCAACAGGGGCCTGTTTTATTTGTGGTGCGGTGACGATGCCGCTTTGTGATGCATCCGCCGCGGTAATCGCGTTGCCCCCGGTAATAGGCTGGCCGGAGCCGTTGTCGACCTGCAAGGTTTGCCCAACATTTAGGCTGTACGGTGGCTGTACGTTGTTGCGCTGCGCCAGATCGCGGAAGTCATTGCCGGTAATCCAGGCAATATAGAAGAGGGTATCGCCGCGTTTTACGGTGTACGTTTGTCCAGAATAGCTTCCTTTAGGAATATTCTGATAACTTCTGTTGTACACAATTCGCCCGTTCTGGGTTTCAACTTCATTACTTGTATTATTACCGGTACTAATGATTCCCGGCTTATTCTGCGGCACAGGCGTATTTCGGCTTAACATGCCGCCCTGCGATGGCATCGTCGGCACACCACTGGCAACAGGCGCAGTACCAGTGCTGGCCATATTACCGTTATCATTCATGCTGCTGCCGTCGCCGATATTACTTATTGGCGCTTGTGTATTGTCGCCTGAACTACAGCCTGCCAGCCAAAAACTTACCAGTGAAAGCGCCGCCAGACGGCGTAACTGAAAAATTGTGCTTCCCGTGCTCATTAATCCCCCGTGGTGGCAACCTTTAAAAACTGACTTTCTCTTTTCACCAGCACATTACACTGTGTGGCACGTTAAACGCTGTATTTTCGTTGAACTGACTGGATAGTAACAATATCAACTACCGTGTGCCATGAAACAGTTATTAAGAAATGCTAACACGGTCATCAGGCCAGATCGCCCTGAACCAGCGGGACGAAACGCACCGGCTCAATCGTTTCCTCGGTGATTTCACCGCCACGTCGGCGCAGGCGTTTAAGCACCTGCTGCTCTTCACCGACAGGTAGCACCATAATGCCACCTTCTGCCAGTTGTGCTATCAGCGCAGTCGGAATTTCGGGGGGCGCCGCCGTCACAATAATGGCATCGAAAGGCCCGCGCGAGGGCCAGCCCTGCCAGCCATCACCGTGGCGGGTAGAGACGTTATGTAAATCGAGCTGTTTCAGACGGCGCTTTGCATGCCACTGCAGACCTTTGATGCGTTCGACAGAGTAAACATGCTCAACCAGATGAGCCAGAATCGCGGTCTGATAACCAGAACCGGTCCCGATTTCCAGAACACGCGAGTGCACATCGAGCTCCAGCAGGGCGGTCATCCGCGCCACCATATAGGGCTGTGAAATCGTCTGGCCTGAGCCGATGGGGAGCGCCATGTTATCCCAGGCTTTGTGCTCAAAGGCCTCATCGATAAAGCGCTCACGCGGCACGTCGGCGATGGCTTTTAACAGGTGTTCGTCATGAATCCCCTGTTGACGCAGTTGCGCCAACAGTGTCTCGATACGCCGACTCACCATACCAGGTTTACCTCAGCGTTATCCAGCCAGCGACTCAGCACGTCCTGAGCCTTGTGCGCGGTGAGATCAACATGCAGCGCGGTGACGGACACATAACCTTCATCCACGGCGGCAAAATCAGTATCAGGGCCGGCATCCAGTTTTTCGCCCGGTGGTCCTATCCAGTACAGCGGATTGCCGCGCGGATCGGTTTGGGCAATCACCTGATCGGCCGGATGCCGACTGCCACAGCGCGTCACGCGAATGCCTTTCACCTCCGCCAGCGGCAGATCGGGCACATTGATGTTCAGTATGCGTCCGGTGCGCAGCGGCTCACGACTCAGCGCTTTTAGCAGCGCACAGGTTACCGCCGCCGCAGTGGCATAGTGCTCGTGACCATTGAGCGAAACCGCAATGGCGGGCAAACCCAGATGACGTCCCTCCATGGCCGCGGCCACCGTGCCGGAATAGATAACGTCATCACCCAGATTGGGGCCGGCATTGATCCCCGAGACCACAATATCGGGTCGGGGTTGCATCAGCGCGTTTACGCCCAAATACACGCAATCGGTGGGCGTGCCCATTTGCACCGCAATGTCCCCGTTTTCATGGGTAAAGGTGCGCAACGGGGTTTCCAGCGTCAATGAGTTGGAGGCACCACTGCGATTGCGATCCGGTGCCACCACCTGCACCTCGGCAAATTGACGCAAAGCCTTTGCCAGCGTCTGAATACCAGGCGCATGGATGCCATCATCGTTGCTGAGCAATATCCGCATTTAATTCTGACCTTTTCTGTTCAACCGGGTCGCCGTAATAAGGACCTGTTTTGAAGCATGGCAACAGGTTATGACTGGACAGCGACTTTTGCATTCTAGCGGTGAGCGAGAGGAAGTGGTAGACGAAAATAAAACGCACAGGCAGGAAAAAGGTAACACATTTGCTTGAAAGGAAAGATTTCGTGCGATGCTGGCCCCCTGCTACGCAGCCCATCGTGTACGCCAGCGCGTCCCTCACCCGCGCGACTGGCCAGGTGAGGACGTGGCTTATTCGTCAGGTAAATCCGCTGTGTCGTCAGTGATGACCAGCTCTCTGACCACGCTGGTGGCAAAGCTGCCCGCCGGTAACCAGAACTGCAACGTCAGGGTGGCGTCATCCAGCCACTGCCAGTGCAAATCGCGCGGCACCACCAGCATGGCACGCCGGCTGGCCTCCACCCGTTCACGCACCAGCAGCGCGCGCAGTTCTACCGCATCCGCCAGACAGTGCTCTTCGAACGCCAGCGCGTCGCCCTGTGGCCCGCCTCGCCTTTTCCGGGTAAGGGTGCCGTGATACGCAGCGCTTGCTGATCCACGCGCGCCTGCAACGCCTCCCTTTCCTCGGGCTGGGCGACAAACCAACTGCCACGCCCGGTAAGCTGCAATGCATCCCCGTTCATGACCTGAGTCAGGCTACCCTGCTGCTGCAAACGCAGACTGGTGACCTGATTGAATAACGCACTGCGTGCAGCAGAGAGCATCAGGCCACGTTTATTGCGGTCACGTATCTGGATTTCCTGACGCGACAGTTTCAACGCCGTCTGCAGATTGTTGCCGTTGCGCCCAAAGCGTTGCTCGCCAAAGTAATTAGGCACACCGCGTTCTCGAATCTGCTTAAGGCGGGCCTCGACGTCATCGCGCTGGCTGACCTGTCGTATGGTCAACCGAAAGGCGTTTCCGGCCAGCGCGCCGACGCGCAACTTGCGCTTATGACGCACAACCTCAAGGATTTCGACGCCTTCTGATGCAAAGCCTGTCAGGTTGGGCATCGCATTGCCCGGCACACGGAAGCAGAGTGTTTGCTCGGTCACGGCGTGGCGGTCTTTCATGCCGGCATAACTGAGGTCGCGGGCAGGAATTTTCATAAATTTTGCCAGGGCTTCGGCAACAAAACGCGTATTGGCACCCGTTTTACGAATGCGCACCAGCACATGCTCACCTTCACCGTCAGGGCGATACCCCAGGTCTTCCTTCACCTCGAAGTCTTCCGGGCGGGCTTTAATTACGCCCGTCGCGCCAGGCACACCGTGGAGGTACTGCAACGTCATGCCGACTCCGTTTTCAGCAGCAACGCGACCGCTTCACAGGCAATGCCTTCGCCGCGTCCGGTGAACCCGAGCTTTTCCGTCGTGGTGGCTTTAACGTTCACCTGGTCCATATGGCAACCCAGATCCTCAGCAATATTGATGCGCATCTGGGGTACATGCGGCAGCATTTTAGGTGCCTGAGCGATAATCGTGACGTCCACGTTACCGATGCGATAGCCTTTCGCCGCAATACGGCGCCAGGCTTCCCGCAGCAAACCGCGGCTGTCTGCGCCTTTGAACGCCGGATCGGTATCCGGGAACAGCTTGCCTATATCGCCCATTGCCACCGCGCCCAGTAAGGCATCGGTCAGAGCATGCAGTGCCACGTCGCCATCCGAATGGGCGATAAAACCATACTCAAATGGAATTCGCACACCGCCAATCACCAGCGGACCTTCTCCACCGAAAGCGTGAACGTCAAAACCGTGACCGATACGCATCATGCGCTCTCCTTTGACTGAATCTGACTAAGATAAAAAGCCGCCAGGGCTAAGTCTTCCGGGCGGGTAACTTTAATGTTATCGCTGCGACCTGTGACCAGTTCAGGATGGTAGCCACAATATTCCAGTGCCGAGGCTTCATCGGTAATGATCGCGCCCTCGTTCAAGGCGCGGGTCAGGCAGGCGGTAAGGAGCGCGTGGGGAAAAAGTTGCGGCGTCAGGGCATGCCACAGATGGTCACGTTCGACCGTATGCGCAATCGCTGACTGGCCGGGTTCCCCCCGCTTCATGGTGTCACAGACCGGTGCCGCCAGAATGCCACCCGTTTTGCTCTTTCCTGGTAACTGCAGCAGGCGGTCCAGATCATCCGGATGCAGACACGGGCGCGCGGCATCGTGCACTAACACCCAGTGCGCGCCCTGCGCCGCCTGTAATCCCGCCAGCACCGACTCGGCACGCGTTTCGCCGCCGGTCACGCGCACAACACGCGGATCGCTGGCCAGCGGCAAACGGGCAAAGTGATTATCGTCAGGGCTTAACGCGACGATGACCTGAGAAACCGCAGGATGGGAGAACAGACGCGCAATACTGTGTTCCAGAAGTGTGTGCTGACCAATCGTCAGATACTGTTTGGGACAGGTTGCCTGCATGCGGCTGCCGATACCGGCAGCGGGCACCACGGCAATCACATCCGCAGAGTGGGACTGATTGTTCATGTTTTATCGTTGTTGGTTTTGCGCAGCTTGTTGCGCGTTGCGTTTGTTCTGGTCAGGCACCAGACGATAGAAGGTTTCACCCGGCTTAATCATGCCTAATTCACTGCGTGCGCGTTCCTCGATCGCTTCAGAGCCGCCATTGAGATCGTCAATTTCGGCAAACAGTTGATCGTTACGCATTTTAAGTTTGGCGTTTGTCGCCTTTTGTACCGCCACGTCATCGCTGACGCGCGTAAAATCATGGATACCATTCTTGCCTAACCACAAGGAATATTGCAGCCAGCCAAGCAGCACCAGTAGCAGTAACGTCAGTTTTCCCATCCCGCCCCCTAAAAACGGCTCAATCATCCCATAACTTTACTCAGGACTCCACACTGGCAACGAAAATGCCTGCTAATGCCGTTCGCCTGAGCAAAAAAAGGAGAAGAACGAGAAGGTACAAGACCGGAAAACTTTTGTAACCTGCTGGTGCGTTTAGACATCAACGCCGTTACCAGCGTGACAGAAACAGGAACAGTATCCAGAACTGGAGGGCGACAGCGATAACGCATATCAGGGAGGTCCATATCCATTGCCCACGCAGCCAGGTACTCAGTACCATGCCCGTCAGGACGGAAACCGGAAACAGCGCCAGGAAAAAGGGCCACGTGTAGAGAAAGAAAAACAGCGTACTGGAGCCGTACAACAGGAAAGGAATGGCCAGCGCACACCAGTAACATACGAAACCAATGATACCACCCGGTAACACCGAACGCGGTTCATCAGGCGTACGTGAGTCTTTGCGTGCCAGCATGGGGGTTATATTCTGCATAAATATCCTGTCAACGCGAAGGCGGCAAAACGGAATGCGCTCTGCCGCTGTCTGTTCAGGAACTGATAATATCGCGCTGGCGCAGCAGATCTAATAATTGGGGCGTCAGTTTTGTAACCAATTGTTCCCCATTAAGCCGGATTTCTGGCTGTTCCGGCGCTTCATAAACGCTGTCTATACCGGTGAAATTTCGCAATTCGCCCGCGCGGGCTTTTTTGTATAACCCTTTCGGGTCGCGCGCTTCACAGACTGCCAACGGTGTATCGACATAAACCTCAATAAACCGGCCTTCATCCAGCAGATCACGCACCATTTGACGCTCGGCCCGATGCGGTGAGATAAACGCGGTCAGCACCACTAACCCCGCATCCACCATCAGTTTTGCGACTTCGCCTACCCGGCGGATATTCTCTTTACGATCGGCATCGCTAAAGCCCAGATCGCGGCACAGGCCATGACGCACGTTGTCGCCGTCCAGCAGATAGGTGCTGACGCCTATGCGGTGTAACGCCTGTTCCAGCGCGCCAGCCACGGTGGATTTTCCCGACCCCGAAAGGCCGGTGAACCACAGCACCACGCCCTGATGGCCGTGCTGCTGTTCACGCGCATCGCGCGTGACGGGATGGTCATGCCATACGACATTTTCATCATGCCGGGCCATTACTGACCGCCCAGCAGATCGCGTGCATTCCAGTGCGGGAAATGACGACGAACCAGCGCATTCAGTTCCAGTTCAAACGCACTAAATTCACCGTGCTGCTGGGGGTTATCGGCCAGCGGCTCATGAATAAGCCCAGCCCCGACGGTCACGTTACTCAGACGATCGATGATAATCATTCCGCCGGTGACCGGGTTATCCTGATAGCTGTCGAGCACCAGCGGTTCGTCAAAGGTAAACGTCACCAGACCAATGCCATTCAGCGGCAGGCTGTCCGCCTCGCGTTTTTCCAGCGAGTTAATCTCAACCTGATGAATGACCTTTTCAACACGACCGCGCGCTTTTTTGCCCGCAATTTTTACATCGTAACTTTGCCCGGCCTGTAACGGCTGCTCTGCCATCCACACCACATCGACGGTGGCTGACTGAACCGCACGCAGTTCCGCGCTTGCCTCCACAAGCAGATCGCCACGACTGATATCAATCTCATCGTTGAGAACCAGCGTAATGGCTTCACCCGCGCCCGCCTCCTGCAAATCGCCATCAAAGGTCACGATGCGGGCAACAGTCGATTCAACGCCGGAGGGCAGCACTTTAACCCGCTGGCCCACCTTTACGGTCCCGGACGCGAGCGTACCGGCATAACCCCGGAAATCAAGATTGGGACGGTTAACGTACTGCACCGGAAACCGCATCGGCTGATGATCGACGACTGCGTTCAGCTCCACCGTTTCCAGCACGTCCAGTAAGGTCGGACCAGTGTACCAAGGCATGCTTTGACTCTGTGAGGCGACGTTTTCGCCTTCCAGCGCCGACATCGGCACGAAACGAATATCCAGGTCGTCGGGCAGTTGTCCGGCAAAATCGAGATAATCCTGTTTGATCTGCTCGAACACAGACTGCTGATAGTCCACCAGATCCATTTTGTTGATCGCCACGACCAGATGCTTGATTCCCAGCAGAGTGGAAATGAAGCTGTGGCGGCGGGTCTGGTCCAGCACGCCTTTACGGGCGTCGATCAGCAGAATAGCCAGATCGCAGGTCGATGCCCCCGTCGCCATATTGCGGGTGTACTGCTCATGCCCCGGCGTGTCGGCAATGATGAATTTGCGCTTCTCGGTAGAGAAATAGCGGTAAGCGACGTCAATGGTGATGCCCTGCTCACGCTCGGCTTGCAGGCCATCCACCAGCAGGGCCAGATCCAGTTTTTCGCCCTGCGTACCATGACGTTTACTGTCACTTTGTAATGACGACAGCTGATCTTCGTAGATTTGTCGGGTGTCGTGCAGCAGGCGACCGATCAGCGTACTTTTCCCATCGTCCACGCTGCCGCAGGTCAGAAAACGCAGCAGGCTTTTGTATTGTTGTGCGGTCAGCCAGGCTTCAACGCCGCCCTGTTCGGCAATTTGTTGTGCAATTAAGGTATTCATCTGGCGTCTCCTTAGAAATAACCCTGACGTTTTTTCAGTTCCATCGAACCGGACTGATCGCGGTCAATCACCCGGCCCTGACGCTCGCTGGTGGTCGAAACCAGCATCTCTTCAATAATCTCAGGCAAGGTTTGCGCTTCAGATTCCACCGCACCGGTGAGCGGCCAGCATCCCAGGGTACGGAAACGCACCATGCGCTGTTTAATCACTTCACCTGGCTGAAGGTTGATACGGTCGTCATCGATCATCATCAGCATGCCGTCACGTTCCAGTACCGGACGCGGCGCGGCAAGATAGAGCGGAACAATCTCAATGTTTTCCAGGAAGATGTACTGCCAGATATCCAGCTCGGTCCAGTTTGACAGCGGGAAAACACGGATGCTCTCGCCTTTGTTAATCTGGCCGTTATAGTTGTGCCACAGTTCCGGGCGCTGGTTTTTCGGGTCCCAGCGATGAAAACGGTCACGGAATGAGTAGATACGCTCTTTAGCGCGTGACTTCTCTTCATCACGGCGCGCGCCACCAAAGGCCGCATCGAAACCGTATTTGTTCAGGGCCTGCTTCAGGCCTTCGGTTTTCATGATGTCGGTGTGTTTGGCACTGCCGTGCACAAAGGGATTAATGCCCATCGCCACGCCTTCCGGGTTGCGATGCACCAGCAGTTCGGCCCCCATCGCTTTTACGGTGCGATCGCGGAATTCGTACATCTCACGAAACTTCCAGCCGGTATCGACATGCAGCAACGGGAAGGGCAGCGTACCCGGATAGAAGGCTTTGCGTGCCAGATGCAGCATCACAGAAGAATCCTTGCCGATAGAATACATCATGACCGGATTGCCAAATTCGGCTGCCACTTCACGGATGATATGGATACTCTCTGCCTCCAGTTGGCGCAGATGAGTGAGTCGTTTTTGATCCATCGTTTTTCCTCTCAAGCCAGATTGACAACGGCGGACTCACGAGCCCCCTGCTGTGCCGAATGCTGAAACCAGGCAAGTTGCCCGTGTAAATTAACCACTTCCCCAATCACCAGCAGGGCCGGGGAAGGCGCTGACGCTGCCAGCGTTTCAAGATGTTCAAGCGTGCCGGTCAGAACCTGTTGGTCGGACCGGGTGCCGCGGCCAATTACCGCCACCGGCGTCGACGCCGCGCGTCCATGGAGAATAAGCTGTCGACTGATTTCGGCGGCCTTCATCGCACCCATATAAATCGCCAGCGTTTGTCGCGCGCGCGCCAGGGACGGCCAGTCAATGTCATCACTGTCCGGCCGACAGTGACCGGTAATAAACAGAACGCTCTGCGCGTAATCACGGTGCGTCAGCGGGATACCGGCGTAGGCGGTTGCGCCAGCGGCAGCGGTAACGCCAGGCACGACCTGGAACGGAATGCCCGCCTGCTGGGCGGCCTGTAACTCTTCGCCGCCGCGGCCGAAGATAAACGGATCGCCGCCTTTCAACCGCACCACGCGCTTGCCTTTCTGCGCCAGCTGCACCATCAGTTGGTTGATTTCGTCCTGCGGTAACAGATGCGCGCTGGCACGCTTGCCCACGCAGATACGGTCGGCATCGCGTCGAACCAGATCCAGCACCTCTTCACTAACCAGATGGTCATAGAGCACCACATCGGCCAGTTGCATCACCTGCAGCCCGCGCAGCGTCAGCAGACCGCTGTCGCCCGGCCCGGCACCGACAAGGATAATCTCGCCCTGCCGGGGCGGCTGATCGCCCAGTTCGCTGTCCAGCGTCGCTTTGGCGGCCTCAACATCGCCTGTTGCCATCTGACTGGCAAAGCGGCCGTTAAAGATCCGTTCCCAGTAGCGGCGGCGATCGGACATGCGACTGAAGCGGGCTTTGACTTTGTCACGCCACTGCCCCGCCAGCTCGGCCATCTGGCCCAGATGAGACGGCAGCAACGTTTCCAGCTTTTCACGTAACATGCGGGCAAGGACCGGTGCCGTCCCGCTGGAGGAGATCGCCACCACCAGCGGTGAGCGGTCTACGATGGAGGGGAAAATAAAACTGCATTTCGGCTGATCGTCGACGACATTGACCAGTTTATGGCGGGCATTGGCCTCGTCATAAACCTGCGCATTCAGCGCGTTATCGTCGGTCGCGGCAATGACCAGAAACACCTTGTCTAGTTGTGCAGGCTCAAAAGCCGTCGCCAGCCATTCAAGCTGCTGTTCATCCAGTAAGGTTTGTAACTCCGGGCACAGCTCGCGTGAGGCAATCTGAATGCGCGCCCCCGCCCGACGCAGCAATTCAATCTTGCGCGCCGCGATATCTCCCCCGCCCACGACCAGTACAGGTCGACCCGCGAGATCGGCAAAAAGAGGCAAATAATCCACGTTAACCCTGGTGTTGTTACGATGCGTTATCGCGACTATACGTTCCCTGGTGAATTGAGATGAAATTACGAATTGGAATGAGATGTTACCGAATGGAATAACGCTAAAGAAAAGCTCAGAACAAAATGTGCTTAGCGGATGATCCTACAGGCCTTTCAGGACGATTCAAATTGTGTAATGAGCATCACAGTTTCATACTAGGCCACAAAAAATGCCCCTCCTTTTTAGGAATAAGCCACAAGGAACCCGACATGCTTGCCTTTCTCCGCCTGGCCGCACTGCTTGGTGGCAGCGTGATCTTCAGCGCTCAGGCCCTGACCGACCTCACAGGACACTTCGCCGAACAGCAGGTCCGTCATATCTCAACGTACTTTCCCGGTCGCATGAGCGGCAGCCCGGCCGAGTTGATGGCGGCGGAATACCTGCAACATCAGTTTACGGCCCTGGGGTTTGAAACCAATACCCGACAGTTCAATACGGGTTACACGTGGCAGGAACGTGATGGCACATCGCGCTGGCGCAAGCTTACCGCGACCTCGGTGATCGCCGCACGGGAAGGCAGCGCCCCACAGGAAATTCTGGTGATTGCCAGCCTGGATACCTGGATTCCACTCAGCGACAATGAGCAGGCGCGCGGCCTGGGTGGCCTGCGTTTGCAAGGCGTGGATGATAATGCTTCCGGATTAGGCGTGATGCTGGAACTGGCTAAGCAGTTAAGCCATAAGCCGCTTCATTACGGGGTGCGCTTTGTGGCGCTCAGCGCCAGCGAATCCCATCTGCATGGCATGGACGATTATGTGGCGCGCATGAGCGAGAAAGAGAAGAAGAATACGCTGCTGGTAATCGATCTCAACAGTTTGATTACGGGCGACCACCTCTATTTCAACAGCGGTATGAACACGCCGCGTGCCGTACGCAAACAGACCAGCGAACGCGCCCTGCTGCTGGCGCGTCGTTTTGGCATTTCCGCCGCCAGTCGTCAGCTCACGAAAAATGACTTTCACGGTGTTAATCCTTTCGATGCGGCAGGTTTTCCCTTACTGGATGTCACCGCCAGAAACTGGAACGCAGGCAGCAAAGACGGCGACCAACAGCGCCGCCGTTCCCGGCATTTCCCTGACGGTACCACCTGGCATCAGACCGACCGCGACAATCTGGATTTCCTGGATCACTGGCTGCCCGGTCGTATCAGTCTGCGCACCCATGACAGTGTGAAAGTCCTGCTGCCGTTACTGAGTGAACTAACCAACCCCAAAGTGTGAGGAGCTACGATGTACATCGTTTACCTGAACTATTTCCGCCCGATTGAGGACGTCGAGGCCCTGCTGGCTCCGCACATTACGTGGCTGGATCAGCATTTTAACAGCGGCGACTTTATCGCTGCGGGCCGAAAGGATCCGCGTACCGGCGGCATGATTATGGTCAAAGCAATGCCGCGCGCCCGGTTAGATCACATTCTGGCGGACGATCCTTTTGTTGCGGTGGCCCATTACGAGGTCACTAACGTCAACATTACGCGCGCAGCCGATGAAGTCGCGGTCCTCAAAGGTTATTAGCGCGTCAGTGTGACCGACAGAAGAAGCAGGCTCTTCTGTCGGTTCAGGTAAAGTCAGACAGCTTTTGCCCCGCGTTAATAAGCGTTTTTAACAGCATCTGACGTCGCTCCTCGGGCGTATCCCGACTGACCATAAAACAAATCGCGGCCACGGCCAGATCGTTTCGGGCGCGAATCGGGGCGGCCATACAACAGGTAAAACTTTCAGACAGCCCTTCCGTCATCGAATAGCCCTGATGGCCCGCCCGATGAATATCGGTCAGAAAAGCCTGCTTATCTAAGACGTTACCATTGGCCAGCCGGTAATCCTCCTCGGGGATCAGGGCCAGAATCGCCTCATCACTCCAGTTACTCAACAGCAGACGGCCCGTTGCGGTCCAGGGAATCGGAATTTTAACGCCGATGTCTGAGGTGATTTTGAAAGGATGCGCATTGCTCTCTGACAGCACCACCGTATATTTATTGCCTTCCAGCATGCACAGCTGCACGGTTTCGCCATGCTCAGCAACCATCTCGATCATTAATTGATGCGCGCGGCGAATCAGGGGATTGTGCGCCATGTAGTCCGCACCGTAATAGTGCATTTCGCGGCCAAAATACACGCTGCCTTCTGCATCCAGTTCAACCAGCCCTGCCTCACTCAGCAGATTAACCAGTTCATAAACGCTGGAACGCGGCGCACCGGTCGCTTCAATCAGTTCGCGCATCGCCATCGGCTGGCGGGCAATATGCAGCTGACGGAAAATATCAATTACGCGGTCCACGCCGCGCGCTCTGGCGGGTTTATCTTCCTGCATACCACTTTTCTCCTACCGGCATCGCCACGTTAAATCGGTTCAGGCCGCCATCATACACAGCCAACACGGTTTTACCTGAGTACGCGCACAATAACCATCCTTTTCTTTTTCCTCCTGATGCTAATTATTGGGGCACCAAAAACGCGCACACTGAATTAAAAAAAGAGACATCGATCACTTTTAATTTAAAAAACTAATCATTAATAAAAAATATTCGTGAGCCATACGTTAATGCTAAAAAATAATCCCGTTACTCGCTATTGCAAAATAATTAACATTGTGCAAATCTCGACCTATCCGGTATTGCAGATTGAATTCCGGTATACCAGACAAAGCGAAGTGACGATTTTAAGGGCATAAGTATGACTATCAAGCGTTACGGTACGGAAGGCGGCGTCGGAACCGGAGGACAAAAACTGCCTTTTGCACGTGCGGTCGAAGCCGATGGCTGGCTTTATATCTCCGGGCAAACACCGATGACAGGCGGTGAAGTCGTAGAGGGCGGCATCATTGAGCAAACTCGGCTGGCCTTTGAAAACTGCCTGACCATCATGCGGGAAGCGGGTTATCAGATTAAGGACGTGGTGCATGTGACGGCGGTCCTGACGGATGCCCGGTACTTTAGTTCGTTTAATAAAGTGTTTAGTGAACTTTTTCACGACCATCCGCCCGCCCGAATCTGCAGCGTGCAGGACCTGGTTGTGGATTGCAAAGTCGAAGTCGATATGACGTGTTTTAATGCCGGACGAAAATAATAGCTGCGGTTTATTCGCCTGGTAAAAATAAACGCATCCAACAGAAAAGCCATAATTAAAAAATATCCCGCCACATTATTTAATAATGTTGGTGATATCCCTCTTTTATTTGAGAGAAGAAATATGAATACCACTTTCCAGCAAAATGTATTCGTCCGGCTCCTTCCCGCTCTGCTCACCGTCGCGGCGCTGACCGGTTGTACACCGACCGAAAATAAAAACGAAACCGCAGGTGCAGCACCGCCATCCACGCTACAAACCGTTCTTCAGCGCGGCACATTGCGGGTGGGCGATTGCCTGAGTTTTGCACCGTTCGGTTTTTACGATAAAGCGGGTAATCCGGATGGTTACGATGTCGACCTGGCGAAAGCGCTGGCAAAAGAGATGGGCGTCAAACTGGAAATGGTGAATACCACCAGCGCTAACCGTATTCCCAATCTGCAAACCAACAAAGTGGATGTCGTGTTCTGTAATTTTACCCGTAACCTGACGCGCGCGAAAGAGATTGGCTTTACTCAGCCCTACGTGGTGGCCAGTGAAGCCATGCTGGTGCGTAAAGCGAGCGGGATCAAATCGGCCCACGACATGGCGGGCAAAACCATTGCGACCGTGAAAGGCTCGACCAACGGCGACGAAGTACGCAGCATGGGGATCGACGTGAAGATTCAGGAATATGACTCTTCTCAGGCCGCTATCCTGGCGGTGAAACAGGGACAAGCCGATGCGATGATTGAGGATAACAACTTCCTCGCCTACCAGGCCAAGCTCGATCCGACGCTGGAAGTGACAAACGAAGCGCTGGTCCCGCTGGAATATAACGCGTTTGGTGTTAAACAGGGCGATCAGATCTGGACGAACTACCTCAACGAGTTCCTGTTTGAAATTAATGCATCCGGTGAGAATGCCCAGCTCTACCAGAAATGGTTTGGCAGTAAACCTCGCTATCCGCTGAATCCGCAGTTCTGACCAGAGAGGACGCAGGTGATGTCCTGCGTCCTGTTAAGGAGGCTTCCTATGCGCTATCAATGGCTGACACTCTGGCAGTATGCCGACACCTTTCTCGCCGCGACCTGGCTGACGCTTCAGGTGACGCTGCTGGCGTTTATGCTGGCGCTGGCGCTGGGATTGCTGGCTGCCGTGGCAAAAGCCGCCCGCTTTGCGCCTGTTCGCTGGATGAGCAACGGCTATGTTGAATTTATCCGTAACACGCCCGTGCTGTTGCAAATATTCATCGTGTTCTTTGGGCTGCCTTCGCTGGGCATCACCATGAGTGCGTTTACGGCGGGTGTGCTGGCGTTGGGCATTAACGTCGGAGCCTATCTGGCCGAGATTTTCCGGGCCGGGATTCAGTCGGTTCCTAAAGGTCAGCTCGAAGCCGCCTGGATTTTGGGCATCAGCCGCCGCCAGATGTTTATCAATGTGGTCATGCCCCAGGCAGCGCGCGCGGTCTGGCCCGCTATCGTGAATAACCTGATTCAGCTGTTGCTGGGCACCTCACTGCTGTCAGCGATTGCGCTACCGGAACTGACGGGCACAGCCACCGTGATTAACGCCCGGACGCTGCTCTACATCCAGACCTTTAGCGTTGTCGCGCTGGTCTACCTGTTTCTCAGCAACCTGTTCTCGTGGTTAGGGACGGTTGCGGGACGTCGGCTGTTCATGCCACCGCTGGTCGTCGCCGTAAAAAGGCCGCTCTGGTCACAGGCCAGAAAAATGCTGTCACCTTCCGCTAAACAGGAGCCGGTCCAATGAGCGAACTGATTCTCAGCAGCCTGCCATTGTTGTGGCGCGGTCTGATAATTACGTTGTTGCTGTCGGTTGCCGCCATTGTCGGCAGTACGTTGCTTGGCCTTCTGGCCGCCGTCTTGCGGACCAGCCGTCTGCCTGTCGCCCGGCAGATTGCGGTGATCTATACCGAGCTGTTTCGCGGCACACCGGTTTTGATCACGCTGATGTTTATCTACTTTGGCGTGGCGTATTTTGGCTATGACATCAACCTGTTTGCCGCGGGCATTTTGGGGCTGAGCATTTATCAGGGCGCATACATTGCCGAGATCTTTCGTGGTGGCATTGAGGCGGTCCCGAAAGGCCAGTGGGAGGTTTCCTGGATCCTCGGCCTGTCCAGACGACAGACCTTCACCAGCGTTATCCTGCCGCAAACCCGTGGGATCGTCTTGCCCCCGCTTGTCGGCCAGTATCTGTCGCTCATCAAAGATACCTCGATTGTCAGCATGATCGGCATGTCTGAACTGATGCATCAGGGCCAGGCCATCGTTGATCGTATCGGGCAGCCGGTGCTGATTTATGGTCTGGTCGCCCTGCTCTACTTCGCGCTTTGTTACCCGCTTTCTCGCTGGGTGCAACACCAGCAAACCAGGAACCCGTTATGATGAAAAATGCAGCCATTACCCTGAGCCGGATCACGAAGTCATTCGGCGCGACTCAGGTTCTGAAAGAAATCAGTCTGGATGTCTCGCCGGGCGAGGTTCTGGTGCTGATCGGAGCGTCCGGTTCGGGTAAAAGTACGGTACTGCGCATTATGAGCGGTCTGGAAAAAGCCGACGGCGGCGAAATTTGGGTTAACGGCATACCGCTGCACGATCAAAAACGGAGTCGTGATATCTGTGGGCACGTCGGCATGGTGTTTCAGCAGTTCAATCTGTTTCCCCACAAAACGGCACTGGGCAACGTCACGCTGGCCTTGATTAAAGCCCAGAAACTCTCCGTCGCAGAGGCAAACGCGCGCGGCATGGCCGCGCTGGAACGCGTCGGACTGGCTGACCGCGCCGGCCACTATCCTTCTCAGCTTTCGGGCGGACAACAGCAACGTGTGGCTATCGCACGCGCGCTGGCGGTACAGCCCAAAATCATGTTTTTCGACGAAGCGACCTCCGCACTCGATCCCGAATTAGTCGGCGAAGTCATGGAAGTCATGCGCGGGCTGGCGCGTGAAGGGATGACCATGGTTGTGGTGACGCATGAGATGGGCTTTGCCCGCAAAACCGCCGACCGGGTGGTGTTTATGGATCAGGGCGTGATTGCCGAACAGGGCACACCAGACGCCATTTTCGGGCATCCCCAGAATCCACGCACGCAACAGTTTCTGTCACGCGTTCTTGAGCATTAAGGAGCCGCTATGTCTTTACGTCTTCCGCTAAACGCGGATGCCACGCTGGATGCCGCGCAGCCATCGCCCCGTTTTAAATCCGTTGCCGGTACCGGCGCGGCGCCGCTTGAGATCGGCACCGACGTCCTGCGCAGCGCAGCGGTGTTTTCGCCGGTGATGGTCATGAAACAGGCCGCACTGGAGAATAACCTGCAGCAACTCGCGGCATTCTGTCGCGAAAAAGGTGTCATGCTGGCGGCGCACGGTAAAACGTCGATGGCACCGACCATCTTACGGCGAGCTGTCAGTCAGGGCGGTGCATGGGGCATCAGCGCCGCCACGCCCGCTCAGGTCCGTGCCCTGCGACACTTTGGTATCCGCAATGTCTTTCTGGCAAACGAGTTAGTCGATCCTGCCGGTATTCGCTGGATCGGTGAATGGCAGCGCCAGCATCCTGACCACGGCTTTCTCTGTTATGTGGACTCACTGGCGGGCATCACGTTGCTGGAAGAGAACTTGGGCGATACGGCCATTGCCGTGTTGATTGAAGTATCGATTCCCGGCGGCAGAACAGGATGCCGAACCGAGGAGGAAGTGCTGAGGATAGCTGAACGCATCGCCCGGAGTCGTCACCTGCAGCTTGTCGGTGTCGCGGGCTATGAAGGGGCGCTGGGTGCCGCGCGTGATGCAGCGGGCGTGGCGTTAATTCAGCACTACTGCAACGTCATGTTATCTACCGCCACTCTGCTGGCTGAACGCCAGCTGTTTCAGAGTGAGACCATTCTGCTGAGCGCCGGTGGGGGTGCCTGGTTTGATGTGGTGACAGCGTGCTTTACCCAGGCCACGCTGCCGCTACCGGTTCAGCCTTTAATTCGCTCGGGTGCGTATATGGCACACGACAGCGGTCTCTATTCCCGTATCGCCCCCTTTGCGCAGCCGGGCTCAGGCCACCATTTTGAAGCCGCGCTGGAAATCTGGGGACGCGTACTGTCCCGTCCGGAACCGGGACTGGCGCTGCTGGACTTTGGCCGACGCGATGTCCCTTTCGATCAGGATTTACCTGTCCCGCTGTGGATGCGTGCCGCTGACGGCAGCGCACCGCGATCCGGCACACATCTGTCGATCAGCGAGGTTAACGATCAGCATGCCTATCTGCGCCTGCCTGCGGATGAATCCCTTCAGCCGGGCGACTGGGTAGGATGCGGTATTTCTCATCCCTGTACCGCTTTTGATAAGTGGCGCTATCTTCCGCTGGTCGATGACGACTACCGCGTCGTGGACAGCGTAGAAACCGCGTTCTGACCGCAGAGAATCTCCACCGCTGAGGCCGCGACCCGGCCCATAGCAAAACGGGCGATTCATCCGAATCGCCCGTTTTGTTATGCTGTCTTCATCAGCCTTCGTGCAAGCCGCACTCGCGTTTCAGGCCAAAGAAACGTGTTTCTTCTTCCGCCATGCCCGGCTCCCACTTACGCGTGGTGTGCGTATCTCCCACCGACAGGTAGCCTTCGTCCCACAACGGATGGTATTTCAGATTATGGGTTTGCAGATACTGATGAACCTGGCGGTTATCCCAGTCAATAATCGGCAGCACTTTAAACACACCGCGCTGAACGCCCAGCACCGGCAGACTGGCACGACTGCCTGACTGATCGCGACGCAGGCCCGCAAACCAGGTCTGGGCGCCCAGCGTTTCCAGTGCCCGGTTCATCGGCTCAACTTTGTTGATTTGATTGTACTGCTCAATGCCTTCAACCCCTTGTTCCCACAGCTTGCCATAACGCGCTTCCTGCCAGGCAGGCGACGTTTCGGCGCGGAACACCTTCAGGTTGAGATTGAGCTGGTCGGCCAGCTCATCTATAAAGCGATACGTTTCCGGAAACAGATAGCCCGTATCCGTGAGGATAACCGGAATATCGGGTTGCACACGCGTGACCAGATGTAGCGATACGGCAGCCTGAATACCAAAGCTGGACGAGAGCACATAAGCACCCGGCAGGTTTTCCAGTGCCCAGCTTACGCGTTCTTCCGCAGAGGCTTTTTCCAGTTGGGCATTCGTCGCGGCCAGCGCCATCGCGCGCTGGACCTTCGACATCGCATTCAGTGCTGCAAGATCGATACTCATTTTGCCTCCTGCCAGAAGTCGCGCGCAGGGTCCAGCACCGGTGCAACGATGCCCGCACGGATCACGAAGTCGCCAAAGCCTTCTGCGGCCTCGCGCTCTTTCGCCCAGCGCCCTACCAGCTCATCAATTGTGGCGAGAATTTCAGGTTCGGTAATGTTTTCACGATACATACGTGGGATACGCGTGCCGATACGGTTACCCCCAATGTGCAGGTTGTAACGCCCTGGCGCTTTCCCGACCAGGCCCACTTCTGCCAGCATTGCACGGCCACAGCCGTTCGGACAACCGGTAACGCGTAGCACGATGTGCTCTTCACCGACGCCGTGATTATGCATGATCGCTTCAACCCGGGTGACGAAAGACGGCAGGAAACGCTCAGCCTCCGCCATAGCCAGTGGACAGGTCGGAAACGCCACGCAGGCCATTGAGTTTTCTCGCTGAGGCGTCACATTTTCCATCAGTCCATGTTCACGGGCAATCGCCTCAATCTGCGCTTTCTGGCTTTCTGGCACGCCCGCCACGATCAGATTCTGGTTGGCGGTCAGGCGGAAATCGCCCTGATGGATTTTGGCGATTTCGGCGATGCCGCTTTTTAACGGACGTCCCGTATAATCCAGCAGACGGCCGTTTTCAATGAACAGCGTCAGATGCCATTTGTTGTCGATACCTTTGATCCAGCCGAAACGATCGCCGCGTGTAGTGAATTCGTAAGGGCGCGTCGGCTCAAACGTCACACCGGCGCGCTTCTCAACTTCGGCCTTAAAGGTGTCAACGCCCACGCGCTCCAGCGTGTATTTGGTTTTGGCGTTTTTACGATCGGTACGGTTGCCCCAGTCGCGCTGCGTGGTAACCACCGCCGCGGCGACGTCCAGAATCTTCTCTACCGGAAAATAGCCGAATTCGCTGGCAGTACGGGCATAGGTCGCTTTGTTACCGTGCTCAATGGACAAACCGCCGCCCACCAGCAGGTTAAAGCCGACCAGCTTGCCGTTTTCCGCAATGGCAATAAAGTTCAGATCGTTAGCGTGCAGATCGACATCATTGTGCGGCGGGATCACCACCGTGGTTTTAAACTTACGCGGCAGGTAGGTTTCCCCCAGGATCGGCTCTTCGTCGGTTGTGGCGACTTTCTCCTGATCCCACCAGATCTCAGCATAGGCGCGGGTTTGCGGCAGCAGATGTTCTGACAGCTTTTTCGCCCATTCGTAGGCTTCCTGATGCAACGCGGATTCCACCGGGTTGGAGGTACACAGGACGTTACGGTTAACGTCATTCGCCGTCGCCAGCGCATCCAGCCCCACTTCATGCAGCATCTGATGCGTAGGTTTGACGTTCTTTTTCAGGATGCCGTGAAACTGGAACGTCTGACGGTTCGTCAGACGAATGCTGCCGTAGAGCGTTTTCTCGGTGGCAAACTTATCGATCGCCAGCCACTGGGTCGGCGTGATAATCCCACCCGGCAGGCGGCAGCGCAGCATCATGGCATGGCGCGGTTCCAGCTTTTGCTCGGCGCGTTCTGCGCGAATATCGCGATCATCCTGCTGGTACATGCCGTGAAAACGGATCAGCAGGAAGTTGTCGCCGCTGAAACCACCGGTCAGTCCATCCTCAAGATCGTCAAGAATGGTCCCACGCAGGTAATTGCTCTCTTTTTTTAACCGCTCTGCATCCGTCAGTTTGCCTTCAACCACCAGCGGTCCAGGGTATTTTTCAGTCATTAGTAAACGTCTCGCTGATAGCGGCGCTCAATGCGCAGCTCACTTAAAAATTCGTCAGCCGTTTCACGATCCATAGCACCGTGCTCGACCACCACATCCAGTAACGCCTGCTCAACGTCTCTTGCCATGCGATTTGCATCGCCGCAGACATACAGGTGCGCGCCATCCTGAATCCAGCGCCAGACTTCCGCACCCTTCGCGCGGATTTTATCTTGTACGTATATTTTCTCTGCCTGATCGCGCGACCAGGCCAGATCGATGTGCGTTAACAGGCCGTCTTTAACATATTTCTGCCATTCCACCTGATACAGAAAGTCATCCGTAAAGTGCGGATTGCCAAAGAACAGCCAGTTTTTCCCGCTGGCCCCATCGTTATCACGCTGTTGCATAAAGGCGCGGAACGGGGCGATTCCGGTGCCCGGACCAATCATGATCACAGGTGCATCGGGATTCTCCGGCAGGCGGAAGTTATCATTATGTTCGATAAACACCCGGACTTCGCCGTCTTCTTCAACACGGTCTGCCAGCCAGGTTGATGCGCCGCCGCCGCGCTGCCGTCCTTCGATATCAAAACGTACCGCACCCACGGTGATATGCACTTCGGTATCGGTCTCCGCCTGCGAAGAGGCAATCGAATACAAGCGCGGGGTTAAGGGACGCAGCAGGCCGGTCAGCTGCTCAGCCGTCAGTTGCGCAGGCGCCAGGCGAACCATATCGACAATCGGATAACGTTGCGCGTACTGTTGAAGTTTAGCTTTGTCATCCACCAGCGACAGCAGTTCATCGTTGCGGGATAAAGTGGCGTACTGCGCCACAATTTGCGCGGTGTTGACCGTTAACTCGAAATGTTTCTGCAGCGCCTCTGCCAGCGGCAGCGTCTGGCCCTGTACGTCAACTGGCTCATCGCCTTTTAACCACACCAGCTCCAGCAGTTCGCTGACCAACGCGGCATCGTTTTCATACCAGACGCCCAGCGCATCGCCGGGCTGGTAGCGCAAACCTGAATCGCCCAAATCAATTTCGATATGGCGGACGTCTTTATCCGAATCGCGGCCGGTGATTTTCTGATTGACCGATAAACTCGCGCTGAGGGGCTGCGTTTTGGAATAGGGGCTGGTGGACACTTCATTGACGCTGCCCGCCACGGTTGCCGCCGCCTGTGCGGGCGAGGCCGTCGGGACCCGTGCTTTCAGAATGTCGGTGAGCGCCTTGCGCCAGGCGCTGGCCTGCTCAGCATAGTCAACATCGGCATCAACCCGATCCAGCAGGCGTTCCGCCCCCAGCTCAGCCAGCCGTGTATCGAAATCTTTGCCCGCCTTGCTGAAGAATTCATAGGAAGTGTCGCCCAGACCCAGTACGGCAAAAGCCGCACCGTCCATTTTGGGCGCTTTTTTCGACATCAGGAATTTATGCAGCGCAACGGCTTCTTCCGGCGGCTCGCCTTCCCCTTGCGTGGAGGTCACCACAATCAGCAGCTTTTCCTGGCCGATTTGTTTAAATTTGTAGTCGCCGGCGTTTACCAGATTCACGGTCAGCTTTGCGGCCTGCAGGTCATCGCGGAGCTGTTCAGCCACCCGACGGGCGTTGCCGGTTTGCGAGGCGGAAAGCAGCGTAATCGCGGGCGCTTCAGGCTGTGCCGGAGCGCTGGCCACCGCCTGACCAGGCGCATGATTGACTTTGCCCCAGAAGTAGCCTGAGAGCCACGCCATTTGAGTGGTGGAAAAATCTGTCGTTGCTGCCTCTAAACGGGCAAGTTGCTCCGGAGAGAGCGGAAGCAGTGAACCTGGTGCCTGAGTCGTCATCGCGATAAAAATTCCAGTAGCAGAAATCCGGACCGAATAGTGGCGGAAGAGAGAGAAGGGTACAGCCAGCTATATTAACGATTAAAGACGCCTTCGACATATCAAATAACCAAAATGACTAAATGGTTTTTCAGATACAATTAATCGTTAAAAGTGGTAATCCTGACGGTCATCAACAGACTCAGGTAATCATCCTTCCCGCTCTGATTAATGGCGGGTGATTGCCCTGAATACGTGGCATAACGAATTGCCAAAGCGACGATACGAGAGGATCGGGTGCCTGAGACAGTAACTGCATTATCGCCTGCGCTGACAGAGCGAATCCTGGATAAACTGGGCCTGGATCACTCCCCTGCCCCAGATGCGGCCGGGCTTCAGGCGCTTTATCGCGCCTGGTGCCAGAAGGTGCCCTTCGACAATATCCGCCGACGCATTCTCGCGAACGATCCTCCTTCCCAACCGTTGCCCGGCACTACGGCCGACGATTTTTTCACGCACTGGCTACAATTCGGCACCGGCGGCACCTGCTGGGCCGGTCATGGCGCACTCTTTGCGCTGCTCATGCAACTGGGATTTCGTGCGCAACTCGGTGTCTCCAGGATGCTGTCCTCGCGTCCGTCCCCCGTCGATTCTCCCGGTCATGGTCTGCTGTTGGTCACCCTCGACGATCGTCCTCTGGTGGTGGATGCTACGATGCTTCATGGCCATCCGCTGCCGCTTGAGGTAGCAGAGTATGCGCATCCCGTCTGGGGCACGCAGGTTCATCAGCAGGGCGATAGTTGGTTGATTAACTGGAAGCCGTTAGGTCGGGCAAGGCTGGATTGTCAGCTCCTGGCGCTTAATATCCCCTTCGCTGACTTTCAGGCGCGCCATCAAAAAAGCCGCAACACCAGTCGCTTTGACGGTGCACTGCTGATTCGTCGGGCAGGTCATGAAACACTCACCGGCATCGTTAAAGGTGAGCAGGTAGTAAGAGCCCAGGACGGAAGCGAAAGCTTCACGCCGCTGTCACAATCACAACAACATCAGTTGTTAATTGAACATTTCGGTATCGCCGAAGAAATCGTGGCGCGTCTTCCCGCCGACGTGTCGCACAACGGTTAACGGCTTTATGCCGGGTTAACGCCCTGATGCGCTTAACCATTCTGGCGATTGGCTGAGCAAACTGCGCTTAACGGGTGCGAAAAAGCTGCTTTTCAGGTAGAATTCGGCCCGTTTTTAATGCCTGAGAGCGATTATGTCTACCACGTTATTTAAAGAGTTCCAGTTCGAAGCCGCACACCATTTACCTAATGTACCGGCCGGACACAAATGCGGTCGTTTGCACGGTCACTCCTTCCTGGTGCGTCTGGAAATCACCGGCGAAGTGGATGCGCATACCGGCTGGGTGATGGATTTTGCCGAACTGAAAGCGGCCTTTAAACCCCTTTATGACCGGCTTGATCATTATTACCTCAATGACATTCCGGGACTGGAGAATCCGACCAGCGAAGTGCTGGCCAAATGGATTTGGGATCATATGAAGCCTCGCCTGCCGTTGCTGAGCGCGGTCATGATTAAAGAAACCTGCACCGCAGGCTGTACCTACCGCGGCTAACCGGCCGCCCTTCGCCAACGGGCGGCTGATCGGGCACAGGGTTGATCAGTCGGCAGGGTTGCTGACATGTGCATTGTAACGTTCCGTCGGCTGTCATCCCGCTGTCATCTTTACCGACCAGGCTGTTCTCTCCTTCATTAAAGATCAAGAGAATCAACAATGAACCTGAGAAAGCCTTTTCTGGCCTTGTCCGTTTTTATCACTGCCTCTGCCGCCGTTCAGGCGGAAAACATCCTTAACTTCCCGCAACCCGAAACGCTGCCGGATGCCTTCTATGCCGTCACGGAAATTCCGGCAGGCGGCATCATTAAATATGAAACCGATGCGAAAACCGGTTTCATCGTTGCCGACCGTTTTCAGTCCATGCCGGTTGCGTATCCGGCTAACTACGGTTCGCTGACGCAATCACTGGGCGGTGATAACGATCCGCTGGATGTGATCTTCTATACGCGCGCCCCACTCGCCCCCGGGACACTCATTAAACTGCGCCCGATTGGCGTACTGAAAATGATCGACGGCGGCGAAGTGGATGACAAAATTGTCGCCGTGCCCGCCAGTCATGTCGATCCAACCTATGATGCGATTCAGACGGTAGCCGATTTGCCCAAAATGGAGCAGCAGCGGCTGGAGGCTTTTTTTCGCGTTTACAAGGAACTGCCCGAGGGCCGTAAGAAGGTTGAGCTGAAAGGGTTTGAAGACGCGAACGCCGCAAAAGCGGAGATTAAGCAGGCTTATGAAACCTGGAAAGCGAAACAGTAAATGAAAAAGGCGGCCAGGGCCGCCTTTTTGCTGTCAGGCAATATTCAGGTATTTATGCGTCTGCATCGACAGGCGCCAGTTGCGCGCAATGCAGGTTTCGATACACAGTTTAGTCGCATCATCTTTGCGACTGATCGGCTGCAGCGCAATAATGCGCGCTTTTGTGTCCTGAATCCCGGCCAGTAAATCGTCTAAGGCCTCCACATCACGTTGCCGTGCTACCGGATGTTTGATCTCATCTGCACGGCTCAGCGCCTGTGCCAGGACATCATAACCGCCGCGCATATTAACTTTCGGCGACACGGTCACCCAGGTTTGTGCAGAGCAGTGGATTTCGTGGGTCCCGCTGGTTTCGATCTGGCACTGAAACCCTGCGGCTTCCAGCGCGTCGGTCAGTGGGCGCAAATCGTAGATGGCCGGTTCTCCGCCGGTGATCACAATGTGACGGGCAGTCCAGCCCTGTTGCGCGATGCTGCTGAGCAGCATTGGCACATCCGCGTTGCCCCAGGCATCGCTTTCCACCGTTTTAACCAGAATATCGCCTAATGCTGTTTCCCGATCCGCCTGTTTTTCCCAGGTGTGTTTGGTGTCACACCAACTGCATCCTACCGGACATCCCTGTAAGCGGATGAAAATCGCCGGCACGCCGGTGTAATAGCCTTCGCCTTGCAGCGTCTGGAACATTTCGTTAATCGGGTACTGCATAATCATCTCTGTGAAGTTTTAAAACGCGATTATCGCAGAACTCAGCGCTGAGATCATGTCAGGTGATGCTGAACCGACGCGATCTGCTGTGAACGCGCCAGGCGACAGGAGGACAGCAGGCGGGATCAGAGGGCCAGATCCACCCACACCGCCGCATGATCAGACGCCGCATTCACCTCTTTTTTCAGTTCGGGATAGGTTTCCCATTTTACCGGGCGAACACCGGGCCACATCCCTTTGCGCCACACGCCGCCTTTTTCGACCTTTTTCCACAGGGCGGGCGACAGCAAAATATAGTCAATTTTATTACTGGCGCTGCAACCGCCCCAGGTACCGGGATAGCCACCGTTATCAAACTTTTCATGGGTAAAGATATCTTTCAGGTCGGTGTCCTTCAGCAACGGCGATAAGGCCTCGCTGTCTGGCGTGTCGTTAAAATCGCCCGTGATCGCGATCAGGGTTTGCCCGTCTTTAATGCGTTGCTGATATATCGCTTTGACCCGCTCCGCCTGCCGTTTACGGCGGGCGTCAGAGCTGGCTTTTGCACCGTACCCTTTGCTTTTAAAATGGTTAACCAGCACAAGCAGGGTTTGACCGTCGGGCAAAGGAATCGTGAATTCGGGACAGTCGCGCGAGAAAATCAGCTCGCCCTGTTTATCTTTGTCATCGACATGGCTTCGGATTGTGTCGATAGCAAAGTCTGCCGCGCTCATTAGCCCGACATCAATGCCCCGCTCATCGTTGCCATCAATCACCATCACATGATTAAACGGCGTGCCGCCGCGTGCGGGCAGCATCGTGTTATTAAATTCCAGCAACGCGGGGCGGCTTTCTGCTTCCACGACCGTCAGGATATCCGCCCTGAGATCTGTCATGACCTGCGCCGTTAATCCCATAGCAATCTCGTCTATCGGCGCACGTCGCAGTTCCAGCGATCCGACCCAGTCAGCACGGCCATTGGCGATAATGCGAATGCCGCTGTTGTCTGTGGGTCGGATCAACAGTTTACCCCGGTTGCGCCGCAGGAGAACAAAAGGCCCGGTGTCTGACTTTTGCAGTCCCAGCGCCACCATCAGTTCAACCATCTGTTTTTTCATCGCGTCGGTATACTCAGCCTGCCCCAGCAGGGCATTCAGCTCGGCGAATTTTTCGAGTACCGGTTTTCCTGCACGCCATTCGTTCTGATTCATCGCTCTGGCGCGATCAAACAGGTTTTCAACGTTATACGAAGCCAGCCTCACAGGTTTTCTCCTTCAGCCAGTTAAACTTTGCCTGAAAGCGGTGATTCATGCGCCTCAGGCGAGCAACAGGATGCGTCAGATTCGTGTATACAGTGTCGGTGTGTTGTGTTAAGCGCAGATGTATACAGCATAGACGTCGCAGAAAAAGGTGAGGAAGCCTGACGGCAAAGGCATAAAAAAACCCGCCACGTGGGCGGGTTTTCATCAGAAGTCAGAAGTCAGTAAACTTACTGGCCTTTTACTTCTTTCAGACCGTTGAAGGGCGCTTTTGAACCCAGCGCTTCTTCGATACGGATCAGCTGGTTGTACTTCGCAACACGGTCAGAACGGCTCATTGAACCGGTTTTGATCTGGCCTGCAGCAGTACCGACCGCCAGGTCAGCGATGGTCGCGTCTTCGGTTTCACCTGAACGGTGAGAGATCACAGCGGTGTAGCCTGCGTCTTTCGCCATTTTAATCGCAGCCAGGGTTTCGGTCAGTGAACCGATCTGGTTGAATTTGATCAGGATGGAGTTCGCGATGCCTTTCTCGATACCTTCTTTCAGGATCTTCGTGTTGGTAACGAACAGGTCGTCACCTACCAGCTGGATTTTGTCGCCCAGCACTTTGGTCTGGTAGGCGAAGCCATCCCAGTCAGATTCGTCCAGGCCATCTTCGATAGAAACGATCGGATACTGCTTCGTCAGATCTTCCAGGAAGTGGGTGAACTCTTCAGAGGTGAAGGCCTTACCGCCTTCACCGGCCAGCACGTATTTGCCATCTTTGTAGAATTCAGATGCCGCACAGTCCATTGCCAGGGTGATATCTTTACCCAGCTCATAGCCTGCTGCTTTTACCGCTTCCGCGATAACCGCCAGCGCTTCGGCGTTAGAACCCAGGTTTGGCGCATAGCCACCTTCGTCACCTACCGCTGTGCTCATACCTTTGCTTTTCAGCACTTTCGCCAGGTTGTGGAACACTTCTGAACCCATGCGGATCGCTTCTTTCACGCTTGATGCGCCGACAGGCTGAATCATGAATTCCTGAATGTCGACATTGTTATCCGCGTGCTCACCACCGTTGATGATGTTCATCATAGGCAGTGGCATAGAATATTTGCCTGGGGTGCCGTTCAGTTCAGCGATGTGCTCATACAGCGCCTGACCTTTAGAGGCTGCCGCCGCTTTTGCCGCAGCCAGTGAAACAGCCAGAATGGCGTTAGCACCGAAGTTAGATTTGTTCTCAGTACCGTCCAGGTCGATCATGATTTTATCGATGTTCGCCTGATCTTTCGCGTCTTTGCCTTTTACCGCTTCAGCAATCGGACCGTTAACCGCAGCAACCGCTTTAGTTACGCCTTTGCCCAGGAAGCGAGATTTGTCACCGTCACGCAGTTCCAGTGCTTCACGAGAACCGGTAGAGGCACCTGATGGTGCTGCAGCCAGGCCTACGAAGCCGCCTTCCAGGTGCACTTCAGCTTCAACAGTTGGGTTGCCACGTGAGTCGATAATTTCGCGACCGATGACTTTTACGATTTTGGCCATTACGATTTTCCTCAGTACAAGTTAGTCAATCCTAAGACAAACAACGCGCGAAAAGTTCGCGCGTTGTTCGTTAAACTTATTTCGCTAAACGCTTCTGATGCTCATGTGCTGCCTTCACAAACCCGGCAAACAACGGATGACCATCGCGTGGCGTCGATGTGAACTCAGGGTGGAACTGGCAAGCAATAAACCATGGATGGTTCGGGATCTCAATGATCTCAACCAACTGATCGTCGCCAGAACGTCCTGCCACGCGTAAACCCGCTGCTTCAATTTGCTTCAGCAGCATATTATTCACTTCGTAGCGGTGACGATGGCGCTCAACAATCGTGTCAGAACCGTACAGCTGGCGAACCTTGCTTTCCGGGGTCAACTGGCACTGCTGGCTGCCAAGACGCATGGTACCGCCCAGATCGCTCTGCTCAGAACGGACTTCAACGTTACCTTCTTCGTCACGCCATTCGGTGATCAAGGCGACCACCGGGTACTTACAGTCTGGCACAAATTCTGTGGAGTTTGCGCCTTCCATACCGGCAACATTGCGCGCGAACTCCATCAGGGCAACCTGCATGCCAAGACAAATGCCGAGATAAGGCACGTTGTTTTCGCGGGCATATTTCGCCGTCATCAGCTTGCCTTCGACACCGCGGTAACCAAACCCACCCGGAATCAGAATGGCATCTAAATCCTTCAGCAACTCGACACCGCGGGTTTCTACGTCCTGGGAGTCGATCAGCTTGATGTTGACGGTAACGCGATTCTTCAGCCCGCCGTGCTTCAGGGCTTCAATAACAGATTTATACGCATCCGGCAGTTCGACATATTTGCCCACCATACCAATGGTGACTTCGCCGCCCGGGTTCGCTTCTTCATAAATCACCTGCTCCCACTCGGCCAGATTGGCTTCCGGAGCATTCAGATTGAAACGCTTACAGATATAGTCATCCAGACCCTGCGATTTCAGCATGCCTGGAATTTTGTAGATGGAATCGACGTCTTTCAGCGAAATAACGGCTTTTTCTGGCACGTTACAGAACAGGGCAATTTTGCCACGCTCGTTGGCCGGCACCGCCCGATCGGAACGGCAGATCAGGACATCTGGCTGAATACCGATAGAGAGCAGTTCTTTTACAGAGTGCTGCGTCGGCTTGGTTTTGACCTCGCCCGCTGCCGCCATGTAAGGCACCAGCGTCAGGTGCATGTACATCGTATGTTCGCGGCCCACGTCGACGGCCATCTGACGAATCGCTTCCAGGAACGGCAGGGATTCGATATCACCGACCGTACCGCCGATTTCGACCAGCACGACGTCGTGACCTTCGCCACCTTCGATAATGCGCTCTTTAATCGCATTAGTAATATGCGGAATGACCTGAATCGTGGCACCCAGATAGTCGCCACGGCGCTCTTTGCGCAGGACTTCCGAGTAGATACGGCCAGTGGTGAAGTTGTTGCGGCGCGACATTTTCGTGCGGATGAAGCGCTCATAGTGACCCAAATCCAGATCGGTTTCGGCCCCATCATCAGTGACGAATACTTCACCGTGCTGTGTCGGGCTCATGGTACCCGGATCGACGTTAATGTACGGATCCAGTTTCATGATGGTCACGTTCAGACCACGCGCTTCGAGAATGGCTGCGAGGGAGGCTGCGGCAATGCCTTTACCCAGAGAGGAAACGACCCCGCCGGTCACAAAAATATAATTCGTTGTCATGCTGAACCTGAGAGTTTAGGTTTAAAGACGGTGGAATAACCAGGACGGGAAAACAGTATACTGGAAACCGCCATCAGCCACAATTGATGAATCACATCCCTCTCCTCACGCATTGCTGCGCGTACCTTAGCGGATAGCGGTTAACAAAATGTTGACGTACATCACAAAGTTGACGCGAAGCTGAATCGAGTAAGCCCGAACGCGCACTTTATGCGCAGCGCTGGAATAATCAGCGTTTTTCGTCGGCTTTTACCTGCTGCCAGGCCGCTTCCATTTGTTCCAGCGTGGCGCCAGGCATAGACAGTCCCTGTGCAGTAATGATTGCTTCCACCGCACGGAAACGGCGCTCAAACTTATCGTTGGCCTTCTGTAGCGCGATTTCGGCTTTGCTGCCCAAGTGACGCGAGAGGTTAACCGTCGCAAACAGTAAATCGCCGATCTCTTCTTCCAGCTTTTGCGGGTCGACGACGCTTTGCTGCGCCTCGTGCATCACCTCATCGATCTCTTCATGCACCTTGTCGACCACCGGGCCCAGCGTGGTCCAGTCAAAGCCCACATTGTGGCAACGCTTTTGAATTTTATGGGCGCGCATCAGCGCAGGCAGCGCTTTTGGAATATCGTCCAGTGCCGAATGCTGGGCTTTCTCTGCCCGTTCCGCGCTTTTTATCGCCTCCCAGTTTTTCAACACCTCAGCACTGTTCCCGGCGGTGCCTTCCGCAAAAATATGCGGATGGCGACGTTCCAGCTTGTCACTGATGGCATGGCAGATATCATCAAAATTAAAGCGCCCCTGCTCCTGTGCCATCTGGGCATAAAACACCACCTGAAACAGCAGATCGCCCAACTCCCCCCGCAGATCGTCGAAGTCTTCGCGCTGGATCGCATCCAGCACTTCGTAGGTTTCTTCCAGGGTATAAGGCGCGATGGTGGCAAAGGTCTGCTCGCGATCCCACGGGCAGCCCTGTTGCGGATCGCGCAGGGTTTTCATAATGCCCAGCAGGCGATCAATTGACGTCATAGGGTAATCCTTCCGGTGTTTCGTTGGCATAAACGCGGTGATAAAAGCAGCCAGGCGCACGTCGGTCAAAACGTGCGCCTGATGACAGGTTAGTGCAGGCGGCGGGCATCGATGATGTCAGGTACCTGATTGAGGCGAGACAGCACGCGCCCCAGGACCTGGTGATTGTAAATCTCGATGTCCATATCAATGGTGGCGAGCTGTTTTTTGGTATCGCTGCGGCTCGATACGCCAAGCACGTTGACCTTTTCGTTGGCGAGAATCGTGGTGATATCGCGCAACAGCCCGCTGCGATCGTTAGCCGTGACGCGCACCACCAGCGAATAGCCGCTGGAGTAGCTTTCGCCCCATACGGCATCGACGATGCGCTCTGGCGCGTTGGAGATCAGCTCCGACAGCTGATCGCAGTCGGCACGGTGAATGGAAATACCGCGTCCGTGGGTGATAAAGCCGACGATATCGTCGCCCGGGATAGGCTGACAGCAGCGTGCGATATGATGCATGAGGTTGCCCACCCCTTCCACCACGACGCGACCACTTTCCTTGCGGGCAGACGGCGCGTGCGATTTTTGCGTCAGCTGACGCAGGGCTTCACGGTCCTGTTCTTCCGCCGTCGGCTTATTAAGTTTGGCCTGCAGGAAATTCACCATCTGGTGCAGACGAATATCCCCGCCGCCAATGGCGGCCAGTAACTCGTCCAGCGAGGTGACGTTATAGCGCGGCAGCAGCAGCTTCTCGGCTTCACGCAGGCTGATATCCATCTGGTTCAGCTCGTTGTCCAGAATCTGGCGACCGGCAAGAATATTTTTATCGCGATCCTGCTTACGGAACCAGTTGTGAATTTTGGCGCGGCCACGGCTGGTAGTGATGAATCCTAAATTCGGGTTCAGCCAGTCGCGGCTCGGATTCGGCTGTTTTTGTGTGATGACTTCAACCTGGTCGCCCATCTGCAACTGATAGGTAAAGGGCACGATGCGCCCACCGATTTTGGCACCGATGCAGCGATGGCCAATATCGCTGTGGATATGGTAGGCAAAGTCCAGCGGCGTAGAACCGGCGGGCAAATCGACCACATCGCCTTTCGGGGTAAAGACGTAGACGCGGTCATCAAACACCTGACTGCGGACCTCTTCCAGCAGCTCGCCGGAATCGGCCATCTCTTCCTGCCAGGAGATCAACTTACGTAACCAGGCAATGCGTTCTTCATGGCCTGCCGCCCCACGGGCATGGCTGGACGACGGGCCTTCTTTGTATTTCCAGTGTGCCGCGACGCCGAGTTCCGCGTCCTCATGCATCTGACGCGTACGAATCTGGATCTCAACGGTTTTACCCTGCGGTCCCAGCACTACCGTATGAATGGACTGATAGCCGTTAGGCTTTGGGTTAGCGACGTAATCGTCGAATTCACTGGGCAAATGGCGGTACAGCGTATGTACCGTACCCAGCGCGCCATAGCAGTCCTGTAAACGCTCAGCCACAATACGCACCGCGCGCACGTCGAACAGCTCATCAAAGGCGAGCGATTTTTTCTGCATCTTGCGCCAGATACTGTAGATATGTTTGGGACGGCCGTATACTTCGGCACGAACGCCCTCTTTCGCCATCTCTTTACGCAGGTTAACGACAAAGTTATCGATATATTGCTCACGATCGATACGACGTTCGTGCAACAGTTTCGCAATGCGCTTGTATTCTTCGGGATGCAGATAGCGGAAACAGTAATCTTCCAGCTCCCATTTCAGCTGGCCGATGCCCAGCCGGTTGGCCAGCGGCGCGTAAATATTGGTGCTTTCTTTGGCGGCCAGAACGCGTTCGTCTTCCGGTGCATCCTTCACCTCGCGCAGGTTCATAATGCGCTCTGCCAGCTTGAGCACCACGCAGCGGAAATCTTCCACCATCGCCAGCAGCATGCGGCGCACGTTATCCACCTGCTCTGAGGCCATTGAATCGTTATGAATGGCTTTCAGCTGGCGAATCGCATCCATATCGCGCACGCCATGTACCAGCGAAACGATGCCTTTGCCGACGGTTTTTTCCAGCTCTTCTTCGCTGACCACTTCGTCATTGGCGAGCGGGAAAATCAGTGCCGCGCACAGGCTTTCAATGTCCATGCTGAGCATTGAGAGGATTTCCACCATCTCAATACCGCGCCACAGCAGCAGCGACTGGTCGGGATGGCCTTGCGTCTGCGCCTCACAATAGCGCCAGGTTTCAGCAAGACGTTCACATGATTGCGGGTTAGCCACGCCAAGACTGGCGATCCACTGGTCGAGGGCAAATTCCCCTTCCGTATTTAAATGTGCACTTCTGACCGCAACCATATCCTCTCCTGCACAGCGCCCCTGCCGGACACTTATGTTTTTTTTCTGAACAGCACCATGGATTCGAGATGACGGGTATGCGGAAACATATCCAGCATCGCGACCCTTTCCAATTGGTAGCCCGCCGACAACAGTGTTTCGCTGTCACGCGCGAGTGTTACAGGATTACACGACACATAGACCACACGCTGTGGTGATAGTTTGACGACATGGGACATGACACCCGCCGCCCCGGCCCGCGCCGGATCGAGTAACACCTTATTAAAGCCTTGCGTCGCCCAGGGCTGACGCGAAACATCGTCTTCCAGATTGTGCTGAAAAAATCTGACGTTTTTAAGATCATTGACCTCAGCATTATACTCTGCCTGCTGGACTAATGCTGCAACGCCCTCCACACCTACGGCATTTTGTACCGTTTTTCCTACAGGGAGCGTAAAGTTTCCCATGCCGCAAAACAGGTCCAGCACACGATCCTCAGGCTGTAAATCCAGCCACGCGATTGCCCTGGCGACCATCTGCTGATTCACCGTATCGTTAACCTGAATAAAATCCTGTGGACTGAAGGTTAGCGTAAGCTGGTGTGAATGATAAAACGGGCGTTGTTCACTGATTGCGCGCAGTGCCTCGCCGCCATCATCCAAAAACAGCATGAGCTGATGCTGATGCGAAAACCGTTCCAGTTTTGCCATATCGTCAGCAGTTAATGCATCCAGATGACGCAATAACATCACCGGCCCGTTATCAGCCAGCACCAGTTCGACATGGCCTAAACGGTTGACAGCATTAAGCGTAGTGAGACAATTGCGCAGCGGAATAATCAGCGCCTCAAGTTGGGGCGCCAAAACGGGGCACTGCTGGATATCGACCAGATCGTTGGTGGCTTCCTGGCGAAAGCCCATCTGGAGCTGCTGTGTTTTGCTGTGCCACTGCAGGCCAAGGCGTGCACGGCGGCGATAGCCCCAGGCAGGACCGGCGATGATCTCATCCACCGTGATCGGCTGCTTTGCTGCCTGAGTAAGCATTCGTGCCAGCGCACGCGCTTTACTCTGCTGCTGTAGCGGCTCATCAACATGTTGCTGTTGGCAGCCGCCACAGCGGCTAAAATGCGGACAGCGAGGTTCAACCCGTGACGGGCTGTGGTTCAACAGACGCTCTGTTTTGGCGCGAGCATACTGGCGCTTCTCCTCCAGCAGGGTGACTTCCGCCTGTTCGCCGGGCAGCGCACCCGCGACAAACAGGGTTTTTCCTTTGTGCCGGGCCACGCCCTGACCGAAAGGATCCAGGTCTTCGATAGTGACGGTCAGCCTTTTTCGGGTCGTCACGCGCTGTTTTGCGGAATAAAATTGCGCCATAGTGTAGTTCTTTCTCTTTAAATTCGATGTGCATCCATTTAAGCGACGTGCACAGGGACGTTCAGGCCGAAACAGCAGGCGACGATTATGACTAAATACAGCCTGCGGGCGCGAATGATGATTTTAATCCTGGCGCCTACGCTAATGGTAGGCTTGCTGCTCAGCTCATTTTTTGTGGTGCATCGCTACAATGAATTACAGCGCCAGGTGATTGAGGCGGGGGCAAATATCATTGAACCGCTGGCGGTCTCCACAGAATACAGCATGACCTGGCACAATCGTGATGCGCTGCGTGAACTGGTGAGTTTACTCCATCGCCGCCATTCCGGCATTGTACGGGCCATTTCTGTTTTTGATGATAATAACCAGCTCTACGTCACCTCCAACACCAACCAAAACCTCAGCCTGAAGACAAAGCAGGCGATTCAGGCGCTGCCCGAGGATGTTTCCCTGGAGGGCAGCGGCAACCTGTTGATCCTGCGCAAACCCATCACCTCCGAGCGTTACGCCGTGGATGAATTGCCCGGACAGGATGCCAAGCCCGCCGGGAATCCGCTGGGCTACGTGGCGATAGAGCTGGATTTGCAGTCCGTGCGTTTACAGCAATACCGGGAAGTCTTTATTGCCACCCTGATGCTGCTGTTCTGCCTGTGTATTGCCATGTTGTTTGCCTATCGCCTGATGCGGGACGTTACCGGCCCCATTCGCAATATGGTCAGCACCGTTGACCGGATTCGCCGTGGGCAACTGGACAGCCGGGTGGAAGGCCACATGTTGGGCGAGCTGAGCATCCTGAAGAATGGGATCAATGCCATGGCGATGTCGCTTACCGCCTACCACGAAGAGATGCAGCACAACATCGATCAGGCGACCTGGGACCTGCGGGAAACGCTGGAGCAGCTCGAAATTCAAAACGTTGAGCTGGATCTGGCCAAAAAACGTGCCCAGGAAGCTGCCCGCATCAAATCCGAATTCCTGGCGAACATGTCCCATGAACTGCGCACGCCGCTGAATGGCGTGCTGGGCTTTACCCGTCAGATGCTGAAAACGCCGCTGCGCACCACCCAGCGTGACTATATGCTGACGATTGAACGTTCGGCCAATAACCTGCTGTCGATTATCAATGACGTACTGGATTTCTCGAAGCTGGAAGCCGGAAAGCTGATGCTGGAATCCATTCCTTTCCCGCTTCGCGCCACGCTGGATGAAACGCTGGTTTTGCTGGCCCCATCGGCCCACGAAAAGAAGCTGGAGTTGACGGTGGTATGCGATAACAACGTCCCCGACAACGTGATCGGTGACGCGCTTCGCCTGCAGCAAATCCTGATTAACCTGATGGGCAATGCGATTAAGTTCACCGAAAAAGGCACCATCAATTTACGGGTTGAGCAACATACCCTTACGGCAACCCAGGTTGAGCTGGAGATTCAGGTGCGTGATACGGGGATAGGCATTTCCGAAGAACAGCAGGCGCAGCTGTTTCAGGCTTTTCGCCAGGCGGATGCCAGCATTTCCCGTCGCCACGGCGGATCGGGGCTGGGACTGGTGATCACCCAGAAACTGGTGCGGGAAATGAACGGGGAGATCACCTTCGTCAGCCGCCAGAATCACGGTTCCACCTTTTGGGTGCGCGTGAAACTTGATCTCAATCCGAATGCACCGAGTATGCCGCGCGTCCTTGACGCACTATCGAACACCCGCATGGCCTATGTGGAAGCGAATCCCGATGTTGCCAGCGCAGTCGTCGAGATTTTAGGCGCGACGCCGTTACAGGTAGAGCACAGCTTAACGCTGGAAGGCCTGAGTCAGCCGCGTTATCCCCTGTTGCTGATGGCGATGCCTGTCGATGCCAGCCAGTCGCAGGTGCTGGAAAGCCGGTTTATCAATTCGCTGCTGGAACGCGCCGATCAGGTCATCATGGCGCTGCCAAGCCCAATGATGTTGCTGGCCGATGAGCTAAAAGTACGCGGTATTGACGGCTGTATTGCCAAACCTGTCTCACAAACGCGTTTACTGCCCATGCTGCTGGAGCTGCATGCCCGCCACAGTAACGATGCCTCTTCCTCGCCGCGTCTGCCGTTAACCGTCATGGCGGTGGATGATAATCCTGCGAATCTCAAGCTGATCGGCGCACTGCTGGAAGAACAGGTTGAGCACAGCATCCTGTGCAATAACGCCGAGCAGGCCATCCACGTCGCCCACCGGCAAGCACTGGACGTGATTTTAATGGATATCCAGATGCCCGACATCGATGGCATTCGCGCCAGTGAAATTATCCGCACGCTGCCAAACCATGCCAACACGCCGATCGTCGCTGTAACCGCGCACGCGATCGATGGTGAACGTGAGCACCTGATCCGGGCCGGCATGAACGACTATCTTGCTAAGCCTATTGATGAAAATAAGCTCAGTCAGGTGTTGACGCGTTATATGCCCAGCCCGGCCAGCGCTGTGCCTGAGGTTCCCCAGATCCTGCCCACGCTGGACTGGAAACTGGCGTTACGTCAGGCGGCCAACAAACCTGATTTAGCGCGGGATTTATTGCGAATGCTGCTGGAATTTTTGCCGGAAGTGCACGCTAAGATCGTACAGTATATGGCTGAAAACGATGCGGTTGCCTTGCGGGAAATTATCCATAAACTTCACGGCAGCGCCAGTTACAGCGGCGTACCGCGGATGAAGCAACTCTGTCGTAAACTGGAAAAAGAACTGCATCAGGCCAGTGATATTGAGGCGCTGGAGCCGGAGTTGCTGGAGCTGCAGGATGAGATGGAAAATGTGGCCAGACAGGCGCGCCGCGTGCTCGCTATGCCGTGAAAGGCCGGTCAGTCAGCAGGCCCCTGAACGCCAGGGGCCCCCAAATTAGCGTTTAAAAACCCCCGATTTTCAGGGTGGCCGCCACATTGCGTGCAGTAAGCCGCACATTGTTGCGTGCGCCATCCAGCGCTTCATCCAGCGAACAGATACGGTATAGCACGCTGAATACCGCATCAATGCCATGTTGATGAACGACGCCGACATCGTCCGTCAGGCTACCGGCAATGCCAATCACCGGAAGACCAAACCGCTTTGCAACTTTCGCGACGCCAATCGGCACTTTGCCATTGATACTCTGACTGTCTATGCGCCCTTCGCCCGTAATCACCAGCTGGGCGTCCTGCAACTGCGCCGCCAGCCCGAGCGCTTCTGTAACGATTTCAATACCGGGGCGCAGGGCCGCCTGGCAAAATGCATACAGCGCGGCCCCCATTCCCCCTGCGGCACCGCCACCGCTGACCTGCAGGACATCCATGCCCAGATCGCGCTGAATCATCGCAGCATAGTGCGTCAGCGCCTTATCGAGCAGTGCCACCCGTTCAGGTGTTGCGCCCTTTTGCGGGCCAAAGACCGCCGACGCACCGTCATCGCCTGTCAGCGTATTGGTCACATCACAGGCCACTTCGAAACGGCACGCCCGGATACGGCTGTCCAGGCGGGAAATATCAATGCGGGCCAGATGCGGCAGCGCGCCGCCGCCAGGGCCAATCTCTTCACCTTGCTTATCCAGCAAACGCGCCCCCAGCGCCTGCATCATTCCTGCGCCGCCGTCATTGGTGGCGCTGCCACCAATGCCAATAATGATGTGCTTTACCCCTTTATCCAGCGCGTTTTTGATCAGTTCACCTGTGCCAAACGAAGTGGTAATCAATGGGTCGCGCCGCGCCGCCGGGACCAGCTCCAGGCCACTGGCGGCGGCCATCTCGATATAGGCGGTCTCGTCGTTGCCCGACACCCCATAGAACGCCTCCACAGGTTCCCCCAGTGGACCGGTCACCTGTAACCTGATCTTTTTTCCCTGGGTTGCAGCGACCATCGCTTCAACCGTGCCTTCACCGCCATCAGCGACCGGTATTTTCACATAATGCGCATCGGGGAAAATCTCGCGAAATCCCGCTTCGATTGCCGACGCCACATCCAGGGCAGAGAGACTTTCTTTATATGAATCCGGTGCGATGACGATTTTCATAAGCAATCCAGGCGGTATGGTTTGACGGTAAGGGAAGGACATTCGCCCGGCATCCGCAGATACCGGGCAACCCTTAGCGCGAAATTTCGACGTTTGCTAACTGTTCATAATAGCAGGCCAGCGCGCTGTGGTCGGCGGTTCCCTGTCCGTCGTTACGCAGTGCCTGCATCATCTCCATCACCGCCGCTGTCAGTGGCAGAGGAGCACCAATGTCATGTGAGGTATCCAGTGCGTTAGCCAGATCTTTAATATGTAAATCGATACGAAAGCCGGGTTTAAAATTGCGGTCCATCACCATCGGCGCTTTCGCATCCAGCACGGTGCTTCCTGCCAGACCGCCACGTATAGCCTGATAGACCAGCTCCGGATTGACACCGGCTTTGGTCGCCAGTGACAGCGCTTCTGACATCGCGGCAATATTCAGCGCCACAATCACCTGATTGGCCAGCTTGGTCACGTTACCGGCACCGATATCGCCGGTATGCACGACCGAGCCCGCCATGGCTTTCATGATGTCGTAACACTGGTCAAACACCGCTTTATCGCCGCCCACCATCACCGACAACGTGCCTTCGATGGCTTTGGGTTCGCCGCCGCTGACCGGCGCATCCAGCATACGGATCTGTTTTGCCGCCAGCGCATCATGGATTTCCCGGCTTGCCAGTGGGGCGATTGAGCTCATATCGATGACAATCAGACCGGGTTTTGCCCCATTTATAATGCCATTTTCACCCAGACAAACCTCTTTGACCTGCGGCGAGTTCGGCACCATGGTGATGACCACATCGCACTGCCCGGCAATCTCTTTCGCGTTGCTGGCCGTTGTCGCACCCAGCGCGACCAGCTCGGCCTCGTTTTCGGCATGATGATCCCGCACGACCAGTGAATAACCCGCCTTCAGCAGGTTTTTACTCATAGGTTTGCCCATAATCCCAAGGCCAATAAAGCCAATTTTCATTGCGTCTCTCCTGGATGATTACGTTTTAAATTTGTCACACAACGCCTGCGTGGCACTGCGGAAAACACCGAGATCGCTACCCACAGCAACAAAGGTCGCGCCCCACTCGAGGTAGCGGCGGGCGTCGGCCTCGACCGGCGCCAGAATCCCGCTGGGTTTGTTGGCAGCTTTTGCCCGTTCAAAGATGTGTTTGATAACGGGCAATACCGCCGGGTGCGCAGGCTGGCCGAGATAACCCAGCGCGGCGGACAGATCGCCCGGTCCGACAAAGATCCCGTCCACGCCCTCAACGGCCGCGATAGCATCGATGTTGTCCACGGCCTGCTGCGTTTCTATCTGGACTAACACCGTAATGTTGTCGTTGATAGTGCTGTTGTACGCTGGCATGGTGCCGTACATATTGCTGCGATGTGAAACGGATACGCCGCGAATCCCCGCGGGCGGATAACGCGTCGAGGCGACCGCACGTCTGGCCTCGTCTTCGTTCTCGACGAAGGGCACCAGAATGTTGTTAAAACCAATATCCAGCAGGCGTTTAATAATCACCGGCTCGTTACAGGGTGGACGCACAACCGGCGCACTATTGCTGCCTTTCAGCGCCATCAGTTGAGGCACAAAGGTGGTGATATCGTTAGGCGCGTGCTCGCCGTCCAGCACCAGCCAGTCAAATCCGGCCAGCCCCAGGACTTCGGTCGAAAGGGGATTCGCCAGGGCACACCAACTGCCAATCAGGGTTTCACCTGCCAGCAGGCGATGGCGAAATTCATTGCGCCAGGCTGTATTACTCATGGTTTTACTCCTGTGAAACGGGTTTCCTGCAGGAAGCCCAAAAACGTTAACGCACCAGGCACGGACGCTTGTGATCGAACGTCCACTGCGGAATCAGAAACTGCATGGCCTGTGCATCATCACGGGCACCCAGGCCATGCTTTTGATAAAGCGCATTAGCCTGCATCACCCGCTCCCTGTCCAGCTCAATACCCAGGCCCGGCTTCTGCGGCACTGCCACCCTGCCACCTTCAATCTGGAAAGGCGCTTTTGTGAGCCGTTGATTGCCCTCCTGCCAGATCCAGTGCGTATCAATGGCGGTGATGGTGCCCGGTGCGGCGGCCGCAACGTGCGTGAACATCGCCAGGGAAATATCGAAATGGTTGTTGGAATGGGAACCCCACGTCAGGCCAAATTCATGGCACATTTGCGCCACGCGCACGGATCCCTGCATCGTCCAGAAGTGCGGATCGGCCAGCGGGATATCGACTGACTGTAAAGACAAGGTGTGTCCCATCTGACGCCAGTCTGTAGCGATCATATTGGTGGCGGTAGGCAGGCCGGTGGCGCGCCGAAATTCGGCCATAACTTCGCGTCCGGAGTAGCCCTGCTCTGCGCCACAGGGATCCTCTGCATAGGCCAGCACACCTTTAAGCTGTTTACCTAGCGCGATGGCCTCCTCAAGCGACCAGGCCCCGTTGGGATCGATCGTGATACGCGCCTGGGGGAAACGCTTCGCCAGCGCAGCGATCGCTTCCGCCTCATCATGGCCGTTCAGCACACCGCCTTTCAGTTTAAAGTCGTTAAAGCCGTATTTTTCATAGGCTGCTTCGGCCAGCCTGACCACGGCCTCAGGCGTGAGCGCTTCCTCATGACGCAGGCGATACCAGTCACAGGTCTCGCTGTCCTGATTCTGATAAGGCAAGGTGGTTTTTCGGCGGTCGCCGACGTAAAACAGGTAACCCAGCATCTCGACGCTGTCGCGCTGCTGCCCGTCCCCTAACAGTGAGGCGACATTCACGCCCAGATGCTGTCCCAGCAGATCCAGCAGCGCGGCTTCGATGCCGGTGACGACGTGAATGGTGGTGCGCAGGTCAAACGTCTGATTACCGCGCCCACCGGCATCCCGATCGGCATAAGACGTGCGCACCAGATTCAGGATATTTTTATATTCACCCACCGTTTTACCCACCACCTGCGCGGCAGCCTCTTCCAGCGTCTGGCGTATCTTTTCGCCGCCGGGGATTTCTCCCAGGCCCGTATTGCCGGCATTATCTTCAAGGATGACGATATTACGGGTAAAGAAAGGTGAATGGGCGCCGCTCAGGTTCAGTAACATACTGTCATAGCCGGCGACCGGAATGACCTGCATGGCGGTGATCTTCGGTGTCGTGTTCATCTGTTATCCCTTAAGCAGAGGCCCGGCCAAAAGCCGGGCGTTTACGGTCAAATGTCCAGCCGGGAACCAGGTACTGCATGGCCGTCGCGTCATTACGTCCGCCCGCTGGCAGTGATTTGTAGCGTTCGTTTGCCCGTCGCAGTTGCGCCCAGTCCAGTTCAATGCCCAGGCCCGGTGCAGTGGGCACTGCAATTTTTCCCTGCTGAATCGGCAGTGGGTTTTTCGTCAGGCGCTGGTCGCCTTCCTGCCAGATCCAGTGCGTGTCTATCGCGGTGGGGTTACCGGGTGCCGCAGCGCCGACATGGGTAAACATGGCCAGGGAAATATCAAAGTGGTTATTGGAGTGACAGCCCCAGGTAAGTCCCCATTCATCGCACAGCTGAGCGACCCGCACGGCACCGCTCAGCGTCCAGAAATGGGGATCGGCCAGCGGGATATCGATCGCGTTGAGCATCAGTGCATGCTGCATCTCGCGCCAGTTGGTGGCGATCATGTTGGTGGCGACCGGCAGGCCCGTCGCGCGCCGAAACTCCGCCATCACCTCACGCCCGGAATAGCCCTGCTCCGCACCACAGGGATCTTCTGCATAGGTCAGCACATCCTGCATGCCTTTACACAGCCGGATCGCCTCGTCCAGCCGCCATGCGCCGTTAGGATCAACGGTGATACGCGCAGCGGGAAAGCGTTTTTTCAACGCCTGCGCGGTCGCGATTTCCTGTTCGCCCGGCAGCACGCCGCCCTTGAGTTTAAAATCGTGAAATCCGTATTTATCCTGAGCCGCTTCCGCCAGCCTGACGATGGCCTCACTGCTCAGGGCTTCCTGATGACGCAGCCGATACCAGTCATGCTGCGCGTTCTCACCAGTGAGGTAAGGCAGATCGGTTTTGCGCCGGTCGCCGATATAGAACAGGTAACCCAACACCGTGACCGCATCGCGTTGTTTACCCGGTCCCAGCAGCTCGGCGACCGGCACGCCCAGACATTGCCCCAGCAGATCCAGCAGCGCGGCCTCCAGCGCCGCAACCGCATTTACGCGCAGTTCGAACGTCCAGGCGCCCTTGCCAAAGGTCTCGAAATCCGCAGACTGATTGCCCCGATGCACCTGCTGTACCAGCCGGTTCAGGCAGGCGACCTGCTGACCTGTCACCTGCGGTACGGCATCCAGCAAGGTCTGATAAATGGTCTCGCCTCCCGGTGCCTCACCCAGCCCGGTATGACCCGCACTGTCCGTCAGTATCACAATGTTGCGGGTAAAACTGGCATTGTGTGCCCCCCCAATGTTGAGCAGCATACTGTCGTAACCGGCCACCGGCACAACCTGCATAGCGGTGATAACGGGCGTGGATTGCGTATTCATACAGGCTCCTTAGCGGGTTTTCAGCTCAATGCGCTTGATGTTATCCACCAGCACCAGATAACTGAGTACCGCGACAAAGGCGTGGATACCCACGTATACCAGCGCACCGTTATACGATCCGGTCGAGGCAATGATGTAGCCAATCGCGACAGGCGTGATAATACCGGACGCATTACCAAACATATTGAACAGGCCGCCGCTCAGACCGCTGATCTCCTTCGGCGCGGTATCGGCCATCACCGCCCAGCCCAACGCACCAATGCCTTTGCCAAAAAAGGCCGTCGCCATAAACAGCACCACAACCCAGTCGGTTTCAACGTAGTTACATATCACCATAGAGGTCGAGAGCAGCATCCCGAGCACAATGGGCGTTTTGCGGGCAATGTTCAGGGAACCGGTTTTGCGCATCAGCCAGTCGGAGATCACGCCACCCAGCACGCCGCCAATAAAGCCGCACAGTGCCGGTACGGAGGCAACAAAACCGGCTTTAAGAATCGACATTCCGCGCGCCTGAACCAGATAAACCGGAAACCAGGTGATAAAGAAATAGGTCAGTGCGTTGATGCAGTACTGGCCAATATAGATACCGATCATCATGCGTGACTGCAGCAGCTGTTTGATCTGGAACCGCTTGTCACGAAAGCTGACGTTTTGCTTTTCGCTTTTCTGATCCATGTTGATTAGCGCACCGCCCTGCTCCATGTATTCCCGTTCCGCCTGATTAACGCTAGGATGATCGCTGGGATCGTGAATCACTTTGAGCCAGATAAGGCTCAGGATGATGCCCAGTCCCCCCATGAACCAGAAGACATGAGCCCAACCGACTGCGGAGGTCAGCCAGCCCATGATGGGTGCGAAAATCACGGTCGCAAAATACTGGGCAGAATTGAAAATGGCCACGGCGGTACCGCGCTCCTGAGCCGGAAACCAGGCGGCCACAATCCGGCTGTTACCCGGAAATGAAGGTGCTTCTGCCAGCCCCACCATAAAGCGCAACATAAACAGCGCCATCACGATGGTGTAACCACTGAACAGGTCCACGAAACCTTGCAGCAAGGTAAATAACGACCAGAGGAAGATGCTCCAGAAATAGACGCGTTTGGACCCAAAGCGATCCAACAGCCAGCCGCCGGGGATTTGTCCAATAACATAGGCCCACGAAAACGCCGAGAAGATGTAACCCATGCCCACGGGATCGAGGCCAATATCCTTTGCCATCGCGGAGCCAGCGATGGATAACGTCGCCCGGTCGCCGTAGTTGAATGAGGTCACAATAAACAACATGACCACAATCCAGTAGCGTGCATTTGTCCGTTTCTGGACCGCCTCTGACGTCTGGTGAAAACTACTCATGATGCACTCCTGAAAAATAGCGAAAGTGACATTCGCTCTGACTGCATACACATCGCGTTGGGTATCAGAGAGATGTAGGTTAAACACGGCGATTTTTTTATTGGCAAATTGCTCACGCGGCGTGACATATAACCTGACCGGGGAAACGGAAATCAGTATAAGAAGTGGGTTTCACGGTGACATTGGAATATCTCCCTGGAATAAGGAGAAGGAATCGTGCTTTTTTGGGCTATTGCATAAAACACTGCGGCGCATTTCACGTATTTTGGTATTCCTCACCCAAAGCCAGCTCCTACGCCCGACGATCGCCGGCTTTGTGAGAATCTTCACTTGATTTGGTAAAAAGACATGAAAACGGCCGTCTCTGAAGGCTGAATGTAGGTCAATTGCACAATGTGCAGGTGAGAACCCCTCTTTATACTGACGGTGGCAAATACTGAACCTGTGACATCTGACTTCTTATAATGAATGCGCCACAGAAATAAGGCGCGACGCACTGGAAGGTGAGCGATGATCCCCCTGTCAAACGAACAACCGCTCTATATCAAAGTTCATGAAAACGATAACGTGGCCATTGTGGTTAACAGCCAGGGACTGCCTGCCGGTACCACGTTTCGTGATGGCTTAACTCTGACCGAGCATATCCCCCAGGGACACAAGGTGGCGCTGCAGGCTATTCCTGATGGGCAGCCCATACTGCGCTATGGCGAGGTGATTGGGCTGGCCATGCGTGATATCGCCCAGGGGAGCTGGATCGACGAATCGCTAATTGCTCTGCCGGACGCCCCGGACTTAGCGCATTTACCTTTAGCGAATAATGTGCCGCCGGCGTTACCGCCGCTGGACGGTTATACGTTTGAGGGCTATCGCAACGCCGACGGCAGCGTGGGCACCCGTAATCTGCTGGGAATCACCACCAGCGTGCACTGCGTCGCGGGCGTGGTGGATTATGTGGTGCAAATCATTGAGCGTGATTTACTGCCCCGCTATCCCAACGTTGATGGCGTGGTGGCGCTGAATCATCTTTATGGCTGTGGCGTGGCGATCAATGCCCCCGCGGCGGTGATCCCGATCCGAACCGTTCATAATCTGGCCCTGAATGCCAATTTCGGCGGCGAAATCATGGTGGTCAGTCTGGGATGCGAAAAGTTACAACCCGAACGCCTGCTGACCGGCACGCCTGACGTACAGCCCATCTCGCTGGACGATGCGGATATTGTGCGTTTGCAGGACGAGAGCCGGGTGGGCTTCGGTGCCATGGTGGATGACATTTTGCAGGTCGCAGAGCGCCACCTGAGCCGCCTTAATCAACGCCAGCGCGAAACCTGCCCGGCCTCTGAACTGGTGGTTGGCATGCAGTGTGGCGGCAGCGACGCGTTTTCGGGCGTGACCGCGAATCCCGCCGTCGGCTTCGCCGCTGATCTGCTGGTACGCTGCGGAGCCACCGTAATGTTTTCTGAAGTCACGGAGGTACGGGATGCCATTCATTTGCTGACGCCACGCGTGGTTGACCAGACCGTGGGCCAGCGACTGATTGAGGAAATGGCCTGGTATGATCGCTATCTCGATCAAGGCAAAACGGACCGCAGCGCCAATCCCTCGCCCGGCAACAAGAAAGGCGGACTGGCCAACGTGGTGGAAAAAGCATTAGGCTCGATTGCCAAATCAGGCCGAAGCCCGATTGTGGAAGTGCTGTCGCCGGGACAGCGGCCAACACGACGAGGGCTGATTTTTGCCGCCACGCCCGCCAGCGATTTTGTCTGCGGCACGCAGCAGCTGGCCTCAGGCATCACCTTACAGGTTTTTACAACAGGCAGGGGAACGCCTTACGGCCTGGCGGCCATTCCGGTGATTAAGATGGCGACCCGTACCGCATTGGCTGAACGCTGGCATGATTTAATGGATATTAACGCCGGTACGATTGCCACGGGCGAAGAAACCATCGAGCAGGTTGGCTGGCGGTTGTTTACATTAATTCTGGACATTGCCAGCGGCCGGAAACAAACCTGGTCAGACCGCTGGGGCATCCGCAATCAGCTGGCGGTCTTTAATCCCGCACCGATCACCTGATGCCGTTTTTATGCAGACAGGCCGTGCTGACACCCGCGTGGCGCGCATGTCAGCCACGCGGGTGCCGTCTTCCCCCACCCTGTACAGTCAGAGCTGTTTGCCCCACTGCTCAACCCAGGGAGACGTTACCGACTCTGGCTCCGGATTTTCGGTGGCGTCGATGAGCAACACGTCACCGATCCGCTTCGCCTGGTGCGCCTGCAGCAATGCATCAAAACGCTTGCCTGCGCCGCAGAAATTTTCATAACTGCTGTCGCCTAACGCTATCACGCCATAACGCAGCGTGGGCTGATGGCCCAGCTTATCCTGCATAGCATGAAACAGGCCGGAAATCGTATCCGGAAAATCGCCCTGACCGGTGGTCGAGGTGATGATCAGAGCGACATCACTGGCATAGTGTTGCCAGTCGGCCAGTGTCGGATCTTCGAAAATCGTTACCTCATGGCCCTGCTGCTGCAACAACGGCTCAGCTTCTTCTGCAACCAGTAAGGCGTTCCCATAGACGGTGCCTACAAAAATCCCAATCTTTGCCATTTCTTTTCCCCTTTATTCCGGAACGCTATCCTGACCTGAGCCTGCGAGAAACTCAACCCGTGGCACATCAGGAATACAGGCCTGCCAGCCAAACTGCTCCATCACCCGTTGCCAGACAGGATCGAGCCCGGCACGAATAAGCAGCGGTTCGCCCGTCACAGGATGGTTAAGGGATAAGCTGCTGGCATGCAGCATCAAACGGCTGGCCCCAAAGTGCGCAGCCGCACCACGATTCTGGCGTAAATCCCCGTGGGCCGAATCGCCGATGATGGGATGACGCAAATGGGACATGTGCCGACGGAGTTGATGTTTCCGCCCGGTTTGCGGTTTAAGCTCAACCAGGCTGTAACGTGCCGTGGGATAGCGACTGATGGCGACCGGCATTTCTACCGTTGCCAGTGCGGCGTAATCGGTCACCGCCGGCTGCGGCGCACGGGGTTCGCTGACAAATTTGTCCGCGATCTTGTCCAGCTCTTCCACCAACGGATAATCCAGCCTGTCACTGCCTTCAAGCCAGCCGCGCACAATGGCATGGTAGGTCTTTTCCATGTGGTGATGCTCAAACTGCTGGGACAGCAGGCGGCCTGCCTCACTGGACAGCCCCATCAGCAGCACGCCTGATGTGGGACGATCCAGCCGATGCGCCGTGAAAACATGCTGGCCTATCTGGTCGCGTACCGTCTGCATCACAAACCGGGTTTCATGGCGATCAAGCCAACTGCGGTGCACCAGCCAGCCTGCGGGCTTATTCACCGCGACCAGCCACGCATCCTGATAAATGATTTCCAGCATCAGACCGGGTCATCCTGCAGCAATGCATCCAGCTGCTGTAAGGTCAGCAACAACAGTGTGCGCCCCGGCTGAACCGGCGTTAACGCCATTTCAAAATAGGGGGCAACCGCAAAATTTTTTGGCAATGCCTGGCCCGCACGAATCAGCATCTGCACCCGTGGAATCAGGACCCACTGCAACCATTCCAGCGGCTGCATCGTGTCGAGGAAAAAAGGTTGCTGGCTTGCGAAAGCCTGTTCGTCTGGCGCGTCCACCTGCCACAGATCGTGCTCACGCATGACGGCTTCGAGCTGTTCAAGCCGTTGCATAATAAACTGTTCTGACGTCATGCCTCACCTCTGACGAATAAAAAGGGGCGGCAAGGATAACCCGCAGGCACAAAAAAAGGGAGCACTGTATTAAACAGTGCTCCCGGTTCGTTTGCAGCTCTCCTGCTACGTTAATGCTCCCTGCTCATCCTTGACAACTTTTCCCGTGCGTAGTCCTTCCGCGAATCATCCTGATCACTCCTTAGCCTCCTGGCCCACCGCCTCGTCCGAGGGGCTCTCATTCTCCATCCTGGAGGTGTCCCTTAACTCATTCCTGAGTGTCCTGCTTCGTCCTGAAGCCTTCCTTGTGACGTAACAGCATTACGTTCCTGCCTCCTGGCTACCGTCTTCCTGACGGTTCCTGCTGTCCATGACGTCCTGTCAGCGAGACCTATTCTCTTAAGAAAAGCCTCAGGGCACAAGGTGTTAAAACACGTTATAACGCGATCCTGTTCAAGAGATTGAACAGCGGTGCTAATAAGTTAATGATTTACAATATTTTTACATCTCGGCCGCTACTTCACCGTTTCGCTAATATGGCGATCTCTCACACGGCATGTAAGAGATCTCTCACACGCGAAGCGGCACATCTCTGCAATTAATCACTAAGCGGTTGTAAATTATTAAGAAAAGTACAGATATCCGATGCCAGCGTAATACGTTTCTTCTGGCCGGGCGTTTCAAGGATGATGTCACCGCTCAGATTGCACAGGGAAATAATGTTCTCTTCTGACGCAGTGGTGGCAATAAACAGTGTTGGATTCTGCTTCAGGCGCCGCTGCATGACGAGGTGCCCGATCAGGTTTTCCTGCAGCCGGACAAAGTCGGTTTCACTCCAGACCTGGAGCAGCGTTAGCCTGTGGTCCTGCCACATGGCCTGCATGTCCCCCGCGAACTGGTGCGTATAAAAGGCCGTAATCTGCGGTTGCAGCGCAATCTCCAGCGCCCGCTCAACCGCCTCCAGCGAGGGCGGTAGTGTAAAGGGTTGCGGTTGCCAGAGCGCACACTCATCACGGTTTTCCAGCAAACAGGGGGAAGGAATACCATAAAGATCGCGACTGGCTGGCGCATGGCCCCGGCTCTGCTGCCAGTGCTGGCAGTAGCGCGTGGTAAAATCCGTTAACGCTTCAGCGGTTTGCTGCATCATTCAAATTCTCACTTCTGATAGGTTACACTTACTCACTTTGATGACTCTAGTGGTAACCGTTATGTCTTCTTACCAGCCGGACCCGGCACTGAGCAACCTGACGCTGGGCAAGCCTACAGCGTATCACGATCGCTATGACAACAGCTTATTACAGGCCGTGCCGCGCAGCATGAATCGCGAGCCTTTGGGCCTTTATCCCGATAATTTGCCGTTCTCGGGCAGTGATATCTGGACGCTCTATGAACTCTCATGGCTCAACAGCAAAGGCGTGCCCCAGGTGGCCGTGGGCGAAGTCGAGCTTGATGCCCGGAGCCGTAATCTTATCGAATCAAAGAGTTTTAAGCTCTACCTTAACAGCTTTAACCAGACGCGATTTACAGACTGGGCCGAGGTACGCCAGACGCTGGAGCAGGACCTGCGCGCCTGTGCCGAGGGCGATGTCCGTGTGGCGCTGTTTCGCTTACAGGAGATCGAAGGTCAGCCTGTCGGCCACTTTGCGGGCACCTGCATTGATGAGCAGGACATCGAGATTGAAGATTACGGCTTCAATGCCGATTATCTGATCGACGCCGCCGGTCAGGAACAGGTGCAAGAAACGCTGGTCAGCCATCTGCTTAAATCCAACTGTTTGATCACCAATCAGCCTGACTGGGGATCGGTAATGATTCGCTATCAGGGCCCGCGCATCGATCGTGAAGCTCTGCTGCGCTATATCGTTTCATTTCGTCAGCATAATGAGTTTCATGAACAGTGCGTGGAGCGTATTTTCAACGACCTGATGCGCTTTTGTCAGCCATCACAGCTGACCGTCTACGCACGTTACACGCGACGGGGTGGACTGGATATCAATCCGTGGCGCAGTAATGTGCCCTTTACGCCGGGCCATTCTCGTCTGGTTCGTCAATAGTTTGCGAATCCTTTCTCAGACTGTTAAACGCGCATACGGTTCCACTTGAGCAAACCTTGCCGACAAGGCTACTCTGGACAGGGCGGTAACCTGCGGGTTGCCAACCAGGGATTTTGGTCACTGCATTTGCAGTGTCAGTTATCACCCCAGCGGGTGCAAAGGAGTTCATTTGATTACACATGTCAGCCCTCTTGGCTCTATGGATCTGCTCTCCCAACTGGAAGTAGATATGCTGAAGCGCACGGCCAGCAGCGATTTGTATCAACTTTTCCGTAACTGCTCGCTCGCCGTACTCAACTCTGGCAGTCAGACTGACAGCAGCCATGAACTGCTGTCGCGTTTTGAGAACTTCGACATCAACGTACTGCGCCGTGAGCGCGGCGTTAAGCTGGAACTGATCAATCCCCCGGAAGAAGCCTTCGTCGACGGTCGTATCATCCGTTCACTCCAGGCCAACCTGTTTGCCGTCTTGCGCGACATCCTGTTTGTCAATGGCCAGCTCGCCAGCTCGGGGCGTTTACCCTGCGAAGAGGACAACGACTCAGCCACCATCACCAACACGGTGTTTTCCATTTTGCGCAATGCCCGCGCCCTGCATGTGGGTGAATATCCCAATACCGTTGTCTGCTGGGGTGGCCACTCGATCAACGCGGTGGAATACCAGTATTGTCGCAACGTGGGCACGCAACTGGGGCTGCGTGAGCTGAACATTTGTACCGGTTGTGGACCGGGCGTGATGGAAGCGCCGATGAAAGGTGCCGCCGTGGGCCATGCCCAGCAGCGCTATCGTGACAGCCGCTTTATCGGGTTAACTGAGCCGTCTATTATCGCGGCTGAGCCACCGAATCCGCTGGTGAACGAACTTATCATCATGCCGGATATCGAAAAGCGCCTGGAAGCCTTTGTGCGCATCGCGCACGGCATCATCATCTTCCCGGGCGGCGTGGGCACCGCAGAGGAGTTCCTCTATCTGTTGGGCATTCTGATGAATCCACAGAACGCGCATCAGGTTCTGCCGCTTATTCTGACCGGCCCGAAAGAGAGCGCCGATTATTTCCGCGTACTGGACGACTTCATTGTCAGCACGCTCGGCGAGCAGGCACGTAAGCATTATCAGATCATCATTGACGATGCTGCTGAAGTTGCCCGTCTGATGAGAAAAGCCATGCCGCAGGTGAAAGAGCATCGCCGTGAAACCGGTGACGCCTACAGTTTTAACTGGTCAATGCGTATTGCTCAGGATCTGCAGGTGCCGTTTATGCCAACGCATGAAAATATGGCCAACCTCAATCTCTACACAAACCAGGCTCCAGAAAAACTGGCGGCGGATTTGCGCCGGGCCTTCTCTGGGATTGTTGCAGGAAACGTCAAAGAGATGGGCATTCGCGAAATCCGCGAAAAAGGTCCTTACAAACTGCACGGCGATGCCGACATCATGCACCGCATGGATGAACTGCTACAGGGCTTTGTGGCGCAGCAACGTATGAAACTGCCCGGCACTGCCTATATTCCGTGCTACGAAATCATCAAGTAAATCTGGAGGCAGCCTGCGGGCTGCCCATATCTTATGTCTCTTCACTTACTCATTGTTGACGCCCTCAATTTAATTCGTCGCCTGCATGCGGTACAAGGCTCGCCCTGCGTCGACAGTTGCGTAGGCGCGCTGCGTCAGCTTCTGGGGCACACGCGGCCGACGCACGTGGTGGCGGTGTTTGATGGTGAAGCCCGCCATCAGGGATGGCGGCATCAGTTGTTGCCTGACTATAAAAGTGGACGCCCACCGATGCCCGACGATTTGCAGGCCGAAATGCCCGCGCTGAAGGACGCCTTTCGAAACGCGGGCGTCAGTTGCTGGATAGCCGACCAGGATGAAGCCGACGATCTGGCGGCGACGCTGGCGGTCAAAATGGCGCAGGCAGGTCATCAGGCGACCATCGTTTCAACCGACAAAGGTTACTGCCAGTTACTGGCACCGACGATTCGCATCCGTGACTATTTTCAAAAGCGCTGGCTGGATGTGCCTTTTATTGAAGCCGAATTCGGCGTTGCACCCGCGTTGCTGCCTGACTACTGGGGATTATGCGGCATCAGCAGCAGTAAAATTCCCGGCATCGCAGGCATTGGACCCAAAAGCGCCCGGGAACTGCTACAGCAGTTTGGTTCGCTGGAATCGCTGTATCAGCAGTTGGATCAGGTGCCGACCAAATGGCGTAATAAGTTACAGGCCGGACAGGAGATGGCGCTGATCAGCCGCGATGTGGCCCGGCTGAAACAGGATTTGGTGCTGGAAGGGAATCTGAATTTACTGCGTTACCATGGCGGCTAATCATATCAGACCGGGCACAATCGCGCCCGGTCTGCAGGGTTAACGCTCGTCGCGGCGGCCACCGACAGCGGCCCAGATGCGACGAATGTGCACTGTCACTTCTTCACGATCGTGATAAAGCTGACGTGCCCGAATCTGCGCGTTAACGCCATTTTCATTGAGTCGCTGCTCGATCATGGCCAGATTCTGCGTGACTTCTTCGTAGCGCTTCTTCATGGGCAGTTTCAGGTTAAATATGGCTTCGCGGCACCAGCCGTTGACCAGCCAGTCCGCCATCAGGTTCGCCACGCGAGCCGGCTTTTCCACCATGTCGCAGACCAGCCAGCTGATGTTGGTGCGGGGCGGACGGAAACGGAAACCGTCTTCACGCTCGTGAAAAACCTGGCCAGTCTCCATCAGGCTGGGCGCCATCGGCCCGTTATCCACGGCGTAAACCATCATGCTGCGCTGTACCAGTTGATAGGTCCAGCCGCCTGGACAGGCCCCCAAATCGACGGCATACATTCCACTGGCCAGACGTTCATCCCACTCATCGGCCGGAACAAAAACGTGAAAGGCCTCTTCCAGCTTAAGCGTGGACCGACTCGGCGCATCAGACGGGAACTTAAGACGCGGAATGCCCATATAAAAGGGTGAGTTGTTCTCCGGCAGTGAATACCCGACGTAGCAGGTGCCGGGGGCGATAAAGAACACATGCACGACCGGGCGTTTTGGGCTTTCATAGTTGAGCAGGATTTTGCTCTCACGCAGGCTGGCGCGCAGCGGGACGGTAAACTTGCGGCAGAACCTGGTGAGCTCTTTGGCTTCGTTGGTGTCCGGCACTTCAACACGCAGTTCACCGCCCTTTTCCACCACGCCGCTTAACATGCCTACGATGGGGGAAATACGATCGTCCTGGGGCAGATCCCGCAGCAGTTCGCCAACAACCAGCATCTGACGGGCAAAAATCAACTGCTCAAACGGCAACTCGCGGATCAGTCTCTCCGCATCGGGCTGCTGGTAGCACTCAAACAGGACATAACCTGCATCCTCTTTAACCCGAGGAAAGCCGTAAATATTGCGCTCGGCGGCTTTAGCACTAATTTCCGCCGCACACTCTTTTTCAAAGCCAGCGCGGCAATACAGTAAAACTTTATTCATGGCGTTCTGCCTTGGTTTTAAGACGCAGTGCGCCAATCAACATCAATAGCCAGCCAACGAGGAAGAACAGCCCCCCGACTGGCGTGATAAAAACAAAAAACGTTAAGTGCGACAGCGCCAGGGAATAGAGGCTGCCGCTGAATAATACGGTACCCAGTGCCATAGAGGCGCTGCTCCAGTAGAACCAGATATTACAGCGATAAAGCATCGCCGCTCCCAGTCCCAGCACAGCCAGCGTATGATAAGCCTGGTATTCCAGCCCGGTATGAATCCAGGCCATTTCAGTCGCTCCCAGCGTTTTATTCAACACATGAGCACCAAAAGCACCAAATGCCACCAGGAAAAACCCACTGATGGCCGCAAAAATAAACATGGCACGTCTGGACATGAATGTATCCTCAAGGTGCGTTTGCAGGTCCCTGCAAAAAAATAAAAAAGTTACTGATCATAACGAAAGCGGAATTTTTCTTGTTCGGTAGCCGCTTTGGCGAGGATCCACTGTCGAAAGGCGGCTATTTTACCCAGTTCTGCCTGACTGTCATGACAAACCAGATAAAAAGCATTTTTGCTCACTAAAACGTCATTAAACGGACAAATCAACCGTCCCGCTTCGATTTCGCTTTGCGCCATAACGTTATTGGCCAGGGCAACGCCCTGCCCATGGATGGCCGCCTGCAGCACCATCGCGCTGTGGCTGAAAATGGGTCCCTGTTGCACATTGATATGCTGGACGCCTGACTGACGGATATACGCCTGCCAGTCACGGCGGGAAGCATCATGCAACAGCGTAAAACGAGCCAGATCCATGGGCGTTTTCAGGGGATTTTCCCCCGTCATCAGCGACGGCGAACAAACCGGCAGCAAATATTCGGCATAGAGTTTTTCGACCCGCAGGCCTGGCCAGTTTCCCCGGCCATAGAAAATGGCCACGTCCACATCATCGGCCAGCTTCTCTTCATCCCGATCGACCGCCTGAATGCGGACGTCAATTCCCGGATAAGCCAGATTAAAGCTGGAAAGACGCGGGACCAGCCACTGAATCGCAAAGCTTGGCAGCAAACTCACCGTCAACGCCCCTTTGGCGCTGCGTGCCTGCAGTTTACGCGTCGCCTCGTTGAGCGCAGAGAAAATTTCTTTGATATCCAGATAGTAACTTTGGCCTTCCTCGGTGAGTAAAAGCGACCGGTTTCGCCGTCTGAACAGCTTCAGTCCCAGAAAATCTTCCAGTGATTTGATCTGGTGACTGACAGCAGCCTGGGTCACAAACAGCTCTTCAGCGGCTTTGGTAAAGCTTAAATGGCGTGCTGCGGCATCAAATACCCGCAGTGCATTCAGGGGAGGAAGACGTTTTGACATGGTTATCCATAGCCAGCCTGGCAAAAAATACGCGGACTAATACAAAGCCTTAACGTATTAGAATTTATAATCCGAGACATTATAAATTGTCCGTTGAGGAAGCTCCAGCAAATACCTATAGTTGCGGTACTTCCTGAGCCGGAACGAAAAGTTTTTAGATTTGTGAGTGAGTTCGCAGATTTTCTGAAAGCTTTTGGCTTGTGGTCGTGATGTTGTGTTTGCAATTTTGATCTGACCTTTACAGATCAAGCTTTTTTATTTCCTGTAGATTTACCCTGTCTGTCCATTGTGATATTGAGTAGCACCGCAAATTGCGGTGCTTTTTTTATGCGCGGATTACTTCATCTCAACCATTTCTTTCACATCTGAACGGTTAATCTGCTGCTCATTGCCATTCGCATCTTTATAGCTAATCATACCGGTATCAGTATCGACTCTTGGTTTACCTTCAGCAACGATAGTGCGTCCGTCATTGGTATGCATTACGTAGTTGCTTGAACAGGCAGCCAGGGTAAAGGCCATTGTACAAACGGCCAGCATTGCGGCGAGTTTTTTCATCTTCTATCTCCTTGCAGATTGATTGCACCAAACCGCCCGCGTTACGCTGACCCGAGAAATGGTCAAGTGGGATCGACTATCAGAATGTCGTATCGCCATGCGGGTGAAGTTTTTACCTTGCAATATTCAGCATAACCCGCTTTTCCAGCTTTGCCAGACAGACATCCATCTTTCAGCCTGAGTCTGATAATTAACAACGAGCTATGTATGCGTGCCTTTAATCCTTCTTCATTCCGGCAGCAGTTTCCTGCCCTGAGCGACGCGGGTGTTTATCTCGACAGCGCCGCCACCACGCTAAAACCGCAGGCGGTAATCGAGGCGACTCAGCAGTTCTACAGCCTGAGCGCCGGTACGGTTCATCGTAGCCAGTTTGCAGCGGCTCGCCGGTTAACCGAGCAGTATGAGCAGGCGCGGGGCCAGGTGGCGCAGTGGCTCAATGCCGCCAGCGACCGGCAGATTGTCTGGACGCGCGGTACCACCGAAGCCATTAACCTGGTGGCGCAAAGCTGGTTAGCCCCGCGTTTACAGCCCGGCGATGAAATCCTCGTCAGCGAAGCCGAGCACCACGCCAATCTGGTTCCCTGGCTCATGGTCGCACAGGCCACGGGCGCGCGCGTGGTAAAATGGCCAATCGGTGAGGATCGCCTGCCCGATATCGCCGAGCTGCCCTCACTGATCACTCACCGGACGCGTCTGCTCGCGCTGGGTCAGATGTCCAATGTCACAGGCGGCTGCCCCGATTTATCCCGGGCCATCGCTCTTGCCCATGCGGCAGGGGCAAAAGTTATGGTCGATGGCGCGCAGGGCGTCGTACATTGCCCGCCGGATGTACAGGCGCTGGATATTGATTTCTATGCCTTTTCCGGCCACAAGCTCTATGGCCCAATGGGCATCGGTGTGCTGTACGGTAAAGCGGAATTGCTGGAAGAGATGGCCCCCTGGCAGGGCGGCGGTAAGATGCTGACGAAGGTCGACTTCACCGGCTTTACGCCCCAGCCGGTGCCCTGGCGCTTTGAGGCCGGTACGCCAAACGTGGCGGGCGTGACCGGACTGAGTGCCGCGCTGAGCTGGCTGCAACAGCATAATATGTCTAAAGCAGAGATCTGGAGCCAGCAGTTAGCCAGTCTGGCCGAGGAACAGCTTGCAGAACTGCCGGGCTTTCGCAGTTTCCGTTGTGGCCAGGCCAGCCTGCTGGCCTTCGACATTCAGGGAATTCATCACAGCGATATCGTGACACTGCTGGCAGAGCACGGGATCGCCTTACGTGCGGGTCAACATTGTGCCCAACCGTTAATGGCGGCACTGGGCGTTGAGGGGACGCTGCGCGTATCGTTTGCCCCCTATAATAATTTACAGGACGTCGATGCGCTGCTGCGCGCTATGCACAGCGCTGTCGCGTTGTTATCGGAGTTTTAATCATGCACGCATCCCTGCTTGCCCCGCATCCGTTCGGTGTTGAAATTATGCCTGCGGATCTGAAAGAAACCTTCTCTCACTGTCGGCAGTGGGAGGATCGCTACCGGCAGCTGATTTTACTTGGCCGACAGTTGCCGGCCTTACCTGACGCATTAAGAACACCGGACAGTGAGCTGAGTGGTTGCGAGAATCGCGTCTGGCTGGGCAGCCAGATCCGGGAAGAAGGTTCCCTGCATTTTTACGGTGACAGCGAAGGTCGCATCGTTCGTGGTTTGCTGGCCGTGCTGCTCACCGCTGTTGAAGGCCAGACGCCCGCGCAATTACTGGCGGCCGATCCGCTGGATCTGTTTGAATCGCTGGGCCTGCGTGCGCAGCTTAGCGCCTCACGCAGTAGCGGCCTGAAAGCGCTGGCCGATGCCGTCCAGCAGCATGCGCAACGGGCGCTGGGTTAACCGCTCATGGCGCAGTCGTCGGCCAGTGTTTAGCTAAGCAGGTCAGGCTGGCGGCCTGGCAAACGCGGGCTAAAGCCGTACAACCGCGTTGCACGGCAGATTAGCATTACGCCTGGCGCGCGGCCCGTGCCAGAAATTTCTTCAGGGCATGCGAAACGGCGACAAAGCCAAAGGTGGCGGTGACCATCGTGGCTGCGCCAAATCCGGATTCACAATCCATTCTTTTCGGCCCTTCCGCTGTGCTGCGTGAGGCGCAAACCGAGCCATCCGCCTGCGGATAAACCAGCGCCTCTGTAGAGAAAACGCAGTCGATGCCCAGCTTGCCTTTGCTGTTTTTTACCACGCCCAGCTGTTTAAGCCGCTCGCGTAATTTAGCCGCCAGCGGATCCTGGATGGTCTTCGCTAAGTCAGTCACCTGGATTTGCGTGGGATCGATTTGCCCACCTGCGCCGCCCGTGGTGATCAGGGGAATCTTATTGCGTCGACACCAGGCAATCAGCGCCGCCTTGGGTCGCACACTGTCGATAGCGTCAATCACATAGTCGACATCGGCAGTCAGCAGCGTCGCCGTGTTTTCCGGGGTGATAAAGTCATCAATACAGATCACCTCACAGTCAGGATTAATGGCGCGCAGACGCTCGGCCATCACGTCCGTTTTGGCTTTACCCACATTGCCGCTCATAGCATGTATCTGACGATTGGTGTTGGTGATACAGACATCATCCATATCGATCAGGGTAATCCTGCCGATGCCGGTTCTTACCAGTGCCTCGGCAGCCCAGGAGCCCACGCCGCCAATACCAATCACGCAGAAGTGGGCATCAGCGAAATGCTGCAACGCCGACTGCCCATAAAGACGTGCCGTGCCACCAAATCGCTGGTGCCAGGCATCGTTTAACACTTTCATAGTTGAACCTGTTACTGAGCGCGGGCCCGATCGCCCGCCGCTTCAAAATTTAGTTAGCGCCTAACAGCAGGCTGCCGTTGTTGTTGCTCTGCGCGTTGCTGAACAGCGGCTGACCGGCTCCCGGTGCCGATTTCAGCACCCACACACGACCATAATGGTTATAGAACCCCGCCAGATGGGCAGCATCTGGCCCTACGCCCTGATAGATATCGAAGTGCTGGCCTTTGATCGCGCCGCCGACATCCAGCGCCACCATCACCCGCATTTCATATTTCCCGTTGAATTTGCCCTTTTCATTGAGCTGCGGCACTTCCGCCAGCAGCACCGTTCCGGCAGGAATCAGTGAACGATCGGATGCCACAGAGGCTTTCGCCACCAGCGGTACCGCGCTCGCGCCACGTACCGGCACATAAGGTTCGGGTTTGAAAAAGACAAAGGAGGGGTTAGTTTCTAGCAGCGCCCGCACTTCCTCGGGTGAATGTTCCTCAGCCCACTGGCGAATGGCCTGCATTGACATGTCTTCACGCTTGACCTCGCCCCGGTCGATCAGCTCTTTACCGATGCTATGATAACCCCAGCCGTTTTTGCCGCCATAACCAAAAAAGCTCATCGGACGTCCGTCACCAAAATCGACATAGCCGCTGCCCTGCACATCCATAATAAAGTTATCAATGAGTGAGTTACTCCAGGCAATCACGTAGCGATCGTCTAACGCCCCACTGTATATCGATGCGCGGCTGGGTAATTTCTGACCGCGTTTGCGCGGCGGCATGCGGTAAATAGGGTACTGAAACTCGCCCTGTCGCGTGTAGCGTGCCTGAACGACCGGCGTGTAGTAGCCCGTGAACTGGACGTTACCGTAATTATCGGTGCCTTCCATCTGAAACGCATTTAACCCAAACTGGCGCAACTGTCGTGTATCGCCCCCCGCCATCAGCCAGTTTTCAACCGCACTGTAAGTGCTGTTGTTACGGCCAAACAAACCCGAAGCGGCCGCCTGGATTTGCTGAATCTGTTGCCCAAAATCTCTGCCGTTAACCGGACGGCCTTTGGCGTTAGGTTGATTCACCAGCGCTAAGGGCTGATCAAGTTTTCCGTCTTTATATTGTTGACCCCGATCGGTCGGCTTAGAACTACAGCCCGCCAGAAGCGCTAAAAATGCGCCAGTAAGTGCGTACTTCGCCCAACGTCCTTTCATCTTCATCTCTTTTTATAAGTGTTCGCCACGCGACGATAGCAAAGCCGTCATCAGAATGAAATCCATCCTCTTTCGTCATAACGGATATCGGTGCAATAAATCACCAATTGGTGGAATCCTTCAGCAATTAACAGCAAATTTAGCCTTTTAGGGCAAAAAGGGGTTGCAACAATCATCGTGCGGAGTATAGTGCGCATCCACGGACGCGGGGTGGAGCAGCCTGGTAGCTCGTCGGGCTCATAACCCGAAGGTCGTCGGTTCAAATCCGGCCCCCGCAACCAGTTCTTCTGTAGTTTTGCTCAGACAGAAGAAACAATGTGAAAAGTCGCTATGCGCAATCGGACGCGGGGTGGAGCAGCCTGGTAGCTCGTCGGGCTCATAACCCGAAGGTCGTCGGTTCAAATCCGGCCTCCGCAACCAATTCTTCTGAGATAATGCTCACTCAGAAGGGACAATGTGAAAGTCGCTATGCGCAATCGGACGCGGGGTGGAGCAGCCTGGTAGCTCGTCGGGCTCATAACCCGAAGGTCGTCGGTTCAAATCCGGCCCCCGCAACCACTTTAAACACCTGAGAAGGTGTTTTTTTGTTTCTGGCCTCCGTCAGTCAATCCCCCTCTCCTTTTTACCGCTCAGACACGCAGTGAGATCAGACCGCACGCGAATGTCGCAACAGATCTTGCTCTGGCCAACCCGTTTCTGCTTTTATGATTCATCCGGACACGACAAGGTCTGTTATGAATACCTTCAACATTGCTGCACTTGCTGCACAGTATCCGCCGGTTGCGGATATGATCGCGCTGAAAGAAACCATCTGGTTCAATCCTGCCACCACAACCGTCGCCAACGCCCTGCCCTTTGTGGGTCTGACAGAGCAGGACGTTGAAGCCGCCCATGCCCGCCTGAAGCGGTTTGCGCCTTTGCTGGCTCAGGCCTTTCCTGAAACCGCCGCCACGGGCGGTATAATCGAATCGGATGTGGTCGCGATCCCCGCCATGCAGGCCCGGCTGGAACAGGCGTACGGCCAGAAAATTGCAGGCACACTGCTGCTGAAGAAAGACAGCCACCTGCCGATTTCTGGCTCCATCAAAGCGCGTGGCGGCATTTATGAAGTCCTGAATCATGCCGAGAAACTGGCATTAGCTGCCGGTTTGCTGTCCCCGGAGGCGGATTACCGCACGTTGCTCTCCCCCACGCTTCGGCAGTTTTTTAGCCAGTACCGTATTGCCGTGGGATCGACCGGCAATCTCGGGCTGTCGATTGGCATCATGAGCGCCCGCCTCGGCTTTAACGTAACCGTTCATATGTCGGCGGATGCCCGGGAATGGAAGAAAGCAAAACTGCGCAGCCATGGCGTAACGGTGGTGGAATATGAACAGGATTACGGCGTGGCGGTCGGGCAAGGACGCAAAGCGGCCGCATCGGACCCCAACTGTTTCTTTATTGACGATGAAAACTCCCGCACACTGTTTTTAGGTTATGCGGTCGCCGGCCAACGGCTGAAAGCGCAGTTTGAACAACAGGGCCGCGTGGTTGATGCTCAACATCCCTTATTTGTGTACCTGCCCTGCGGCGTGGGCGGTGGCCCCGGCGGCGTCGCGTTTGGCCTGAAGCTGGCATGGGGTGACCATGTTCACTGTCTGTTTACGGAGCCCACTCATTCGCCCTGCATGTTGCTGGGCATAACAACGGGCTTACACGACGGAATTTCCGTACAGGACATAGGTATTGATAATGTCACGGCTGCGGATGGTCTGGCGGTAGGCCGGGCGTCCGGCTTTGTGGGCAGAGCCATGCAACGTCTGCTGGATGGCATTTACACACTTGATGATGCGCGCATGTACGACATGCTCGGCTGGCTGGCGCAGGAAGAAGGTCTGCGGCTTGAACCTTCTGCGCTGGCCGGGATGATCGGTCCACAGCACGTATGTGGTTCAGCGCACTATCACGCGCTGCACGACTTCAGCCCAACACAGTTACAACAGGCCACTCACCTGGTCTGGGCGACGGGCGGCGGCATGGTGCCGGAACAGGAAATGGCGCAGTACCTGGCAAAAGGCCGCTAAGTGGACGCACATCGCCGGCGAGACAGGAACGCCACGCAACCCGGTCCCTGTTCTTCTTCTGACGACAAACCCTGACAGCAGATAAGGCCGGGCGGGTGATTTTTCCTGCCCGGTTGCTTAACGGTGTGCCAGCGCCGCCCCGTTTTTGAAATAGGCCTTAATGCCTTCCAGAATGGCCTCGGCGACCTGATGTTGATAACGCGTGGTGCGGAGTTTACGCTCTTCTTCGACGTTGCTGATGAACGCGGTTTCCACCAGGATCGAGGGAATATCCGGTGCCTTCAGCACCGCAAAACCAGCCTGATCCACAGTGCGTTTGTGCAGATGGTTAATCCGCCCCATCCGGTGCAGCACTTCTTTGCCAAACTTCAGGCTGTCATGGATCGTCTGGCGCTGCACCATATCAAACATGGTGTGATCCAGATAGCGATCGCCACTCATGCTGACGCCGCCAATCAGGTCGGATTCATTCTGGGTTTGCGCCAGAAAACGCGCCGCGGCTGACGTCGCCCCCCGGGTCGAAAGGGCAAACACAGAGGAGCCCCGTGCGGCCCGGCTGGTGAACGCATCCGCATGAATGGAGACGAACAGATCGGCCCGCTGTTTCCGGGCTTTGGCCACGCGAACCCGCAGGGGAATAAACACATCCTCGTTACGCGTCATGTACGCCTTCATATTGTGTTCTTTCTCAATCAGCGCCTTAAGGCGGCGGCCAATCTTCAACACAATGTCTTTTTCACGGGTTTTGTATTTACCGTGCGCGCCCGGATCTTCCCCGCCATGGCCAGGATCGATCATGATAATGATGGGGCGATCGCGCCCGGCTTTACCGGGTAACGGCGGCTGAACGCTTTCATTTTTATCCAGATCGCCCTGGTTGTAATCTTTCAGTAATGCCAGCAGCGGATCATCTTCTACCGTATTCTGGCTGGGGTAGAGATCGACCACCAGCCGGTGTTGAATACTGGAGACCGGTGCAAGGCTGAAGATTTTTGGCGAGACGTTGCGTTTCAGTTCCAGCACCACCCGCACGGTATTGGCATCGAACTGCCCGACCCTGGCGTTTTTGATAAAAGGATCGTCCACCCTGACGTGCTGGTTAACGCCCTTAAGGACCGAATTAAGGTGCAGGTTCTCAATGTCGATGACCAGCCGGTCCGGATTCGTCAGTGCGAACTGCTTATACTTAAGGGCAACATTGGATTCCAGCGTCATGCGCGAATAGGTTGAAGAGGGCCAGATGCGAACCGCCATAATATGGCTGGTGGCCGCGATGCCCACACCGCTTACGCTGAGCAGCAGCAGTGCCCCAGTACCTTTTAATAATCGTCTACGTGAAATAAGGGGATGACCTTCCGACATGCCACTCCAGCTGTTATATCGTGTTTAAAAAAACGGCAACCAAATAAAATGGCGGCGAAAACTTTATCCAATCCGGCTGACGATGTCACCCCGGAAACTCTAAATAATGCAGTCTGTTAGCGGCGTTATCACCTGAAAAAACGTAAATAAACGTCAGGATTAGCGCTTGCAAAATGGCCGCCAAAGGCATAAAAATACAGAAAATACGAATAAACATTCACTGAGGGTTAGCCGTGAAGGAACGTAGTACTGAACTGGTTCAGGGTTTTCGCCATACCGTTCCCTATATCAATGCGCATCGGGATAAGACATTTGTCATCATGCTTGGCGGTGAGGCCATTGAGCATGAAAATTTCTCAAGCATCGTCAACGATATTGGCCTGCTTCACAGCCTTGGCATTCGTTTAGTCGTCGTGTACGGCGCACGTCCGCAGATTGATGCCAGCCTCGCCGCAAACCAGCTGGAACCGGTTTACCACAAATATACCCGCGTGACCGACGCGCAGTCACTGGAGCTGGTAAAGCAGGCCGCAGGCCGTCTTCAGTTGGATATTACCGCCCGCCTTTCCATGAGCCTGAACAACACTCCGTTACAGGGCGCGCATATCAACGTGGTGAGCGGCAACTTTATCATTGCCCAGCCGCTCGGCGTGGATGATGGCGTCGATTACTGTCACAGCGGTCGCATTCGTCGTATTGATGAAGAGGCTATTCACCGCCAGCTCGACAACGATGCTATTGTGCTGCTGGGTCCGGTGGCCGTGTCAGTGACCGGTGAAAGTTTTAACCTGACTTCTGAAGAAGTGGCCACGCAGCTGGCAATTAAGCTTAAAGCAGAAAAAATGATTGGCTTCTGCTCGGAACAGGGCGTAATCGATCGTGAAGGCAACATTGTCTCGGAGTTATTTCCCAATGACGCTCAGGCACGCATTGATGAAATGGAACGCGATGGCGATTTTCTGTCTGGCACGGTGCGCTTTCTGCGTGGCGCCGTTAAAGCCTGTCGCAGCGGCGTCCGTCGCAGCCATCTGATCAGCTATCAGGAAGACGGCGCCCTGTTACAGGAACTCTTCTCGCGCGACGGCATTGGTACGCAGATTGTCATGGAGTCCGCCGAGCAGATTCGTCGGGCCACGATCAACGACATCGGTGGCATTCTGGAGCTGATTCGTCCGCTGGAGCAGCAAGGGATTCTGGTACGCCGTTCACGCGAACAGCTGGAAATGGAGATCGACAAATTCACCATCATTCAGCGGGATAACCTGACCATCGCCTGCGCCGCGCTCTATCCGTTTATGGATGAAAAGATTGGCGAAATGGCGTGCGTTGCGGTCCATCCGGATTACCGCAGCTCCTCACGCGGAGAGCTGCTGCTGCAACGCGTTGCACTTCAGGCGAAGCAGATGGGGCTGGAAAAACTGTTTGTGTTAACCACACGCAGTATCCACTGGTTCCAGGAGCGCGGCTTCACGCCGGTGGATATCGAGTCGCTGCCGGAGAGTAAGAAAGAGATGTACAACTACCAGCGCCGTTCCAAGGTGCTGATGGCCGATTTAACCTGATGGCAGCCGGGCGGCCATCCTGCCGCCCGACCTGCTATCCCTGCGTTTCCGCCCCCAGCCTTTCCACCAGGCCACTTCGCCGCTGCGTCTGCAACTGGACTGCCCGTTCGAATATCGCGCGATCGCTGTAAAGGGTCAGTTGTTTGCGTGCGCGGGTAATGGCCGTGTAAACCAGCTCACGGGTCAGGACCGGCAAAAACTGCGTCGGCATGACCAGCGCGGTATGATCAAACTCTGAACCCTGCGACTTGTGCACCGTCATCACCCATGCCGTTTCATGAGACGGCAAACGGCTGGGCTGAATCGCTTTCACGCTGCCGTCTGGCAACGGAAAAAACACCCTGAGTTGCCCTTCAGCATCACGCAACGTAATGCCGATATCGCCGTTAAACAGCCCCAGGGCACTGTCGTTGCGGGTGATCATCACCGGACGTCCCGGATACCAGCGGCTGCCCAGTGCAGGACGCCGGATGCGCTGCAGCTGCATCAGACGCTGTTCGATGCGCTGATTTAATCCGTGCACACCGAATGGCCCTTCACGCAGGGCACACAGAAGCTGATAACGGCTAAATGCCGCAATGGCCTGTTCTGGCGCAGCCTGACGCTGAACGGCATCCAGATAGTCCTGATAGCCCTGCGCCACCTCGTTCAGCATGGTCTGATATGCCTCACCGTCATTCAGCGGCTGAAAAGACAGGTCAGCATGTCCGGCGGCGAACACCTTACTCATCTGGCGCGCATCGCCCTGGTTGACGGTGCGGGCAAGCTGGCCAATACCGGACTTTTCGTCAAAGCGGTAACTCTGGCGGAGCAGACAAATGCTGTCGCGAACGGCAGGCGCGGTATCGTCATCGCTGCCCGTAAGCGCACATTCGGTAAGCGTCACCAGTTGTGCGGCGCGCGCCGGACTGAAGCCGGTTTCGCTGCAACGACAAATGTCCCCCAACACCGCTCCGGCTTCAACCGAAGCCAGCTGATCGCGATCGCCCAGAAACACCACTCTGGCGTGAGGCGGCAAGGCGGAAATCAGTTTTGCCATCATCGTCAGATCAACCATCGACGCTTCATCAACCACCAGCACATCCAGGTGTAACGGGTTACCCGCATGGTAGCGCATGCGCTGCGAGTCAGGCTGTGCGCCAAGCAGGCGATGCAGCGTGGTCGCTTCAGCAGGAAAACGCGCACGCTCGTCATCGTCCACCGCCAGTCCCTGCAGGGCTTTTCCCAGGGATTCGGTCAGACGGGCTGCCGCTTTCCCTGTCGGTGCCGCCAGCTGTATGCGCAGAGGTTCGGGATTCAGGCGAATCAGCGCCGCCAGCAATTTCGCCACCGTCGTGGTTTTGCCGGTACCGGGTCCGCCTGAAATAACGGCGGTTTTACGGGTCAGTGCCACCGCAGCAGCAATTTTTTGCCAGTCGTCAGGTTGACGGCCAAATAACGTCTGCAGAACATCTCGTGCCTGTTGCGAATCAAACGTCCCGCTATCCGGCTGCAATGAGAAAAACCGGGCAACCTGGCCTTCACTTTGCCAGAGCCGGTGCAGGTATAAACGCTGGTGACTCAGCACCAGGGGCGTGACAACACGGCCATCGCTCACCGCTGACCAACTGGACAACTGTGCATGCCGCTCTGCTTCATCGGGCGCGCCTGCGGCCTGCCACAATGCCTGCGCCAGTGCGGGCTGACGACCGGAGAACAGTCCAGCCTCATTCAGGTTAGCCAGCGGCAGGCAGACATGTCCTTCGCCCGCGTCGGCACTCACACAGGCCGCTGCCAGCAACCGAAAGGGTTGCGTCTCATCTGCAATCAGGCGGGCAAACTGAATATCCAGAGGACGCAGTAAACGCTTTTCGACTGCCTGAAGCAGCAAGGCGTTTATATCACTCATAAGCTCTCCTCTGTATGACCAAACAATGCATCCAGTTCCTCAATAAAGGCGGGATCGGGACGAGTGGTAAAGATGCCGTTATCGGCAGAGGTGCCATCCACCCCGCGCAGGAATACATAAAAGACGCCGCCAAAATGCTGTTGGTAATCATAGCCCGCCAGGCGGTGCTGCAGATACCGGTGCAGCGCCAGTGTGTACAGCTGATATTGCAGGTCATAGCGATGGTCGATCATGGCCTGCGCCATCGCCTCCTGCGTATACGCGGTATGGCTGTCACCCAGCCAGTTCGATTTGTAATCCAGCAGATAATATTTTCCCTGCCAGCGAAATACCAAATCAATAAAGCCTTTTAACATGCCTCTCACCTGACGGAAATCCAGCGCGGCAGCGCGCTGCGACAGTGGATCGTACCGGCGCATCAGCGCATCCAGATCGGCAGCCGTCAGCAGGCGGTTGATCGGCAGGTAAAACTCCATCTCAATCAGCCGATCAGCGCTGCGGATGCAGTCCAGGGTTAAGCCGTCTTTGTTGAGCGGCGTGGTCAGTACGCGGGCGATCCACTGCTGAATCACGGGCAGCCAGTTCAGGGAATAGCCCTGTTGCTGAAGCTGATCCTCCAGCCAGAATGCGTCCGGCGGCTCAGTGAAATCCATGGCCTCAAACAGTCCGTGCAGAAACGTGCCGGGAGCCGCACCGCGGGGGAAGTGGTGCGGCGTTAACAAGGGCTCTTCATCCTCAGCCGCCTCACCAGCAGCATCAATATCGAATTTCGGCAAAGCATCCAGCAGGGGGGAACTGCCGTGCTGTTGTAATCCGGAATAACTGGTGACGCGCCAGCTGTCCGCCAGCGCTCGGGTCATTTCCCGACTGCTCAGCGCGTTCTCGCGGTGTTCGCTGTCCTGCCACTTCGCGCCGGGCTGCAGCTCGCTCCGTATCATCTCAATCCCTTCGCCTGCGAGCGCCTCAAGATGGTGACTGAGCACGGCGGCATCGCCGCTCTCACCGCGCTGTACCAGGTAGCCCAGCGCGCTCTTATGCAGATCGCTGTCGCCCTCTTTTTTACGCGCGCCTTTGATTAGGGGCGCAATACCCACGCTGCAGTGGTAAACCGAGCGCGTCAGCGCGACATAGAGCAGCCGTAAATCCTCGGCCAGTCGCTCCTCTTCCGCCAGCGTCAGGCTCTGTGCATCGCCCTGCACGTCGAGCATGGCAGCAAAACTTTCACGGTCGTGATACAGGGCGCTGGCCGCTTCGCGAAATCCGGCCGCAAACGGCAGCCAGACCAGCGGATACTGCAGGCCTTTGGATTTGTGAATCGTGACGATCTGCACCAGATGGCGATCGCTTTCCAGACGCAGCTGCTGACTGGCGGCCTGGCTGTCAGGGCGGGCAATTTGCTGTGCCAGGAAACGCACCAGTGCATGCGTGCTGTCGAGCTGCGTTGCCGCTTCCTGCAGTAATTCGCCCAGATGCATCAGATCGGTTAAGCGCCGCTCGCCATTTTCGGAAGCCAGCATATTTTCCGCCAGTTGCCGTTTAATCATTACATCGCGCAACATGGGCAGTACGCCACGTTGCTGCCAGATCTGCTGCCAGCTGACAAACTGCTCTACCAGCGCATCCCACTCACGTTCGTTTTGCGCCAGCGCATCAAGTTGGGCGGCATCGATAGCAAAGATGGACGTGGCCAGCGCGCTACGCAGCAGTCGCTCCTGTTCAGGTGACTGCACCGCCTGCAACAGCCATAACAGCTCGCGCGCTTCAGGCGTGGTATAAACGCTGTCACGGCTGGACAGGTAGACCGACGGAATGGCCAGCTTATTCAGCGCGTCACGAATCAGACTGGCTTCATTGCGGCTACGCACCAGTACGGTGATATCCGAGGCCTTAACCGGCTGCAGTGCATCGCCTTTCCCTAACCGCGCCTTGCCCTGCTGACCGGCCGCCAGCCAGCGGCTGATATCGGCCGCACACTGCTGGGCCATAAATTGTTGGTAATCACTTACTCCAACACCTTCGCCCGGCTGGAGCCAGAAGCGCAAGGCTGGCTGGGGCTGATCATGGTAAACCAGCGTTAACGCCTGATTCGGGGCGGCCGGGCTGACCGGAAGAAACGGAATGGAAGAAAATAAAAAGGGTGCGTCAACCTGTGAAAACAGGCGGTTGACGCTGTTCACCATCGCGGGCGATGAGCGCCAGTTCGTCTCCAGCGTATAGTGAGCACTAACTTCACTACGGGCGCGTAAGTAGGTAAAAATATCTGCGCCGCGAAACGCATAGATCGCCTGCTTGGGATCGCCAATGAGCAGCAACGCCACATCCGGCTGTTGAATATACAGCGTACGGAAGATTCGGTACTGTTGCGGGTCGGTATCCTGAAACTCGTCAATCAGGGCCACCGGGAAACGGCCACGAATAGTTTCGGCCAGCAGCGCCCCGCCCGGCTGCTGAAGCGCTTCATCCAGACGACTTAACAGATCGTCAAATCCCAGCAAGGCACGCTGCCGTTTTTCCCGCTGCACCGTTTCTTTCACCTCGCTCAGCGCCTGCCAGATGATGATATCGCGGAGCGTCAGCGGTTCGGCAAGAAAGCCATCGACGGCATCGAACAGCGCATGTTGCGGTGCCTCGCCCTTTTTGGTTTTTTCGTGCAGCACCTGCTGGCCAAAGCGTTCAAGCTCTTTAGGAAACTGGTAATCCAGCGTATCGCTCTGTGCCCACTGAGTCACTTTCGCCACCCAGTTAGGTAAGTGCTTACTGCTGTAGCTGCGTTTGTCGACGCCGGAAGCCGCGATCATCCCTTCGATATCGGCACAGACAGTCTGCCACTGCTGCTTGAGGGCCTGGATGCGTTGCAGGTTAGCGGTATGACGTGATGCCAGCGTTTCGTCTGCGCGAGGCGGCCGCTTCAGCCTGGGGGATTCCCCCTGCAGCCAGGGCCGTAACGTCGTCAACAAACTGTCCGGGCCGCTCCACTCCGCCGCGATCACCCGGGCCACATCCAGTGACAGGGGATAACACTGGCGACGCCAGAAATCCGCCGCGGCCTGGCGGAGTAACGTTTGTTCGTTTTCGATGAGTTCCTGCTCGAACAACATGCCTGACTCAAAGGCATTCAGGTTGAGCATGCGCTGGCAAAAACCATGAATGGTAAAAATCGCCGCTTCATCCATTTGCCGCTCAGCCGCCAGCAGCAGCGAGGCCGCCTGGGGCAAATCCGCTATCTGTTCAATCAGCTGTTGGTGCATGGTGTTATGGCTTTTACCCCGCACGCAGGCGAGCCGAAGCTGATGAATATTGTCACGAATACGGCCGCGCAGCTCCGCCGTGGCGGCTTCTGTAAAAGTCACCACCAGGATCTCTTCGACTGACAGCGGCCTGCGCCAGGCGTTCTCGCCCCCCAGCCCTAATAACAAACGCAGGTAGAGCAGACCAATCGTAAAGGTTTTACCGGTGCCCGCTGAGGCTTCAATTAACCGCTCGCCGTTGAGGGGCAGCGTTAGGGGGTTTAACGGTTCAGGTCTGGACGCCGTCATGGTGTTTCACTCTTGACCGGCAGAGACTGCTGTAATTTGGCGATTTCTGGCCAGGTCCGCCAGCCCGGTAACGGTGCGAACGCGATGTTATGCTCACCGCTACCGGCGATTTGAGAGGTCATTGCCATGCCTTTTTTCTGCATGACGGCCTGGTGAAAGAAGTCCGCCAGTCCGGCAGGGGTAAGCTGTTGAACCTGCTCCATCAACTTTTGTCGGGTATCAAAATCGTAATTCTGCCGATCAAAATCGCGGCTGTAACGATCGGCCTCTTCATTCAGCGTTTGTGGACGCTGTTTCAAATCGTTGATCATGGCCTGCTGATACTGTACAAAATCGGCCTGACTCATCGAGCGCAGGCGGTGTTCCGCCTGGGGATAAAACGCCTGATAGCGCTGCATCAGATAAGCGGGTGGCTTACTGTTACTTTGCAGCAGAAAGCCAATCCCCCACTGACGCCCTACCGGCATCCTGAACGCAAACACGGCATAACCTAACTGCTCCTCGGTACGCAGTTGGTTATAGAACCACGGCTGGACAATCTGACTGAGCATCGCGCTGTTGGCCATACTCTGGTATTCGTCATAACCCAGGGGAATATAGAGCGCCGCCAGCGCAGAGTCCGTACTGCTGCCGTGCTGCTCCAGATTCGCCTTAAGCGGCTTTTCGACACTGAGGTAATTGCTGTGCCAGTAGTGCGTACCGTCGCACTGCATCTGCTGTTTCAGCTCGCGTCCCAGTTGCGTCACACTGTCAGCACTCAGGTTACCGATCACCATCATTTCTGGCGTGGCATTTTTAATTAAGGCATCGCGATAGGCCACGACATCCTTCAGTGTAATCCCCTTGACCAGCTTACGGCGCGTGTCTCGCTGCGTGTAAGGCAGTTGGGATAAGAGCTGCATAGGCTGGATCGCCTGCTCGAAGGCTTTTCCTTTCTCTGCAGCATCCAGACGCTCCAGATACCAGGATTTGGCCTGTTGTAGCTGTGCCTCGCTGGGCTGAAAAGTGCTGTAGCGATTAACTAACTGCTTAAGCAGGTCAGGCAGGCGTTGTGTGAAGCCGCTGGCATTAAAGACCAGACCATCGTTTTCGCTGGTTGAAAAACTGATGCCGCCAATAGACGCCTGGGAACTCAGTTCATCCAGCGCCAGGCTTGCCAGATAATCATTCAGGCCGAACAGTACCTGCTGACGCGCATCACTGATCGCCTGCTGATTTCGCAGCGCGACGGTGATGCTGGCCTTTGGCTCGCTGGCATAGAACTGGCTTGGCATCCAGTAAATACGCATCCCGAAATCATTGTCGAGCTTAACCGGATGACGGTAGGTTTTGTCTGTCGACACCAGGGTAAACGCATCGGGAATGTAGGGATTTAAGCGCGGCATGGCGAGCTGAATCGCCTGGCCACGCTGTTGCCATTGCGTCAACGTCTGGGCCGTTATCTTATCAACCTGATAAGGCGCATTCACAAAATAGGCCAGCTTGTTATGCGGTTCCTGCGGGCTGATGTACCAGATTCGCGCCTGCGCTGGCGTCATGCTTTCCAGACGAGCATTGATAGCCGCGGGATCGTAGCGATCGGCCAGATAAGGCGCATCCAGCGTGTGCTCAACCGGAACACGCAGCATCGTATCCGCCAGCCACTCAATATAGTCCATGTCGCGGGTGATTGACGGATAACGGAAGTCCAGCGCCAGCACATGCGAAACTTCATCGAAATAGCGTTGGTCGATACCGTTTTTGCGCAGCATCGCGAGGTAGCTAAAAACAGCCGCGACGACCTCATCACGTTGTGCCAGACCTTTGTCCGTTAATGACACGCTGATGGAGAACACGCCGCTGGTGCGCTCGGTCACCGGATCGGCTCCCGCGCTGACGCCGTCGGCCAGGCCCTGTTTTTGCAGCCAGTCGGCCAGCGTATTGGGGCTCCGGTTACCAATGACATAGCTGATAAGCGTGTCCGTTTTGCTGCGAAAGCGGTCGCTGTTATTCGGAATACGGAACTCGATTTTTAACTGCTTACGCGGCTGCGCCGGCACATAGTGAATAATGATGCCCTGCTGGGCTTCCGTGACGACCGGCTCGGTAATCGCGGGAACGCTGGCATTGTGGTTAGCCACGCGCCCAAACGTATTCACGGCGATGGTCGCCATCTCTGCCAGCGGTTTATTACTGTAGATCACCGCCTTCATCAGATTGGCTGAATAGTGCGTGTGGTAAAAGTCCAGCAGCGCCTGATGCAGATTACTGCCGGGCTTATCGCGCAGGGTATCCAGATTGCCGCCGTAAAAATGCGCGGCCGGGTGCGCCGGGTTAATCGTCTCAGCCCCGACCTGTCCCATGCGCAAACCGTCACGGGACCGTGCCATGGTCAACTCCGCATTGACCGCATGGCGTTCCCGATCGGCATTGACCGGATCCAGTAAGGGTTCAGCAATCGCGTCGGCCAGACGATCGACGGCAGGCTCAAGCGCATCGTTTTCGACTTCGAGGTAATAAGCCGTGCGATAGGAGGCGGTGCTGGCATTATGGCTGCCACCGTGTTTCTTGAGAAAATCGGCAAGGCTGTCAGGCTGTGGGTAACGCGTTGAGCCCATCAGCACCATATGTTCAAGGTAGTGCGCCAGGCCGGGCTGCTGCGCGGGATCATCCAGTGAGCCAATGGGCAATGTCAGCGCAGCAAGGGATTTCGGCGCCTGAGTATCTGAAACCAACAGCACCGTCATGCCATTATTCAGCGTGATGGCCTGATACTGACGCGGATCCTGTTCGCTTTTCCCGATGGGCGTGTTGACAGGCTGCCAGCCCGCGCCGGTTTCGGCTTGTACCGCCAGCGCCAGTAAGCCCAGCAGAATGGCGGCGATCAAGCGTGCATGTGTGCGCATGTAAAACCTCTTACGTTACCCAAAAGCCGCGTTGCGAGCGCATTAACGGCTGAAAGTACAACAAACTTTTTGATGTTTTCATTACCCGGCAGCGGTCGCTTACCGGTCGTCCTGATGCGCCTGGAGTACCGGTAAATACCAGCATTCAGCCGCGTCGGTTATCTGCTGTATCCGGGGTTCATCCAGTGCCCTGCATAACCGTTGCAGGTAGGGATCGCTTCCCTCACCTTCCTGTTGGTAACCGCCGACCCAGGCGGCAAGCAGAGCGTTACGGGCTTTGAGCTGTGTCGCCTCATCTGTCATAAACTGATGATTTTTCTTGTCAAAACACGCATTAAGCCAGGCACCACCGCTTTTGGTCAGCAACATCAAAGGCTCGCGCATGCCCTGCAGATAGCCTTGCATATAGCGCGCCAGCGCATCAGTCGCCTCATCCGGCGGCACGGCAGGGAAGCACCAGTAGCTGTGCTGTCGGCCAAACATCCGACTTTTACCGTCGCCACCCAGTGCACAATAAACTAAATGTTCCAGCCACAGTAATAAACCGTCATTGATATTCAGCACACCCGGTCGCCAACGCAGCAGGCCATCGCTCTGCACCTGGGTTAACCAGCCGGTTAATGTGACGCCCGCCAGTGCCAGATTGATCTCCCGACTTTCACCCTCACTGCGCTGAGTGATCACCTCTGCGGCCACCTCCTGCATCTCTTCGCGCTGAGCCTGCCAGAACAGCTCGCCAAACGCCCCATAAGGTAAATTGCCGGCGGCGCGGTGATGGGCATAAAGGCGATCGGTGTCCTCTCCTGTTACCAGCGCATTCAGTAGCTGCGCATTGATTTGATAGCGCTCCAGGCTGTCCAGAGCAAAGGGTTCACTGTCGGGCAGTTCATTTTCTTCAAGCCAGAAATTGACCCCCAGGCGCTGCTGAAACCAGGCCCGAACCGGATGACGCCAGAAGCGCAGAAACTGTTCGAAGGCTAATGTCTCTACAGGCGGTGTGCTCAGCGGCTGAACAAAATCAGGCTGGGGCTGACCGGTGCCCTGCGCGGCAGGCAGCCATTCACGAGCAAAGCTGTGTGCCGCTGACGCAGGCTGGAAGTTTTCCGGCGCAAACGGCATCCGGCTGTGTAAATGTTCCAGGTGTGCCCGTACCCGCTGTGCGCTGTCATCCAGTTCCCTGTCCTCGTCGCCAGGCAGGTAAAAACTTTGCCCGATATACTCCAGCAATTCGGTGACCAGCACCGAAGGGTAACGTTCGGTATTGTCCTGAATAGCGCGGCCAATATAGCTGATATAGAGCTGTTGCTGAGCGGAAATCAGGGCTTCCAGAAACAGATAGCGGTCGTCATCACGACGGCTACGGTCACCTTTGCGCGACTGCTGCTGCATCAGGTCAAACCCCAGCGGCGCTAAGGTGCGCGGATAAACGCCGTCGTTCATCCCCAGTAAGCACACCACGCTGAAGGGAATCGAGCGCATCGGCATCAGGGTACAAAAATTGATTTGCCCGGCCAGAAAGCGTTGACTGATACGCTGCTGATCCAGCCGCCCACGCAGATCGTCGCGCAGGAGCACGACCGGAATCGCCTCATTGAAACGCGCGTCCATACCGTACTCAATCAGCGTTTTCCACTGCTCTTCCACCAGCAGCAATGCCGCTTCTGTTTCGGTATCCGGTGTAAAAAAGGCATTCAGCAGTTCGCGACACAGCGGCAGCCAGGCCTCCAGCGGGCGCGGCTCCGATAAGACCTGTCGCCAGTGATTAAGCCGGGACAGCAGTTCGGCCAGATGGCCCGCCAGTTCGGCGACCAGCCCACTTGATTCGTCATAAGGCAGAATACCTTGCCAGTCGCCATGCTGGCTTTCCATTGCATATCCCAGCAGCATACGTTGCAAGCCAAAGCGCCAGGTATGCTGACCGGTGACCGGCAGAGCCAGCGCTTCCACACTGGCATCATCCAGCCCCCAGCGCACGCCTGATTCGCTGACCCAGCGACGCAACAGACGCAGGCCGCTTTCGTCAATCGAGAAATGATTCGCTAAGGCCGGGACATCCAGCAGCGCCAGCACATCTTCAGAGACAAACCGGCTGTCCGGCAGTGACAGTAATTGCAGAAACGCGACGATAGCAGGATGCGCCTGACTGGCACGACGGTCAGAAATGGCAAACGGCAGATAGCGTTCTGCCGGGGCGTTTGCAAACACGGCCTGAATAAACGGCGCGTAAGCGTCAATATCGGCCACCATGACGATAATATCCCGCGCTTTCAGCTCAGGATCGGCTTCCATCAATGCCAGAAGATGATCCTGTAGCACTTCAACTTCGCGCTGCGCACTGTGGCAAACCTGGATGGCAACAGAGCGATCCTGCGGGTCCAGCCGCCGTTTCTGCCCACTGTAAGCCAGTTCATCCGCCGTCAGGCCAATGATTGCCCTGTCCTGCAGATTAAGAAGATCGTGCTGCATGCAGTGCAGCAGGTTGTCTTCTTCGACGTCAACAAACGCATCGATTTCACTGTTCAGCTCCATCTGGCTGAGCAGGAAGAGGTTATCGCGGCCTAACTTGCCCCAGGAGGCCAGCAGCGGGTTAGTCAGATGTTGTTCCCCTTGCTCACTAAACAGGGCTGGCGCGCGCGCCACATCACTGAATAAACCGCGATATTCTTCCCGGTCATGACGCCGCCGCTGGCGGCTTTGTAGCTTCGCCAGAAACGCATAGTCCTGAATATCGCCCCAGTAATCACGGCAGGGATTGGTAAACAGCAGATAGATATCAACGTGCCGCCCCAGCGCCTGCAACGCCTGTAAATAGACCGGCGGCAGCGCTGAAATACCACAGATAAACACCCGCTGCGGCAGGTTATCAGGTCGGGTTTGTGCCTGCTCAAGCGTGGTAATAAAGCGCGCATAGAGGTTGGCACGATGCCATTTGGGCTGGCCCAGCGCGTCGGTATAATCGACTAAATCACGCCACAACGCGGCCTGCCACACCTGCGCCTCTCCCAGGCCCTCGATCTGTTGACCGCGTTCCCAGCTGTTAAGCCAGTCCGCGCGGTAAACCAGATACTGGTCAAACAGGTCGGCAATGCGGGCACTGAGCTGAAAAAGTTTGCGCCTGTCTCCGTCGTCACTCAGATAATGGCGCAGTGAGGCAAACTCGTCCTGCAGCAGCAACGTGGGTAAACGATGCATCAGTTTCCAGCTCATGCTGGCTTTGCTGAAGGCGCTCTCCGGCGGAATGTCTGGCAGGACGCGCACAAACATTTCCCAGATAAAGCTGGCCGGGAGCGGGAATTCGATATTTGCCGCAATGCCAAAGGTGCGCGCCAGTTCCATCTGCAACCACTGCGCCATCCCCGGGCTTTGCACCAGCACCATTTCTGACGCAAAGGGATCGTCAAGCGGATCCAGTTTAATCACTCTCGCTGCCAGGCTTTTGAGCAGATCAAGCTGATTAGAGTGATAAACGTGAAACATGCAAACTCCTGTGGAAACACTAAACGGCATGGTGATGGCAGACGGTACTCACTCTACCGCGTATCGCATTTGAAGCCTACCGTGAAAACCCATTCTCATCCGCTCAGCAGTGTAATCGCGTCAGGCTGGCCTGACGTTGATGCGGACCGCTCACCGTAACCGTTTCCAGCGTGCAGCCGCCCGACCCCGTTTTTTTATCTGACCGCGTTTGCCAGCCCGCCACCTCGCGCCCCAACAACCGCTGTTCCGCCACACGCCAGGCTTCACGCTGCTGCCATTGCTGACTAAAGCCGAGCGTTAACACCCGGTGGTACTGTAATAAGGCGCTGGTGCTGACGGCCATCAGTAACAGGGCAAACAAGGCTTCCGGCAGGCTGAATCCTGCCGACTCACAGGCACTGCTCCGGCGCGGATTGCGGGCAATAATCAATCCAGCCCTGTGGCAAGGGACTGATTTTGCTGCCCTCCAGCCTGACCCAGTGCCATAACGCCTTATCACCTTTTTGCGTTTCACCTTTAAGCAATCCTTTCTCATCGTCCACGCGATGCAGGCACGCCTGCCAGCCATACTGCGGCTCGCGCTGGCAGGTGGCAGGTGATTGCGCTGGCCACGTTAATGTCAGTCCCCATTGCAGTGCCGACTGGGCCTGCCAAAACCCCTGAATAGCGTGTTGCTCATCGGCGACGATAAACATTCCCTGCGCCAGCATCTCGCGGCTGGCCTGAAGCGTGATGCCGCCTGTCAGCAGGATGACGAGTACCATCCCCAGCGCACTGTTGCCCTCGGCGTTCACAGATTCATTCCTTCGACCCGGCTTTCCAGCGTTTCGGTTCGGTTCCCGCTTCGCCCCTGCAGTACAACGGTGACCAGCCGGCCTTCACGGCGCACGTCGAATGCCTCAATCGAAAGGAAAGCCGGATCGGAAAGCCGTTCCCATCCACTGCCGTTGCAGTTATCCACACCACGCTGCATCTCCAGTTGGTGTTGTCGCAGCCGGTAACCGTAGTAATCGCTCTCACTGTGCGTAACCCCTTCCCACTGACCGTTGCTGTTCTCGTCAAACCGGATCAGCACACAGCCTTCGGCTGTCATCAGGCCACCCGTTCCGCACGCCCCGTGGCAATAACCCGCCCGCCGGATCGCTTTTTCCAGCGTGGACAGCATTTGCTGTAACTCCTGACGCAGTTGAACCTGTTGTTGCAGCCTGAGGTTTTCGGCCAACAGTCGCGGCATAAAGCGTCCTGCACTGACCATCAGCACCGCACTGATCGCCATGGCGATGAGCATTTCCAGCAGACTAAACCCGGCCATTTTCATTCGCAGTCCGCATCGTCAATACGGCAAAGACGAATTCGCGCCCGTGCAGAAATAATCACCCGTATTTTTCCGGCGCGATTGCGCAGCTCAATGCTGCCCGCTTTGGCCACGTTGCGGCGTCCGTAAAAACCCGGCTCGCCACGCAGGGCGTGAAGTGTGATGTCCGCATACGGCGCGATAAAGTGCAGGCGGCTTGCCGTACTGCAGCCATTCTGTGGCGGTGCTGCCACGCCGATACACCAGGGCTGTGTGGGGCGGTGCCACAGCACCAGGTCCCGGTTTTGCGCATTGGCCTGAGCACGGACGCGTAACAGAAAGTGTTGCAGTTGCAGCGCCGTATCGCGAAGCTGTTGACGCTGCTGCCAGCGCTGCCAGCCTTGCGTGGCAAAGGCGCTGAGTATGCCAGCGATTACCATCACCAGCAGCAGCTCCGCCAGCGTAAACCCTTTTGACTGTGATCTTTTCATGGCGGCAGAGTGCCGCAGCAGCGAGCGCTTCAGCAAGCCCGAAAGCCACCGGTTGGAAGCAAAGCTACAGAATTTTTCCTCTGGATAAAGACATGATCAGTGCAAGTGTGCACCGCGCCGCAACATCGCTGTAAAAAAAAACGCCCCGGCATGCTGTGGCAAGACCGGGGCGGATGCTGGCGGCGGGTGTTCAGACCGCAACCGGCGCTTTGATGGCGGGATGCGGATCGTAACCTTCAATCTCAAAATCATCGAAGCGATAGTCAAACAGCGAGGCAGGCTTGCGTTTAATCACCAGCTTCGGTAACGGACGCGGTTCGCGCGTCAGTTGCAGGCGCGCCTGCTCCAGGTGGTTGCTGTAAAGGTGCGTATCGCCGCCGGTCCAGACAAAGTCACCGACCTTCAGATCGCACTGTTGCGCGACCATATGCACCAGCAGCGCATAGCTGGCGATGTTAAACGGCAGCCCCAGGAAAATGTCGCAGGAACGCTGGTAAAGCTGACAGGAGAGCCTGCCATCCGCGACGTAGAACTGGAAAAAGGCATGGCACGGAGCCAGCGCCATTTCATCCAGTTCGCCCACGTTCCACGCCGAGACAATGATGCGGCGGGAATCCGGATCGCGCTTGATCTGTTCAATCACTTTGGTGATCTGATCAATCTCTTCGCCACGGGCGGTGCCCCAGCTACGCCACTGTTTGCCGTATACCGGTCCCAGATTGCCCTGCTCATCTGCCCACTCATCCCAGATAGAGACATTGTTTTCTTTCAGGTAACCAATGTTGGTGTCCCCTTGCAGAAACCACAGCAGCTCATGAATGATGGAGCGAACATGGCACTTTTTAGTCGTGACCAGGGGAAAGCCATCCTGCAGATTAAAACGCATCTGGTGACCAAAAATTGAAAGCGTGCCTGTACCGGTACGGTCAGATTTTGGTGTGCCTTCGTTCAGCACGTAGCGCATTAAGTCCAGATACTGTTTCATTTTTCCTCGTGAAGTTGTTGCTGCGGACGTCGACGGTACGCCCAAATCATCATAATCACACCGGCGATGATCATCGGCAGAGACAGTATTTGTCCCATGCTCAGGCCGCCGGTGAGCAAACCCAGTTGCGCGTCGGGCTGACGGAAGAACTCAACAATAAAGCGGAAGCAACCGTAGCCGATCAGGAACAGGCCGGACACGCTGCCCATCGGGCGGGGTTTGCGAATAAACAGGTTCAGGATAATGAACAACACAATGCCTTCAAGGAACAGTTCATAGAGCTGTGAAGGATGGCGCGGCAGGACGCCATAGGTGTTCAGCAGTGCCTGATATTGTGGATTGTTAGCCGCCAGCGCGATATCTTCGCTGCGCGAGCCGGGGAACAGCATGGCGAAACGGAAATTGGGATCGACACGGCCCCACAGTTCACCATTGATAAAGTTGCCCAGACGACCGGCGCCGAGGCCGAACGGAATCAGAGGGGCAATAAAATCAGCAACCTGGAAGAAATGACGTTTGGTACGGCGCGCAAAAATCAGCATCACCAGGATGACGCCAATCAGACCGCCGTGGAACGACATGCCGCCATCCCAGACTTTGAACAGGTAAAGCGGATTTTCCAGGAACAGCGGCAGGTTATAAAACAGCACGTAACCGATGCGTCCGCCCAGGAAAACCCCCAGGAAGCCGGCATACAACAGGTTTTCGACTTCCTCTTTTTTCCAGCCGCTGCCGGGTTTGTTCGCGCGGCGCACCGCCAGCCACATGGCGAACACAAATCCCACCAGATACATCAACCCGTACCAGTGAAGCGAAAGCGGTCCGATTGAGAAAATCACCGGATCAAACTGTGGAAATGCGATGTAGCCGTTATTCATCATTCACCGTTTTTTTTCTGCCCTGAAAGGGGACGTGATGCACATAAATTAAGGCTGTGCATCATAGCACAGCCAGTTTTTTGCGTAGTCGCAGAAATGTAACCTGGGTTAACGCCCGCCGCGGATCAGACCGCCCAGACCACGCTGTTCCATAAACGCCGACATCATCTGGCGTACCTCCGTCGCTGACGAGGCTTTAAGCGCCTGGGTGCTGAGCTTCTGCGTTTCTTCGTAATCCAGATGACGCAGCAGGTATTTAACACGCGAGACGTTTTTCCCGTTCATACTGAGGTGGTGATATCCCATTCCCACCAACAGCGCCACGCAGGTCGGATCGCCCGCCATTTCACCACACAAACACAATTCCAGATTCGCCAAATGGGCTTCAACAGAAATGGCCTGCAGTGCGCGCAACATGGCCGGATGGAGGGAATCGTACAGATTCGCCACGCGCGTATTGTTACGATCGACCGCCAGCAAATACTGGGTCAGATCGTTGGTGCCTACCGAGATAAAATCAACACGCGAGGCCAGATGCGGGATCATAAACAGCATGGAGGGCACTTCAATCATGATGCCGATGCGCGGCTTCGGAATCGCATAGCCAAGCATCTCTTCCACTTCTGCCCCGGCACGCTGAATCAGCCGTTTGGCCTCGTCGATCTCATCAATGTGGCTGATCATCGGCAGTAAGATGCTCAGGTTGCCGGAGGCGGCATTCGCACGCAGCATCGCGCGCACCTGCACCAGAAAAATTTCCGGTTGATCGAGCGTCAATCGAATCCCGCGCCAGCCCAGACACGGGTTCTCCTCGCTAATCGGCATGTAAGGCAGTTGTTTATCGGCCCCGATATCCAGCGTACGCAGCGTAACGGGCTTGTCGTGAAAGAGCTGTAACATGCCCTGATACTGTGCCACCTGCTCTTCTTCTGACGGGAATCCGCTTTGCAGCATAAACGGGATTTCCGTGCGGTAAAGACCGATGCCGTCAACCCAACTGCCCTGCGTTTGCTCATGCTCCGGGCTCAGTCCCGCATTAAGCATCACCTGTATGCGCTGACCGCTTCTCAGTTCTGCCGGTCTGTCTACACCGCCTTCAGCCATCTTGCTGAGGGCATTTTCTTCATTGATTAACCGCTGGTACTCCTGCACGATCACCGGTTCAGGGTCGATCAGCAGTTCACCACGATAGCCATCGACAATCAGCAGGCGCTTATTGAGCTGGCCGGGCTGAATGTCTGCGCCCATCACCGTGGGGATCCCCATGGCGCGGGTCAGGATCGCGGCGTGCGAATTCGCGGCGCCGTCACGCACCACAATACCGGCCAGGCGATCATGCGGGATCTCGGCGAGCGTTGTCGCTGTCAGCTCATCGGCTACCAATACAAAGCGTTCGGGCCAGGCGTTGACGCCCACCAGGGAATCATCAAGGTGGAACAGCAACCGCTGTCCAAGCACCCGCAGATCGCCCGCGCGCTCTTTCAGATAGCTATCCGTCAGGCTGGCAAACTGCGCGGCAAACTTTTCAATCACGGTTTTGACTGCCCACTCGGCCACGGATCCGCGTTCGATCTCGTCGAAGAGATCTTTTTTCAGGCGGGCATCCGTTAACAGGTGCGAGTAGAGATCGAAGATTGCCGCGCTTTCTTTCTGCGCGCTGGCAGAAAAGCGTTTACTGAAGCGACGAAACTCACTGGCGGCTTCGCTCATCGCCAGTGACAAGCGCTCACGTTCGCGCAGTGGATCCAGCGTGGAGGCCGCGGAGACCTGATCGAGCAGGGGTTGAGTTTCATCCACCCAGCCCGGCGCAACCGCCACACCCGGTGCGGCCGCGATGGCGCGAACACGGGCCTGGCGATACTGACCAAACAGCTGGCTCAGCTGCGATTGTGACAGCAGGGCCGCTAGCTGGGTGGCGAGCGTAACCAGAAAAGACTCTTCGCTTTCGTCGAACTGGCGATGCTCGCGCTGCTGCACCACCAGCACACCCAGAAGCTGGCGGCGACTGATGATGGGCACACCAAGGAAAGAGCGATAGCGTTCTTCCTTAACGGAGGGGATGTATTTAAAGCTCGGATGGCTCTGCGCATCAGCCAGGTTGATAGGCTCGGCCAGGCGACCGACCAGGCCCACAATCCCTTCATCAAACGCCAGTTTCACCGTCAGGCCACGCGGTTTTTTCAGACCGCGCGTCGCCATCAGGTAATAACAGCGATGATCGTGATCGGCCAGATAAACGGAACAGACTTCCGTTTCCATAGCCAGACAGATCTCATTAACCAGGATGTCGAGTGCTTCGTTCAGACGGGGCGCACTCGCCACCTTTTCAACAATTTCTCGCAACTGAGTGAGCATAAAGGGCGTGGCCTATCCTCTTTTACGTCGATGGGCAGGATGATTTCGCTGCACCGCACTCTCCTGCATGGACATGACAACGCCTGCAAACTCCTTCATCACCCGACGGTACACATCGCGTTTAAAAGAGACAACCTGACGTACCGGATACCAAAAGCTCACCCAGCGCCAGCCGTCGAATTCCGGCGTGCTACTGTGTTGCACATTAATATCTGCATCACTGCACATCAACTGCAGAAGAAACCACTTTTGTTTCTGACCAATACAAACCGGTTTTGTGTCCCAACGCACCAAACGTTTTGGCAATTTGTAGCGCAACCAGTTACGGGTAGATGCAAGTATTCGGACATCCTTTCTGTGTAACCCTACTTCTTCGAACAATTCGCGATACATCGCCTGTTCTGCGGTTTCACCGGGATTGATGCCTCCCTGAGGAAATTGCCAGGAGTGCTGTCCAAAGCGCCTGGCCCATAACACTTGTCCCTGCCTGTTACAAATTACGATACCAACATTCGGGCGGTAGCCATCATCATCGATCACTGGACTACCTCAAAAGCTAAATTTGAATGGTCTGATTGTTTCACACTCCTTACAGGCGGTAAACCACTGGATTCACGGGCAATGGGGACCGTAATCTCGGGATAACTCACAGAAGAATGCAAAGTTATAAACAAAGCACCGAGAAAATATCGATCTTATTCACGTTTTCTGTGGATAGCTTTGTGTAGAACACGGGAGTTAACTGAATAACCCGTTGGGAGGAATCTGAATACGCTTTACTGTCATTCTGAAATAGCTATTGAAATATAAGACTATTTCTCTGCTGAGGTTTGAATAAATTCGTCTGAGTGACATTGTATAATGTCCTGTCGCTGACAATTGGCTAAATATCCACCACCCGGCTTTTTATCCACAGATATCGGTTCAAGCTTGCAGCAAACCGGCTAATTTTTGCTAAAAAACAGCAAAGTCAAGGCTGTAAATCGAACCAGTAACCCGTCTGATGCCAGGTTATCCCATCTTTCTGTGGATAACTGGTCATAAGATCCTGTTCATTGTTGATAGCAAGTTGGGATAACCTGACCCGTCGTTAACAGCATGAAGCGGTGCATTCTTAAAAAAGCACTATGTTTCATGTTATTATGCGCACCTTACCCTGCTCATTCCTGTGGAAAACCTGACAGGCCGCAGGGCGCTTATTTTTTAACCACATCGGGTTACGCATATGATCACTCTTCCAGAGCCACCTGAAAACGAATCGGTACTGTTCGCGCGGGCGCAGGCACTGGCAGGTTTACCTTTACACTGTCTGGCAGAACAGGCCGGCATTCCAACGCCAGCCAATCTGAAGCGCGATAAAGGCTGGGTGGGCATGCTGCTGGAATGGCATTTGGGGGCCAGCGCAGGCAGTAAAGCCGAGCAGGATTTTGCGCATCTGGGCATTGAGTTGAAAACCATCCCTGTCGATCGTGAAGGCAAACCGCTGGAAACCACATTTGTCTGCGTTGCACCGCTGACCGGTAACAGCGGCGTGACATGGGAAAACAGTCATGTTCGCCATAAGCTGGCTCGCGTACTATGGATGCCGGTTGAGGGTGAGCGTGATATTCCCCCTGGCGAGCGCCGGGTAGGCGCACCCTTGCTGTGGAGCCCGACGGCACAAGAAGAAGACATGCTGCGTCAGGACTGGGAAGAACTTATGGATATGATTGTCCTGGGTCAGGTGGAACGTATTACTGCCCGTCATGGTGCCTGGCTGCAAATTCGTCCCAAAGCGGCTAACAGCCGGGCCCTGACCGAAGGGATCGGCGAACAGGGACAGCCCATTATGACGTTACCGCGCGGGTTTTATCTCAAGAAAAGCTTTACCGCCCCGCTGCTTGCCCGCCATTTTCTTCTCTGAATCCCCTTTCCCCAGGCCATGCACTATTTAAATGTGAGTTCGACAGATTAGGTGCGTATAATCTTCGTTTACTTTTCGTTTAGGATACGAGTGCAGGTATGTTCGAGTGGATTTCCGATCCTAACGCCTGGCTGGCGTTGGGCACCCTGACCATTCTGGAAGTGGTTCTGGGCATTGATAACATTATCTTTTTGTCATTAGTGGTGGCAAAACTGCCTAAACATCAGCAGGCCCGCGCACGGCGCATTGGTCTGATGGGCGCGATGCTGATGCGGCTGGGACTGCTGGCCTCGATTGCCTGGGTAGCAAAACTGACCAATCCCCTGTTTACCCTTATGGATCATCCGTTCTCCGCACGCGATCTTATTCTGCTGTTTGGTGGCTTATTTCTGCTCTGGAAATCCAGCATGGAAATCCATGAAACTATCGAAGGTGAGGAAACCGAACACAAATCCAATGTGCATTCGTTCCTGGGAGCGATTGTGCAGATTATGTTGCTCGACATTATTTTCAGCCTCGACTCGGTTATTACAGCCGTCGGCCTTTCAGACCATCTGTTTATTATGATGGCCGCCGTGGTGATTGCCGTCTTAATGATGATGTTTGCGGCACGCAGTATTGGCGAATTTGTTGACCGTCATCCGTCGGTCAAAATGCTGGCGCTTTCTTTCCTGATTTTGGTGGGTTTCACCCTCATTCTGGAGAGTTTCGGCGTGCATGTACCAAAAGGTTACATTTATTTTGCCATGTTCTTCTCGATGGCCGTTGAGTGCCTTAACCTGATGCGCAGTAAGAAAAAAGTCAGCTAGCGTTGTCAAGGGCGGCGGCCTGCCGCCCACCTATTTTCAGATTGATACGATTAACCCAATCGGTAAAAGGATTTATTACTACACTTTTTTACAGTGGACGCGTTGCGAGGATAAGCACAATGAAAGGGCTGAGTAAGATTATATTGGCGGCCGTTGCCGCAGTGACATTAGGTGGTTGTAGTTCTGATTATGTGATGGCGACAAAAGACGGTCGCATGATTATGACGGAAGGCAAACCGAGCATTGATAAGGAGACCGGACTGGTACAGTACACCGATCAGTCAGGCCATACGGTACAGATTAACAGTGATGAAGTATCAACCATCATTGAGCGTTAAATGCGAAACGAGCAGGCCTGTCGACCTTTCCCTCTCCGGCAGGCTGTTTCTCCTTGTTGTTTCCCTTTCTTAGCCGCTACGCCTCGCGCTATAGTCCCTTAAGACACAATATCCATCCTCAGAGAAAAGGAAGCCGGCAATGCATTATCACCGTATCCCCCATAGCACGCTGGAAGTGAGTCAGCTTGGATTGGGCACCATGACGTTTGGTGAGCAAAACAGCGAAGCCGACGCCCACGCGCAACTGGATCTTGCGATCAGTTCCGGCATCAACCTGATCGATACTGCCGAAATGTATCCGGTGCCGCCTCGCCCGGAAACCCAGGGCCTGACCGAAAAGTACATTGGCAGTTGGTTAAAAAAGACCGGCAGCCGCGATAAAATCATTCTCGCCAGTAAAGTCGCAGGGCCGACCCGCGGCAACGATGCCTCCATTCGCCCTAATATGGCGCTGGATCGTAAGAACATTCGCGAAGCGCTGGATGCCAGCCTGAAGCGCCTGAATACCGATTATATCGACCTGTACCAGCTGCACTGGCCGCAGCGCCAGACCAACTTCTTTGGCAAACTTGGCTATCAGTACAGCGCTTCCAGCGTCCCGGTGACCCTGCTGGAAACGCTGGAAGCGCTGGCAGAACAGGTGCGGGCCGGTAAAATTCGCTACATCGGCGTCTCTAATGAAACCCCCTGGGGCGTGATGCGTTACCTGCAACTGGCAGAAAAGCATGAGTTACCGCGCATTGTTTCTATTCAGAATCCCTACAGCCTGCTGAACCGCAGTTTTGAGGTGGGCCTGGCGGAAATCAGCCAGCATGAAGGCGTGGAACTGCTGGCCTATTCGTGCCTGGCTTTTGGTACGCTAAGTGGGAAATACCTGAACGGTGCACAGCCTGCTGGTGCACGTAATACCTTGTTTAGCCGGTTTACCCGCTACAGTGGCGAGCAGTCTCAGCTGGCAGTCGCAGAATATGTGGCGCTGGCAAACAAGCATCAGATCGATCCCTCGCAAATGGCCCTGGCGTTTGTTCGCCAGCAGCCGTTTGTTTCCAGCACGCTGCTGGGCGCCACCACGCTGGATCAGTTAAAGATCAATATCGACAGCGCCAACCTGACGCTCAGTAGTGAGATTCTGGAAGAGCTTGAGGCGATTCACCGCCGTTATACCTACCCAGCACCGTGATGCCATGTGCCAGCCGCAAGTGCGGCTGGCAGTTCTGACTGACAGCCTGCGTTAACCCAATTCCAGAGCCAGCAGATCCTCGATACGCTGCGCGCGACGAATCTCGCGTGGCGTGCCGTTTTCAAACAGGATTTCCGGAATCAGCGGTCGACTGTTGTAGTTAGAGGACATGGACGCACCGTACGCCCCGGTATCGTGGAACACCAGATAGTCGCCGACTTTCGCGTCGGGAATCGCCCGGGTTTCCACTTTGCCCCCTTCAAGCTGAGTAAACACATCGCCGGACTCGCAAAGTGGCCCCGCGACAACGCTTTCACGCGTGTCCTGTTCATCAATCTGTCGGTTGTCGCCAGCCATCAGGGAGATATGGTGATAGCTGCCGTACATCGATGGTCGCATGAGATCGCTGAATCCGGCATCCACCAGCACAAAGTGACGGCTGCCCATCTCTTTAACGGCCCTCACTTGCGACACCAGCACGCCTGACTCCGCCACCAGGAAACGGCCCGGTTCAATTTCCAGCTTCACGGCGTGACCCAGATGTGAGGCAATACGCTGGCGCGCGGCGTCCCACAGGCCAAAATAGTGTTCGGTATCGATCGCTTCCTCCCCATAGTGATAGGGAATGGATAAACCGCCGCCCGCAGAAATCGCCTCCAGATCCTGACCGAACGCCACCACCAGATCGACCATGGCATCGCAGACCTGCTGCAGGTGCGCATAGTCCACGCCCGAGCCGATATGCATGTGAATGCCGATCAGGCGCAATCCATATTGCTCAATCGCCGCCTGAGCAGCAGGCAAATCACTCGGCCAGATGCCGTGTTTACTGTTTTCACCGCCGGTATTGGTTTTCTGGCTGTGGCCATGACCAAATCCCGGATTGATACGCAGCCAGACCGCGTGCCCTGGCGAAACCGCACCCAGCTGATGCAGCATATCGACCGAACCGGCATTCACCGGCACCTTTAGTTCTGCAACTCTGGCGAGTGTAGGTTCATCCAGCACGTCAGCCGTAAACACGATGTCGTCACCGCCGGGCGTAAAACCAGCCACGAGGGCGCGCTCAATTTCGCCCAGCGAAACGGAATCCACTTTAACCCCGGCCGATTTCATAAGGCGCAGGATGTGCGTATTTGAACAGGCTTTTTGAGCAAAGCGCACCACATCAAAAGCGTGAAGCTGTGCAATACGCTGCTGAATCACCTGCGCATCATAAGCCCAGAACGGGCCAGAATACTGGCGGGCAAGCGGCAGCAGATGATCAACGTTGAGGGCGGTTTCTGTGGTGTTTAACGGACGCGGCATAGCATGTCTCCTGTGGCAATCCTCCTATTAAGCCAGATTCGTGCCATGCCGAAAAATATCTGTTTTAATAGCATCTATGCATAAATGATATGGGATATCCCATGGCCACGATTAACTGGCGCCACATCGAGATCTTTCATGCCGTGATGACCAGCGGCAACCTCACCCAGGCCGCCACGCTGCTGCAAACCTCACAGCCCACGGTCAGCCGTGAACTGGCGCGGCTTGAACGGCAGTTGAGTCTGCAACTGTTTGAGCGCGTGCGTGGCCGTCTGCAACCGACGGTGCAGGGACTACGCCTGTTTGAAGAGGTGCAGCGCTCGTGGTATGGGCTGGACCGCATTATGGATGCGGCAGAAGGTTTGCGGCAGTTTCGTCAGGGCGAGCTGTCGATTGCCTGTCTGCCGGCCTTCTCACAGTCGTTGCTGCCGCCCATTTGTCAGACGTTTTTACAACGCTATCCCGACGTCAGCCTGAACATCATTCCGCAGGATTCACCGCTGCTGGAAGAGTGGCTGTCGGCGCAGCGCTATGATTTGGGCCTGACAGAAACGCTGCACGCACCTGCCGGTACCGATCGCCAGGCTTTACTGACCTGCGATGAAGTCTGTGTCTTACCGAAACAGCATCCTCTGGCGCAGCGCAACTTACTTACGCCGCAGGATTTTGCGGGTGAGAACTATGTCAGCCTGTCACGTACGGACAGCTATCGGCAGTTACTGGATGCACTGTTTCATGAGCAAGGCGTGACGCGCAGGATGGTGATGGAAACCCATAGCGCAGCCTCGGTGTGCGCGATGGTGCAGGCTGGCGTGGGTATTTCTGTCGTTAATCCGCTGACAGCACTCGATTATGCTGACAGCGGGATCGTCATGCGTCCGTTTAGCGTGGCGGTGCCCTTTACCGTCAGTCTGGTCCGGCCGCGCCACCGGCCGGCTTCAGCACTGGTTGACGCGTTTGCGGCGCACCTTCAACATCAGATTGCCCGTTTTCCGGCGCTGATTGCGGCCAGGCTGGTTTAGGCGTGAACGCTGGCCGCCGCGCCGCCTGATTTACGGAAGGTGATCACGCAGACGATCAGCCCCACCGCCGCCAGCGCGGCCGCGGCAACCGGCACGCTGGTCAGCCCATAGCCCCGGGCGATAACCGCTCCGCCTACCCAGGCACCCAGTGCATTCCCGACATTAAAGGCCGAAATGTTCAGGGTCGACACCAGATTTGGTGCCTCCTTACCGTGGCGCACGACATTTATCTGCAAGCCGGGTACCGTAGCGAAGGTAGCCATCGCCCAAAGGAACAAGGTGATTTCCGCCAGCCACAGCGCATGGCTGGTCCAGCTAAACAGTAGTGAGAACAGCGCGATCAGCAGGAAACTGCCTGTCAGGCTGAGCGCCACATTGCGGTCGGCCAGTTTGCCGCCCAAAATATTGCCTGCCGTCAGCCCCGCCCCAATCAGGAACAGAGTCCAGCTCACGCCATGATCGCTGATGCCGGTGACCTGCAACAGCAACGGCGCAATATAGCTGAACAGCGTAAACATGGCGGCAGCAAAACAGACCGTCATCAGTAACGACAGCCACAGTTTACCGTTTGCCAGCGCGCTGATTTCGCTGGCCAGATTGACGGGCTTCTCGTTTTTATTTCCCGGCAGGCTGGTGATCAACGCAATAAAGGCCAGCACACCAATTACCGCAACGCCCCAGAAGGTGGCACGCCAGCCAAACAGCTGACCAAACCAGGTCCCCAATGGCACGCCTAATACGTTGGCTAACGTCAGGCCGGTAAACATCAGCGCCACGGCGGACGCCTGGCGATCGGCAGCCACCAGACTGGCAGCCACCACAGCGCCAATGCCAAAAAACGCACCGTGACAGAGGGCGGTAATCACCCGCGCCAGCATCAGAAGGTTGTAGCTGTACGCCAGCGCGCACAACAGGTTACCGATGATGAAGATGGCCATTAACAGAATCAGCGTTTTCTTGCGTGGCAGTTTCGCGGTCAACAGTGCCATGACCGGCGCGCCAATGGCCACGCCCAGGGCATAGCCGCTGATGAGCCAGCCCGCTGACGGAATGGTCACCTGTAAATCGTTTGCCACTTCCGGCAGTAACCCCATAATAACGAACTCAGTGGTTCCGATTGCGAACGCACTCAGCGCCAATGCCAGTAATGCCACAGGCATAACACTCTCCCAAATATGATTATTGCGACGCGGTTGCTTCCGCGTGCATCGCGATGAACAGGCTATAATTTATGATCTCTGTCACATTCTGTATTACACCATAGCTGACTGTCATCGGATACTCACACAGAGGCAACACTGTATTGCAGGAAAGGCAATAATTGACAGTAAGATGAACTATGCTTATTAAACATGAGGTTAAGGAGAAAGGGATAGCCCGCCACTTAAAACAAGCAGAAAGGTTGCCAGCGAAGTAGCCGTTTTTTAGCTAATACCGATTTTAGTTATCAATAAAGTATTAGCGTTGCCGATAAAGCTCTTATGAATCGCCAGATGAAATGCAGTCCAACTGACGCGGAGAGAGAATAATGCAACGGCTTACCCTCTTACTGGTACTGGGCTTAACGGGTTGCTCAGTCGGTCACTATGAGTACAGTAAAGAAGCTGAAAAGCGGGTTGATATGACCGTTACCGGCATTCCAACCATCATGGGGCTGGGCACGCTGGGTACGACCATTCCCCTGACCCCGGACTACAGCCTCACGGCGGCCCACGTGGCGAAATATTCGCTTTACCGGGTGAAAGCCTGGCATCCGGAGTGCGACCTGGCGGTGGTCTACCACAAGAACAGCGAAGCCAACCTTCCTCCTGCCTTCCGTAACAGCCACATTGGCGATAAGGTGAACCTTTACGGGTACAGCTTTATCTCGGCCATGCCGGTCAGCTCAACCGGTCAGAATCTGGTGAATACCACGCTGGCCAATGACTGGAACAAAGCTAACTGTGTGGTGGTGGCAGCGAATGCCGGCGTAGTTAAAGGGATGTCTGGTGGCGCGGTTTACAATGCTTCTGACGACACACTGGCTGGCGTGATTGTCGGCTACAGCCAGCGCATTAACGATAACCACAGCGGCAAGACGTTGTATAAAGACGTCGCCCTCTATGTTCCTTACTCTCGCTTTCAGCACTGGCTGGATGACGCCGTAAAATCTTAATTTTTGTCGGGCAAACCGGGATGCTTGCCCATCGTCTGTTCAGGCGGATTCAGCCACCTGTCCTCACGGGTTGCTTCGTAGTCCGGATTGAGCGGATAAGTAATACGGTTTTCGGGTTTGCTCACCTCGCCCACCACTAAAAAGCGCGCCTCATGGTCGCGGTTGTTGATAAAGGTATGGCAGATGCCGGTTCCGGCCGGAAAAGCAACGGCATCGCCCGGCGACAGCGGGTACAACTCACCGTTTATCCAGGCGTCAGGATGACCTTCAAGCACAAAGATAAACTCTTCTTCCGCGCTCTCCGCGTGCGGATAGGACATGCGGCGTCCGGGCAACAGCCTTTCATGGTGAATGCCGAGGCGGGTTAACCCCAGTAACCGCCCCAGTGGCGCGCCAATCGACATACGCTCATCGCTGTCAGAATAGTGTTCGTTATCGTCGCCTTCCAGCGTCTGCCAGTGGCGAATACAGTCGGGACGTTGTGTCATCGTGGTTGGCTCCCTGTTGAGATTTCAGTCTGGCAGAGGGAGCGGGATGACTCAAGCACGGCATCGCGAACAGCAGAAAGAAAAAAGGCCGGGATAACCCGGCCTTTTTACAGAACAACAAGACTTATTTAGCGCCAGGACGCAGCGCCGGGAACAGGATCACGTCACGGATGGTATGGCTGTTGGTAAACAGCATCACCATCCGGTCGATACCAATGCCTAAACCTGCCGTTGGCGGTAAGCCGTGTTCCAGTGCAGTAACGTAGTCTTCGTCATAGAACATGGCTTCATCATCGCCCGCGTCTTTGGCATTAACCTGCTGCAGGAAGCGATCAGCCTGATCCTGCGCATCGTTAAGCTCAGAGAAGCCGTTGCCGATTTCACGTCCGCCGATAAAGAACTCGAAACGGTCGGTGATTTCCGGGTTTTCATCGTTACGACGAGCGAGCGGAGAAACTTCCGCCGGGTATTCGGTAATGAAGGTAGGCTGAATCAGGTGCGCTTCTGCGGTTTCCTCAAAAATCTCGGTCACCACGCGGCCTAAGCCCCAGCTTTTCTCGACTTTGATGCCGATGGCCTGAGCGACTGCCACGGCTTTATCGAAATCGTCAAGATCGGCCAGATCGGTTTCCGGACGGTATTTTTTGATGGCTTCACGCATGGTGAGCTTTTCAAACGGCTTGCCGAAATCGAATTCCTGCTCACCATAAGGCACGACGGTGCTGCCCAGCACATCCTGCGCCAGCGTGCGGAACAGGCTTTCGGTCAGTTCGATCAGATCCTTATAATCCGCATACGCCATATAGAGTTCCATCATGGTGAACTCTGGATTATGACGTGGCGAAATCCCTTCGTTACGGAAGTTACGGTTGATCTCAAACACGCGGTCAAAACCGCCCACAACCAGACGTTTCAGATACAGCTCTGGCGCAATACGCAGGTACATATCGATATCCAGCGCATTATGATGCGTGATAAACGGACGCGCTGATGCGCCACCCGGGATCACCTGCATCATTGGCGTTTCCACTTCCATAAAGTCGCGAGCGACCATGAACTGGCGAATACCGGCCATAATCTGAGAGCGAATTTTGAAGGTGTTGCGTGATTCATCGTTGGCGATGAGATCAAGATAACGCTGACGATAACGTGTTTCCTGATCGGCCAGGCCGTGAAACTTATCAGGCAACGGACGCAGCGCTTTGGTCAGTAAACGCAGTTCTGAACAGTGAACAGACAGCTCGCCGGTTTTAGTTTTGAACAACTTACCGCGTGCGCCGAGGATATCGCCCAGATCCCACTTTTTGAACTGCTCGTTATAGATGCCTTCAGGCAGATCGTCACGTGCTACGTACAGCTGAATGCGGCCGCCAACGTCCTGCAGGGTGATGAAAGACGCTTTGCCCATAATACGGCGCGTCATCATACGGCCCGCCACGCTGACCTCAATGCCTAAGTCTTCCAGCTCTTCGTTACTCTTCTCGTCATAGCTGGCGTGCAGCCGATCGGAGGTGGTATCACGACGAAAATCGTTAGGAAACGCCACGCCGTTTTCACGCAGCACGCTCAGTTTCTCGCGACGCGTTTTCAGTTCGTTATTTAACTCAAGTGCGACGTCAGCGCTCTGCGGTTGTTGTTCAGACATGTCGGTTCCTTATAGCCCTGCTTTTAAACTTGCTTCAATGAAACGGTCCAGATCGCCATCCAGAACCGCCTGCGTATTACGCGTTTCCACGCCGGTACGCAGATCTTTAATTCGTGAGTCGTCCAGAACGTAAGAACGGATCTGGCTTCCCCAGCCGATATCCGACTTATTGTCTTCCAGCGCCTGCTTCTCGGCATTTTTTTTCTGCATCTCAAGCTCGTACAGCTTCGCCTTCATCTGCTTCATCGCCTGATCTTTGTTTTTGTGCTGAGAGCGGTCATTTTGACACTGCGTGACCGTACCGGTCGGAATATGGGTGATACGCACCGCAGATTCCGTCCGGTTAACGTGCTGACCACCGGCACCGGAGGCACGGTAAACGTCAATGCGCAGGTCTGCCGGGTTAATGTCGATATCGATATCGTCATCGACTTCCGGGTAGATAAACGCGGAGCTGAATGAGGTATGGCGGCGACCACCGGAGTCAAACGGACTCTTACGAACAAGGCGATGAACGCCTGTCTCGGTGCGTAACCAGCCAAACGCATAATCGCCCGACACGCGAATGGTTACCGATTTAATGCCCGCCACTTCGCCTTCGGACTCTTCAATAATCTCGGTTTTGAAGCCTTTCGCTTCGGCCCAACGCAGATACATACGCATCAGCATGCTGGCCCAGTCCTGCGCCTCGGTGCCGCCGGAGCCAGCCTGCAAGTCGATATAACAGTCTGCGCTGTCGTACTCACCTGAGAACATACGGCGGAATTCGAGTTCACCTAGTTTAACGTCCAGCGCGTCCAGTTCTTCGACCGCTTCGTTAAAGGTTTCTTCGTCATCGGCTTCCACAGCCAGATCAAGCAGGCCCTGTACGTCTTCCAGCCCCTGCGTCATCTGATCCAGCGTATTCACGATTGCTTCGAGAGAGGAGCGCTCTTTACCCAACGCCTGGGCGCGTTCAGGTTCGTTCCAGACGTCAGACTGTTCGAGTTCTGCGTTTACTTCTTCAAGGCGTTCTTTCTTGGCATCGTAGTCAAAGATACCCCCGAAGAACGTCGCTGCGCTCGGTGAGGTCTTGAATACGGTATTTGACCGGATTAATTTCAAACATGTGTTTAGCGTCTTTTTAACGTTTGATGGAATAAGAAATGTAACCTGCGAGTTTACCCGAAACCGGCGACAGTTTGTAGCGTTGAGAAAATGCGCAGGGTGTAAACGTTTGGGACAGGCTGTGCTGAAAGGGAGGGAGGCAACGTCAGAAAGGCCTGGCGGACGGACTCCCGTCCGTCCACCTTCATCCGTTAACTGAGCGGCCAGAGATGTTCAATAATCAACTGCACTGAGCGGTTACCGCGATATTCATTGATATCCAGCCGGTACGCCAGTTCAACCTCGCGAACGCTGCTGTCAGGCCACAGCGTGGTATCTACGTTAAACGCGATACCGTCGATCAATGGCCCGCCGCCCAGTGGCTCCACCATGACTTTCAGATGACGTTCCCCCACCAGCCGCTGTTGCAACAGCCGGAATTTGCCGTCAAACGCAGGCTCCGGAAAGGCCTGTCCCCAGGGACCGGCATCGCGCAGCATTTCGGCGGTCTCCAGAGAAAACTCAGCGGGTTGTAACGCGCCATCAGACCACATCACCCCTTGCAGCGCTTCGCCAGCCAGCCAGTCGCCGACCAGTTCAGCGAACCGCTGACGAAACTCCTCGTAGCGCGCCTCCTCCAGCGACAGCCCGGCCGCCATGGCGTGACCACCAAACTTCTGCATCAGCCCGGGGTGGAGCGTATCAAGCCGTTCCAGGGCATCCCGCAGGTGCAGGCCCGCAATCGAACGTCCCGAGCCTTTCAGCATGCCGTCGCCCGCAGGCGCAAAGGCGATGACCGGACGGTGAAAACGCTCTTTGAGCCGGGAAGCCAGAATACCTACCACGCCCTGATGCCATTCGGGATGATAAAAGGCCAGCCCCAGCGGCAAATCGGTTTGCTCACGCTCCAGCGTCTGACAGAGCGCCAGCGCCTCGCTTTGCATACCCTGTTCAATCTCTTTGCGCATCTGATTGAGCGCATCCAGCTCGCTGGCTAGCATACGCGACTGGCTGAGATCGTCCGTCAGTAACAGCGCGACGCCGACTGACATATCGTCGAGCCTTCCGGCCGCATTCAGCCGCGGTCCCAGCGCAAACCCCAGGTCGCTGGCGGCCAGCTGGCGCGCATCGCGATTGGCGATTTCCAGTAGCGCCTTGATGCCCGGTCGGCATTTACCGGCACGAATGCGGCTCAGGCCCTGCCAGACCAAAATACGGTTATTTGCATCCAGCGGCACGACATCCGCAACCGTGCCCAGCGCCACCAGATCGAGCAGGTCAGCCAGGTTAGGTTCTGCCCGCGTGACGCCAAACCAGCCCTGGGTTCGCAGATGGGCACGCAGCGCCATCATCAGGTAAAAGGCCACACCAACGCCTGCCAGCGCACGCGACGGGAAAGTGCAATCAGGCAGGTTTGGGTTAACGATAGCGTCCGCGTCAGGCAGCGTTTCGCCGGGTAAATGGTGGTCGGTCACCAGCACCGCAATCCCGTGCGCATGCGCGACGGCGACGCCAGCATGAGAGGAAATACCGTTATCGACAGTGAGGATCATCTCCGCGCCGCGCGCTTTCGCCTGTTCGACAACCTCAGGACTGAGGCCGTATCCATCCTCAAACCGGTTAGGTACCAGATACTGAACATTGCTGCATCCCATGCTGCGCAGAGCCAGTACGGTAAGCGCGGTACTGGTGGCACCGTCAGCATCAAAATCGCCGACGACCATAATACAGCGTCCATCCAGCAGCGCTTCATGCAGCAAGGCGACGGCCTTATCAATACCGCTCAGCGCACTAAACGGCAGCAGGTTTTTCGCGCCTCTTTCAAGCTGAGCGGCATCACTGACGCCGCGTTGCAAATAAAGCCGACGCAGAAGCGGCGGCAAATCAGCAGGGAGCCCGGGCAAATCCGGTACCGCCTCACGACGACGTAATTCGACTTCGTGCTTTACCACGCCTTAACCACCACGCTTTTGATTATCCAGTACCTGTTTGAGTTCCTGAGGGCTTTGGTAGCCCGGGATCATCATTCCGCTATCGGTCAGAATGGCGGGCGTGCCCTGAATGCCGAACAGAATGCCGAGTTTATACTGCTGACCAATGTCAGTTTTGCATGACGCAGGCGCCTCCATCTTCGGCGCATCACCTTTCATCGCGTCATCGAAGGCTTTGTTACGATCGGCGCTGCACCAGACCGCTTTCATGGCGCTGGCGACATTACCGTTCATCCCTTCGCGTGGGAAAGCAAGATAACGAACCGTGATGCCCAGCGCATTGTAATCGGCCATCTGCTCGTGCAGCTTGTGACAATAGCCACAGGTAATGTCCGTGAACACCGTGACCACATGCTGCTCTTTTGGCGCTTTATAGATGATCATCTCCGGAACCAGCGCGTCGACCTTTTTATCCAGCAGCGTATTGGTCACGTTCACCGGTTGCGTGCCGCTGACATCATAAAGGGGACCCTGGATCATGTGCTTACCATCATCGGTCACATACAGGACGCCGCTTTCGCTGAGCACGGTTTTGAAGCCTGGCAGCGGAGACGGCTGAATCTCGGTCTGGTGTAAACCCAGCTTTTTCAGGGAAAGCTGAATAGCGCTGTCATCAGCGTGGGTTAAACCGGAAAAGGCGCTGACCAGCAGCGCCAGCGTGGCAACATGTTTGTTCATTGTTTTCCTTATATCCGTCGGTCATGCACGCGGATGATGCTGTTGATGTAACAGTCGCAGACGTTCCGTGGCGACGTGAGTATAAATCTGGGTCGTGGAGAGATCGCTGTGTCCCAGTAACATCTGTACGACACGCAAGTCTGCTCCGTGGTTCAGCAAATGTGTGGCAAAGGCGTGGCGCAGCACATGGGGCGACAGCTTTTCGCTGTCAATGCCTGCCAGCGTGGCGTAGTGCTTGATTCGGTGCCAGAACGTCTGCCGCGTCATTTGCTGCGCGCGGCTACTGGGGAAGAACACATCCAGCGTTTGCCCGTTGAGCAACCACGGACGACCATGTTCCATATAATATTCCAGCCAGTAAACCGCCTCTTCACCTAATGGCACCAGGCGCTCTTTATTGCCCTTACCGATCACCCGCACCACGCCCTGACGCAGGCTGACGTCGTTCAGGGTTAATCCCACCAGCTCCGAAACACGCAGCCCGGTGGCATACAATAATTCCAGCATGGCTTTATCGCGCAGTTCCAGCGGCACGTTGACATCCGGAGCCTGCAGTAAACGCTCGACCTGTGCCTCGCTCAGATCTTTGGGCAGCCGCTGGGGCAGCTTTGGCGCGGCCAGTTGGGCGCTGGGATCGTCCACACGAATCTTTTCACGGTACAGGTACTGAAACAGGCGGCGCATAGCGCTGAGCAGACGCGCTGAGCTGGTGGCCTTATAGCCGCCTTCCAGTCGCTCTGCGAGAAACTGTTGCAGATCCTGCGGGCTTAATGACACCAGCGTCAGGCCGTGATGCGCCAGCCAGCCGGTGAGCGTTTGCAGATCCTGTCGATAGGAGGACAAGGTATTTTGCGCCAGATTGCGCTCAATCCACAGCGCGTCAAGAAACTGTTCTGTCAGTTCGCTGTCTTGCACGTTTTCCCCGCCGTTCAGTCTGAAATCGTGCTCATTATGCCTGATTCACCCCTGCTTCTGATACAATTACGCCAAAGTCTGGATTAACAGAGCACTATCTGCATGAAAATAGGTCTTTTTTACGGTTCCAGTACCTGCTACACCGAAATCGTAGCGGAGAAGATTCGGGATTTTATTGGCGACGAGTTAGTGACGTTGCACAACGTGAAAGATGACGATCCGCGTCTGATGGAAGAGTACGACCTGCTGATTTTGGGCATTCCGACCTGGGACTTCGGCGAGCTACAGGAAGACTGGGAGGCCATCTGGCCGCAGTTGCCCACCCTCAATCTGCATAACAAGATAGTGGCGCTTTACGGCATGGGCGACCAGATTGGCTATGGTGAATGGTTTCTCGACGCGCTGGGTATGCTGCACGACCTGCTGCAACCCATGGGCGTGCAGTTTGTCGGCTACTGGCCGCTGGATGGCTATGAATTTACCAGCCCCAAACCGCTTAGCGCGGATGGCAAACAGTTTGTCGGGCTGGCGCTGGATGACGTCAATCAGTTTGACGTGACGGATGAGCGCGTTGAGCAGTGGTGCGAGCAGATTCTGACGGAAACGGCCGAACGCCTGTAGGCTGTCGGTGTTAACGCGCGCGTTGTCTGTCGCGAAAACAGCAGGCGCGTAAGGCGCGCCATTCAGCAGGCTGCATATTATCCTGCATGAGCCAAAACCGCGTTATCCTGCCTTGAGGGTTCTTCATGACCAGCAACACCGCGCCAGGTAACCAGTAAAGCGGTTGCTGCGTTTGCCAGTGTTCATCCTGCCAGTGCCAGTCACGGGCACTGTCGCGTCGTAGCGCTCCACAGCGCAGACACAAGCGCCTGTCCTGCCGCCATCCTTCCCACACGATGAGGGCGAACAGCACCGGCTTTATCACCCACTCTGCCGCAGACAAGGGCATCAGCCCGACGCCGGCTAGCGTTACCACCAGCGTCAGGGCAAGGATTGTGCGCGCCTGCAACGAGGGATGAAGGTTACATTGCCACCGGGCCGCGTTCACGATTACGCTGCTGAATAAGCTTCACCATGCGTTTCAGCTCGGGATCGGCTGGCTCGCCGTGGTTCATCATCCAGTTGAAAAGGTCCGGATCGTCACTTTTCAGCAGGGCAATGAAAACCTGCTTGTCGGTATCGTTTAACGTGTCATATTCGTACTTGAAGAACGGCATAATAGCGACATCCAGTTCCAGCATGCCACGACGGCAGGCCCATTGAACGCGCGATTTATCATGAATATCCATGCATCAGTTTTCCTGTTTCACATCGTGGCGACTAGTGTAACCTGGATTAACAGCGGCTGCAGGCTCCAGACTTCGTCATGTGCACAACGCCGCAGGATGACGCTTTTTATGGCGTTCATCACGCGTTTTGTGCGCCCTGTTCAGTAAACAGGTTGCAATGCCAGTCTGCTCTTTTACCATTGAAGATATTGTTCCGGATGAACCTTCATACTCAGGATTTATCAATGCCAACATTTACGCTTCCCCCACGTCAACCTGCGGCCTCATCGCGTCTGCCGCTCACGTTAATGTCTCTGGATACCTGGGCTCTGGTGTCTGTAGTGGGCCCTGACAGTACGTCCTATTTGCAGGGTCAGTTGACGCTGGATGTCGCCGCGCTGGATGCCGCCCATCATCTGCCCGCCGCCCACTGCGATGCGAAAGGCAAAATGTGGAGCAATCTGCGTCTGTTTCACCGCGGCGAAGGTTATGCCTATTTAGTGCGCCGGGCACTGCGTGATACTCAGTTGCCGGAGCTAAAAAAATACGCCGTATTCTCTAAAGTGACGCTGGCCGCCGATGACGATGTGGTGTTACTGGGCGTTGCCGGTTTCCAGGCTCGCGCGGCGCTGGCCGACCGGTTTGAAGCCCTTCCTGACAGTACCACTCCCGTGGTGCACCAGGGCGAAACCACCCTGCTGTGGTTTGCCCAGCCCGCAGAGCGCTTTTTACTGGTCACCTCGCTTGCTGAGGCAGAAGCACTGAAACAGAAGCTGGCCGAGGATGCTCAGTTAACAGACAGCACACAGTGGCTGGCCCTGGACATTGAAGCCGGTATTCCGGTGATTGAACCTGCGACCAGCGCGCAGTTTATTCCCCAGGCGACTAATTTGCAGGCACTGGACGCGATCAGCTTCAAAAAAGGCTGCTACACCGGGCAGGAGATGGTGGCCCGCGCGAAATACCGTGGCGCCAATAAGCGCGCCCTGTACTGGCTGTCAGGCCAGGCCAGCCATCTGCCTGCCGCAAACGACTCGCTGGAATTGCAGATGGGTGAACGCTGGCGTCGCACAGGTACCGTTCTCGCCGCCGTGCAGCTTGATGATGGCGTGACCTGGGTGCAGGTCGTGATGAATAACGATCTGGAGCCAGACAGCGTATTGCGCGTCGAAGGGGATGAAGGAGGCAAACTCACTATTCAGCCTTTGCCTTATTCGCTGGACGAAAACTGAGTGTCGGGGCGGGAACATCTCCCGCCCTGTTTCTACATGACGTAGAAATAAATGGCGCAGAAATGACAGATGCAGCCGCCTAACACAAAACCGTGCCAGATGGCGTGATTAAACGGCACGCGGCGCGCCACATAAAAGATCACCCCCAGGGAATAGATGATGCCTCCCAGCGCCAACAGCCAGATTCCCCCCGGCGACAGTTTCATCGCCAGTTGATAGACCACCACCAGCGACAGCCATCCCATACAAAGATACGTGACCAGTGACAGCACCTTATAGCGTTCGGCGATCGTCAGTTTAAACAGGATGCCCAGCAGCGCCAGTCCCCAGATGACCGCCATTAATGCGTGAGCCAGCGGTGACTGCAGCCCTGTCATCAAAAACGGCGTATAAGTGCCCGCAATCAACAGATAGATGGCGCAGTGATCCACTTTTTTCAGCACGCGTTTGGCGCGTGGATGACTGACAGCGTGATAAAGCGTGGACGCCAGAAACAGCACGATCATGCTGCCGCCATACAGGCTTGAGCTGACAATGGTGGTGACATCCGCATGGATCGCTGTTGCTTTAACCAGTAGCAGCACTAACCCAACGATTCCAAAGAGGCAACCCAGCCCGTGACTGATACTGTTGGCAATTTCCTCTGCCAGTGGATAGCCCTGCGTGGAAAAATGTTTATGCGTCATAACCTTCCTGCCTGAAAAGTGAGAGCCATTGCAGATTAATCACCAGACAAATTAATCAGAAAAAGTTTCAGTGTACAAGTGTAAGCTTAAATTAATTAATGCGGTCAACGCCGGTTCAAATTCTGTTAAAATGCTGACTGGTCAACTATCTGGTGATTTTTTCATGTTCGCGCATCACGATCTTGCCACGCTCAACGATCTGGAATTGCAGGTTTATCAGTACATCATCAGACATCGTGAAAGTGTCAGTTACATGACCATTCGTGAACTGGCGGAGCAGGCCGCCGTGTCAACTACCACCGTGCTGCGTTTCTGTCGCAAAATGCACTGTGAAGGCTGGTCTGAGTTTCGTATCCGTCTGCGGCTGGCCCAGGAACACACGGCCCCAGCTTTACCGGTCTCTGGCCCGGCCGATATGCTGAGTTTTTTTAAAAGCATCAATAATGCTGAATTTGAGCAGGTCATCACCCAGGCAGCCGCGATGATCAGGCAGGCTGAGCGGGTTTTTTTTATTGGTGTGGGCACATCAGGAAGCCTGGGAAAATACGGTGCACGTTTTTTTTCGAATGTGGGGAAATTCAGTCATGCTATTGATGATCCTTATTATCCCGTCAGTCCGAGCCTGTATGAAAATGCCCTGGCGATCATCCTTTCTGTCTCGGGCGAAACAGAAGAAGTGCTGCGTATCGCCAGCCAGTTTAGCCTGAATAAATGCAAAATTATTGCGGTCACCAACAGTGAAAACTGTTCGCTGGCAAAAATGAGCGACTTTACGGTTTCCTATCACGTCCCGGTTATCCGCCTGGCGGATAACTGCGATATTACCACTCAGGTACCGGCGATTTATATTATCGAATCGCTTGGCCGACGGTTAAGCCAGTAAAACACAGCGTTTTTTAGCTGTGACAAATCCCTTTTTTCGCACGGTGTTATACCGTGACTTTATAAAGTGCTTTGCTACACTCAGCCCAATTTTATCTGTATTGGAGAGTGGGTAATGAGCTTACCAGACACATTTTTGTGGGGCGGTGCCGTCGCGGCTCACCAGGTTGAAGGCGGGTGGGATCAGGGTGGAAAAGGTATTAGCATCGCTGACGTGCTGACAGGGGGTGCACACGGCGTGGATCGTGTCATTACCGATGGCGTTCAGCCCGGAAAATTTTACCCTAATCATCAGGCCGTCGAGTTTTACTCACACTACAAGCAGGATATTGCGTTATTTGCGGAGATGGGATTTAAATGCTTCCGTACCTCGATTGCGTGGACGCGTATATTCCCTAATGGCGATGAGCAGCAACCTAACGAAGCCGGCCTGCAGTTTTATGATGACCTGTTTGATGAATTACTGAAATATGGCATCGAACCAGTAATCACTCTTTCCCATTTTGAAATGCCCTACCACCTGGTAAAAGAGTATGGCGGCTGGCATAACCGTAAAGTCGTCGATTTCTTTGTGCGTTTCAGTGAAGTCGTGCTGGAACGATACAAAAATAAAGTTAAATACTGGATGACCTTTAACGAAATTAATAACCAACGTAACTGGCAATATCCGCTGTTTGGCTACTGCTGTTCCGGCGTTATTTTCACCGACCATGAAAAACCTGAACAGGCGATGTATCAGGTCATGCACCATCAGTTCGTTGCCAGTGCCCGGGTGGTGAAGCGCGGACACGAGATCAACCCGGACTTCAAAATTGGCTGCATGATCGCCATGGTGCCGGTTTATCCGTTCTCCTGCCATCCGGACGATGTCATGCTGGCTAAAGAAGCGATGCATCAACGCTATGTCTTTAGCGATGTACAAATGCGCGGTTACTACCCTGCCTACGCGCTGAAAGAGTGGGAACGCAAAGGCTACCACATTGAGATGCAACCAGAGGATGCAGATACCCTGCGTCAGGGCTGTGCCGATTACATCGGTTTCAGCTATTACATGAGTAATGCCGTGCAGCACAGCGCCAGCGGTGTTGACGACCCCATTACCAGTTTTGACGGGGTGGTCAAAAACCCGCATGTCAGCGCCTCAGACTGGGGCTGGCAGATCGATCCCGTTGGCCTGCGTTATGTGCTGAACGATCTGTACGAACGCTACCAGAAGCCGCTGTTTATCGTGGAAAACGGCTTTGGCGCGATCGACAAACCGAATGCGCAGGGCGTGATCGAAGATGATTACCGCATTGCGTATCTGGCGGCGCATATCGCAGAGATGAAAAAAGCCGTCATTCATGATGGTGTGGATCTCATGGGATATACGCCGTGGGGCTGCATCGATTGTGTATCCTTTACGACCGGCCAGTACGACAAGCGCTACGGTTTCATTCACGTTAACAAAAACGACGATGGCAGCGGTGATTTCTCACGCGCGAAAAAGAAAAGCTTTGCCTGGTATCAGCAGGTTATCGCCAGTAACGGTGAAAAGCTGTAAGTCGGCTGCCGCAGCGTCACGCTGCGGCATGAATTTACCGCCCGCCGGCGGCATCAATGATGCTGCCGGTGATGTAAGAGGCCGCATCGCTGGCCAGCCAGATCACCACTTCTGCAATTTCTTCGGCATGTCCACCACGTCCCATCGGAACGCCGCTCGCCAGTCGGTCGACCCGGCCGGGCTCCCCGCCATCGGCATGCATCCCGGTGTAGATCAGACCGGGCCGCACACCATTGACACGAATCCCCTGTTGCGCGACCTCCAGTGACAGACCTTTCGTCAGCGTATCCATCGCGCCCTTCGATGCGGCATAGTCGACATATTCACCGGGAGAACCCGTACGGGCTGCCGCGGAGGAAACGTTCACGATACTGCCGCCCAGTCCTCCCAGGTGCGTTCCCATGCGCCGGACGGCTTCACGACAGCAGAGGAAGGTGCCCGTGACATTTGTGGCAAAAACCTGTTGAATGCGCGCCGCGTCCAGTTGCTCAAGACGGCATTGCTGAAACAGGATACCGGCGTTATTTACCAGCAGCGAGAGCGGCAGGTTCTCCTGATCCAGCCGTTGAAACAGCGCCATGACCTGCGCCTCGTCACTGATATCGGCCTGTACGCTAAAGGCTTCTCCGCCGTTACGCACAATCTCATCCACCACCCGCTGCGCTTCACTTTCGCGCGCGCGATAATTCACGGCCACACGGTAGCCCCGTGTCGCCAGTAAAACGGCGGTCGCACGGCCAATGCCGCGACTACCGCCAGTAACAAGCGCGAGTTTCATCTGAGCCTCCATAAAAAAGGGCCGAAAACCGGCCCTCAAAACAGTTGTGTTAACCCGACTCAGGCATAGTCGCTCATCGGTACACATGAGCAGAACAGGTTGCGGTCACCAAAAACATCATCCAGGCGCTTCACTGTTGGCCAGTATTTATTGTGGCTGCCTGCCGGGAAAACGGCCAGCTCGCGGCTGTAAGGATGCGACCATTCGCCAGTCACTTCCATTTGTGTGTGAGGCGCGTTAACCAGCGGATTATCATCCATTGGCCACTCGCCCTTTTCCACCCGCCCAATTTCCATACGAATCGCCAGCATGGCATCAATAAAGCGGTCCAGCTCCAGTTTGCCTTCCGATTCGGTAGGTTCCACCATCAGCGTGCCCGCGACCGGGAATGACATGGTTGGCGCATGGAAACCGTAGTCGATGAGGCGTTTTGCAATATCCAGTTCACTGATCCCGGTCTGCTCTTTCAGCGGACGAATATCCAGAATACATTCGTGCGCCACACGACCATCCCGCCCGGTATACAGAATCGGATAAGCTGATTTCAGACGGCTGGCGATGTAGTTGGCATTGAGAATCGCCACCGAACTGGCCTGCTTGAGCCCTTCCGCGCCCATCATGCGGATGTACATCCAGCTGATTGGTAAAATGGAAGCACTGCCAAACGGTGCAGCAGAGACAGCGCCCTGCTGTGTCAGCACACCATCAATCTGCACCACGCTGTGACCGGGTACAAACGGTGCCAGATGCGCTTTCACGCCAATAGGTCCCATGCCCGGGCCGCCGCCGCCGTGCGGAATACAGAAAGTTTTGTGCAGGTTAAGGTGCGAAACGTCAGCGCCAATATAACCCGGCGTCGTAATACCCACCTGGGCATTCATGTTCGCACCGTCCAGGTACACCTGGCCGCCGTACTGATGCACGATCTGGCACACTTCACGAATAGTCTCTTCATACACGCCGTGCGTGGATGGGTAGGTCACCATGATGCATGACAGTTTATCGCCCGCCTGTGCGGCTTTTTCGCGCAGGTCGCCCAGATCGATATTACCCTGTTTGTCACAGGCCACGACCACCACATCCATGCCCGCCATCTGGGCTGAGGCCGGGTTGGTCCCGTGTGCTGAGCTGGGAATCAGGCAAAGGTGACGTTCACCTTCACCACGACTTTCATGGTAACGACGAATCGCTAACAGCCCCGCGTATTCCCCCTGTGCACCGGAGTTCGGCTGCATGCAGAGCGCATCGTAACCGGTAAGCTGAACCAGCCACTGGGAAAGCTGGCCAATCATTTGCAGGTAGCCGCCCGCCTGTTCTGCCGGGCAGAACGGATGCATTTCGGCAAATTCAGGCCAGGTGATGGGAATCATCTCTGCGGCAGCGTTAAGCTTCATCGTGCATGAACCCAGCGGAATCATCGCCTGGTTGAGAGCCAGATCTTTTTTCTCCAGGCTGTGCATATAGCGCATCATCTCGGTCTCACTGTGATGGCGATTGAACACAGGGTGAGAGAGGATGTCGCTGACGCGCTGCTGGCTTGCAGGGATTGACTGGCTGTCTGCCGCAACCTGGCTATCAAGTTGATCGATATCCAGACCATGATCATCGCCCAGCAGGATGGCGAACAATGTCGCAACGTCTTCACGACATGTGGTTTCATCCAGCGTGATACCGACAGCGTTATGAATATCACTACGCAGGTTAACGCCGAAACTCAGCGCACGGTTTAACACGGCGGCTTTATCGGTCACGTCCACTGTCAACGTGTCGAACCAGTGGTGATGACGCAGCTTCAGCCCGCCACGTTGCAGTCCGGCAGCCAGGATATCGGTGAAGCGGTGAATACGTGAAGCGATACGTTTCAGCCCAACAGGTCCGTGGAACACGGCATACAGTCCCGCGATATTGGCCAGCAGCACCTGAGAGGTACAGATATTGGAGTTGGCTTTTTCCCGACGGATATGTTGCTCGCGAGTTTGCATCGCCATACGCAACGCGGTGTTGCCAGCGGCGTCGCGTGAGACACCGATAATACGGCCAGGCATAGAACGCTTGTGTTCATCACGGCTGGCAAAGAAGGCCGCATGAGGACCGCCATAGCCCATTGGTACACCAAAGCGCTGAGCGGAACCGAACACAATATCCACGCCCTGCTTGCCCGGCGATTCAAGTAACACCAGGGCCATAAAATCCGAGGCCACGCTGACGACCACCTTACGGGTTTTCAGCTCGGCAATCAGGCTGGTGTAATCGTGGACCTCGCCCGTGGTGCCCACCTGCTGAAGCAGGACACCAAACAGATTATCGTGCTCCAGGGCTTTCTCCGCGCTGTCGATAATCAGTTCAAAACCAAAGGTTTCGGCGCGGGTCCGTACCACATCCAGCGTTTGCGGATGGATATCATCAGCGATAAAGAACCGGTTGGCATTTTTCAGTTTGCTGATGCGTTTTGCCATCGCCATCGCTTCGGCCGCCGCGGTGGCTTCATCCAGCAGTGAAGCGGACGCGATATCCATGCCGGTCAGATCAATGGTGACCTGCTGGAAGTTTAGCAGCGCCTCCAGGCGTCCTTGAGAAACTTCGGGCTGATACGGCGTGTAAGCCGTGTACCAGCCCGGATTTTCCAGCATGTTCCGCAGGATAACGGGCGGCGTTATCACCGCACTGTATCCCATGCCGATCCAGGATTTGTAGCGCAGGTTTTGCGCGGCAATCGCTTTTAACTCTGCCAGCGCCTGCTGTTCAGTTGCCGCATCGCCAACGGCGGGCGGACCGGGCAACTGAATGTCGGCGGGAACAATAGAACCAATCAACGACGCCAGAGAGCTGGCACCAATCGCCTCCAGCATAACGGTCTGTTGTTCTGGCGACGGACCAATATGGCGCTCAATAAACGCACCGTTGTGTTCAAGCTGGCTGAGAGTCTGAGTCATGAGCTGTAAATCCTGAATCGGGCTGGGGAACAGAGAGTGCTGGTCAGATATCGGCGGCCTCATCTGGAGGCCGCGCAACGATTACTCGTCAATAGATGCTTTGTAGGCATCCGCGTCCAGCAGTGAGTCTAGTTCTGACTCATCGCTGGCTTTGATCTGGAATAACCAGCCGTCCTGATAAGGCTCGCTGTTAACCAGCTCTGGGGAATCATTCAGCGCGTCGTTCACGGCGATAATTTCGCCACTGACAGGAGAATAGATATCGGAAGCCGCTTTTACGGATTCGGCGACGGCGCACTCTTCGCCGGCAGCGAACGTCGCCCCTACTTCTGGCAGGTCCACAAAGACCATATCGCCCAGTAATTCCTGCGCGTGTTCGGTGATGCCGACGGTGTAAGATCCATCCGCATTTTTGCGCAGCCATTCATGACTGTCGCGGTATTTCAACTCAGCTGGCACATTGCTCATCGCCCTTTCTCCTGTAATTATGTTTTACTGCGCAACCGGCTTGCCGGCGCGAACGAAAACGGGTTTAGTCACTTTTACGGGCATTTCACGGTTGCGGATTTCAACGATAGCGTCTTCGCCAATGCCCGCAGGCACGCGGGCCAGCGCAATGCTGTAACCCAACGTTGGTGAGAAAGATCCGCTGGTAATAATGCCCTGCTGCATCTGCCCCTGACTATCCGTAAAACGCACGGGCAGGCCGTTACGCAGTACGCCTTTTTCTGTCAGGATCAGGCCAACCAGTTTTTCAGTGCCTTTTTCGCGCTGACTTTCCAGTGCTTCGCGCCCGATAAAATTGCGGTCCGCCGGTTCCCAGCACAGGGTCCAGCCCATGTTGGCGGCCAGCGGTGAGACGCTTTCATCCATTTCCTGACCGTAAAGATTCATGCCCGCTTCCAGACGCAATGTATCGCGTGCGCCCAGCCCGGCGGGTTTGACGCCCGCGGCGAGCAGGCGCTGCCAGAATGTAACGGCCTGCGCCGCAGGTAGCGCGATCTCGTAACCCGCTTCGCCGGTATAACCGGTGGTGGCGATAAACAGCTCCCCGGCCTGGATACCAAAGAACGGCTTCATACCTTGTACAGCCTGACGCTGTGCATCACGGAAGAGCGTTTGTGCTTTTTGCTGGGCCTGTGGGCCCTGCACGGCGATCATCGCCAGATCGTCACGCTCCCGGACTTCCACGCCATAACCCTGTGCATGCTCATTGATCCATGCCAGATCCTTTTCACGCGTCGCAGAGTTCACGACCAGGCGGAAAAACGTCTCATCCATGAAATACACGATCAGATCGTCAATCACGCCGCCCGACGCATTCAGCATGCCGGTGTAAAGCGCTTTGCCGGGTTGCGTCAGCCTCGCGACATCGTTTGCCAGCAGAAAACGCAAAAACTCACGCGTACGTGCACCGTGCAGATCGACGATGGTCATGTGCGAAACATCAAACATGCCTGCGTCGTTGCGAACAGCATGATGTTCATCCAGTTGGGAGCCATAGTGCAGCGGCATCATCCAGCCATGGAAATCCACCATACGCGCACCGTTTTCCTGATGCTGGTCAAACAGAGGTGTGTGCTGAGTCATAACTATCCTGTGCTGAAACAAGTAAGTTTGAAACCACGCCGCCGGGAGCCGACGCAAACGTTCTCTTTGCAATGACGTTACCACTGAACGGGTCGATTAACCATAAGCAAAGCGAGGTCGAACGCAGGCGCACAGCCTAATCGCGCAAAAGAAAAAGCAGGACAAAAGACTGTAATTTTGTGATTTGACACACAACAAATACGACCTATTCATTTTTTTACAGCCATTTTATTCGTACCGACACGCAAGATGTTAAAAAAATAGCGAAGCAAAAATGGCGTCGAATAAAAATAAGTAATGCGAAACATCACGCAAAATTAGAATAAATCAAATGAGGCGCTGCAACGGTGCAGGACTGCATTTTTACGGTGCAGTCCTTTTTTAAAATAAAAAAGCCAGCAATTACGCTGGCTTTAAGAAAGGGATTCGCGTCAGCGAAGCCAGGCGGGAATGTCGTTCAGGCCCATCGCCTGCCGCAACATGACAGGTTTCACGCCCGGTAAATTATCGGCCAATTTTAGCCCGACATCGCGAAGCAGCTTTTTAGCCGGATTATTGCCCGCAAACAGCTCACGAAATCCCTGCATGCCCGCGAGCATCATGGCGGCACTGTGTTTACGGCTGCGTTCATAGCGGCGCAGATAGAGGTGCTGCCCGATATCTTTGCCCTGCTGATGCAGGCGGCGAACTTCACCAATCAACTCTGCGGCATCCATAAAACCGAGATTGACACCCTGCCCGGCCAGCGGATGAATGGTATGCGCAGCATCGCCCACCAGCGCCAGGCGATGTGCAGCAAAGCTGCGCGCATAGCGTGCCGTGAGGGGGAATGCCTTCCGTTCGCCTTCCAGTTCGCACAGGCCAAGGCGCATATCAAACGCCACCGACAACTGTTGATTAAAGAGCGCCTCAGGCATCGTTTCCAGCCGGGTGGCTTCCTGGGGCGACAGCGACCAGACGATGGAGCACAGATGCGGATCCTGCATCGGCAGAAACGCCAGAATGCCATCCCCATGGAATACCTGACGCGCGACGCCATCATGTGGCATGGAGGTACGGATGTTCGCCACCAGGGCATGGTGTTCATAATCCCAGAAAGTCAGCGGAATATCGGCTTTGTTGCGCAGCCAAGAATTGGCACCGTCTGCGGCAACCATCAGCCGTGCGCTCATCATGCCGCCATCCTGTAGCGTAATGAAGGCTTCGTTATCGCCAAATGCCACCTGCTGAAGATGTGACGACGGCAGCAACGTCACGTCACTGCACTGCCTGGCTCGCTGCCATAAGGCGCAGTGAATCACCGGGTTTTCGATAATGTGCCCGAGATGGGTTAAGCCCTGCTGCTCACCGTCAAATGAGATAGCACCGAAGCTGTCACGATCCCAGACTTCCATGGCCTGATAAGGGCTGGCTCTGAGCGACAGGATCGTCGACCAGACATCCAGTTTTTGTAAAAGACGTTCACTGGCCGCATTGATAGCCGATACGCGGACAGACGGAGAAGCGGTGGCATCAAATTGCGGCTCGGGCGCTTGTTCGAGTACGGCGATACGCAAGCCACTGCCCTGCAGACCGCAGGCCACGGCCAGTCCTACCATACCGCCACCGGCGATCACCACATCATAAGTTTGCATCAGTGCCTCTCAGTTAACGCTTAACCCAGCCAAGCGTGCGCTCGGCCAGAAGATTTCTCAGCAACGGCAGATGATCCATTGCCAGCAGGCCAAGGTTGCGCCCGACGACCAGCGGTGCATGGCGGTTGGCAAACAGGCGCACCAGACCGTCGGTGAGACCGATGGTCGTGGCCCGATCCTGTTGGCGACGCTGGCGGTAATGCTGCATGACAGCATAGCTGCCAGGGTCCTGTTGCTGCCGGTGCGCGGTGGCCAGGGTTTCGGCTAAGGACATGACATCCCTCAGGCCCAGGTTAAATCCCTGCCCGGCAATAGGGTGCAGCGTCTGGGCTGCGTTGCCCACGGTGGCAACACGATGTGAAACGACCGGTTCGGCCTGTTGCAATGCCAGCGGATAGATATCGCGTTTACCGGTGTGGGTAAATTTCCCCAGTCGCCAGCCGAACGCGTGCTGAAGTTCGCTGAGAAACGTCTCGTCGTCCCAGCGCTCAAGCTGCGGGCGCTTATCCAATGAATGACACCACACCAGCGACAGACGGTTGTCAGACATCGGCAGCAGGGCGAGCGGGCCGAACGCAGTAAACCGTTCAAAGGCCCGCCCCTGGTGCGGTATCTCGCTGGTGACATTCGCAATGAGTGCCAGTTGCTGATAAGTTTCGGTTTGCCACTGAATACCGCAGGCTGCCGCGACAGCCGAACGCGTGCCATCAGCCGCCACCAGCACATCAGCGTCCAGCTGTTCATCATTATCCAGCGTGACCTTCACGTGCGCCTGAGTACGGTTCACATTGGTGACCCGTGCCGGACAGCGCAGGGTGACGCCGGGAGCCTGTTTAAGCTGCGCGAATAAACGCTGGCCTACGTCGAACAATTCGACGACCTGGCCCAGCGCGGGAATCGCATAGTCGCTGGCCGTCAGTGAGACAAAACCCGCATGACCCCGATCGGAAACATGGATCGTCGTGATCGGCGTTGCGCAGGGGGCAATGCGCTGCCAGAGATTAATATTGGCCAGTTGCTGACAGGTGCCGGCAGACAGCGCAATGGCACGGCCGTCATAACCTGGATGCGCGCGGCTGGCAGGTTCGCTGCTTTCGATCAGCGTGACGGGCAGCGCGCCCTGTGTCAGGTGCGAAATAGCCAGCGCCAGCGTGGCACCGGTCATTCCGCCACCCGCGATGAGGACGGTCATCCTGCGCGTGCCGCCGCCATCAGCGCCTCAATAGCATCCGGATCTTTCACCACGCTGTCAGTGAGATTCTCGTTACCTGTTTCAGTGATCACAATGTCATCCTCAATGCGAATGCCGATACCGCGGTATTCCACCGGCACGTCGGCATCGGGGGCAATGTATAAGCCTGGTTCAATAGTAATGACCATGCCCGGTTCCAGAATGCGATCCCGGCTTGGCGTGCCGTAGTGCCCCACATCATGGACATCCAGCCCCAGCCAGTGGCTCAGGCCATGCATAAAGAATTTGCGATGCGCGTCTTCAGCAATTAACGCGTCAACCTCGCCCTGCAACACGCCCAGTTCAACCAGACCGGTCACCATGATGTGCACCACCTCATCATTCACCTCGCGAATACTGACGCCAGGTCGGAAACGGGATAATGCCGTCTCTAACGATTTCAGCACGATGTTGTAGACAGCACGTTGAGCAGGTGAGAATTTACCGTTTACCGGGAAGGTGCGGGTAATATCGCCTGCGTACCCCTGCCATTCACATCCCGCATCAATCAGCACAAGGTCGCCATCCCGCAGCTCACATTCATTCTCGGTATAGTGCAGAATACATCCATTTTCACCGGAACCGACGATGGTGTTGTAGGAGGGAAAACGCGCACCGTGGCGGTTAAACTCATGATGAATTTCGCCTTCCAGATGGTATTCGTACAGGCCGGGGCGACAGGCCTGCATAGCGCGCGTATGGGCCAGCGCACTGATCTCACCTGCACGGCGCAGAATGGCGATTTCTTCCGGACTTTTGAACAGGCGCATCTCATGTACCCAGGGACGCCAGTCTGTCAGGCTGGCAGGGGCGCTCAGGTTCTGGCGGAAACCGCGACGTAGTTTATCCAGTGCACTGAACACCAGCTTATCAGCCTCAGGATATAACCCTTGCGCGTGATAAACCTCATCCAGACCGTTCAACAAAAGATGAAGCTGCTCACCGATATCGTTCCAGGGCAGTGCGCGATCCACACCCAGTTTTGCCGGTGCCGCCTCCTGGCCCAGACGGCGACCAAACCAGATTTCTGCGGTCAGGTCGCGGACACGATTAAACAGCACACTGTGGTTGTGGTTCTCATCACTTTTGATCAGCACCAGTAAGGCTTCAGGCTCATTAAAACCTGTGAAGTACCAGAAATCACTGTTTTGACGAAACGGATATTCGCTGTCGTTACTGCGCGTTACTTCAGGCGCCGCAAAAATTAACGCTGCGCTGCCCGGAACCATTTTCGCTAACAGCGCCTGACGACGCTGCTGGAAGGTCTCCAGTGAAATCATGTCTGCACTCCCTGTTGAACTGAGATATCTGGCTTAGTGTAACGTTGGCTTCTGTACTTCAGGTGCGGTTGGCTGCGGGCGCGTGAACGTATCATGACAAAGTAGCGCCGCGACGCGGACGTACTCGATCACCTCCTCCAGCGACTGCTCCAGCTCTTCCTGATCTTCGTCTTCGTCATAGCCAAGCTGCGCGATAGTACGCAGATCATCAATGGCCTCGCCGGTTTCGCCGGTGACCTTATCCAGTTTAGGCTGAGTTACGCCCAGGCCGAGTAAAAAATGGTTTACCCAGCCAGCCAGGGCGTCCGCCCGATCAAACACGGTGATGTCATCATCGTCGGGCAGCATCAGTTGAAAGAGAAAGCCATCTTCTTCAAGCGCCGTCGTAATATTTGCATGCAAATCCTGCAGCGGCTGGGCCAGCGTGTGCGAAAAAGCCATGCCTTCATTCGCGAGATCGTGGACCAGCGTTTTCCAACTGGTATCCTGATTACCGCCACACAGAATACCGCTGAGTAATCCGTGCATTTCGGCAGGTGTCATTCCGACGCCGTGCTGTGAGAGCGCCGCCGCCAGCGCATTGTAATCAGGGGTTGCGTTCTGTGAAGACATCATTTTTCATCGTCGTTGGCTGTAAGAGTTCGTGGTATGCTACCACTAGCTGCCTCAAGGTTTCCAGAAAAGGGGTTGTATCTTATTTCTCAGGTCTATATAGTTGCCCGCCTCCCAGGCCATTGAAGGCTAAGGGAATGGCGAGCCAGGTAATCAGTCAGGAAGGTGGCATGTCTGCACAACCGGTAGATTTACAAATTTTTGGTCGTTCTTTGAGAGTAAATTGTCCGCCTGAACAGCAAGATGCGCTGAACGCGGCGGCGGAAGATCTCAATCAACGGTTGCAAGATTTAAAAGTTCGCACTAGAGTCACCAATACAGAGCAACTGGTGTTCATTGCCGCGTTAAACATTTGCCATGAACTGGCACAAGAAAAAAACAAGACGCGCGACTATGCTGCTAATATGGAACAACGAATCCGTATGTTACAGCAGACGATAGAGCAGGCATTAGTTGAGCAAGGTCGCATAACTGATCGTCAGGATGCGAAGTTCGAATAATACTTCATGGTCACTGTGCTACACTGACGGTGAAGTCAATTTTCTCTGAGATGTTTGCAAGTGGGCCAGTCCCCTGAGCCGATATTTCATACCAACAGAATGTGACGCTCCGCAACCTGTGAGCATGCTCGGTCCGTCCGAGAAGCCTGATGGTTGCGACGGCATGTTCACCTTGAACCAAGGGTTCAAGGGTTACAGCCTACGGCGGCATCTCGGAGATCTCCTTTCTGGTTGTACTGCATTATCCCCCACCAGACATGATATAGTGCGTCGCTCAGGCGACTTCTTCTGGGGGACACCATGTCAGAACCCTCTTTACTTCAGCGACAGGACATTCGTCAGCATGTTCGTCATTTACGTCGCGCCTTAACCCCGGAACAGCAACATACTGCCGCCGAACAGCTTGCGGAACACGCGATTAACTTTGCGCCTGTCTCCGACGCCCAAAACGTCGCGCTGTTCTTATCCGTCGATGGGGAAATTAATACGCGTCCGCTTATCGCAAAATTATGGCAGCAGAACAAACGCGTTTATCTTCCTGTGCTTCATCCCTTCTCTGCCGGTCATCTGCTTTTTCTGCGCTATACGCCAGAAACGCCGTTGAGCCCGAACAAGCTACGTATTCCTGAACCGCCACTCGATATCCGGCATATGGTTACGCTGGACGAACTGGATGTGATGATGGTGCCGCTGGTGGCCTTTGATCGCAGTGGTCAGCGTCTGGGCATGGGGGGCGGTTTTTACGACCGCACGTTACAAAACTGGAAACAGCACGCTTTTTTACCGGTTGGCATCGCGCACGACTGCCAGTTGGTCGATTCGCTGCCTGTGGCGGCCTGGGATATTCCTTTGCCCGCCGTGCTGACGCCGTCAACGTTGTGGTTGTGGGAAGAATAAACCCAGGCACTGTTGTGCGCCTGGGTTGATTATTTTGATAAATCAGTAGAGGAGACGGGCGCGGATAGTGCCAGGGATAGCCTTCATCAGCTGCAGCGCTTTCTCTGCCAGTTCGTGCTCGGCATCGATATCAATCACCACATACCCCATCATGGGTGAGGTTTGCAGGTACTGCGCGGCGATATTGATGCCCTGTTCGGCAAAAATCTGGTTAATTGCGGTCAGCACACCCGGACGGTTTTCATGAATGTGCAGCAGACGGCTTGCGCTGACGCCGTGCATCGGCAAGGACACTTCAGGGAAGTTCACTGCAGACAGCGTTGAACCGTTATCGGAATATTTCGCCAGTTTGCCTGCCACTTCGATACCAATGTTTTCCTGCGCTTCTTCGGTGGAACCCCCGATGTGTGGCGTCAGAATGACATTATCGAACTCACTCAGTGGCGAGACAAACGGATCGCTGTTTGTGGCTGGCTCAACCGGGAACACGTCAATGGCCGCGCCCCCGACCTGCTTGCTGGCCAGCGCGTCACACAGTGCCGGAATATCCACGACGGTGCCGCGTGAGGCGTTGATTAACAGCGCGCCAGGTTTCATCTGCGCCAGCTCGTCAGCAGAGATCATATTTTGTGTCGAGGCGGTTTCAGGCACATGCAGACTGACGACATCGCTCATATTCAGCAACTGCGTCAGGCTTCGCACCTGCGAGGCATTACCCAGCGGCAGTTTATTTTCAATATCATAAAAATACACGTGCATGCCCAGGCCCTCGGCCAGCACGCCTAACTGCATACCAATGTGACCATAGCCGATAATGCCCAGCTTCTTACCGCGCGCTTCGAATGAGCCTTTAGCAATCTTATTCCAGACACCGCGATGGGCTTTGGCGTTCGCTTCTGGCACGCCACGCAGCATCAGCAGCATTTCGCCAATCACCAGTTCGGCGACCGAGCGCGTGTTAGAAAACGGGGCGTTAAAAACGGGAATACCGCGCTTTGCCGCCGCATTTAAATCAACCTGGTTGGTACCGATACAGAAACAGCCCACAGCGACCAGTTTTTCTGCTGCGGCAAAAATCTCTTCAGTCAGTTGGGAACGGGAACGGATACCGATAAAGTGCGCGTCACGGATGGAAGCCTTTAATGACTCGCTATCCAGTGCGCCTTTGTGGAATTCAATATTGGTGTAACCTGCAGCACGAAGATTGTCCAGCGCGCTCTGGTGGACACCTTCCACCAGCAGGAACTTAATCTTGTCTTTTTCCAGTGAAACCTTTGCCATTTCCCAACCCTATTCAGAATTCAACGAGGACTGAACGCAGTCAGCCAGCAGTCAAAATATCAAAAAAAACGCCAGCAGCAATACAAACGATTGCCTGACCGGCTGGCTGGCTGGATTCAGAAGCCAAACTTTGCCGGACAAAATCGTGGGTTGGCCGCATCGGGGAGAATGAACCCGCTGTTGATGACGCTTATGTGACATAAGTCACCAAATTTCAGCCTGGCGAGAAAAGTTTTTTTTTAATTAAAAAACGCGGGCGCAAATTATGCGCCCGTCGCGTTATTTTTTCAGCGTTTTGACCCCATCCGGTCCGCCAATCAACGCCACATCGGCACCCCGGGTGGCGAAAAGCCCGACGGTGACGACGCCCGGTAACGCGTTAATGGTTTTTTCCAGCTCAATGGGATCCAGAATACGCAGATTATGCACGTCCAGGATGATATTACCGTTGTCAGTGACGACATTCTGGCGATACTCAGGCAAACCGCCCAGCCTGACCAGTTCACGCGCGACGTAGCTGCGTGCCATGGGAATCACTTCAACGGGCAACGGAAAATGCCCCAGCACGTCGACTTCTTTCGATGCATCGGCAATACAGATAAACTTTTTAGCCACGGCCGCGACGATTTTTTCGCGGGTCAGCGCGGCACCGCCGCCTTTGATCATCTGCATCTGGGGATTAATTTCGTCGGCACCATCAACATAGATGGCCAGGTCATCGATTTCATTCAAATCAAACACCTGAATACCGAGGCTTTTGAGCTTTTGCGTGGAGGCTTCAGAGCTGGACACGGCACCTTCAATCTGGTGTTTGATGCTGCCGAGCGCATCAATAAAATGGGCAGCGGTAGAGCCTGTTCCCACGCCGACGATCGTACCTGGCTGGACATAATCAAGTGCAGCCCAACCAACAGCTTTTTTCAGTTCATCCTGCGTCATGGTATGTTTAGAACCTGTGCGATAAGAAAATGCGCGTAGTATAAAGCAAGGTTTGCTGAAAATGCTCGGATGCATTGGGCGGATTTAATGCTTTGGAAGCCAGCCCACAAAAATACCCCAGACTTTTGCTCAGGCACATTTGTGGCATCGTAACGTCCACCCTGAAGGAGAGAAAAGAATAATGAAACGCCCGGACTACAGAACGCTTCAGGCGCTGGACGCAGTGATACGTGAACGTGGCTTTGAACGTGCTGCGCAAAAACTGTGCATCACCCAGTCGGCCGTATCGCAACGCATCAAACAGCTGGAAAACCTGTTTGGTCAGCCGCTGTTGGTTCGCACCGTGCCCCCTCGTCCCACTGAGCAGGGGCAAAAGCTGCTTGCGCTGTTGCACCAGGTTGAACTGCTGGAGGAAGAGTGGCTGGGGGACGAAATCAGCGGTACGACGCCGTTACTGCTCTCCCTGGCGGTGAACGCCGACAGTCTGGCCACCTGGCTGTTGCCTGCATTAAAAGACGTGCTGGCCGATTCGCCGGTGCGCCTTAACCTCCAGGTTGAAGATGAAACCCGTACGCAGGAACGGCTGAGACGTGGCGAAGTGGTCGGCGCAGTCAGTATCCAGCCCCAGCCTTTACCCAGTTGTCTGGTTGATCAACTGGGCGCCCTGGATTACCTGTTTGTGGCTTCTCGTGACTTTGCCGAGCGCTTTTTTCCCAACGGCGTCACCCGTTCCGCGTTGCTGAAAGCGCCTGCCGTCGCATTTGACCATCTGGATGATATGCATCAGGCCTTTTTACAGCAGAACTTCGATCTTTCGCCGGGCAGCGTACCCTGCCATATCGTTAACTCTTCTGAAGCCTTTGTGCAGATGGCCCGTCAGGGCTCAACCTGCTGTATGATCCCGCATCTGCAGATTGAGCGCGAACTGGCGAGCGGTGAGCTGATCGATCTGACACCGGGGCTGTATCAGCGCCGGATGTTGTACTGGCACCGTTTTGCACCGGAAAGCCGACTGATGCGTCGGGTCACCGATGCGCTGATTGCGCATGGTCATCGGGTTCTGCGTCAGGACACGATGGAATAGCGGCCAAAGGCGAAAGTGAAGGTCGGATAAACTGGGGACGGTGCGTGTCAAACGCGACTCTCTGCCGCTACCGGGCAGCATTCCCGGCCTGCTTATTCTCCGAACAAACCGCCCGGAACCGGACAGCCTGTCAGGGCTTCTGCTGAACTAAAGAAAATAATCCCCTGTGCCGCAGCAAGCGTCAGGCGTTGCAGTGAGAGTGTACCCTGCTAAAAGCAGCACGGCTCCATGGCCATCAGGGGCGTGATTTCAGCAGGTGATACCGGGCGCTGAAAAGCGGGAATCAACCAGGGATTGCCCCCCGCAGGGATGCGGGGGAAAAGCGCCGCCGGCAAAGGAACAGGCCGACTGCGACAGTCCGTCAGGTTGCTGAGCGATGGGAAGGCACCGCATCAGCGGTGCAAAGCGCACCTGGTAAACACGGCCGCTGATGGCTTCACGACAGCATCGATAAGCTTACTGTGCCGTATTGGGTTTCATCTCAAAAACCACATCAACCTGGTCATCGAAGTTAATGCTTTGCTGGTCGTAGGTTTCCTGCGCGGAAGTATCGGCCGCTGCCGCGGAGGCTTTAAACATGCGATTCATCGGCATAGGCTGGTAGTTAGCGACCTGATAGCGAATGCTGTAGATTGGCCCCAGTTTGGCGTTAAAGCCTTCTGCCAGTTCTGTGGCTTGCTGAGTCGCATTTTTGATGGCGGCTTTCAGCGCCTGCTGCTTGTAGCGCTCAGGATTGGCGACGCCTAACTCGACGCTGCGAACTTCGTTCAGGCCCGATTTCAGCGCGCCGTCAAGCAGCTCATTCAGCTTGTCCAGCTGGCGGACGGTCACCTGAACCTGACGTACCGCACGGTAACCTTTCAGCTGTGATTTACCGTCTTTGGTATAATCGTATTCTGGCTGCGTGGTCAGGTTGGCCGCCTCAATATCCTTTTTCTCGATGCCGTTTTTCTGCAGGAAATCAAAATACTGCGCAACACGACTGTCGACCTGTTTCTTTGCCTCTGCGGCATCTTTCGATGAGACATTCACCACAATTGACAGCGTCGCGATATCCGGGCGGGCATCAACCGTCGCTTTGCCTGACGTCACAACATGCGGTCCGTTTGGCAGTTCATCAGCCTGTGCGCTTAAAGGCAATGCCCCTGCGCTCATCATCGCGACAAGCGCCAATGCTTTCAGTTTCATGAAAGTCCTCCTTGAAAGGTCAGTTCGGTGGCTTCGGGTCCGAAGCCGGCACGCGCATCATATTACGCCTTGCTTGGAGTGAAGGTAATGACAAAAGTTCGGAAAACGGGTCTGGATAACCCGTTTTCGTTTACCTTTTGCTCAAAATCGTGTGATAGCCTGCTGTGCGAGTTGAAACGCGATAAACCACATGACCGCGCCGACCAGCAGGTTGATGAGGCGTTGCGCGCGCGTTGTCTGCAGTAACGGCGCAAGCCAGGCCGCCAACAGGGCTAAGCCAAAAAACCACAACACAGAGGCACTGACGGTCCCCAGGGCGAACCACTGACGCGCGTGGGTATCAGGAAACTGGCTTCCCAGGCTGCCAAGCACAACAAAGGTATCGAGATAAACGTGGGGATTGAGCCAGGTGACTGCCAGCAGGGTGGCAATGATCCGGCCTCGGCTCTGCCGGATATCCAGGCCAGACGCCAGCGCCAGCTCGCGGCGAAAAGCGGTCCGTAATGCGCCCCAGCCATACCAGAGCAAAAAGGCCACACCTGCCCAGGTAATCACGGTCAGCAGCAGTGGCGACTGCTGCAGGAGCGCACTTCCCCCGAAAATCCCCGCGCAGATCAGCACAACATCGCTCAGCGAGCAGAGCGTGGCGGTCATCAGATGATAGTGCCGTTTCACGCCCTGATTAAGCACGAAAGCATTTTGCGGCCCCAGCGGCAGAATGAGCGCGGCCCCAAGAGCAAGCCCTTGAAAATAAATCGATAACACGGGAAATATCCTTACATCAGTCAGATGTCAGGCATTATAGAGAAGCCGATATGATTAGCGGAAATGGAAAAAATTAATACGTCATTAGCCATTTTAATGGGCGGCGGCTGCCGCCCATCGGCTTAACGGGTGACCGCAGTTTCCGCGTCAGGTTTGTTCACCTGATGCAGATGGACATCCATCTGTGGGTAAGGAATACCAATGCCTTTGTTATCCAGCGCACGTTTGAAGTTCTTGAGCAGATCCCAGTAAACGTCCTGCAGATCGCTACTGTTGCTCCAGCAACGCACAACGAAATTCAGCGATGAAGCGCCCAATTCATTCAGGCCAATCTGGATGCCACGATCTTTTAAGACACGCTGATCGGCTTCCACCACTTCACGCAGCAGGGCAATCACCTCATCCACATCGGCTTCATAGGCCACGCCGACAATGAATTCATTACGGCGCACGGGTTCACGCGAGAAGTTGATGATATTCCCGCTGATGATTTTGCCATTGGGCACCACCACAATCTTGCCATCCGCCGACCGCAGTGTGGTCGAGAAAATCTGCACATTCAGTACGGTGCCCATCACGCCGCCCAGATCAACAAACTCACCGGTACGGAAAGGACGGAACGTGACCAGCAGTACACCGGCTGCCAGATTGGACAATGAGCCCTGTAGCGCAAGGCCGACGGCCAGACCTGCCGCACCCAGCACGGCAATGACCGACGCGGTTTGCACGCCAACGCGTCCCAGCGCAGCAATCACAGTAAACGCAATGACGCCATAACGAACCAGCGCGGAAAGAAAGTCTGCCACGGTGGCGTCAATATGACGCGCGATGAGCAGACGATTAACGGCGTTTGAAATCACTCTGGCGATGACCATCCCGACAATAATGATGGCAATAGCCGCAACGATATTCACGGCATAACTCAGAATCAGCGCCTGGTTGTGTACTAACCAGCCACCGGCACTGTTGATACCATCCACAACATTCAAGTCTTCCATTTGTAAGCCCTGTTGATGAATCCCCGAGGGGGAAAAACAAAAACTGCCAGATGTAATCCGACACCCAGGGATTAAGGTTAATCAATTATTTAGCCTGGTGCCAAATTACATGGCACCATAATGAGGACGGGCAGCCTGAATCGTCGCCACAATGCGTTTGACTCCCCTCGCTTCGCCCTTCCCTGTTGAGAAGTTTTTGAGCATAAAAGGTGGTGAGCGATGCCGCTGTAACCGGACGTCGACTCATCAAAAGCGCAAAGAGAAAGGTGTGCAAAGGCGGGATAAAAAAAGTCCCGATCGGCTGATCGGGACAGAGTCAGTCACGCTGACGTCCTGACGACCTCAGCGCTGAGCAACGCTACTTACAGAACGTCAACGGCGTTGAGTTCTTTGAACGCCTGCTCCAGACGCACCACCATGGATGCCTGCGCAGCGCGCAGCCAGACGCGTGGATCGTAGTATTTCTTGTTCGGCTTATCAGCGCCTTCTGGGTTACCCAGCTGCGCCTGCAGATAGCCTTCGTTCTTTTTGTAGTACTGCAGAATACCGTCCCAGGTCGCCCATTGAGTATCGGTATCGATGTTCATCTTGATCACGCCGTAGCTGATAGACTCTTCGATTTCTGCAGCAGAAGAACCTGAACCACCGTGGAACACGAAATCCAGCGCATTGTGCGGCAGGCCATGTTTTTCACAGACAAATTTCTGGGAGTCACGCAGGATGGTTGGGGTCAGTTTCACGTTGCCGGGTTTGTAAACGCCGTGGACGTTACCGAAGGATGCCGCAATGGTGAAACGCGGGCTGATCGCATTCAGTTTTTCGTACGCGTAGTTCACGTCTTCTGGCTGGGTGTACAGGGCGGAAGCGTCCATGTGGCTGTTGTCCACGCCATCTTCTTCACCGCCGGTGCAGCCCAGTTCGATTTCCAGGGTCATGTCGATTTTCGCCATGCGCGCCAGGTATTTGCTGCTGATTTCGATGTTTTCTTCCAGTGACTCTTCAGACAGGTCGATCATATGAGAAGAGAACAGCGGCTTGCCGGTTTTTTTGAAGTGCTCTTCGCCTGCGTCAAGCAGACCGTCGATCCACGGCAGCAGTTTTTTGGCACAGTGGTCGGTGTGCAGGATAACCGGCACGCCATACTGTTCAGCCATCAGATGCACGTGCTGTGCGCCAGAGATCGCACCGAAAATGGCGGCGCCCTGTGGCTTGTCGGTTTTAAAACCTTTACCGGCGATGAACGCAGCACCGCCGTTAGAGAACTGTACGATAACCGGGGCTTTAACTTTCGCGGCGGCTTCCAGCACAGCGTTAATTGAGTCAGTACCGACGCAGTTAACCGCTGGCAGAGCGAATTTATTCTCTTTCGCTACTTTGAAGATCTTCTGAACGTCGTCACCAGTGACAACGCCGGGTTTTACGAAATCAAAAATTTTAGACATGATTGTGTCCTGTTTCGTGACCGGTTATCCCCAACATGGGGACAGCGATTTAAACGCCCGGTATCGGGCGAGTTTTCAGGCAGTGCCGCCAGGCACCGCCCCCAAAGGATTACTGCTTCGCACGCTCTTCCAGCATGGCAACGGCAGGCAGTTTTTTGCCTTCAACGAACTCAAGGAACGCGCCGCCGCCTGTCGAGATATAGGAGATTTTGTCTTCAATGCCAAACAGATCGATAGCAGCCAGCGTATCACCGCCACCTGCAACAGAGAACGCGTCACTGTCTGCAATCGCGTTAGCGACAATCTCGGTGCCTTTACGGAAGTTCGGGAACTCAAACACACCAACCGGGCCATTCCACAGAATGGTTTTCGCATTCTTGAGGATGGTTGCCATGGCCTGAGCGGTTTCGTCGCCGAAGTCCATAATCTCTTCGTTATCTGCCACTTCCGAAACCTTTTTCACGGTTGCCGGGGCAGTTTCAGAGAATTCCGTGCCAACGCGTGAGTCGGTTGGGACAGGAATACCGTACTGATCGCGCAGGCCTTTTGCCGCTTCAACAAAGTCTGGCTCATACAGCGATTTACCCACTTTGTTATCGATAGCGACGAAGGTGTTCGCAATGCCACCGCCGACAATCACGGTGTCAGCAATCTTGACCAGCGACTGCAGCACATCAAATTTGGTTGAGACTTTAGAACCACCGACGACGGCCACCAGCGGACGCTCAGGGTTTTTCATCACTTTACCCAGCGCGTCCAGCTCAGCCGACAGCAGCGGGCCCGCACAGGCGACAGGCGCAAATTTACCCACGCCGTGTGTAGAGGCCTGGGCGCGGTGCGCGGTGCCAAAAGCATCCATCACGAACACATCACACAGTGCTGCGTATTTTTTTGCCAGCGCCTCGTCGTCTTTCTTTTCGCCTTTGTTAAAGCGAACGTTTTCCAGCACAACCAGCTCGCCCGCGCCGATATCGACGCCGTCAAGGTAGTCTTTCGCCAGCGTTACCGGGGTGCCGTTCAGTTTTTCTTTCAGGTAGTTCACTACAGGCAGCAGTGAGAATTCGTCGTTGTATTCACCTTCGGTCGGACGACCCAGGTGAGAGGTAACCATCACTTTAGCGCCCTGCTTCAGGGCTGCTTCGATGGTAGGCAGAGACGCACGGATACGTGCATCTGACGTCACTTTCCCTTCTTTTACCGGCACGTTGAGATCGGCGCGGATTAGAACGCGTTTGCCAGCAAGATCCAGATCGGTCATCTTAATTACGGACATGGTGAACCCTCTCGTTGATTCTCATAAGTTTTGCCAGACGCAAACCGCGTCTTACCTGAAACCGCTTGCGGCCATCGCTAACGTCGTGTCGATCATTCGGTTAGCAAAGCCCCATTCGTTGTCGCACCAGACCAGGGTTTTGATCAGATGCTGACCGCTGACCCGCGTTTGTGTACCGTCCACAATGGCACTGTGCGGATCATGGTTGAAATCTATTGAGACTAACGGCAACTCCGTATAGTCAACTATACCACGAAACGCCCCTTCTGCCGCGCTCAGCAACAAGGCGTTAACCTCACAGGCCTTAACCGGCTGACGCACAGAAACGCTGAGATCAATGGCGGTCACGTTGATCGTCGGCACACGCACTGCAATGGCTTCAAAGCGATCGTTAAATTTCGGAAAAATACGCGTAATGCCTGCCGCCAGGCGCGTGTCCACCGGAATAATAGACTGACTGGCTGCACGCGTGCGGCGCAGATCGCTGTGATAAGCATCGATCACCTGTTGATCGTGCATCGCCGAATGGATCGTCGTCACCGTGCCCGACTCAATCCCAAACGCATCATCCAGCAGCTTAATCACGGGAATAATGCAGTTGGTGGTGCAGGAGGCATTCGAGACAATACAGTCCGTTTGTTTCAGTTCCTGCTCGTTAACACCGTACACGACGGTGGCATCAAGATCGTGACCACCCGGATGGGAAAACAGGACTTTTTTAGCGCCAGCGCGCAGATGAGCTTCACCATCCTGGCGGGAACCATAAACGCCGGTACAGTCCAGTACCACATCGACATTGAGTTCGCGCCAGGGCAGCGCGTCCAGTCCGGCGTGGTGCAGAATACGAATAGTATCTTCTCCCACCCACAGCAGGTCCCGCTCCTGGCGAACATCCAGTGCAAAACGGCCATGACTGGTGTCGTATTTTAATAAGTGCGCCATGCCTGCGGCTTCCGCCAGCTCATTAATCGCCACCACGGTGATTTCAGCACGGCGTCCCGTTTCATACAGTGCACGCAACACGTTGCGTCCAATGCGACCAAAGCCGTTTATTGCAACCCGAATGGTCATCTTTCTCCTGCCAAACCAGACTGAAAAAAAGGTGCAGATAGCCTGAGCGTTTCACCACGTTTTGTACAGGAGATTCTTACCCGATGCAGGGTGAACGCGCCATAACTGAAACGGTTCAGCGAGAATAATAGAAGTGAGGAATAACAGGAATGACTGCGATCAAGCGAGCTGCGAATTTTTGGATCTGCATCACATAATTGAGCAAAAATGAGCGATTACTCCAGGAATAATTGCGTCAGTTAGGGGGCAGAAAGCGCCCCCTTTTTTATTGCTATCCTTACGCGCAGGCACGCGTCAGGATTGTGGCATTACGCCAGCAACGCTTTTGCTTTTGCGACAACGTTGTCGAGCGTGAAACCGAACACTTCGAACAGCTTCTCAGCAGGAGCCGACTCACCAAAGGTTGTCATCCCAACAATAGCCCCGTTCAGCCCGGTGTATTTAAACCAGTAATCGGCGATACCAGCCTCAATAGCGACGCGCGCCGCAACGGCTTTTGGCAGAACAGATTCACGGTATTCTTCGGACTGTTTATCGAAAGCATCGGTCGATGGCATAGACACCACGCGCACCTTGCGACCTTCTTCGGTAAGCTTCTGGTAAGCCGCGACGGCCAGTTCCACTTCGGAACCGGTGGCAATCAGAATCAGTTCTGGCGTGCCTGCGCTGTCTTTGAGGACATAACCACCGCGGGCCACGTTGGCCAGTTGTTCGGGTGTACGCTCCTGCTGTGCCAGGTTCTGACGCGAGAAGATCAGGGCGCTTGGGCCGTCTTTACGCTCAATGGCATATTTCCACGCCACGGCAGATTCAACCTGGTCACACGGACGCCACAGGCTCATGTTCGGCGTCGTGCGCAGGCTTGCCATCTGCTCAACAGGCTGGTGCGTCGGGCCATCTTCACCCAGACCGATTGAATCATGGGTATACACCATGATCTGACGGATCTTCATCAGCGCAGCCATACGTGCCGCGTTACGCGCATATTCCACGAACATCAGGAAGGTTGCGGTATAAGGCAGGAAACCGCCGTGCAGGGCCAGACCGTTAGCAATCGCGGTCATACCAAACTCACGCACACCATAATGGATGTAGTTACCCGCAGCATCTTCATTGATTGGCTTAGATCCCGACCAGATAGTCAGGTTACTGGGTGCCAGATCCGCTGAACCGCCCAGATATTCCGGCAGGATCTTACCAAACGCTTCAATCGCATTCTGCGAAGCTTTACGGCTGGCAATTTTCGCCGGGTTCGCCTGCAACTGCTCAATGAATTTTTGCGACTCTTGCTGCCAGTTAGCTGGCAGTTCGTTGCTCATGCGACGTTTGAATTCGGCAGCCAGTTCCGGGAAGGCTTTGGCGTAAGCGGCAAATTTTTCATTCCACGCGGCTTCTTTCGCCTTGCCCGCTTCTTTAGCATCCCACTCGGCATAAATCTCAGACGGGATAACAAATGGCGGATACTCCCAACCCAGTTGCTTACGGGTCAAGGCCACTTCGTCGTCACCCAGTGGCGCGCCATGTGAATCATGGGTGCCCGCTTTGTTTGGTGAACCGAAACCAATCACGGTTTTGCACATCAGCAGTGAAGGCTTATCGGTTACGGCTTTCGCTTCTTCGATGGCTTTCGCGATCGCATCCGCGTTATGCCCATCCACACCGCGCACCACATGCCAGCCATAGGCTTCAAAACGCTTAGCGGTGTCATCGGTAAACCAGCCGTCGATATGGCCATCAATTGAAATACCGTTATCGTCATAGAAGGCCACCAGCTTACCGAGCTTCAGCGTACCGGCCAGTGAGCAGACTTCGTGTGAGATGCCTTCCATCATGCAACCATCGCCCATAAACACCCAGGTGTTATGGTCTACGATGTCATGACCCGGACGGTTAAACTGCGCCGCTAATGTGCGCTCAGCAATGGCAAAACCCACGGCATTGGCAATGCCCTGTCCCAGCGGACCGGTGGTGGTTTCCACACCAACGGTGTAGCCGTACTCAGGGTGCCCCGGGGTTTTAGAGTGCAGCTGACGGAAGTTTTCCAGTTCGCTGATGGGCAAATCGTAACCGGTCAGATGCAGCAGGCTGTAGATCAGCATCGAACCGTGACCATTCGACAGCACAAAACGGTCGCGGTCAGCCCACAATGGGTTAGTTGGATTATGATTCAGGTAGCCACGCCATAACACTTCGGCGATATCCGCCATGCCCATAGGGGCACCCGGATGTCCCGATTTAGCTTTTTGCACTGCATCCATACTTAAGGCGCGAATGGCATTGGCAAGATCTTTACGAGAGGGCATCTTCTACTCCATTTCGGATTAACGATTTGCGCCTTAACCTTTTGTAATTAATCAGTTATCGGGCAAAGCGAGGGGAAACTTTCACAACAATGTACATGAAAAACGGCCTAAAAGTAATGTCGTAAAACGCGAAATATGCCCGGCGCGTTTGGCTTTTCCGGTAATGTCTGCTAGCAAAACGGTTTACCGCCGACTATAACCAGTATGTTCGATCACCAGCCACCGCGTCAGGTGATTGTTTTTTATCTTGTTACTATTGGGAAGATGGAATGAAAATTCAGAAAACGGTACTGGCTTTGGGGATGATCGCGCTGTTAAGCGGCTGCGAGGGGATGAATAACAACGGCCTGCTGCAGTCAGGTGCACAGGCTTTCCAGGCGTACACATTAAGCGATGCCCAGGTGAAGCAGTTGAGCGATCAATCCTGTGCCCAGATGGACAAAGACAATCAGGTCGCGCCGGCGAACAGCGAATACCAGCAACGTCTGAATAAAATCGCGGCCGCACTGGGCGACAACATTAACGGTACGCCGGCTAACTATAAGGTCTACCAGACCAAAGATGTGAATGCCTGGGCGATGGCCAACGGCTGTATACGCGTTTACAGCGGCCTGATGGACATGATGAACGACAATGAAGTGGAGGCGGTGCTGGGGCACGAAATGGGTCACGTCGCGCTGGGCCATACACGTAAAGCGATGCAGGTTGCCTTTACCACGACCGCCGCGCGCACCGCTGCCGCGTCCGTAGGAGGCATCATTGGCTCGCTGTCGCAGTCACAACTGGGCGATATGGGCGAAAAACTGGTGAATGCGCAGTTCTCCCAGACTCAGGAAACGCAGGCGGATGACTACTCTTACGATCTGCTTAAAAAACGGGGAATTGACCCTGTCGGATTAGCGACCAGCTTTGAAAAACTGGCGAAACTGGAACAGGGTCGCCAGAGCTCTATGTTCGATTCGCACCCTGATTCTGAAGCCCGCGCACAACACATTCGCGATCGTATCGCGGCAGACAGCAAGTAAGCCTGAATCAGCGGGATAACGCTGCGTTATCCCGCTGTGGCATTAGCCTTTGTTGGCGGCCTGAACGTGTAACATATCCAGTGCCAGCGTTGCGGCAGCAAGCGCGGTCAGATCGGCGTGATCATAGCCCGGGGCCACTTCCACCAGATCCATCCCGACAATATTCATGCCCTGCAAACCCCGAATCAACTTGGTCGCTTTGTCGGTCGTTAAGCCACCGATCACTGGCGTACCGGTACCCGGCGCATGCGCAGGGTCCAGGCAGTCAATGTCAAAGGTAAGATAAACCGGCAGATCGCCAACGGTGCGCTTAATTTCCGCCAGGATATCGTCCACGCTGCGGTCGTTAACCTGTGCCGCATCCAGCACGTTAAAGCCCAGGCTCTTATCGAACTCGGTACGGATACCGATCTGGACGGAGTGCTGCGGATCGATCAGGCCCTCTTTTGGCGCCGTAAAGAACATGGTGCCATGGTCAAACGTGGGGCCGTTAGAATAGGTATCGGTATGCGCGTCGAAGTGCACCAGCGCCATTTTACCGAAGTGCTTCGCGTGGGCACGCAGTAGCGGCAGCGTGACGTAGTGATCGCCGCCAAACGTCATCATACGTTTACCGTTAGCCAGCAGCTTCTCTGCGTGAGCCTGCAACTTGTCAGACAGGTCCTGAGAGTCGCCAAAGGCATAAACCAGATCGCCACAGTCGACGACATTCAGGCGCTGACGCAGGTCAAAATCCCACGGCCAGCGACAGCCTTCCCAGGCCAGATTCGTTGAAATCTGACGGATGGCACCAGGGCCAAGACGGCTGCCTGGACGGCCAGAGGTTGCTGCATCAAACGGAACGCCGGTGATCACCCACTCTGCGTCGCTGTCGTAAGGCTGAAAATTGACTGGAAAACGCATAAAACCAAAGGCGTTAGAAACCAGTGAATTGTCGTACTGATTACCGAGGGTATTGTACATAAGTCGTCCTCTGTTAATGTCTGAACCGGGCCGTGCCCGCACACCTTTCAGGTTGAGATAAAAAAAATCCCCTCCGCGTCGTTAGGCCCGACGAGGAAGGGATGTGTTGCCGCCGATTATCAACAATGTCCCGCCCGGCTGCAAGCGCTTCGCAGGGCGTTATTCGTCTTCTAAATACGTGTAGCCATAGAGACCGCTTTCAAACTCCTGCAGGAACTGCTCACGCAGGTCTTCGTCCAGTTCAGAGGTCTGAATCTGTTTACGGAACAGCGTCATCAGCTCATTGGGGTCCAGCTGCACATACTGCAACATGTCGGCCACGGTATCGCCTTCATCGGAAAGCTGTACTTCCACTTCGCCATCCTGGAATGCGAAGACATCCACTGCTTCGGTATCACCAAACAGGTTGTGCATGTTGCCCAGAATTTCCTGGTACGCGCCGACCATAAAGAAGCCCAGCATCGGTGGGTTCTCCACATCATATTCCGGCATCGGCATGGTCGTCGCGATGCCGTCGCCATCCACGTAATGATCGATGGTGCCATCGGAGTCACAGGTAATATCCAGCAGCACGGCCCGACGTTCGGGCTTTTTATTCAGGCCTTCCAGTGGCAGCACCGGGAACAGCTGATCGATGCCCCACGCGTCCGGCATCGACTGGAACAGCGAGAAGTTCACATAGATCTTATCCGCCATGCGCTCCTGCAGCTCATCAATAATCGGGCGATGTGCGCGGTTGCTGGGATCCAGATGCTGCTGAATATAATGGCAAATGCTCAGGTACAGCTGTTCAGCCCAGGCGCGCTGCTTAAGGCTGTAAATGCCTGACGAATAGCCGGTGTGAATATCAAACAGGTCCATCTGGCTGTCGTGCAGCCATTCACGCAGAGAGCGGCGCGTATTCGGCTCGTGCATCTCCTGCCAGGTTTCCCACATGCTCAGGATAGGACGTGGCGCATCATCGATATCGGGCGCTTCAGGTTTGCTGAATTCGTTCCGCTCAACACCAATGATGTTAGAGACCAGCACCGTATGGTGCGCCGTTACGGCGCGACCGGACTCGGTGATGACGGTAGGATGTTCAAGTCCGTGTTCGTCGCAGGCGGCACCGATGGCCCAGATAACATTATTAGCGTATTCATTCAGCCCGTAGTTTACCGAGCAGTCAGACTGTGAACGCGTCCCTTCATAATCCACGCCCAGGCCGCCGCCGACGTCGAAGCACTTAATGTTGACGCCCAGCTTCGCCAGCTCCACGTAAAAACGTGCCGACTCGCGCACGCCGGTGGCGATATCGCGAATATTCGCCATCTGAGAGCCAAGGTGGAAGTGCAGCAGTTGCAGGCTGTCAATGCGTCCGGCTTCGCGCATGATTTCAACCAGCTTCAGCACCTGCGTGGCAGACAGGCCAAATTTGGATTTCTCGCCACCGCTCGACTGCCATTTACCGGAACCTTGCGACGCCAGACGCGCACGAATGCCGAGGCGCGGCACCACATTCAGGCGTTCCGCTTCTTCCAGCACCAGACGCACTTCGGTCATCTTCTCCAGAACCAGATAAACCTTGTGCCCCATTTTTTCGCCGATCAGCGCCAGACGAATGTATTCACGATCTTTATAACCGTTACAGACAATCACTGAGCGGGTGTGGCCGGCATGCGCCAGCACCGCCATCAGTTCCGCTTTTGATCCGGCTTCAAGGCCCAACGGCTCACCGGAGTTCACCAGCGATTCAATCACGCGTTTGTGCTGGTTAACCTTGATGGGATAAACCAGGAAGTAGTCACCGGTATAGCCATAGGATTCACGCGCGCGTTTGAACGCGGCGTTGATTGAGCGCAGGCGGTGCTGAAGGATCTGCGGAAAACAGAACAACGCCGGCAGACGCTGGCCTTGCGCCTCACGTTCTTTCACCAGTTTTGCCAGATCAACGCGCACGTCCGGGCGATCCGGGTCGGGACAGACACTAATATGACCCAGTTCATTCACGTCATAATAGTTATTGCCCCACCAGGCAATGTTATAGGTCCGCAGCATCAGGCTGGCGTCTTGATCGTTCATCGCCACCTCCTGCATAGAGCGGAGAGCACCTTGTTCGCCAGCTGACGAACCCTTGATATTCTTCATGCCGTCAGACATCACGAACCTCAATTTTCCGTTGAAAGATAATACTGTAATCCGACTCAACAGCCGGATGTAGGGAAATTCGTTGCCACATATTACGTCATGCTCTGTCAGCGTCACGCGCCCAGATAATCCCCTTGCATGACCTAAGTGTAAAACACTCCGCCACGACAGGGGAAAAAAGGGCCGCGAATAATTCACACCACGTCGGTCGGGCCACTTGCCCACGTTGACGTGTCAGAGGTTAGCCAGCGCTTGTGTCGGGATAATTACCGAAGCGAATAAAAGGGTGGCAGGAAAGAAATAAAGACGGGAAACAGGATAACGCTGACGCAAAGCCAGCACGCAAAGAAGCCGTGAAGGAGAAGATAAGGCTCATGACGTGTATCACCTCCGCACATGACGCCGTCATGTGGCAAACCATCAGGGTGAAAGCCAGACAGTGGTCTGACGGGCGCGACGCGATAGCGCGTCATCCTTTTTCTGCTGCAAACGCAGCGGCGTTTTATACAATTTGCGCCTGAAAAATGCAAAGAGATTATTCGCTTAATGCTGGCCCTGCCTGCAGCATTATTCACTACTCAGCACCAGGCCGGCAGTGCATCAGAAAAAAGGGCTGGTAATTCGCTCATCTCGTAACCTAAAATAGACGTCCAGATGGTTTTCCATCTAAACAGGTTAATATCCAGGCGGTGTTGGCCTGGCGTGCTGACACTACCTGACTGCTCTCGGCTTTGCCTTAAGGGGCGTTAAGTCAGCTAACACTCACTTGCGCTACGCAGTCGAACTCAAACCATTGGTAAGGTAAAGAACATAATGGCTAAACATCTTTTTACATCCGAGTCCGTATCAGAAGGACATCCTGATAAAATCGCTGACCAGATTTCCGATGCGGTGCTTGATGCGATCCTGGAGCAGGATCCTAAAGCGCGCGTGGCCTGCGAAACGTACGTAAAGACCGGTATGGTTCTGGTCGGCGGCGAAATCACGACCAGCGCCTGGGTTGATATCGAAGAAATCACCCGTAATACCGTACGTGAAATCGGCTATGTTCATTCCGATATGGGCTTTGATGCCAATTCCTGCGCCGTGTTAAGCGCCATCGGTAAACAATCTCAGGACATCAACCAGGGCGTTGACCGCAGCGATCCGCTGGAACAGGGTGCAGGCGATCAGGGCCTGATGTTCGGCTACGCGACCAACGAAACCGACGTGCTGATGCCCGCCCCGGTAACCTATGCGCATCGTCTGGTCCAGCGTCAGGCTGAAGTCCGCAAAAATGGCACGCTGCCATGGCTGCGCCCGGATGCGAAAAGCCAGGTCACTTTCCAGTATGACAATGGCAAGATTGTAGGCATCGACGCGGTCGTGCTCTCGACTCAGCACAGCGAAGCCATCAGCCAGCACGATCTGCAGGAAGCGGTGATGGAAGAAATCATCAAGCCGGTACTGCCTTCTGAGTGGCTGAACGCGTCCACCAAATACCACATCAACCCAACCGGCCGTTTTGTTATCGGCGGTCCAATGGGTGACTGTGGCCTGACCGGTCGTAAAATCATTGTCGATACCTACGGCGGGATGGCGCGTCACGGTGGCGGCGCATTCTCAGGTAAAGATCCCTCAAAAGTTGACCGCTCCGCGGCGTACGCTGCGCGCTATGTTGCCAAAAATATCGTGGCGGCTGGCCTGGCCGATCGGTGTGAGATTCAGGTTTCCTACGCCATCGGCGTGGCAGAGCCGACATCTATCATGGTGGAAACCTTTGGTACCGAGAAAGTCTCTACTGAACAGCTGACGCTGCTGGTCCGTGAATTCTTTGACCTGCGTCCATACGGTCTGATTCAGATGCTGGATCTGCTGCACCCAATCTATAAAGAAACGGCCGCTTACGGTCACTTTGGTCGCGAACATTTCCCATGGGAAAAAACCGACAAAGCGGCACAGCTGCGCGAGGCCGCTGGTCTGTAAGCATTGGTGAGTAAGTGCACCTGAAAGCCCTGCCCGATGGCGGGGCTTTTTTATGAGCTTTATCCCGCATTCGTCCTCCGCTTTTTTCCTGCGGCACATTTTTTTAACTCAACTACACTTTCTTTCAGTTTGTACCCTGCCCTTGTATTAACGATTACAATTTGAAACGCTTTAAATATCGGCTATTTAGGAATTTATCGCCGTAGTTATTCTTTTAAAAATGCGTTATTTTCAGCGTCATCTGATAGGCGTTAATCAGGACATTGTCAGAAACTTCGAGGGTACTATACCTCACTGGTTACTTGACCTTTCTGGGTTGTAAATGCTGGATTTCAGGGTTTCAGCATGTGTAAGCGATTACATCAATGTGATCGGGCTCACTTTTAACCCAGATAAGGTTTTTTAACATCGATAACAACAATGATGGATAATTTGGAGGCAACCATGCCTGGCAACTCACATAAAAGCAGAACCTCAAATAAGGCAATGACCTTATTTGTCTGCTTTCTGGCAGCGCTCGCAGGCCTGCTCTTTGGGCTGGATATCGGCGTTATCGCAGGTGCCCTGCCCTTTATCGCTAAGGACTTTAATGTTACTGCCCACCAACAGGAGTGGATTGTCAGCTCCATGATGTTTGGTGCAGCCATTGGTGCTATCGGCAGCGGCTGGATGTCATCACGTCTGGGCCGTAAAAAAAGCCTGATGGCCGGTGCGATTCTGTTTGTCATTGGATCACTCTGGTCAGCGATGGCACCTAATCCGGAAATGTTGATCTGCGCGCGCGTCCTGTTAGGTCTCGCCGTGGGTGTCGCCTCGTATACCGCGCCACTTTACCTTTCTGAAATCGCACCAGAGAAAATCCGCGGCAGCATGATCTCGCTGTACCAGCTGATGATTACCATCGGTATTCTGGGTGCGTATCTCTCCGATACCGCATTTAGCTTTACCGGAAACTGGCGCTGGATGCTGGGCGTGATCACGATCCCTGCCATTCTGCTGCTGATTGGTGTGTTCTTCCTGCCGAACAGCCCGCGCTGGCTGGCGGCGAAAGGCAACTTCCGCGACGCACAGCGTGTTCTGGATCGTCTGCGTGACACCAGTGAACAGGCAAAACGCGAACTGGATGAGATCCGCGAAAGCCTGAAAGTGAAGCAGTCTGGCTGGGGTCTGTTTACCAATAACGCCAACTTCCGCCGCGCGGTCTTCCTCGGCATTCTGCTTCAGGTGATGCAGCAGTTCACCGGGATGAACGTCATCATGTATTACGCGCCGAAAATCTTTGAGATCGCCGGTTTTGCGAATACGACTCAGCAGATGTGGGGAACGGTTATTGTCGGTCTGGTTAACGTACTGGCCACCTTCATCGCCATTGGCCTGGTGGATCGCTGGGGCCGTAAGCCTACGCTGATTCTGGGCTTCCTGGTCATGGCTGCCGGTATGGGCATCCTGGGCACTATGCTGCACATGGGCATCCATACACCAGGCGCGCAGTACTTCGCCATTGGTATGCTGCTGATGTTTATCGTGGGCTTCGCCATGTCAGCCGGTCCGTTGATTTGGGTACTGTGTTCCGAAATTCAGCCGCTGAAAGGGCGTGATTTTGGTATCACGGTTTCAACCACCACCAACTGGATTGCCAATATGATCGTTGGCGCAACCTTCCTGACCATGCTGAACACGCTGGGTAATGCACCGACCTTCTGGGTTTACGCGCTGCTGAACGTGTTCTTTATTGTGCTCACCGTTATGCTCATTCCGGAGACCAAAAACGTGTCGCTGGAACATATTGAACGTAACCTGATGGCGGGTAAAAAACTGCGCGATATCGGCCAGTAAATTCCTTCGCGCCCGCGTCCGTGAAAGCCAGTCAGTGTAAACTGACTGGCTTTTTTTAACCCTTTACCCACGCCAACAGCTCAGCGTATTCACGCTAAAACCCTGCCACGCCTGGCTTGCGCCGCCCCGCTTCGCTTTTCTTTCGTTAAAGTCGAAAAAATATACGCCGATAAATGACCTGACGTTTCCCTTATAAAAATCCGTTTTCATACTTTATTTTCATCAGGAAATCCAATGAACAACCCCAGCGTAAAAAAGACAATGAGCACCCGGGCTCAGATGCTGCTGGCAGGGGGAATGACGATTGTCGTGGGCTTTGCAGCGACCATCGGATTGCTCAGCTGGCAGTCTTCAAAAGCGCAAAAATCTCTGGCCGCTGACTACCTGCAACAAATTGCTGCCAGCCATGCCGGACAAATTCAACAGGAACTGACACATGCACTGGACGCGGCACAAAACCTGGGGCAAAGCCTTGCCGCGCTGCCAGCGGCCGGCGTGACCGATCGCAACGTTGCCCATAAGCTCATGGAATATGCCCTGCAGAAAAATCCTGACTTTGTATCGATGACCGTGGTGTTCGAACCCAACGCCTTCGACGGTCGTGACAGTGCTTTCGCCGGCCAGCAGGGAATGCCACCCGAGGGGCGCTATGCCTGGTATATTGATCGGGATAAAGACGGGCATTTTAAAATGAATCCGGCGCTGGATTTTTTACAACCCGGTGCGGGCAATTACTATCTGCTGCCGAAAGAAACGCTTAAAGACACGCTGATTGAACCCTACAGCTTCGCCTATGATGGCGCGAAACCCGAGTGGTTAACCTCAGTCGCCACGCCTGTCATGGTGAACGATAAGCTAAAACTGGTCGTCAGCTCGGATATTCTGCTGTCGTCTATCCAGAAAAAAATCAACCAGATCAAACCCTGGCAAGGCACCGGTTACGCGCTGCTGATTTCGAACAGCGGTAACGTGATTTCCTCCCCCGATACAAGTGAAGCGGGCAAGAAATGGCCGGGGAACGTAAACAGCACCAGTACCAACGTGACGGAGCAATACGATCCGGTGCTCAAAGAACAGGCCATGTATACGTGGTATCCCGTGCGCGTTGGGAAGAGTGATAAACCCTGGTATGTCGGGATCGTGGCGCCCGTCAGTCAGGTGATGGCGGCCGCTGACCGCCAGCTGTACTAGGCAATCGGGCTGATGATCATCAGCATCCTGTCGGTGGGTGCCGTGCTGGGGCTGCTGTTCAGTCGCAAAGTGATGCGCCCGCTGGGTGGTGAACCGGCAGAGGCTGCGCGTATCGCGCTGGCTGTGGCTGAGGGGCGGTTAAACAACAGCATTGGCGTTGCGCCCGACGATAGCCGTAGTCTGTTCTACGCGTTGAATACCATGCAGTCACAGCTTAGGACGATGGTCGGCCAAATCAAAGATGCCAGCCTCTCTGTCCAGCAGGGCGCGGGCGAAATCGCCAGCGCCAACCTGAACCTGTCCTCCCGAACTGAGGAGCAGGCTGCCGCCCTGGAGGAAACTGCGGCCAGCATGGAACAGATTAGCGCGGCCATTCGTATGAACGCTGACAACGCACAACAGGCGACAGGGCTGACGGAAACTGCCACCCGTATCGCTAACCGTGGCGAAACGCTGGTGGATCAGGTCGTGACAACCATGGCGAAGATCGATGAAAGCTCGCAGAAAATTGGTGATATCACCACGCTGATTAACAGCATTGCTTTCCAGACCAATATTCTGGCGCTTAACGCCGCCGTTGAAGCGGCACGTGCAGGGGAACAGGGACGCGGATTTGCCGTGGTGGCCTCAGAAGTGCGTAACCTGGCGCAGCGCACCACCAGTGCCGTAAAGGACATCGCCGCCCTGATTGAAGAGTCAGCGCTGCGCGTCGAGAATGGCGTTGTGCTGGTCAATGATGCGGGCAAAACCATGCATGAAATGACAAATGCCGTTTCATCCGTGCAGCGCATCATCGGTGAAATTGTTGCCGCATCCGATGAACAGGCGCGCGGTATCGCTCAGGTCACCATTGCCGTTAATGAAATGGACGGCACGACTCAGCAAAATGCGGCACTGGTTCAGCAGATGTCGGCGGCCTCCAGTTCGCTTGAGGATCAGGCCCGCCAGCTGGCACAAACCGTCGCGCAGTTCCATTAAGCCGTGGCGATGTCCGTCGTGACAGACGGGCATCGCCATCTTTGCCCCGCGCATTCATATTGAGTTCCGCCTCTGCGGCGCTTATGCTGAGCGCCATGAAAACACCTCGTCTTCCGATTGCCCTGCAACAAGCCGTTATGCGCGCCCTGCGTGATGCTCTTGAGCGCGCTAATCGCATGCTTGAACGCACCTACCCTGAGCCCACGCTGGTTTATCAGCAACGGGGCACCGCCGCCGGTACCGCCTGGCTGGAAAAATGGGAGATTCGCCTCAATCCTGTGCTGCTGCTGGAGAACCAACAGGCGTTTATTGATGAAGTCGTTCCTCACGAACTGGCCCATTTGCTGGTGTGGAAGACCTTTGGTCGCGTGGCACCGCACGGGAAAGAGTGGAAGTGGATGATGGAAACCGTCCTCGGTGTTCCGGCCCAGCGTACCCACCGTTTTGAAGTCGCGTCCGTCCGTAGTCGCACCTTTGCCTACCGCTGTCAGTGTCAGCAGCACCACCTTACCGTACGGCGTCATAATCGCGTGATTCGCGGCGAAAGCGAATACCGCTGTGTCCATTGCGGCAACGTATTAAAAGCCGGCCTTTTCCTTCCATCCTGACCGGATTCTCATTCCGCCTGCCCCCGCATTCTGGTACCCTGCCGCCCTTTTTAGGATCAAGGTGATAACTGGAATATGTCTCGCAAAATAATCATGACCGCCGCGCTGCTGCTGGCCTCCTTTCATGCTACCGCGCTTAACCTGAATAATTACCATCAGAATAATTTTCAGCAGGCAAAAGCTTATGCGGCCGAGATTAACGCCGATGCACCGGGCAGTTTTTATTGCGGCTGCAAAATGACCTGGCACGGTAAAAAGGGCGAACCTGATCTGAGCAGCTGCGGTTATCAACCGCGTAAAAATGCCAACCGTGCCGCGCGCATCGAGTGGGAGCACGTGATGCCTGCCTGGGAGTTCGGTCATCAACGTCAGTGCTGGCAGAATGGTGGACGCAAAAACTGCAGTAAAGATGCCGACTATCGCCATATGGAGACCGATCTGCACAATCTGCAACCGGCAATAGGTGAAGTAAACGGCGACCGGGGTAACTTTGCTTACAGCCAGTGGAACGGGACAGAGAAGCAATATGGTCAGTGCAGCATGCACATTGATTTTAAAAACAAACAGGCAGAGCCACCAGAACGGGCCCGCGGTGCCATCGCGCGCACCTACTTCTATATGCGCGATCAATATCATCTGCGCTTGTCGCGCCAGCAAACCCAGCTATTTACGGCCTGGAACAAGCTCTATCCGGTCAGCCAGTGGGAATGCGAGCGAGACCAACGTATCGCACGGGTACAGGGGAATCATAATCCTTATGTGCTCGAAGCTTGCAAGCGTTAAAATCCCTGCCCTAAACTAACTGTCTTTACGGCCTCGCCGCGTGGATCGCGCGGCGTTTTGCTCTCAGGTACTTTATGCGCATACCTCGCATTTTTCACTCACAGCCGCTGCATGTTGGCAGTGAGATTACACTGGATGACGATGCCTCTAACCATGTTGGTCGCGTATTACGCATGACCAGCGGACAGCATCTGGAACTGTTTGATGGCAGTAATCTGACTTTCGCGGCAGAAATCACGCAAGTTGATAAAAAACGTGTAAAAGTATCCATCACAACGAGTCAGACTGACGATCGTGAATCGCCCCTTTATCTCCATCTCGGCCAGGTGATGTCGCGTGGCGAAAAAATGGAATTTACCATCCAGAAATCAATCGAACTGGGCGTTAATGTCATCACGCCGCTGTTTTCTGAGCGCTGTGGTGTCAAACTGGACGCCGAACGTCTGGCGAAAAAAATTCAGCAATGGCAAAAGATTGCGATTGCCGCCTGTGAACAGTGTGGCCGTAACCGGGTACCGGAAATCCGTCCGGCGATGACGCTGGAAGCCTGGTGCAGTGAAGCGGAAAGTGGGTTAAAACTGAATCTGCATCCGCGCGCCAGCCACAGTATTAACACCTTGCCCCAACCGGTCGAGCGCGTCAGGTTGCTGATTGGCCCGGAAGGTGGGCTGTCCGCTGAAGAAATTGCCATGACGGCACAGCATGGATTTACGGATATTTTGCTTGGCCCACGCGTTTTACGCACCGAAACCACCGCGCTGACGGCCATTACGGCACTTCAGGTGAGGTTTGGCGACCTGGGTTAAGCGATACTTTTAGCACGTTCAGGTCATGCAGCCTCACCGCCAGCCTGAAAGATCAGCCCCTTTTGCCCGAACGGAACGAGACGGTTAGTGCCGCCTCCTTCAGGAGAGAATAATGATTAAGCTTGGCATCGTGATGGACCCGATCGCATCCATCAACATTAAGAAAGACTCCAGCTTTGCAATGCTGCTGGAAGCCCAGCGCCGGGGCTACGAAATTCACTATATGGAGATGAACGATCTCTCCCTGCGCGGCGGCGTGGCCTTTGCCCGCACGCGCCTGCTCAGCGTGGAACAGAATGCCGCGAGCTGGTACCAGTTTGGCAGCGAACAGCAGATCAAACTGGCCGATCTTGATGTCGTCCTGATGCGCAAAGACCCACCGTTCGATACCGAATTCATCTACTGCACCTACATTCTGGAACGTGCCGAAGAACAGGGCACGCTGATCGTTAACAAGCCGCAAAGCCTGCGCGACTGCAATGAAAAACTCTATACCGCCTGGTTTGCCGAATTTACGCCGGATACGCTGGTGACCCGTTCGAAGCAGCAACTCCGTGCATTCTGGCAGGAGCATGGCGATGTGATTATGAAGCCGCTGGACGGCATGGGTGGCGCATCCATCTTTCGCGTGAAGCAGGATGACCCAAACTTTGGCGTAATCGCCGAAACGCTGACAGAGCATGAAAGCCGCTACTGCATGGCGCAAAATTATCTGCCAGCGATCAAAGAGGGCGACAAACGCGTACTGGTCGTCGATGGCGAACCCGTTCCCTATTGCCTGGCGCGTATCCCCCAAGGCGGTGAAACCCGTGGTAACCTGGCCGCCGGTGGACGCGGTGAAGCGCGCCCGCTGAGCGAAAGTGACTGGGCGATCGCCCGCAAAGTCGGCCCCACGCTTAAAGCCAAAGGCTTGATTTTTGTCGGACTCGATATTATTGGTGATAGACTGACAGAAGTTAACGTGACCAGCCCAACATGCATTCGTGAAATCGAGGCCGCTTTCCCTGTGTCCATCACCGGTATGCTGATGGATGCCATTGAGAAGCGTCTGGGCTCAGCATAACGCTGGGACCATGCTCCGTGATCAACCCAACACCGGTGCTGACTTTACGCACCGGTTATCTTTGGTAAAGCATGTGAGAATGAATTTACAGCATCACTTTTTGATTGCCATGCCAGCGTTGCAGGATCCCTTTTTCAAACGTTCTGTGGTCTACATTTGCGAGCACAACGAAGAAGGGGCAATGGGGCTGATTATTAACAAGCCTATGGAAAACCTGACGGTTGAAGGCATTTTGAAAAAGCTCAAGATTGCCGAGGAAAACCGCGATCCGGCAATCAACCTGGATAAGCCGGTATTCAGCGGCGGCCCGCTGGCAGAAGATCGCGGGTTTATCCTGCACTCTGCCCAGCGCACGTTTACCTCCAGCATCCGTGTTTCAGACAACACGGTGATCACGACATCACGCGATGTCCTGGAAGCCATAGGTACCGCCGATCAGCCCGATCATGTTCTGGTGGCGCTGGGCTATTGCGCCTGGGAAAAAGATCAGCTTGAAAATGAGCTGATGGAAAACGCCTGGCTGACCACCCCCGCAAACAGCAATATTCTGTTTCAGACGCCCATCGCTGAGCGCTGGCGCGAAGCGGCACGAAGCATCGGGGTGGATATTCACAATATGGCCAGCGATGCAGGTCACGCCTGATGACACATCAAACCTTGTTAGGCTTCGACTTCGGCACCAAAAGCATTGGCGTTGCCGTCGGGCAGCAGCTGACGGGCAGTGCCCGTCCGTTAAGTGCCCTCAAAGCACAGGACGGTACGCCTGACTGGCTGCAAATCGAAAAGTTGCTGAAAGAGTGGCAGCCTGATTTTGTGGTGGTGGGATTGCCGCTTAATATGGACGGCAGCGAACAGCCACTGACCGCGCGTGCGCGCAAGTTTGCCAACCGCTTACACGGGCGTTTCGGCATTCGCGTGGAGCTGCAGGACGAACGCCTCAGTACCGTTGAAGCCCGTGCGGGCCTGTTTGAGCGTGGCGGTTACCGTGCGCTGAACAAAGGGTCGGTCGATTCACAGTCAGCGGCCATTATCCTGCAGGACTGGTTCGACACTCACTAGCGAATGACCCCTTCAGCTTGACGGGCTGCGCGGCTCTGTTCGAATGTCTGCATCCCGGCCCGAGCGCCGGTTTGCAGAAGCGCCGGAATCTGATGCATTTTGCCTTCCCGAATCAGATTGACCACGGCACTGGTCGCCATCAATACTTCAAACAGCCCGGTCCTCTTCTCATCACAGGCTGGCACCAGTTGCTGCGCGATCACTGCGTTGAGGCTGCTTGCCAGTTGAGTGCGCACCAGATTTTTTTCTTCCGCAGGAAACACATCCACCAGCCTGTCTACCGCCTGCACCGCACCGCGCGTGTGCAGCGTGGCCAGCACCAGATGGCCGGTTTCTGCGGCAGTGAGCGCCTGACGAATGGTATCGCTGTCGCGCAGTTCCCCCAGCATAATAACGTCAGGATCTTCCCTGAGTGCGGCTTTCAGGCCCTGGCTGAAACTCCGGCAGTGCATACCGACTTCACGCTGTTGAATCAGGGATTGCTGACTGCGATGGATAAACTCAATCGGGTCCTCCAGGGTCAGGATATGGCGGGCCTGCTGCCGGTTAATCGCATCCACCATTGCCGCGAGGGTGGTCGACTTACCGCTGCCCGTCGCCCCGGTGATTAATATCAGTCCGTCCCGTTTCTTCAGTAGCGCCTGCACCCCTTCCGGTACGCGCAGATCGGTCAGCGTCGGGCATTCGCTGGCGATGGTGCGTAGCGCCAGAGACAGCCCGTTACGCTGCATAAACAGGTTGGCGCGCAGGCGCTGTCCCGCCGCCAGGGTCAACGCGAAATCCAGTTGCCCTTCCCGCTTAAGTTGCTGCTGCTGTTCGCTGTCCAGCCACACCGACGTAAACTGCGCCATCCAGTCAGGTGACAGCGCAGACCGATCGGGCAGCGGCTCCAGCCTGCCCTGACGCCGCCAGTACGGCAAATGTCCGCTACAAAGGTGCAGATCGGCAGCGTTATGCTTTACACTAAGCGCCACGATTTCATCCAGATTCATTGTGTTCTCCCGACTATGACTTCAATCCAGCACAACCTACAGCAAGTCCGCCAGCGAATCGCCGCTGCTGCAACGCGTTGCGGCCGGGCTCCCGAAGAAATTACGCTACTTGCAGTGAGCAAAACGAAACCTGCGAGCGCAGTCGAAGAAGCGGCGGCTGCGGGTCAGCTCGCGTTCGGGGAAAATTACGTTCAGGAAGGGGTTGAAAAGGTTCAGGCGCTGACCTCACATCCCAATCTGATATGGCACTTCATTGGCCCGCTGCAGTCCAATAAAAGCCGACTGGTGGCAGAACACTTTGCCTGGTGCCACACCCTTGATCGTCTGAAGATTGCACAGCGGCTTAACGATCAGCGGCCTGAACATCTGGCACCGCTCAATGTGCTGATTCAGGTAAATATCAGTGACGAAAACAGCAAATCTGGCATCATGCTGGAGGCCGTCGACGAACTGGCGCAGGCTATTGCCGCGATGCCGCGTTTGTGTTTGCGCGGGCTGATGGCGATTCCGGCACCCGAACAGGATTATCAGAAACAGCTGGCGGTATGTCAGCAAATGGCTGATGCATTTCACCAGTTAAAACAGCACTATAGTGATGTTGATACGCTGTCGATGGGAATGAGTGATGATATGGAGGCGGCGATTGCCGCAGGCAGCACCCTGGTGCGCATTGGCACCGCAATATTTGGCGCACGTGATTACACACAGCCTTCACAACAATAATTGAGGAACTTCATGTTAACAATGACGTTTTTGGTAAAAACGCTAATCGATCTCTACGTCATGGTGCTGTTGCTGCGCATCTGGATGCAGTGGTCACGTTGCGATTTTTATAATCCGCTTGCCCAGTTTGTCGTGAAGATTACTCAGCCGATTGTAAAACCGTTGCGTCGCATTCTGCCTGCGCTGGGTCCGATTGATACGGCTTCTCTGCTGCTGGCGTTTGTGCTCACTACGCTGAAATATCCGCTTCTGCTGCTGATTCAGGTCGGCGTGTTCTCTGTCGATCCCGCTAACTTGCTGGTCGGCCTGCTGTCGCTACTGAAATCCGCCGGTTATCTGGTGTTCTGGGTCATTATTATCCGTTCCCTGATGAGCTGGATCAGCCAGGGCCGCGGTCCGATGGACTATGTGCTGATTCAGCTGACCGAGCCGTTAATGGCGCCGATTCGCCGCATTCTGCCCGCGATGGGCGGCATCGACTTCTCCGCCATGATCGTCATTCTGGTGCTGTATGCCCTGAATTTCCTCGGCATGGACCTGTTCCCGGGTCTCTGGTATTTGCTGTAAATGAACCAAACTGGAACTGTTATGCAAAAAGTTGTTCTTGCCACCGGTAATCCCGGCAAAGTCCGTGAACTGGCGGATCTGCTCTCCGCCTTTGGTCTGGATATCGTGGCGCAAACCGACCTCGGCGTTGAATCCGCCGAGGAGACCGGCCTGACCTTTATTGAAAACGCCATCCTGAAAGCGCGCCATGCCGCGCAGGTGACCGGGCTGCCCGCTATCGCAGATGACTCCGGGCTGGCCGTCAACGCGCTGGACGGCGCACCGGGCATTTATTCGGCTCGCTATGCCGGTGACGACGCCAGTGACCAACAGAACCTGGAAAAGCTGCTTCAGGCGCTGGAAAGCACCCCGGACGGACAGCGTCAGGCCCAGTTCCACTGTGTGCTGGTGTATTTACGTCACGCTGCCGATCCGACGCCGCTGGTGTTTCACGGCGCCTGGGACGGCGAAATCACCCGCACCCCAGCCGGTGAAGGCGGCTTCGGCTACGACCCGGTGTTCTACATTCCGGCATTGGGTAAAACCGCCGCCGAACTGACAAAAGCAGAGAAAGGAAAAGTCTCTCATCGAGGTAAAGCATTGACGCTGTTACTGGAAGCGATGCGTAATGCCTGATTTACCCCCGCTGAGTTTATATATCCATATTCCCTGGTGCGTCCAGAAATGCCCTTACTGCGATTTTAATTCTCACGCGTTAAAAGATGAGGTGCCGCACATTGAGTATGTGCAGCACCTGCTGCGCGATCTTGAAAACGATCTGCCGCTGATTCACGGACGTGACGTACGCACGATATTTATCGGTGGCGGAACGCCAAGCCTGTTAAGCAGTAGCGCGATGCAGATGCTGATGGATGGCGTACGCGCGCGCCTGACGCTGGCAGAAGGGGCGGAGATTACGATGGAGGCGAATCCAGGCACGGTGGAAGCCGACCGTTTCAGCGCCTATCAGCGCGCCGGGATTAACCGCATCTCCATTGGGGTACAAAGCTTTAGCCCGCAGAAGCTGGAACGCCTCGGTCGCATCCATGGTCCCGAGGAAGCGAAGCGCGCCGCGGCGCTGGCGCAGGGCCTGAACCTGCGCAGCTTTAACCTCGATCTGATGCACGGTTTGCCCGACCAGTCACTGACGGAAGCGCTGGACGATTTGCGTCAGGCGATCGCGCTTAATCCTCCGCATTTGTCCTGGTATCAGCTGACCATCGAACCGAATACGTTGTTTGGCTCACGTCCGCCTAAATTGCCCGACGACGATGCGTTGTGGGACATCTTTGAGCAGGGACATCAGCTGCTGACCGCTGCCGGTTATGAGCAATATGAAACATCGGCCTATGCCAAACCGGGATACCGCTGTGAGCACAACCTGAATTACTGGCGTTTTGGCGATTATCTTGGGATTGGCTGTGGTGCCCATGGCAAGCTGACCCAACCCGATGGCCGTATTGTTCGCACGGTCAAAGTGCGCCATCCCCGGGGTTTTATGAAGGGCAACTATCTCGATAAACAGTACGAGGTAGCAGACAGTGACAAGCCGTTCGAGTTCTTTATGAACCGTTTCCGGTTGCTGGAGCCTGCGCCACGCGCGGACTTCAGCCGCTATACCGGGCTGAATGAAGCGCTGATTCGTCCACAGCTCGATCAGGCTATTGCCGCAGGTTACATCACTGAAACAGCGGACATCTGGCAAATTACCGAGAAGGGCAAACTGTTTCTGAACTCGCTACTGGAACTGTTCCTGGCCGACGAGTAACGCGCTTCGGGTTCGGCGTGCAAACTGCGGCTGTATGAAGGAGGCCGAATCCTTATCCGCGCTCAGTATTCTGTCTCAGTTGCAACAACCGGGTATTGATGATGGCAATGTTCACCTCGCAGGGCATGCCATCATCCAGATAAACCGTCTCATTAATCTCCAACGCCGCCTCATTCGCACTAAAATTCAGCAGTCTGAGTTGCTCACTGTCGGTCACGTTAATCGCATTAAGCTGCTGGTCGCGGCGCTGAATCTTTTTGCCGGTGATTTGTTCAATGTAAGAGTATTTCGAGATTTCCAGCCGGCCAAACTCCATGCTGCTGAACAGGCTGACAGGCAGGTGGATATATTCCAGCGCCACGGGAATATCGTCAAAGCACATCAGTCGAAGAATTTTGTATATCTGATCGCTGTTTCTGATACGTAACGCCTGCGCCATCTCCGGTCCGGGCACCTTGATGATGCTGGCAGTGAGCACCTTCCTGACCGCTTTATGGCCTTTTTTATGAGCCTGATAATCAAAGGGCGAAAGCGCATGGAACCGGCCGGCGTGATTGCTCTTGCCGATAGAACCGACAAACAGTCCCGACCCCTTCACGCGATAAATACGCTGCTGCTCAATCAGAATACGGGTTGCTTCCCGTACCGTCGCCCGGGTGATACCGATGTTCTTTGCTATCGCAATTTCGGTATCCAGCTTGTCGCCCGGCAGCAGTCCGTCCTGCATGATCTTGGTCAGAATATAGTCGACAACCTCTTTTTGTTTCTCTGTTATGCCATCGAACATCACGCTGTTCCCGAATAGTAAGCCCGTGCCTGCGGTGCGCCGCCGCATCGCCTGTATGCCTGATTTCCGTCACTGCGTATGAGTGAGACAGGAACCAGTGTGATCCAGCTAACGATTTTGCACTCCAGTGTCGCCTGTCCAGCCAGAATTGATTCTTGCATATTGTATCTGTACAGGTCGAGGTGCATCATCAAGATGACTAGACACGTTAAACATGTCTATACGTATAAATAAATTTGTGCAACAGGCAATTGTCAGAACTGACGCCTGCTTTAGCAATAAAAGTCATTACTAATCAAATAACTGGTTTTGACTTTTTATCTACCCTGACGTGTGTGGAAGAGAATCAGGAAAAACAAACAGGTTGACCGCCTGAAAAAGGCAAAAAGCTGACTGTACATCTTGCAATGACAAGCAGCCTGCCTGCTGGCCCAACTTTTTTATCCAGGACACCGTATGGCAAATCTTACCCAATGGCTGAATGCTGAAAAAATTCAATACATTGAGCGCGTTTCCGACTGGAAAGAGGCGATTCAGGTCACCGGTAATCCTCTCTGCCGTGAAGGCGCTATTTCGCAGGATTACATTGACACCATCGTCCGGCTCAAAGAAGAGACCGGCCCCTACTTCGTGATCGCCCCCCGAATCGCGATGCCACATGCGCGTCCTGAACAGGGCGCGAAGAAACTGGGCTTGTCCGTCGTGAAACTGGCAACCCCTGTCAACTTTGATGCTGATGAAAACGATCCTGTCGACATCCTTTTTATGTTCTCGGCCCCTGACAGCAACAGCCATATCGAGATGATTTCGCAGCTGGCTGAAGTGCTGACAGACGAGGACATCATGCAACGCGTTTATCACGCACAAAGCCAGCAGGAACTGTGCACGGTTCTGCTGGCAGACGACCTTATCAGTTAACAATTTCAAATAAGAAGAGGTAGTTATGAAAATTATGGCAGTGTGTGGTTCAGGCCTGGGAAGCAGCTTCATGATGGAAATGAACATCAAAAAAGTGCTTAAAGCGATTGATATGACGGCGGAGGTCGAACATGCCGACCTCGGCTCGGTGACGCCGGACGTCGCAGATGTATTCGTGATGGCAAAAGACATCGCCTACAGCGCTAATCTGCCCCCGGAAAAAGTCATTATCATCAACAACATCATCGACCTGAAAGAAGTTGAGCAGAAAATTCGCGACTACTTCAACAAATAACACCGTTATCCCCTTTGATAAGAACACTTACCGCTGAGGTTATTATGTTTATACAAAACCTTTTACTGGTAGTTGTCGATGTGCTGAAAGTCCCTTCGATTCTGGTCGGGTTAGTCGCGATGTTCGGCCTGATCGCGCAGCGCAAGCCGTTGCCGGATGTGATAAAGGGAACGGTAAAAACGATTCTGGGCTTTTTAGTGCTGGCAGGCGGTGCCACCGTTCTGGTGGGCTCGCTGACGCCGCTCGGCGATATTTTTAAGCACGCATTCAACGTTCAGGGCATTATTCCTAATAACGAAGCGATGGTATCCATCGCGCTGGCGAAATACGGCGCGCCTACCACGCTGATTATGGCGTTCGGCATGGTGGCAAACATTACCGTCGCCCGCTTTACCCGCCTGAAATATATCTATCTCTCTGGCCACGTCACCTTCTATATGGCCTGTATGATTGCCATTATTCTGTCCGTTGCCGGTTTTGAAGGTGTGCAGCTGATTTATACCGGTTCGCTGACGCTGGGCATGCTGATGGCCTTTTTCCCGGCCCTGGCTCAGCCCTATATGCGTAAAATTATCGGTCACGATCAGGTTGCGCTGGCTCATACCGGCACGGTGGGTTATGTCCTGTCAGGCTGGATAGGCTCTATAGTGGGCAAAGGTTCAAAGTCCACCGAAGAGATGAACATGCCCAAAAACCTGAGTTTTTTGCGCGACAGTACCATCTCCATCTCTCTGACCATGATGATCATCTATTTTATTTTGTCCGTCTCGGCGGGCAGAGAGTATGTTGAAAGTCAGTTCAGCCATGGTCAAAACTATCTGGTGTATTCGTTTGTGCAGGCCATTACCTTTGCTGCCGGGGTCTTTATTATCCTGCAGGGCGTGCGCTTAATTCTGGCGGAGATTGTACCGGCCTTTACCGGGTTTTCAGAGAAGCTGGTGCCCAGCGCGCGTCCTGCTCTGGACTGCCCTATCGTGTTTCCCTATGCGCCCAATGCCGTTCTGGTCGGCTTTATTTCCAGCTTTATCGGTGGACTCGTCGGGTTGTTTATCCTTGGGCAGTTGCACTGGGTGCTGATTTTGCCCGGCGTGGTGCCGCACTTTTTCTGCGGGGCGACGGCGGGCGTCTTTGGCAATGCGACGGGCGGCAAGCGGGGTGCGATGATTGGCGCCTTTGCACACGGTATTCTGATTACCTTCCTGCCGGTTGCGTTACTGCCTGTGCTGGGTGCGATTGGTCTGACGAATACCACATTCTCAGATACGGACTTTGGCGTGACAGGGATTCTGCTGGGTAATATGGCGAGGTTCCTCGATAAAGGCACCATTACCATGATTATTACGGGCATCTTTGCGCTGCTGGTGATCTATAACTATGTCGCCGGTAACAAGACCGTGACCAAAGAAGCTAACAGCGACTGAGACAAAACGGGGCTGATGATTCAGCCCCTTCTTAACAGGGCAGGACATAAAACGGGTTAGTTAAATGATTTAACCAGCGTTTTACGGTCTTTTTCCAGCGAGATAACCCGGTTACAGACGTCTTTACCAAACTGCTGGAAGTCCGTTTCCTGATTATTCCATTCGCTCTGAATGGCGTTCTGCAGACCACCAAGGTTACCCATCAACCCCTGCAGCCCGCTGCCGCCACCGTTGGTCATGGCTTTCGTCCCCATCTCATTAATGCTGTCCTGCAGGATACCGCCCATCGCCTGATTCACCAGTTGCTGCCCATCGGCACGAACCTGATCGATCGCCTGGTGATGGAACGTCAGTCCGTCACTGCGATGTTCAATAATGCGGTTCATCTGGGTTTTTAACTGGGCATTCAGCGTGGCCAGTCGGCTGTGCAAGCGGCTTGATTCCCCTACCTGCTCAGTGATGATCTTATCCAGCGCCAGCCGACCTTTCTCCAGACGGGAGGTGGCACCGTTATCGATCCACGGCAGATCGCGACGTAACGCATTTTGGTAATTAATGGCCTGCTGACGACTGGCGGCGTTCATCGTGATTTTTTGCCCGTTGAACTGCACATCGCCCTGCGGCGAAATCACAAGATTGCCGTTTGCGCCAACGACCTGCACGTTTTGTGGGCTAATGACCACATCATCCTGTGGTTTAACGCTGCATTCCCAGGCCGCCTGGGCCTGCGTTGCCGCCAGCAAGAGGCCAGCGACCAGCACGTTACGAATCATACGTTCTCCCTGTCTGGGTGTGAAAGCGACATCGCTGGTAACTTAGTCCCACCAGACGTCAAAGAGTTCGGTCACCTTCACATCCAGTAACTGGCGATCTTCCAGCCATTTACGTACCAGCTCGCGATGTTCCTCGGTACATTTACCGGTTTGCTGCAGGCAGATTAGCCCTTCCCAGGCCAGATAGCCGCTGCCGTCATAAGCCAGGCCATTGGGATCGATCGCTTCGTTAATAAACTGATTCAGCGTTTCGTCGATAACCTCTTCAGAGGTGCCGTCCGGGAAGCGCCAGGCTACGGAAAAGCCCAGCTCCTGAAACTCATCAATATGCAATTTTTTACGTAAACGACGGCTGCGTTGTGTGGCCATTATTTCACCCTCTCAAACATTAAATCCCAAACGCCATGGCCCAAACGCTGCCCGCGCTGCTCAAATTTGGTCAGTGGACGCGTCTCAGGACGCGGCACATACGTATTGTCTTCAGACAGGTTTCGGTAACCCGCGATGCTGCTCATCACCTCAAGCATATGCCCGGCATAGGCTTCCCAGTCGGTCGCCATATGGAACACACCGCCCAGTTTCAGTTTACGCATCACAAGCTCGGCAAACGGCACCTGCACGATACGGCGTTTGTTGTGACGGGCTTTATGCCACGGATCGGGAAAGAACAGCTGAACCATGCGCAGTGAATTATCCGGGATCATTTTCTCCAGCACTTCCACCGCATCATGACACATCACCCGCAGATTGCTGACATTGGCCTCTTTCGCCGACGCCAGGCAGGCTCCCACGCCGGGCGCATGCACTTCAATGCCCAGGAAGTTTTGATGCGGATTATTTTGCGCCATGGTGACCAGCGACGCGCCCATACCAAAACCGATCTCCAGCGTGACAGGCGCATCGCGCCCAAACAGCGCGGGCAAATCAATGGGCTCTGGCTGATATTCAACACCCATTTCCGGCCAGTAGTTGTCCAGCGCCTGCTGCTGGCCTTTGGTTAAGCGGCCCTGGCGGCGCACAAAACTACGAATCCGACGCAACGGGCGTCCATTTTCATCATATTCTGGGGTGATGACGTCATTAATCATGTTGAAGCCTGCTGGTTAGCCTGTTCAGGGAAACGGGCATTATGCAAAGTTCAAAAGCAGAAGCAAGCCTTTGCCACTTTCCGCGCGCACCCGGCGTGTTTTGACATGCGTTTTCCTGCCTGAGTGTAGAGTAATGCAAGAAAATTGCCTGGGAGGCTGCTGGCCGGAAACAGAATTATAACGTCATGGTCTGCCGCCGTTGCTGACTGAGCTTGCGGTACTGTTGTGGCGACATGCCGACATACCTGGCAAAGGTGCTGTAAAAGCGACTACTGGAACGGAAGCCGGCCGTAAGCGCCACATCCAGCACGGTAATATCGGTATCGCTCAGCAGCGCCCGGACATGGTTAATGCGCATCGCGGTAATGTACTGTTTTAGCGTAAGCTGCATGACGCGTTGAAAGATGCCCATGGCATAGTTTGCATTAAGCTTGACGTGCTCTGCGACGTCATTGATTGTCAGAGCCTGGTCATAATTGTCGGCAATATAGCTCAGCATCTGGCTGACATAAAACTGCGCATGGCGCGACACGCTGTTTTTGTGTGTCCGCGACGTTTTGTTCACCAGCACAGGCTGCCACCCTGACAGACTAAAGCGTTTAAGCATCAGGCCAATTTCATCCACAGCAAGCTGGCGAATCTGTTCATCCGGGCTGTTCAGTTCCTGCTGCCAGCGCTGCACTTCAAAGGCGCTGAGCTGCTGTTTTGCCACAGACTTAATCACCATGCCATGTGTGACATGATTGATGAGTTCCCGGTCGAGCGGCCATGACAGAAACAGATGCATCGGCAGATTAAGGATAGCCATGTTCTGGCAGTTACCGGGCCGGGTAAGCTGGTGCGGTGTACAGGCCCAAAACAGCGTGATATAGCCCTGCTTAATCTGTACGACTTCATTATTGATTAAATATTCCACGTCCCCGTCGAACGGCACATTGACCTCAACCTGCCCATGCCAGTGACAGCTGCTCATCGCCAGCGGCCGACGCAGTTCGATATCCATACGTTGATATTCGGAATAGAGCGACAGCGGGCTGCGGGTTTGCTTTTCGTCACTGCTGCACATATGCGGATCGGGCGGCAGCGTGGCAACGGGCTGTAATGTCGTCATGATTCTCTCCTGAATTATCAGAACCCCGCCCAGCGTACCCGCGGAGACGGCCAAAAACAGCAGTGGATTCCCTATACTAAGCGCTCTTTCAGACCAGATACTCTTCTTTTTACGTTAATTTATCCCAAAAACTCAGATCTGTTCGTTGCCAGCATCTGATCTGAGTTTTTGGGAATGCTCATCCGATAAGACGGAAGTTTTCGCCCGCACAGCGTGCCACCATGAGATTATCCCACCCTGTCATGGAGCGTTCTGATGTCTGCACCCAAAATTACCTTTATTGGCGCGGGTTCCACTATCTTCGTCAAGAATATCCTTGGCGATGTTTTCCATCGCGATGCGCTAAAATCGGCCCATATTGCCCTGATGGATATTGATGCAACCCGGCTTGAAGAATCCTATACCGTCGTCAGTAAACTTATGGATTCCGCGGGCGCGGCTGGCCAGATTACCTGCCACAGCGAGCAGAAAGCGGCCTTAGCGGATGCGGATTTTGTCGTGGTCGCCTTTCAGATAGGCGGCTATCAGCCCTGTACCGTCACCGATTTTGAGGTCTGTAAACGCTATGGTCTGGAGCAGACCATAGCCGATACGCTGGGCCCCGGCGGCATTATGCGCGCCCTGCGCACCATCCCGCACCTGTGGCAGATTTGCGAAGACATGACGGAAGTCTGCCCGCATGCCACCCTGCTTAATTACGTCAACCCCATGGCGATGAACACCTGGGCAATGTATGCGCGCTATCCCCATATCAAACAGGTTGGGCTGTGCCACTCGGTACAGGGAACGGCGGAGGAACTGGCCAACGATCTGAATTTAAATCCTGCCGATCTGCGTTACCGCTGCGCCGGGATTAATCATATGGCGTTTTATCTGACGCTGGAGCGTAAAACCGCTGACGGCAGTTACGTTGATCTCTATCCCGACCTGCTGGCGGCTTGGAACGCTGGCCAGGTGCCGAAGCCCAACCTGCACGGCAATACGCGCTGTCCCAACATTGTGCGCTATGAAATGTTCAAAAAGCTGGGCTATTTCGTCACCGAATCCTCAGAGCACTTCGCAGAATATACGCCGTGGTTTATCAAACCAGGCCGCGAAGATCTTATTGAACGGTATCAGATTCCGCTGGATGAATATCCCAAACGTTGTGAAGAACAACTGGCGGAATGGCGAGCAGAACTGGCACGTTACCGTCGCGCCGAACGTATTGAAAGCAAACCCTCACGTGAGTACGCCAGCACGATTATGAACGCTATCTGGACCGGCGAACCGGCGGTCATTTATGGCAACGTGCGTAATGATAGCCTGATCGATAATCTGCCGCAGGGATGCTGCGTGGAAGTCGCTTGTCTGGTCGATGCCAATGGGATTCAGCCCACCAAAGTCGGCACGATTCCGTCACATCTGGCCGCCATGATGCAAACCAATATCAATGTGCAGACGCTGCTGACCGAAGCCATTCTGACTGAAAACCGCGATCGGGTTTATCACGCCGCCATGCTGGATCCGCATACGGCAGCGGTATTAAGCCTTGATGAGATCTATGCACTGGTGGACGAACTCATCACTGAGCATGGCAGTTGGCTGCCCGCCTGGCTTCATCGTTAATTCTTTGTCGCCGGATGCTATGTCCGGTCGCGATTCTACGTCATAACAGTGAGCGGGCGCTGGCAACAGCGACCCGGCAACCGATGAGCATTTCGATAACGACAAAACTCAGTTACGGATGTGGTGCGTTTGGAAAAGACTTCGCGATTGGCATTGTTTACCTCTACCTGATGTATTACTACACCGACGTGGTGGGATTATCGGTTGGCATGGTCGGCACGCTGTTTTTAGTCGCCCGAATCTGGGATGCGATTAACGATCCCATTATGGGATGGATCGTTACCATTACACGTTCTCGCTGGGGGAAATTTAAACCCTGGATTTTAACTGGCACGCTGACAAACTCGCTGGTGCTGTTCGCGTTATTTAGCGCCCACCTGTTTGAAGGGACGACACAGCTGGTTTTTGTCTGGGTCACCTACATTCTGTGGGGAATGACCTATACCATAATGGATATTCCGTTCTGGTCACTGGTACCGACCATTACGCTGGACAAACGTGAGCGCGAAGAGCTGGTGCCCTGGCCACGCTTTTTTGCCAGCCTCGCCTCCTTTGTCACGGCCGGCATTGCGCTACCGTTTGTCAGTTATATCGGGGGCGACGATCGCGGCTTTGGCTTTCAGATGTTTACCCTGCTCCTGATCGTGTTTTTCATCGCGGCAACCCTCATCACGCTGCGTAATGTTCATGAGGTTTATTCATCAGACGGCGCGCAGACCCAGGACGGCGGCCGGATGGGACTGAGCGCGATCGTCGGCCTTATCTACCGCAACGATCAGCTTGCCTGCCTGCTCGGTATGGCGCTGGCCTATAACATTGCGGCGAATATCATTACCGGTTTTGCGATTTACTATTTTACCTATGTGATCGGCGATGCCAGTCTCTTCCCTTACTACCTCTCCTATGCTGGCGCGGCGAACCTGGCAACACTGGTTCTGTTCCCCAAATTAGTGAATCTGCTGTCACGCCGGATACTATGGGCGTCGGCGTCTGCCCTGCCGATTCTGAGCGGCGGTGTGCTGTTCGCTATGGCATTAGCAGGCAGTCACGCGACATCCTTAATCGTTGTTGCCGGGATTTTATTCAATACCGGAACGGCGCTTTTCTGGGTGCTTCAGGTAATTATGGTGGCGGATACCGTAGATTATGGCGAATACAAACTGCATGTGCGCTGTGAAAGCATTGCCTATTCGGTGCAAACCATGGTCGTTAAAGGCGGCTCTGCGCTGGCGGCTTTCTTTATCGCTGTCGTGCTGGGCATGATTGGCTATCTGCCCAACATCAACCAGTCGCAGGAAACCCTTGCTGGCATGCAGTTTATTATGATCGTGCTGCCCGCTGTCTTTTTTGCCCTGACGCTGCTGCTCTATTTCCGTTTCTATACACTGAACGGCGACATGCTACGGAAAATTCACATCCGCCTGCTGGATAAATACCGTAAGCCACCGGAAAAGGAAGCGGTGCCGATCGCAGCAACCAAAGAGATAAAAATTTAAACGCGAAGCCCCGACCCGGGGCTTCTGTTTTAAGTCTGACTTTCGGCTATGCCCGAAAACGAGAAACAACCCGTGTTTTATCAGCAACATTTCCATCGCCTTCTTGTGTGTAACCGGCCTTATCTGACAACCGGGCGTCAGTGGCCACCAGAAAGAAACAGGCCTTTGCAATCTTCAGGTTTACTCTCAGTGGCGCTTATGCTGGAATTCCCGCCTGAATGTCGCGTAATCACGGAAATATCCCCTTTATGATGCAAGCCCCGCAGTTCGCGCAACAGGTGCTGGACTGGTATCAACGCTTTGGCCGCAAAACCCTGCCGTGGCAGTTGGAGAAAACACCTTATAAGGTGTGGCTGTCCGAAGTGATGTTACAGCAAACCCAGGTCGCCACCGTTATCCCCTATTTTGAGCGCTTTATGGCGCGCTTTCCGACCGTCAGCGATCTGGCCGCCGCGCCGCTGGACGAAGTGCTGCATCTCTGGACCGGTCTGGGTTACTACGCGCGTGCGCGTAACCTGCACAAAGCCGCCAAACAGGTGGTTGAGATGCACGGCGGCGCGTTCCCGCGCAACTACGATGACGTCGCCGCGCTGCCCGGCGTAGGCCGCTCGACAGCGGGTGCGATCTTATCGCTATCGCTGGGCCTGCACTTCCCGATTCTGGACGGTAACGTGAAACGGGTTTTGGCTCGCTGTTACGCAGTGGCTGGCTGGCCGGGCAAGAAAGATGTTGAAAAACGGCTGTGGCAAATTAGTGAAGACGTGACGCCAGCCGAGGGCGTCAGTCAGTTTAACCAGGCCATGATGGATCTGGGCGCCATGGTTTGCACCCGCTCGCGCCCGAAATGTGAAATCTGCCCGCTCAGCGATGGTTGCGAAGCCCGCGCGACGAACAGCTGGGCAAACTATCCGGGCAAAAAACCTAAGCAGACGTTGCCTGAACGCAGCGGCTGGTTTTTGATGATGCAAAACGGCGACAATGTCTGGCTTGAACAGCGCCCGCCGGTCGGGTTATGGGGCGGTTTATTCTGCTTCCCGCAGTTCACCAGCGAAGACGATCTGAACGCCTGGCTGTCGACGCGCGGCATCCATGCCAAACCGCAGCAGCTTACGGCATTTCGTCACACCTTCAGCCATTTTCATCTGGATATCGTTCCCATGTGGCTGTCATGGCCTTCTGCCGGGGCATTAATGGATGAAGCTGGCGGTCTCTGGTATAACTTAACGCTGCCGCCATCTGTGGGATTAGCCGCACCTGTAGAGCGTCTTTTACACGAACTGCGCCATCCCCAGCCGTTGCCTGTGGGCGACGGTGAGATTAATGAGGAAGAGTAATGAGCCGCACCATTTTTTGTACTTTTTTACAACGCGACGCTGAAGGGCAGGATTTTCAGCTCTACCCTGGCGATCTGGGAAAACGCATTTACAATGAAATCTCGAAAGAAGCCTGGCAGCAATGGATGGCTAAGCAGACGATGCTGATCAACGAGAAAAAACTCAATATGATGAATCCCGACGATCGCAAGGTACTGGAAAAGGAAATGATTAATTTCCTGTTCGAAGGTAAAGACGTTCATATTGAAGGCTACACGCCACCCGAAGCATAACTTTATTGGCCTCCGTGTTGAGGCCGTTTTCCAGGTCAGGCACGTATTTTAGATGAATAAAAAGCTGATAGCCCTGCTGGTGATTGCCCCCCTTTTGGTGTCCTGCTCCGGTAAAAAACATCCGGAATATTCAGAGGAATGGGTCAAAGATACCAACGGATTTGACATTCTGATGGGGCAATTCGCCCATAACATTGAGAACATCTGGGGTATCAATGAGGTCCTGATCGCCGGACCGAAAGACTACGTTAAATACACCGACAATTATTACACCCGCAGCCACATCAACTTTGAAAGCGGGAACATCACCATTGAGACCATTTCCGGTACCGATCCTGCCGCCAGTCTGCGTCAGGCGATCGTGACTACGTTACTGATCGGCGACGATCCGGGAAATGTCGATCTCTACTCTGATGCTAACGACATTCAGATCAGTAAAGAGCCGTTGTTGTACGGACAGGTGCTGGATAACACCGGTCAGGCGATTCGCTGGCAGGGACGTGCTCAGGCCTTTGCTGACTACTTGATTGCCAATAAACTGCAACGCCGTACGTCCGGCCTGCATGTGATCTACTCGGTCACGATTCCGATGGTGCCAAACCATCTGGATAAGCGTGCGCATAAATATCTGCCTATGGTGCGTAAAGCCGCCGAAGAGTACGGTGTAGATGCGTCTCTGATTCTGGCTATTATGCAGACCGAATCCAGCTTTAACCCCTACGCAGTCAGCCATTCTGATGCGCTCGGGCTGATGCAGGTAGTGCAGCATACCGCCGGTGTGGATGTATTCCGCATGAAGGGCAAATGGGGCAAACCGAGCCGCAGCTATCTGCTGGATCCCGAGAACAACATTGATGCCGGTACTGCCTATCTGTCGTTGCTGCAGAGCAACTATCTGGCCGGTATTCAGGATCCGGTTTCACGCCGCTATGCGGTTATCACCGCCTATAACGGCGGCGCCGGTAGTGTACTGCGCGTGTTCTCCAGCGATAAAGATCGTGCCTTTACCATTATTAACAGTATGTCGCCGGGTCAGGTTTATCAGACGCTGTCGAAGCAGCATCCGTCGGCGGAATCGCGGCGGTATTTGTATAAGGTGAGTTCGGCGCAGCGGAGTTATCACAGGTATTGATTTGGCGGGGTTCCGCTCAGCAGGTGCTGCGGGTTGCTCTGAGCGGGTTCCGCCCGCCAGGCGACCGGGAGTTTCAGCCTGCCCGTGCAGGCGGACGTGTTAAGGGGCTCGCGCCAGCCCCTTAACAATCCCGGCGGCCGTCAGCCGTCGTTGTTCCTTCGTCTCTCACTCCGGCCTCACGGGCCGTCCGGATGCGCCCTCCCTGGCGCAGCCGTCCTCGTCGCGGCATCCCTGCCGCGCCGCCCTGCCCTCCGTTCTCTCCTCAGCGCGCCGGATGCCGGCAGAAAAACCCCCGCCTGTCAGTCCTGGTTTCTTTTAAAAGCGGGTGTTGTCTGTAGTGAATGTGTGCAGTGGGATTCATAAAAAGTTTTTATAAACAGGCATTGATTCAAAACCAGCAGACTGTAGGACTTTCCGGTCACCTACAGCGACAATGGAAGTGGCTTTAACACAGAGATAGTGAAGCGGGGGTTTGGAGCGGCCTTCCCACCCGCTGAGCGGATGAGGGATTTCCGGATGAGCCGACAGGACGTCGGCGAGAGCCGGGCCGCGCCACGGATGGCGCGTCCTGGCGGTCCGCAGAAATCCTGAAGCAGCGAAGGCACCGCGAAGCGGCGGGTGGGCAGGACGGGAGCACGGGGTCAAGGGGCCGCGGCGGCTGGCGGCCCCTTGTCGGTCGCCCGCACCGGGCAGACTGAAACTCCAGGCCGCCTGGCGAGCGAAACCCTCTCAGTGTTTCATAAGCTGTCAGCGACTCAAACCTTCTCAGGGCCAGCCATGGCCCCTGATTCCAGCCAGGCTGTGCAAACAGCCACCCAGCACTTACCCCTGCATCATGTTCGCCACCAGGTACTTACGTCCCTCGGCATCTTCCTCGGTGTAAACGCCCTGTAGCTCGGGTGAAAAACCCGGGAGCTGGTTGATGCCTGCTTCCAGCGCAAGAAAATAACGCTGTACCGCCCCACCCCAGGCTTCACCGGGAACAACACAGAGTACGCCAGGCGGATAAGGCAGCGCGCCTTCCGCGGCGATGCGCCCTTCTGCTGACGCAATCGGCACCAGCTCCACATCACCGCGAATATAAGCCTGATGTGCGTCCTGTGGATTCACTTTGACCTGAGGTAAGCCCTGCTCACGGAACATGAGACGTTGCAGATCTTTCACATTGAAGCTCACGTACAGGTCATGCATCTCCTGGCACAGGCGGCGCAACGTGTATCCGGCGTAGCGTTTGGCGTTCTTACGGTAAAGCGTGGGCAGGACTTCAGCCAGCAACGTGTCGTCTTTTACATGCTGCTCAAACTGCGCCAGCATGGCGACCAGGTTGGCCATTTTCTCCGGACTTTCCGCTGGCGTAAGCAGAAACAGGATGGAGTTAAGGTCACACTTTTCCGGTACGATGCCGTTTTCACGCAGGTAGTTGGCCAGGATCGTCGCCGGAATCCCAAAGTCAGCATATTCGCCGCTTGCCGCGTCAATGCCCGGCGTGGTCAGCAGCAGTTTGCAGGGATCGACGCGGTACTGGTCGCGATCGTATCCCGCAAAACCGTGCCATTTGGCGTTGGGTTCGAAGCTGAAATAGTGCAGATCCCGCGCGATCTCCTCTGTGGGCGCATCCTGCCAGCGTTTGCCGTTCACCGTTTCAGGAACAAAAGGCAGGATCATATCGCAGCGCTCAAAGATTGCCTTGCGCGCCTCAATGCCCAGCATGACGCACTCGTCCCACATGCGACGTCCCGCCTCGCCCTGGTGCATTTTGGCGTTAATATCCAGTGCGGCAAACAGCGGATAAAACGGGCTGGTAGAGGCGTGCAGCATAAAGGCGTTATTCAATCGCTTATGCGGGCAGAAACGCTTCTGACCGCGGATATGGTTGTCTTTTTTATGAATCTGCGAGGTCTGTGAAAAGCCCGCAAGCTGCTTGTGTACCGACTGCGTCACAAAAATGCCGGGATCGTTTTCGTTTAACGACAGCGTCAGCGGTGAGCAGCCTTCCATCAGCGGAATAAACTGTTCGTAGCCCAGCCAGGCGGAGTCAAACAGGATGTAGTCACACAGATGACCTATGCGATCCACCACCTGACGCGCGTTGTACACCGTGCCGTCATAGGTGCCTAACTGGATAATCGCCAGGCGGAAAGGACGTGCTTCCTGTGCACGCTCAGGGGCCACGTTGGCGATCTGAGCACGCAGATAATCCTCATCAAAACAGTGCGCGTCAATGCCGCCAATGAAGCCAAACGGATTACGGGCCGCTTCGAGATAAACGGGCGTTGCGCCAGCCTGAATCAGCGCCCCATGGTGGTTGGACTTGTGGTTGTTGCGGTCAAACAGCACTAAATCGCCGCGCGTCAGCAAGGCATTCGTGACCACTTTGTTGGCGCTTGAGGTGCCGTTCAACACAAAGTAGGTTTTATCGGCATTAAAAACTTTGGCAGCAAACTTCTGTGCATGCTTGGCCGATCCCTCATGGATCAGCAGATCGCCCAGCTTGACGTCAGCGTTACACATGTCTGAGCGAAAAACGTTTTCGCCATAAAAATCATAAAATTGCTTACCTGCCGGATGCTTTTTAAAAAAGGCACCGCCCTGATGACCGGGGCAGGCAAATGTACTGTTTTGCATATCGACATAGCGGGTCAGCGTTTCAAAGAACGGGGGCAGCAACTCAGCTTCATACGCCTGCGCCGCCGTTTCCAGTGCCGCCCAGTCCTGCGGTTCACCGTTCAACTCACCCGTCACGCCGGGCAGATGCATGACCTCTTCTTCAAAGGCATTGGCAACAAACACCGGTAAGTTAAAACCGGTATGCCGCAATAAGGCCAGCACGCCACTGCGTGTATCCGCAAGCGAGACGACCACAGCCGCCACATCGGTAAAATCAGTATTATCCAGCGTGACCACGTCGCGCGCAGTATTCAGGGACAGACTTGGCGCAACGGCAGCGCTGGCAGCAATTTTAAGTGGTGTCATAACACAAATCCCTAACAGTCAGGGAGTGGGTGCCTGAGGCACGGCAATAGGGAAATTTCCCCGGCGAATGATATCTGACGGGCCAAACCGATAGACATCAGTAAAGAGTAGTCCTTACTCATGTCCAACAGCAACGACCAGGTTGGCGTCACCGCATAGTGACGGAAATTTGTGTAACCGGTATGACGGCGGAAAACAGGTCACGCGCCAGGTCTGGCGAGTGGGAACAAGTGCAAAAACGCATTGATCCGGACATGATAGCGTCCTCTGTCTGGGATGGCGGCGGGGAAAAATGTGGCGGCAATAATGTCATTTTTTACTGACAGGGACAACCCGACAACGTTAAATATCAGGTCAATAAATTTAAAATAAAAAACAATACATATCATTCAGTTGCAATATCTTTAAGCGACTAAACCTCTGTAATCAATGCAAAATTATGCCATGTCCGGACATTGCCGCCCCGCCACCGGGATGTTTGATAATGCCTCAGAGCGGGGTACTTGTCGGGCCAGTACCTGGCCCTCTCAGGCTGTCGGGCGTAGACTTGCCTGATGATTCTTACGCCTGACGGAGGCTGTATGTTTAAGGCACTGGTCATTGAAAATGACGAACAAGGTTACCGTACCGAGTTAAAAGAACTCTCCGAAACACAATTGCCCCACCAGGATGTCACGCTCGACGTGCACTATTCCACCCTGAACTACAAAGATGCGCTGGCCATCTGTAATAAAGGCCCGATTGTCCGTGAATTTCCCATGGTGCCGGGGATTGATTTCGTCGGTCGCGTAGTCGCCAGCCAGCATTCCGACTGGAAGCAGGACGACACCGCTATTTTGACCGGCTGGGGCGTGGGAGAAAAACACTGGGGCGGCCTGGCGCAAAAAGCCTGTGTCGCAGGCGACTGGTTAGTGCCCGTGCCAGACGGCTTATCGCCACTGAATACGATGGCCATTGGCACCGCCGGTTTTACCGCCATGCTGTGCGTGCTGGCTTTAGAAAAACAGGGCGTTACGCCCGATCGCGGCCCCGTGCTGGTCACCGGTGCCAGCGGTGGCGTGGGCAGCTTTAGCGTCAGCCTGCTGGCAAAACTCGGCTACGAGGTGATCGCCTCCAGCGGCCGCGCCAGCGATGAAAACTGGCTGATCAACACGCTGGGCGCGAAAAGGATTATGGATCGCGCTGAACTGTCTCAGCCGGGCAAACCTTTGGGCAAAGAGCGCTGGGCCGCGGCTGTCGACAGCGTGGGCAGCCATACGCTGAGTAACGTTCTGGCGGGTACGCAGCGCGATGGCGTTGTCGCCGCCTGTGGCATGGCTCAGGGGCTGGATCTGCCCACCAGCGTCGCGCCTTTTATTTTACGCGGCGTGACGCTAGCGGGCGTGGACAGCGTGATGTGCCCTAAACCGCTTCGCCAGCAGGCCTGGCAACGGCTCGGACAGTTGATGAATGATGCGCAACTGTCTCAGATGATCACGGTCATCCCACTGAGCGAAGCCAGTCAGGGCGCGCGGGATCTGCTTGAAGGCAAGGTTCGCGGCCGCCTGGTGGTGGACTGCCGCTAACGGTCTTTATGGGGCGGCGCATCCTGCTGCATCAGTAACGCGCTTAGCCCCTGCAGTGCCCAGCTCGCGCCCTGCTCCATGACGGCTTTGGGGTCGCCAGAAAAGTGCTGACAACGGGCAACGACTTTGCCATCAGGCAATGTCCATCCTACCCAGATAGTGCCTGCAGGCGTACCATCTTCGCCGCCGTCCGGTCCGGCATAGCCGCTTATCGCCAGACTCACCGGTTCGCCGGACCGTTCACGCGCCCCCAGCGCCATTTCACACACGGTTTCTCTGCTGACTGCAGTGTGGTTTTCCAGCGTTTGCGGGTTAACGCCAAGCAGACGCACTTTGGCGCTTTCGCTGTAGGTGACGAAGCCGCTGGTAAAAAAATCACCGCTGTTTTCGACCGCCGCCAGCGTAATACTGATCAATCCCGCCGTGCAGGACTCTGCGGTTGCCAGACGCAAACCAGAGGATAAAAGCTGCTGACCCAGTTGTTCAGCAGCCTGACTGAGTTTCATGGTCATGAGTTTTCCTTTGTTTTCTGTCACAGGTAAAGTATGGCTGAAACTCAGTAATCTGATGCGGCTAATCTGATGTTTTATCAGCGTAAACGGGAAAATGGCCTGTGCCGTTTCGGCTAACACGTCGCCCATCGTTCTCTGCCGTTTCGGCTGGCAACGCGAACCGGTTTGTCCCGGTCAGCCTGTAGATGTTTCATGTAGCCTGTCTGCCATTGCGTAACATCGCTGACAGCCCTTATTCAGGAAAAGGAGAAAAGAATATGCAAAAACCTGTCGTTGTGATCCACTACTGTACCCAGTGTAACTGGCTGCTGCGCTCAGCCTGGATGGCACAGGAATTGTTGCACACTTTTGCTCAGGACCTGGCCAGCGTCACGCTTCGCCCCGGCAGCGGCGGCATATTTGAAGTAACGGTAGATGACCATCTGGTGTGGGAACGTAAACGTGACGGCGGCTTTCCCGATGCTCAGGTGCTCAAGCAGCGTGTCAGAGACATCTGCTTTCCGGAACGTTCACTGGGACACATCGACAAAAACAAAACTGACGGAAGCTGACGGGCGCGATCCGGCGTTAACTGCGGCTGATTTGCTCAGCGGCTGCGTTCAGCGCAGCCACAATCTTATGCCGTGTTTCGTCCGTGATGTCCTGCTGTGCCAGACGGCCATTTAAGGCGTTTTTAAACTGAAAGATCGCCTGTTCTATGTCGGGAATACTGCGGTTGTTGACTAATACAGCCAGCGAGGAAAGGCGCGTAATCAAACGCGACAATCGCTGGGCTTCGGCCTCTAACATCGCCTGACCCGTTGCGGTCACTACATAAGCCTTTCTCGCCGCCTGAGGATCGACAATCTCAATGGCCTCCATTTCCTCAAGCAAGGTCAGGTTGGGATAAATGATACCCGGGCTGGGGGAATATTCCCCTTTCGACAGTTCTTCAACGCATTTAATCAGCTCGTAACCGTGCGAGGCGCGCTGAGCGATAAAGTGCAGCATCAACAGGCGCATTTCACCCGCATCAAGCATCTTTTCCCGGCGCTTCCGCCGCGCTGCGCAAGGCCGCGCAGACTGGCTGCGGTTATCCTGTTCTGAATGGGCCGAATCCATCTGTCGCCTCTGCCTGTTTAAGGAGAAAGAGCCTGATGGTAGAGGGCCACCAGGTAAAATTCAATCAACGGCAGGTCACTCACTTGTGATGCCAGTAAGCAACCGCACGCACAAGATCAGCATCCACGCCGCGTTGCGTTGTGAAGTAGTCAGCGAGCTGTTTAACGACGCGCCCTTCTCCCGTTAGCCAGATAAAAGCGTCATGCGACGGTATCGCTATCTTATCCAGCGCCGCCGTCAGGGCTGGCAAAGCCGCCTGCGTCATCTGCTGGCTACCGAGCCAGGCCACATTTGCCTTGCCGGTGTCCGCTAAGTAGTCACGCCCCGTTTTTTCATCGGTGAAGGCAAACAGGTGCAGGGTTTCGGCTTCAATGCTGCGGCTGCGGCGCTGAAACGCAGGCAGACCGGTTTCATCACAGACATAAAGCTGGAAAGCATAATCCGTTGGGACCAGCAGAGAACCGCGAGGTCCACCGATAATCAGGCTGTCGCCGGTCTGTGCCTGCGCGGCCCAGTCGCTGGCGACACCGCTTTCATGCAGGTAAAAATCGATTGTCAGCGAAGATTCACCATCAAAGTCAAACGGCGTGTAGTCACGCGCAGCCGGCCGCAAGCCGTCTTTCCAGTGAATGCCGTCCTCGTCCATCGTCGGCAGTTGCAGCGTCGTGTCAGCGGTGGGCGGGAAAAAGACTTTGATGTGGTCATCAAAACCGGGCGAATTAAATCCTTTCAGGTCGTCGCCCGTAAACTCGATGCGCCAAAACCGGTCAGCCACTTTGGTTTTGGTGGCAACGTGAATACAGCGAAAGCGGAGCGCGTTACGGATACGTTCAGGTAAACGGCGGGAAGAAGATGCAGGCACAGTGGCTCTCCGAAAAACAGGGTTGTACGCAACCTTAGTAAACAACAATCATTCTCATGTCAGTCGGAGAGAATAGCTATGATATATCTTAAGAACAATGACTAAAAATGCGGTCCGGCAGTAGGTGCAGGCACATCTGTCGGCCTTTTATCGCTGAAAAGCAAAAAGGCGCTTACGCGCCTTTTAAAGGAGGACTGTCGGTCATCGGGCGGTTACTGCGCCTGATTTTGTCCGCTATTTTGCGGCAGCGAGCTGTCACCGAGTATCTCGCTGTGGCCGGCCTGACTGCCGGGATGTAATCCTGTGCGAACATTGCCGGGATCGGTGAGTTGTGCAGTCGCCAGGCCGGGAGCGGCACACAGCGCGACAGTCAGAAAAAAGGCGGCTATTTGCGTTATTTTGGTCATGGTATTTTGCCTGTTCAGGCGTAAAAAGCAGGTGAATATCCAGCGCTGAGAAGGAAATACAGTATGCGTAGCTGCGCTCAGCGCTTCGGTAAGGATTTTACGCCTTGCCTGCCAGCCTGCTTATAAAATCGTGCGCTTTATCACACAATGACGCACATAATGTGCATTATCCCTGCGTGACAGGAATAGAGAACACCCCTTCAATGTTGTCGGCTGTGCATCGGGTTAAATCCAGACAGAGCAAATCCATTCCCGGCCGGCAGGCCACATTCAGCTGCGGTAGATAAAGGTAGTAAATATCCGCGATGAAACGCGTCAGTTCTTCCGGTGAGCCACGCCATGCCAGGCGGGCGTAAAACCCCGCAGGCACCGTGCGGCATTGAAGATCGTCTGGCCCGGCATCCGTGTTTGCCAGCGCGACGCCACGAAACAGGCTGATGTGCTGTTGATCGACGGACGCGTTGCCGGGGCCATACTGAAATCCCAGCCATCCTTGCGCGTCGCCCTGCTGCGTACGGACAAAATGGCGTACCAGGCCGGCCATACGCTGATGCCGGTCGCGAATAAAGTCGCCATAGGGGCATTCCCATTCCAGCGTGTCGCCCTGCAGGAGCAACTCCTCTTCGCGCCGGTAAAGCGATACCGGCATGACCGGCTCGCGCTGAGCAATACGGCTGTGAAAATACCGGACAGGCAGCACGTTAAGACGGCGAAAACCGCCCGGCGTAACAGAGAAGTGATTTTTAAACACGCGGTTAAAGTTTTGCTGATTTTCAAATCCGAAACGGACGGCGATATCAATTAACGGCATGCGCGTCAGTCGTAACGCCATAGCGGCAAGGGTTAAGCGGCGCTTGCGCGTATAGGCCGCCAGCGTTTGTCCGGTCATCTCTTTGAACAAACGTTGCATATGCCATTTGGAATAGCCCGATTTGAGCGTAATCAGATCGATGGAAATGTCGTTGGTCAGGTTGGCTTCAATCCAGTCGACTAAATCATTTATATGCTGTTTTTTTATGGTTTGACTTAGCATTTTAAAAAACGTGAAAAGAAAAAAGAGGGAAAGATTTGTAATAAAATAGTAACAAAAGCGTTGCAGGATGTCATGACTCATGGGCCAGCCAGGGCCGGATAGCGGCAAAAAGCGCATTAATTGCCTGGGTTACTACTTTAAAAAGCCAGCACACAGGCTGGCTTATGGAAGGACGAGGGGAACAACGGAGGCAGTCAGGAATGCACTGCCTCGTTCGGAGGACTCAGTGGCTACGCATGCCTGCGGCGGTCATCATCATTCTGAACAGCGTCGCGACCACACCGAGTGCCAGCACGCTGGCACTGTAGATGACCACCAGCCACAGCACGCGTTTCCACCACGGTGACCGGGTTTCATTCTGACGTTCTTTGCTGCTGACCTGGGTCTGCATATCAATGGTATCCTTCGTCTGCTTTGATTTTTCCACGGAACACGTAGTAGCTCCAGAAGGTATATCCCAGAATCATTGGAATGATCAGTAAGCTACCTACCAGCATAAAGGCCTGGCTCTGCGGCGGGGACGCGGCGTCCCAGATGGATACCGAGGGCGGAATAATATTCGGCCAGATACTGATACCCAGACCCGAGAAGCCCAGGAAAATCAGGGCCAGCGTCAGCAGGAAAGGCGAATAATGCGCCTCGCGCTTGATTGCGCGGCGCAGTCCCCATGCACACAGCAGCACCAGTACAGGCACCGGCAGGAATAAGAACAGATTTGGCGTGGTGAACCAGCGATGTGCAATGTTCTGATGCGTGAACGGTGTCCAGATACTGATGATGCCAATAATTAACAACAGCGCAATCAACAGCGGTGTCGCCAGGGCTGACATTTTACGGTGCAGTTCATGTTCGGTTTTCATGATAAGCCAGGTGCAGCCCAGCAGCGCATATGCCACAACCAGCCCGACGCCGCAGAACAGCGGGAACGGGGCCAGCCAGTCCATCGTCGAGCCTGCAAAGCTGCGGCCTTCGACAGGAATGCCATCCAGCATCGCGCCGACGGCAACGCCCTGGCTAAAGGTTGCGAGGAGTGAACCGGCAATAAACGACTTGTCCCAGAAGGCCCGATGGTGCTCGACAGCCTTGAAGCGGAACTCAAAGGCGACGCCACGGAAAATCAGCCCAATCAGCATGGCGGTTAACGGCACGGAAAGCGCATCCGCTATTACCGCATAGGCCAGCGGGAAAGCGCCATACAGTCCTGCGCCGCCCAGCACTAACCAGGTTTCGTTGCCGTCCCAGACAGGCGCAACGGTGTTGACCATCATGTCGCGCTCGCCTGCGTCTTTGTTAAAAGGAAACAGCAGGCCGATGCCCAGGTCGAAACCGTCCATGACGATATACATCAGGACAGCAAAAACGATAATCGCGAACCAGATAACAGAAAAATCAATCATCTCAACGCTCCTCATGATGGTGAGTGGCCGCAGAGAGCGGGCGCGCTGGCGTTTTGATTTGTCCGGGGCCACCTGTTTCCACGGTATCGCCTTCGCCGGTGACCGGCCCTTTTTTAATCAAGCGCATCATATAGTGATAACCCACACCGAAGACGGAGGAGTAAACCAGAATAAAGGCGAGCAGGCTGATACTCATGTGCATTTCGCCATGGGGAGATACCGCATCAATCGTTCGCTGAACGCCATAAACTACCCAGGGCTGACGACCGATTTCGGTAGTAAACCAGCCTGCTAAAATCGCGATCAGGCCGGAGGGTCCCATGAGCAAAGCAAACCACAGGAACGGACGCGACTGGTACAGGCGTCCTTTGTAACGCAGCCACAGGCTGACTACGCCAAGGGTGATCATTAACAGTCCCATTGCCACCATGACGCGGAATGACCAGAAAATGATGGTGGAGTTAGGACGGTCCTCTTTCGGGAAAGATTTCAGCGCCGGGACCTGTTTATCCAGACTGTGCGTCAGGATAAGGCTGCCCAGATACGGGATTTCGAGCGCATATTTAGTACGTTCCTCTTCCATATCCGGTAAACCAAACAGTATTAATGGCGTGGCTTCACCGGGTGGGTTTTCCCAGTGGCCTTCGATGGCCGCAATTTTTGCAGGTTGATGCTCCAGCGTGTTCAGTCCATGCGCGTCACCAATCATGGCCTGCACAGGGGCGACAATCAGCGCCATCCACAACGCCATTGAGAACATTTTACGGATGGCAGGATTGTCATTTCCTTTAAGCAGATGCCAGGCCGCCGACGATCCGACAAAGAACGCACTGGCCAAAAATGCCGCCACGGACATATGTAACAGGCGATAAGGAAAGGACGGGTTAAAGACAATTTTAAACCAGTTTTCTGGCACCACGATGCCATTCTGAATGAGATAGCCCTGCGGTGTTTGCATCCAGCTGTTAGAAGACAGGATCCAGAAGGTGGAAATCAACGTTCCCAGTGCCACCATGCAGGTCGCAAAGTAGTGCAGCCCCGGGCCGACGCGGTTCCAGCCAAATAACATTACACCTAAAAAGCCCGCTTCAAGGAAGAAAGCCGTTAACACTTCATAGGTCAACAAGGGACCCGTGATACTGCCGGCAAACTGGGAGAAACCACTCCAGTTGGTCCCAAACTGATACGCCATGACCAGCCCGGAAACCACGCCCATGCCGAAATTCACCGCAAAAATTTTCGACCAGAAATGATAGAGATCGCGGTAGGTTTGATTACGTGTTTTGAGCCACATTCCCTCCAGCACAGCAAGAAAGCTGGCCAGACCGATGGTGATGGCTGGAAAGATAATATGGAAGGAAACAGTAAAACCGAACTGGATCCTGGCGAGATGAAAGGCATCTAATCCAAACATTGCTTACCTCTTTGCCACATAGAGCACCACATATAGTTACTTATAATTAACGACTTATACACAAAGCATGTCATTCCATTGCATGGAAAAATGCCATGACGAATGTAAGATGCTTCGTCCTGGTAAAACAGAGACAATCAGATAAGTAAAAACTATAACAGTATTTTTTGATTAAGATCATTTTTTTGTTGAAAGTTTTCTTATTTAGGACGGATAAGCAAAACGTTAATTTCAAAGGGGCAATGTGACATTATTGTTATTAAAACAGACCCTGCACGGAGCCGTAACGGCCACGCGAGATTACCGCTAAAAAATAACGCAACTCGCTGTTTTTAAGCGTCATTCGCCATTTCCGCGCTTCGTTAAACAGAGAAAAGTACCGTTCTGACAGGGGAATCACGTGTTTTATTATATTGTTAGCAGGATATTTATCTTATCTGCGCTTTATGATGCTTTTTTTTAGAATACGTCCGGTTTTTCGCACTCTGGCTTCGCTATTTCCGGGCAGGAAAACGAAGCTCAACCGGTCAGGCATGTTAAAAATCATATGCAATATGTAAATAACTCATCACATCTTTATCGCGCGCAATAATTAACGCAGCCAGAAACCTCAGGAAAAAGTCGCCTGGTAAAAAGGATGTTAAAGAAATGCTGTGAGTAATTAAGACCGCCCGACGCAGAATGAATCTGTTATGTCGGACAGGCATTTTTTTACGGTGGCCGAGGGGAGTGTTTCTCTGCGCGCTTCGGTCCCGTCTTATGAACGGTCTTACGCGTCGGCGGACTGTTTCTCCCGGTGGGCGAGGATGCGTTCTACATTCATCTCCAGCCAGTCGGCCAGTCCTACCACCTGCTCCCCTACTTCCAGACCCAGCGGTGTCAGTCGGTATTCAACATGCGGCGGCACAACATCGTAAGCGATGCGCTCAACAAAGCCGTCTTCCTCCATATAGCGCAGGCTCTGCGACAGCATACGTTCGCTGACGCCGCCGACTGCACGCCGGAGTTCGCTAAAACGCAGCGTGTCATTTTTCAGCGCCAGTAAAATTAATACGCTCCAGCGACTGGTAATGCGCTTTAACACATCGCGCGACGGGCAGTTAACATTCAGCAATTCGCCGCGCATAAATTTTTCGCTTAATTTATCAGTCATTTAAACAAAACCCTTCATCCTAACAATTCTGTAAGTACTTACTAAAAGTTAGCATATCGCATAGGCTGCTGTTGACCAACTGTCCTCTTAAAGGAGCTATGTGATGATCGCAGTGACTGGAGCAACAGGCCAACTGGGCCGTTTAGTTATCGACGCATTACTGAAAAAAGTAGCCGCAGATACGCTGGTTGCCGCCGTACGCACGCCGGCGAAAGCGAGTGACATCGCCGCCCGTGGTGTTCACGTACGTGAGGCGGATTACAACCGCCCAGAAACCTTAACGGCCGCCCTGCAAGGGGTCGACAAACTCCTGCTGATTTCCGGCAGTGAAGTGGGCCAGCGTGAAGCGCAGCACCGTGCAGTCATTGATGCCGCTAAAGCCGCAGGCGTGAAATTTATCGCCTATACCAGCCTCCTCCATGCCGATAAGTCTCCGCTGTCGCTGGGCGCTGAACATCGGGCTACCGAAGCCCTGCTGGCAGCGTCTGGCGTGCCTTATGCCCTGCTTCGCAACGGCTGGTACACCGAAAACTACGCGGCGAGCATCGCCCCTGCCCTGGCGCACCATGCGTTTCTCGGTGCGGCAGAACAGGGCCGTATCGCTTCTGCGGCGCGTCGGGATTATGCCGACGCGGCAGCGGAAGTTATGGTGCGTGACGACCAGGCGGGCAAGGTGTACGAGCTGGCCGGTGATGACAGCTATACGCTGGCGGAGTTTGCGGCTGAAATCGCCGCGCAGAGCGGCGAAAAGGTGGAATACGTCAATCTGCCACAGACAGATTTTGCCGCCGCACTGAAAAGCGCAGGCTTGCCGGCCCCGCTGGCAGAGCTTCTGGCAGATTCCGATGCGGGTGCCGCTCAGGGCGGTCTGTTCGATGCGTCCCGCACACTGAGCCAACTGCTTGTTCGCCCCACCACGCCTTATGCCGAGGTGATCCGCGCGGCGCTGACAAAGGGATAACGCACTCACGCTTACGCTGCGGTTAAGCCCTGCCGGTTAACCGCAGCGATTATCCTCTCTCACTCCCTTTCTCCCCTTTCTGATGCTCCATCAGCCACGATTCGGTGCACACCGAAGTAACCGCTTTTGCATCGGGTACGCTGTCTGCAGGCTGACTTAAGGGAGAGAGAAATGATTGCCGTACTTTTTGAAGCAGAGGCCTTACCGGCAGCGCAACAGCGTTACATTGAACTGGCGGCCGAACTTCGGCCCGAACTGGACAGGATACCGGGATTTATCGCGATTGAGCGCTTTCAGAGTTTGAGCGAGCCTGGCAAGATATTGTCCCTGTCGTGGTGGGAAGATGAACGGGCGGTGCGTCACTGGCGGGAAAACAGCCTGCATCAGTCGGCACAGCGGGAAGGCCAGAACACAATTTTCAGCCATTACCGCCTGCGCGTTGCGAAGGTTATGCGTGATTATGCTGGTCCAGAGGAGAACACCCGGCATGTTTAATCTTTATGTGGTCTTCAGGAACGAACCGGGGTCGCTGGCCGCGTTTGGAACACTGCTTGGGCAGCATGGCATCGGCCTGGAAGGCGGCGGCGTCTTTTCAACGGGCAAGGAAAGTCACGCTCATTTTCTGGTGGAGGATGGCCCGCGCGCCCGGCAGGTGTTAGTGAATGCCGGTTTCGATGTCAGGGACGTCCGAAGGCCACTGCGCCGAAAACTCCCTCAGCAGCGGCCAGGTGAACTGGGTGAAATTGCGCAGTGCCTGGCGCAAAATGGCATTAATATTCGCGCGCAGTACAGCGATCACAGCAACTGGCTGGTGCTGATTACCGATGATGACAGGCGGGCCGAAGCACTGACCCGCCAGTGGAAAGGATGAGCAGAATGACACGCATGGCGGCCCGGTGTGATGACAGCACACACTCTTCTCTGACCTTCAGCATGGCGACGGTGGCCACTGCGCTGGCGGATACCTCGCGCATGCACATCCTCTGTGCCCTGATGGATGGCCGGGCCTGGACGGCGACCGAGCTGAGCGTGGTCGCTGACGTTGCGCCCCCCACTACCAGCGGCCATCTGAATAAGCTGACGGAGACAGGGTTGCTGACCTGCGTGGTACAGGGACGGCATCGTTATTACCGTCTGGCCAGCCATGAGGTGGCGGGCCTGCTGGAAAACCTGATGGGCATTTCGACCCGGCCCGGTTCAGTCCTGAAAACAACCACGCCAGACCGGCTCCGGCGAGCCCGCACCTGTTATGACCATCTGGCCGGTGAGATTGCCGTCGGTATTTATGATGCTATGCAGTCAGCGGGCTGGCTGATGCTGGATGGCACGGCGCTCACAATGGAGGGCAAGGCGCATTTTGCCGCAACAGGCATCGAGCTGACTTCGCCGTCGCGACGAAAGCCCTGTTGCCCCTGCCTGGACTGGAGTGAGAGGCGCTTTCATCTTGGTGGCGAGGCCGGTGCAGCCTTGCTGCGCTTCATGATACAAAAAGCCTGGCTACAGCAGACGCCCGGCTATCGGGAACTTGGCGTCACCGCACGCGGCCAAACTGGCCTGTCGCGCATATTTAACCTCCGCCTCGTCTGACAGCCTCCTTTTCGCCTTATACCACGCGCGGGCATGCTGGCAGTGCGCCTCAGCCGATAGCCGTTAAGTCCAGCCGCATCAGCACGGTATCGTGGAACACACCGTCGACATACAGCGCCGCGACGTCTGTTCCGTAGGTCGTAAATCCAGCAGACCGGTACAGGGCCGTTGCTGCTGCATTGGTGGCGCTCACGGCAAGCCGGATGCTGATGCATTCACGGGCTTGCGCGATTGCGGTCATGAGCAGCGTCTTCGCCAGGCCGCTTCCCCGCCACTCAGGCAGCACATACATTCCCCAAATCGTGGCGACGTGCCGCTGTTTCTGGCCGGGATGGAAGCGTAAACCCGTCACGCCCACGATCTCGCCCTGGGGATCGAATCCGGCCAGCACAGTATTGTTTTGCAGCAGAGCCGCAAAAAACGCGTCAGGTTCTGAGCGCTCACGCGCATAATCCGCGCCAAACGCCTCAGGATGGCGTTGTAATCCGTCCAGCCGAATGGCGCGATAGCCTACACTGTCGCTGCTGGTGAGTCGTCGCAGAGTAAAGGAACGCACGATCATTCTCCTTAACAGGGCACCCCAGAGGGTATTTTCTTACATCATGCCACTTTTGCTTCATTTTCCTGCCGCACAGGGAAAAAACAGCCCCTTTTGGCCCAGGCAAAATTTTATTAAGCCTGCCGTAAGAGATTCATCTGAAATGCATTTACGTCATAAGTCGAGATATTCGGTTGAATTGTCTGTGTTTTATTCAATCTATACGATTAATAGACAATTTTTATTACGTTCATAGACAATCTGCATTGTTGTTCCTGCCTGCGAGAGGTCTATAATTTCCTTTTTGTGCAACCCCGTTCGCTCAGGAGGCCGTTATTAATACTTATCGCCAGCAACTCAATGCATTCGAAGAGAATCGTGCCGGGGCGGAAGTTGAGTATCAATACGATCCCCATGAACTGAAGCTGGAGCGCATGCAGGATTCTGAACCCGAGCCAGAGCTGATCGAAGGTCTGCCTGCGCCGGATGCGTTGACGCCTGCCGATCGCTATCTTGAGCTTTTCGAGGCCGTTCAGATGTCGGGCATCTTCGAGGACAGCAAAACGTTCCCCGACTGCTCGCCCAAATACGATCCGCTTGATGTGCTGATGCGTTACCGCCGTCAGAAGCGCAGCAAGGACTTCGATCTGGCGCGTTTCGTTGCCGACCATTTCTATATGCCAGGCATCAACGAAAGCTTCTACGTTTCGAACCCTGACAAAACGCTTAACGAGCACATCGACGATCTGTGGCCGGTTCTTACCAAGATGCCGCAGCAGCATATGCCGCATTCGTCGTTGCTGCCGTTGCCTAAACCTTATGTCGTGCCCGGTGGTCGTTTTGGCGAAACCTATTACTGGGACTCGTACTTCACGATGCTCGGCCTGGCGGAATCAGGGCGTGACGATTTGTTACGTCATATGGCCGACAACTTTGCCTGGCTGATTGATAACTACGGGCACATTCCGAACGGGAACCGCACTTATTATCTGAGCCGCTCACAGCCACCTGTGTTTGCGCTGATGGTGGAACTGTTCGAAGAGGACGGCGTGCAAGGCTCACAGCGCTATCTGGATCAGCTGATGAAAGAGTATCAGTTCTGGATGGATGGCGCCGGCTCACTGATGCCCAACCAGGCTTATCGCCATGTGGTCCGGATGCCGAACGGCTCGCTTCTGAATCGTTACTGGGACGACCGCGACACACCACGTGATGAATCCTGGATCGAGGACATCGAAACAGCGCGTCATTCTAAGCGTCCGGCAAGCGAAGTTTACCGCGATCTGCGCGCGGGTGCCGCGTCAGGCTGGGACTATTCATCACGCTGGCTGCGTAATCCAAAACGTCTGTCGAGCATCCGTACAACGCAGTTTATCCCGATCGATCTCAATGCGTTTTTGTACAAGCTTGAGCTGATGATTGCGACGTTGTCTCACGTTAAAGGCGAAGAGCTGACTGCGCTGGCCTGGCAGAATAAGGCGGACGCCCGCAAACGTGCCATTACCCGTTACCTGTGGGACAGTACCGCAGGCGTTTTCCGGGATTATGACTGGCGCCGCGCCCGCTTTGGCGCGTTCACCGCCGCTGCGGTAGTGCCGCTCTTCGTCGGACTGGCAACGCCTTATCAGGCGCATTTACAGGCTATCGCGCTGCGCCATCTGCTGCTCAGCAATGGCGGGCTGCTGACCTCTATGGTGGAAAGCGGCGAACAGTGGGATAAACCTAACGGCTGGGCGCCTATGCAGTGGATGGCGGTGGTGGGCCTGAATAACTACGGCGAAGAAACCCTGGCGAGCGAAATCGCCGTGAACTGGCTGACAACCGTGAATAACTTCTACCAGTTACACCATAAACTGGTCGAGAAGTACGATATCAGCGGTGACCGCGCGCGTCCCGGTGGTGGCGGTGAATATCCTCTGCAGGACGGCTTTGGCTGGACAAACGGCGTAACCCGTCGTCTGATGGCGATGTATGGCCATATGATGATGGATTAATCTGTGTCGCAGGCACAAAAAAGCCGGGAAACGTTCCCGGCTTTTTTCTGGCGATTTCTCTGTAGAGAACTTACTTTTTCGCTTCAACGCCTGGCGCCGCAGAGCGCTGCAGGAACTGCTGAGTGACTTCCGGCAGATGCGTGAACAGCCATTCGGCCATCGCAATTTCCTGATCGCGAATTTCGGTCAGGACTCTGACGCCATCACTGTCGCCGACCTGCTCGGCAGCCGCGATCAGGCTGGTGTAGCTGGCGATTTCCGCGTTTTCGAACACATAGCCGCTCATCGCGCCTTTGACGACTTCGTCAGAAGTAAACATGCCGCCAATCGCCTGTCCTGTGGCGGCCATTTTGCCCATCACGTCTTTCATAATGGAATGGTCAATGCCGTGGCGATCCAACAGTTGTTCAAGCAGAGTAAGCTGATGCTTAGTTTCATCCAGATGCTGGGCAAGGCGCTGCTCCAGAGCGGGATAATGCTCCAGACGACCCGCCATTTTGCTCAACATGCTCTCGGCCTGCTTCTCCATGGCATGCGCGTCACGCAACCAGTCATGATAGTTTTCAATGGCTGTCATTTCGCGACTCCTTCAGCCGAACTGATGGTCTGTGCAACGCTGGTCAGTTTTTCATCCGTCTGCTTTTCCTCCGCAAGGGTTTGGGCCAGCAGCTTCGCGGCTTTGGTATAACCCAGCTTTGAGGCCAGCGCGTGCAGCGTACCGTAGGTCGCAATTTCATAATGCTCGACCTTCTGCGCCGCCCCGATCAATCCCTGATCGCGTACTTCACCCTTTTCAACAGACTCAATAATTTCCTGGGCTTCTTCTACCAGGCCTTCCAGGGCATGGCATTTCATTCGCTTGATTTTCACTTCAGGCGTAACGTCGACTAATTCGTCCAGACGTTCGATTTGCCCGCGTGTCTCTTCGAGATGCTGATTAAACGCAGCGATAAGATTTTCATCACTTGCCGCACGCGCCATTTTGGGCAGTGCTCTCGCGATTTGTTTTTCCGCACTGTAAACATCGGACAAGTCATGGATAAAGAGATCGTTTAACGTTTTGACAGTCATAAAAGAGCCTCATTAATTGAACGGCTACGCCACTATTTTTTAATGCAGCGCCAGTGACAATGTACTCACTAACCTTAGACTATTTAACGAAGAATGCATTCGGCTCCGTTTAATTCAGATTTTAAAGTAGCATTGAAAATGCCTTTTTCCCTTAATTACCAGTACTTTACTCAAAATGAGTTATTTTGATAAATGCTCCGCCTCACCTCAATTAAGACAAACCTGTACAGAATTAGCAAAAACCGTACAAGTTAACCTTCAGTTAAAATAGAGGCGTTTCACCTGGTGAACCCGGATTTCATTTTTTCGTTCAGACAGCCGTGCGTTGACCGGAAAAGCAGCAATAAAAAAACCGGAAAGGAATATCCTTTCCGGCAAGATTGACCAAATCCTAAACCAGAGGTGGTTTATTTCATGGATTAAACAGCGAAGTTTATATATTGAGTAGAAGTCAGCTTCACTGAAGGTTTCAGTTTAAATAGCTAAACCCTTGTTAATATTGAATTAACTCCTTCGACTGACCTTACCTCCCTTACGCCCCGCCTCAATAGCTCGCTGGGGATCGTTTTTGAAATTCCCACCGCTGTTTTGTCCGCCTTTACGGCCTGCTTCTGCTGCTCTCTCTTTGTCTGCAGCGAAATTACCGGCCCCACCACGATATTGAGTCATTCTGTGTTCTCCGCAAGTTTAATTATTGAAATAGCACAGTGGAAGTTGCATCAACTAAAGGGTGCACAAACAAATGTAGCTGTAAAAATCACCTAATCAAGCATGACGGCCACGACACTCACAAAGGCAGATACATATACCTTATTTGTACATCCAGTTAATTCTTTATTGATGAAACTATTTTTCGAGGAAACTCTAGTTTAACGCTCCTGGCGAAAACTTTAATGAAAACGCTCCTCTAAGGCTCTATTAATCGATCTATTTATTAAAAAGTCCACACTGATTTTATTTTCAATCGCAGCGCAGGGACGGCCAGGTGACATTGCCTATCGTCAATATGATCAATAAATGATCTATTTAACTAAGCGCGATAAAATCGAATTCATTACGGCAGGGTTTGCAACATGCAAAAATAAGCGAAGCGGTAAACGTCTCGTTTATTAGAATGAAGAGAAAGAAAAGATCATAAAATGACCAGGCAGGCGACAATTAGTAAAATGGCACTTCTCACAAGCGGAAGAAATACCGCTCATCACATTTCAGGTAAGCGAAGCGGCAATAAAAATAAAAACGCCCTGACGGGCGTTTTTTTCGGACTATTCTGCCCTGCTGTTTTGCAGGAAGGCGAGTAAATCGTTGTTGAGCTGAGCCTGATGCGTGACAGCGAATCCATGAGGCCCCTGATCGTAGATCTTGAGTTCTGAACCCGTAATCAGTTCATGGGCCAGCTTTCCGGTCGCCTCGAACGGGACGATCTGATCATGGCTGCCATGAATGATTAAGGTGGGCACATCAACGCGAGCGAGATCCGCGCGGAAGTCGGTTTCAGAAAAAGCGGTAACACAGTCCAGCGTTCCCTTGAGCGATGCCAGCAGGGCCATGTTTAACGTCTGCGTCAATACGCCCTCGGATACTGACTGGCCAGCATTGGTGCCATAAAAGGGGGCGGCAAAATCCTTAATAAACTGCGCTCTGTCGTCAAGCAGTCCCTGTTTGATATCGTCGAAAACCGATTTCTCTACGCCTTCGGGATGATCGTCTTTCTTACCAAACACGGGCGTGACTGCGCCTAACAGAACCAGCCCTTTAACGTTGCCCGTGCCATATTTTCCAATATAACGCGATACGTCGCCGCCGCCCATTGAGAACCCGACCAGCGTGACATCCTTGAGCTGTAAATGTGTGATCAGGCTATGAATGTCGTCAGCAAACGTATCGTAGTCGTATCCTTCCCATGGCTGGTCGGAACGTCCAAAACCGCGCCGGTCAAAAGCAATAACCCGATAGCCGCGTTCGGCAAGGAAGTTGAGCTGGCTATCCCACATATCCGCGTCCAGCGGCCAGCCATGGCTAAACAGTACCGGTTGCCCTTTGCCCCAGTCTTTGTAGTAGAGGTTAAATCCATCTTTGCTTTTAAACAGACTCATAAACGCCTCGCTATGGATGAAGGTGATGACGCTTCCGGCCATCGTCTGAGAAGCTCAGCGACGTTCCGGCGCGCGGCACTAACTGTCAAGCATGGCAGAGGGAAACCGATGGTCAAACCAGAAGCAGAAAAAACGCGTTTTTACAACGCTACACCGCGTTTACCGTTTTTTTTGATGCGGTACATCGCCTCATCAGCACGGGCCAGCGCACTGTCAAAGTTTTCTGGCTCCTCAACCTGAACAACCCCAATGGATGCGCCAATGACGGCAGTACCGTTGGCCAGCTCAAAAGGTTGCATGGCAGCATTAAGACAGGCGTGCGTGAGCCTCTTCGTGAGTGGATGGGTTAACGCGAGCGGAATCAGTAAAACAAACTCATCGCCGCCCAGTCGCCCAATAATGACACCTGGTGGGCAGGCTGCGATAAAGCGCAGACTAAGTTGAATCAGGACTTCGTCGCCACTGCGATGCCCTAACGTGTCGTTGACATGCTTAAAATTATCTAAATCAATAAAGGCAATACATAATGCCTTTTTCTTCATATCGCGAAAATGATTGATCAACGCATGCCGGTTGGTTAATTGCGTCAGGGGATCGTGCATTGCCAGTGAAGCCAGTTGCGCTTCGTACTGTTTCTCTTTGGTCATATCAATGTGTGTGCCCGTCACTTTGATCGGTCTGCCCTGCTCGTCCCATTCACTGACGCGGCCCCGGTCCAGCACCCACGTAATTTTTCCTGTTTTACCAATCATCCGATGTAAGGCTTCATAGAAGGGTGCTTTGCCCTCGATATGGTCATAGAACGCCTTCAGAACATCTGCGGCATCCTCAGGATGCAGGCAGGATTTCCAGACATCAAAATGGGCATCCGTTTCTTTAGGCTGAAAACCCAGCATGGATCCCCATCGGCGGTTAAAAATAACCAACTTGCCCGTGGGAATATCCAGTTGCCACAAGCACAGGCCCGTGCCGTCCAGCGCAGCACCCAATTTATCGCGGGCATCATGCGCAATACGCCTTAATCGCGCATTGTGTTTTTTTAAATTCGCAATTTGCTGCCGCAGGGCATCTTCAGACATATCGATAGCGGGAAAGAGAAAAGGCTATTTTGCCATTGCCATGCGCACTGTAAAGCAACATGTTCAAAACACGATGAGACAGGGATAAAGTCAACCCGTTCAGAATTAACCACGCTTAGCCGCATCAGAACCAGCATACGGCAGACGCTCAGTGACAGCGCGCTGAATGATTATCTTGCACAGAGAGTGATCAACGACGGCGCGGCTGATGTGGCTTCTTTTATAACCCGACTGTCAGCCTGTACGCTTTCTTCTATAGAAAACTCAGGTTTTTTAAAGAAGCGGTAAGATGTAACAAACACTGATTCGCAAGCCATTGAATTAAAATGATAAAAAACCATGAAATTGTAACAGTGACATTTTTCTGCAAACTCATAATTACAATTAAATATCCTCCGGGTGTTAAGTAAAGACGTCAAGACGACATCAAGGAGATAACATTATGGCTCTGCCCCTTCTGCTTTCTTACCACGGTAACCTGTGTAAAAGTGATTATTCACGCCAGGATTCACATCTGACCGACGCCCTGTTTGTTGGCGATATGTTTTTCTCAAAAAACAGCCCGGACATTTCGCAGGCGGATTATGTTTTCAACGCCGTTTCACCTCATTATTTTTGCGTGAAGAATGCCATTCTGGATAACTGTTTCCCAAACAGCAAAAACAGCGACGTTGCATTTGTCTGACAACGCAGTGTTATTGCTTTTTCGAAAAAAGACAGTCCAGGTAAATGAACACTACAGATGTAATCAATGACGTTAGCACCTTTCGGATGCATAAATACAGAGGATAAATATCATGAAAAAGATGATTATTAGCTCAATGATTGTAGCCGTATTAGTGTTTACTGGTGGCGCTGCGGCCGCTGAGTCCTTTAAAGACAGCCATACATTAAATAATGAAGTCATTTCGGCCCAGGCCGCGCAGGCCATGAATGATATTCAGCTTTCACGCAACGCGTTATTTAATGGCCAAACTCAACAAGCAAAAGCGCTGGCGACTCAGGCTGACACCTATTTAAAAGATAATAGTGTGGACTGGACAAAGTATATTCGCTATGACAAAAAAGCTCCGATGACGGGAGATAATTATATTCGCATCGGCTCCGATGTATCCGTGTCGGAAGATTACCAGCTATCAAAACAGAAAAATGACGCGATCGATAAAGCCAATCAGCATATTAAAGCAGGTGATAAGCAAGGTGCGCTTGATGCGCTGAAGCTGGCTGGCGTAGCCGTCACTGAAACGCAGGAACTGATGCCGCTACAACAAACAGAAAATGATGTTTCAAATGCCCTTGCTTTAATGAAACAGGATAAATACTACCAGGCAGGCATGCTGCTGAAATCCGCAGAAGAAGGCGTGATTTACGATACGCAAACTTATTCTGAACTGCCTGTGAGCCCTACCCTGCATCACTCACAGACCGGTGCCAGTGCATCACAGAGTAATAAAGGCTCGTAATTATCAATAAGCGTGACATTAAATACACGATGACGATGTTAAACAATAAGGCCGCTTTCATTTCATCGATAAGGTGAGATGAAAGCGTCAACCTTATTTAATCCGTTCAGATATCAAGCGCACAATGATACGGCCTGATTATTATCCATTTTTTTCTCCCCACCCCAGCAACTACGCTCACTTAACACAAATCTCCAGCACCTCCTTTTCATTATCACTTTTATTTTCAGTTTATTTATACACCTTACGCTAATCTCGTCCTTTCTATCGAATACTATAGATAACTCAGGAAATTAACTTTTTACTAAACTTAAGGATAGTTTTTAAACTTTTTTTTAAAAAACGGCTTCGCTTTCATAAACTGCCTTCCTTTGTTGCCGATACTCGAAAAGCAAGGGTTGTTATTACAAAAATAAAAAAATTACTAAACGGGGAATCAACATGAAAATCACAACAGGCCGCAAAATCGCGTTCGCGTTCGGCATCATTGTTCTTGTGTCATTAATAGGCAGCAGCTTGTCGATTATTAACTTTCTCAAGCTACGGCAGGCCAATAGCTGGAATATTCACAGTTATAAGGTGATGAGTCTGAGCGACAGCATGTTAACTGACATGGTTAATATGGAAACGGGCGTGCGGGGATTTGTCATCTCCGGTAATGAAGCCTTCCTGGCACCGTTCAACGCAGGCAAAACGGCGTTCGACCAGAAATATAATCAGCTCCGCACCATGACGGCAGACAATGCCAGTCAACAGCAAAGACTGACGTCATTACTTGACCTGCACAACAGCGTCCAGGCCATTGACGATCAGCTAATCGCATTGCGTCGTCAGGTTAATGGTGGACAACAACCGCTCGATGCCCTGACGCATTTTTTTCAGGAAGGGCGTGATAAAGCCTTTATGGATCGCTACCGCGCCGTCGCCGCCGATTTCAACAACGCAGAATCGTCGCTGCTGGCTACGCGCTCTGACGACGTAAACAGCCTGGCCTTTGCCACGAAAATGACGCTCAGTCTGGCCGGGTTAACCACCATCCTGCTCTCGTTGGTGCTGGGCACCATCATTACACGCAGTATCGTTCGCGCACTGGGCGGCGAACCCAAAGCGGCTGCCGATATTGCTGGCATGATTGCCCAGGGTAACCTGACGGTAGATATTGCTGTGCCGCTTAAAGGCCAGGGCAGCCTGATGGCCTCACTGGAAGCCATGCGCCAACAGTTGGTCACCATTGTGAGTGGCATTCAGTCCTCTGCGGAACTGATCAATAACTCAGCGAGCGAAATCGCCCAGGGCAATATTGACCTGGCTCAGCGCACTGAAGAGCAGGCTGCCGCACTGGAACAAACGGCCGCCAGTATGGAGGAGCTGACCGCTACCGTCCGTCAAAATACCGATAACGCCCGTCAGGCAAATTCTCAGGCGGATACCACTTCGCACGTGGCCCTGCAGGGGGGAGATGTGGTGAAACAGGTTGTCGAAACGATGCGCTCTATTTCTGAAAGCTCAGGCAAAGTGGCCGAGATTATCTCTGTCATTGAAGGGATTGCATTCCAGACGAATATTCTGGCCCTGAACGCCGCCGTTGAAGCCGCACGGGCTGGCGAAGGCGGACGCGGATTTGCGGTGGTTGCCGGAGAAGTGCGTTCGCTCGCCTTACGCAGCTCTACCGCGGCTAAAGAAATCAAAGATTTGATCACCCAGTCGGTTGAACACGTGGCGAAAGGTTCGGGCCTGGCGAAACAGGCAGGTAACACGATGGAGGAGATCGTGAAATCCGTACAGGGCGTGACGACCATTATGGGCGAAATCACCATTGCGTCGGATGAGCAAAGCAACGGTATCGGGCAGGTCAGCATTGCCGTCAGCCAAATGGACCAGGTTACCCAGCAGAACGCCGCGCTGGTGCAGCAGGTCTCTTCTGCGGCCCAGGGCATGGTGGAACAAACGACCCTGTTACGTAATGCCGTGTCCATTTTCCGTATTGACCGACACCAGCCAGCCGCTGTGCTGCGCTAAACAGCCTCGGTGTTTAGCTGCGGCATGACGTAAAGCCCACCCGGCACGTGTCTGGATGATTCTGGCGCGTGCCGATTTTACTGTTAGCGTGAATCACTCACCTTCCTCTGTCGCCTGAAAAAAGCCGTTTAAAAAAACAGCCATGCCGACTAAAGTGGGCCTTCCCTCACTTACCAGTGGCCATACTATGTTTAGCAAAACGTATCAGGTTGACGAAAAGCATATCGATTTTCAGGGCGTTGTAGACGGACTTTACTATCCCTTCTATATGGAATGGACACGCCACGCGTTTATGAAAGAGCACCTTGGCGTGGATCTGGAAGCGGAGTTTGCCGAAGGCCGTATCCATATGCTGCTTGAATATACGCTTCGCTTTAAAAAGAGCCTGAAAAAAGGCGATGAGATGCAGGTGACCTGCGCACTCGCGGCAAACGAAAAGCGTAACCGCGTTAATTTCGTCCAGCAAATTTTGGTTGATAACGTTGTTTATGCTGAGGCGGTTTTCACCGGCACCTGTCTGGAAAAAGGGCGTCCTGTTATTCCGGCTTTTTTACGTAGTGCGATACCTGACGCCGGAAACTAACGCGCCGGCTTTCCGGCTGATTACCGCGACGCTCGATCACGACATTCTCATCATGTTGAGATCGAGACGTCCTCTCCTGTGTCGATGTACCTGCCTTGCCCACCACCTGTAACGTGACGCATCTCACTGTGCGCTCACCGTGGCTGAAATGTGACCTAAATATGACATGCGCAATGCCGATAACCGAAGTAGACCCGAGCCGATCGACTTCCCCTTAACCGGGTCGCTGTCTCTCCACTACGCGGTCATCACCTTTCGAGCTTATTACAGCGATATCTGGAGAGATCTATGTTTTCCCTTATGCGTTTACTTCGCGGCAAAAACGCGCGGAGCGCCTCGGATGATCAGAATAATATCCAGGCCATCCAGGCCATCCAGGCCTGTAGCGGCTGGATTGAATTCACGCCCGAGGGCATTATTCTCACGGCTAACCCGGCGTTCCTTGCCGTAACAGGCTACCAGCTCAGTGAGATCACCGGTCAGCACCATCGGCTGTTCTGTAAGCCTGATTTTGTGCGCTCCCGTGAATATGCCCTGTTTTGGGAAACCCTGGCCTCAGGCCAGTCATTCAGCGGCATTTTCGAACGCTACCGCAAAGACAACAGCCTGCTCTACTTAAGCGCTAACTATTTTCCCGTGAAAGATAAACACGGCACGGTCAAAAAAATTATCAAAATCGCTAACGACATTACCGATCGGCATGAAGAACTCACGCATAAAGAAGCGATTATTACGGCGCTGAACAACACCATGGCCATGATTGAATTTACGCCACAGGGCGAGGTCATTAATGCCAATAAAAACTTCCTTACGCTGATGGAGTACGATCTGGCCGCTATTCAGGGCAAACATCACCGTCTGTTCTGTTTTGACGCGTTCTATAAAGAAAACCCGGACTTCTGGCACAGAATTCAACAGGGGCGCGCGTTCACCGGGCGCTTCGAACGGGTAACAGCATCAGGAAAACGCGTCTGGCTTGAGGCCAACTACAACCCGGTGAAAGATGCCTCGGGACACGTTTATAAAGTGATTAAGCTGGCGTCGGATATTACCGAACGTGTCGTCACGGCGCAGGATGTGGCGGATATCGCCATGACCACGTCTGAAAAAACGTCACACATCACCGTGAATGCCAATGATGTTCTCAGTCAGACGGTGCGTAACGCCGAATCGATGGCCTCGCAGGTCGCTGCGGCAGCGGGAATCAGCGACAAACTGAATTACTCAGCCAAAGACATCAAAGAGATTGTCTCAACCATCCATAACATTGCCGGACAAACCAATATCCTGGCGCTCAATGCTGCGATTGAAGCCGCACGGGCAGGCGAAGCAGGACGCGGTTTTGCCGTGGTGGCAGAAGAAGTCAGACGTCTTGCTGCTTCTACCTCACAGGCGACGCAGAAAATCAGCAAGGTGGTCGAAGAAAATGCCAGCCTGATTGGCGATATGCACCAGCAACTCGACGGCATTAACAGCTTTCTCACCACAGAAAACGACAAAATCACGCATCTGTCCGACAACATTCAGGAAATTTTCAGCGGCGTAAACGAATTCGTAACGGTGATTCATCGACTGAAGGTCTGAGGGCACAGGCAGCATTGATGCGATTAACGGCACTGCATACGGTTTTATTGTCAGGGTTACGCCCCACACACGGGCGCGTCATTGTTTGACGCGTCAGCCTTTTCTGCTGCCACCAGCCTGTCAACGCCGCCGTGTGGTGATGCAGCGCCTGGGTATCACAGCGGCGACATGCCTGCCCGACAGAAAATCCGGCTCATCGCCATCGCAGGCGCGTTCTCGGGTGTGCATGAAAACGCCTGGCGACGCCATTGCCATCGGCTTCGCTCTCGCTGATTCGCGCTTTCCTGTCATAAAAACGTCCCTACACTGCAACAAGCCCTAAACACTTTATGTTGACTGTATAACCCCTCCTGATGTCTTCTTTTACCTCGTTTGACAAACTCTGGTTAACAATCTTATCCGGGCTGTAGCGGTTGCCGCTGACATCTGCCCGGAAAAGCCCCCGCTCATCCTGCTTTTTTTTTATCTGCCGTCCTGTCTGGCAGCGGGAAGCAATCCGCCACATGGCTGCTGTTTTTCTGCTTTCGCCATCTTTTCACTGTTACAGGCAGTCTGTCAGAAGACGTAGCTCGTTATCTGTATGCACTGACAGCCACTGTGATAAGCTTCAATTTTTTTAATACATTTCTAAATATGAACCGGCCTGTGCCGATAAGTTAAATGACCCGGGCCGGACGCTCTACTTTCCATCAGACAGCAAACTCTCCGCCACGAGGCCCGACGCTTTACGCCCCCTTTAACTGAATCAGATGGAGAGAAGTATGTTAGCCCTGACACGTTTTATACCTGGTAAAGCTTCACTGGGGTTAGCGGACGACCAGACCAATACACAGGCGATCAAAGCCAACATCGGCTGGATTGAATTTACGCCCGACGGTCGCATCATTACGGCAAACACGCCTTTCCTCGAACTGACAGGCTACACGCTAAATGAGATCGCCGGTCAGCACCATCGCCTGTTCTGCGATGATGAATTTGTGCACTCCAGCGACTATACGCACTTTTGGCAAACACTCGGCTCAGGTCACTCGTTCAGCGGTATCTTTGAGCGGTTTCGTAAAAATCACAGCCGGCTGTATTTGAGCGCCACCTATTTCCCTGTGAAAGATCGCCACGGTGCGGTGAAAAAAATCATAAAAATTGCCAACGACATTACGCATAAACATGAAGCGTTAAAGCATAAAGAAGCCATCATTACCGCGTTGAATAACTCCATGGCCATGATTGAGTTTACACCGCAGGGTGAGGTCATTGACGCCAATAACAATTTTCTGAAATTAATGGGCTATCAGCTTGAGGCCATTCAAGGTAAACATCATCGCATATTTTGCTTTGATGAATTTTATAAGGAGCAGCCTGATTTTTGGCAAAAGATTCAGCAGGGGCGTGCTTTCACAGGGCGTTTTGAACGTGTGACAGCGTCTGGAAAACGCGTCTGGCTGGAGGCCAGCTATAACCCTGTCAAAGATGCCTCCGGGCATGTTTATAAGGTTATTAAACTGGCGTCTGATATCACCGACCGCGTAGAGAATGCCAAACGGATCGCTGACATTGCCGTCACAACGTCGGAAGAGACGTCGCAAATCACCTTTAATGCCAATGATGTCCTGGGTGAGACCATCCGCAATGCGGAATCCATGTCGTTACAGGTGGGTGCGGCAGCAGACATTGGCGACAGACTCAATCATTCTTCCATGGACATAAAAGAAATTGTTTCGACGATCAACACCATCGCCGGACAAACCAATATTCTGGCGTTAAACGCGGCGATTGAGGCCGCGCGGGCAGGCGAAGCGGGACGTGGGTTTGCCGTGGTGGCCGAGGAAGTCCGGCGACTGGCGGCTTCGACGTCGCAGGCAACGCTTAAAATCACGAAAGTTGTGGAAGAAAATACCGCGCTCATTGAAAACATGTCCCGGCAGCTTGATGAAATCAGACGCTTTCTTACGACTGAAAACGATAAGATCAGCAACCTCTCGCGCAGTTTCCAGGAGATCAATCGCGGGGTGAACGAATTCGTGACGGTCATCCACCGGCTCAATGTGTAAGCATGAAAACGTCATGCCAGCGGCGTAACGCTGGCTTTTTCTTTCTCAGACGAGCAGAAAAAAGCGCGCAGATGAACAAGCCACGACGACGCTGCATCGGGCGTTATGAAGCGTGCTGCAAGCGCCATTGCGGCCCGCTTAGTCATAACAGATATTCCTCTTTCGCTCGTTGTACATCTTCAGTCATTTTTTAGTCACAGATCTTCACTAAGCTCCCCGGTTGAGAAGCGCCCTGAGCGGATCACCGTGCAGGATGACGTCGGGTTCTTTGTTTCTGCGCATGCGCGTTATTGTCCCCTTATCACAGCCCCCCTGCCTGTTAAGCCCGTTCAGGCATGAGAACAGCTTCTCAGGAATACAGCACGCGCAGATACGGGTGGCGTTGCGCGGGGGAACGGTCCCGTTACCGACCTTGTCGGAACCGGCTAAATGCAGAGGTTATTCGATGACAACACGGAGAAGGCTGTTGAAAGGTACGATTGCCACCCTGGGCGGTCTGGCCGCTTCCCTCGCCATCGGTGCGGAACACCGCCCCAACGACGTGGGTCGTAAGTTTGACGCAGATGGCCGGGTTCTTCCCTTTAAAGGAAACACGATTATCTGCCATCTGCCGCAGCAAGGTGACGGCTCAGAACCCTTTGATGCCCTGCTTGATGTCTATCGTGAATTACCCGGCGAAAGCTGGTCAAGGAAGGTTACCGCACTGCCGCCCTCCAGTTATCACATGACTGTTTTCGGCGGAGCCAACGACAAGGCAAGACGCTATCCCTTATGGCCTGCCGGGCTGCCGCTGGACATGCCCATGGACGAGTGCGACCGGATTCTGGCTGAACGCCTGCGGACATATAAACTGGGTGAGGATGCCTCGCCTTACCGCATGCGCGTCAATCCGGAGGCGCCGTCTGCGCGTGAAACCCCGTTAACGCTGCGCCTGCTAACGGCGGATGCGGAGACAGAGACGCGGTTGCGCCGTTTACGCGATCGGCTGTCCGAGGTCACTGGCATTCGCGAACCAGACCACGATCGCTACCAGTTTCATATCACGCTGGGATATCAGGTTGCGCCGTTGACCGACGACGAAGACGCCGCCTGGCGACGTTCACTGGCGAACTGGAAAACGATGATCGCGCAGCGCGCGCCAGTTATTACGCTCGGTAATCCCGAGTACTGCCTGCTGAATGATATGTTTGCCTTCAAGCGACAGTTTTATCTGACCTGATCCGCCTCACTGTGCAGCGCGACGCCTCTGCTTCGCGCCTTTGTTTTGATTCCTGACTTTACGCGCCAGCCACGGTTTACCGGTGGTGGCTGAAACGTTTACAGCTTTCGCGTTTATGCCGATAAAAAGATGACATAACAGCATTAATAAGCATTTTAAATGTGAGCAACATCCCACTAACACGCTTAATCCTGCCTGATTTTCCAGCAGGTGAGAGAAATCACGTTTCCGCGTAGCCCAAATCAGTAAATTCCTCTCACTAATGAAAAAACGATTCAGCCAGAGAGGTAAACGATGAAGACGAAACTCGCACTGACGGTGCTGGCCGTAATGATTTCGGGTTCGGTATCTGCAAAAACCTGGGTGCTGACGAGTGCTGAACAAAGCACCGACAAAGGAAACTGGCAGATAAACAGCAGCGAGCTGAACATTCAGGGCAAACCGTTCAGCATTGAGCAGAAAGTGTTGCATGGCGGCAAGCAGGAAGGCAGTAAGCTTCTGGTCATCCGCAGTCAGGATGGCCTGACTATTACGCTTATTCCGACACGCGGTATGAACCTGCTCCGAGTAGAGGGATTCGGCACCCGCCTGGGCTGGGATTCCCCCGTTAAAGAGGTGGTAAACCCGGCGTTCATCAATCTTGAAAGCCGCAATGGCCTGGGCTGGCTGGAAGGATTCAACGAAATGATGGTGCGTTGTGGCTACGAATGGACCGGCCATCCGGTGAACGACAAAGGCCGTATCTACACGCTGCATGGCAAAGCCGGAAACACGCCGGTCTCGCAGCTTGAAGTCGAGGTGGCGGATGCGGCCCCGCATGAAATCCGTATTCGCGGTTTGATCAAAGAGAGCACGTTTAAGAAAGCCGATTTGCAGACGTGGACGGAATTGCGTTATGTGCCGGGCAGCAACCAGTTCAGCCTGCACGACGTGCTGACCAACCATTCCGATTACCCGCACGATTACGAGATCATCTATCACAGCAACTTCAGTACGCCCATTCTGGAAGAAGGTGCTCGCTTTATAGCCCCGATGTCGGGCATCAGCCCGTTCAATGACTATGCCAAAGCGGGGCTGAAAAACTGGCAGACCTATCAAGGCCCAACCAAAGACTTCGATGAAATGGTGTTTAACATCAAACCGCTGTCCGACAAGGATCATCAGACGGTCGCCGCCGTGGTTAATAAAGCGGGCAACAAAGGCGCGTCCATTCAGTTTGATACTCAGCAGTTACCGCTGCTGACCTTGTGGAAAAATACCGACACGCTTAAACAAGGCTATGTCACCGGGATTGAGCCCGGCACCAACTATGCCTATCCGGTCACGATTGAACGGGAGCAGAAGCGCGTGAAACAGCTGGCACCGGGCGCGAGTGCAACCTTTGATCTGACCTACACGCTGTTGCACAACAGCGATCAGGTCAATGCGGTAGAGAAGCGGATTAAAGCGATTCAGGGCGACACCAAAATCGAGGAAAATTCGACGCCGATCGCGAATGAATAAGCGCGGTTTACTGCCACAAAAGCGGTAAGGTTTCGCTGTTCATCACAGAGCCGGGGGCAACCCCGGCCAGTTGATATTAACGCGAACAGCGTGGACAGGTTTTTTATTACGCCGCTGAACGCAATATGGCGTTACGCTGAAAACTGGCCGGGATTATCCAGCTCGTCCAGCTTCTTCTCCACCAGCCACTGAAACGTTTTACCATCCGGTTGTGAATAGAGCGTCTTTTTCACCGTTGACAGTGCAACCCACTTTTGGGCGATGGTCATTTTTCTGACCTCCGCCAGCGGCAGCCCCTGACTCTCGCTAATCACGCGGTTGACGGCCTGTTCCGCGCTGATATCGGTCCAGTTGTGGTTACGTTTCAGCGCCTCGCCGAACCACAGCAGACGAAAACTCTGGTGACGTTCGATAAGCCCTTTCATCGCACTGACGCGCTGCCAGAACGTTTTACTGAGGGTATCAATGACATCCTCAGGAAAGAAAGAATCCATGGTGGTTCTCCTTTGCAGATGAATGTTCAGGTCAGTATGTGCACTGTTTTCTGTTTTATCGGCAAACTTCCGACTGAGTGACAGTGACGTATGGCAGGAATGATAAGCGCGTCACAGGCTAAAAACGCGCGTTTTTACAGCCTTTTACGTCCTTTACACTACCTAACGAGTGATGTCATGGTGATCACGGCGCGGCGTAGTCCACTGGTGAGCGAGCGGTCAGCCATCGAAGGCTGCGCCATAACCTTCAGGCGCTTCACATCATTTTCCTGCGGGTATTTCAGCAATTCACCTGGCGGTTTTATCAGAAACGACGCGCCTGCGGTGGCAGTCACCCGGTTGCAGTTTGTTTCCCTGGGAGGAACGCACATCCAAAAGCTGAACCGGCTTACCCTGTTCGTTATCAAGCAGGACAGAATAGGTTTCCCCTTGGTCAAACATATAACGCTCTCCCCATTGCCGCATCGCTACAACAATGGGGAAAACGGAACGCCCCTTTTCCGTCAGGACGTATTCCCTGTAGGCGCTGCCATCCGATGCTGGCAATATGTCGAACACGCCGATATCGACCAGATGTTTCAGACGTGAGGCCAGTATGTTTTTGGCAAGCCCCAGATTTTTTTGAAACTCGCTGAATCTCCGCACATCATCAAATGCCTCGCGGATAATCATCATGCACCAGCGCTCACCAATCGATTCCAGCGTCCGCGCAACGGGACATTCGCTGGTTCTGAGCGATTCCTGTTTTGCCATCGGTGTTCTCCCTGTCAGTCTGTCCACTGATGTAAGCTTAATTCCCACATTTAATAGTTGCAAAAAAAAACCACTCTTGTTACTTCTATAAGTAATCTAGTTTTAAAAAAAAACCAGAATAAAGGCATCTTATGGTAGATAAGGCAAGTACGTGCCGCGATGACGGGACTAAAACTGCATCGCCCGGTGTCACTGCGCTGAGTTCAGGAATGACGATACTATTTTCATTGACCTGTGCACTGGCGGTAGCCAATGTGTATTCTGCGCAACCGTTACTCCATTCGATGGCGACAAGCCTGAAAGTCTCACCCGCTATGATCGGCAGCGTTGTCACTGCCACACAGGCGGGCTATGCCATCGGCCTGCTGTTTCTGGTGCCGCTCGGGGACTGGATGAATCCTAAACGCATAGTGATGACGCAGTTGCTATTGTCCGTCGTGGCGTTAGTCGTGGCGGGGTTATCACGCAGTGTCACGATTCTGCTCTGCGCCGTGCTGATGATTGGCCTGATGGCCGTGGTGGTGCAGCTTATCGTGGCGTGGGCAGCGAGACTGGCGACGCCACAGAAACGAGGCCAGGCGATTGGCACCCTGACCAGCGGAATTGTTACAGGCATTCTGTTATCCCGTTTTATCTCAGGCGCCATTGCCGATATCGCCGGCTGGCGGGCCGTTTATCTCACCTCTGCCTGCCTGATGTTGCTGATTGCCTGTTTCGTCTGGAAAGTGATGCCATCGCCCCCGCCACTGCCCTGTAAGCCAAGTTACCTTTCCCTGCTGAAGTCGGTTTTTCGGTTGTTTATTACGGAACCTCAACTGCGAAAACGTGGAATGATTGCGCTGCTGATCTTCGCGGCTTTCAGCATGCTATGGACAACCATGGTAATGCCACTTACGGCACTTTCCCTGCCACATACCCAGACAGGGATGTTTGGCTTAGCCGGAATTGCTGGCGTGCTCGCGGCATCACGCGCGGGCAAGTGGGCTGACAGAGGATTTGCCCAACGCACAACAGGGTTAGCGCTGGCGCTATTGACGTTCTCATGGCTGCCCGTCGCGTATGTCGAAACCTCTTTGTGCTGGCTGGTGGCGGGCATCATCGCGCTGGACTTTGCGGTGCAGGCCGTTCATGTCACCAATCAGAGTCTCATCATTGCCGCCAGACCCGCAGCAGCAAGCCGTCTGGTCGGTGCTTACATGTGTTTTTATTCGGTGGGCAGCGCAGCAGGCGCCCTCATTGCAACGCAACTGTACGCCTACTGGGGATGGCAGGCCGTCTGCCTTGCCGGTGCCTCGGTCAGCGTGTGTGCTTTTCTTATCTGGTCAGGATCCCGTCAATCATGAAATATCCGCATCTTCTGCTCGCCATCCTGGTTACCGCAATCTGGGGTGTAAACTTTTCCGTCATTAAACTTGGCCTGCACACTATCGATCCCTTCACACTGGCAGCCATTCGCTTCACGCTGAGTGCCCTGCCTGCCCTGTTTTTCATCAAAAAGCCCGATGTGCCATGGTGTTACCTCATCGGTTATGGCCTGATTTTTGGCATCGGTCTGTGGGGGCTGGTCAATCTGGGAATCAAAACAGGCTTGTCTGCCGGGATAGCATCGCTTGTGCTGCAGTTCAGCGCTTTTTTTACCTTATTGCTGGGCAGCCTAATATTTCGGGAGCGCCTCAGTCGCTATCAAATCACCGGTTTTGTTATCGCCTGTGCGGGTTTACTAAGCATCGTGTTTGTCACGGATGGCTCGGTTACACTGAGTGGCATGTTGCTGGTCATGGCCGGTGCGCTTGCCTGGAGCATCGCTAACATCATTATTAAAAAGGCAGGCACAAAACAGGTATTCGCCTTTCTGGTATGGTCGAGCGCGTTTTCGCCACTACCGCTTTTTGGGCTGGACTGGCTGGTTAACGGCAGCAACGGCTTTACAGAGATGTTTAGCCACATGGACAACCGCGCGTTGCTGTCTGTTTTATTCCAGGTCTATCCCAATACCCTTTTCGGTTACTGGATATGGAATTCGTTACTCAAGCAGTATCCTGTTTCCACAGTAGCACCGCTTTCACTACTGGTGCCGGTCTTCGGGATTTTAGGTTCCATGATGATATTCGGCGAGCACATCTCACCGCAAAAAATGCTTGCTCTGCTGTTGATTATTATCGGGCTGACGGTGGGGTTATATGGTCAACGACTCGTCCAGCGTGTTCAGTTGCTGCCGCGCAAACGCTAAAAACATCTCCAGCGCGGCGCTGCGGGGCCGACCAGAAGGCACCTGCAGTTGCAGATTGCGCTGGCTCAGTTGATCGATGTCGACAGATCGCATCACCAGTCCATGCGCTTCGGCTTCCTGTAGCACGCTGAAGGCACTACAGATGGTCATGGCCAACGGCGTACGCAGCAGAAACTGGAATAAGGTAGAGAAATTATCGCAGGTCACCACCGGCTCAATCAGGTTGCCACTCATATGGCTCGCCAGCTCAAACAGCTGACGCACGGTGGTATTCTGCTGGGGCAGTGCCAGCGGATAGGGACTGATATCACGCAATGTCACCTGCGGCGCGCTGGCGAGTGGGTGGCTCTGATGCATCACTAACAACACCGGCGCAGGCCAGGAGCCGATAATTTCCACGCCCGTTTCGGCATGAAGACTGAACTGCAGCGCCAGGTCGCACTCGCCGCTGCGTATTCGTTCGGACACGCCCTGCGGGCTGGCGACATTAATGTCAAAGAGGATGCCGGGATTCGTCTCGCGAAAGTCGGCAATCATGCGCGGCAGCAACGTAAAGGCCAGCCCGTCGGTACAGGCCAGCCGAATCAGCGTGCGCCGCACGGCTTTCAGCCCTTTGATCTCGGCCAGCGCATAGTCCATATCCAGCATGTTCTTGCGCACATGGTGGGCAAAAATCTCCCCGGCTTCATTCAGTACCATCCCGCGAGCGTGACGTTCAAACAGCGGAACGCCCACCTGGGTCTCCAGCCGCTGAATCTGACGGCTGATAGCCGACACCGCAATAAACAACTGTTCGCTCGCCGCACTTAACGAGCCCGTATTCGCCACGGCGAGAAAATAGCGGATTTCATTACTGATCATGCGCGCCTCATGCTGGTGCATGCCTCGAAAACGGGCAGGTTAGCTTTGCTTTAAAAGCAAATCTTACTCGATAAATTGATAATTGTGGCAAAGCAGCGTTTCGGAAATGATGGGAAAACATAATACGCATAAAAGATACGCAAATATGACAGCGCAAAACGCCATACAACAGGCCACCGCCTGGTTCGACAGTGGGGAATTTCAACGCATTCTGGCGCGTCGCGTGGCGCAGCGCACCGAGAGCCAGCGCCAGGATCGCGACGGCGAGTTGCATCACTATTTACACGATGAGATTGGGCCGCAGCTGCGCGCGCTGGGCTTTACTCTGCACTTTATTGAGAACGCCGAAGCAGCCCACCGTCCCTTTCTGGTGGCGGTACGCATTGAAGATCCCGCCCTACCCACCCTGCTGAGCTATGGTCATGGCGATGTGGTGTTTGGCGATGACGAAAACTGGCGCGCAGGGTTAACGCCCTGGGAGCTTGTTGAAGAAGACGACCGCTGGTATGCCCGCGGCAGTGCGGATAACAAAGGTCAGCACTGCGTTAACCTGGCCGCGCTGGAACAGGTGTTTCAGGCGCGCGGCGGCAGGCTGGGTTTCAACTGCAAGCTGCTGTTCGAGATGGGCGAAGAGATCAGCTCGCCAGGTTTGGCACAGCTGTGCCAGCAGCACGGCGATCTGCTCAAAGCCGACCTGTTTGTCGCCTCAGACGGTCCACGCCTGAACGCGGTGCAGCCGACCCTGTTCCTGGGCTCGCGCGGCGCCGTCAATTTTCGCCTTACCATCACGGCTCGCGACAACGCCTATCACTCCGGCAACTGGGGTGGCCTGTTGAGTAACCCCGGCACGCAACTGGCCAATGCCATTGCCTCGCTGGTGAATGCTCAGGGCGTGCTTCAGGTGGCGGCGCTGAAACCCAGCTCACTCACTCAGCAGGTACGCGATATTCTCCGTCAGATTCACGTCGGCGGCATGCCTGGCGATCCCGAGATTGACAGAGACTGGGGCGAACCGGCACTTACCCCCACAGAACGCCTGTATGGCTGGAACACGCTGGAGGTGCTGTCTTTTCTCACCGGCAATCCTGCCCGCCCCATGAACGCCATTCCGGGCGAGGCGACCGCGGTATGTCAGCTGCGGTTTGTGGTCGGCACCGACTGGGAAAATCTGGCGCAGCACGTCAGGAAACACCTTTCACAGCACGGCTTTGACAACGTGAACGTCGAGTTTATGCGCGGATCGCCTGCCACGCGGCTGGATCCCACCGATCCGTTAGTCGACTGGGTGCTGACCAGCATGGCCGAAACCAGCGGCAAAACGCCGGCACTGCTGCCGAACCTGGGCGGTTCACTGCCTAATGAGGTGTTCTCCGACATTCTCGGCCTGCCCACGTTGTGGGTGCCGCACTCTTATCCCGCCTGCGGTCAGCACGGCGTGAACGAGCATATGCTGAAGTCAATTGCGCGCGAAGGCCTGCAGATCATGACCCGACTGCTGTGGGATTTGGGCGAACAAGGCCGCGAACTGGTCGCGAAGCATCGTCACCATGCCGGAGGTGCCGCATGAGCACACTTAATACCACCGCATCTCTGCACGCGAATAAACCCAGCCTGCACAAAACCCTGTTTGCCACCTGCATCGGTAATGCGCTGGAGTGGTTTGATATTGCGGTTTACGGCTTCTTTGCCAGCTATATCGCCCATGCGTTTTTCCCGACCCGCGATCCGTCCGTGTCGATATTGCTTACGTTCGGCAGTTTCGGTGTGTCTTTCCTGATCCGGCCGCTGGGCGCGATTGTGCTGGGCAACTATGCTGACCGCCATGGTCGCAAAAAGGCGCTACTGCTCTCCATCAATCTGATGATGCTGGGCGGTGCCGTGATTACGTTTATGCCGGGTTACGACAGTATTGGGTTGATGGCCCCTGTACTTATCCTGCTGGCGCGGCTGGTTCAGGGTTTTTCTGCCGGCGGCGAATTTGGCAGCTCGACGGCGTTCCTGGTGGAGCATTTTCCCGAGCGCAAAGCCTTTATCGCCAGCTGGCAGTTTGCCACTCAGGGGGCCAGTACGCTGATGGCATCCGCGTTTGGTCTGGGATTAACGAAAATCCTGACGGAAAGCGAGATTCAGGACTGGGGCTGGCGCATTCCCTTTGCCTTTGGTCTGCTGATTGGCCCACTGGGAATTTATATCCGCCGCCATGTGCATGAACCTGCCAGCTTTGCCACACATCAACCTGATGTTGCCCCACTTAAACGCCTGTTTGGCCGCCAGAAAGAGCTCATATTGCTGGCGATTGGCCTGATGGTCATCTCCACGGCGGTTAACTACATGCTCAACTATGTACCGACTTATGCCACGCGCAATCTGCACCTGCCCGGCTCTGTGGCCTTTACCGCGACGTTAATGGCGGGTGTGATCCTGACCGTGGTGACGCCGGTTATGGGTCTGTGGGCAGAACGCATCGGCCGGGTTCCGTTGATGTGGGGCTCGCTGATTTTACTGATCGTCACCATCTATCCCGCCTTTAAGCTGGTCGTCAGTCACACCACGCCCATCACGCTTGTCGCGCTGGTCTGCTGGATGGCGTTGCTGAAATCGATCTACTTCTCAACCGTGCCGTCGGTCATGGCCGATCTGTTTCCGATGGGCACCCGCGCCAGCGGCATGGCGATCAGCTATAACATCGCAGTGACCGTATTTGGCGGATTTGCACCGCTGATCTGTTCGCTGTTAATCACGGCCACCGGCACCAGCCTGGCACCCGGCTATTACCTGATGGCCATGTCGGTGCTGAGCGGCCTGGCACTGCTGCGCAGCCAGAAGCGCGTGAAGTAGGAGAACAGGTGCACAGGGTTGTGCACCTGACGGATTTTACAAGGTGGCAGAAGTTTGGCTGTTAACGCTTCATTTGCTTCAATAACCCCAGCATCAGTCGGGCTGAGAAAGCTGACTGATTTTTCCTTTCTTTATACCTTGCTAAGAACCCCACCGATTGCTTTCAACAATATTCATCCCCACCCACTTTAGAATGTAACAGTCTTCATAAAACCCGGTAATGGCTCAATGTGTGGTCTGCCACCCCGAAAACGGAACGGTAGAAAAGACGCATTAATACTGTAAACAAGATTAACTTACTCACATGAGGCATCATCTTTATGCCGTCTGGCAAGCTGACGGTAATGAAAAATAATGATCCAGTCACGATAAAGAAGCTCTGTGAACCATCATATTCTGCTGCGTTCCAGCAGCAAGACTTACGGAGAACCCACTAACAATTAACACGCACCGTTTTTATTCCAGTGATGGAACGGCAGAACAATAAGGATGCGTTCACCAATACGAGCAAAGGTTATTACAGCGTTATTAAGAACAGCCCATATCGGAAGTATTTTTTAGCAGCATTAAAACTATCAGACCATGACTTTTCGCCTGGCCAGTGAGCCATCTTTCCTCCGCCTGAATATGCTGTTTGTCAGCGACCCGTTCGCCTTTTTCCTGTTGCGCGATTTGGCAGGGATCTGTGAATCATTTCAGATCGGCTTTAACTGTAAAATCTATCCCGTATTCTGTTTAACTCATCCCGGCTCTGTTAACCATTTTGATCTCGCTCAATGTTCTTACGCTTAATGTTGCCTACCCAGGCAGAAACCCGTTTTTTATTACGTGCAATCATGCAAACCTGCCATTATTCGGCCCTCCCTTGCTGAAGATGCAGTAGAAACACTGCGTAATTTACATTAAATACGGACAGACACACCATGCAGATCAAGTAGGTTTTACGTTAAAAATGAGGTGAATATGGATACGTTATATGACTATATTTTTGCGCCCGACATGGGTATTTACCCTGATACATCCGAAGATCTCTCTGAAAAACTCATTGCGCTATTAAATATCAGCACGCAACAGAAAAAAGGCATTTATTTCCCCGCAGGCGTCTACCTTTTCTCGCAGGATATCCAGCTCAAATCGTTTAACTCACTGAAAGGTGATGTTACCGGCACGGTATTTCGCGGTATCAACAACAAACGCGCCGTCATGTTTGGTGACGGTCAATATGGCAATACCGTCGCTAACCTGACAATAGAGAATATTATCTTTGAGAATGCGACGCTGTATTTTTACGGAAGAAAAACCGGCATTAATGTTAACTATAATGTTTTTATTAATACGGTGAGCGATACTAACGAGGCCCAGTTAACCTGCTCAACAAAGGCTTACCTGATTAAGGGCAATGTTTTTATGCGTGGCCGGGGTTATCCCGGCGTGGCGATAAATACCTATGGCAATTCGCCCGGCCTGATAATCGAGCAAAATTTTCTGGGTTCAATAACGGACATTTCTGTTGCTGAAGCGTGGATTGATGCAACCACAAAAGCGATGCTGCTGACGCTTATCGCATTACGCACACGGGGGATAATGACATTTGATGATGAGCAGGGACACTTTGTTGCCGGTTGGTACTCGACCAGCAATTTGAAAAAAGGGGTTTTCCGTAAAAATGTCTTTTCAGGTAGCACGACTCCCCGCTTGTATAATCCGGCCAGCGGTGAAAATGATATTGTCCGGGATCATGCTGTTTATATTAAAGCCTACGACCAGGTTGAAGTTGTTGAGAACTATTTTTCAGGCTGGCCTGCTGATGCGTCCGGTCAGTTGAAATTCCGTAATGCCCGAGGCCTCGTATTTGCCGGTAACTATCTAAAAAGTATCTCATTTGATGCACGTCCCTACGACGATTTAGCCGTTCAATGGCGCATCATGCAGGATACCTTTATATTCAATAATTATTTGAACGATGGAATGATTAGCTACTGGAGTAACATTTATGATACGCCAGAGAAACACATCACCGTTTCAAAGTATCTGGTGTTCTCTAATCTGTTTATTAATCGCAGCGAAGATTCTCAACTCATTGGCTCGCCTGGCCCTGGCGTCACCCTGTTCCCTGACGCTTTTCTTTGCGCGGAAAACCGCTTTGCCGACAGTGGAAAACGGGTGGTGGTAGCAGGCGTCATCGCAGAAATACCCCTGCCAGCGATCATCGACCTGTTACCTGACTATGCGTTGCCCTATCTGAATCTTCAGCCGATCATGCCAGCCGTGTAGCCTCTCGCTTCGCCCCGGTACCGTCCGGGGTTTATTATTAGCCTGGGCCAGGCTGGACAGCCTGATTTACGCAATTCGAATGGGGCAGCAGGCCGTAGCAGTAAACTGGATGTCAGTCCTTGCGTCTGGCAGGCGTCAGCGACGTGATCCCGTTAAGCTGATGATAACAGGCTTCCGGTAATAAGAGGTCTTTCTGCTCTGCTACCGGACTGCATACTTTTCGGCGAAGCGCATGACATAGGGAAGATCGAGGTGCTATCACCGCTCAGTCAGCCTTTTTATGGGCAGATGCCGTAACAGGCTGGCAAACGACATACGCCTTGTCCCTCGCCACGAAGAGGCTGTTTTGCACGTTTAGCCGTCCCGATAACTACAGCCTTGCCCCCAAACGCAAAAACCCCCGCCGAAGCGAGGGTTTCAAATTTTGGTGCCCGAACCCGGAATCGAACCAGGGACACGGGGATTTTCAATCCCCTGCTCTACCGACTGAGCTATTCGGGCAACGGGGCGCATTAAACCCTATGCAGGCCCCAGCGTCAAACGCTTTTCACAAAAATGAAATCAACTGCCGCCTTTTCCATCAACCGCAGCAACATTGACCGCCGGTCCCGGTGGCGCATAACTCGGGTACCGGATTTTCACGCTGTCTAACGCCGCCTGGCTGGCGGTTTTTCGCTGCTATTTTGCTTTATCCACGATTTATCGGCGCTCTTTTTACTAACTGTTTTTTTGCCATAAATCCGTCATCTGCGCTCATTACTCTTAAGATTATTCCTGGACAATCAAGAGCCGCATCATGCAGTTACCCGCCTCTGTGAATACTGTGGTTTCCGCCTCAAGTCGTTACGACGCGCGGGTGTTATGCATTGAGGTCCCTTTTGTCAGTCCGGAGACGGATAACCGTGCGGTGATGGCGCTGTTTGCCGAGCATAAAGATCTCATCGGTTTGCCCGTGGTAGAAAACGGCAAACCGTTTGGCATGATTAACCGCCACATCTTTTTGTCGCAGATGGCGCGGCCCTTCTTTCCCGAACTGTATGACCGTAAGAGCTGCATTGCCTTTATGGATAAGTTCCCGCTGGTGATCGACGTGGAAAACACGCTGGAAAGCGTGGCGCAGCAGGTGGTGGCCAATGGCGATAAGTCCGTCGCTGATGGCTTTATCCTGACGGAGAACGGGCACTATATTGGCATTGGTTTAGGGATCGATCTGATCCGCCGCGTCTCCGACTTACAGGCGCGCCAGCATCAGCAGATTTTACAAAGCATCGATTACGCGCGGGTGATTCAGGATGCAATGCTGGACCGATCCAACCAGCTAATCGCGACCCTGCTCGACGACTGGTGTCTGTACTGGCAGCCCAGGGACGGCGTGGGTGGCGATTATTACGCCTTTCACCGTCATAATAACGGCTGGCTGGCGGTCATTGCCGACTGTACAGGCCACGGCATCCCTGGTGCCTTTATGACGGTAATTTTGCAGTCTGCGCTGGAAAATGCGCTACGCGAGGCCGATCTGCAGGCGCCTGCCCGCATTCTGCATGCGCTTAACCACCATATTAAACAAACCCTGGGACAGTTAAATGCGTCTCAGCAAACCTCGCTCTCTAACGATGGCTGCGATGCCATCGTGCTGTCTGTCGATACCGAACTACATCAACTGCGTTGGGCCAGCGCCCGAACCCAGGCATTTATGCTCAGCAACATCAGTAACGAAATCATCGCGCTCAGCCAGGATCGCGTCGGCGTGGGGTATACCGATACGCCGGAGGATTATGACTGGCCGGAACAGAGCCTGGCATTTAATCGCGGCGATATGCTGTTTGTGCTGACGGACGGCGTCACCGATCAGCCGGGTGGCGAGCGCAATATTATGTTTGGCAATAAGCGTATTCAGTCACTGCTGATGCGCTATCAGCATTTGCCTATGGCGGAGTTATCGCTGGCGTTTCAGCAAGACTATTTAAGCTGGCAAGGTAACCAGGCGCGACGCGACGACGTCACCTGGTTTGGCTTTCGCTATTGATTGCACCGGGAAGAAAATGAAAAACGAATCACTCCGTGGTCTGCCGTTCAACACCGAATCGCAATCTGGTCTTATCGCGCTCCAGTACACCGGCTTTTTTTCGCCGCAAAACATCACAGCAATGGGTGAAGTGGTCAAACTGTTTCTGGAGAACCACGAGCAGTCACAGAAAGTGCGACGACGGCTGTTCTCCAGCTTTGTCGAGATCGCGCAAAACATCCTGCGCTACTCGCAGGACAGCCGGGCGCTGAGCCACAACGATCAGCTCTATCGTTTTGGATCGCTGAGCCTGCGCTATGATGGTGGGCGCTACTATCTGGAAAGTGCCAATCTGGTAGGCAGCGATGCCAGCGTTCAACTGCGTGGCGATCTGGACTCGTTACGGGTCATGAACGCAGACGAAATTAAACAAGCCTACCGCAGTCGGTTACGCGCAGAGAGTCCTGTCTGGAGCAAAGGCGCCAATATCGGCTTACTTACCCTTGCCCGCGACGTCAGTGAACCGCTGGAATACTGCTTCCAGCCACTGGAAGCCAGCGAGCTCTCTGCCTTTTGGCTAAAGGCGACAATCTGCCATGACTAAAGAATCCTCTATGCAAACCATTCATCTCACCGCCACCGAATGCACGCCCGCCGTGGAATTTGATTTTGCGGCCCAGCGATTTTCCCTGCGGGGCGAATCCTGGCCGGAAAATGCGGCCGCCTTTTATCGCCCGCTGCAAAGTGCACTGGAATCCTGGCAACCGCAGGCCAGCCAGCTGACTGAAGTCAATATCGACCTGAGCTATTTCAACAGCTCCAGCACCAAAATGCTGTTTGGGCTGTTCGATCAGTTCAACAGGCTGGCGCAGAACGGCTGTGAGATTGTGCTGAACTGGTTCTATGACGCTGAAGATGACGTGTCAGAAGAGTTTGGCGAGGAGCTGTCGCTGGATTTCACCGCCCTGACCGTCACATTACATGCGGAACAGCGCCAATGACGCACCTTAATGAGCTGTTTCTGGAAGAAACCCAGGCGCTGAACCATGCCAGCCATGTGGCGGCGCAGAGCTGTCTGCACGCCGAAGAGTACCGCCAGGCGCTGTCCGATCTTAATAACCACTATCAGCGGCTGATGCGCGAAACCTACCGGCTGATCTCGCGCAGCGATCGAGCCGAGCGTGAGTTAAACCGGGTGAATGAGCAGCTTATTGAGCTGACGAGAGAGCTGGAGTACAAAGCCACTCACGATCCGCTGACGAACGTCTGGAACCGCAGCGCCATTATTCAGCGCATCAGCGACACACTGACGCGAACCCCCGCCGCTCTGATCATTCTTGATATCGATTTTTTTAAACGGATTAACGACGAATATGGCCATCCCACCGGGGACAAAGTGATCTGCGAGCTGGTGCAACGTATCCAGCGAAACACACCGGACATTGCCAGCATCGGGCGCATTGGGGGGGAAGAGTTCACGATTATGCTGCCGGATACGTTCCTTGGGGAAGCGGTGATTGTCGCCGGGGCGATTCTCGCCTCACTGAACGCGTCTCCCCTGGATGCGTTGCCCGAGCGGCTGGTCACCGCCAGCCTGGGCGTGAGTTGGGGCGCGGCGGGCTCCCACTTCGAAGCGCTTTATACGCATGCTGACGCCGCACTCTATGATGCTAAAAAGCACGGACGTAACCGGGTATTTTTCCGCTAGCGGGCCGGACGCTGGGCAACCTCAACGGGCGGTGGCGTGGTGGGCGGCAGGAAAATATGATCGAGAAGCTGCCGCATTACCGGCGCGGCCAGCACGCCTTCGCTGCCCCCATTTTCCAGGATCAACGCCACAGCCACCTTAGGATCGTTAAAGGGGGCGAAGGCGGTATAAAACGTATGATCGCGCAGCCGCACCGGGATCATTTTGGCATTGTAGGTCTGATTTTGTTTCAGGCTGAATACCTGCGACGTTCCACTCTTGGCCGCAATGCCATAAGGCGCGGTGTGGAAATACTTGTAGCCTGTGCCATTCGGCGCGTTAGCCATGCCAAACATGGCGTGACGCACCAGCGACCAGTAAGGGGAATGCGGATCGCCAATCTGCGCCTGCGGCAGTTTCGGCTGGTAAAGCTGCACGTGGTTGCCAAGCTGCGATTTCTCCAGCAGATGCGGGGCAATGACTCTGCCATTGTTAATCAGCGCCACCAGCGCTTTCACCATCTGGATCGGCGTGGCAATCCAGTAGCCCTGACCAATGCCGACTGACACTGTATCGCCCTGATACCAGGGTTTCTTATGCACTTTCATCTTCCAGTCACGGCTGGGCAGCAGTCCGTTGTACTCTTCATTCAGATCGATGCCGGTGGACTGACCGTAGCCAAATTTACTGAGCATGGTGTGAATACGATCGATGCCCATCATAAACGCCACCTGATAGAAGAAGGTATCCGCCGACTCTTCGATCGCTTTAGTGACATCCAGCGTACCGTGACCGCTTTTTTTCCAGTCGCGATAGCGGCGGTCAGTACCGGGTAATGTCCAGGTGGGCCCGCCAAAAAAGGTGGTCTGTGGCGTAATGACGTGCGTGAGCAGCGCCGACATCGCCATATAGGGTTTTACCGTTGAGGCCGGCGGATACAGGCCCTGCGTGACACGGTTGATCAGCGGTAAATTTTTATCCTGCAGCAGCTTTTTGTACGCCTGATAGCTGATGCCCTTTACGAACGGATTGGGATCGTAGCTGGGGCTGGAAACCATCGCCAGCACCGAGCCGTCATGGGGATCTTCGACCAGTAACGCGGCGCGCTGCCCGACCAGCAGGCTTTCCGCGTACTGTTGCAGATGCAGATCCAGCGTCAGCGTAATGTTCTTTCCCGCCACCGGCGGCACTTCTTTCAGCACCCGGACAATGCGCCCGTGGTTATCCACTTCCACTTCCTGATAGCCGGGTTTGCCGTGCAGCAGGGATTCGTAATAGCCCTCAATCCCCTGCTTACCGATGTTATGGTCGGCAGCATAGTTTTCAGCGATGCCCTCTGCGTTCAGCCGCTTGTAGTCGTTATCGTTGATTTTGGAAACATAGCCGATCACATGCGCGAGATCGGCCCCATAGGGATATTCCCGGTCCTGATAGGTATCAATGCTGACGCCGGTAAAACGGAACTGGTTAACCGAAAAACGCGCCACCTCTTCGTCTGTGAGTTCCTCTTTGAGAATGACGGGCTTATAGCGGCTGGTCTGATGCAGATCGTGCTGAAAGCGCTCGATATCTTCCGGGGTCAGATCAACCAGTGGCGTCAGTTCTTGCAACAGCGCCTTCATGTCCTCCACTTTGTACGGGGTAACCGTGATGTCATACCAGGTCACGTTGCGCACCAGCGGGATCCCGTTGCGGTCAAAGATCAGTCCGCGCGTGGGCGCAATGGGGATCATTTTGATGTCATTCTCGTTCGAGCGCGTCTGATAATAGCTGTGGTCGCGGACCTGCAGGCGATACAGGTTAAAACCCAGGATGCTAAAGCACAGGCAAACCAGTACAAACGCCATAGCGGCACGGCGGACAAACAACTTCTCTTCAGCGTCGAAATCACGGAAATTCATCAGGCAGGTATTTTCTGTATGGCGTGTTGTTATTAATTGTTCGGCTTCATGATAGTGACATCAGCCCGTCGTGCCAGCGCGAAGATGCACAAGCCTGATGAAAAGTGTGTCATTTAGTGAGAATGTTGCGAAATGGAAAACGGGAGAGGATCATCCGGCCGCAGATGCGCAGCCGGATAAAGGGGCCGATCAGCCACCGTAGGGATTAATCACCCAGCAGCACCGACTCCAGCGCGATTTTAATCATGTCATTAAAGGTGGTCTGGCGTTCTGCGGCCGTGGTCTGCTCGTGGGTACGGATATGGTCAGACACGGTACAGATGGTCAGCGCTTTCGCGCCAAATTCAGCGGCTACGCCGTAGATGCCTGCGGCTTCCATTTCCACACCCAGAATGCCGTACTTCTCCATCACGTCGAACATCTGCGGATCGGGCGTATAGAACAGATCGGCCGAGAAGATGTTACCGACGCGCGCCTCGACGCCCAGGTTTTTGGCCGCATCCACCGCGTTGCGCACCATGTCGAAGTCCGCGATAGCGGCAAAGTCATGGTCTTTGAAGCGCATACGGTTCACTTTGGAATCGGTGGATGCCCCCATGCCGATCACGATGTCACGCAGTTTCACATCGGGACGCACCGCACCGCAGGAGCCCACGCGGATGATTTTCTTCACACCGAACTCGGTGATCAGCTCTTTCGCATAGATAGAGCAGGACGGAATGCCCATGCCGTGGCCCATAACAGAGATTTTGCGGCCTTTATAGGTGCCGGTGTAACCCAGCATGCCGCGCACGTTGTTGACCTCAACGGCATCGTCCAGAAAGGTTTCTGCGATGTGTTTCGCACGCAGCGGATCGCCCGGCATCAGTACGACGTCAGCGAAATCACCCATTTCTGCGTTAATGTGAGGAGTTGCCATGATTCTCTATCCTTTTTAAAAATTTCGCTGTTTTTACAGCATGTTCTTGCCGTAGTCCATGGGGGACAGGTCAAAATAGTGTGCAATCGTCTGGCCGATATCCGCGAAGGTATCGCGGTAACCCAGCGATCCCGGCTCGACCTTCGGGCCGTAAATTAAGATCGGAATATGCTCGCGCGTATGTTCCGTGCCTTGCCAGGTCGGATCGCAACCGTGGTCGGCGGTGAGGATCAAAATATCATCCTCTTTGACCAGCGCCATCAACTCTGGCAAGCGGCGATCGAACAGCTCCAGCCCGCCTGCATAGCCTGCCACATCGCGACGATGGCCCCAGGTAGAGTCGAAGTCTACGAAGTTGGTAAACACAATCGCCTGATCCGGCGCGGTTTTCATTTCCTGGATGGTGGCATCAAACAGCGCATCCAGTCCGGTGGCTTTGACTTTTTTGGTGATGCCCTGCTCCGCGTAGATGTCGGCAATTTTACCTACCGAAATCACATGACCGCCCTTCTCATCCACCAGCTTCTTCAGCATGGTAGGCGATGGTGGCTCCACGGCCAGATCGTGACGGTTACCGGTGCGCTCAAAGCTGCCGGCTTTGTCACCCACGAACGGGCGGGCAATCACGCGGCCAATGTTATAACCGCCTTCCGTCAGCTCCTCGCGCGCAATTTCACACAGCGCATACAGGCGATCTAAGCCGAAGGTTTCTTCATGGCAGGCAATCTGAAACACGGAATCCGCCGAGGTGTAAAAAATCGGCTTGCCCGAAGCCATGTGTTCTTCACCCAACTGGTCGAGAATAACCGTACCGGATGAGTGACAGTTACCGAGATAACCCGGCAACTCCGCCCGCTCAACCAGTTTATCCAGCAGCTCCTGCGGAAAGCTGTTCTCTTTATCGCTGAAGTAGCCCCAGTCGAACAGAACAGGCACACCGGCGATTTCCCAGTGGCCTGACGGCGTATCTTTACCGGATGAGCGTTCGCTGGCGTAAGCGTAAGCGCCTTTTATCTCAGCGTCAGGATCCAGTCCCGGCGGGAAACGCCCGGTAGAAAGCTCGGCCGCTTTGCCCAGACCTAACGCGGTCATATTCGGTAAGTGCAGCGGTCCTTTACGGCCCTGATCCGCTTTACCGTTAAAACAGGCTTCTGCGATATGACCTAACGTATCGGAACCTGCATCGCCGAATTTGTCGGCATCTTTGCTGGCGCCGATTCCAAAGGAATCCAGCACCATAATAAAAGCACGTTTCATGCCAGTCTCCTGCGCTAACGCGCGCGACAAGTCAAAAAAAAGCGATCAGATCAGTATACCCGAATCGTCTCCGGTATACAGTCTGTTATCCGCGTTATCCCGCTTCAGTCACACGGCGATAAACCACCGGTGTGGTCGCCGGGGCGCTGTCCCCCAGAGTGATGGCCGCTTTGACAGCGGCGGCGGCCTGCTGCCAGTGCGCTTCGCTGCTGGCATGAATAATCGCCAGCGGGCGTGAAGCGTCCACCCGCTCGCCCAGCGCGATCATGTCGCTTAAGCCCACGCTGTAATCAATGGCGTCACTGGCGCGCTGACGTCCACCGCCCATCGCAACCACCGCCATGCCTAACGCGCGGGTATCCATCTGCGTGACGTAACCTGCGCCATCGGCATAAACCGCTTTGCTCATCACAGGGGCTGTGAGGTAGCTGTCGTAGCGCTCAACGAAATCGGTTGGGCCACGTTGTGCTGCCACCATGCGGGCAAATACCTCTGCGGCTTTGCCGTTATCCAGCACGGCGAGAAGTTGTTCACGGGCGTCGGTTTCGTTAGCCGCCAGTTTGCCGGAAATCAGCATTTCGCTGCACAGGGCCAGCGTCACGTCCAGCAGGCGCGGATTGCGCTGCTCACCCGTCAGGAAGCGCACGGCTTCGCGCACTTCCAGGGCATTGCCCGCCGAGGAAGCCAGGACCTGATTCATATCTGTTAGCAGCGCCGTGGTACGGCAGCCCGCGCCATTCGCCACGCCCACAATGGCCTGCGCCAGACTCTCAGAGGCTTCCCAGGTCGGCATAAAGGCGCCGGAGCCGACTTTGACATCCATCACCAGCGCATCCAGGCCTTCGGCCAGTTTTTTTGCCAGGATCGAAGCGGTAATCAGCGGAATGGAATCCACGGTGGCGGTGATATCGCGGGTCGCGTAAAAACGTTTATCCGCCGGTGCCAGCGAGTTAGTTTGCCCGATGATGGCCACACCAACCTGCTTGATGGTCTGGCGGAAATGGTCATCGCTGGGGAAAATGTCAAAACCGGGAATCGCCTCCAGCTTATCCAGCGTACCGCCGGTATGGCCCAGTCCGCGTCCGGAGATCATCGGGATATAGCCGCCACAGGCCGCCACCATGGGTCCGAGCATCAGCGAGGTCACATCGCCCACGCCGCCCGTGGAGTGCTTGCCGACCACCGGCCCGTTCAGATTCAGTGAAGCCCAGTTCAGGACGGTGCCGGAATCCCGCATCGCCATGGTCAGCGCAACGCGCTCCGGCAGTGACATATCGTGGAAATAGATGGTCATTGCCAGTGCGGCAATTTGCCCTTCGGACACGCTGTTATCGCGCACCCCGTTGATGAAGAAACGAATTTCGTCTTCAGTCAGCGCCTGGCCGTCACGTTTTTTTCGGATGATTTCTTGTGCGAGGTACAATGTCGCCCCCTTACGTCAGGGAAAGAGGAGAAGAGGCGGCCGTGAGCCGCCCGGATGAATCAGTAACCCGACTTGCTGGTGTCGCTGCTGTGCCCAAGCGTGTTGAGCAGATTTGCCAGCAGGCTGGAGGCACCAAAACGGAAATGGCGGGCATCGGCCCAGTCGGCACCCAGCGTGTCATCCGCCAGCTGCAGATAGACAGCGGCATCTTCAGCGGTGCGAACGCCGCCTGCCGGTTTGAAGCCAACCTGCGCTTTCACACCTTTGTCGCGGATGACGCTCATCATGATCTGCGCCACTTCCGGCGTGGCGTTGACCGGCACTTTACCAGTTGAGGTTTTGATGAAGTCAGCCCCGGCATCAATCGCAATTTCAGAGGCCTGACGAATCAGCGCTTCCTGCTTCAGTTCGCCGGTTTCGATAATAACCTTCAGTAAAACGCCGGCTTCCGCACAGGCGGTTTTGCAGGCCTTGACCAGATCAAAGCCGACCTGCGCATTGCCTGCCATCAGCGCGCGATAAGGGAAAACCACATCCACTTCATCAGCGCCGTAAGCGATGGCGGCACGGGTTTCGGCCAGCGCAATCTCAATATCGTCATTGCCATGAGGGAAGTTGGTTACGGTGGCAATGCGCACGTCAGGCGTACCCTGCTCACGCAGCGTTTTACGCGCCACGGGAATGAAACGCGGATAAATACAGATGGCAGCGGTGTTACCCACCGGAGATTTCGCCTGATGACAGAGCGCGATCACTTTCTCGTCGGTGTCATCCTCGTTCAGCGTGGTTAAATCCATCAGTTTCAGGGCGCGCAGGGCCTGCTGTTTAATATCGGTCATGGTGATCTCCAGAACATCGGGTAAACGTTCGCCCACCCTTGAATGTGATAATATTAACAATGATAACGGCCATTTTGTGTGCACCAAATCACATAAAAGTATGAAACGGCTGCAAACACTCAGCGAAAATTTAGATTATATGCAAGGTATGGCGCAAGGAAGCCAGTATAATTCAGCCACAGGGATGTTACTATTATAACATTTCACCAAAACACGATGTGACGGCGGGGATTATGCAAGCGAAAACAGCGCATGACTGTTGTGCCATAACGCGTCGGCGATTTCGGCGGGCGGCTCGTCACGCAGTTCACACAACACCTGCCAGACTAAAACGGCGCGCTCGGGCCGGTTTGGCTGGCCCTGGTAGCCGTTCAGCGGCATATCAGGCGCATCGGTTTCCAGCAGCAGCGACGAGAGCGGTAAACGGGCAATCGTCTGCCGGGTTTTACTGGCGCGGGGATACGTAATCGTGCCGCCTACGCCAATCGCATAGCCGAGCTTAATAAACGCCTGCGCCTGCTGCAGGCTACCGGCAAAACCGTGTACGACGCCGCGCCGTGGCACAGCCTGCCGACGCAGATGCAGTGCCAGCTGATCGTGCGTGCGGCGCGAATGCAGGATCACCGGCAGATCGTAACGTTTCGCCAGCTTCAGTTGCGCATCCAGGAAAAAGGTTTGCTTATCAAACTGCGGATCGTCCCGATACAGATCCAGGCCGATCTCACCGAGGGCCACCAGCTTTGGGGGCCGCTGTTGTAACAGGCTTTCAAGCTGAGCGAGGTGCTGCTCCTCGTGCTGCTCCGTCACAATCGGATGCAGGCCGAGTGCGGCATATAACGCGCGGTGCTGCCGGGCTAACTGGCAAACAAGGTCAAAGCGCCCTGCCTCGACCGATGGCACAATAATTTTTACTACGCCCGCGTCCGCAGCCTGGCGCAGACTGACGTCGGCCGCGTCCACAAACGGCGGAAAATCAAAGTGACAGTGGGTATCAACGAACCTCATGTCATCGAACCCTCGCCATAAGTGCCATCGTTGCCGGTCAGCGGGATGACCGGAGCGATATCCCCCGGCTCATTTGCCACCGGCGCAGAAGGGACCACAATATCCAGCCCTGTGTGGGGCTCGGCATCGCTCAGCCATTGCCCCAGCGTGGCAATAAAGTAGCGACCACAGCGGCGCCCCAGATGGTAATCCTGATTCAACGCGGCAATACGACTGCCCAGTGCGTTACTGGCTAACACGCGCGGCGGGAAGATTTCGATGATACGTAAATCACCCGGCGGCTTTTCAATAAACTGCTGGGTTTCGCGATAGGTCTGCTCGTGATGGTGCAGAATCTTGATCATTGGCTGCAGCGCCCCGCCGCTGAACCAGCGTTCCATACGGGTCACCCAACGGGGCACATCGAACATCTGCGACGGCACGGTACGGATGACCACAATGGTATCGGCCCCACGTTTTGCCGCTTCGCGCACGGGAATCGCATCGCTGACGCCGCCATCCAGATAGCTTATGCCCTCCAGATCCACGCCCAGACGGTAAAAGCCCGGAATGGCGCTGGAAGCCTTAATAATATCCAGCCAGTTACTGGCTGTGGGGGCAAAGTAACTGGGGGCATAATCATCACTGCGACAGGCGCACATGTAAAATTGCCGCCCCGAAGCAAACAAGGTTTCGGCGCTGGTCATGGCCAGCGGAAATTCGCTGCGGGTGATATCAATTAACCAGTCGAGATCGATAAGATTACCGCCGCGCAGGAAACGCACGGGGTCAAAGAACAGCTTACTGGTGGTATAGCGGGTAATCACCCGACGTGCATAGCCCGGTTGGCCGCAGACATAAGCGGAAAGGTTCTGCGCACCAGCAGAAGAGCCTAACAGCAACTGAAAGGGATTGAATTTTGCCCGCTGGAACTCATCCAGAACGCCTGCTGTGAAAATGCCGCGCTGGCCGCCGCCCTCGCACACTAAGGCAATCTTGTTGGCTTTAAACGGTGTGAGTGCAAGGGGTTCAATGGCCCCGAGCGTCACGGGAATACGTATACCCAATGTACCGACCTCAGAGTGGGATCCCGAAATACGAATGAAGAGAATGCAGGGAGTTAATTGTGGGTCGATACTAGCACGGAGAACCAGCCAGAGTGTCCATTAATTGTGCTATTAGCGTTGCGCTTTTTAACACTTCGTTGCGAATATGAAGCATCCTTTGCTTCACACTACCTTTCGCGACAAATAACTGGTCTCCGTTTAACGCTGACTATGCCAGCGTTAACCTGTCTGGGTCATCGCTATAGCTTTTTACGGCCAGTAAACAAGCTGATGAGGAACAGAATAATACCCACCACGAACACGACTTTCGCTGCCCATGCTGCGGTACCGGCCAGGCCACCAAAACCTAATGCAGCGGCGATCAGTGCAATCACCAGAAAAATAATGCCCCAACGAAACATAAGCCTCTCCTTAACCATTTTTAATATTGAACTGCTTGTTTCATCCCAGGATGGGTATTCTTATTTGTGCGGCCCGGACAGAGGCCGCACGGAGTCATGTTAAGACTTGACCTTCAGGTCGTTTTTAACACTTTTTACGCCTTCGATAGCTTTCGCGATGCTCTCGGCACGATCGGACTGCGCCTGGTTCGCCACTTCACCTGAGAGCTGTACCACACCGTCGGTGGTTTCAACTTTCACGTTACGTGAAGGAACCTTGTCATCTGCTAATAGCTTAGCTTTAATTTCGCTGGTTGTAGCAGCGTCACCGGCATAACCTTTCATGGACTGCTTTTTCACGTCTTTTACGTGCAGCTTGTCACTAACGGATTTCACGCCTTCCACTTTCTTCACCACGGCCACGGCTTTTTCCGCCTGGTCTTGTGAAGTCACGAAACCGCTCAGCGTCACCACGCCGTTGTGGGTTTTGACCGAAATATCGGTGCTCTTAATCGAGTCGTCATCCACCAGCGCCGCTTTCGCTTTCGCGGTCACCGCGCTGTCGTCCATAAAGCCACCGACTTTCTTCATTGAGCTGTCGATTTTCGCGCCCGCGCTGTCAGCGGTTTGTGACGCTTTCTGAGACGCGGACTCTTCTGCAAAGACGTTTCCGCTTAACAGTGCGGTACCTACCATTGCAGCCATTAATGTTTTAGTAAGCTTAGTTGTGTGCATCGATATCATCCTTCTATCTGTTAATTCGCCCCAGACTGTGGGCGCAAGAGCAGCAAACAACGCTACTGCGGCACAGGACGCATGGAGAAATAAGTCTCTTTAACCGTCCGATGAAATAAGGATAGTCGGGATTTGGCACTTTGCTCGGGTAACTGGTTGATCGTGCGTCAAAAGCGAGGAAAAAGCGTGTTTTAGGAGGGTTCTGTATCGTGGGAAACCGGGCCATTCCCAGGGAGAATGGCCCGGAAAACGCGATTAGTGCTCGCGGGTTTTGCGGAAAATGACGTCAGGATAGCGCTCCTGAGTGATGTTCAGGTTCACCATTGTTGGGGCGATATAGGTCAGATTATCGCCGCCATCCAGCGCGAGGTTGACCTCGTTTTTACGCTGGAAATCTTCAAATTTTTTGGCGTCTTTGCATTCAACCCAGCGCGCCGTCGACACGTTAATCGCCTCATAGATGGCTTCGACGTTGTATTCGCTCTTCAGGCGCGCCACCACCACGTCAAACTGCAGCACACCGACCGCACCGACAATCAGGTCGTTGTTATGCACCGGGCGGAACACCTGCACTGCCCCCTCTTCCGACAGCTGGACTAATCCTTTCAGCAGCTGTTTCTGCTTAAGCGGATCGCGCAGGCGGATACGGCGGAACAGTTCGGGGGCGAAGTTCGGAATCCCGGTAAACTTCATGTTTTCACCCTGCGTAAAGGTGTCGCCGATCTGAATGGTGCCGTGGTTATGCAGGCCGATAATGTCGCCCGGATAGGCTTCTTCCACATGCGAACGGTCGCCCGCCATAAAGGTCAACGCATCCGAAATCACTACATCTTTGCCGGTACGGACCTGACGCAGCTTCATGCCTTTTTCATAACGCCCCGACACGACGCGCATAAAGGCCACGCGGTCACGGTGTTTCGGGTCCATGTTGGCCTGAATTTTAAACACGAAGCCCGTGAATTTCTCTTCTTTGGCTTCAACGGTGCGGGTATCGGTCTGGCGCGGCATAGGGCGCGGCGCCCACGCCACCAGGCCATCCAGCATATGATCTACGCCGAAGTTACCCAGTGCGGTTCCGAAGAACACCGGCGACAGCTGACCGCTGAGAAACGCGTCCAGTTCAAATTCGTGTGATGCGCCCTGCACCAGCTCCAGCTCGTCACGCAGCTGCGAGGCCAGCTCTTCCCCGACGGCCGCATCGAGGTCAGGGTTGTTCAGGCCCTTAACGATGCGGACTTCCTGAATCGTGTGACCTTTACCGGTCTGATACAGGTAGGTTTCGTCCTTGTAGAGATGGTAAACGCCTTTAAACAGCTTGCCGCAGCCAATCGGCCAGGTGATGGGCGCGCAGGCAATTTTTAGCTCACTTTCCACTTCATCCAGCAACTCCATCGGATCGCGGATATCACGGTCAAGTTTGTTCATAAAGGTCAGGATCGGCGTATCGCGCAGACGGGTTACTTCCATCAGCTTACGGGTACGATCCTCGACGCCTTTCGCCGCATCGATCACCATCAGGCAGCAGTCGACCGCCGTCAGCGTACGATAGGTATCCTCGGAGAAGTCTTCGTGCCCCGGTGTATCCAGCAGGTTTACCAGGCTGTCACGATAGGGAAACTGCATAACGGAGGTAGTAATCGAAATACCACGCTGCTTTTCCATCTCCATCCAGTCGGATTTTGCGTGCTGGTTAGAGCCACGGCCTTTTACCGTACCGGCGGTCTGGATAGCCTGTCCGAACAGCAGAACTTTTTCGGTGATGGTGGTTTTACCGGCATCCGGGTGCGAGATAATCGCGAAGGTGCGGCGGCGTGCCACCTCTTCTAAAAAGGGATTAGACATGAGTGAATTCTTCTCAACGTAGCCACGCACTCTCAGGCGCAGCAGATAAATCACGGTGGCCGGCAGAATTTTACCGGCGAGTAAACGGTGCCAGATGCGACTTTCTGTCGTCGCGGGATGAGCGCAAAGTTACATTGGCGTGATTCCGGTTACCTGGTCAACTTTAAGGCGGCATAGCATACAATATTTTGCGCTATTGGCCTACAGCGGACGGAAGAGAAAGTCGCGCCACCGGCAAACAGCGGGTCACCGTGCAGCAGATGGCTGCTGGTGAAGCCAACGCGGGGGAAATGACGCCGGGTTTTCTCCCGTCTTTACGGTATTCATCCCGCCGCCTCGCCAGCGGGTTAATCCACCAGCTCAATGCCCAGACTTTCCAGCAGGCAAACCGCCTCCAGCCGCGAAAAGCGGGCTTTTTCGACTGTGTTGTTAAAGATGTTGATGGCGTAATGCCAGGATTCCGTCAGATCGGCCCCGCGCAGCACGGTGTGATGAAACAGGCTGCTCGTCATGTCACACTCGGTCAGCGCGGCACCCGTTAAATCGCACTCTCTGAAATCCACCTCGATCAGTTTGCATCCTTCCATTTTCACGCCGTGTAGCCGCAGACCAAAAAACGATCCGCTGGTCAGGATACACGTTGAAAAGTGCAATTCATGGTCCAGGTAAAAATCAGGCCACCAGGCTTTCGTCCAGTCCATGCCGGTCAGCTTGCAGTCGTTAAAGTGAACGCCAAAGAAGCGGGTGCCGGACGGATCGACCAGACTGAGGTTACAGTGCGTAAAGACGCAGTTAATGAATTTACAGGCTGAAAAGCGCGCCGAGGTAAAGTTAACGTGCGTAAATTCACAGTCTTCAAAATGCGCCTGCGTGAGCACCCGTTCGCTGAGATCGCAGGTGGTAAAACACGCATCATAGTATTCAGTGTTGCTTTCCAAAGATTGCATTTTTACGCCATCCTCTTTCGTGCGAAGACACAGGCCCCGCTCCGCATAGTAAACCCCGGCCAGGCACACCAGTGTAATGCTGCTCATGCTTCCTGACGCGATTATGGCCTTACCTTATCACCGGGACGGGAAAAAGCGGTTTCCGGACAGTAGCAGAACGCCGCAGAACGCGGTCCACTGACGGATCCGGGCCGACTGGATAAACCGCCTTCACGCCCGCGCGTCCGGCACAACCTGGCTCAGACACAGGCAGAAAAGCAGACCACAATGATAATCGCTCGCATTCAAGAGTTGAAATAATTCTTTTTAAATCAATCAGATAAAATGGTGTTTTTTTAACAAAACGCTTCACATTTCTTATTAGCCTGATGCATAATTCATCACTTATCACCTGTCTATTTACAATGAAATAAGGACGCGGCCATGCTGACTGCTGAAATGACTGGGCGTTTAAACGACCAGCTGAACCTGGAATTTTTCTCCGCGAATCTCTATTTACAGATGAGTGCGTGGTGCAGCGATAAAGGCTATGAGGGCGCAGCGTCCTTCCTGAAAATGCACTCACGTGAAGAAATGGAACACATGCAGCGCCTGTTTAACTACCTGAGCGATACCGGTGCGATGCCGGTGCTGGGTACCATCGCAGCCCCGCCTGTTGCCTACAATTCACTGAACGAAGTGCTGATTCAGGCGCTGGATCATGAAAAGCTGATCACCAGTAAGATTAACGAGCTGGCCCATGCGGCAATGACCACCCAGGACTATTCGACCTTCAACTTCCTGCAATGGTACGTTGCGGAACAGCATGAAGAAGAGAAGCTGTTTAAAACCGTACTGGACAAACTGGCGATGGTCGGTGAAGGCGGCAATGGCCTGTTCCTGGTAGATAAAGACCTGGGACGCATGAGCACTGAAACGCACTCAGCCTGAATACAAACCGGCCCACGCAGGTGGGCCGGTGGTTATTGTGACAAACCCTACCGGTCTGACACGTTACGGCTTATGCCAGCCGATAGCATGACGTCATTTCACCGTTGATCCACAACGTACGTTTCTCACCCGGCGGTAAGATAACCGTCATTTCCCGCCATGCTGGCAGATAATCCCCGCGCTTCCCGACCGTCAGATCCAGCCGCGACGCGCTACTGGTTAACGTCCAGCTCAGCCAGAGTGCATTGCCCTGGCGCCAGCCGTGCGACTCGCCGTCATCGTCAAACAGCTCACCGTGGGTCGTGGCGTTGCCCGGCGCAGGCCATACCTGCAGTTCACGCACGTTGTCACGTTGCGCATCGGTGGTGGTTTCACACTGGCCAAGCGGAAGCGCGGCACCTGCGCGCACCAGCAGCGGCAGGCGATCCAGCGGTGCATCCAGCGTAACTGTTTGTCCGCCCGCCAGCCAGTTGCCGTTATGCCAGTCATACCAGCCGTGTGGATTCTCGGGCAGATATACGGATCGGGTACGCGCGCCCTGCTCCACAACGCTGGCGACCAGCAGGTCGCGTCCCAGCATAAAGTCATCGCACTCATCATAGGTCCGTGCATCGTTCTCATGGTCCAGGAAAGTCGGACGCAGCATCGGTTCATCGTGCGCGCTGGCCTGCCATGCCAGCGTATACAGATACGGCATCAGCCGGTAACGCAGGCGAATCGCCTCGCGGATCATTGGCGTGGCTTCCGGATACATCCACGGCTCATTCACGGTGTGATCGTCATTCCATGAGTGAATGGTAAAACGCGGATGCATAACACCATTCTGAACCCAGCGCACAAACAGCTCCGGATCCGGTTTATCCCCGGCAAAGCCGCCGACATCGTGCCCCACGTTAAACAATCCTGACAGGCTCATCCCCAGTCCTATGCGGATGTTGTAGCGCAGGGTCTGCCAGTTGGTCCGGTTATCCCCGCTCCAGGTCTGCACATAGCGTTGCATACCGGCACAACCCGAACGGGAAATCAGGTACGGGCGTTTTTCCGGGGCAAAACGCTGTTGGGCTTCCAGCGAGGCGCGCATCATCAGCAACGGCATGACCGGACGAATATGCTTAATGGCAATCGGCTGGCCGAAGCCATGACAGCGCGCTTCGCCGTCCCAGACTTCATATTCATTGTTGTCGTTCCAGGTCGCGTCGATGCCTTTTTTCAGCAACTGCTCCGTGACGTTTTCCTGCCACCACGCCACCGTTTTGGGATGGGTGAAATCCAGATGCGAACCTTCGTCGTCCCAGAACACGGAGCGTTCTGGCTGATCCTGCTCAGAATCACGGATAAACAGTCCCTGAGCCGCCACCTCGTCATAGCGCGGATGATCCTGTAACAGACAGGGTTTGATATTGGCTGCCAGCTTCATCCCTGCATCATGGAACGCGGCGGTCATCGCCTCGGGATTGGGCACTTTGTCGTAGTTCCAGTTAAAGACATAGCGCTTGTTATTAATCGAGGTATAACCGGATGACAGCTGGAACGAATCACAGGGGATCTCATGCTCACGGCACAGCTGGATGAAGGAGAGCAGCTGGTGTTGCGCATCCGGCGCATCGGTGTAGTGCATGGTGGATCCGCTATAGCCCAGGCTCCATTTTGGCTGAAAGAGCGTTCGGCCCGTCAGGCGCACAAACGCCTTGGTCACATCCAGCAGCGTCGGCCCCAGCATCATGTAGTAATCCAGATCGCCCGCCTCTGCACGATAGCGGCGATAAGGCAGATGGTAGTTATCCAGCTCATTGCCCAGATCGAGCCAGCTACTGGAAAGATTATCGTAGAACAGGCCAAAACTGACGCCGTCGCGCTGGGTCAGCGTGAAGGGAATATGTTTATAGAGCGGATCGGTGCTGGCCGCGTTATAGCCCATCGCATCCAGATTACGCATCTCATAGCGGCGATTAACCCGGTTAAGATCCCCGCTCTTTTCGCCCAGGCCATACACCCGATCCTGCGGCTGACGGCGCTGGTAATGTTCAACGCCATCGCCATGCATGTTCAGCAGATAAGCCCCGGTATGACGATCGGCCGCCAGCGGCTGCCACTCTGTGCCATCGAAATGCTCCCAGCTAAGGTACAACGGCGAGTGCACCGTCACGCGCAGCCGGTCGGTGGCCAGGCGAACAAACTGCGCCCCCTGTTCAAAGGTGAATGCGGGCAACGAAAAGCCTTCCAGCGATTCCCGATCGCGCCCCTGCCAGGGCACATCATCCTGAGGCGCAATGCTCCAGGTCCGGTTTAATGCCAGCTCCCCGTCGCGTTTTAATAACACGCGCATCAGCCCGCTTTCCAATACGTAAATACGTAAAAAGTGACGCTGCTCGGTTTTCAGTTCGACGAAGTGCGCTGCCTGCTGATGGAGCGTCCATGTCTTAAGCGTTTTCATCAGGTTATCCTCAATTTTTAGCAATATTCTGGCGGCGTTCGGCGATAAACATCACCAGGAAAACCGCGCCAATCAGGTCAAAGAAACCCATGGCAATAAACAGGGGATTGAAGCCAATCGTGTCGGCGGTGACGCCGATAATCAGCGAGAAGATAAAGCTGGCGATCCAGGCGCAGGATCCGCGCATGCCGTTGACCGTCGCCATCTGACGGCGATCAAAACGCTCCACCACCAGCGCACTCAACATGCAGGAGATCACCTGATGACCGAAGCCACCAATGGAGATCAGCGCGATGGCCAGGTAGGGATCTTTAACCAGCGTCATTAACGCCAGCGAGATCATCAGCACCGCACCGGTGATCGAACTGGCGACGATCGAGTTCACCCGGGTGCAGCCAAACCAGCGCACATAAATTTTGGTCAGATAACCACTGGCCACGCTGCCAATATCTGCCGCCAGGAAGGGCAGCCAGGCAAACATCACGATCTGTTTCAGATCCATGCCGCGTTCATTGGCGAGGTAGAGCGGCACCCAAAAGCTCAGCACGGCCCAGGCGGGTTCGGCTAAAAAGGCCGGAATGGCAATGCCATAGAATTTCTTTTCTTTGCCGATGACTTTCAGCGCGGTAAAGAACGGTAACTTTTCACCGATGACTTCCTTGTCCTGCGTAATAAAATCCCGCTCTTCATCCGACAAACGAGGATGGCGTTCCGGTGAGTGATAACCCCACCACCAGAGCGCGACCCAGATAAGGCCAAGGCCGCCGGTCAGCAGGAACGCGCCCTGCCAGCCAAAGGAGATATGGGCGACATAGATGATGGGCGGTGCCAGCATCGCGCCAATAGAGAACCCCACGCCCGCCCAGCCTGCCGCAACCGGACGTTCCTTTTTCGGAAACCACTCGCCGATGGCCTTGGCGTTGGCCGGCGTCGCCGCCGCTTCGGAGGCACCCATCACAAAGCGCAGCAACGCCAGATGCAGCCAGCTTCCCGCCCCGGCGTGCAGCAGGCAGGTGATCGACCAGATGACGGCGCAAATCAGAAAGCCCATCTTCAGACCGATGACATCGATTAACCAACCGCACACGGGCTGAAACAACGTGTAGGCCAGCTGGAAGGCGGCAACGACCCAGGAATATTGCTCGGTGCTCATATTCAGGGTGTTTTTCAGTTCAGGGGCCAGAATGCCCAGGGAGTTTCGGGTGATGTAGTTCACCGTCACGCCAAGCAGAAACATGCCCAGCATCCACCAGCGCAGATTTTTTATGATCCGCAGCGGGCGCGATGCGCTGCGGGCAGAGGTTGAGTCGAGACTCATGATGACGCTCCTGTAGCCAGTGATTATCACGTTGCCGTGAACAAACTTCTCTCTGCCCCGACCTTAAAAAAGCGCAAAACGTGGGTACAGCCAATTTTTTGCAACTCTTTTCATGGCAAGCTTGCAGCACAACAAAAATGTCCGTTCACACCAGAAAGGACACGATTCAGCACTTTATGAAAAATTTTTCATTTGCAGACTTGAGGGCGATCACAGAATGAAACAAAGCTTAAAAGTGAGCGAAATTGCCGCCCTGAGCGGTGTGTCGGTGAGCACGGTTTCACGCGTTCTGGCCGGCAAAGCCAACATTCGCCCTGCCACGCGCGACAAGGTACTGCGTATTGCCCAACAGCAAGGTGTGCTGGACAACCTGCACCATGGCCGGCTGCTGCTTAATGACCTGATCGTGTTTGCGCCGCCGCGTGCCTTCGATATCCGTACGGATATTTTCTATTACAAGGTGATCCAGGGGATCAGCGAAGCCGTGAAACCGCACGATGTCCGGGTGCGCTACTGCCCGCTGGAAGAAGTCGACAGCGATGCGGCACTGTTTATCGATAAGATGCAGCAGACCGAAGCTGCGCTGGTGATTGGTATTGATGATGAACATATCCATCAGCTGGCCGCTGAAATGCACAAGCCCTGCGTGCTGATTAATGCCCGCGACCGCCGGATGCGCCTGCCGTCGGTCTCCCCCGATCATCATCTGATTGGCGAGTTCTCAGCACGCTATCTGTTTGAACAGGGCCACCGGCAAATCCTGTCGCTGCACTGCCTGCGGCGCTACACGATGGAGCAGCGGCTACAAGGCGTCCGTGATGCCTGGCATGCCATGAATCTGCGCTTCGACAGTCGTCAGCATCTGCTAACGCTGAACAGCTTTAGCAGCAATGACGCCCGCGACCGGCTGAGCGACTACCTGCGCCATTGCCCTCAGGCGCAGCGGCCCACGGCCATTCTGGCCAGCGGCGATTATATTGCCGCCGGGGCGGTTCAGGCGTTACAGCAGGCGGGCCTGCGGGTGCCGGAGGATGTGTCGGTGATGAGCATGGATGGTTTTAACCTGGCGACCGTTCAGGAGATTCCCTTAACCTCGGTACAGGTGCCACGCGATGAGCTGGGCGAAGCCGCGGTGAGAATTCTTCAGTCGCTCCGGTTAGATCCGGATCTTCCTCCGGGTAACCTGCTGCTGAACGGCAAACTGGTGGTGCGCGATTCGGTACGCCGCATCCGGGATAATCCGGGCCATGCGCCGGTCCAGCAGTACGGGCTTTACAGTTGAAGCCGTTTGCTAAAGCGTCAGACAAAACTCTCCCAGCGGGATGACAGCGTGAAGTGACGCTGCCAGCACAGCGTGCTACCCGCACGGGCCATCAACTGCTGACACTGTTCGGGTGCGACAAAGGCGGGGATCACCTGCTCGGCTCCGCAGTGTTTTATCAGGGCCAGTTGATCGTCCAGCGGCGGATGAACGTTCCAGGGCAGCCACTGCGCCAGCCCGTTTTGCAGCATCTCAAAGGCTCGTGTCCCGCGGGCGACGTGGCTACTAAAAATCAGGGTAAACTCAGGGCAGTGGCTCAGCGTGGCCGCCAGACCGCTGTCGGCGACCGCATCGGCAGCCACGATTACGCTGTCAGGTTGCCAGCGTGCCGGTGTCGGCTCGCGCAGCAGCGGCAGTAACGCCAGCGCCGTGGCGGCCGGTAACGTTTTTTGCGCCAGCAACTGGGAGACTTCCTCGCGCACCTGCGGACACAGCCTGACCGGTAATCCCTGGCTGCGCAGTCGCAGGGCCATCTCTGGCCCTCTGCCATGTAACGGTGCCGTGACCACCGCCCCGTGTCGGGCCGCCTGCACCAGCGCGTCGACCTGTTGATGCAGACGCTGATGACGGTCGCCGTAGGACGCATCGGTAATCAGCCAGCGCGCCCGTGGTGGGCGGTCAAACGGTAACAATAATGACTCGCGGCTCCAGTCACCCATATAGGTGATGCCGCCAGCGACAGGCAGATGAAGCCACACGGATCCTGGTGAATGTCCGCTCCGGCCGGTAAACAGATTCAGTGGCCCTACGGCGCACTGGCCCTGTAAAGGCAGCGCATGTCGGCAGCGCGCAGGCACCGGACCGTCGCCCAACTGCTGCCAGGTGATGTCCGTCGCGTAAACCGGTGGCGAGCCCAGTTGCTGCCAGCTGTCCAGCGCCCCGGTATGATCGCGATGAGAATGGGTCAGGCAGATCGCATCAACCTGACCGATGGCGGCCAGATCGGGTCTGACGCCCGGCTCCGGCCCGGCACCCAAGTCCCACAGCAGACGATAGCCCTGAATCTCCAGCAGGAACGCCGCGGGCAATTTGCCGCCCACCCCGCTTACAACGGTCAGGCTTGCCATGGCAATGTACCCTGTGGCAGACGACGCGTTAAACGCGTCGCCAGCAGCATTAAGGTCAGAACCACCAGTATCATCAGGCAACCCACCGCCGCCGCCAGCGGGGCAGATCCGCCTTCATCAAGAAAGATAATCGTGGGACCGAGGGTTTGCGTTTCCGATGTCACCAGCAGAACCGATACCTGAATTTCGTTTAACGCGGTAAGAAACACCAACAGACCGCCTGCCAGTGCGGAAGGTGCGGCCAGCGGCAGTAAGATATCGCGCATACGGCGCATCAGTCCTGCGCCACACAGACGGGCGGCTTCATCAAGCGCAGGTTCGATTTGCGCGAAGCCAGCCAGCACAGGCCGCAACACCAGCGCCAGAAAGTTGGACAGATAGGCGGCCAGAATGATCCAGACCGTGCCATAAATCGACACGTCCAGCAGCGGAAGCGGCGGCAGAAAAAACAGGATTGCCGCCACGCCGGTGACAATACCGGGCAGCGCATAGGTCAGCTCGCTGGCGAACCACAGGCCGCGAACCAGTCGGGTACGCTGCCAGCTCAGAAAAAAAGCCAGAAACAGCGCCATGGCGGTCAGGATCAGCGTCGCCAGCCCGGTCAGCCACAGGCTGGTTGCAAAAGCATGGCGGATGGCGGGATAGCCCCACAGCGCCTGAAAAAAGTTTTCCAGCGTCAGGGTTTGCCACGTCAGAGCCTGTCCAAAACCCCGCGTCAACGCGCTGGTCAGCAACGCACTGACGGGCAGGATAAGCGTTGCGACCATCCACAGCCAGGCCAGAATTTCTGTCGGCAAACGTGCGCCCTGTAGCGGTTGTCGCCACGCCTGCGGGGATCCACTGACGCGGACATCGCGCCGTCCGCCCAGCCAGCCGCTCAGCAACATGCCCGACAGGCTAATCAGCGCCATCAGCAACGAATAGACAGCCGTGTCCGGCAACGCACCCGGACCTGTCGCGTTAAGCTGTTGATAGACCAGGGTGATAAGCGTCGGCAGGCGCGCCGGAATGCCCAGCATGGCCTGAATACCAAAATTGCCGACGGCCGCGACAAAGGCCAGCGCGGCGCCGGCAAACAGGGCCGGACGCGCCAGCGGCAAAATGATGGTGCGAAGAATCTGCCCATGTGACGCGCCACTGATACGCGCCGCTTCCACCAGTTCGGCGGGTAAACGCCGCAGACCGGCCCGTACCGTCAGAAACACCAGCGGCGCGCTGTGCAGGCCCAGCAGCAGTACGATGCCGCCCCATGAAAAGAGCGGCTGATCGCCCGGCGCGAACCAGGGTAAACCCAGTAACTGAAACAGTGAGGCCAGCAGGCTACCCGGTGCCCGCGCCTGCAGCCAGGCCAGCGCGGTCACCTGGGGCGGAATCATCAAGGGCAAAATAAACGCAAAAACCCAGGCTGCTTTGGCGCGCATATCGCTGAGCGCGACCAGCCAGGCAGCGAGCGTGCCCAGCAGCAGCGACAACAGTGTGGCACAAAGCCCGATACTCAAGGTATTGAGCGTTGCACTGAGGACCCGCCGACTGACCAGCAACTGCGCCAGCCGCGTCAGATCGGGGACGCCCTGCGGCGCTACCGCCGTCCAGATAAGCCGGGCAAAAGGCGCCACCGACAGCAGCCCAATCATCAACACCAGCACGCCCAGCACCCACGGCTCGGCGCGAAAACGCCCGCGTGTAAGATGCCAGCAGCGAGGCTGACTGTCGTGACTCAGCACGCTCATGCTCAGCCTCCGAACAGTGCGGTAAACTGCGCCCGCACCTGCGCATCATCCGCAACCGCCTTTTCCACGTCCGGCGTCAGCAGTTTGATCTGCGCAACCGGAGCAAAGCCTTCCGGCGCGGCTACGCGATCGTCAACCGGCCGGTTGCCCTGATCGGCCACCAGTTTCTGGCCCTGCTCTGACAGTAAAAAATTCACAAAGGCTTTCGCAGCGGGCAGGTTGTGGACGGATTTCAGAATGGCAACCGGTTCGGTGACGTAAGACACGCCCTCTTTGGGATACACCAGATCGATCGGCGATCCTTGCTTTTTCGCCCGGATAATATCGGCATCGGTGATCACGCCATATTTATCCATCCCGCTCGCCACGGCTTTCAGTGCTGGCCCGTTGCCTCCCTGCGGCGCGATGCCCAGCGCCGCCAGCTGTTTATAGAAGTTCCAGCCGATGTCAGGCGTGGCGATGTCGGTATGCAGTTTGTACAAGGCCGCCCCGGAATAGAGCGGACTCGGCATCGCGATTTGCCCTTTGTTATCGGCGTTGAGCAATGCGTTCCAGCTGTTGACCGGTTTGGCCCGTTGCGTGTTGTAGGCAATGACCATGGCAATGATCTTGGTGCCAAAAAAGGTCTTGTCACGATCGTAGAAGGACGGCTTCAGGTGTGCAACGGGGGCGTCCTGATAGGCATAGAGCTGCTGCTCTTTCTTCAGCGCGCCGAGATTAATGGCATCCGCGACCAGCAGCACATCAGGCTTGACTCTGCCGTTCATCATTTCCGTATGCAGCACGTTCATTAACTGCGTGGTGCCGTTGCGCGTCCACTCTACCTGAATATCGGGATAGGCCGCTTTGAACGCATCCATCGTTTGCTGTGCAATTTCCGGTGCCTGTGAGGTGTACACCACCAGTTTACCGGTGGGCTGGTCTGCCGCCTGCGCCAGCGCTGAGCCTGCCAGCAATACGGTAAACAGCAGCGAGGTCACCGAAGTGAAAATAGCCTTTTTCATACTGTCTGAAGTCCTTTATGCGGGGAGAATCCAGCCGTCAGTCACGATAATGCCGACGGTATCGTCAACCGTAAGCGCAGAAACGTCGTCGAGGGCCAGGGTAAAAGACACATCAGGCGCTGCCGAGGGGGACAGATGGACGTCGTAATGACCGCCACGGTAGACCAGACGTGTGATCTGCGCGGCAAAATGCCCGGTTTCGCCCTGGGCCAGGCGGAAACTGGCGCGATGGAAACTGGCTTTGCCATAAGGTAAGGCTGTCTGCTGCGCGGCACAACGCAGCCGTAGTCGCGTACCGCAGAGCATGACCGATGCCACGCCCTGCCCCAGGGGTTCAATATCCTGTACCGGTAGCACACGTCCTTCATCGATAAAGGTGGCAACCATCTCGTTGGCCGGTTCGCGCCACAAGGTTTGTGGCGAGGCAAACTGCATCACCTGACCCCCCTCCATCACCACAATACGATCGGCCAGTGCCATGGCCTCACGCTGATCGTGGGTGATGTAAATCAGCGTCGCGCCGCTGTGACGATGAAAACGGCGAAATTCGTCTTCCATCGCCGCGCGCAGATGTACGTCAAGGTTAGCCAGGGGTTCATCAAGCAGCACCAGCCGTGGCCTGGCCACCAGACAACGCGCCAGCGCCACGCGCTGACGCTGGCCCCCGGAGAGATCGGCCGGGTGCCTATGGGCAAACGCCAGCAGATCGACCAGCGTCAAGGCCTGCCGGATGCGATCCGCCCGTTCAGTTCGGTTTACGCCGGTGACTTTCAGGCTGTAGCCCACGTTTTCGGCCACCGTCATGTGCGGCCACAGCGCGTAGTTTTGAAACACCACGCCAAGATCGCGACGTTCCGGAGGCAGGTGAAAATCCGAAGCAGCAAACACGGTGTCGTCTACCCGAATCTCGCCGCGATCCAGGGTTTCGAATCCGGCGATCAGGCGTAGCAAGGTTGTCTTGCCGCAGCCGGACGGACCCAGCACGGCGACAAATTCGCCCTGTTGGATCTTCAGCGTTACGTCATGGATAACCGGCTGCGCCGCGAAGGCCTTATGCAGACCGGTGAGAGAGAGTGCGGCCATATCTACTGTGCCTTTGCCATAAACGTCCTGCGTTAAACGTTACGACACGTTGATGACAGCACCGTGACATCCCGCTACTTCGGCAGATGCACCGCCACGTAACGTTCATAGCGCGACGGCTTGATTTTGGTGAGATCCGCCAGCACCAGCCCATCGATACAGTTGTTAAAATCGGGATCGCTACCGAAATCAATAAACTGCACGCCGCCCGGCTCGTACACTTCGCAGTACTGTTTGTACAGGGTCGGAATCGCAGCGCCAAGGTTACTGAGCAGTTGTTTCAGCCGCTGCAGATCCTCTTTGTAATCATTACCGCTGAACTGTGCCAGCACGTCAGGCAGCGAGGCCGGATACGGGCAGCGTGAGGTAGCCAGCGGAAAATCTGTGGGGAAGTAGATGCGGTAGAACGCCACCAGCAAATCACGCGCCGCCAGCGGCATGGTGCCTGAAATCGAGACCGGCCCGAACAGATAGCGTACTTCGGGATATTTGGCGACATAGGCACCAATGCCGAGCCAGAGGTAATCCAGTCCACGTTTGCCCCAATAGGCTGGCTGAATAAAGCTACGGCCCAGCTCGATGCCCTGGCGCAGGATTGGGATCATCCGTTCATCGTAATGGAACAGGCTGTGGCTGTAGAGACCTTCCATTCCGCGCCGTTCCAGCTGTTCGCCACCCGGAATAAACCGGTAGGCACCGACGATTTCCAGTTCGGCGTCATCCCACAGAATCAGGTGATAATAGTCATCATCGTAGCTGTCCAGGTCACGACGACGTCCGCTGCCCTCGCCCACGGCGCGAAACGCAATTTCACGCAACCGGCCCAGCTCGCGCAGGATTGGCACCCAGGTTGCGCCGTTGCGTCGCCACAGATAGATCTGCTTACCGTCGGTGGTCGTTCCCAGCAGCTCGCTTTGCAGTAGCGCTTTCTTCAGTTCAGCGCGGTCTTCCGCCAGGGCGATAGCGGATTCGGTCTGGAAGAGCCCCTTTTTCCCCTGCCCCAGGCGATAGACATGTTTACGCACACGTTTTGCCAGCTCTTTGCCTGGCGTGTGACCATCGTGCCAGTGCGCGAACGGAATCTGTGCTCCAATGCGCAGTTTGATGCGCATGCCGCGCTGCTTAAACATTTCACGCACCAGCATCAGCATCGCCACCGGTGGGGCGACTTTGGCGGTGGTGTAAAACAGGGAGCTGTTACGCCCTTCAACGTGCACCGGTACCAGCGGTGCGCGGGCTTTCGCGGCAAGGCGCAGGAAACTGTGATGCCATTCACGGTCGCGAACGCCCGCGCTGGTGAGACGGGAAACTTCCCCGGCAGGGAAAATAATCAGTACGCCCTGATTATTGAGGTGCTGCTGCATGTGTTGCAGTTGCTGGCGGCTGGTACGGTTACCGATGTTGTCGACAGGCAACATCAGACTGTTGAGCGGCTCCAGTAACATAATCAACCGGTTTGCCACGATTTTGACATCACGGCGCACCTGGGAGATCGCATGCAGGAGTGCCATGCCATCAATCGTGCCCAGCGGATGGTTCGCCACTACCACGACCGGGCCGCGCGGCGGAATTTGTTCCAGATCGCGCTCGCTGAGTTCGCAGCGTACATCAAGGTGTTCCAGTACCTGCTCCACCATATCCAGCCCTTTCAGGTGGGGATAGCGCGCGGCAAAGCGCTGGAATTCATCTTCACGCAACACCCACTTCAGCATCCGTTTCTGCCAGTTGGCAGGACGCTGGTTAGGCCAGAAACTCTCAATAACCTGATCGACTGAAAACATAGTTAACCTTTCGTGCCTGTCCCAGAGATACAGCGAAAGTAAGTCGCGATGTTTGCACTTTTATGAATCGGGACAAATCGAAGGGCAAAATTGTCAGCACAGTCTGCTGAGAACGCATGAAAACACGGATTTTATTTACTAAAAACAGCAGGTTAATAAAGACAATTTCGCCAGAGCGAAACGCGGCGTAAAGGGGGAAAAGTCGGCTATGACGTGGCAGTCACTTGCCCTTGCCGGGAGAAACAAGGGGCGGTTGCGCGGCGTAAAAAACGGCAGCGCAACCGTGCAGCGGGTCCCTGCCTTACTGCTGGTGCATGATGGTGGCAACGGGATTCCAGATCTCCGTCATCGCCCCGGCTTTGCCTGTGAAGGGATCGCGTGTTGGCAGGGGCACTTTTTTCACTTTTTCCTGCGACAGTTTGAGCAGACCGATTTCGTCGCGCAGAATCTCGGGCTTCAGGCCCTCGGGATACGCGCCCACGGCCATGAAGTCTTCGCTGGCCGACACCTGACGGTGCCCAACGCCCGCAGGAATCAGGACGGCATCGCCCGCCCGCAGGGTAATCATACGGCCGCTGTCCCCACCAAACAGCACTTCAGCCCAGCCTTCCGCCACACCCAGCAGCTCATGCGTGTTGGGATGATAGTGCATGTAGGGGAAGATCTGATCGCGCCAGTCCGAAGGCCAGCCATTTTTTTCAAACGTCGTCTCAAACCAGCGCGCGATGTCCTCTTCCTCTTCAGGCACAACGCGCGGCCAGATGATGAGCGGCAACGGATTATTGGGCACGCCAGCAGACGGGCTGGCGAACATCAAATGTTGCGGGTTATTCGATGCACCAGCTGAAAATGTCCCTGCGGCGAAAGACATCAGCAACATCAGACTGGAAGTTTGGGCAGTCATACAATGTCTCCTTTTTTCTATAGTGTGACAAAGGTCGCAGGTGATGTAACGTGCGCCATGCATCACAATTTACACAATCATCCAAACTCGCTAACCAAAGCCAAATTAATTGTTAACAATTCCACCTTAAGTCGGTAAGGCTTTGTATCGTGGCAGGATTAATCTGTAAAACGCGCAACACAATGCGCCCGTCGCTGAGCAGGCCGGGAAAACCTGCCAGGGCAACCGGCCATGCAGCCTGTTTATATCAGGAAGGGATGAGCGAAAACAGGCTGACCGCGCAGCCTTCTTCTGTCAGATGAGACGGGATTATTCGCCCGTGCTGGCACTGGACTGTCAGGGCCTGTGGGGGAAAATCCGCCTGCAGGCCCTGAATCAGTACACAATACCGGGTGGGTTAATCGTGGAATGGGTGATCGCCTCATCCTGCTCACCCCAGCGTTGCAAAACCTGCTGATATTGTCCGCCTGCAATCGTGCCATCGAGTGCAGTTTGCAGCGCCGCCGCCAGGCCATTGCCCTTTTTCGTGGTGACGGCAACCCAGGCGCGAAACGGCCCCTGGCCCACCAGTTTCGTCTGGCCCCGTGAGGCGACTTTCCAGGCCGCCACAGAATGTGGACCAAACATCACATCGGCCCGCCCAGATAGCAGATACAGCGTGGCTGAAGCATCATCGGTCAGATAGATCGGCGTAACCGGCGGCAAGCCCTTCGCCCGATTCTGTGCGTCCCAGTTCAGCAGAATGCGTTCCTGATTGGTCCCCGAGGCCACGATGATACGTTTCCCTGCCACGTCCGCCGGTGAGGTGATCGCGCGGAGGGGACTGTCAGCTTTGACCGAAAAGGCATGGTTATCGGCACGATAGGTCGCGAAATCAAATTTCTGCTTTCGCTCTTCGGTTACTGCGATGTTAAACATGGCTACGTCATAGCGGCCTGCGCGAATGCCCAGGGGCCAGTCCTCCCAGGAGGCCGGCACCAGTTTCAGTTTGAGTCCCAGGCTGTCTGCCAGCAGGCGGGCAATGTCCGGATCGCTGCCAATGCGCGTCACGTTATCCGACGCCAGCAGCGCCAGCGGCGGTGAGTGGATAGCCGAGGTGGCGACGGTCAAGGTGCCCGGCTTCACAAACGGAAAATTCGCCGGGATTTTTCTCACCGCTTCCGGGTTCACGGGCGCATGAATGGGCTGTTCATTCTGGGCGGCATCCCGTCTTTCTTCGGCGCATACTGCACCGCTCACCAACACCGCTAACAGCGTGAGAGACGCGTATTTCATATCGGCTCCTTATAATACGCGTGCCAGAAAGCGACGGGTGCGTTCATGACGTGGATGGTTTAGCACCTGGGCACTGCTGCCCTGCTCGACAATTTTCCCGTCCACCATAAACACCACGTTGTCGGCAACTTCACGGGCAAAGCCAACCTCGTGCGTCACGATAACCAGGGTGGTGCCGGAGCGGGCCAGTTTTTTAATCACATCCAGCACCTCGCCTACCAGTTCAGGATCCAGCGCGGAAGTCGGCTCATCAAACAACATGACACGGGGTTGCAGCATCAGGGCCCTGGCAATCGCAATGCGTTGTTGCTGACCGCCCGACAGATGACGCGGCCAGGCATCCGCTTTATGGCGCAGGCCGACCGTCTCCAGTAGCTCGCCAGCCCGGATGATCGCCTCACGTTTTGAGAGCTGCCGGTGCGCTATCGGCGCTTCGATTAAATTTTCCAGCACCGTGAGATGAGGAAACAAATTGAAGTTCTGAAAAACATAGCCAACGTTGACGCGCTGGCGCAGTATCGCTCGCGCCTTCAGTTCATAGAGTGTATTTCCCCGACGCTGATAACCGATGTACTCACCGTCGATCTGAATAAAGCCTTCGTCCACGCGTTCCAGATGGTTGATGGTGCGCAGCAGGGTAGACTTTCCTGAACCGGATGGCCCCAGAATCACCGTCACAGAACCGGGTTCAAGTTCCAGCGAGACGTCGTCCAGCGCCTTGAGCTTGCCGAAACGTTTGCTGACCCCGGTAATGCTGATGGCCCCGGTACGATGCGCTACGCGGTAATCAATGGCTTCGGACATGGCTGATCTCCTCAACAGGATTGAGCGGTGTGACGCGGCTGCGCCATTGTCGCCAGCGCGACGGTTGGGGTTCACGGCTGACGCTACGCGCCAGCCAGCGTTCGACGCTGTGCTGAATCAGTGACAGAACGGTGGTGATAATCAGATACCAGGCCGCACCGACCATGAGTAAGGGGATCACCTCCTGGTTGCGGTTGTAGATCATCTGAATGGTGTAAAACAGTTCCGGCATCGCCAGCACATAGACCATTGCCGTGCCCTTCGCGAGGCTGATAATTTCGTTAAAGGCTGTGGGAATAATGGCGCGTAGGGCCTGGGGCAGAATAATGCGGAAGGTGCGCCGCGTGGCAGACAGCCCGAGTGCGGAAGCCGCTTCCACCTGACCGTGATCAACGCCCAGAAAACCACCCCGGATGATCTCTGCACTGTAGGCCGCCTGGACCAGGGTCAGGCCAATGACGGCCGCCGGAAACTGCCCCAGCACGTTAATCGTCTGAAAATGGCCCCAGGACAGCGTGGTAAAAGGTACGCCAATGGACAGCGTGTCGTAGAGATAAGAGAAGTTATAGAGAATGATCAGCACCACGATAAGCGGCAGCGATCGAAACAGCCAGATGTATCCCCACGCCAGGCTGCTTAGCAGCCAGGACGACGACAGCCGCGCCAGCGCCAGTAGCCCGCCTAAAAGCAGGCTGAATACCGTGCCCAACAGCGTTAGCAGCAGCGTTTGCCCCAGACCATGCAGAATGACGGGATCAAAGAACCAGCGGGCAAACACGCCCCATTCCCAGCGTGGATTAAACGCGACCGACTGCACCACGCCTGCCAGGATAAACAGCGCGACCACCGCGCCCAGCGTGCGGGCAGGATAACGGGCAGGCACGACATGTAAATGTTGATGAGGGTTCATACTGACTCCTTAACTTGCCTGCGCAACGCTGTGCACGCCGATCACTTTGATAAACCGTAAGCGGCCATCGTGCGGTGGCTGCCCGTAACGCTCCAGATCGCCACTCAGATCGAACTGCGGCTCATAGCCGTGGCCGGTATATAAGCGAACGGCCTCGGGCTGCCGGAAACCGGTAGTCAGAAACAGCCGTTGATAACCGGCGCGCAGGGCCCGTCGCTCCAGCTCTTTCAGCACCACCAGGGCTAACCCCTGTCGCCGGAGATCGCCACGCGTCCAGATTCGCTTCAGCTCTGCCGTCTGCGCGTCGTAAGGTTTGTACGCCCCCATCGCGATAATCTCCTTGTCGCGCTCCAGCACGATGAATAAGCCGTGCGGTGGCAGATACCATTCGGTTTTTTCCTGCTCCTTGTGGCGGCTGAAGTAATCGCCATAGCGGGCCGCATATTCACCAAATAAGCCGGTGAGAATGGGCACTAACTCTGGTGCATCAGGTGACAGTTCACGGAATTGCTGTTGACTCATCGTGTGCTCCTCAGTCACCCAGACCGGGTGGATTAATTTCGGAATGGTCAATGCGTTCAACGCCTTCGCCCCAGCGATCGAGTACCTTCTGGTAAGCGCCATTTTGAATGACGCCGTTCAGCGCCGTACTGACAGGTTGCGCTAAGCCGCTGCCTTTCTTCACCGTCACGGCGATATGCGCCGCCTTGGGCCAGCCGCCATCCACACTGCCGACCAGACGAGTCTTACCGTTGAGCGCGGCTTTCCAGGCGCCAATCACGTTAGGGCCAAAATAGGCATCTGCACGTCCGGCCTGCAGCGCCAGCGTCTGTGCCGCATCGTCTTTGGTATAAATGGGTGTAAACGGTTTAAGCCCTTTGGCCTGATTTTGTTTGTCCCAGGCCAGTAAAATGGCCTCCTGATTGGTCCCGGAACCGACAATGATGCGCAGCCCGGCGATATCGTCGGCTTGAGTGAGTGATTTAATCGGGCTGCTGGTTTTTACGTAGAACCCCAGCGAATCTTTGCGGTAGGTAGCAAAATCAAATTTCGCTTTGCGCGCCTTCGTCACGGTGATGTTGGTAATGGCGGCATCATATTTTCCGGACGCCACGCCCAGCGGCCAGTCCTCCCACGAGGTGGGCACCACGTTGAGCTTTAACCCCAGGCTGTCTGCGACCAGTCGCGCGATATCGACTTCGCTCCCCAACAGCGTGGTATTGTCGTCCGAGAAAACGGTGAGCGGCGGCGAGTTCAGGGCCGCCACCGCCACCGTGAACGAACCGGGCACAGCAAAGTGATAACCGGCGGGCAACTGTGCGATGGCCTGCGCATTCTTTACGGTATGGACAGGCGTTTTATTGGCTTCAAGACTGACGCGCTGCCCATTTACCGCGACGCTGGTGCTTTCCGCATGGCTGGTAGCGCTGGCCGTCAGCAGCATCAGCGCCATCAGGATTTTTTTCTGCATAGCAAAGGTCCTTATTGCAAAGTGAACTGATTGACCGGCTTGGGCAAGGCGAAGCTGTCACGCAGTGTGCGCCCCGGATACTCACGTCTTGTCAGGCCACGCGCCTGCAAAACAGGCACCACTTCATCAACAAAGCGCTCAAACGTATCCGGCGTACCGCCATTGATGATAAAACCGTCTGCAGCCTCGCTCTCAAACCATGCCTGCAGGCCGTCGGCAACCTGCGCTGGCGTGCCATGAAACAGCGGCCGTGGCGTGGCGGCTTCCAGTGCCGCCTGGCGCAGTGAATGTCCCTGTTCACGGGCTTTGCGTTTAATTTCGTCGGTGGTGCTGCGGAAACTGTTCTGGCCGATGTCGCCAACGTCGGGGAACGGCGCATCGAGTGGATACCGGGAGAAGTCATGGTGATCGAAGAAGCGGCCGAGATAATTCAGCGCATCATCAATCGAGACCAGCGCAGCGGTAGTTTGATACTGCTGCTCCACATCCTCTGCATCGCGACCCACAATGACGCTGACGCCCTGAAAGATATGCAAATCGTCCGGTTGCCGTCCGTTTTTCACCAGCTGCTGCTTCACATCCCGGTAAAAGGCCTGGGCTTCTTCCCGCGTCGGCTGGTGCGTAAAGATGGCATCGGCATGTCGCGCCGCCAGCTTTTTACCGTCGTCAGACGCGCCGGCCTGGAAAATGACAGGCCGTCCCTGCGGCGTGCGTGAAATATTGAGCGGCCCCTGTACCTGAAAGAAATCGCCGTGATGATGCAGTGTGTGTAGTTTGGCGGGATCGAAGAACTGGCCACTCTCTTTGTTGCGAACGAAGGCATCCTCTTCCCATGAATCCCACAGCCCTTTCACTACCTGAAGGTATTCGTCGGCAATGCGGTAACGCAAAGCGTGTTCCGGGTGCTGCTGGCGGGAAAAGTTTTTTGCCGACCCTTCGAGTGGCGAGGTGACGACGTTCCAGCCCGCGCGGCCACCGCTCAGATGATCCAGGCTGGCGAACTGGCGCGCCACGGTAAAAGGTTCGCTATAGGAAGTGGAGACCGTGCCCACCAGCCCTAAATGTTCCGTAACGCCGGCCAGCGCCGAGAGCAGCGTTAAAGGTTCAAAACGGTTCAGGAAGTGAGGAATCGATTTTTCATTGATAAACAGACCATCGGCGACAAACAGAAAGTCCAGTTTGCCCTGCTCGGCTTTACGCGCGATTTTTTTGGCATAGTCGGAGCTGATGCTGGCATCCGCCTGAGCGGCCGGGTGGCGCCAGGCGGACATGTTACCCGAGGCACCGTGCAACAGGGTACCCAGTCGAAGCTGTCTTGTGCTCATGATTACTCTCTTTTTTCTGCGTCACAGTGCCAGGCGGTTGTCCGCGACAAGCCGCACAGGTCGTCAGGAAGTGGAACCTAATTCAGGGCGGGTTCACGACATCGGTCATGAAGATGGCGCAGGGCCTGCTGCGCGAGTTGAGCAAAGTAGTGGGCAGCGGGCGCGATCGACGCTTCATCGGGTGTAAAACCGGCATGGTGCAGACCAAAGTCGCTGCCGCTGCCAATGCTGACGAAGGCACCGGGCACCTGCTGCAGGTAGAAGGCAAAGTCTTCTCCCCCCAGATGCAGGTCAGCCGTCTGTACCCGATAGCCGACATCGTGCGCTACTTCGCTGGTAAACTGCGCCCACTGCGCATCATTGATCAGCACGGGCGGTCCGGCGTGCCAGCTCAGACTGGCCTGCGCGCCGCTGGCCCGGGCGATGTGCTCCACCAGCATGCGCACACGGTCTTCCAGTTCGGCACGGCGTTGCAGGTCGTGGGTGCGGGCAGTGCCGCCAAATTCCACAGAACCCGGCAATACATTCCAGGTTTTGCCGCCATCAATGCGGGTCACGCTGAGCACCAGGCTGTCGAGCGTATTGAAGCTGCGACTGGTCAGCGTCTGAAGAGCCTGAATAATCTGGCTGGCCACCACAATGGCATCCACGCCCTGCTCAGGATGCGCCGCATGCGCGCCTTTGCCGGTAACCTGAATGACGAACTTGTCTGCATTGGCATAAAACGCACCGCTGCGCGTGGCAAAGGTGCCGCTCGGCAGGCCCGGCTCGTTATGCATGCCAAAAATTGCCTGAACGCCCTCCAGCACGCCGGCCTCAATAAACTGTCTGGCACCGCGTGCGATCTCTTCGGCGGGCTGAAATAAAATACGTACCCGTCCTGGTAGTTGATGCGCCCTTGTCTGCAGCTCAAGGGCAGCGCCCAGCATGACGGCAGTATGGAGATCGTGACCGCAGGCATGCATGACGCCGGGCTGACGGGAATGAAAACTGACGCCGCTGGCTTCATGGATTGGCAACGCGTCAATATCGGCACGCAGTGCGATCAGATTTTCACCCTGGCCGATTTCCGCCACCACGCCGGTTGCCAGTGGGTAATCCAGTAAGCGAACCCCGGCGGCCTGGAGCCACTGGCGAAGGCGCGCGGTGGTGGCAAATTCCTGACCGGAAAATTCGGGCCAGGTATGCAGTTCACGTCGCCATTCAATTAGCTGTGCTTCGTTCAGACTCATCATGACCTCGGCGATTCAGGCAGCGACCCATTGATGGGTTGCCAGTAATTCCAGAGACCGGTATCGGGCGCGCGCATCGGCAACCGGCGTGTCGATAACGAATTCATCAATGCTGAAGTTCTGATGCAGCGCGTCAAGCTGCGCGTGAACCTGTGAGGCCGTGCCTTTCAGCAGCGAGGGCGTGCGCGGCTCAATCAGGTAGTCCGTGAATCCACCCTGACGGACATAACGTTCGGCCTGTTCCAGACTGGCAACATTGACGCCCGGCCCGTCTTTAACCTGGACATGGAACTGTTTGAGCCCCGCGACCAGCAGATCGGCCTGGGCGGGAGAATCCGCCACCACAACCTGTACCGCCACCAGTGCCCGCTTGCCGCGGGTCAGATGTGAATAGGTCTTCAGTGCATGCTCAAGTAACGGGCGATCGCCATTGATGTGAGCGGCAAAGACAAACTGCCAGCCCAGCTCTGCCGCCAGCTGTGCGCTCTGTTCACTGCCACCCAACAAAAAACGCTGCGCCGGGCGCGCCGGTATCGGCGTGGCGCGTAACGTTTCGTCCTTATTCTCTTGCGCCGCGCCGGGTGCCAGCCAGTGTGCTAACTGGCGCAGCTGTTCCGCAAAGCTGCCTTTTTCATCCTGATGCACACCGCGCTGCAGCGCCCGGGTGGAAAGCGGCAGGCCGCCCGGTGCTTTACCAATACCCAGATCGATACGTCCGGGGGCCAGCGAGGCCAGTAGATTGAAATTTTCTGCCACTTTGTAAGGGCTGTAGTGCTGCAGCATCACGCCACCCGATCCCAGCCGGATGCGCGTCGTTTGTGCCGCAATCCAGGCGATTAACACTTCGGGTGACGGACTCGCCAGCTGTTCAATGTTGTGATGCTCAGCCAGCCAGAAGCGGTGATAGCCCCATTTCTCGGCCTGTTGCGCCAGCCGCAGCGTACGTTGCAGGGCCGCGCCGGGCGATTCCCCTTCCGCCACGGGCGCTTTATCTAACAGACTTAACTGATATGCCATTCACCTGCCCTCGCTTATTTCCTTTGAAAGCTAGTGTGGCGAGAACGTTATATTTCGTAAAACAACAATTATGAGAATATGAAGTTAAAAAACGGCAATAGAATTTAAAAGAATAAAAAAAGCAGAGAATAACGTTATTTCCGCCTCCCTGTTTAGACGACCTGTGGAAATAAAACCGGCAACATATCTCAGGCATTTGCGTATTTTCACTAAGCTTTGCGCTATTCCTTATTTTATCTGTCAGACAGAACGTTTCATGATGAAACCATTGTAAAAACACCGCGTTTCAAGAGGAAGATAAGGATGAATAACATCATTGGCCTGATACGGGAAAACGTTCTGAAACCGGGTGGTTTTTCAAAAAAAAGACTGTCGGCTATCCCGCCTGCCCTGCCAGACCGCGCATCTAATCAGACGTATTCTGACAGCGGTTCATGCCTGAATAATATTCCTGCGCCTGAGACGCGTGAAAAGAACAACGTGCAGCAAGCCTTTATCCAAACGCCATTATCGCGGAACGACAGTGCCCTCACGGTATTACCGGATTATCGCTGGCAGCCCAATCATATTTAAAGACAACGCGGCCCCTTTTGCTGACCGGGTCTCAGTCTGTGTTATCAGGAGAATCATGACTTCTTTAACGGAAAAACTGGTGCAGTGGCGGCGTGAACTGCATCAGCATCCCGAGCTCTCTCATCAGGAGTTTGCGACCACGGAACGTCTTACCCGTTGGTTACAGCAGGCGGATATTCGTCTGTTGCCCCTGCCGTTAACGACAGGTGTGGTGGTGGAGATTGGTCAGGGCGAGCCGCTGATTGCTTTTCGCGCCGACATTGACGCCCTTCCCATTGACGAGGCGGTGAACGTGCCCTGGAAATCTCAGCGGCCCGGCGTCATGCACGCCTGCGGACATGATATTCATACGTCAGTCATGCTTGGCGTTGCGCATCAGCTGAAACAGCAGGAAGCCGCCCTGCCTGGCCGGGTACGCATTCTTTTTCAACCCGCAGAAGAAACGTTCGACGGCGCCAGACAGCTGATTGATGCCGGTGCACTGACGGGCGTACAGGCTATTTTTGGTCTGCATAACGCGCCGGATTTGCCGCTGGGTACGCTGCGCACCCGCCCCGGCGCGTTTTACGCCAATGTTGACCGCTTCACCATTCGGGTGCTGGGTAAAGGTGCGCATGCCGCCCGACCGCAGGAAGGCATTGATGCCATCGTGATCGCCAGTCATATCGTTTCGGCACTGCAAACGCTACCGGCTCGCGTCTTTAGCGCGCTGGACACGGTGGTATTAAGCGTCACCCGCTTTACCGCCGGCAATACCTGGAATGTGCTGCCAGAGCAGGTGGAACTGGAAGGTACGGTACGTACGCACAATGCGACCATACGTGAGCACATGCCTGAACGCATGACCGCGCTGATTCAGGGCATCGCGTCGGGCTTTGGCGCGCGCGCTGAACTGGCTTGGATAACGGGACCGCCTGCGCTGCTGAATACCCCGGAATGGGCCGACTTTGCCCTGCAACAGGCTGCCCAGAGCGGTTATCGCGCCGAACGGGCTGAAATACCGCTGATGGGAGGTGAGGATTTTGCCTTTTACCTGCAGCAGGTGCCGGGGGCATTTGTCAGCATTGGCAGTGCCAGTGAATCGGGGCTTCATCATCCGGCCTTTAATCCTGACGAAGCGCTGATGGGACCGGCTGTCGACTATTTTAGTCAGTTGGCTCCGCACGCCCTACGCCGGATTGCGGCGCGCAAGGAGGCATTGGCGCAACTGTTATAGAAAAACGGGCGTAATCTGTGTCTGAACAAGTTGACTGTTATCTGTTCTAATCGCTATCAGTTGAAAGTGAGGGGAACGATGGACGCCATTAAACAGATCTTAATCGACGAAATTAATACGCTAAACCGTGAAGGACGCCGCGATAATTTGCCGCGTTTCAGCTTCTCGTTTTTAAAAACCCATCCCGGACTGTGGGCAGTGATGTACCTGTGCTATGGCCTGTGCGTCGCGCTGATTTTTTCCACGGATATGCTGGGCTGGCCCGCGTTCTGGTTTGCGACGGCATTTGTGCTGGTGATGAGCTTTCTGATGTTGCTGGACATCAATCCTAAATACCGTTTTGAGGATATTGATGCTCTGGATCTGCGGGTTTGCTACAACGGCGAATGGTATTACGTGGAGCCCGTCCCTGAACAGGCGGTCTCCCGCATCCTGTCACTGCCGGATGCGCCAGAGCGTGTGAAAAGCGGCATTACCCGTTTGCTGAAGCAGAAAGGTGAAGTGGACTTTTACGATGTGTATTACCTGACCTGGGGACATCGTCAGGCCGCTCAGGTTTAATCCTGCGCCATCTCTGCCATTAACCTGCCCAGCGTGACCACCGCCGCCTCGGCCCGCGTATCCCACGGCCAGGCGGTGTTAAGCCGAAAACAGTGACTGAACTGTTCGCCTGCGGCAAACATCTGTCCCGGTGCAATACTGATCCCTTCTGCCAGCGCACGCTGATACAGCTGTGTGGTATTAATACTGTCTGGCAACGTCACCCATAAAAAATAGCCCCCCGCCGCGTCACTGACCGTTGACTGCGCAGGCAGCACCTTTATCAGTGCCTGGCGCGCCAGTTGCTGACGCTTAGCCAGACTTTGCCGCAGCCGTTTCAGGTGATTATCGTAACGTCGGGTCGCCAGGAAATCGGCTAACGCTAACTGCATCGGCGCGCTGGTCGAGAGTGTGCTCATCAGTTGCAGGCGCTGAATTCGCTGCGCATGCCGCCCGGCCGCGACCCAACCGACACGGAACCCCGCCACCAGCGATTTCGAAAAGGAACCGCAGTGCAGCACATTCCCCTGGCTGTCCCAGGCTTTAGCGGGCAACGGCGATGTGCTGTTGTCGTCCCATAGCTCTGCGTAGACATCATCTTCAATCAATGGCACCTGATAGCGTTCCAGCAGGGCAACCAGTTGCGCTTTACGCGCCGGCGTTAAGGTCACGCCGAGGGGATTTTGCAGCGTGGTCATTAACCAACAGGCTTTAACCGGCCAGCGCTGAAGCGCGTCTTCAAGCTGTTGCAGGTCGATGCCGTGCTGGGTATCGCTCGGGATCGCCAGCGCCTTGAGCTTAAGGCGCTCAATGGCCTGCAGGGCACCATAAAAACTGGGCTGTTCGATCACCACATAGTCACCCGGTTCGGTGAGCGATTGCAGGCTGAGGTTCAGGGCTTCCAGTGCGCCGCTGGTTATCACGATTTCGTCGGGCGACAAGGTGATGCCCTGGCGGGCATAGCGCTGAGCCAGGAGCTGGCGCAATGTCGCGTTGCCCGGCGGCAGGTTATGCAGCGCATCCGTGGGCGTGAGCTGATGCGAGACATTTGCCAGCGAACGCATCAGCGGACGTTGCGGGAACAGCGCCGGATCGGGAAAAGCTGAGCCAAACGGCACAATGGCGGGATCGCGCGAGGCCTGTAACACATCGAACACGAAGTCATTAATATCGACCCGTTCGCTGATGGCAACGCTGAGCGGCGCGGCGGCAAGGGCACGGGGCGCGACGTAATAGCCTGACTGCGGACGCGAAACGATCCAGCCCTGACTTTCCAGCAGTTCGTAGGCGTGCAGCACCGTCATCAGGCTCAGCCCCTGACGCGCGACCTGCTGGCGCAGCGACGGGAGCCGGGTACCCGGCGGCCAGATACCGGCTTCTATTTGCTGCTGAATGTCATCCATTAATCGCTGATATTTCGCCACGGCCTGTCGCTCCTGATGCAGAGGCGCCACTTTAGCATGTTGATCAGCGCTAACAAAAATCCCTGGCGGGCCTTACACTTCCAGTGCGGCAGGCTCAGTAGCGTGCGGGCCGACAAACTCCTTCAGCTCATCGATCCGATCGGGTGGCAGCGGTTTGCCAAGCAAATAGCCCTGCAGCGTATTACAGCCAAGCTGGGTCAGAAACGCTTGCTGTTCCGACGTTTCCACGCCCTCTGCCACGACCTTTAACTGCAATGACTGCGCCAGCGCCACAATGGCCGACACAATGGTGGCATCTTCAGAATGATGCTCCAGTTCGTTGACGAAGGCGCGGTCAATTTTCAGCTCACTTGCAGGCAGGCGTTTAAGATACAACAGGCTGGAATAGCCGGTACCAAAATCATCAATCGAGGCTTTCACGCCCAACTGCGTCAGTTCAGTCAGAATCCGCACGCTTTCATCGGGATTACGCATGGCGGTGGTTTCGGTCACCTCCAGCGTCAACAGCTCCGCCGGAATCTGGTGTGTCGCCAGTGCCAGCTTGACGGTGTCGATCAGATTGCTTTGCTCAAACTGCAGCGCCGACAGGTTGACCGCGACTGACCACGTCTGATGGCCCTGCAGGTGCCACTGATGCAGCTGGCGACAGGCTTCGTTAATGACCCATCCCCCAATATTCACAATCATGCCAGTTTTTTCCGCTATCGGCAGAAAGCGATCCGGCGACAGCAGGCCATGCTGGGGATGCTGCCAGCGCAGCAACGCTTCGAAGCCCAGAATCGGGCCGTGCGGTGCGCAGTACTTGGGTTGATAAAACAGGCGCAGTTCATCATTGTCCAGCGCATGCCAGAGGTCGTTGTTCAACTGTAACTGGCTCTGTGCCAGCAGATTCATAGAAGGCTGGAAAAAGGTGTAACCGTTTCGGCCATTGTTTTTGGTGTGGTACATCGCGGCATCGGCATTAAACATCAGCTCGCGCTCATCCTCGCCATCACCGGGATAGACAACAATGCCAATGCTCAGTGACACCACCAGATCGTAACGCGAAATGGGGAACGGGCGGTCAACGGCCTTAACCAGCTGATCGGCGACCGCCGCCGCATCATTCGGCTCGGTAATTTCAATCAGCAGTACAAACTCGTCGCCGCCCAGACGTGCCAGCGTGTAGTAGCCTTTCATCTGGTCACTCATTCTTTTGGTGACGCTGATCAACAGGCTGTCACCGATGTGGTGACCAAAGGCATCGTTTACGGCCTTGAAGCCATCAAGGTCCATAAACATCAGCGCAAACTGCGTGCTTTCACGATTCGCTTTATTGATGGCCTGCTCAAGGCGATCTTCGAGCAGAATACGGTTTGGCAACCGGGTCAGGTTGTCGTGCAGCGCCAGTTGTGCCAGCTCACGGTTGGCTTCAGCCAGCGAGCTGGCCAGGATCGAGGTGCGCGCCTGCATACGGGCATCCAGCATGGAAACCAGCAGCGTAATCCCCAGTATGGCGAGGGTTACTACCGTGACGACAATCGCCAGCCAGTTGCTGTTGACGCCGGATGACATCGTGTGGCTCCCCATCGGGAACTCCGCCGCCATCATGCCGGTATAGTGCATGCCGGCAATCGCGGCCCCCATTACGATAGAGGCACACAGCCGCAAGGCGGCAATTCGCCCCTGTGGGCCTTCGCGCAGTTTAAAAGCCAGCCACAGTGCGGCCACCGAGGCCACAAGGGCAACAATGACTGAAGCCGCGACCCAGCCCCAGTTCCAGCGAATACCCGGTGAAAGCATCAGCGCGGCCATGCCGGTGTAGTGCATCGCGACAATGCCGCAGCCCAGGACAATCGCGCCGCCCAGCAAGCGGAACAGCGGCAGGTTGCCCTGGCAAACCAGCCACAAGGCGAAGATAGATGCGCACACCGCAATGCCGGCGGACAGCGCCGTCAGCGAGGCGTCGTAACTCATCATCATGTTCAGGTCCATGGACAGCATGCCAATGAAGTGCATGGCCCAAATCCCTATCCCCATGGCAAAGCCACCGCCAAAGAGCCACGCCAGGGCCACTTTACCGGTTGAGGTCGCAACCCGTCCCGCCATATCCAGCGCGGTGAATGAAGCCAGCATCGCCACTAAGACCGAAATGACGACAATGAATGAGTTGTATGAGGCCACTAACATAGTGATTTCCGAATAGCGCCGAACACGCCGCTGTTAAAGAGATGATGAAAAGGAATTTTCGCCTTGTTACCCTTTTATCGGCGCGGGAAACGACTAAATTAGGCTTTTTTAATAGCGCTTTCCGATACCTGCAAGCGTCCGGCTCAATCAATTCTTTTAGCTGGCATATGAGCCGCCGTTTTGCTGCCTGACCACAACGTTATGCCTGCACTGACGACCTTTACCGCACGGGCAGACAGCAGCTATTCAAAGATAGCGCATCTGCCGCTTTTCAGCCTCACATCCCGCATGCGCTTCTTTCTCATACCAAACTGACGGAGACATAACAGCGACACCACAGACAGGCAAAACAGTTCTGCGGCTCTGCGTCTTCAGCCCGTGATCGCCTGTCGATTCGCCGTTGCGACAGGCAATGTAACAAAATAATAAAAAATTTATCGATGAGTTTCGCCACTTTGCCTGCGCTGATGTATAGTAAAAAAAACTAATATAAATCAGCACCCCTTTTTTCTGGGGCGCTGGAGAGAGTGACGGCAGGTTGCTGTTATCTGGCGATTTAATGTTATTTTTTCGAGGTTTTTGCATTATACCATCAGGTGAAAAAGCACTGACCCTAAATAATCAGTAAGGAATGGTTATGAAATTCAAGCTTTTTCTGTTAGCTGCCGGTGTTGCTACCACCCTGCCGTCCGCGACGTTTGCTGCCACTACCACGGGTGCAATTAACGCTACGCTAACATTAACCACGGGATGTCTGGTGAACGGCCAGTCGGCCACCTCTGGCGTCAACTTCGGTTCGTTGAACTTCGGTAGCAGCGCAGCCACCTTTGGTACGTTGAACGCTACGCTGGTCGGCGCGGCAGGTAACGGCATCTATGTGCGCTGTACGACCGGCCAAACGTTTAACGTTCAGGTGACCAGCAGTAACGCAGCACCGGGAACCGTCTACGGTACCGTTTCTTCTGCGCCACGCTACCTGGTGCTGGGCGCCGATAATACTCAAGGCATCGCTTATACCCTCTACAGCGATGCGTCCTTCACGACCGCCATCGCCAACAACACGAATATTGCGCCCAGCGGGACGACCGATCCGACCCTCGGCACCAATTACGCGATCTATGGACGTGTGGTAGGCGGCGGATTTAATCCGGTGATCCCGGCCGGGACTTATACCGACACGATTAACGTTGCCGTGAACTATTAAGTGCCTGTGTTGGCGTAGATGCAGATGACGGTAAGACGGTCACCTGTTTCGTTCACCGCTGGCGGGTTGCTGCTGATCGTGTGTATGAATGGGTGGAGCATTACGACCAGCTCCACAACATTCCAGGTTTCAGCGTCAATCGTGGCAGGTTGCGTGATCTCCGGCACCAATACGGGGATCTTCGGCACGCTCAATTTTGGCACCCAGTCGGGGCTGGCCAGTAGCAGCGTCAGCGCCAGCTATGTACAAAGTTCCACGATTAACCTGGCCTGCACGCCGGGTACGACGCTGAGTATGACCATCAACGGCGGCAGCAATTACACCACGGCCCGTAACCTGAAGCTGGCGAACAATACCAACACGATTCCTTATTACCTCTACAGCAATGCTGCACACACCACGCCGATTCCGGTGAACACAGCCGTGCCATTGAGTTACAGCAACGCGAACAACATTACGTTACCTATTTACGGCTTGCTGCAATTACCCGGTCCGACAAGCGCCGGGGTTTATTCTGACACCCTCAGCGTCACGCTGACCTGGTGATGAAAAAGGAGCTTTACCATGCCATCCCTGCGTGCCCTGTTTTTTCTGTTCGCTTTTCTGGTGTTGCCTCAGGCTCAGGGTGCAAATTCCGTAATGATTTGGCCCATCGATCCGGCCATCGATCCGGAAGATAAGGCCAGTGAACTGTGGCTGGAAAACCGAGGCAATACTACCACGCTGATGCAGGTGCGCATTTTTGCCTGGCAGCAAACGAACAACCAGGAGCAGTATCAGACCCAGCAGCAGATTGTTGCCAGTCCCCCGTTAGTGCGCATTGAACCGGGGCAAAAGCAACTGGTCCGTCTGATTAAACAGATCCCGCCTGCCGCAGGACAGGAGATGGCCTATCGCGTTGTGCTGGATGAAATCCCCACGCCACGTGCCGTTGGCGATAATCAGGCCGGGCTCAATTTTCAGATGCGCTATTCGGTGCCGCTCTTTGTCTATGGCAACGGTCTGGTGCGCGACAATGCAAAACCCGCCCTGAGCTGGCGTCAGGTGAACGCGGGCGGTAAGCGCTACCTGGAACTGACGAATCGCGGTAACGGCCATGCCCGACTCAGCAATGTCACCATTGGCGGCCAGCGGCTCGGCAACGGCCTCTATGGTTATGTGCTGGCGAACAGCACACAGCGCTTTCCGCTCAGGTCCGCCGTCAGCGGTGAACTGCGCGCAGAGACCAACACCGGACAGTGGCGCAGCGCCGCAGCGCAGTAAATCGCAATGAAGCCGTATTCCCCGCATCCCGTTGCGCTCGCCATTGCGAGTCTGTGTTGTCTGGTGCCCACGTTTGTGTGGGCAGAAACGTTTACGTCGCTTCCCCCGCCGCCGCCCGTTGACAACGGGGCCACGGGCCAGCGCTATATGCTGGAGTTGGTGGTGAATCAGCTGTCACGTGGCGATATTGTGCCCGTGGAGCAACAAAACGGCCACTTCCTGGTGCGGGCAGGCGACTTACAACGCGCGGGAATCCCGGCGGAGAAGATTCAGGGGCAACAGCAGGTCGATGTGAATCAGCTCGCCGGGGTCAACGTGGAGTACGACGATCGCCGTCAGCGCCTGTTGCTGACCGTGCCGCCCGGCTGGCTGCCTGAACAGACCATTGGTGAGGAAAGGAACGGGTCGCGCTTCCCCGGACGTGTGAGTACCGGGGCGCTGTTCAATTACGATCTCTATGCCACGCGCACCGATGTGGCAGGCACGCGTCTGGCCGCCTTTAATGAGCTGCGCGTGTTTGGTCCCGCCGGGCACTTCTCCAGCAATGGCGTTTTACAGCAGCAGCTGGAAGGACAGAATCGCTACCAGAATGACGGCTACATTCGCTACGACACCTGGTGGAGCAATGAAGATGAAAACGCCATCCTGAGCTGGCGGGTGGGGGATCTGACTACCGATGCGCTGTCATGGAGCAGCAGCGTGCGGCTCGGCGGCATCCAGATTGCCCGCGACTTTAGCGTGCGGCCGGATCTGATCACCTATCCCTTGCCTGCCTTTTTTGGCCAGGCGGCGGTGCCGTCAACGGTGGATCTGTTTGTCAATGGCTACCGCTCTACTCAGGCGAATGTCCAGCCTGGCCCCTGGTCGCTCACTAACGTGCCTTTCGTTAACGGTGCCGGTGACGCCGTGATTACAACAACGGATGCGGTGGGTCGTCAGGTCGTCACGACGCTGCCGTTCTATGTGTCCAGTAACTTGCTCAAGCCAGGCCTGTCTGACTACGCCTTTTCAGCCGGTGCGCTTCGGCAAAATTACGGCATCAAAAACGCCGATTACGGTGCGGCCGCGATGAGCGGCTCGTGGCGCTATGGCCTGACAGACTGGCTCACACTGGAAACCCATGGTGAAGGGAGCCGCGATTTGGCTATGGGCGGCGCAGGTGCCCTGTTTAAAGTCGGCAGTTGGGGCGTGATCAACGGAGCCGCCGCACAGAGCCACCTGGACAGCGAGTCGGGCAATCAGTACAGCTGGGGTTATCAATACAACACCAGCCGTTTCAGCCTGGGCACTCAGCATACGGTGCGCAGCGCGGGCTTTGGCAACCTGGCGTTGGTGAGTAGCCAGAGCAATGCCCTCTATGCAGATAACCGCTACAGCCTGGCACGGCGCACGGCGCAGTACACCGCCAGCGTGTCGCTCAATCGCTATGGCAGTCTGGGCGCGGCCTGGATCGACATTGCCAGCGGCGATAACCAGCGTACCCGCCTGTGGAACCTCTCCTGGAGTAAAAATTTGTGGGGCAATGCCAGCCTGTATGTCTCCGCCAGCCGCGACAGAGAGCAGGGAGAATGGAGCGGCGCAGTCTCGCTGGTGATTCCGTTTGGTGAAAACAGTAATGCTTCCCTGAGCGTCGAACGCGATCAACAGGGTCAACAAAGCCAGCGGGCGTATTTATCCCGCGCCATGCCCAGCGATGGCGGATTCGCCTGGGATGCCTCCTGGGCGAACCAGGGCGGCAACAGTGGCGACTATCGCCAGGGCAGTCTGCGTTACCGCAATAACAAGATCGATACCTCTGCCGGCTTCTACGGCGATGACGACAACCTCACCCAGTGGGCCGATGTGTCCGGCTCGGTGGTGTTAATGGACAGCCAGGTGTTTGCCGCTAACACCATTAACGATGCGTTTGTGGTGGTGAAAACCCATTACCCTGACGTGAATGTGCGCTATGAAAATCAGTCGATGGGACGCACTGACCGCCAGGGCTATCTGCTGGTGCCGTCGATCAGCAGCTACTATCCCGCTAAATACGACATCGATACGCTCGATCTGCCCGCCGATATGACGGTGCCCAACGTCGAGCAGCGCTTTGCCGTTAAACGGCAAAGTGGGTTTTTGCTGAACTTCCCGGTCGAGCGGTTGCGCGCCGCCAGCGTGATACTGCATGACGGTCAGGATAAGCCGCTGCCCGTGTCCAGCCAGGTGATTCGGCCGGGACGGGCTACGGGCTATGTGGGTTGGGACGGTATTGTCTGGATGGAAGAACTGGGTGCCACCAATCCCATCCGCGTGATCGCCCCTGATGGTCGCGCCTGCGAAACGATCCTGACGTTGCCTGGCGGTCAGCCGCAGGCACTCAAAACGTATGGCCCGCTTACCTGCCCGTTGCCGCCGCTCCCCAGAGGCGCATCCGTGCCTAATCCCGATAACGCCACTGCCGGAATCACCCCATGAAAACGCTAATGTTGCTGCTTTGCCTGCTGCTGTTACCCTCGCTGAGTTACGCCGCCTGTGCCCTGCCCGCCTCCAGCGCCAGCTTTGGCAGTGTGACCACCTTTGTGGCTAACACCACGGTCAGTAGCACCTCGACCAATGCTGACGTCAACTGCGGGGCCGGCAGCGCGCTGTCGCTGCTGAGCAATAACCAGATCACCTTTCAGCTGACCAGCGCCAGCAACGCCAATGGGACGCGCGGCATCCTCAAACGGAGCGGCGATACCGGCAGCGACAACATTCCGGTGCGGTTATGTACCGACAGCGCCTGTGCCAGTGAGCTCACCATTGGCGGACCTGCGTTTGTCTACAACTCCGCCACCTTAATCAACCTGGCGGGATTGCTGGGTAGTCTCAACTTTGCCATTCCGGTCTATTTGCGCACCCTCACCGGGCAAACCGTGGCCGCCGGGACCTACACGGTGACGCTGAATATGACGGTCACCTACAACATCTGTACCAGCGTTTCGGCTGTTGGCCTGTGTCTCACACCGCAAACCGGCAGCGGCGTCATTCCCATTACTGTTACCGTGGTGCTCAGCAACGACTGTACCGCCATCACCGCGCCCAATATCAGCTTTGGCAGCGCACCGCTGGTCGCCAGTTTTGGCAGCGTGTCACAAACCATCAATGTCCTGTGCAGTAAAGGCAGCACCTATACAGTGGGGTTAAGCAACGGCAATAACGCGGTAAGCAGCGTACGTAATATGGCGAGTGGGACGAACCAACTGAGTTACGAGATTTATAAAGGAACGACCAGTAATCGCTGGGGACCGAGTGGCACGGAACGGGTAAGCAGCACGGCGGCGGATACCGTCAGTACCGATGGGCTGACGCGCAGCTACAACTACACTGCGCGTGTCCTCACCACCCAAAATACGCCGCCTGCAGGGAATTATACCGACAGCGTCGTGGTGGATATCGCGTTTTAGAGCGGCGCGCTGACGGGGGTTCCGCTATGCCGGGCGCGATACTGTTTCACCATGCGGCCAATCAGTAATGTCCCGATTAATCCACAAATGGCCGCAAAGGTCAGCCACGCGCCGGGCATCGCCTTATCGCCGCTGGCGTGGATCAGATAGCTGGAAACGGCGGGCGTGAAGCCACCGAACAGCGCCGTGGCCAGGCTGTAAGCCAGCGAGAAACCGGCGGCACGCACCTCGGCGGGCATAATTTCTGCCAGATAAACCACCATCGCGCCGTTGTAGCTGGCGTAGAGGAAGGAGAGCCAGAGCTCCGCCGCCAGCAGGTGGCCGAAGCTCGGCGCGCCAACCATCCAGTGCAGCACAGGCCAGGCGGTGGCAATCATCAATACCGTAAACGTCAGCAGCAGCGGACGACGACCTACGCGGTCAGACAGCGCGCCCATCACCGGGAGCCAGAACAGGTTGGAAATCCCCACAAACAGCGTCACCATAAAGGCCTGTTTGTCACTCATCATTAATACGGTCTTGCCGAAGGTTGGCGTGAACGCGGTGATCATGTAAAACATCACCGTGGTGGTCACCACCATCAGCATACCGGCCAGCACCAGTGCCCAGTTGCTGGCGACGGAACGCATAATGTCGGTCATTGATGGATGGTGTTTACGCTGACTAAAGGCTTCGGTCTCTTCCAGCATGCGACGAATATAGAACAGGAAAGGGACGATCAGGCAGCCCACGACAAACGGAATACGCCAGCCCCATTCGGTCACCTCATCATGTGAGAGCAGATGATTCAGCCCCAGCCCCAGCAGAGCCGCGAAGATCACCGCGATTTGCTGGCTACCGGACTGCCAGCTGACAAAGAACCCTTTACGCCCTTTCGGTGCCACTTCGGCCAGATAAACCGAAACGCCGCCCAGTTCTACCCCGGCAGAAAAACCCTGCAATAAGCGACCAAGTAAAATGAGTATCGGTGCGGCAGCACCCAGGGTGGCATAACCCGGTACCAGTGCGATAGTCAGCGTGCCTAACGCCATCAGCCCAAGCGTTAACAGCAGTCCTTTACGACGGCCATGATGGTCAATGTACGCTCCCAGAATAATCGCCCCCAGAGGACGCATCAGAAAGCCGGCACCGAAGGTCATCAGTGTCAGCATTAACGAGGAGAAGGGATCGTCTCCGGGGAAAAAGGTTTTGGAAATGGCCGTGGCGTAGTAGCCAAACACCATAAAATCGTACATTTCAAGGAAGTTACCGCTGGTAACATTGAAAATGGTTCTGGCCGCACCTTTTGGCGGCTTTTGTAAAGTTTCACTTTGGCTCATAACTGCTTCCTTGGTTTTTTATCCCTTTTAGCCTGCCAGAGGTGAGATTAATGTGACCTCCATCACCATTGCACTTTACAAACTCTCTGGTTTAAGTAACAAGAAATTAACAGAAGGGTTACAGCAGCATAACTGCCTGCTCGGCGCAGGATTTGCCAGACAAGATGTGGCAAAAAGTCAGGCATAAAAAAAGCGCGTCGGGCTGAACGCGCTGTCTTACAAAACAAGGGATAAACGGATGAAGGAGAAACAGGCGAAACGCACTCACTGCAAGGCTGTGCAGGACGGGTTTAGCCTGCGCACATCAACGACGCGTTATTTTTTTACCGTTTCCATCCCCATCAGGCCGATCTTGAGATAACCCGCCGTGCGCAGTTCATCCATCACGCTCATCAGGGTTTCATAATCGACCGATTTGTCGGCCTGGAAGAAAATGGTGGTATCTTTGTTGCCTTGCGTCTGCTGCATCAACACGTTGATAAGCGCGTCCTTGTTCACCTGATCGTTACCTACGTAAAGCTGCTTATCGGCTTTAATCGAGAGATAGACCGGTTTTTCCGGACGCGGTTGCGGCGCACTGGTGGACGCGGGCAGATTCACACGCACATCCACCGTTGCCAGGGGCGCAGCCACCATAAAGATAATCAGCAGTACCAGCATCACGTCGATAAACGGCGTGACGTTGATTTCATGCATTTCACCATCGGTTTCTGAGCTGTCGTTAAATCGCATTGCCATAACGCTTACCCCAGACGCAGTTTTTGCGCGGCGGCAGGACGGCTGACCTCAGGCTGAGCCAGGTTTCCCAGGTCGATATCGCGACTTTGCAGCAGCATGACCTGCGCGGCAACGTCGCCTAAGGAGGCTTTGTAATTAGCGATCATACGGGCAAACACGTTATAAATCACAACCGCCGGAATCGCCGCGACTAAACCAATGGCCGTCGCCAGCAGCGCTTCGGCGATACCCGGTGCCACGACCGCCAGGTTAGTCGTCTGGGTTTTGGCAATACCGATAAAGCTGTTCATGATGCCCCAGACGGTACCAAACAGGCCGACGAAGGGCGCCACCGAGCCAATCGTGGCCAGGAAGCCATTCCCGCGCCCCGCATGACGGCAGAATGCCGCAACCCGACGCTCAAGACGAAACGCAGTGCGTTCTTTAATGCCGCCGGTTTCTTCCACGCCTGCGGACAGTTCCAGCTCGTTTTGCGCATCATGTAACAGCACCGCGCTGTGGCTGGCCGCATGGAAGCTCTGGGCCGCGCGCGCGGCATCATTGAGACTGCGGGCTTCGCCTAATGCCAGTTGTTCACGCTTCAGGCGACGTCTGGCGGCGCTCAGCTCAGCGTACTTCCCGAAGAAAATGGCCCAGGTCACGACCGAGGCCAGTAACAGACCGATCATGACAACCTTCACCACAATATCGGCATGCTGATACATGCCCCACACGGAAAGGTCCGCTTGCATTAAATCACTGGCTACCACGCTGCTTCTCCAACTTCATATACAGGATGCGGAATAAGGGCAAATGATAGCAAAAATCAATCGAATTGATAGTGGTTCTCATTAGTATTTACAATCAAATAGCTGGATATCGCTGGAAGAAGGGATAACGCGTAGCCGTATCTGTTGCACCGTGTTGCCTGTATCCGGACAGTATGCAACGCAGCGATGAGGGCGGTCAGAAACTGCCTGGTCGATGGCTGATGCGCATGGAGAGTGAGTTGATCCGCAGCCCGCCCTGCTGAGCACGCTAACCGCAGACGCAGGGAAAGTGTTTTGTGGCGTTTAATAAGCCATCGGGCGTCATAATGGCGCGAGAAAAATAATTTTATCCGGTCCAGCATCAATCTGAATTTTCATTGTCAGATAAGCCAGCATGTAAAACATTGAGGCCGCCAGTCAGGGTTTGCCTGTTGTAAGTGGCCGTTGCGCAAACATAATGAAAACAGCCGATGAGTAACCTCTTTATCGCCAGCCTGATGACGTTTTTTCGTCGAATAAAGCAGCAGGGCCGCTGTGCTTCACATAACAGGATCGCTGCCTGCAATCGCCACGCTGATCGGCAATCCGTCCGGGCCCATCCGGAAGATGCGTCACTGAGTGCCGGCGCGCGCCGGTCCTCTTTGGTATCTGTACCAGGCGCTGAGGACTCGCCACAAATGCCGGGACGCCCAGCCTCTCTCTGGCTGTCGCGCGTCTTCCTGCTTATCTCACTGCTGTTGCCGGGATCGGGCATGGTTTCACCCTGTTCAGGGGCGTGCTATGCCGCGACGAACACCTTGATTACGTTGCACTTCTTCAGGCGCTGCTATGAATCGGGTAAGCCCTCATCCGGTATGGTGAAGTGTTTCAGTCGTCAGCTCCGCACGGTCGCGCTCATTCGCTTTATTCATGCTTCACGCAATGCGGCACCGCCGGGCAAACTGAAGCGTTTTCACTATGCGCATCACGCCGGTAAAAAGTCCGTCCGGCCGCCATTCCGTGCAGACAGCGGGGAAGCGCCAACACCGGTAAGTACGTCAACCTCCCCCCTGTTCCAGCCTGATACCTTACTGCGTCAGCGCCCTGCGCAACCGCTGCCGCCCTGCCTGAGTCAGGCAGACAACGCGGCACAGCAAAATCTGTTTGTGCCGCAACGGGACATGGACGCGGGCTTACTGCCCTGTCTGCATTGACCGCGGCTGGGCAGGTTAATGGATATCCCCCGGGCTGACGCCCCAGCGGGAGACGGTGCCGCTGTCCGCGCGCTGACGCTGCTGATAGCGTCCTTTCGCCGCAATCATTGCCACCGTCAGCAAGGCCGGAATCGCTAATACCGCGAAAATCGTGGTAACGCCCCACCCCAGCGCCAGCATTTCCGCGCCCGCCAGCGCACTCAGGATTGCGCCAACGCGCCCGACGCCGTGCATCCAGCTGGAACCGGTTGCCCGCGCCTCGGTGGGATAAAAGCTGGCCGACAGGGCATTCATTCCGGTGTTCGCGCCACCAATGCAAAAGCCTATCATCAGTGCGCAGCCGCCGAGCAACACCGGATGCGTCATCGACAGCCCCATACAAACAGTAAACAGTCCACCCGCGCCGTAAATCAGCGATAAGGCACGATGCGATTCAATACGATCCATCAGCCAGCCGGAAAACAGAGAACCGCAGGTGCCGCCAGCCTGGAACAGGGCCGTAATAACCGCCGCCTGAACCACGCTAAAGCCGTTGTCTTTAATCAGCATCGGCAGCCAGCTGCCCAGGGTGTAAAACAGAAACAGTGCGGTGAAATAGGCGCCCCACAGCATCAGGCTGCCGAAGCGGTAGGTGTCATTGAGGACGACTTTCACAGGTTGCGCGTGAGCCCGACTGACCGGGGGCAACGCCAGCGTACACTGTTGCAGATCCAGATCCGGGGCCAGTTTCGCCAGGATACGGTGAATTTTTTGGCTGGCCGCGCGCCTGACCACCAGAAAGCAGACCGACTCCGGCAGCGCCCACAGCAGTAACGGCACAAACAGGATCGGCAGGATACCGCCCAGCAACAGCACAGCATGCCAGCCAAAGTGCGGCATCAGCCAGGAGGCGGCGAAACCGCCCAGTGCCGCGCCAAAAGTAAAGCCACAAAAAACGACGGTGATAAGAAAGGCGCGCCGTCTGGCCGGGGCAAACTCCGCCACCAGCGTCCCCACATTCGGCATCGCCGCGCCTAAACCCAGGCCGGTGAGAAAGCGAAACAGGACCATCTGTTCCATATTTTGCGAGAAGGCGGTGATCAGCGTCCACGCGCCAAAAAAGAACACGCTGTTAATGATGACCACTTTTCGGCCCAGCTTATCGGACAGCGGACCCGAGAGCATCGCCCCCAGCGCCAGTCCCACCAGCGCCGCGCTGATAATCAGCCCCAGTTCGCGATTCGTGATCCCCCAGTCTGCTTTCAATTCAGGGGCAATAAACCCCATGATGGCGATATCGAACCCATCAAGCGCGATGATGCAGAAGCCGAACAGCACCACCATCTTTTGCCACATCCCCAGCGGGCGGCTGTCGATTAACGCCCGAACATCAATTGCTTTGCTTTCCGCCACGGTGACTCTCCGGTGAAATAAGTAATGTGCAGTTACTATATGCAGGCGCTGCAGGGCAAGAAATGGCGATAATCGAAATTTTGTGCGTTTATCGCGCAACCTGCGCCCGTGCGGGCAGCTGAAATGCGTTAATGGCTTGTTAAAAATAAGGAATTTTCTGGAAAGTCTGTCTGGACTGTCCGGTGAGGATTGTGAGCGTGATCGGCGTGATGTCAGCAAAGGGAAAGAGAGAAAACGCGGGATTGGGGTAACGGGGCCAGTCAGCCTGGCCCCTGTGAATTACCGCATGGCGGTCAGCCGTACCGGCGCGTTTGCCGCACCGAAGCCGTGATAGCGACGCCGCCGCTCCAGTAATTCAAAGAAAAAGCGCCCTTTTTCATAGGGTTCCGTATAGACGTGAAGCAGCTCTCCGCCCTGTTCATCGCGATCATACATCACGTCAAAGCGCTGTAACTGCGCCAGAAAATCCGGGTCGAGGTCAAAGCGCGCCAGCAGATCCTGATAATAGTTAGCGGGGATGCGCAAAGTTTTCAGGCCGCGTTCGCGGGCGGCTTTTACTGCGCTGAACAGATCGTCGCAACCAAACGCCACGTGCTGTAATCCCGCCCCCTGGTAGGTCGTCAACGCACGGGCGATCTGCGTTTCCCGGCTGACCGACATATTCAACGGCAGACGGATAGCATCATTCGGGCTGCGTAAAACGCGGCTGCGCACCAGCCCAAGCGGATCAGGCAGTTCCCATTCGGTATCCTGAACAAAGCCCGGTACGCTGCGCAGGAACATAATCCAGTTGTCGCGCGTTTCATCCGGCAACGCGATCGCCAGATGATCCAGGGTCTGCATCGCAGGCTGAGGCGCGCTGCGATGCGTTAAATTGAAATCACTGTGGTAACCGTCCTGACCGGCGGGCTCGTCTTCCACCAGATAAATCAGGCTGCCATCCGGCGCGCATAAAGCCGGTATCTGACGTTCATTTGGGCCGGTTTCGCCCTGCCAGATAGCGTAGCCATAATCCTGCGCCCGCTGAATCAGGTTCTCCACGCCGCGTACGCGCCAGGCCACTGCACAGAGGGAAATACCATGCTGATGGTAGTAACCGCTGGCCTGGCTGTCGGGCTGCGCATTCAGAATGACGTTGACCTTGCCGTTGCGATAAAGCGAAACCTGTTTCGAACGGTGCTCGCCCGCGTGCACCAGGCCAAGCTGCGTGAGCCACTGCCCTAACGCCAGCGCATCGTTATGGCTGACGGCAAATTCAATAAACTCCAGTGCCAGCAGCGGCGGCTGAGGCGCTGAGTGAAATAATTCTTCTCCCGCCAGTGAAGCCAGCGCGCTGGGCAGCAGCGGTTGTCTGACCAGCCAGTCGCGGGTTTGCTCCTCCAGCCACAACAGCGATCGGTAGCCGTCCTGCGCCGTCGGCACTACCGGTGAAGCGCGGAATCCGTCGTTAAAAATCTCCAGCGACCAGGCATCGCGATAGCCATGTGCTGACAGCTGCGTCATAAACTGCGTCAGATTCAGTTCCCCCTGGCCGGGGAAGCAGCGGAAGTGACGGCTCCAGGAAAGCACGTCCATTTTCAGCAGCGGCGCATCTGCCAGTTGCACGAACACTATTTTTTCGGGCGGCACGATGTCCAGGCCGTCAAGGCTGTCGCCGCGAGACAAAATATGAAAACTGTCGAGCACAATGCCAAAGGAGGGATGGTCCACCGCTTCCACGCGGGCCCAGGCATCACGCCACAGGCTGACATGTCGGCCCCAGGCCAGCGCCTCATAACCGAGGGTAATACCGTACTGCGCGGCCAGCTCCGCCAGCGCACGCAGATCGCTGACCTGGGTGTTGAAATCATCGCTGCAGTCGGGTGACACATTACTGCATACCAGCATCCGCTGGCAGCCCAGTTGCGTCATCACCTCAAACTTGCGCGCCGCACGGGCCAGATTTTGTGCCAGCCTGTCACGCGGGCCGCCTTCGAAGTCACGGAAGGGCTGGAACAGTAAAATTTCCAGGCCCAGCTCTTCGCACAACTGGCGAATCTCCACGGGTGAGCCGGGATAATAGACTAAATCGTTATCGAAAATTTCGACACCATCAAAGCCGGCGGCGGCGATTGCGCGCAGCTTTTCCGGCAGCGTGCCCGATACCGAGACCGTTGCGACAGAACGTTTCATTATTGCCTCCTGATAAACGGTCACAGGGTGACCTTAAAGCAGCCAGTCAGCAGCGAGGCGTTCTGCTAACGGAGATTGGCAATTGTTATGAACCAGATGGAACATTTCGTCAATGTGACAGGTCATGATTTTTGGTTATGAGTACAGCTACGTTTTTTCACTTTTCTTTTACAAGTTACGCTTCCTACACTCGTTCCTCTGTACGCGAAAAACAAAACAATAAGGATGCCTGGATGAAAAATGACTGGCCCGCCCGTGAACTGGTACACCGTGATTACCGCCATCACCCGCCGGCGCTTGCGCCGTTGTACAAAACCAGCATACTGCGCTCGCCGCGCAATGCGCTGATTTCGCTGCAAAATTCCTTATCGGAAATCACCGCACCGGTGTTCACCCGTCAGGAGCTGGGCCCCCGGGACAGCGATCTGATTCTTAATTATGCGAAGGACGGCCTGCCGATTGGCGAGCGCATCATTGTGCATGGCTACGTGCGCGATGCGTTTGGTCAGCCGGTGCGGAATGCCCTGGTTGAGGTATGGCAGGCCAATGCTGGCGGTCGCTATCGTCATAAAAAAGATCAGTATCTGGCCCCCATCGATCCGAATTTTGGCGGCTGTGGTCGCATGCTGACCGACGACAATGGCTACTACTGCTTTCGGACCATTAAGCCCGGCCCCTATCCCTGGCGTAACCAGGTCAGCGACTGGCGTCCAGCCCATATTCATTTTTCCCTTTCTGGCGAAGCCTTTGCTCAGCGCTTGATTACGCAGATGTATTTTGAGGGCGATCCGCTGGTAGGACGCTGTCCTATCCTGCAGTCGGTAGGCAGCGAAGAAGCCGTCCGCACCCTGATTGCAGAGCTGGATACGCATTCGGCGATTCCCCTGGACTGTCTGGCCTATCGCTTTGATCTGGTATTGCGGGGTCACCGCGCAACCTGGTTCGAAAACCGCACTCAGGGAGCCGCATCATGAAAAACTATCTGCCTGAAACGGCCTCACAAACTGCCGGCCCTTACGTGCACATTGGCCTGGCACCGCATGCCGCGGGCTTTGATATCTTTGAACATAATTTCAGCGAGGTGCTCACGCAGCCGGAAACGCGCGGTGAGCGTATTACCGTTGAAGGCTGTGTTTACGATGGTTCTGGCACGCCGGTGCGCGATGTGCTGATAGAAGTGTGGCAGGCCAATGCCGCCGGGCGCTACCAGCATCCCGCTGACCAGCAGCACGACAAGCCGCTGGATCCGGCGTTTCGCGGCTGGGGGCGCACCTGCTCCGATTTTGACAGCGGCATCTGGCGTTTTGAAACCATCAAGCCCGGCAGCGTGACCGGCCGCGACGGACGTCCCATGGCGCCTCACCTCAACTTATGGATTGTGGCACGAGGTATCAATATCGGCCTGAACACCCGCCTCTATTTTGCCGATGAACAGGCGGCAAATGCCCGGGATCCGGTGCTGAATCTGATTGAGTGGGAGAAGCGGCGCAACACCCTGCTGGCACACCGTGAACAACGCGGCAGCGAAACGGTTTACCGTTTCGATATCGTTCTGCAGGGCGAAAACGAAACCGTATTTTTTGATGTCTGACGCTTAACAAAGTCGCTACATTGTCCTTGCCACTGCGGCGGCAAATTCTTACCATGAGCCATGGATAGTGTTTCCCGGTTCAGTCAGCGCGTGCGCGTGCGTCATCTTCACGCTTTTGTTGCCACCGCGCAGCAAGGGACGCTGGGCCGTGCCGCCCGCCAACTGGGTATTACTCAGCCCGCCTTATCGAAAACCCTCAGCGAACTGGAATACCTGACCGGTGAACAACTGCTGGTGCGCAGCCGCCAGGGAACAGCGCTGACCGCCAGCGGGACGCGCTTTCTGCATGACGCCATTCGCATCCTGGATGCACTTACGCTGGTCGATCAGGTCATGCGTCCGGACAGCGCGCCACCTCTCGCGCCTCTGCATATCGGTGCCTTGCCGACCGCCATCGGCAGCGTGGTTGCGCCGGTGCTGGCCAGCCTGCAGCAGCACTATCCGGGCTGGCGTATACAGGTCACTACGCTTTCGAACGACGCGCTGCTGATGGCGATAAAGTCGGGGCAAATGACGCTGGGAATCGGACGGATGGCGGAACCGGTTCTGATGGACGGTCTGAACTTTGAACTGTTGTATCTGGAAACACTGCGTCTGGTCGTGGCCCCGCACCATCCCTTGTTGCATGCGGGCGTGACCCTGGCAGAAGCGCTCAGTTGGCCGTTGATCCTTTCGCCACGCGGCACCGTACCGCGTCAAAATGCGGAATCGCTGATGACCAGCCATGGGCTGACCCTGCCCGAAGGCGCGGTAGAAACCCTGTCAACGACGCTGGCGCGGCGGCTGACGCAAAACCACGGTTACGTCTGGCTCGTGCCCTACGGCGCGGTGCGCGACGACTTAACGAGTAATCAGCTTCGGGCTCTGCCGCTGCCGAACCAGGGCATGGCCGAAGCGGTGGGCATCCTGACCCGTCAGCAGCATACACCGCCCCCTGAACAACAACATCTGGTGGCGGCATTGCGTCAGCGGGTGCTGGATGTCCCGGTCTGACGCCGCGATTTAACGGGCACTATCCCGCTCGTCGAAAATGCTTTGCGCCAGGTGGAACGCCGCGTTCGCCGCAGGCAGGCCACAATACAGCGCGGCATGCATCAGTACCTCTTTGATCTCATCCCGACTGACCCCGTTATTGAATGCGGCCCGCAGATGCATTTTCAGTTCGGCTTCACGGTTAAGCGCAATCAGCATACCGATGGTGATCAGGCTGCGCGTGTGGCGCGACAATCCGGGCCGGGTCCAGATCTCTCCCCAGGCGTAACGACTGATGAAGTGTTGAAATTCGTCGTTCAGAGGGGACAGATTCTCCAGGGTGCGGTCCACATGCGCGTCACCGAGTACCGCGCGGCGCACCGTCATTCCCTGCTGATAACGCTGCTGCTGCGTCAGTTGCGCGTCAATAAACGGCTGCAGGGCACGATTAAACGCCAGCCACACCTCCACACTGGAGAGATGCGACGCAGGCAACACCACCAGCTGCGCGCCGTGGATGTGCGCCACCATGGCTTCTGCGTCGGCCACCGTCGTCACGGCATCGTCCCGCCCCGCAATGACCAGCACAGGAAGATGAATGGCCGCCAGTTCGTGACGTAAATCTGCGGCAGCCAGCGCATCGCAGCAGTCCGCATAACTTTCTGCATCACAGGCACGCAGTTGCGTGAGCAACGCCTGCACGGTGGCGGGTGCCCGTTCGCAGAATGCCGGCGTAAACCAGCGTGCGGCGGCCCCGTCAGCAATCGCCGCCATACCGTACTGACGCACCTGCGCTGCGCGCTGCTGCCAGGCCGCAGACTCACCGATCTTCGCGGCGCTGTTGGCGACCGTGAGCGTGATCAGGCGATGAGGATGGAAACGGGCCAGCCAGAGTCCGGTCAGCCCGCCCATCGAAATGCCGCAAAAATGCACCCTGTCGATAGCCAGCTTATCCAGCAGCGACAGCACCGCCCTCCCCAGCTGTTCCAGCGAACGGGTTTGTCCGTTCGGTGCCGAGGCACCGTGCCCCGGGACATCGTAACGCAGAATGCGATAATGACCGATCAGCGCATCGCGCTGGGGCTGCCACATGTCTGCCGCCGTTCCTAAGGAGTTGCTGAATAACACCACCGGAGCATCGTCTGGCCCCTCAAGGATGTAATGAAGTGTCATGATTCCCTCGCCGCCGCTAAAACCTGTTGAATAAAGCGCGCCGCACTGCCCGTGGCATTGGCCGGGTCGAGCAGCGCCTCCAGCGTTGAATGACTCAGGCGCGTTCTGACCGTTTCATCCGCGCTCAGTACGGACAACAAACTCTGCTGTGTGTCCAGCGCCCGGCGGCAGCACTGCTCAATATGATGGTGCGCCTGCTGGCGTCCCATCTCGTTCGCCAGCGCCAGCGTGACCGCTTCCGCCATAATTAATCCCTGCGTCAGGCCAAGGTTACGTTGCATGGCATCTTCATGCACCTCCAGCCCGTCGATCAGTTCCGTGCTGTGGGCCAGCGCCGCGCCGCTCAGTACGATCAGCTGCGGCAGGCTCTGCCACTCGGCCTGCCAGCCACCCAGCGCACGCTCGTGTTCCTGCACCATCCCGGCATACAGACCGGACATCAGCGCCGGTACCCGATTGGCCGCGCTGAGAATGGCGGCGCACAGTACCGGATTACGTTTATGCGGCATGGTTGAGGAGCCGCCCCGCCCTGCCGCCTGAGGTTCGCTGATCTCCCCTACCTCGCTCTGCATCAGCAGCGACATATCCCGCGCCAGCTTGCCCAGCGTCCCGGTCAGGCCGGCATACCAGCCTGCCAGCTCGGTAAGCCTGTCGCGCTGAGCATGCCAGGGCGTGGCGCTACGCGGCAAATTCAGCGCATCGGACAGTGCCTGCTCGACCTGCTCGCCTTTATCGCCCAGCGAGGCCAGCGTGCCTGCCGCCCCGCCAAACTGCAGCGCCAGTACCCGCGTCTGCATCGCCCTGAGGCGTTGTCGATCGCGTACCAGGGCGTCCAGCGTGCCTGCCAGCTTCAGCCCAAGGGTAACGGGCAAGGCATGTTGCAACCACGTGCGTCCGACCATCAGCGTTTTGCTGTGCCGTTCGCACTGCGCGCTCAGCACGGCAATCAGCCGATCCAACAGCGTAGCCGTACCGCTGAGCGCCGCGCGCAGTTGCAGCATCAGTCCGCTGTCGATTGCGTCCTGGCTGGTTGCGCCCCAGTGGACATAGCGCGCCGCCTCGGGCGATCGGGCAGCCACCAAAGCGGTCAATTGTTTGACGAGGGGAATCGCCAGGTTGCCGGCCAGCCCTGCGGCCTGGGTCAGCGCAGCGGCATCGATCGCGTCGGCACGGCAGCAGTCCTGAATGATCTGCGCAGATTCGCGGTCCATCAGCCCCGCACTGGCAAGCGCCTGTGCCAGGCCAGCTTCAAAATCCAGCATCCCCTGCAGCAGCGCCGTATCGCTGAAGCCCTCACTGAGAGGAGAAGCCATAAACATGGCGCGGTAAAGAGACATTGATTATACCCGTTCCAGAATAAGTGCGATTCCCTGCCCGACACCGACGCACATGGTGCAGAGTGCGTAACGTCCTCCGGTGCGCCGCAGGTGATAGGCCGCGGTCATGGTCAGCCTGCCACCGGATGCGCCGAGCGGATGGCCCAGCGCTATTGCGCCGCCGTTAGGGTTCACCTGCGCGGCATCGTCGGCCAGCCCGAGCGCCCGCGTCACAGCCAGCGCCTGGGCAGCAAACGCTTCATTTAATTCGATTACGTCCATTTGTGCCAGCGTCAGGCCACTCTGGGCCAGCACTTTGCGTACCGCAGGTACGGGACCATAACCCATGATACGCGGTTCAACGCCGCAGGCAGCCATCGCGACCACACGCACCAGCGGCGTGAGGCCGTGGGCGGCAACCGCGTTTTCACTGGCGAGTAATAAGGCGCAGGCCCCGTCATTGATGCCCGAGGCGTTGCCTGCCGTCACGCTGCCGTCCGGCGTCACGACGCCTTTTAATCCCGCCAGCGCCGCCAGGGAGGTACTGCGCGGATGCTCATCGCAGGCAACAGTGATAGCTTCCCCTTTGCGCTGCGGGAGAGTGACGGTCATCAGCTCGTCACTGAACAGGCCCATCTCCTGCGCACGCGCGGTACGAAGCTGGCTGCGTAGCGAAAAGGCATCCTGATCGGCGCGGCTGATAGCAAAATCGCGTGCCACGTTTTCCGCCGTTTCCGGCATGGTTTCAACGCCAAAGCGGGCGCGCATCTGCGGGTTGATGAAACGCCATCCCATGGTGGTGTCTTCCATTTTCAGGCTGCGACTAAACGCGCTTTCTGCTTTTCCGGTCACGAAGGGCGCGCGCGACATACTCTCTACGCCGCCTGCGATCATGACCTCGGCTTCGCCGCATTTTATTGCCCTGGCCGCCATGCCGATGGCATCCAGCCCCGAACCGCAAAGACGATTGATCGTCGTGCCAGGCACGCTGGACGGCAGCCCGGCCAGTAACAGGGCCATACGCGCCACGTTACGATTGTCTTCGCCTGCCTGATTGGCGCAGCCATAGATCACATCATCGATCGCCTGCGCGACAGAAGCAGGCTGACGGGCAAGCAGCGCCGCCAGCGGTAAGGCCGCCAAATCGTCTGCCCGAATTCCCGCGAGCGCGCCGCCATAACGGCCAAATGGCGTGCGGAGCGCATCACAAATAAAAGCCTGTTGCATTCGCGGTTCCTCAGGCGGTGGTCGCCAGTTCAGGTTGCAGTAAACGCACCGGCGTGACCGCCTGGAGCGCCTCGAAACTCAGTCCGGGGCAGCACTCGACCACCAGCGGACCGTCCGGCGTAATATCAATCACGGCCATATCCGTATAGATCCGGCTGACGCACCCCAGCCCGGTGAGCGGATAGCTGCACTGCTTCACCAGCTTGCATTCCCCTTTTTTCGTCAGGTAGTCCATCATCACGTAAACCTTGCGCGCGCCAATGGCGAGATCCATGGCGCCGCCGACAGCAGGAATTGCATCCTGCGCACCGGTACTCCAGTTCGCCAGATCGCCGCTGACGGATACCTGGTACGCGCCCATGACGCAGATATCCAGATGCCCGCCACGCATCATGGCAAAGGAGTCGCCATGATGGAAAAAGCAGCCGCCCGGCAGCAGGGTTACCAGCTCTTTTCCGGCATTGATCAGCTCCGGATCGGCGTCTTCCGGCGCAGGCGCTGGCCCCATGCCGAGCAGTCCGTTTTCGCTGTGCAAAAAGATTTCTTTGTCCGCAGGCAGATAGTTCGCAATGCGGGTCGGCAGGCCAATCCCCAGGTTAACGTAAGCCCCTTCCGGAATATCGCGCGCCACGCGCTGTGCCAGTTGGTCACGGGTGAGTTTTTGCATTGCCGACTCCTCAGGCTGAAACGGTCAGGGTAACGGGATGGGGAACGCACACCAGGCGCTGGACAAAAATGCCCGGCGTGACGACGTTTTCAGGATCGAGCTGGCCCAGCAGCACCAGCTCTGCTACCTGGGCAATGGTCGTGGTAGCGGCCATCGCCATCACGGGGCCAAAATTCCGCGCCGCTTTGCGGTACACCAGGTTGCCCCAGCGGTCGCCCTGATGGGCTTTGATAAGCGCGAAATCGGCTTTGAGCGGTTTTTCGAACACGTAATGGCGGCCATCGATTTCCCGCGTTTCCTTGCCTTCCGCCAGCGGCGTGCCAAAGGCGGTGGGGGTGAAAATGCCGCCTAAACCGCTGCCTGCGGCCTGCATCCTGGCGGCAAGGTTGCCCTGTGGCACCAGCTCCAGTTCAATCTCTCCACGACGATAGCGCTCATCGAACACCCAGGAGTCAACCTGGCGCGGAAATGAACAAATCATTTTATCAACGCGGCCTGCCTTAAGCAGCGCGGCCAGGCCGCTGTCACCGTTGCCAGCGTTATTGCTGATCACCGTCAGCCCGCAAGCGCCGCTTTTGATCAACGCATCGATCAGTTCCAGCGGCTGACCGGCAGGTCCGAATCCGCCAATCATGATGCTGGCCCCGTCCGGGATGACCGCCACGGCCTCTGCCAGTGTTGCCACACTTTTATTGATCATTAGCTGTTCCTTTAGCCCGGCATCAGCCGGTTAGTAGTGAATAGCCAAAAAGTAGATCGCTCTGTGAGTGCAAACAATACCGATTATCGAAATAGTGTGCGATTATCGGTCACTGGCAAAACCAAATGGCACAATGTGATCGTTCGCACAGTTGCAGGACGATCCTGTTAATCTCGGGAGAAAAGCATGATGGATGACGATCAGACGCTGCGCGGCAGCAGCGATCCCTGGAAAGGGGATCCGAACTTTATGGCTTCACTGGCGCGTGGGCTGGAGGTCTTGCAGGCATTCACCCCACAGCGACGCGTGATGTCCGTGTCGCAAATCAGTCAGCGCACCGGTATTCCGCGCGCAGCCGTGCGGCGCTGTCTGTACACCCTGAGTAAGCTGGGTTTTGTCTACGCCGAAGATGGTAAAAACTTTGAACTGCGTCCGCGCGTGCTCACTCTGGGTCATAACTGGCTGGGCGCCACGCCGCTCGCCAGCGCCTCACAGCCGGTTTTACGCCAGCTGAGCCAGACGCTGAACGAGTCCTGCTCAATGGCGGTGCTGGACGGGGATGACATTCTCTATATCGCCCGCGCGTCCGCGTCGCGCATCATGACGATCGACCTGCATATCGGCAGTCGTCTGCCCGCCAGTACCACCTCCATGGGCAGAGTGCTGCTGAGTGGGCTTGCCGCTGAGCCATTGAACGACTATCTGGCGCGGCTGACCCAGCTGCGTTATACCAGCCACACGCTGGTCAGCAGCAGCGCACTGCGTGAAGAACTGACCCGCGTCCGGCAGCAGGGTTACGCCATTAACGATCAGGAACTGGAAATCGGTCTGCGTTCGCTTGCCGTGCCGCTTTGTGGCGCGGACGGACGCATCGTGGCCGCGCTGAACGTCGGCGTCCATGCCGGACAGGTTTCTGCGGATACGCTGCGTCAACACCATTTGCCGCTACTGCAGGAGGCCGCACGGGAAATCTCCCTGTTGCTGCGCGAATAATCTGTTTTGCCCCTCAACGTCATCGCCGAATTCGTGCTAACGTGAAGGCTCAGGTGCAAGCGGCAAGGCAGGGAGTTCATGACCACAAAAAAAATTGATACCACATTCGTCAGCGCAGGACGCGATAAACGTTATACCCAGGGTTCGGTGAATGCGGTCATTCAGCGAGCCTCGTCGCTGGTTTTCGATACCGTTGCGGAGAAAAAACGCGCGACCGCAGGGCGGGCAAAGGGCGAACTGTTTTATGGTCGTCGTGGCACGCTGACCCACTTTGCCTTGCAGGACGCCATGACAGAGCTGGAAGGCGGCGCGGGCTGTGTGCTGTATCCTTGCGGCGCCGCAGCGGTCTCTAACGCTATTCTGGCGTTTGTTGAAGCAGGCGATCATGTGCTGATGAGCGGCGCGGTGTATGAACCAACCCAGGATTTCTGCACCAAAATCCTTGCTAAACTTCAGGTCTCCACCACCTGGTTTGATCACGGCATCGGCGATGCGATCGCCACCCTGATTCAGCCCAACACGCGCGTGGTGTTCCTGGAGTCGCCCGCCTCCATCACAATGGAAGTGCAGGACGTCCCCGCCATTGTGGCGGCGGTGCGCGCAAAAGCACCGGACGCGATTATTATGATCGACAACACCTGGGCGGCGGGCGTGCTGTTTCGTCCTCTTGCGCTGGGCGTGGATATTTCGATTCAGGCTGGCACCAAATACCTGATTGGTCACAGCGATGCCATGATTGGGACCGCCGTCGCCAATGCCCGCTGCTGGGATCAACTGCGCGAGAACAGCTACCTGATGGGGCAGATGGTGGATGCCGATACCGCCTACATGGCCAGCCGGGGGTTACGTACGCTGGGCGTACGTCTGCGGCAGCATGAAGAAAGTGCACTTCAGGTCGCGGAATGGCTGGCCGCCCGCCCGGAGGTCGCCAGAGTGAATCATCCGGCGCTGCCCGCATGCCCCGGTCACGCCTTCTGGCAACGCGACTTCAGCGGCAGCAGCGGATTATTTTCGTTTGTGCTGAAGGAAAAACTGAGCCGCGAGCAGTTAGCGATGTATCTTGATCATTTTCAGCACTTTAGCATGGCGTACTCATGGGGCGGTTATGAGTCGCTGATTTTAGCCAGTCAACCCGAAGAGCTGGCGGCTATTCGCCCGGCGGGCGGCGTTGATTTCAGCGGTACGCTGGTACGGCTGCACATCGGTCTGGAACATGTGGATGATTTACTGGTTGATCTTGAAGCGGGTTTTACACGCCTGACGCGCTAAAAGAGTAAACCTGATATAAACCAGATACAGACCCGTGTGATATATCGACAGGCCACAGCCAGATAGATGTTAAAATTCTCTTAATATAAAAGTGTTCAGCGAGCAGAAGAACCCCCGCAGGTTAAGGTTGTCGCCCACTCTGGGGCAGGCGACAACCAAGAGGTCAGGCCGATCTGAACACTATAATTCAGCATGATTGTGACGTAATGGGATAGCTAATGGGTGTTTTACATGAGATTGTGCACGCGCTTTGGCATCAAGACTTCGCCGCGCTGGCCAATCCGGAAGTGGTATGGATCGTCTACAGCGTGATGTTTATGACGCTATTCCTGGAAAATGGTTTACTGCCCGCCTCTTTTCTGCCCGGCGACAGTCTGCTGCTGCTGGCTGGCGCGATGGTAGCCAAAGGCGTGATGGATTTTTTCCCCACGCTTTTGATCCTGACCACCGCCGCCAGTCTGGGCTGCTGGCTCAGTTACCTGCAAGGCCGCTGGCTGGGTAATACCCGACTGGTTAAGAGCTGGCTGATGCAGCTTCCGGCACAATATCACCAACGCGCATGGAATATGTTTAATCGTCATGGCCTGATGGCGCTGCTGGTGGGACGTTTTCTGGCCTTTATTCGTACCATTTTGCCAACAATGGCGGGCATTTCCGGCCTGAAGAACAGCCGTTTTCAGCTGTTTAACTGGCTGAGCGGTCTGCTGTGGGTGGGCATTGTGGTGACGCTGGGTTACGGCATCAGCCAGGTGCCGTTTATTAAACGGCACGAAGATCAGGTCATGGCTGTCCTGATGGTATTACCGATGGTGCTGCTGGTCGTCGGGCTGGTTGGCAGTATCGTGGTTATCTGGAAAAAACGTCGTCAAAGAGCCTGACCACGCGTGCGTCAGGCGGGCGGTTCGGCCACCGTCTGACGCACCCGATTCACTTCCTCACCCGGCGTCACGCCAAAGTAGCGCTTAAACTCCCGCGAAAACTGCGACGGACTCTCATAACCGACGCGCACCGCCGCGACGCTGGCTTTCAGGCCATCCTGCAGCATCAGTAAACGCGCCTGATGCAGGCGATAACGCTTGAGATACTGCAGCGGCGACGTCTGCGTCACCGCTTTGAAATTATGATGAAACGCTGAGACACTCATGTTCACCTCTGCCGCCAGCGTGTCCACGCTGAGGTTGTCGGCATAGTGATTCTCTATACGGCGCAGTGCCCGGGCAATCTGGCTGAACTGCGTCTGACGACTCACCAGTGACAGCAGTGCCCCCCCAATCGGCCCGGTCAGCACATAGTAAAGAATTTCCCGCACAATCTGTGGCCCCAGCACCCTTGCATCACGAGGCTGGGTCATCACATCCAGCAGGCGTTCTGCCGCACACAGCATCGGCTCCGTGAGAAAGGCAGAGTGAATGCCCGAGGTCAACGGCTGAGGCTGAAACCCTTCGTCATCACCGATGTCCATCAGCAAATCCTGCAGGCTGGCCGTATCCACGCGCAGGCACATCCCGGCCAGAGGCTGCTCGGGTGACGCCCAGGTTTCACATTCGACCGGGAGCGGCACGGTGAGCATCAGGTATTTTGTGGCGTCGTACTGAAAAACCGTACTGCCCAGATAACCGGTTTTGCTGCCCTGAAACAAAATGACAATGCCGGGCTGATACATGATGGGCTCACGCGGTCGGTGCTGCCCCGCATAAATCAGTGAGACATTTTCCACCGGACACAGCTGTTCGCGTCCGTTCGTCATCAGCGTGACCACCTGTTGAGCCAGCCGCTGACACAGTAAGTCGTGGGGCATCATCACTCCTGAAAATAAAAAGCGCAGTTTGCCGCGCGCCTGGTTAAATCGCCAGCAAAATGGAGAATCAGGCAAGAAGTTTACAGGATCAGGCAGGGTTATCCTCGCCTGTTCGCAGGCAGCCTGAAAATTGTTAGCTAGACTTAAGCACAGCGAAGATTCCCTGGTTTACTGCAAATGTAAGGAGCAGGATATGGCAGACCAACCTATTATCAAACTGCACGACGGTAACATGATGCCACAGCTCGGACTTGGCGTGTGGCAAGCCAGCATGGAAGATGCGCGCAACGCCGTGCTGAAAGCGCTGGACGTTGGCTATCGTTCAATTGATACCGCCGCCGCGTACAAAAATGAAGAAGCGATTGGTCAGGCGTTACAGGAAACCGATGTCGCGCGTGAGGATATTTTTATCACCACTAAACTGTGGAATGCTGACCAGCAAAATGTCCAGCAGGCACTGGAAACCAGTCTGCAAAAACTCAAGCTGGAGCAGGTAGATCTGTATCTGATGCACTGGCCGTGCCCGGAGAAAGATCAGTATGTTGACGCCTGGAAGAACATGATTGCGATGCAGCAACAGGGCCTGGTCAAAAGCATCGGCGTCTGTAACTTCAACCAGCCGCACCTGAAACGTCTGCTGGAAGAAACCGGTGTAACCCCGGTGATCAACCAGATCGAGCTGCATCCGATGCTGCAACAGCGCACGCTGCATGCCTGGAACGCCATGCACCAGATTCAGACCGAGTCCTGGAGTCCCCTGGCTCAGGGCGGCGAAGGCGTATTCGATCAGGAAATCATCAAGTCTCTGGCCAAAAAATACGGTAAGACGCCGGCGCAAATCGTTATCCGCTGGCATCTGGACAGCGGGCTGGTGGTTATCCCGAAATCCGTCACGCCGGCACGCATCGAAGAAAACTTCAATGTGTTCGATTTCCGCCTGGATAAGGCAGAAATGAGTGAGATTGCCCAGCTTGATACCGGTAAGCGTTTAGGTCCTGACCCGGATACGTTTAACGGCTAATACGAGCGCATCGGACCCGATGCACGCCTCGTGCAGGCCTCTCCTCCGGGAGGGGCTTTTTTACGGTTAGCGCCCACGCAAAATGTTAAACGTCCTTAAAATGTATGACAAAACGCATAATAATTACGCAACGCCTTTCTGGGCTGTGCGCGGCACTGGGCAAAAAAACCCTTCCCTGACCGAAATCCCCCTGTCTTTCCGCTCTGTTAAATCAAATTTTTTGCGCTGAACGCTGACACCTTAATCCGGCCTTGTATTTTGTCTTTTAAATCAAAAATTTAAAATACGAATCGCCTCACCTTACCTTGTTATAACAGGTAAAATTTTGCAACACACCGAAGCCGCTCCGCTTTTGTGAAAACGTCGTTGTGCAGGTAATACTGTTTTCTGTCACACCTGTCGCGTGATCCCGGCTACCACCATTGAGCGTCATTTCACGGTTTTCAGAACGTTAAGCGACTTAACCAGGGAGCGTATCATGTCGGTTATCAATACCAATATCGTGTCGTTGATCGTTCAAAACGATCTGTATAACTCTCAAAATGCTTTATCGACCGCCATTGAGCGCCTGTCTTCAGGTTTGCGCATTAACAGTGCGAAAGATGATGCGGCGGGAATGGCGATTGCTAATCGTTTGACCTCAAACATCGACGGCATGACGGTAGCGGGCAGAAATGCCAATGATGCGATTTCGCTATCACAAACCGCTGAAGGGGCGCTCTCCACGATTAACGACAACCTGCAACGCATACGTGACCTGACGGTGCAGGCGCAAAATGGCAGCAACTCCGCTGCGGATATCGACTCTATTCAGACAGAAGTGAATCAGCGAATGGAGGAGATTAACCGTATTACCGCACAAACGAATTTTAACGGCATTAGTATGCTGAATACCGGCTCGGGCTCGGCTGCGTATCGCTTTCAGGTCGGTGCGGAAGACGGCGAAACGATCACGATCGATCTGGATGCCAGCGACAGCTATAACCTTCTGAAAGCGGGTACCACCGGCTCAACACTTAATATCCGGCAAATGACCTCAGGAGATACCGTAAATGGCGTGGCCCGTACGGTTGCGGCAGAAGGCTTTGACGTTTTAAAAGGGGATGTTACCGGCGGAGCAAGTGGAACCGCGACAGACGGTACGCCTTTGGCCGATCTCGATCGGGCGATTAAATCCGTTGATAGTCAGCGTAGTATGCTGGGTGCCTATGAGAACCGCTTTCAGTCGGTTATCGCCAACCTGAACAATATGGTCACAAACCTTACCTCTGCCCGTAGCAGGATAGAGGACGTGGACTACGCTGCGGAGGTATCGGCGATGTCACAGGCGCAGATTTTACAGCAGGCCGGTACCGCCATGCTGGCCCAGGCAAATCAGATGCCCCAACTGATGTTGCAGCTTCTGCGCTAGCCAAACGCAAAAGCTGAAAGCCCTGCCCGGCACAGTCTGCTCCGTTATGCCGTGGCAGGCTGCACCAGCAGCTGACCTGCCGTTCCCCGATCCGCCAGCTCCAGCGTCTGACTGTAATAGACAAACGGGAAATGGTCTGAAGAGCTTTGGGTAAAGTTGACCAGCAGTTCGACCTCGCCGTCCACCCAGACGGTGTCTTTCCAGCCCCGGTCTTCCCCCATCGACTGCGCACCGTTCACGCTCTTAATGAGGAACATTACGCCCTGAATATGCAACGATTGCGGACGATCGGCACGGATAATCCAGCGCTCAAATGTGCCCTGCTGCGCGGTGGTATCAATGCGGTTCATATCCCACACGGCACCGTTGATGCCGGGCATACTGTCGCCAATACGAAACTCCCGGGTACGCACCGAAGCGCCGTCCAGAATCTGATCGGCCAGTAAACGCATTGGCAGATTATCCGTCACCAGCGGCAGCAGGCCAGTGGGGCGAAGCGTGAGCACCAGCGTTGAGGTCAAAATCGTCGAAGGCTCGAAGAAACCGCGCAGGCGATCCATGATGCCAGCCGCGGTGCCCGCCGTAATGGAGACCTCATCCCCTTGTGACATATCCACCAGAACTTCGCGCCGCTCACCGGGAGCCAGCGTTAACCGCTGTACCGCTACCGGCGACGGTAAAAAACCCTGATCGCTGGCGATGACCGTAAACGGTCGGTTATCACTGATGCTGAGTTCGTAACGTCGGGCATTGGAGGCATTGAGCAACCGCAGGCGCACCCAGCCGCGTGATACCTCAATAAACGGATTGCGTACGCCATTAACCAGCAGCGTATCGCCCAGGAAACCGCCGTCAGCGGGTGGGTCATAAACCGGTGTCGCAAAATTATCCAGCCGCTTGTCCTGAATGATCAGCGGAAAGTCATCCACGCCATAGTGTTTTGGCAACGGAAGCTGCTTACTGAGGTCGTCCTCGATCAGCCACATGCCCGCCAGGCCGTTATAGACGTGCGGTGCCATGCGGTTTGGCGTGTTGGCGTGATACCAGCAGGTGGCGGCGTTCTGACGAATCGGTAACACCGGTGCCCAGTCGACGCCCGCTGACATCATCCGCGGCGCGCCGCCCATCAGTGCCCCTGGCACCTGCAGGCCGCTGATGGTCATCGAAACCGGTTCATTGAGGCGGTTACTGTAGATCAGTTTGACATCATCGCCGCTGTAAACACGGACAGTTGGCCCAAGGTACATGCCATTGATGCCCCAGACCGGCACCTTGTTATTGTCACCGTTAAACGACCAGTGGCTGCGCTGTAAGGTCAGAAACAGCGGCTGACCCCGGCGGGATTCGATCAACGGCGGAACGGGAAGCGGCGTGTCACCACGCAAGGAAGCGGCACGTGCCGCATGCGGCATTACCGTGGCACTGAGCGCCACACCGGCAGAAAGCTGGATAAACTGACGTCTGCTGAAAGACATGAAATTTCAGACCTTTTACGCGTGGCGCTGAAACGCCAACCCTGTTTTTATTGCTGTCATTGCTGTGCTGCTTTCACGGCGAGCGACGCAGGACGTCACTCGCCGTGGGGCATCCATGCAGAATAGTCCGACAACGGATTTGTCGGTTAGATTTTACCGTTTTTTTCGCGTTCTTCGACTTCGGCGTTAAGCTCTTCCAGCTTCGCCGCCATCAGTTCACGACAGTGGGTAGCCAGTTTGCGCACAGACGACGACTCAAATTGTTTGACGTCTACCGGCGGCAGCATTTCCACAATAACCAGGCCGTTTTTCAGGCGGTTGAGGTTAATTTTATTGTGCGTATTGGAGACTACAATCGGGATGATCGGGACGCCGGCCGCCACCGCAGCGTGAAACGCACCGGTTTTAAACGGTAATAATCCCCGCCCGCGACTGCGCGTACCTTCAGGAAACATCCAGAACGAAATCCGTTTTTTATTGAACTGCTCGACCAGCTCGCCAATGGTGCCGTGAGCTTTGGCCCGGTTGTCACGGTCAATCAGCAGATTCCCGGTCAGCCAGTAAAGCTGGCCAAAGAACGGTATCCAAAGCAGGCTTTTTTTCCCCACGGTCACGGTGGTGGGCTGCACAATTTTAGCGGCCGTCACCATATCGTAGTTGTTCTGGTGATTAGCGATATAAATCGCATTACCGTAATTATCCGCGCCCTCTGGGCGACGAAGTTCAACCTTCAGACCAAACAGCGTCGATAATTTGCCAAACAGATGACCAAAGGTGGCGACGTGACGCGGATTGCGCGGCGAGAACAGACACCAGATGCAGCCAAATACACAGACCAGAATCGAATAAATTACCACAATAATCGTGCGTAATATCAGTAACATAGCTTCCTCAATGTAACACGGCTGGCGATGAACCAGCCGGATGAATTACGCGTCGCTGTCAGCGCTGTCAGGACGTGCCGGGGCATCCAGTTCGACCCGATCAATTTTTTGCAGACCGCGCGGTAACAGCGTGCCACGGCGACCCCGATCGGCACGGAATTTCTGCAACTCTTCACTGCGCAGCAACAGCTTGCGTTTACCGACGTGCAGCGTAATCGCGCTGCCTGGTGGCAGAATCATCAGCCAGGCCAGTTTATCCGTGCCCGCCGCGGCATCTGCCGACGGAATCGAGATAATCTTGTTGCCCTTGCCTTTCGACATTTGCGGCAACTCGCCGACCGGGAACATCAACATCCTGCCCGCCTGAGTGATCGCTAACAGCATGTCGTCTTCATGATGCACAGCCATCGGCGTCATGACGCGCGCATTCTCCGGCAGAGTCAGCAGCGCTTTGCCCGCACGGTTGCGCGAAATCAGATCGTTGAAGGTGCAGATAAAGCCATATCCGGCATCCGAAGCCATTAGCAGGCGCTGCTCTTCCGGCTCCATCAATACCTGTTCAACAACCGCACCCGGTGGTGGCGTCAGTTTACCGGTCAGTGGCTCGCCCTGCCCGCGTGCCGACGGCAGCGAGGTGGGGTCCAGCGTATAGCTGCGACCAGTGGAATCGATAAAGGCCACAGGCTGATTACTCTTGCCGCGTGCCGCCGCCAGGAAGCTGTCACCGGCTTTATAGCTCAGGCCCGCCGGGTCGATATCATGTCCTTTGGCGCTGCGCACCCAGCCCATCTGCGACAGAACAATCGTAACCGGCTCAGACGGAACCAGCTCGGTTTCGCTGAGCGCTTTGGCTTCTTCACGTTCACGCAGAGGCGAACGGCGATCATCACCAAAACTGTTGCTGTCTGCCTGCAGCTCTTTTTTCAGCAGCGTATTCATTTTGCGTTCAGAGGCCAGCGTCGCCTGCAGCTGATCGCGCTCTTTTTCCAGTTCGCTTTGCTCACCGCGAATCTTCATCTCTTCCAGCTTCGCCAAATGGCGCAGCTTGAGTTCAAGAATCGCTTCGGCCTGGGTTTCACTGATCTCAAAGCGCGACATCAGCACTGGCTTTGGTTCGTCCTCGGTACGGATGATGTGAATGACTTCATCAATATTAAGGAAGGCCACCAGCAAACCGTCCAGGATATGCAGACGGCGCAGCACGCGTTCTAAACGATGATTCAGACGGCGACGAACAGTATCGCGACGGAACACCAGCCATTCAGACAGGATTTCCAGCAGGTTTTTCACGGCCGGACGGTTATCCAGTCCGATCATATTCAGGTTGATACGGTAGCTTTTTTCCAGATCGGTCGTGGCGAACAGGTGGTTCATAACCTGATCCAGATCGACACGGTTTGACCGGGGCACAATCACCAGGCGAGTCGGGTTTTCGTGATCGGACTCATCACGTAAATCCTCGACCATTGGCAGCTTTTTATTGCGCATCTGGCTGGCAATCTGCTCCAGTACCCGGGCACCGGACACCTGGTGCGGCAGCGCGGTGATCACCACCTCGCCGTCCTCTTTTTTCCACACCGCACGCTGGCGAATCGAGCCGCGCCCGTTCTGATAGATTTTACGAATTTCGTCGCGTGGCGTAATGATTTCGGCTTCGGTCGGGAAATCCGGCCCTTGCACAATCTCCAGCAGCGCATCCAGGCTGGTTTTCGGATCGTCAATCAGGGCGATAGCGGCCTGCGCCACTTCGCGCAGGTTATGCGGCGGAATATCGGTTGCCATGCCCACCGCGATCCCCGTGGTGCCGTTCAGCAGAATGTTTGGCAGGCGCGCCGGCAACATCTTCGGCTCCTGCATCGTGCCGTCAAAGTTTGGCACCCAGTCTGCCGTGCCCTGCCCCAGCTCACCCAGCAGCACTTCGGCATACTTCGACAGGCGAGACTCGGTATAACGCATGGCGGCGAAAGATTTAGGATCGTCAGGTGCTCCCCAGTTTCCCTGGCCATCGACCAGCGGATAACGGTAGGAGAACGGCTGTGCCATCAACACCATGGCTTCGTAACAGGCGCTGTCACCATGAGGATGGTATTTACCCAGCACGTCACCCACGGTACGGGCCGATTTTTTAAATTTGGCGGTGGCGTTAAGCCCCAGCTCCGACATGGCATATACAATGCGGCGCTGGACGGGTTTCAGGCCGTCGCCAATGTAAGGCAACGCACGGTCCATGATGACGTACATGGAGTAGTTTAAGTACGCATTCTCAGTAAACGTATGCAGGGCAAGACGCTCTGCACCATCCTGCGTCAATTCGCTCATTAAGTCCTCATCCTCACATCGTGACCCGCAACGGCGGATCACCCGGCGGTTGTTTGGCGAGGATAGTACCTTATTCGTGGGTATTAGTCACAGTCCTGGAGCGGGCTGGTCACTCTTTTTTCCCTGTTTTCCGGTCGCCGAAAAAACCGCACCGGTAAAAATCCCCGTGCGCTTATTTTTAATAGTTTGTGACCTTCCTCGCAATTAATTATCAGCTTATTTATAGCGTATTAATCCTGTCCCGTCCCCGGGACAACATTTAGTATTGTTGCTTTTTCTTTCACCACCTAAATTCAATTTCAGCGACATATACCGGTTTTATTTTATGCCCTGGTTGGATTTAACGAATTGCCACTTAAGCACCGCTAACGAAATAATAGACGGGTGACTGAATGCAAAATCTGACTTCACGACAACACCGATTACTGAAATTACTGTTACAGGCGGGCACGCCGCTGGCGTTGGCGCAATTAGCCCAACAGTTAACCGTTTCTGAAAAAAGTATTTATCGGGATTTACAAAGTCTGGAACCCTGGCTGCATGGCTGGCAGGCGCAACTGGTGAAGCTGCCTGGCCGCTGTGTGGCGCTGGAAACATACGATCATGAACAGCGGCTGCGCTTGCAGCAGCATGTTGCCAGCGACGATAACTGGTCTGCGGGCTTAAGCAACAATGCGCGGCGGGTAAAAATCCTGTCCCAGTTGCTACGAGACGCGCCACGTGAAACCTCGATCAGTAAGTTATCTGAACGTTATTTCATCAGTCACGCTTCGATTGTTAATGACCTCAAGGTGATTGAAGAGTGGTTGCAGCCGCTGGCGCTGGAGCTGGTCCGTAGCCAGAGCGGCACGCATGTGGCAGGCAGCGAACAGGCACTGCGCCAGGCCATGGTTTTGCTGATTAACGACGTTATGCAGCATAACACGGGCAGCAATATGGCCCTGCCACGGCTCGACCCCGGCAGTTATCAGGCGCTGATCCACTATTTTGGCGAAGAGGACGTGGCCTTTGTGCAGCGCTTACTGCAGAAAATGGAGCAGCAGCTTGGCTACCCTTTGAGCGATGCGTATTACCTCAATCTGTCCACCCATATTCTGATCATGATTCACCGTATGGCGCAGGGCAAAGCCTTGTCCCTGCCGCTGGCTCTGAGCGCGTCAGAAATGGACAACCGCATTCTGAAGATTGCCCGCCAGATGGTAGTACAGATTGAACAGCGGCTGGGGCAATCCGCGCCCGCGGATGAAGTGGGATTTATTTATCAATATATTATTTCATCGGGCATTGTAGTCGAAGAACGCGGCAGCCACATGCTATCGCACTCTCCTTTTTCAAATGCAGCATCGCGCAATATTACGCTCGAATTAATTCATTGCTTTTCCACATTCATCCAAAAGGATCTGTCGACCGATTCTTTATTATTTGAAGGTTTGCTATTCCATATTAAGCCGCTACTTAACCGGCTTAAATATCATATTACGATTCGCAATCCCTTACTCGATGACATAAAAGCGGAATTACAGGATATTTTCACGCTGACCCAACGCGCCATGCAGGTAACGGCCGAGCGGTTTCATTATGGGCCAATCGCTGACGATGAGATCGGTTATCTGTGCGTGCATTTTCAGGCCGCGCTTGAACGGCAAATCGCCCATAAACGTATTTTGCTGGTGTGTTCCAGCGGCGTCGGCACGTCGCATTTGCTGAAAAGTCGCATCCTGCGCGCCTTTCCGGACTGGATTATCGTGGGCGTTATTTCGGCCAGCACGCTGGACGACTTTTGTCAGCAGGAGCCGGTGGATCTGGTCATCTCCACCATTCATCTCGATATCAGCACCTTGCCCACCGTGTATGTTACTGCGTTTTTTAACGACGACGATATTCGCCGGGTGACGGACGCCATGATTGGTCGCCAACTGCCACAGGCCGCAACGCGCGCACTGGCAGAACATTAACTGAATGAGGTCTGATTAATGGACATTTCTCGCATTCTCATGCCACGCCGCGTCAATCTCAATCTGCAGGCCAGCAGCAAAGAAGCGGCCATTATCGAACTGACGGAGTTGCTGTTCAGTGACGGTGCCATTAGCGATAAAGAGGCCTTTATCCGTGATGTCTGGCTACGCGAGGCGGAGGGATCGACCGGGTTTGAGAATCATATCGCCATTCCTCACGGTAAGTCCTCCGCCGTTAAGCAAACCACGCTGGCCATCGGGCGCAGCCAGCAGGATATCCCCTGGGAGACGCTGGATGGCAGCAAGGTGCGCTGCATCATCCTGTTTGCCGTGCGGCTGGAAGATCAAAACACGACCCATATTCGCCTGCTGTCACAGGTGGCCAGTGCGCTGGCCGATGATGAGGTGATTGCGCAGCTGCTGGTGGAAAACGATCCCAGCGAAATCATTCGGCTGTTTAGTCAGTACGCCGAAACCGACCTCTGTTAACCCTGGAATCCGAGGTAATCATGAACATTGTCTGTGTTGCCGCCTGTACGGCGGGCATCGCGCATACCTACATTGCGCGTGAAAAAATGATCAAAGGCGCTCACGCCCTTGGCCACACCATCCATGTGGAAACGCAGGGCACCATCGGGACAGAAAACGCCCTGGATGCCGAAACGATAGCGGCAGCCGACGTGGTGATCCTGGCGGTGGACGTGAAGATCACCGGCGAGGAACGTTTTCGTGGCAAACCGATCGTGCGGGTGAAAACCGAAGTGGTGATCAAGTCGCCCATCAAGTTTCTGGAAAAAGTGGCGGATTCACTGGCGCGTGCCTGAGGAGATCCACAATGAACGCTAACAAAAGCCAGTACGGGCAAGCGATCAAAGGCCATCTGTTAACCGGGATCTCCTGGATGATCCCGCTGATTGTCGCCGCCGGGATCTGCATTGCGCTGGGTCAGGTGATTGGCGGGCCCGATGTGGGTAAACATCCCGGTACGATCGCCTGGATGCTGAACCAGATCGGTGGCTGGGGCATGGGCTTAATCGTCCCGTTGATCAGTGCGGCTATCGCTTACTCGATTGCCGACAGGCCGGGCTTCGCGCCGGGTTTAATCGTCGGGTTTATATGCGGACAGATTGGCACCGGCTTTATCGGCGGCATCCTGGGTGGCTTCCTGGTGGGTTACACGGTGATTTTGCTGCGGCGCAGTATACGGTTTCCACAGTCGATGCAGGGGCTGATGCCGATCATGGTCTTGCCCGTACTGAGCACCATCATTGCCGGGCTGCTCATGATGACGTTTATCGGTCAGCCCATTGTCTGGCTGCAAAAGGCGCTGATCGCCCTGCTGGAATCAATGCAGGGGGGCTCTAAGTTCATCATGGGGGCGATTCTGGGGGCGATGGCGACCTTTGACTTCGGCGGGCCGGTCAATAAAACCATGTCGCTGTTTGCGGATGGCATGCTGGTGGACGGCATTTACGGGCCGGAAGCGGTCAAATTTGCCGGTTCGATGATCCCGCCCTTTGGCATCACGCTCTCCTGGCTGCTCACGCGCCATAAGTACACCCGCGCGGAAAAAGAAGCCCTGAAAGCGGCCTTCCCGATGGGGATCTGCATGATCACCGAAGGTGTGATCCCCATTGCCGCACGCGATCTGTTCCGGGTCGTCGGGAGTTGTGTGGTTGCCTCAGCCGTTGCTGGTGGCCTGATCATGGTCTGGGGCGTGGAAGCGCCGGTGCCTCACGGCGGCATGTTTGTCGTACCGCTGTTCACCAAACCCGGGTTGTTCTGCCTGGCGCTCGGTATCGGCACCACGATCTGTGGCGTCATGCTTTCGCTGCTGAAAAAGCCCGTCACTGAAGCCGACGAAGAGTTTGACGACGTGGAAGATCACACCGTTCGCGACGACGACATTAAATTCACACTGGAATAAGGAGTGAGTATGTACGCGGCAATGAACGACCTGATAAGCCAGGCTGCGCAGAAAAAATATGCCGTTCTGGCCATCAATTGCTTCAACCTGGAAAGTGCCCGGGCGGCGGTTAAGGCGGCGGAGCAGCAGCGTGCGCCCCTGATACTGAATGTGTATCAAGGCCATAGCCGTCATTTTCCGCCAGCCATCGCGGTGCCGCTGGTGCAGGCGCTGGCGGCGGAGGCCAGCGTACCAATCGCGCTGGCGCTCGATCATGGCAAGGCCTTTCCGCTGATTGGCCAGGCCTTTCGCGCAGGCTTTACCGGGCTGATGATCGATGCTTCGGCGGAGCCGCTGGCCGAAAACATTCGTCAGACGGCCCGCGTGGTCGACATGGCCCACACCGCCGGGGTTTGCGTCGAAGGCGAACTGGGCCATATCGCCGATGCGCCCACCTACGCGCTGGCCGACGCGGCGGTCAAAATGACCCAGGTGGCGGATGTCCTGCCGTTTCTTGAGCAGACCCATATCGATCTGCTCGCGGTTTCGGTTGGCACCGCGCATGGGCTTTATCCCGCTGGGGTGCAGCCGACAATCGATTTCCAGCGTCTGGCAGACCTGCACGCGGCCTCATCGCGCCCGCTGGCGCTTCACGGCGGCAGTGGCACGCCAGCGGACGATATTCGGCGCGTCAGTCAGCACGGCGTCGCCAAGATTAACGTTGGCGCGGCGGTATTTGAAGCCGGTAAACAGGCGCTGCACCAGGCGCTTAAACACCCTCCCACCACCGAACTGCCGGACTTACTCGCCCTGATGGAGTCCGCCTGTTGTGAAGTCGTCAGTGACTATCTGAGCTGGTCTGGCTCCGCCCGTCAGGCCTGATGGCTTTCTGCTGTAACCCGGTGCGCGTCTCTGAACGTCAGCGCAGGGCAACCCTTTGTCATAAAACAAGCTGAGGAAGATTTAACATGTTGATTTCTATGAAAGAGATGTTAAGACCCACCCGTCAACATCGCTTTGCGATTGGCGCCTTCAATGTCGCTGACAGCTGTTTTATCCGCGCGGTCGTGGAAGAAGCCGAAGCCACTCAAACCCCGGCCATTATCTCGATTCATCCCAGTGAACTGGAATTCGTCACCGATGCATTTTTTGGCTATGTGCGGGAGCGCACACTGAAAAGCAGCGTGCCGTTTACGCTGCACCTGGATCACGGTGCATCGGTGGCCCATGTGCTGCGCGCTATTCAGTGCGGTTTCACGTCGGTGATGATTGACGGTTCCCTGCTGCCTTACGAAGAAAACGTGGCGCTGACGAAAGAGGTGGTGAAGCTGGCCCATGCGGTGGGCGTGTCGGTTGAGGGCGAACTGGGGACGATTGGCGATACCGGGACGACCGTGGAAGGCGGCGTGAGCAAAGTGATCTACACCGACCCGGCTCAGGCCGAAGACTTTGTGCAGCGAACCGGCGTGGATACCTTAGCGGTCGCCATCGGCACCGCGCATGGTATCTATCCCAAAGATATGAAACCGGAATTGCAAATGCATATCCTGCGCGACATTTCACAGCGCGTTTCCATTCCACTGGTGCTGCATGGCGGCTCGGCGAATCCCGATGCCGAAGTGGCCGAGGCGGTGACGCTGGGCGTGGGTAAAATCAACATCTCCAGCGACATGAAATATGCCTATTTCCAGAAAGTGCGTGAAGTGTTAACCCGTGAAACCTGGTGGGATCCGAACGTAATTTATCCCGAAGCGATTGAGGCGGCAAAAGCGGTCATTCGCTACAAGATGAATTTGTTTGGTGGGCTGGGTAAAGCGTCGTTGTATTAAGCATCTTCGCTTTTTTGATTCAGATAACCGCACCGTGGCGTTTCAAAGCCATCTGACAGAAAGTCGGAGCAGGCAATCCGCAGCGCTGAACAGAGCGATAAAGCCAGGATTAGCCCGCAGGACGCGGGCAAAAAACGGAGTCGGTACAGGCTGTATCGTCTCCGTCAGTCCGTCAGTCCGTCAGGCTGAAGCGCGACGTGAAGGCAACCGCGACAGCGACGTGAGGACGCCCGCTCAGAAACCCTGTCGGATGGCGTGTACAGCGCTGCAAAAAAACTGAGCGCACAAAACATGATTACTTCATCACGCCCATCCACTGCTGCGCAATCTTCGCATATTCTCCCGTGGCCGTGCTCAGGTGTAGCCACTGATCGACATACTGTTTCCAGCTCATATCATCACGCGGAAGCATATAGGCCTTCTCGCCATACTGAAGCGGTTTATCCGGATTGAGTGCGCACAGGGAAGGGAAGCGTTTTTGCTGATACAGCGCCTCTGAGGCATCGGTAATCATCACATCGGCTTTGTTATCCACCAACTGCTGGAAAATGGTGACGTTATCGTGAAACAGCGTTAACGCCGCCTGAGGAAGATAACTGTGCACAAAGGCTTCGTTCGTCCCGCCCGCGGGTTCGATTAACCGGACGCCGGGTTTATTTAACTGGTCAACCGTCTGATACTTCGTTTTATCCGCGCAGCGCACCAGCGGAATTTTGCCGTCCACGCCAAGCGGCTGAGCAAACCAGGCCGTTTGCTGGCGCTTCAGCGTAACCGATACGCCACCCAGTGCGATATCACACTGTTTCGCTAAAAAGTCCTGCATCAGGGTTTTCCAGGTGGTAGGTACCCATTGCACTTTCGCTCCCAGTGACGCCGCCAGCGACTCCGCCATGCTGATATCCAGCCCTTCATAGTGGCCATCGGGTTTCAGAAAGCTGTAGGGCTTGTAGTCCCCGGTCGTACACACTTTCAGGGTTTTGGTGTTGAGCACGCTGTCCAGACGTGACTGGGCCTGAGCACCGCCAGCCACCAGCAGTAAAGTCATTATGAGTGTTTTCTTCATCATTCTTTTTTTTCAGAGGTGAGTTTGCGCCGTTATGGTGACATAACCTTACGGGTTATTGCGCTAATCGCAAAAGTGTTGTGATCATTCTCGCATTTTTCTCCCGCGCGTCGCGGCCTAAGCTACTCCCCATAAACGCATACGGGAGACACGCTTAATGAGCAACATTTTAATTATCGATGGTGGTAAAACTTTCGCCCATTCTAAAGGTGAACTGAATCATACGCTGACCGACGTGGCCGCCAGCCAGTTGCGCGATCTGGGCCATGAGGTGACCGTTACCGTCGCCGACAGTGACTATGTTGTGGCAGATGAGATCCAAAAATATCTCGACAGCGATGTCGTGATTTATCAGATGCCAGGCTGGTGGATGGGCGAACCCTGGACCGTGAAACGTTATATTGACGAAGTCTTTACGGAAGGCCACGGCAAGCTGTATGCCAGTGATGGTCGCACACGTTCAGACAGCGAGAAAAAATACGGTTCTGGCGGCCTGCTTCAGGGCAAAAAATATATGCTTTCCCTGACCTGGAACGCTCCGCTGGAAGCCTTTACCGATCCTGAGCAATTCTTCGAAGGCGTCGGCGTGGATGGCCTGTACCTGCATTTTCACAAGGCTAATCAGTTCCTTGGAATGGAAGCCTTACCGACGTTCATCTGTAACGACGTGATCAAGCAGCCTGATGTGCCGCGGGATATTGCTCGTTATCGGGCGCATCTCAGCGAAATTTTTGCTTAAATAGACTTTCCCCCCGAAAGAGGAAACGTGAATGTTAACCGTCGTTGCTGAAATTTGTGTGAAGCCAGGCTACCGTCAGAAAGTACTGGAGGCGTTTCATCAGGTGATCCCGACCGTGCTGGAAGAAGAAGGCTGCCATCAGTACAGCGCGCTGGTCGATCATCAGGCGCAGGTGCCGTGGAAACACAACTCACCCGATTCGATTTTCATGCTGGAGCAGTGGGAAACCCTGCGTCATCTCGACCAGCATCAGCAAATGCCGCATATGGAAGCCCATCGCGCTGCCATTAAAGAATACGTGACAGACGTAAAAATTCTGGTGCTGGAACCCGGCCAGTAATTTCTGCAACGCTGACACGAAAAAGCCCCGGTACAGGCCGGGGCTTTTTGCAGCGGGTAACCGACTCAGACTTCGATATCGGCCTTGTCGCCTTTTTCCTGTAACCAGTTGCGGCGATCTTCAGAACGCTTCTTCGCCAGCAGCATGTCCATCGTCCGCAGCGTCTGCTCAATATCGTCGTCACTGACGGTAAGCTGAACCAGACGGCGGGTATTCGGATCGAGCGTGGTTTCACGTAACTGAAGCGGGTTCATTTCACCCAGACCTTTAAAGCGCTGAACGTTCGGTTTGCCCTTCTTACGCTTTAACTGCTCCAGTACGCCCTCTTTCTCGTCTTCATCCAGCGCGTAATACACTTCTTTGCCCAGATCGATACGATAAAGCGGCGGCATCGCTACATAAACGTGGCCGTTTTTCACCAGCGTGCGGAAGTGCTTCACGAACAGCGCGCAGAGCAGCGTGGCAATGTGCAGCCCATCTGAGTCGGCATCGGCGAGAATACAGATCTTACCGTAGCGCAGCTGCGTCAGATCTTCGCTGTCGGGATCGATACCGATCGCCACAGAGATATCGTGCACCTCTTGTGAGGCCAGCACTTCATCCGACGAGACTTCCCAGGTGTTCAGGATCTTGCCTTTAAGCGGCATGATCGCCTGGTATTCGCGGTCGCGTGCCTGCTTGGCTGAACCGCCCGCCGAATCCCCTTCCACCAGGAACAGTTCGGTTTTATTCAGATCCTGTGCTGTACAGTCTGCCAGTTTTCCGGGCAACGCCGGGCCGCTGGTCAGCTTTTTACGCACGACCTTCTTCGCCGCGCGCATCCGGCGCTGGGCGCTGGAAATCGCCAGCTCTGCCAGCTGTTCTGCCGCCTGCACGTTCTGGTTCAGCCACAGGCTGAAGGCATCTTTGACCACGGCTGACACGAAGGCGGCGCACTGGCGTGAAGATAAGCGCTCTTTGGTTTGACCGGCAAACTGTGGATCCTGCATTTTCACCGACAGCACATAGGCACAGCGATCCCAGATATCCTCGGCGGACAGCTTCACGCCACGCGGCAGGATATTGCGGTATTCGCAAAACTCACGCATGGCGTCCAGCAGGCCCTGGCGCAGACCATTAACGTGTGTCCCACCCTGCATGGTCGGGATCAGGTTCACATAGCTTTCGGTCAACAGCTCACCGCCTTCCGGCAGCCACAGTAACGCCCAGTCCACCGCTTCGATATCGCCTGCAAAGGCACCCACAAACGGTTTTTCCGGCAGCGTCGGCAGGCCGTTTACGGCTTCACACAGATAATCTGTCAGGCCATCTTCGTAACACCAGCGCTGCTCGGTATTGTTGAGCTTGTCTTTAAAGACGATTTCGACACCCGGACACAACACGGCTTTCGCTTTCAGCAGGTGAGATAAGCGGGAAACCGAGAAACGCGGGCTGTCAAAGAAGTGTTCGTCCGGCCAGAAATGGACGCTGGTGCCGGTGTTGCGTTTGGCAACCGTGCCGGTGACGGTCAGATCCTGCACCTTTTCACCATTTTCAAAGGCGATAGTGTAGATCTCGCCGTTACGGCGCACATTCACTTCAACGCGTTTGGACAGGGCATTAACCACCGAAATCCCGACGCCGTGCAGGCCACCGGAAAACTGGTAGTTTTTATTGGAAAATTTACCGCCCGCGTGCAGCCGGCACAAAATGAGTTCAACAGCCGGAACGCCTTCTTCCGGGTGGATGTCCACCGGCATGCCGCGCCCGTCGTCGATGACTTCCAGCGACTGATCGGCATGCAAAATCACCTCTACCCGTTTGGCATGGCCCGCCAGTGCCTCATCGACGCTGTTATCAATGACTTCCTGACCCAGGTGGTTAGGGCGCGTCGTATCGGTATACATTCCCGGGCGACGGCGAACCGGCTCAAGGCCAGTCAGGACCTCAATGTCACCCGCATTATAGCTTGATTGACTCATGGTAACTGTCTGATTAGATGAAGAAAATGGTTGCGATTTCCACGTTGCTCAAGCGTGATTCAGGCCCAGAAAGTCCAGAATTTGCGGGAAATGGCGCTCGAATCCAGTAAATGCATGATTTCCGCCCTCTTCAACCGTATGACGGCACGCGCTGTAATAGTCGAGTGCCTGGCGGTAGTCGAGCACTTCATCGCCGGTTTGTTGCAGCAACCACAATAAATCAGGCGCTTCCAGCGGATCAACTTGCATCACTTTCAGATCGTAAATGTGGCGAGACTCTAACACATATTGCTGACCGGTGTAGGGATTCTGATTTTCACCCAAAAAATCCACCAGCAACTCAAACGGGCGAACGGCGGGATTGACCACCACCGCCGGCAGCATAAAACATTGTGACAGCCAGGTGGCGTAGTAGCCGCCCAGCGAAGAACCGACGAGGCCCAGCTGTCGTCCGCTGTGGCTGAGCACAATATCTTCCAGCATAGCTGCCGCATCCGCAGGAAACGTGGGCAACTGCGGCACAATCATCTCGATATCGGGATGATGCTGGCTCAGCCACTGTTTAAACAACGTCGCTTTTGCTGAACGCGGTGAGCTGTTAAAGCCGTGCAGATAAAGCAGCGCCTTCATCCGTTAATATCCTTCAGCATCCAGATCGGGGCGAAAAGCCTGTGTGGTGAGTCGGTTGACTTCGGTCTCAAGCTGACCGTCATTGTGCAGCGTAAACCAGCGCCAGCCGGGCGCAACGGTATCGATGGTAAAGCTGGTACAGTGCGGTTTGAACTGCACGCAGGTCGACGGCGTTGCCAGCACACGGCGGCCCTGCCAGGGTACATCCATTTCCTGATGAATATGGCCGCAGACCAGCGTTTTTGCCAGCGGATAGTGCTGCAACACGGCGTCTAACTGATGCGGATTGCGCAGGCTGTGTTGATCAAGCCAGGTGCAGCCCGACGCTAAAGGATGATGGTGCAACAGCACCAGCGTATGGCGCTGCGGATAACGGGCAAGCGTGGTATTCAGCCACTCAAGCTGGTAGTCACTTAACATGCCATGGGGCACGCCGAAGACCTGGCTGTCCAGCAGAACAACCTGCCAGTGCTCGCCTAACAGCACATGCTTATGCGCGTTAATGCCGGCCTCTGCCAGCGTATCGACCATCGCAGGTTGAAAATCATGATTCCCCGGCAGCCAGACGCAAGGTTTAGGCAGGCGCGAAATGCCCTCAACAAAATGCTGATAGGCTTCGACTGAGTGATCCTGAGAGAGATCGCCGGTGGCAACGATAAGATCATAATCACGCTGCTGCGCGATGATCGCATCCAGTACCGCGTCATAACTGGCCCAGGTATTCACCCCCAGCAGGGATTCGTGTTTTCCTGCGAACAAATGCGTGTCCGTTACTTGCAGAATCCGAACCTCAGATTCTGTTGTCGCAGGAAGAGTTAGCAGGCTATCCAAAGCGTTTCCTTCGTCTCTACGCCATTCAGTGCATTATACGCATCAGCAAACCGGTACTGCCATCGCGCCGTGCGTCAGGCAATAACGTAACCAGTCAGCAAGAAACTGATTGATTTGATGCTTCTCATCACGCTGATTCATTTTTTTATTCGGATAATCATAACGTGCTTTGAACCGATAGATCTGCTGTGTCGAACACACTTCAGCCACCATCGCGTCATGATACAGCCTGACAGACATTGACGGCAGGCTCCAGTAACTTACGGCTGGGGCCGTCTGACGGATATCGACCAGGGTAGTATAACGCGTTGATTCCTCAACGGTTACCTGGTAGCGGGCGCCACTCACCTGATAGATCACCGATGCGCCTGCTGCGTCATCACGTGGTAGCAGACGACGTAACTGGGCGAAATTGGTTTCGCACAGCCTCATCATCTCGGGGAAATCAGGGATATAGCGCTGTTTCATTTTTGCGTCCACTCTTCTCGAAGTTTTTTATGGTGCAGTGCCAGCCATTGCAAGGCGATGACAGATGCCGCGTTATCAATAATCCCCTGTTCCACCCAGTGGTAAGCCTGTTCACGACTGACCACATGGACAAGAATATCCTCATTCTCTTCCTCCAGACCATGGCATCCTTTTGCCTGGCTGGCATCCACTTCTCCGACCATTACCGATAACCGTTCGCTGGTGCCGCCGGGGCTGGCCAGGTAGTTCAGCACCGGTTTGACCCGGCCAACCGTCAGATCCGCTTCTTCGACGGCTTCACGGCGCACCACCTGCTCCGGGGTTTCACCCGGTTCAATAATGCCTGCCACCATTTCCAGCAGCCAGGGCGTGGGACTGCAATCGAAAGCCGGGATGCGGATCTGTTCAATCAGCACCACTTCATCACGGACGGGATCATAAGGTAGCAGCACAGCGGCATGACCGCGCTCAAAAACTTCACGCGTCACTTCCCGGCTCATTTGGCCATTAAACAACCGATGACGAAAGCGATAACGCACAATGGAAAAAAAACCCTCGTACGCGGTTTCTCGTGCAATAATTTCTACATCATTTTTTGTGAAAGTCACAGGTGATGTTTTATTGTCCTTCATCATTAAGTTCCTTATGCAGATTGGGATAACACAGATAAAACACAAGCCCAGATGCCATCCAAAGGGTTATTACTGAATTATTTACCTGAAACACACAAATATGGCACGTTCAGCCACCTTATCTCACAGTTGCCCTCTGCTAGAATCTGCGATAATTTTTGGCTTACAGGCGGCACAGTCACTGCGATTTGCTGCAACAAAAGGAATGCAAATGAAAAAACTGCTCCCATTTTTTATTGGGCTGAGCCTGGGCGGTTTCAGCTTCGCCAGCCAGGCGGAAAACCTGCTTCAGGTTTACCAGCAAGCGCGTTTAAGCAACCCTGATCTGCGTAGCTCTGCGGCGACGCGTGATGCGGCGTTCGAGAAAATTAACGAAGCGCGCAGTCCTTTATTACCCCAACTGGGTTTGGGTGCAGACTATACCTACGCAAACGGCTACCGTGATAGTAGCGGTATTCACTCCAATACCACCAGTGGCTCGCTGCAATTGACGCAAACCATTTTCGATATGTCAAAATGGCGTGCGCTGACGCTGCAGGAAAAAGCAGCCGGTATTCAGGATGTGACCTACCAGGTCGCCCAGCAGGATCTGATTCTGAACACCGCGACGGCCTACTTCAATGTGCTGAAAGCCATTGATACGCTTTCTTACGTCGAAGCGCAGAAGATGTCGATTTATCGCGAACTGGATCAAACGACCCAGCGCTTCAACGTGGGCCTGGTCGCCATCACCGACGTGCAGAACGCCCGCGCGCAGTACGACAGTGTCCTGGCGAATGAAGTGACCGCGCGTAATGACCTGGACAACGCAGTGGAGTCTCTGCGTCAGATTACCGGTATGGATTACCTGGCGCTGGCGTCGCTGGATATTGATCGCTTCAAAACCACTAAACCTGAAGCGGTTAACTCGCTGCTTAAGCAGGCTGAAAGCCGCAACCTGAACCTGCTTTCTGCCCGTCTGAACCAGGACTTAGCCCGTGAGCAAATCCGTTCAGCGGAGGCGGGCCATTTACCGACGCTGGATCTGACCGCCTCGACTGGCCTGTCCAACAGCAAATACGGCGGAAGCCGTGCTGAGCAAAATGCCAGCTCGACAGATTCCATCACCGGCAACAACAAAGTGGGCCTGAGCTTTACCCTGCCGCTTTACAGCGGTGGCAGCGTGACCTCGCAGGTGAAACAGGCGCAATACAACTTTGTCAGCGCCAGTGAGCAGTTGGAAGCCGCGCACCGTTCAGCCGTGCAGACCGTGCGCTCGTCTTACAACAACGTCAATGCGTCAGCAAGTAGCATTGCCGCTTACAAACAAGCCGTGGTGTCCGCGCAAAGTTCATTAGACGCGATGGAAGCCGGTTACCAGGTGGGAACCCGTACCATCGTTGACGTGCTGAATGCGACATCAACGCTTTATAACGCTAAGCAGCAGTTGTCGGATGCGCGTTACAGCTATCTGATTAACCAGTTGAATATCAGCTATGCCCTGGGCACGCTGAACGAGCAGAGTTTGGGTGTGCTTAACAGTCAGTTAGGTAAAGAAATCTCAACCTCGCCGGAAACGGTTCAGCCACAAAATGTACAGCAGGTGCTGGGTGAAGATCACATCTCCACTTCCGAAACGGCACCAGCACCGGCCCCCGTACATAAGGCCGCACATAAGAGCAGCCGTAATCCGTTCAGTCACTAAGCCTGTTGCGGGCTGCTTTGCGGCCCGCCTCTCTGCAAAACGTATAACTACGTAAAGATCCCCGTCCTGCTTGGCCGTTAGCTTCATTTCTCACCACTCATCCCCTATTCTATGCACTACCTTTGGGCACAGGATATTTATAATGAAACGGACTAAAACGATCCGCTATGCCGCCTTTCGTAAGAGCTGGCAAGCAAGACACTTAACGCCTGTTGCTATCGCTGTTTCAGCGGTATTTATGCTGGCAGGTTGTGAGCAAAACGACGAAACCGTCACCCTTTATCAAAACGCGGACGACTGTTCAAAAGCCAATTCGGGACAAAGTGCGCAGTGCACCACCGCGTTTAACAACGCTAAAAAGGAAGCTGAACGCACCGCGCCAAAATACGCGACACGTGAAGACTGTGTCGCCGAATTTGGTGAAAACCAGTGTCAGCAGGCACCGGCACAGGCGGGCACAGGCAGTACGAATGCCGAAGCGCAGCAAAGTGGCAGCTTCTGGATGCCGTTAATGGCAGGCTACATGATGGGGCGCATGATGGGCGGTGGCGCGGGCTTTGCCCAGCAACCGTTGTTCTCACCGAAAACCCCCAACAGCCCGGCAAACGGTCAGTTCGTGGATGCCTCTGGCCGTAACTACGGTAATGCCACTCCAGGTAAGACCATGAACGTGCCCAAAACTGCCCTGGCGCCGAAACCGACCACCACCTCCACCATCACACGTGGTGGTTTTGGCGAAACGGTCGCGAAACAAAACGCGATGCAGCGCAGCAGTGCTTCCGGCACCTCCAGCCGTTCGCTGGGAGGCTAATACCGTTTATGCAACGTATCGCGATTTCTGAGCGTCCGGGCTGGCGGGAAAAAGCCACAGAGTTTGGTTTTCGTTTTCACACCATGCACGGTGAGCCCTACTGGTGCGAAGATGCTTACTATCAGTTTACCCTGGCGCAAATCGACTATCTGGAGGAGGTGACCGCCGAACTTCATCAGATGTGTCTGCAGGTGGTGGAAAAAGTGGTAAACAGTGAAGCCCTGCTTACCCGCTTCCGTATTCCAAAACACACCTGGGATTTCGTGCGTGACTCGTGGAATCAGCGTCAGCCTTCACTTTATTCCCGTCTCGATCTGGCGTGGGATGGCCGAGGCGATGCCAAACTGCTGGAAAACAACGCCGATACACCGACCTCGCTGTATGAAGCGGCGTTTTTCCAGTGGCTGTGGCTGGAAGACCAGCTGAATGCGGGCCAGTTGCCGCCTGGCAGCGACCAGTTTAACAGCCTGCAGGAAAAGCTTATCGATCGCTTCACGGTGCTGCATCAGCAGCACGGCTTTAACTGGCTGCACTTTGCCTGCTGCCGGGATACCGAGGAAGATCGCGGCACGGTGCAATACCTGCAGGACTGCGCCACGGAAGCCGGCTTACCCAGCGAATTTCTCTATATTGATGAGATAGGGCTGGGTGAGAAAGGCCAGTTTACTGACCCGCACGATCAGGTGATCAGTAATCTGTTTAAGCTTTACCCGTGGGAATTTATGCTGCGCGAAATGTTTTCGACCAAGCTGGCGGATGCGGGCGTGCGGTGGCTTGAACCCGCCTGGAAAAGCATTCTGTCAAACAAAGCGTTATTGCCAATGCTGTGGCAGATGTTTCCCAATCATCCCAACCTGCTGCCTGCCTGGTTTGCTGAAGACGACGTGCCGCCTATGGACAAGTATGTGGTCAAACCGCTGTTCTCCCGCGAAGGCGCTAACATTCGTATCGTGGAAAACGGCAAAGAGATCGCCCGGGTGGATGGTCCATACGGCGAAGAAGGCGTGATTGTGCAGCAGTTCCATCCGCTGCCAAAATTTGGTGACAGTTATACGCTGATTGGCAGTTGGCTCATCGACGATCAACCGGCCGGTATTGGCCTGCGGGAAGATCGGGAGTTGATCACGCAGGATCTGTCGCGTTTCTATCCGCACGCCTTTATTGAATAGCCTTTTATCTCCAGGCCAGTTCGCTGGCCTGTCTTACGCGTTAACCGACCTGTACCGACAACATACTGATTGCGCCCATCTCCATACCTTCCACCGGAACGGTCACTGGCTCATCTGCGTGACGGGAACCCAGCACATACAGCAATGGCAGGAAGTGTTCCGGCGTCGGGTTGGATAAGGCCGCATCCGGATGCTGCATAAAACTCACCAACGGATGTGCATCCGCCTCGGCCTGCACCGCCAGATTGTCCCGCACGAAGTTATTGAACCCCGTCGCCCAACTGTAAGCTTCGCCACCGCCCCAGAGAACTTTACGCAGGTTGTGCACCACGTTACCGCTGGCGACGATCATCACGCCGCGATCGCGCAGCGCAGACAGCTTTCTTCCCATCCCGAAATGCCAGGCGGCGGGCTTGCCGCTGTCGATACTGAGCTGGACGACCGGGATATCTGCGTCGGGATACATCTTAATCAGCACGCCCCACGAGCCATGATCCAATCCCCATGCGTGATCCAGATGAACCGGCACCGGGGATAACCGTTCCGCAATCTCTTCCGCCAGTGCGGGTGAGCCCGGCGCGGAATAACGGGTATCAAAAAGCGCCTGAGGAAAGCCGCCAAAATCGTGAATAGTGCGTGGATTGTCCATCGCCGTCACGGCAGTTCCCTGTGTGTACCAGTGAGCCGAAACCGCCAGAATCGCACGTGGCCGTGGCAGGGTTTCACCGGCTTTACGCCAGGCAGCGGTATAGCGGTTTTCTTCTAAGGCATTCATTGGGCTGCCGTGTCCCAAAAACAGCGCCGGCATGCGAACCTGACTCATAGTGATCCTTGATGTGTTCATTCTGTGAACACCACGATACGCTTTTTACCGGCGTGATCACGCGGATAAGCATGATGTTCTCTGTCAGAAATTTTGAATAAAAATGGCAGGGACTGAGGAAGCACACAGACAGGACAAGGCGAGACGATCAGGCCAGAGAACTGGCCTGATTAAGACGAAAACTAGCTGGCCTGACGCGTTTCGTGTTCGCGACGGTAGGCTACCAAATCTTCGATGGTGACGACGGGCATGGCGTGTTGTTTCGCGAACGCGATCACTTCCGGCGCATGCGCCATGGAACCGTCGTCGTTGGTCAGTTCACACAGAACGCCTGCGGGCTTGAAGCCTGCCAGCGTCACCAGATCGATAGTGGCTTCGGTGTGGCCACCGCGCGTCAGAACGCCGCCATCATGGGCACGCAGCGGGAAGACGTGACCCGGACGGTTTAAATCTTCAGGTTTTGCGTCATCGGCAATCGCGGCACGGATAGTGGTGATACGATCCTGAGCAGATACGCCGGTGGTTACGCCTTTTGCCGCTTCAATCGTCACGGTGAAACCGGTGCCGTAGGCGCTGGTGTTGTTTTCCACCATCATCGGCAGCGCCAGTTGCTGGCGACGTTCTTCAGTCAGGCACAGACAAACGATACCGCTGCCGTGACGAATGGTTAACGCCATCTGCTCCACGGTCATGGTTTCCGCGGCGAAAATCATGTCACCTTCGTTTTCGCGATTCTCATCGTCGAGAACCATAACACCACGGCCTTCGCGTAAGGCTGCGATAGCACGTTCTACACGCTGTTTCGGCGTGCCAAATTCAGAAAGTAGAGTCTGATTCATGGTAATAAAACCTTATAAATGTGTTGGGTTACCAGAATCAGGGCAAGCTTAGGAGTGACGTCGTAAAGACGTAGCAATGACGCAAAACAGACATAATGCCTGACAGATGTCGTTACCCTCTCCCATCCGGACTTTAACCGTCGGCCCCGGAATTACACCGGATCTGCTGACCTTCACCATTACGGCGAAGCGCTCGCGGGCTTTCAGCCTGGGCTGATTTACCGCCGGTGGGGAATTTCGCCCCGCCCTGAGAATAAGCGTTTTAACTATAACGTTTCCCCGTCAGGGCAGCAATCCACAAAGCCATTATTGCTTTAGCTTTTTTTGCGCTATGGATTTCAGGTTTAACCTTTTCAATTCAGGCATTACACTTAAGTGACTCTAGCGTTGGTAAAATGCTGCCACAGCAACCCGTAACCAGGAAATCATCATGATCGACACGAAAAAAATTGAACAAATTGCCCGTCAGGTTCATGACGCGCTGCCGAAGGGAGTTCGTGAATTTGGCGATGATGTTGAAAAGAAAATACGGCAGACTCTGCAGGCCCAACTGACCCGCATGGATCTGGTCAACCGTGAAGAGTTTGATGTACAGACTCAGGTTTTACTGCGTACGCGGGAAAAACTGGCGGCGCTGGAACAACGTCTGGCCCAGCTGGAAAGCAAAGGAACCGGGACCGCATCGTCTGCACCCGCGGTGCCCACCACGCCAGGCCCGGCACCGGCGATTGTCCCGGCGGCGAACCCTGCGGATAAATCCGGCGAGTGATGCTGGCTGGCGGGAGCGCAGGCTCCCGCCATCACGACTCAGTTGCCGCGAATGGTTTTAATGATATTGGTGGTTGAAATGCCATCTTCAAAGTTCAGCACCCGCACGTCACCGCCATTCGCCCAGACTTCCTTACTGCCTGCAATGTCTTCTGGCTTGTAATCCCCGCCTTTCACCAGTAAATCCGGTAATATGCTGGCGATCAAACGCTGCGGCGTATCTTCTTCAAACAGCACGACCCAGTCTACGGCTTCCAGCGCACCCAGCACGATCATCCGGTTTTCCTGCGGATTCACCGGACGGCTGTCGCCTTTAAGACGTTTCGTCGACGCATCGCTGTTTACCGCCACAATCAGGCGATCGCCCAGTTTACGGGCGTTTGCGAGGTAGGAAACATGACCGGCATGCAGAATGTCGAAGACGCCATTGGTCATGACCACTTTTTCGCCGCGCTGACGGGCCATAGCGACGGCCTCTTTCAGTTCCGCTTCGGTCATGATGCCAAAACCGCGCTCCGGACGAGCATGAATGGCGTTTTCCAGTTCCACGATGCTGACGGTTGAGGTTCCCAGTTTACCCACCACCACACCGGCTGCCGCGTTGGCCAGGAAACAGGCTTCTTCCAGCGAATCCCCCGCCGCCAGAGCAGCAGCAAGCACACCAATCACCGTATCCCCGGCGCCGGTAACGTCAAACACTTCCTGTGCCTGCGTGGGCAAGTGCAGCGGCGCTTTCCCCGGCTGTAGCAGCGACATGCCATTCTCAGAACGCGTGACCAGCAGCGCGGAAAGGTCGCAATCGGCAATCAGTTTCATGCCGCGTTCAACAATTTCCTGCTCCGTCCTGCATTTACCGACAACAGCTTCAAATTCCGACAGGTTGGGCGTCAGCAGCGTCGCGCCGCGATAGCGGGCAAAATCGGTGCCTTTCGGATCGATCAGGACGGGCACACTGGCTTCACGCGCCAGAGTGATCATCTGCTGAACGCTGTCGAGCGCCCCTTTGCCGTAATCCGACAGCACCACCGCGCCACTGCTGGCCAGCGACTGGCGCATTTTTTCGTGCATCGGTGCGGCATCAACCTGCTCAAAACCTTCTTCAAAATCCAGGCGGATAAGCTGCTGGTTGCGGGACAGCACACGCAGTTTGGTGATCGTCGGATGGCTTTTTAACGTTACAAAATCGCAGTCAACACGAACGTCCTTCAGCGTTTTACTCAGGACCTGAGCCGCATCGTCCTCACCGGTCAGCCCGATCAACCGTGAACCGGCACCCAGCGCAGCAATATTCATCGCCACGTTAGCGGCGCCGCCAGGGCGTTCTTCAACGGTCTCCACTTTCACCACCGGCACCGGGGCTTCAGGGGAAATACGGCTGGTAGGGCCATACCAGTAACGATCCAACATGACATCGCCAACGACCAGTACCGAAGCCTGGCCGAACGCGGGCAGAGTAACTTTCATTCCAGACACTCCAGACTGCATTCAAAATAGTGCGCGGATGATAGCACAGTTGCTATCAGCATCACGCCGTGAGAGATTCTGCTGACTGCAACCACCGCTGCCAGCTGGCGTTGACCGACGCTCTTTCCTGCGCAAAGGCATCCGGTTCGACGTGTCCCGGCAGCGCCTGCAGCGCCAGATGGTGCAAGGCATCGCGCAGCGTGACATAGGCATGGGTTAACGCCGCCGCTTCGTCGTCTGCCATTTTTTGATGGTTTGCCATCAGTTCAAAGATCCGCACATTGTCCGACCAGCGCGTTAAGGCAGGCTCTGCTGCGGCATAGCGCAGTACCAGATATTGGGCAATAAACTCGATATCGGTAATGCCGCCTTCGTCGGTTTTGATCTCCCAGCGCCCTTTATGCTTATTGCTCAGATGCGCGCGCATTTTATCACGCATCTCCCTGACCTCGGTTTGCAACGCCGCCGGTTCACGGGGCAGGCAGAGAATCGCCCGGCGAATGGCGTTGAAACGTTCGCTCAGGGCGGGCTCACCGAAGACAACCCGGGCACGCACCAGCGCCTGATGTTCCCATGTCCAGGCTTCGTTACGTTGATAGTCATCAAAAGCGTCGAACGTGCTGACCAGCATGCCCGCCGCACCGGAAGGACGCAGGCGCGCATCCACTTCGTACAAAATCCCGGACGAGGTGCGGGTGCTAAACAGGTGCATGATGCGCTGGGCCAGCCGCAGATAAAACTGTCGGCCGTCAATGCTGCGTTCGCCCTGGGTCACCGCGTCCAGCGGGCAGTCGTGCAGAAAAACCAGATCAAGATCGGAGCTGTAACCCAGCTCCCATCCACCCAGCTTGCCATAGCCCAGCACGGTAAAGCCCCGCTCGTGCTCCTGCACCAGATGCGAAGGCCGACCGTAACGCTGCACCATCATATTCCAGGCCTGTTGCACCACCGATTCAATGATGGCTTCGGCCAGCCAGGTTAAGTGATCGCTCACTTTCATCACCGGCAACGTCCCTGCGATGTCGGCGGCCGCGATGCGTAACATCTGCGCCTGTTTAAACTGGCGTAACGCTTCAAGCTGTTGCTCTTCATCGTCGGCGGGAATGCGCATCAGGTACTGGCGCAGTTCATCACGATAGGCATCCGTCGCGGTGGGCTGATACAGCGTGGCGGGATCGAGAAGCTCATCCAGCAGCAGCGGATAATGCGCCAGCTGGCTTGCCACCATCGGCGAGGCTGCACACAGACGGATCAGGTGCCGCAGGGCTCCGTGATATTCCGTCAGCAGCTCCAGATAGGTACTGCGCGTCAGCACGCTGAGCAGCAGCGGTGCCAGCCGGCTAAAGGTGACGGCCGCATCGCTGCGCAGACAGACTTCGCTCAGCAGGCGCGGCATCAGCTGATCCAGTGCCTGACGGCCGCGCGGACCAATGGAACGGCGGCTGATATCCTGACGAAACGCTTCCAGTGACTGATTGAGCGCCTGACAGTGTTCCGCGTCCAGTTGAGGAACCAGCGGGGCCAGCTCGCTGTCTTCCAGACTGTCCTGCCAGAGCATATTAAAATCGGCCAGCTCCGGTTGATCGCCAACATCCGGCGAATCTTCACCAATCAGCTCGTCAAAGATTGCCCGCACGGCGGCCATGTGCGTATCCAGTTTTGCGCTAAGTTCTGACCAGTCCTGACACTGCATCGCCCAGGCCAGTCGGGCGCGGTGCAGGGCATCTTCCGGCAGCGTTTGCGTTTGTTCATCGGCCAGGCTTTGCAGCAGGTTTTCCAGCCGCCGCAAAAACAGGTAGGCCTCGCGCAGTGCAGCAACCTGCTCCGGTGGCAGTAAGCCCAGGGATTCAATGGCGGAAAGCGTGGGCAGCAAGGCTCTGAGCTGAAGCGAGCGCTCACGTCCACCACGAATCAGTTGAAAGACCTGGACGATAAACTCCGTTTCGCGGATGCCGCCCGCCCCCAGCTTAATGTTATTTTTCAGGCCACGGCGGCGCACTTCACGTGAGATCATCGCCTTCATGTTACGTAACGACTGAATCACGCTGAAATCAATGTAGCGGCGATAGACAAACGGCCGCAGCATCTGCTGCAACTCCTGGCTCCAGCGATCCTGATCATCGCCCATCAGCCGGGCTTTCACCATGGCATAGCGTTCCCAGTCGCGCCCCTGCTCCTGGTAATAATCTTCCAGAGCGGCAAAGCTCATCACCAGCGGCCCACTGTCGCCAAAGGGCCGTAAACGCATATCCACCCGGTAAACAAACCCGTCCGCGGTGGGCTGATCGAGCACCTTGATCAGGCGCTGCCCCATACGGGTAAAAAATTGCGCATTGTCGAGTTCACGCCGACCGCCACGGGTACTGCCGTTCTCGGGCCAGACAAAAATTAAATCGATATCAGAGGAGAAATTCAGCTCGCCGCCGCCCAGTTTTCCCATGCCCAGGATCAGCAGCGGCTGAGGCTCACCCGCGGCATTACACGGCGTGCCAAACTCACGACAGCAGTCCTGATAAACCCAGTCACGCGCCGCACTGATCAGGACCTCCGCCAGTACACTCAGCTGTTGCAACGTCTGTTCTGTGCTGGCGTGATGCAGGCACTGCATCCAGGCAATGCGCACCAGCATCCGACGCCGAAACAGGCGCAGCACGCGCATCAGACTGGCTTCGCTGTCTGCCGCCGCCATGTCACCACTCAGCCACTGCGCATAGTGCCGCCACTCTTCAGGCTGAGGCGAGCGGTCAGCGATCGCCTGCCACCAGTCCGGGTTCTGCTGCAGGTTGTCGAGCACGAAATCGCTGAAGGCCAGACCGGCAAGTTGCTCTTCCGTAAGAGCAGAACCGGTAAGACCTGACTGTTCGACCGCCCGCTCGGCCTGAGTACGCAATACGGTAGGTAAGGCTGGCAACATGTTCTCTCCCTGATAGCGTGCTGTTAGATTCAGCGCGGCGAGCCGCTGGTTAACCAGAACGGCGGTTGTTTCATTGCCTGCGCGGTTAAGCCGTCTAAGCTGACGTGCTGCTTTTCGTGTATGGCGCGCTGTAGCTGCTGCCACGGGGCCAGCCAGTGCTCTACCGCGTCCGGCGAGTAAGCGCCCGCCAGCAAATGAACGGCCAGTAATTGTCGATCGAGACGCGTGGCTTTGTCCTGATATTCATTCGCCTGATGAATAGTGGCAAAGGTTTCTTTCAGATCGGCATTAATGCGGCCCAGCATGATATCGCCGAAACGCTTGAAGGAACCTTGCAGCTTGGCTTGCCCCTTCTGATCAATCCACGGCGTCCATTGTGCCTCAGCCAGCCAGTGAGTAAGTGCTAACTGAGTTTCTACGGAGCGAGTAGAGAAGCAGAAGCTGTCTGCATCCACGTCTTCATTCAGCAGCGTTTCTTCCAGCGTCGTCAGCTTCTGACGCAGATCGCTACTGGCCTTACGCGGCACTAACGCACCAAAGAGCGCAAAGGCCTGGCGCAGCACGTCCAGCGCTTCACGTACTGATTCCCGCGCGCGCTTATTGCCCCGTAACCACACTTCTTCATGATATTGCCAGTGCTCCAGGCCAGCGGCCATTGCCGCCACCATGCCAGCTTCCACCGTCGCCTTCGGCCCGGCTTTCAAAAGCGGAAAAGCACGTAATTCACGTGGAAGGTTACCTTTCGCCAGCTGATAGCCGCGTGCCGCTTTGCTCAGGCTGCCCATACGCAGGTCGCCCACGGCAATCAGCTGCTGCGCAAACGCCAGCATATCGCTGCGCTCACCGCTTTTTAACTCCAGTTCGACTTCTGACAGCGCTTCCTGATGCTCACCGGCCGTGACCTCGCCTTTATCGAACGCGATTTCCACTTCGCTCTTACCTGCCGTCACCAGCCAGATTTCACGGTCAAAATGCGTGCTGAACAGCGGGTTCAGGCGCTGCTGTAAGGCCGCGATATCCGTTCCCTCTGGCCAGATGTCGGCGGGCAGACGGCTGATATCCAGCGTAGGTTCCGTCAGGTCAACATTGTATTCGCCGCGCTGATGTAAACCGCCCAGCGTACTGCCGGCCGTTTTCAGCGTCATTTCGTAGCGCTGGTCCACGCCGCGAATACGTAAGCCCATGTTCCACCGACGTAACTGGTTATCGTCGGTTTCAAAATAGATATTGGTCAGCTGGCGCGCTGCCTGATGCTGATGCGGAAAAGCCGCCAGCTTCTCTGCCAGTTTCCCGGCAGCGTTGGGTTTTGCAATGAACTTAAGCTCAATCTCGATGGTCATATTTTTTTATTCACTACGTCGCTGGCACTTGAGGATATATTCCCTGCCCGTTTAAGGTTATCTTCTGCTGCATCCACTGAGCCGAAGATGCGGGTTTTCAGGCGAAGAGTAATGCACAGAAGCCTTGCTGTCTCTGGTTTCTTTCTGCTTTCGCTCGCCTTTTCGCACTGTTATGAGACCAGGATAGTTCTCATTCAGATTTATGCGAAGCCTCTACAGACTGTGCCGGTAAATTATCTTTATTTTTAAACAAAACGAAATCGAATGAAAAAAATCACACTTGCTGGAATCACTTTGCTGGCCCTCAGCGCCCTTACACCTGCTCATGCCGATCAAAAACGCTATGTTTCTGACGAATTATCCACCTGGGTTCGCAGCGGCCCCGGCGACCAGTTTCGCCTGCTCGGTAAGCTGAACGCGGGTGAACAGGTCGAACTGCTACAAACCAATGACGCCACCAAATATGGCCAGGTGCGCGATGCGGAAGGCCGCACCGTCTGGATTCCCCTGTCGCAGTTGAGTGAAAATCCCAGCCTGCGCACCCGGGTGCCTCAGTTAGAACAACAGGTTAAAGACCTGACGGCTAAGTTAGCGAACATTGACAACAGCTGGAACCAGCGCACGGCCGAGATGCAGAATAAAGTGGCCAGCAGCGACAGCGTTATCAATGGGCTGAAAGAGCAAAATCAGAAGCTGAAGAACGAACTGATCGTGGCCCAGAAGAAGGTCAATGCCGCTAACGTTCAGCTGGATGACAAACAGCGCACGATCATCATGCAGTGGTTTATGTACGGTGGCGGCGTGCTCGGCGTGGGCCTGCTGCTGGGTCTGTTGCTGCCGCATATGGTGCCGCGTCGCAAGAAAAACGATCGCTGGATGAACTAACCTTTTCCACCGCTCGCTGCAAAAGGGGATCGCAAGATGCCCCTTTTGGCCTGTCTGCAATATGTCGAATTTGTGTAACAATAAGGGTTGTGCCCGTCTGAATTCAGGTGCAGGACGCCCGCAGACGCGCAGGTCGCTTATTTATCTCTGGAGTGGTGCGTGAAGACGTTTCTTGTTGGCGGTGCGGTACGTGATGCGTTGTTGAAATTGCCGGTTAAAGACAAAGACTGGGTGGTCGTGGGCGCAACGCCAGAAAGCATGCTGGACCAGGGCTATCAGCAGGTGGGCCGCGATTTTCCGGTGTTTCTGCATCCTGACAGCCGCGAAGAATATGCACTGGCGCGCACCGAACGCAAAAACGGCAAAGGCTATACCGGTTTTACCACCTGGTCGGCCCCGGACGTCACCCTGGAGCAGGATTTACAACGCCGCGATCTGACGATCAACGCTATCGCCCGCGATGAAAACGGCACGCTCTATGATCCCTACCAGGGGCAACAGGATATTGCTGACCGACTGCTGCGCCACGTTTCAGAAGCCTTTAGTGAAGATCCGCTGCGCGTGCTGCGCGTGGCGCGGTTTGCTGCGCGCTTTGCCCACCTTAACTTTCGCATTGCCGATGAAACCCAGGCGCTGATGCGGCAAATGGTGGAGAGCGGCGAGCTGGCCGATCTTACCGCTGAGCGCGTGTGGAAAGAGACCGAAAAAGCGCTGTCCTCGCATAATCCTCAGGTCTATTTTCAGGTGCTGCGTGACTGCGGTGCCCTGAAGGTGCTGTTCCCGGAAATCGATAACCTTTATGGCATCCCCGCCCCCGCCAGATGGCATCCTGAAATTGACACGGGCGTGCATACGCTGATGGCATTGACGCTGTCCGCCGCCTTAAGTGAGGCCATTGATGTACGTTTTGCCACGCTGTTTCACGATGTAGGCAAAGCGTTAACGCCCGTTGAAAAGTGGCCCAGCCATCGCGGTCATGGCCCCGCCGGTGTGCCGCTGGTTGCCGCACTCTGTGAGCGTTTGCGCGTGCCGAATGCCATTCGCGATTTAGCCCTGCTGGTAACCGAATTCCACGACACGATGCACACCATTGAGCAGTTGCCTTCTGAGGCGATTGTGGCGTTATTTGACCGTCTCGACGCCTGGCGTAAGCCTGAACGCGTGCATCAACTGGCGCTGTGTAGCGAAGCCGATGCCCGTGGGCGCGGTGGGCTCGCCAGCATGCCGTATCCACAGGGTGACTATCTGCGACGCGCATTTGCGCGGGCGCAGGCCGTGTCATCGAAAGCGGTGGTTGAGGCGGGCTTTAAAGGGAGTGCGGTGCGGGAAGAGCTGACGCGGCGCCGCATCGACGCCGTTGCCGAAGGCAGAGGTTAACGCGGCCAGTGACCTGGCCGCGTTGGGTTTACGTGAACAGCATGTAAACCGCAGCCGCTACGATAAAGCGGTAGACCGCAAACGATACGAAAGAGATGCGTTTGATCAGCTCCAGGAACACTTTGATCGCAATCATCGCGACGACAAAGGCAGTGATAAAACCCACTGCAAACATCGGGAAGTCGGCCATGCTCAGGAAGCCCAGGCTCTTGTACAGATCCAGCCCGGTCGCCCCCATCATCATCGGTACGGCGAGGATAAAGGAGAACTCGGACGCCGCATAGCGACTCACGCCCATCAGCATCCCGCCTGAAATCGTGGCACCTGAACGCGAGAAGCCCGGCCACAGCGCCAGACACTGGAAGCAGCCGATCATAAACGCCTGACGATAAGTAATGTCATCCACGCCAACGGATTTTGGCTGTTTTGGCTTCAGGAATTCCGCCGCTAACAGCAGCAAACCGCCGACCACCAGCGCATACATAACATTTATCGGATTAAACAGCGTTTTAATTTGATCGTGTAAGACCAGCCCTATCACGACAGCAGGAATCATGCCCAGCAGGATATGAATCAGCGTTAAGCGACCGGTTCCTGTCCCTTCGTGTTTGACTTCGCCAAAGTGGATGCCGATCAGGCCAAACAAACGCCGCCAAAACATCACGACTACCGCCAGAATGGAGCCTAGCTGAATCACGACTTCAAAGGTTTCGGCTTTGTCACCCTCAAAGCCAAGCAAATGCCCCACTATAATCATGTGCCCGGTGGAAGAGACCGGTAAAAACTCGGTCAGCCCTTCTACCACGCCCAGGATTGCAGCTACCCACAGCTGATGAATATCTGCCATCAATGTATTCCCTCTGTCCGTTTTAAAACCATTAAAAAGGCGCTAGCAGCCGCGCTATCGCCTTGAATCTTATCTGTCCAGCCTGAATATAACATTAAGCTCGCTTGCCATTGAGTTTGTTATAACGAAACGGCACCTGCTGAGACAGACCATAATTTGGTTTGGTTTCATTGTGATGGCAATCACATCATCATTATTTAGGAATAGTCCCGCGCTCAATTCGCACGCCAACCTGCGCGGCCTGCGCTACAGCGCCCGGTTTTGCTACCTTTATACGCACACCGGGCGAATTGAAACGGTTCATCAACAGATCCGCAATTTCTTCGGCAACGCGTTCGACCAGTGCAAAACGTCCGCCCGTCAGATGTGTCAGGATCGCCTCAGAGACGTCGGCGTAGCTCAGACAATCCTTAACATCGTCACTGGCGGCCGCCTGGCGGTTATCCCAGGCCATTTCGATATCGATCACCAGCTTCTGCTGAATCCCCTGCTCCCAGTCGTAAACGCCAATTGTAGTGAAGACGGTGAGTTGTTCTATAAAGACGATATCCATGACGGTGCTCTCTGTTTTTGGCCAGGCCGGATACCACTTCCGGCAGATTGTGCGTATTATCCATAGTTGACGTGATCAAAACGACCCCAAAGGAAACGGGACGGTGTTATGAGTGCTTTCGCGCTTGGTATGATTATTTTCGCGTATCTGTGTGGGTCCATCTCCAGTGCGATTCTGGTATGCAAACTCGCCGGGCTACCCGATCCCCGCACCCACGGTTCAGGCAACCCGGGTGCCACCAATGTGCTGCGCCTTGGCGGCAAAGCGGCGGCAGCAACGGTGCTGGTATTCGATATTCTGAAAGGTATGGTGCCTGTCTGGCTGGCGTACCTGCTTCATGTGCCCCCGCTCTATCTGGGCTTAACCGCCATTGCCGCCTGTCTGGGCCATATTTATCCGGTGTTTTTCCGCTTCAGGGGTGGGAAAGGCGTGGCGACCGCGTTTGGTGCTATCGCGCCTATCGGCTGGGATCTGACCGGGCTGATGACCGGCACCTGGCTCTTGACCGTGCTGCTCAGCGGTTACTCATCGCTTGGGGCGATTGTCAGCGCCCTGATTGCGCCGTTCTATGTCTGGTGGTTTAAACCGCAGTTTACGTTCCCGGTTTCCATGCTCTCCTGCCTGATTTTGCTGCGGCATCATGACAACATCCAACGTCTGTGGCGTCGTCAGGAAAGTAAAATCTGGAAGCGCAAAAAGAAACAGTAAGCGTAAAAAAAGCCGGTTGACCGGCTTTTTTCTGTCAGATGGCAGGCAGTTCGGCCAGCGGCCAGCGCGGCCTGACGCTTACGCCCAGCTCTCCCCGCGTACCGCCTTTCAGACGCACCATGCCCGCGTAGGCAATCATGGCGCCGTTATCGGTGCAAAATTCAGGACGGGCATAAAATACCTCACCACCGCGCTTCTGCATCATGACCGCCATTTGCTCGCGCAGCGTACGGTTGGCACTTACGCCGCCCGCAATCACCAGCCGCTTAAAACCGGTTTCATCCAGGGCGCGTTTGCATTTGATGGCCAACGTATCCACCACCGCATCTTCAAACGCACGGGCGATGTCGGCACGGGTTTGCGCGTCATCGTCATGGCCACGAATGGTATTCGCCGCAAAGGTCTTCAGGCCCGAGAAACTGAAATCCAGCCCCGGACGATCGGTCATCGGACGCGGGAACGTGAAGCGTCCAGCCGTGCCCTGCTGCGCCATTTTCGACAGCATGGGACCGCCGGGATAATCCAGCCCCAGCAATTTGGCGGTTTTATCGAAGGCTTCGCCTGCGGCATCGTCAATTGACTCGCCCAGCAGTACATATTCACCAATGCCGGTAACGCTGATCAGCTGCGTGTGGCCGCCAGAAACCAGCAAGGCCACAAACGGGAAGGCGGGTGGATTGTCTTCCAGCATCGGCGCCAGCAGATGGCCTTCCATATGATGCACGGGTACCGCAGGCACCTTCCACGCAAAGGCCAGCGCGCGCCCAATCGTCGCGCCCACCAGCAACGCGCCGACCAGGCCCGGACCCGCCGTATAGGCCACCGCATCAATTTGCTGCGGCGCTAAATCCGCCTGTTTCAGCGCCGCCTGAATCAGGGGCACCGTTTTACGTACGTGATCGCGCGAAGCCAGTTCCGGTACCACGCCGCCGTAATCGGCATGCAGTTTTACCTGGCTGTAGAGCTGGTTCGCGACTAAGCCAGCCTCGTCATCATAGATTGCGATGCCGGTTTCATCGCACGATGTTTCAATACCCAGAATTCGCATTGCTTCACCTCATTCTTGCGGCGCGCAGTTTAGCATAGCCACTGTGCAAAAAGAGGACTCAATCCACGCAAAAAGTCATTTTCTGCTGCCTAAAGAGTGCGCTATACTCCCGCCCCTGGAAAAAACCGGCAGCCGCACAGGCACACGCTCCTGTTGGTTCTTAATTATCCATGGTGCTTTACAAGCCGACGCGAGTTGGAGTAAAATGCTGCACCATTTTGAAATGTGCTGGCGCCGCAGTCAGCAGAAAAACCGAATTTTATTGAGGTGAGAGTTACATGCCGGTAATTAAAGTACGTGAAAACGAGCCGTTCGACGTAGCACTGCGTCGCTTTAAGCGTTCTTGCGAGAAAGCAGGCGTTCTGGCTGAAGTTCGTCGTCGTGAGTTTTATGAAAAACCAACGACCGAGCGTAAGCGCGCTAAAGCATCTGCAGTTAAGCGTCATGCCAAAAAACTGGCTCGCGAAAACGCACGCCGCACTCGTCTGTACTAATATCCCGGAGGTTCGCCTCCACAGCGTGATAAACGCAGACCGAGTCAAGTAAAAGGCCGTGCTTTCCGAAAGGAAGCGCGGCTTGTTGTCGTTTATGAGCTGAAAAAACGGGGCTTATGGCAGGACGAATTCCACGCGTATTTATCAATGACTTACTTGCCCGCACGGACATCGTGGAGTTGATCGATGCTCGCGTAAAGCTGAAAAAGCAGGGAAAGAATTATCATGCGTGCTGTCCTTTTCATAATGAGAAAACCCCCTCTTTTACCGTAAATGGCGAAAAACAGTTTTATCACTGTTTTGGTTGTGGTGCGCACGGTAATGCCATCGACTTTCTGATGAACTACGATCGTCTGGAGTTTGTTGAAAGTATCGAAGAGTTAGCCACTTCTCACGGGTTAGATGTCCCTTACGAAGCGGGTAACGGGCCCAGCCCGATGGAACGCCATCAGCGCCAGAGCCTGTACCAACTGATGGACAACCTTAACGGTTTTTATCAGCAGAGTTTGCAGCAATCCAGTGCCCAGTCAGCGCGCGATTATCTTCAACATCGCGGCCTGAGCGCCGATATCATTAATCATTTCGCGATAGGTTATGCCCCCGCCGGTTGGGACAATGTTCTCAAACGCTTTGGTAAGCAGCCGGAAGATCGCGAGTCATTAATGGAAGCGGGCATGCTGGTCAGTAATGACAAAGGCCGGGTTTACGATCGCTTTCGCGAGCGCGTGATGTTTCCCATCCGCGATAAGCGAGGCCGCGTTATCGGCTTTGGCGGCCGCGTGCTGGGTAATGATACGCCGAAGTATCTTAACTCGCCCGAAACGCCTGTTTTTCATAAAGGTCGTCAGCTGTATGGCCTGTATGAAGCCTTAAAAAATCATCCTGAACCGAAACGCCTGTTAGTGGTGGAAGGCTATATGGATGTCGTTGCCCTGGCGCAATACGGCGTGGACTACGCGGTTGCCTCACTGGGTACATCGACCACGGCTGAACATATTCAGTTGCTGTTTCGCAGTACGGATAACGTGATTTGCTGTTACGACGGCGATCGCGCCGGACGTGAAGCCGCCTGGCGAGCGCTTGAAACCGCATTGCCTTACATGAATGACGGTCGTCAACTACGCTTTATGTTTTTACCTGACGGCGAAGACCCGGATACGTTGGTTCGCAAAGAAGGTAAAGTCGCATTCGAAGCGAGGATGGAGCAGGCTATGCCGCTCTCTTCGTTTTTGTTCGACAGCCTGTTGCCGCAGGTCGATTTAAGCTCTCGTGACGGCAAAGCGCGTTTAAGTACACTGGCATTGCCACTGATCACGCAGATTCCCGGTGAAACGTTACGCATTTATCTGCGTCAGGAACTGGGAAACAAACTCGGTATTCTGGATGATGCGCAGCTTGAAAAGCTGATGCCTAAACAGGCACAGGGCGCAAGCGCACCGGTTGCTCCGCCGCTGAAACGCACCACAATGCGCGTACTGGTGGCGTTGCTGATTCAGAATCCACAACTGGCAAGTCTGGTCCCTGCACTGGATGGGCTGGCCGAGTCAAAAATAGCCGGTTTACCGCTATTTATTGAATTAGTGAAGCGCTGTAACGAGAATCCTGGATTGACCACCGGTCAGCTACTAGAGTTATATCGCGGAACAAATTTTAGCCAAACGCTTGAAACACTGGCCGTGTGGAACCACATGATAGTGGATGAAGAGAGCGAAGCGGTGTTCCAGGATTCCCTGGCCAGTATTTATGACGCGGCTCTGGAAGAACGACTGGAGTTCCTGATTGCGCGAGAACGCACCCATGGACTCAGCACCGATGAACGTCGCGAGCTCTGGACACTGAGCCAGGCCTTCGCGAAAAAGTAACAGGTTACCCTACCTGCTGCTGCCCGTAACCGGAGCGGCAGGTTTAGTTATTCAGGGCGAAGCAGGTTTTGCCGCGGTAAGCGAACCGTTATCTCCGCTATGTAAGGATGACGAGTACCGCCAGTGGCAAAAATGTTGTGAAAGCCAGCTTCCGTCCTCGGGCTATTGGCGTTGAAGCAGGTTTTGCCGCTGAAAGCGCGCAGTCACCGGAGCGTACTGATGTACGTGAGGATGACGAGCACTGTCAGAGGCAAAAATGGCGAGTAAGCCAGCTTCCGCCCTCGGGCCGTCGGCGTCGAAGCAAGTTTTGTCGCTGAAAGCGTGCAGTCACCGGAGCGTACTGATGTACGTGAGGATGACGAGCACTGTCAGAGGCAAAAATGGCGAGTAAGCCAGGCCCGACATAAAATTTGCGGCTTAAGTGCCGATTACTAATGGGCAAAGCCCAGGCCGCGACGAAGGCAGCGGCGAGAACGAAATGCCTTCAATGTTATTGTTGGCTCGCTGCCGACCGACACCAATCTAATTAACAGAAGTGTGGATACCGTCTTATGGAGCAAAACCCGCAGTCACAGCTCAAGCTTCTTGTCACCCGTGGTAAGGAGCAAGGCTATCTGACCTATGCTGAGGTCAATGACCATCTGCCGGAAGATATCGTCGACTCCGATCAGATCGAAGACATCATCCAGATGATTAACGACATGGGCATCCAGGTGGTTGAAGAAGCCCCGGACGCCGACGATCTGATGCTGAATGAAAACAGCTCCGATACTGACGAAGATGCCGCGGAAGCTGCCGCTCAGGTATTATCCAGCGTTGAATCTGAAATTGGCCGCACCACCGACCCGGTTCGCATGTACATGCGTGAAATGGGTACCGTTGAACTGCTGACCCGCGAAGGCGAAATCGACATCGCGAAGCGTATCGAAGACGGTATCAACCAGGTTCAGTGTTCCGTTGCTGAATATCCGGAAGCCATTACCTACCTGCTGGATCAGTACGATCGTGTTGAAGCCGGTGAGTCGCGTCTGTCAGACCTTATCACTGGCTTTGTCGATCCTAACGCAGAAGAAGACCTGGCACCGACCGCCACCCACGTCGGTTCTGAGTTGTCCGAAGAAGATCGTAATGACGACGACGATGACGACGAAGAGAGCGACGACGACAGCTCTGACGACGATAACTCTATCGACCCGGAACTGGCGCGCGAGAAGTTCTCTGACCTGCGTACGCAATACGAAACGACGCGCGATGTGATCAAGAGCAAAGGACGCAGCCATGCGGCCTCTGTCGCTGAGATCCAGAACCTGTCTGACGTCTTCAAACAGTTCCGCCTGGTACCGAAGCAGTTCGACTACCTGGTGAACAACATGCGCGAAATGATGGAACGTGTCCGTACCCAGGAGCGTCTGATCATGAAGCTGTGTATTGAAGTGTGCAAAATGCCGAAGAAAAACTTCATTACGCTGTTCACCGGTAACGAGACCAACGAGAGCTGGTTCAAAGCCGCACTGGCGATGAACAAGCCATGGTCTGAAAAACTGCTGGACGTGCAGGATGACGTGATGCGTTCGCTGCAGAAGCTGGCACAGATTGAAGAAGAAACCGGCCTGACCATCGAGCAGGTGAAAGACATCAACCGTCGGATGTCGATCGGTGAAGCGAAAGCCCGCCGCGCGAAGAAAGAGATGGTTGAAGCTAACCTGCGTCTGGTGATTTCAATCGCCAAGAAATACACCAACCGTGGTCTGCAGTTCCTGGATCTGATTCAGGAAGGTAACATCGGTCTGATGAAAGCGGTTGATAAGTTTGAATACCGTCGCGGCTACAAGTTCTCGACCTACGCCACATGGTGGATTCGTCAGGCGATTACCCGTTCTATCGCTGACCAGGCGCGTACCATCCGTATTCCGGTGCATATGATTGAGACCATCAACAAACTCAACCGTATTTCGCGCCAGATGCTGCAGGAGATGGGCCGTGAGCCGACGCCAGAAGAACTGGCTGAGCGTATGCTGATGCCAGAAGATAAGATCCGCAAAGTGCTGAAGATTGCCAAAGAGCCTATCTCTATGGAGACGCCGATTGGTGATGATGAAGATTCACATCTGGGTGATTTTATCGAAGACACCACGCTGGAGCTGCCGCTGGACTCTGCGACCTCTGAGAGCCTGCGTTCTGCGACCCACGACGTGCTGGCTGGCCTGACCGCGCGTGAAGCCAAAGTGCTGCGCATGCGTTTCGGTATCGATATGAACACCGACCACACGTTAGAAGAAGTGGGCAAACAGTTTGACGTTACCCGTGAGCGTATTCGTCAGATTGAAGCGAAAGCCCTGCGTAAACTGCGCCACCCGAGCCGCTCGGAAGTGCTGCGTAGCTTCCTCGACGACTAAGTCCCTTAAAACCCCGGTTCGCCGGGGTTTTTTATGTCTGCTGCCCTGCCCTTTTCCCGCAAACCGCCACCATTAACGCCGCAGCTGTAACGCCTCGTACATCTGGCGATATAGCGCCACCATCTCTTCCAGTGAGGCCCGGTTTAATCCGCTGGGATTCGGCAACACCCACACCTGGGTTTTCCCCATGTAGATCGGCTGCTCGCCCCATTCCACTTTGCTCTGACGAAACGCGCGTTTAAAGGCATCTTTGCCCAGGATAGCCAGCGCGGCAGGCTGATAGCATAGAACCTTGTCCATCAGCCGCTGACCGCCATCACGTAGCTCATCACTGGCCAGTTCATTTGCCTGGATGGTCGGGCGCTCGACCAGCATTGTAATACCACAGCCGGTCTCCAGTAAGCGCTGCTCCTCTTCCGGCTTCAGTTGCTGCACCGTAAACCCTGCCAGGTGAATCACCTTCCAGAAGCGATTGCCGGGATGGGCAAAATGATAGCCGGTGTACGCGGTCGACTGACCGGGATTAATGCCGCAGAAGAGGACGTTCAGGTCCGGTGCAATGATATCGGTGATGTTGTGTTCGCTCATGAGGCCTCCTGGCTTTGCGCTGCGTCCTGGGCCGCTCACGCAAAGAATCCGTATTCGTCATAATCTTGCCAGTGGTTAACGCTTATTTGCGGAGCAATGTCGTGATCGCGGCTGTCTTTCCTACTGTTAAGCCCGATAAGACAATCGCGCTTCACCGCGCATGCGACGACGCTGCGTATCAGCGTAGCGTTTTTGGCGGTTTTATCATAGTTATCAGCAAGTAAAACATTGCTGCTTATTTCAGCAACCAGCCGAACAACGCTGGATTGCCCCGAACAGATACTTTATAATCCCCGCTCCATTGGCCCCTTAGCTCAGTGGTTAGAGCAGGCGACTCATAATCGCTTGGTCGCTGGTTCAAACCCAGCAGGGGCCACCAGATTTAGTGATTAAAATCATGCAGTTAAGCCACCTCGCGAGGGTGGCTTTTTTGTTTCTATAGGCCAGCGTCACAAAAGCATCACATGACTTTATTCGTTCTTTTTGAACGCAGATACAAAAAGCATACTTTCGCGAGCTTTCAGTGAAGTAACGATTACCTTCTGTCGTTATGCGTAAAAATCGGCACCTTATTAGTCTGGCCCGGCGAGATGAGCATCCCCGCTATGCTTTCGTACGTTTTGAAGGTGCACCTGCTACGCGATCCTGGCGAGCGCGATCGCCACTTCCAGCGAGTTAAGGCCCGGTACGCCGAGCTGATTCTGCGCTTAACCGGACTTTCATTACAGTGTACTGGTCGTTTTCGTAAGTGGTACCGATGATGCTTGAGATGGTTTCCGCTTCGGTCGCACCCATGGCAACGCGCACCAAGACATTAACCGATTTGGCCTGGTCGACAATCGCCTGCTAACGTGCATTTTGCCCCGGCTTTGGCGATACCACCCTACACGTTAGCAAACAATACCGGCGTATTCAGCGGTAGTGTCGGCGTCCCAGGCGGTACAGACCAGCCCAATAATCGCGGTAGAGATGATGGAAATGGTGCGCGTGCTATCCATGATTTCGACGATGCAGACACCGTGACAGTAATCAGACATCTGATGCCCCCCGTAAAATGGATGTGCTCAGAGTGTCAGGTCAGGCGATGCCATTTATACAATTGGGGTTTATTGAAGAATGATCAGACATTTACTGGGGAATGATCGCTTTGTCTTCCTGTGGCACTATGAACAGCCATCATCAAAAAGAGGGAACGAGAATGATCTCAGGAAGAGCAGAAAGGCAGGAACCTGGACGGTATTACACTTTTGAGTCAAGATTGCCCCCCGGAGAATTTTTTGAGCTCAGGCCACAACATCTACCACGCAATGCTCAGCCGGTGCTTGATGAAACAAGCGGTATGTGTATCGGCTACACCGTGGCTCAGGCTCCCGGCCTCTGGCAAATTTATGATGCACAGGGCCATTTTGTCCGGCTTGAAGAGGCTCCGCTTGAAACGCCGTTGTTCGATCCCACTGATATTGCACTGATTGCTTTTGGTGTTTTCCGCATTCTCCGCACTGGCCGTGCTTTATTTGAAGCGGGTACGCGAACAGCGATTACAGCAAAGCTGGGCCAGGGGACTATTTCATTTTTGCGCGCCCGGTTTAAACTCGGCTTATCTGTACGCAACCTGAAAATGACCGAAACGGCTGCTAAGCACATGTATGAAACGGGTCGGTATGTTCCTTTACATATTCAGGAAAAAGCTATTCGTTTTGGTAAGCGAACGGCCGATCCCTGGAAAGTTAAAGGCCTGTACAGATACGAAATTGAGATGTACAAGCTTTATCGTAAGAAGGCCACTACTGAGTATAAAAAATACACACTCGAAGTTGTGGTAAGAGAGTCCGACTGGACAATCACCCACTTTATGTATTTTTAAAAACCGACAGGAACGCATCAATGTTTGATATTAAAGACGAGAAATTTACGTTTACGGTTTCTCCTTTTGAAAGAGTGGTCGATAACGACATTGACCCTGAACATCATCGCTGGGACTGGATAAAATCTTTTGTTGAATTTTCTGTTCCTGGCCTGAAAGCACAGTTTCAAACTGAATTTACGGTAGGTGAGCTACTGGAACTACGTGAGCAATTTGCAGCGCACCATAACGCTTTAATTGCTCAAAGAGAGATAAAGCCTTTCGTGTTTCAAAGCCAGTGCCATCAACTGAATATGATAATCAGGAAAGTAACCGGCGAAGAGGGTGTAATTATTGAATATGACCTTCGTCCTGAAGCGCATGCTGACAGCGCTCAGGTGAAAGGTGATTTCGGCATCAATGAGAGCTACTTCCCAGATATTTTAAAACGGCTGGATGAGATGATTGAATGGCAAAATTAAGCCTTCCCGCCTCTAAAATTTTCCTGATAGTCCCCGCTGTAACGGGGATGTTTCTGTTTAGGCTTTCCCGGCCAACTAATATCCGGTGCCGTTAAGGTCTCCACGCGGTAGGTTCTCCATTGCTCCAGTAGCGCTTTCTCGCTCTCCATGGCGATGCCCAACTCGTCCGCATCCTGTAAGGGCGGAATAACGTATTACACCTCACATTACGCTAAGAATGGCACACTTTGACCTACTCACATTTCCCCCATGAGTTTGCGCGGACCAGCCACTGTAAAACAGGTCCGCAGATCCTATACGCTTTCCTGGATTGCTTTCGCTCAACGTTTTCAGCTTTGGCAAAATTTTGCTCTCAGTGCGTTGGTAACGCATACAGAGCGTACAGCAGGTATGCTATTTTTTTAACCTGACAAAATATCGGTAGATTTTTTTTGCCAGACAGATAGCGACAATGCCCAGCAAAATCGATGTTATACCGAGAAAAAACATTAACGAAAGGAGATGGCTAAAAATCCCGCCCAGGCTTGTGAAATCGCTGAGTCTGACGAGTTGTTCTGGGGTTAGTGTACGAACCATTATTTCCGGAAGAATCAGAAAACATATAATGACTGCTAAAATATAAATCGTCTTATTTTTTCCCTTTTTCATTATTTTCCTGTCTGAGTTTGAGGGTAAGGTATTTTCTGTTTTTGATTTTTCTTCATCCGTCCAGTGACCTGCTCGGGCCGAGTCAATCAGTAATTGAATGGTCAACGCCTTTTCTGCTTTGCCATTATCTTCAGGAAAATAGCGAGTGAAATTTATTTCATCTAAATTAATCGAAAATTTCTCTGTGAATTCCTCTAGTAAATCATAGGCATCTAACGGGTCCATTCGAAAATCTTCATTAAGATCGGTATTATGTTTGAGCGGATACCGCTTAAAGGTAAATATGCTTCGACCATTGTAAGTCTCAACAAGATCGAGTACTGCTTTTTCTGTCTCGTCCATTATCGTAGTCTGCTCTTCTTTCTGGCAATCTTATTTTATTTGAATGTTATCTCATAGCTAATCTTGTAAGCGTACAACTTAGATTGCTCATTCATTTATAAGGACCTTACATCCTGATTATTTACTTTGAGCAAGTCAATATGGGTAAGTCCCGATTCACTGAACATCATATTACAGATAAATATTGAAACTTCATGGTGTTTTGAAAATCGCCATGAAAAAGATTATACGGTTGAGGTTAAACCCACTTACTGTATCTTATATAAAAATAAGCAACGAAACCGACCCAGGCAACCACAAACCCCATTGGGTAAAATGGAACGAATCGCACAATAAAATAAGCACCAACAACACTGACTATAATCGGTACAAGATAGAAAAAAGATTGCAGTAACCATACAATAAAAAGCTTCATTTACTCACAACTCCATCAAAGCCTCAGCTATTTTATCAAACTTGTAATGGCCAAATTAAAAACTTCACAATAGCGAAATTTAGCTTTTTTTCATTTACCACACATATAATTAACTCAATATTTCACGTACAAACTCACCCCTCCGGCTCAATTCCCCTTGCCTTTAACGCCTCTCTCGCCAGATTCTTCAGCCAGCTTGCCAGACTAATTCCTTCTTCGGTTGCAACCGCATCGAGCTGTTTTTTCAAGGCGGGATCAATGCGCATTTGAAATTGTGGGGACTTGCCTCCACCTTTTGGTTTTTTTTCACGCATTATAATTGACATGTACTGACCTATTCCCTCATTTTAATCCTTTAAAAGACCACACTAACATGAGGCCTTTTATGAGAGCAACGCCCCGGCAGTGATGCAACACATACCGGAGCGTCTGACCACAACGTTCACTCTAAAGGAAACAACGCTATGGCTAATACCAATAGTAACACAACCACTCATTATGAAATCGTGGACATTCAACCAGTTATCGAACCGGCAGTATCAACCCTTTTGAAAACACCGCTCGGCACGACGCACGATCTCTTTCAGGTGCTGGAGGCATGTAGCCACTATGTCGATGCCCTGGTGGAATGTCACGATATCACCGCTCGTATGGCACTGTGCGGCCGTCTGCTCGCTGCACTGGAAGTATTGAAAGTTCTGTTAGACCAGCCACTGCCAGAACACCTGATTAAACGCCTGACGCTGGAGAAAGGTAATGACAAAGCCTGTCGCAGCGGTTGTTCGATAGATTCGGAAGAGATGCGACAATATTGCAGCGCATTGACGTTAGTGTTGCTGAATCAGCCGGCTTCCACAGACTTGCAGAAACACATCACCGGCTTGTTATTCCAGATGATTAACATCATGACTGATGACTTAACCGCGCCGCGTTTTGTGCAAACAGCGTCGGGGCTGGTGATGATCGATAGCAAATTTACAGATAGCGTTCATTAATTCCGGCCCTTTCCCTTCTTCCCTTTGGAAGAAGGGAATTCGCATACCGAATTCAAATCCCAGCACGGACTTACTCTTAGTACCAAAATACTTTATCACCCCTACGTTTTCTTATGGCGAAAATCGCCACGCTTTTTCTCTCTTCACCGGAAGCCTGTTTTGCCTGACTCATATCAGTGAAATCTTTTTATTCCGTACAGTAATTGCCAGTGTCCCCAAGGGCCCCTGTCCTCACCACCGTACAGTTATTAACAGCACTCCCAGAGGTCGCTGTCGCGCCCTTAAACGTCAAAGGCTCGCTGGCCTTCAGCCTGATCTCCCAGCGATCCCATCCAGGCCGCAGCCATAAAAAAACCCGCTTTCGCGGGTTGGGCTTACAGCAGCTGCGGTGACGGGTTATTGCTGCCTTTCGCCATCACCGGCACGGTATTAATCTGCGCCGGTTCGACGATAATCCCGGATACGCTCTCCAGGGTTTTAAAGGTACAACTGCAGTTAATGTTCTGGCACTGGTGATAACGTTCTTTCGTCTCTTTCGAAACGTAACGGCTGCTTTTCGTATGGGCGGCGGTCTGACATTTTGGGCAATGCATCATAGTTGTTCTCCTCTCTGGCATAGTGCAACATTAGCCAAAGGCTAAACAAAAAGCAACAATAATTAGACTTAATCTAACCAGCTTGATTTTCTACTAAGATGTAGTCCACGTTTTCGATCATAAGCTCCAGGTTCAACTGGGTGGTAAAGCCACTTATATCGAGGGTATGCACGATATTGGTAATCAGCCATTTTTGATTATCGATGACCGATTTAAAACCTTGAGCTTTGACCGGCGTTTCAGGAATCAACTCCGCAGCACCCAGCGCCAGTAGGATCTTCAGCGTAGCCCGGTTGCGTTGCAGTTCCTGCCACTTTGCCTTAGCCGCCTCCTCTGCTTCCTCCTGGCTACTGAAGTGCGTATTCAGTACATACAGCTTCTTATTGCTGCCAAAAACATAGGTTTTTCCCGGGTCTTGTTGCCCGATTGTGGGGATATTTTTGGCCGCGGGATGGACAGGGTTCACCGCCGGTGTTGCTGGCGGTATCGTGTTGACGGTTACCCCTTTCTGCTGCGCCTTTTTCTGATCGTACCATTTTGCTTCTACGCCACTGTAATCGTCGCGCTTAAACAATTTGTACTCATACTTATCGCCATCCTGTCGGTTCAGATTCAGGAGTGAAATCGGCTTTCCGCTCACGGTCACGCCCTGCCCGGGGGCAAAGAACTGCAGCATTTCTTTTTTAATTGTCGCCACCGCACCAACCAGCATAGCCAGACGAGTAATAAATGTGCCGTCCGTTTCCTGCGTTTGATCGAGATGCTTAATCTTTTTCTTAGCTATCTCCTGCGAAACTTTCCACTTGAGGTTGTTACGTTTCGCGATTTTCTCCACGGCCTCGCCAACCGTCATGTCTGGATATGAATCAGTGATTTTAACATCGAGCGAACCGCTAAAATCGGCGCTTCGGGCGACCACCGTTATCGTGTCCGGCGCGCCCTGGTAGGTGACCTCATCAATGAGGTAGATGCCTTTATTTGCAAGCGGCTGTCCTTTCCAGCCAATCTCCAGGGCGACTTTTGCGCCAAAAGGCGGCATGACCAACTGGCCGTCGCTGTCGTCCAGTGTCAGCTCCAGTTGATCGGCCTGCAAGCCACGGTTATCCGTTAACTTCAGAGAAATCAGCCGTGGGCGAATATCTTCCGTTTTATCCTTCGTCTCAATTTTGATATTGAAGTCCGGCGTCGGCGCAACGCGCAGAGGCACCGGAATCGGGGCGATATCGCTCATCTCAGCGCCCTCCGCTCAGCGCAGAGGTAACGCTGTTGATGACAGAACCCACCCGTTGCGCTGCTTCACTGGCCCGGTTTTGCAGTTCTTCCGCCTGCCTTTTTAAGTCGCCGAACATGCTGGTCAGCGAATCGTCAACCCGCAGCAGGCTGAGGGTAAAGCCAATCTTGCGCGCGCTGCCGTCGCTGTAAAATTCCGTATGCGTGGCCGAGAAATCTGTTACGACAAACATGCCGTAAATAATGCCATTGCCGCCAATCAGCGGCCACGCCAGGCCTTCATCGGCCATCGCCTTCAGTGCCAGCAGCGTGACATTGCCGCCGGTGATTTCAGGCCGGAGCTCGCCAGACAGGGTGATTTTATCGTCACCGGCACCCAAAAACTGGGTCGACTCACGTCGCCCCACGCGACTGTTTTTCGCCCAGCGATAGCCCACGTCATGCTTCAGATTGTCGAAGGGAAGGGTTTGCCGTACAAACGGCATCATGCCTAATATCATCATCATGGTGAATTAATCCCGGCTAAACATGGAGTTATAGCTGCTATCAGCCGTGGACCACGGCGATGCCGTGGAATACTGTGCAACGGCCTGTCCAATCGCCTGGGGGTCGCCTGTCGCATAGATGTTGTTGGTTACGGTGTGCTGACGGTTATCCACGTTTGAATTGTTAACCGAGGGCAAAGGCTGATTGAGCGTGCTGTTAAGGCTGGCGCGAGAGGCAGCCGGACGGGCATCCGCGTTATCCTCATCCTCGTCATCCTGCTCGCGCATTTTGGGCGGTGGCAGCTTGTCTTTCACCTTGTCAGATTTCTCATCGATGATGCCAAGTTTGCCCAGTACCCAGTCAATGCCGCCCCGCAGTTGGTTAAGGGCTTCACCAGGCAATTTCAGTGCTGTCGCCAGCATGTTGCCGAAGCGCTGTCCCATCTCCCCTGCTGAAGCCAGTTCCTGCTGAGAAAACTTCACGGGTTCCAGCAGCTTCGAGAACCAGGCGCCCAGCTCGGACACTTTGTTACTGAACCAGTCAAATACCGGCTTCAGCGGCGCGAACGCGTCGCTGATCGGCCCCATCGCCGCGCTGAAACCTTCAGCAACGCCGCTGATAAAAGCGCTAATTGGTTCCCAATATTGGTAAACCAACATGGCGCCCGCCGCGATAGCCGCGCCAAGCAAGACCACCGGTAGCGTAATCGCCCCCAGCGTGGCCGTAATCGCGCCACCGATGATGGCAAACGCGCTGCCCAGCAGCTCCACACCCGCCATGATGGTGCTCAGCCCGCTAATGACAGGCCGGGCAATGTTCCCCACGCTGGCCAGGGAATCCACCAACGTCAGCCCACCGGCCGCCAGCGTCAGCAGGCTGTCCGAGAGCTGGGGATTGATATTCATGACGCCGGTCAGGACGGACTGAACGGACAAGCCATCCTGGCTGATGGCCTGCAGGCTGGTATCAACCGACGCGTCTGCGGCTGGCGGCTGGGCAGCGGGCGCCTGAGACAGCTGATCCAGTCGGCCACTGGCTGCGCCCTTCATCAGCACTGCGGCAGGGGCGGCGCCCTGTTCACCAAAAATGGCCTGCAGATAAGAGGCTTGTTGAGCTGCGTCGAGTTTGTTTTTCTCAAACGCCGCCTGTACCTGACCGAGCACCGCGAAAATGGGCTGGTTGTTGCCCTGGTCGTCAGCGGTTTGCACATTCAACGCTTTCAGTGCGCTGTCTGCGCTGGCGTCCGGTGCCTGAACATGCGTCAACATGGCGCTGACGCCAGCACCGGCCTGGCTGCCCGTCATGCCGTTTTCTGCCAGCACGCCCATCATGGCCACGGTCTGACCGACGCTTACACCGGCGTCCTTCGCGGCTGGCCCTACGGCGACCATCGCCGTCTTAAGCGCGGCAAAATCGGTTGTTTTATTGGCAAAGGTCGATGAGAGCACGTCGCCTAACTGACCAACCTGGTCATCTGCAATGCCGAACGCGTTTTTAATATTGAGCACCAAAGACGCGCTTTCTTGCATGCTGCGTTGCGTCGCGTTTGCAAGGTTAGCTACTGCCGGTGCTGCAGCTTTTGCCTCACCCGATGAGCCACCCGATTGCGTAATCGCCGCGCGGGCTTGCACAATCTCATTTGCAGGTGACAGGTAATCAATGACTTTTCGGCCCTTCTCAACAAAGTCTTTGGCCTTCGAACTGGCACTTTGCACGTTATCTGCCAGCGCCATGCCGGCACGGTAGCGATCGCGTATGCGGTTGAGCTTGTCCTGACGTTGATTTAGCCGATCCATGGACTGACCCTGCGCATTGAGGGTGGATGTCGTCTGCTCGGCTTGTTGATTCAGCTTCCGGCGCTCACTGCTCAACCGGCGCGTGGAAATCCCGGCGTCATTCAGCGCCTGGCGTTGCTCCTGTACCGACTGACGCAGCTGGATATTTTTTTGCTGCAGCGCGTTAGCCGACTGACGCAGCTTATCCAGCGCCTGCGTTTGTTCCGCGGTGGGGTTTTGGGTGTTTTTAAGTTGAATGGCGAGTGCTGCCGCTTCTGCCCGGGTATTTTTAAGATTTTGCTGGGTCAGCGTCAGTTCTTTGCGCGTCGCACGGAACCCTTCAATCTGCGCGGATTTAGCGTTGAGCGCATCCAGGTGGTCCTGCGTTTCCTGGATATCCGCAGACAGTTTTTCTGTTTCTTTACGCACGGCACTGAACGGGCGCGTCGCCCGATCAACCGCTTCCAGCAGCACTTGCAGCTTGAGCGTGTTACTCATCTGAGGTTACTCCACTGCGGATCATCACTCTATGCCGCCAGTCGAGTAACTCTTCCAGCGACATGGGATACATTTCTGAGGGGGGCCAGTGAAAAACGCTGGCAATATCGGCCATCAGATCATTGACCGTCATATCGCGGGGCCAGCTTACGTGGCCGATTTCGCTGACAAAAAACCAATCACCTTGCCGCCCAGGGCAATCAGGTCAACCGGGTCCAGCGCATTGCATTCCGCTTTGGTCAGCGAAGGCATCGTGATGCGGGGCAGCACCATCAACAGCGCATCCACATCGGACGAGGCCAGCTCGGCCAGTCGTACACCGCGCAGTGCGCCGGCGTTCGGTTTGACCAGCTCGACCTGGGCGATCACTACATCACCGCGTGAAATCGGGCTTTCCAGCACCACCAGGTTGTCTTTCTGTTCCGGCTTATCCAGCTGTTCCATTTTTTCTCCATCTCAATCAAGAGGGGCCAGCGCAGAACGCGCTGGCCTTTGTTATTACACCAGGCCGAGATTTTTACGGCGCTGTTCCAGACGATCGACGCCGTTGACCTTCTCCACCATGTTGACGGTGTCGATTTCAATCAGCTCTTTGCCATTCCAGGTCAGTTTGAAATAGGTATTTTTGCTGGTGACTTTGGTTTCGGCGTTTTCACCCTGCTTGGCTTCACCGAAGTCAAACGCCTGGTGCTTACCGCGCACTTCAATTTCAACGGCAATTTCTTCGCCGGTGTCATCGCGCTGATAAGAACCGGTAAAACGTAACGGAACGTTGGCCGTTGCGCCCCACTGGCTGAGTACCAGCTCATCCATACCGCCCAGCGTCCACTCCATATCAAGCGCCGCATCGTCCAGGCCGTTATCGATAAACGCGGCGCCGTTCATGCCGCCTGCGCGATAGGTATCCAGCTTGCGTGACAGCTTCGGCAACGTAACGGCGGTTACAATGCCCTGATAGCTGTTTGAATCATTAAAGAGGTTTAACCCCTTGAGTTTACGTGGCAGTGCCATTTATCCGGCTCCTTAGCTGTTTACGGATGCGGCGAAGTTCGCCAGATAGGTATCAGTGATGCGCTGACGCAGCGTCAGATCTTCCAGCGGGGGCACCGGCGTGTAGTCGTAATCGATAAACAGTTTGCCCGCCTTAAGGCTCTCTTTATCGTTCGCGCTTTCGTCGTACCAGCAGTTCGCCCCCAGCAGATAACCAGCGCTGACCAGTTCACGGAACTTCGCGTTGATGCCAGCGATGATTTCGCGTACCAGCACTGGCGTCAGCGGTTTATCGTTGGCCCACATGTGCGCTTCCGCCATGGTATCGGCCAGCACCTGCGCTGAACGGGTGTAGTTCTCAAACGCGAAAAGCGGATCGTCGCTACAGGTGCGGTTGCCCCAGAAACGGAAGCCGTCTTTGCGGATTAGCGTGGTGACGCACTTCTCATTCAGCAGATCGGCATCGGTGCCAGTCTGTTGCAGATCCCAGAAAACGTCTGCAGAGATGCCGGTTACGCCATTGACGCCCACGTTGGACAGGGTTTTATGCCAGCCCGTATCGTTGTCAATTTTGGCGCGCAGGCCCAGCGCACGTGCGGTGGCATAAGCCATTTCAGATTTGCTGGTCGCGGTGTTCCAGGCAATAAAGTCTGGCCAGATGACCATCAGCTCACGCTGGCTGAAGTTTTCGCGGTACTTCATGGCATCAGAGATGGTTTTGCTGTTCCAGGCGGACACGTAAGCAAAGCCACGCAGCTGCTGCGCAATGCTGGCCAGCGCGGTCGCTACTTCCAGCGAATCCAGCCCTGGCACGCCCAGAATACGTGGCTTAACACCCAGCTGAGTTTGCGCGCTGAGCAGCGCCTTCATGCCGGTGTATTTACCGTTCGCGTCTGTCGAGCCAATCAGGTTAGAGGTGGTTTCCGCCTGACTCGCGCCTTCTGCTACGCGAACCACGACAGTTACCGGCTTCGCCTGGTCAGCAATCGCCTGCAGCGCGGCCGCCAGGGTGCCCTGGGTACCGGCTTTGCCGATGGCCGCCTGCACGTTGGTCAGCAGAACAGGTGTGTTAAGAGGGAACGCCGTTGCATCAGCATCTTCTGCGGTGCAGATCATGCCAACAATGGCGGTTGAAACAGTCGAGATGGTGCGTGTGCCGTCATTAATTTCGACGACGCGGACACCGTGATGAAAATCAGACATCTGTAGCACTCCGTGTTGAGGGTGTGCTCAGAGTGTCAGGTCAGCAGAAAGGATGCATGCGATTGCGGTTTGCTGGCGCGTGGCTAAACAGCGGCGATAATTTACAGGGTAACAGGGCTGTCAAAAGCCTTACTCCAGAGCCGGATATTCACGTTTTGACGCAGCCCCTCTTGCCAGAACGGGTCCTGCTTCAGGAGGGTTTCAACGGCTTCTTTGGATGCGGCTTCCACAATCCATAACGCATCATCGGGATGGGCCGTGGCATGCTCTCTGAGGGAGCCCGCAATCAGTACGCCTGACCTGACGCTTTCCAGCCACTGCAGATGAGCGTCCATATGGATTTTGCGAATATCAGCCCGGTCGGCACGATCGTAAAAACGCACGGCAAATGACATCGCTTATTCCTGTTAGTTACTGCTGTGATCAGTGGGTTTAGCGGCGTTGACTGGAAGATAGCGATACAGGGTTTTGACAGAAATATCCAGCACCAGTGCCACCTGGTAACGTGTGGCGCCGTTCGTCAGCATTCTTTTTGCCCGCTCCACGACGTCCGGCGTCATAATGCGCCGCCGCCCACCAATGCGTCCTTTTTCTCGCGCAGCGGAGAGGCCCGCTCGCGTGCGTTCAACGATCAATTCACGCTCCATTTCCGCCAGGGCGCCCATCACATGAAAGAAAAAACGCCCCATCGGCGTACTGGTGTCGATGCTGTCTGTCAGGCTACGGAAATTGACTCCGCGTTCACGCAGCTCCTCAGTGAGCATGACCAGATGACGCATGCTGCGGCCAAGCCGATCCAGCTTCCACACCACCAGAGTATCGCCTTCTTTTAACGTCCTGAGCGCCCGCTTTAGGCCTGGTCGTTCGCTGGTCTTACCGCTGATTTTATCCTCAAAAATCTGTTCACAATTTGCACTCTGCAAGGCATTCCGTTGTAAATCGGTATTTTGGTCATTTGTTGACACCCTGACATAGCCAATCAGCATCGTTTTTCCTCTGGTAAAAGGTGGGGAGTTTGCCATTGTGCAGGTTACAGGGGCCAGGGATTTGTTTCGTGAAAACCTCGGTTTTGTAGAAGCGGTTCAAAATGAAATTTCGCGCTCCCGAGGCGTTAAACAATTCACGAGTAACGGCAAGTTCCAGGTCCCGGATGGCGTAAGCACTGTCTACTTATCCGGATGTGCTGCTGGAGGCGGCGGGGGCGGTGGCGGTTGCCGTACAAACACCAGTGAGTTTGGCGGTGGCGGCGGTGGCGGCGGTGGCGGTGGCGCTGGACAGTCAGTTATTAAGCGCGCCATAACAGTTAAGCCTGGAGAAATGATCGATGTAGTCATCGGAACCACGTCAGTAAACTCCGATGGCAAAGCTGGAGGAGTTGGTGGCAATACTGTTTTTGGCAATTATTTGACCTCATCGCCGGTCAGGGTGGAGACCCGGTGGTGGTGGTTCAGCGCAGTATGGTTAAGTCAAAAACTCACGGAAATTTTGGTTTTCAATGCCGGACACCAAACGCATCGATGACTGGCTCATATCTTGTAATTGGTTATTAAAAGAGGGCATCACATGAGATTTTCAGTTAGTACTCAATCATTCTACGATGATAATTACGAGAAAAACGCAGTAGTCAACGATTTACCCTCAGATGTTCAGGCAATAGATGATGGGCAATATGCTAGTTTTCTTAATGCAATAAATAGTAGCCGCGTGGTTTATCTAGTTGCTGACGAATTCAAAATTTCTCAACCGCGTCCCGATAAATATTATTCATGGGATATTACCAGTAAGGCTTGGGCTATGACAGATGCTGCTGCAGTACAAAAGTCGATAGACCTGATAGCTGATGCTGAGCTACGGAGAACTACGTTGTTATCAGCAGCAGGTAACGCGATATCCCCGCTGCAAGATGTCGTTGATCTGGGTATAGCTACAGATGTAGAAATCACGCTACTGACAGAATGGAAAAAATATCGGGTACTGCTGATGCGTATCGATACATCAAAAGCCCCCGATATCAAATGGCCTACACCTTCGGTCGAGCAAGCGAGTTAATAATTGGTGCGTTACTGGTATCGACTTTAGTCAATTTGTAGCGGTAAAGCTGCCATTCTGTCAGCCCTGGCACATTGGCATCAATGTAGCTCCTGCCTGAGCATCCACCAGAGGTGGCGATAATCGTTGTCACCTCGGCCAATAATACTGTTTTCTTCTGTTCAACTATCGTGACGTCTGCCACTTGCTACCGTACCAAAAATCGTATGAGACGGTAGTTTAGCGGTATCTTCCAGGTAATTACCAATTGCAGACTCTGATGATCCTGATGCGTTTGAATGAGGCGGTGGCGATGGAATTATTATCATTGAGGAATATGCATGAAAAAATATGCGCGAATTGAAAAAAACACAGTAAGAGAAATATTTTCAACGGAAGATGATATAACGGAATTGTTCCACCCTTCTATTCAGTGGGTTGATATCACAGAATGTGAAGTTAAGCCTGAAGAAGGTTGGGAGTATGTAAAAGGTATGTTCGTGCCGCCCAGGAAATGAACACCACGTCGGAAAAAGACCCGCGGCAGCGGGTCTTAATTTAAATATCATAAATATCAAAAAGATGCTTATAAAATGATTAGTAAATGATTCTACGTTATGGCTTCAACTGTTATGGATTGCGTTAATAAACTTATGCTGAAGTATATTTTTAAAAATAACCCTTAAAAAGATATAAATTAAAAATCAACCATGGAAAGATTGAATGTTTTTAATTATTTCTGGCCGGATTATTTCTTCAGGGTTATTAAATTCTTGTGAGAAAAAATTGTTTTTTCCCAATTACCATTCGACTATGACTAAACCTGGCTGCCCCACAGCCCCTTTACCGTTTATTCCTGTTGACCCGCCAGCACCGCCAGCACCATAACCATCGCCAACGTAACCATTTTGGCCTCCAGCACTACCTGCGGAAGATGAGCGAACGGAGCCACCGCCTCCACCGAATGGACATGATGCGCCTGCGCCGCCGCAACCTGTTCCAATCGTCGAGCCCGTTGTTCCTGCTCCATCATTTCCAGTGCTTCCGCGAGGATAACCTCCCCCGCCAGCCCCACCATACTGCGCTGAACCACCACCACCAGGGTCTCCACCCTGACCGGCGATGAGGGTCAAATAATTGCCAAAAACAGTATTGCCACCAACTCCTCCAGCTTTGCCATCGGAGTTTACTGACGTGGTTCCACCGGCACCACCAGCCCCGATGACTACATCGATCATTTCTCCAGGCTTAACTGTTATGGCGCGCTTAATAACTGACTGTCCAGCGCCACCGCCACCGCCGCCACCGCCGCCACCGCCAAACTCACTGGTGTTTGTACGGCAACCGCCACCGCCCCCGCCGCCTCCAGCAGCACATCCGGATAAGTAGACAGTGCTTACGCCATCCGGGACCTGGAACTTGCCGTTACTCGTGAATTGTTTAACGCCTCGGGAGCGCGAAATTTCATTTTGAACCGCTTCTACAAAACCGAGGTTTTTGAGAACCTCCGCCACCAGCCCCGCATCTTTAATCTCTGCCAGCGCTTTAGCCGTTTGCAGATACTGGCTATGAGGGTTTGCCGCATCGACATGCTTCTTCATCACGTCGTCGGTATAGGCTTTCACTTCGATGACTTTGTCATCCACATACTGGCGCGTGGCCAGTACCACCGAAGGATCAATCTTTAATGTGACGGCACTGATGCTGTTCACGATCAGAATCATGCGCACGGTCTGGGTACGGCCGCTGCCTTCCTGAAGTTGTGGCTTGTAAGTCTCAGCGCAGTTTGCCACCGCAACCATAACGCCATCGGCGTCATACAGGCCAATTTCGCGGATCCAGAAGCCACCTTCGCCTTCAGGGATAATCTGCTCAGCAATAATCTGACTAGCGTTCGCCGCATCCACCTTCAGTGAATTCAGCGCGGCGCGTCGCTTTTCGCCGACCAGTTTGGTCTGTGCAGGATCGGGCGTGGGCAAAGTGCCGCCGCCATCCCCCACCGCCATTTGGGTGATTTGCAGTTGGGTACCCAGGGCCGCAGCATTGGCCAGCTTAGCCGCGCCCTGATTGGTCAGTATGGCAAAATATTTCGTTGTCATGCTCTCACTTCCGTCAGGTCAATAAGATGGACCGCTGCGCCGGTGTAACCGGAACCGCCTGCGGTGATAACTTCAGGTGTATAGGGATAAACGGTAAGCTCATCGCCACTGTAACTGGTGGCCGCAACAGGAACGGTGCCGGTGCTGTCCAGATTGATGGATAACCCCGTCAGATGACGGCTGACCGGCTTGGCATCGGCAATTAATCGCTCCAGCTCGTTGTACATGGCCTCAGTGATACCGGTTTCCAGCACGCCCACGTCCAGGCGGAACGTGCCCGGCGCTTCGTTGGTGTTCCACCATTCCTTGATGCGGATTAGATAGCCAAGCGGCTCCACCACACGGCGCAGCGATCCAATCGTTCCCTTGTGCTTATGGATGTATTCCGATGCGGCAACCACGCTGCGCTTGGTGCTTTCGCTCCAGCCTGAATCCCAACGGTCAACCGACCAGGCCCAGGCCAGATAAGGCAGCAGCTCGACCGGGCAGGTCTGAGCATTCCACAACATGCGCATCGGCGCAGGGATGGCCTCCAGCGTTGCGCAGGCTTCCGCCGCCGCCACTTCCAGTGCCGAAGATCCGGTGGGCAGCAGGCGTTTACTCATCAGAACCTCCTACCGTGATCTGATAACCGGTGCAGAACGCCGCCTGGGTTTTATCCAGCACCACATCCGCAGTCGGCTGCGCCAGTTCGACACGCTGTACGCCTTCGACGTGCAGGGCGGCGTAAAGCGCAGACTTACGGATATCGCGGCCCAAACGTGCCTGGGTGTTCACGAACGCCTGCAGTTTTGCTTCTGAGGCAGCGCGAATAGGTTCGGCTTCGGGGCCGGGATAGAGGTACAGCGTGGCCTCGACGCGATAATCCACAATCTGAGCCGACTGAACAGTGACGCGGTCGGCGACCGGCCGTACATCTTCATCGTTCAGGGCGGCATCCACGATTGCCAGCAGATCGTTATCCGCCACGCCATTGCCTTCGCGTGACAGCACGGTAATGGTGACGCTGGCAGGAGACGGACTGATGGCAGAAGCATCGGCGACACGTCCGTCGGCACTGCGCGCATGAAACTCATAGGCACCCGATGGCCCTGCCACACTCAGCCCCTCAAAGGCGGCAGCAATGCGGGCGCGAAAATCTTCGTCGCGCTCCATTACGGCTTCAACAGGCGGCGTGGCGGTGGGATCTGCAGGGGTCAGTACCAGCCGCGTCACGCCGTTATTCGCGCCCAGTTGATCCAGATCGCTACCGTTGGCCCAGGCAACCATCACCGCTTTTGCCGCCTCGTTAACGCGCTGGCGCAGGATAACTTCCCGGTACGCGTTCTCTTGCAGGAGCTTCACCAGCGGATCCGACTCCAGCGCCAGTACGCGGGCAACCGACGCCTGTTGGTCAGCAGGATAGAGCGAAATCAATGTCGCCTTGCGTTCCGCAAGCAGCGTTTCATAGTCCAGCGTTTCCACCACATTTGGCGCAGGCAGCTGGCTCAGGTCGATAGTAGGCATGATTCAACTCACAGGGACGGTTAACGAAAAATCCTGCGCGGTATCCGCACGGTTGCCGGTGATTTCCACCACCATCCCGCCGTTAAACGCAGACTCAAAATTGATGCCGCTCAGGCTGATGCGCGGCTCCCACTGCAGCAGCGCCATATAACAGGCCGACATGATTTGCAGACGCAGCGTGTCGTTTTGCGGCTGGTCAATCAGCGCCGACAGTAGCGAGCCATAATCACGGCGCATCACCCGCGACCCGAGTGGCGTGGTTAAAATGTCGCGCACGGATTGTCGGATGTGATCCAGCTCTTCCAGCGTCGTACCCGTTTCGCGGCTCATACCGCTGTAGCGTGCTGTTGTCATAATGGCGCTCCTGTTGTCCCACCGCTGTCGCCCGGATGTTGGTGCGTATGCAGCACTTTGCCATTGGAGGCGAAACTGCCGCCGCTGTGCGATACGTCGCCCTTCATCGTGCCGCCCTGGGTGACTTCCAGCGTGGCGGTTTTAAGTAACGTTGTGCACTCCACCTCGGGCGTATCCAGCAGGATTTTAACGGCCGCCTTGAGAGTGGCAGTCTGGATCCCCTCCGCTTTTAGCGCGCCGGTCTGGGGCTCATATTCAATAACCGCCCCATCGGGAAAGGAGCAGTGCAGCGCATCCGCAGAGGCCGATGGCGCCGGGCTGGCATCCGAAAACACACCGGGCAAAACAAAGCCGCTGTTCAGCTCGCCGCCCAGGCTCATGATCAACACCTGCTCGCCAACCGAAGGGGCATTCCAGGTACGGGTGCGTCCCGCCCGGGCTGTCAGCCAGTGCAGCCAGTCAGTGGTGTTATCACCGGTCTTTACACGGCAGGTGCCCGCCTCCAGATTGACGTCGGAGACAGTACCGATGCGGACCATGTTGCGCAGCAAGCGCTTGATTTCTAATATTTGCTCGTTCATGGCAATAGTTTCACGTTGCAGGAGAAAAGCAGCAATCGAATGCTGTTTACTCAGAAATGACTAAACAGCGCCTCAGCAACAGCGGCAGTGGCTATGCCTTCCATTCGCTGACCAGCTTGCCTTTGATATACAACTGCCAGGGCCGCGCATCGTTTTCTGGCAGCGCAGGTTCCGGCAGATGCGTGATGTGTAATCCGCCCTCCTGCTGCTCAACCCAGACACGTTCGGTCAGCTGGAGCGTGACCGTCACGGTGTGCTTCCCCTCGCCCGTGGCATCGAGCGTGAAGGTAAAGCCGGTGCGGCGTTTTTCCTCCGACACCATGATGTCGGGCTGGTTTTCCCGCAGCCAGGCCAGCACAGGCACCATGATCAGATCAATATCGTCGGCATACTGAGTAATGACGACAGCCAGCTGAAAGTGGTATTCAAACGACAGCGAGCTGGCGAGGGTGGAGACCAGACTGCCGGACTGAATATTGATGGTCAGGTTGTCAGGATTTTGCTGTAGCAGCGGAACGCTGTTTATCAGCACCTGACGGAGTTGGGTTGCTTTCAACATCATGCTGCTCCTGGCACGCTTTAATCATCTCTACCTGCAACCCGCACGATGCGAGCGCAGCCTCTAACTGGCGGTTATCTGCCGCCAAATCACCCTGCGTTTGCAGGCGGTTCTCCGGGATGGGGCAACTGGTCACGCGTGGACAGCCAGTCCAGATAATCTCGGGCATTGCTGAAGGCGGGACGGCTGTGCAGCCGGATAACGTCAGCAGGCAAAGCAGTCGCACTCCAGGCACGTAAAGCGGGATTCGCATCGGTTTCTCTTCTGATTGTCGTTTCGCGGTTCAGCGCCTGAGCGCTGGCCTGGTTTTGCTGTAGCCGCAGTTCGGCCTCACGTTTTCGGCTGGCCTGACTGTCCCGGTTGAGTTGATCGATGGCCTTCTCCCGGTTGCTCAGGTCGGCGGCCAGCGCCGCGGCCTTGTGCTGTGCCTTGTCCAGCCGCGCCTCGATGACGCTGAGACGCCAGCCGCCGGCCCCCAGTGCCGCAAGTAACGTCACGATCGCAAACACCATCAGTCGCATCATCCTGCCCCCTTCAGGCACCAGGCCATTTCACGCTGGCGACGGTTATCCAGCCCGGCGTTATACGTCCCTTTGACATAGACCCAGCGTCTGAGCTGCAGGCAGGCATCGCGCCAGCGGCCACGGTTAATGAAGCCCGCCAGCGTGGAGTTACAGGCGGCATGTACGCCGACGTTAAAGCCAAAGGACACCACCGCGTCGTAGACCTCGGAGGGCATGTCACGTGTCATGCACTGATCAATGCCGCGCTCAACGCGCATGACGTCATAAACCAGGTTGACTGCCGCCTGGCGCTCGTTCACCACGCTGGCAGGCGTAACGCCCTGCGTATGGCCAATGCCATTAGTCCAGACGCCGGCGCTGCACTGATAAGGTGACGTGCGGCACCCTTCGGCATCAGCAATCAGCCTGAGTCCGGCTTCGGAGGTTTTTAGCATCTTGATTTGCGGTAGCAGTGCGGCCATGGCCAGCACGGCGACGACGGCACATCGCTTAGCGGTCTGGCTCAAAATTCAGCCCCTTAACGTTGCGCTGCTGCAGCTCGTAGGTTTTGCGGCGGTAATACCAGTTGATAAAAAAGGTTGCGACATTGATGCACATCGTTAACACAGCAACGCCAGAGCCCACCATAAAAGCGATATCCTGTGGTGTGTGACGTCCAAACCACATCAGGACAATCCCGATGAGGTAATTAATCAGAGAACTGATTTTTTCCATTGGCACTAATCCCACAGATTGAGCGTCTCACCAGTAGCCGCCTGGGGCAGATCCGGTAAGACCACTTTGCATCCGTGCGGTAAGGTTGGGCCTTTTTCTGCCAGGCCAGGATTGGCGGCATAAACCTGTTCAACCGCCTGCTGCGTGCGTCCGTAATAACGCCAGCAAATCTCATCAACCGTTTCTTCCTGTCGTGCATAAATCAGCATTGATTGGCCCCTTATGAGCATAAAAACCATGGTTGGCTGGGCGAAATATTGTCAGCGGTAGCCTGCATTACCGGCACCGCATCGCCAGGCCATATCTCCTGTCGCAAAAGCAGGTTTCATAAAGCTCAGGCCATGCGGTAAACAGGGGGTATGTGCTCAGCGCGGCCTGCGTTGCCAGCGCGCGACAGGAGTAGTGTCTGCTTCAGCAGCGCATTGCTCAACGCGGGAGCGCCCGCTCAACAGTGAGCGGGCAAAGGCAGTAAAAATGGGATGAATCCGGCTAAAAAAACGGCAGGAAGGAAGAAAAGCGCGCGTTTTAACGATGAGGTTCAACGACCGGAAGAGGCAATAAAACGGGAAAGGAAGGTGCGTGTTTTAACGATGAGCGTCTGCGGCCGGATGAAGCAGTGAAACGGGAAAGGAACGTGACAACTGCCTGGCGTTTTTTGTGGCCTGACATGACAGAAAGGAACGCTAAAGACCGATCGAAGTGAAGGTCTGTTTGCCCGGACCGCTGCCCGCGCCTGAACCCACATCATCCTTTGGGTGGGCTCAGGCGACGGACAACCCCGCTAACGTTACAGTGAGAACGCCGGCATCATGGTTTTTTTAAAGGCGTAGCCGAAAAGACAACGGAAAATCGGTTATCGGAAAGGGTGTAGTTAGCTGCGAGTTCAGCAATCAAATTTAACGCAATTTCCCTGTCTCGTTCGCCGCAGGCCCCTTCACTGGTGAGCCTGGCGATAAGCTCAACGCGCTCAAGCATAACTCGCTCATGTAATTCATTTCCCACAATTCCCTCCCCCAAAATAAACACTGTACATACATACAGTATCATAGCATTGATTAACTGTGGAAGCGTTTTAAGATAGTTGGTAAAAAATTATATCATGTTGATAGGCATCAACTTTTATTAACCTTCCCTTAAGACAAACCTGCGGCACTGACCTGCAGAAGCGTAAGAAAAATCAATAGATTTTCCTCTAAATGATGCCAAAAACGTGGCGTGTGTTTCGTCCGGATTTGAAAGCATTTCATGTATGCTCTTCCACACAGAGCGCTACCAGCCATAAATGCAGACACACTTTTGAGCGGATGCGTCTAAAGGCAAGATTGCCATAAAGCCGTCCTTACAAAAGGAGATGGGTAAGCGATACCCCCTACAGCGCAACTATCCACCAGTGCACTTCTGCGAAGGGTGAAAGCGGGAGGGAAAACCTACTGAAAAGATGTTCAGCGTTCCCTTCGCTATCCTGGCATGCTCGATATCCAATACCTGACATAGCGTTGTTGCCAGTTACTTATTTGAATGAATGAGCTGAAATTATGATAAGTAGTATGGCTCAATTATTTAAAACCTTAATCTGCAGCAACATGATGGCTTTTAATTCCACCTATAATCATCTATCAATACGTTTCATCCTCGGCAGCTAAAAACGAATAATTCTTTTAACGATACTGCCATGTAATTTAATTCCCCAGTCAAAAATGCCATCCGAACATTCTCCGCCTGCATTCTTTATGCATACTATAAAAATTTTATAATCTTGCATATTTAATCAAAAGACCGGCTCACCTTTCAGGCTTTATTAAGTCATCAGATGGAGTCGGCCTGATGGAAGAGCTACTGAATTTTATTTATTACAAGCGTAGCTTGCCCCGTGTTATTGTAACAACCATCGTCAGAAACCCAGGCAATTATTGTTGAAGTTACATCAACGTAAACGCGAACCGGTGTCGATGTAATGCTTTGCCCCCACCGATTAGTTGAATATCCTAAGCCCCCCTGAAGCAGAACAGTATCAATAGCGCAGCCACCGCCCAGATCATTACTGGAACAGCTCATATTGTTATTCGTGATTGAGACATCATAAGTCCCTTTTTGCATCTGAAACTGTGCCGGTTTACCAGCAGCAGCGGTTCCCGGAGGCGATGTGATGCAGTTTTGTAGTGCATTGATATTAATGCTTGTTGCTGCCTGACTTGACAGCGCTATAAAAGCAGTAAAAGCGACCAACGTTTTCTTTGCGTTCATAATTCTTACTCCTGAAAACAATGTAATTGAGAAAATCCAGTACCGGTTGAATACATTCCATTTGGATAAACATGACTTGAAAAGACGAAAAATTGACCAGCAGTACTCTTGAAGATACGGAAATTCATCCGCGTTCTAGTGTCACGATGCTGTCCCACTAAAAAAAACGTTAAGTCCCCATATACATTTCGATAATTTAAAGAGATACCTTATTGCCCATCCAGTTTCATGTCACGTGGACTCAACAGCAATCGTATACCGTTTACTCAGCAATACCTAAACAGCACGTCACGCTAAGATAAATGTAAATTTTTATCTCTTGGCTCGGCTGCAAGGATTTAAAAGCAGTCAGTCCTTTTCGATATTCGTGAGAGTTCTACTTTATTTTCATACAGCAACAATGTCGGTCTGGCTTTTTCAAAGCCCGTTAAGTCCTCGGACAGGAATAGCCTGTAAAACGAAGAGTATTCATCATTATCTAAACCTTTTTGCTGAAATTTTTGGCATTCGATAGTGTAAATCCCGCTGCCGTGGCAATTATTAAAAGGCATTGCTGGCATATGCGTACAGTTATTAACAGAACTCCAAGACCGCAACGCCGGCTGCGGTTTTTGGCCGCCCTCTTCTTCAGCGCGTTTAGGCACAACTTTCCATGTTTTCAGCCGGGTCAACACGGGCACGCCGGGCCCTGTCGCCGTGGCATAAACACCTTTAATCGACTGCGTTTCCTCGCCAAAGGCATTACAATTTTCATCGGGCTGATACCAGACACGCACGGTAAGTGCGTCACGTTTAACGAAGGGGCCGCCCTGGGCATCGGTGTACGCAGCCCATTGACCGGCATCAGCCGCAGCATGTACGGCAGCAAACGCCTCGTCCGCACCATGAGCGCTTTGCAGATCAGCCAGGCGGCGCAGTTCGCGATAAACCGTGACGGGAGCACCGCCAATAAACTGAAACTGGCGGATGCGCCAACGGGCCGCCCAGGCCGAGACGGCCATCGCCGTTTCCTTCAGCGGCTTTCCGCTTTCATGATCCCGCTCGCCCTCGAGCGCATAGCCATCAATGTTTTTTGCTACGTATTTAGCGATATAGCCTGTCGCGCTGCCTTTTGCTGGATCAATGGCTTCCGCATGAAAACGCGCTTTGCGTGCGCGGGCGCTGTTCAGCTCATCGCTGTCCTGCTGGCAGGCATAATCACGCAGGATCTCACTTACCCGACTGACGTCCTCAGGGCGCATAAACATCAGCATGTGCCAGTGCGGTGTACCATCGTGATGAGGCTCAGCAACGCGCAGACCAAAAATACTGATGTTATTTCGATGCAGTTTGGCACGGACTCGCTGCCAGAGCGTGCAAAGATAGCGCTGCGTGTCCGCCGGGCTGGCCCCGTTCCATTTCGCATTGCGGTGGCCCGTTTGCAAGGTGGCGTGATAGCGAGAGGGGGCGGTTAAAGTATAAAACTCCGCCCGGAAGCCCATATTTTGACAAAGGGTTTCAAAGCCACGAATGCGTGTCATGAGTTCCGCACGACGAATGGCTGGATTGGCCACACTGCCGTCATATTTTTCGATCAGGCTGATGCGGTTCCCCTCCTCATCTTCCAGATCCATACTCTGCAGGAAGTCACGAGTGCATCGACGCTGTTCCCGCCATTCCGCAACCGCCATCGGGCTGGCATAAGGTGACCGCTTTTTGCTGACGTTGGCTAAGGCAATATGCAGATGTTCTCGCCAGAAGGCGCTGAGACGACGCAACTGTCCTTTCCACCATTTCTCTGCCTGCATACGCAGGATGGCGGCGGTAACATCGTCGGGACAGAAGAAGCGAGTACTGACCGTTTCCCAGAGCGGTGGCGTTTGTCCCAGTTCACGGGTGATGATAGCTGCGGTTGTGTAAAGGTGATGGACATAACGGTAATCCGTCCTGTCACTGATGCTGGCATGCAACTGCACCAGTTCTGCATGAATAAAGCTGGCAATATCGCCCGCGAGTAAATCAACATCAGCACGGGACATATCCGGCAGGCGGTTAAACCGCTTCATCAGTTCCCACAATGTGCCGGCCGCTCTGGCTGCACCTTGCGGGCACGACAGCGTTCGGGATAGTTGCGCCACGATGCCGGGACGCATGGCATGCAACTGGTAGCGCTGGTTGACTGACTCAACACGCGGTAATGTACGCTCAACAAAGGTTTTTGCTAAGTACGCATTAGCCCGGGCTGTGCCCTGTTGCTTTTCAAGTAACGCCATGCGACGCCGGACGTCCAGTTGCACCATCCTGGCCTGGGCATTAAGGGTTTTCTGCCCATGCAGCCACGCCGCAATCAGGCGATCGCGGTGTTGCTGCTGGTCATAAGTGGGATACGGGCTGGCAATCGCCAGCCGGGGGGCATTCCACGGGTAAGCAAAAGTCATCATCGCGCCTGTCCGTGGTGAAGACGTGTGCGTAACTCGCAGACTTCCTGACAGGACAGGCAGCGGGTGACACCCTGAACGGCGCGACGGCGCGCTTCGGGAATCGGTGCATCACACTCTTCACAAAACGAAGCGCTGATTGCCACGGGCCGTTGCGTGACCTGGGCAATATTGTGCGCCAGGATTTCTTCGCTGCGCTGCTGCGCGACATCAATGGTATCGGCCATCAGCGCAGCGCTCCTGATTCGTTTTCATAACGTTCAGCTTCGTTGCGCAGCAGTTCCGCAGCCTCAATGCCGTTTAATGTCTGACGCGTAATATGCGCCGCCATAACATTCAGCCGTCTGGCGACCGCCAGTGCGCAGGCTTTTCTTTCGTTATCAAGCAGCTTGTTGAGGGTAAAGGTTGTGGCGTCATTCAGTGAATGGGTTTCGCTGTTCATCATTTCTCTCCAGATTTTGGGCAAAGTCATGCCCGACGGGTTTACGTCATTGCGTTACGATTAGGTGGTTTATTCAGGCAAAAAGCAGTCCGCCGTTGAGAACTGTCGCGGCAATATCTTTCCCCAGCGCGCCAGCTTGTTCATCGCCATGATGATGCGTTCACGACGTAACTGATCGAAACACTCGAAAGGTTTGCCAATATCTTCCTGCCTGAAACTGCCGGGCCAGTCACGATTGACCAGCGTTAAAACACAGAATTTGAAATCGTCATTTTGGTGATTGAAGTACCGCAGCGCAGGGTTACGGTTGCTGTCGCGCAGCAAACGCCAGCGCTGACGAAATTCATCAAAGGTCATCTTTTCGCTGCTGCCGTTGTCAAAACGCGCTTCAGCATGCGAAGCGGATAGCGGGCTTTTTATCTGGACGGTGCGACTCATTGTTTTCCTCCGATAAAGTTTGCATCGGGTTTGACTGACCAGTCGCCACCGTCACTGACATCATGGTGTCTGTACCTGATGACGGATTCGCGCCTGTCTCATCGCTGGCTTTTGTTAAGCATTAAGCGAAACGGTAATAAAACTGGCCTCAGTGTCAGCACGACAACGCGTTAAACCACTTTCACTCACATCTTGCGTGCAATCGCGGCGCTTACCGACACAATCGCCCTTGTTGCCTTATCTCACCGGTGCTGACCGTTACACGCAGACAGGTGAGCGACGCGATAAGGTTCCGGCATGACGATTGTAAAAATGGGCCTCATCAGGCAAAATCTTTCGTTATCTGATAAAGCCGCCTGCTGCTGCATCAATCAAAGGCTAACTAAAACCGGAGGATACTTAGACTAAATCTAAGTGTCAATGAAAATGAGCGTTTATACTAATTTCAAATTTCCGAACTCGAGCGCTGAAGCTCTGGATCGCGTTGTCGATGCCTATGGCTTTACCATGAAAATGCAGCTTGCAGATCACCTTGGAATTGCCGCAAGCAGCCTGTCTGCACGCTATAAACGTGATGTTTTTCCGTCAGATATCGTTTTGCAGTGCGTTATGGAAACGGGGGCGGACTTGCAATGGTTGATTACGGGTAAAGGAAGTAAGTTCTCAGAAAGCAAACCTGACACACCGACACTGATTAGAAAAAAACTAATCAGCGGAAAAATCGAGGATGCGGGTTATGTGATGCTGGATAAAGCCTTATATGCGCCCCTGAAGCAGGAACCGCGCAACGCTTTTTTACTGTTGGCCGAAACCACGCAATACATCATCGATACTGACTTCGAAGATATGCATGACGGCGTCTGGTTGGTCGAAATCGAAGGCACAGCCAGCGTCAGAACGCTGACGCGTATTCCGGTCAGGAAAGTCCACGTCAGCGGGATTGGCGTGGCCTTTGATTGTGGGATTGATGACATCAAACTGATTGGCCGGGTTGTTCTGACCATTCAGTGACAGGCCTGATCGCGGGGATGTCCTGTCGTGAGGCTGGGGAAGCCAGACTCTGTGATATAAAAAAGGGGCGTTACCGCCCCTGCTAAGCGATCAAACCTGAAATGCTTCAACCATGCCGCGTAAGGCGTGCGCCTGCTCTGACAGGGAGTGCGAGGCGGATGAGGATTCTTCAACCAGCGCCGCGTTATTCTGGGTGACCCCATCCATCTGACTGACGGCAACGCTGACCTGCGAGATCCCCTGCATCTGCTCTGACGAAGCCATTGATATTTCATCCATCGCGCCCGCCAGTGCATTGACCATGCCCACGACCTTCAGAATACTTTCTCCGGTCCCGGCGGCGACATGAACGCCGCTATCCACCTGTTCCACCGCATGTTCAATCAGTTCCTTGATCTCTTTTGCGGCAGTGGCGCTACGCTGTGCCAGGATTCTGACCTCGCCAGCGACGACGGCAAAACCGCGCCCACCCTCGCCCGCCCGCGCTGCCTCAACCGCCGCATTTAACGCCAGGATATTGGTCTGAAACGCAATACTTTCAATCACGCCTGTGATGTCGCGTACTTTTGTCGCGCTCAGGGCGATGTCATTCATGGTATGAGACATCCGCTGCACTTCGGACTCGCCGCTGCGCGCCAGGGTTGCAGCCTCGCGGGCAACGGTAGCCGTGTGTTGTGCACTGGCCGTATTGCTCTTCACCGTGGCGGTGAGCTGTTCCATACTGGCCGCCGTTTCCTGTAGGGCGGCAGCCTGCTGTTCAGTACGTGATGACAGCTCAGTATTGCCCTGAGCGATTTCATCGGATGCCGAGGCGACCGATCCGGCGGTCTCTTTGATTTGGCTAACCAGACGACGCAAACTGGTCTGCATATTCGCCAGAGAGGCGAGCAGACTGGTTGAATCGTTGGCACGCAAGGTGACCGGTGCGGTTAAATTGCCGCCCGCAATCGCCGCAGATAATGCCTGCGCCTGAGCAGGTTCACCACCGAGCTGACGCATCAGCACGCGTATAATCATATACCCCGCTGCGACGGAAACGACCACCGACAGAGAGGCAAGAATCAACAGAATCAGCGTGGCCCGGCGCACATTTTGACTGGTGATTTCAACGGACTTTTCACTGTCTTCCATTTGCAGCCTGGTCATCTCTTTCAGCGACTCAAGTAATTGCCCTTGCAATGGCCGAACCGTTTTTATCAGATAAGACGTCGCGTCCTGCTGCTTGTTTTGTAAGCCAAGCTGGCCGGCATGTTCCAGCGCCGCCAGCACCGGGCCCTCGCTACTTACTATCTTATCAAAGGCCTCTCTGGCCTTTGGCGTTGAATCTCTGGCAACCATTGCAGCCAGACGCTCACGGTTCTCTATATAGCTCGCTTTTTGCGTGACAATACGTTGCCACTCTCGCTGCATTTGGTCGGGATCCGTAATCAGGGCAAGGTTACGCACAATGACGGCCATGTCACGTAACCCACCGTACATGTCCATCCCCACACGGTATTTCTTCATTTTGACATTTACGGCTTCATCCATGCCGTTACGGGCATTATTCATACCGGTATAGGCCACTGAGGTGCAGATAATAAACAGCGTAATTAAAAGGCCGAAACTCATCGTCAGACGCGTTGAAATTTTCATTATGGACTCCCTGCTTATGGTGAAAAACAGGTATCGGTTAAAAAAGTAAAATCCACAGTAAAAATTAAGAGCTCCGTAATAAAAAAAATAATAAGCAATTGATAATTATGGTTTTTTAATAAAAACAAAAATAATTTGACGAATATTAAATCTTAAACTAAACGAGAAGAATTTCATTTAGAAAAAGAGAATAAAACATTGTATTGGTTACTTTCTGGCGATAAGAAAAAAATATTCAATCGTGGTTAACAGGGAACACTCACCGTTTGCCGCTGCGGCGTCAGAGCGTGCACCACTTCTTCACTGTAAACAGTGCTTAAGCGCAGGAAAACACGCAGGCGATGACGCACGCAGCGACACAAAACGCGTCACAGGGATTGCAACACAACCCTCAGCTTCGGAAGCGTCTTGCGGGAGTAAGCGGAATGTATGTTTAACCGGTCCTGAGCACGTGGCGATACTCATCGTAAGTCATATGACTTTAATTATCTGACCAGAATATTACCCGGTAAAAGCCCCTGGAAGACTTTATTGTTGGCTAAAAAAATAAGGACCGCCATTATCGTCACCCCTCAGGATAACTTTAATTTTTTTTCATTCTTTGGGATCGAGGCTGCTTTTTTATAACAAGCATCCCATATATACCTATTTATGATTAGATGAAAATTAAAAAAGAAAAATAATTTGGCTTAGCCACACTGAAAAGAAAATTTAGTGAATCTTTAACATGATAAACAGAAGAATGCACTCTATACTGTCTTTCACTGTGAAAAATGGGCCTCGCCCTGCCGTTAAATCAAACAGATCGTTGATAATAAGCGAAAAATTTCCATTCTATTACAGTAAAAACATAACATAATTATATTTTGATGATTTTATCAAAAGACACCACTCCACCTGGACCGCAAGTAATGAAAAACATTCTCGACAAACTCGGCCTGCCGACAAAATTTCTTATCCTCGGTATTTTTGCTCTGGTTTTATTTATATTACCTACCTATCTATTTATTCAGACGGGTAATGAAGCGATTAACGTAAAAACACAAGAGTTACAGGGCGTACCGATCGAAAAAGATATCCTGACATTACTTAACCTGATACAGCGCCATCGTGCGGAAAGTGCCATCGCTATTTCCCAAAATAAGCTGGATAACGCGCCACGCGTAGCGCTGGCTTCTCAGATCGATGCAATGTATGAAAAAATAGCCTCTGAATTGCGTCAATATGATGCCAGCGCACAACCCACTCAGCGTTTTTTAAATGTTCAGACCGCATGGTCACAGCTACAACAGGACGTGTTAACGGGGAAGTTAACGCTGTCGAGCAGCCTGACGCATCATGCCCAACTCATTCAAAACCTGCTGGACACGAATCAAGACATTCTTGATTTGTATAGTCTCTCTTTAGATGCCGACCTGAATACTTATCAACTTATCATGAGTATTTATGGCCGCCTGCCAGAGCTGACCGAAACGCTCGGGCGCATCCGGGCAAGTGGTACGTCCATCATTGCGGCGGGGGATAAAGCTGACGAATCCTATCGTGGCGCCATGGAATATCAACTTGAAGGCGGCCGAAATGCACTGGAGAAATTCAGTAATGTACTGAATAAAGCCTTTACCGTGGAGCCAGGACTGAAAACTGACTTTGCCGCGCAGGCGCAGGACGCCTATCAACGTTCGGCCAGCGTGCTTAAGATGGCGGAGAACGTCTTTATCACGAAAACCGTGCAGATTACGCCTCTGGACTACGTAAAAGCCTTTACCCAGGCGATTAACGCCTATAACGATCTTGGCACCAAACTCAGCCAGCAACTGGCAATCACGCTCAACGATCAAATCGATCAACGTCGTCATTCGCAGTATATCCTGCTGGCCGCATTACTGGTGTTAGCACTCATTGCAGTCTTTGTGGCGTTTATGATTAGTCGTTCGGTCACGCGCCCTGTAAAAGAGGCGGTGGCAGTGGCCAGTAAAGTTGCAGCGGGTGATCTAACCACCGTAATAACGGTCTCGGGCAATAATGAGATCGCCGAACTGCTGAATGCCCTGGCGCAGATGCAGCTACGTCTTTCGCTGTTAGTGACCAGTATTAAAAATAACGCGTCAACCATTGCCAACTCGTCGGAAGAAATTGCGATGGGTAATAACGACCTCTCATCGCGTACGGAGGAACAGGCCGCCTCGCTGGCTGAAACCGCCGCCAGTATGGAGCAACTGTCGTCCATTATTAAACAGAATGCCGATAACACACGTTACGCCTCCGATATGGCCGTATCGGCGACTAATGCGGCCTTAATGAGTGGTGATGCGATGAACGCTGTCATGGCGACAATGCAGAAGATTCGTGGCAGCTCAAGCCAGATTGAGGAAATCACCGCCGTCATTGACAGCATCGCCTTTCAGACCAATATACTGGCGCTTAACGCCGCCGTTGAAGCGGCTCGCGCCGGCGAACTGGGTAAAGGATTTGCCGTAGTAGCGGCCGAAGTGCGCGCACTGGCGCAGCGCTCAGCCGGTGCCGCGAAAGAGATTAAAGGTCTCATAGAGCAATCCGTCGTTCAGTCGAATGAAGGCTTAACGCTGGCGCAGGATGCGGGCAGCAAAGTTAAGCAGAGCGTAGAGGCCATAGAGCAAACCTCTCAGCTGATTCGCGATATCTCATCATCGTCTGAAGAGCAGAGCAGCGGCGTAAGCCAGATTAATATTGCCGTTAACCAGATGGATCAGGTGACACAGCAAAATGCAGTACTGGTTGAGCAGTCGGCGTCATCCGCAGATGAACTGGCAAAACGGGCCAGTGATTTGCGCGACATGGTTTCAGTGTTTCGTACAGCCTGACCGCCTGCTCAGTTAACCGGCGATGCAGCAGCATGACCGCCAGAGCCCGGCACTGCCCGGGCTGTTTCTTTGGCAAAGATGAAAAATACGTCAATGTGCAATTGAATGATTGCTCAAAGAAACTTATTCTGTTGCCCGCAAAAAAAAGCCAGTAAAGGTTTTCGGTGCCATTGCAGTGCCGCCTGCACATCCGTGCAGTCTCATTTTGATGCTGAGCAAACCCCCACTGGAAAAACCTGTGCTAATCTTTCGGTCTCAGAACCGCCTTCCGGGGAGTATATGAATAACGTTTTTGACGAAAAAATGACGGACATCATCATCGGAGAGATGGTGACGCAGCTACTGAATGAGGATGCGGCAATTTCCTGGCGCCTTCTCCTTGAGCGGCTGCAACAGCTTCTGGATACCGAAAGTGATGAGGTACGCATTCGCGCAGCATTGCGGGCCATTGAAGAAATCCGTGCGGAGATGATTTCTCGTCCGGCTGAATCGCAAACGACAGAACTCGGTGATCTCAGTATCCATCACCTTCATTAAGTCGCTGCCAGGCAGCGGCTTACCCCATTTTCTGAAAAACGCTTTGCACGAGTAAGCGCCTTGAAAGGTATTCACATAACCGACGCGCTGATTAATAAAGGCACGTTTTCGCTGACGGAGGTCGAATGAGTGATGACACCGCCATGCAAGACATCTATACCATTATTGGTACGATAGTTGCGCGTTTGCTTAAACCCGATGGCGAGCTCCATCTTCAGGATATTGTCAGTTCACTGCATAATTACAGTGAACAGAGCACAGAGCAGCTTGAAAAGAAAGCGTGTCAGGAAGCGATACGCCTGCTTTCCCGACAGTTTCATTAAGATGATGAAGCACCGGACTAGCGGTGGCGCCGATACCGCTTTATCAGTACAGGGCGATGCGCTTTTATTCCATGACAGATTCAGCGAGACCGCGCAGGCTGTATCTTACGCATCGTCCCTGGAGGATGTTCGCCCCACAACAATTTCCAGGCAATGGCGTAACACGGCCAACTCGGTGCTATCTTCCGTGCATTCCAGTTCGGCAATCAGACGTATGATGATGGCCTTACTGGTCACCTTTTGCCCCTGAATGACGATGTCACGAATCACCGCATCCAGCACTGCATTTTCAGCCTGAAGTGTGTCACCCGCACGGCGAAAGAGATGCAGTATTTCTGCTTCTGTCGTGTTTTGCTCAATGTCGATAGTATTCGGCATGATGATCTTCTTAATCTGTATCTGTGAAGGTAAGTGACGTCATACTGACTGTTCAGTGCTGCAATCCTGCGTGCATACCAGCAACCGCTGCGTTTTTACCCTGCATGCATCGCCCTGAAGGCCGCCCAGACTTAGTGCTTACGACTGTTGTCCGGAATGCTCTGACCAAATGCCAGTACGGTGGCATCAATCGGGTCACGTGCGGAGGCAAACTCGTTGCGAACTTCCGTGAGCGCCATTTCAATAGCCTCGTGCCGCTCGTCGTGAGTTTCATCCCGGAGCATGATCTTAAGTCTGTTTGCCAGTGTCGCACCACTGATGGTGTCATTGCTGTCAAGCAACGCGGTAATCGCCTCGCCCATGACAATTTCAATAAGTTTCTCTTGTTTATCTTTTTGCATACCCGCATTCCTGATGACATTGTGCCCCTGTAACCGGGCAAACCAGCCTCAAATGCTCAGGCCTCTGGTGACCTGCTTATTTGACCAATCAGATTACTGCTGCGGGACGTGAATGCACGTGTGCGTCGCAGCGTTCAGCGGTCAAAAAGCATACTGATCAGTTTCTGATAATGTTGCTCTTCAAGCGGACTGGCCGACTGACTCAGTCGACGAATCAGCGCGCTACAAATGGCCTTACGGTTAAGGCTTTTGCCTGCATGAAGGATCTCCACGATGACCTGACCCAGCGTCGCTTTTTCGGAAGGGAGCGTGTCGTTGCCAAAGTAACGGGCAATATCGTGAACCGTATTGGACGTATTTTCGTTCTGACGCATCATGAATCTCCCAAATGAGAAATAGTATAAACGTTAGTCAACGCAATGTTCACTAAACTTATACAACATCTGGAAAATTGTACAGGAATTCTCTTAACTGGCTGGCAGGGTTATTGTGCATAAAGTGCTATATCATACTTAACAGTCACTTGCGTAAATATCAGAAAGCTAACCGTCTTACAGCGTTGTGATTACACCACAGGGCAGAGGCGAGGCGGTAAAGCAGAGGCAGAGAGGTCATTGATTACCTTTTCTTGACTAACTTGCCAACGTTTGGCTATGCACGGTCGTCATCCCCTTCCGGATTAAGACGAATAACATTTTCATCTGTTTTTCCTTCCTGACTGGCTGTCATTAACCAGCGCAGGCCGGAATCCCTCCTGACGGGTGAAGGTCTGAACTGCTTTAGCCAGCGTCGCGCCGAGAAAATGTCGGCTAATCTGTTATCACAGGTTTCTGACTCGGCCATCATATTGAGCTCCGCAATGAGTGTATCAATACTAATTTCTTTCTCATTAAGGGCAAGATTGACCACCGCTTCGCCAAGAATGACATGACTTTTCTCATCGTCGTGAAATAACACTTTACGCTCCTCAATCTGGCAATTAATCACTATTGTTTTTCACATTCTAGTAATAATTAAACAGATGACAAAAGCCTTTTTCTGCCGAAAGAATAGTAGCCTGAAGTGATAAAAATGATACTTTTGAAATGCCTGTTTTAACTTAATGAATTGCAATAATTTTATTAAATTCCTGGCCTGAATGCTGTCTGATAAAGACTATTCTGAATATATCTACAGTAAGCCTGACAACACCTGCAGGCCTTGCCAGGCCTGGCCCGGCGTTATGCGTGTATTTTCAAAGGCACGTAAAGACAGATATCCGTCAACGTCGAGATATTATCGTTCAGCATTTTGTAAGAGCAGTATTAATATTTTTTGTTGTGGCGCTGATGGTTATACTTCCTGGCGACTGTTTACGCCCCATGAATAAAACCCTGCTAATGATAATGTTATTCTCTTCGGTAATGCTTCGCACTAAAACGTTATTATTAACGTGCGCCATGCCTGTGCCTGTTCATTTAGCGGCGTTTATGCTCTTATCACAGACTGAAATATTCACGCACAATGGGAAGCCTGTCGCCGCTGTCAGCCAGCGCTGAAGCGCCAGTGCCCGCCTTACATATCGCCGCTTTACCCTGCCAGATCTAAGCCAGACGGCTGGCAACCTTTCTTTCGCCAGTAATCGGTAATACTGCTGTACAGCGGCCCCCAGGATCGGTTAACTTGCGCACAAATATTCCTACTCAGCTTCAAGGAACACTATGCGCCAGGACGGTTTGCCGCCCTCAGGAAAAACCAGCAATCTGGCCCATTATTTCAGCCAGATTGATCACCCACATCAACTTGAAACACTTGGCAGGATCGCAGTCGAAATTCTTCGGGAAAATAAGCCTGTGAGTCGACGCATCATCTGTCTGAAGCTGATTGGTTGTCTTGAAACGGCAACGAATGAGGACGATGCGTCACATTATCGTGAACTTCTGACGCTGCTCTTCAGGCAATAAACGTTACACGCGCCTGCTTACCTGCCTCTCGACTCACCATTACCACGCTGACGTTAATGCCCTTCCTTCTCTTACTCTGTCCTCTGTCGTTATGCACAGAAAACGGGCTTCCGTCAGCGCTGGCCTGCAGGCAGATTTACGGCCTTCCCTGACGCGTTGAACGTGCAACAGAGAGGCAAGGCGCTGTTTAAAGTGCAAAAAAATGCCCGAACCTCGTTAAAGGGCCGGGCCGGAGTTCTCAGGGAAATCCTAAATGACTTCCAAACAGCGTTATTACACTAGTTCACGCTTTGGATTGTCGCCACCCGGGATCAAATAAATTTTCTCTATACCTGAAATGCCTCTCTCTTTTTTTGCGGATAAATGCCCTCAGACCGCTTAAAACCTGCGTCGCGTCACGTTTTCACAAACGTGTCATCGGTTCGCTCAATCTTCCTGGCACAGGGCCGATAATCTTAGTGTGAGTTGATTATCACAATGATTGTCCTGACAAACGTTGCTCATTTCGGCACCCTCGCGGTGCCGTTTTTTCTGCCTCATCGGTCAGGACAGCGTCATCTTCGTTAACGCTCAGAACCCTGAGCGTTAACGCCGGAAGAACAGCAAATCAGGGTTGGGGGCAATTGAGCGGCGTAACATAAAGCTTTTCGAAGCGAGGCGCGCTGACGGGTGCCCCCATCTGTTTGCCCTGTAAAATGTCACATGCCGCAGCACAAATGAATTCATGCTGTGCATGGTTCTCAATGCCTTCAGCCGCGACCGTGATGCCCATATTTTTGCCTAACGAAGCAATCGCGTTAAACAGCAGTCGGGCTTTGTTGCTCTGCTCAAGTTGGCCCGTCAGCGATTTATCTATCTTGAGACCGGCAACACAGCGATGCTGCAACAGGCTGAGCGAGGCCAGGCTGCGACCAAAATGGTCGATGATAAATAACGCCCCTGTATTTTTAACCGCATCCAGAACCTGTAATTTTGTCTCATCGGCGTCGGTAAGCAGCGGTTCATCGATTTCCAGTTCGATAAAGCCTGCATCTTCTCCGGCACAGTGACGGATAACATCGGCCAGGCCCGTTTCCAGCAACTGACGTGGGAACAGATTAATACTGACACGCAAGGCCGCGTGTTGACGCCGCCACTGCTTAATTTGACTGACAGCGGACTGAATGATCCACTCCCCAAGTTTGACTGACAGCGGACTTTTAATCAGCATATCAATAAACTCAGCGGGAAAAAGGATGCCACGCGCGGGATGCATCCAGCGCACCAGTGCTTCGCAGCCGATCAATGTCCCATCGGCCCCATTAAAACGCGGCTGGTAATGCAGAACGAACTGATGCTGACGTACCGCAGCTTCCAGTTCACGCTCAAAACGGCGTCGTCCCTGTTCCGCCTCACGAAATTCAGGCTGAAAGAGAACAGACTGGCCTTTCCCGCGCGCTTTGGCGCGGTACAGCGCTAAATCGGCGGCTGACATGACCGATGACGTGTCGGTGCCATTTAAGGGAAAACAGGCCACACCGGTGCTGGCTCCCACCGTCAGCACCGATCCCATGTAATCAAATGGCATCTGGATGGCCGCAGTGAGTATGTGCGCTATCCCCATGGCCTCATCGCAACCATTGGGTAGCAGGACAATAAACTCATCGCCGCCAAGTCGGGCTGCCGCAATCGCATGGGTACAAACCGCGCGAATCTGCTCAGCCACATGGCACAGCAAGGCATCGCCTGCGGCATGGCCTAGTGTATCGTTCACCTCTTTAAAACTGTCTAAATCCGTCATCAGCAAGGTATAAGGTACGCCGGATTCCGTCAGCTTACTGAGTTGGGTCATAAACGCACTGCGGCTGGCAAGACGCGTCAGCATATCCAGTGACGCCAGCTCACACAGTCGCGCCTCGCTTTCATAACGCAGCGTAACATCACGGATAATCATGCCAACATAGCGTTCCTCCCCTTCGCGCCAGCCCGAGAAAGAAACTTCTGCCGGAAACTCTTCACCGTTGCAGCGTTTCCCCCAAATCTGCAGAGTACGAGGGACTGCGATCGCGTCATCGTCATGCTCAAGCCGATCAAGTTCGTTGCGGTAGTCGGTCTGGCAGCGTTCCGGGATCAGTCCGGCGACATATTTTCCCATCATTTCGCTGGCGTCATAGCCAAACATGTTGGTCGCGGCAGGGTTCCAGAATGTAATCCCGCGATTCAGATCGGTACAAATAATGGCATCAGGCGAGGTGACCGATATGGCTTCAAGCCGCTGCTGACTGGCATGGCGCAGCACCTCCATACGATGAACCTCCATGCGGTCCATCACCAGCGCAGCCAGATCGGTCAGGTTCTGACGATCCGTTGGGCTCATTGCAGGGCGGGGATGATTGTCGGTCAGACATAATGTCCCAATTCTGTGCCCGTCGGGCGTAATCAGCGGGACGCCAGCATAGAATCGAATATAGGGATAACCCAGCACCAGCGGGCTGTTACAGAAGCGGGGATCGTTGAGCGCGTCAGGCACACAAAGAATCGAGTCACTCTCAAGCGTATGATGGCAGAACGCCACGCTCCGCGAGGTTTCAGTAATCTGCAGACCATAGCGAGACTTGAAAAACTGGCGTTTTTCATCAATCAGCGACACAAACGCCACCGGCACGCTAAACAGTCGCGCGGCCAGAATCGTCAGGCGATCGAACGCTTCATTCGGCGGCGTGTCCATCAGGTGATACTGGGCCAGCGCACGCAAGCGCGCTTCTTCAGCGCCGTTTTCGGTTGAGTGCTTCAGAGTATGTCCTCCTGAGGTCGTATACTGTGGCCGGGCATCTCACAGTAAAAAGAGGACGCCTGCAATCAGACAGAACCAGGTAAACGTTATCTGCCAACCTGAAACCGCAACAAAGGCCCGCCTGTACAGCAAAAATCCCAATCTCAGTCATCTGCTCTGATCACGGGATCGCCTTTAACTTCGACCCCGTTTTTACTGTTATCGTCCTCTCAGAGATGAACTTCATAGTCTGAGGCTGCTTATCTGTGTAAAACGGTAAAAATCGCTATTTTTTGGACTGTGGCACCAGTTCATAATAGGGATGCTTGCCTGCTAACAGCAGCAGCAATTCATACTCGCCCTGACTCAGTAACGCGACTTTCGCCGTAGCTTCTTTTGTCTGCCAGGCGCGTAAGCTGAGATCAAAGCGTTCGGCTGCGCCCTCCTGTGACAGACCTGCCGCAATACGCAACTCCCGGACGTTATTCTGGACGGGCACGGGCCGTCGGACGATTGAATTTCCCAAACCAGGCTCCCTGTTGTTGACTTAGGGTAACAGTGCCTTAGCGCAGCCCGTATCGGTTCTCTCACACGGTCATCAGCCACCGCCGCAGCACACATTTCATAAGAATACTTAATCTTAACAGGGGAAATGTCAATCGAGGGAAGGCCGTTCTGGCAGGAATTTTATGGGCCCGAATCTATGCTTTGATCAACTTATATCACTTTCCCTTAAGCGAAACGGCATGACTTTTAAAAAAACCAATAATTTGAGTTTATTTCGTAACGTAAGATGTAAGGAAATATAAATTTAAAACAGGGCGTTCAACAATAAATTCCCCCGCCATAAGGCGGGGGCATGAAAACCACAGTGGTTATTTTCAATTGAAAAACAGACCACCGGCTGGCTTATATATCTTTATTTGCCAAACGCAATCCAGGCCGCATCATCTTTTGTCGCCACAGAGACCGAAGGACGAAGAGGTTGCGTGGCCTTATGGCTGGCTGAACGGACAACAGACGAGGTTGTCACGGGCAGTGTAAAACGTGTAATGACGCTGGTCAGTGTCTCAGTCTGGCTGCTCATGCTTTCCGCAGAGGCTGAGATAGTCTGCACCAGACTGCTGTTTTGCTGCGTAACCCGGTCAATTTCCGCTACGGCGAGTGTGACCTGAGAAATACCTTTACTCTGTTCTTCGGAAGCCAGAGCAATCTGACCAATCAGGTCGTTCACGCTGCCGACGTTACGTAACACCTCTTCCATCGTGCTGCCCGCCGTGTTGGCCGCATCACGTCCTTGACTGATACCGGCGACCGTATCCGCAATTAATCCTTCAATCTCTTTCGCCGCTTCGGCACTGCGTTGCGCCAGAGAGCGTACTTCGCTGGCCACTACAGCAAAACCGCGCCCCTGCTCTCCGGCGCGCGCCGCCTCGACGGCGGCATTGAGCGCCAGAATATTGGTCTGGAACGCAATACCATTAATGGTAGCCGTAAACTGACGTATTTTTTCTGCGCCCACAGACAGGCCTTCCATCGCGCCAACCACCGTTTTCACCAGTTGTTCGCCCTGCTGAGTGGTTTGCGCAGTGATGCCTGACAGCGCGCGCGCTTCACGGCTGTTTTCTGCGTTATAGCGCACGGTCGCGGTTAACTGCTCCATGCTGGCCGCCGTTTCTTCCAGCGCGGCTGCCTGAGTCGCCGTCCTGTTCGACAGATCGGCATTGCCTTTAGCGATATCGCTGGCCTCATCCCGTAACACGGATGCATTGTCGCGAATCGCCAGAACGGTCTTCAGCAAACTTTGTTGCATTTCTTTAAGTAACGGCACCATTTGCCCGACACAATTCCGACCAAGATCTTCGGGTTCCTGGGTCAGATCGCCGTCAGCAATGATGCGGAAGTGATTACGCAGTTTTGCTACGGGGCGAACAAGATGGACAACCAGATAGCGGTCACAAAAGAAAAGCAGCCCCGTGACCGCAGCCAACGTAATCAAAAAGAGTTCTACCAGTCTCTGATGCTCTACGCTCAGCGGCGCGTTATTGCTGGAAATCTGCTGCGTCAGAGCACGGAGTCTTTCCTGCGCAGCCGCAGGATAATCCTGTGGCGCGCTGGTCAGCGCGGCACGGTAGCGCTGCCACTCATCACCCGCAGGCACGTCTGCCGCCAGCGCAGCACGATTCGCTGTCGCATTCTCCTGCATCTGCAAACTGGCACGATTAAGGAAAATAAGCTGCTCTGTCAGGCTGTTACTGCGCGTAACTTCCCGATTAATGTCTTTGAGAATCACCGAACCATAGGCACCCGCAAGCGCAATGACGATCACGGCGATAATGAGTATCCATAAGACGACACGTCTTATCGTAAAATTTTTTAGAATATTCATAGTATTTCCCCGGTATGGCTGTGTAAAAACGTCAATAAAAATATTCATGCCTAATAGTTGCGGGCAAAACAATAGCGCGCTACTCTTTATAAAAATAATTGTGGCAGTGTTAATGAAAAAATAAAACGTAAAAATTGATTAAATGTGTGCATCGTTCATAACTAAGAAATTTATTAAAGAAAATAAAAAGAGACATAAACCCAGAACACGCCTATTATTTAGTGAAAATAAAATTATTTCCTGTTTTTCCTTTCGCGCCCTTTGGCCAGCGTTGCGGTGCTTCTATCCGACACTTTTTCTTTTTAATTTCGCGCCGTTATCAGTACGGAGCGGAGGACACACATGCTTATGAGTCTCGACGGCGATCCTGAACGCCGCATCCGTGCCCTTGAGGCACTTCGTCATCCTGATGAAAGTCGGGATGACATACTGAGAAAATTTGTCAGACTGGCCAGTCAGGCACTGAACATTCCCGGCAGTTTTATTTCTATCATTGATGATGAGTTTCAGTATGTGCGTGCCTCACACAATTTTAAGCTGGAACGTTCATCCCGGGAGGATTCACTTTGTCGCTATGCGGTAGATGGTGACACCGCCGTCGTCGTGCCTGATACCTATCTCGACAGCCGCTTTGCGGCCCATCCCCTGATCGTTGGGGCGCCCTTTATTCGGTTTTATGCGGGCGTCCCACTGAAAAACCGTGATGGCATAAACCTGGGTACGCTGTGCGTCACGGATGTTCAACCGCACCCCTTCAGCGCCTCACAAATTACGACGCTTCAGTTACTGTCATCATTAGTGATGTCGTTTCTGGAGGCCTGGCATTCTGCGGGCTTTGTCGACCCGGTGACCGGGCTGCCCAACCGCCAGCGCCTGATTCGTGACATGCATTATTTATCGGCAGCAGGCGACACAACCTTACGCCGCCTGGTCCTGATTGACTGTATTGATATGCCGCGCGCCTATGAACTGGCCCGGTCGATGGGCATGGGGCCCGTTGAAAGCCTGCTCAAGGATGTCGCTACCCTTTTGCCCCTTCGGCTGCGTCCTGCGGCCAGTGACATTATTTATACTGTTGCCACCGGGCGTTTTGCGGTGCTGACGCGTGCGGACAGCCGCATCAGTGCGCACTGGGTCGCCTGTCAGATGGAAGGCATCAGCGCCGACCTGGGTGAAGGCCTGTCAGTGGGGCTCAGCACCCACACCGGCGAGGTCGATTTCGTCTCCGGTATTTTCCCGCCCCATGAAACCCTGCGCCAGGCGGTCAGCGCCTTGCACGAGGCCATTGGGCGCGGTTTACCCTCTTTACGCTTTAGTGAAGCCACGGATATCAGACGTACGCAGGATTTCACGTTAATCAACGATCTGGCGCGCGCGCTGCGCGAAGATGTGGGCCTTTATCTGGTTTATCAGCCTAAAATTTGCCTGCAAAGCGGTAAACCCATCGGGCTTGAAGCCCTGATTCGATGGCATCATCCTGAACGAGGCGAACTCTCACCGGCCACTTTCATCCCGCTTGCTGAGCAGACCGAAACCCTTACTGCCCTGACATCATGGGTGATTGACAACGTTATCGCCCGCCTGAAGCGCCTGCGCAACAGCTGTATCCAGTTGCCTGTTACGATTAATGTGAGTGAGCGCGATTTCTCGCTTGACGGTTTTGCGGATAGTCTGGAAGAGAAAATGCTTAAGGCAAAACTCCCCACCTCCCTGCTGGGAATCGAGTGTCTGGAAACGGAGCGCATTGTTGAGAGCCCCTCGTCCATGCGGGGGCTTGAGATGCTGAAACTGCGCGGCTTTGGCATTTCTCTTGATGATTTTGGTACCGGCTACAGCAATATCAGTTATCTGCGCCGGATGCCGCTGGATGTGATCAAGCTGGGCCGTTCGCTAATTAGTGAGCTTTCATCCGATATGGCCTCACGCATTATTGCTCGTAATATTATTACCATGCTGAAAGAGCTGGATTATGTGGTACTGGCCGAAGGCGTGGAATGTGTCGATACCGTGGAAGCGTTAACGGAATATGGCTGCGATCAGGCCCAGGGTTTTTTCTATTCCCGTCCCCTGGCAGACAGCGAACTGGACCACTGGCTGCACTGGAAACTCCGCGAAATGTGTTAAGACGTCGTTGGGTTCACACCCACGGCGTTACCTGGCAGGATAGCGAGAAATGTTCCCCTCATGGTTCACCATGACGCAGTTACGGCCTTCGTCTTTTGCCGCGTACAACGCTTCATCTGCTCGCCTGAGCAGTGAGGCGTCGTCGCCCAAACCGTTTAAGGTAGCGACGCCGAGGGAAACCGTCATGCTGTTGATAAACGGGAACACCGTATGACTGACGGCCTCACGGATGCGTTCTGCCATTGCGGCCGCGTCGCCCATAGAGGTGCCCGGCAGCAGCAGCACAAACTCTTCGCCGCCGAACCGGCTGATTACATCCAGCGTACGGCAGCGCTTTCTTAACAAACCCGCCAGGCTCACCAGGACTTTGTCGCCAGCATCGTGTCCATAGCGATCGTTGATGATTTTAAAGTGATCGATATCGATGGCAATCGCACTCTGCACAGGCTCCTGGCGGTGCTGAGCCGCCTGTGCATAGAAACCGCGACGGTTATTTAATCCGGTCAGCGGATCGGTCATGGCTTTATCGTTCAGGTCCGCAACATGCCCTGCGACCGCACGCCGGTGATGCTGAACCGCTTCTCTTAATCTGTCAGCTTCGTTGTACCAGGTGTTAACGGATGACAGCGGATCCGGGCTGGCCTCACTTCCCCCGTCACGCACCATGCCTGCCAGTTTTTCCAGCGGATAAGAGATGCGGGACGCCAGAAAGGCCATGCAGGTTGCAGTCAGGACGATGATGATCAGAATAAACCAGAAGGCATTTCTGGCCGTATGCATCATCAGGCCATTTACCGTTTCTGAGGTACCGGACATAAAGATATTCCAGTCCGTTTTTTGCAGGCTGGCGTAACCGATAAGGTACTTTTTGCCCGCGTCCTGAATCATAAACTGGCCGCTCATCGTGGCCGCCAGGCGTTTCTGTAACGGCTGACTTAACGCCATGCGCGTCCCGACACGCGTCGGATCCTGACTGAAAATAATCGTGCCATCATCACTGACAATACTGACCGATGTGCCATCACCGTAATAATGCTGGCTCAGGATGTCACTCAACATACTCTGTTTTTTCAGGTAAATCGTTCCCCCAATAAAGCCGAGATAATGACCGTCATGCGCAAACAGGGGATGCGAGATAAAGACCACATAGTTGCCCGAGGGTGAGATAAAAGGCGAAGAAATAAACGGTTTTTGTAGCTTATTCGCCTGTTCCGTTTCAGCGGTGTCCACCTTAACACCCAGCAGAGACAGGCTTTCAGGCGAGATGGAGGCGATAATGGAATGGTTATCCAGCACGACTACCGAGTTGAAAAAACCTGACTGTTGTAACAGGCGCGTAGTTTCGCGATGTAACAGCTGAACGTTATTCAGGTCAGCGATCTGACCGGCGCTCCAGGCCAGTTCACGTTGGGCAATGGCAAGATAGTGATCGGTAGTGTCGGCCAGCTTACGGGCATAGGCAATATTGCTGTCCAGCAGCGACTCTTCAATATTACTTTTTTGAAAAAGAAACAGCGCGCCCAGCAGCAAGCCGGAAGTCACAATGACACTTCCTATCGATAACGCGGTGAGTAACGTTCGAAGATGGATTTTTCTGCGATACATAACGGGATGTGCTGAGAATAAATTATGCAGATAGTAAACGCTAATCAGCCAGACAAAGGGCAGAATAAACGTCACTTTTGTTCTCTACAGTACTGAATGAGTGGCAGTATTCATCCGCAGGCAGCAAGCGACACTTTTTACCTGTGTGCAGATTCTCACCGTGTTGAGGCGTCATCTGAGCTGGCATCAATCATAGTGGCCCCGCACACAATACCGTTATAAGAGTAGTTAATTATTTTTCCTTAAACAAAATCAGCCAGTTATTCGATGACAGATTTTTTTGAATATACGTCATTTCGTTAACCCCGTGTTGAGGAGTACGCTGAAGGAAATTCAGGCGCTACTCCTTGCGAGGTAATGAAGCGTCGCAAGCATTCTGAATCGCGTGTCTCCTCTTTTCTCTCCGACCTTGCCCGGCGAGCTGATCACGACGCACAACAGAAGGCGCTCCCGTTCATCCGGCTGTTTTTTATGACAATGCGCATGCTATGGTAGTGATTTGCGTTTATGTGGATACCTTTGATGAAAAAACAGCGGGTTGGCGTCGTCTTTGGCGGGAAATCTTCAGAACATGAAGTGTCGTTGCAGTCAGCAAAAAATATCGTTGATGCCATTGATAAGACCCGGTTTGAGGTCGTGCTATTGGGTATCGACAAACAAGGGCAATGGCACCTCAATGACGCCTCCAGCTTCCTGCTGAATGCAGAAAATCCGTCACTGATTGCCCTCAATCGCACGGCAAAACAGATTGCCCTGATTCCCGGCGAACCTGAGCAGCCACTCATTGCCCGTGACGATGCGCATTCCCTGTCACAGCTGGATGTCATTTTTCCGGTGGTTCACGGTACGCAAGGCGAAGATGGCGCGCTGCAGGGGTTACTGCGCATGGCGTCGCTGCCCTTTGTCGGGTCGGATGTGCTGGGGTCGGCGGTCAGCATGGACAAGGATTTCACCAAGCGCCTGTTACGCGATGCCGGCTTGCAGGTTGCCCCCTGGCTGAGCGTCACGTCTTCACAGCTGAACCAACTGGACACCGAAGCCGTCATCGCCCGCTTCGGCCTGCCGCTGTTTGTTAAGCCTGCCAATCAGGGCTCTTCGGTGGGCGTAAGTAAAGTGACCCATGCCGCAGCGCTCCTGCCCGCGCTGGAAATGGCGTTTACGTTCGATCGTAAGGCCCTGATTGAAAAAGCCATTAAAGGCCGGGAGATCGAATGTGCGGTGCTGGGTAACGAAGAGCCACAGGCCAGCCCATGTGGCGAAGTGGTGGTGAAAGAAGGCTTCTATTCCTACGACACAAAGTACATCAGCGAAACCGGCGCACAAACGGTGATTCCTGCCGCCATCCCACCGGACGTCGATGCGGCGATTCGCCAGGTTGCGATTAAGGCATTTACCACACTGGAATGCTTTGGCATGGCGCGTGTCGACGTGTTTTATACCGAGGAAGGCGAAATCGTGATCAACGAAGTGAATACACTACCCGGTTTCACCAATATCAGCATGTATCCCAAACTGTGGCAGGCGGCGGGCCTGAGCTATCAGGACCTGATTACCCGACTGATTGAACTGGCTATCGCACGCCATCAACAGAGCGCCCTGCTGAAAACCAGTATTCATTAATGTGCGTCCAGCGACCTGCTCAGGCAACGTCGCTGGTCATTTCATTATGGGCTTTGCCCGGCGATGTCTGATTGCGACCATTTCGCTTGGAAATATAGAGATTTTTGTCGGCTGCGGAGATCAGGTTGTTAATCGTCTCAGCCCAGGCCGTACCCGGTTGGGCTTCGCCATTTGCCAGGCCCAGGCTCACCGTGACCGTGACGGCATTGCCCTGCAGCACAAATTTCTCGCGGACAATGCTCTGCCGAATCCCCTCCGCCAGCGAATAGATTTTCTCTGGAGACAGATCGAACTGCACCACCACAAATTCTTCTCCGCCAAAACGGCAAATGTGCCCTTTGCTGCCAACCAGCGGCGAAATGCGGCGGGCAATCTCTTCCAGCACGCTGTCGCCCGCATCATGGCCGAAATTGTCGTTGACTGATTTAAAGTAATCCACATCCAGCAGGATCACGCCGACCTGACGTTGCGCATAGCTGGGCTCGTTACGCAGTCTTTCATACAGGCCGGAGCGTGATAATAACTGGGTAAGAAAATCGTAATCGGCGCGCAGAGCCAGCCGCTCATTGAGCTGACGGATAGCATCCACGCTGACCGCCACAATCAGAGGACTGATGGCAAGCGTAGCCACGCCCAGTCGCGCTGACGTCAGATGACTGATGGGCAGCAGGCTTGAATCGCCCTGGATATGCATGACGCCATGGGAAACCAAAATGATCTGGCTGATGCCGGTTATCAGTGTCACCAGGCTGGTGAGCGGGATGGGCAAGACAATGGCGCACCAGATTAACGCCGGCACCGGCAGCGTCAGGCTGCCTGCGCCGCCCATTAAGGCCCCCGTCGTTAAGGACAGCCCCACGGCGATAAGCGGCAGAATCGTCCCCACCTTTACCCGTAGCCCTGAGAACATCACGCGCCAGTTTGGGGTCAACAGAAACGGCAACAGCATTAAGCCGGTCGAAAACTGTTCGCTGAACCAGTTCATCCAGGCATCGGCGAACGCGGCATTGACACTGCCTACCTGTGCCAGTGCGCCCCAGGTGGCGCAACCGAACGCCGCCAGCAGGCAGGCGGGGAAGATCCGTAAGGCATTTGAGATGCGTTCACTGCTGGAATCATGCTGATACTGTTTTCCCATCACTAGTACGCATATCAGGATAAACAGAATATTGGCGACATTGAGCGTAAATGCCGGTAACGTCCAGCCCGAAAAGACCGTATCGTTAAATACCATCGCACTAAAGCAAATAAGATAAAAACGGGTTCGGTGAAGGAAGGGATAACGCAGCATCATACCGGCAATAAACACGTTTACCGGCCAGAACAGGGATAAATCGTGGGGAATGCGCAGATGACCGCCAACGAAACAAAACATCAGCGTAATCATAAACAGCCAGAAGGCACTCTTTTTAGCATTATGCTCTTCAAACAGCTTAGCGCGCATACGTCCGGACCTTGTCACAAAGAGGCTCACTATCTCGCCGCCCACAAAGTATGTGGCGTTATCATCATCATTAAAGCCTGATTCGTGTCTGCGCCATTCAGAGAAAAACAACAGTAAACAGGCGAACGTCAGGGTATTGAAACAGGTTACCGGTAACGAATGGGCTGGCAGACATCCCTGCCTATTATGTCTTACAAATAAAAAAATCGGATATCCGAGATATCCGATTTTTCTGCTGTAAATTCCAGAATACCGATGTCTGGTTATTTCACCGCCACCGGCCACTGACTCAGGCGTATGTTTCGTTTATCAGCATTTTCACCAAAATCTTTCAACACGGCTTTTACATCCGGATCGATGTATTCTGCATTATCGTTATCAACAATTACCACGCTATTTTCGGGAATTTTTTCCAGCAGTCCCTGAAGTTTAGGGTTGTGTAAAAACGTCAAATTTTGCTGAAAACGCAGCACATAGTGGTCGTCATAGCGCGTAAGCTGCAAGGCGTTGCGATGACTCTTGTAGATGCTGTAGATAATTTGAGTGGCAATACCTATGCCGATTCCCACCAGCATTCCCAACGTGATAATTCCGATAATCGTCGCCAGGAACGGGACGTACTGCTGTGCGCCCATACGAAACTGTTCGATAAACAGTCGCGGTGCAGCCAGCTTATAACCGGTATAGAGCAGGACCGCAGCCAGACTGGCAAGTGGAATGGCATTCAGCATCTCACTAAACCACATACCGCAAATCAGCAACATCACACCATGAAGCAAAATGGACAGTTTGGTTTGTGCGCCTGCGTTGACGTTTGCTGAGCTGCGAACAATAACCGCCGTGATGGGCATTGCACCCAAGAAGCCCGCGGTTATGTTACCAATGCCCTGAGCAAACATTTCTCTGTTGGGCGATGGCGCAGGATTTTGCGGACGTAGCTTTTTCAGGGCTTCCTGGCTCAGGAGCGTTTCCAGACTGGCCACCAGCGCCAGCGTCACCGCGACAACCCACACCTGCGGATTTTGCCAGGCCATCCAGTCCGGCGTTTCAAGTTCGGCTATCATCGCCGAAACGCTGTCAAAAGCGGGCAGTGAAATACGCGGTAAGGCGTCGGTGAGTGACGGGAACAGTCGCGCCCCCAATACTGTCACCCCACAGCCAAACAGAACCGCAAAGAGCGGACCCGGGATCCAGGCTATCGCCTTGATGCGCTTGATGGGGCCGGTTGTCCACGCAAACAAAATGAACAAGCCCACCAACGACACCAACAGCGCCGAGAGCGAAAAGGTCATTTCACCGTTTACCAGCGACACCAGTTTTACGCTGCCGCCAGCCCCTAGCGCCACCGGTATTTGCTGCATGATCAGCAGCAGGCCAATCGCCGCCAGCATACCTTTAATCACGCTACCGGGCACGAGTGCAATAAAACGGCCAGCGCGCAGCAGACCAAACAGGCACTGTAAAAGCCCGGCGATGATCAGCGCAGTGAGAAACGCGGAAAAACTTCCCAGCGTGGCCATCGAGGCGACCACGATAGTGACCAGTCCTGCCGCAGGACCGCTGACGGCGAAGCGTGACGGACTGAGTGATGTCACGATTATCCCGCCAATCACACCGGTCAGTAAGCCGGCAAAAGGCGGTAAACCGCTGGCCTGAGCAATACCGAGGCAGAGCGGGAGTGCGACCAGAAACACAACCAGCCCTGCCGGCACATCGCGGCGTAACGTATCCAGATTCATGGTGAAGACTCCTCTGCAGATTGCTGAATCAACTCTTTAAGATGACCCGATTGCAGGTCGTAAACACAGCCAAACACATCCAGTTCCTGACCAGATTGCCAGGCCTGACGGACAGGGTCGGAAGCCACCAGCCTGGCAAACTGCACCCGCACGTTTGCCTCCACCAGACGGTTCAGTTTCTCACCCTCGGTTTCCTGCGCCGTCGGGTCGCCAAGATGGCTTGCCAGGCCGTCGCGCAAACAGGTAATACGACGCGCCAGTGCAGAATCCTCCGTCTCTAACGGACTGCCAGGCAGATTCAGAGCCGCCTGAACGCCGCCGCAACCATAGTGACCGCTTAATACAATGCGCTTCACGCCAAGAAAGAAGACGGCATATTGCAGAACACTCAGCAGATTGTCGTCTTCCGCCACGACCATATTGGCGATATTACGATGAACAAACAGCTCGCCAGGATGGGAACCCGTTAACACCTCCGCCGGTACCCGACTGTCTGAGCAGCCAATCCATAATGAATGCGGTTTTTGCTGATAGAGCGATTTTTCAAAATAGGCGGGGTTACGTTGGCGGCGCTGTAAGGCCCAACTGCGATTTTTCGCTAATAAGGGTTTAAGTGTCGTCACAATCATCTTCTCTTAACTACCGGGAATATCATTTCCAGGCGAACCACGGAGTGAACCCGCTCACCTTATTTGGGCGAGGGGCTAATGAAACCTGAACTCCATCACATTAAAAGGTTATAGCCGCTTATCATTTTCAATGCACCTGGAATATTACACGCGCCAAAATACTGCCTGCCTGTGTAAGACTTTATTCAACTAACGTCATCAAAACGTAAATAAGATTAAGAGGTCATACCACCAAATTTTGCAGTTATTTTAATTTTATTCATTTAAAATCATACACATAAAATTAAAGTCATGATTTATAGATTGACAAATAAATACAAAACTTTCATAGCGAACTAAGTAATTAAAATAACAGCGACGCCACAGACCAGGATTAGTCTTAAATGCAGAATTTATGAATAGCACGATTAACCGCCTTTATTTAATGCAGGCAGTGAATCCGTCTTAATGAAGGGGTAAATTAAAGCGAGAGATAGTTAATTTAATTTGCGTGAAAATAGTGACGGATGTAAGTAAATATTTGAGCCAACGTGAAGGCGCCCGCCCAGTGCAGGCGCTTCATATTGACATTTTATTTACCGTTCCAGGCGTTGAGGCGCGCCTCACGAACGGAAAGCTGTTGTTGTGGTGTCAGCTTATTGTAATTTTCCGCCATGCCGCTTTCCCAGTCGCCATACAATGGATTGGGTAAAACAATAAATTGCGTACCGAAAAGCGCGTGATTATTGTCGACAAATGCCCGACGCTGCGCGTTACCCTGATGCCAGGTTGCGCCGCCAAAATCATTCAGGTTGTCACCGATATATAAAACGACATTGTAGCCCGCATTTTTAATGGCATCGAAACGCGCCTGCTTGTTTGAGGAGTCGGTTTTCAGGCTGACCGTTTTCTCACTGACTCCGCTGAAGCCAAGCTGCTGCAGGTTGGCCACCGTGGCGGCATAGTCTTTTTGATCGCGATTGGAAACGTAAAAAACGGTGCCGCCATGGCTGTTGACGTAGCGGGCGAATTCCACCGCGCCGGGCACCGCTTTTGCCTGCCGCGCCTGTGTCCAGGCTGACCAGGTTTTGTCGCTGAAAGGCTGGCCATTCTTCACCTGCCACGCACTATAGGCACTGTTGTCCAGCATAGTTTCATCTAAATCGACAATGACCGCTTTAGGCTTGCCCGCCAGCGAAGCCGATTGATCAAAGGCCAGACGGGCGCTGTTGAATGCCTGCCAGCAGAGCGCCTGATATTCGCCGGACTGCTGGAACCAGTTCAGGGCCAGGACCGATTGTTGCCCCAGTTGCTGCTGTGCCTGCTGTCGGGCAGGTTGCGCGCAACCTGCCAGTGCCAGCGCAACCACCGCCGACAGCGCGAAATTCACTGAATGTTTCATCGTTTTATCCTAAGGTGTGAAAGATTTAAGTGGGTAACGCTTCAAAAATGTAGCAGTTAACGTAAGCTGAGGGCAGCAACATTACACGCTGTTTCAACAGGAGATGAGGATGCCCGCTACACCGCGTTCGCCGTTGCTTGATGCACTTGACTGGGTCGATTATGCGTTTCAGCCCGCAGGCGAACCGCCTCCTGATGATGCCGCCTATGCCCATCAGCGTCACAGCGCCGTCGTGTTAACCGACACTCACACTATTCCACCCAAAAGCGGTGATGCAGATGGCGTGATCGCCACCGGGCACCGCCCCGTCGCGGTTTACACGGCCGACTGTTTACCGGTGCTGTTTGCCGACAGCCAGCAGAAACAGGTTGCCGCTGTTCATGCGGGTCTGCAGGGGACCCTGGCTGGCGTGCTGTATCGGGCGGTAGCGCATCTTTGCGAACGCGGTGCCACGCCAGCGAGCCTGACGGTGGCGATTGGCCCGGCGCTGGCTCCCTGCTGTTTTGAGCTGGATCGTCAACGTCTGGCAGAGATTGAACAGATGCCCGACATGCCATTGCCCCTGCGCTATTATGCGGTTCAGCCCCACAATCCCGGCGCTCAGCGCCCCCAGGCCGTTGCTACCCGTGGCGGTGTCTGGTTTGATCTACCGTATCTGGCGACGCAAATGCTGATAAAAGCAGGCATTCCGGCAGAAAACATTGACCCTGTCCACCAGTGCACCTATTGCACTACCGAGGCGGGCTCCAGCTACCGTTTCAACACGCATCACGGCAGTGGCTATCGTTCTCGCTATTCCTGGATTCGCCGCCGCTGAGGTTGCGCGCACATCCGCTGGCCTTCCCCTGCATTTTCCCGGCCTGGCCGTTTATGTGGCGGCTAAGGCCGCTTTTATGATGTTTCTCACAGCCTGATGCCATTTCACTTTTTTTTAACAGAAAAATGGTTAAAGCTAACTCATCCGACCACTTTATCTGTGAGTGATTATGACTGTGCTGCCCTCATCCTACCCGGCGTTGTTTACGCCCCTTGATCTGGGGTTTACTCAGCTCAGAAACCGCTTTTTGATGGGATCTATGCACACCGGTCTGGAAGAGCGTGAAGATGGCGCGGCCAGGCTGGCGGCATTCTATGGCGAACGGGCACGGGAAGGCGTGGCGCTGATCGTGACGGGCGGCGTATCGCCCAATCCTCAGGGCGTGACCGCCGCACACGGTGCGGTGCTGAACCAGGATTCACAGTGTGACTGGCACCGGCAAATCACCGCCGCCGTGCATCAGCACGGGGGAAAAATCGCGCTGCAGATTTTGCATACTGGCCGTTACAGTTTTCAGCGCGATCTGGTTGCGCCCTCTGCAATACAGGCCCCCATTAACCGTTTTACGCCGCGGGAACTGAGCGACGCCGAGGTTGAGCAGACCATTGCCGACTTCGCGCACTGTGCCCGTCTGGCGCAAAAAGCGGGCTACGACGGCGTAGAAATCATGGGCTCCGAAGGGTACCTGATTAATCAGTTTCTGGTACCGCACACCAACCAGCGTCAGGACCGCTGGGGCGGCGATTTTACCGGGCGCATGCAGTTTGCTTTAGCGGTCACCCGCGCGGTCCGTCAGGCCACCGGCGACCGTTTTATCATTATCTTCCGCTTGTCGATGCTGGACCTAATTGAGCAAGGCAGTACGCTGGACGAAACGCTACGACTGGCAACAGCGCTGGAACGCTGTGGCGTGACGCTGTTTAACACCGGCATTGGCTGGCACGAAGCTCGCATTCCGACCATTGCGACCTGCGTGCCCCGCGCCGCCTTCGCGTGGGTCACGCGCCGCTTGCGCCAACACGTTGCCGTGCCCGTGGTGGCAACGAATCGAATCAACCATCCACAGGTGGCAGAACAGCTTTTGCAGGATGGCTGTGCGGACATGGTTTCCATGGCCCGACCGTTCCTGGCCGATGCCGCGTTTGTCAGCAAGGCGCAACGGGGGGATGACGACAGTATCAACACCTGTATCGCCTGTAATCAGGCCTGTCTGGATCAGATCTTTGCCGGTCACGTCACCGCCTGTCTGGTCAACCCGCGTGCCTGCCACGAATCCCTCATGCCGGTGACACCGGCGCACATGCCCAAACGGCTGGCGGTTGTAGGGGCCGGTCCGGCAGGTATGGCGTTTGCCTTACAGGCGGCTGAACGCGGCCACCAGGTCACCCTTTATGAGGCGGCCGATGAGATCGGCGGACAGTTCAATATCGCCCGACAGATCCCAGGGAAAGAGGAATTCCGCGAAACCCTGCGCTATTTTCGCCATCGTTTGCCGGCGGCGGGCGTGGTAATCAAAACAGGCTGTCGGGTCACCGCTCCCCTGCTGGCAGACGCCGATGAAGTCATCCTGGCGACCGGCATTAAACCGCGTACGCCAGATATCCCCGGTATTGATCATCCCAAAGTCCTGAGCTATCTGGCCGTGCTGGCGGATAAGCGTCCGGTTGGTGCACGCGTGGCGATTATTGGCGCGGGCGGGATCGGGTTTGATACGGCTGAATATCTGTCTGAACCGCCCGCAAACGAAACCACCGGGGATTTTTATCGCGAATGGGGCATCGATCAGAGCCTGACGCAGCGCGGCGGCGTGATTGCGCCCGCGCCACAGCCTTCACCGCGTCAAATCTGGCTGCTTCAGCGCAAGCCCGGCAAGCCCGGTGCCACGCTGGCGAAAACGACCGGCTGGATCCATCGCAGCAGTCTCCAGTCACGGGGAGTTGAAATGTGGGGCGGGATTGAGTATCTGGCGATTGATGATGAAGGGCTGCATATCCGGCGCGACGGCGAGCGCCTGCTCCTGCCGGTCGACAACGTGATTATTTGTGCCGGTCAGGAGCCGCAACGCGAGCTGGAAGCGGCGCTGCGGGCAAACGGTAAACCCGTGCAGGTGATTGGCGGGGCCGACGTCGCGCAGGAGCTGGATGCCCGTCGGGCGATAGCCCAGGCCACCGCGCTGGCGTTAACGCTGTAGTTAACGCATTTTCACTGCACGCAGCACCACAAATTTTTTGTTGGAGGCAACCAGGGTGCAGTTGCCAAAGAGCTTCTTCAGCTTGTGGTGATAATCCAGGTGACGGTTGCCGACAATGCGCAGCTCCCCGCCGTATTGCAGGCAGCGCTTTGCGTCACGGAACATCTGCCAGGCCAGGTGATCGGTCACCGCGTGCTGCTGGTGGAACGGCGGATTACACAAGACCGCATGCAGCGTATCGGAAGGATAACCGCTCAGGACATTATTGACCCGGAACTGACAGCGTGACAGATCGTCCGGGCGGTTGATCTCTACGTTTAACCGGCTGGACGCCACCGCCATGTATGACTCATCAAGAAAATGCACCTCCGCCTCGGGATTTTGTGCCAGCGCCATCAAGCCAATCACGCCGTTGCCACAGCCCAGATCGACAATCTCGCCTTCAATATTTTCCGGCAGGTGCTGCATGAACAAGCGCGCGCCAATATCCAGTGAAGAGCGGGAAAAGACGTTGGCGTGGTTATGGATCTGATAAGGCGTACCGTCCAGCGACCAGACCTGGGTAGGCGATTTTTCGCGCAGCGCAGGCTGGGTGAACTGGCTGTAAATCACGCGCGCTTTTTTGACGGCCAGTGAGGTTTTGGTCTCACCAATGATTTGCTCAAACAATTGCAGAGTGGAGGTATGAATCTCTTTCGCACGCCCCGCCGCCATTATCACGGTTTCTGGCGTGATAACCTGACGCACTGCGCGCAGTTGCTGCTCCAGCAACGCCAGGGTTTTAGGAATTTTGATCAAGACCAGTGCCGGTGCGGCCGGCAACGGTGCCAGGCTGTCAAGGAACTGGACATCGCTGTCGTCCAGCGCATTCAGGCGCAGGTTCTGACGCGTGGCCTGCTGACTCAGCCAGGAGTCACTGATATGCCACAGCGGACGAGTATTCAGTGCGCAGGTTAACGCCCCAAAGCTGTCGTTAAAGATTAACGCTGGACCAGACGGCAGGCTTTGCTGCAGGAGATATTCATCAGCGGCATCCCAGGCTTGTAACGGACTTTCGTCACGCATCTGCGGGAAACGGTGCAGGATCAGTGTGCGATCGTTCAGTTCAAGTTGGCTCATGAATTCTCCGGCGTGGTACACTTTGGTTGATTTTCGCCCCAAAAAGGGGGCGCAGTATACTGTCTTTCGCCGGGAATCTCTAATGTCCTCACTGATCTATCTTCAGGGTTATCCTGAGTCCATCCTTGAACAGGTGCAAACGCTCATCGATCGCCAGCGTCTGGGCCCGGTGCTGCAACAGCGCTATCCCGACAGACACGATGTGATGAGTGATAAGGCGCTGTATGACTTTACGCTGGCACTGAAAAACCGCTTCATGCGCAACGCGCCGCCCATCAATAAGGTGATTTGGGATAACAAAATCAAGGTGATGAAGCACGCGCTGGGCCTGCACACGGCCATTTCCCGTGTGCAGGGCGGCAACCTGAAGGCCAAAGCGGAGATTCGTATTTCCACGTTTTTCCGCCAGGCGCCTGAGCCTTTTTTACGTATGATCGTGGTACATGAGCTGGCGCACCTGAAAGAGAAAAATCACGACAAGGCGTTTTATCAGCTGTGCTGCCATATGGAACCGGACTATCACCAGCTCGAATTCGACGCCCGCCTGTGGATGACAGAACAGGCTTTGCAGGGCAATGCGGCTTAGAGAAACTCCTGCGCTTTCTGAATCAGGCTGGTTTTGGTCAGCGCGCCTAAAAAACGGCGCTCCTGGGGATTATTCAGGACAGGCAGACGTTCCAGCGTGACGGCTGCAAAAGCTTCCCATCCTTCCCGCAGGCTTTGGTTTTGATAGGCCACCGGGAAATCCTCATCCATCACGCACTGCACCGGCGAGTCCAGATTAATCTCCTGCGCCAGCACCCGGCGGGATATTTCGTGAATGGAAACCACGCCCAGAAACGCGCCCTGCGCATTGATGACGTACACATAGCGCTCACGCTTAAGCGAACTCACCGCCAGTGCTTCCCCAACCGAGGCCTCAGGTTGCAGGGCCGCCCCCGGAATGATCAGTTCGCTGATGCGCATATTATCGAAGTCATATTTGGCTTCAGAACGGTTGAAATGGTGCGTCACGACGGGATAGGTACTGGCCATTTGCAGGCGGTAGACCACCATTGTCGCCAGAACGGACGCTATCATCACCGGAAACAGCAGGCTGCTGTTGAGCGTCATTTCCAGCACCATTAACATGGCCATTAACGGCGCCTGACTGACGGCCGCCAGGACGGCCGCCATGCCAACAGCGGCGAACAGCAGGACATTATTCAGGGGAAGATGCAGGGCAACCCCACATAACGCGATGACCAAACCCAGCAGCGCCCCGATCAGCAAGGACGGTGTAAACAACCCGCCCACCGCATTGGAGCCTACCGAGAGGCTGGTCGCGAGCGTTTTTAAGACCAGCAGCAGCAGTAAACCTGATAACACATAATGCCCTGCCATCACCTTTACAATGACTTCATAGCCGTTCCCCAGGATATCGGTCGAGACCAGCGCCAGCAGGCCCACGGCAAAGCCACCCGCCCCAAGACGTAGCGGTAAGGACCGAACCCGACTGAACAGCGTTTTAGCACGGGCGATCAGGCGAATCAGGAGCAAACCGGCCAGCCCGGACAGTAAGCCAATCAGGACGGTAATCAGCAGGCTGCTGACATCCATCGTGAAACTCACCTCGGCCAGCGGATAAAGCGCATTACGAAAGCCCAGCGCCCACATGGTCATGACCGCAACAGCGGAGGAGACCACCAGCGGAATCAGGCGTTGCAGGGCGGAGATACCAAACGCGATCTCTGCCACGAAAATGGCCGATGCCAGCGGCGCATGGTAGACCGAGGAAAGACCAGCTGCGGCGGCCATGGCGACGACGTCGCTGTTTTTTAACTGCACGCCAGGCGGCAACAGGCGGCCGATCATGCTGCCACAGAGCGCGGCCAGTTGAACCATCGGGCCTTCTTTACCGATTGACGCGCCGCTGCCAATACTGGCAACCGAAGACAGCGCCCGGAAAAGGGAGGTTTTCGTCGGCACGGCGTCAAGGCGGGCATTAATGACTTCGAGATAGTCGGTCTTGACGGTTTGCTGCCGCTCTATCGCGACCGCGTAGCGCAGGAAGAAACCGGCCAGCAGACCGCCCACGCCGACCAGAACGGGCCAGAACAGCATGGGCCAGAGATGGATGGATTCGGTGATGTCGTTGCTGCGGCCAAACAGCAGATAATTGATGAACTCAATCGTTTCACGGAACAGCAAAGTAACTAACGAGGCGGCACAGCCCACCGGCACGGCAATCACTAATGTGGTCCAGTTTAATGCGTGTTTGCTTCCTTTCACCTGCGCTCCCCGTCTTGTGCTTAACGTGCGGTATTCGGACATAGTATTGGAATGGCGATCTCAGGATCAACGTCTGATGTTGCCTGCCGGATGCCAGATGCTACTCTGCACTTTTACCTGCGCAGGAGATCACTGTGATTCGCTTTGCCATTGTGGGAACGAACTGGATAACGCGTCAGTTCATCGAGGCGGCACACGAAACCGGCAAGATGAGGCTGTGTGCCGTCTATTCACGTACCCGGGAGCAGGCGGCGGCATTCTGTCATGACTATCCCTGCGACCAGCGCTTTACGTCGCTGGCGGCCATGGCCGCCTGTCCTGACATCGATGCCGTCTATATCGCCAGTCCCAACGCCCTGCATTGTCAGCAGGCCATGCTGTTTATGTCGCAGGGCAAGCACGTCATTTGCGAGAAACCTCTGGCCTCGAATCTGCACGAGGTCGAAGCCATGATCGCCTGCGCCCGCCAGTATCAGGTGGTGCTGTTCGAAGCCTTTAAGACCGCCAGCTTACCCAACTTTATTCAACTCCAACAAGGGCTGCCTGCGCTTGGCACAGTGCGCAAAGCGCTGCTGAACTATTGTCAGTACTCGTCCCGTTATCCGCGTTACCTGAACGGCGAACATCCCAACACCTTCGATCCTCGCTGGTCCAACGGATCCATCATGGATATCGGCTACTATTGCCTGGCGGTCGCCGTCACGCTGTGGGGCGAGCCCCGGCAGGTGCTTGCCTCGGCCACCCTGCTGGAAAGTGGCGTGGACGGCCACGGCACCGTGAATCTGAATTATGGTGAGTTTGATGTCACGATAGTGCACTCAAAAGTCAGCGACTCGGTACTGGCCAGTGAAATTCAGGGGGAAGCGGGATCGCTGGTGGTGACACGTATTTCTGAGTGTCCATCTGTGACCTTTATTCCGCGTGTCGGGGAGAAACAGGATTTAAGCCAGCCTCAACACATCAATACCCTGCTGTATGAAGCAGAAACCTTTGTGCGACTGGTGGAACAGCGCCATGTCAGCCATCCGGCGCTGGACATTTCCCGTAGCGTTGCAAAATTACTGACCGAGATCCGACGTCAGACCGGCGTGGTCTTTCCGGCCGACAGTGCCTGAGTGTAAATATTTCAAAATATGACGGGCAGACGATTGATTCCTGACGGCCAGCCACGTAATTTATCGGCTTGCAAAGGGGAGTAACTTGTAAGCTGATTGATCGTCACTACGTTGCGTACGCATCCGGTCATCAGGCAACCCAGAATCCATTCCTGAGTTGTAAGTGAGACCTTGCCGGAAGGCGAGGTTTGCTTACACAGAATAAGCGGCTGACGTCTTCTGACCTCAGCCGTTTTTTTATTTCAGACAGGATACGATTATGCAAACTGTAGGTACGCCACTCCTCTGGGGCAGTTTTGCGGTTGTAGTACTTATCATGCTGGCGATTGACCTGTTCCTGCAGGGCCGTCGCGGTTCGCAAACCATGTCCTTCAAACAGGCTGCCGTCTGGTCGCTGATTTGGGTCTCCGTCTCGCTCCTGTTCAGTGCGGCGTTCTGGTGGTATCTGGACGGTACCGCCGGGCGTGACGTGGCTACCAGTCAGACGCTGGCTTTCCTGACCGGTTACGTGCTGGAAAAATCGCTGGCGGTAGACAACGTCTTTGTCTGGCTGATGCTGTTCAGCTACTTCTCTGTTCCGGCCAACCTGCAACGCCGCGTCCTGATCTACGGTGTACTGGGCGCTATCGTTTTGCGCACCATCATGATTTTTGCGGGTAGCTGGCTGGTAACGCAGTTTAGCTGGATCCTCTATGTATTCGGTGCCTTCCTGCTGTTTACCGGTATCAAAATGGCGATGGCGAAAGAGGACGATGCAGCCGTGGGCGACAAACCGGTTGTGCGCTGGCTGCGTAAACATCTGCGCATGACCGATACGCTGGACGGGGAAAAATTCTTTACGCGGAAAAACGGCGTGCTGTTTGCGACGCCGCTGCTTTTGGTACTGATCATGGTCGAACTGAGCGATGTCATTTTTGCCGTCGACAGCATTCCGGCCATCTTTGCCGTCACCACCGATCCCTTTATCGTTCTGACCTCAAACCTGTTTGCGATTCTGGGTCTGCGCGCCATGTACTTCCTGCTGTCTAACGTGGCGGAACGTTTCTCAATGCTGAAATATGGTCTGGCTGTCGTGCTGGTCTTTATCGGTATAAAAATGTTGATTGTCGATATCTACCACATTCCGGTAGCGATATCGCTGGGCATCGTCGGAACGATTCTGGCGTCGACGCTGCTGATCAACGCCTGGGTTAACCATCAGAATGACAAAAAGAAGCTGAATAAGCCGTAACGGCACGGCAAGGAAAAACACGGAACAAGGGCGGCATGGGTGCCGCCCTTGTGATTTACAGCGTCACACCGCTCTTGAAAATCGCGAGCTCACGAAAATCATTTTGTTCGTTACGGGTGCGTTGCCCGTTGGCAATGGCCACAATCGTGTCCACGAAATCCGCCAGCAGCGCCTCCATGCTCATGCCCTCAACCAGCCTTCCGGCATTAAAATCAATCCAGTGCGGTTTCTTTTCAGCCAGCGGCGTATTGGTGGCCAGCTTAACGGTCGGTACGAATCCGCCGTAAGGGGTTCCGCGTCCGGTGCTGAACAGCACCATATGACAGCCTGCGCCCGCCAGGGCACTGGTCGCCACTGCATCATTGCCCGGTGCGCTTAACAGATTAAGGCCGGGTACCGTCAGGCGTTCACCGTACTTCAGTACGTCCACCACCTGACTTTGCCCCGCTTTTTGTGTGCAACCGAGCGATTTCTCTTCCAGCGTAGTGATGCCGCCGGCTTTATTGCCCGGAGACGGATTTTCATAAATAGGTTGATGGTGATCGATAAAGTACTGTTTGAAATCGTTGATCATTGCCACGGTTTTATCGAAGGTCGCGCGGTCGCGACAGCGCCCCATCAGAATGCGCTCGGCACCAAACATTTCGGGGACTTCGGTCAGCACCGTGGTGCCGCCGTTGGCGATCATCTGATCAGAAAAACGCCCCAGCAGCGGATTGGCGGTAATGCCTGAGAAGCCATCAGAGCCGCCACATTCCAGACCAAATTTCAGCTCGCTGAGTTTGCCCGGTGTACGGCGATCGTGACGCATTTTTTCGTACAGTGCGTGCAGGCGTTCCAGCCCGACTTCTATTTCATCGTCATGCTGCTGGCAGACCATAAACGCAACGCGGTCGCTTTCAAACGCCCCTAATGTTTCACGAAAGGCATCGACCTGATTATTCTCACAGCCCAGGCCAATCACCAGCACCGCGCCCGCGTTTGGATGACGCACCATGTTTTGCAACATGGTGCGGGTGTTCTCATGGTCCTGACCCAACTGTGAACAGCCAAATGTGTGGCTGAAAAGAAACGCCCCGTCGGTTCCGGCCGCGTCCTGGGTTTCTTTCAGGAAACGCTGCAGAATTTGCCGGGCAATTCCGTTAACACAGCCGACGGTCGGTAAGATCCACAGCTCGTTGCGAATGCCTGCCTCACCGTTGGCGCGGCGGTAGAGCTGCACGTCGCGATCGCCAGGTTGAGGCGTTAAGGCTGGCGGCTCTGGCTGGTAGTCGTACTGGTCGAGATCGCTAAGATTGGTACGTGCATTGTGCGAATGCACCCGTTCTCCGGCCCCGATAGCCTGCGTGGCGTGCGCGATGGGCAACCCGTATTTCACGACCGTTTCGCCTTTCTCCAGCGAGCGTAAGGCAAACTTATGCCCCCGCTCCACGGCCTGTCGTAACGTCACGGGGTGATCCGCCAGCGCAATTGACGTCCCGATGTCGATATCCTGCAACGCCACGGCGACATTGTCCTGCGGATGAATTTTTATGGCGTCTTGCATCATGATCTCCGGTGGCTCAGCGCGTCGCGTATTCCATGCGCGAGAATGCGTTGCAGATGGTGGCTGACCGTTTCGGTCAGGCCGGGTAGCTGAGTTAAATCCTGTCCCCAGTGCGATGCCTCACCTAAAACCTGCTGAACCAACGCCGCGGGAGAAAGACGTTGTGCGCTGACGGCAACCCAGCTCTCTGCATAACGCTGCAACCAGTACGGCTCGTCCTGCAAGGTCCAGCGCTTGTCTGCCTGTTCGCCCCGATAAAACGCGATCAGGGCGGCAAGCGCAAACGTCAGGTTTGTTGGCCACTGGCCGGTTTGCTGATGGGCAGTCAGTAATGGCTGCAGCAAACGTGTGCGAAATTTGGTCATGCCATTAAGAGCGATAGACAGCAGCGCATGGTGGATAAAGGGGTTACGAAAGCGACGCAGTACCGCGTCGGCGAAGGCGTTAAGCTCATCAGCGGGCAGATCGAGCGTAGGGATGATCTCTTTGCGCAGGAGATCGTCAATATACCCAGCGACCTGTGTATCCTCCATCGCCTCGCCCACGCTCTCCAGGCCCGCCAGAAACGCCACCGGCACCATTGCGGTGTGCGCGCCATTCAGAATGGCCACTTTTTGGGCTTTATACGGGGCGATATCCTCAACCCGGCGCACGTTGGGTGCCAGCGCCGTCAGCCTGAGTTCGTCAAACAGCGCGGCGGGGCCTTGCAGAACGAACTGATAATAGACCTCGCCCGCTACCAGGAAGTGATCCTGATAACCCAGTTGTGCCTCAAGCGCAGCGCTGTCGGCCGGAAACCCGGTGACGATGCGATCCACCAGCGTGTTATAGAACGCACAGCTTGTCATTACCCAGCGTGTAAAGGCGTCCGGTAACTGCCAGTGTTCGGCATAGCGCAGTACCAGCGCGCGCAGCATATCGCCATTATGATCGACCAACTCGCACGGCACGATAAGCCAGCCTTTGCTTTCGTCACCGGCAACGTGCTGATAACGCGCCCAAAGCAGCTGCGTCAGTTTGCCGGGAAAGCTGGCGGCGGGCGAATCGGTCAGCCGATCCGTTTCGCTAAACGCGATGCCCGCTTCGGTGGTATTCGAGAAAACAAAGCGCATGTCGGGCTGGCGCGCCAGCGCCATAAACGCATCGAACTGCGTGTAAGGCTGGATTTCACGGTTCACACTGCGGATCAGGCGGCTTTCGCTCACCGACTCACCCTGCGCGTTCAGGCCACGAACCAGGGTCGTATAAAGGCCGTCCTGCTGATTCAACGTGTCGCTGACTTCGCGATTGCGCGGCCTGACCACCACCACACCGGCATCCGTTCCCTGATGCTCATTGAGCCAGTCCAGTTGCCAGTCGATAAAAGCACGCAGAAAATTGCCTTCACCAAACTGAATCACGCGATCGTGGTAGACCGCGCCGGGAAAGTCGTGGCGGTTCAGCCGCGTCATCATCAGGCTCCCAGCTCAATGCCAAAATAGTCGCGCGCATTGTTAAAGCAGATGTTTTGCACCATCTGTCCTAACAAGGCTTCATCGGCCGGGGCTTCGCCGTGATCCACCCAACGACCAATCATCTGACACAGCAGACGACGGAAATACTCGTGGCGGGTATACGAGAGGAAGCTTCGGCTGTCGGTTAACATGCCCACGAAACGGCTCAGCAGACCGATTTGGGCCAGCTGCGTCATCTGACGCTGCATGCCATCCAGTTGATCGTTAAACCACCAGGCGGAGCCAAACTGCATTTTCCCGGCCTGGCCTTCTCCCTGGAAGTTGCCGGCCATAGTTGCCAGCACTTCGTTGTCACGCGGATTCAGGCAATAAAGGACCGTTTTAGGCAGCGCATTATTGAGGTTTTGCGCACCCAGCAAACGAGCCAGCGGTTCTGCCACAGGCTGATCGTTAATGGAGTCAAAACCGACGTCCGCGCCTAACAGCTGGAACTGGCGCTGATTGGTATTGCGTAACGCACCAATGTGGTATTGCTGCACCCATCCGCGTCGGGCGTACTCGCCGCCCAGCCAGACCAGCACCGCCGTTTTGAACTGGGCGATCGCCTGTGCATCGGGTTTGGCACCACTGCGACGGTGCGCCAGAATCCTGTCCAGCGTCGTTTCATCGGCCTCGGCATAACACACGACATCCAGCGCATGATCGGAAATCTTACAGCCGTGTGCGGCAAAGTGGTCCAGCCGTTTGCTGAGCGCCTGACGCAAATCATCGAAGCGTTGCACGCTGACATCGGTAAGGCTTTCCAGCTTTTCAATCCACGGCAGGAAGGTGTCCGCTTCGATGTTGAACGCTTTATCCGGACGCCAGCTTGGCAGCACCTTAACGTTGAAACTGCCGTCTTCGGCGATCGCACGATGGTGCACCAGATCGTCCAGCGGATCGTCGGTGGTGCCGACCATTTTCACATTCATCTGCTGCATGATACCGCGCGCGGTGAAAGCGTCCTGAGCCAGCAGATCGTTACAGCGCTGCCAGATCTCATCCGCCGTTTTTTCTGACAACAGGACGCCGGTAATCCCGAACGGGCGACGCAGCTCCAGGTGCGTCCAGTGGTAAAGCGGGTTGCCGATGGTGTGCGGTACGGTCCGTGCCCAGGCATTAAATTTCTCGCGATCGCTGGCATCACCGGTGCACAGTGCCTCAGCCACGCCGTTTGCCCGCATCGCGCGCCATTTATAGTGATCCCCTTTCAGCCAGATATCGTAGAGATTGGCAAAACGGTAGTTTTCAGCGATCTGTTGCGGCGGTAAATGGCAGTGATAGTCGTAGACAGGCTGGTCTTTGGCGTAGTCGTGGTAAAGACGACGGGCGAACTCTGTGTCCAGCAAAAAATCCTCGGTCATGAAACGCGACATAAAAAGCTTCCTTATGGGATACACCCTGAATGGCTCAAAGTTATCATACCAATTTTCACTGACTGCCGTTTTTTTTACGACTCAGGTCACATTTAAGCGAGATTTTTCCCCCGAAAAGCGACCTTTTTGCCGCCGGCAGCGCGCTAACTGGCTGTGTTCTCATCTGTTTGCAGTATCCCACATGCGATTACGGGTTTTTGTGATGGCTTTCAACTTTTAAAGTTGTATAACAAGTTAGGCTCTCGCTTTACCGCAAGGTAACAAACTTCTGACATAAGGCAAGGCAGATAACGGTCGCTCAGGCAGGGCCGGCGGGCGTGAGCAGAGCTGTATCACGAGATGTCCCGCTCCAGATAACAACAGCGGTTTGACCGCATACACAACTGGAAGAGGTACAGAATGCGTAAGATCAAAGGATTACGCTGGTATATGATTGGCCTGGTGACGCTGGGGACGGTACTGGGTTATCTGACGCGTAACACTATTGCCGTAGCAGCGCCAACCTTACAGACCGAGCTGCACATCACCACCCAGCAATACTCGTACATTGTGGCGGCGTACTCCGCCTGCTATACCGTGATGCAGCCCGTTGCGGGTTATGTGCTCGACCTGCTAGGCACCAAAGTCGGTTATGCGGTCTTTGCCGTACTGTGGGCCACATTCTGCGCCGCGACCGCGCTGGCAGGCAGCTGGGGCGGACTGGCCCTGGCGCGTGGCGCTGTCGGTGCCGCCGAGGCAGCCATGATCCCCGCCGGGCTCAAAGCCAGTAGCGAATGGTTCCCGGCAAAAGAGCGCTCCGTCGCAGTGGGCTACTTCAATGTGGGCTCATCCATTGGTGCCATGGTCGCGCCGCCGCTGGTCGTGTGGGCTATTGTGGCGCACAGCTGGCAAATGGCGTTTATCATCGCAGGCGTACTGAGCATGATTTGGGCGCTGTGCTGGCTGGTGTTCTACAAGCATCCCAAGCAGCAAAACAAGCTGAGCGACGAAGAACGTAACTACATCATTTCAGGTCAGGAATTGCAGCATCAGACAGGTAACACGACCAAAATGTCGGCACTGCAGATCCTGCGTAACCGCCAGTTCTGGGGCATTGCGCTGCCGCGTTTCCTGGCCGAACCTGCGTGGGGCACCTTTAACGCCTGGATCCCGCTGTTTATGTTTAAGGTTTACGGTTTCAACCTGAAAGAGATCGCGCTGTTTGCCTGGATGCCCATGCTGTTTGCTGACTTTGGCTGTATCCTGGGTGGCTACCTGTCCCCGCTGTTTCAACGCTGGTTTGGCGTAAACCTGATCGTGTCGCGCAAAATGGTGGTCACAATGGGCGCGATATTGATGATAGGCCCGGGCACCATTGGTTTGTTCACCAGCCCGTACGTTGCCATCGCGTTGTTATGTGTAGGCGGCTTTGCCCATCAGGCGCTCTCTGGCGCGTTGATTACGCTCTCGTCTGACGTTTTTGGCCGTAATGAAGTGGCCACCGCCAATGGTTTAACCGGTATGGCGGCCTGGACAGCCAGCACGCTGTTTGCGCTGGTGGTTGGCGCGCTGGCAGATACGTTAGGCTTCAGTCCCCTGTTCGCTGCGCTGGCCGTGTTTGATTTGCTGGGCGCCATCGTCATCTGGACCGTCCTGAAAAATCAACCGGTGTCGGAACTGCAGACGCCGCATTCGCCTTCTCAGGCTGCGCCCGTTCGCAGCTAATCTCCCGGGCTGGCCTGCGCCAGCCCTTTTCTTCAGTTACAGCAAAGTGGTATAACAACTTATCTGCTTGTTACTTTGGATCGTGCTATGGACCTCACCGAATCGCGTCGACTTTATCAACAACTGGCCAGCGAATTAAAACGGCGCATTGAAAATGGCGTTTATCAGGTGGGAGACAAGCTGCCCGCAGAGCGTCTGATTGCCGAAGAAATGCAGGTCAGTCGCACAGTGGTCCGCGAAGCCATCATCATGCTGGAAGTAGAAGGCTATGTTGAGGTGCGCAAAGGCTCGGGTATTCATGTGATAGCCAGCCAGCAGCAAACCCGTGTGGCTGAGTCCAGCAGTCAGTTGGAGTTCGCCACCTTTGGTCCCTTTGAACTCCTTCAGGCGCGTCAGCTGATTGAAAGTAATGTCGCCGAATTCGCCGCCACGCAGGTAACGCGTCAGGATATTGTCGACCTGATGGCGATTCAGGAGAAAGCCCGTCAGGAGGACCATTTCAGGGACTCAGAATGGGATATGCACTTCCATGTTCGTATTGCGCAGTCCACGCAGAACAGTGCCCTCGCGGCCATTGTCGAAAAAATGTGGCTGCACCGGTTACACAATCCCTACTGGCTCAAACTGCACGAGCATATCGATCAGCGCAGTATTCTCAGCTGGTGTGACGATCACGATCAGATTCTTAAAGCACTCATCCGCAAAGATCCTGCCGCCAGTAAGCTGGCAATGTGGCAACATCTCGAAAATACTAAGCAGATGTTATTTAACGCCACCGCCGACGATTTTGAATTTAATGTCGACCGCTACATGTTCAGCGAAAATCCGGTTGTCTTACCTGATGCCGATACGATTCAGCGCTAATCTGGCCTAAAAACAGTCAGTTAATCTGCAATAGTGTCAGAACATGTAAAACTCCTTTTTACATCGTAATGGAGAGGGTAAAACTCCTGTTCGTTTAGGAGTAGTTCTGTCTCCGAAGCTGGATTTTTGTTACAGTTATCACCCTTTTCTTACCTTTTGCGTTAAGGGCTTATCAAATCGCTGATTTAACAATCAGTTCTGGAAGGATCCAGACATGCATGCTCAGACGGTCACCCCAGAATTTATAACTAACTGTCAGTCTGCGCTTTAGTCCCAGTGGGACATGTTCAACGATGATGTTCGGGAATGATTGATGGAAATTTTGCAAGCGCTGCTGCATGCCTTATGGCAACAGGATTATGAAACGCTTTCTGATCCAACACTGGTGTGGGCGATTTACGGCGTTTTATTCATGATTCTTTTTCTGGAAAACGGTTTACTGCCTGCCGCTTTCCTTCCCGGGGACAGTCTGCTGATTCTGGTTGGCGTGCTGATTGCCAAGGGCACAATGAGCTTCCCGCTGACGATCTTGGTCTTAACAACAGGTGCCAGCCTTGGCTGCTGGGTCAGCTATATTCAGGGCCGATGGCTCGGCAATACGCCCACCGTACAAAACTGGTTATCGCACCTTCCCGCCCGCTATCATCAGCGGGCCCATAATCTGTTTCATCGCCACGGATTATCCGCCTTACTGGTTGGCCGTTTTATCGCCTTTGTCCGCACCTTACTGCCCACGATTGCCGGGCTGTCCGGTTTAAGTAATGCCCGTTTCCAGTTTTTTAACTGGATGAGTGGCTTCCTGTGGGTGGTGATTCTGACCGTTCTGGGCTTCGCGCTGGGTAAAACCCCTATTTTTCGGCGTTATGAAGATGAGCTGATGTTCTTTCTGATGATGCTGCCGCTGGTGTTACTGGTGGTGGGATTAATCGGTTCGCTGGTTGTTCTCTGGCGCAAGCGCCGTGCAAATCAGCGGGGGACCGGCTTATGAAAACATTACAGGCCATACCTAAACACTGGCGGCCCTGGTTGATTGGCGGTGCATTCGCGCTGATTGCGATAAGCCTGGTACCCGGTCTGATGCGCCATGAAAATGTGGTACAGATTCGTGTTTCGCACGCGGGAGCCCCGATGCCGGACGGCTTTTATTTATACCAGCAGTTGAGCGCGCAAGGTATTCGCATCAAAAGCATCACACCCGCAGGTGATGCGCTAGTTATTCATTTCGACAATGAAGAGCAGAGCCTGGCCGCGCAAAAAGTGTTGCGTCGCTTGCTGCCTGAGGGCTTTATCGTCGCGCAACACGATCAATCGCCTCACCTCTCTCTCGCCTGATGCGCGTTTCTTTATACGTTCAGCGTTTATCGACTGCGCGCTGAACGTTTCCCCGTATATCGGTGATCTTTGGACTTTTTCCACCTGATGTCTATGCTTAAACTAAGGCGGGTTTCAACGCACACCGTGAAGCGGTTGCGCCGCGTTGATGTAAATCAGGCAACAATGGAAGGTACTACGCCTAATGAAAAATAAATTACTGCTGGGCATCGTGTTGTTTTCGCTTTCAGGTTCATTGATGGCGGCGGAATCGCTGTGCCAGCAAAAAGAACAGGACATACAGCACGAAATTGAGATGGCGAAGAAGCATAACAATCAGCGCCGGGTAAACGGCCTTGAGCGCGCCCTTACTGAGGTGCGCGCGGGCTGCACGGACAAAAAGCTGAAAGCTTCACATCTGGAAAAAATCAACGCGCAGAAACAGAAAGTGGCTGAGCGTGAACGCGAACTCAAGGAAGAGCGCGATGAAGGTCATGATAAGGACAAGATAGCAAAACGCGAACATAAGCTGGAAGAAGCACGCCAGGAGCTTAAGAAGTTACAGGCGGAGCCCTATTAATCGGATTCACTCTACTGATGTTAAAGGAGTATTTTATGTCTAAAGACACATCATCGGAACATTTGCGTGCTGAGCTGAAAAACCTGGCGGATACGCTGGAAGAAGTGCTGAGCAGCGGCACAGAAAAATCGAAAAGTGAACTGGATAAACTGCGTCATAAAGCGCGCGTGGCGCTGGACAGCTCCCGCGAGCGTTTAGGTGAATCCGGCGAGCGCTTGGCAGCCACTACGCGCGAAGCGGCACAAAAAGCAGACGGTTATGTACGTGATAACCCGTGGCATGGTGTCGGTATTGGCGCGGCGATCGGTGTCGCTATCGGTATGCTGATCTCGCGTCGTTAACCATGACCGATTCACAGCAGAACCACGGACCAGCTAAAGGGGTGATCACGATTGGTCAGCGTATCGTTACGACGCTGGTCAGTATGGTCGAAACACGCGTTCGTCTGGCAGTGGCAGAGCTGGAAGAAGAAAAGGCCAATCTGATACAGATGTTGTTGATGCTTGGCCTGACGATGCTTTTTACTGCTTTTGGCCTGATGAGCCTGATGGTGCTGATTATCTGGGCAGTCGATGCGCAGTACCGTCTTATGGCGATAGCCATCACCACCGGCGTACTGTTCCTGCTGGCGTTGATTTTTGGGCTCTGGACACTGCGTAAATCACGCCAGTCGACGCTGCTGCGTCATACGCGTAAAGAGCTGGCCAACGATCGTGATTTGCTTGAGGATAACCGCTAATGAGCCGCCGCGAACGTGAAGCGCGTATAGAAGAGTTGCTTAAACAGGTTCAGCAACAGCGCCTTGATCTCAGCGCGGCGCGGCGTGGCTGGCTCGAAATCACGGCACCTTACGACCGTGGCTGGTTTACCTTTTTGAGCCTTAAACGCTATCTGGCCATTGGCAGCAGCGCGTTAGCGATTTACTCCATCCGCAGTCCCAACCGCCTGTTGCGCTGGGCCAAGCGCGGCTTTGGCCTGTGGAGCACCTGGCGCATGGTTAAGTCAACCTTCCCCCCGCGCTGACATCACCAGGCCAGTCCATTGCGACTGGCTTTTTCTTTTGTCAGATTTACTGAACAACATCGACAGTTTATATCGCTTACAACTGTCACGCCTCGCGACTATCATCTCCAGCTATCAGCCCAGCGGTTTGCTATCAGGCGGCCAACGGGAATATTCACTGCGGGCATTCCTGCCTTGCAAACTTATAGCGTTGGAGTAGATGATGAAAAAATTCGAAGACAGTGGTTTGTTGGCCGCCCGTATCCTGATGACCATTCTGTTTATCACCGCAGGCTGGGGCAAAATTACCGGTTATGCAGGTACACAGCACTACATGGAAGCGATGGGCGTCCCCGGCTTCATGTTGCCACTGGTTATCCTGCTGGAGTTTGGCGGCGGTCTGGCGATCATGTTTGGCTTCCTGACCCGTTTCACCGCGCTGTTCACCGCGGGCTTCACGATTCTGACCGCCTTCCTGTTTCACAGTAACTTTGCCGAAGGCGTGAACCAGCTGATGTTTATGAAAAACCTGTCTATCGCTGGCGGTTTCCTGGTGTTGGGTCTGGTTGGACCGGGCGCGTACAGCATCGATCGCCTGATCAGTAAAAAGCCACAGGGTGTTCTGGCGCGCTAATTCACCGCCAGCAATCCCGCTTTAGCTGAACGCACCGGCTGCTTTTTCCGGTGCGTTTTGCTTTTTTGCTGCCTGCCGTCTCGCCGCTTCTCCGGTACCGCGGAGAAACGCTTAAGGTAAGCCTAATCTACGCATGAAAATATAGTGTCCTGTTCTTTTCATTTCAGGATTGCTATGAACATGTCTTACAGGCAGTGGCTCCCTCATCACGATGCGCCTTTTTTTCGACGGCTCCATCTCTTCGTTGCCGTCCTCATCCTTTCCCAGATCATCAATTCCGGTTTCACCGAACGTGAAGCGCTGGGCGGGCACAGTCTGGAAACGGTGATCACCTGGTTTCATATCCTGTCTGGCCTGTTACTGATTGTCGCCGGATTCGCTATGCTGATCTGGATGCGCATGCAGCGCGGCTTACACTGGTACTTTTCGTGGCTGACGCTGGATTTCCGCGGTATTCGGGACGATCTCGCCTGTCTGGCGCGCATGAAATTACCCGACGCGCACAGTGGCGGCATCGCTGCCACCGTACAGGGGCTGGGCGTTAGCGCGTTGCTTGTGGTGGCCTGCTCAGGCGCGCTATGGTTTTTACTTAACAGCACATCGTTCGCGTCGCCGGGTCTGACGCATGCAGTGCTGCACTGGCACAGGTTCCTGACCACGTTTGTCGAAATCTATTTCTACAGCCACGGTGCAATGGGCGTGCTGCATATTCTGCTTTCGCACTATGAAAATAAGCGTACCCGTCGGGTCGCTGATCACAGGGATAACGAATGCAACACAGTGAAACGCATAAAATAGAACACGCAGGCTGGCTGCGCGCGGCCGTTCTGGGGGCTAATGACGGGATTGTCTCAACCGCGAGCCTGCTGGCAGGCGTGGTGTCAGCCAGTAGTGCCCCCCACACGGTGTTGCTCGCCGGGCTGGCGGGAATCGTCGGCGGCGCGATGTCGATGGCCACGGGAGAATATGTCTCCGTGTCTTCACAGTCAGATAGCGAACAGGCCTCTCTGCAGCAAGAAAAAGCCGAGCTGGAGGCTGACTTTGCGGCGGAAACCGTTGAACTGACGGCGATTTACCAGGCGCGCGGGCTGTCTGCTGACCTGGCTCATCAGGTAGCAGAGCAACTGATGGCCCATGATGCCCTGGCCGCACATGCCCGGGACGAGCTGGGCATTACCGACTTCAGCAGCGCGAAACCTCTTCAGGCCGCGCTGTTTTCCGCTATCAGCTTTGCCTCCGGCAGCGTGCTGCCGTTTGCTGTCGCCCTGCTCATTACCGGGCCCTTCGCCCTGCCCGCGATTGCATTGTCGGCCCTGCTGGCGCTGGCACTACTGGGTGCCCTGGCAGCTAAAGCGGGCGATGCGCCCGTACGCAAAAGTATCATGCGCATCTGCTTCTGGAGCCTGCTGGCAATGAGCTTTTCGGCGACCGTCGGCTACCTTACGGGTCAGGTACTGGGCTAGCCGCATAAGGCCGTCCACGAGCCCCATCAGGCATTCACGGGCTGGCCCACCACCAGCCCAAGCTGACTGGCCAGAACCCGGCCTGAAACAGATTCACCGTCCGGGCCCTGCCCTTGCAGGATTTCGAGTTGCCCTTGTCCACAGCGAATGATCAGGGGCGATAGTGATACAACCTCACCCGCACGCCCGCTGTTATCGCCGTTCATCACCCGGGTTTGCCAGACGGTAAACCTTTGCGTGCGGGTAAAGCTGAACGCCCCCGGCCAGGGAAAGTCCAGCGCCCGAACCAGATTGTGGATATTGACGGCACTGTCCTGCCAGTGGATCTCGCCGTCCTCGGGTTTGCGGCTGCCCCAGCAGCTGGCGGCCCGTTCATCCTGCGGTGTTTCTGTCAGCTCGCCCGCCACCAGCGCCTTAAGCCAGCCCGGCAACATCTTGCCCGTCGTTGCCACTAAGCGCGTATGCAAGGCCAGAGCATTATCTTCCGGCAGAATATCCACCGCCTGCTGCGCCAGTATGGGACCGGCATCTGGCCGTTTAATCATGCGGTGCAGCGTAACGCCTGTACGGGTTTCGCCCTTGATAATGACCCAGTTGAGATGGGCGCGGCCACGGTAGGCTGGCAGCAGCGCGGCATGAACGTTATAGGCGCCTTTTGTTACCGAAGACAGGATGGCCTCGCTCAGGACCTGACGGTAGGAGAAGCAGAACAGGTAGTCCGCGTCGAAACTGGCAATACGGGCCTGCCACTCGGCGGTATTCACCTCCTCGGTGATGAATACCGGAATAGCGTGACGACGCGCCAGCTCAGCAACGGAACCATAAAATGGTGTGGCGTTGCCGGGATCGGCATGGGTAAACAACGCACTGATACTGAATCCGGCATCCAGCAGCGCCTGTAATCCGGTACAGGCCATTTCATGGTATCCAAAGACGACGGCTTTCATTGCACTTTCCTTTTTCTCCGCCTCTCCGCACGGACAGGCTGGTGGAATGAGATGCCTGGGGCAGGCAGAATGTCCGACATCATAAAGGAATCGTTACCGGTTTACGTCATCAACCCTTCTCTCAGTGAGAGGCCGTTGAGACGATGGCACAAAATGTCTGACGCCATGCGCGCACAACGCTGTCGCAGTCGCGCATCACCACCTATGGTTAATCAGACGAGAACATTTCATTGCACGACAGAGAGTGGAGACAAGATGGGCCAGTTAATTGATGGTGTCTGGCATGACACCTGGTATGACACAAAATCAACCGGCGGGCGTTTTAAGCGCTCGGAATCCGCATGGCGCAGTTGGGTCACGCCGGATGGCAGCGCCGGCCCGAGTGGCAACGCCGGGTTTGCGGCAGAGCGCGATCGCTATCATCTTTATGTATCGCTTGCCTGTCCCTGGGCACACCGTACCTTGCTGATGCGTCAGTTAAAAGGGCTGGAGAACATGATCGATGTGTCAGTCGTGCATCCGCTGATGCTGGAAAATGGCTGGACCTTCGATGACAGCTTCCCGGCGGCAACCGGTGACAAGCTGCATCAAAATGAATTTCTTTATCAGCTCTATCTGCACGCGGATAAGGACTACACCGGTCGGGTGACCGTGCCCGTGTTATGGGATAAGCAGCAGAATACCATCGTCAGTAATGAATCTGCCGATATCATTCGCATGTTTAACAGCGCCTTCGACGGCGTGGGCGCACGTGCGGGCGACTATTATCCGCCGGCACTGCGCGACAAGATTGATGACCTCAACGGCTGGATTTACGACACGGTCAATAATGGCGTGTATAAGGCGGGGTTTGCCACGTCACAGGCGGCTTATGATGAAGCGGTTACGGCACTCTTTCAGTCGCTGTCCCGTCTGGAACAGATCCTGGGCCAGCACCGTTATCTGACCGGCGACACGTTGACCGAAGCGGATTTACGTTTATGGACTACGCTGGTGCGCTTCGATCCGGTCTACGTCACCCACTTTAAATGTGACCGTCACCGTATCAGTGACTACCTGAATCTGAGCGGTTTCCTGCGGGATATTTACCAGATGCCTGGCATTGCTGAGACCGTGAATCTGGCCCATATTCGCCATCACTACTACTGCAGCCATAAAACCATCAACCCGCACGGCGTAATCTCTGTCGGCCCGGCGTTCGACTGGGATGAACCTCACGGTCGCGGTTAACAGGATGACGCAGACCTGACATGGGGGACATGTCAGGTCAAAACGGCTGCGCGGCCCGTCAGAAAAACTTATACGCAATATTCAAAATCGTCAGCACGCCAATCGCGCTCACGAAAACGTTGTCAGCACGGCCTTTATATTTCGCCAGCGCCGGAACCCTGCGGATAGCAAACATCGGTAACAGGCACAGCAGCGAGGCGATAATGGGCGCACCCATCGCCTCGATCAGGTCAAGAATATTGGGATTGAGATACGCCACCAGCCAGGTGGACCCCATAATAAAGACCATACTTACGGTGTTCAGCTTACGATGGGACACGGCGTCTTTATCACCGTGGTAGCGGAACTTGATGATTAACCCATTCAGCCCTTCCAGCGTGCCCAGATAGTGGCCAAAGAAGGATTTAAAAATCGCGACCAGGGCGATGACCGACGCGCTGTATTCCAGCACCGTGGAAAAGGTAGACTTTTCACCCGCCATACTGGAGAAGTGATTCGCCAGATAAGACAGCACAGGAATATTTTGTGCCCTGGCATCCGCCATGTCCTGCGGCGACAAGGTAAACAGACAGCTAAAGGCAAAGAACATGACCACTGCCACCATCAGGATGCTGGCGCGGGAGATAATCTGACTGCACTTGTTTTCTGTGTAGGTCCGGCCCATTTCCGGCTCGTACTCCTCCCGTTTCGACACCACGAAAGAAGACACAATGGGCGAGAAGTTAAACGAGAACACCATGATAGAAATGCCAAGCCATACCGTGACGAGAATGCCATCATGCCCGGTAAAGGCCAGATCGTTCAGGTGAACCTGATCGATAACGGCGCGATTCCAGTACGGGATGAGCGACAGTGAAATCAGCACCAGACTGGCAATAAACGGAAACACCAGCCAGCTCATCACTTTGACCATCAGATCTTTACCAAACCCAATCACAAACGCCATCAGCAGCAGCAGACACAGCGCGACGACGCCACGATTAAGGGCGGGCAACAGTAGCTGATATTGCCAGAACGCCATAAACGTGTTGGTGATGGTGACGCCATAAATCCATAACAGCGGGCAAATGGCAAAAAAGTAGAGGAAGGTGATGACCACGCCGCCGGTTTTACCGAAGTGTTCTTCTACGGTGTCGGTAATATTGCCCGATACGTTACTGCCGGACAGGCACAGGCGAGCCAGTGCCCTGTGGCAGAAAAAGGCAATCGGATACGCCAGCACTAACATAATCAGAATGGGGATCAGGCCGCCATAGCCCGCTCTGATAGGAAAGAAAAGGACCCCGGCTCCAATGGCGGTACCAAAAAGCCCCAGTGTCCATGTGGTATCGGACTGACGCCAGATCGACGCTTTTTCCCGGTTGAGAATATTTTCAGAATTACTCATAACTTATCCTTTATGCGTCAGCGAGACCCGAAACCCGGGACAAATCAATATTGCCGCCAGAGAGCGTGTAAACGGTTTTCCGCCCCTGAATGTCATGGTCCACGTTGCCGCTGAGCGACGCAGCGCAGGCTAACGCACTGACGCTTTCCGTAACCATCTGGTTTCGCTGAGTCTTTTCAATCAAACACTTACGAATGTCGCCTTCACTTAGTCACCCCTTCTGATCGACCTGTTCGTTCATAACCGCGAAGGTGAGTTCACCCGAACAGGCGACATCGCGGCCATCCGCAAGGGTACCCGAGTACAACAATGGGGCGTCATGGTACCAGCAAAAATGGAGGCTGCCATACCGTCAGGATCAACAGATTGCGCACCGTTGACGGTAAACGCTGGATTCCTTGATCTCAGGGCAGCCACCCTACCGGCCCTCCGTCCATGGCGAAACCGACACCGAAAAGTTCGTCAGGCATCGCCAGACCGATGGCGCCCTGCCCGGCAATACTGGGCATTTTCTTGCCAGCAGGGATAAAAACAGGGGATGAGTGCGCGAAAAAAACGCCCACTGGGTGAGTGGGCGTGATGAGGACATTACTTCTTGTCGCAGGCGACCGGCCAGGGCTTCGCGGGGGAGTTAAACGGATGGTACTGATAACACCAGGTTTCAGATACCACGTTTTCCTGCGCTTTCAGATAAAGCTTCAGCTCCACCGGGTCACCGTCCCCCGCCACCAAATCAAACTGCGCCAGCCAGTTGCCGGAGTCATCAGGCAGCTTAGAGACCAGCACGTTCTCAAACGTCCCGCGCGACGCGGACAGCACGGCTTCCGGCGCAACGCCTGACGGCAGGTGATTCAGGTTGCCACCGTGGAATTCAACGGTGAATTTACGACTGTCATGCGGACGGTCAGATCCCGGCACGCCGCCGCGTCCCAGTCGGGTTGCACCACAGCGCGCCAACGTTGAGGGATAAGGTTCATCGGACAGCCAGTGCAGCCGGTAATGGAAATGATGTTCATCACCCGCTTTGGCTGGCGCATCCGGCACCCACATGGCGACGATATTGTCGTAGATTTCGTCATCGGTCGGTATTTCCACCAGTTGTACCGATCCTTTGCCCCATTTCCCTAGCGGTTCGACCCACAGGTCCGGGCGACGCTCGTAGTGCGCAGCATCCAGGTAGCTGTCGAAATTCCTGTCTTTCTGCAGTAATCCAAAGCCTCGCGGATTCTCGTCGTGGAAGCTTGAGGTGACCACACGCAACGGATTGTTCAGCGGTCGCCAGAGATGTTCACCGCTGCCGGTCCACATTGCCAGACCATCGGAGTCATGCACTTCGGGACGCCAGTCTGTCGCAGCCCCCTTGACCGTTTTTGAGAACCAGTACATGGACGTCAGAGGCGCGATGCCGAAACGCTGAATATCCTTACGCAGGAAAAGCGTGCATTCCACGTCCTGCACCACGCCTTTGCCACGATGCAGGATAAACTTGTAGGCACCCGTTATGCTCGGCCCGTTGAGCAGGGCATAGACCGTGAGGTTTTTGCTGTCATCTTTCGGCGCTTCGAACCAGAAATCCGTGAAATCAGGAAACTCTTCATCCACACCGGGCTGGACGGTATTCAGAGCAATACCGCGAGCGGACAAACCAAACTGCCCTAATTCACCAATAGCGCGGAAATAGGACGCCCCCATGAAGGAAATCCAGTCATTTTGGGGATTGGTTTTTAACGCGTCCTGGCTTGCCAGCACTCTGAAACCTGAAAATACGTTTCCTTCCAGCGCCGGCAACCTGACGCTTTTATCCGTCGTGGTGAAGTAATCAATATTTTGAATGATTTCGCGCGCGGCGTTATTTTCCACTACGTGCATTTTCACCGGCATGCGGTGCAGGCCGTTAACCATGAAAAAGGTGACAGGAAACCGCCCGGCATTTTTGAACAGGGCATATTCCGGTTTGTACACGGTCTTCATGTAGGCGTCATAGGTGATGTTGGACAACAATGACGGATCGAATTCGGTGGGTTTTTCGTAAGGTTTGGCTGCCAGCGCTTTAGCCCGGGCAATCAATGTCTGAAAATTAAATGTTTCGCTGTTACCCAGTTTGAGCACACCTGCTGCCATCGCGCCGGGAGAAATGCCTAAAGCAGATAAGGCAGCAAACGCCCCGGAATACGTTAATAAATCCCTTCTTGTAACCATGATCCACCTGTTTTTTTAATCTTCATTCAATGAATGCGTGCCCAATGGGGCAAAACATAAAATCAGTGACGTCTGGCGAGCTGCCTTCAACTATAGACGAGAGAAATCGTTGCCTCCCAAACAGATGGCAAGCCATCATGTAACACATCGGATGAGCGTATAGGGCATTGGCGAGAAATTGCATGGGATTTGCCTGAGAAACACGCCCTCTGGCAACCGGCCGCTTATCTTCCCCGATCAAAGGGTATAATGGCCTTCTTTCGCCCGGACGCCCGCACAGAACCGCCCTGCCGCATTTTTTTACCACGGCATCGTGAAACCATCCTGTATGACTCGCGCCTGGTAACAGTGGCTCCCGTGGCAACGTCGTGCGCGTCTTTCCCCTGTGCCTGATGGAGACAGCAAAGCCTGCATAGCTGCGCCATAAAGCAAAAACCCCGCTTGCGCGGGGTTTGCATGAATAAGTCGAAACTGACCGATAAGCCGGGTTCTGTCGTGGACAGTCATTCATCTAGGCCAGTAATCGCTTACTGGCTCAAGCAGCCTACCCGGGTTCAGTACGGGCCGTACCATGTGAACCCCTATTTGGCCTTGCTCCGGGTGGAGTTTACCGTGCCACGGACTGTTACCAGCCGCGCGGTGCGCTCTTACCGCACCCTTTCACCCTTACCTGATCCCATTGCTGGGCCATCGGCGGTTTGCTCTCTGTTGCACTGGTCGTGGGTTTCCCCCCCAGGCGTTACCTGGCACCCTGCCCTATGGAGCCCGGACTTTCCTCCCCTTTGCCCGTCTCCCTCAGAGAGGGACGACGACAAAGCGGCGACTGTCTGGTCAGCTTCGGCGCGCATTATAGAGCGTTTAGCCGGCGCTGTCACGCAGGCAAAACAGGATGCTTACGCCTGCTGATCCAGCGCATATTTATAGAGGGCGTTCTTTTTCACCCCATGGATCTCCGCTGTCAGGGCGGCCGCTTTCTTTAGAGGCAATTCCTGCTGTAACAGGGCCAGTGTGCGCAAGGCCTCCGCTGGCAAAGCCTCTTCATCAGGCTGGTGGCCTTCCACAATCAGCACCATCTCACCTTTGCGGCGATTTTCATCCTCTTTGACCCAGGCCAGCAGTTCCGCCACGGGCGCACCATTGAGATTTTCCCAGGTTTTAGTCAGCTCGCGCGCCAGCACGACATAACGATCGGCACCCAGCTCGGTCACCATGTCCTGCAGGCTGTCTAACAGACGGTGAGTCGACTCATAAAAAATTAAGGTGCGTGGCTCGTCGGCAAGGGCCCGCAGCGCATCACAGCGTGCCTTGGTTTTGGCTGGCAGAAACCCTTCGTAACAGAAACGATCAGACGGCAATCCCGCTGCGCTTAATGCTGTAATCGCTGCACAGGCACCCGGTAAAGGAACGATGCGAATACCGGCCTCCCGGCAGCGGCGAACCAGGTGGTAACCGGGATCGTTGATCAACGGCGTGCCAGCATCAGAAACCAGAGCTATGCTTTCTCCCTGTTGCAGCCTGGCGAGCAGGATGTCTGCTTTCTGCTGTTCGTTGTGGTCATGAAGTGCGAAGAGTCGCGCATTGATGGCGAAATGTTGTAGCAACAGTCCGGTATGACGTGTATCTTCCGCTGCGACCAGATCGACGCTGGAAAGTACCGCTAGCGCCCGCTGGGTAATGTCAGCCAAATTACCTATTGGGGTTGGCACGATGTAAAGCGTGCTGGCGGAAATGTCTGCCCGATCGAGTTGTTTCATTGTTTCATCCGAATTGCCGATTTAATATTGAGCATCTTGAAAAAAACATCACTGGATACAGTATGCTTCCTTCAAAAATCGTTCGTCATAAAGCAGGACGCTTTGTGCCTGTCCTTCTTGCTGGTCTGATTTTAGCCGCGTGTAGTGGCCAGGGTCCCAAAAGCCAGTCCGTAGACATTCAGGGGCCAGCCACCAATAATTCTGCTTACTATCTGCAACAGGTGCAGCAAAGCAGCGATGATAGCAAGACCGACTGGCAATTACTCGCAATCCGCGCCTTGTTAAAAGAGGGAAAATATCCTCAGGCCGACCAGGCGATTGGCGAACTGCCTAATCAACTGTCCTCAACACAGCAACAGGAATTACGCTTGCTGAAAGCCCAGTCGCTGATTGGACAGCAAAAAGTGGCTGACGCGCAGCAACTGTTGAGCCAGGTGAAAACCAGTGAATTGTCTCAGGATCAACTGGCGCGCTACTACGATTTGCAGATCGCCAGCGCACAGGGGAAAACCTCTCTGGCCCTGCTCCGTGCCTACATTGCCCAGGAACCGTTGCTGAAGGGTGACGCACGTCAGAAGAACATTGATGCAACCTGGCAGGCACTGACGCAACTGTCACAGCAAGACATGAACGCGCTGGTCATCAATGCCGATGAAAACATTCTGCAGGGCTGGCTGGATCTGCTGACCGCCTGGCACGCCAATGCGCAGGATGCCAACATGCTTAAGTCGGCCATTAAAGACTGGCAGACGCGCTATCCTGACAATCCCGCGTCCAAAACCTTGCCGACGCAGCTGAGCCAGGTGCAGAACTTCACCAAAGCGTCCACCAGCACCATCGCGCTGCTGCTGCCACTCAACGGTCAGGCTCAGATGTTTGCCAGCGCCATCCAGAAAGGCTTCAACGACGCGAAGAACGGTGTTATCCCGGCGGCACCTCAGGCAACGCCGGGCAGCGCACAGGATCCCATCGCGATGAATCAGCAGCAGCCTGCTGATGCCAACGCGGTTGTCAGCCCCTCAGCCGCGCCTACGGCAACAACGCAGACGGGCACGGCGCAGCAACCTGCCACGACCGCCCAGCAGCCTCAACAGCAGCAACAGCCATCGGCGCAACCGGCCAGTAATGCGCAGGTTAAAGTCTATGACACCAGCAGCCAGCCCATCGCCCAGGTGATGCAGCAGGCGCAACAGGATGGCGCGACACTGGTCGTCGGCCCGCTGTTGAAAAACAACGTCGAAACCGTCGCCAACAGCCAGACACCGTTGAACGTTCTGGCCCTGAATGAGCCGGAACACATCCAGAACCATCCCAATATGTGCTACTTTGCGCTGTCGCCAGAAGATGAAGCGCGCGATGCGGCTCACCATATCTGGGATCAGGGTAAGCGCCAGCCGCTGCTGTTGCTCCCGCGTAATGGCCTGGGCGATCGCGTCGCAACGGCCTTTGCGAAAGAGTGGCAGTCACTGGGCGGTGGCACCGTGCTCCAGCAGCGTTTCGGTTCGGTTTCAGAGCTTAAGCAGGGCATCAACAGCGGTGCAGGAATCAGCATGAGCGGGACGCCGGTGGTTATCCCTTCTGCGTCCCAACCGCAGAACGTGTCCGTTGCAGGGCTGACTATACCGGCCCCTCAAACCAGCGCACCGGCAGCCAGCGAATCGGGTGCGGTAGATGCGGCCTATATCGTGTCGACGCAGGATGAACTGCAGCTGATTAAACCGATGATCAGCATGCGCACCGGCAGCCGCAGTAATGTCGCGCTCTACGCCAGTTCCCGTAGTGCTCAGGCTGGCGCAGGCCCGGATTTCCGTCTGGAAATGGAAGGCCTGCAGTACAGCGATATCCCTCTGCTGTCCGGCGCCAATCCAGGCCTGATGCAGCAGGCCGCCCGGTCGTTTAACAACGATTATTCACTGGTGCGCCTGTATGCCATGGGGATGGATGCCTGGACGCTGGCTAACCACTTCAATCAGATGCGTCAGGTGCCTGGCTTCTCTCTTGATGGCAATACCGGCAAGCTCAGCGCGACGCCTGATTGCGTGATCAACAGGAAGTTGACATGGAACCAGTATCGTCAGGGCAATATCGTACCGGCCAGCTAAACCGCCGCCGTACAGGTGCCGAATATGAACAACGCGCCCGCCGCTATCTTGAGCGGGCGGGGTTAACATGGGTCGCCAGCAATGTGTACTATCGCGCAGGTGAACTTGACCTGATAATGCGAGACAACCAATGCTGGGTGTTTGTCGAAGTGCGTTACCGCCGTAACGCACGATTCGGCGGCAGTCTGGCCAGCATTACCCGACAGAAACAACACAAGCTGCTGCGTGCTGCCTCTCTCTGGCTGGCGCAACGCGGCGGCAGTTTTGAAACAGTGAATTGCCGTTTCGACATCATCGCCATTACAGGCCCGGCGCTCGAATGGTTGCCCAATGCCTTTAATGCAGACGTTTAGAACCAGGTGGTCGTGTGCAGGAAAGAATTAAAGCGTGTTTTACTGAAAGTATCCAAACTCAAATCGCTGCGGCTGAGGCATTACCTGATGCCATCTCACGTGCAGCAATGACCATGGTGCAGTCCCTTCTCAACGGTAACAAGATACTGAGTTGCGGTAACGGCGCATCATCCGCCAACGCACAGCATTTTGCCGCCAGCATGATCAATCGTTTTGAAACCGAACGCCCCAGCCTGCCTGCGCTGGCTTTAAGTGCGGATAACGTCATGCTGACTGCGATCAGTAATGACCGCCTGCATGATGAGATTTATGCCAAGCAGGTGCGCGCCCTCGGGCAAAACGGTGATGTGCTGCTCGCCATCTCGACCCGCGGCAATACGCGTGACATCGTCAAGGCTGTCGAGGCCGCCGTCACGCGCGATATGACGATCGTTGCGCTTACCGGTTATGATGGGGGAGAATTAGCCGGATTGCTGGGACCGCAGGATGTGGAAATTCGTATTCCTTCACATCGCAGTGCTCGCATTCAGGAGATGCATATGTTAACACTCAACTGTTTGTGCGATCTGATTGATAACACCTTGTTTCCCCACCAGGAATGACGGAAGGAGCACCCATGAAAGCATTGAACGCTGTAGCCATTGTTTTAACCGCCATGCTGCTGCAAGGCTGCGTCGCGGTGGTGGCCGGTAGTGCCGCTGTCGCGACCAAAACCGCCACCGATCCCCGCTCTGTGGGCACGCAGGTTGATGATGGCACGCTGGAGTTACGCGTCAGCAATGCGCTGGCTAAAGATCAGCAAATCAAAACCGATGCCCGCGTCATTGCCACCGCCTACCAGGGCAAGGTTCTGTTGACCGGCCAGGCACCGAATCAGGAAGTCGCTAACCGCGCGAAACAGATCGCCATGGGCGTTGACGGTGCCACCGAAGTTTATAACGAGATTCGGATTGGGCCGAAAGTCAGCCTGGGTACGTCCTCCGCTGACACCTGGATCACCACGAAGATCCGCTCGCAGCTGCTGGGCAGCGATCAGGTGAAATCATCAAGCGTGAAGGTGACCACTGAAAACGGTGAGGTGTTCCTGTTGGGTCTGGTCACGCCGGAAGAAGCGAAAGCCGCTGCGGATATTGCCAGCCGGGTAAGCGGGGTGAAACACGTCACCACGGCCTTTACCATGGTGAAATAACGCGGAGGTCGGGGTGGTCTTGCCTGCCTGAATAGCGCGAATAAAAAAGCCGTCCCCTTTCAGGGACGGCTTTTCTCGTTTCTGGCGTCTGATCCCATGACCAGGCTGACGCAAACCACTTCGCCCTTCGCTGTCGGCTATCCGTCTCTGCGCGGATATCCACTGTTGTGATACCGCCACAACGCCACGCCAGCAGAAGCGCGTCAGACAGGGATATCGATTACCAGCGCCCGCGTCGGTGTGAGGGCAGCCAGCCACAGTTGCTGCTCTTCCTGCAAAAACGCGCCATCACCACAGCCGAGCGTTTCCTGATGTGATGCCCCTGCAGAGGCTTCAAGCGAACCATGGATCGACTGCAGATAGGCGCGCGCGCCATGCAGCGGCACCAGATGCTGCTCGCCAGCCGCCAGCTCAAGCTGGTGGATCCAGACCTGCTGACGCAGTTGCAAGCTGTTGTCGCGGCCATCCGGCGAAGCCACCAGTTGCGAGCACGTTCCTGCGGTCAGGCTGATTTTCTGCATACGCGGGTTTTCCCGTTCCGGGCAGGCCGCCAGCCAGAGCTGCATGCGGGTCAGTGAGCGCTCTTTACTGGGATTCAGTTCACTGTAGCTCACGCCCGGCTGGGCAGAGAGCAGCAGTGCCTCACCTTCACCGACGGTAATGTGATTGCCTTCGCTGTCGCGGTACTCCGCTTCACCCTGCAGGACAATATTCAACACGTCCACCTGAGGATAGGTGCGCGGCTGAAACGCCGCGCCGGGTGCCAGCACTTCCTGGTTCAAAACACGTAAAGCGGCATAACCCATTAATTTGGGATCGAAATAGTGGCCAAAAGAGAAACTATAGCGTGCCTGTAGCCAGCCATAATCAGCCTGACCACAATCGGATGCACTGCGTGTGGTTATCATTGTTTACCTCCTGCATCCGTCGGCAAGAATCGACGACGGGTATGATTCCCTTATGGTAAAAGTCTGGACGCCGGATTGTTAGCCAGTTAATCTGCCGGGCATATTCAAATTTCCTGACAGAGAACCAGGATGGCAAAAGACCGTGCGTTAACCCTTGAAGCTTTACGTGTGATGGATGCTATCGATCGCCGGGGCAGTTTTGCCGCCGCCGCCGATGAGTTAGGGCGCGTGCCCTCGGCACTCAGTTACACCATGCAGAAACTGGAAGAGGAGCTGGATGTGGTGCTGTTTGACCGCTCTGGCCATCGCACAAAGTTTACGAATGTCGGACGCATGCTGCTTGAGCGCGGTCGGGTGTTGCTGGAAGCCGCTGACAAACTCACGACCGATGCCGAAGCGCTGGCGCGCGGTTGGGAAACGCAGTTGACCATCGTGACCGAAGCCCTTGTCCCTACCGATGCGCTGTTCCCGCTGGTTACAAAGCTGGCTGACAAGGCTAACACCCAGATATCCATTATGACAGAAGTGCTGGCAGGTGCCTGGGAAAGGCTGGAACAGGGACGGGCAGATATCGTTATCGCACCGGATATGCACTTTCGCGCCTCAACTGAGATCAATACCCGCAAACTCTACAGCATCGTCAGCGTTTATGTCGCCAGCCCTGACCATCCTATTCATAACGAACCCGAGCCGCTTTCAGAGATTACCCGGGTAAAATATCGGGGGATTGCCGTGGCCGATACCGCACGCGAAAGGCCGGTGTTGACCGTACAGCTGCTGGATAAACAGCAACGTCTGACCGTCAGTACAATGGACGATAAGCGGCGTGCGCTTCTGGCCGGTTTAGGCGTGGCGACCATGCCCTATAACATGGTAGAGCAGGATATCGCGGAGGGGCGGTTACGGGTCGTCAGCCCGGAATATTCTCGCGAGGTGGACATCATCATGGCCTGGCGTCGTGACAGTATGGGCGAAGCGAAAGCCTGGTGCCTGCGCGAAATCCCCCGCCTGTTAGCAAAGAAACACTGATAACGGGCTGGACGCTATCCAGCCCACCTTGCCCCTACTTACAGCCGACTCAGGCAGTCCAGCGCCACGGTTTTAAAACTGCTGAAGTCAGTGCTGTCGCGCAGGCGCGTCATCGCCCGCTCACGCATAAACGTGACGAAAAGGTCATAAATTGCCATGGCTTCTTCATACTCGCTTTTACTGATTGCCAGCAGAAAAATCACGTAAGCCGTATCGTCGCCCCACGGAATACCCTGTGGAGCCAGCACGGTGTAGACGACCGTTTCCCGGGCCATGAGCCCCAGCGAGTGCGGTAGCGCAATGCCCTCGCCCAGCATGGTACTGACAATGGCTTCGCGTTCCTCCACGGATGCAAAGAAAGCCTCATCCACCACCCCTTCATCCTCAAGCTGATCGCACAATAACCGGAACAGATCCGACTGGCTCATGGGCGCATCAACAATCCGAAAATGCCGGGCATCAAAAAATTTCTCCAACATATAGGGGCGGGTACGATCCACCAGCACCAGCTTACCAATCTGCTCCAGCTGGAATTCGGTCGGGAACGGCGCCACCACCACCACCGGTTTTTCTTTTTCGCTGACCCGCGCGGTAGAGATGACAAAGTCTTCTTCAATACGTTGACGCGCTTCGTATTCGCGCTGAGACAGGCACTGGGTTACCTGCAACTGGGGATAGTTTCGCAGCAGCATCGCTTCAATCATGCGCAGCGTGGAATTCCCGCTGTCGCACACCAGTAGCACCTGAGGGCGACGTTGATAGCCCACGTTGTAATGGCGCTCCAGCCCGACGCCAATATGCAGCACCAGGAAGCCAATTTCATTCTCACTGATGACGTAAGGCGAATATTTGCCCCAACTGGAAACCGCCGCCAGCGTTACGTCATAGGCCATCGGATAGTGCTGCTTGATATTACTTAACAGGGGATTGGGAATATGGATCTGATAACGCACCCGCGTGATCATGGTTTTAATATGGGTGAGCAGATCGGCACGCAACTGAGGATCGTTCTGCAGATCGTAATAGTAGTGTGTGTTAATAAAGCTGAGCAGATAGTCGACCAGCGCATCCGCGTCATCCGCATTGATCGTGCTGGGTGCGCTGTCCTGAATGCGCCGGGCAGCGATATTAACCTGTAGCCAGCTCTCCTCCGCCGGCGAAACGGGCTTGCCGATAAGCGGCAGCAGCGAATGAATCAGGGTTTGTGCCGCGTCGCGTATCGCATCGTCCATCTGTTCCGTGTCCGCGGGATCGTTAACCGGATAACCTTCGCTGATGCGCCGGACCGCCACCGCACAGTAAAACTGTAAATAGCGTTCACCTTCGTCACTGAGACGGATATGGTGCTGGGCAAAACAGCGTTGCAGGCACGGTTCCAGACTTTCCAGCAGGCCACCTTCCAGGGATTCCGGCGTGATCAGCGGGCTGTCTGGCTGCGACTGATCGATCTCGATCAACAGATCGGTTAAGCAGGTGCGGATCGCCACCTCGCTGCCAAACAGTTTCATGCCGTGGTGCGGTTTGCTTTCAATGCTGAGTTGGTAGCGTCCGAGCCATTCACGTACGTCGGCCATGTCATTCTGCAAGGTCGCGCGGCTGACAAACCATTCTTCTGCCAGCGCTTCCAGTTTCAGCGAATAGGCGGCGGTCAGGAAGCGCACCAGCAGATAACGGATCCGCTCCTGAGAGGTACGCGGCACCCGGAGAGGGGCACGCGTTTGCTGCTGGAGAATAGTAAAACGCTGCGCGTCGGCAATTTTAAGCTGATAACCGGCCCCGCGATTCAACACAAACTGCGCGCCGTGCTTTTCCAGTAAGGCATTCAGGGCGGTGATATCCGTGCGTACGGTACGCGTTGACACGGCAAAGCGCCGGGCCAGCTCGTCCTGAGGCAAGGTTTCGTTTTTCAAAGCGTCAAACAGTTGCGCAAGGCGCTGATTAGGAAATCTCACGTCGGTTTACCTGACTGAATGGAGAAAAGAGCAACACTAACAGAGTGCAGGAAACGCGGCTGTACGTCCAGGAAAGGGCACGCCGGCCACAGTTTTCTGCGCCAGCGCACAACCTACGTCAGGCCAGCAAGGACTTGCTCATTGCCAGAAGCTGTTTGACGTCATCCACGCGGGTTTCACCGCTGGCCTGATCAATGATCGAACTGTAAATATGCGGGATCACCTTGCTGACGCCCGCATCCAGCGCAATTTTTACGATCTCGCTAAAATTTGCCAGATCGATCCCGCCTGTCGGCTCCAGCCAAAAATCCTGCTGTGCACAGGCCTCCGCCACGGCGCGGTATTCTTCCACCCTGTCCAGACCGCCCATGGGGAAATATTTTACCGAGCTGCCGCCCATATCGATCAGCATGGCGATGGCGGTGTCAATGGGCACGATGCCGTCGTTGCGCTGTGAGCTGAGCGGACCGGTCGAAATTTTTACTTTTCCTGGCGTCCCCGTCGGCGAGATCAAGCCGTTCACCACCGTTTGCGACTGGCCAAGCAGCGCCCGGCTGGTGCCAACGCCGGTAAAGACCTGGTTAACATGCTGAGGCTGTAGCTCAGCGGCCAGCTCGCTGACCATGCGTGACTGCCGGGGATCGCCCGCGCCCAGGCCAATCGAGAGCGCATTATTGATCAGCGCAGCATAGTCGCGCATATCCGCGATTGCGGCGTCATGACTGGCGTAATTCTTCGATAGCACACCGACCAGAACGTGCCCTTCTGCCGCCTGCCAGATAGCGCGCGCATTTTCTTTTGAGCCGGCCAGCACGTTGAGGCACAGCCGGTCTTGATAAAAATCAGGGGTAAGCGTCATTAGTGTTCTCCGGTTATCAGCGCCTGAATACGGGTAAAAATGATATGCAGCTGCTCAGCGCTGACGCTACGCACGTCGGCTTCGATAATGCCTTCATTCGCTTTGTAGCCACGGAAGTAAATGGCGATATCACCGTTTTTCAATGCCTGAACCAGATCGCCGGTTTGACGCGCAATTTTGGCTTCATCAAAGTGTATTTCGGCGCGTGCAATATCGCGTCCGGCCGCATCCCAGACGACGCGCGCAGTTACGCCGTCCAGCCCATTGAGGTTGTTAATAAAGGGCGTCATTTTTTCTACCATCTGTGCGCCAGTCACTTTCGGCTGGGTCAGATAGGACTCAATGGCCTGCGTCAGCCCCAGAATCCCCTCTTTGCCCACTTTCATGGTGCGGCCAATGCCGTTGCTCTGGCGCTTTACCCATTCAACAAGCTGGTGCTTACCGATAACCAGGCCGCTGGTTGGGCCTTCAATCGCTTTGGCGCCGCTGTAGATCACCAGATCGGCACCGGCCTGGTAGTAACACTGCAAGTCCTCTTCGGCGGCGGCATCCACAATCAGTGGCACACCATGCTTACGCGCGACTTCTGCGGCCTGTGCAACGCTCAGGTGGCTCTTTTGTACGCAGTGATGTGACTTCACGTAGAGAATGGCGGCCGTCTGATCGGTCACCGCGGCGGAAAGCTGCTGAGCCGAGCATTCATTACTGTAACCCGCTTCAACCGTCCGGCCCCCACCCAGCGCGATCATGCTGCCCACCGGCGCACCGTAGTTCACGTTATGCCCTTTTGGCACCACGATGTCGCGCGGCACGGTCAGCGGTGCACTGTGTAAATTATCCAGCAACCAGTCATCATCTTTCACAATGACGGCGGCCACGCTCTGGGCTATCCCTGCCGAGGCGCAGGAGACCACCAGCGCATTTTCCACTTTCAGCAGGTTAGCAATATACGCGCCGGTTTTATCGACCAGATCCTTTACTTCAAAGTAGTGCGCCAGACCGTACTTAACCGTATCGATCACCTCATCCGATGGCGTTGAAACGCCCAGTATGGTCATACGACCGGAGGCGTTGATGACCTGCTTCAGGCCATATTTTTCATACAGAGAAGACATGGTATTTTTTTCCTTGTTCAGTAATCCAGCACTCGCCGGCGACAATGGCGGCAAGGGGAATCAGGTGACGATCGCCCTGTTCCGCCAGCCCTTCCGCATCTACAAAGGACACCGGCTCTTGCGCGACGGTGAACAGCGTAAAGTCGGCATCGTAGCCGGGCTCAATACGGCCTTTGTGGCGTAAACGCAGGCCGCTGGCTGCCTGGTGAGTCACACAGGCGATAATCTGTGGCAGGGTCATGCCGACATTGAAAAACTTCGACATCACATGGGCCAGGGTATAAACCGGTCCATTGAGGCGGTTGCGGCAGTAAATATCCGAACTGATGGTGTCAGGCAAAATGCCCTGTGCGATGGCCGCACGCGCGACCTCGAAACTAAAGCTGGCGCTGCCGTGGCCGACATCAAGCCGTACGTCGCGTGCCAGTGCATGTTTGACGGCGGCACGCAGTTCGCCGTCGGGTGTCAGGATGCGATTGGGTTTGCCGTTATAGCAGTGAGTGATGATGTCACCCGAGGTCAGCAGTTCCGCGATCTCATCAAGGTTGGGTGGGTTGTTACCGATATGCACCATCAGCGGCAGATGGCCGTTTTCCTGCTGAATAGCTTTCGCGAGGACCAGCGGCTTAATGCCGTTTTCGCCCACTACGCTGCTGCTCATACGGGCTTTAAGCCCCACAATAAAATCGGGGTGACGTTTTACCGCGTCGGCAATGGCCTGGCGATCAATCTGCGTCATGTCCGCCAGTTCATTTTGGGTAATGATGCCAGTGCGCGCGATATTCAGCAGCGCGTAAACCTGCGTGCTCACCGCTCGGGTGCGCTGCCAGAAATCGTCAATGTCATTCGCGCCAGTACTGCCTGCATCCACCACGCAGGTGACGCCGCTTTCCACGCCAACCCGATCGGGATGATCGTGGTAGACGGGGGATTTTTCATAGCAGTGCACATGCGAATCAATCCAGCCCGCACTGAGATAACAGCCTTCTGCCAGCGTTTTCTCGACGGTTGCGTGGCCGCTGATTTCACCTGTGGCGGCAATCTTGCCGTCACGTATCGCAATATCGATCAGGGTTTCATCGGGCAAACGCGCACGCCGCAGAATCAGATCGTACACAGGAACCTCCTTAACTGCCCCGATCGGCCTGAACCGATCGGGGGATAACAGGGTCAGATCGCCACAGGAAAGATCGCGCCCAGGATCATGGCACCCAGGATCGCACCGCCCGTGATCGGTTTATTCCACAGATAGAACACCAGCGCGCCCAGCAAGGATCCGAGGCCGATAGGAATTGAGGCACCCATCGCGGCCAGAATGATCAAGGGTCCCAGGAAACGGCCTGATGCATTGCCCGCCCCCATCATGACGTCCGCACCGTACGTGCTGTTGCTCTGATTGATGGTGAACTTACGTGCCAGGATAATGACGTAACCGATTGCCACACCGAGAATCAGGCCGGTGACCAGCGAAGCCGCAAAGTTGGCGACGGGGAAAACAAAACCCGCCCCGAGCAGCAACGCCGGCACGCCCAGACCGACACCGGTCTGGATCGCACCACCGATGTCCAGAATCCCGACCAGCGATCCTTCAATGATGCGGGCGAACAGGAAGCTGGCTCCGAAGGCAGCCACCGCCCCATAGACGCCGGTATCGATTCCGGCCCGGAGCATGGACACGAAAGCGACTTCGTTAAACGCTCCAATGCCGTACAGGTAGTACATATGTGTCCCGGCAAACACGCCGGAGGAGAGCAAACCGACAAAAATCGGGAATGCCCAGTCGGCATACCAGAAACCTTTGTTTGATTCTTCCATTGCAGACGCTCCGTTATTTGCCGCTCAGGCTGTTATGAATACTGTCGAGCCAGCCAGGAATGCCGAGCTGGAAGGATTGCAGCATCTTCATATCGAAACCGCGGAAGAAGGCGCTGAGGACAAACAGGGCAACGATGGCGGTCATCATGACTTTGGTCACTTTGTGCCAGCCGCTCTCTTCAACCCCTTTGCCAATCAAAATTCCCAGCACCAGGCCCGGTACCGCATTGCCCATAATCAGCTGCGCCAGACCGCCAAAAATGGTGGCCCAGAAGCCCGATTTCTTACCGGCATCGATTGCGGCCAGCCAGAAGATCACGGGCATGACCGTGTTCACCAGCAGATTCGCCGCAGGGACCAGCACTTTGACCGCCGTAACCTGCAGGGCCGCCGGAACGGCAGAGGCCGTCGAATTCAAAAACGCGACCACCACCATGCCGATGATGCCGCAGGCGATAGCCATCTTTTTTGGATCGTGCAGCGTTTGCGCGACGTTGCGGTTTTTGACCATGATGGCCGCCGCGCCCCAGTTGGGGATGATGCGGTGATCCACATCCTGGGTGAATGCACCCGCCGCAACGGAGGAAGCCCAGGCATTGAAAAAGAAACCCAACCCAAAAGAGAAGTGAGAAGCGGGATCGCCTTCACAGGAGTTGAGTTCACCCAGTGTGCGAAACGCGCCCATACCTTGTGTCGTCGGCGCGTGGAACATGCGGGCAGCGCCAGCACCCACACCGACGCCCACAAGGCCGCCGATGATTAACGACTTGAGCAAAATGATGAGAAACATCCTCTTTCCTTATTTATGTTGTTTGAGGCTGACTTACACGCGGGTGAACGCAACTTTATCGCCGTCCAGACAGGTCACGTTGATGGTGACCTCCAGATCGACACTGAAGTGCCTGCGCTCGCGTGCCAGGAAAAAGAAAAGAAATTTTTCGGTTCTGACGCGCTCCTGCGCGCGCACCACCTTTACGTCCTGGGGTTCGATGCGCAGCAAAATCTTGTTGGCGTTGCGCAGGACTTCGTGCTGCACCCGGCTGAGCGCATCAGAGAACGCTTTCGCTTTGGTATCGCCTTTGCCGCTTACGGCTACCGAGGTTGTAAAGGTCTCTTTCATTCCTTATCCACCGTGTTTTTTGTGCCAGGCCTGAACCAGACGTTCACCCAGCTCTTCTTTATCCATAAACCCGAAGCCCAGCACGGTGGCGCCTTCGTTGATGGCTGTCACACCTTCATCCACTGAGCGCATGCCGTGTTTGGCTTTGTAGCCATACTTGTTTTGTGCCGTAATCGCCCCCGCACCGCCGCTGCCACAAAAAGAAATGCCAAAATCGGCATTCTCAGCCTTCATCACATCGCCCAACTTCATGTCAGCTGCCACGCCGGGCACGACAACGGCACGCCCGCCCGCTTTCTCAACGCCGGCCGCCACTTTCTGTCCTTTACCTAATCGATCGCCTATTACTACGGTTACCATATGTCTGTACCTCTCATGGTGGTGAAAATCAGTCGTTCTTAGCCACTTCAAAGTGGACGGAGAGCAGCCAGGCTTCTTCCGGCGGTAAATTGCCAAACAGATCCACGACCTGCTGCGCCAGTGCCATTGACGCTGGCGAGATCTCATCGAACAGATCCGCCTCCACCTCCGGCAGCCCTTCACCGGTTACCGATCGCAATGCCATTGCGCGGACATGCGAAGCCAGCATTTGCAGCTGTACCGCATTCGGCTTAATGGACCGCTCGGCAAACAGCGCGCCGATCTGGGTCATTACGCGATCCGCCAGGGCCTGAATCGTTTGCTGCTCGTCTTGTGACGCGTTCATCGCTACCGCTCCATTACACGTGCTCATCGTCTGCATCCCGTTACGCATTCAGCGTGATCACAAACTAAACAGAGTCCGCGCGGCTGTGGAGAACGACTTTTTCCGTTTCGAAGTGGAAATCCTGCACCTGAGCGTGATCGGTGCCGCAAAGTGGGGAGTGAACAGGGGGAGAATGGAGATTCAGGCTATATAAAACAACAGGTTAGGCTGTCTTACCTGTGCGCAGTGATGCGCCTGTGAACACATAATGCGCGATGGCCGGTACTGTACCGCTGTCACAAAACTGGCAAACAGTTACCTGCCATCACGTCTTAACAGAGAAACTTATGGCTTTTCCGCCCCCGTCACCTGAACGCAGGCCTCGTTGCGCGTTGGGATAGCAGCAGGGGCAAGAGCGTGCCGTTTACGTTGATTAATGGCCGCGACAATGCGCGCGAAACGCGCTTCATTGAGCCTGTAACCCCATCCCATAATCAGTGCCGCCGCGATGGCCAGCGTACAGGGCCAGATAAAGATCAACTGCCGCAGCCCCGCCAGCGTGGCATCCGATTGAAGGGCATTCGGCACATAGCCGATTTGTGTCAGCATCAGGCCCGGCAAAAACCCCGCCATGGCGGCAGAGATCTTACGGAAGAAGGTGTAGCCGGTATAGCAGGCGCCCTCTGCGCGGATACCGGTTTTCCATTCACCGTACTCGACGGTATCCGGCACCAGCGCCCAGTTAAGGCTGTTCACAAACGCTGTGCCGAAGAACGCCATACAGGAGAACAGGACGAACATTAGCGATGTGCTGCCCCAGAGAAAATTGCACAGATCGCCGACAGCCCAGAATACTAAACCACCGAGATACACCTGCTTTTTACCCCAACGTTTCACCGCAGCGGGCACCAGCAGCACACCGGCCAGAATACAGCCCATGCTGAAGAAACCCATCCAGGAGAGCAGACTGACATCGTTCAGCACGTACTGGGTGTAATAAACCTGAATCGCCAGCTTGATGTTGAATGCCGCCAAGGTACACAGGTTCGCCAGGCACAGCGTCCGCAAGGGTGGATTGTGAAAGATGGCGCGAAAGGCGGTTGCAACGCCAGGTTTGTGATGGGCGGGCGTGACCTCGACATAGCGTTCTTTCACGCCGCTGTAGCAAAGCCCCATGCACAGCAATCCGCCAGTGACAAAGACGGCAGCCGCCACCTGATAACCCAGCGCACTTTTGCCCACAAACAGCGACTGGATGGGCATAAAGCCTACGGTACAAACCAGCAATCCTAACGTGGCCCCGCCCTGCCGCCAGGCGGCAAGATGAGCGCGCTCGGTGGGATTTCTGGTGATGGCAGGCACCATTGCCCCGTAGGAACAGTTCATCAGACTGTAAAACAGGCCAAACAGCATAAACAGCGCGGTGGCGACAGCCGTTTTACATGTCAGGCTGAGGTCATTCGCCACAAACTGCGCCGCCGCCACCAGCGCGACCGGCAGCGAAAAATACAGGATAAACGGCCTGAATTTTCCTCTTGCGCCAATTGTCCGCCGTGAATCCAGCACGATGCCCGTAAACATATCGGTAAGGGCCGTAAAGAATTTGGCGACGAGGAAAATCACGCCGCCATACCAGGCCGGCATCCCCAGTTCATCGGTGTAAAACTTAAGTAAGTAAAGCGTCCCGATAGCCAGCATCAGGTTGGAGCCGAAATCACCGATGCCGTAAGCAAACTTCTCACGCAGAGGCAGTTTCAGCGTTAAGGGATCAGAACCTGTGTTCATAACGGATCCTTATCACAGAGCCAAATCAGTGCTGACGCTTACGGGCGTCAATCTCGTCAATGATGCGGACATACATCTTTTCATTGAGGTTGTAGAAACACCCCATGGCCACAATCGTGACCACGGCTAACGCACCGGGATAAATAAACATCAGTTGCTTCAGGCCCTCGACCGTACCGGCGCGCTGGACAACGTTAGGCACGTAGCCAATCTGGGTCAGCATCCAGCCGGGGAAAAAGCCTGCCAGTGCCTGTGAGACCTTACGGAAAAAGGTGAAACCGGTATAAACCGTGCCTTCAGAACGCACGCCCGTCCGCCATTCCCCGTATTCGACCGTATCAGAGACTAAAGCCCAGTTAAGACTGTTCACAAAGGCAGATCCAAAAAAAGCCAGACAGGAAAACACGATGAAACTGACGGAACCGCCCCCATAGCAATAGTTGAGCAGATCGCCCACGACCCAAATCAGCAAACCGCCGATATACACTTTTTTCTTACCAAAGCGCCTGACGGCGCCGGGCATCATAAAGACACCGATAAAAATGCAGCCCATGCTAAAGAAGCCCATCCATGACAGCAGGATGGGATCGTTCAGAACGTACTGGGTGTAATAGACCTGAATCGCCAGCTTGACGTTGAACGCCCCCAGTGTGCACAGGTTGGCAATACAGAGAATAAACAGCGGACGGTTACCCGCGATAGCGCGGAAGGAGGCTAACAGGCCCGGGTTTTGCGTGGGGTGGGCAGACGGCTGTTCGACATAGCGCTCCTTTACACCGGCATAGCACCACCACATAAAGAACAAACCAAATGCCGAGAAAAGTGTGGCTGCAGCGATATAGCGGAACTGCGCGCTGCCTTCTGCCAGGTTCATCACCGGCACAAAACCCACAGTACAAATCAGTAACCCCAGCGTTGCACCGCCCTGCCGCCAGGCGGCCAGGGAGGCGCGCTCATCAGGATTTTTGGTGATGGCGGGCACCATCGCCCCATACGAACAGTTCATCATGCTGAAGAACAGGCCATACAACATAAACAACACCGTGGCGACGACCGCTTTACCGGTGATTTCAAACGGCGTACCGATAAAGTTGGCGACAGCCAAAAGCGTGACCGGAAACGCGGCGTACAAGACAAACGGCCGGAACTTCCCTTTCGGGCCAATCCTGCGCCGCGAATCCAGCATGATGCCCGTGCCCATATCGGTAAACGCCGTGAAGAACTTGGCGACCAGAAAGATAATTCCGCCGTACGTTCCCGGCAGCTCCAGCACATCGGTATAGAACTTCAGTAAGTAAAGCGTCCCGATATCTAACAGGATGTTAGAACCCAGATCGCCCATGCCATAGGCCACTTTTTCCCGGAACGGCAACCGCAGCGTCGCAGGCTCGCCGGCAGAAGATACAGTTTGCTGATTCATGATGGTTCTCCGGTTTACCCGCCCGCCTGGCGGGTAACCTTGCTCAGGATGAAGGGGAAGCGTTTTGCTGCTGTGTTTCCGCTTGCTGCTGTGTTTCCGCGCGTATCGCCGCAACTTTTTTGCCCAATACCCACTGCATAATCGCCAGCAGGCCAAACACCGGCACCAGTACCGACCATGCCGGAATCGCCAACGCCCCCTTGATCAGCATGGCGCCGGATGCGATCAGCAGCAGGAGCACCATCAGCCGGAAAGTGCTGACAGAGATGCGTTGGTGAACATACTGGCCCACCAGCGAGCCCAGGATCATGGTGGGCACGCAGAACAGCACCAGCTTGACGGTTGACAGCGTTAAGATGCCGCTGGTCGTCAGGCCGCCAATAATGGCGATGTTACTGGCGGTAAAAAACGCATTGAGCGTGCCACGAAACGCCGCCGGAGCCAGATTTCTCAACATGCCATAAATCACTACCGGCGGGCCGTTGGTCGCAAAAGCCGACCCCAGAGCGCCGGCGATGATGCCCGTGGGCACCACTAGCCAGTTTTTGTCACAGACAGGCAGACGAGGAACAAACAGGCTATAAAACGCGTACAGGATCAGGAAAGTGCCCAGCCCGGTTGTCATGATGTTGTCCGGGAAACTGGCGAGCGCATAAATCCCCAGGGGAATGCCGGCAAAGGAGAACAGGATAAGCACCAGCGCAGATCGCCAGTGGGTTTCGTTACGTGACAACCAGGTCGCATATAACGCGGTGGCTGTCCCGACAATGACCGACATAGGTGCCGCCATTTTGACCGGCAGCAACAAGGTGATCAGCGGCATCGTCACCAGCGCGCCACCAAAGCCTGCGCAGATACCGATGAAGGTATACAGGAACATGATGGCGATGATGATGCAGACAACCTCAATACTCAGCTCAAGCCCGTCGGGAGTAAAAAGCGTGAAGAAATCCATACCCTTTCTCCTTTATCGCGTCGAACCGGCACTGTCGATCAGCCGTAACGAGGCAAATAACGCCTGCCATTCACTTTCAGCCCGGTAAAAGACGGGCGGCTGGCCAAGCGGTGCGGCCACCGTGATCTCGCCACCGCTGGCCGCTTCACCGGTCCAGAGGTTTATCCAGCGATCCTCCGGCAGATAGAGCGTCCAGTCGTGGCGGCCCTCTTCATACACCGGCGCGACCAGCAAATCACGACCAAACAGGTACTGGTATTTCAGCGAATAAGTGCGGGCATCCGCTTCATAGTGCAGGAAAAGCGGCCGCATAACAGGCAGACCACTGCGGGCATTCTGCGCCACCGCCTGCCTGATGTAAGGCTTTAAGGAAGTAAAGATCGTCGACATACGGGCAAAATGCGCCATGGTTTCGTCATCGCTGTCAAACTGCCAGTTATCGCCGGGACGGTTACCTTCATGGGTGCGCATCATGGGCGTAAAGGTGTTGAAATCACACCAACGCAGCAGCAGTTCTTTGCTCCGTTTCATGCCGTAGAGCGTGGTATAGCCACCAATGTCACTGTGATGCAAACCGTGCCCACTCATTGCCAGCGACAAGGCGGCAGGCACTACCGACGCGAGGCCATCGTCCAGACTCCAGTCAACGTTTTGATCCCCGGCCCACATCATCACGGCGTATTTCTGACTGCCGGTATAACCCGCGCGCATAAAATAGAGCGTTTCGCCGAGCTTGCCGGTTTCTGCCAGCGCGTCGTAGTTACATTTTGCCCACAGCGCGGGCCAGGCATTATGCATAATCTCGGCATGGACACCGTTGTGCAGAACCGTATCGGTTGGGAGATATTCGCCAAAATCCGCCATCCAGCCGCCACAGCCCAGGCCGATCAGATTTTGTTTGATAACCTCTTTGAACCAGTTATAAGCATCAGGATGAGTCAGATCGACAACGCCCGCATAGAACTCACCAAATTCAACATGGTAGTCCTGACCGGAAGCCGTTTTGGTGAGATAGCCGTGCCGGGCGGCCTCGTCGCACAGAGGGCGATCGCTGGCGACATAAGGATTGATATAAGAGAGAAACTGGACGCCTTCGGCTTTCCATTGCTGAATGCGTGTATCCAGTTGCGGATAGAGTTCGCTGTCCCACTGCCAGTTCCACATGACACGTTTGCCAAACGACGTCATGCGAATACCGGACCAGTCCTGAGCCCAGATACCGTTAACCTTCACACCCGCCTGACGCATCTTGTCTAACTTCTGCTGACACACGTCGGTGCCGCCCTGAATGCCCAGAATCACGCCATCGTAAACCCAGTCAGGCAATTCAGGCTGGCGGCCCAGCAAGGCGCTCAGTTTTTCCAGCAGCGCAATATAGCTGTCGGCGCATTCAAAGCGTAACGTCGCGCGGTTTTCCCAGAACGCCAGTTCGTGATAATCGGGTGCGCTGAAGTCAAAATTCATGTAGCCGCTGTTGTCCACATGGCAGTAATACTTCTGGCTGCTGACGAAGGTGGGCTGAGGGAAAAACGTCCAGTAATAATCGCCGCCGGCATTCTCCGCACAGTCCGCCTGCCAGGTAACATAACTGTTTTTATTCCGTCCGACGCCCTGCTCACTGGTCCAGAGCGGGAACGGTTTCCCGCGCAGGTCAAAACAGGAAAACTGTTCGCCGCAGCCGTAGATGTGATCCGCCTGCTGCGCTGCCAGCCGTAGCCAGATGCGGTTATGACTGTCGGCGTCATTATTTAGTGTGAGCAGTAAACGCCCGCCGGCATCCAGCCCAACCGTCAGCGTGGCGCTGATGACGTTGCCGCGCGAGAAACGGATGTGCCAACAGTCGGCCTGCGACGTCATGGTGACCTCAGTCAGAGCCAGCTTTTCATTCAGCCGATCTTTGATACTGAAGTTGCCACGAAACATTTTAATGTCGGCCCGACCGTGCCCCATCCACAGACAGGGCGCTTCCGGGCTGTGGCTCAGAATAACGCGGCCGTGATAAACCAGTGAAAAGCCGTTATCAGTGGCAGTGAGTTTTACCCCTGCCGTTTCAAGGTGTTGTAAGTGCATACTGGCCTCTTAGTTGTAGGGTAAGGCGGTAAGGTGATCTTTATCCGGGGCGATCGCAGCCAAGGGTGAAGGCCAGCCGATGCGTCGCCTGCGGTGCGAGCCAGACCAGATCAACGCCGGAGTTAAACGCATCAGGCGGGCAACTCATGGGCTCGGTTGCCAGCCCGGTGCGGCCCAGTTTTTCGCCGGTGTAAATTTGCAGCCAGGGCTGATCGCTACGTAAGTAAACAGAAAGGGACGGCTTCCGGCTGGTCAGGCGCACTTCCCACTGCTGGCCGTCCGTGCCTGTGCGAAGGCTGTCATCAATTTGCGTTGCGCCGAGCAGACGTGGGGAAAGGAAATCGCCTTGCGCTATCGCGGCAGGCAACGTGAGCAGGCACTCGTCCAGCGGCATTCTGTTGCAGGTCAGATACGGGTGCGCACCTGCGCCATAAGGAGCAGGTTCACGTCCTGTATTTTGACTGTCGAGCGTCACCAGCAGGCCCTGCATGGCATCCAGCCGGTACGTCACCGTTGAAACCAGGGCAAACGGATACCCGTAGCTGGGCGGTAAAAAGATTGTCAGCCTCGCTGTGCTGTCGGTATGTTCCGTAATCTGCCAGTCACGCCACGCCAGCAAACCGTGAATGGCGGTTCCCCCTTCGTGATCATTGATCGGTAAATGAAGCCATTTACCGTTATGGTACCAGGTGCCCTTCGCGACGCGATTGGGCCAGGGAATCAGGACTTTCCCCATGTGCGCCAGCGGCAGGGTTTCAGGGGGATGGGGGAGCACCAGATGCTGACCTGCGTATGTCAGTTCAGCCAGACCCGCGCCCACGGTGACAAGGGTGGCCTGGTAGTCTCCGGCACGCAGTACAAGGGTTTTTCCGCTGCTGTGCATAGCTGGTACTCCCGTCTGTTTTGGAATTATTTTGCGTTACAGTCCAGTAATCCGGCGGCGACAGCGGGAGCCAGGCCCGGTGCCAGCGGAAGGCGTGGGATGACCAGGCAATGCAGCAGGTGGTAGATATCCTGTTTGCCGTCCCAGACTTTGGTCGTCACCTTGTTTTCGCAATCCAGTTCCTGCCACCAGGAACCGTTTTCGAAGTCCATCAGGTAGGTCATGCAGTAGTCCCACCACTTTTGATACCAGGCTTCGTATTGCGCCTCACCGGTGACGGTATATAGCGCATAGGCGGTTCCCATCGCTTCGACGATAGGCCAGCGTACCCGCTCGCGCACCACGGGCTTGCCGTCCCAGTCCACGGTATAAACGAAACCGTCTGCACCATCGGGCGCCCAGGCATCACGCAGGGTGGCGTGAAATAACCCTTTGGCATCTTCCACTAACCAGGCCGGTGGGGTTTCAAAGCGCGCTTCAAGCGCGGCGTGCAGATGCAGCATCAGTCGCCCCCACTCAATCCAGTGGCCGGGCGTGCCACCATAAGCACGGAAGCGGTGGGCAGGGTTGTCTTTGTTGTAATCGCGCAGTGGCGTCCAGTGCGTGTCAAAGTGTTCATTCACGCGGTAATTATTTTGACGCGCGACATCATGGATGATTACGGAGGTGACGCGCAGCGCGCGATCCAGCCATTTCTTATCGTGCGTGACGTCATACACGATCAGGAACGCTTCAACGGCGTGCATATTGGCGTTCCCTCCCCGGTAGTCTTCGGTCTTGCTGAATGCCTCGTCCCAGGATTCCAGGCACATCTGCTCGTCTTCACTCCAGAAGTAACGTTCAATGACCTTGATCGCCTCATCCAGCAATGGACGTGCCGCCGGATGGCCGGTGGTAACGGCGCTGGCGGCGCCCAGCAATACAAAAAAATGCTGGTAGCCCTGCTTGGAGGCATCGAGAACGCCTTCATCGTTGACGCAGGCGTACCAGCCGCCATATTTTTTATCGCGAAGCGCACCGTTTAACGCATTGATACCATGTTCAACCAGTTGATAAGCCCCGGGCCGCCCCATCGAGGCCGCCACCGCATAGACGTGCAACATGCGGGCGGTGATCCACAGGTGCGTTCCCTTATCGGGTTTGACCTGACCGTTATTACCCAGCCAGCCAAATCCGGTTGGCACCGCCGCATGCTTGCCAAAACTGAAAATCCGATCAGTTTCCTGTTCGAGCCAGCGATTGTGGCTTAAGGTGTTAAACCATTTCATCTGCTTCTCCCTATTAACGTTTCGCCATCATTTCATCTACGATCTCGCCCAGCCGTTGCAGTCTGGGAACAGAGATATCCCGCAGCATCAGGTCGGTATCGGGTAAACCAATAACCGAAGACCAGACTGCGCGGCCCGCCAGGAATCCGGAGGCACCCGCCTGCATGGCGACTCTGACGGCTCGTGGGAATAATTTTTCGTCAATGCCAGAGGAGAGGATGACCCACGGCATCATGATCAAATCGTTAAGTTTCTGCGCGGCCGTCAGCAGGTCGGCTTGTGAACCTTTGCCGTACAGCGGCATTTCCACCTTATAAAGATCCGCTCCGCTGTTACCCAGTTCCTTCGCTGCAGCGAGGATCGCCTGCTCGCGATCGAAGCGATCGCCCCGGCGCGGCGGTCTGACAACGGGTTCGATAATGCTGAGCAGACCATGGCGGTGACAGCGCGCAGTGAAGGTATTCACCATATCGAGCCGCTGCTGTGCGTCTTCATCGCTGCGCCACAGCACCAGCAGCTTGAGCGCCTTTGCCCCGTCACGCTTGACGGCCTGAGGATCGACGCGGTGATCAATCTCCACACTGTCAACCGGCATGCCGTTGCCCGGTATAAACGCATCCGCCGCGACAATGATGCCGCAACCGGGCGACACAGCCCGCTGCTCCACAATCTGCTGAAAGCAAAATTGCTGATCCACCAGGATGGCGGAGGCATAAGGCGATAACACGCTGGCGGCATTCACTTTGAATTCGGTCAGAACCCGATCGCTGACCGGCTCTGGCGCACCCGCGGCGGCAAACATCAGCCGCATCGCTTCACGCTGATCCACAGCCAGCATGGCGAAACCACCTGATGGCCGGGCGATGTCTTTAAGGGTGTAATGAGTCATGTGCTTTCCTCTGATTAAGCGTCACAAGGGGTTGTCGAAGGTGAGAGGCCTGCGCTGGCGCGCACGTGTTCGAGAAGGGCGGTCCAGTCCTGACGTCCGCGTCCGGCGGCGCGCGCCTGGCTGTAAACCTCACGTGAGGCGGCCCCGAGCGGCATGGGCACATGCAGCTGGTTAGCCACATCCAGCGCGATGCCCAGGTCTTTATGAGCCAGATCGATCATAAAGGCCGGTGACAGGTCGCCTTTCAGCACCTTATTTGGCCAGGTCGTGGTGAAGTGCCCCTTCCCTGCTGGCGTGCCGTTCATGACCTGTAGCGCAACGTCCAGCGGCAGCCCCAGCCCTTCACACAGCACCGCCGCCTCTGCAGAGAGCGCATTCAGGGCGATACTCATGTAGTTATTAATCAGCTTGACGCGAATCCCCATGCCCGGTCCGCCAGCCACCACCACCTCATTTCCCATGGCCAACAGCAGCGGTTTTGCCCGCTCAATCTGTTGCAGTGTTCCGCCTGCCAGCAGCAACAGCGTGCCGGCGATAGCATGATCGGATGTGCGCCCAACCGGCACGTCCATCATGCTGAAGCCGCTCGCCCGCATCTCGTTAATCATCTGGTCGGTCTGTAGCGGATGGATCGTCGACATATCGATCACCAGTGCCGAAGGCGACAGGGTGGTACAGACGCCCTGATCGCCTGACAGGACAGCGCGCACCAAATCGCCATTGGGCAGCATGGTGATAACGAATTCAGCCCCTTCGGCGGCCTCGGCTGGAGAACGGGCAGCCTGTGCGCCTTTTTCCACTAACCTGGCAACCGCCTCGGGATTGACGTCAAACACCCTGAGCTGATGGCCCTGCTTAAGCAGATTGCTCGCCATCGGCGCCCCCATTTGCCCCAGTCCAATAAACGCTACTTCCGCCATACCGCTCTCCCAAACCCGATGAATGTCACATTTTGTCCGATATATGATTTTTACTGTCTTTTTCGGATCATATTTGTAATTTATGGTCAAAAAATTGACAGGTGTCACTTTTAAAACATTTGATGAAATTAAAATGACAGCACGAGAAAATGCCTGAGGAAGAGTGATGACGCGCATAGCTTGTGTAGGGATCACCGTACTGGATCGCATCTGGTACCTGGAAACGTTACCGCATCAGGGCGGAAAATATGTCGCCAGCAACTATCGGGAAGTCGGCGGTGGCCCGGCGGCCACGGCAGCCGTCGCGGCTGCAAAGTTGGGTGCGCAGGTAGATTTTATTGGCCGGGTCGGGGACGATGACACCGGGAAAAGGCTGCTGTCCGAGTTAAACAGTTACGGCGTAAGTACACGTTATACAAAGATTTTTAACGCTGCCCGCTCCTCGCAATCTGCCATTCTTGTGGATGCTGAAGGCGAACGTATCATCGCCAACTATCCCAGCCCGGATTTACCCGACGAGGCCGACTGGCTAGCGGAAATCGATTTTTCTCAGTGGGATGCCGTGCTGGCGGATGTCCGCTGGCATCAGGGCGCAAAATGCGCCTTTAAGCTGGCACGCAGGTCCGGCGTTCCCACTATTCTGGATGGCGATGTGACGCCACAAAACATTGCTGAACTGGTAACGCTGAGCGACCACGCGGCGTTTTCCGCACCCGGTTTGCAGCGCCTGACCGGTATGGAAAGTGACGCCAGTGCGCTGAAAAAAGCACAAATGCTCACAAAGGGACATGTCTATGTGACACAAGGCGTTCAGGGTTGCCTCTGGCTTGATGCGGGCAGATTACAGCATCAGCCAGCTTTTCATGTCAGGGTGGTCGACACGACCGGTGCCGGCGATGTGTTTCATGGCGCACTGGCATTCAGGCTGGCCCAAAAGCCCGCCGTGGCGGAAGCGGTGCGCTTTGCCAGCGCTGTCGCGGCCTTAAAATGTACGCGCCCGGGTGGCCGGGCCGGTATTCCCGATTATGAGCAAACCTGTTCTTTTATGTCAGTTAATGGTTAAACTGACAGCCAAAGTGGTCTTCAGAGAGCAGCTCATGATCCTCACGGACGTAACCGGTAATCCTCGCCACGATCGTTTACTCAGCCTGATCGCCGAACGTGGCTACATGAATATTGATGAACTTGCGGTGCTACTGGATGTGTCGACGCAAACGGTACGCCGCGACATTCGCAAACTCAGCGAACAGGGATTGATTACCCGTCATCATGGCGGCGCAGGCCGCGCATCCAGCGTGGTCAATACCGCCTTTGAACAGCGCGAAGTCTCACAAACCGATGAAAAACGATCTATCGCTGACGCCATCGCTGACTACATTCCTGATGGTTCCACGGTGTTTATTACGATTGGCACTACCGTGGAGCATGTGGCCCGCGCCCTGATGAACCATAAGCATCTGCGGGTTATCACCAACAGCCTGCGGGTGGCACATATTCTGTATAAATGCCCCCAGTTTGAAGTCATGGTGCCCGGCGGCACGTTGCGCCCACACAATGGTGGCATTATTGGTCCGGTGACCACGGCCTTTGTGGCCAGTTTCCGGGCGGATTATCTCGTCACCAGCATGGGCGCCATTGAGAGTGACGGTGCGCTGCTGGAATTTGACGTCAATGAGGCCAACGTTGCACAAACGATGATGGCGCATTCGCGTCATATATTGCTCGCCGCCGATCATACTAAATTCCAGGCCTCGGCCGCGGTGGAGATGGGCAGCGTGGCGCAGGCGACAGCCCTGTTCACCGATAAACTGCCGGGTACGGCGCTGCAAAACCTGCTGAAAACCCATCAGGTTGAAGTGATCCTGGCTAAGCCGGGTGGCGATGAGGGGGCGGAATAATTAACCCCGGCAGTGCCGGGGTTAGCGTGTGTTTAGCGGAACTTCTTGTGGTTTTCGTTACGGATAGCAGCCAGTTTTTGCGCTTCTGCTTTCGCTTCATCCAGCTTGCCCTGCTTAGCCAGTGCATCGGCTTTATCAATCTGGGCAATCAAATCATCCATGCCTTTGTGAAAGTCTTTCATTTCCGGGCTGTCCGGTGCTTTGCCTTCCAGTTTGTCCGGGGTGCCTTTTTTGGCATCTTCGGCTTTGGCGCGCAAATCACCTAACATTTTGTGCAGCTGATCGGCGCTTTTCGCCCCATCCAGCGACTTGTAAATACCCGCCATCTCTTTCATATCGTGCTCAAGAGATGCCGCACCGGCGGTGACATTAACAGATAACAAGGCAACAGCTAACAACGACATAAACGCTTTACGCATGCTCAGCTTCCTTTTTATTGTGAAAACGCTGCTTATAAAAAAGCGGAGGGTCGATGCCCTCCGCTTGCTATCGCCTACACAACTTAAAAGAGATTTTACTGTCCGGCAATATACATTTCGGGTAACAGAACAGAACCACACTGAATATTGCTGCGGGTTTCAATGTCATCGCCTACGGTAACAATGTTCCGCCACATATCGCCTAAGTTACCTGCAATCGTAATTTCACTTACCGGATACTGAATCTCGCCATTCTCCACCCAGAAACCGGCTGCGCCACGCGAATAATCGCCCGTGATGGCGCTGACGCCCTGTCCCATCAGTTCGGTCACGACCAGCCCGGTGCCCATCTGCTTCAGCATGTCGTTGAAGCTGTGCCCCTGACCGGCGATGCGCCAGTTATGAATGCCGCCCGCGTGACCGGTGCTGGTCAGGCCCAGCTTGCGCGCAGAATAGCTGGTCATCAGCCAGGTTTGCAGCACGCCATCTTTAATGATGTCGCGGGCCTGTGTACGTACGCCTTCGCTGTCAAACGGCGTGGAGGCCAGGCCTTTTAACAGATGCGGCTGCTCCTGAATGGTCAGCCATTCAGGCAGAATCTGTTTGCCCATCGCATCCAGTAAGAATGTGGATTTACGATAGACGCTGCTGCCGCTGATGGCGCCGACCAGATGGCCGAACAGGCCGGTCGCGACTTCCGGCGCAAAAATGACCGGCGCTTTCATGGTATCGAGCTTACGCGGTGCCAGGCGCGACAGCGTCCGGCGAGCGCACTCAGCCCCAACCCAGTCCGCGCTCTTTAAGTCCTCAATGGCGCGGCCAATGGTGTACGCATAATCACGCTCCATATTGCCGTCCTGCTCAGCAATGACGCAGCTGGACAGCGAATGACGGCTGGAACAGTAGCTTTGCAGCATGCCGTGGCTGTTACCAAAGACTTTGATACCGACATGGCTGTTAAAACTACCGCCTTCAGTATTGGTGATGCGTTTGTCTGCCTGCAATGCCGCCTGCTCTGCCTGTGCCGCCAGCTGGATAGCATAATCGGCATCGATCTCCCACGGATGGTAGAGATCCAGATCCGGTGCGTCATAAGCCAGCAGTTCGGCATCCGCCGGGCCGGCAAAGGGATCCGGCGAGGTATAGCGTGCGATATCAATCGCCGCCTGCACGGTTCGTTTAATGGCATCCGGGCTGAGATCGGTCGATGAGGCACTGCCTTTACGGTTTTGGTGGTAAACAGTGATGCCCAGTGCGCCATCACTGTTGAATTCGACGTTTTCCACTTCGCCGTAACGGGTACTGACACCAATACCGGTGGTCTTGCTCACCGCGACTTCCGCGCCATCCGTACTTGCTTTTGCCAGTTCAAGCGCCTGTGCAATTGCCTGTTCCAGTGCTTTTCGCTGTTCTGCAACTTGAGTTGATACGTTCATCGACCTGCCGTCTAATCTTATGGTTGAATAATTTGAGTCTATCAGAGTCAGAGAACAATTTCGCAGTCACCCGATAAACTGGTAGGATTAGCCTCTTTTTTTTGGAGCCAGATATGACTAAGCAGCCTGAAGAGTGGCTCGATGATGTGCCCGATAATCACGAAGAAGAAGATGAAGAGATTATTTGGGTTAGTAAGAGCGAAATCAAACGCGATGCTGAAGAGCTGAAACGCCTGGGGGCCGAACTGGTCGACCTGGGGAAAAACTCGCTGGATAAAATTCCGCTGGATGAGCGTTTGCGTACCGAGATTGAACTGGCGCAGCGTATTAAGAAAGAAGGCCGCCGCCGTCAGTTACAGTTAATTGGTAAGCTGCTGCGCAGCATCGACGTTGAACCGATTCGTACCGCATTGGATAAGCTTAAAAACCGCCATAACCAGCAGGTTGCGCTGTTTCACAAGCTGGAAATGCTGCGCGATCGCCTGATTGAAGAAGGCGATGAGGCGATGACCGACGTGCTTGCCCTTTATCCTCAGGCCGATCGTCAGCAACTGCGTAGCATGATTCGTAATGCACAGAAGGAAAAAGCGGGTAACAAACCGCCAAAATCTGCCCGTCAGATTTTTCAGTACCTGCGCGAATTAGCAGAAGCCGTCTGACCCTGGCGGTGATGTGCGGCTGAGCAGTGCCCAGCCGCAGGGTTTTCTCTCCCCTCGTTCGGGGAGAAAAGGATCGGCTACCGGTTAACGAGCCAGACGATCCAGACGATCCAGCAGCTTCTGATGAATCCCACCAAAGCCCCCGTTGCTCATCACCAGGATGGAATCGCCCGGCTGCGCCGTTTTGGCGATTGTTTCTACCAGCGCATCAATATCCGCGCTGCAGTGCGCAGGCTGCATGCAGGCTTCTGCGACATCCGCGACCTGCCAGGGAATATGGCTCGGCTGGAACAGAAACACTTCGTCGGCACGCGCCAGTGACGGGGCAAGTTCATTTTTATTCACGCCCATTTTCATGGTGTTTGAACGCGGTTCGAGCACGGCCAGGATACGCGCCGTCCCGCCCACTTTGCTGCGCAGCGCGCTCAGCGTGGCAAGAATCGCGGTCGGATGATGGGCAAAATCATCATAGATCTTGATGCCGTTGACCTCGCCGCGCAGTTCCAGACGACGACGGGCATTGATAAAGCTGTCCAGTGCCTGGCTGGCATCCTCGGGTTTCACGCCAACATGACGGGCTGCCGCAATGGCCATTAAACCATTGTGCATGTTGTGTTCGCCGACCAGTGCCCAGTTCACTTCACCCACTTTGTTGCCGTCCAGCCAGACTTCCCAGTGTGAGGCGTCAGGCGTCAGTTTTTTCGCCTGCCAGTGACCGCCATCGCCGACATGTTCCTGCTCGCTCCAGCAGCCCATCGCCATTACCTGCTTCAGGTTATGATCGTGCTCCGGCAGCAGGATCTTGCCCTGGCCCGGCACGATGCGTACCAGGTGATGGAACTGTTTCTGGATCGCCCGCAGATCGTCAAAAATATCCGCATGATCGAATTCCAGGTTATTCAGAATCAGCGTACGTGGGCAGTAATGAACGAATTTAGAGCGCTTATCGAAAAACGCGCAGTCATATTCGTCAGCCTCAATCACAAAGAATGGGCTTTTTCCTAATTTTGCTGAAACATCGAAGTTGCCGGGTACACCGCCGATAATAAAGCCCGGTTCCAGACCACACGCCTCCAGAATCCACGCTGCCATGCCTGCCGTCGTGGTTTTACCGTGGGTGCCGGCCACGGCCAGCACCCACCGGTCACGCAGCACGAAATCATGCAGCCACTGGGGACCTGAAAGGTAGGGAATGTTGCGTTCCAGAACCGCTTCCACACAGGGATTACCGCGCGTCATGGCATTGCCGATGATGACCAGGTCTGGTTGAGGATCAAGCTGACTGGCGTCATAACCCTCTGTTAATTCAATACCTTGCTGCTCAAGCAGGGTGCTCATCGGCGGATAAACATTGGCATCTGAGCCTGTCACCTGATGGCCAAGGGAGCGTGCCAGCATCGCCAGCCCGCCCATAAACGTGCCACATATCCCGAGGATGTGAATGCGCATAAAAACGTCCATAACTCAAAAGTTCGGCGCACAGTGTAACCTCGGTTGCGAGCGGAAGAAACGGATTAGGACTATGGTTTTTGAAGTTCAATCGGCTAAACTGCGTACGCATCCGTCGGCAGTGAAGTATGCCGCTGCCACTCCATCGATGATTCAGGGAATGTGTTATGAAAACGTTGGGCGAATTTATCGTCGAGAAGCAACACGACTTTCCGCACGCTACAGGTGAACTGACGGCGCTTATCTCAGCGATTAAGCTGGGTGCCAAAATTATCCACCGCGATATTAACAAAGCCGGTTTAGTGGATATCCTGGGGGCCAGCGGCGTCGAGAATGTTCAGGGTGAACAGCAGATGAAACTGGATCTGTTCGCCAACGAAAAACTCAAAGCCGCACTGAAAGCACGCGGTATCGTTGCCGGTATCGCTTCTGAAGAAGAGGACGAATTTGTCATCTTTGAGGGCGAGGAAAACGGCAAGTACGTGGTCTTGATGGATCCGCTGGATGGATCATCAAACATCGACGTTAACGTCTCTGTCGGCACCATTTTCTCAATCTATCGTCGCGTCAGTGAACCCGGCACACCGGTCGTCGAAGCGGACTTCATGCAGCCGGGCAACAAACAGGTCGCGGCCGGTTATGTGGTTTACGGTTCGTCTACCATGATGGTTTACACCACCGGTTGTGGTGTACACGCGTTTACCTACGATCCGTCACTGGGCGTGTTCTGCCTCAGTCACGAACGGATGACGTATCCGGAAGTGGGCTACACCTATTCCATTAACGAAGGTAACTACATTCGTTTCCCGCAGGGCGTGAAAAAATACCTGAAATTCTGTCAGGAAGAGGATGTGGCAACGCACCGTCCTTACACCTCACGCTACATCGGTTCACTGGTGGCGGATTTCCATCGTAACCTGCTGAAAGGCGGTATCTACCTTTACCCCAGCACGGCCAGCCATCCGAAGGGTAAACTGCGCCTGCTGTATGAGTGCAACCCCATGGCCTTCCTGGCCGAGCAGGCGGGCGGTAAAGCCAGCGACGGGCAAAACCGTATTCTGGATATCCCCCCGGTAACGCTGCATCAGCGCTGCCCGTTCTACTGTGGCAACACCGCCATGGTGGATGACGTAGAGCGCTTCCTGGCAGAGTTCCCGGAGTGTCGTCAGGGCTAAGCATAAAGGGCGCGGGTGTCGCGCCCTTATTTTGTCTTATGCCTGCTGAAGCCGGAACAGCGCCATAGCAGCCTGCAACTGCTCTGACTGCGCCTCCAGTGAATGCGTGGCGGCGGTGGCCTGCTCCACCAGCGCTGCGTTCTGCTGCGCCGCTTCATCCATCTGCGTCACCGCATGGTTGACCTGATCGATGCCCCGACTTTGCTCTTCTGAAGCCATCGAAATCTCTTTCATCAGTGCCGTCACGCGCATGACTTCACCAGCGATATCATCCATGGTTTCGCCTGCACGCGTGGCCATTTCACTGCCCTCTTTCACCCGCGTCTGTGAATCGCTGATCAGCGTGCGAATCTCTTTCGCCGCGCTGGCACTGCGCTGCGCCAGGGTGCGCACCTCATTCGCGACGACGGCAAAACCGCGCCCCTGTTCACCGGCACGTGCCGCTTCCACGGCGGCGTTTAACGCCAGAATGTTGGTCTGGAAGGCAATGCCGTCGATCACGCTCAGAATATCGCCGATGCGATTGGCGCTCTCGGTGATCTCACGCATTTTTTCCATCACGTAGTTCACCACTTCCGCCCCGCGATCGGCACTGTCAGAAACGGCATTCGCCAACTGGTGAGCCTGCTGCGCGTTACTGGCGTTCAGACGAACCGTTGCGGTCAACTGTTCCATACTGGCCGCCGTTTGCTCCAGCGACGCGGCGGATTCTTCGGTACGTTGAGAAAGGTGAACGTTGCCCGCCGCCAGCTCGCGGCTGCCGCTGTCGATTTTCAGCCCGGCCTCACGCACCTTATTCACCGAGTCACGCAGAGCCTGCTGCATGCCCGCCAGCGCATTGTTAAGACGACCCAGTTCGTTGTTGCCCGCCAGCGGCAACGGTTGAGACAGATCGCCCGCCGCCACCTGCTCAAGGTGAATAATCGCATTGTTCAACGGCGTCAGTAACATGCGGCGCAGCAGCACCCAGGCCAGTACCAGCAGCAGCACGGAGAGCCCCACCGCCACGGCGATCAGCACTTTCATCATGATTTCATTGCGCTGAGCTTCAACTAACTGTGCCTGGGTAATTTCGTCGGCTTTTGCGCCAAAGGTCTCTACCGCTTTGGTGTACTTCGCCGATAAAGGCTCCAGTTTACCTTCCAGCAGTTGGTAATATTCATCGTTATACTGCTTGTCGAGCGCCTTCATCATCGGCAGGATGCCCTGATCAAGGTAATCCTTATAGCTTGATGCAATGGCATCGGCCATGATTTTGCCTTCCGCCGTCACGGTTCCGGCATCCACAAAACGTTTTAAATTGCGCTGAGAGGACTCGACATCGGCCTGCGCCGTTTTGGTGACCTGCGCGCCCTCATCCAGTAAACCAATCTCAATCTTGCGTACTGCAAGCGCAGCACTGGCACGCGCGCGCATTAAATCGGCGTTACTGCGATACAGACTGTTTAACTCAATCCCCTGAATGCGGTTAATCACATCCAGCGAGCGGTTGCCCTTGTTGATTGCCACAATGCCCATCACACTCACCGCCAACAACAGCAGTGTCATGAATGCCAGCAACGCCAGCAACCCCGTGCGTAGTGATAACTGTTTCATCTTGATCGTTTCCGTATGAGTAGTAAAAGGCGAAATAATTTCGACAACCCTTAAACGGAGAAAGTATCGGCATTGCGATTCGCAAACTTTAACGCCTGTGAATGATTAATCCCGTGCTTGCCGCTAACCTGTTAATGAAATTGAAGGTATTTTGTTAAGGAAACAAAGGGGAAATCGATGAAAAAAAGGGTAATGTTGATAGCGCTCTTGAGTTGTAAGCTTGCAGTGGCTGAGCAGTCCACGATTGATGTCACGTTAAATCAATGCCTTAATCAAGCCGATACCACGCTGGCCTTGATGCAATGTCAGGATACGGCAACCCAGCAATGGGACGCGGAAATGAACGCGCAGTACAGTGCATTGATGAAAAAATTAAGCGGAGAACCCAGAGAGAAACTGCGTATCGCCCAGCGCGCCTGGCTGCGTTACCGGGAAGCCTGGTTAGCGGTGAGCCGCAGCCAACTCAACACGCAGGGCACTCTCGGCCCCGTTGCGCTGGCCACCCAGAGCACCGCGCTGGTCCGCAATCAAACTCTACAGTTGCAATCTTTAGCCACTGGCAGTTGCGCGAACCCCGACGATTGTTGATTAATGTAACCCTTTAAAGTCAGTCATAACTGTCTTCATTCATTTTCAGGGAAAAACTATGGTTGCTTACGCCTCCACGCTGATCTTGATCTGCCTTGCTGTACTGAGTTACTTCGTCCACAACACTGCCGTGACCCTGTCCATTCTGATCCTGCTGATCATCAAAATGACACCGCTGTCGCAATTCTTTCCTTATGTGGAAAAACAGGGCATTACAGTGGGCATTATTATCCTTACCGTAGCCGTAATGGCCCCGCTGGCCAGTGGTTCGCTGCCTGCGTCATCCCTGCTGAAATCCTTTGCCAACTGGCAGTCGATTGTCGCGATTTTGGTAGGCATTTTCGTGGCCTGGCTGGGCGGGCGCGGCGTGAGTTTTATGAGTGTACAGCCTTCCGTCATTGGCGGATTGCTGATAGGAACAGTAATCGGCGTGGCGTTTTTCCGTGGCGTTCCGGTAGGGCCACTGATTGCTGCGGGCATTGTATCCCTGTTTGTCACGGCCAAATAGCGTTGAGGAGCATTCTGAAACGCCAAAAAGGGGGCGTACTTTCACAGTCAGTTGGCTATAATAGCCGACACTCAACATACGACGACTGAAGGAATACCCGATGAGTTTGAACCAGGTGCCAGCAGGTAAAGACCTGCCAGAAGATATCTACGTAATTATTGAGATCCCGGCGAATGCCGATCCGATCAAATATGAAGTTGATAAAGATTCTGGAGCCCTGTTTGTGGATCGCTTTATGTCTACGGCAATGTTCTATCCATGCAACTATGGTTACATCAACAATACGCTGTCGCTGGATGGTGACCCGGTAGACGTACTGGTTCCAACACCGTACCCACTGGAGCCCGGCTCAGTGATCCGCTGCCGTCCGGTTGGCGTGTTAAAAATGACCGACGAGTCTGGCGAAGATGCCAAACTGGTTGCTGTCCCGCACACCAAACTCACCAAAGAGTACGATCACATCAAAGATGTGAACGACCTGCCAGAACTGCTGCGTGCGCAGATCACCCACTTCTTTGAGCACTACAAAGATCTGGAAAAAGGCAAATGGGTTAAGGTTGACGGCTGGGATAACGCCGAAGCAGCCAAAGCCGAGATCGTCTCGTCTTTTGAGCGTGCGGCGAAGAAGTAATGCCACTTGTGCTGTGAAATAAAACTGAAGTTGCAGCACAGGATACGCGCTAAATCTGTTGATATAAACAGGCCCAGCAATGGGCCTGTTTTTTTGTCTCAAAACTAATAAATTACAGCAAGCTCTTATACATTAGTGCTGGCAACCCTTTAGCGTAAAGTCGACGGTCAGTCGGTCAGTCGGTCATGGTACTTATATAAATCATAATCCTGATTATGTGCAATGCGCTCTCCGTGACACAGCGCCATAACCAAATCTTCATTGCTCACAGTAATATTGTCCTGAATAGGATTTTTAGCCTGAAAGCCCCTTATCGCCATGTAAGGAAATGGAAACCACCAGTTAGCGAAATATTCAGGAATCAGCGCGCTGAGAACCGGATAGTTATTTAGGGAATTAAGATATACTGGGGAACGCGGCGAGGCCCCATAAAACTGCATATAGAGGGAGCCAACGGATAATGCATTGGTGTCCTGTTTTAACCGTTGTGTGATTGCGGCATTAATCTCATCTTGCTGATGAATGGCATTCCCATAGACATATATACCTGTAAAGGCATAGAGCAAAGGAATTGCGATAACCATGTTTACGAATGACCATTTTCCTTTCATCGCCCACGCCAGTAATGTTGCACTGAACAACATAAACCCACTCACTGCCAGCATGACCCGAGGTGCAAGTAATGGATTTTGTAAAATGAGCAGGCTACCGGGAATCATCAGGAATGCAGCGAAAGGTAAAAACAGCGCTATAACTGCAACAATAATCCTGGCTGGATTACGTTGTTGCTTTATATAACGCGAAGCGATTATCGCTGCGGAGACCACTGACGCACTCAGGACAACCATGAGCACAGCCATTCCTTTACCATCTTTATAAAAGGTGGCATTAACGAAGTGCCAGTATGCGAGCGCATTATTGCAAGCGGTGAGCCACAATTGCTCAAAGGCTATAGCCGGATGATTAGCTGCGTACTCACCTGAAAAAGTCAATGGTAAAACAATTTTGAGGTAAACAGCTGAGGCGACGATAAACTCTGCGCTTCGCAGTATAAGCCCACGAATGATCTCTGTTGCAGGGGCATTGTTGACCATCTGTCCAAAGACGATCACGAACACCATCATCACAGCAATGTTTGCCGCAATCTGATAGAGGCTAAAGATGGCAACGATAGCCAGTACAGCCAATAAGAACTGTATCCATGTTTTCTGCACAGGGAATAAAATCCATGCGATGCTCAACACCAGCGCGCAACCTATAGTGAGCACGTCAAAACGATAGGAAAAGATTTCAGCAAGATAAGGGTTAGCAAAAAAACTCAGCGCGGCTAAAGCACCGACCCAGGTTTTGAGTGACGTAAAGTGGCGGCGATGATAGTGCGCTAATACCACTGCGATAAGCACACTTGTGATGATCAGCGGTAAAGGAAAAATGTCTGAAACGTGAGAACTAAGAAATAATATTTTCATTAGCAGGTCAGCTAAAGGCCTCCCATCCCGGCCCCAAAGCGCGTTTCCTGTAATGGCTCTTCCGTTGTCATCAATGTAAAAAGTATTGGCAAGCAACAACGGTAATGAAAATAAAAAAACTGCGATAAGATAAATATTGATTGTTTTTTTCATTGCTTTTCACTTTGGTAAAGTTTTGCTGGCGTCGTGATAATGGCACCATTATGCGATTTTCTCGCATGCGTACAGACTCGCAAGCGTCATGTGGGCGCGATTATCAATGTATATTTCTTTTTCGCAAACCGCTTTTTTATAACTAACCCCGCGGATGTACGATTACGCTGTTAAAGTGAATGATCGGAAAATTACCGCTATCAGGTTGGCGCAGGAAGAAACAGAGAGGGCTTTAAGCCACTTTAGTGCATGGATAAAAGGGCACATAACAATCATGAACCCTTTTACCTGAGAAGCATTTAGCCTGATACACGCAACCGCAACGTATTAGTGGCTTTCCTGCTCCTCATCACGCTTCAGCCAGTCTCCACTCTGGATACGCTGGCGACCCGCGACCGAACGCTGATAGACATAAAGCCAAGCACTACCAAACGGCGTCTGAATCAGATGGCGTTTGTACTCACCACCTTTGGTCCGAAGCGCATCTAACTCGGCGAGAATGGAGGCATCAATTCGGTAGACTTCGCAATATACCGTTCCTTCGCCCGTGATCACGCCAGGATAGTGACCCAGACTGTAGAGTTCATAACCCTCAATCTGGTGATCACCCAACCATTGCGCATGTGTCATCCAGTGACTGTTTCCCTGTTTGCGCCGTAAACTGCCATAGACAATTATTCGCATTACTAAAACTCAAACTGATAGAGCAAATCAAGAGCCTGATCCACACCGGACACGGCTTCCAAATAGAGTTTGGGCATCAGTCGGTAACGTAAGGTTAACGTTGCCAGTGAATCAAAGATGCCAACCCCGTATTTTACTTGTAGACCCGGCAACACATAGCCACTGACCTGTACCTGCTGACTGTCGCCAACGCCGGTCGTATCAAGGGCAAGATTACTGACACCGAATGTCTCGCCGATTTTACCCACAACCTGCCCACTTTGTGCAACCCCTAAGCCGACTAACGCTGACGTTAACGCGTTACTGTCGCCGTCGCTATTCAGCCCCTGACCGCGTAACAGGTAAGAAAGGGCCTCCTGCTGTGACATCGCCGGATCGGAGAACACTTCCACTTTCGGCTCATCCGCCAGCCCCGTAACGCGCAATCCTGCCGTTACGCCATCCTCGGTCGCATCCGGATTACGAATCGCTTCCAGGTTGAGATAAGGCTGGTCTGGCGGGCCCGCAAACTGCAACTCGCCTTTACGCACGATCAAGTCCTGACCGTAAGCATGGAAACGGCCGGATGGAATATTGATCTGTCCGTTGAGTCCCAGTCCTGATTTATCCTGGACCATTTTCAGATCGCCATTCAGACGGGCTTTCAGTCCAAAGGCCGACAGACGCACGTCGTTTCCAACATGAATGGTCAGGTTACTGTTAATCGGTATTGAGGCCGTTTTAGGCGCAATCGGTTTAAGGTTTTTATCCAGCATAACTTCATCAGACGATACGCCGACTGCGCTCTCAGGAACCTCCTGTACCGTGATACGTGCCCAGGGAATATCGACGCGCCCGTCAAGATTAAAGGCGGCTGGCGTGGCTTCAAATACCACATCCGGCGACACATCCATGCGCACCATTGGCGGCACCGTGACACGGACCCGGCTGCCTTTGGCGGCTACGCGCGCACGCCAGTTATCCAGTTGGCTCCAGTCCGCATCGCCGCTCAGGTTGATATTGCCCTGTGCGGTCTGTAGCAGGCCATTCAGCGTCGAACTCATGCCGTTAAACACCATGTTCAGACTGGCACTGGTCAGATCCACCGGCATGAAGTTGCCTTTCACATTCACATCTTTCAGACCCAGTTGCCCAAAAAGCTGCGGCTGCTGTACTGTGCCGCCCAGGCGCAGATCGCTGTTCAGCAGGCCTTTGATGCTCTCGCCCTGCATTAAGGCGGGATTGATCATCGCCAGCGAGATATTGCGGATATTCACATTGCCACCCAGCTCACGGCGCTGTTGCGGATCGGTAATCTGCACATTGCCATCCAGTTGGCCGTTATTGACGAGGCGAATCAGCCAGTCGAGCTGTGCACGTCCGTCCCGCAGTGCCGCATTGACATTAATTGTGTTAAACGCGATGGGCAGCGTATTGCCCTGCACATCCTGCGCGACTTTCACGTTATTACTCTTCAGCGCCAGCGTGCCGACGGGCAGTTTGCCATCCGCCGTCCAGTTAACGCGGGCATCGCCGCTGAACACGCCGCTCAGTTGGGTCTGGTCAGTCAGGAAGGGTTTTAGCATCGCCAGATCGAAGCGGTTTAATACCACATGAGCGTGACCGCTGGGGCCGGCTTCAATCGGTTCTGGCACACAAAGCTGCGCGTTGGGGTTTTGCCAGCAGTGCGGGCCGATTGACGCAGTCTGCTTCTGATTAACATAGTCGATCGCCATAGCGCGCGTCAGACGCCATTCCCCGACGGGCGTATTAAAACGCGTATTGTTCAGGCTGCCTTTCCATGTCTCCGTCTGGCGGTCAAAGCTACCGTTCAGCGCGAGCTGACCCGATACCGGCTCGCCCTGCACGTTAAGTTTAAGCTGATGCTGCTTTTCGTCGCCATCAGCATTGAGCGTCAACAGATTAATGTTAAGCGCATCCTGCTTCAGTTGTTCAACGCGCAACTGCAGCTTACCGGCGATCTGGTCGCTGGAGCGTACATCGCTTTTCAGCGTTACGCGCCGGACCAGCAGTTGCTGCCAACGTAAGCCAGTGGCCGTCAGATCCGCCAGCAGCTGAGGGGCTTTCAGCGATCCGCGGGCTTTGATATCCCCTTTGACCACACCGCCCAGCCCCGGCAATGCGTTATCAAGATGGGGGGCATCCACGTTGGCATCCAGGTTCAGCGTTTCGCCCAGACTGCCTTTGATATCCAGATGATTGCGGCCCAGCGCAATCTTAATACCCGGAATATCCCACTGGTTGTAGCTGTTGCCCCGTAATGTTCCGTCCGCACTGACCGCGTTCTGTTTGACGTTACCCTTCAACATCAGTTGCGGCACACTCAGCTGCCAGCTGCCGCCATACAGGCTGCCGCGCGTAGTGATTTTACCCTCCAGTCTGGCTGGCCAGTCCGGATACTGGCGGGCGGTATTGATGCCCGCCAGCGTCAGTTCACTGCGCCAGCTGATGGCTTTGCTCCAGTCCACCAGCGCCGTCAGATCGATAGTGCCCTGTAACGCTGCCACACGCAGCTTGTCCAGGCTGAACTGTTCACTATTCCCTTTACCGTCCAGCGTAATCGTGGCAGGCGGCACCGCTTCGCCTTTCACCGCCGTGCGCAGCGACATCACGTAGTCGGTCGCCTTGCCTTTGAACTGATAGTCGAGATTGTCCGCCTGGTACTGAACCGCTCCGGTGAGCGGCCAGCGCAGTTGCGGACTGGTCAGGGTTAATGCCAGCGGAAGACCGGCAACAGCAGGCTGAGCGCGGGCATCCAGCTGCGCCCTGACCGGGCCAGAGAGGTTGAGCGCCAGCTTCAGCTCGTCACGCATCGCGCCCTGTAAGGTCAGACTCAGCTTTTCCCCTTTAACCGGATCAACATTCACATCGCCATTCAGGGCAAAATCAACGGGCCAGTTGTCTGCGAGCGTGGCCTGGCCGCTGCCGTTGAGCCTGCCGAGGTTTGAGTCCACGTCCAGCGTTTGCAGTTGTATATGGCGGTCAAGCGTTTTGGCCTTCACACGCAGCTGATTCACAACGATATCGGTATCGCCGGTAATGCGGAGCTGTTCGCCCACGATGTCCTGAACATCGATATCCAGCGGTAACTGGAAGTCCGGCAGTGTCGGTAGCAGGGGTTTGGCAAACATCGCCTGCAGCGTTTCGCCCAGCGGCTTCTCGTTTGGCTGCGGCTGCTGTACTTTCGGATCGACCACCTGCTCCTTCGCGACCGCTGCCGCTTTAGGCAGCGCAATTAACAGGCTTTGAATGTGGGTAGGATTCAGCGTTAACGCCCGCGCCTGCCAGTGTAATCCGGTGGAAAAATCCACCAGCGAAATCGCGGTATCATCGACTTTCACACTGATGTTATGCAGCCCGACGTGGCGCAGGCTGATGGGGTACGGCGTACTGAGATTGGTCGCGCTGTTATCGTCTTCGGGTGCCGCCGCCGACGGCGTCATCTTTTTACTGTCGACGACCACACTGATATCTTTTAGCGTCAGATCATCGACGCAGACCGACGAGTGCAGCAGGCAATTGAGATTTACCGCCAGATGGATATTGCCCGCGTTAACGCTGACGCCCGGCATGTCGTAACGCAGACCGCTGAGCGTAAGATTACGCCAGCCGCCATCCACTTTGTTGATGGATAATCCCGGTACCCAGCGCGACGCGCCGTTTAACACTAAATGCAGGCCCGGCGTCGTACCAATCAAAAATGCCACGCCAGCCAACAACAAGACCAAAAAAATCAGAAAGCCAGTCAGGACCTTTTTCCAGCGCTTCATAGTTCAGGCCCCAATCCTACGTAAAATTGCAAACCGTGCTCCTCCCTGTCGCCAATGGGACGCGCAATATCAAACTTAATGGGCCCCACAGGCGATGCCCAGCGCACGCCGATACCGGCACCGGTTTTAATATCGCTTTGGCTGATATCATTGACGGCCTCACCGGCGTCAACAAACACCGCACCCCACCATTTTCCGCTGACGTTGTACTGGTATTCCAGTGAACCGGTGGCCATTTTTGAGGCTCCGGTCAGTTTGCCATCACTGTCACGCGGCGAGACGTTTTTGTACTTATAGCCACGAATACTGCGGTCCCCCCCGGCGAAGAAGCGCAGATCCGGCGGCACCTTATCGAAGTCGTTGGTTTCAATCCATCCCACCGTGCCGCGTGCAATAAAGCGGTTCTTTTCGCCCAGCGTACGAATCCAGACGTTTTGCGCCTGCAGGATCAGGAAATCGACATCCGATCCCCAGGTGGTATCGGACACATCGACAGAATAACGCTGCGAGTCGCCCCAGGTCGGCATCAGGCCACCGCGTGAGCGCGTGCGGTTCAGACTGACGCCGGGATAAAGCAACATCGTGGTATTGGTGACATTCCCCTGGGTAAAGTGGTCAAGGCTCCAGCGCAGATTGACGGCCCTTTGCCAGCCACTGCTGCTGTCCCAGTTACGCGATACTGCCAGCGTGCTGGTATCCGCTTTGGTGTCGTTCAGATCGGTGCGTTTGAGCCCGCCTGAAAAAGTGTAGTACTGCTCCAGCGGGCTTTTGAGTAACGGAACTTTGTAGCTGAGATCCACCTGCTGCTCAGGCGCAGAAATATAGGCACTGGCCATCATGCTGTGGCCACGGTCGTTAACCCAGGGCTTTCTCCAGGTGCCTTTCAGACGCGGCCCGACATCCGTCGAATACCCGACACCGGCTTCAACAATATTTTTTGCCCGAGGGGAAACGGCCGCATTTAACGGCAGGACTTTGGTTTTGCGTCCCTCTTTAAATTCCGGCGCGACGACCACCGACTGGAACCACCCCGTCGCCGACAGGCGGCGATTCAGTTCAGCCAAATCACGGGAACTGTAATAGTCGCCCTTTTTAAACGGCACCAGATTTTGCAAATAGGCGTCACGGATCTGTGAGCCCTGGAAGGTGACATCGCCGAAGCGGTAACGCGGTCCGCTATTGTAGTCGATATCCCAAAAGGCTTCGTGGCGCGCCACGGAAACGCCTAACTGACTTTTTTCAAATTCGCCATCGAAATAGCCGTTGCGCAGCGCCAGGTTGGTAAAGCCACTTTTGAATTTATCGTACTGACCATGATTAAGGATTGTGCCAACTTTAGGGCGGCCCTGGGCGATCCAGTTTTTATAGTCTGCATCGTTTTTTGCCTGACCGGTGACAATGATCGTACTACCGGCAATCTTTACCGGCTGGCCAGGCGTCACGCGCGCGATGAGCACCGGACGGCCACCTTGCGCAGGGGCAGGGCGTGATTCAAAGTCGATATCAGGCTCATAGTAGCCGAGCGCGCGAAGCCCTTCTTTGATAGCGGCCGATACGCGCGCGCGGAAACGGCCATCGTTGGTGACTTCGTCGCTGCTGATGGTCGACAGGCGTGCCCTGACGTTTTTTTGCAGTTCGCCGGTCAGCCCTTCAAGCTGTAGTCGAACCGGTGCCGCCCCAAAGGCGGGCGCGACGAGCAATAAGCCCGCCATGCAATAAACATAAAATCGTGGCACCTGTACTCCTGTCTCTCATGCCCGCCCCATTCCGCAGGGCGCGTGTTAATCCTTGTTGCCGTCACAATCGCAACGGCAACTTACTCATCATAGCCGCACTTTTTGCCAAAGGGCAGTCTGTAACGCGTTCTAAGTCAAATTGCGCATTATTGTCGGTAAAACGGACGCACGATACAACGACCTTGTTGTCCAGACAGGCCGCACGCCAGTAGACCGCTCTCCTGCATTACACATGCATCCTGAGCTGAAAACCTCATTATAAGCCACTGTTTGCCCTCTGGCGGCGGCCTCCTCGCTGCTGCTATAATCACCCACCGCAGGCATCCCGCCTGTCTTCATTTCTGCCCCTTTCCCCTTACAACCTTGTCGAACGGGCGCAGACATTTTTGGCACGGATAGCTCCTCTGCGTCGTACGTACAGGGAATAAGCGCCTCAACCGCACGCTGCCCAGGCCAAAAATGACAAGTGGATAACTCTTTGGATTACTTATGCTTGATAGCTTACTTGTCATTCTGCTACTGATCGTAATCAGTGCTTTTTTTTCTCTCTCCGAAATCTCGCTGGCTGCCGCCCGCAAGATTAAGCTGAAACTGCTGGCTGACGAAGGCAACGTTAACGCTCAGCGGGTGTTGAAGATGCAGGAAACGCCCGGCATGTTCTTCACCGTGGTGCAAATTGGCCTGAACGCCGTCGCTATTTTGGGTGGTATCGTCGGTGATGCGGCCTTTTCCCCGGCATTTTCCGCCCTCTTCAATCGCTTTATGTCTCACGAACTGGCCGAACAGCTCAGTTTTATCTGCTCATTCACCATCGTCACCAGCCTGTTTATTCTGTTCGCCGACTTAACCCCAAAACGGGTAGGCATGATCGCGCCAGAAACCATTGCCCTGCGGATTATCAATCCCATGCGCTTTTGTTTACTGGTTATGCGGCCGCTGGTCTGGCTGTTTAACGGCCTGGCCAACGTCTTTTTTCGCGTCTTTAAGCTGCCGATGGTACGCAAAGACGATATCACGTCCGACGATATCTACGCGGTTGTGGAAGCCGGTGCGCTGGCTGGCGTGCTGCGTAAGCAGGAACACGAACTGATTGAGAACGTGTTTGAGCTGGAATCACGCACCGTGCCCTCCTCCATGACGTCACGTGAAAATATCGTCTGGTTTGATCTGCACGAAGACGAAGTCAGCCTGAAAACAAAAATCGCTGAACATCCTCACTCGAAATTCCTGGTCTGTAATGGGGACATCGACCACATCGTTGGCTATGTCGATTCGAAAGAGCTGCTGCTGCGCGTACTGGGCAATCAGAGCATGGCGCTGAACAGCGGCGTGCAGATTCGTTCCGCGCTGATTGTTCCGGATACGCTGACGTTGTCTGAGGCGCTGGAAAGCTTTAAAACGGCGGGCGACGACTTCGCGGTCATCATGAACGAATATGCGCTGGTGGTCGGTATCATTACGCTGAATGATGTGATGACGACGCTGATGGGCGACCTGGTGGGTCAGGGCATGGAAGAACAGATTGTTGCGCGCGATGAAAACTCCTGGCTGGTGGAAGGCGGGACGCCGATTGATGATGTTATGCGCGTGCTGGATATCGATGATTTTCCGCAGTCGGGTAACTACGAAACGATTGGCGGCTTTATGATGTATATGCTGCGTAAAATCCCGAAACGTACCGACTTTGTGAAATTTGCGGGCTACAAGTTTGAAGTGGTCGATATCGACAGTTACCGCATTGATCAGCTGCTGGTGACACGGATTGATGAACGACCGCCGATGCTGAACGTGACGAAAAGCGAAGAATAGAAACACTCAGGGCGCCATCGGCGCCCTGTTTTTTAGTTAAACTCTAGCTTGAGACGAACGACCTGGCGGTTAATTTCTGACATCACGCTCAGGTGCTGTTTGTCTTTGACCCGGGGGATCAGGACTTTACCTTTATCAAACTCAAACGCGCCCACATCCTTGATGTACAACCTTCCTTTAAACAGCGTCTTAACATATTTTGCTATCTGTAGCGGATTATAGCGCTGGAAGATTTTCATACTTCTTAACTCCTTAATTTTTAAGCACGCTTCGCCGTTGCCAAATTCGGTACGGGTCCACCATGAAGCGCGAATGCGAGATAAACTATAGAACACTCTGCTTACTTCGCACGACCAGAAATAACTTTTTTTACCGTGCTGACAGAACATTACAGAATACTCTGTTATTTACTTTTCACTATTCAGTATAAACCTTCGTTCGTTACAGAATTGTGTGGTTGATAACAAAGCTGACAGCTTTTTGAGACAGCCGCATCATCCCTGCTTACTATTACAGTTGGATGACTAACTGGTCTGATCACTGGAGAAAATAATGAGGCGTATTACTCTGGCCGCACTGGCCTTGTCACTGCTGCTTCCTGTAAGTGCGTTGGCCCACAATCTTGAGACGGGAAAACGCGTGCCGCCCGTGGGCGTCAATGACAAAGGCGAGTTGATCCTGGCGCAGGAAAAATTCAGTTATCAAGACTGGAACAGCGCGCAACTGAACGGAAAAGTACGTGTCATACAGCACATTGCAGGCCGCTCATCGGCTAAAGAGATGAATGCAGCGTTGGTTGAGGCCATCAAGTCAGCGAAACTGCCGCACGATCGCTATCAGACCACGACGATTGTGAACACCGATGATGCCATTCCCGGCACCAGCCTGTTTGTTCGCAGCAGCATTCAGAGTAATAAAAAGCAGTATCCGTGGTCGCAGTTTATCGTCGACAGCAAGGGCAATGTGCAGCACGCCTGGCAGTTGCAGCAAGGCGGATCGACCATTGTGGTGCTGGATAAAAACGGTCAGGTGAAATATGTCAAAGACGGGGCACTGACGCAGCAGGAAGTCAAAGAAGTCATTACGTTGTTAAAAACGCTGTTAAAAGCATCCTGACAGGTGAAGTCGGGAGGCGAGTGCCTCCCGTCTGACGTCAGAACAGCGATACACGGAAGCCCGGATTCAGGAAAGATTCACGCGGCGCATAATCCAGCGTTCTTCCCTGCCAGTCGTGGACGTGAGCACCTGCCGCGACAGCAACGGCATGACCCGCGCCGGTATCCCAGATATTGGTGGGTCCAAAGCGCGGATAAAGCTGGGCCTTACCTTCAGCGACCAGGCAAAATTTTAACGATGAGCCGGTTGCCACCGTCTGATGTTCCCCTAGCTGCTTCAGATACTCTTTCATCTCATCATCATCGTTGTGGGAACGACTCACCACCACCAGCGGTGGACGTGCATCCAGAACGTGAATCGGCTGCTTTTCTCCGCCCTCTTCCTTCCAGGCTTTACCTTCTGCTGCCGAGTACATCACGCCCAGCGCGGGCGCGTACACCACGCCCATGATCGGTTTGCCCTGCTCGATCAACGCAATATTGACCGTAAACTCACCATTGCGTTTGATAAACTCTTTGGTGCCGTCAAGCGGATCCACCAGCCAGTAGCGCTGCCAGTGCTGACGGACTTCCCAACCGGGCGGATCTTCCTCTGACAACACCGGAATATCCGGTGTCAGCTGTTTCAGGCCCTTAACAATCACATCATGCGCGGCCAGATCGGCTGCTGTGACGGGCGAATCGTCTGCTTTATGCGAAACATCAGCGGGAACCGAACCGTTATAGACCTGCATAATCGCGTCGCCTGCTTCACGCGCCAGTTGGCTTATTTGCTCTAACATTTGTCACCTCATGTATGCGAATGCTACGCGTTAACTGTTATGCCTGTTGGGGTACATTTTAGCAGTTTCATGCTCGCCCCTGGTTTCAGGTAAACATTTTGAATCCTTTTTCAGCTATATCAACACAATAGCCCACAATGGCAAAGACCTCTTTTCACGCCGGCCTCTGCACTGATGTGACTGAAGCGGCACCAGTCAGGCTCAAAACGTTATTTGCATCACGTTTTAATCTGCCCTTTCATCAGCCTTTTACATTACTTTTGTAGCCTTGATCTTTTAACGTTGGGAGTGAACATGGTTAAGGCGGGAATGATGTTACTGGCACTGAGCGTTTCAGTTGCAGCACAGGGAGCCACCGTGGATTTACGCGTGCTGGAAACGACCGATCTGCACAGCAATATGATGGACTTCGACTATTACAAAGATACGCCCACAGAAAAATATGGTCTGGTGCGCACTGCGTCCCTGATCCATGCCGCGCGTCAGGAAGTCACGAACAGCGTGCTGGTGGACAATGGCGATCTGATTCAGGGTAGCCCGTTAGGCGACTATATGGCTGCGAAAGGGCTCAAACAGGGTGAAGTCCATCCCGTCTATAAGGCGATGAATACGCTGGATTACAGCGCGGGCACGCTGGGCAATCATGAATTCAATTATGGTCTGCCCTATCTGCAAAAAGCCCTGGCGGGCGCGCATTTTCCTTACGTCAATGCCAACGTCATCGATCTGAAGAGCGGTAAGCCACTGTTTACGCCTTATCTGATTAAACCCACCACAGTGACCGATCGCGACGGCAACACGCAGACGGTGAACATCGGCTATATCGGCTTTGTCCCGCCGCAGATTATGGTGTGGGATAAAGGCAACCTGCAGGGCAAAGTGCGGGTGGACGATATTACAGAAACCGCCCGGCGCTACGTGCCCGAAATGCGCGCTAAAGGAGCGGACGTGGTTGTCGTATTAGCCCATTCAGGGTTAAGCAGCGAGCCGTATCAGGCGATGGCAGAAAACTCGGTTTATTACCTCAGCGAAGTTCCGGGCATCAGTGCCATTATGTTTGGTCATGCGCATGCCGTATTCCCGGGGAAAGAGTTTGCGGGGATCAAAGGTGCAGACATTGAGAAAGGAACATTAAACGGTGTGCCTGCGGTCATGCCCGGCATGTGGGGCGATCATCTTGGTGTGGTGGATCTGGTGCTGAGCAAGGAAGGCGATCACTGGCAGGTGACAAGCGGTACCGCGCAGGCGCGTCCGATCTACGATATCGCGCATAAAACTGCGCTGGCTGCTGAAGATCCTGCACTGGTTAAGGTTCTGAAAGACGATCATGATGCTACCCGCACCTTTGTCGCCCAGCCTATCGGAAAATCTGCGGATGTGATGTACAGCTATCTGTCGCTGGTGCAGGACGATCCTACTGTGCAAATTGTGAATAACGCCCAGCGCGCCTACGTCGAGCATTTTATCCAGGGCGATCCCGATCTGGCGCACTTGCCGGTACTGTCTGCCGCCGCGCCGTTTAAAGCCGGGGGACGTAAAAACGATCCTGCCAGCTATGTGGAAGTTGAGAAAGGCAACCTGACCTTCCGCAACGCAGCCGATCTCTATCTGTATCCGAATACGCTGGTGGTGATGAAAGTCAGCGGCGAGCAGGTGAAAGACTGGCTGGAGTGCTCTGCGGGTCAGTTTAACCAAATCGATCCGACCAGTCGCCGCACACAGCCGCTGATCAACTGGAATTTCCGCACCTATAACTTCGATGTGATTGACGGCGTGAGCTATCAGATTGATGTCACACAACCCGCCCGTTACGACGAAGAGTGCAACCTGATCCATCCGGACGCGTCACGCATTAAAGATCTTCGCTGGCAGGGAAAACCCATCGATCTTAAGGCGACCTTCCTGGTAGCAACCAATAACTACCGGGCCTACGCGGGCAAGTTTGCCGGAACGGGCGACAAATACATTGCCTTTGCCTCGCCTGATGAAAACCGCGCGATTCTGGCGGCGTATATCAGTGCCGAAACCAAAAAGCACGGTGAAGTGCGCCCACAGGCGGATAATAACTGGCGACTGGCTGCAATACCTGCCGCGCAGCCTCTTGATATTCGCTTTGAAACCGCACCCGGCGATAAAGCCACACACTTTATTCAGCAGCATGCGCAATATCCCATGAAGGCGACAGGGAATGACGAGACGGGATTCGCTCTCTGGCAGGTAAACTTACAGCAGTAGAGGGGTAAGGGCGGCATCGCACCGCCCTTTATCCTTACAGGATTTCCAGCAGCTCAACTTCAAAAATCAGGGTGCTGAATGGCGGGATGGACGCGCCCGCTCCACGCTCGCCGTAGGCGAGGTTGTGGGGAATCACCAGTTCCCACTTCGAGCCAACCGGCATCAGCGTCAGCGCTTCGATCCAGCCCGCAATCACGCCGGTGACCGGGAATTCCGCCGGCTCGCCACGTGCAACAGAGCTGTCAAACACCGTGCCGTCGATCAGTTTACCGGTGTAATGCACGCGTACGCGGTCCTGGCGCGAAGGAATCGGGCCTTCGCCCTGCGTAATCACGCTGAACTGTAAACCTGACTCGGTGCTGCTGACGCCTTCACGCTGAGCATGGTCCTGCAGGAAAGCCTGGCCTTCTGCGGCCATGGCTTCCACGCGCTCACGACGCACGCTTTCCGCACGCTCATGTACTTCACGCAGGGCGCGATGTACCACATCGACAGGCACCGCAGGTGAGTTCCCTTCCAGCGCGTCGCGCAGGCCCGCGAGCAGTGCTTCTGGCTGCAGCCCCTGCAGACCAGATTCCAGCAGCTGCTGGCCAACCTGTAAACCAATACCGTAACTTGCTTGTGCTTCGACGCTGTCGAAAGAAGGGGTAGTCATCTTCGTTCCTTTCACTCTCGGATATAGTAAGACGGGCAGCATAACAGCGCAGGCCGCTGGCGTAAAATCCGCAGCGCTACAGATGACTTTTGTCGGCGAAAGAGAAACAATACGCAGGTCAAATTTACCAATGCTGGCAGGCACTTCGCGTCCACATTGCCCATACTGTATAAGTGACAAGTTCCCCCTTGTCAGTGGCACTATAAGAAAGAGAGAGAATATGGGCCAGATAGCCCCTCGTCGCCGCAGGACGCATGCACTGCGTATTTTAACCCGGTTACAGAACTTACTGCCGCAACGAACGCGGTCGCAAGGTGCCGGAGCGGAGGAACCCGATATGACTTCAGACGTCCCGTCTCGCCTGCCCAACTGGCTGTATCGCCTCTGGCATTTTACAGACGATATTCGCTGGATGGACCCGCTCCCGGCTTTCCACCGTCGGGGGATCGTCATTGCCGTCATCATACTGCTGCTGGCCTTTCTCTGGCCCTCCAGTACGCCGCAGTATCCGGTCGAACGGCCTGTGACACCTTCGGCCGAAAAAGACGTGCCGATGCAGGCGGATATCTACGATAACAAACCGTCTCGCTCCTCTGCACAATCCGAACCGAAGGCGGACACGCAGGGTGACTGGCACAGCTATCAGATTGCCGCCGGACAAACGCTGGCACAGCTGTTCCGCGACAATAATCTGCCGGTCAATGATGTGTTTGCCATGGCACGCGTTGAGGGCAACGATCAGCCGCTCAGTACGCTGAAGCAGGGGCAGCAGGTGAAGATCCGTCGGGATGCGAATGGCGTCGTTACAGGCTTAACGCTGGAGGGCGCTAACGGTCCTGTCCTGTTTACCCGCCAGCCGGACGGCAGCTTTTTACGTGTAGAATAAGTCCTCCCCGGTGGCGGTCCGTCACCGGTTGCGCCCTTCATGGCCGTCATTTTATTTGCCCGCCCGGTTTCCGGGCAGACCAACCGCAACGCAAGCGGATAGCCGCGTCAGCACAGATGACGGAGCGTGGTCGCTGATGTCGCGTCGTCACCCTGATGCGCTGAGGGTTTAGCCGCACATATCATCGTCACCTTTTAATCGGCAAACAGCGCGTTGATCGCATGAGGATCGGGTTGTCCGGTACGCCTTTATGTGATGGCGAAGATGCGGGTGCCGGTGAAGAGGGATGGGGCCGGGCAGAAAAAGAAAGGGTGTTAACGACTGAAAACAAAAACGCCGACACAAGTGTCGGCGTTCAGGTGCGGCAGGCTAATAAAAATTAACCTGCAACCACGTTCACGATCAGTTTCGCGAATACTTCGCTGTGAACCTGGAAGTCCACTTCGTGCTCACCGGTGGTGCGCAGAACGCCGTTCGGTAAACGAACTTCGCTCTTAGCAACGTCAACGCCAGCTGCAGTAACAGCGTCAGCGATGTCGCGGGTACCGATGGAACCGAACAGTTTACCTTCATCGCCTGCTTTAGACGTGATGGTAACAGTGCCCAGTGCGTTGATTTTTTCTGCGCGCGCGTTAGATGCTGCCAGAACGTCAGCCAGTTTGGCTTCCAGTTCTGCACGGCGTGCTTCGAAGAATTCAACGTTTTTCTTGGTAGCAGGAACAGCTTTACCCTGTGGAACCAGGAAGTTACGAGCGTAGCCCGCTTTAACGTTAACCTGATCACCCAGGCTGCCCAGGTTTGCTACTTTATCAAGCAGAATAACTTGCATTACCTTATCCTCTTAAAGTCGTTAATGGACAGTTGCCGATTACTGATGACGATCAGTGTACGGCAGCAGAGACAGGTAACGCGCGCGCTTGATAGCACGAGCCAGCTGACGCTGGTATTTTGCGCGAGTACCAGTGATACGGCTTGGTACAATCTTGCCGCTTTCAGTGATGTAGTTTTTCAGCGTTGCGATATCTTTATAATCGATCTCTTGAACGCCTTCCGCGGTGAAACGGCAGAACTTGCGACGACGGAAATAACGTGCCATTTGGCTAGTCTCCAGAATCTATCAATTCAATCTGCTCGGCATGTAACACCATTTTACTCTGACCATTTCGCGCCTGATGGCAGCTAATAAAGCCTTCGAGAATGAGTTGCGTGCCGACCGTTATATGTTGAGTAATCACCTGATGGGCGCTGCCGCTAAGAATAACAGGCATTCGACACCAGGCTTGCCGGTGAAATCCGGCTTCCATCTGCACCGAGTTGTGCTCAAGCACGAACTGACAGTGCGGAATTCCTGACGGGCTAATTTTTCGAACTGGCGTCTTACACACGGTGCCAGACAGGCGCAGCCGATTAACCGTCACGATGGATTACTCTTCAGAATCCCCAGCATCTGAGTCATCAGCGGATTCGTTAGCAAAATCTTCGCGGCGCTCACGACGCTCGTCTTTCGCTTTAACCATCGGTGATGCTTCAGTTACCGCGTTTTTAACGCGCATAACCATGCTGCGGATAACGGCGTCGTTGAAGCGGAAGTTCGTTTCCAGCTCGTCAATCACTTCCTGCGGCGCTTCTACGTTCATCAGAACATAGTGTGCTTTGTGCAGTTTGTTGATTGGGTAAGCCAGCTGACGGCGGCCCCAGTCTTCCAGACGGTGGATCGTGCCTTCTGCACCAGTGATAGCACCAGTGTAACGCTCGATCATGCCAGGAACCTGTTCGCTCTGGTCAGGATGAACCATAAATACGATTTCGTAATGACGCATCGAAATTGCTCCTTACGGATTATTCAGCCTCCTGTCAGGGTCAGCTGCGGCCCACGGAAGCAAGGAACGTTATAGGTTGTGAATCACCGAAATGACACACACCTCTGAATGCAGCTGAAAAATTGACGCGTAATCATACTGGCGTGGGCGGACAAACTCAAGCGGGGATTTCATTTAAATCGGCGGGAGACCGCCCCGCTCCCGCGCTTATGTGTGAAAAGCAAGCAAGGGCCAAAGTAAGAGGGCGGTTTCGTTAACGGATCAGAGTTGACGCTTAAAAAAGCTGACCAGCGCGGTCAGACCTGACGGCGTAATTTTGTGTCCGATATGCGTTTCGGACAGCGTGGTCAGATGGGCATCAAGCCCCTTTTCGCGTAATGCCCGATCCAGGCGCTGAGTTTCAGCAAAAGGCACCACTTCATCGGCATCACCGTGCCACAACAAAAGTGGCCGGTTCGCCAGGTTCTGCAGCCGGGCTGAAGGATCATAGTCTGCCAGCGATGCCATACGTGCTGTGAACTGGGCTTTCTGTTCTTCATTCGTTACCACCACAGGCGGAAACAACGTATGACTGAGCTGCATAAAGTAGCCTGACCCCATCATGCAGGCAACGCTGTGGATGTGTGAATAGCGCGCCATAATCCCCAGCGCCGTCATGCCTCCCATTGAGGCGCCAGCAACGGCAAAGCGCGCATCGGCAATCAGATCGTCGGCACGTAAGGCGGCCTCGATAGCCGGAAATTCATCAATGTTCTGTTTGAGGATGTCCCAGAAATGGCGCAACCGCGTCTCGGCATCACCGTTATAACGCGCACCATGCATGTCGGCATCGGGCATAACGGCACGGAAGCCTGCCTGCGCCAGCGCAACGGCAAAGTAAGCGTACACCTCTTTGGATGAGGTAAACCCGTGATAAAAAACGAGGGTGGGTAAACGCTGGCGACGCTGACCCGCAGGCGCAGCATGCAGGCACTCGATTCCTGCAAACCTTTCCGTGGTGAGCTCAATCATTTTTTCTCCTCTCCGACGACAAATTGAGACGACATATTAGGGGTTTAATGTAATTCCGCGCTTCACAACATCATAAAGGCAATAATTTCTTAACTAAACATTTGCGCCGCGCTGCCGTTGTTAGTGCATATTTGACAAAAAATAAAGGTACTTTATGAAACGTTTCTCTCTCAGCAGAACAAGCCTTGGAGTGAAGCTGTGCGCCATAACTTCAGTAAGTGTAGGCGTTTTATTGTTAGTTTTGACGCTGATTCAAAGTCAAAATGCTTCACGCCAGTTGGAAAGTCTCGCCATGGATGACATGGTCAATCAGGTGCAGGGCATTACTGAAATGGCGTCCATGTTTAACGCGACGCTGACGCAGGAAGTGGGCAATTATACTCAACTGTTTGTCAGCTTTTTGCCTAAGCGTTTCAGCCGCGATGAAACTTCACGTATTCAGGTGGGCGAGTTTTCAACACCGACTCTGCGGGCCGGGCTCAAAACGCTGAACCTCGATCAAATTGCCGTAGATGATTTTACGGATCGTACGTCGGCCGTCGCCACCATCTTTGTGCGTGATGGTGATAATTTCATTCGTGTTTCCACCTCGCTGAAAAAAGAAGATGGCAGCCGGGCCATTGGCACCCAGCTTGATCGGACCAGTGGGGCCTGGAAAAAAGTGACGCAAGGCGAGATCTACCGTGGACTGGCCACCCTGTTTGGTCACCGTTATATCACGCAGTATCAGCCCGTTAAAGACGACAGCGGTACCGTGATTGCCATTATTTTTGTTGGCGTACAGATCGATAAACAGTACGGCCTGATGCGCGAAAAAGTGCTGGCACGTCGTCTGGGCGACAGTGGGCATTTCTACGTGTTAAACGGCACGCCAGGTGCTATGCAGGGGCAGTACCTGTTTGATAAACAGGCTGAAGGTAAACGTCCCGACTGGCAGGAGGGCGTGCTGAACGCGATGCTGACGCAGCCTGAGGGCGTACAGCAAGCCGATATTGATGGGGAAACCAAAATGCTGGCCTGGCAACAGTTGCCTGGCTGGAACTGGATTGTGGTCGGTGAGGTCAACCGCGACAGCCTGCTGGCACCGGTGATTCACAGCCGCAATATGTTCCTCATAACCGGCCTGATTTTGGTCTTGCTGTTTGCGCCGTGTTTTGTCTGGTACAGCCGTCGTGCCATTACGCGTCCGTTACAGCAGGTCATCCATTTGGCTGAGCAATACGCGGCCGGCAACTTACTGGTTCATCTGGCTACGACGCGCCACGATGAAGTGGGTCAGTTGATTAATGCCATTAACGGGATTGGCGAAGGGCTGGAGAAAATAGTCGCGCAGGTTCGCCGTGCCGCGCAGGAAATCAGCGATGGCACGGATACCATTGCCGCCAGCAGTCACAACATCAGTGAGCAAATTGGGCGCCAGGCAAGCAGCGTTGAAGAGACATCGGCCAGCATGGAGCAGTTTGGTGCGACCGTTGAGCATACCGCCGACAGCCTGCGTCAGGCCATGTCGCTGGTGGCCGAGGCCAGCAGTATCGTGGATAACGGCAACCAGACGGTCACCCGTTCGGTCAACACCATGTCCGCCATTAACGTTTCGTCGCAGAGCATCGCTGACATTACGCACGTTATTGAGTCCATTGCCTTCCAGACCAATATTCTGGCGCTGAACGCCGCGGTTGAAGCCGCCCGGGCGGGTGAGCACGGGCGCGGCTTCGCCGTCGTTGCCGCCGAAGTACGGGCGCTGGCACAGCGTTCCGCCCAGGCAGCAAAAGAAATTGATACGTTGATTGCGACCTCAATACGTCACGTTGCTGAAGGCCATGCATTGTCGGAACAAACCCGCGATGCGATGAGCGAAATTGTGACGCATATTGAGCAGGTTCAGGCGTTAATGGGTGAAATTAACGTCGCCGCACAACAGCAAACGGCCGGCATTGGCCAGGTTAACCTGGCGATGAATCAGATTAGCCAGGCCACGCATCAGAACAGTGAACTGGTTACGCAGGCAGAACAGACAGCCCAGAGCCTGAGTGATAAAGGCCACCACCTGACGCAGCTTGTCAGCGTTTTCTCGATTAAGTCGTGATGATCGTGGGGCGGTGGCTTACACTTATCCTGTTAAGGTGACTCTCAAGGATTAGCTATGCGTTATGTTGTGTTACTGACGTTGAGTCTGTTGTTGAGTAGCTGCACGGCGTTTCAGGAGACGCCGAAAGCCCCGCCCGCGCCAACGGCTCAGGCGCAGTCGATTACCCGCGCGCAAAGCTATGGTTTACCGAAGCTCGGTACGATTAGCGCCAGCGTGAGAGGCTCACCGGATGACGCGGAGCGGGCGATTGCTGCGCGCGCGAATCAGGCAGGCGCCGTTTATTATCAGATTCTGATGGTCGACGAAACGATAACGCCTGGCATCTGGTATACCACCGCGATCCTCTACGGTGCCTCACCGGCCGCTGGCACGCGCCAGTAGGCGATCGGCCAGTGCCGCATCGATAGTGGGGTCGCCCCGCGTATCCAGCCACTGGCCGCACCAGGCATCCGCCAGTCGCGGTTCAGCGTGGCGTAACAGTTGAACCGCTGTGGCCAACTGCAGGATGTCCTGTGTTAACGTCCGCGCCTGGGCTTCATCGTGTTTGCCAAGGCGCAGCTTCAGTTGACGCCAGCGTCTGTCGAAGTGGCGGTTAACGCCCTTTACCTCATCACATTCCCGAATTAACGCCTCCACGATGCCGCTCTTTTTGCTTATCACACGCAGAACATCCAGACACATCACATTGCCTGAGCCTTCCCAGATGCTGTTAACGGGCATATCACGGTAAAGCCGGGGCAGTTCGCTTTCCTCGCAGTAGCCATTTCCTCCCAGCATTTCCATGGATTCCGCTACAAACGGCATGCCCGCTTTGCAAATCACAAACTTCGCCGCGGGGGTTAACAGCCGGGCAAACGCCGCCTGATTCGCGTCATCCGCCTGCGACCAGGCACGCGCCAGCCGCATCAGTAAGGCCGTTTGCCCTTCCAGTTGTAGCGCCTGACGCGCTAACACCTGACGCATCAGGGGCTGATCCACCAGATTTTTTCCCATCACCTGGCGCTGGTGGGCATGGTAAAGGGCGACGGAGAAGGCCCGGCGCATTTGTCCGTGGCTGCCCAGCGCACAGTCAAAGCGCGTCATGCCGGCCATTTTCAGGATCAGGCGCACGCCTTCGCCCTCTTCACCCAGCAGCCAGCCGGTTGCGTCTTTGAACTCCACTTCACTACTGGCATTGGCGCGGTTACCGAGTTTGTCTTTTAAGCGCTCAATGAAAATGGCGTTATGTGACCCGTCCGGCAGCAGGCGAGGCAGAAAGAAACAGCTGAGTCCCTGCTGCGTTTGCGCCAGGATGACGTGGGCATCGCTTTGCGGTACAGAGAAAAACCATTTATGGCCGATGAGGCGATACGCTTCGCCACTTCCCCGTCCCTGCAGCGGCTCTGCGCGCGTGGTATTCGTCAGCACATCGCTGCCGCCCTGCTTTTCAGTCATCCCCATGCCGATCAACAGTCCACGCTTCTGATCGCCCGGCATCGCATGTGTGTCGTAACGATCGCTGAGTAATGGCTCAAGCCAGCCCCGAAACGCGGTGGGCAGATAGCGTTGCAGCAAGGGAATCGCGGCGTGCGTCATCGTCACCGGGCAAAGCGTGCCAGCCTCAACCTGGGCATGCAAAATAAACCGGGCCGCGCGCGCCACGCTGGCGTTTGGCTGTACATCAGGCTGCCAGCTGAGATTATGCAGACGGCTGCTGCACACGCCCTGCATCAGCAGATGCCAGGCAGGATGAAAGCGCACGTCATCCACTCTTACGCCGCGCGCATCATAGCGGTGAAGTTCAGGAGGACAGGTATTCGCAAGCCGCCCCAGCTCCAGCGACTCTGCACTGCCCAGTTGACTGCCTACCGATGCCAGCCAGTCGCTGTCCCCTCCGCCGCCTTCACGCAACAGCGCGTCACATAACGGCACGTCAGACAGAAACAGGTTGCTGTTACTGAGAGGAAAAGGTTGATTAAAAACGGTGTGAGTTGTCCAGGTCATAACGGCTCCTCGCGGATGTCACTCACTCAGTATGTAAGGTGAGTGGCCATTATGACCGGACAGAAAACCTAATTTGCGGCGGCGATCACGCGTTGCGCTGACGCACCGCCTCAAACAAACAGACGCCCGTTGCGACTGAAACATTGAGCGAGGAAACGCTTCCTGCCATTGGAATGCTGATCAGTTCGTCACAGTGCTCACGTGTCAGGCGGCGCATGCCTTCGCCTTCCGCGCCCATGACCAGCGCCATCGGGCCTGTCATCTTACTTTGATAAACGGTGTGGTCGGCTTCACCAGCGGTACCCACAACCCAGATGTGATATTCCTGTAGCAGACGTAAGGTACGCGCCAGATTCGTGACCCTGATTAACGGGATGTTTTCCGCTGCACCGCTGGCCACTTTTTTAGCGGTTGCGTTCAGGGGCGCAGAGCGATCTTTCGGCACGATAACGGCATGTACGCCCGCCGCGTCAGCACTGCGCAGGCAGGCACCCAGATTATGCGGATCGGTGACGCCGTCCAGCACCAGCAGGAAGGGTTTCTCCAGGCTCTGCAGCAGATCCGGCAGATCGCCCTCCTGATACTGCCGACCCGGCTTAACACGTGCCACGATGCCCTGATGTACGCCGCCTTCGACCTGGCTGTCCAGCCATTTGCGGTCGGCCAGCTGAATGACGATCCCTTGAGCTTCCAGCGCGGTCACCAGCGGTTGCAGGCGACGATCGTCGCGGCCTTTGAGAATAAAGACTTCCTGGAAACGTTGTGGGTCACGTTCCAGCAACGCCTGCACGGCATGGATACCAAAAATAATTTCGCTCATCAATCTGCTCAGTGGTTGGAAATAAATGGATAACAGCCCCTGCGCGAACGCAGAGGCCTGGGCGCATCAGGCAGGCTTCGCCTTCTTCGCGGCGCGCTTCGCCTTAGTGGCGGCGGCGATTTTACGGGTTTTCTCCGAAACTTTTTTACTTTTTTTCTCAGTCTTTGCCGCAGCAGGCTTGCTGCCACTCTTGCGGAAAGCGGAATCCGGTTCAAAGTTGGTTTTACGGCTGGCCTGGCGACGGCGTTTGGTTGGTGCTTTACCGTCCCGCTTCGCCTTGTCACGTTCGGTTTTCCCTTCGCCGCGCACCTGACGCTTGCTGGAGATCAACGCAAAGTCAATCTTGCGCTCGTCCATATGGACCGCTTCAACACGCACTTCAACCGCATCACCTAAGCGATACGTGCGTCCACCGGATTCACCGATCAACCGCTGCCCCACCGGATCAAAGCGGTAGTAATCATTGTCCAGTGTCGACACATGCACCAGGCCGTCGATAAACAGATCGCTGAGACGGACAAAGAAGCCAAAGCCGGTAACGCTGGAGATGACACCATTGAAGACATTACCGACCTGATCCTGCATAAAGTCACATTTCAGCCAGTCGGCGACATCGCGGGTGGCTTCGTCGGCACGACGCTCGGTCATGGAACAGTGCTGGCCCAGTTGCAGCATCTGCTGCATATCGTAGTGATAACCGCCCGTTGGTGTCGTCAGGCCTTTCACGTCGCCCTGCTCTTTAGCCAGCAAATACTTGATGGCGCGGTGCAGGAGTAAATCCGGATAACGGCGAATGGGTGAAGTGAAGTGAGCATATGACGCCAGCGCCAGGCCAAAGTGCCCACGGTTTTCCGGGTCGTACACCGCCTGTTTCATGGAGCGCAGCAGCATGGTTTGCAGCATTTCCGCATCCGGACGATCGGCAACCTGCTCCAGCAACGCGGCGTAGTCGACAGGCTGCGGTTTATTGCCTCCAGGCAGACTCAGGCCAAGTTCATTTAATACGGTGCGGAAACTTTTGATGCTGTCGTCGCTGGGGCGATCGTGATCGCGGAACAGCGCAGGCTCCTGATTCTTCTCCACGAAGCGGGCAGAGGCAATGTTTGCCAGAATCATGCACTCTTCAATCAGCTTGTGGGCGTCATTGCGCGAGGTGCGTTCAACGCGTTCGATGCGGCGTTCAGCGTTGAAAATAAACTTCGCTTCTTCTGTCTCAAAGGAGATACCACCCCGTTCTTCGCGGGCGGTTTCCAGCACCTGATACATGTTGTGCAGTTCCTGCAGGTCTTTGACCAGCGGCGCGTACTGCTCACACAGCTCCGGGTTGCCTTGCAGAATATTCCACACTTTGGTGTAGGTCAGACGCGCATGGGAGTTCATCACCGCTTCATAGTGTTTAAAGCCGGTGAGTTTACCTTTTGCCGATACGGTCATTTCGCACACCATACACAGGCGATCGACCTGAGGATTCAGCGAGCACAAGCCGTTCGACAGCACTTCCGGCAGCATCGGCACTACCTGCGAAGGGAAATATACCGATGTCCCGCGCTGCTGTGCTTCGTTATCCAGCGGTGTGCCGGGGCGAACATAGTAACTGACGTCCGCAATGGCCACCCACAGACGCCAGCCACCTCCGCGCTTTTTCTCGCAGTAAACCGCGTCATCAAAATCGCGGGCATCCTCACCGTCGATAGTGACTAACGGCAACTGGCGCAGATCGACCCGGCCTTTTTTCGCCGACTCGGGCACCTCTTCACTCAGCTTGCTCACCTGAGCTTCAACCTCTGGCGGCCAGCTGTGCGGAATTTCATGGGTGCGCAGCGCCATATCCACGGCCAGGCTGGTGCCCATATCATCGCCAAGAATCTCGGCGATTTTACCGATTGCCTTCGAACGGCGGGTTGGACGTTGTAAAAGCTCAACGACCACGACGGACCCCATGCGGGCATTCATGGTTTCTTCAGGCCCGATCAGAATATCGAAGCTCAGACGACTGTCGTCGGGCACAACAAAGCCGACGCCGGCATCGGTGAAATAACGGCCGACGATTTGATTATTGCGCGGTTCCTGAACCCGAACGACACGCGCTTCGCGGCGACCTTTCCGATCGGCCCCCAGCGGTTGCGCCAGGATGACATCGCCATGCATACAAAATTTCATCTGTTCGGCAGAAAGATACAGATCGTCTTTTTGCCCTTCAACGCGTAAAAAGCCATAGCCATCGCGATGACCAATGACCTTTCCACGCAGCAGATCAAGACGTTCAGGCAGGGCATAACACTGGCGGCGGGTGAAAACTAACTGGCCATCACGTTCCATTGCACGTAAACGACGGCGTAAGGCTTCGAGGTGCTCTTCTTCCTGCAAATTCATTTCTTGTGCCAGCTCTTCGCGGCTGGCGGGTTTTTCGCGTTTTTCTAATAAAGCCAGAATAAATTCACGGCTTGGAATAGGGTTTTCGTACTTTTCAGCTTCTCTGTCCAGAAAAGGATCTTTTGACATTACGGTTCCTCCGATGTCATTGAGTATTCATTGCCACCGGCGGTTCAGACAATACAATTTCATATAAAGGCGTATTACCTTCCACTAAATCTGCCAGCGTATAGCCGTCCAGTTCTTTTAAAAATAACTGCACGGCATCATGTAAGGCCTGCTTAAGGCGACAGGCAGGCGTGATAGAGCACCGGGCGCAGTCAACCAACTGCAAAGGTTCCATTTTGCGAACCACATCACCAATGATGATATTTCCCGGAGGCATTCCCAGACGAATGCCCCCATTTTTGCCACGTATGGCCGCAACAAACCCAGCACGACTAAGTTGATTGATAATTTTGACCATATGATTACGCGACACGCCATACGTATCGGTGACCTCTGTAATACTGGTTAGTCTGCCTTCCGGCAGCGTGGCCATATAAATCAACGCCCTCAGGCCGTAGTCGGTAAAACTTGTTAGCTGCACAGTGACCTCAGTCAATCATTCGGTGGCACCTGTATGCTCGCCCGTCCTGCTGTTTATTTCAATATTGAACTGGTTCTGACGTATTTCGCTACGATGATAAACCAGAGTGTTGGCGGCTGTGTATTTTTTTCAGCCAGTGTAGAGTTGGACAAGCGAAGGGAATTTTAGTGGCATTAAATCACATAAAAAACAAAGGCCGGACATTGTCCGGCCAGCTGATGATTACGCGCTGAATGGGTCACGCAGAATCATTGTCTCGCTACGATCAGGGCCGGTTGAAATAATATCAATCGGAACACCGGTCACTTCTTCTACACGTTTGATGTAGTTGCGCGCCGCCTGAGGCAGGCCTTCCAGCGTTTTAACGCCAAAAGTGGTTTCGCTCCAGCCCGGCAGGGTTTCATAGATCGGCTCAATGCCTTCCCAGTTCTCAGCAGCCAGCGGCGTAGTGGTGACTTCACTGCCGTCAGGCATGCGATAAGCCACGCAAATTTTTACTTCTTTCAGACCATCCAGTACGTCCAGCTTGGTCATACAGAAACCAGACAGTGAGTTGATCTGCACCGCACGGCGGACCGCAACGGCATCCAGCCAGCCCGTACGACGGCGACGGCCTGTAGTGGCACCAAATTCGTTACCTTGCTTGCAAAGGAACTCACCGGTTTCATCGAACAGCTCGGTAGGGAACGGACCCGCACCCACACGCGTTGAGTAGGCTTTAACAATACCCAGTACGTAATCGACAAAACGCGGGCCGATACCTGAGCCTGTCGCCACGCCACCGGCGGTGGTGTTGGACGAGGTCACATAGGGATAGGTTCCGTGATCGATATCCAGCAGTGTTCCCTGCGCGCCTTCAAACATAATCAGATCGCCACGCTTACGCGCCGTATCCAGCAGTTCAGACACATCGACCACCATGCCGGTCAGAATGTCGGCAACCGCCATGACATCGTTCAGCACTTTATCGTAGTCGACGGCTTCTTCTTTGTAATAATTCACCAGCTGGAAGTTATAGAGATCCATCACTTCTTTCAGCTTGGCAGCAAAGGTTTCTTTGTTGAACAGGTCGCTGACGCGCAGTGCACGACGGGCAACTTTGTCTTCGTAAGCCGGTCCGATGCCACGGCCCGTCGTCCCGATCGCTTTTGCACCGCGCGCTTTTTCGCGCGCCATGTCCATGGCGACATGGTATTGCAGGATCAGCGGACAGGCTTCAGAAATCAGCAGACGTTCGCGTACGGGAATCCCACGCTCTTCCAGGCCTTTCATCTCTTTCATCAATGCTTCAGGAGAGAGAACCACGCCATTACCAATGATGCTGGTAACGTTATCACGCAGAATGCCAGAAGGGATTAAGTGGAGAACGGTTTTTTCACCGTTGATGACAAGTGTATGGCCCGCATTGTGGCCGCCTTGATAACGCACCACGTAGTTAGCGCGCTCAGTCAGAAGGTCTACAATCTTACCTTTACCTTCGTCACCCCATTGGGTGCCCAGTACGACGACGTTCTTACCCATTTCTCAAAATCACCGATTGCTTAAAAAAGGATTCTACCATCTGATTTTATGGTTTTCAGCACTTTTAGCACACGATTGCGCGCTTTTTTGCCTGCGTTTTGATCACTACTACATCCAGGGGGTAAACACGACTTCAGATACCACACAGACGGCGAGCGCCACCTTATCAGGCTTCGCCATGCAGCCGCAGCATGCAGTAAATCACCACGCCGGCAACCACTAATCCCCCACCAAAACGGTGTAAAAGCCGATCGGGCAACTGGGTCATGCTCAACACTACGCGCCGCCACAGCCGTGGCATAAACATCGGCCCCAGTCCCTCGAGCACTAAAACCAATGCCAGTGCCATCCAGATATTTACGTTCATTCCGCATCCAAAAAAAAGGCCGACAACATTGTCGGCCTGTCAGTTATATCAGTTCTTAGCGCGTGGCGTTAGACGGTGCCTTCATATAGCGGAAGAAGTCACTGTCCGGGCTCAACACCATCACGTCCTGATTTTCGTTGAAGCTGTTTTCATAAGCACGCAGGCTGCGGATAAAGGCGTAGAAATCCGGGTCCTGACTGAAAGCATTCGCAAACAGTTTTGCCGCTTCTGCATCGCCATCACCGCGGGTAATCAGGGCTTCACGCTGGGCTTCTGCCAGCGTACGGGTAACCTGATAGTCAGCCTGAGCACGCAGTTTTTCCGCCTCTTCCTGTCCCTGTGAACGCTGGCTACGCGCAACCGCTTCACGCTCGGCGCGCATACGGTTAAAGATCGCATCTGAGACTTCCGTCGGCAGATTGATCTGCTTGATCCGCACGTCAACAACCTGAATCCCTAACGCCGCCATACTGTTTGGATTTGGCGCAGGTTCACTGCTGTTGGTTTCCCGTTCAACCCGTGCCGCTGCGCTGGCGATAGCATCATCTGCGGCTGGCGTAGACACGTCGTCGTCACCGCCTGCCGTACCGGTATTCAGCGCATCGCGGACATCCGTGGTCAAACGACCACGAGAATCGGTCACGATGTCTTTCACGTCGAGACGGCCCATTTCTGAACGTAAACGGTCACTGAATTTACGCTTCAGTAGCACTTCGGCCTGAGACACATCCCCACCACCGGTTGCCAGGTAGTAGCGACTGAAATCGCTGATGCGCCACTTAATGTAAGAGTCGACAATCAGATCTTTCTTCTCTTTGGTGACGAAGCGATCGGCCTGGTTATCCATGGTCTGGATACGCGCATCCAGCATTTTAACCGTTTCGATAAACGGAATCTTGAAATGCAGACCCGGTGCAAAAACCTGAGGCTTGTTTTCGCTGTCGCGCAGGACTTTACCAAAGCGCAGGACAATACCGCGCTCACCTTCCTGTACCACGAAGAGCGACGCATAAATGGCGACCAACGCGATAATAATGACAACTATGACTGGCTTACGCATTGATTACTCTCTCCCTTCGCGCTGGGTATCGTTGCGCAGAGCGTTGGCTCGACGCTGATCCATGATGCTGTCTGGACTGTATGACGACGTGTCCGTGCGGCTTGCACTCCGATCGGAAAGTGACGGCAATGCTGCGCTGCTCTTTTGCCCGTTCTTCGCAGAGGAAGACTGAACACCACGCATCAGTTGATCGAGAGGCAGAACCATCAGGTTGTTACCACGATCGTTCACCAGCACTTTACGTGTATGACTCAGAACACGCTCCATGGTCTCAATGTACAGACGCTCTTTGGTAATTTCCGGCGCGGCTTTGTGTTCCGGTAAAAGCTTGGCAAAACGCGCCACTTCACCCTGTGCTTCCAGCACCGTGCGCTCTTTGTAAGCACGTGCTTCTTCCAGCACACGCTGCGCACGACCGTTAGCCCGCGGCTGAACTTCGTTCGCATAGGCTTCCGCTTCACGCACATACTGCTCACGGTTTTCACGCGCGGCAATCGCGTCATCAAACGCTGACTTCACCTCTTCAGGAGGACGCGCCGCCTGGAAGTTAACGTCAAGCACCGTGATGCCCATATGGTACGGGCGAATGGTTTCGTCGATTTCGCGCTGCGTTTCGCTACGCACGACCGTACGACCTTCTGTCAGAATACGATCCATGGTAGAGCGACCAATTACGCCGCGCAGCGCACTGTCCGTTGCCTGACGCAGGCTGTCGTCCGGGCTGGTAACAGAGAACAAATAGCGTTCCGGATCGGTTACGCGGTACTGCACGTTCATCTCCACGCGCACGACGTTTTCATCAGAGGTCAGCATGACGCCCGATGCCGCCAGTTCACGCACGGCTTCGACATTCACGGCGCGGACCTGATCGATAAAGGTGGGCTTCCAGTTCAGGCCTGGCTCAACGATGTGGCTGAACTTACCAAAGCGCGTGACAACACCGCGTTCCGCTTCTTTGATCGTATAAAATCCGCTTGCTGCCCAGATCACTACTGCCGCAACAGCGACAATGCCAAAAAGTTTGCCGCTACCGCCGGAACTGCGCTGACCATTGTCACCTTTATTGCCGCCGCCGAATCCGCCAAGCTTTTTACTCAGCTTGCGGAAGATATCATCCAGATCAGGAGGCCCAGATTCCTTACCTCCCTTATTCCCCCCAGAGTTGCCGCCTTGATTATTGCTGCTTCCCCACGGGTCGCGGTCCTGTCCGTTATTTCCGGGCTGATTCCACGCCATGTCATTACTCCATTTATAGTTTTAGCGGCTTACCCTTGTGATTTTCCGTTGTGGCGGCACTGGCTGCGTCTGTGTTCCCGACTCGCCGACCAGGTGAAGAGAGTGGCCGTCGGGAAATATGTCAACTAACGCCGCGCAACAACATAAAATCGTCAGGGTAAGTTCGGTTTGGCAATCTCAAACAATATAACTGGTCAGCGACGGCTCCTGCTTGCATAAGCGGTGCCAGTCAACAATCGGCATTCGCACATGCAACCCCACACTGCCGTCCTCTTCGTTCCACTCTTTTTCAATCGCCTGCAACTGATAGAAACGGCTGCGTAAGCGCCCCGCATCCGGTGGCAAACGTAAATCGTACTGGGCAATCTCGCCCGACAGACGCTCGGACAGCGCCTGCCATAACAGCGGAATCCCCGCCCCCGTCTGCGCAGAGAGCCATACTCGCACCGGCAGGTTATTTTCGTCACGGTCAATGCGCGGTTCAAAACCGTCCAGCATATCGATCTTATTCATGATCAGTAACGCGGGAATTTCATCGGCTTCGATTTCTTCAAGCACCTCATTGACAGCATCTATGTTTTCATTGACCCGTACGTCGGCTGCATCGATCACATGCATCAGCAACGTGGCCTGGCGGGTTTCCTGCAAGGTAGCTTTAAATGCGGCCACTAAATCATGCGGCAGATGGCGGATGAAGCCGACGGTATCGGCCAGCACAACTTCACCGACATCGGCAACATTCAGGCGACGCAGCGTGGGATCCAGCGTGGCAAACAGCTGATCCGCGGCATAAACGTTGGCAGAGGTGATGGCGTTAAAAAGGGTAGACTTGCCGGCGTTGGTGTAACCCACCAGCGAGACAGTCGGCACATCGGCTTTAGCGCGCGCCTGTCGTCCCTGCTCGCGCTGTTTTTCAACGCGTTCCAGACGTGACAAAATCTGGCTGATACGGCCACGCAATAAACGGCGGTCGGTTTCTAACTGCGTTTCACCCGGGCCACGCAGGCCGATACCGCCTTTCTGGCGTTCAAGGTGCGTCCAGCCTCTCACCAGGCGTGTTGCCAGGTGACGCAACTGCGCTAGCTCAACCTGCAATTTCCCCTCATGGGTACGTGCACGTTGGGCAAAAATATCAAGAATCAGGCCAGTGCGGTCGATAACACGGCACTCGCACAGGCGCTCAAGATTACGTTCCTGAGCGGGCGTTAAGGCATGATCGAAAAGGACGACCGATGCTCCACTTGTTTTTACCGCATCGGCAATTTCAACGGCTTTTCCTTCACCGACAAAATACTTGGGATGTGGCGCTTTACGACTGCCGGTGACAACCTGCAGTGCTTCAACGCCAGCAGAAGAAACCAGGGTTTCGAATTCCTGTAAATCTTCGAGCTCTTTGTCTTGGGAGAACCAGATGTGTACCAGTACGGCCTGCTCACCGGCATCATAACGGTCAAACAAGCTATAACCTCGCTTATATAAAAAGACCAGGACGGAAAACCTGAGGCTTTCCAGTCCTGGTTAAACGGTGCCGCCTTACTCTGCGTTATCACCGTCTTGTTGTGGCTGCGACTGAGCAGACGTATTGCTGCCGCCGTGATGGTAATTATTGTTGCTGCCACCGCCGGTATTGTTGCTATGGTGAGAAACCGGACGTGAAGGCACAACAGTAGAGATGGCATGCTTATACACCATCTGACTTACCGTGTTTTTCAACAAAATAACGAACTGATCAAAGGATTCAATCTGACCTTGCAGCTTGATACCGTTGACCAAATAGATCGAAACCGGAACACGTTCACGACGCAGTGCGTTCAGAAACGGGTCTTGTAATGATTGCCCCTTAGCCATTCTATCTTTTCCTTATATGCTTGTTGTTTGTTGCTTGTAGAACACAGTGGTTCTGAAAAAAACTGCGTAAAAATTTGCGCACGTAACTTGCCAATTGTACACAATCACCCATGCTTCGCACTAACAACCTGAAGTACTGTATCACGCGCTAAGTGAGGTTCATCACTGTCTAACCAGTGAATGTTCTCCCAGCCACGTAACCAGGTCATCTGCCGTTTAGCGAGTTGCCGGGTTGCGCAAACTCCCCGATAAACCATTTCGTCGTAGTCGATCTCGCCCGCTAAATAAGACCACATCTGGCGATAGCCGACACAACGAATGGAAGGCATATCCGTATGCAAATCACCTCGTGCAAACAGGGCCCGAGACTCCGCTTCAAATCCTGACGCCAACATCTGGTCGAAACGCAACGCGATGCGTTGATGCAACAGCTCGCGGCTCGCGGGGGCGATAGCAAACTGGTGAACATCGTAAGGGAGCGCTTCGCCGGAAATTTTAGTCAGTTCCGTTAAAGTTTTACCCGAAATAAAAAAAACTTCCAGTGCTCGCGAAAGTCTCTGCGGATCATTCGGATGAATACGACTGCCTGCGACCGGATCAATTTCGCAAAGTTGACGATGTAAAGCTTCCCAGCCTTTTTCACTCGCCATTTGCTCTATTTTTTGGCGGACATCCGGATCGGCCGAGGGCAGCGGCGACAATCCTTCAAGTAACGCCTTGAAGTAGAGCATAGTTCCACCAACAAGCAACGGAATTCGTCCATGCTGAACGATATCCGCCATTTCTGCTAACGCGTCTCGCCGAAACTCCGCTGCCGAATAGGCCTCAGCAGGATCGCGAATGTCCAGCAAACGATGGGGTGCCAGCGCCAGTTCCTCTGCAGAAGGCTTCGCCGTACCGATGTTCATCTCTCGATAAATCAGAGCAGAATCTACGCTGATCAGTTCCACCGGCAACTGTTTACGCAGCTCAATCGCTAATGCGGTTTTGCCTGACGCTGTCGGCCCCATCAAAAAAATCGCCTTTGGCCGGCCAGCCTGGTTTAATTCACTCATGCTTCAACGCGTTTATCGCGCTCTCAATCTCGATGGCTTGCAACAAGCCTGAAGGTGGCGATTTCAGCAGCTGCGGACAAAGCCTTTCCAGCTCCGTCAACAGCGTAATCGCCTGGGAGTGATTCCAGTTCTGAGGCTCTGCATCCTCTCGTCGCGCCAGCCACTGGGCCAGTTGCGTCGCAGAGTTCTCTTGCTGTCGGGCGAGATAGCCTAACAGTTCAGGAATCAAGATTTGTAAATTTTGTGTTCGTAACGGTAAAGGCACGGCGCGCAAGATAATGTGGTCGCCCTCCGGATGCAAATCAATGCCCATCTGGTTAAGCAGACTGAGATTGTCCTGTGCCGCCTTGCGCTCTGCCGAGGCGATTTTTAACCGCACAGGAATCAAAAGCGGTTGTGCTTTTAATCCACCTTCCTGCGGCTCTAACTGGGCCTGTTTTAACCACCGCGCCGCCACGGGCAGGGCTAATAACAGTAAAGTCTGGTCCTGCTCCAGCACGGCATACTGATCTGCCAGCACCGTCAGTACGCGACCAAAACTGTGCAGATGCGCTTTCACAGGCGCTGGCGTGATCGTCGCCTCACGTGGCGGCGAGACCGGCGCTTTTGCCGCAGTGGCAGGAGGGGCTGCGGTATCCAGCAACTGCTGATAAACCTTGCCTTCACGCGGGCGATAACCCGGCTCTTTACTTTGCCAACCCGCCCCACCGGTTGTGCCACCACTGTTACGCGGCGTTGCCGCAGGCTGGCTGAAATGATTGCCGCCTGCGGCCTGGCGGTTTTCCTGTTGCCAGCGTGGTGCAGGCTCCTCCGCCTGTACGGCTGGCAGAACGGACGCCGCACTTTCCTGCAAGACGCTCATGACACCCTGGTAGATAAAATCATGCACCAGACGTGACTGATGAAAACGCACCTCATGTTTTGCCGGGTGGACGTTGACGTCGACCTGGTGAGGATCGATCGTCAGATAAAGCACATAGGCGGGCTGTTGATCGTCCTGCAACTGGCTCTGAAACGCCTGCCGGATGGCATGGTTGATGAGCTTGTCACGCATCATGCGGCCATTAACATAACAGTACTGGATGTCGCTGATCTGACGAGAACCGGCGGGATCGGCAACCCAGCCGCGCAGAGCTAAATCGTCATGCTGCCAGTCAATCCGCAGTGCGTGCTGCATGAAGGTCGTGCCACAAATCGCGCCAAGGCGACGTTCACGCTGGCGCTCATCGTTAACCGCCCGGTACTGACGCATCAGCTTGCCGTTATGGTTCAGAGAAATCGCCACGTCAAACCGCGCCAGCGCAATGCGACGGATGACTTCATCAATATGACCAAACTCGGTTTTCTCAGTACGCATAAACTTGCGGCGCGCTGGCGTATTGTAAAAAAGGTCAAGGACTTCCAGCGTCGATCCACAGGGATGCGCGGCAGGCTTGAGGGTCACCTGCATATCACGGCCTTCCGCGTACGCCTGCCAGGCTTCGCTTTGTTCGGCCGTGCGCGACGTCAGCGTCAGGCGGGAAACCGAGCTGATACTGGCCAGCGCTTCCCCACGGAACCCCAGGCTCATAATGGCTTCCAGATCGTCCAGCGATGCAATTTTGCTGGTTGCATGGCGAGCCAGCGCCATCGCGAGTTCATCTTTTGCGATACCACAGCCGTTATCGCGGATACGGATGAGTTTTGCACCGCCCTTTTCGATATCCACATCTATTCGCGTTGCCCCCGCATCAAGGCTGTTTTCCACCAGTTCCTTCACAACCGATGCGGGGCGCTCAACCACTTCTCCGGCGGCAATCTGGTTAGCGAGTTGCGGCGGTAAAATTTGTATTGGCATGCGGGATATCCTTGTAGCTGGTTGCCCGGCCTGCTGGCCGGGCCCACAATCAGGATGCAGGGATTTTCAGGTTTTGACCCAACATCACGTTGGTTGATTTCAGGTTATTCGCCTGAAGGATCGATTTCGGGCTGACACCGTAATGGGCGGCGATGCTGCTCAGTGAATCACCACGAACCACCTTATGTCGGATCGGGCGACGGGGAGTCGTTGCAGCTGGCGTTGTCCTGCTGGCTACCGCGCTGGCAGGCACTTTCAGTCGCTGTCCCACCCAGACGACATCGCGCTTCAGGGTATTCATCTGCCGTAACGTTGCCATACTTACGCCATATTTTGCTGCAATACCGGACAGCGTCTCTCCACGTGTCACGGTATGCCGCTGCACAGCGCCCGTATACTGCGTCTCACCGGTAGCCGGATTACTGGCTACGCTGACCGCTGGCGACGAGCCCAGCGGCCGGTTTTCCTCCTTTGGGACCGATTGTAGCGGGTGCGCCAGGAAATAAGCGCGCAGTCCTTTATATATTGACTGTGCAATCTTATCCTGGTGTGCGCTACTGCCGAGCAGTCGCTCCTCCGAGGCATTACTGATAAATCCGGTTTCCACCAGAAGCGACGGAATATCCGGCGAACGCAACACGCCAAGGCTGGCATGCTCCGGTAAACGTTTGTGTAACGACGTCACACCGCGCAACTGTTGGATGACTTTCACCGCAATGTCATATCCGACGCGCTGCGAGTGACCAAACTGGAGATCAAGCACCGCCTGGCTCAGATAAGGATCGGCCTGGCTGTTGGCCAGTAAATCGCCAGCCCCGCCCAGGAGTTCAGACTGTTTCTCTTTTTGCTCCAGCCAGTTCGCCATCTCACTGTTTGCACGACGGTTAGACAAGACCCAGACCGAGGCACCTGTGGCCGCATGGCTGGGGGCAGCATCCGCATGGATAGAGACCAGCACGTTGGCATTCGCTTTACGCGCCACGTCTGACCGGCCCATCACTGAAATAAAGTAGTCGCCATCACGCGTCAATACACCTTTAAACATCGGATCATTGTTTAAAAGCACTTTCAATTTACGCGCAATCGCAATAGTGACGTTTTTCTCTTTCAGGCCGTGCTGCCCAATTGCGCCGGGATCCTGACCGCCATGTCCCGCATCAATGGCGACAATCACCGTATCGTTGCGGCTGGACGTGCCACCCGGTACGGCCGTGCTATTGGTATTGGTTACCGTAGTGACCGGATTCGCATTGAACGGATTGCTGGCATTGCGTTGTCGCGTTCGGGTAGGCTGGGATTCTGCCACGGCAGCAGGTGCGCTGCGCGTAACGGCGGGATGCTTACCCTGAATAGTAAAGACAACGCTGTAATTGCTGCCATTGCGCTGTGTCACTGCGCGGGTTTTTCCCGACTGCGTTAGCTCAAAAACCAGCCGGATACTTTGTTTATCTTTTGGCGTGCTGGTACGAATGCGCTTTACGATGTTATCGCCGCTAAACGTTAAGGGTAGCCCTTTAATCACGCCACTTTGACGGATATCCAGAACAACGCGGTCGGGATTATGTAGGGGAAAATAGGCATAAACCGGCTGGCCAGAAAAACTGAGCGTTACTGTCGCCTGATTCCCGCCATTTGATACCTGAATGTCCGATAAATTAGCGGCAAACAGCGGACCCGCAACCAGTAGCAATCCTGCCACGATAACTGTTTTCATCCATGACATCATGCCGGTGCCCTGCCTTGTTCGATCTGCGTCACCCAGCGCTGTCCCTGCTCGGAATGTGCCACCAGTTCGGCCTCGCGTGCCTCATTGACATAACGCAGCGTTAAGGCGATATCCGGGGAAGGCAAAATACCGGCACCCTGTTGCGGCCACTCCACCAGACAAATCGCGTCATTGGTGAAGTAATCACGAATCCCCATGAACTCGAGTTCTTCCGGATCGGCAAGGCGATAAAGATCAAAATGATAGACAGCACGCCCGTCCAGAACATACGGCTCAACCAGCGTATAGGTCGGACTTTTCACATTGCCCACGTGGCCGGATGCCTGTAAGAAACCGCGGCTGAATGTGGTTTTTCCCGCACCGAGGTCGCCGTAAAGATAGATAACCGCCGCCTTGCCACAGGCATGCGCCAGTTGAGCACCCAGGTCGAGTGTTGCCGCCTCAGTGGGCAAAGGTATAACACAGCTCTTCATGCTTCTTGATTCATCTCTGGATTAACAAACTGCCACAGCAGATCAAATAAGTCTGATGCCAGCATACCGCGCGTGCCCCATAGTGCCGCTCGCTTATCAGCGGCAGCACCGTGAGCGACACAACCTGCGCAGGCAGCATCAAACAGCGCCAATTTTTGTCCCATCAACGAGGCAATAATACCGGTGAGCACATCACCCATACCACCCGATGCCATTCCTGCATTACCCACATCGGCAAAAGCCATCTGACCACTTTCACTGGCAATAATGGTGCCGGCGCCTTTTAAGACCACGACACCACCATAGCGTTTCACCAGTTCCTGTGCAGCATGTAAGCGGTCACTTTCAATTTCGCTGGTTTTAACACCCAGCAAGCGAGCCGCTTCGCCTGGATGCGGCGTTACAATGCGATTCTGACGTTTCTCTGCCTTTATTGCCAGCAAGTTAAGCGCATCAGCATCCCAAAGCATCGGCTTTTCAGCGCTTTTAACCTTCTCCAGTGCATTCTGGCCCCATTCACGCTGTCCCAGCCCCGGTCCAATCGCAATCACATCCGCCCAGGCGATGCCGTCATCTAGGCGCGTATCCGTCAGCTCGTCCACCATCACTTCCGGGCGCGCGGTAAGAATGGGCGCAATATTATCCTTGTGAGTAAGTACTCGCACCAAGCCGCTACCGGTGCGTAGCGCTGCTTCCGCAGACATCCGAATAGCGCCCGCGGTTCCACTGTCCCCACCAATAATCAGCAGGCGGCCCTGATCGCCTTTATGGGAAGTCGCCTTACGCGGCTTAAGCCACTGGCGTAAACTGTGTGCATCGTATCGGGCCATGGGGGGCTGCTGTGCTGCCAGAAAGTCGTGTAAACCCAGACCGGCGAAATAAAGTTGTCCGACACAATCCCGTGCTTTACCGGTGAGCTGTCCGGGTTTTAACGCGATCACGCTCACCGTATGCGTGGCTTCTGTCGCCTCACCCGGCGTCGTGCCGTTTTCTGCCGACAGGCCGGATGGCATATCGATGGCCACGACCGGCGCGCTATGCTGATTTATCTGTGCAATCAGGGTGGATAAAGGCTCAACCGGCGCCCGTGAAACGCCAGTGCCTAACAACGCGTCTACGATCACGTCGACGTTTTCAGGCCAGGCGGCGTCGGGCGCGTGAATTTCGCCGCCCGATTCAAGCCATCCGTCTCGCGCAGTACGCGCTTCGTCGGGTAAAGGTTTACTGCCATCGCACGCCAGCAACGTCACCTGTTTACCTGCAGCCTGAGCCAACCGGGCGACAACATAGCCATCGCCTCCGTTGTTGCCGTGACCGCACAACACCAGCCAGTGCTGAGCTTCTGGCCAGTGCGCCATAATATGTTCATATACCGCCTGACCTGCACGTAACATCAGCTCGTAGAGCGTAATGCCCAGCGCATCTGCCCCCTCGCGCTCAAGTTGTTTCAGCGCCTGCGCAGGCCAGACAGAGTGTGGTAAACTGCCGCGGTTTCTCTTCGGATTCTGGTTAGTCATGTCATACCCTCTGGATCTTGATCAACTCGCTCAACACATTAAGCAGTGGGGACGCGATCTGGGCTTTCAGCAGGTCGGTATTACCGATACCGATCTCAGCGCAGAAGAACCGCGCCTGCAAGCCTGGCTGGATAAGCAGTACCATGGCGAAATGGAATGGATGGCCCGCCATGGAATGATGCGCGCACGTCCGCATGAACTGCTACCCGGCACGCTGAGGGTGATCAGCGTTCGCATGAACTACTTGCCCGCGAAAGCCGCGTTTGCCAGCACGCTGAAAAACCCACAGTTGGGTTATGTCAGCCGTTACGCGCTGGGCCGCGATTACCACAAAGTATTGCGCAATCGCCTGAAAAAGCTTGGAGAAATGATCCAGACGCACTGTGGCGAAAGCCAGTTTCGCCCGTTTGTGGATTCTGCGCCGCTGCTTGAACGCCCGCTGGCGGCTAAAGCCGGACTGGGCTGGACCGGTAAACATTCGCTGATCCTGAATCGTGAAGCCGGTTCGTGGTTTTTTCTGGGTGAACTGCTGATCGATCTGCCCCTTCCCATCGATACGCCGCAGGAAGAACAGTGTGGGCGCTGCGTTGCCTGCATGACCATTTGCCCGACGGGCGCGATTGTTGAGCCCTATACCGTCGATGCGCGACGTTGCATTTCCTACCTGACGATCGAACTCGAAGGAGCTATACCGGAGGAGTTTCGGCCGCTCATGGGAAACCGGATTTATGGCTGTGACGACTGTCAGTTGATTTGCCCCTGGAATCGCTATGGGCAGTTGACTGACGAAGCCGATTTTTCGCCCCGCGCCGCGCTGCATGCCCCAGAGTTAACCGCGCTGTTTCAGTGGGATGAAGCTAAATTCCTGCGCATTACGGAAGGGTCCCCTATTCGGCGCATTGGTTATCAGCGCTGGTCCCGTAATATTGCCGTCGCGCTGGGCAATGCACCCTGGCATACAGAGATCCTTAGCGTCCTTGAGCAACGACGTGGCGAAAGCGATCTGCTGGACGAACATATTGAGTGGGCTATCACGCAACAGTTACATAAGCGAAAAGCGCTGGCGATCGATGTTCAACCCGCGCAGCAAAAACGGCTGGTGAGAGTCATTGAAAAGGGATTACCACGTGATGCCTGATTGCGCAACTGTCCAGAAGGCGCGGATTTCCACATCCTGTGAATAAAAATAAAAACGCGTTGTCATTCAATCGTAATAACACAACTGACAGAAAAGAATAACATAATGAAATATTATTATTTCATTAAAAATCAGCAATTTAAATAAAATTTGTGTTATTTTGCAAATGCGTCTACCGTCTGGCTTAATTCACAAACCTGTGGATAACTCTGTTTAAAACAAAATTTCAGAAGGGCGAAAACGGCACAAACAACGCGATAACGGCTGTGGATAACTGGACTGAATTGTCGTTGATACTGCTGCCAGCCTGACAGGCTGTTAACAAAAACGTGACGATAAATCTGGAGCGGGAAACGAGACTCGAACTCGCGACCCCGACCTTGGCAAGGTCGTGCTCTACCAACTGAGCTATTCCCGCATAGAAGGGCACTGCAAAACACATTTTGGAGCGGGAAACGAGACTCGAACTCGCGACCCCGACCTTGGCAAGGTCGTGCTCTACCAACTGAGCTATTCCCGCATAGTAGGATACTGCTAAACATCATTTGGAGCGGGAAACGAGACTCGAACTCGCGACCCCGACCTTGGCAAGGTCGTGCTCTACCAACTGAGCTATTCCCGCGCCTTGTACCGTCATAAATTCTTCACCGGTACGGGGTGCGCATTATACGAGAAATCGCTGCTGCTGCAAGATGCTGACAACAAAATTTTGCGCTTTTAACGCGTTTGCTGATTATTGCAGCAACATGGCGATTTCCTGTGCACCCTTTGCTGGTTAAAGCTGCAAAAAGTGTTGACGGTAATAAGCAAGCTCGGCAACAGACTCACGAATATCGTCCAGTGCCTGGTGCGAACCCGTCTTTTTGAAGCCTGGCAGGATGTCTGGCTTCCAGCGGCGAGCCAGTTCTTTCAGTGTGCTGACATCCAGATAGCGATAATGGAAGTAGGCTTCCAGCTCCGGCATGTACTTAAACAAAAAACGGCGATCCTGGCCGATACTGTTGCCGCAGATCGGCGAGGTATTGGCTGGCACCCACTGTTTCAGAAATTCGATCGTTGCCTTTTCAGCAGCACGGTCATCTGTCTGGCTGGCCTTAACGCGCGCAACCAGTCCACTGTTAGTATGAGTACGGACGTTCCAGTCATCCATCAGGCTCAGTTGTTCATCAGACTGATGAACCGCCATCACCGGCCCCTCCGCCAGAATATTCAGATCGGCATCAGTCACCAGAGTGGCAATCTCAATGATACGATCGCGTTCCGGATCGAGCCCGGTCATTTCCAAATCAATCCAGATTAAATTATTTTCGTTTCCAGTGGCCATGCTATTACCTGTGGTTGCTGAGTCGTCATTCGTCATCAATAAGGTGTATCATAGACGTTTTGCCCCTGTGGCGAAATCCAGCTAAACCGGTGAGGGTGAGTGAGTAAAAATAAACTGTCGAAAGGTCAACAACGCCGCGTAAGCGCTAACCACGATCGTCGTTTAAATCAGCGCAAAACGCGCCCGGAAGCGGACGATAATTTATTTGGTGAAGATGCTGAGGGCATTGTGGTCAGCCGATTTGGCATGCATGCCGATGTCGAAGACAGTGCGGGCATTACGCATCGCTGCAATATTCGCAGGACGATTCGTTCACTGGTGACGGGCGATCGTGTGGTCTGGCGCCCTGCCCTCAACGGCTGCAAAGGCATTGTTGAAGCGGTGCATGAGCGCACCAGCGTACTGACACGTCCTGATTTTTACGACGGCGTTAAACCTATTGCCGCGAACATCGATCAGATTATTATCGTGTCGGCCATTTTGCCCGAGCTCTCCCTGAACATAATTGACCGCTATCTGGTCGCCAGTGAAACGCTGGATATCGAGCCGCTGCTGGTGCTCAATAAAATCGACCTGCTGGATGATAAAGCCCGCGCGTTTGTCGATGAGCAAATGGCGATCTATCGCAAGATTGGTTATCGGGTCTTAATGGTCTCCAGCCATGAGAAAGCCGGTCTGAGTGAATTGCAGGCGGCATTGATTGACCGGATAAGTATCTTTGCGGGACAGTCCGGCGTCGGCAAGTCGAGCCTGTTGAATGCCCTGCTCGGTTTTGATCAACAGGAAGATACGGCCATTCTGACCAATGACGTGTCCGACGTGTCGGGTCTGGGTCAGCATACGACGACAGCATCCCGGCTTTATCATTTCCCCGACGGCGGCGATGTGATCGATTCGCCCGGCGTTCGTGAGTTCGGTTTATGGCATCTGGAGCCGGAACAAATCACCCGGGGATTTGTCGAATTCCGTGAGTTTTTAGGCGAATGCAAGTTCCGTGACTGCAAACATGGCTCGGACCCTAGCTGTGCCATCCGTGAAGCCGTTGAGCAAGGAAAAATCGACGCATCCCGCTTTGACAACTATCACCGCATTCTGGACAGTATGGCGCAGGTGAAAGTCCGGAAAAACTTTGCTGAGAGTGAAGATTAAGGCCAGTAACAGCGTAGTCGCCATCTGACCGGGGCGCTGCTACAATCCGCCCCCATTTTGTCAATGTTATAAAAGATAGCCAGGAGGCTAGGGTGTTTGATCGTTTTAAACTTGGCTTGAACCACATTCTCCCCAAAAAATGGCTGACTGAACTTGCTGGCTCGGGCGCAAGCCGTCGCGGCGGCTGGCTGACAAAGCTGGTGATTGACGGCTTCGTCTGGTTTTATAAAGTCGATATGACTGAAGCACGTAAACCGGATACCGCCAGTTACCGCACCTTCAACGATTTCTTCGTCCGCCCGTTAAAGGATGAGGCGCGCCCTGTGGATCCGGATGCGAGCCTGATTGCGCTGCCTGCGGACGGTGCCATCAGTCAACTTGGGCATATCGAAGGCGACCAGATTTTCCAGGCAAAAGGCCACTACTATACGATCGACGCGCTGCTGGCAGGGAACGAGCAACTGGCCGCGTTGTTTCGTGAGGGTGAATTTATCACGACGTATCTGGCACCGCGTGATTATCACCGCGTCCATATGCCGTGCAACGGCATCCTGCGTGAAATGATTTACGTGCCAGGCGATCTTTACTCAGTGAATCCTCTGACCGCACGCAACATCCCTAACCTGTTTGCCCGTAACGAACGGGTCATTTGTTACTTCGAGACCGATATGGGACCGATGGTACAGATCCTGGTGGGCGCGACTATCGTCGGGAGCATTGAAACCGTTTGGGCTGGCACGGTCACGCCACCACGCGAAGGCATTATCAAACGCTGGCACTATCCGGCCGCCGACCACGACGGTGCCGTTGTTCTGCTTAAAGGCCAGGAAATGGGCCGCTTCAAGCTGGGCTCGACCGTGATTAACCTGTTTGCGCCTGGCCGTGTCAGGCTGGCAGAAAGCCTTGAGGCCGAAAGCAAAGTCCGGATGGGACAACCTATGGCGGTCGCCCTGCCTCTGGCCACCGCACCGTCTGACGCTGTCGAATAAGAGTAAGCCCTGTGTTCGTACGCGCGTTCCTCTGTTTGCTGCTGAGCCTGGGGCTCAGCAGTACTACGTTTGCCGCCAGCCTGCCAGATGCCAGCCAGCTCAGACAACAGCTGGAAGAAGTCAAGTCCGCTAAAAACGCCACTTCGCAAACCGATCAGATTCAGTCGCTTGAAGCTGCACTGGCGGCCCTTTCTGAACGTGATGATGCCGTTGAGCGCGCGCAGCAGTATCAACAGGTCATTGATGATTTTCCGCGTCTGGCACGCGAGCTGAGACAGCAAATCGCCTCACTCAACGACAGTGTAAAGACGGTACGCAGCACAATGAGCAGTGCCGAGCTGGAACAAGAGATTCTGCAAATCAGCAGTCAGCTGATTGAGGAAGGACGCCAGGCTCAACAGGAGCAGGATCGGGCCCGCGAGATCAGCGATTCCCTGTCACAACTGCCGCAGCAGCAAACGGAAGCACGTCGGGCGCTGACGGAGAGCGAGAGACGTCTGCAGAGCACGGGCAGCCCTGCCACGCCAGCCGGCCAGGCACAGCTGATGGCCCGTCAGGCAGAAAATGCCGCGAATAAGGCCCGGGTGGATGAGTTTGAGCTGGCGCAGCTGTCGGCAAATAACCGTCAGGAACTGGCGCGCATGCGCGCCGAAGTCCACCAGCGTAAGGTCACCCAGCTCGATAATTATCTCCAGGCGCTGCGTAATCAACTTAATGAGCAACGTCAGCGCGAGGCAGAAACTGCACTGGCCCGGACAGAACAGCTGGCGGAAAACAGCGGTGATCTGCCGCCAGCGATCAGTAAACAATTTCACGTTAACCGCGAGTTATCTGGCGCACTGAATCAGCAGGCGCAGCGAATGGACCTGGTGGCCTCACAACAACGCCTCGCTACCAATCAAATCATTCAGGTCCGCCAGGCACTGTCCACGTTACGGGAACAATCTCAATGGCTGGGTGCATCCAGTCTTCTCGGTGATGCCCTTCGCGCGCAGGTCGCACGATTACCTGACATGCCGAAGTCTCAGCAGATCGACAATGAGATGGCCCAGCTTCGTGTTCAGCGACTGCATTATGAGGATTTGCTCGAACAGCAAAACGTATTGCGTAAGGCCCATCAGCCCGACGGACAGCCTTTTACCAGCGAACAAAAGCGGATTCTGGATGCGCAGCTTAAAACGCAACGCGAACTGCTTAACTCGTTGATTTCGGGCTGCGATACGCTGATTCTGGAAATCACCAAGCTGAAAGTGGCGAACACGCAGCTACAGGATGCGCTAACCGAAGTTAAAGATGCGACGCACCGCTACCTGTTCTGGACGGCGGATGTCAGCCCGATTTCGTTGAGTTATCCCCTTGATGTGGCTAACGGCTTGTCTCACCTGCTGACGCTGGACACACTGGGGCAGCTCGGTAAAGCGCTGGCCATGATGTTTACCAGCCGCAGCACGGTATTACCCATTCTCGGTGCGGTGCTGCTGGTCGGCTTCAGTCTCAGTACCCGCCGTCACTTCAATGCTTTCCTTGAACGCTCAGCCAGCAAAGTCGGTAAGGTGACGCAGGATCGTTTTCGCCTGACAATCCGTACCGTGTTCTGGTCGATTCTGGTGGCGCTGCCGCTGCCGGTACTCTGGGCTACGCTGGGATACGGCCTGCAAAATGCCTGGCCCTATCCTGTCGCCGTGGCGATAGGCGACGGCATCACCGCCACCTTACCTTTGCTGTGGATCTTTATGGTCAGCGCACAGTTTGCACGCCCGAACGGCCTGTTCATCGTGCATTTCCGCTGGCCTCAGGTGCGTGTTGCACGCGCGATGCGCTATTACTCGTTGAGTATTGGCCTGATCGTGCCGCTGATCATGTTGCTGATTACCTTCGATAACCTTGACGATCGCCTGTTCTCCGCCACCCTGGGGCGGCTGTGCTTTATTTTGATCTGTGGCGCGCTCAGTATTGTGACGGTAAGCCTGAAGCGTGCAGGCATACCGCTTTATCTCGATAAAGAGGGCAGCGGCGAGAATATGATTAACCGCCTGCTGTGGAATCTAATGATCGCTATTCCACTGGTAGCCGCCCTTGCGTCAATGACGGGCTATCTTGAAACCGCGCAGGCGCTGCTCGCCCGTCTGGAAACCTCTGTGGCGATCTGGTTTTTCCTGCTGGTGATTTACCACATCATTCGCCGCTGGATGCTGATTCAGCGACGCAGGCTGGGCTTTGATCGCGCACGCCAACGCCGTGCCGATATGCTCGCCAACCGTGCGCGCAACGAAGAGGAGAAAGATCAGGCCGCACAAAATACGGACGTGATTGAAATTGAAGAGCCTGTTATCGACCTGGACGCCATCAGTGCCCAGTCGCTGCGTCTGGTACGCTCCATTTTGACACTTATCGCGCTGGTATCGGTCATCGTCCTGTGGTCAGAAATCCACTCTGCATTTGGTTTCCTTGAAAATATTCGTCTGTGGGACGTGAATACCTCCGTTCAGGGCGTCGAAAGCATTCAACCTATTACGCTGGGTGCCGTCCTGATTGCCATTCTGGTATTCGTGATTACCACACAACTGGTGCGCAATATGCCGGCTCTGCTTGAGCTTGCGTTACTGCAGCATCTTGATTTGTCACCGGGCACCGGTTATGCCATCACCACGCTGACAAAATATGTGCTGTTGCTGATCGGTGGCTTGCTGGGCTTCTCACTCATTGGCATTGAGTGGTCAAAACTACAATGGCTGGTTACCGGTCTGGGCGTCGGGCTGGGATTTGGTCTGCAGGAGATTTTCGCGAACTTTATTTCCGGCCTGATTATCCTGTTTGAAAAACCGATTCGTATCGGTGATACCGTGACCATCCGCGACCTTACCGGCAGCATTACGCGCATCAATACCCGCGCAACCACGATCACTGACTGGGATCGCAAAGAGATTATCGTGCCCAATAAGGCGTTCATTACTGAGCAGTTTGTTAACTGGTCGCTTTCCGATTCCGTCACGCGTGTGGTGCTGACCATCCCTGCCCCCGCTACCGTTAGCAGTGAAGAAGTCACTACCCTGCTTAAACAGGCGGCAGAGCGCTGCAGCTATGTGCTGGATACACCGCCACCTGAAGTGTTCCTGGTGGATTTACAGCAGGGAATTCAGTTGTTTGAACTGCGCGTGCATGCGGCGGAAATGGGCCATCGAATGCCGCTTCGCCATGAACTGCATCAGCTTATTTTACATGGCTTTGCAGAGCATGGCATTGAAATGCCGTTCCCGCCGTTCCAGATGCGCGTAGAAGCGCTGAGCCGAAAAACGCCGACAGGTAATAGCGCATCGACCACCCGAACGTTCCGCTCAGGTGGGCTCTGAGAATAAAAATTGCCGTAACGGGCCGGTTAAGAGCGGATTGGTGCGCAGCGAGACAGCGCGTAATCTTGTTCAGGTTAGGTATCAGAACGCAATAAAAAACGCCCGGTCGAACCGGGCGTTATGTTGTCTGAAACGCTTTATTGCTTCACAAAGGCTTCGCCCTGCGCGATATCTTTTTTCAGCGTTTCAAGCATGCCTTCCAGTGCCTGCTGTTCAAACGGACTTAATGCGCCGATGGGCTTGCGCTCAGCAACCCCATTCTTGCCCAGCAGCAGCGGTTGGGAGAAGAAGCGGGCATACTTTCCTTCACCTTCAACATAAGCACATTCCACTACGTTCGCTTCGCCATTCAATGCACGCACCAGCGATAATCCAAAACGGGCAGCTGCCTGGCCCATAGACAATGTAGCAGAGCCGCCACCGGCCTTGGCCTCAACGACCTCAGTACCCGCATTCTGGATACGTTTGGTCAGGTCAGCCACTTCCTGCTCACTGAAGCTGACGCCCTGCACCTGAGACAACAGTGGCAGGATGGTCACACCGGAATGCCCACCGACGACAGGCACTTCAACTTCGCCAGGTTGTTTACCTTTAAGCTCCGCAACGAAGGTGTTTGCACGGATGATGTCCAGCGTAGTGACACCGAACAGACGATTCTTATCGTAGACGCCGTGTTTTTTGAGCACTTCCGCCGCAATCGCCACGGTCGTATTAACAGGGTTGGTAATGACACCAATCAGCGCCTTAGGGGCGGTAGTCGCCACCTGCTCGATCAGGTTGCTGACGATGCCGGCGTTAACATTAAAGAGATCCGCACGATCCATGCCCGGTTTGCGTGCCACACCCGCGGAAATAAGCACAACGTCGGCCCCTTTCAGGGCTGGTTTCGCATCCTCACCGCTGAACCCCTGCACCTTTACTGCGGTGGGAATATGGCTGAGATCTACTGCCACGCCCGGCGTGACAGGCGCGATATCGTAAAGAGACAGTTCTGAACCTGCTGGAAGCTGGGTTTTGAGTAGAAGTGCGAGCGCCTGGCCTATGCCACCCGCGGCACCGAGAACGGCAACTTTCATTCATAACTCCTTATTAAGGTGGGGCAGAGAAGATCCGATATTCCATCTGTATCAGAGCGTAACCAACGGCTCAGTGGATGACGTTTGTCCGGTGCCTGCTCTACCTGCTTCAATACAGAAGCGCCGGATAAAAAATGACACATCATCTTCCTGTCCCTTACTCGCCAGGTTACTCACGCGAGTCAGGCAATTCCCGGTTCAGGCTTACTTTAGTAACAAATGATGAAGGCATCATTCTCACTAACAGGCTGTAAACATTATACCCGTGAACTGGCAACCGTATTATCCGCAGAAAGAGATCGGCAATGTACATTTTTATTTTCTTACCTCATCAATAATATAACACCTTTGCAACCTTTGCCTTTTCAGGCTGTGAGCTGGGTTTTGGTCTGAGGAGATTCTTTGCTATTATCGCCGCCCGCGATGATGACCTCGCAGTACAATTAATAACCTATTGCATAAAAATTCATTTATATGCATAATAATGTCTTTGCTGCGGCCTGGTTCGCGGTTTGTCTTACGTATACTGGTAAATTATGCGAAACCCATCGAAACAAGACGATCTGATTAAAGCCTTCAAGGCATTATTAAAAGAAGAAAAATTCAGCTCTCAGGGCGAGATTGTTCAGGCGCTTCAGGAAGACGGCTTCGAGAACATTAATCAGTCAAAAGTTTCTCGTATGCTGACGAAATTTGGCGCGGTGCGCACCCGCAATGCCAAAATGGAAATGGTTTACTGTTTACCTGCGGAACTGGGCGTGCCGACTACCACCAGTCCTCTGAAGAATCTGGTGCTTGATATTGACTATAACGATGCTCTGGTCGTGATTCATACCAGCCCGGGTGCCGCACAGTTAATTGCACGTTTACTTGACTCATTAGGTAAGTCCGAAGGAATCCTGGGCACGATTGCAGGAGACGACACCATTTTTATCACGCCAGCACGCGCCTTTACTGTCAGGCAGCTGCACGATGCTATTCTGGTATTGTTTGAACAAGAACTTTAGCCTTTATCTCTGACCGGCAGCGCATCTGCCGGTTGATCTGCAGCGCGTTCCTCCTTGTGTTCTCTTCTGTTTAAACGCTCTATTATCAACGAGTTGAGCCTATCTCATTGCCGCTATTTACCTTGTACTATTGGTCATACCCTTTATCCTGACTACTTTTCCACGCTATTTTACACTGCTCTACACCGCATCGATGGTGCTATCCTTTGAGGTTATGTTCACAAGCAGCCTGATCGACCATAAATTTCCGCACCAAAAGTTAAAGTTGCGCATCTTACTGTTTTTATAAGTAATTACCTGCCAAAGGCCGTTTTTTAACCGCTTTTAATAACGTTTAGTTATAAAAAAATCCCATAAGGTTAAAGTATGACTACAAAACATTATTAGGCAGATATTAATTTCCGCCGTTATTAGTCCTATACTTACTTTCGTGATGTGAATCACACTAATAAAAAAGAAGAACAGCCACGACGAGGACATCTTTCATGAAAATTAAAACTACCATCGCTGCTTTAAGCATTCTCTCTGCCCTGTCATTTGGTGCATCTGCAGCTGAATATGTTTCTGCTGCGGATGCTCAGAATCTGCACTCTGTCGGCACTGTGAGCGTTAGTGGTGTCGCCGGTGCGCCATCAGATATCAGACAGCAACTGAGTGAGAAAGCGGATCAACACGGCGCTAAAGCTTTTCGTGTTATCGAGGCTTACAACGATGGCAACTATCACGCCACCGCTGAGTTGTACAAATAAAAGCGTTTGAACTGACAGGTAACCAGATGAGACCACATGCTCACTGGTTAATTAACATTGCTGGAGAAGAGTAATGAAAACCACATTAACCTTTGCCGCCCTGAGTTTGGCTTCGCTCCTGTCCTTTGGTGCCCATGCCGCCAGCCCGGTAACAAATCAACAGGCGCAGGAAATGAACCTGCAGCCCCTGAATCAAACCATCACCGTCAGCGGCATCGACGGCGATCAGACGAATGTTCGCCAGGTTCTGTCTCAAAAGGCAGATGCCCAGGGTGCGGGTCACTATCGCGTCATTGAAAATAATCGCGACGATACGTTCCACGTTACCGCTGAACTTTATAAGTAATACATCGACGGCAATCGTGCCGCATCTGAAATTAATCGACAACCCGCTCTGTGTTTTGACTCCGTAGGTTGTTGACAGTTATGAGGAAATAAACATGAACATCAAAGCAACCATCGCAACAGTAAGTCTTCTTTCTGCTATGACATTCGGCGCTTCCGCTGCACAGCTGGTGACCGCCGAACAAGCACAGAACTTACAACCTGCCGGAACCGTAAGCATCAGCGGTGTAGCAGGCTCTCCGATTGATTATCGGGCTCAGCTGTCTCAAAAAGCTGATGAGCAAGGCGCAAGCGCGTACAAAATCATTGAAGCAAATACCGGTGACAGCTATCACCTCACCGCACAGCTTTATAAATAGTTCCTCGTCTGTTCATGACGAACCCTTTAGCCCCGGTCGCCGGGGCTTTTTTCTGTCTGAAACGGCGAGGCAGAACCTGACAGCCGTAAGGCGCAGGAAAACGGACATCGGCTAACGATCGCGCCAGCGGCACAACACTCAGGCGCGTTAAAAGAAAGGAACTGGCTTGCGCATGAGGTGCTCTGACGCGAAATGGGTGACGTATTTAATGACAGAGTTGCGCTAAGTCGTCATCAGAGAGTGCTGTCATCTCGGCGACAACACGGGGATGCAAACCATTTTGCAGCATCGTGCGTGCGATCTTCAGCGCGGCCGCACGCTCTCCCTCGCTGCGTCCTTTCTCCAGACCACGTTGCTCACCGAGCTGAATGCCCTTTTCAATGCCTTTCTGCTCAAGCTGCTGTGCAATAGTCATCAATGCATCCTCATGTTGCGGTACTCGCTGTGCCAGCGTCCTGACGAAAATGTCGGCGTCGGCTGTTTCGCCTGCCTGCAAGAGATAGTGTACCAACGATATCACTTGCGATGAAGAGAGATATCCAGCCAGTAAGACGGGAGCCAGCTTATCGATGAGTTCTGTCAACTCTCTTTGATGTATATGCTTTTGCAGCAATGTTAAAGCCGCCATGCTGCGGTGACCGATAATGTCCTCATCCGGAATAACCGTCACGTCCACCAGCGGAAAAGCGTTGCCATACAGTTCACTGGCGAGCACGGGCATTGCAAACTCATCAAGCCAGCGGGTACTGTAAGGATACGGGCTACGTTTGCCGCTATAGAACAGAACCGGGATGACTAACGGTAGCCGTTTGTTCCCTGCGTCAAGATGCCGCTGCATTGCCGCAATGGCATAGCGCATCAGTCTGAACGCCATATGCTTATCCGGTGATGACTGGTGTTCGATTAAGACATGGATGTAGCCATCCTCTCTGCTTGTAGTTTTCATGCTATACAGCACATCGCTGAAATATTGCCGCAGATCCTCCTCCACAAAAGCACCCGATTCCAGTTTTAATGTATTCAGATCGCACAGGGCGAGCAGCGCTGCGGGAAGGTGCAGTTCCATAAAATCACGGGCAATCGTAGGCTGGGACAAAAATTGCCGGAAAGTCGCATCATGTGGCGTGGGCGTGCCTCTTTTACTTTTCATGTGACCTGTCCTGATGATTGGCGGGCAGAGTATCACGACCAGAAAAAGCGAGGCGTCAGTAAGCGTTAACGTTGCGAGGATGCTCGAGAAATAATGTTTACTTACGCGGACAAGGCATTAAGCCTGATGATCACAGCCGACCTTAGCGTGTTGAAGATGAGAGCACGTTAAACTGCAGTTGCCCTTCCAGTTCCTCCTCCGCCTCGTCGAACAGCAGAATCAAGGCACCGTAGCGCCGCTTCTGTCCCTGCCCCAGGTTCACAAACTCTATTTTGATGGGCAAAGGTAGCCCTCTGCAGACAATCACATCCCACAATCCATCCAAATCGCAGATATAGCGCGCTTTCAGGGAAAAGCGTTCACAGAATTGCCGGAAGAAATGGGCCTGATCGACAATCTCATTAAAATCAAAACGCTCGACTCTCATACAGGTGACTCCTGTTATTCGTCGCTGGGCGGCCCGGTGCCGCCCAGATAGCCGTTTAACTTAAACCGCCAAGGTGCAGCGCTTTGACCTCAAGGTACTCTTCCATTCCCAGCACCGATCCTTCCCGGCCCAGTCCCGACGCTTTCACACCGCCGAAGGGAGCCAGCTCTGTCGAGACAGCACACTCATTGATGCCTATCATCCCACTTTCCAGCGCCGAGGAAACGCGGAAGACACGTTGCAGATTCTGCGTATAAAAATACGCCGCCAGCCCGTATTCGGTTTGGTTCGCCCGACGAATAACCTCGTCTTCATCATCAAACCGGAAGCACGCCGCAACCGGGCCAAATGTTTCTTCCTGAGCCAGCTTCATGCCTTCATGCGCATCGACGATGACCGTAGGCTGCCAGAAATTGCCGCCCAGCGCATGTCGCTTACCGCCCGCGAGCACCTTGCCACCCTGGGCAACCGCATCGTTAACATGTTCTTCCACTTTTTCTAACGCCGAACGCTCAATTAACGGTCCGACAATGACGCCGCTGTCCATACCGTTACCCACTTTGAGTTTATTGACCTCATCTGCCAGTTGCGTTGTGAAACGCTCATAGATCGCATTATGAACAAAAAAACGGTTTACGCTGACGCACACCTGGCCCGCGTTACGGAATTTATTGGCAATAGCGCCCTGAACGGCAGCATCAATATCTGCATCCTCAAACACGATATAGGGCGCGTTGCCCCCCAACTCCATCGACACTTTTTTCATGGTCTCGGCCGCATTGCGCATCAACGTTTTGCCCACCGCCGTCGAACCGGTGAACGAGATTTTACGTACGGCGTTGCTCGCCATAATCGCATCGCTGATAGCATGCGTATCCCCTGCCACGCCGTTAAGCACGCCGTCCGGGATACCGGCTTTCTTTGCCAAAGCCAGCAAGGCAAACGCAGAAAGCGGCGTATTGTTGGCAGGCTTGATGATCCCTGTACATCCTGCTGCTAACGCCGGACCTAACTTACGGGTCAACATGGCCATCGGGAAGTTCCACGGGGTGATCGCCGCTACAACACCAACGGGTTCCCGCGTGGCCAGGATACGCGACCCCGCTTTAGCAGGCGGAATGATTTCACCGTTGGCTCGTTTGGCCTGCTCGGCAAACCACTGGATGAAACTGGCGGCGTACTCAACCTCGCCTTCCGCTTCTTTAAGCGGTTTGCCCTGCTCCGTTGTCATGAGCTCAGCAAGCCAGCGTTTGTTTTCAATGATTAACGTATACCAGCGGTAAAGCAGCGCTGAACGCGCTTTAGCCGTCTGCGCCCGCCAGGCGGGAAAGGCATCTTGTGCAGCCTTAATCGCGTCTTCGGTTTCCTTTTTACCGGCTTTCGCCACCTGAGCAACAACGTCCCCCGTTGCAGGATTGGTTACGTCAAAAGTCGACGTCGTCCTCAGCCACTGCCCGTTGACTAAATAGCCGGTCTGGAACAGTTCGCTGTCTTGCAGTGAAGAAGGCATCTGCGTTACTCCTGTCAGTTTGTTTTTACTTCAGGAAAGTATAGATGGCAAAAATGACAGGTCGGGGAAGGAAGGAAAGTGAAAGGGCCGCCAGCATGGCTGACGGCCCAAATTCAGATTTGGACGAGCGTATTTTGATACTTTGAAAGCATCTCAGACAGCCGTTTCACCGGCTCGGTAACACTGTCCGGTGCATCATAAAGGGCCAGCTTTTCCTGATAGACATCCAGCTCGCGCAGCAAGCGTTGGAAATAATAACGGCGCTTCTCATCACTACGGACGGCAATGATACGATCGGCCGTTTGCCGTAACTGGCGGTGGAAGGCGGAAAGCTCCGCATTAATCGGCACGTCTGCCGCACGCAATCGTTGATGTCCAATGATTAACGTCAGGGCGATGCGGTATTTGTCGATGTCGCCGGGAAACAGGTTAAGCAATAAGAAGAGCTGCTGGTACAATGCTGGCAAATGGTTTTCACGCCGGCGCGCCTTATTGGTGGTCATTGCCGACACCGCAGCATACATAAAGCGGTTAAGCAATTTACGTCCTGTTCGCGCTTTCGATTTATCACGGATCAGCAGAATCACCATTAAGGCAAGAAAACTCCCGATCCACTGCCCCAGTGCGTTATCGATAAAAACCGTAAAGTTGAACTGCATCGGATTATCCAGCACCAGGACGTTAATCGTACCGGCCATCGCGCCCAGCGTACCAATCTGGCGGCGTTGAATGAGAATGCCTGAAATAAAGCCCAGTAAACCGATGGCAATGCACAGCAGCAGAGCGCTTTGCTGCGTATTGGGCAAGATGTACATAAAATAAAGCGCCCCCAGCGGTATCGCGACCGTCATGCCATAAACGAAGTCTTTCGCCATCATGAGCGGATTAGGCATGCGCATCGCCAGGGCGGTAATCACGCCAAGCATGACCATACAGCCACTACCTGAAGTCCAGCCGGTATAGAGCCAGAATAATGAGCCCAGTGCCGTCGCCACAAACGTACGAATACCATTTATCATCGCATGGTGGGTTTCTGCCGAACGCGCCTGAATCACGACTTCTCGCTGGAGAATGCGCGCTTCCAGATCGGTAATACGACTATTGCTCTTCACACCATGAATCAACAGCTGGTATTCCGTTGCGGCACTCATCCAACTCCCCAACGTTTCCGGCACGGTTTTACTGCTGGCTGCCATGAGTCGCCGCATCGTTTTCAGACGTTTATGCACATCTTCTGGCGTCGTGGCCTCTTTTTCCGTCAGCACGCGATACTGCGTGGGAATGTACTCAGGACGTGAGTTCTGAATCAAAAACGTTTCCGCCGCCTGTGTAATCAGCGTCAGCGATAGCGTGTTTAGCATCTGCAGACGGCGGCTGGTATTTTGCCAGCGTGACGACTCCATCATTAACTGGCTACGCATACTGCTCAGCGCCGTTGTGCGTCGTACCAGCGCACTCCAGGCTTTATCGACTTCCTCTTTGTCCTGATGCGCCACACACAGTTGCAGCAACCGGTAATGGGCCACCAGCAGCGACGTCACCTCGGCATCAATCACTTTTTTAATGGAGCGCGGGGAAAAAATCATATCTGCCAGAATGGCGCAAAGGATGCCCAGGATAATTTCGCTACAGCGTTCCACCGCATATTGCGGAACCAGCGTAAGGCCGCCGCTGGCGTTTGCCGTGACCACGATAATTAATGCGGTATAGCCCGCGAGACCGAGCGCATAGGAATTTTCGACTTTAATCAGCGACGAAAGCCATACGCAAAAACCGGCCCAGATACAGCACAGCAACAGCATGACCACTGGCGCTCGCACAGTGGCAATCATGATAACCAGAGCGGCAACACAGCCAATTAAAGTACCGATAATACGCAGAAGACCGCGATAGCGTAATGCGCCAGAGTAGGGATCGCCTCCTGCCGCAAACGCCGTTCCCCCTGCAACAATCCCGGCGGTCATCACTGCCCAGCGCGGTGTTTCAAGGTTGAGATGAAAGCCGATCATCAACGCTGCCACCAGCGCAAAGGTCAGCTTTATCGGGAAACGCAGAAATTCGATCATATCGCCCTCTTAACCAAACTCACGCAGGCGGTTAAAGAAGGACATCATGGGTGAAACCGCCTGGTGCGGACGATCCTCCGCGCCAGTAATCACCACGGTCGCCGTCGTGCCGGCAGGGAACTGATTACCAGGCTGCTGATCAAGTCGGATGCGGACCGGTACGCGCTGAGCCAGGCGAACCCATTCCAGATTAGACTGAACGGTTGCCATCCCCTTGCTGTCAACACTGCTACTGCTGTTGGTTACGCCTGCCGCAATGCTGTCCACGGTGCCACGTAAGGTGATGTTGCTGCCCAATGGCGTGATCTCTGCCCGAAAGCCCGGTCTGACGCCGTGCAGTTTGGTCTCTTCCAGATAGGCCAGCACATAAAAGGAGTGCTGCTGCACCAGGGCGACCGCAACCGAGCCGCGCGTAATGAATTCACCCTGGTAAACATTCAGGTTCGTCACCCAGCCGTCTGACGGTGCCTTAATCGTGGTCCGTTCCAGATCAATTTTCGCCAGATCGCGGGTCGCAACAGATTTCGCCAGCTGGTGTTCTGTGGTTTGCAAATCGTTATTGGATTGCTCGATGGCTTCACGCGACATCGCAGAGGTGCCGAGTTGGTTACGACGTCCGGCCTCACGGCGTTTTTCATTCACTAGCGCCTGGTAATATTCTACATCTGCCTGGGCTTCATCCAGCGCCTTTTGATAGCGGGGACGATCGACAACAAACAGTGTATCGCCTTTTTTAACGAGCTGGTTGTCATGAACCGGCACATCCGTAATTAACCCAGTGACATCAGGAGAAATGGCCACCACGTCGGCTGCAAATCTGGCGTCACGCGTCCAGGGCGATTCGGTGTAGAACACCCAGGCACGGAATATGATGATAACGGCGATGATGACCAGCAGGATGGTGATCGCGTAACGCGCGATTTTTCTTATAAGCGTGTTCACGTAAACCTCAAACGAATAAACGGGATACTAAATAAAATACACAGCAGTAGAGAGCTGTATTGAAGAGTGCCGGGTGCCAGACAAGATCGTAAATACCACTGGGCGTCAGCACGCGTTTCACCAGCCAAAACAGCATAAGTGAAACGATGAGTTCGATAAAAATGGGCGGAAAAGAGAGCCCAAACATGACAAAGACCGGAAGTACACTCATTAAAAATCCTTAGTTCGACACGGCCGGGATAGTCCACCGCCTTGATCGACGCAAAAGCCTGCGCCCTAAGCCACATCTGAACTACGGCTGGCTTAATAATAGCGTATCATCGGGTGTTTTCAGGTAATGAAGCGTCGCCAGGTGATACCCCGGTACGCTTATAGTAACGCGCTTAACTATACGTTTTCTACTGAATGTGATCTAAATCACTTTTTAGCCAGAGTAAACAATGGAACGACTTAAAGGTATGTCGATATTTGCCAAAGTGGTTGAATTAGGTTCTTTCACGGCGGCCGCACGACAGCTTCATCTCAGCGTGTCATCCATCAGCCAGATAATCGCCAGGCTGGAAGATGCCCTTCAGGTTAAGTTACTCAATCGCAGCACACGCAGCATCGGCCTGACCGAAGCGGGGAAAATTTACTATCAGGGTTGCCGCCGCATGCTGGCTGAAGCCAGCCAGGTACATGAGCAGTTATATGCGTTTAATAATACGCCTGTCGGGGTGTTACGGATTGGCAGTTCCTCCACGATGGCGCAGAACGTCCTGGCCGGCATGACCAGTGATATGTTGCGTGACTATCCCGGCCTGAGTGTCAATCTTGTCACCGGCATTCCTGCCCCCGATTTAATCGCCGATGGCCTGGACGTGGTTATTCGTGTGGGCGCATTGAAAGATTCCAGTCTGTTTTCACGCAGGCTGGGGGCAATGCCCATGGTGGTGTGTGCCGCTAAATCCTACCTGGCGCAGCATGGAACACCCGAAAAACCGGCAGACATTACAAAATTCGCCTGGCTGGAATACAGCGTTCGCCCCGACAACAATTTTGAATTGATTGCATCCGAAGGCCTTGTGACTCGTTTGTCACCTCAGGGGCGTTTCGTCACCAATGACTCCCAGACGTTAATTCGCTGGCTTAAGGCAGGCAACGGCATCGCCTATGTCCCGATGATGTGGGTGGTAGATGAGATCAAGAGCGGAGAGATCGATATTTTATTCCCACACTATCAATCCGACCCGCGTCCGGTTTATGCGTTATACACCGAAAAAGACAAGCTGCCGCTGAAAGTTCAGGTCTGTATCGACTACCTGACGCACTACTTTGAACAGGTTGCCGAGCAGTACAAGCAGCACCGCAAGACATAGCGCGTCGCCTTTAGCAAGGTGCAGAACAGGGCATCACAAAGGTGCGGAGCAGGACTTTAAACAGGCCTCATTTACGGCAGAGACAGGAAAATCGCGCCAGCGTTTACTGAATGTGGCGCCTTCAGGATGTAATAGTAGCGCACTAAAAAAACCCGCCAGCAGGCGGGTTTGTCAGGCTAATCAGGCGGTGCCGCCGATAGTCAGCTTGTCCAGCTTGAGCGTAGGCTGGCCCACGCCAACCGGCAGACTCTGGCCTTCTTTACCGCACACGCCAACGCCTTTATCGAGCGCCAGATCGTTGCCAACCATAGAGATTTGCTGCATTGCCTCAATACCGGAGCCGATCAATGTCGCCCCTTTTACCGGTTTGGTGACTTTGCCTTTCTCAATCAGATAGGCTTCGGACGTGGAGAACACAAATTTACCCGACGTAATATCGACCTGGCCGCCACCAAAATTAGGCGCATATAACCCGTATTCCACACTTTCAATAATGTCCTGCGGCGTCGATTTACCCGCCAGCATGTAGGTGTTGGTCATACGAGGCATTGGCAGGTGCGCATAAGATTCGCGACGACCGTTTCCGGTAGGATTCACGCCCATCAGCCGGGCATTCAGCTTGTCCTGCATGTAGCCTTTCAATACGCCATTTTCAATCAGTACGTTGTACTGTCCGGGTACGCCTTCATCGTCAATAGCCAGTGAACCGCGTAATCCCTCGATCGTGCCATCATCAACCACCGTACAGAGGTCAGACGCCACCAGTTGGCCCATCTTACCGCTAAAAACGGAGGTTCCACGGCGATTGAAGTCTCCTTCCAGACCATGACCTACGGCTTCATGCAGCAGCACGCCTGGCCAGCCCGCCCCCAGCACCACCGGTAAAGCGCCTGCAGGCGCAGCCACTGCGGAAAGATTGACCAGTGCCATGCGTACCGCTTCGCGTGCCCAGGCATCAGCGCGCACATCGCCATTTTCATCAGCGAGGAAAAACGCGTAACCAGTACGCGCACCGCCACCGCTGGTACCCCGTTCGCGTTTGCCTTGATCTTCCACCTGAACGCTGATGGACAGACGCACCAGCGGACGCACATCGGCGGCCAGGGTACCATCGGTTGCCGCCACCAGGACCTGCTCATATACGCCGGTCAGGCTGGCATTCACTTCCTGAACCCGTGGGTCAGCAGCCCGCGCAACCTGGTCAACACGATGTAACAGGGCGATTTTGTCTTCACGGCTGAGGCTGCCAAGCGGATCGACAGGCGCATAGAGCGCGCGGTTGACGACGGCTGACAGCGTGTGCGCCTTGCCATTCCCCTGCTCGCGTACGATGCTGCGGGCCGCTTCTGATGACAGACGCAGGGCATTCATTGTGATCTGATCGGCATAGGCGAAGCCGGTTTTTTCGCCGCTGACGGCGCGGACACCCACGCCCTGATCGATATGGTAGGAACCATCTTTAATGATTTTATCTTCCAGAACCCAGGATTCATGGAAGCTGGACTGAAAATAAAGATCGGCATAGTCCAGACGACGTTCTGAAAGCTGCCCTAACAGGGAAAAAAGGTCCTGCTGATTAATGTTGTTAGCAGTTAGCAACTGCTCACTTACCAGATTCAGAGTCATCGTTTCTCACTCAATATGTGCTCGGATATTCATAGCCTGAGGCAATTATGTTACGCCGTCAAATATCACTTGTTATAGGTTTCGCGTGGCTTACGCATAACCTCGTCAATTTTGGGCTTATCGAGCGGGCCGCTGATGTGATAGCGCAGCACAGAAATTTTACTCCAGAGCGGCCCCAGAACTTTACTGGCCGCAAATACCGCGGCCCCGACGACCGGGTTAATCGCGAACGCGGTGGCGACACCAACGGAGGCGGAAATTTCCGGGGTAACTATGGCTTCCATATCAATCCGTCGCTTCACAAGATCCATATTGCCCTGCATGGCGATATCCGCCTCCAGCCCATCGACTGACAGGTTATCAGTACGGATGACGCCATCTTCAATCCAGGCGGTACCATTAATTGAATCGAAATAGAAACCCTGTTTAAAAGTATCACTGAAGTCGAAACGCAGTTTACGTAGCAGTGCATCAAAACTGAGCAGGCGCAAAATCTGCCCCGCCGCACCGGTATCCACATCCGTTATCTGGCCTTTACCAAAGTGTGTTTTCAGTGTGCCGCTCAGCGTTTCCGCTGATGGCTGCCAGGGTGCAGCGCGCCAGTGCAGGTCATAGTTAATTTTGAAAGGTGCATCGCGTAATGGCGTATTTACGCCGAACCAGTTGGTTGCGTTATTGATATTGCTGCCCTGCAAGGTGCCTTTCAGCGAGGTACGCTGGTCGTTGGGCCGGTTAACCCATTCGCCCTGAATATTCAGACGCGAACTGCCTGTATCCACCAAGCCATTAGTAAGTGCTAACGTACTTCCTTTAGGTTGCAGCCCGGCGGAAACGCGCCCGTATTTTTGTCCCATCAACCAGCATTCTGCACACTGAAACTGCACCGCAGGCCACTTGCTAAAGTCAATCTGATCGCTTTTTTGCCCCAGTGGCGAAGCCGCGGTATTTTTTCCGTCAGCGCCCTGCCAGTCGGGATTGTAATAAAGATAATCCAGAGCAACCTGCCACGCTGCTGACGGCGAGGTCGTAAGCTGACCACGTAACTCTTTGGCATTAACCTTCACCTGGGTTTTACCGCCCATTTCCTGGGTGACGGTGGTATCCACGTCATGCCACTCTTGCCCTGCCAGACTGACAGCGGGGCTACGTAAGATAATATTGCCTGGCAACGTTGCCCCGCCCACCTTATGCTCACCCGACGGGCTGGCCGCTCCGCCTTCGCCCGCCATCAGGAGTGCCGCCCAGGCTTCGCCATCGAGCGCAGGCAAATTCAGCACCATGCCTGAACGATCCGGCAGCGCCGGTGTGGTTTTGGTGTCGTTAAGCCAGATGCCTCGCTCAACGCGCAGCGTGGGCTCCAGCAGCCAGCGGCTGTTAAACCGGTGCCGCTCGTCAACGCTGCCGCTCAGATCGAAATGCGTTAAGTCGCCGTTTGCATTAACGGTAACCGGCAGGCTCTCGCCAGCCTTTTTGTCGAGTGGTGGAGGTAAGCGACTACTTACTTCCTTACCGTCTCCTTTGAGTTGCACGGCATAATGCGCACCGCCCTTGTGAGGCAAGGTGACGTTTACCTCACCTTGCCACGGAAGATGACCGGCCAGTTGGCTGCTAATCTGTCGGGGTATGTCAGTGATTTTTGCCAGTTGCCAGTCCGCCTGTAATTTGACGTTCACGCCAAAATCGTCAGGATTCTCCTGCGTCGTGAAGCTGACATCAATCGGCTGTCCAAACCAGTTGGCCTGCAGCGTATCGCTTTCGAGATTGCCGTTGTTATAGCGGAACTGCCCCGTCAAATGGGTCATTGTGGTATTCAGGGGTTTGATATGCAGGCTGTTGTTATTCATCTGCACATCCCCGCTGGCGTGAACATCTTTGCCATTCAATGGAATATCCAGCTTGAGATGACCTTTGGTCAGGCCTTTGACCTGGAGCTGTTCCAGTGCCGCTCCCAGCGACGATTTGAGCGGCGTGTGCTGGAAGTACTCACCGATTTGCTGCCCGTCACCGCTGATATCGCCATTAATAATCAGCTTTTCCTTCAGATAATCCGGGATGACAGCGCTGACATTGCGGGCATCGACTTCACCCAGTTTCGCCAGTGGCGCATTCATCCACAGGCCGTCATTCAGGAAGTTAAGATCGATATCAAGATTGCTGAGATCGGGCCAGCCCGGCTGGAACGCATAGGTTGCCTGGCGTAACGGCACCCAAACCTGGAACATCCCGTCGTTGTGCTGGAAGGGAAAAAGCGCTGGATTACCGTTAAACAGCAGCGTGGCATTACTGACCTTGCCGCCTTTAATCGCACCGCTTAAATAGTGTGTCAGCGAGTGGCCCATTATCGGTGTCGGAAAATAGCGCCACGCATCACCAGCGTTCGTGACGTTAATGCCGGCCAGAATATTCAGTTGAGGTTGCGCATCACTGTTTTGCTGATAGCGGAAATCGCCGTGCGCCCAAAGGGAACGGGCCTGAATGTCAAGGTCGTGACCCGCCAGCGTCAGCCCCTGCTTATCCTGCGTCCAGTTAAGGTTGCCGGTGATCTGTTTGATCTCCAGCGGTGCCTGGAACATATCACCATAAGGCACCGTAGCCTGCCCCATCGCAATTGCGGCTTGCCCATCGTTCAGGCTGCCTGTCGCCTCACCATTAAGATGGCTGATGCCGGGAACCAGCTTCCAGTACTGCCAGCTAAAATCACGCCACTTTACCTGAAAGCGGGTCTGCTCGGGTTGTGCTAAGGGAATATCTAACGCAAGCCCATCAATCGTGCCCCGCGGCCGCAATGCACGCCAGTTATCAAACAGCGCAGGTGAGAGAGGCGCAAAAAGCGGCACCAGCGGCGCGATGCGATCTAATGCTAACTGCGTCGCACGAACGCGGACTTCGGCCTCGCTGTTGCTGCCCAGCATCTGCTCGTCCTGCGGTTGCCAGAACAGCGAAAAATGACCAGCAGGCCACGCATTGCCGTCTGTGCTGAGTTTGGTTTGCGGCACCGTTACCACCCAGCCATTTTTATAACGCGAAAGGTGCGCCGTCAGACCATCAACGTTGAGAGTATGGGGGCCGCTCTCGCCCTGCCAGCTTGCGCCGCCTTGACTTAACAGCAGGTCGCCAGCGTAGATATCACCATCACGCAGAGTGACCCAGGCTGCCAGGCTAAACCGGGCGCTGTCCAGACGGGTGTTATCCCGCACCCAGCGGCCCAGCCAGGGGCGCATATCCACGTCATCAGCCTGCATCCAGATGCGACCGTCGTTGAGTAAGCCTTCGTTATCGTTCAGGTCGAGACGGACCTGCACAACACCGTGCTGTCCGGTAAAACTCGACAGGCTGACCTCACCTTCTGCGCGATGTCGGGTATGTTCGTTCAGCCAGGTGAGTTTAGGGATAGCCAGTTCAGCATGCTGACCGGATGGCGTGATAAAGCCAATCGTGCTGTCGCGCAGATCGAAGTGATCGAACTGGCGTAAAAACAGATCGTTGATCTGGGTGAGCCTGAAGCTGTGCTTCTCGTTGTCACTGGTCAGGAGAGGCTGAGTGCTGTTAAAGTGCAACTGCCAGAAAGTCAGATCGCGGAACTGCCAGCGCCAGTGGAGCAATGACTGCCAGACGTCCAGCGCAACGGTAATACGCGCGATCGAGAGCGTCCCCGTTTGTTTCATGTCCACGTTCAGGTCACGGATTTGCAGCGTGGGCCCAAAATTTTCCCACTTGCCCTTCAGCTGGCTGGCGTTAACATTGGCACCGCTGACGTCAGAAACAAACTCTAAGACCTGACTACGATAGTTATCGAGGTGCGGCATCGCCAGACGCAGCGCACTGACCAGCAGCGCCACAATCACAATGACTGTCGCGAGCAGCAGTAACATCACTCTTGGCAACTGCCTCACTCACACCTCTCCTTGTCTACCGTTAACGACGGATGGTTGCTGCTCATACCCGGCGTCTTATGACATAAGCGGTATGGGGCCACATTTTACCCTAAAATGTGCGGCCAGACATCGTGAGCCTGACCGGCCAGCACTACATCATGACCACATCGAACTGTTCCTGAGTATAGAGCGCTTCAACATGCACCTTTACCTGCTTGCCGACAAACAGCTCCACTTCCGCCAGCGCATGGGACTCATCCGTTTTCAACGCTTCGCCCACCGTCGGCGACACGTAGACCAGGAAACGGTCAGAATCATAAGCATGATGAACACGAACAATTTCACGCATAATTTCGTAGCACACCGTTTCGACGGTCTTCAGTGTGCCGCGCCCTTTACACACCGGGCAATCCTCACACAGCACGTGTTCGATACTTTCGCGCGTACGCTTGCGCGTCATTTCCACCAGCCCTAAGGCGGAAAACCCGCTGATGCCCGTCTTCACTCTGTCTTTACTGAGTGCGGTTTCCAGCGAATGCAGCACGCGACGGCGATGATCTTCATTACTCATATCAATGAAGTCGATAATGATAATGCCGCCAAGGTTACGTAGCCTCAGTTGGCGGGCGATCGCCTGTGTCGCTTCCACATTGGTGTTAAAAATAGTTTCATCAAGGTTTCGGTGTCCGACAAAGGCACCGGTGTTGATGTCGATTGTCGTCATCGCTTCAGTTTGGTCGATGATGAGGTATCCGCCAGATTTCAGTTCAACTTTACGTTCCAGTGAGCGCTGAATCTCGTTCTCAACATCAAACAGATCAAAGATGGGCTGTTTTCCATTGTAAAGCTCGAGCTTGCTGGACATCTCCGGGATGTATTCGCTGGTGAATTCCTTGAGGAGATCGCAGGTCAGGCGCGAATCGACACGAATGCGATCCAGCGCTGCGCCCGCAAAATCGCGCAGAATACGCTGCGCCAGCGCCAGCTCACCATAGAGTAGACAACGGGTTTGATTGCGCTTTTTCCGCTCGCTGACTTTGGTCCAGAGCCGTTTCAGAAACGCAGCATCCTGCGCCAGCTCTTCTTCGCCAATGCCTTCCGCGGCGGTGCGGATGATGAAACCGCCCAGGTCGTCACAGTAGTCGGCCACGACGGCTTTAAGCCGTTCACGCTCTTTTTCACTGGCAATGCGTTGTGAAACGCCAACGTGTGAAGCGCCGGGCATAAACACCAGGTAGCGCGAGGGCAACGTGATATCTGTGGTTAGCCGCGCGCCTTTGGTGCCGAGGGGATCTTTCACCACCTGCACCACGAGATCCTGTCCCTGACGCACCAGCTCCGCGATATCACGTACCACGAAATTTTTCTTTTCGTCGCCCGCAACGCATTCTGTATGCGGCATGATGTCGGACGCATGCAGGAAGGCCGCTTTATCAAGCCCGATATCCACAAATGCCGCCTGCATGCCAGGCAAAACCCGGCTGACGCGCCCTTTGTAAATATTACCGACGATGCCCCGCCGGGCTTCGCGCTCAATGTGAATTTCCTGCAGGATACCGCCATCAATGTAGGCGACGCGCGTTTCAGCAGGCGTAACGTTAACCAGTAGTTCTGCCGTCATGTTAACCCCTTACGGCACGCAGTGACTGGAACTGGTCGATCAGTTCCGCGGTCTCAACCAACGGTAATCCGACGACTGCGTGATAACTTCCATTGATTTTACGAACAAAGTTTCCGCCCTTTCCCTGAATACCGTAAGCGCCTGCTTTATCCATAGGTTCACCTGTGGCGATGTACTCATTGATGTCGTGTGCGGTTAAGTTACGAAACGTCACCTCGGTGACCACCAGACAGTCCAGCACCTGCTGACGATCGGCCAGCGCGATAGCCGTCATGACCTGATGCGTTTTTCCCGAGAGTTTACTGAGCATCGCGCTGGCATGGTCGGCATCGTGGGGCTTTTCCAGCACCTCGCCATTGAGCACCACGATGGTGTCGGCACCCAGCACCGGTAAGTCTTGCCGGGCAACCGTGACGCCCGCTTTAGCTTTGTCATGCGCCAGGCGTCGAACATAGCCCTCCGCCGTTTCACCGGGCTGACGTTGCTCTTCAACATCAGTGACAAGACGCTCGAAGGTGATGCCAAGCTGGCTCAGCAGTTCACGTCGGCGGGGAGACGCGGAGGCCAGATACAGGGTTACCATAAATTTCCTTATTGAACAGCGAACTGACGGCGGATCTTTCTCATCAATAAGAATAGCCACGGCCAGAGAATCCCGTCGACAACACTGCTCCAGAAAATTTCAGGGCGGAATGAGACGTTGATCACCAGAAACTCTGCCCAGAAGACGATCACATCCATTGCTAATGACAGCACCATAACCATTAACGCCTGCTGCCACAATGCTAAGTTACGGAATAACTGGAATTTAAACGCAACCAGATAGGCGATAATGCTGAGCGCCAGTGCGCGAACGCCCAACGTCGAACCGGCGATTAAATCCATAATCGCCCCCAGCAGAAAACCGCTGCCCACATTCACGCGATGCGGCAGCGCCAGCACCCAATACACCAGAATCAATAATAGCCACGATGGCCGGAACATATAGATCTGTTCCGGCCATGGCATGATTTGCAGAATAAACGCCATCAGAAAGGACAGCCAGATCACCCATCGTCCCTGGCTGCGATATCGACTCAATTCTGGCCTCCGCGTGAGCGGGAAGCGGCATCCTGCGAACGACTTTCGCTGCTGCCCGAAGCGGGTGTGGTAGTCTGTGTGGTGGGCGCAGGCGGCCCCATTTCGCCGGCAGGCGGCAGCACCTGCGGCATCATTTGCATCAGGCGCTCGTTCGCGACCCGATGCACTTCATCAGGCGCCATAGGCATATCACCATTATGATCGGCTCCCCAAAGCAGCAGCAAATAGCGCAGACGTTGCAGACCCGCAGTAGGATGTGCCTGAATCACGGTATAAGCGCGTTGCGTATCCACTTTTACCGAGGACACGACACCGACAGGATAGCCTTCAGGGAAGCGGCCACCTAAGCCTGAGGTGACTAACACATCGCCCACGCGAATATCGGTATTGCCTGGCAGATGTTCCAGTTGTAAATCTTCCGTACAGCCATTGCCCGCCGCAATGACACGAATATCATTACGCAGTACCTGAATGGGTAGCGCATGTGATGCATCACAAATGAGCAGAACGCGGCTGGTAAACTGACCGACAGCGATGACCTGGCCCACAACCCCTTTATCACTGATGACCGGCTGACCTTCATATACGCCATTGGCGCTGCCTTTATCAATCACGACCTGATCGGTATAGGGATCGGTACCGGTGGAGATCACCTGGGTCACCATCTTATGCTCGTCCTGACGCAGAGGTGAACCCAGCAATTCGCGCAGGCGTGCATTCTCCTGCTTGTATTGCCCCAGCATGAGCAGGTCGCTGTTTTTCAGAAACAGCTCCCGACGTAACGCTTTATTTTCCAGCTCAAGCTGCTGGCGTGAAGCCAGCGTATCTGACACGCCATCCAGAAGTTGACGCGGGCCGTTGGCCAGGAAGTAAAACGGACTGACCGATGTGTCCAGATAGTTGCGTATTTGCGTAAATGAACTCACGCGACTATCTGCGATGATGATGGCAATCGCCACAATCACCGCCAGAAAGAGACGCAATTGCAGAGAAGGGCCTCTGCTAAAAATCGGCTTCATATAATCTGCGTGTTCCTCGACTACAAGGTAAGAAAGTACGGACGTACCGCACTTTCCTGGGCTGGACACATCATACCGATGCACGCAGCGCCGGTTTACACGCTACTCCCTGCGCACTGTTACGACGGTCTCAGCCGGTTGAGGCCATTATTCTTCGCTGAATAAATCGCCGCCATGCATGTCGATCATTTCCAGGGCTTTACCGCCGCCGCGCGCAACGCAGGTCAGCGGATCTTCCGCGACGACAACAGGAATGCCTGTTTCTTCCATCAGCAGACGATCCAGATTTCTCAGCAGCGCACCACCGCCCGTCAGAACCATGCCACGCTCGGAAATGTCAGAGGCGAGTTCTGGCGGACACTGTTCCAGCGCGACCATTACTGCACTCACAATTCCGGTAAGCGGCTCTTGCAGGGCTTCAAGGATTTCATTTGAGTTAAGGGTAAAGCCGCGTGGCACACCTTCTGCCAGGTTACGACCACGCACTTCGATCTCACGCACTTCGTCACCCGGGTAAGCAGAGCCGATCTCATGCTTGATACGTTCCGCTGTGGCTTCACCAATCAGTGAACCGTAATTACGGCGCACATAATTAATGATGGCTTCATCGAAGCGGTCACCACCGATACGCACGGAAGAAGAGTAAACTACGCCGTTCAAAGAAATGACGGCAACTTCAGTGGTACCGCCACCAATATCGACTACCATTGACCCGGTCGCTTCAGAAACCGGTAAGCCAGCGCCAATGGCGGCCGCCATAGGTTCTTCAATCAGGAACACTTCACGTGCACCCGCCCCCTGGGCAGATTCGCGGATTGCGCGGCGCTCAACCTGCGTGGCACCGACAGGCACACATACCAGCACGCGCGGACTTGGGCGCATAAAGCTGTTGCTGTGAACCTGCTTAATGAAGTGCTGCAGCATTTTCTCGGTCACGAAGAAGTCGGCGATAACGCCATCTTTCATAGGACGAATAGCTGCAATATTGCCCGGTGTACGGCCTAGCATCTGTTTGGCGTCATGACCAACGGCCGCTACACTTTTAGGTGAGCCGGCACGATCCTGGCGAATAGCCACTACGGAAGGCTCGTTCAGCACGATGCCTTGTCCTTTTACATAAATCAGGGTGTTCGCGGTACCCAGGTCAATGGACAAGTCATTGGAAAACATGCCACGAAATTTTTTAAACATACTAAGGGATAATCCTGCAAGCTGGAGGCGGAAAATAAAATCCGCTTACTTTACCAACCACACGAAGCTGCCACAAGGCGCAAAAACGTTCTGCTTCGGTGAAAAATTAGGCGACATTCGCATTAAATCATTTACAGCTGTTTCGCACACGAGCGGAACAGCGATATCACGCTATCAGAGCTGCTTGTTAAAGAATTTTCTTAACTTTACTCCGACATAAAATCTAACATTTCAGGCGCTCTATTCTGCCTGTTTGTTGTCCTGTATTCACTAAAAGCTGGCGTAAAACCGGCGAATTCAGGCAAACGATTAAATCTGGTAACGTTGCGAGTACTTTTTCACATTACTGTTGACCGGCTGAGAAGGTGAAAACAGGTCGCCCTGCCCGCCTTCAACCCCTAATTCGACCAGAGTTTGCCACTCCGCTTTTGTGCGAACGCCTGCCGCATAAAGCCGGGTACCGGTCGGCTTGCAGACGTCCAGCAGGCTCCGCACAAACAGCTGATTTTCAGTACGGCGCTCAATGTTGCGCACCAGGCCGGCATCCAGCTTGATTAACGCGACCGGCAGTTGCCTGATATAGGCGCTACTGACTACCGTCAGTCCTGCCTGACTGATAGCAATCCGGCAGCCAAATGCCTGGAGCGAATGCAACACCGGAATCAAACGGCTGATGTGTTGACAAACATCCCCTTCCGCAAGTTCAAATAAAAATCGTTTTCGCTGACTTTTTGGGCAGGCCAGCAACATTCGCTGCAACCAGACGACAAAGGGACGCTTTAACAGAGAGTCGATACTGACCGGGATAACCAGTGTTTCTTCAGGCCACAGCTCTGACAAAGCGGCAATGCGCAACACCATCTGCCTGTCCCAGCTCTCTACCATGCCAAGCTGCTGCACCAGTGGCATGTATTCAGCCGACAGCACTTCTTTATCACCATCAAAGATGCGGCTGAGTATGACACGATGACGAACCTTGCCCTCACGGTCCACGGCAGGTTTCTGATAGAGCCGCGGCCCACCGCGACTGAGTGTATTTTCCAGCAAAGTGCGCCAGCGAACACTGCCGCGCCCGGCATCCTGCGGATTGCCCGCGCCGTTTGACCAGTTATTGCCACCGGACAGCGTTGCCCGTCGCGTCGCCATCTCCACATTTTCCATTACCTGCGGCACCGTCTGGCCACTGTGCCAGGCGCTGATACCAATGTGAATAAAGTCGTCACGGTTCACCATGCGCATAGGAGGTAACGCATCAACGGCATTAATTAACTGGTCAGCGATGCTGTTGGCCTCTTTCAGGCTGCGGTGCGGCAGCAATACCGCAAAATCGCTGCGAAAATAACGCGCAAGAAGCGCGCCGGGATAACGCATGACAAAAGTGGACAGCATATTGACGACGTTAAACAGGTACTCTTCAACCAGCACCGGTCCAAGCGAGTGATCGTGCGTGTCGAGCTCAGGAAAGCGGATCATCATGACCACGCCGTGTGTCCCGACATCTTCCTGGTCCTCCAGCAAGGTGGCCAACTGATTATCGAAGAAAAGCCGGTTATTCAGCCCGGTTCGGCCATCCTGCGCAGCAAAGGTACGAATTAACGTATCAATGCGAACGCGCTGCTCGCCGGCTTCCTGTAAATCTGACAGAAGCTGATCGATCGCCCGACTGGCTTTGGGCGGCCACTCATCACGCTGCTTTTGGCGGAAGAAGGTACGCTCGCCAGCAAGAATCGATGCCGAACGACTTTCCAGGTGTTCCATCCCGCGCCATTGACGCACCAGCCAGCGATGGATGATGGACAGCATCACCGCCATAATCAGTACAACCAGCACGAGGGCGACAAGGGTATAAGTCGCAGGTATCGAGCGTAGCCAGGTTTGTGCAGGATCGAGAATCGTCAACTGGAGCCGCATTCCCGGTTGGTGCATTAGCGCAATGTCAAAATGGATATAGCGGTTTTTTTCGTGCTCGAGCATCTGATTTTCATGGCGGGACAGCGTAAAAACAGGTTGGCGACCGTTATAGAGAGAAAGTTGCTCCGCGTTAATAACAGGCAACATCGGGGCCAGCCAGGCCTTGAGCGCATCGGGAGGCTGGCTCAGCAAGACGTTATCAACTTCGGTCGCCAGCACCTGTACGCGACTTTCGACGCGCTGATGCGTGAGCCAGAAAACACTAAAAGCACAACCCACCAGCATTAAAACCATTGCCAGTACGCTAATCAGTGTAATAAATGCAGAAAGTTTGGTCGTTAATCGCATCCCTGTGCCTGTTTCACTTCGGTTGTCGCCGGATCACGCTGGCGCTGCACGGCAGCCGGAAGAAATTTGAGCAAAATAACACAAATGTCGTCTGGCAACAGTGGCGTTGTGCGTGAAGGCGAAGTATACCGCTGAGAAGATCTCACAGCGCCTGATTCTACATTTTTCAGTGGATTCCCATTTGAGAGCGAAGCCAGGAAATTTCACATTTTTGCAGCGAAATTCGCCAGCATAAGTAATAGTCATCATGCTGGTTGAGACTATCGCGCCTGGAGAAAAACGATGAAGCCGACTAAAAGCCTGACCGAAGCAGATGTAACGCCAGAAAGCATCTTTAATATGAACCGTCGTCGGGTGCTTCAGACGCTGGGGCTGGGTGCCGCGGCCATGGGCCTTCCCGGCATGGCGAATGCTGATATCCTGAGCTGGTTCAAAGGCAACGACCGCCCTGCTGCCCCCGCAGGCCGTCCGCTTGACTTTACCAAACCCGCCCAGTACCAGGCTAACCTGCCCTTAACGCCCGCCGATAAAGTTTCCGGATACAACAATTTCTACGAATTTGGTCTGGATAAAGCCGATCCTGCGGCGAACGCCGGTACCCTAAAAACCAATCCCTGGAAACTGACGATTGAGGGCGAAGTGGCTAAGCCCGTGACGCTGGACATGGATGATATTTTTAAGCGCTTCGCGATGGAGCAACGAATCTATCGCATGCGCTGTGTTGAAGCCTGGTCGATGGTCGTTCCCTGGATCGGATTTGAACTAAATAAACTGCTGAAGCTGGCAGAACCCACCAGCAAAGCCCGCTTCGTCGCCTTCCAGACGCTGTACGCGCCCGATCAGATGCCAGGGCAAAAAGACCGGTTTATTGGCGGCGGGCTCAATTACCCTTATGTAGAAGGTTTGCGCCTGGATGAAGCGATGCATCCGCTTACGATTCTGACAACGGGCGTATACGGTAAAGCGCTGCCGCCGCAGAATGGTGCGCCGATTCGCCTGACGGTTCCGTGGAAATATGGCTTTAAGGGCATCAAGTCCATTGTGAAAATTACGCTCACTCACGATCAACCGCCAACGACATGGAATCAGATTGCCGACAATGAGTATGGTTTCTATGCCAACGTGAATCCCCATGTGAACCATCCACGCTGGTCACAGGCGACCGAACGTTTTATTGGTCCGGGCAGTAGCTTTAATGTGGATCGTCAGCCCACGTTACTCTTCAACGGTTATGCCGATCAGGTTGCCTCGCTCTATCGCGGCATGGATTTGCGGGAGAATTATTGAGTGCGCCTGACAATAAAGCAGATCGGCTGGCTTAAAGTCCTGTTGCATCTGGCTGCGTTCCTGCCGTTGGTTTATTTGATCATGGCCGCGATGCACGGTGGACTGAGCGCCGACCCGGCAAAGGATATCCAGCATTTTACCGGCCGAACGGCATTGAAACTGCTGCTGGCTACGTTGCTGGTGTCGCCCTTAACGCGCCTGATAAAACAACCCCTGCTCATTCGGACCCGACGCCTGCTGGGGATCTGGACATTTTTCTGGGCCAGTTTGCATTTGACCAGCTACTACCTGTTGGAGCTGGGAATAAATAACATCGGCCTGCTGGGCAGTGAGCTGATTTCCCGGCCCTATCTGACGCTGGGGATCCTCTCCTGGTTTATCTTGTTGGCGCTGGCCGTCACGTCTTTCCAGCGCATGCAGCGTAAACTCGGCAAACGGTGGCAAACATTGCATAACCTGATCTATCTGGTCGCGATCCTGGCACCTGTCCATTATCTCTGGTCAGTCAAAATCCTTTCGCCGCAACCCATTATTTATGCGCTTTTAGCTCTGGTCCTGTTAGCCTGGCGCTACAAAAAGTTCATTAAGTGGTGGCCGCGTTAACCGCTCTTTTCCCCGCTATCGTCTGCAAAAATGCGGTCTCCGGACCGCATCCGATCAACTTCGCAGATAAGACCAGTATTTTGCTGCGAAATGCCACGAAACGGATATAATGGCCGGCTTTATTGCGATTAGACGCTTCTTTTTCACCGTGACGGGTGACAAATGGAAAGCGGCAAGGTATTTTACGCGATGCCTCAATGATTGCGGGAGATGGCAGCAAGATGGCCGATAAATTACATATTCTGCTTTTGAACGGTCCCAACCTTAATCTGTTGGGAACGCGCGAGCCTGAAAAATACGGGGACGTCACGCTGGATCAGATCGTTTCTCGTCTGGTGCAGCAGGCAGACCAGTTGAATGTAGCGTTAAGCCATTTGCAGTCCAATGCTGAATATCAGCTCATTGATCGCATTCATGAGGCAAAAGGCAACGTGGATTATATCATCATCAATCCTGCCGCGTTTACGCACACCAGCGTCGCACTTCGTGATGCGCTGTTAGCAGTGGACATTCCCTTTATCGAAGTTCATCTGTCAAATGTGCACAGCCGCGAGCCCTTCCGCCAACATTCCTATTTTTCTGATGTCTCTGCGGGCGTTATTTGTGGGCTTGGCGCCGATGGCTACTCGTGGGCATTACAAACGGCAGTAAAGCGCCTGTCTCATACTAATTAATCAAACTGAGTACGGAACCCCATTCATGGATATTCGTAAAATTAAAAAACTGATCGAACTGGTTGAAGAATCTGGCATTTCTGAGCTGGAGATTTCCGAAGGTGAAGAGTCTGTTCGTATCAGTCGTGCACCTGCAAACACTGGTTATCCGATGATGCAGCAGGCTTATGCTGCGCCTGTTGCTCAGCAACCGGCACTGGCGAGCGCCGTGGCACCTGTTGCCGCTGTCGCAGAAGCTGCACCAGCAGAAATCAGTGGTCACATCGTACGTTCACCGATGGTCGGTACCTTCTACCGCACACCAAGCCCGGATGCGAAAGCCTTTGTGGAAGTGGGCCAGAAAGTCAATGCCGGTGACACGCTGTGCATCGTTGAAGCCATGAAAATGATGAACCAGATCGAAGCCGACAAATCTGGCGTTGTTAAAGCCATTCTGGTCGAAAGTGGTCAACCGGTAGAATTTGACGAGCCACTTGTTGTCATCGAATAACGGGGCGAACCATGCTGGATAAAATTGTTATTGCTAACCGCGGTGAGATTGCACTGCGCATTCTGCGTGCCTGTAAAGAACTGGGCATTAAGACTGTCGCTGTTCACTCAAGCGCGGACCGTGACCTGAAACACGTGCTGCTGGCAGACGAAACGGTTTGCATCGGCCCGGCACAGTCGGTCAAAAGTTATCTCAACATCCCGGCGTTGATCTCTGCTGCAGAAATCACCGGCGCGGTGGCGATTCACCCTGGCTACGGCTTCCTGTCTGAGAACGCGGATTTTGCTGAGCAGGTTGAGCGCTCTGGCTTTATCTTTGTGGGCCCAAAAGCTGACACCATCCGCCTGATGGGCGATAAAGTGTCGGCCATCACGGCGATGAAGAAAGCTGGCGTGCCGACCGTACCTGGCTCCGATGGCTCACTGACCGATGACATGGAAAAAAACCGTGCCTTCGCCAAGCGCATCGGCTATCCGGTCATCATTAAAGCCTCCGGCGGCGGCGGCGGTCGTGGTATGCGCGTTGTGCGCAGCGACAAAGATCTGGAACAATCCATCAACATGACGAAAGCGGAAGCCAAAGCGGCTTTCAACAACGACATGGTGTACATGGAGAAGTATCTGGAAAATCCACGTCACATCGAAATCCAGGTACTGGCTGATGGCCAGGGCAACGCCATCTATCTGGGCGAGCGTGACTGTTCTATGCAGCGCCGCCACCAGAAAGTCGTGGAAGAAGCGCCAGCACCGGGCATTACGCCAGAGCTGCGTTCATTCATCGGTGAGCGTTGTACTAAAGCCTGTATCGATATCGGCTATCGCGGCGCAGGGACGTTTGAGTTCCTGTACGAGAATGGCGAGTTCTATTTCATTGAAATGAACACCCGTATTCAGGTTGAACATCCGGTCACCGAAATGATCACCGGCGTCGACCTGATTAAAGAGCAGCTGCGTATTGCTGCTGGCCAGCCGCTGTCAATCAAGCAAGAAGATGTGATTATTCGCGGTCATGCGGTTGAATGCCGTATCAACGCCGAGGATCCGGTCACCTTCCTGCCAAGCCCTGGTAAGATTACCCGTTTCCATGCACCGGGTGGTTTTGGTGTGCGTTGGGAATCCCATATTTATGCGGGTTACAGCGTGCCGCCGTATTATGATTCCATGATCGGAAAGCTCATCACCTACGGTGAAACCCGTGATATCGCCATTGCCCGTATGAAAAACGCGCTGGCGGAGCTGATTATCGACGGCATCAAAACCAACATCGAACTGCAGATGAAAATCATGTCCGATGAAAACTTCCAGCACGGTGGCACCAATATCCACTATCTGGAGAAAAAACTCGGCCTGCACGAGAAGTAATCGCAATGCTGAGTTAGTCTGAGGCCGGATATTCCGGCCTTTTTCTTTTCCCGCTGGCGTTAAGGTCACATCATGGACGCGCGTTTTTTACAGGCTCACAAAGAGGCTCGCTGGTCGCTCTGTCTCACGCTGGCCTGGCTGGCTGTCTGGGGCATTTCCGCCTGGTCGGGCGGCGATGCGGTTGGCATAACCGGTTTGCCACGCTGGTTTGAGCTCTCCTGCATTTTTGCGCCTCTGCTGTTCATTTTTCTGTGCTGGCTAATGGTCCGTACACGCTTCCGTGAGATGTCTCTTGAGGAGGAAGATGAACACTGAAATCATCCTGCCACTGTTGGCTTATCTGGTCGTTATTGCCGGTCTGTCCGTCTTTGCGATGCGTAAACAGCGCAAAGGAAATTTCCTGACCGAGTATTTTCTGGGTAGCCGTTCGATGGGCGGATTTGTGCTGGCTATGACCATCACCACCACCTATATCAGCGCCAGCTCCTTTATCGGTGGCCCAGGCGCAGCGTATAAATATGGTCTGGGCTGGGTGCTGCTGGCCATGGTTCAGGTTCCTGCTGTCTGGCTTTCACTGGGTGTACTGGGGAAGAAATTTGCCATTCTGGCGCGTAAGCATAATGCGGTCACGCTTAACGATATGCTCTATGCGCGCTATGGCAGCACACTATTGGTGGTCCTGGCCAGCCTGAGTTTACTCGTTGCCTTTGTGGGCGCGATGGCCGTGCAGTTTATCGGTGGCGCACGCCTGCTGGAAACCGCAGCCGGTATCCCCTACGACACGGGATTACTGATCTTCGGTGGGACTATCGCGCTTTATACGGCATTTGGCGGCTTCCGGGCCAGCGTGCTTAACGATGCCATGCAGGGCATTGTGATGCTGATTGGCACCTTTTTGCTGCTGTTTGCAATTATTCACCATGCCGGAGGGATCCACACTGCTGTAGAAAAACTGCATGCGATTGATCCCAAACTGCTGTCTCCTGAGGGGCCGGGCGATATCATTACGCCGACGTTCCTGAGCTCATTTATCGTTCTGGTCTGTTTTGGCGTTATCGGTCTGCCCCATACCGCTGTCCGCTGTATTTCCTACAAGGACAGTAAAGCCGTTCACCGGGCGATTGTTCTCGGCACTATCGTGGTGGTGGTACTGATGCTGGGAATGCATCTGGCAGGCGCGCTGGGCCGTGCCATATTGCCCGATCTGACCGTGCCGGATCGGGTTATCCCGACGCTGATGATTACCGTCCTGCCGCCGCTGGCCGCAGGGCTGTTTTTAGCGGCGCCGATGGCGGCGATCATGTCGACCATCAATGCGCAGCTGTTGCAGGCTTCCGCTACGCTGGTTAAAGATCTGTATTTACGCCTCGCACCTCAGCAACTGGACAATGAGCCACGACTGCGGATGTTATCGGGCACGGTGACATTTGCCCTGGGTGTCGTTTTGCTGTTCGTGGCCTGGCATCCGCCCGACATGATTATCTGGCTTAACCTGCTGGCGTTTGGTGGGCTGGAGGCAGTATTCCTGTGGCCGCTGGTTCTGGGGTTATATTGGGAACGCGCCAATGCCGCAGGCGCGCTCAGCGGGATGGTGGTGGGCGGAGGCTGTTATGCCATTCTGGCAACCCTGGGCCTGCAACTGTGGGGATTTCATCCCATCGTGCCTTCCTTATTGTTAAGTCTGCTGGCGTTCCTGGTCGGCAATCTGTTTGGGCGTTTACCCGCCGTGGTTAACGCACCACAACACTGAATTAAGAGAGATGTTATGCCGTGGATTCAAATCAAAATTAACAGTTCTGGCGCCAACGCAGAGGCGCTGAGCGATGCACTGATGGAAACCGGTGCCGTGTCAGTGACCTTTCAGGATACCCATGACACGCCCGTCTACGAACCTCTGCCCGGGGAAACCCGTTTATGGGGCGATACCGATGTTATCGGGTTGTTCGATGCCGAAAGCGACATGGAAGGCGTCATTGCCGAACTTTCACAGCATCCACTGCTGGGAGAGAATTTTCGCCACAAGATCGAGCAGATCGAAGACAAAGACTGGGAACGCGAGTGGATGGAGAACTTCCATCCTATGCGCTTTGGCGAACGCTTGTGGATCTGCCCGAGCTGGCGCGATGTGCCCGATCCGAATGCCGTCAATGTCATGCTGGATCCCGGGCTGGCTTTCGGAACCGGCACACATCCCACCACATCGCTCTGTCTGACGTGGCTCGACGGTCTGGATCTGAACGGTAAAACGGTGATCGATTTTGGCTGCGGCTCTGGGATCCTGGCGATCGCCGCCTTAAAGCTGGGTGCAGCGCAGGCCATTGGGATTGATATCGATCCTCAGGCGATTCAGGCCAGCCGCGACAATGCCGAGCGCAATGGGGTGGCGGACCGTCTGTCTCTTTATCTGCCGCATCAGCAACCGGAAAACCTGCAGGCTGATGTGGTGGTGGCAAACATTCTTGCCGGACCGCTGCGTGAGTTAGCGCCGCTTATCCGGGTGCTGCCTAAACCAGGCGGGCATCTGGGATTATCAGGCGTGCTGGAAAGCCAGGCCGAGAGTGTCTGTGAAGCTTATGCCATGCACTTTGCGCTGGACCCTGTCGCCGTTAAGGAAGAATGGTGCCGGATTACGGGTGTAAAAAACGCTTAGCGTCGTAAACGATGCGAGCGTCAGACTCAGCCCTGCGAACGTCGCAGGGCTGTATACCTTCTCCTCATACAGATGAAAGCGAACCTGTCTGGTCGTCGCTGCCTTTCACGCTCAATCGCTATGCTTTTGTCAACCGTCTGTACGGCGTGTTGTGTCGTTAATCACGGTATGTGACGTTTTTTATCTGGCGAATGCCGAATCTTCGTCGGAAAAACCTTTGTTCACAAAATAAACATAACTGGATAACTCCATGATTTTTAATGTCATTTATCCATAACACCCTTGTCAGAGCAGACTAAAAGCAGTTTTCTTGCGAATTGTTCAAAGTTTGGCCTTTCATCTTAAGAAAAAAATGCGTAATATACGCCGCCTTGCAGACACAGTATGGCATTACGACTTCATGCGCATTGGAAACCTCCAGCTGAGAAATCGACTGATTGCGGCACCGATGGCCGGTATTACAGACAGGCCTTTCAGAACGCTTTGTCATGAGATGGGTGCAGGAATGGCGGTTTCTGAGATGTTGTCATCCAATCCCGAAGTGTGGGCCAGTGACAAATCTCGTTTACGCATGGTGCACAGTGATGAACCCGGCATTCGTGCCGTCCAGATTGCAGGCTGTGATCCCAGTGAGATGGCTCAGGCTGCACGTATTAATGTCGATGCTGGTGCACAGGTGATTGATATTAATATGGGTTGCCCAGCCAAAAAGGTGAACCGCAAAATGGCGGGGTCGGCCTTACTGCAATATCCTGCCGTGGTCGAGTCTATTCTCTCTGCCGTGGTAAATGCGGTTGATGTACCGGTCACATTGAAAATCCGTACCGGTTGGGATCCAGAAAACAGAAACTGTGTCGCGATTGCCCAATTGGCTGAGCGTTGTGGCATTCAGGCTTTGACGATACATGGCCGCACTCGTGCCTGCCTGTTCAACGGAGACGCTGAATACGACAGCATTCGGACAGTTAAGCAGAGTGTCTCTATTCCGATTATCGCGAACGGAGACATAACTGACCCGCATAAAGCCAGAGCAGTGCTCGACTACACCGGAGCCGACGCTTTGATGATAGGACGTGCTGCTCAGGGAAGACCGTGGATCTTCCGGGAAATCCAGCATTATCTGGACACTGGGGAGCTGCTTGCCCCGCTGCCACTGGCAGAGGTCAAGCGTTTGCTTGTTTCGCATATACGTGAGCTGCACGACTTTTACGGTCCAGGCAAGGGATACCGTATAGCGCGGAAGCACGTGTCCTGGTATCTCCAGGAACATGCCCCAAATGACCAGTTTCGGCGCACATTCAACGCCATTGAGGATGCCAGCGAACAGCTGGAGGCGTTGGAGGCATACTTCGAAAATCTTGCGTAACGAAATAAAGAGCTGAAAGAACTATGTTCGAACAACGCGTAAATTCTGACGTACTGACCGTTTCTACCGTTAACTCACAGGATCAGGTAACTCAAAAACCTTTGCGTGATTCGGTTAAACAGGCACTGAAGAACTATTTTGCTCAACTGAATGGTCAGGATGTGAGTGACCTGTATGAGCTGGTTTTGGCTGAAGTCGAGCAGCCTCTGTTGGACATGGTGATGCAGTATACCCGTGGCAACCAGACCCGTGCTGCCCTGATGATGGGTATCAACCGCGGTACGCTGCGTAAGAAACTGAAAAAATACGGCATGAACTAAAAACATGCTGTAAGTTACTGAAAAAGAAGGGGCCTATTGGCCCCTTTCTGTTTTGGTTACACACCAGGTTACACATCATGGAGTGCTGTAGCCATCCGGCATCATGCTGCGATTCCTGACACTCTGCTGCTGTCTTAATTCCACTGCAACTTCTCTGGCAAGTGATTTGGTGTCCATGCCTGGTGATCCTATCACTCGAATTTCATAGTTATCATTCGTTGTGATGGTTGGCGCTGCGCCCCGGTTGGTTGCCATCTGCGGTGCCGGTGGCAGCGCCATTGATGGTGGCGCTTTGTCATCACCCAGGCCAATGGACGCCTTAAAACCATCCCATGAACCAAACATGTTCTTGGCGTCAGTCCACGACTGTGACGCGTTACCGGCCACAAAGTTTTTGAACTGCACCGCCTTATCAGCCAGCAATGGCAGGTTGGTTGTCAGCCACTTGATGCTGTCAATCAGCCATTCAACCGGCCTGGTGGCAAACTCGATGCCGTCAGCAATCGCTTTACCCATGCTTTTGCCAGCGTCACCGGCACCTTTCAGTTCTTCTTTTGAACTGGTGACAGGCTCAAGCAGGCTTTTGAACCAGCCGTAAACGCCTTTTACTTTGTCACCAACCCATCCAAGCAAGTCCCTGACCGGCCCCAACTCTTGCCACAGGTCAGCAAAGCGTTTCCTGACTGGTTCAAGGTTATCCATCAGGCCAGACCAAACACCCTTCATGGTGGCTTTCACTAGATCCCAATTGCGGTAAATCCACAGTCCACCCAGGGCTAGTAATGTAATCACTGCGCCGATGCCGGTTGAAACAAAAGCAGCACCAACCGTGCGGAATCCAGAGGCCACCAGCGGCAATGCCCGTGTGGCCAACAGTGTCATTTCAGCACGCGCTTTGGCGACAACGCTAGCCAAGCGTAATGCACCACCTTTCATGAACGTGAATGCATATCCGCCAGCCAGGGTGGCTACTTTCAGTGAGGTCAGCGCCACAGCAGTGCCCACCACGGCTTTGGTAAGTCCAGGGTGTTCGGCTGCAAAGTTGGCCACAACAGTTGTGAACTTGCCAACGGCGCTGGCGGCATCATTCACAGACGGCAATAATACGGTGCCGATATTGTCAGCCACGTCAGACATCCGGTTTTTGAGGATGACCATTTGCGCCGCTGTGGTGCTGGTAGTGTTCTGGAATTCTTTCTGCACGCTGCCTTTGGACATTTCGCCCTTGGCCATTTTCAGTGCGTCAGTAACCCCGCCGATGTTGTCTGCTATTTTGGCAAGTGACCCAACGTGTTCCTGGCCAAAAATTGACACCAGGATGCCGGAACGCTTCGCCGCAGGCATCCTAGCCAGGGTTTTGAAGAAATTCTGAATGGTGGTGATGCCGTCCAATTGCATGGATTTGCCCACCTCATTGGCGGTGTAACCCATTTCCTTGAACGCCTCGCGGGCTGCCTTCGTGTTCTTGTTGCCCAGCGTCAGCTTGGAGACAAGAGCGCGCACAGAGGTGCCAGCGGTGTCAGCAGATTCACCCATGCTAATCAGCGTGGTGCCAATTGCTGCCATGTCCTGCGCCGTCAGCTTCGCCAGGCTGGCGGAACCGCCAACGCGTTGCAGGAAGTCAATGATTTCGCCACCCTTCGCCGTGGTCTGGTCGTCCAGGTAGTTCACGGCATCACCCAAGCGAACGATTTCGTCCTGGCTCAGTTTGTAGACGGTGCCGATTTTGGCGAACTGCTCCGCAACCTGTGACGGGTCAAGCTCCAGGGCGGATGCAAGTTTGGCCGTGTTCCGGGTAAAGCCCAGGATGTCTTTGCTGGCTATGCCCATGCGCAGGCCAGCGGCGGCCATATCGTACAGGTCATTAGTGGCCAGCGGGATTTCGTGGCCCAGGTCGGTCACAGCCTTGCGCATCTGCCAGAATACCGGCGTTAGCTTGCCTGCTTCGTCGCGTGCGCCCTGTAGCTGTTTGGCAATGCCAATGGCGTGGGTTTCACGATCGGCAGCAATCTTGATGGGTGCTGCCACCGCTGCGCCCAGGGCGAACGTGTCCAGCATCTGGCCGCGCAGTTCTGCCCGCTTGGCCAGGTTGGCGGCGCTGGCGCGCTCGACAGCGTTTAAACGCTCTTGTGCTTTCCGCAGGCGTTCCACCTGGCCCACAATGGTGGAATAGCGCGCGTTAAGGCGCTCCATCACTGGTGCGCTGTGCCCGTAGCGCTTCATCGCTTCATTCAACTGCCGCTGTTCGCTGGACAGGTTTTTAAGCGCGCTACCAATATCAGCGGTGGATTTCTTCACCGTGCCAAACGCACCACGGAGGCTGCTGGAAACAGCACCTCCGATGGTAATTTGGGCATTCAACTTCCTATTGGCCATAATTAAAAATCTCAGGTCAGTTTATTAGGTTTTCGGCCAGCGTATATTCACCCGCTGCCCTTAGTGCCGCTGCTGCAATTAACAGCGCCTGCCGCTTTCTTTCTTCTCTCTGTTCTTCCATTTCCTCTTGTGTGTTCATAACCATGATTTTGGGTAACCCAAATTCAACGAATGAATCCCACATTCCATTTTCCGTTTTTGGCTGTGGGTTCATTCTCTCCATCAGAAGGCACCCCGGATAAGGGTTGCACCACGCTTCACCGCCTGGCGTTTGGCGCGCTCACCGGCGCTGACGCGTTGGGCACGGCTGGAAACTTTGACAGGGCGAACGGCGCGCACCAGTCCAGCGGAATGGGCTTCGGCCTCGTCTTTCATGCCCTCCTTGATGCGATCCACCATGTGGCCCAGGGTGTTCAGGCGTTCGGTGATGTCAGCCAGCAGTTCTGCGGCTTCGGAACAGATGGGATTCTTTTCGGTGATGACTTCCAGGCGCTTGGCTTCGCAAGCCAGCGTTTTGGCTTCGCCTTTGAAGTTTTCCATCAGGTTAACGTTGAATGTAGTCATGGTGAGCCGCTCACAATAATTGTTGTTGAATTTGTGGTGGTTTTCCGAGGCCGGGATGACCACCAACCCGGTAATGCACGAATGAAATAGTCCGGTTTTTCACATTCCAGGATGACCGGAAACCTGGCCAGCACTGCATCTGAGGAACGCAGTTCTTTAAATTGGGCCGATTATTTGGGGCGCAGGGAACCGGCAAAACCCGTTTTCTTGGCCATCACTTGCCGGTCAACCCCGTTGATAGAAACTTTTCTATCACTGCGGAACGTGAAGGGCGGATGCCTGTTCTGCGTTCCAGTTTCGTTTGCTCACGCTCTACGCGGCGCACCAGGTCTGGTGCCAGGCGAAGAGTCACAAGCTGACGTGCTTCATTCAATTTCTTCATAACGCCACCGGTTCATCCAGTTGGTGCGCTTCTGCTTCGGCTGGCGCTCACGGTGATGACTACGCACCAGGGCGGCCAGGTAGTTTACGGCGCGGGTTTTCTGTTCTGCGGTCAGTTCCGGGAAGGCTTTTACCATCCAGCGTTCAGCAGATTCAGTGCTGAACATGAAGCCTGACCACCCTTCTGGCTGCACGATGATTCGGGCCTGTTCGTCAGTGCCTGGCCGGGAATACAGCGCGGCAGACTCGATAAGCACCAGCACATCGGCAGGGATTGCGGCCTGTTCAGCCGCTACCTTTTTTGCACCCCAGCCAAACATAATCAGGCCACCCAGAACGCTGTAGCGTCAGGCACTAGCGGCATGGCGTTAGCCCACACCAGCACTTCAACGCCACCGTTAAGGACGCGCTTGGCGGTCACACGCAATTCATCGTCAATGCCGATGGCTGCACGGTTGAAAGCGCCAACAATGGTTTTGGTGGTCTGGTTGGTGATTTCAGCACGGGCACCGAAGGCACGCAGGATGCCAGCGCCGTCCACTTCCAGGCCGGTGCAGTCACCGCCAACGATGGCGCGGATTTCATCCCAGCGCAGGCCGCGTGCGGCGGCTGCTTTGGCCAGCCCTTTAAAGGTGGCGTCAGTCAGCACCTGGCCGGCCGTTGCGAGGTGGTCCAGCAGGATGAAGTCAGCCAGGTCGGCAATGCCGCGTTCAATGGCGCTGTTTACGGCGCGCAGCACGGTGTCATCAGGGAATTCGTGCTTCAACTGCTGGCGGCTCAGGGTGAAGCCCACGCCGTATGAAGGCACGTTGGCGCTGTCATAGGCGGCCACTAGGTAAGGTTTGCCGGAAACCTGCAATTCAGCGCCGTCAGCAACTTTGGTGAACTTGCCAGGCTCAATGACAACAAATCGGTCAGTTACCTGCTTCATGGTCACGCTGGCGTTGGCGGTCTGAGTCATCGGGCCAGGCTGGCTAATGATGGTGGCACCGGCTTGGGCAACTAGGCTGCGTTCCGCCAGGATTGCGTTGAAGGTGGTCTGGCTGCCGCCTTTCGGGGTCAGCACTTCGTTCAGGCTCAGATAGCGAACCGCTGCCGGGGTAACCGGGATAACTTGGGTAATATCGCCATTGCCATCAGTGCGGATGTGGCCGCCCTGGTGGTTCAACGCGTCTTGAATCAGTTGTGCTAAAACAGTCATTTGTGCCGCTCCGGGTTTGTCTTGGGTATGTGTTAAGAATACCAGGCTAAACACCGAATACAACGTGCTCAAAGTGTACTTTTTATAATAAAGTCAAGTGGTTATAATCGTGAATACTTGCAAATAATCCGGCATAATCCGGCATAACCGTTCCTGTGAGTTTTTAGGATTATTCCTACGTGTACGCTGTAAGCGGATTACAATGTAAATAACGCAGTTTCACGCCATGCCATTGATAACATTGGCGTAACTGATTGATTTTACAGGCTGAATAAGAAAGTTGGATTTTAGAGGCCGCGCACAACGCGAATTATGCGGAGTCAATGCCCCCGCAAGCCGCCCCCCTGCCGGAAGTACCTACCCTTTTTGCTCCCCTTCAATGCCTGACCATCGCTATGACACCTTTCTGATAGGTGTCATTCAAGGTGTCACTAACATAACCTGATGAAATGCATAAATATTTAAGTCAATCACGCATACATGAATGACACGTGACACCTATGTTTATAAAACTCCCTAACCGTTCATCAGCAATCCAACGGTAATGCTTTTCTTTAAAAATGCTGTCATAGGTGTCATAGGTGTCATTAGTAATGGTGGAAGCCTTATCCAGTAAGGGTTTACGGGCTGTGACACCTGTTGTGACACCTCGAAAATCAGTGACACCTATGTGTCATTGTGCAGGCAAAAAAAAGCCCCGGCAGAAGCCAGGGCATTGGGCAACAATTGTTGTGATGTTACGATCGGACAAACGGCAAGATTTCAGCGGAATCCACCGCCCTGATGCGATAACTGCACAGAACATTCATTCCCAGCTTAATCAGTTCCTTCTGCACCTCTGGCAACCTTTCGCGGGCGTGGTCTGCCGCTTCCTGTTCAGTGGCGAAACCTTCCATGATTTCGGTTTCGGTGTAGTTGCCGTCAGCGTGGTCAAAGCAAGTAATGTATGCGCGATAACTCATGGTATCACCTCAAAACGGGCGGTTGGGTTCGTCAAAATAACTGCGGTCCTGCTGTCCAAGCACTTTGGGCGGCATCAGGTAAAATCGCCCTTTGCTGGTCCTGCGTGCGTCTCTGCCAGTCAGCTTGCGCAGGATGTTGCCGCACTGTGTTGCCTGTGACTTCGTTGGCCGGTCCTGACCGATTGCCAGCAGCACATCCGTTGATGTCATCTCGATGTAGGCCGCCTGGCGGTCGCTGTTCCAGTCGAAGCGCGCCAAAATCATTTCTTCAATCGGGTCAGTCTGGCCGTGCTGTTCGTTGACGGCTTCCAACTGTGCTTCTTCATTACGTTCCAGCCACCAGCATTCACCTGCTTTGAACCAGGTCAGCACTTCTGCCCACATTTGTTGGGTGTCAATGCCGTGTTCGTAGTTCACAGCGGTAACCGGAATCGTCCACCAGCGCACGTTGCCTGTGTCGTCAGCAAGGAACTGTTTGGGGTTCACTGACGCAAAGAACACAGTGCGGCGCTGATAGCGTGATTCCAGACGGTCATAAGGGCGGCGCAGGTCATCACGATCCTGGCTGATGAACGCTTTCAGTTTGGCAATGTCTGCCTTTCTAAAGGTGGCGTCCAGTTCGCCCAGCTCTACCAGCCAATGACCAATCGCGCTGGCCACGCTGTCTTTGTTGCTTGGGTCAATAGTCGCGCCCACTTTCACCAGGCTGCGGCTTTCAGACGGCAGCAACGCTTTGAACCATGCCGTTTTGCCTAATGACTGCTCTCCCTGGAATACGAGGACACCTTTGGACCAAAAACCAGTGTCCATGTAGGCTGCTGCCACTGCTGACAGCATCCAACGGCGAACCAGCATGGCCAGCAGGTCGCGACTGTAGTCATCAGGCGTGCTGATGGTGTCCAGCAGGTCATCAAAGCGGCTCTGGCCATCCCAGGGGCGCTGGCTGATGAAGTCGCGCACCGGGTTGTAAGAGTTTTGAACCGCAATGGTCTTTATGTGCCCTTCAATGTTGTTCACCGGCAGGCGGTTAAGCGCGGCCAGGCTAAAGATTTCACTGATGGCGCAGTTATCGCGTGCGTCAGTGCTGCCGGTAACGCCAGGCACCAGCACTTCAACATCCTTGCTGATCTCATTGTAACGGGCGGTGATGCGGTAGTTGTTCAGCAGCACTTCCACGTTGGGGCGCGTGTTCAATGGTTGACCATTGCTGCTGATAAATGGCCAGTCTGAAATCATCACTGGTGTCATGCTGTGCACATCAGTAGTGATTTTTTCCGCGACCTTTTCAACCTCTCTGATTTCGTCAATCAGCGTTTTCCCGGATTCCTTTTCTGCTCTGATTCGTTCCAGATACTGTTTCCAGTTCTCAGGTTCACGGTCAGGAATTCCTTTATATAAACCGGCGTTCTTTACTCCAGCCTCTGCCAGCTTTTCAGCAATCACATTAATCATGATTGGCTCGACTTCACCAGCTAAATACACGCGCGCAGATTCGCGTCCATCATCAACGATTCTAAGTCTGTCAATTTCGGCAAGTTGCTTTTGACCTAAATAAACGGGAGGAACTCTGTCACCAGCCTGCGCCCCTGCGTACTCTTCCCAATGCTTGGCATGGCTCCAGGCATCTGAACCAACAAATATGATAGCCTCGGTTAATTTGTCTTTTGGCAGTTGCTTGACGTTAGGGGCGTTTCTCATAACGCACCACCCTTAGCAGAATGCAACATATCAATCGCCATCCGCCAGGCATCAAACCTATCAAACGGGAATCTTGTATGCTCGGCAAGGTGACCAAGATAGATGGCGAACTCCGGTGACTTTCCAGCAGCCAAACCATTAGCAATCATCTGCTGAATGTGGACCATGCGCTGTGCATTGAGTTGCCCCGCAATATCTTCGTCAGCTTTTAGAATGTCGTGTTGTAACAGTTCGCGCCAGCGGCGTAATGAAGATGAATTAGCGTTCATACTAATCCCCTATCACTTAGCAGGTGTAATTTGGTGGCGTGAAGCCAGCCAGTTCTCTACATCAGCTTTACGCCATGCAACACGCTGGATGCCTAGCTGTATGCGTGATGGGAATAAGCCCGCTTGTTCGTACCGCCAGATAGTCATCCGTGAAAGGGTGGTAATTGCGCAAACTTGCTTGGTTGTTAATAGTTCCATGAGTAGCCCTTAAAACAAGGGCCGGTGTCTTTATCGCTGGCATGTAATGAATTACAATGAAAATGCGTTAGGTCAAATAACGCACCATTACTGCCTTCACCGGCGTATTGGTTACAGGGGTTCGGTTTTCTGTTTGGCGACGTGAACCGACCCCGCCTATTCAAGCCCTCGGTTTTTTCCGGGGGCTTTTTTTATCCTACAAACACAGATTAACCCTCTTGTATCACTATGTAAACACCTTAAAAATCAGCAACTTAACCACAAATCATCATGGATAATCCGAGATAATCAACCTTTCACTTAAGTTATTGATAATAAGTGATTTATTTATTTTTCTAAAATTTCGCACCATTCATATAATGCAGCCTGCTTTTCAGTGATGTATTGGCTGTGGTTATAAACTGCCATCACTCCCGGCATCGTATGCCCCAGCAGTTGTTCAACTACATGTGGAGCAACGCCAATATCATTAAGGCGGGTTGAAAAAGTCCTGCGCAGATCGTGTAGCGTCCATGGCTCACTATGTCCGAGTTTCTTGTAGATGCTTCTGCCCCACTGGCTCACGGCCTCCGGTTTCTTTAACTCACCCAGCAGAAACCCTGACTTGCCGTTTTGTTCTTTCAGTTGAGTTATGAAATTCCTCATTTGTGGCGGTATGGGTCTGATAATCCTATGCCCACCTTTACTATGTTCTTTTGGAACCGTCCAAAGCCAATCTGACAAATCCCATTCTTTCCATGTTGAAAGTCGAATTTCTTGCGAGCGGGCACCGAACACGATTAGCAAACGCAGCATTGCTGAATAATATGTGGGGAAAATATTTTTAGTGGTGCACGCTTTCCAAATATTCAGCAGTTCTTCTTTTTCATGGACCCTATCCCTTTTGCCTTGCTTTCTTCCCACGTCAGGAATAGATAAATCTTCAAGGACATTACTATAGGCATAGCGTCGAACGCGGCAGAACTTTAACGCCTGCTTGCACATCTGGAATATGTAACCTGCCGCAACTGGTGCTTTGCTTTTAGCCCTGTCAAAACACTCAATCCAAGCACGAGTGTCACAACTACTTAGAGGTAGATTTCCGATGTAAGGAAATATATGACGCTCTAACTGTGCTTTATGTCTTAGATAATTAGCACGGTTATCTGTGGCGTAATTCTCTATCCAGTAATTAAGAGCCTGCTTAACTGTCACCGGGTTAAGTGATTCAGAGGATGACAGATTATATTGGTCTTTGGGGTCTAAGTTGTCGGCCAGCCACGTTTTGCATTTATCGCGCTGTTGCCTTGCAACAGACAACGACAAATCAGGATATTTTCCCAGAACAAGCGTGAGTGGGTGTTGGCTCTTATGTGGGTTACGGTATCGAAAAAGCCATAAAAGATTATTAGGTTGCGGCTTCCCATTTTCTTGAACTGTCTTTTGCGAAGGGGTAACTCTGATTGAAAGGCCCCCGCCATCAGAAATGGTTTGCTGCTTAGCAGTTGTTGTTTTTGCCAGAGATCGAAGTTTTACATCCGTTAATTTATCGTTGGCCATCATAGTTACACGCATAGTTACACTAAACGTAGGATAACGGCTGGTAAATGATGTTACAAGATGAACATAGCTAAAAGTAAATAATACTTTAAAAACATTACCTTGTGATGATATTGGATTATCTGAGGTTATCTATGATTATATTCAGTTATAACAAGTTTTATAATACGGCATGAACTGATTCAGGTTCACACCGTTAATCTCGCCAGCCTTCGGGCTGGCGTTTTTATTTGTGCGTTACTACGCAAATTTTTTTAAAAACGCTGAAACAGTTGCATCACATATGGTAACTGTAGTTGCAGTCGCCAGCGTGACTTTAACAAACTTACCTTTCACATTTTCTCTTCTTCGCGGCCTTTGTCTTTTGTACCACCATGCCCTTCAGCCCAGCCCTGTCGGCCTTTTGTGAGCACGGCTACCTTTTTAAGCAATCTCATGTCTGCTTACATGAGCCACATGCAAACAGGCTCACACTGTTGCTAAATAGTGAAACAAATTGCACTAAATGTGATCTACCCGACTCGAAATGCATCCTTTTGGTGCGCCATATTATTGCAGCCTTCCGGATAATTCAGATTATTACCCGATATTTCAGGTGAATTCAGAATTCTGCAAACCTGGCACTGGCTTTGCAAAGTCGTGGATGGCCGATCGCCACAGACAGGAAACGCACACCAAAGTGCGCACTACATAACAACACAACACGACATGCCACACAGGATGCTTTATGAAAAAGATGATGCTCTCTACTCTGGTTGCTGCGGCTTCGCTGCTCGCCGTTGCTCAGCAAGCCCACGCAGGCGCCACGCTGGATGCGATTAAAAAGAAAGGATTCGTTCAATGTGGTATCAGCGATGGCCTGCCAGGTTTCTCTTATGCAGACGCCAGCGGTAAATTTACCGGTCTTGATGTGGATATCTGTCGTGCCGCGGCAGCAGCCGTATTTGGTGATGCAACAAAAGTAAAATATACCCCGCTGACCGCAAAAGAGCGCTTCACCGCATTACAGTCTGGCGAAGTGGACGTGCTTTCTCGTAACACTACCTGGACCTCATCACGTGATGGCGGCATGGGCTTCATGTTTACCGGTGTTAACTACTATGACGGCATTGGTTTCCTGACCCACAAAAAAGCGGGCCTGAAAAGTGCGAAAGAGCTGGATGGTGCCACCGTCTGTATTCAGGCCGGTACTGACACTGAACTGAACGTTGCGGATTATTTCAAAGCGAACAAGATGCAGTACACCCCGGTGACATTTGACCGCTCCGACGAATCGGCAAAAGCACTGGATAGCGGCCGTTGCGATACGCTGGCTTCCGATCAGTCACAACTTTATGCACTGCGTATCAAATTAGGTAAACCAGACGACTTTATTGTTCTGCCGGAAGTCATCTCTAAAGAACCGTTGGGTCCTGTTGTTCGTCGTGGTGATGATGACTGGTTCACCATCGTGAAATGGTCACTGTTTGCCATGCTGAACGCCGAAGAAATGGGCATCACCTCTAAAAACGTGGATGAGAAAGCCGCGAAGCCAGCGACGCCCGATATGGCTCACCTGTTAGGTGCCGAGGGTGACTATGGCAAAGATCTGAAGCTCGATAACAAATGGGCGTACAACATCATCAAGCAGGTCGGTAACTATCAGGAAAGTTTTGATCGCAACGTCGGTAAAGACAGCCCGCTGAAAATCGCTCGTGGCCAGAATGCACTCTGGAACCAGGGTGGTATTCAGTACGCACCACCGGTTCGTTAAGTCTACCTCCCCGTCGGGCACCGTTTTCTGCGGTGCCCCAGCAAGGCTTTCGTTATTGAGGTTTCAACATGTCACAACGCCCAACCGTGAAAAGGGATTTTTCGTTCGGTAATCCCACGGTTCGCGCCTGGCTTTACCAGATCGTGGCGATCGTTATCGTACTGTCTGTGGTGGGTTATCTCGTCCACAACACCGTCATCAATCTCGCTAATCGCGGTATCACTTCCGGGTTTGGTTTTTTAGAACGTAATGCGGGTTTCGGCATCGTTCAGCATCTTATTGATTATTCCGAAGGGGATACCTACGCGCGGGTATTTCTGGTTGGCCTGACAAATACCCTGCTGGTTTCCGCACTTTGTATTGTATTTGCTTCCATACTGGGCTTCTTTATTGGCCTGGCGCGTCTCTCAGAGAACTGGTTATTACGTAAAATCGCGAATATCTACATTGAAATCTTCCGCAATATCCCGCCGTTATTGCAGATTTTCTTTTGGTATTTCGCGGTGTTGCGTAACCTGCCCGGCCCGCGTCAGGCGCTGAATGCCTTTGATCTCGCCTTCGTGAGTAATCGTGGCCTGTATATTCCCTGGCCGACCTATGCGCCAGGTACCTGGCCTTTCGTTATCGCTCTAGCACTGGCTGTGGTGGCGAGCTACGGTTTATACCGTTTTAACCGACAGCATCAGCTTAAAACCGGTCAGTTACGTCGCTCCTGGCCCGCAGCTGTTGCGATGCTGATCCTGTTCCCGCTGGTTGCGCATGCAGTTTTTGGTGCCGCCATGCACTGGGATATCCCGGAGTTGCGTGGGTTTAACTTCCGGGGCGGCTTCGTCATGATACCTGAGCTGGCAGCGCTCACGCTGGCCCTGTCGATCTATACGTCATCTTTCATTGCCGAGGTGATTCGCTCAGGTATTCAGGCTGTGCCTTACGGACAGCATGAAGCGGCGCGTTCACTGGGGTTACCGAATCCCGTCACGCTGCGTCAGGTTATCATTCCTCAGGCCATGCGAGTGATTATTCCGCCCCTGACCAGCCAGTATCTCAATATCGTCAAAAACTCCTCTCTGGCTGCCGCGATAGGTTACCCGGACATGGTGTCGCTGTTTGCCGGTACGGTGCTGAATCAGACCGGTCAGGCTATTGAAACCATTGCGATTACGATGAGCGTCTACCTGATTATCAGCCTGCTGATTTCACTGTTGATGAATATTTATAACCGCAAAATCGCGCTGGTTGAGCGTTAAGAACACGGGATGACTATGTCTGTCACTGCACATGAAACGACGCCCGTAGCCTCCTCGCCGCTGAGCCGGGGCTGGCTATGGGCCCGCAAGAACCTGTTTTCAGGATGGTTTAACACCTTACTGACGTTGTTATGTATCTGGCTGATCTGGCACCTGATCCCCCCGGCGCTGAACTGGCTGATCTTTGATGCCAACTGGTTTGGCACTACGCGCGCAGACTGCACAAAAGAAGGCGCATGCTGGGTCTTTATTCATGCCCGTTTTGGTCAGTTTATGTATGGGCTCTATCCTCATGAGCTGCGCTGGCGCATTAATCTTGCGCTGGTGATTGGCTTAGTGTCGATTGTGCCCATGTTCCTGAAACGGTTGCCCTTTCGTGGACGCTATATCGCCGTCTGGGCGGTATGCTATCCGCTGATCGTCTGGTTTTTACTGTACGGTGGTTTTTTGGGACTGGATCGCGTGGAAACGCGCCAGTGGGGCGGCTTAACGCTGACCCTGATCATCGCCTCGGTGGGCATTGCGGGCGCCTTACCTTTAGGCATTTTGCTGGCGTTAGGGCGCCGCTCTAAAATGCCTGTTGTCCGTACGCTTTCTGTCATCTTTATTGAGTTCTGGCGTGGCGTTCCGCTGATCACCGTGCTGTTCATGTCATCGGTCATGCTGCCGCTGTTTATGGCAGAGGGAACCACTATCGACAAACTGGTACGTGCCTTAGTCGGCGTGATTCTGTTCCAGTCGGCGTATGTGGCCGAGGTAGTTCGCGGTGGGCTGCAGGCATTACCAAAAGGACAGTATGAAGCCGCTGAATCCCTTGCCCTGGGATACTGGAAGACCCAGATGCTGGTGATCCTCCCTCAGGCGTTAAAACTCACCATTCCGGGCCTGGTGAATACCATTATTGCGTTATTCAAAGATACCAGCCTGGTTATCATCATCGGTTTGTTCGATCTGTTTAGCAGCGTTCAACAGGCTACGGTCGATCCGGCCTGGCTGGGCATGTCCACAGAGGGCTATGTCTTTGCGGCGCTGGTCTACTGGATTTTCTGTTTTAGCATGTCACGTTACAGCCAGTATCTGGAAAAACGTTTTCACACCGGGCGTAAATCGCACTGAGGTTTCTATGACACAAATAATAACTGATTCAACCAATGCGATGATTTCGCTTGAAAATGTGAACAAATGGTACGGCCAGTTTCATGTGCTGAAAGACATTAATCTGCAGGTGAAACCGCGCGAACGTATCGTGCTATGCGGTCCGTCAGGGTCAGGAAAGTCGACGACGATTCGTTGTATCAACCATCTGGAGGAACATCAGAAGGGGCGGATTGTGGTCGATGGTATTCATCTGAATGATGACGTACGGAATATAGAGCGCGTTCGTACTGAAGTCGGTATGGTCTTTCAGCACTTTAATCTTTTTCCTCACCTTACGGTTTTGCAGAACTGTACGCTAGCGCCAATGTGGGTGCGTAAGATTGCCAAAAAAGAAGCGGAGGAGCTTGCGATGCACTATCTGCAGCGCGTACGCATTGCTGAACATGCGCATAAGTTTCCTGGTCAGCTTTCAGGCGGCCAACAGCAGCGTGTCGCGATTGCGCGTTCATTGTGCATGAAACCTAAAATTATGCTGTTTGATGAGCCCACCTCTGCCCTGGATCCGGAAATGGTGAAAGAGGTGCTGGATACCATGATTGGGCTTGCAGAAGATGGCATGACGATGCTGTGTGTCACGCATGAGATGGGCTTTGCACGTACCGTTGCCGATCGGGTGATCTTTATGGATCGCGGCGAGATCGTGGAGGTTGCGCCACCGCAGGAGTTTTTTGCAAATCCGAAGTCAGAACGTACCCGCGCTTTCCTGTCCCAGGTTATTCACTAAACGCTCTCGTTTCTGACCGTACCTCCGTCTCTGACAGAGGTACGGTTCTGACCTTTCCTGTCCGGATGATGCACCACGTTGTAAATCCTCCGTCATCCTTTATAAAACTCCGCTTTTAGCAACTGAGGATACGCTGTCGTCGACGGTGCATGCCTGAATCGTGCTTGTATCCAGCGAGGGTGAGCTGGCCCAGCCAGTGCTCGCTGTGCATTGATCGGATATGGGTGATTCAGGCAGGTTTGCTGACGGCTTATAGGGTGATCCACAGATCTTTCCGCTTTAACCCTGATACGCGTCTGCCTGAGCTGGCCCGTCATGTACTTTATGTGGACGAGCCTGCTGGCGACAGGTAGAAATCGACGTTGCGGAAGTCAGCCAGCCCACCAATGAGGCGAGTTTCCAGACTGTGGGGCCGGCGGTAGCGCGGCTTCCGCTGAGGTGATCGGCTCGTCCCTTTCGGTTTCAGGCGGATAACCGACGTAAAAAAGCCCCGTACTTTCGTACGGGGCTTTTTTACTTTATTGATGCCTGGCAGTTCCCTACTCTCGCATGGGGAGACCCCACACTACCATCGGCGCTACGGCGTTTCACTTCTGAGTTCGGCATGGGGTCAGGTGGGACCACCGCGCTACAGCCGCCAGGCAAATTCTTTATTCGCCGAACTCTAGCCATATATAACTGGTGCTGATACCCAGAGTCGAACTGGGGACCTCACCCTTACCAAGGGTGCGCTCTACCAACTGAGCCATATCAGCACGCAACAGGTATTCCCGGCATTGTTATGCTGATGCTCGGGTCGTTCAATTTGATGCCTGGCAGTTCCCTACTCTCGCATGGGGAGACCCCACACTACCATCGGCGCTACGGCGTTTCACTTCTGAGTTCGGCATGGGGTCAGGTGGGACCACCGCGCTACAGCCGCCAGGCAGATTCTGTCTGCCGCACCGCCCTCTCGGGCCGCACGGCGTTATCCGGTAAACAAGGCTGAAAATTCTTCTGTCTCTCAACCCAAAACGCCTCTGGCGTTGTAAGGTTAAGCCTCACGGGTCATTAGTACCGGTAAGCTCAACGCATCGCTGCGCTTACACACCCGGCCTATCAACGTCGTCGTCTTCAACGTCCCTTCAGGAGACTTAAAGTCTCAGGGAGAACTCATCTCGGGGCAAGTTTCGTGCTTAGATGCTTTCAGCACTTATCTTTTCCGCACTTAGCTACCGGGCAGTGCCACTGGCGTGACAACCCGGACACCAGCGGTGCGTTCACTCCGGTCCTCTCGTACTAGGAGCAACCCCCCTCAATTCTCCAGCGCCCACGGCAGATAGGGACCGAACTGTCTCACGACGTTCTAAACCCAGCTCGCGTACCACTTTAAACGGCGAACAGCCGTACCCTTGGGACCTACTTCAGCCCCAGGATGTGATGAGCCGACATCGAGGTGCCAAACACCGCCGTCGATATGAACTCTTGGGCGGTATCAGCCTGTTATCCCCGGAGTACCTTTTATCCGTTGAGCGATGGCCCTTCCATTCAGAACCACCGGATCACTATGACCTGCTTTCGCACCTGCTCGAGCCGTCACTCTCGCAGTCAAGCTGGCTTATGCCATTGCACTAACCTCCTGATGTCCGACCAGGATTAGCCAACCTTCGTGCTCCTCCGTTACGCTTTGGGAGGAGACCGCCCCAGTCAAACTACCCACCAGACACTGTCCGCAGCCCGGATTACGGGCCCACGTTAGAACACCAAACATTAAAGGGTGGTATTTCAAGGACGGCTCCACGCAGACTGGCGTCCACGCTTCAAAGCCTCCCACCTATCCTACACATCAAGGCTCAGTGTTCAGTGTCAAGCTGTAGTAAAGGTTCACGGGGTCTTTCCGTCTTGCCGCGGGTACACTGCATCTTCACAGCGATTTCAATTTCACTGAGTCTCGGGTGGAGACAGCCTGGCCATCATTACGCCATTCGTGCAGGTCGGAACTTACCCGACAAGGAATTTCGCTACCTTAGGACCGTTATAGTTACGGCCGCCGTTTACCGGGGCTTCGATCAAGAGCTTCTCCTTACGGATAACCCCATCAATTAACCTTCCGGCACCGGGCAGGCGTCACACCGTATACGTCCACTTTCGTGTTTGCACAGTGCTGTGTTTTTAATAAACAGTTGCAGCCAGCTGGTATCTTCGACTGGCCTCGGCTCCGGGAGCAAGTCCCTTCACCTACGCGCCAGCGTGCCTTCTCCCGAAGTTACGGCACCATTTTGCCTAGTTCCTTCACCCGAGTTCTCTCAAGCGCCTGGGTATTCTCTACCTGACCACCTGTGTCGGTTTGGGGTACGATTTCGTGTTACCTGATGCTTAGAGGCTTTTCCTGGAAGCAGGGCATTTATCACTTCAGCACCGTAGTGCCTCGTCGTCACGCCTCAGTGTAAAGTGCACCGGATTTGCCTGGCGCACACACCTACACGCTTAAACCGGGACAACCGTCGCCCGGCCGATATAGCCTTCTCCGTCCCCCCTTCGCAGTAACACCAAGTACAGGAATATTAACCTGTTTCCCATCGACTACGCCTTTCGGCCTCGGCTTAGGGTCGACTCACCCTGCTCCGATTAACGTTGAACAGGAACCCTTGGTCTTCCGGCGACAAGGTTTTTCACCTTGTTTATCGTTACTTATGTCAGCATTCGCACTTCTGATACCTCCAGCATGCCTCACAGCACACCTTCGACGGCTTACAGAACGCTCCCCTACCCAACAACGCTTACGCGTCGCTGCCGCAGCTTCGGTGCATGGTTTAGCCCCGTTACATCTTCCGCGCAGGCCGACTCGACCAGTGAGCTATTACGCTTTCTTTAAATGATGGCTGCTTCTAAGCCAACATCCTGGCTGTCTGTGCAACTCCACATCCTTTTCCACTTAATACACACTTTGGGACCTTAGCTGGCGGTCTGGGCTGTTTCCCTCTTCACGACGGACGTTAGCACCCGCCGTGTGTCTCCCGTGATAACATTCTCCGGTATTCGCAGTTTGCATCGGGTTGGTAAGCCGGGATGGCCCCTAGCCGAAACAGTGCTCTACCCCGGAGATGAGTTCACGAGGCGCTACCTAAATAGCTTTCGGGGAGAACCAGCTATCTCCAGGTTCGATTGGCCTTTCACCCCAGCCACAGGTCATCCGCTAATTTTTCAACATTAGTCGGTTCGGTCCTCCAGTTAGTGTTACCCAACCTTCAACCTGCCCATGGGTAGATCACCTGGTTTCGGGTCTATACCCTGCAACTTAACGCCCAGTTAAGACTCGGTTTCCCTGCGGCTCCCCTATACGGTTAACCTTGCTACAGAATATAAGTCGCTGACCCATTATACAAAAGGTACGCAGTCACACCACGAAGGTGCTCCCACTGCTTGTACGTACACGGTTTCAGGTTCTGTTTCACTCCCCTCGCCGGGGTTCTTTTCGCCTTTCCCTCACGGTACTGGTTCACTATCGGTCAGTCAGGAGTATTTAGCCTTGGAGGATGGTCCCCCCATATTCAGACAGGATACCACGTGTCCCGCCTTACTCATCGAACTCACAGCCTGTGCACCTTTGTGTACGGGAGTATCACCCTGTACCCTGCGACTTTCCAGACGCTTCCACTGATGCACAAGCTGATGCAGGTTCTGGGCTCCTCCCCGTTCGCTCGCCGCTACTGGGGAATCTCGGTTGATTTCTTTTCCTCGGGGTACTTAGATGTTTCAGTTCCCCGGTTCGCCTCATGCCGCTATGGATTCACTGCATGATAGTGTGACGAGTCACACTGGGTTTCCCCATTCGGGTATCGCCGGTTATAGCGGTTCATATCACCTTACCGGCGCTTATCGCAGATTAGCACGCCCTTCATCGCCTCTGACTGCCAGGGCATCCACCGTGTACGCTTGGTCGCTTAACCTCACAACCCACAGGCGTTTTGCGCTTGCGTGTTATGAGCTTTTGAGAGACCCGAACGCATCGTGCTGTGTTCCTTATTACGGAGGAACACGACGTGCGTCGTTTCAAATTTTCAGCTTGTTCCGGATTGTTAAAGAGCAAATATCTCAAACGTGACCCTGAGGCCAGTTTTGAGATACTTCGTGGAGACACCTTTCACCTGTCACCAAGCAAGTGGCGTCCCCTAGGGGATTCGAACCCCTGTTACCGCCGTGAAAGGGCGATGTCCTGGGCCTCTAGACGAAGGGGACGTGAAATCCTTGTGCAACAGACACGGGTTATTTCACGTGAAGGTGAGATTAGATAATCAGGCGACAATAGTTATTGTTACCGCACCCCAACGCGTAGACGCTTTGCTCATTACTTTTCTATCAGACAATCTGTGTGAGCACTTCGCACGACGGTATCTTCAGGTAAGGAGGTGATCCAACCGCAGGTTCCCCTACGGTTACCTTGTTACGACTTCACCCCAGTCATGAATCACAAAGTGGTAAGCGCCCTCCCGGAGGTTAAGCTACCTACTTCTTTTGCAACCCACTCCCATGGTGTGACGGGCGGTGTGTACAAGGCCCGGGAACGTATTCACCGTGGCATTCTGATCCACGATTACTAGCGATTCCGACTTCACGGAGTCGAGTTGCAGACTCCGATCCGGACTACGACGCACTTTATGAGGTCCGCTTGCTCTCGCGAGGTCGCTTCTCTTTGTATGCGCCATTGTAGCACGTGTGTAGCCCTACTCGTAAGGGCCATGATGACTTGACGTCATCCCCACCTTCCTCCGGTTTATCACCGGCAGTCTCCTTTGAGTTCCCGACCGAATCGCTGGCAACAAAGGATAAGGGTTGCGCTCGTTGCGGGACTTAACCCAACATTTCACAACACGAGCTGACGACAGCCATGCAGCACCTGTCTCAGCGTTCCCGAAGGCACCAATCCATCTCTGGAAAGTTCGCTGGATGTCAAGAGTAGGTAAGGTTCTTCGCGTTGCATCGAATTAAACCACATGCTCCACCGCTTGTGCGGGCCCCCGTCAATTCATTTGAGTTTTAACCTTGCGGCCGTACTCCCCAGGCGGTCGACTTAACGCGTTAGCTCCGGAAGCCACTCCTCAAGGGAACAACCTCCAAGTCGACATCGTTTACGGCGTGGACTACCAGGGTATCTAATCCTGTTTGCTCCCCACGCTTTCGCACCTGAGCGTCAGTCTTCGTCCAGGGGGCCGCCTTCGCCACCGGTATTCCTCCAGATCTCTACGCATTTCACCGCTACACCTGGAATTCTACCCCCCTCTACGAGACTCAAGCCTGCCAGTTTCAAATGCAGTTCCTAGGTTAAGCCCGGGGATTTCACATCTGACTTAACAGACCGCCTGCGTGCGCTTTACGCCCAGTAATTCCGATTAACGCTTGCACCCTCCGTATTACCGCGGCTGCTGGCACGGAGTTAGCCGGTGCTTCTTCTGCGGGTAACGTCAATTGCTGAGGTTATTAACCTCAGCACCTTCCTCCCCGCTGAAAGTACTTTACAACCCGAAGGCCTTCTTCATACACGCGGCATGGCTGCATCAGGCTTGCGCCCATTGTGCAATATTCCCCACTGCTGCCTCCCGTAGGAGTCTGGACCGTGTCTCAGTTCCAGTGTGGCTGGTCATCCTCTCAGACCAGCTAGGGATCGTCGCCTAGGTGGGCCGTTACCCCGCCTACCAGCTAATCCCATCTGGGCACATCCGATGGTGTGAGGCCCGAAGGTCCCCCACTTTGGTCTTGCGACGTTATGCGGTATTAGCTACCGTTTCCAGTAGTTATCCCCCTCCATCGGGCAGTTTCCCAGACATTACTCACCCGTCCGCCACTCGTCACCCGAGGAGCAAGCTCCTCTGTGCTACCGTCCGACTTGCATGTGTTAGGCCTGCCGCCAGCGTTCAATCTGAGCCATGATCAAACTCTTCAATTTAAAGTTTGATTTGCTGAAACCAGTTCAGCGATGCTCAAGGAAAACGTCGTAATGAATTTCAATACGTGTTCACTCTTAAGACTTGATATTTTTTTGCGTCCGGAGACGCGGATATCAATCCTGCGAGTGCCCACACAGATTGTCTGATAAATTGTTAAAGAGCAGTGCAACCAGCGGGTTAACCGTCTGTTGCGAGGTGGCGTATATTACGCTTTCCTCCTTCAGAGTCAACCTCTTTTTCAGAAGTTTTTCTCCGGCGAAAGCTCCGGGGAGTTTTCTGCTGAACACCGCGTTACGTAAGCCGTTGTGCCGTGTCGATGGAGGCGCATTATAGGGATCCGAATGAATTGCACAACCCTTTTTTTGGATCTTTTTACTGACTGCCGAGAAAACATTCATATTGATTAGATCACCAACGATCCGGCACAAAATCCCCTTGCCAGTTGGTCAGAATCGCATCAGGCTGCCAGTAAACTCAGTAAAAGGAGAACAAAATGACTGTAGCGTTACGCCCTTACAAACATCTTTTCCCAAAATTGGGTCTGCGCGTCATGGTTGATCCCACCAGCGTGGTAGCGGGTGACGTCATTATGGAAGATGATGTAGGTATCTGGCCTTTAGTCGCTATTCGTGGCGATGTGAACCAGGTGCATATTGGTGCCCGAACCAATATTCAGGATGGCAGCGTCCTGCATGTCACGCATAAATCAGAGGCCAACCCCGCCGGTTTTCCTCTGATAATTGGGGAAGACGTAACAGTTGGGCATAAAGCGATGCTGCATGGCTGCACGATAGGCAATCGCGTACTGGTTGGAATGGGCTCAATCGTACTGGATGGCGTCATTGTTGAAGACGACGTTATGATTGGTGCCGGGAGCCTGGTTCCCCCCGGCAAACGACTGGAAAGTGGCTATCTGTATGTCGGGAGCCCGGTCAAACAAATCCGGCCGCTGAATGAAAAAGAAATTGAAGGTCTACTTTACTCTGCCAGCAACTATGTTAACTGGAAGAACGACTATCTGGCCGGAGACAGCCAGACCCATCCTTCATTGTCGACCTGATCGTTTCGAATGCAGTCTTCGGCCTGATCTTCCAAATCCCAGCGATGATGGCGAAACAGCGTCATCGCTTCTCCCTCACCGAACTGTTCATTAAGCGCCTCAACACTGATAGCGCAGGTTAAGCCCATCCCGTTTACCAGAACAGGGAAACAAACGGCCCTTAATTCTGTATTCAGGCTTTCCCGATCAGGAAACTGTATCGCCTGGTTCATGACTGCATCCCGGCTTTTAATGAGGCGATGACCGGTGCGATTTCGGGCATCACCCCGTGCCATAGATGAAAGGCATGCGCGGCCTGACCCACCAGCATCCCCAGCCCGTCAGCAAGATGAGATGAACCGTGCTGCTGACACCAGCGCAGGAAAGGCGTTAAGCCACTCTGATAGAACATATCGTAGCAACGTAGCTCAGCATGAACTAGTGAAGGCGGCAACGGCGGTACTTCACTCTGAATACCACTTGATGTGGCATTAATGACAAGGTCGAAATGTCTATCCACAAGCGCGTCAAACGAACACGCATTAATCGCTCCGCGATGGGCAAACTCTGCGGCCAGAGTCTGCGCATTCAACGCCGTTCGGTTCACGACCGTGATCGTTGCTCCCATCGAAAGCAGAGGGAGAATGACGCCCCGAGCGGCTCCACCTGCCCCCACCAGCAGAAGATGGCTGTCGGGCTTAATCATCCCAAGGCGCTGAAGATCGCTGAGCAGCCCAATACCATCCGTATTGTCGCCAAGAATTTGGCCATCATCACACAGCTTTAGCGTGTTCACAGCCCCTGACAGCGCAGCGCGCTCGGTCAACTGGTCGGCAAATGCCCACGCCTGCTGTTTAAAAGGCAGCGTAATGTTCGCACCCGCCCCGCCGTCGTGGAAAAAAGTGCGGAGAGTCTCAGGAAAAGCATCAACAGGCGCATCAATACGATCATACTGAAGAGAGATTGCTGTCTGTCGCGCAAACGCCTGATGAATGTGCGGCGATTTGCTGTGACTAATGGGATGACCGAAAACTGCAAAATTTACCATATATTAACCCTGGCGTATCAAATTGCCGCTGATGACATCGCGAATCTCAGAAGGATTGAGCCTTCCTCCTGTCTTTCCATTCAATACAGGAAACGCGGTGCCAAACTGCAATTTGACCTCTTCGACTGAACGGCACGGCGGCTGACCGGAAAGATTAGCGCTGGTCGATACCAAAGGTTTTCCAAACGCCCGGCACAGCGCCTGAACATCCGGATGATCGCTAACGCGGATGGCCAGTGAATCAAATTGCCCGGTTAACCAGCGCGGGGTAACCGGAGAAGCAGGCACGACAAAGGTAACCGGGCCTGGCCAACAGGCAAACATACGTTCACGCTGCTCCGTGGTTAAGGCCTCATCCGATACGTAAGGTTTAAGCTGATCATAGTCGGCAGCTATCAGGATCAAGCCTTTCTCTACTGGCCGTTTTTTTAATGCCAGCAGTGCCATGACCGCAGATTCATTATCGGGATCACAGCCTAAGCCGAATACCGCTTCGGTGGGATAGGCAATCACAGCATGCTGGTTAAGATGGCTTACACAATCCTGCAATGAGCTGGCAACGGGTTGATTTAACATGGTTATGTCTTATGTCTCTTGAATAATAGCTTTGCCACAACTTTTACTGGCGCAGAAAAGCCGGGTGCCCTGCGCCGTCTTTTTCTCGACTAAAAGCGGAAATTCACAATGCGGACAGCGCCCCGCCACTGGCGTCAGGTTCACGGCAAACTGACAGGCTGGATAGCGTTCGCAGGCATGAAACGTTTTACCAAAACGCGAGCGGCGTTGTACCAGCTTACCCTGCTGACACTGCGGACAGTCGATCGTGGTTTCATCCGGTTTATCGATGGTTTCGGTGTAATCACACGCGGGATAGTCGCTACAGCCAATAAACATGCCAAATCGGCCCTGGCGCAATACTTTATCCGCCCCGCATTGTGGGCAAACGTGGCCTTCCAGGACTTTGACAACATGCCCATCAGCCTGGTTTCCCAAAGGCTTGATATAGTCACAGGCAGGGTAATTTGCACAGCCCAAAAATGGGCCATGCTTTCCTGAACGTATAACAAGTTCTGCCCCGCATGCGGGGCAGGGATCCTGTTTACGCACAGTAAAGAGTGCGGTTTTACTCATAACAGTCATGCATTAGTAAAAATTTAATGCAGCATACCTTCGTTGACGTCGAATAGCAGTTCTTCCATCTGCTGATACGCGTTTTCACATCCAGGGATGTTAAACAGCACCATCAGCACCACCCATTTAAGATCCTCAAGATCGAAATCCAGCGTATCAAGCGCCATGACACGTTCAATGACCATTTCTCGTGTTTCCAGACTCAGTACCTGGATTTGCTCCAGGAACAGCAGGAAACCGCGGCTTTCGGCATCTAAACGCTTGCTCTCTTCATCGGTATAGATGCGCATAGAGAGCGGATCATTTGCCAGCAAAATTGGTGCGACCAGTCCTTCCTGATAGTCCGCCAATTTCTCTAACCAGTTCAACGCATTATAAATATCTTCGCGGTGGAAACCGGCATCCGTCAAGTCATCTGTCAATCTGTCCTGATCAACACCCATTTCTGTTTCGTTGTGGATATAGGTCTCAAACAAGTACATGAGTACGTCGAACATGGCATGCCCTCCTCAATCGGACATAGCCGCCGGGTACAGCTGCGATCCATCCTGCTAACTCCAGTTCCAGCAATTGAGCTGTAATAACTGGCACAGGTTGGCCGGCACGTTCAGCGACAACGTCAACAGGTGTAACCTCATCACCTACGTTAGCCAACAGCTCGGCAAATGGCAATGGAGCATCGTCACTGGCATCAGAATAAATTTCATCTGACGGGTTAACAGGTAACCAGTTAAGCATAGCGCGTAAATCTTCGACAATGTTATTAGGATGTGCCACCAACATGGCACCTTGTTGGATCAGCCAGTTTGTCCCCTCACTGCCGCTGTTACCCAGCGCACCCGGTAAGGCATAAACATTGCGATTCTGCTCTAATGCATAACGGGCTGTGACTAATGAACCACTTTTTAATGACGCTTCAATGACGAGAACACCCTGACTTAACCCACTGATAATACGGTTTCTGCGCGGAAACTGATGCGCCAGTGGCGCGGCAGTAAGCGGAAACTCCGCGATTACGGCGCCTCCCTGCATAACAATCTCCTGCGCCAGCGCAGTGTGTTTTTTGGGATACAGATGGGCCAGTCCACTCCCCAGTACGGCCACGGTTTTACCCTGCACATTTAATGCGGCACGGTGTGCCACGCCATCAATCCCGATAGCCAGCCCACTGGTTATGGTCAAACCGCTCAATGCCAGTTGTTGGGTGAACCAGTCGCACCAGTAACGGCCTGAGGGCGAACACAGACGGCTGCCTACCACCGCCAGTTGAGGTGAAGATAATACGGTTGGATCACCGTTTACATATAAGAGCGGAGGGAAACAGGCCGTTTCAAGGAGTTGAGCGGGGTAATGCGCATCCAGCGCCGTAATCAGGTGATGCGTTGGACACTGTGCCAGCCAAGTGTTAACGGTTGCCAGCCAGTCCGTGGTTTTCTGATGGGCATAATGATGTTGCGCTGTCTCGAAGCCCTTTTGGCTTAATATCACATCAATATCCTGACCTGCGCACAGTTGCTGCGCCGCGTTCAGCCAGCGTCGGCCCGTCAGGCCGGGTATCGCGGCCAGCCGCAGTAATCGCGCCCTTTTTTCCATCGTCACGGCCTCCTGATAACCGTCGCATCCCTCCGCAGAATGCTGTCAATCAGGTACTAAAAAGTCTACAATATGAGGCAGTAATCTTTTCCTTTTAGAATATAGATCTGGATATTTATGTCAGTTTTACAGGTGTTACATTTTCCTGACGAGCGCCTGCGCAAGATCGCCGCGCCAGTCAAAGAAGTTAACGCAGAAGTTCAGCGTATCGTTGATGATATGTTCGAAACCATGTATTCCGAAGAAGGTATCGGCCTTGCCGCTACGCAGGTGGATATTCATCAGCGCATCATTGTGATTGATGTCTCTGAGAACCGGGACGAGCGACTGGTATTGATCAATCCCGAGCTTCTGGAAAAAAGTGGTGAAACAGGTATCGAAGAAGGTTGCCTGTCCATTCCTGAGCAACGCGCCTTTGTGCCTCGTGCAGAGCGGGTAAAAGTGCGGGCGTTAGATCGCGAAGGTAAGCCGTTTGAACTGGAAACCGGTGACCTGCTGGCTATCTGTATTCAGCATGAAATTGATCATCTGGATGGCAAACTGTTTATCGATTATCTGTCGCCTTTAAAGCGTCAGCGAATCAAGACAAAGTTAGAAAAACTGGCGCGGCAAAATGCCCAGGCCTCTTGAGATCTGAAAAAGGGATAAACGTGTCTGCCCCGCTTAATATAATCTTTGCTGGCACACCAGACTTCGCGGCGCGTCACCTTGACGCGTTGCTCGCATCTGAGCATAAGGTCGTTGGCGTTTTCACCCAACCAGACCGCCCAGCCGGGCGCGGCAATAAGTTGACCGCGAGCCCGGTAAAAGCGCTGGCTCTTGCCCACAACATTCCGGTTTTTCAGCCCAAATCGTTGCGCCCTGCGGAAAACCAACAGCTGGTTGCCGATTTGCAGGCCGATGTCATGGTCGTGGTGGCTTATGGCCTTATCCTGCCGAAAGCCGTGCTTGAGATGCCACGTCTGGGCTGCATCAACGTACATGGTTCGTTGCTGCCACGCTGGCGCGGCGCGGCGCCTATTCAGCGCGCGCTTTGGGCGGGTGATCAGGAAACCGGTGTCACCATCATGCAAATGGATGTCGGGCTGGATACCGGTGATATGCTGGTAAAACTGGCCTGCCCTATTACTGCTGAAGACACCAGTGCTTCGTTATACGACAAACTGGCCAGCCTCGGACCAGAAGGGCTACTGACAACCTTGTCGCAATTGCGTGAGGGCAACGCCCAGCCGGTGAAACAGGATGAAACCCTGGCAAATTATGCTGAGAAGCTCAGTAAAGAGGAAGCACGTCTTGACTGGCAGTTACCCGCGGAACAGCTTGAACGCTGCATTCGCGCCTTTAATCCCTGGCCGGTTAGCTTTTTTATGGTAAATGATCAGCCAGTAAAAGTATGGCAAGCCGGTGTTTTACCTCATGTCAATAAACGACCAGGCGAGATCGTTAAGGCTGACAAACAGGGCATTCACATTGCCACCGCCGACGGCGTACTCAATTTACTTCAGTTGCAACCCGCCGGTAAAAAACCGATGTCGGCACAGGATCTGCTCAACTCGCGCCGGGAATGGTTTGAACCTGGCTCTCTTCTGGACTGACATTCAGGCCCGGTAAATCCGGGCCTTTTGTTTGATGGCACTATCTTATGACTAAATCATCCAACCTTCGTAGCCTGTCTGCACAACTGATTGAACGTGTTGTCGATAAGGGCGAGTCACTCAATACTGTGCTGCCTGCCGCACAGAAAAAAGTCGCCGATAAAGACGCCGCTCTGGTGCAAGAGATCTGCTTTGGTGTGTTACGAACGTTACCGCAGCTGGAAGCGCTTATCGGGAAATTGATGGAGCGCCCTCTGACCGGCAAACAGCGTACGCTGCATTTTCTGATCATGGTGGGCCTGTACCAGTTGCTCTACACGCGCGTCCCGGCACATGCGGCATTAGCCGAGACCGTTGCTGGTGCTGAAGTGCTGAAACGTGCCAATTTGAAAGGATTGATCAACGGTGTGTTACGTCAGTTCCAGCGCCGTCAGGAGGAACTCCTTGCCAGCATCCAGGAAGGTCCACAGCGCCATCTTCATCCCGGATGGCTACTGAACCGACTGCAGCTTGCCTGGCCAGATCGCTGGCAACAGATTGTTGACGCGAATAACCAACGCCCACCGATGTGGCTGCGGGTTAACCGTCAGCACCATACCCGTGACAGTTGGCTTGCTCTGCTGACCGCCAGTGAAAGAGAGGCGATGGCTGCAGAGGATGTGCCGGAAGCATTACGCCTGGCCTCGCCAGCGCCGGTTCACCAGTTACCCGGTTTCGACCAGGGCTGGGTTACGGTGCAGGATCTCTCAGCACAGCGCTGTGCGCTTCTGCTTGCGCCTAAAAATGGCGAACATATTCTCGATCTGTGTGCAGCGCCAGGCGGCAAAACGACGCATATTTTAGAAATAGCCCCTGACGCGCAGGTCCTTGCTGTGGATGTGGACGCACAACGACTGAAGCGCGTAACCGAAAACCTGACACGGCTGGGAATGACCGCCGAGGTCAAACAAGGTGATGGCCGTACTCCGCAGCAATGGTGTGACCAACGGCAGTTTGATCGTATCCTGCTGGATGCGCCCTGCTCAGCCACAGGCGTGATTCGCCGCCATCCGGATATCAAATGGTTACGCCGCGATCGCGATATCAGCGAACTGGCCGCTTTGCAGCGTGACATTCTGGAGGCCACATGGCCGCTTCTTAAAGCAGGCGGTACGATGATCTACGCGACCTGCTCTGTCCTACCGGAAGAGAACCATGAGCAAATCAGCGGTTTCTTACAGCGACATGCGGATGCACAGGCTGTCTCCCTTTCAGGCGCGCCCGACACGGGCTGGCAGGTGTTCCCTGACGCTGAAGGCGGAGACGGATTTTTCTACGCTAAGCTGATTAAAGACGCTAACGCATAATGAAAAGGCTTTGAAAAGCGATGAAAATCATCATTCTTGGTGCTGGCCAGGTTGGAGGCACACTGGCCGAAAATCTGGTTGGCGAAAACAACGATATAACAGTTGTTGATACAGATTCAGCACGTTTACGTCAGTTACAGGATAAATTTGATTTACGTGTTGTGCAGGGTCATGGTTCCCACCCACGGGTTCTCCGTGAGGCCGGCGCGGAAGACGCCGATATGCTGGTCGCCGTTACCAGCTCTGACGAAACCAACATGATAGCCTGTCAAATCGCGTATTCGCTCTTCAACACGCCAAATCGTATCGCCCGTATACGTGCGGCTGACTATCTGCGCGATGCGGATAAGCTTTTTATCCCCGAAGCAGTGCCTATCGACCATCTGATTTCGCCTGAGCAACTGGTTATCGACAATATTTACCGCCTGATTCAATATCCGGGCGCGTTGCAGGTAGTTAATTTTGCTGAAGGCAAAGTGAGCCTCGCAGTCGTGAAAGCCTATTACGGTGGCCCCCTGGTGGGCAATCCATTGTCGATCCTGCGCGATCACATGCCCCATATCGATACGCGCGTAGCGGCGATTTTTCGTCAGGACCGCCCTATCCGGCCACAGGGCTCCACCATTATCCAAGCCGGTGATGAAGTTTTCTTCATTGCCGCCGGCCAGCATATTCGTGCGGTAATGAGTGAAATGCAGCGCCTGGAAAAGCCTTATAAACGCATCATGTTAGTAGGCGGCGGCAACATTGGCTTTGGCCTGGCGCAAAAGCTCGAGAAAAACTACAGCGTGAAACTTATTGAGCGCAATCCCCAGCGCGCGGCCGAACTGGCTGAACAGTTGCACGACACGGTGGTCTTTTACGGTGATGCCTCCGATCAGGAACTACTGGCGGAAGAGCATATTGAGCAGGTGGATTTGTTTATCGCCGTCACCAACGATGACGAAGCCAATATCATGTCTGCCATGCTGGCCAAAAAAATGGGCGCCAAGAAAGTTATGGTGCTGATTCAACGCCGTGCTTATGTCGATCTGGTCCAGGGCAGCGTCATTGATATCGCCATTTCTCCCCAGCAGGCGACCATCTCGGCCTTACTGGGACATGTGCGCAAAGCCGATATTGTGGGTGTCTCGTCATTACGTCGAGGCATTGCTGAAGCCATCGAAGCCATCGCGCATGGCGACGAAACCACATCGCGCGTGGTGGGACGGTCAGTTGATGATATCAAGCTGCCACCAGGCACACTGATTGGTGCTGTGGTGCGCGGCGACGATGTGATGATAGCGAATGACAATCTGCGTATTGAACAGGGCGATCACGTTGTGATGTTTTTAACCGATAAAAAGTTTGTGCCGGACGTCGAGCGCCTGTTCCAGCCCAGTCCGTTTTTCCTATAACACATAAAAAGCCAGCACTGACATGTCAGTGGCTTATTGTCTGTGGTTAATGGCAAATATTGTGAGCTTTGTTAAACTTTATGGCATTGGCTAAGGCAAGGAGAGAAGTATGAGTTTATTCAAAGAGTTTCGTGATTTTGCGATGCGCGGCAACGTGGTTGATCTGGCCGTCGGTGTGATTATCGGTGCGGCATTCGGTAAGATTGTTTCATCACTGGTCGCGAACATCATTATGCCACCGCTGGGCTTGCTGATTGGCGGCGTTGATTTCAAATCGTTTAGCTGGGTGCTTAAACCTGCCGTCGGCAACACACCGGCTGTGGTTATGGAATATGGTATTTTCCTGCAAACCGTATTTGATTTCATCATTGTTGCTTTTGCTATCTTTATGGCGATTAAGCTGATGAACAAACTGTATAAGAAGAAAGAAGTGGAAAAACCGGCACCTAAACCTACAAATGAAGAACTGCTTCTGACAGAAATCCGCGATTTACTCAAACAACAGAATACGAAAATCTAAAATAAAAAGCCGCTCTGAAGCGGCTTTTTTGTGTCTGTAAAGCAGAAGGCCAGTGATAAACGGCTTGCTTATCACTGGCCTCCCAGCCTTTCCCATGTTTTTCTTTACGCCGGTAACTGCCTTTGCCTTTTTGTTTTTCTTCAACACGTTGCCTGAACAGCGGGTCGTGTAACAATGCCTGTAAGGCGTTATCCTGTATTTGTCCTTTCGTATGACGGTATCTGGACATAACTTCTCCGGTTGAGTAATGGAATAATGCGGTGAAAAGATGAAGCAAACTCATTATACGCGCACAACAGCGACAAAAAATACACCTTAATCGGGCACGAGTTTGGTCTTAATCGCACGACCATATTCCCCCTCAAGAAAATCAGTGCGCATACCGGCCTGGCTCAGCCTTATCTTCAGTTGCCGTAATCGTTGTGTCTGGATCAGCGCCTCTGGATCGTCAGGATCTAAATGCTGTAAAAGATCGCTGACCTGAAGTGCTTCGCGGCGCAGCTCAAGTTCGGGGGGAAGAAAACCTGCATTTTTTAACAGTCGGTATCCTGCTCGTAGATCAGGTGGAACCTGACTGTCGTCTTCGAGATTCAGCGGTGCGCCTTCGCCCGGCAGATCACTCAGCTCACCTTTCTCCTGCGCGGCTTTAATATGCTGTTCTGCAAGCTGATCAATTAACCACATTGTTCACCTCCTTCATGACACCACAAGCGTAGCAGACGCAGAATGACAGGCAATAAAAAACCCGCCGAAGCGGGTTTTTCACGTTGCAACAGATTACTCTGCTGCAGCTTCTGCTTGAGCTTCTGGACGATCAACCAGCTCGATGTATGCCATCGGAGCGTTGTCACCAGCGCGGAAGCCACACTTCAGAATGCGAGTGTAACCACCTGCACGGCTCGCGAAACGCGGGCCTAACTCATTAAACAGTTTTGCCACGATCTCGTTATCACGAGTACGGGCGAATGCCAGACGACGATTAGCTACGTTGTCGGTCTTGGCAAGAGTAATCAGCGGCTCAACTACGCGGCGCAACTCTTTGGCTTTCGGCAGAGTCGTCTTGATGATCTCGTGACGAACCAGAGAGCCAGCCATGTTGCGGAACATAGCCTGACGATGGCTGCTGTTGCGGTTCAGTTGACGACCACTCTTACGATGGCGCATGACCTTATCCTTCTCAGTGAAACCTTAACCTGTGATCGGGTTATTCATCAGCAATGCTTGCCGGTGGCCAGTTTTCCAGGCGCATGCCCAGAGACAGACCACGTGAGGCCAGCACATCTTTAATCTCGGTAAGAGATTTTTTACCAAGGTTAGGCGTTTTAAGCAGCTCAACCTCAGTACGCTGTACCAGATCACCGATGTAGTGGATAGCTTCTGCCTTAAGGCAGTTAGCAGAGCGGACAGTCAATTCCAGATCGTCAACAGGGCGCAGCAGGATCGGATCGAATTCTGGTTTCTCTTCTTTCACTTCTGGCTGACGTACATCACGTAAGTCAACGAAAGCTTCCAGTTGTTCTGCCAGGATGGTCGCCGCACGACGAATCGCCTCTTCAGGATCGATTGTGCCGTTGGTTTCCATTTCGATGACCAGCTTGTCCAGGTCGGTGCGCTGCTCTACACGCGCTGCTTCAACATTGTAGGCGATACGGTCTACAGGGCTGTAGCAAGCGTCGACCAGCAGACGGCCGATTGGGCGCTCATCTTCTTCCGAATGAATTCGGGCAGAAGCCGGCACATAACCACGACCACGCTGAACTTTGATACGCATGCTAATAGATGCGTTGTCATCGGTCAGATGGCAGATCACATGCTGCGGCTTGACGATTTCGACATCACCATCATGGGTAATGTCGGCTGCAGTCACAGGGCCAATGCCAGATTTATTCAAGGTAAGAATAACTTCATCTTTGCCCTGAACTCTTACCGCCAAACCTTTAAGGTTGAGCAGGATTTCCAGGATATCTTCCTGTACACCCTCTTTGGTGCTGTACTCATGCAGTACACCATCAATTTCAACCTCGGTCACCGCGCAACCCGGCATTGATGAAAGCAGAATACGGCGCAGCGCGTTACCAAGAGTATGGCCAAAGCCACGCTCTAAAGGCTCAAGGGTCACCTTGGCGTGCGTCGAACTCACTTGCTCGATATCTACCAGGCGCGGTTTTAGAAACTCTGTCACAGAACCCTGCATTGTGTCCTCTCTTTGGTACTAAGCTTTACTTAGAGTAAAGCTCGACGATCAGGTGTTCGTTAATGTCCGCAGACAGATCAGTACGTTCAGGAATACGTTTGAACACACCTTCCATCTTAGCTGCATCAACTTCCAGCCAGGTTGGCTTTTCACGCTGCTCAGCCAGCTCCAGAGCGGCCTTCACGCGAGATTGCTTTTTGGCTTTCTCACGGATGCTAACGACATCATTCGGAGATACCTGATAAGAAGCGATGTTAACAACGCGACCATTTACCAGAACAGACTTATGGCTGACCAGCTGACGTGCTTCCGCACGCGTGGCACCAAAGCCCATACGATAAACGACGTTGTCCAGACGGCCTTCCAGCAGAGCCAACAGGTTTGCACCGGTGTTGCCTTTCAGACGTGCTGCTTCTTTGTAATAGTTACGGAACTGACGCTCAAGCACACCGTAGATACGACGAACTTTTTGCTTTTCACGTAACTGACCGCCGTAGTCAGACAGACGTGGCTTGCGCGCACCGTGCTGACCAGGGGCTTGTTCAATCTTACACTTGGAATCAATCGCGCGAACGCCAGACTTAAGGAATAAGTCAGTGCCCTCACGACGGCTCAGCTTGAGCTTAGGACCCAAATATCTTGCCATTTTCTTTCTCCAACTAACCTAAAAAACGGACGTTATACGCGACGTTTTTTCGGCGGACGACAACCGTTGTGAGGGATCGGAGTCACATCAGTAATGTTCGTGATGCGGAAACCAGCGGCGTTCAGAGCACGAATCGTTGATTCGCGGCCTGGACCCGGACCCTTAACCATAACTTCCAGGTTCTTAATACCGTAATCTTTTACAGCTTCTGCACAGCGCTCTGCAGCGACCTGAGCAGCAAACGGCGTAGATTTACGTGAACCGCGGAAACCGGAACCACCGGCGGTTGCCCAACCCAGTGCGTTACCCTGACGATCAGTAATGGTAACGATGGTGTTGTTAAAAGACGCATGGACATGAGCCACGCCATCTGAGACTTGTTTTCTTACACGCTTACGTGCACGAACTGGTGCCTTTGCCATTATTTACTCACCCCGATTATTTCTTGATCGGTTTACGCGGACCCTTACGGGTACGTGCGTTGGTCTTGGTGCGCTGACCGCGAACCGGAAGACCACGACGATGGCGCAAACCACGGTAGCAACCAAGGTCCATCAGACGCTTGATGCTCAGGGTGATTTCACGGCGCAGATCACCTTCAACAACGAATTTAGCAACTGCATCACGCAGCTGATCAATTTGTTCTTCAGACAGCTCACTGATCTTAACATTTTCAGCAATACCCGTTGAAGCGCAAATGGCTTTAGAACGAGTTTTACCAATACCGAAGATCGAAGTTAATGCGATAACGGTATGTTTCTGATCAGGAATGTTAATGCCTGCTATACGGGCCACTATGCACTCCTACTATTTAATATGTACGCACCATGCTGAAAAGCCCGTTTTCAGGATACTCAAATGGAAACGTACAGACATACAAAAGATTGGCTGGCTAATCTAGCCAGCTCAACCCGACTTTGCAAGAAAAATATGTGAAAATCAGCCTTGGCGCTGTTTATGCTTTGGCTCGGCGCTGCAGATCACACGAACGACACCGTCGCGACGAATGATTTTGCAGTTACGACATAATTTCTTGACGGAAGCACGAACTTTCATTTTTACTCTCCGTAACTTCTCAACCACCTGAATTAACGGCCATAGCCCTTCAGGTTAGCTTTCTTCAATGCAGACTCGTACTGACTTGACATCATCAGAGTTTGCACTTGAGCCATAAAGTCCATGATGACGACCACTACGATAAGCAGCGATGTACCGCCAAAGTAGAAAGGAACTTTCATCGCATCACGCATGAACTCCGGGATAAGGCAAATAAAGGTAATGTAGAGGGCACCGATTAAGGTTAACCGTGTCATTACTTTATCGATATATCTCGCCGTTTGCTCTCCCGGACGAATTCCCGGTACGAATGCACCAGACTTCTTCAGGTTATCTGCTGTTTCACGCGGGTTGAAAACCAACGCCGTGTAGAAGAAACAGAAGAAGATGATAGCAGTCGCATAGAGTAGCACATAAAGCGGCTGTCCTGGCTGCAAATACATCGAAATTGTTGTCAGCCAGTTCCAACCGGTACCGCCCCCGAACCACGATGCAATCGTTGCCGGGAACAGAATAATGCTGGAAGCGAAGATTGCCGGGATAACCCCTGCCATATTCACTTTCAACGGTAAATGTGTGCTCTGTGCAGCGTAAACGCGACGACCTTGTTGACGTTTCGCATAGTTCACCACGATGCGGCGTTGACCACGCTCAACGAAAATAACAAAGAAGGTCACTGCAAATACGAGAACTGCAACCAACAGCAACAGAAGGAAGTGCAGGTCACCTTGCCGCGCTTGCTCGATGGTATGGCCAATGGCCGGCGGAAGTCCCGCAACAATACCCGCGAAGATAATGATCGAGATACCGTTACCGATACCACGTTCAGTAATCTGTTCGCCCAGCCACATCAGGAACATTGTCCCGGTAACCAGACTTACAACAGCGGTAAAATAGAATGCAAAGCCTGGATTCATTACCAGGCCTTGCATACCAGGCATATTCGGCAAACCGGTAGCAATACCGATCGACTGGAATATGGCCAATACCAACGTACCGTAACGGGTGTACTGGCTAATCTTACGACGGCCAGCCTCCCCTTCTTTCTTGATTTCTGCTAAGGCAGGATGAACCACCGTTAACAGCTGGATAATAATAGATGCCGAAATATACGGCATGATACCCAGAGCAAAAATAGAAGCACGGCTGAGAGCACCACCAGAGAACATGTTAAACATTTCAATGATGGTGCCACGCTGTTGCTCAAGCAGTTTGGCAAGTACAGTGGCATCAATACCAGGGATTGGAATGAAAGAGCCAATGCGGAAGACAATCAGTGCACCGATAACAAACAGCAGTCTGCGTTTCAGTTCACCAAAGCCACCTTTGGCACTTTGAAAATCTAATCCCGGTTGTTTAGCCATCTGCTACTTATTCCTCGATTTTACCGCCAGCAGCTTCGATTGCAGCACGAGCACCTTTGGTGACACGCAGGCCGCGAACCGTTACCGGTGCAGAAACTTCACCAGACAGAATGACTTTAACGAACTCAATCTGGACACCGACAATGTTGGCTGCTTTCAGCGCGTTCAGGTCGACGATACCGCCTTCAACTTTCGCCAGATCAGACAGACGAATCTCTGTGGTGATAATTGCTTTGCGAGAGGTGAAACCGAACTTCGGCAGACGACGGTACAGAGGCATCTGACCACCTTCGAAACCGCGACGTACGCCACCGCCAGAACGTGAGTTCTGACCTTTGTGACCACGACCACCGGTTTTTCCGAGGCCAGAACCGATACCACGACCCAGACGCTTGGTAGCGTGCTTAGACCCTTCGGCCGGAGACAGAGTATTTAAACGCATCTCTTACTCCTCCACTTTAACCATGTAGGAAACCGCGTTGACCATGCCGCGTACAGCTGGCGTGTCTTCACGCTCTACGGTATGACCAATACGACGCAGACCCAGGCCAACCAGAGTGGCTTTATGCTTAGGCAAGCGGCCGATTGAACTACGGGTTTGAGTGATTTTAATAGTCTTTGCCATCGTGATTACCCCAGAATTTCTTCAACGGATTTACCACGCTTAGCAGCGACCATTTCCGGAGACTTCATATTGCCCAGGCCGTCGATAGTTGCACGAACCACGTTAATCGGGTTAGTAGAACCATAGGCTTTTGCCAGAACGTTATGTACTCCAGCGACTTCCAGAACGGCGCGCATTGCACCACCGGCGATGATACCGGTACCTTCTGAAGCCGGCTGCATGAACACACGGGACCCAGTGTGCGCACCTTTAACAGGGTGCTGCAGGGTGCCGTTGATCAGCGCGACATTAACCATGTTGCGACGGGCTTTCTCCATCGCTTTCTGGATCGCTGCTGGAACTTCACGCGCTTTACCGTAACCAAAACCAACGCGGCCGTTACCATCACCCACTACAGTCAGTGCGGTGAAGGAGAAAATACGACCACCTTTTACAGTTTTAGATACACGGTTTACCGCGATCAGTTTTTCCTGCAGTTCGCCAGCTTGTTTCTCGATGTGTGCCATCTTAGACCTCTACCTTAGAACTGAAGGCCAGCTTCACGGGCAGCATCTGCCAGTGCCTGGACGCGACCATGATATTGGAAACCGGAACGGTCGAAAGAAACACCAGTGATGCCTTTTTCGATTGCGCGTTCTGCAATAGCTTTACCTACAGCAGCTGCGGCTTCTTTATTACCGGTATACTTCAGTTGTTCAGTGATAGCTTTTTCTACAGTAGAAGCAGCAACCAGAACTTCGGAACCGTTCGGGGCGATTACCTGTGCGTAAATGTGACGCGGGGTACGATGTACCACCAGGCGAGTAGCACCCAGCTCTTTGAGCTTGCGACGTGCACGGGTCGCACGACGGATACGAGCAGATTTCTTATCCATAGTGTTACCTTACTTCTTCTTAGCCTCTTTGGTACGCACGACTTCGTCGGCGTAACGGACACCCTTGCCTTTATAAGGCTCAGGACGACGGTAGGCGCGCAAGTCAGCTGCAACCTGGCCGATCACCTGCTTATCAGCGCCTTTCAGCACGATTTCAGTCTGAGTCGGACACTCTGCAGTGATACCCGCGGGCAGCTGGTGATCAACTGGATGAGAAAAGCCCAGAGACAGGTTAACTACGTTGCCTTTAACGGCAGCACGATAACCAACACCAACCAGCTGCAGCTTCTTAGTGAAGCCTTCGGTAACACCGATAACCATTGCGTTCAGCAGCGCGCGAGAAGTACCCGCCTGCGCCCAGCCGTCAACATAACCTTCGCGCGGAGCGAAAGTCAGGGTGTTGTCAGCATGCTTAACTTCAACAGCATCATTGATAGTACGAGTCAGCTCGCCGTTTTTACCTTTAATCGAAATTACCTGACCGTTGAGTTTTACCTCTACGCCGGCAGGAACAACGACAGGTGCTTTAGCAACACGAGACATAGTATCCTCCGATTACGCTACGTAGCAGATAATTTCGCCACCAAGACCAGCCTGGCGCGCTGCACGATCAGTCATAACACCTTTCGATGTAGAAATGACAGCGATACCCATACCAGCCATTACCTTTGGCAGCTCATCTTTTTTCTTATAGATGCGCAGGCCGGGACGGCTTACTCGCTGAATGCTTTCTACAACCGCTTTACCCTGGAAATACTTAAGAGTCAGTTCCAGTTCCAGCTTGGTGTCGCCTTCGATTTTAAAATCTTCAATAAAGCCTTCTTCCTTCAGCACGTTGGCAATTGCCAATTTCAGCTTGGAGGAGGGCATGGTGACCGCAACTTTGTTCGCGGCCTGACCGTTACGGATACGGGTCAGCATATCCGCGATCGGATCTTGCATGCTCATCTGTGTTACTCCCGTGATTCAATTGGTGACAATTACCAGCTAGCCTTTTTCAGACCCGGGATTTCACCGCGCATTGCGGCTTCACGGACCTTGATACGGCTCAACCCAAACTTCCGCAGGAAACCGTGCGGACGACCTGTTTGACGGCAGCGGTTACGCTGACGTGAAGGGCTGGAATCACGCGGCAGACTCTGCAGCTTGAGAACGGCATCCCAACGGTCTTCGTCGGAAGCGTTCACATCAGAAATGATCGCTTTCAGTTCAGCGCGTTTTGCGAAGAATTTGTCTGCTAATTTCACACGCTTAACTTCGCGTGCTTTCATAGATTGCTTAGCCATTAAGTAACCCTACCTTACTTACGGAACGGGAAGTCAAAGGCAGCCAGCAGAGCACGGCCTTCATCATCAGATTTCGCAGTAGTGGTAATGGTAATATCCAAACCACGAACGCGATCGACTTTGTCGTAGTCGATTTCTGGGAAGATGATCTGCTCACGTACACCCATGCTGTAGTTGCCACGACCATCGAATGACTTAGCGGACAGGCCACGGAAGTCACGGATACGCGGTACAGCAATGGTGATCAGACGCTCAAAGAACTCCCACATGCGTTCGCCACGCAGAGTTACTTTACAGCCGATCGGATAGCCCTGACGGATTTTGAAGCCTGCAACTGATTTGCGTGCTTTGGTGATCAACGGTTTTTGACCGGAGATTGCTGCCAGGTCAGCTGCTGCGTTATCCAGCAGTTTCTTGTCAGCGATCGCTTCACCAACACCCATGTTCAGGGTGATCTTCTCGACCCGAGGGACTTGCATGACAGAATTGTAGCCGAACTCAGACATGAGTTTCTGGACTACCTCGTCTTTGTAGTAATCATGCAGTTTCGCCATCGTACTACTCCAAATTACTTGATAGTTTCGCTATTAGATTTGAAGAAACGGACTTTTTTACCGTCTTCGAATCTAAAGCCTACACGGTCAGCCTTACCGGTTGCCGCATTGAAGAGAGCAACGTTAGAAACCTGAATTGCAGCTTCTTTTTCAACGATGCCGCCTGGTTGGTTCAGAGCCGGAACAGGCTTCTGATGTTTCTTAACCAGGTTGATACCTTCAACGATGACCTTGCCAGAAGACAGGACGTTCTTAACTTTACCGCGCTTACCTTTATCTTTACCGGTTAACACGATAACTTCGTCGTTACGACGGATTTTAGCTGCCATTGTTCGCTCCTTAGAGTACTTCTGGTGCCAGAGAGATAATTTTCATGAACTTTTCAGTACGAAGTTCACGAGTTACCGGCCCAAAAATACGCGTACCGATAGGCTGCTCGCTGTTATTGTTTAAAATAACGCATGCATTACCATCGAAGCGAATGACAGAACCGTCCGGGCGACGAACACCCTTCCTGGTGCGCACCACTACCGCCTTCAGGACATCACCTTTTTTAACTTTACCACGTGGAATTGCTTCCTTGATGGTAACTTTAATGATGTCGCCGACGCCTGCGTAGCGACGGTGCGAGCCACCCAGAACCTTGATACACATTACGCGACGTGCACCGGAGTTGTCGGCGACGTTCAGCATAGTCTGTTCTTGGATCATTTCAGTGCTCCGCTAATGTCAACTACTACTTCGGGACCTAGACCTCAGGTCGATTGAAAGCCCCATAATTGAGGGCGCGGCATTATAACACCGGTTCTCGCAGATGGGTAGAAAAAATGAACGGCTCTTTCGAGCCGTTCATTAGATTTTTAAAGAGGGCAAATTCTATTACAGAATTGCTTTCTCTACAACGCGAACCAGTGTCCAGGACTTAGTCTTAGACAGTGGACGGCATTCGCGGATTTCTACCACGTCGCCGATTCCACATTCGTTGTTCTCGTCATGGATGTGCAGCTTAGTCGTACGCTTAATGAATTTTCCATAGATTGGATGCTTCACGAAACGCTCGATAGCAACAACAGCAGATTTCTGCATTTTGTCACTAACAACACGACCCTGCAGAGTACGGATTTTATCGGTCATTACGAACCCGCCTTCTCAGTCAGTAAAGTCTTAACGCGTGCAACATCACGGCGAACCTGCTTCAGCAGATGAGACTGCTGCAGTTGGCCAGATGCTGCCTGCATGCGCAGGTTAAATTGCTCACGCAGCAGATTAAGCAGCTCAGTGTTCAGCTCTTCAACGCTTTTTTCACGCAGCTCTGTTGCTTTCATTACATCACCGTCTTAGTTACAAAGGTGGTTTTGATAGGCAGTTTTGCTGCTGCCAGCTTGAATGCTTCACGGGCCAGCTCTTCTGGTACGCCGTCCATTTCATACAGGACTTTACCAGGCTGGATCAGGGCAACCCAATACTCAACGTTACCCTTACCTTTACCCATACGCACTTCCAGCGGCTTCTCGGTGATCGGTTTGTCCGGGAATACACGGATCCAGATCTTACCTTGACGCTTAACTGCACGGGTCATAGCACGACGTGCTGCTTCGATCTGACGGGCAGTCAGACGACCACGGCCAACAGCTTTCAGACCGAAAGTCCCGAAGCTAACATCCGTACCCTGCGCCAGACCGCGGTTGCGGCCTTTGTGCACTTTACGGAATTTCGTACGCTTTGGTTGTAACATAGCGACTCTCCTTACTTACGGCCTTTACGCTGCTGCTTTTTAGGTTGAGCAGCCGGTTCCGGTTGTTCAACAGCAGCCATACCACCCAGGATCTCGCCTTTGAAGATCCATACCTTAACGCCGATTACACCATAAGTGGTGTGCGCTTCAGAGGTGTTGTAGTCAATGTCAGCACGCAGAGTGTGCAACGGCACGCGACCTTCACGGTACCATTCGGTACGTGCGATCTCGGCGCCGCCCAGACGGCCGCTAACTTCAACTTTGATACCCTTCGCGCCCAGACGCATGGCGTTCTGAACCGCACGCTTCATAGCACGACGGAACATCACACGACGCTCCAGCTGTGAAGTGATGCTGTCAGCAACCAGTTTTGCGTCCAGTTCCGGTTTACGGACTTCGGCGATATTGATCTGTGCAGGAACGCCAGCGATTTTCGCGACGACCGTGCGCAGTTTTTCTACGTCTTCACCTTTCTTACCGATCACGATGCCAGGACGAGCGGTGTGAATGGTCACACGGATGCTCTTAGCTGGACGCTCGATAACGATACGAGATACAGACGCCTTAGCCAGTTCCTTAGTCAGGTACTGACGTACTTTAAAGTCGCTGTCCAGGTTGTCAGCGAATTCTTTGGTGTTCGCAAACCAGGTAGAGTTCCATGGTTTTACAATACCCAGGCGAATACCATTAGGATGTACTTTCTGACCCATTGCTAGTCTCCAGAGTCTCAGCGATCGGACACAACCACAGTAATGTGGCTGGTGCGCTTCAGGATGCGATCTGCACGACCTTTTGCACGCGGCATAATGCGCTTCATGCTTGGGCCTTCGTCGACGAAAATTTTCGCGACTTTCAGATCGTCGATATCAGCGCCATCGTTGTGTTCAGCGTTAGCAATGGCAGATTCCAGAACTTTCTTGACCAGTACAGCCGCTTTCTTGTTGGTGTAGGTCAAAATGTCCAGTGCCTGCGACACTTTCTTACCGCGGATCAGGTCAGCAACAAGGCGAACCTTCTGAGCAGAAGAACGAGCGTGGCGATGTTGAGCTAAAGTTTCCATCTCTTCCTCCTACTTATTTCTTCTTGGCTTTTTTATCAGCCGCGTGACCGCGATAAGTACGTGTCGGCGCGAATTCACCCAGTTTGTGACCAACCATTTCGTCGGAAACAAAGACAGGAACGTGCTGACGACCATTATGGACAGCGATGGTCAAACCGATCATGTTAGGAAAGATCGTTGAACGACGGGACCAAGTGCGCAAAGGCTTCTTGTCACCGCTTTCCACCGCTTTCTCTACCTTCTTCAGCAAGTGCAGGTCAATAAAAGGACCTTTCTTGAGAGAACGTGGCATGGCTTATCCTCTAATATTATTTGCTACGGCGACGTACGATAAATTTATCGGTACGCTTGTTGCTACGGGTCTTCTTACCTTTGGTCTGAACGCCCCACGGAGTTACCGGGTGCTTACCAAAGTTACGACCTTCACCACCACCGTGCGGGTGATCTACTGGGTTCATCGCGGTACCACGAACGGTCGGACGAACACCACGCCAACGGGTTGCACCAGCTTTACCCAGAACGCGCAGCATATGCTCAGCGTTACCGACTTCGCCCAGTGTAGCGCGGCAGTCAGCTTCGACTTTACGCATTTCACCTGAACGCAGACGCAGGGTAACGTAGGAACCTTCACGCGCAACGATCTGCACGTAAGCACCGGCTGAGCGAGCAATCTGACCGCCTTTGCCTGGTTTCATTTCTACGTTGTGAACGGTAGAACCCACCGGGATGTTACGCATCGGCAGTGTGTTACCTGCTTTGATCGCAGCATCAACGCCAGACTGAATCTGGTCGCCGGCTTTCAGGCCTTTAGGGGCCAGGATGTAACGGCGTTCGCCGTCTTTGTACAGAACCAGTGCGATGTTCGCAGAGCGGTTCGGATCGTACTCAAGACGTTCAACGGTTGCCGGGATACCATCTTTGTTGCGTTTGAAGTCAACCAGACGGTAAGCCTGCTTATGACCACCACCGATGTGACGGGTAGTGATGCGACCGTTGTTGTTGCGGCCACCGGATTTGCTGTTTTTTTCCAGCAATGGAGCAAACGGCTTGCCCTTGTGCAACTCTGGGTTCACCACTTTAACGACGTGGCGACGACCCGGAGATGTCGGTTTACATTTAACAACTGCCATTGTCTTTCTCCTCCGACTTACTCAGCGCCGCCGACGAAGTCCAGATTCTGGCCTTCCTTCAGGGTGACGTAAGCTTTTTTCCAGTCGCTACGACGACCGATACGCTGTCCGTGACGCTTAACCTTACCTTTAACTACCAGGGTGTTAACGTCTTTAACTTCTACTTCGAACAGTTTCTCAACAGCAGCAACGATCTCTGCTTTAGTCGCGTCTTTAGCTACTTTGAGTACGATGGTGTTGGTTTTTTCCATCGCGCTAGATGCCTTTTCAGATACGTGCGGCGCGCGCAGTACTTTCAGCAGACGTTCTTCACGGATCATGCCAGCATCTCCTCAACTTGCTTAACTGCATCAGCAGTCATAACGACTTTGTCGAAGGCGATCAGGCTAACTGGGTCGATACCCGCTGCATCACGCACGTCAACCTTGTACAGGTTACGCGCAGCCAGGAACAGATTTTCATCCAGTTCGCCGGTGATGATCAGCACGTCTTCCAGCGCCATGTCTTTCAGCTTCTGTGCCAGCAACTTGGTTTTCGGTGCTTCAACAGAGAACTGCTCGACAACGATCAGACGATCTTGACGTACCAGTTCGGACAGGATGCTTTTCAGCGCGCCGCGGTACATCTTTTTGTTAACTTTTTGACTGTGGTCTTGTGGCTTAGCAGCAAAGGTCACGCCACCTGAACGCCAGATCGGGCTCTTTACAGAACCTGAACGCGCACGGCCGGTGCCTTTCTGACGCCAAGGCTTTTTGCCTGAACCGGTTACTTCAGCGCGAGTTTTCTGCGCGCGAGTACCCTGGCGGGCGCCTGATGCGTAAGCAACAACAACCTGGTGAACCAGCGCTTCGTTGAAATCACGACCGAAGGTAGTTTCGGAAACAGTCAGCGCGCTCTGCGCGTCTTTCAATACTAATTCCATTGCTATCCCCTTACGCCTTCACAGCTGGTTTAACGATCAGGTCGCTACCGGTAGCACCGGGAACTGCACCTTTAACCAGCAGCAGGTTGCGCTCAGCGTCAACACGTACTACGTCCAGGCTCTGAACAGTTACGCGCTCATTACCCAGCTGACCTGCCATTTTCTTGCCTTTGAACACTTTGCCCGGAGTCTGGTTCTGACCGATAGAACCCGGAACGCGGTGAGACAAGGAGTTACCGTGGGTTGCGTCCTGGGTACGGAAGTTCCAGCGCTTAACGGTACCTGCGAAACCTTTACCTTTAGAGGTGCCAGTTACGTCTACTTTTTTAACGTCAGCGAAAATTTCAACGCTGATGCTCTGACCTACAGAATACTCATCACCTTCAGCGGTGCGGAATTCCCACAGGCCACGGCCAGCTTCTACGCCAGCTTTAGCAAAATGACCAGCTTCAGGTTTGGTCACACGGTTTGCTTTTTTAGCACCGGTGGTAACCTGAATTGCCTGGTAACCATCGTTCTCCAGGCCTTTGACCTGAGTAACGCGGTTCGCTTCAACTTCGATTACGGTTACTGGGATAGATACGCCATCTTCAGTGAAGATGCGGGTCATACCCACTTTTTTACCGACTAAACCAATCATTGTTTCAACCTCTCAATCGCTCGATGACCTGATTAACCCAGGCTGATCTGCACGTCAACACCGGCAGCCAGGTCCAGACGCATCAGAGCATCAACGGTTTTTTCAGTTGGCTCAACGATGTCTACCAGACGCTTGTGAGTGCGAATTTCGTACTGGTCACGCGCATCTTTGTTAACGTGCGGAGAGATCAGAACGGTAAAGCGCTCTTTGCGGGTCGGCAGCGGGATCGGACCACGTACCTGCGCACCAGTGCGCTTGGCAGTCTCGACGATTTCCGCGGTTGATTGATCGATCAGACGATGATCAAACGCTTTAAGACGGATACGGATTCTTTGGTTCGACATGAGACCAAGGCTCCAAACATTTTATAGACGAAAAAAATTACTACTCGAACCCATTACGATTGATGGGAGAGTGTAATCGTTCAGCATATAACTCCACAGTTGGGAGTATTGTCAGACGGCCCAACAAACTGCCGTCTGCGATTCAGCTCGAATCGCGCCTGCCAATATCGGCAGGCCCGCGCATTATACGTAGATTTGCTCAGGAAGCAACCCACGATGCACATTTGCCACAGAAAACTGTGTTTAACGCTTTTGTGCACGTCTGCACAAAAGCCCTGCAGGACGGATGTCTTCGCCCCTTTTTTTCTGGGCGCGGTTTTCCATTCTCTTTTTCTTATCCGCGACGCAGAGGACGCGTTCAGACAGACTCAGTCATCACATCAGGTTAACCGGAGGTCATCGTGTTGCTCATCATCGTTGCTGTCTCCCTGTCAGGCGGCGCGCTTGGCAGCTTTCTCGCCCTGGCCTGTCAACGTTTTAATACGTCCGCTTCACCACGTCGCTGGCTGCAGTCATTGTGGACGCCGCCTTCCCACTGTAGTTACTGTCGCCGCACGATCCTGTGGCACGACAGCGTTCCGCTGATAAGCTGGCTGTGGTTGCGGGGGCACTGTCGGTTTTGTTCGCATCCGGTCGGTTTGCTGCCCGTGCTGTTTGAGCTGACAGGCGCCCTGCTCTGCCTGCTGCTGGCTTACCTGTTTCACGACAATCTCATTCATGCGCTGTTTCCGCTTCTGGCTTCCTGTTTGCTCCTCGTCCTTGCGGCCATCGACCAGCGCCACTTCCTGCTGCCAGATGTTCTCACCCACGCGCTCCTGTGGCTGGGTCTTTCACGTTTCATGTTCTTTCAGCCACTCACGGTCAGTTCGGCCATCGGTGGCGTCATGTTTGGCTATGGTTCACTTTGGTTGCTTGCCGGAATTTTTCAACAGGTTACACGGCGGAAGGGATTAGGTTGTGGGGATATTAAACTGTTTGCCGCACTGGGCGCATGGTGTGGTTGGCAGGCCCTGCCCTTCATTGCCCTGACCGCCTGTACGACAGCCTTGATCGCTTTCGGCGCGCTGCGGATAAGGAACCGGGCGTGGTACCTGAACAGCCCGCTTCCCTTTGGCCCTTTCCTGGCCGTCGCGGGCTGGGGAGTTATCGTTAGTCAAAGCCTTACTCTTCTTTGATTTGCGCCTGCAGGTAATTCTGAATGCCCATCTTACTAATGAGATCAAGCTCGGTTTCAATCCAGTCGATATGGTGCTCCTCATCTTCGAGGATGGCGATCATCATATCGCGGCTTACGTAATCATGAACTTTATCCGCATAGGCGATGGCTTCACGCAGGTCTTTTGCGCCTTCGAGTTCAAGATTGAGATCGGACTGCAACATCTCCCCGACATCTTCTCCAATCCTGAGTCGTCCCAGATCCTGCAGATTAGGAATGCCTTCAAGAAACAGAATACGTTCGATGTATTTATCCGCATGCTTCATTTCATCTATGGACTCATGGTACTCAACGTCGTTAAGACGCATCAGTCCCCAGTTTTTGAACATCCGTGCATGTAAGAAGTACTGGTTTATTGCAACCAGTTCATTCCCCAACAATTTATTGAGATGACTTATGATTTTCGCATCGCCCTTCATTTCGCTTCCTCCGCTCATGTTTATTTGAGCGTAGATGCGGTTAAAAAGAAGTCAAAAAAACGCGATGAAAATTGTGGGTATTATCAAGTCGGTGGTGTGTGTGCGTTTACGCGATTTCTTTATATTGCGGAGCGTGCTGCATCTCTTCATCCATAATCGCACGGGCATCCCGAATACATTTTCCACATTGCTTTCCCACGGGCACGATTTGGCGCAACTGCTGGATAGATTTGGGCTGATAACGGCGCACGACTTCACGGAGCGTTTTGTCACTGATGGCATTACACAGACAGACGTACATTTATTCATCACCCGGTCTATTTCGTGCGCACAGTGTAAATGCGAATCGTTTTTATTTCAAACCTACCTTTTGTGAGGAGAAAGCCTGCGTGATTAAATGACAGGCATAAAAAAAGAGCACCGAAGTGCTCTTTTTATTTTGCAGTAGCCACTCATGTGGCCACATCAGAGATCACAATTAAGCGATAACTTTAGCAACAACGCCCGCGCCAACGGTACGGCCACCTTCGCGGATTGCGAAGCGCAGACCTTCGTCCATTGCGATTGGGTGGATCAGGGTAACAACCATTTTGATGTTGTCGCCTGGCATAACCATTTCAACGCCTTCTGGCAGCTCTACTGAACCGGTCACGTCAGTGGTACGGAAGTAGAACTGTGGACGGTAGCCCTTGAAGAACGGAGTATGGCGGCCACCTTCGTCTTTAGACAGAACGTAAACTTCTGACTCGAACTTGGTGTGTGGCTTGATGGTGCCTGGCTTCGCCAGAACCTGACCACGCTGGATGTCTTCACGCTTGATACCGCGCAGCAGAACACCACAGTTTTCGCCTGCCTGACCCTGGTCCAGCAGTTTGCGGAACATTTCAACACCGGTACAGGTTGATTTCGCCGTATCTTTGATACCCACGATTTCAACTTCGTCGCCGACTTTAACAACACCGCGCTCAACACGACCGGTTACTACAGTACCACGGCCAGAGATTGAGAATACGTCTTCGATTGGCAGCAGGAACGGCATGTCGATAGCACGAACCGGATCCGGGATGTAGTTGTCCAGGTGGTTAGCCAGCTCAACGATCTTCTCTTCCCACTCTGGGTTGCCTTCCAACGCTTTCAGTGCTGAACCGCGAACGATTGGAGTATCGTCGCCCGGGAAGTCGTACTGTGACAGCAGGTCACGGACTTCCATCTCAACCAGCTCCAGCAGCTCTTCGTCATCAACCATGTCACACTTGTTCAGGAACACGATGATGTAAGGAACGCCTACCTGACGACCCAGCAGGATGTGCTCACGGGTCTGCGGCATTGGGCCGTCAGTCGCAGCAACAACCAGGATCGCGCCGTCCATCTGCGCAGCACCGGTGATCATGTTTTTCACATAGTCGGCGTGGCCCGGGCAGTCAACGTGTGCATAGTGGCGAGACGGGGTTTCATACTCAACGTGTGCAGTGTTGATGGTGATACCACGTGCTTTTTCTTCAGGGGTGCTGTCGATCTGGTCGAACGCACGCGCCTGGCCGCCGTTAGTTTTAGCCAGAACGGTGGTGATTGCTGCAGTCAGGGTGGTTTTACCGTGGTCAACGTGACCGATGGTGCCCACGTTTACGTGCAGTTTGTTACGTTGAAATTGCTCTTTCGCCATGGCGATATTCCTTACGTTATGCCTTCATCACCCGGGATGAAGGCATCAGTTCAAATTTAAACCGTAGCTTATTTGCTACGAGCTTCAATAACGGCCTGCGCAACGTTGTTCGGTGCGTCGTCATACTTCAGGAACTCCATGGAGTACGAAGCACGACCTTTGGTCAGAGAGCGCAGCTGAGTTGCATATCCGAACATTTCAGACAGTGGAACTTCAGCGTGGATCTGAACGCCAGTAGCGTTAGATTCCTGCCCTTTGAGCATACCACGACGACGGCTAAGGTCACCGATTACGTCACCGGTGTTCTCTTCTGGGGTTTCAACTTCAACCTTCATGATAGGCTCAAGCAGAACAGGCTGCGCTTTCTTAAAGCCATCTTTAAAGGCAATAGACGCGGCCAGTTTAAACGCCAGTTCAGAGGAGTCAACGTCATGGTAAGAACCGAAGTGCAGACGAACACCCAGATCCACAACCGGATAACCTGCCAGTGGGCCTGATTTCAACTGCTCCTGGATACCTTTATCAACGGCTGGGATGAATTCGCCAGGAATTACACCACCTTTGATATCGTTGACAAATTCGTAACCTTTCGGGTTCGAACCTGGCTCCAGCGGGTACATGTCGATAACAACATGACCGTACTGACCACGACCACCAGACTGCTTGGCGTGTTTACCTTCGATACCGGTAACTTTAGAGCGGATAGCTTCACGGTAAGCAACCTGTGGTTTACCCACGTTCGCTTCAACGTTGAATTCACGCTTCATACGGTCAACGATGATATCGAGGTGAAGTTCACCCATACCAGCGATGATAGTCTGGTTAGACTCTTCGTCAGTCCATACGCGGAATGACGGGTCTTCTTTCGCCAGACGACCCAGAGCCAGACCCATTTTTTCCTGGTCAGCTTTGGTTTTCGGCTCAACGGCGATAGAAATTACCGGCTCAGGGAATTCCATACGCTCCAGAATGATTGGCGCGTTTGGATCACACAGGGTATCACCAGTGATAACGTCTTTCAGGCCGATCGCAGCGGCGATGTCACCTGCGCGAACTTCGCTGATTTCTTCACGTTTGTTAGCGTGCATCTGAACGATACGACCGAAACGCTCACGTGCAGATTTCACGGAGTTCAGAACGGTATCGCCTGAGTTAACCACACCAGAGTAAACGCGGAAGAACGTCAGGTTACCCACGAATGGGTCAGTTGCGATCTTAAACGCCAGAGCAGAGAACGGCTCTTCATCACTTGCGTGACGCTCAGCTGGGGTATCTTTACCATCGTCCAGCATACCGTTGATTGCCGGTACGTCGGTCGGGGCTGGCAGATACTCAACAACCGCATCCAGCATTGCCTGAACACCTTTGTTCTTAAATGCAGAACCACAGGTCACCAGGATGATTTCGTTTTTCAGCACGCGCTGACGCAGCGCTTTTTTGATCTCTTCTTCAGTCAGCTCTTCACCGCTGAAGAATTTCTCCATCAGCTCTTCAGAGGCTTCTGCTGCAGCTTCGATCAGCTTGCCGCGCCATTCTTCAGCCAGTTCTTGCAGGTTAGCTGGGATCTCTTCGTAATCGAAGGTCACGCCCGCATCCTGGTCGTTCCAGTTGATGGCTTTCATTTTGATCAGGTCAACAACGCCGGTGAAGTTTTCTTCAGCGCCGATAGCGATCTGCAGCGGAACCGGAGTCGCGCCCAGACGAGATTCGATCTGACCAACTACTTTCAGGAAGTTTGCACCCATGCGGTCCATTTTGTTAACGAACGCAATGCGTGGAACTTTATATTTGTTAGCCTGACGCCATACGGTCTCAGACTGTGGCTGAACACCACCTACAGCACAGTAAACCATTACTGCGCCATCGAGCACACGCATGGAACGTTCTACTTCGATGGTGAAGTCAACGTGTCCCGGGGTGTCGATGATGTTGATGCGGTGTGGCTCAAACTGCTTAGCCATACCTGACCAGAACGCGGTCGTTGCAGCAGACGTGATGGTAATACCACGTTCCTGCTCCTGTGCCATCCAGTCCATGGTCGCTGCGCCATCATGCACTTCACCGATTTTGTGGTTAACACCGGTGTAGAACAGGATACGCTCGGTAGTAGTGGTTTTACCGGCGTCGATGTGTGCGCTGATACCGATATTACGGTAGCGCGCAATGGGTGTTGTACGAGCCATTTTATTCCTCGGTTTTTAGGACGTTCAAAGTTAGTCGACCCCAGCGGGTTGGCTGTTTGAGCGCCCGCTGGTTTAACAACAACTACGCAGCTGTTACCAGCGGTAGTGAGCGAACGCCTTGTTGGCTTCAGCCATACGGTGAACGTCTTCGCGTTTCTTAACTGCAGTACCTTTGTTTTCTGCAGCGTCAGAAAGTTCGTTCGCCAGGCGTAAAGCCATAGATTTATCACCGCGTTTACGAGCAGCTTCTACGATCCAACGCATTGCCAGGGCATTACGACGAACCGGACGGACTTCAACTGGAACCTGATAGGTTGAACCACCAACGCGACGTGACTTAACTTCGACAGTCGGACGCACGTTTTCGAGAGCAACCTCAAAAGCTTCCAGGCCATCTTTACCAGCACGTTGAGCCAGGGTCTCAAGTGCGGTATAGACGATAGATTCAGCAGTAGATTTTTTACCATCTACCATCAGGATATTTACAAATTTAGCCAGCAGCTCTGATCCGAACTTAGGATCCGGCAGAATTTTACGCTGACCAATGACGCGACGACGTGGCATGGAAATACTCCGTTGTTAATTCAGGATTGTCCAAAACTCTACGAGTTTAGTTTGACATTTAAGTTAAAACGTTTGGCCTTACTTAACGGAGAACCATTAAGCCTTTGGCTTCTTCACGCCGTACTTGGAGCGTGACTGCTTACGGTCTTTAACACCTGAGCAGTCCAGCGCGCCACGAACGGTGTGGTAACGCACACCTGGCAGGTCTTTAACACGACCGCCACGGATCAGGATCACGGAGTGTTCCTGCAGGTTGTGACCTTCACCACCGATGTAGGAGGTGACTTCAAAACCGTTAGTCAAACGCACACGGCAAACTTTACGCAGTGCTGAGTTTGGTTTTTTAGGAGTGGTGGTGTACACACGGGTACAAACGCCACGTTTCTGCGGGCAAGCTTCCAGCGCCGGCACGTTGCTCTTTGCAACTTTGCGGACGCGTGGTTTGCGAACCAGCTGGTTAACTGTTGCCATTAAATAGCTCCTGGGATTTAGCTTTTTGCTTCGTAAACACGTAATAAATCACCTCGTAGAATTACGAGGAGGCAGAATTTTAGGGCTGTGTCAAAAAGGTGTCAAGAAATAACCAGGGGGCCAACGCATTACCAGGCCATTTGTTGTTGATGTTTTACCGTTAGCGCAACGAAAAAAGTATAGTCCACAGACTGCACAACAGGGGAAATTTGCGTGCTCAGCCCCCGGGCATTCAGGTCATCTTCCAGTGCCCAGAGCTTCGCCCCTGAGGCGCGAAGCTGTTCCAGCGCCCTGCTGCCCTCAATCGCCGCCAGTACGCCATCCTGCAGCAAGAGCAGGTCATCCTCCGGCATAAGCAGTCGGGTCAGGCTTTCGATGTCGCTGTAAGTCGGTGAGTGAAATAACGTATGCAGCATTAGGTGCTCTTAAAAAGTCAAAATACGGTCATAGCCTGCGAGTTTTTGCCGCAGGGCCGACGCATCTAAAATTTCGGCATCCAGAATGCGTGGCGCATTTTCCGCTAAACCGCGCGACTGCAGCGACGCCCTGCACAGATAACACTGGTCGATATCATACAGCGCCAGCACGCCGAAGGTAGCGGCATAATGCCGGCTGTGAATATTTTCCGGCTGTTGCTCACTGTTAAGCTGCAGAACGCCATCTCCAATAAAAAACAGGCCGATATCGTCACTCAACGCGCCGGTGGCCAGCACCGCATCTAACCCTTCACGTCCCGCACTGCTGCCATGTGGGGCTCGGGTGAATACAAACGCGACACGCTTCATCAGAACTGCACCATCCGCTCGCAACGCAGCGCCGCTTCCGCCAGCGCGCCTAAGCCGGCCAGGGTAAAACCGGGCTGAAGATTCGCGCCCGGCAGCGCAAGCCGTGAGGCTTCCTGCGCATCCGTTACGCCGCGCCGGAGTGCGGCCGCCACGCAAATGTTCAGCGCCACCCCATGCGCCTGATGAAGCGACTGCCAGGCACGAACAAGATCGAATTCGTCACTGGCGGGCGCGCTAAGCTGATTGGCGTTCAGCACGCCTTCCCGATAAAAAAAGACGCTTTCCAGCTGGTGTCCCGCTGCCAGCAGCGCGTTGGCAAACAGCAGGGCGCTGGTCGCCTGCTGCGTACCATAAGCCGGACCGGTGACAAGAAGCGCATAGCGCATTAACGATCCTGCCCCTGAAAGTCACCGTTTTTAAACTGGCGGATGTACAGGTACACGGTATGTTTGGAAATATTTAAGCGCTCGGCGACCTGATTGATGGCGTCTTTGATATCGAAAATCCCTTTTTCATACAGATTCAATACGATCTGACGGTTCTTGGCATTATTCGAGACGTTACGGTCGGCGCTCACTTCTTCAATCGTAAATTCCAGCGTCTGCATGACCAGGTCATCGACCGAACTGGCAAAGTTCACATTGGAATCGACCTGCTGCATCTCTGGCGGCAGAAACGTCGACATGATCTGTGAAAACGGAACGTCGAGGTTCATGTTGATACACAGCAAGCCAATCACCCGATGCTGGCGATTACGAATCGCAATCGTGACGGACTTCATCAGCACACCACTTTTCGCGCGGGTAAAGTAAGCGCGGGAGACGTTGCTGTCTGCACCCTGCATATCATGCAGCATGCGCAAGGCTAAATCCGTGATGGGCGAGCCCACTTTACGCCCCGTATGCTCGCCGTTAGCAATACGCACGGCCGAACAGTTTAAATCTTCCAGTGAGTGGAGGACGATTTCACAATGCGAGCCGATCAACATGGCAAGACCATCTACAACGGCCTCATACGATTTTAAAATATCGTAATCAGTTTGCTCGAACGGATGCTGCTCCAGAAGATCGAAGTCGCTCAGTTCACCGGGATTGAATGGATTAGACATTGAAGACATCACCCTACATGGCTGGAGCCTGTCACAGCGGCTACGGGCAGACTCAATATTGGGATAGTTATGCAGGCGATAGTCTGGCAAATGTCGCGGGGTTATGCCAGAGGTTTGTCATAAAGAGAAACCGCCACCCGAAGGTGGCGGCAGACAGATTACTGGGATTTCTTCGCGTCAGCAGCAGGTGCCTGCGTTTTTTCATCCGCTTTTGGTGCCGGTTTGATATCAAGCAGCTCAACGTCAAACACCAGCGTGGAGTTAGCCGGGATGCCCGGAACACCGTTTTTACCGTACGCCAGGTTTGGTGGGATAACCAGCTTGATCTTACCGCCTTTCTTAACGTGCTTCAGGCCTTCAGTCCAGCCTGGAATCACGCCGTCAAGACGGAAAGACAGGGGCTCACCGCGCGTGTAAGAGTTATCAAACTCGGTGCCGTCGATCAGCGTACCTTTGTAGTTTACAACGACTGTATCGCTGTCTTTTGGTGCCTCACCGGTCCCTTCTTTCTCAACCTTATACAGCAGACCACTTTCGGTCTTCTTCACGCCGCTCTCTTTAGCAAACTTAGCGCTGTAAGCTTCACCCTTCTCGGCATTTTCTTTTGCGTCTTTTTCCATCTTGGCTGACGCCGCGCCTTTCACGCGGGCTTCGAACGCCTGCAGGGTTTGCTCGATTTCTTCGTCAGACAGCTTGCTCTTGCCGCCAAACGCGTCCTGAACACCGGCAATCAGTTGCTGCTTGTCCAGCTTGATGCCCAACTTCTCCTGTTCTTTCAGGGAGTTGTCCATATAACGGCCCAGTGACGCACCCAAAGCGTATGCAGATTGCTGATCTTCATTTTTGAAGGCGGCATTTTTTGGAGCCTGAGGAGCAGACTGTGGAGCATCGGCAGCGGCCGGAGCTGCTGCTGTTTCTGCAGCCATTGCCAGCGGAGCATTCAGCGCGACGGCCATGGTGGTAGCTAACAATGTGACTTTAAACAGTGATTTCATCCTTTCTCCAAAACCGAAGCCTCTCACCTCGGGAATCATTGCGGACTGAGGGCCCACACTATAACTTTACGTGGCAATGACGAACACTCCCACAACGTAATTATCTGGTCTACTTCCGACCTTTTTTGCATCAGGAAGTTTCACCAGAGATGATGTCATCTGACCCTTTTTCAAGCTAAACACCAAATAAAAGCGAATAAATAGGGCAATTCTGCAACGCCAGCCTTTAGAATCATGCGCTGAGTAACCCCTTAACAGGAGAAAAGATCATGCAACAGTCAGAGTGGGAACAACGTATTGAAGCGCTTGAAAGTAAGCTGGCCTTTCAGGAGATCACTATCGATCAACTGAACAATACCGTCGTTCAGCATGAACTTGAAATGAGTAAGATGCGCGAACATATGCGCCTGTTACTTGAAAAGTTTAAAGCCAGCGCGCCGTCGATGATTGCCGATGCTTCAGATGAAACCCCGCCGCCGCATTACTGATCCATCCGTGACAGGCCAGGCTGACTGTCGGCAGGCCCGTTCTGCCGAGGCCTGCTGACAATATAATGCCGCAAAAAGTAAGGCCACCCGAAGGTGGCCCTGCACTACCGCGTCGGACTTAGTGGCTGCAGCCACAACCGCCCGTTCCGCAACCACCTTTACCGTGGTCATGGTCATGGTCGTGATCGTGGTGATGACCATCTGCACCGTGAACATGGCCGTGTGCCAGCTCTTCCGGTGTGGCTTCACGAATCGCAACCACCTCAACGTTAAAGTTCAGGTTCTGACCCGCCAGCATGTGGTTACCGTCAACCACAACATGGTCGTCTTCCACTTCGGTGATTTCAACCGGCACCGGACCCTGATCGGTTTCCGCCAGGAAACGCATGCCAACCTGTAATTCGTCAACGCCCATAAAGACGTCTTTTGGTACGCGCTGTACCAGGTTGTCATCGTACTGACCGTACGCGTCATTTGCCGGGATATGCACGTCAAACTTATCGCCCGCGACGTGGTTTTCCAGCGCATTTTCCAGACCAGAAATCAGGGAACCATGACCGTGCAGATAGTCTAACGGTGCACTCACCGGTGACTCGTCAACCAACACACCGTCTTCTGTACGTACCTGATAGGCCAGGCTTACCACCAGGTCTTTTGCTACTTTCATGATATCTCCTAACCGTTGAGAACTAAGATCCCGTCTCATTGGTCTATTCTTGCGTGCAATAACACCAACCAGAAAGGTTCGGGGCTGAGTACAAGAGGCACTCTTTTGCTCTTGCGACTTCAGCGTTAATGGCGTCAATTGTAACGGAATTCAATCCCGCTGTGTGCTTAAGCTTAAAAAAAGCTGGGCCATTTCGCTACTCGGGATGGAAAATTCCGATCACTTGCTCGTTACTGCGAACCTGATCGCGTGCCTGTTTATCGGCTTCCCGCATTTGATGGCCGCACTTCACACACTCGACGACATCGACATTGTTTTCACGCCACATGGCCAGCGTGTCTTTTTCCTGACAATGCGGACATACCGCACCAGCAATAAAGCGTTTACGCATGCTGTTCTACCTGTGTCTTTTGATTACTGATCGTCATCCCAGTCATGGAACTGACGTCGTTCATGCTGCATTTCACGCTGAAAAATGTCTTCCAGTTCACGTCGCGCCTCGCGGACACGGGAAATCTGCGCCATATCAGAGTGGACAGGCATCAGCTCCCGCAACATGCGCATATCCAGCCGGCGGAAGTGTTGCTGTGCCCGATGAGCCTGATGAGGATGCATTCCCAGCGACATAAGCGTTTTACGCCCCAGTTCCAGCGCACTGGAAAAAGTTTCGCGTGAGAACTGCGTCACGCCCGCCTGCAGCAGTTCGTGGGCTTCCACACGACCACGGGCACGCGCCATAATCTGCAAATGCGGAAAATGTTGCTGGCAGAGATGCACAATCGTCATCGCATCTTCCGGATTGCTGCAGGTAATGACGATTGACTGCGCATCAGCCGCACCCGCCGCTCGCAGCAGTTCCAGCTCCGTTGCATCACCATAGTAAACCTTGTAGCCGTACTTGCGCATCAGGTTGACCGCACTAATATCACGCTCCAGTACGGTGATGCGCTTATTGTTTGCCATCAGCAAACGGCCCACTACCTGACCAAAACGTCCGAAGCCCACCACAATGACCTGCGGCTGATCGTCCTCAACGAAGGGTTTTTCAGTGTCTTCATCGCTTTCATTAAAGCGACGCGCCAACAGCCGATCAATTGCCTGCATAAGCAGCGGCGTGGTCATCATGGACAGCGTCACGGTAACCAGCAGCAGCGGCAGTTGGTCGCCCGAGAACAGTCTGGCTGACGAGGCCGCCGAGAACAGTACAAAAGCAAACTCGCCGCCCTGACTCAACACGCCGGCAAACTGCTGACGTTCAGAGCTGCGTAAGCCATAGATTCGAGCCAGCACATACAGCACCAGTAACTTGACCGACACCAGCGTCAGTACGCCCAGTAAAATGGCGATAATGTGGGTATAAAGCACCCCGAGGTTCAGCGCCATGCCCACCGAGATAAAAAACAGCCCCAGCAGTAAGCCTTTGAACGGCTCGATCGCCACTTCCAGCTCATGACGGTATTCACTTTCCGCCAGCAGAATCCCGGCGATAAAGGTGCCTAACGCCATGGATAACCCCAGCGCATCCATAAACAACGCGGAGCCCAATACCAGCAGCAGCGAGGCGGCGGTAAATACTTCACGCACGCCTGAGGCCGCGATGTAGCGAAAAATGGGGCGCAGTAAATAGCGGCCCCCGACGAGCATGCCGGCAAACGCCAGGACCTTCATGCCCACTTTCATCCAGTCGACGCTGCCGCTGTCATTCCCGGCCAGAAGCGGAATCAGTGCCAACGCCGGAATAACAGCCAGATCCTGAAACAGCAGCACCGAAAACCCTAGCTGGCCCGCTTCGCTGCGGTTCATGCCCTTGTCCCGCATCAGCTGCAAGGCCATCGCTGTTGATGACATGGCCAGACCGATCCCGCCGATTACCGCCGCGCGCCAGTCAAAGTTTGTCAGCCACAGCAATGCGCCAAGAATGGCGGCGGAGAAAATCACCTGCGCGGCACCGATACCAAAGATAGAACGGCGCAGCGCCCACAACTTTGCCGGGTTCAGTTCCAACCCGATGATAAACATCAGAAAGACAACGCCCAGTTCAGAAAAGTGCAGAATCTCGTCGACGTCACTAATAAATCCCAGTCCCCACGGACCAATGGCAATACCGGCCAGTAAGTACCCCAATACTGCGCCAATCCCCAGGCGAGCCGCTACCGGTACAATCAGCACCGCCGCAAAGAGATAGATGACTCCTGCGGTCAGCAGCGTTTGTCCTTCCATTTATAACCCTCCATTCGGCAGCGGTGCTGCCAGCCAGTCGCTATAGGCACGGGCATATTTTTTGAGTAAATCAGGTTGCTGACGGCGCGCCCAGTAAATAATCATCGGCGACATCCAGTGCATACGGCACATCTGTGCGGTCAGCTCAAAAGGTCGCAAAATGTCATTCATGGAATAGCGGTTCAGTCCGTGCTGCTGAAAGGCCGTTTCAGGTTCGCCGGTTGTGACGATACTGCGCCAGTACTTTCCTTCTAATGCGTTTCCATCTATGCCGTTGGCAAAACCCCGGGACAACACGCGATCTAACCACTCTTTAAGTAACGCCGGGCAGCTGTAGGTATAGAGAGGATGTTGAAAAATAATCACATCATGCTCACGCAGTAGCTGTTGCTCATGGTGGATATCGATAAAAAAATCCGGATAGGCGGCATAGAGGTCATGAACAGTAACATGCTCAAGGGGCCTGGCCGCGTCCAGCAAAATACGATTTGCGATGGAATCCTGCGCTTCCGGATGAGCAAAAAGCAGCAAAATCTTAGGTGGCTGCGACATCCTTTCCCTCCAAAGCGTCGTCATTGGTACGGATTTCCGCTACCATGCACAACGCAACAAAAACCCAATTATGTTGCACGTAAATTAACATATTCTGACGATACGGCGCTTATGATTGTCTTTTCTGCCCTACAAATTCGCCGCGGTGTTCGCGTCCTGCTCGACAACGCTACCGCCACCATCAATCCCGGCCAAAAAGTCGGGCTGGTGGGTAAAAACGGCTGTGGAAAATCCACCCTGCTGTCGTTGCTGAAAGGTGAGATCACCAGCGATGCGGGATCGTTTACCTTTCCCGGTAACTGGTCGCTTGCCTGGGTGAATCAGGAAACGCCTGCCCTCAGCCAGGCCGCCCTTGACTATGTCATTGATGGTGACCGTGAATACCGCCATCTTGAAGCAGAACTGGCAGAGGCCAACATCAGAAATGACGGAAATGCCATCGCTCTGATTCACGGTAAGCTCGATACCATTCAGGCCTGGACGATTCAGTCGCGCGCCTCAAGCCTGCTGCACGGGCTCGGATTCAGTCAGGAACAGCTTCAGCGCCCGGTCAATGATTTTTCGGGGGGCTGGCGCATGCGTCTTAACCTGGCCCAGGCACTGCTGTGTCGATCGGACCTGTTGTTACTCGATGAACCGACGAACCACCTCGATCTGGACGCCGTGATCTGGCTGGAACGCTGGCTAAAAAGCTATGAGGGCACGCTGATTCTGATCTCGCACGATCGCGATTTTCTCGATCCGGTGGTGGACAAAATTATCCACATCGAACAGCAGACGATGACCGAGTACACCGGTAACTACAGTTCCTTCGAACGCCAGCGCGGCGCGAAACTGGCCCAGCAGCAGGCGTTATACCAGAGTCAGCAGGAAAAAGTGGCGCACCTGCAAAAATATATCGATCGTTTCCGTGCACAGGCCACCAAAGCCAAACAGGCGCAAAGCCGTATTAAGATGCTGGAACGGATGGAGCTGATTGCGCCAGCCCATGTGGATAATCCGTTTAGCTTCAGCTTCCGCGCACCCGAAAGCCTGCCGAATCCGCTGCTGAAAATGGATAAAGTCACCGCGGGCTATGGCGATCGCATTATTCTGAACGCCATTAAACTTAACCTGGTGCCGGGATCGCGCATTGGCCTGCTGGGTCGCAACGGTGCCGGCAAGTCAACGCTGATTAAGCTGCTGGCGGGCGAACTCGCCGCCAAAGCGGGCGAAATTGGCCTGGCGAAAGGGATCAAGCTGGGTTACTTCGCTCAGCATCAGCTGGAATACCTGCGCGCCGATGAGTCGCCTTTACAACATCTTTCACGGCTTGCGCCGAAAGTGCTCGAGCAGCAGTTACGGGATTATCTGGGCGGCTTTGGCTTCCAGGGCGATAAAGTCACAGAGGTAACCGAACGCTTCTCAGGCGGCGAAAAAGCGCGGCTGGTACTGGCGCTGATTGTCTGGCAGCGCCCCAACCTGCTTTTACTGGACGAACCCACCAACCACCTCGATTTGGACATGCGTCAGGCATTAACTGAGGCGTTGATTGATTTCGAAGGCGCACTGGTTGTCGTATCGCACGATCGCCATCTGTTACGTGCCACCACCGATGACCTCTATCTGGTGCATGATGGCAGCGTTGATGTGTTCCCGGGCGATCTGGAAGATTATCAGCAGTGGCTGAGCGACCTGCAAAAACAGCAAACGCAAAATGAGGCCGCGCCTAAACAGGACAATGGTAACAGTGCTCAGGCCCGCAAGGATCAAAAGCGTCGTGAAGCCGAGCTGCGAACGCAGACCCAGCCCTTGCGCAAAGAAATCGAGAAGTTAGAAAAACAGATGGCGAAGTGGCAAGCCCAACTGGCCGACGCCGAACACCTGCTGGCAGACAGCGCGCTCTACGAACACAGCCGCAAGGCTGATTTAACGGCTGCCCTGCAAAAACAGGCTGAGAGTAAATCGGCGCTGGAAGAGGTGGAAATGGCCTGGCTGGACGCGCAGGAAAAACTGGAAGCGATGCTCGCCTCCTGACAGAGGCGGCATCACCTTTCGTCACAACCGTACCGGTGTACTCGCGGTACGGTTCAGTAAGGCTTATCGCCTAATACCGTGGCGCGCTGCATCACTCTTCGGGCCGGATAGTAATCGGCATTGGCGTAGTGCTGAGTGACGCGATTGTCCCAAATCGCCAGGTCATTAGGCTGCCAGCGCCAGCGCACCTGAAACTCCGGTTTCGTGCTATGCGCAAACAAAAAGCCCAGTAATGCATCGCTCTCTTTCTGACTCAGCGTCAGAATTCGGGTTGTAAAACCCTCATTGACGAACAGCGCTTTTTTCCCACTAACCGGATGCGTCCGGATAACAGGATGCTGCAGAGGTGGGTTTTTCGCCGCAGCCTGCCGCCAGCGCTGGTGCTCTTCTTCTGTCTTACGGTGTTTATATTCCGGAAACGACTTTGTAAAATCGTGCTCCGCATAGAGTTCAGACAGCAAGGTTTTGAAGGGAGCAGACAGCGCCTCATATGCGGCAATACCGCTGGTCCATAACGTATCCCCACCCGCCTCCGGCAAGATTTTGGACGCCAGCAGCGCCACAGCCGGAGGCGTCTGAATGAACGTCACATCGGTGTGCCAGTTATCATTATCCGGAGGATTATCCTGATGCGTATCCAGGACAATGATCTCTTCCACGCCCGGCGCATGCGGATAAACCGGATGGATATGAAGATCGCCAAAGCGAATGGCCAGCGCACGATGCTGCTCGGGCGTGATCGCCTGGTCACGTAAAAACAGTACCTGATGACGCAGTAGGGCATGGTAGAGCTGCTCAAACTGCGCGTCACTGAGTGGACGCGAGACATCAAGGTTGCCGACCTGCGCGCCGATAAAGGGGCCCAGAGGCGTAATCGCTAACTTTTCGTTCATTTTTGCTCTCCGTTCCAGGGCGTCAGACGGCGCTGTAGCGCACGCAGACCCAGTTCTAAACTACATGCCACAATGGCAATCACCGCGATCCCTGCCAGCACCACATCCGTTGCCAGAAATTCCCCTGCCGACTGCACCATAAAGCCCAGCCCACGCGTGGCAGCAATGAGCTCGGCGGCCACCAGCGTTGACCAGCCCACACCTAATCCAATGCGTAAGCCGGTCAGTATCTCTGGCAAGGCACCCGGCAGGATGACCCAGCGCAGCCGTTGCCAGCGATTCGCCCCCAACGATGCCGCGGCGCGCAGACGAACCTGCTGTGCGTTGCGAACACCGGCCACAGTCGACAGCACTATCGGGGCAAAAATCGCCAGCGTGATCAGCAGTATTTTCGATGTTTCACCAATACCGAACCAAATGACCATCAACGGTAAATACGCCAGCGGTGGCACGGGCCGATAGAGCTCAATCAGGGGATCGATCAGGGCACGTAAAACCGGGCTGACGCCCATCGCAATGCCCACCGGAATGCCTGTTAATGCCGCCGCGCTGAGCGCAATCAGCATGCGCGTCAGGCTGGCTGACAGGTGCTGCCACAACGTCGCGTCCATAAACCCCTGCGGACCGGCAACGCTCAGTAACTTACTCAGCACCTGCTGCGGCGACGGCAGAAACAGCGGCGCAATGAGCCCCAGTGTGGTCACGCTCCACCAGATGAACAACAGCACAAGCAGGCTCACTGTGCTCAGCGTGGCCGTCAGGGAGAAAGGCCAGCGCAGGCGACGACGCCGGGCGCGGGTCGGCACATCGTTAATGATCGCACTCATGCAAATGCCTCCCGTTGCGCAAATACCCGGTTCAGCACATATTCCCGTTGGGCGATGAAATCGGGATCAGACTTGATGCTGCGGCAGGGTTCACCGTCCACGAAACGCTGGCCAAAATTCAGCGTCAGCGTTTCCTGTACCCGACCGGGCCCCGGAGAGAGCAGCACCAGCTCGCTCGCCAGAAAAATGGCTTCTTCAATGTCGTGCGTAATCAGCAGGATCTGTTTACCGCTGTCCTGCCACAGCCTTAACAGCAAGGTCTGCATTTGTTCACGGGTAAACGCATCAAGTGCGCCAAACGGTTCATCGAGCAGTAACAGGCGGGGATCGGCAGCCAGCGCACGGGCGATGCCAACGCGTTGACGCTGTCCGCCAGATAACTGCCAGATATGCCGCTTTTCAGCGCCTTCCAGCCCAACATTTTTTATCATCTGCCGTGCAAGGGCTTCACGCGGCTGGCGCGCCATACCGGCAATCTGTAATCCGAAAGCGACGTTATCCAGCACATTCCGCCAGGGCAGCAGGCCCTCATGCTGAAACACCACGCCGCGATCGGCGCCTGGCCCCTGAATCGCCTTGCCGTCCAGAGAAATACTGCCGGACTCGACCGGTAAAAACCCGGCGATCAGGTTCAGCAACGTGGTTTTGCCACAGCCTGACGGTCCCAGCACAACGACCAGCGCGTTATCCTCCACGCGCAGTGAGATGTCCTGTAATACCGGCTGTCCGCCATAGCTCGCGTTCAGATGGGCTATTCGCAACATGACGATGTCCTCAGGGCTTGACCAGGGGCGCAACAAAACGACTCGTGACAAAGGCGCTGTAATCATTACCGGCCTGCGGCACCTTGCCCTGTTCTTTCAGGAATTGCGCCGTGTCCACGATGGCTTTGTTCACCGGCTGCTGCAGTTGCGCCACCTGCTGGGCGGCGGTCAGATAGGTGTTGCCCTTAACCAGTCCAGGAATTTGTTGCTCGGGCACGCCGCTTAAGCGCGAAAGTTTACTGAGGTTATCAGGCTGTTTAAGCCACTGTTCGGGATGGTCCAGGTAGGCTTTCTGCGCCTCAATAGCGCTACGGGCAAAGGCGGTCACGATATCCGGATGCTGCTGCGCGAAGTCTTTGCGTACCACCCAGACATCAAGTGTCGGTGCGCCCCAGCGCCCGACCTGCGACGAATCCGTTAAAACGGTGCCATCTTTCTCCAGTTCATTCACCGCAGGTGCCCAAACGTAAGCACCGTCAATGTCCCCGCGTTGCCAGGCCGCCACAATCGCAGGCGGTTGCAGATTGACCAGTTGAACCTGAGACGGCTTAATCCCCCAGTGTTTTAATGCCGCTAACAAGCTGTAATGGGTGGTCGAAATAAAGGGCACGGCGATCCGCTTGCCGATCAGGTCCTGGGGACGGGTGATTGTTTTCTTCACGACCAGCGCTTCAGAATTGCCTAACTGAGAAGCCAGTAAAAAGGCTTCGATGGGGAGCTGCTGCGTTGCCGCAACGGCCAGTGGGCTGGAACCAATATTGCCAATCTGGACATCGCCTGATGCCAGCGCACGAAGCACGCCTGATCCGCTATCGAATTTGCGCCATTCGACCGTCGCACCGCTCTCTTTGGCAAACGTATTATCCGCCTGCGCCACCTTAGCGGGTTCAGCGGAGGTCTGATAAGCCACCGTTACGTTGACCGCGTTGGCCTGAAACGCCAGCACTGACAGGACCGCCGCCAGAATCGTGAGTCGCCCTTTTTGCATGATTTTTCCCCCATCATTTTTATGATGTGGGCAGTGTTGCTGGCAGAAGTAATTTCATAAAGGAATTAAAAGTTATCCCTAATAGAAAGAAATTCTTAGATCATCATCTGCAATAGATTGCCGTTATACGCAAATTAAATTTCAGACAAAAAGCCATAAATTTGTCAGGCGCTCACATCCTGGTTGTGCTATTGATATGCGCTATTATTTGCTCCCCGGTGAGGCTTGCGAGTTCGATGTCGATCGACAAAGTTGCCCTGTTAGCTGGCGTGTCTAAAGCCACGGTATCCCGCGTGCTTAACGCGCATCCTGGGGTAAAAGCAGATACGCGACAGAAAGTGCTGGATGCCATTGCCACAAGCGGCTATCAGCCAAACCTGCTGGCGCGTCAGTTGCGAACCTCGCAGAGTCATATGCTGCTGGTCCTGATCTCCGATATCACGAACCCTTTTTGCTCCCGAGTTGTTCAGGGCATCGAAGCTGAAGCAGAAATGCACGGCTACCATATTCTGCTGTGCAATTCGGCCCCACAGTTTAAACGTGAGTCGGCCTACCTGACCTTACTGACCGGCAAGGTGGTGGACGGCGTGATTACGATGGATGCCGCCGCCGGGCTGCAAAGCCTGATCGATATTATCGGTGATGCGCCCTGGATTCAGTGTTGTGAGTTTGATCCCGAGATTGCGGCCTCGTCCGTCTCCATCGATCATCTGGACGCCGCACGTGATACCGTCCATTATCTGGCCGGCCGGGGCCGTAAGCGCATTGCACTGGTGAATGGCGATATGCGTTATCTCTATTCTCAATATCGCGAACAAGGCTATCGAGAAGGCGTTGCGCAATCGGGGTCAGACTGGACGAATGTCGTCTATACCGAAGGCATTACCTGCGAAGAAGGCAGTCGGGCATTGCAGGAATTGTTGCGTTTAGCGGAGCCGCCGGATGCGGTATTTGCCGTGTCTGATGTGCTGGCGGTTGGCGTGGTGCATGCAGCGCTGGAGGCGGGCCTGCGTGTCCCGGAAGACCTTGCCGTCGTGGGGTTTGACGGCATTCCCTTTACCAGCAGCCTGAATCCACCGTTAACCACCATTGAACAGCCCATGTATCAACTGGGCGCGCGCAGCGTGCAGCTGTTGCTGAAAAAAATTCGCCAGCCGCACGCGCCGGTTGTTCGCGAAGTGTTGCCCTGGACGCGCCTGGAGCGCGCATCCAGCTAAGCTCAGTGCCAGATCAGCAATACGCAGGCCGCCGTTAACAGCCCCATGCTCAGGTTAAAGCGTTTCCAGGCGCGGGGACTACGTAAAATACGGCCGATCATCGCACCAAAGCCCATCCAGATAACGCCTGCAACCAGATTGACCATAACCATGCCAAGACTAATTAACAGGACAGAATGGCGATAGCCCGCACCGGCCAGACTAAAACTGGCGACGGCACCCAGCGCCATGAGCCAGGCTTTGGGGTTGATCAGTTGTAATAAGCCTCCCTGCCAGAACGGCATAGGTGCGACAGGCGCCGCATCGGTTTCCAGCTTCTCATAGGCTGCGGTGGCAATCTTCCAGGCCAGCCACAGCAGGTAAAGGCTACCGGCAATTTTCAGGATGAGATGCAGGGAGGGATAAAGCAGTATCAATCCACCCACGCCAAACGCTACCAGCAGCAGCATTAGCTGCATGCCGATCATAATGCCGATCATCAACGGGAGGGTGCGCAAAAAACCAAAATTGGCCCCCGAGGCGGTGAGTAACATATTATTAGGTCCGGGTGTAATCGCCGCGACCCAAAGAAAGCCTAATAATGATAAAAACAGACTGAGTTCCATTAACCCGGGTTCTCCTCCCTTAGTGAAAACTTATCGAAGCTAACAGTGTGATATGGAACAGACAAGCCTTTACAACATGAAATTTTCGGGCCCTGACGACGCGGCGTTCATTCCCCTGCCCGGTCTGGGCAACCCGCACCTGCAAACCATTCTGCCGCGGTTGATACGGCGGACGAAAAGGTTAACGCCACACTGGCAGCGGCTGGATTTACCTGACGGTGACTTTGTTGATTTGGCCTGGAGTGAAGATCCTCAGTTTGCCCGGCATAAACCGCGCGTGGTGCTGTTTCATGGCCTGGAAGGAAGTTTCCACAGTCCCTATATTCATGGCCTGATGCTGCAGTGCAAACAGCGTGGCTGGCTGGCGGTAGTAATGCATTTTCGCGGCTGCAGCGGTGAGCCGAACCGTCTGAACCGGATATACCACTCCGGTGAAACCGAGGATGCGCGTTTTTTCCTGCACTGGCTGACGACGCGCTGGGGCCGGGTGCCCACAACTGCTGTCGGCTTCTCGCTGGGCGGGAATATGCTCGGTTGCCTGTTAGGCCAGCAAGGTGATGAAGCCCTGATTGACGCGGGCGTGATTGTGTCTGCGCCCCTGATGCTGGAACCCTGCAGCGCCCGACTTGAGCGCGGCTTTTCACAGGTTTATCAGCGTTACCTGTTAAGCCAGTTAAAAAAGAATGCCCAGCGTAAACTGCGGGCCTGGCCCGACACGTTGCCGGTGAACCTCATTCAGCTTAACGCCCTGCGCCGTCTGCGGGACTTTGACGACGCGATCACGGCCCGGGCGCATGGTTTTGCCGACGCCACGGATTATTACCGTCGCGCCAGCGCTATGCCGCGACTTAAGTTCGTGACAAAACCGCTGCTCATCATCCATGCAAAAGATGACCCGTTCATGAGCGATGAGGTGATCCCGCAGCCTGCGCAATTATCTGCCACTATTACCTATCAGCTGACACAGCAGGGTGGGCATGTTGGTTTCGTCAGTGGCACCCTGCGTCAGCCTCGGTTGTGGCTGGAGCAGCGCGTGCCACAGTGGATTTCCTCTTATCTGGATAACTGATTCTGTGATTATTCCCTGGGAACAGGTTTCTCCCGAAACCCTTGAAAATCTTATCGAAGCGTTTGTTTTGCGTGAAGGCACGGATTACGGCGAGCAGGAGCTCAGCCTGACGGAAAAAGTCGCCGATGTGCGTCGTCAGCTTGAGCAAGGCGAGGTCGTTCTGGTATGGTCGGAACTGCACGAGTCGGTCAACATCATGCGCAAAAGCGAGTTTCGTGGCTGATGCAACGAACGGAAAATCGTGCTAACAATGCTCATCGCCCGACGTCACAGGGACTTCAACTATGTCTGCACGCCATCCGATTATCGCGGTAACGGGCTCCAGCGGAGCGGGAACCACCACCACCAGCCTGGCGTTCCGTAAAATTTTTCAGCAACTCGGTTTGCACGCTGCCGAACTGGAAGGGGACAGTTTTCACCGCTTTACCCGACCCGAAATGGACATGGCTATCCGAAAAGCGCGCGATCTGGGGCGACATATCAGCTACTTTGGCCCGGAGGCGAATGATTTTGGCCTGCTGGAGCAAACGTTCATCGAATACGGCGAACACGGTAAGGGTCAGTCGCGTAAGTATCTGCACACCTATGATGAAGCCGTTCCCTGGAATCAGGTTCCCGGCACCTTCACGCCCTGGCAACCGTTACCACCGGATACGGATGTGCTGTTTTATGAAGGCTTGCACGGCGGCGTGGTGACTGCACAACACAATGTGGCGGAAAAAGTCGATTTGCTGGTCGGCGTCGTGCCCATCGTCAACCTGGAGTGGATTCAGAAACTGGTGCGCGATACCAGCGAGCGTGGCCATTCACGCGAAGCGGTGATGGATTCGGTAGTGCGTTCCATGGAAGATTACATCAATTTCATTACGCCGCAGTTTTCACGAACCCATATTAACTTTCAGCGCGTCCCCACGGTGGATACCTCTAATCCCTTTGCCGCGCGCACCATCCCTTCGCTGGATGAAAGCTTTGTGGTTATCCACTTTCAGGGGCTGGAAGACATTGATTTTCCCTATCTGCTGGCCATGCTGCAGGGATCGTTTATTTCCAATATCAACACGCTGGTGGTACCCGGCGGCAAAATGGGACTGGCGATGGAGTTAATTATGGCGCCGTTAGTAAAACGGCTCATGGAAGGGAAACGGATTGAATAACCACAGAGGCCAGCCTGGCCTCTGTGAGATTACAGCGCGATCACTTCGTAGCTGTGGGTAATGTTGACGCCTTTGCCTAACATGATGGCGACAGAGCAATATTTTTCCGCTGACAGATCGACAGCGCGTGCCACGGCTTTATCCGAAAGTGCGTTGCCGCTGACGATAAAATGCAGATTGATATGGGTAAAGATGCGGGGGGCTTCTTCCCGACGTTCAGAGGATAGTTTCACTTCGCAATCAACCACATCGTTGCGGCCTTTTTGCAAAATTGACACAACGTCAATGGCGCTGCATCCCCCCGCCGCCATCAGCACCATCTCCATAGGGCTCGGCGCTTTATCGCCAGAATTGCCATCCATCAGTATCTGATGGCCGGACGATGATTCCCCCAGGAATGTTAACCCTTCAACCCATTTGACGCGTGCCTGCATAATTTTGACCTCAGAATACCCTGTTTTGGCTCAGCGTACGCTTTTGCCTGGGAAACAGCAATCCAGAGAAAACGCCATCTTGCTGAAGCGAGACAACACAAGACAGTCGACGTAAGCTGTGCTACAAACAGAGCTGAAAATATTTTTCGTCATCCGAAGACGAAGCCGGGAAGAATGATGCGCACTGCGCCGAATGCAGCCCGAATAATTTCCTGAATGGAAAGACGCTTAACGCTTACATCGCCTGGCAGGGAAACAGAGCCCTGTATTTTGGGCACGATTACAACAGAGGATAATAGCGAATGGTTCTCGGCAAACCGCAAACAGACCCTACACTTGAATGGTTCCTGTCCCATTGCCATATTCACAAGTATCCATCCAAAAGTACGCTCATTCATCAAGGTGAAAAGGCGGAAACGCTTTACTACATCGTTAAAGGTTCCGTTGCGGTACTGATTAAGGATGAAGAAGGCAAGGAGATGATTCTGTCCTATCTGAATCAGGGCGACTTTATTGGTGAGCTTGGCCTGTTCGAAGAAGGTCAGGAGCGCAGCGCCTGGGTACGTGCGAAAACCGCGTGCGAAGTGGCAGAGATTTCCTACAAAAAATTCCGTCAGCTGATTCAGGTGAATCCGGACATCCTCATGCGCCTCTCCTCGCAAATGGCGCGCCGTCTGCAGGTCACATCGGAAAAAGTGGGCAACCTCGCGTTCCTTGATGTCACCGGTCGCATTGCGCAGACGTTGCTCAACCTGGCGAAACAGCCGGACGCCATGACGCATCCTGACGGCATGCAAATTAAAATTACGCGTCAGGAAATTGGCCAAATCGTGGGATGTTCACGTGAAACCGTGGGACGTATTTTGAAGATGCTGGAAGACCAGAATCTGATCTCCGCACACGGCAAAACAATTGTTGTTTACGGCACGCGCTAAGCTTTATTCTTCACGGCATAATGGCAACGTTATGCCGTGAATTATTTGCGTTGAGCCGATGTGGCGAAGAATAATTTATCACCCTGAAGTTAACTATGCCCTGCGCCAGACACTGGTGTTGTGTCTCCCCGTCGCGCTCGGCTGGCTGTTTGGCGATCTGCAAAAAGGATTGCTGTTCTCATTGGTGCCTGCCTGCTGCAATATTGCCGGTCTGGATACACCCCACAAACGCTTCTTTAAACGCCTGATTGTCGGCGGCAGCCTGTTTGCCTTGGGTAGCTTACTGATGCAGTGGCTTCTGTTTAAAGACGTGCCCTTACCGCTTATTCTTTTCGCCCTGCCTTTGCTGCTGGGCGTGACAGGTGAAATCAGCCCACTGCACGCACGGTTACTCCCTGCCACACTGATCGCAGCGATATTTACCACCAGCCTGATTGGCCGCATGCCCATTTACGTACCGCCCCTGCTCTACATCGGCGGTACGCTGTGGTATGGCCTGTTTAACTGGTTCTGGTTTTGGCTGTGGAAAGAGCAGCCAATGCGTGAAAGCCTGAGTCTGATTTACCGCGAACTGGCGAACTATTGTGACGCCAAGTACACCTTGTTGACGCAACTTACCGATCCGGAGAAGGCGCTACCACCGTTGCTGGCGCGGCAACAAAAAGCAATCGACCTCATCAACACCTGTTATCAGCAGATGCATATGCTGTCCGCCAGCCGCGATCACAGTCATAAGCGACTGACCCGCGCTTTTCAGGTCGCACTGGATTTACAGGAACACATTTCTGTCAGCCTGCATCAGCCAGAAGAAGTGCAAAAACTGGTAGAACAAAGCCATGCAGAGGCCGTGATTCGCTGGAATGCGAAAACCATTTCCGCCCGTTTACGTGAGCTGGCAGACAACATCCTGTACCACCAACTGTCCAGTCGCTTTGATATGGACAAGCAGCTGGGGGCACTGGAAAAAATCGCCCGTCAGCACCCGGACAATCCGGTAGGAAATTTTTGCCTTTATCACTTCAGCCGCATCGCACGGGTACTGCGTACACAAAAGCCCCTTTATCAGCGTGATTTGATGGCGGATCGCCAGCGCCGTTTACCGCTTCTGCCCGCACTCAGAAGCTATCTCTCGCTGCGCTCATCTGCCCTGCGCACGGCCGGACGTTTTTCTGTGATGCTGATGCTGGGTAGCGGGCTGGCGCTGTTCTTTTCAATTCCCAAACCCTACTGGATTCTGATGACCATTATGTTTGTCAGCCAGAGTAACTACAGCGCCACACGGGTGCGTATTCAGCACCGTGCGCTGGGCACCTTTGCCGGGCTGGTGATTGCGGCGGCCTCGCTGCGGCTGGATGTCCCTGAACCGCTGGTGTTGAGCATCATGCTGGTGATTACCTTTATCAGCTATCGCTTTACCCGCCAGTTTTACGGCTGGTCGATGGTGGGGTTCACGGTCACCGCGGTATATACCCTGCAACTTCTGTCACTTAACGGCGCACAATTCTTACTGCCGCGCCTGCTGGATACCCTGATGGGCTGCCTGATTGCGTTTGGCGGAACGTTATGGCTTTGGCCGCAATGGCAAAGTGCCCTGCTACGACAGAACGCACATGATGTGCTTGAGGCTTTCCAGGACGCGTTACGCATGTTGCTTGGTCCGGAACAGTCTCCCGAGGTACTCGCCTATCAGCGCGTTAACGTTAATCAGGCCCACAATGCAGTCTTTAACTCACTAAATCAGGCGATGCAGGAGCCGGGGTTTAACGCACGCTATTTACAGGATATGCGTTTATGGGTCACGCACAGCCAGTTTATCGTTGAGCACATCAACGCCATGACGATTCTGGCACGCGAACATACCATGCTGCCGCCTACGCTGGCGGAGCACTATCTGCAATGGTGTGAAATTGCGCTGCAGCGTTGCCAGCAGCGGCTTGAATATGACGGCGAAAGTTCGCAAACCGATCTGTTACAGGGAATTGAAGATATCAACGAGGGACCGGTCACAGTACTGGAGCAGCACATCAGGCGCATTCTGGATCATCTTAAGGTGATGCACACGATCTCATCGCTGGCGTGGAACCAGCGACCGCATCATGGTCGCTGGCTGATTCGTAGTCTGGGTCGAAAATAACTCAGGCAGCCAGGACTTTCCCGACCGCTTTGGCAAAGCGCGCCATGCCTTCTTCAATATCGGCGGGTTCAATAATCAGTGAAGGGGCAAAACGCATCACATCCGTACCAGCCACCAGCACCATAACGCCTTCAGCCGCGGCGGCATTGAGGATATCGCGTGATTTTCCGGCATGTTGCGGCTTCAGGGCCGCGCCTACCAGTAAGCCTTTGCCGCGAATATCGCTAAACAGATCGTAACGGGCATCAATCGCCTTGAGTGCCTCGACAAATTGCTGGCGACGGGATTCCACGCCGTTCAGCACGTCTGGCGTATTGATCAGATCCAGCGCGGTTTCAGCAATCGCACAGGCCAGCGGATTGCCACCATAGGTGGTGCCATGCACGCCAGGAGCCATCGTTGACGCCACCTCCTCGGTGGTCAGCATCGCGCTGACAGGAAAACCACCGCCCAGCGCTTTCGCCGAAGTCAGAATGTCTGGCGTGACGCCGTAGTGCTCATAAGCAAACAGCTTACCGCTGCGCCCCATACCGCTCTGAACTTCATCCAGCACCAGCAACGCCTGATGTTTATCGCAGAGCTCACGCAGCCCCTGCATAAATTCTGGCGTGGCCGGCATGACGCCACCTTCACCCTGAATGGGCTCAACGACAATCGCACAGGTGTGGTCGTCGATAACGGCTTTCACTGCCGCCAAATCGTTGAATGGCACATGCACAATGTCAGCGGGTTTCGGGCCAAAACCGTCGGAATATTTTGGCTGGCCGCCTACCGTGACCGTAAACAGCGTCCGGCCATGAAAGGCATTATGGAAGGCAATAATTTTGCTTTTAAACGGGCTATGACGTTTACAGGCATAATAACGCGCCAGCTTAAACGCGGCCTCGTTGGCTTCTGCGCCGGAGTTGGCAAAAAACACTCTGTCCGCGAAGGTGGCGTTAATCAGTTTGCTGGCCAGGCGCAAAGCCGGTTCATTGGTGAACACATTGCTGGTGTGCCACAGGGTTTCGCCCTGTTTCTTCAGGGTTTCAATCAGCGCCGGGTGACAATGGCCCAGCGCGGTGACGGCAATCCCACCCGAGAAGTCGATATACTCTTTACCCTGCTGATCCCACACCCGGCTTCCTTTGCCTTTTACCGGTACAAACTGCGCAGGTGCATAAACAGGCAAAATAACCTGATCGAACGTTTCCCGTGTTACCGCAATGTTTTCCGCTGCCATTGACAACCTCGCAAACTGATGAGTTGATTCATGATGAAATAATAATCATGAAATATGCATAAAAAATCACTTAAAGGCAAACACAACTTTACTGTTGCAGGAAATTAGCGAGCAGTTGATGTCCCTGTTCGCTGAGAATACTTTCAGGATGAAACTGCACGCCTTCCAGTGCCAGCGTTTTATGACGGATGCCCATAATTTCGTCGGGCTGACCGTCACGTAAACTCCATGCGGTGACGTCAAATTCATCAGGCAGCGTATCGGCTTTCACAATCAGCGAGTGATAACGCGTTACGGTCAGCGGTTGATTCAGACCGCGAAATACACCACAGCCGTTATGCTGAACAGCAGACGTCTTACCGTGCATGACTTCGCGCGCACGCACGACCTGCGCACCAAACACCTGGGCGATGGCCTGATGCCCCAGACAAACGCCCAGCACCGGCAGTCGACCGGCGAAGTGGCGAATGGCCTGTAATGAGATCCCGCTCTGATCGGGCGTACAGGGGCCGGGTGAAATCACCAGGTGGGTTAACGGCAACGCCGTCATTTCATCCAGAGTGATGGCATCATTTCTTACCACCTGAACGTTCGCGCCCAGTTGGCAAAAATACTGGTACAGGTTCCAGGTGAAAGAATCGTAATTATCAATAAGCAGCAGCATGGTTATAATTTCAGGCAGATCAGAAGGATACGTACAAGGCCCGGCATCCGGAATGAGGACCAGAGCCGTATCTTATCATGCGGTGTGACGTGAGTGTGATGTGAGGAAAACAGACTATCAGGCGCAGGGAGACGCGCTCGCCTCCCTGGCGGGAACGGGGTTCAGACAGGGTGCGCTTCGCTGACGATGCTGGCAAAGACGTCTTCCAGCGGTTGTAAATCCCCTGCCGCACCGGCCTGACTGGCGCTGACCCACTCTTCCGGATTCAGTTTTTCCCATTCCAGCAGGTAACCTGCATGCAGGGCCAGTTGCTCAAAGAAAATACGCTGCGCCCGGCCATTACCTTCGCGAAAAGGATGAAGCATATTGATTTCGCAATAATACCAGGCAACGCGTTTCGCAAACTCAGCTAAAGGCAGATCGGCCAGGCCGTTCTCTTCTTCTAGCGCGGCCATGAGTGCATTACCCTCTTTTTCGATATATTCGAAGTGACAAAAAGGGGTTTCGTCGCGCCAGATGTCCAGCGTGCGGAGTTCGCCAGCCCAACTGTAGACATCCTGAAACAGCGTACGGTGAATGTGACACAGGTAAGGCAGGCCGATTTTGGGTGGGCCCAGTTCAAGTGTGGCAAGCCGGGCGGCGCTAAAGCTCAGTTCTGCTTTACGTAACTGTGCCTCATCATGAATATCGAGACGGTTTTTGAGGACCGTGTCGTTTTGCCACAGGTAGGGATCCTGCGTGACGGCAGTATTAGCAGCCATATTGCCTCCTTAAAGAGGCCAGACGGGCTTCCGCCTCTTCACCCTTAACCTCCGGTTCCGTCAGGGTAAAGCCTTCAAGCCGACAGCTTGCCCGATAGCTGGCATTCCGCCGCTGTCGCCAGAGCGCTGCCTTCTGTTTGTCTGTAAGTGTATTTGCCATACCGCCTCCTGCTCAGGTTTGCCCTAAGTATAAGAGCAAATTTTCCCTTTGCCGGAAACGGGATGGCAATCAAGACAATCAGGGCAGGACTTTTGCCGACAAAATGACCACCGGCTTGACGGGAACATTCTGGTAAGGCCCGACATCTTTGGTTGGCACCTGAGAGATTTTGTCCACGACGTCCTGGCCCTTCACGATCTTACCAAAGACGGCGTAGCCAAAATCGCGCTGACCATGATCCAGAAAGGCGTTGTCAGCGACGTTCAGAAAGAACTGGCTGGTGGCGCTGTCTTTGTCGGAGGTGCGCGCCATGGAGATGGTGCCGCGCAGGTTGCGCAGACCATTATCCGCTTCATTTTTGATCGGCGCATTGGTTTGTTTTTGCTGCATTTCATTGGTAAAGCCACCGCCCTGAATCATAAAACCCGGGATAACGCGGTGAAAAATCGTGTTGTTGTAAAAACCACTGTTAACGTAATCAACGAAGTTTTTAACGGAGATCGGTGCTTTTTGATTATTCAGTTCGAGTTCGATGTTACCGGCAGAAGTGGTCAGCAGGACATGCGTATCACCTTTGGCCGCTAAAGCTGAGGCAGAAACAGAAGAGAGCGCTAACAGGGCAACTGCCGCTGTCAAAGTACGTTTAAACATGAGTAATTCCTTACTTTGGAGAGCTAGCTCAAAAACGATATTGATTGTAAAGAGCATGTAATACAAGAGCCAGCGTTTTACCTATATTTACGCTAAACGCACCCAAAAACGCCTGAAAAAGATTGCTTCCGCTTCGTGACTAAAATCACAGTATTGATGAAATGAATGACAACAGTTTTCACTCTTAGTTTATTAAGATCACGGTTCCGTTTACAATTTCTGCCGCTTCAGCGCTCCCGCTTCCCAACAGGTTCAGAACATGACAAATCGTAATCGTATCGGCCTTACCTGGATTAGCTTTCTTTCCTATGCGCTCACCGGTGCCCTGGTGATTGTCACCGGTATGGTAATGGGTGATATCGCGAAAGATTTCCAGATTCCCATCGACAGTATGGGTAACACCTTCACTTTCCTGAACAGTGGCATCCTGGCTGCCGTTTTCCTTAATGCCTGGTTGATGGTCATTGTGCCGCTCAAACGCCAGTTGATTTTTGGCTTTGTGCTGATGGTATTAGCCGTTATCGGACTGATGACCAGCCGGGATCTGTCGGTATTTTCGCTGTGCATGTTCGTACTGGGCGTCGTCAGTGGTATCACCATGTCGATTGGGACGTTCCTGATTACCCACATGTACGAAGGCCGCCAACGGGGTTCACGCCTGCTGTTCACGGACTCCTTCTTTAGTATGGCTGGCACCATTTTCCCGATTCTGGCCGGCATTTTACTGGCACGTCATCTGCCGTGGTACTGGGTTTACGTCTGCATTGGCGTCATTTACGTCGGTATTTTTATCATGACGTTATTCGTGGAGTTTCCGGTTCTGCGTAAGCCAGAGAACAGCCCAACGGTTGAAAAAGAAAAATGGGGACTGGGCGTACTGTTACTGGCGATTGCCGCCTTATGCTACATTCTTGGCCAGCTCGGCTTTATTTCCTGGGTGCCTGAATATGCCACCAAAGTGATGGGCATGAATATTGATGATGCCGGTCAACTGGTAGGAAGCTTCTGGACCGCTTATATGGTCGGCATGTGGGTATTCAGCTTCCTGCTGCGCTTCTTCGATCTGCAACGTATTCTGATGGTACTGGCAGGACTGGCCACGGTGCTGATGTACTGGTTCGTAAGCAGCCAGGATGCAAGCATGTTGCGGTGGATTATTCTGACGCTGGGCTTCAGCTCAAGCGCGATCTATACCACCATCATTACGCTCGGCTCTCTACAAACCAAAGTCGCGTCTCCCAAGCTGGTTAACTTTATTCTGACCTGTGGCACCGTGGGTACCATGCTGACCTTCGTCGTTACGTCACCCATTGTGAAAAACAGCGGCGTGCACAGCGCGCTGCTAACGGCAAATGGCCTGTACGCCGTGGTGTTTATCATGTGTGCGTTGCTGGGCCTGGTGACCAAACACCGCTCGCACGGTCATATCACGCATTAATCCTCTCAGGGCGGCGGCAACGCGCCGCCCTTTGCTTCAACGCCTGAAGGTCACCGCTTCCCACGTTTCCAGACAGATTTTGCTCTCTGCGGGCTGCGTCGCCGCGATGACCTTTCCACGCCGAAGCGAATAACGCACCGGCACCTGCCGCCTGACCGCATCAAAACCGTTCTCTGCGGGCAGAATGATAAAACTGGCTTCATGACCGCGCTGAATACCGTACTCTGCTAAATTCAGCGTGTTGGCACTGTTGCGTGTAATCAGATCGAGCCCGGCATTAATTTGCTCGTACCCCATCAGCTGACACACATGTAATCCCATATGCAGCACCTGAAGCATATTGCCCGTACCCAGCGGATACCAGGGATCGAATACGTCGTCATGGCCAAAACAGACGTTAATCTCCGCCTCCAGCAGCTCTTTCACCCGGGTAATGCCGCGGCGTTTGGGATAGCTGTCAAAGCGACCCTGTAGGTGAATATTCACCAGGGGATTGGCAACAAAGTTGATGCCGGAGAGCTTCAGTAAGCGAAACAGACGAGAAGTATAAGCCCCGTTATACGAGTGCATCGCTGTGGTATGGCTTGCCGTGACGCGCGCACCCATCCCGTCACGGTGTGCCAGCGCGGCAACGGTTTCGACGAAGCGTGACTGCTCATCGTCAATTTCGTCACAGTGCACGTCTACCAGACTGTCGTAACGGTTGGCCAGCGCGAACGCTTTATGCAGGGATTCCACGCCGTACTCTCGCGTGAACTCAAAATGGGGAATCGCGCCGACGACATCCGCGCCGAGTCGCAGCGCTTCTTCAAGTAGCGCTTCGCCATTAGGGTAAGACAGAATGCCTTCCTGCGGGAACGCCACGATTTGAATCGTGATCCAGGGTGCCATCTCCGCTTTCAGTTCCAGCATAGCCTTGAGGGCGGTTAACGTCGGATCGGACACATCCACATGCGTGCGCACAAACTGTATGCCATTCGCGATCTGCCATTTCAGCGTTTGCATCGCGCGCCGTTTCACATCCTCATGACTCAATAAGGCTTTCCGCTCTGCCCAGCGCTCAATACCTTCAAACAGCGTGCCGGACTGATTCCAGGCCGGTTCACCCGCCGTTTGGGTGGTATCCAGGTGAATATGAGGCTCAATAAAAGGCGCGTACGCCAGGCCGCCTTCCGCATCCAGTGCTGCGCCCTCGGCTGACAGCTGCTGAGGCTGCGCCGTGATGCGGGCGATTTTTCCTTCCACGATCTCTATCTGCCACAGCCCTTCCCGGGTGGGCAAACGCAGATTGTTTATCCAGCGAAGTGATGCTGTTGTCATTCCGGGCTCCTCATGCGTTAAGCGCTGCGAAGTAAAGCTAACACGATCTCTCTGCCCTGCTCCAGATGACTTTATTCGTTATTTAAATCACTTAGCGCGTACGAGGCCGAACCGGTGCCCTGCCTCTGCGGACAGGTCAGGCGCGGGAGCAAAAGGTCGGGGACGAATAAGATGACATGATTACCGAAAGCGAAACGCAGGAAGGGTTGGCACACGTTCCGCTCCGTTTGCGCGTGGTACCTAGCCGTCATTTTCCTTTGTCGGCAGCGTGGTCAGCCTGCGCCGCCCATTACGCCGGGGGGAAAATCAAAACGGCGAGCCTTCGCTCGCCGTTTGACTTACAACGTTACCGATCAGGGTTGAGAAACAAATCCGACCGCTTCATAGACTTTTTTCAGGGTTTCCTGCGCCTGGGCACGGGCTTTCTGTGCACCGTCACGCATCACCTTTTCCAGCAACGCTTCGTCGTTGCGGAAGCGATGATAACGTTCCTGCAGGTCTGTCAGCATGCCCGATACGGCTTCTGCGACCGCGCCTTTCAGGTGCCCGTACATTTTGCCTTCGAACGCCTGCTCCAGCGTGGTCACCGGCGTACCGGTTACGCCTGACAGGATGTCCAGCAGATTCGAGACGCCCGCTTTCTCTTTAATGTCATAGCGGATAACCGGCGGCTCTTCAGAGTCGGTCATCGCACGCTTAATCTTTTTAACCACCGATTTGGGATCTTCAAGCAGGCCGATCACATTGTTGCGGTTATCATCCGACTTAGACATCTTTTTCGTCGGTTCCAGCAGCGACATCACGCGTGCGCCTGATTTTGGAATGAACGGCTCCGGCACCTTGAAGATATCGCCATACAACGCATTAAACCGGCTCGCAATATCACGGCTCAGCTCAAGATGCTGTTTCTGATCTTCACCCACCGGTACCTGCGCGGTCTGGTAAAGCAGAATGTCGGCAGCCATCAGCACCGGATAACTGAACAAACCCGCGTTGATGTTTTCTTCATAGCGTGAGGATTTGTCTTTGAACTGGGTCATGCGGCTCAGCTCACCGAAATAGGTGTAGCAGTTCAGAATCCAGCTGAGCTGCGTGTGTTCCGGCACATGCGACTGAACAAAGATGGTGCTCTTCTCGGGATCGATGCCGCAGGCCAGATAGAGCGCCAGCGTATCTAAGGTGGCTTTACGCAGTGCAACCGGATCCTGGCGCACGGTGATGGCGTGCAGATCGACGATACAGTAAATGCAGTGGAAATCGTCCTGCATCTGCACCCACTGACGCAGCGCACCCATATAGTTGCCAATGGTCAGTTCGCCGGACGGCTGTGCGCCGCTGAAAACGATGGGTTTGCTCATGCTTATGTCCTGATAAATTAAAGCCCGATAGCGGGCAAAAGTTCGTCAAAAGAGTCAAGGGTCAGATCGGGCTGGCTGCTGGCAATGGGTTCACCATAGTTATAGCCAAACGTCATGCCGACATTGGGTACGCCGGCAGACTGCGCGGCCAGAATATCATTGCGTGAATCCCCGACAAACAGCAGTTGTGAGGGCAGCAGCCCCCATTTACCCAACACCAGAAAAATCGCGGCAGGATGCGGTTTTTTAACCACCACATCATCGCCACCAATGATCAACGAAAACGCCTGGTCGATTCCCAGCGATTGCAGCAGCGGCGCGACAAACGGCGTCGGCTTATTGGTCACAATCGCCATCGGCATGCCTGTGGCCTGTAACCGTGTCAGCGTCTCTTTGACCTGAGGAAACAGGGTACTGCCCGCCTCCACCGTGCTGGCATAATGTTTGTCAAACAGCACACGCGCATCACGCTGCTCGTCCGGGTGTGGCTCGCGCCCGAGTGCCCAGGTCAGCGCACGGCACATCATAACGTCGGCACCATTCCCAATCCACGTTGATACGCGCGCCACGCCAGCAGCAGGCAACGCCAGGTCTGCCAGCGTCAAATCGATCGCATCCGCCAGCCCCGGCGCGCTGTCAACCAGCGTACCATCCAGGTCAAAGGCCAGCCCACGAATATCAGTGAAATGAGCCATTCGCTTTCTCCAGCTCGTTCCGCATGTCGTCGATCACTTTCTTGTAATCCGGATGGCCAAAGATGGCCGAACCGGCAACGAACATATCTGCACCCGCTGCCGCGATTTGCGCAATGTTATCAATCTTCACACCACCGTCGACTTCAAGGCGAATGCTGTAGCCGCTCTGATCAATCCGCTTACGCGCTTCACGAAGCTTGTCGAGCGTGCCGGGGATAAATGACTGACCACCAAAGCCGGGGTTCACCGACATCAGCAAAATGATGTCCAGTTTATCCATCACATAGTCGAGGTAGCTGAGCGGAGTGGCAGGATTAAAGACCAGGCCTGCTTTGCAACCGTGCTCTTTGATTAACTGCAGCGTGCGGTCAACGTGCTCGCTCGCTTCGGGGTGGAACGTGATGTAGGTCGCGCCAGCCTTGGCAAACTCGGGGATTAACGCGTCCACTGGCTTCACCATGAGATGCACATCGATCGGGGCTGTGATGCCATAGTCACGCAGCGCTTTCAACACCATCGGTCCCATTGTCAGATTCGGCACGTAGTGGTTGTCCATTACGTCGAAGTGAACCACGTCGCCTCCGGCCGCCAGTGCCTTCGCGGTGTCTTCACCCAGGCGAGCAAAGTCTGCCGAAAGGATGGAAGGGGCCAGCAAATATTGTTTCATCCGATTCTCCACTGTTGTGCGCCAGCATGATGGCTGGCGTAGTACCCTGGCCGCGGACGAAACAGACTAGCTATAGAGTGCCAGCAGTTCGTCGACCTTGGTGCGACCGGTTATGCTTCGGCTAATAGAACGCCGGACTTTGACCACATGTAACACGGCATCCTGATACCAGCAACGCGTCAGTTCCGTATCATGGTTAGAAATCAGGACCGGAATTTGACTCTCAGACGCCAGCTTTGCGGCCAGTTGCGCCAGATGCTGCTGCTCATGCAGGCTAAAACTGTTGGTGTGGTAAGCCGTGAAGTTAGCCGTTGCGGACAGCGGCGCGTACGGCGGATCACAATATACCACAGAGCCTTTTTGGGCATTGTTCAGGGTAACATCGTAGGATTCACAGACAAACGTCGCCTTTTGCGCCCGTTCGGCAAACCAGAGCAGCTCGGCTTCCGGGAAGTAAGGTTTACGATAGCGCCCAAACGGCACATTGAACTCACCACGCAGATTGTAACGGCACAGGCCGTTGTAGCAGTGGCGATTCAGATAGAGGAACAGCAGCGCACGCTGATAAGCGTCATGACTGAGGTTAAACTCCGTGCGCAGTTGGTAATAACGGATTTCGCTGTTTGTTTCGCTGGTAAACAGTAAACGCGCATCGCGAATAAAATCCGCCGTGCGCGTTTTGACAATATTGTAGAGATTGATGAGATCGTTGTTGATGTCGGCCAGATGATAGCGATCAAAATCGGTGTTAAGAAACACGGAGCCCGCGCCAACGAAGGGTTCGATCAGGCAATCACCTTGCGGCAAATGACGGTGGATCTCTTCGACTAAGGGAAATTTTCCCCCCGCCCATTTCAAAAAAGCGCGATTTTTTTTCATGCTGTCGTGGTAATTACATCTTATTGTGAGGCTGTGGTTGAACCGACAGCAGATCTGCGCTTAAAACAGGGCCCGCATGGGCAGGCCCCACATCACTTATTGACTGGCTTCTTTCCTGACCTGACTGACCGGTTTCACCCAGGGATTCTGTGCACGTACCTCTGCAGGCAATGTCGCAACGGCACGCTTTGCGTCGGCCGGCGTGGCGTAAGAACCACTGACCAGCACATACCAGGGTTGACCATTGCGCGTGGTTTTATACACATGGTACGCACTCAGGTTTTGCTTCTTCGCCCAGGCATTCAGGCTTTCCGCTTTAGATGCGCCGCTCAACTGCAACGTGTAGTTGCCGCCCGGTACTGATTTGCTGGCCGTAGCGCTACTGCCCGCCGCTTTTGCCGGCGCGTTATTCACGGATGAGTGCGCTGGCGTTGTGTGGGTTTTATGCTCGCTGGCTGCGGGTTTAGACGCCGTTCTGGCAGGCTCACGCGTATGACGCGGCGTGACGGGTGCCTGCGCGGCGTTTTGACGACCTGTAGCGGGAAGACTCGCCGCTGCACCTGCTTTCCCACTCACCGTAGCGGGTGCGGTCGGCAGAGAACTGCTGCCTTCTGCACCCTGTGCGGCGCCATCCACCTGCTGTTGCTGGTTGGTCAATGCGCTGTTCAGGTCACCGGGTAATGTAATGCGTTGCTGATTAGCCGGGGTTTCAACCGGGGCTGCCTGCGTGGGTGTGGATGCAACCGGTGGCATGGAAATATCACGTGGCGCATTTGTCGCCCCCGCTGCCGGTTCCGCTCCTGCTGCATTCGGAGTGCCGGTGGAAGGCTGTGCTGTTCCCGTGGCGTTCTGACCGCCGCTCATGGCGGTGGAGCCGCTGAGATCAATATTTTTTCCGTTGCCCGATCCTGCGGCCCCGCTGGTGGCGGTGCCTTTGTCAGTAGAGGACGACGCGGATTTGCTGTCGTCAGCGCCGTTGAGCGCTGAGCCAATGCCCAGCACGAGCAGCAGCAACACAAGGATACCGACGCCCATCATGACGTGCTGGCGCGAGACCGGAGCTTTCGTCGCAGAGGACGATTTACGTGGGCGCGAGGGACGACGGTCACTGGCGTCAGGTTTTAACTCATCATCCGGTTTGAACTCATCCATTTTGCCTCCTCCGTAAAGCGGCCGTTCGCACTGCGCACCCGCGCGTCGCGTCACCACTTACCTGCTGAATATCAAGATTTCTGGCAGTCATTAATTGCCGCCATCACCATATCATGAGCCACGCCACCACGCACTTCAGCGCGGCCTATCGCCAAAGGCAGTATCAGACGTAATTCGCCCGCCAGCACTTTTTTATCGCGCATCATATGGGGCAAATAGTCTTCAGCCTGCATCTCAACCGGTCCGTGTACCGGCAAACCGGCGCGCTGCAGTAACGCGATAACGCGTTGGCAATCCTGTTCGCTGAACTGACCAAGACGTTGCGCGGTTCGCGCCGCCATCACCATACCAGCGGCAATCGCTTCACCATGCAACCAGTTGCCATAGCCCATATGCGCTTCAATGGCATGGCCAAAAGTATGACCCAGATTCAGTAATGCGCGCTGACCGTTTTCACGCTCATCCGCAGCGACAACCTCGGCTTTCAGCTCACAGCAACGACGGATGCACCAGGCCAGCGCGGCTTCATCCAGCGCCAGAAGGCGATCAAGATTTTGCTCAAGCCAGTGAAAGAATTCACCGTCCAGAATGATGCCGTATTTAATCACTTCAGCCAGACCGGACGCCAGCTCACGCGGAGGCAGTGACCGGAGACATTCCGTATCAATCACGACCGAAGCGGGCTGGTAAAACGCACCTATCATGTTTTTGCCAAGAGGATGGTTAACCGCCGTTTTTCCGCCAACCGACGAGTCAACCTGAGACAGCAGCGTGGTCGGCACCTGAATGAACCGCACACCACGTTGATAGCTTGCCGCAGCAAAACCGGTAAGATCGCCAATCACGCCCCCACCCAGCGCCACCAGCGTGGTATCGCGCCCGTGGGGCTTTTGCAGGAGGGCGGTAAAAACCTGATCCATCACCGCCAGCGTTTTGTGCTGCTCACCGTCGGGCAAAATCACCTGATCCGTCTTCACTCCCGCCGCCTTTAGCCGCGCCGTGACCTTATCCAGGTAAAGCGGTGCCAGCGTCTCGTTCGTGACCAGCATGGCATTATCACCCGCTTTTAACGGCCAAAAAGAAGCCGGATCATTAAACAGTCCGGCGGCGATAGTGATGGGGTAACTGCGTTCCCCCAATGAAACGGTGATCTTCTCCATGATGCTCGATACCTGTCAAAGAGCTTTCAAACGTTGGATCAACTTTTTTCCAACATGTGGATAATCTGATTCGCCACCACTTTTGCACTTTGATCGTCAGTGCGGATGGTAACATCGGCGATCTCTTCATACAGCGGGTTGCGTTCAGCGGCCAGCGCTTCAAGTACTTCACGCGGTGGCGACTCGACCTGCAGTAAGGGGCGTTTTTTGTCACGCTGCGTACGTGCCAGTTGTTTCTCAATAGTGGTTTCAAGATAAACCACGACGCCGCGGGCGGAGAGACGATTACGTGTTTCCCGGGATTTTACGGAGCCACCGCCGGTCGCCAGGACGATGCCCTGCTTCTCGGTCAGTTCATTGATGATTTTTTCTTCACGATCGCGGAAGCCAGCTTCGCCTTCAACGTCAAAAACCCAGCCCACATCCGCTCCGGTGCGTCGCTCAATTTCCTGATCGGAATCGAAGAACTCCATATTGAGTTGCTGAGCCAACTGACGGCCAATAGTGCTTTTGCCGGCACCCATCGGCCCAACCAGAAAGATATTGCGTTTCTCTGCCATTTTGTCGGTATTACTAAGAATTCGTTAATGATACCCCGCTTTCAGCATTTTACTGGCGGGACAGGAACTGAGACCTCATGAGCGTTAGCAAGAGTCAGACGAAAAATTATCTCAACACTCAAGGCTGTTTGGCAACCGATTATATTGCTTACAGCACATCCATTTCTGAATTGGCCTGTTGTTCGCGAAACTGTAAGGCGTCAGTAAAGCGTTGTGACATGACTGCGTACAGAGGAATTCGCTCATCTGCTTGCCGGGTTCTTCCAACTCAGACGCTTACAACGTGTTAAAAATCGCTAAACCTTGTAAGCTAATTCCTGTCCTGCGTCAACGCAGTTAAACTTTAAGGGCACATTTTCCGTTTTATCGTGCCGTAAGCGCTGCTTCCCTGACCAATCGCGGCGTCATGAAGATCACCAGCTCGCGTTTTTTATGTTCTTCAGCCTGCTGGCGGAATAATCCCCCCACGACAGGCAGACGGCCAAGTAACGGCACCTGCGTTTGCCCCTGAGTGCGCTGCTGATGGAAAATACCGCCCAGGGCCAGTGTTTGCCCGTCGTTAACCGTCACCTGCGTTTCCATTTCCTGCTTATCAATCGACAGTACCTGCGAGGCGCTGGTCTGAACCACGCGCCCCGGCACGTTCTGGCTGATACGTATTTTCAGCTGAATGCGGCCATTGCCTAAAACTGTGGGCGTGACTTCCATGCCCAGCACCGCTTCTTTGAATTCGATACTGGTTGCGCCGCTGTTACCGGCTGAGACTTCATAAGGGATTTCGGTGCCCTGTTTAATCGACGCGGTTTGCTGATGCGACGTAAAAAGCCGCGGGCTGGCGATGATTTCAACCTGGTTTTCCTGCTCCAGCGCACTGAGCTCCAGATCCAGCACTCTGCCGCCTGTCCGCGACAACGTGACGCCCAGCGAAACAGCGGGCGAGGTCAGCCCCAGGGGAATAGCCAGAAGCGGGTGATGTAAAGCCCGGCTGAGGCTTTCACTATCCTCAGACAGTCGCCAGTTGACGCCCAGCTCATGCAGATTCTCTTCACTAATCGTCACGATATGGGCCGCCAGCTCAACCTGTTCCAGCGGCACATCCAGCGCCTGAATCCAGCGCTCCGTGTCTTGCAGAGCCGGTTCAGTGTCGCGTAGCAACAGGCTGTTGGTGCGCGTGTCCACAGAGGCGCTCCCGCGCGATGTCATAAGCGACTGGCGTTCCCCTTGCAGGCTGCGGTGCACCTCACTGGCACTGGCATAGAGCAGGTTGATCCTGCGCTGCATTAAAGGACGCTGCTGACGCGCTTCCGCCTGTTGTACCTTTTCTGCTTCGCGCCGCTGCTGCTGCCAACGCTCGGGATAAACCAGCAGAACGTTATCTTCTTCCAGCACAGTCAGTTGCGCCATCCGCGCGACCAGCGACAGTGCCTGTTGCCAGGAGACGTTGTCCAGCCGCAGTGACAGCGTTCCGTTAACCTCAGGGGAGATCATCAGGTTGATCTGCTGGTAATCAGCCAGCGCCTGTAAAATGCGCTCAATCGGCGCATCATCAAACGCGAGGCTCAGGCCCTCATCAGGGCTGGCGTGAGCGGGGATCTGGCAAAACAGCAGGAGTGTCAGAATCGCTATCCTTATCATGCAGGCGTCCTTTGAGATGAAACGTGAAACGTTGGGCCGGGCAACTGCCCGGAATAAATAGCTGAAGCGAACGGGAAGTAAACCGGAGGGTTTGCCAGGGGAACAACGGAAAAGGCTGGTCGCTCAGGACGTGAACGGATTTGCCCTGTGGCGTCAGTAGCCAGCCCTGGAACCGGGGAGCACGACCAATGATGCCCTGCAAACGCCATTCGCTGAGAGGTTCAACCTCCGCCAGGCAGGCCGCGCCAGGAAGGGGACGAAACGGATCCCGTGCCTGCGCAACGCCAGCGCCACAGCTGAGTAACAGCAGAACAACACTAATGGGTTTCATCAGCGTCCAGCCAGAGTTGCGCCACCAGATAGTCAGAATGAGCGGTTAACTGAAAGCGATCAGGAAACGCCGCTGCAGACGTTGAAAGCGCAGAAAACAACGGCGGAAACTGGGCCCATTGCAGATGGAAAGTGAGGGCTCGAGGCTGTTCATCGGGCAGCCACTGCTCAAGCGCTGCACCCCGCTCTGCGATGATCGCCTCCAGCGTCGATGACGCGGCTGACTTTTCCATCTGAATCTGCTGAAGTTGTGCCTGTAAAACAGCAAGGGCGGGATAGCGGGCAAACTGTCGCTGCAGCTGTTGCAGGTGCGCCTGCTGCTGCACGCATTGATGCCTGGCATCAGCCAGCACCCGTTTTTGCGGCTGTAGCACGGTCCACCAGGCCACACACAGCAGGCAGACCGCGCCCGCCAACAGGCTGCCATAACGCAGCGGTGGAGCTAACCGCATCCAGTGCCCGGTAAGGCTACTCACTAGTCGCCTCCTTAAGGCGAATATGCAAGACGAAGCGATACTCCTCTTCAGGCTGGCGTTGCACATTGCCTTGTTTGATCTGTGAAAACAGCGCCACATCGCTTAAGCGCTGACGAAAGGCGCGAATCTCCTGCATATGCTGCGCTTTGCCCTCCAGTTGTAACGACGTTTCCCGTTTATCCAGTCGCGTTAACCACAGCCCGTCGGGCAGCAAAGCAGGCAACGCAAGCCAGAGTTGCTGCCAGACGTGAAACTGCCTGCTCTGCTGGTGCAGCCAGTGGCGGCGCTGCTGCGCCTCATCCAGTTGTTTCAGCAGTCGCTGTTGCTGCACCACCTGCTGTTCAGCGGCCTTAAGGGCATGACTGAGGCCGACATGCTGACGCTGAACCCGTCTGAGCGCCTTATGATCCCGCCAGCACTGCCCTGCCACCAGCAGCACGACCAGTCCTGACGTGACAGCCAGCATACGTAAGCTCTGACGCCGTTGACGCTGCCAGCGCCAGTGCCGCCAGGGAAGAAGGTTCACAGCGACCATCAGCAATCCTCTTTCCGCAACGCCAGCCCGGCGGCCAGGACGAAGGCCCCCGGATACGCGGGCAAAGGTGGCTGCTGATAGCGAAATGTTTGCAGGGGAGAGAACGGCACCGTATCAGCCGGCGGCAATGCGTTATCGGCATCACAATAATAAAGCGACGTCGCGTGGGGAAAAGCCTGCTCACGTAGCGCGTCAAAATCGCCCTCTCCGGCAAAAAGTGCGGCGTTGACGCCATCGCTCCACAGGTAACGTGCATCCTGACGTAAAACCACTACACTTCCCGCAGCCAGTTGCGCCTGTTCTGCGACGATGTTGAGTGCGTTCGTCGCCAGTTCAAACACAGAGCATTTAAGGCCGGCCTGCTCCAGCGGTGTCCGCCACTGCGTAACGACATCCCGCCGTGCAGCCGTGACGCTTAGCCGTTCCAGGTTGGTATCGACACGGTAATCCAGGGCCAGTTCACTGGCGTCCACCGGGAAAAGACGCTGAGCGGATGCCCGGACAAAGCGGCCCAGTGCGGGTTCTTTTAAGGGCGGATCAGGCAGAGAAAGCGGTTGCTGTAGTGCCAGGTGCGCGGGAAGACAGACCCGTAACGTATAGCGCCGTGGTAACACCTTACGCCACTGGCTTAATACAGACAGCAATGCAGGGGAAGATTGCAGCACACCGTTTCTTAACGTATCTTGCGGCAGCCGTTGCTGCCACCAGTGGCATAATTGCCAACCCCGGCGACGACGCAGGATGGCAAGGGCACAGCACTGCCGGTTCTGAATATCCAGTCCAATTTGCCAGGTGTGAAAAGCCATGCGCGCGATCTCCTTATCGTCCGGAAAAATGGACATATCAAAGCGTCTGGCTTGCCTTTATACTACTGCGCGGTTGCTTATAAACTGCCCAAACGACAACAGATGGGAAATCTCAGGTGAAGTTCGTAAAGTATTTATTAATCCTTGCAGTGTGTTGCATCTTGCTGGGAGCTGGCTCGATTTATGGTTTGTACAAATATATAGAGCCCCAGTTACCCGACGTTAACACACTGAAAGATGTGCGTTTGCAAACCCCTATGCAGGTTTACAGCGCCGACGGCGATCTTATCGCCCAGTATGGTGAAATGCGCCGTATTCCGCTTAGCCTGCAGCAGGTTCCACCTGACATGGTCCATGCGTTTATTGCGACGGAAGACAGCCGCTTCTATGAGCATCACGGTGTGGATCCCATCGGGATTTTCCGTGCCGCCAGCGTCGCGCTGGTTTCAGGCCATGCGTCCCAGGGGGCCAGTACCATCACACAGCAACTGGCGCGTAACTTTTTCCTCAGTCCGGAACGCTCCCTGATGCGTAAGGTAAAGGAAGCCTTTCTGGCGATTCGCATTGAGCAGTTGCTGAATAAAGACGAAATTCTTGAGCTTTACCTGAATAAAATCTATCTCGGCTACCGGGCTTATGGCGTTGGCGCAGCCTCGCAGGTGTATTTTGGCAAACCCGTTGGCGAGCTGTCGTTGAGTGAAATGGCGACCATCGCCGGGCTGCCGAAAGCCCCGTCAACCTTTAACCCGCTGTATTCCCACAGTCGTGCTGTCGCCCGGCGCAATGTGGTGCTGGCTCGTATGCTGGACCAGAAATACATCACCCAGCAGCAATATGATGAAGCACGTAATGCGCCGCTGGTCGCCAGCTATCATGGCCCGAAAATCGTCTTCTCCGCGCCCTATCTGACCGAGATGGTGCGCCAGGAAATGGTGAAACGCTATGGCGATAATGCGTATACCGATGGTTACAAGGTTTACACCACCGTGACGCGCCGTCTGCAGGAATCCGCGCAGGAAGCCGTGCAGAACAACGTCATCGCCTACGATATGCGTCACGGCTATCGTGGCCCTACCAGCGTGCTGTGGAAAGTCGGCGAGCCAGCCTGGGGGCAAACGCAGATTGTTAAAGCATTAAAAAATCTGCCTCTGTACGGGCCGCTTCATCCGGCCGTCGTAACGCATGTCCAGAGTGACGAAGCCACCGTCATGATGAAGGATGGCAGCAATGTGTCACTGACGATGGCGGGCGTGCGCTGGGCGCGTGCCTTTAAATCGGACACAGTGCAGGGACCGACACCCAAAAGCATTGCACAGGTGCTTCAGCCGGGCCAGCAGATCTGGGTACGCCAGGTCGGCGATACATGGTGGCTGGGCCAGGTACCGGATGTGAACTCGGCCCTGGTTTCACTGGACCCTAATAACGGTGCGGTTCGCGCACTGGTCGGGGGCTTTGACTTCAACCAGAGCATGTTTAACCGCGCGACTCAGGCGCTGCGCCAGGTGGGTTCAAACATCAAGCCGTTCCTGTATACCGCGGCGATGGATCGCGGGTTAACGCTGGCCTCCATTCTGAACGACGTACCGATTTCTCGCTGGGATGCCGGTGCCGGTGCGGACTGGCGTCCAAAGAACTCTCCGCCCACTTACGATGGTCCGATTCGTCTGCGTCAGGGCCTGGGGCAGTCTAAAAACGTAGTTATGGTTCGTGCCATGCGTGCAATGGGCGTGGATTACGCCGCAGAGTATCTCCAGCGTTTTGGCTTCCCGGCACAGAATATTGTGCATACCGAATCGCTGGCCCTGGGTGCCGCGTCGTTCACACCGCTGCAGGTCGTGCGGGGCTATTCGGTCATGGCTAACGGCGGCTTCCTGATCGATCCTTATTTCATCAGTAAGATCGAAAATGAACAGGGACAGACTGTTTTCGAAGAGAAACCCAGAATTGCCTGTCCGCAGTGCAACTTACCGGTGATCTACGGTGAAACCAAAAAAGCGCTGGCGCTGAATGCGGAAAGCGTTGAGAACGTTGCCCCGTCCGCCCCACAGCAAAATCAAGCCGTGCCGCAGCCTGAGCTGGAGCAAGTGCCCGCCCAGCCTCAGCAGGGTGGCGAGCAGCAGTATGCGCCGCACGTGATTAACACACCGCTGTCCTTCCTGATCAAAAGCGCGCTGAACAGTAATATTTTTGGTGAGCCAGGCTGGATGGGGACCGGCTGGCGTGCCGGACGCGACCTGAAACGTAATGATATCGGCGGGAAAACAGGGACGACTAACAGCTCCAAAGATGCCTGGTTCTCGGGTTACGGCCCGGGCGTGGTGACCTCGGTGTGGATCGGCTTCGATGATGCGCGTCGCGATCTGGGTCGCAGTACGCTTTCTGGTGCCATTCCCGATCAGATTTCGGGCTATGAAGGCGGGGCGAAGAGTGCACAGCCTGCATGGGATGACTTTATGAAAGTGGCCCTTGAAGGTGTACCTGTTCAGCCGTTAACGCCGCCTGAGGGCATTGTTACCGTGACCATTGACCGCAGTACGGGCAAGCTGGCCAATGGCGGAGGAAACACACGTCAGGAGTACTTTATCAACGGAACACAGCCAACCGAATATTCGGTTCATGATGCAGGCACGACCATCATGGACAATGGTGAAAGTCACGAACTGTTCTGATAAACGTGAGAGGCGGCCTGGCCGCCTCTCCGCTTTTTACCGCCCGGAAATCTGGTGCTCAATCAGTAATGCAGACGGCCCTGCTTCACCAGCCACTCACGCACCATAAACAACGCACTGACGTTGCGCGCTTCGCGGAAATCAGGCTCCTGCAGTAACGCCAGCATGTTGCTTAACGGCCAACGGTGGACCACCAGCGGCTCAGGCTCATCCCCTTCCAGCTTCTCCTGGTAAAGCCCTTCTGCAACCACGATGTTCATCTTGCTGGAAAAATAGGACGGAGCCATCGTCAGTTTACCCAGCAAAGTCAACTGGCCAGCCCCGAATCCCGCTTCCTCTTTCAGTTCACGGTCGGCCGCCTGATTGACCGTTTCACCCGGATCGATTAAGCCTTTTGGAAAGCCCAGTTCATAGCTTTCCAGGCCCACGGCATACTCTTCGATCAGAATCAGATGATCATCAATGATGGGCACAATCATGACTGCCTCGCGTTCCGACGGTTTCATGCGTTCATAAATGCGCCGGGCGCCATTGCTGAAGGCCAGGTCGACCGCTTCGACAGTAAACAACCGTGAACGTGCTACGGTTTCTACATTGAGGATGTCAGGTTTTTTTAACGACTTTTTCATATCAGCCTCAAACTTGCTGCGCCAGCACTCCGTAGCGAATTAGCATACCTAACCGTGGAGCATTGTGCGACTCAATGACGTCATCCGGTTACGCAGCCCACGTTTTCTCTATGCAATAACGGCTCTATTTCGGGCACAAAAAATTTGCGTTAGTCAATATCTGCCTTCAAAATTCAGACAATGCCGATACAATACTATGTGCATGATAGTTACTATTCTGGCACTGTGTGCTGTAATAACGCCTAATCAAATGATTTACAGTACAATTTTGTTTGTTGTTAAACTTGTCAGAGTTGTTTAACCTCCCATCAATCGCCTGAAATCAGGGGCGCGTCTGGGGACGTAAGTCTAAAGTGAAGGCAGTATTTTGGCTGAATTGAGCAAAGCATGAGCACAATAATTATTATATTGGCCTTAGTGCTAACCTGTTCAATTCTGGCAGGTATTGGATTTTGGTACGCTATGCGGCGCAGGCCGCCGTTGGCGAAACCGTTGCCATTCATCAGCCCGCCCTGCCGTAAACTGACTGAAAGAGAGCGCAGAGCCGTAGAGCAGTATCTTGCCGCCCTGGAAAAACAACCCCGTATTCTCAGCCCTGGTGAATCCCGTCGTCGGCACGAAAAGCTGGTGCTGACCGCCCAGAGCAACAATGTTTATCCGGTTACCCGCGCGATTACCCGCTATGGGCTTTCCACCGACGATCCGCATAAGTGGCGCTACTATCTGGATGAAGTTGAAGTCCATTTGCCGCCGCTGTGGGAACAGTACATCACCGATGAAAATTACGTTGAGTTGATCCGTACGCAATCGATCCCACTCATCATTTCGTTAAACGGCCACTCGCTGGTGGATTACGCGATTGATCAGCAGTCACTGCCTAATCTGATACGTCCGGCATCCACAAATGCCTCTATCCGTAAGGCCGAAAGCGAAAACGTTGAGTTAGTTCGGGTGCGCAAAGAAACCCTGGAAGAGTATCGACTGTCCCGCCCGGATGGCACGCGCGAGGCCGTTATCATCTCGTTTGCGTTGATGATGTTTTTTATTGGTTTGTTATTACCCACAAGTCTGATGATCTGGCTGGTGGTGATTGCCAGCGCGATGGTCGCCGCAAGTCTGTGGTTAATGTACCGGATTCCCGGTGAAAATGGTCTGCGTGAGATCCACTGCCTGCGCGGCGCGCCAAAACGCTGGGGCTTATTTGGCGAGTCCAATCAAGAGCAGAGCAACATCACGCTGGGGATTATCGACCTGATTTATCCTGCGCACTGGCAGCCTTACGTCGCACACGACCTGGGGCAGGTTACAGACGTCGAAATTTATCTTAACCGTCAGGTGGTGCGTCAGGGCCGTTTTCTTTCTTTGCAGGACGAGGTAAAAAACTTTCCGCTTCAGCGCTGGCGGAAAAATGTCGTTCTGGCCTGCGGTGCTTTTATTGTTCTGGCCTTCTTACTCACCTGGATACCGCTCAGTATGCCCATCAAGCTCAGCCTTGCATGGGTAAAAGGTACTGACAGCCTTGATGTCAGTAGCGTCAATCAACTGAGTCGTGAAGATTTGAAAGTGGGTGATAGCCTGAAGGTTACCGGGACCGGCATGTGTGCCGTGCCGGGCAATTATCAAAGCAATCGCACTTATATCTACATGCCGTTCGACTGCTCGCAGATCTACTGGAATAACGCTACGCCTCTGCCACTGCCTCACTCAGATATTATTGAGAAAGCCTCCGCGCTTCTGGAAACCACCACAAAACAGCTGCATCCCGAAACCAATACGGACCCCAAACTGAATCCGCAGTTAGCGTCTGCGATTCAGAAATCAGGCATGATTTTGCTGGATGACTTTTCCGATCTGGTATTGAAAACGCAGGCGCTGTGCAGCCAGGCACAGGACTGTGTTCGGCTTAAAAACGCGTTGGTGAATTTGGGCAATGCCAAAGACTGGGACACATTAGTCAGCCGCGCCGATTCCGGTCAACTTAACGGGATGAATGTCCTGCTGCGCCCTGTCAGCGCGGAAGCGCTGGAAAATCTGGTGCACACCGCGACGTCGACCTTCTTTTATCGTGAAACGCGTCGTGCCACAGAAAATCTCAACAGCCCACCGCCGGGCGGGTTTGTGATTGTCAGCGACGAAGGGCACCAGTTAGTCAACCAGCCTCAGCCCGCGGTTCCCTTGTTTGATCTGGATGCGGCCTCACAATGGCAGGAGCTGCAACGTCTGTCCTCACTGCTGTTGCACACGCCGTTCAGCGCGACGGGCATCATCACGAACATCTACACAGATGCCAACGGCACGCGCCATATCGCCCTGCATAATGAACCTGATGCGATGGCAAAATGGCGCTATCTCGGTGCCGCCTTGCTGTTAATCGTGCTCCTGGCCTGTGGCCTGACTAACGGCCTGCTGGCGCTGCGTCGTATGCATCTGAATCGTCAGCGTATGCTCGCGATTCAGCAATACTACGACACGTGCTTTAACCCTTCCCTCAGCACTATACAGGGCGTGCGCTCCGTATTCTGACCGGCCTGCAACTGTGCTACCCTGTTGCGCGAAAAGGCAATGGGTAAATCCGCCATGATGTGTAACGGTTCTGATATTGATACCGTGCTGTTGGATATGGACGGCACGTTACTGGATCTGGCGTTTGACCGCGTCTTTTGGCGGGAACAGGTGCCGGATGCGCTGAGCGCGCATCGGGGCATCCCTGTCAAACACGCGCGGCAGTTGATGGAAGAAAAATATCAGGCCGTGTCCCATACGCTAAACTGGTATTGTCTGGACTACTGGTCAGAGGCCCTGCAACTGGATATCCACGCGATGCTCTGGGCACACCGTCATCGCGTCCGCTTACGGCCCGATACGCTGCCTTTTCTGCAGATGCTGCGGCGCGCAGGTAAGCGCACTATTCTGCTAACCAATGCGCATCCCTGGAATCTGGACGTTAAACGACGACAAACAGGTTTAGCACCACACCTTGATTTATTACTTTCCACCCATACCTTTGGCTATCCGAAAGAAGATCAACGTTTGTGGCAGGCGGTCGCGCAACACACGGGCTTTGATGCATCACGAACATTGTTCATTGATGACAACGAAATCCTTCTTGATGTCGCTAAATCCTGGGGAATCGGCTGGTGTTTAGGCATCCGTAATCCTGATTCCGGTCGTCCCGAACAACCCTTTCAGCGTCACTATGCAATAAGCCATTACCGCACAGTGATCCAGGCCTGGGAGCAGCTATGAAAGAAAAATCTGACGACGGTGTTCGTCTTGATAAATGGCTTTGGGCGGCGCGGTTCTATAAAACCCGTTCCATTGCGCGCGAGATGATTGAAGGCGGTAAGGTTCATTACAATGGTCAGCGCAGCAAACCAAGTAAGCTGGTTGAACGTGATGCGGAGCTAACCCTGCGCCAGGGCAATGATGAACGTACCGTCGTAATTACCGGGATCAGCGAACAGCGGCGCCCGGCCAGTGAAGCGCAGCAGCTTTATCGTGAAACGGACGCCAGCATTGAGAAGCGCGAAAAAATGGCGCTGGCGCGCAAAATGAATGCGCTGACTATGCCCCATCCCGATCGCCGGCCTGACAAAAAAGAGCGCCGCGATTTGATGAAATTTAAGTTATCGGGTGATGAGTAAGACAGGCCTTGATGCCGCTCACCGCCCGCCCAAAGAGAGAAAAATTATGTCTGTAAACGATCAACTGCGCCGTTATCTGTTTGAAAATGCTGCTGTTCGTGGCGAACTGGTCAACGTTTCAAACACCTGGCGTGAAACCATTAAAAACCACGATTATCCACCCGCTGTGCAAACCCTGCTGGGTGAGTTACTGGTGGCAACCAGCCTGCTTACCGCGACGCTGAAATTTGATGGTGAGATCACCGTGCAGTTGCAGGGCGATGGTCCGCTGACGCTGGCCGTGATCAATGGGAATAATCAGCAGGAATTACGCGGTGTCGCGCGAATGAAAGGCGAGATCCCTGACGACAGCACGCTTAAGAGCATGGTGGGCAACGGCTATCTGGTGATTACGATTACACCAGAAAAAGGTGAGCGCTATCAGGGCGTGGTCGGTCTGGAAGGTGACACGCTGAGCGAATGCCTGGAAGATTACTTCATGCGTTCAGAACAGCTGCCAACCCGACTGTTTATCCGCACCAGCGATGCAGGCGCCGCCGGGATTCTGTTACAGGTTCTGCCCGCGCAGGACACGGATAAAGAGGATTTCGACCATCTCGCTACGTTGACAGAGACGATTAAAACAGAAGAATTGATCGACCTGCCGGCAACTGATGTGCTCTGGCGACTGTACCATCAGGAAGAAGTGACCGTTTACGATCCCCAGCCGGTGATCTACAAATGTACCTGCTCGCGCGAACGTTGCGGCGAGGTCCTGAAAACGCTGCCGCAGGAAGAAGTCGATGAGATTATTGCCGAAGACGGCAAAATCGATATGCATTGCGACTATTGCGGATCGCATTATGTTTTCGATGCTGTCGATATTGCCGGTATCCGCAGCAACTCCGTGGAAAACAGCAACCGTCTTCACTGATCCGACCAGGGCGGTTCTGCCGCCCTCACCTCTGCTTTGCTATGCCCTTAATTTACTTGATAAATTATCTTTTTTTACTTTCTTAACATCTTAAAAACGTTCGAAACACGACCTTAACGCGCCCTGAGTCGCATTTTTAAAAGAACATACCTTCCCCCTCAGACTCAGTAGAGTACACTGCGCGCGATCTGTCTCCTCGCCTGACCGGGCGGCCTTTGACCGACACGATCCCAAACTCTTTTTGCCCGTACAGAACAGACACCGATTTAAGGAGCAGTAAAATGCGCGTTAACGGCCTGACCTCGAAAGCCCTTGCCGATCTGGGCATCACCGATACCACTGAGGTGGTTCACAACCCTGATTACGACACGTTATTTCAGGAAGAGATGCGCCCGGAGCTCGAAGGTTTTGAGCGTGGCACCCTGACGCAAAGCGGCGCAATCGCAGTCGATACCGGGGTGTTTACCGGGCGCTCGCCTAAGGATAAGTACATCGTCCGCGATGACACCACGCGCGATACGTTGTGGTGGAACGATCAAGGCACCGGAAAAAACGATAACCAGCCTCTGTCGCAGGAAACCTGGCAAGCGCTGAAAAAATGCGTGACGCAGCAGCTTTCAGGTAAGCGTCTGTTTATTGTGGACGCCTTCTGCGGTGCCAATCCTGACTCACGCCTGAGCGTACGCTTTATTACCGAAGTGGCCTGGCAGGCACACTTTGTGAAAAACATGTTTATCCAGCCCAGCGCTGCCGAACTGGATAACTTCACGCCGGATTTTGTGGTCATGAACGGCGCAAAATGCACCAATCCGGACTGGCAGGCGCAGGGACTGCATTCTGAGAACTTCGTGGCCTTTAACCTGACGGAAAGGATGCAGCTGATTGGCGGCACCTGGTATGGCGGGGAGATGAAAAAAGGGCTGTTCGCAATCATGAACTACCTGCTCCCACTGAAAGGCATTGCGTCAATGCACTGCTCGGCCAACGTGGGTAAAGCCGGTGACGTGGCGGTGTTCTTTGGTCTGTCCGGCACGGGTAAAACCACATTGTCTACCGATCCGGATCGCCAGCTTATTGGCGATGATGAACACGGCTGGGACGATGACGGCGTGTTTAACTTTGAAGGCGGCTGCTACGCCAAAACGATTAATCTTTCTGAGCAGGCCGAACCCGAAATCTACCGCGCCATTCGCCGCAATGCGCTGCTGGAAAACGTGGTGGTGCGTGAAGACGGCAGTATCGATTTTGCGGATGACAGCAAAACCGAAAACACCCGCGTCTCCTATCCGATTCATCACATCGATAATATCGTGCAGCCGGTTTCCAAAGCAGGTCATGCGAAGAAGGTGATTTTCCTGACCGCCGATGCCTTTGGCGTACTGCCTCCGGTCTCCCGTTTAACGCCAGAGCAGACGCAGTACCATTTCCTGTCGGGATTCACCGCCAAGCTTGCCGGCACGGAACGCGGTGTGACCGCCCCCACGCCAACATTCTCAGCCTGCTTTGGTGCCGCCTTCCTGACACTGCACCCCACGCAGTATGCAGAAGTGCTGGTGAAGCGCATGGAAGCGGCCGGTGCGCAGGCTTATCTGGTTAACACCGGCTGGAACGGCAGTGGAAAACGCATTTCGCTGAAAAATACCCGCGCCATTATCAACGCGATTCTGGCCGGTGAGCTGGATGATGCGCCAACGGAAACGCTGCCGGTATTCAACCTTCAGGTCCCTAAAACCCTGGGCGATCTGGATGAAGACACCCTGGATCCACGTCGTAGCTGGGAAAGTGAAGCGAAGTGGCACGCTGCGGCGGATGATTTGGCCCAGCGTTTTATCACTAACTTTGAGAAGTATACCGATAATGCGGCAGGTGCCGCGTTGGTTAAAGCCGGTCCACAGCGCTAATCGCCACGGCGCGGCCTGAACCACCGCGCCGTTTTTTTAGCTCAGCGAAAGATTGCCGCTGTTTTGAACCGCTTCCGGAGTTTCTGCTAACGGCAGCCAGGCACGGATGCGTAATCCTCCCCGCTCACTGTCGCCAATTTCCAGCGAACCCTGATGTGCATCGATAATACGCTGCACGATAGCCAGTCCCAGACCGGTACCGCTGGTGCTACGCGCACTGTCACCGCGCACAAACGGCTGGAACAGATGGGCCAGTTGATCGGGTTTAATTCCCGGGCCATCGTCTTCAACCTGGAACCAGGCGCGATGCAGTTCCCGACCGCTGCTGACCTTGATCCAGCCATTTCCATAACGTGCTGCGTTCACCACCAGGTTAGCCAGCGCACGTTTAATGGAAAGGGGATTAATCTCCAGCATCAACTCTTCCGCCATCACCGCATTTTCGATTTCACGCTCGTAGCCGCTTTCTGCGGCCACCACTTCACCCAAAACACTGTTCAGGTCGGCCAGTTCGGTCTGCATTTCCTGACCGGTGCGCAGGTAGTCAATGAACTGCTCGATGATGGCATTGCACTCTTCGATGTCTTTATTGATCGATTCGGCCAGATAGCCATCCTGCTCGTTCATCATCTCTGTGGCGAGGCGAATACGGGTTAACGGCGTACGTAAATCGTGGCTGACGCCCGCCATGAGCAACGTTCTGTCGTCAGCGAGCTGTTTAACGCCTGCCGCCATCTGGTTAAACGCGCGCGTGACCGAGCGCACTTCTGACGCGCCATACTCACGCAGTGGCGGCGGGATAATGCCTTTACCGACCTGCAGTGCGGCGTGTTCCAGGTCCACCAGCGGGCGGTTTTGTATGCGGATAAATAGCCAGGCCCCGCCGATCGCCAGCAACATTATCGCCAGGGTATAGCGGAACAGCGGTGAGAAATCACCCTGGTGAATTTCAGTCAGCGGCACGCGCACCCAGATATCGGGCGACAGCCAGGTCTTTAACCAGACAACCGGGGAATTTTTATTAACCTCGACGCGCACATCGGTCGGGCCACCAAGCTGCTGCCCCATCTGATCGCTGAGGAACTTATAGTGCTGTGCCCAGCGCAGTCCGCTCTCCTCTGCCGCCGCATTGGTATAGAGCGAAATACCCAGTTCACGATAGATTTCGCGGCGAAACGCGGGTGGCACTTCCAGCTGCGTGCCATCTTCCAGTTGTAGACGGTCCGTCATCAGCATACGGACTTCATACGCCAGAACCTTATTGAACTGTTGCAGGCTGGGAAGAATGGCGAAGTTCAGCACCACCAGGTAGGTCGTTACCAGGCTGACAAACAGCAAGGTAACGATCAACAACAAGGTGCGGGCAAACGAACTTCGTGGCGAGAAGCGCAACCGCCTCATGCTTTACTGCCGTCCGGTACAAAGACGTAACCCAGGCCCCAAACGGTCTGGATGTAGCGTGGGTGAGCCGGATCTTCTTCCACCATGCGGCGCAGGCGAGAGATCTGAACGTCAATGGAACGCTCCATAGCACTGTACTCACGACCGCGGGCCAGGTTCATCAGTTTATCGCGCGACAGCGGCTCACGTGGATGACTCACCAGCGCCTTAAGCACGGCGAATTCGCCGCTGGTTAACGGCATAGGTTCATCTTCACGGAACATTTCCCGCGTGCCCAGGTTGAGCTTGAACTTACCAAACGCGATGACCGCTTCTTCCTGCGAAGGCGCACCGGGCAGCTCATTGGCCTGACGACGCAGCACGGCACGAATGCGCGCCAGCAGTTCACGCGGGTTGAATGGCTTGGGAATATAGTCGTCCGCACCGATTTCCAGCCCCACGATACGGTCCACTTCTTCACCCTTAGCCGTGACCATGATGATAGGCATGGGGTTGCTCTGGCTACGCAGACGGCGGCAAATCGACAGCCCATCTTCGCCAGGCAGCATCAGATCCAGCACCATCAAATGGAAGGATTCGCGGGTTAACAGACGATCCATCTGCTCGGCGTTGGCGACACTGCGCACCTGAAAGCCTTGTTCGGTAAGGTAGCGTTCAAGCAGAGCGCGTAAACGCATATCGTCATCGACGACCAGGATCTTGTAGTTTTCTTGCATTTTTAACTCCCAAAGGCGCGATTGCCTGAGCCGATATTGTTAAAAAAACATGTGGCACAGCGACAGTGTTTAATGGTTTATATTCTAGTCAAAATTGTTACAAAGCATATTAAACAGCAGCTTATATTTAAATTCACGTTCTGCTGACGGGGAAGCCGTTCCGTTTCGTCCTCCGTGGGACAGAATACGGCAAATCTGAAATATTGGCTAAAATTCCGCTATTTACTGGTTTTAACACCGTACCAGTGATAATCGCGCTAAAAAAAACAACGGGTTGCCAGAAAATTTGACTTAAATCGAATCTGTTATTGCCCGCTTCTCCGGCAAGCTGCGGTTTATGACTCTGATAACAGCATATTCTTCCGCAAAAAAACAGGATAATACGCGACCGTTCTCGGATTAGTATGAGATCCGCTTTTAATGAGTCCACTTGCAGCTAAAGTCCAATAATTCAATCAGTAAAGCTCACTTTGCGTACTGCCTGATATCACCCAGACTAAAGCAACGCCAATCTGTCGCTTTACGGGGAAAACATGAAAAAAACGATCTTACTGCTGAGCGTACTGGCCTTGTCCAGCATCAGCCAAAGTTATGCCGCCCCTGCAGCCGGTGAAGCCGCCGGTGCACAGGCCACCACAACCGCTCAGGGCAACTCCAATGCCATCGGTATTGGTGCCATTGGCGCGCTGTTGGGCGTAGCGCTGGCGACCGCAGGCGGTGGCGGCGGTGATGGTAACAGCAGCAGCACCTCAACCACGACGTCGACCAAAGCGGGTAAATAAGTCAGCCTCCTCGCCTCATTGTGCTTCCCTGAGCGTGAAGCGCAGTAAAAGGGTTTTTAGCCTGTTAAAAACCCTTTTCTCGCCCCCTTTTTCGTCACACCGGATTTGCTTTACACTGAAGCTCTTTTGATTTGACCGGCTGCAGTACATGAGAACGCGACTGATTACCCGTGAAGGTTTTAACACCTTAAAAGCTGAACTTGATTATCTGTGGCGGGAAGAGCGACCCGAGGTCACCAAAAAAGTGACCTGGGCTGCCAGCCTGGGCGATCGGAGTGAAAATGCCGATTACCAGTACAATAAGAAGCGTTTGCGCGAGATTGACCGCCGCGTCCGCTATCTCAGCAAAAGTCTTGAGCAACTGCGTATTGTGGATTATTCGCCCCAACAGGATGGCAAAGTATTTTTTGGTGCCTGGGTGGAAGTCGAGAATGACGACGGTGAAGTGAAACGCTTTCGTATCGTGGGCTACGATGAAATTTTTGGCCGTAAGGATTACATCTCGATTGACTCGCCGATGGCCCGTGCGCTGTTAAAAAAAGCGGTCGGTGATATGGCCATTGTTGAGACGCCAGCCGGGCCGGCCGCCTGGTATGTTAATGAAATTAGCTATATTGAAGCCTGATTCAGAATATCGCTGAAAGCAGGCCCATTCTCTGGCATTTTCGCCCATCAATCCGTATAACTATCGGCTATTTCTCAACCCAGAAAGCATAATAGTCCGATGATGAATGTTCTTAGCCAGCTAATTGCAAGTGAGCTCCAGGCGCGCCCCGAGCAAGTTGACGCCGCCGTCCGCCTGTTGGATGAAGGGAATACCGTGCCATTCATTGCACGTTATCGTAAAGAGGTGACGGGCGGTCTGGATGATACGCAACTCCGCCAGCTGGAAACCCGCCTCGGCTACCTGCGTGAACTCGCTGAACGCAGGCAGGCCATCCTGAAATCCATTGAGGAACAGGGAAAACTCACCGACGACCTGGCTCAGGCCATCAATGCAACGCTCAGCAAAACAGAACTCGAAGATCTTTACCTGCCCTACAAACCCAAACGCCGCACCCGTGGGCAAATCGCCATCGAAGCCGGTCTGGAGCCGTTGGCCGAGACATTGTGGCAGGATCCCTCGCACGATCCGGAGCAGCTGGCTGCCGGTTATGTGAATGCCGATAACGGTGTCGCCGATGTGCGCGCAGCCCTTGATGGCGCGCGCTATATCCTGATGGAGCGCTTTGCTGAAGATGCCGCGCTGCTGGCTAAAGTACGCCACTATTTGTGGAAGAATGCCCATCTGGTATCGAAAGTGGTGGAAGGTAAAGAGGAAGCGGGCGCGAAATTCCGCGACTATTTCGACCACCATGAGCCGCTGCATACCGTACCGTCTCACCGTGCACTGGCGATGCTGCGCGGACGTAACGAAGGCGTGCTGCAGCTGTCGCTGAATGCCGATCCGCAATTTGATGAGCCACCGCGCGAAAGTCATGGCGAAACCCTGATTGCCGAACACCTGAACCTGAGACTGAATAACGCGCCCGCCGACAGCTGGCGCAAGGCTGTGGTCAGCTGGACCTGGCGCATCAAGGTGATGCTGCATCTGGAAACTGAGCTGATGGGCACGGTTCGCGAGCGGGCCGAAGATGAGGCCATCAACGTCTTTGCACGCAACCTGCACGATCTGTTGATGGCGGCACCTGCGGGCATGCGTGCCACTATGGGCCTGGATCCGGGCCTGCGTACCGGCGTGAAAGTTGCCGTCGTTGACGCCACCGGCAAGCTGGTCGCCACCGATACCGTTTATCCCCATACCGGCCAGGCCGCGAAAGCGGCGGCGGCCGTGGCGGCGCTGTGCGTGAAGCACCAGGTCGAACTGGTGGCGATCGGAAACGGTACCGCCTCACGTGAAACCGAACGTTTCTTCCTTGATCTGCAAAAGCAGTTCCCGCAGGTCACGGCGCAAAAAGTGATCGTCAGCGAAGCGGGCGCATCGGTCTACTCCGCGTCAGAGTTAGCGGCGCAGGAGTTCCCGGATCTGGATGTCTCCCTGCGCGGGGCGGTTTCCATTGCCCGCCGCTTACAGGATCCGCTTGCCGAGCTGGTGAAAATCGACCCGAAATCCATCGGTGTAGGCCAGTATCAGCATGACGTCAGCCAGAGTCAGCTGGCGAAAAAGCTGGATGCGGTCGTGGAAGACTGCGTGAATGCCGTCGGCGTTGATCTGAACACCGCTTCCGTACCGCTGCTGACGCGCGTAGCAGGTCTGACGCGCATGATGGCGCAAAATATCGTCGGCTGGCGTGACGAAAACGGACGTTTTCAGAATCGTCAGCAGTTACTCAAGGTGAGCCGCCTGGGGCCGAAAGCCTTTGAGCAATGCGCAGGCTTCCTGCGTATCAATCACGGCGATAACCCGCTGGATGCGTCTACGGTTCACCCCGAAGCCTATCCGGTAGTCGAGCGCATTCTGGCGGCCACGGAACAGGCCCTGACCGATTTGATGGGCAATCCGGCCAGCCTGCGGAATCTGAACGCTGTGGACTTTACCGATGCGCGTTTCGGCTTGCCAACCGTGACTGACATCATGAAAGAGCTGGAAAAACCCGGCCGCGATCCCCGTCCTGAGTTTAAAACCGCGCAGTTCGCGGAAGGCGTGGAAACCCTGAACGACCTGATGCCGGGCATGGTGCTGGAAGGTGCGGTCACTAACGTCACTAACTTCGGTGCTTTCGTGGATATTGGCGTTCATCAGGACGGGCTGGTCCATATCTCTTCCCTGTCCGATAAGTTTGTGGACGATCCGCATCAGGTCGTGAAGGCGGGCGACATCGTCAAAGTCAAAGTCATGGAAGTGGATCTGCAGCGTAAACGTATCGCGCTTACTATGCGTCTTGACGAGCAGCCGGGTGAAGGCCATGCCCGCAGTGGTAAGAGCAGCACGGCACGTGAGGAAAGACGTCCCGCAGCGAACAAAGGCCGGGCGCGTCCCGCCAGTCAGCCAGCAGGTAACAGCGCCATGGGTGATGCCCTGGCTGCGGCCTTCGGTAAGAAGCGCTAGTTAACGGCGGTTACGTCGCCTCTTTCCCGGTGCGGAAGGAGGCGACGCTTCACCCTCTCTTCCCCTTTACGCTGTTCTTAGCCCTCCGCCAGGCTTTGTCTGCCAGCAAGCCGTTGCGCCCTTTCGCTGGCTGCGCGTGCGATTAAGTTGAAAATCCTCACCCTGACGCTACGCTAAAAAGACGCCCGTGATAATAACGACACCCGCTGTGGCAGCCCCTTAAAATGGAAAAAATCACTGCTTTACTCGATGCGATTTATGCCGATGCCTTTCCACAGGCTTTACGTGAACGCCTGCTCGCCCTGATTGCAGACGCTCGCGATACCACAAAATTGCCACGTAAAGCGCACTGGGACGAACAGGATGTCGTACTGATTACCTATGCCGATCAGTTTCGCGAACCGAATACGCCTACGCTCCGCACTTTCTCACGCTTTTATCAGCAGCATTTGCAGTCGACCTTTCCACTGGTGCACCTTCTGCCGTTCTATCCTTATTCGTCCGACGACGGTTTTTCCGTCATCGATTACCATCAGGTCAATCCGTTATGTGGCGACTGGCATGACATTGCCCTGCTGCATCAGGAAACACGACTGATGTTCGATTTTGTCTGTAACCATATGTCGGCGCACAGCGCATGGTTTAAGCATTATCTTGCACAGGATCCGGGCTGGGATGATTTTTTTATAAGCCTGCCGCCCACTACCGATCTGAGTGCGGTAACGCGGCCACGGACGTCGCCCTTGCTCACCCCGTTCACGCTGGCAAACGGTGACATTCGTTTTGTCTGGACCACCTTCAGCGCCGATCAAATTGACCTGAACTTTGCCAGCCCTGACGTGCTGCTGCGCATGGTTGAGGTCCTGCTCGACTACCTGAAACGTGGAGCCGATTACGTACGGCTGGATGCAGTGGGCTATATGTGGAAAACACCCGGCACCACGTGCATTCACCTCGAAAAAACGCATCTGCTGGTCAAACTGTTTCGCGCCATCGCCGACGAGGTTGCACCGGGCACCGTGATCATTACTGAAACCAATGTGCCGCATAAAGACAACATCAGCTATTTCGGCAAGGGTTATGATGAAGCCCAGATGGTGTACCAGTTCTCGCTGCCGCCGCTGGTGCTGCACGCCATCCACACCGGCTCGGCGCGTGCGTTACGCCAATGGGCCAGTACCCTTACGACAGGCAATGGCAATACCACTTTTTTCAATTTCCTGGCATCGCACGATGGTATTGGCCTGAATCCGGCACGCGGTATTTTATCTGAAGTGGAAATTACCGCCCTGGTGCGCGATCTGGCGCTGGAAGGTGCGCTGATCTCGTACAAAAATAATCCTGATGGCACGACCAGCCCCTATGAAATCAACGTGACCTATTTCGATGCGCTCAACCGTGAAGGCGATGACGATGAAACGCGGCTCAAACGCTTTATGTTAGCGCACGCTATCTTACTGGCGTTTCCGGGCGTACCCGCCATTTATATCCAGAGCATACTGGGTGCACGTAACGATTATGAGGGCGTACGCGAAGCCGGCCATAACCGGGCGATCAACCGGCAAAAATATGCGATGCCGGAGATTGAAGACGCGCTGGCAAACAGGAACGGTTTACGCCATCAGGTTTATACGCATTTGAGTAAACTGATTCAGCAGCGTCGCCGTCTGGCCGCTTTCCATCCTGATAATCCGATGCAGCTCTTTCAGAGTGACAATGCGCTGTTAATAATGAAGCGTGATGAGCCCGCCCGCGGCGATGCGTTACTGTGTGTATTTAATCTCAGTGGCAGACAGGTTAAAGCGCAGTTACCCGAAGCGCGCCTTTTTCAGGATGTGATCAGAGGTGAGAAGGTGGATGGCACCCAGCCTGTGGTGCTGGATGCCTGGCAATTCATGTGGCTACGCTAATTACTTGTACACTTCCGCAGTTGCACTGAACTTACCGTGCTCACGGCCCGCGATCACCCGGAAGTACTTGCCGCCCTTCTCATCCGCTGCTTTTGACAGCTTCTTCTTGGCATCCATTGGCGAGGTGGTTTCTGCCGTGGTGTTTACGGTACCAATTTTGGTCAGATTCATCTTCTGCACTTCTTCTTTGGTGACTTCTTTCGCCGCCAGTGCAGAAAATGACACTGCGCCCATCATCACTGATGCAACTACCCATTTCATAACCTTCATTTGTCTACCCTCATTCATGATCCATTGTTGAGATGTAAGCAGCCGCAAATCGCTTAAGGCTATATCGAACGGCATAGTCATCTCCCTGACTAATCGCATAGAAGTGCAGCGGCCTTGCTCACTCATCAAGTATTGCCGCTACACAGAAATTTGCCAGTTACGGTCTGGGTTAACTGTCTAATCCGCTGATAAATGAAATAATATGCTGGCAGAAGGCGTCAGGATGAGAAATAAACGGCGCATGTGCGGCTTTGTCTGTCACAACAGAAGGCGATGCCGGTAACTGTTGGTCAAGCTGTTGCGCAATGCGACGGGGTACCAGACCATCCAGCGCGCCATAGATGCGCAGAAAAGGCAGTGAAAGCGTGGCAAGCCTGTCACGTAAATCGCATTCGCTCAGAATCTGCAGGCCACCATTCAGCACCGCTACGTCGGGCATCGGCTGTGACAGCACAATGTCTTTCAGCTGGCGTGCATCGGCGCGGGCGCTTTCCGAGCCCATGGTTTGCAGAGCCAGAAAACGCTCAACGGTACGCTGAAAGTCCTGACTCAGCTGCTGCTGAAAGTTATGTAAGGTTAAAGGGGCAATCCCAGGCCAGTCATCGCGGGCGGTAAAGCAAGGTGACGAGGCGACGGTAATCAGGGCACGTAATCGTTCGGGGACGCTCAACGCCAGCTGCGTGGCAACCAGCCCGCCCAGAGACCAGCCCAGTACAGTGGCGCGCGAGGGCAGATGCGGCTCAAGCACCGGTGCCATCGCTTCCAGCGACATCGCCGGGAATCCCTGGCTGCGGCCATAACCGGGTAAATCCACTAAGTGCAGACGGAAATGCGTGCTGAGTCGCGGCACGATGTTTTGCCACACTTCCGCATTCAGTCCCCAACCGTGCAGCAGCACAAGATCGTTATCTCCTTCGCCGCAGGTATGCCAGTAAAGTGAGCTCATCCGTTATGCTTCCATCATTCATTAATAAGGAGGCCACTATGCTACCAATGCCCGCCCTGTGTTGGCTATGCCAGTTGCCGCTACGTCTTGCCCGGCACGGCATTTGCTGTGTCTGTCTGCGCCAGTTGCCCCGCCTGCCCCCGTTATGCCCGGTGTGCGGTCTGCCTGCCGCTTCTGGCAACCTGGCCTGCGGGCGCTGCCTGCGTCACCCGCCGCCCTGGCAGACGTTAGTCTGCGTCAGCGCCTGGCAGCCCCCGCTCAGCACATGGGTAAACCAGTTAAAATTCTCCGGGACGACCGCACTAAGGGTGATGCTGGCGCGTTTGCTTTTGTTAAGCTGGTTGAATGCGTACCGTAGCAAACGGACGAGCCGTCCCGATCTGCTGATGTGTGTTCCGCTGCATTCACGACGCTGCTGGTGGCGCGGCTACAATCAAACGGCCCTGCTGGCCGCACCCCTGGCTCACTGGCTGGGCTGTGCATTCAGTCCGGCGTTATACCGACGGCGCGCAGGTGCCGTTCAGCATCACTTAAGCGCCCGCCAGCGTCGTCGCAACTTGCGAGGAGCGTTTCATCTTGAAGCCGATGTCACCGGACGCCATATCGCCCTGATCGATGATGTGGTCACCACCGGCAGTACGGTCAAAGAAATCAGCCGGCTGCTCCGGGCGCAAGGCGCAGCCAGCGTGCACATCTGGTGCCTGTGCCGTACCTTGTAGAGCCCGAATGATGGGCGTATTATAACCAACTAAATTAGTCAACTATTGAGCAACTGACATGATCCGAATTACTGATTCTGCCCAAGAGCATTTTTCAAAACTGCTGTCTAAACAAGAAGATGGCACCCAGATTCGCGTATTCGTGATTAATCCGGGTACGCCAACGGCCGAATGCGGCGTGTCATACTGCCCACCCGATGCGGTTGAAGCCACGGATACTGAACTTAAGTTTGAAAAACTGTCCGCGTATGTTGATGAACTGAGCGCGCCCTATCTGGAAGACGCTGAAATTGACTTCGTCACCGATAACCTGGGCTCGCAGCTGACGCTGAAGGCGCCTAACGCTAAGATGCGCAAGGTTTCTGACGATGCGCCACTGGTTGAGCGCGTGGAGTACCTTTTACAGGCGCAGATTAACCCACAGCTGGCCGGACACGGCGGACGCGTTTCGCTGATGGAAATCACCGACGACGGTTTTGCTATCCTGCAGTTTGGTGGCGGCTGTAACGGCTGTTCGATGATCGACGTTACCCTGAAGGATGGCATTGAGAAAGAGTTGCTGGCAGCCTTCCCGCAGTTGAAAGGCGTGCGCGATATTACTGAGCACCAGCGTGGCGAGCACTCGTTCTACTGATGTTTACGCGCGACAGCCCGGCTGTCGCGCGTTCCCGTTATCCCGCCTTTCGCCGTTTAGTCACGGTTTTCAGTAGCTTATTGACGTCATCATCGGCAAAGATGCTTTCCAGTGGCTGCACCAGCTTGCGACGCCAGTTGGGATATTGATCGACGGTGCCCGGCACGTTAACCGGCGTGGTCATGCCCAGCCAGTCCTCAGGCTGCAACCCAAGCAGTGCACTGTTGGTATCCGCCAGAAAACGGTGCACAGACTGATTCAGACCGGGCGTCATCGCCAGCGACGCCGCCTGTTTTGCGCTCCGCGCCGGCACCGCGCCCGATTTATGTAGCGCATCGAGCAGCGCCTGCTTTTGCTTCAGTCGCTGCTGCTGCAGGTTGAGGACAGTTTTTTTATCGGGATAAAGCCCAAGCTCCTCGCCAAGCTGCAAATCGCCGCCACTCCAGAACCCTGTCAATGTAGGCAGATCGTGCGTGCTGGCGCTGGCGATTGACTGCCGTGGATAGGCCCGGGGCGCGCGATACTGGCCCTGCCTGCCCTGTTCAAACCACAACACTTTCCACGAAAAGACGCCACTGTCGCGCAGCAGACTGACAATCTCTTCAGGCACGGTACCTAAATCCTCGCCGATCACCATACAGCCCTGTCGGTGGCTTTCCAGCGCCAGAATACCTAACAGATCGTGAACCGGATAAGCCACATATGCCCCTTTATCCGCCGTTTCACCCGCCGGTACCCACCAGAGGCGCAGAAGCGCCATTACGTGGTCGATACGTAGCGCGCCGCAGTCACGCATATTCGCACGCAGGATGTCGATAAAGGGCTGATAACCTCTGGCCTGCAGAACATGGGGATCCATCGGCGGCAGCCCCCAGTTTTGGCCCAGCGGACCAAGCCGATCGGGCGGCGCGCCGATGGACGCTTTCAGCCGGTAGAGCTCTGGATCGTGCCAGGTTTCAGCGCTGCCTTCTGCTACGCCGACGGCCAGATCGCGGTACAGGCCGACACTCATACCCAGCGCCTGACTGCGCGCCCAGCACTGCGAAAACTGCTGCTGCGCCAGCCATTGCAACCATTGCCAGAAAGCAATCTCCTCGCCGTGCTGTTCGCACCAGTTCTGCACCTCCGCGGAGCGGCAGTCACGCCAGCTTTCGGACCAGGCAGGCCAGCCTGTCAGTGCGGAGCCTTCACGCTGCATGTCTGCCTGCAGACCGTCATAAACGGCCTGACAGCGCAAACTGTCGCCCCCTTGCTGGATAAATTCGGCAAAGCCTTGTTTCTGCTCATCTTCCGCACGCCGGGCCTGGAACTGAGTCCAGCTATGGCGCAACGCCGTCAGCTTCAGCGCCATCACTGCATCGTAATCCACCCACTCACTTTCCCGGGCCTTGCTGAGTGCTTTTTGGGTTTTCGCGCTTTTCCACCACTTTTGCGCCGCGCGGCTCTGCTGGAAATCCTCTACCTGTGCCACATCGATATAGATAATATTTAACCAGCGACGGGACGACGGACTGTAAGGGCTGGCAAAAGCGGGGCTGGCCGGATAGAGCGCGTGCAGGGGATTCAGGCCGACAAAATCACCACCGCGCGCGGCAAGCTGCTCCAGCAAATATTCCAGATCGCCAAAATCACCAATGCCCCAGTTTTTCGCTGAACGCACGGTATAAAGCTGAACCAGCGCGCCCCAGCGTTTCTCTCCGGCACGCAAGGCCGGGGGCAGATAACAGCGGCGCGGCGCGACGATCACTCTCGTCTGCCACGTACGTTTACCCTTGCTCAAGGTAAGCTGGTGATAACCCTGCCCCAGAGGAGAAGGCAGCGTAAAGGGCGCACCACCTTCGAGTGTTCCGCTAAAAGTTTTGCCTTTCTCTGTCTGCAACTGCCAGCTTATGCGACCGTCAATCTGTGGCGCCAGCACACGTTGGCGATTACCGCTGAAGACCACAACAGGCGGCAGCGGTGATTTGCTGGCTTTCTGCGGGTTTTCCATCACGGCGAGCAAGGCACGCTTTGTCTCATCGCTGATCGCCTCCGGTTCACCGTTCGCATTGAAGTACGTCAGCGCTATTCCTGCCGCCAGTGCGGCTTTATCAAGTGAAGTGGATGTCATCGCAATTCCTTAGCGTTGCGCCTGCCAGATGCGCTGTTGGTAGTCCCGAATCGAACGATCCGAACTAAAAAACCCGGCTCGTGCCGTATTGAGAATGGCGGCGCGCGTCCAGGCTTCCTGATCGCGCCATAACGCCTCAACGCGTTTTTGCGCATCGACGTAAGCCTGATAATCCGCCAGCACCAGCCAGGGATCGCCATTTTTTGTCAGACTCTCCAACATTAGGTCGAATGCATGCTTATCGCCATTACTGAACTTCCCTTTTTTCAGAGACGTCAGTAATTCATCCAGCTCTTTGTTATGCTTGCGGATCTTTTGCGGCTTGTAACCTGCCGCTTTAAGCGCCTTAACCTCATCCACGGTATGGCCGAAAATAAAGATGTTCTCTTCGCCGACCTGTTCGGCGATTTCTACATTCGCGCCATCCAGCGTGCCAATAGTGAGTGCGCCATTTAATGCCAGCTTCATGTTGCCTGTGCCTGAGGCTTCGTAGCCCGCTGTGGAGATCTGCTCCGACAGATCGGCAGCAGGGATCAGGTATTCGGCTGCCGTAATGCGGTAATCCGGCATAAAGACGACTTTGAGTTTGTCGCCAACAAGCGGGTCGTTATTCACCACGTCTGCCACCTTGTTGATGGCATAGATAATGTTTTTTGCCAGGTAATAACCCGGTGCGGCTTTGGCACCAAAGAGAAACACGCGGGGAATCATGCTGGCATCATCGGGATTATCGCGAACGCGTTTATAGCAGTGCAGAATATGCAACAGGCCTAAATGCTGACGCTTATACTCATGCAGTCGCTTGATCTGCACATCAAAGATCGCTTCTGGATTAACAAGGATGCCGGTGCGCTGCGCAATGTAGGTAGCCAGACGCGCTTTGTTATGGCGCTTAACCGCACGGAAGCGCTCACGGAAGGCAGGATCATCCGCACAGGGCTCCAGCCCCTGTAAGGCCGTCAGATTACTGACCCATTCGCATTGAAGCGTATCGTCAATCAGGCTCGACAGGGCGGGATTACACTGCTTAATCCAGCGGCGCGGCGTGATGCCGTTCGTGACATTGTGGAATTTTTGCGGCCAAAGCTGATGGTACTCGGGGAAAAGATCGGTCACGACCAGGCCGGAATGCAGGGCCGCCACGCCATTCACTGCAAAACCGCTCACCACGCACAGGTTTGCCATGCGCACCTGACCATCGGCCACCACTGCCAGCTTCTTCCATATCGCTTTATCACCTGGCCAGCGCTGTTTAACCTGCTGTTTCAGGCGGCGATTGATCTCTTTGATAATGACCATATGACGCGGCAGCACACTGCGCATCAGCTTTTCATCCCAGCGTTCCAGCGCTTCAGGCATTAAGGTGTGATTGGTATAGGCAAACACGCGGCTGGTGATATGCCAGGCCTCATCCCAACTCAGCTGATGCGCATCCAGTAATACACGCAGCATTTCCGGTATAGCGATAGTGGGATGCGTATCGTTTAGCTGGATCACTTCATGATCTGGCAGGGCATGGATACTGCGCCCTGCCTGATGATGACGTCGCAAAATATCCGCCACTGCGCAGGCACACTGAAAATATTGCTGCATCAGGCGCAGGCGTTTTCCCTGTGGGTGATTATCGTTGGGATAAAGCACTTTGGTCAGGCTGGCGGCATCAATCCCCTGCTGTTCAGCCTGTAAAAACTTACCATCGTTAAACAGCGTCAGGTCAAAAGGATGTTCGCTGGTGGCTTTCCACAGCCGTAACGGCAGCGTCACCCCGTTACGGTATCCCGTGATCGGCAGATCCCAGGCTTCCCCGCGAAGATAAAGGGCAGGTACCCATTCCAGGCGACCTTCATCGCGCTTGATCACTTTTCCACCCAGCCCGACACGCACATCCAGCGCTGCGTTATGGCGAAACCAGGGATAGGTGTCGCGCTCCCAGTCATCCGGTTCTTCAACCTGTTTGCCCTCTGCGAAGCGCTGGCGGAACAGGCCATATTGATAATTCAGCCCATGTCCGGTTGCAGGCTGGCCTGCCGTCGCCATGGCGTCCATGTAACAGGCCGCCAGCCTTCCCAGGCCGCCGTTACCTAAGGCTGGATCGACTTCTTCTTCCAGCAGTTCGCTCAGCTCAACCTGATGTTCAGCCAGCAGGGCTTTTACCTCATCAAACCAGCCCAGATTAAGCAGGTTATTGCCCGTAAGACGTCCCAGCAGAAATTCCATCGACAGATAGTTCACATGACGTTGTGGCGAGAGGGATCGGGCGGTGGGCTGCACACTGATCACATCATTCACTGCGGCACTGAGTGCCTGCCACCACTGATGCGGCGTCATTTGCCTGGCGGAGGTGTAGCCGAGATGTTGCCATTGGCGGGTTAATGCAGCCTGAAAGCGGGATTTATTGAATTTCTGCTGTGGCATATCACTCCCTTTGTATCCATATGGGTAAGGTAAACATGGCATGCGCATGGGCCGGCAACATGGCCAGCGACCGTTTTAATTAAATACGTGAGTGCGGGAAAAAGCGACAGACTGAGGTAAAAAACGCCAGTTTACTCACTGGCGGGCAGGAATTAGCAAAGTTCGAGGTGAACGTCGTGCTGTTCAATCACCTTCATGACGCTGGCGGGCGGCATTTTATCGGTATAAAGATAATCAAGCTGGCTCATATTGCCCAGGTTGACCATGGCATTACGCCCAAATTTCGAGTGATCCACAACCAGCATGACACAGCGTGAGTTCTCGATGATGGCGCGCTTGGTGCGCACCTCGTGGTAGTCGAACTCCAGCAGTGATCCGTCCATATCAATGCCGCTAATCCCGAGGATGCCGTAATCAAGGCGAAACTGTGAAATAAAGTCCAGCGTCGCTTCGCCCATGACCGCGCCATCACGGGTACGTACTTCGCCACCCGCAATAATGACTCTGAAGTCCGGTTTGCCCATCAACAACATGGCTACGTTCAGGTTGTTCGTCACCACGCGCAGATCGCTGTGGCCCAGCAGCGCATGCGCCACCGCTTCCGGCGTGGTGCCGATATCAATAAACAGCGTTGCGCCGTCGGGAATCTGGCTGGCAACGCGCTGGGCAATGCGCGCTTTTTCGGCCGACCACATCATTTTACGGTCCTGCCAGGCGGTGTTCTCCGAGCTGGAGGGCAAAGCCGCCCCACCGTGGTGCCGTTGAATTTTATTTTGATCGGCAAGGTCGTTTAAATCACGACGAATCGTTTGTGGGCTGACTTCAAAATGGTCGACCAGCTCCTCAGTACTGACATATCCCTGACGCCGAACCAGATCAATAATGGCGTCATGACGTTGCGTCTGCTTCACATTCCTCTCCTGTTTCGGGCTTATTCTTCTTCGTTGTGACTAGCGTTTTTTCTTGCGCGTATCAACAAATGCCATCGCCAGGCCAACCAGTAGCCCACCCACGTGCGCGGCGTTGGCGATGGCCAGACCAAAGGCCCCAAACCAGCCGACCACCAGCCAGACGAGGGCAAATCCGATTAACCCGCGCTCCAGACAGATACCACTCTCAGGATCGCGTTCGCCACGCAGCCAGCAATATCCCATTAATGCATAGACCACGCCGGACAGACCACCAAACCAGATGCCGCTGAACTTTGCCTGCAGCCAGCCACTGAGCAGGGCGGAGATCAGTAAAATGACAAAAAGTTTGCCGCTGCCTAACCGTTTTTCTACCGCTCCGCCGAGATACCACCACCACATCAGGTTAAACAGGATATGCAGCAGCGAAAAATGCAGCAACGCATGACTAAACCAGCGCCAGACCTCAAAGTGCTGATCGGCATCGGGCCAAGCTAACCAGTACATTACGGTGCGATCGCCCAGCACCTGCATCAGAATAAAGACGGCGATACAGGCCAGCATCACGACGGTCGTCAATGGTCCGGCCCGCTCACGTATGTTTGCCCAGATGTTGCTGCGCTCATAGCGCAGGCCGCTGTCGGTTTTACCACTTTGCCAGCTCGCTGCCAGGTAGCGCGGATGATTGGGATCGCGCACGAACGCCTGAAGTTCGTTTTCGACCATTGAAAGCTGACTTTCATCATCCAGCACAATGACATAGTGACTTTCATGCTCAATACGCAATTTCACGCCACGCGTCGCCATGTAGTCAACAAAAGCCTGCGCCATGCGCGGCTGATTAAATTGGGTAATGCGCATTACTCACTCTCCGTGTTACGCCCGCTTATTTATTCAGCGCCGCTGGCAACCTGTTGAGGAAAGGCGGCGCGCCAGGCGTCAAATCCGCCATCTATACTGTAAGCCGTGGCAAATCCCTGACCATGCAGATAGTCCGCCGCACCCTTACTGCTGTTGCCGTGATAGCACATCACCAGTACAGGCAGGCTCATGTCAGTGGTGCTGATGAAATCATTGAGGTTGCTGTTCGACAAATGCAAGGCGCCGCGGGCATGGCCGAGTGCAAAACTTTGCGCATCGCGAATATCCACCAGCACTGCGCCCTGCTCAAGATGCGCCTGCGCCTGGTGAACATCAATACATTGGTAGGTTTCCATGGTGTCTCTCATCATGTTTCATCATCAAAATGACAGCTAGTGTAACCCGATAATCCTCGGCAATAACCTGACAATAATTGTGGCTACTCACCTTTCCGCACACATAATGTTATCCATATCACGCAAAATTGTTTTTAAGCGGTTAAATACTGGCATCAATGTTGGTTTGCGATTATTATTATGCTCGAAAACGAACATAAGTGAACTATTCCGAACATCGGAGGAGACAACGTGGAAACCAAAGACCTGATCGTTATCGGCGGCGGCATCAACGGTGCTGGCATCGCAGCAGACGCTGCAGGACGCGGACTGTCGGTGTTAATGCTAGAGGCGCGGGACCTGGCTTGCGCGACCTCTTCCGCCAGTTCAAAACTGATTCATGGTGGCCTGCGCTACCTTGAACATTATGAGTTTCGTCTGGTAAGTGAAGCGCTGGCTGAGCGCGAAGTGCTGCTAAAAATGGCACCGCATATCGCGTTCCCGATGCGTTTCCGCCTGCCGCACCGTCCGCATCTGCGCCCGGCCTGGATGATTCGCACCGGTCTGTTCATGTATGACCACCTGGGCAAACGCACCAGCCTGCCGGGCAGTAAAAGCCTGACCTTTGGGCCGGATTCGGCGCTGAAGCCTGAAATTAAACGTGGTTTCGAGTATTCCGACTGCTGGGTCGATGATGCCCGTATGGTCGTCCTCAATGCGCAGGAAGTGGTTAAGCATGGCGGTGAAGTGCGCACCCGTACCCGCGTTACCCGCGCGTGGCGTGAAAATGGCCTGTGGATGGTCGAAGCAGAAGACATTGACAGCGGCAAAACCTTGACCTGGCAGGCCAAAGGTCTGGTTAACGCAGCCGGCCCCTGGGTTAAGCAGTTCTTTGACGACGGGCTGGCGCTGAAGTCGCCCTACGGTATCCGCCTGATCAAAGGCAGCCATATCGTGGTGCCACGCGTTCACAATGAGAAGCAGGCTTATATCCTGCAAAACGAAGATAACCGCATTGTGTTTGTCATTCCGTGGATGGACGAGTTTTCCATCATCGGCACAACCGACGTGGAATATAAAGGCGATCCGAAAAATGTCGCTATTGACGACAACGAAATCGACTACATCCTGAAAGTGTACAACGGCCACTTTAAAAAGCAGTTAACGCCTGACGATATCGTCTGGACCTATTCCGGTGTGCGCCCGCTGTGTGATGATGAATCGGATTCGCCGCAGGCCATCACCCGTGACTACACGCTGGACGTCCGTGATGAAAACGGTAAAACGCCATTACTGTCGGTCTTTGGCGGTAAATTAACGACCTATCGCAAGCTGGCTGAGCATGCGATGGAGAAACTGGCGAAGTATTATCCCAAGGCTGGCCCGGCCTGGACGAAGAACTGCGTATTGCCCGGCGGTAATATCTCTGGCACCAGTGATGACTACGCTGCCAGCCTGCGCCGCCGTTATCCGTTTATTACTGAAAACATGGCGCGCCACTATTCCCGCACTTACGGCAGCAACACGGAACTGCTGCTCAACGATGCAACGTCGCTGGAAGATCTGGGTGAGAACTTTGGCCACGAGTTTTATGAGGCCGAACTGCGTTACCTTGTTCAGCATGAATGGGTGCGTGAAGTCGACGACGCTATCTGGCGCCGCACCAAGCAAGGTATGTGGCTCAATGAAGCTCAGCAGGCCCGTATCGCTGAGTGGCTGGCGGCGAAGGCCAAGCCGACGCTGTCGCTGGCCTCGTAACAGCGCGTCAGTGTTGAGCGTGCGGCACAACAGGTTACGGCCTGTTGTGCCGTTTTTTTTGCCGGCGCGGTCCTTTCGCTCGTTCAAATTACCGCCAGGACGTCCTGTCGGCTCATCCGGAAATCCCTCATCCGCTCAGCGGGTGGGAAGGCCGCCCAACTCCCCCGCTTTGAGATTTGCGCCTGCTCAGGCGTTTTTATTGCTTTGGATACCGATAATTGATGCTTGTGCGAGAAGTCTTTTCAGGCACTGAGAAGGTTTGAGTCGCTGACAGCTGATGAAGCGCTGAGAGGGTTTCGCTCGCCAGGCGGCCTGGAGTTTCAGTCTGCCCGGTGCGGGCGACCGACAAGGGGCCGCCAGCCGCCGCGGCCCCTTGACCCCGGGCTCCCGTCCTGCCCACCCGCCGCTTTGAGATTTGCGCCTGCTCAGGCGTTTTTATTGCTTTGAATACCGATAATTGATGCTTGTGCGAGAAGTCTTTTCAGGCACTGAGAAGGTTTGAGTCGCTGACATCTGATGAAGCGCTGAGAGGGTTTCGCTCGCCAGGCGGCCTGGAGTTTCAGCCAGGCCGGTGCGGGCGACCGACAAGGGGCCGCCAGCCGCCGCGGCCCCTTGACCCCGGGCTCCCGTCCTGCCCACCCGCCGCTTTGAGATTTGCGCCTGCTCAGGCGTTTTTATTGCTTTGAATACCGATAATTGATGCTTGTGCGAGAAGTCTTTTCAGGCACTGAGAAGGTTTGAGTCGCTGACATCTGATGAAGCGCTGAGAGGGTTTCGCTCGCCAGGCGGCCTGGAGTTTCAGCCAGGCCGGTGCGGGCGACCGACAAGGGGCCGCCAGCCGCCGCGGCCCCTTGACCCCGGGCTCCCGTCCTGCCCACCCGCCGCTTCGCGGTGCCTTCGCTCCTTCAGGATTTCTGCGGACCGCCAGGACGCACCATCCGTGGCGCGGCCCGGCTCTCGCCGACGTCCTGTCGGCTCATCCGGAAATCCCTCATCCGCTCAGCGGGTGGGAAGGCCGCCCCAACCCCCCGCTTCACTGTCTCTGTGTTGAAGCCACTTCCGGTGTCGCTGTAGGTGACCGGAAAGTCCTACAGTCTGCTGGTTTTGAATCAATGCCTGTTTATAAAAACTTTTTTGAATCCCACTGTACACATTCACTACAGACAACACCCGCTTTTAAAAGAAACCAGGACTGACAGGCGGGGGGTTTTTCTGCCGGCATCCGGCGCGCTGAGGAGGGAACGGAGGCCAGGACGGAGCGGCAGGGATGCCGCGCAGAGGACGGCTGCGCCAGGGAGGGCGCATCCGGACGGTCCGTCAGGCCGCAGTGAGTGACGAAGGAACAGCGACGGCTGACGGCCGCCGGGATTGTTAAGGGGCTGGCGCGAGCCCCTTAACCCGGCCGCCTGCACGGACTGGCTGAAACTGCCATCGCCTGGCGGGCGGAAAATTCCCCGATGCAGGACCGTAATCTTCCCGCCCCGCGGCCAAACAGACAAAACCTCAGACAACACCACATCACATCAGTAACACGATCCCACAGGCAGGGGTTTCCTGCCGGCATCCGGCGCGCTGAGGAGGGAACGGAGGCCAGGACGGAGCGGCAGGATGCCGCGCAGAGGACGGCTGCGCCAGGGACGGCGCATCCGGACGGTCCGTCAGGCCGCAGTGAGTGACGAAGGAACAGCGACGGCTGACGGCCGCCGGGATTGTTAAGGGGCTGGCGCGAGCCCCTTAACCCGGCCGCCTGCACGGACTGGCTGAAACTGCCATCGCCTGGCGGGCGGAAAATTCCCCGATGCAGGACCGTAATCTTCCCGCCCCGCGGCCAAACAGACAAATCCTCAGACAACACCACACCAAATCAGTAACACGATCCCACAGGCAGGGGTTTCCTGCCGGCATCCGGCGCGCTGAGGAGAGAACGGAGGACAGGGCGGAGCGGCAGGGATGCCGCGCAGAGGACGGCTGCGCCAGGGAGGGCGCATCCGGACGGTCCGTCAGGCCGGAGTGAGTGACGAAGGCACAGCGACGGCTGACGGCCGCCGGGATTGTTAAGGGGCTGGCGCGAGCCCCTTAACCCGGCCGCCTGCACGGACAGGCTGAAACTCCCTGTCGCCTGGCGGGCGGAAAATTCCCGGAGCAGGACCGTAATCTCCCCCGCCCGGCGCGCAAAATATTCCCGGCGTACGACTGTAATCTCCCCCGCTCCGCGAGCAAAATATTCCCGGCGCAGGACCGTAATCTCCCCCGCCCCGCGGGCAAAATATTCCCGACACACAACCGTAATCTCCCCCGCCCCGCGGGCAAAATATTCCCGGCGCACAACCGTAAACCCTCACCCCACGAACAACGCCCCCAATAAAAAAGGGGCTGTCACCAGCCCCCTCAATCTCAACTTTACCGCCAGACTACAGCCTCACCGGCGAAATATTCCAGATCTCATCCGCATACTCCTGAATCGTGCGGTCAGACGAGAAATAGCCCATGCCGGCGATGTTCATGGCGGCGCGGCGCTGCCATTCGTCTGGCTGACGATACAGTTCATCGACCTTATCCTGCGTATCCACATAACTGCGGTAATCCGCCAGCAACTGGTAGTGATCGCCAAAGTTCACCAGCAAATCGAACAGGTTACGGTAGCGGCCCGGATCCTGCGGGCTAAAGACACCCGAGGCGAGCTGGGTGAGCACCTGGTGCAGTTCGGCATCTTCTTCATAGTACTTACGCGGGTTGTAGCCTGCCTGACGCAAGGCTTCGACCTGCGGAGTGGTGTTACCAAAAATAAAGAAGTTTTCTTTGCCCACATGCTCCAGCATTTCGACGTTGGCACCGTCCAGCGTGCCAATGGTCAGCGCACCGTTGAGGGCAAATTTCATGTTACTGGTGCCCGAGGCTTCGGTACCTGCTGTCGAGATTTGCTCAGAGAGATCGGCCGCCGGAATAATAATCTGCGCCAGACTCACGCTGTAGTTAGGGATAAAGACGACCTTCAGCTTATTTTTAACCTGAGGATCATTGTTAATCACCTTCGCCACATCGTTAATCAAATGGATAATGTGCTTGGCAACGTAGTACGCCGAAGCCGCTTTACCCGCAAAAATATTCACGCGCGGCACCCACTCGGCATCGGGATCGGCCTTGATGCGGTTGTAACGGGTAATCACGTGCAGGACGTTAAGTAACTGGCGCTTATACTCATGAATACGCTTGATCTGAACGTCGAACAACGCGTTAGGATCGATCACCACATCGAGGTTTTTCGCCACCCAGACGGCGAGCCGTTTTTTGTTTTCCAGCTTGGCATCCGCCACTTTCTCAATAAAGGCCGGGTAATCGATACAGGCTTTCAGCTCGCTGAGCTGGCTTAAATCTGTCCGCCAGTTACGACCAATCTGCTCATCCAGTAATTCAGACAGAGGTGGGTTTGCCAGCGCCAGCCAGCGGCGCGGCGTAACGCCATTGGTTTTGTTGCAGAAACGGCCGGGGAACAGGCGGGAGAAATCGGCAAACAGGGACTGAACCATCAGGTTCGAGTGCAGCTCTGAAACGCCATTGACCTTGTGACTGACGACCACGGCCAGCCAGGCCATGCGCACCCGGCGCCCGTCGTTCTCATCAATGATAGAAATGCGCGACAGCAGATCCCAGTCGTCAGGATAATATTCCTGAATCGTTTTAAGGAAAAAGTCGTTGATTTCAAAAATGATGCTGAGGTGGCGCGGCAGGATCTTGCCAATCATATCTACCGGCCAGGTTTCCAGCGCTTCGCTCATCAAGGTGTGGTTGGTATACGAAAACACCTGGCAGCACACATCGAACGCATCATCCCAGGTAAATTTATGCTCATCAATCAACAACCGCATCAGCTCGGGAATCGCCAGCACCGGATGGGTGTCATTGAGGTGAATGGCAATTTTGTCCGCCAGGTTGCCCCAGGTCCGGTGCATCGTCCAGTGACGATTCAGAATGTCCTGCACGGTAGCCGACACGAGGAAATATTCCTGGCGCAAACGCAGTTCCCGACCGGAATAGGTTGAGTCGTCGGGGTAAAGCACGCGGGACACGTTTTCTGAGTGGTTCTTGTCTTCCACAGCCGCAAAATAGTCACCCTGATTGAATTTACCCAGGTTGATTTCGTTACTGGCCTGCGCGCCCCACAAACGTAACGTGTTAGTAGAATCCGTATCGTAGCCGGGGATGATTTGATCGTAGGCCATAGCCAGAATCTCTTCGGTTTCCAGCCAGCGAACCTTGGCCCCTTCGTGCTGAACACGGCCACCGAAGCGAACTTTATAACGGGTGTTGAAACGCTGGAACTCCCACGGGTTGCCGTATTCAAGCCAGTAATCCGGTGACTCTTTCTGCTCGCCATCCACAATATTCTGTTTGAACATGCCGTAATCGTAGCGAATGCCGTAGCCGCGGCCCGGCATACCGAGCGTTGCCAGCGAGTCCAGGAAGCAGGCCGCGAGGCGACCCAGGCCACCGTTACCCAGACCGGGATCGTTCTCTTCTTCCATCAACTCGGCCAGATCGAGGCCCATTTCGTCGAGCGCCAGATTGAGATCGTCGTAGATCCCCATCGCCAGCAGAGCATTGCCCAACGTGCGCCCCATCAGAAATTCCATCGACAGGTAATAAACCTGCCGCACATCCTGAGAAAGTTGCGCGCGGTTAGAGCGCAGCCAGCGCTCAACCATACGATCGCGCACGGCCAGCAGTGCGGCGTTCAGCCATTCGTGTTTATTCGCAATGGAAGGGTCTTTACCAATGGTGAACATCAGTTTGTATGCAATTGAGTGCTTTAAAGCATCAACCGTCAACGTAGGTGAAGCGTAAGTGAATGGTGTATTCATTTTCAGTTTCCCAATCCGTTACAACAAACGTTGATAAAGATCGCGGTAGGCTTGAGCGGCGACCTGCCAGCTAAAATCCATCCCCATCGCCTGACGCTGCACATAACGCCACAGTGAAGGGCGAGACCACAACACAAACGCGCGACGAATGGCCCTTAATAAAGACCAGGCATTACTGTCTTCAAAACTGAATCCACTGGCAATACCATCCGCAAGGTTTTCCAGCGAACTGTCGTTTACCGTATCGGCCAGGCCGCCCGTGCGACGCACTAATGGCAGGGTGCCATATTTCAGTCCGTAGAGCTGTGTCAGACCACAAGGCTCGAAGCGGCTTGGCACCATGATGACATCCGCGCCGCCAACAATGCGATGCGAAAACGCTTCGTGGTAGCCAATCTGTACGCCAACACTGCCAGGATGTTCCGCCGCAGCGGCCAGAAAACCCTGTTGCAGTTCGGCATCACCTTGCCCTAACAGCACCAGTTGTCCGCCCTGAGCCAGCAAACCGGGCAGCGCTTCCAGTACCAGATCCAGCCCTTTCTGTCGGGTCAGGCGGCTGATCACGGCAAAGACGGGGGCTTTGTCGTCCACCTTCAGTCCCATTGCCACCTGCAGCTGACGCTTGTTTTCCGCTTTGGCTTCCAGCGTATCGCGGTTATAGCGTGAGCTCAGCAGCAGATCATGGGAGGGATCCCAGATTGCCGGATCGACACCATTTAACACACCGCTTAAACGCCCTTCACGCATCCGTTGGGCCAGCAGGGTTTCCATGCCGTAACCGTATTCGGGCGTGGTGATTTCATGCGCATAGGTTGGGCTTACGGCCGTCACATGATCTGCGTAAAACAGGCCCGCTTTCAGATACGAGATCTGTCCAAAAAACTCCAGGCCGTACATATTAAAAAAGGATTGTGGCAGCTGAATCTGATCCAGATGATGCGCGGAAAACAGTCCCTGATAGGCCAGGTTATGCACGGTGAAAACGGATTTTGCAGGCCGTCCACGCGCTTCAAGATAGGCACAGGTCAGCCCTGCATGCCAGTCGTGTGCGTGGACGATATCGGGCCGCCAGTAGCTGTCCAGTCCGCAGCCTAACTCACAGCCCATCCACCCCAGTAAAGCAAAGCGTAAATAGTTGTCGACGTAGGCAAACTGCGATTCATCATGATAAGGACTACCCGGACGATCATAGAGATCAGGGGCATCAATAAGGTAAATGCCTACCCCATCAAACTGCCCAAACAGTAAGCGAACGGGCCCGGCAAACGTCTGCAACTCCGCCACCAACTGCGTATCCGGTATTCCTTTACGTAATGCAGGAAACGCGGGAAGTAACACTCGCGTATCTGTTCCACCCGCAATTTGTGCCTGAGGTAATGCCCCGACTACATCAGCCAGCCCGCCCGTTTTCAACAGCGGGAAAAGTTCTGAACAGACATGTAAAACCTGCATCCTCGACCTCATTAAGTTACCAGGCACGATCCTCGTGCCGATGGGTTGTGTGCCGCTTGTCGTTTATTGTCCCGCACTACTGAGTTTGGCCAGCATGGCGCGGGTCACCAGTACAATGCCTTCTTCTGAACGGAAAAAGCGGCGGCTGTCTTCATCAGGGTTTTCACCAATCACCATCCCTTCTGGCAACACACAGGCGCGGTCAATGACGCAGCGGCGCAGACGACAGGATCGGCCAACCACCACATCAGGCAGCAGTACCGTTGAATCAATGTTGCAAAATGAGTTCACCCGCACGCGGGAAAACATAACCGAATTCACGACCACCGAGCCCGAAATAATGCAGCCGCCAGAGACCAGGGAATTCATTGTCATACCATGGCTACCGGAACGGTCCTGGACAAACTTCGCCGGGGGTAAGGGTTCCATATGGGTACGAATCGGCCAGCTGCTGTCGTACATATCCAGTTCCGGTGTGACCGAGGCCAAATCGAGGTTCGCACGCCAGTAAGCCTCCAGCGTACCGACATCCCGCCAGTAAGGCGGAGCCTCGTGATCGTTTTGCACACAAGAGATCGCAAATGAATGGGCGTAGCCCTCGCCACTTTCTACGACCTTCGGCAAAATATCTTTGCCGAAATCGTGGCTTGAACCGGCCTGATGCAGATCGTCCTCCAGCAAACCATAGAGATACTCGGCGTCGAAAACGTAAATCCCCATGCTGGCGAGCGATTTTGTGTCATCGCCCGGCATGGTTGGCGGCTTCGGCGGCTTCTCCACGAAATCGATTACTTTATTGTTTTCGTCAACTGCCATCACACCAAACGCGGTCGCCTCTGCGACGGGCACCGGCAGACACGCGATCGTGCAGCGGGCATCATTCAGCACGTGATCCAGCAGCATTCTGGAGTAATCCATTTTGTAGATGTGATCGCCTGCCAGGATAACCACATACTGCGCGTTGTAACGCCGGATAACGTCGAGGTTCTGGGTCACCGCATCCGCTGTGCCGCGATACCAGTGCTCAGTGGAAAACCGCTGCTGAGCCGGAAGCAGATCAACAAATTCATTCATCTCTTCGTTGAAGATAGACCAACCACGCTGAATATGTTGGGTTAACGTATGAGATTGATACTGCGTAATGACGCCGATACGACGAATGCCGGAGTTAACACAGTTGGAGAGCGCAAAATCAATAATGCGGAATTTGCCGCCAAAATGAACGGCGGGCTTGGCGCGTTTGGCGGTCAGATCCACCAGGCGCGTCCCGCGTCCTCCAGCGAGTACAAGGGCGATGGTTTGTGTAGGGAGCTGGCGCGCCAGCATAAGATGTTCTGCTCTTTCTAATTTAACCATGTCTGACTCCTTATCATTGCTTTTGGAACACACACACAGCGTGTGCGGGACCATGCCAGACAGTTAATCGGATGGGGTTACATTCCCCGGTAAAAGGAGGAAGGACGTGCCATTCTCCGTCTGGTAAGGCGATATCACATTGCGTATCTGTCGCATTTATTGTTATTAACCAGCAACCAGAGAGCAGAATTTGCAACCTGCGCATGCCCTGCTTCCAGCCGCCTTCATCCACAGGTTTACCCTGGTCATCCAGCCACTCGACATTGCCGTCCTCGTTCTGCCACCAGCTATCCGCAGTGAGTGCCGGAATGCGCTTACGCAGGTGAATCAGCGATGCGGTAAAGTCGACAAGGCCTTTTTCTTCATCGTCCCACTTGAGCCAGGTCAGTGGGTTATCCTGGCAGTAAGCATTATTGTTGCCGTGCTGGGTTTGACCACGCTCGTCCCCGGCCAGCAGCATCGGTGTGCCCTGAGCAAGCAACAACGTCGTCAGCAGCGCTTCCGTGCTGCGCCTGCGGCGCTGGGCCACATCCGCACTGACCACCAATCCTTCTGTACCATGGTTATGGCTGTAATTGTTACCGTGTCCGTCACGGTTTTGTTCGCCGTTGGCTTCATTATGTTTTTGACTGAAGCTCACCAGGTCGCGCAGCGTGAAACCATCATGCGCGGTGATCATATTCAGGCTGGCATGGGGCTTGCGGCCATTGTGCTGAAAAAGGTCGCTTGAGGCGGCAAACCGGCGGACAAAATCCCCCATCGTCACATCCTCATGCAGCCACGTCCGGCGGGCCGTGTCACGAAACTGATCGTTCCACTCAGCAAACTGTGCGGGGAAATTCCCTACCTGATAACCATTGGGGCCAATATCCCAGGGCTCGGCAATCAGTTTGACCGTTGACAGGATCGGGCAGGCGCGCATGGCCTCGAACAGCGCGGCGTCGCGATGGTAATCAGGCTCACGCCCCAGAACCGGTGCCAGATCAAAGCGAAAGCCATCCACGTGGCAGACGCGCACCCAGTAGCGCAACGCCTCCAGTATCCAGTTCATGACCTGAGGATGGCTCAGATTGAGTGTGTTACCGCAGCCAGTCCAGTTGTGATAACCGCCCTGGTCGTCGAGCCAGTAATAGCTGGCATTGTCGATGCCGCGAAAGGATATTGTCGGCCCGGTCTCATCCAGTTCTGCCGTATGGTTAAACACCACGTCCAGGAGCACTTCAATGCCCGCAGCATGCAGGCGCTTCACCGTCTGCTGAAACTCCTGCAGCGGAGACAGCCCATCCTGGCCGGAAGCATAACGAGGATCGACCGCCCAGAGGGCAAAAGGGTTATAGCCCCAGTAGTTGGTTAAGCCCAGACGCAACAGGCGCGGCTCGCTGGCAAAGTGGGCCACAGGCAGTAACTCGATAGCCGTAATGCCCAGTTGGAGCAGGTAATCGATCATCACAGGATGCGCCAGTGCGGCATAAGTGCCACGCAGTGCCTCAGGAATACCGGGATGCAGCTGGGTCAAACCGCGAACATGGGCTTCATAAATCACGCTGCTGCCCCATGGCGTGCGCGGAGCCTGATCTCCCTGCCAGTCGAAATCCTCCATCACCACGACAGATTTGGGTGCCAGCGCCGCGTTATCGCGTGTGTCGGGTTCCGTGTAGCCACAGTGGAAACGCGGATCGTCGGGGATGTCGCCCAGCACCGCTTTGGCACAGGGATCGACCAGCAGCCTGGCGGGATTGAAAACATGCCCCGCCTCCGGTGCCCAGGGGCCATAAACCCGGTAACCATAGCGCTGTCCGGGCTGGACGCCCGGGAGATAACCGTGCCAGATATCGCCGCTACGCGCAGGGAGTTCAACGCGCTGCTCAAGCCCGTTCTCGTCGAACAGGCAGAGTTCAACGCGCTCAGCATGATGGGAAAACAGCGTAAAGTTTACGCCCTTCCCGTCATAGCTGGCACCCAGCGGGTGGGGATGTCCGGCACGCACGATCATTCTCCCTCCCGCACCAACCATACCGTCGCCAGCGGCGGTAAGTTCAGGCTCAGTGACTGGGGACGACCGTGGCTTTCCTGCTGATCGGTATGGACACGATGATTACGTACGTCGCTGCCGTGATAGTCATGCTGATCGGTATTGATGACTTCGCGCCAGCTGCCCGCCTGATTGACGCCAAAGCGATAGCCCGGCCGCGGTACAGGCGTAAAGTTGCTGACGACAATGATTTCATTGCCTTCACGATCGCGACGCACAAAGGCAAAAACTGAATGTTCGGCGTCATCCACCACCAGCCACTCGAATCCGGCCGGATCGAAATCAAGCTGATGAAGCGGGGTGTAATATTGGTAGGTATGGTTCAAATCGCGCACCAGACGCTGCACACCGTGGTGCCAGTTGTCTTCCCCTTCCAGCAAATGCCAGTCAAGGCTGACATCATGGTTCCACTCTTTGCCCTGTGCGAATTCGTTGCCCATAAACAGCAGTTTTTTACCCGGGAACGCCCACATCCAGCCGTAGTAGGCGCGGAGGTTAGCAAATTTTTGCCAGGCGTCGCCGGGCATGCGATCCAGGATAGAGCGTTTACCGTGCACCACCTCGTCATGGGACAACGGCAGGACAAAGTTTTCGCTGTAGTTGTACATGATGCCGAAGCTCATCAGGTTGTGATGGTAACGGCGATGAACGGGATCGAGCTTCATGTAGTCGAGCGTGTCATGCATCCAGCCCAGATTCCATTTGTACCAGAATCCCAGGCCGCCGCTTTCAGGAGGACGTGAAACGCCGGGATAATCCGTAGACTCTTCGGCCATCGTCACCGTACCGGGCGCGACATGCCCCAGCGTGCGGTTGGTGTAGCGCAGGAAGTTAATCGCTTCGAGATTTTCCCGACCGCCATATTGATTGGGGATCCATTCGCCCTCGGCGCGGCTGTAATCGCGATAGATCATTGAAGCAACGGCATCCACGCGCAGACCATCAATACCAAAACGTTCCAGCCAGTAAAGCGCGTTGCCTGACAGATAGTTACTGACTTCGCGGCGACCAAAGTTGTAAATCAGTGTGTTCCAGTCCTGATGGTAGCCTTCACGCGGATCGCTGTGTTCGTACAGTTCTGTGCCATCGTATTTCGCCAGGCCAAAGTCATCGCTGGGGAAATGGCCTGGCACCCAGTCCAGCAGAACGTTGAGTCCCGCTGCATGGGCCGTCTCGATAAAGTGACGGAAATCATCCCGGGTGCCAAAACGGCGCGTGGGCGCATACATGCCCAGCGGCTGATAGCCCCAACTGCCGTCAAAAGGATGCTCATTGATGGGCAGCAATTCGATATGGGTAAACCCCATCTCTTTCACGTAAGGCACCAGCTGCTCAGCCAGCTCTTTGTAGCTGAGCCAGAAGTTGTTGTCGGTATGGCGGCGCCACGATCCCAGGTGAACTTCGTAAATAGAAACAGGCTTGTCGAAGCCATTGGCCGCTTTACGGGCCTCTGACATCTCGACTTTTTCTGGCAGGCCACAAATCATCGAGGCCGTTTGTGGCCGCATTTGCGCCTCAAAGGCATAGGGATCGGCTTTGATTCGCAACTGACCCTGCGCATCGATGATTTCAAATTTATAGAGCTGCCCGTTAATGGCCCCGGGAACAAACAGCTCCCAGACCCCCATTTCCTGGCGCAAACGCATCGGATGGCGACGGCCATCCCAAAAGTTGAAATCACCGACAACGGAGACACGACGCGCATTAGGAGCCCAGACGCAGAAACGCGTGCCGATGACGCCATCAATCACATCACCATGCGCGCCCAGGGTTTCATAAGGCCGAAGGTGTGTTCCTTCCGCCAGCAGCCACAAATCCATCTCCTGCAACAGAGGACCAAAGCGGTAAGCATCATCGATGAGGTTTTGCTGACCATGCCAGTTCACAGCCAGTTGATAGCGAAAGGGATTCTTACGACGAGGAATAACGCCGCTGAAAAACCCGCGCGCGTCATCGCATTTCAGTTGAGCAAGCTTACGTCCTGTGGAGGTTTCGATAACCCAGACTTCAAGGGCCTCGGGGAGCAACGCCCGCACTTCAAGACCGTTTTCCGTTTTATGCATCCCCAGCAGCGAAAAGGGGTCGGAATAGTTACCCGCAAAAAGGGCATTGATCGCCTGGCGATCGGGTAGCTCTGACATGACTTTCTTCCTGTGATAGTTGGCAGGCTAAAAGACCACGATGCACGCGCTATCGCATATCTCTTGCGCTGCTCTTCATTGAGCCATGAGTACAGCGGCGTGGGCGCCAGCAAAAAACGCTTGTCACCACGCGCCTCCTTAAATCACAACCAGTAAGCATTAAGCCTGTCTGCTTGATGCCAATCCCGCAGTATCACCAGACGACTATCCGGCACTCCGAGACATTAGATAATTTTGACTTTTCCCTACCGTCCGTTTCCTGATGCAATCCTGCGTAATTCGGACGATTTTCCTGTATACCGTCGACTTAAACCGCGGAGCCGGTATGTGAGCGCCCTTGCACAATGATGAAAAACAGTAAAATATATTAATACATAACGGATTTATGTCTCATAATCTTCACTCAAATGCAGTATCTTTTTTTGGCGCGATCATCATGCCTGCGTGCCGTATGGACGAAAGGCGGTCAACGGCCTGCCGGACTCGCCACCTGTCTTACGCGCCGTGAGCCGTGAGCCACGGCGACATTTCCCTGGCCGCTTTAACATGACATAAAACGGACAACTGCCGAGTGTGCGTTAACAGTGTGACAGGATGCTGCTCACACGCCGGAACCACGCGCCTTTTGAAAAAAAACGCGGCCAGCTTGCACCGAAAAAAGTCTGTCTTTACCAGCCACAACAACCAGTTAGTGAATACATTAAAACAGCCCGTCTGTTACACGCCCTTGTTAAATCATAGCTTGGCGGCGAGCGTTGACAGAGCAGATCAGCAAAAATTTATTTCTGGACAGGCAAAAAGGGGAAGCGGATCACTTAGTGATCGTAACGGTAGAACAGTTTGCAGGGATTTGTAGAAAAAAGACCGGAAAAACCCGGTCTTTTTCGTCTTTCAGATTTAGTCGATCAACAGACGTAACATGCGGCGCAACGGCTCAGCCGCACCCCACAGTAGCTGATCGCCCACGGTAAAGGCCGAGAGGTATTCTGGCCCCATATTCAGTTTGCGCAGACGGCCGACCGGCGTGTTCAGCGTCCCCGTTACCGCCGCAGGCGTCAGTTCACGCATAGTGATTTCCCGATCGTTAGGCACGACTTTTACCCATTCATTATGGGACGCCAGCAGTTGCTCAATCTCGGACAGCGGCAGATCCTTTTTAAGTTTCAGCGTGAAGGCCTGACTGTGACAGCGCAGCGCACCGACACGGACGCAAAGTCCATCGACAGGAATGACGCGCGGGGTCGCCAGAATCTTGTTAGTCTCAGCCTGTCCTTTCCACTCTTCGCGGCTTTGGCCATTATCAAGCTGCTTGTCGATCCACGGAATCAGGCTGCCCGCTAACGGCACGCCGAAATTATCCGTCGGCAACGTGCCAGAGCGCGTGAAATCCGTCACGCTACGTTCGATATCCAGAATGGCAGAGGCAGGATTTTGCAACGAGGTCGCCACGTGATCGTGCAGCATGCCCATCTGTGTGAGCAGCTCGCGCATGTGACGGGCACCGCCCCCGGACGCAGCCTGATACGTAGCCACGGAGACCCATTCAACCAAATCATGTGCGAACAGGCCGCCCAGTGACATCAACATCAGACTCACCGTACAGTTGCCGCCAACAAAAGTTTTGATGCCGCTGTCGATGCCCTGACGAATAACCTGATGGTTAACCGGATCCAGGATAATAATGGCATCGTCTTTCATGCGCAGCGTGGACGCCGCATCAATCCAGTAGCCATTCCAGCCACTGGCACGCAATTTCGGATACACCTCAGAGGTATAGTCGCCGCCCTGGCAAGTAATGATGATATCCAGCGCCTTCAACGCGTCAATATCAAAGGCGTCCTGCAATGTTCCCTGCTGTTTGCCCGCAAACGTCGGGGCCGCTTCACCATGTTGTGAAGTGGAGAAAAAGACCGGATTGATTACATCAAAATCACGTTCTTCACTCATGCGGGACATCAGCACTGAACCCACCATACCGCGCCAACCCACTAAACCTACATTCTTCATGTCATATCCGTTTCAGGGTGATAAACACCTGACTTTCTCATCGAAGGGAAAAGTGTCGTGGTACTTTCACGCCACTCTGCGTAATAATCAACGTTGCCTGTGATGATTAACTCTACAAAATGCAGATTTTCTGGCAAGTGAATTAATGTAATCGGGCCAACTTTTTCAGCAGCCCTGCTAATAACCCGGCTTTATCTATAACGAGAAGATGTTAAACGAATGACTGAAATGATCTCAGCAACAATATTATTGTTGTTAATAATGGATCCGTTGGGCAATTTGCCGATTTTTATGTCGGTTTTAAAGCATCTGGAACCCAAACGTCGGCGCGTCGTGCTTATTCGCGAAATGCTGATTGCCCTTATCATCATGTTGTTGTTTTTATTCACGGGCGAACGCATTCTGGCCTTCCTTAATCTGCGAACCGAAACCGTCTCCATTTCCGGTGGCGTTATCCTGTTTTTAATCGCTATTAAGATGATTTTCCCCTCGCCGGAAAGCAGCAGTACCGGGTTACCGGCGGGCGAAGAACCCTTTCTGGTGCCGCTGGCCATCCCCCTGGTGGCGGGGCCTTCACTGCTGGCGACACTGATGCTGTTATCCCACCAGTATCCGAACCAGATGTCGCATCTGGTTGGAGCCTTACTCATCGCCTGGGGCGTAACGGTGATGATCCTGCTGTTATCGGGCCTGTTTCTGCGTCTGCTGGGGGACAAAGGCGTTAACGCACTGGAGCGCCTGATGGGATTGATCCTGATTATGCTGGCGACGCAGATGTTTTTAGACGGGATTCGTGTGTATCTGAAGCTATAGCTGTCGGCGTTAACCCGGGCAGCGTTGCCCGGGTTAAATCGCTCAGGTGAGCAGGGTAAAAGCGATCATCCCGACCACCGCGCCCACGGTACCTAAAATGGTTTCCATCAGCGTCCATGTCTTGAGCGTTTCACCTTCGGTCGCGCCGGTGAAGCGGCCAAACAACCAGAAGCCCGCATCATTAACATGGCTGATAATAATGGAACCGCCGCCGATACAGATGGACAAGGCTGCCAGCTGTGCGCCGGAGTAATGCAACGGTTCTATCACCGGCATGATCAAGCCCACCGTCGTCAGGCAGGCCACCGTCGCCGACCCCTGAATCACCCGGACCGCACCGGACAGAATAAAACAGGCCAGGGCAACCGGCAGCCCGGCACCGGTCAAGGCATTGCCCAGTACCGGCCCTACGCCAGAATCGACCAGCACCTGTTTAAAGACGCCGCCCGCTCCTATTACCAGCAAAATAATCCCCGCAGGCTGCAGCGCACTGCCACAAATCTGCATCACTTTTTCTTTATCCATGCCCTGACGGTACGCCAGGCCATAGATAGCGACCAGGCAGGCCAGCAGAATCGCGATGAAGGGATGCCCGATGAATTCCAGCCACTCGTAAAGTGTAGAGCCCTCAGCGGTGAAGCGTGCACCAATGGTTTTCAGCCCGACCAGCACAAGTGGAAACAGGATAAGCGCCAGGCTAAAGCCAAAAGAGGGCAACTTGCCGGCATCAACGTCGGGCTGATGATCTTCCGGTGGTGCGCTGAACGTTACGCGCTTCGCGATAAAATTGCCAAACAACGGCCCGGCAATCAGCATGCCCGGCAGAGCGGCACACAGCCCAAGCAAAATCATCCAGCCGAAATCCGCATGCATTTGCGAAGCTAACAGCATGGGCGCAGGGCCCGGCAGCAAAAAGGCCGCCGCCGCCGCCACACCGGCAAACAAGGGAATAACCAGCCTGACCAGGTTATCCCCTGTCCGCCTGGCGACAGCGAATGCGATGCTAATCAGCAGCACTACGGCCACCTCAAAGAACAGCGGCAACGCGCAGATTAAGCCGGCAATGCCCATGGCAAAATGCGCCCGGCTCTCGCCAAAGGTTTTCAGCATGCGAATCGCAATCTGATCCACCGCCCCGGTTTCGTGCAGGATCTTGCCAAACATGGCACCCAGCGCCACGACGATGGCTAAGAAACCGAGCGTGCCGCCCATGCCTTTCTGCATCGTTTCCGCGATTTTATCCAGCGGCATGCCCGACAACAGACCCGCGCCCACAGAAACCAACATCAGGGCAAGAAAAGCATGCATCCGGGCTTTCATCACCAGAAAAAGCAGCAGCAGGACAGAGCCTGCTGCAGTCAAAATAAGTGTTGCGGTATTCATGGTCTAGCCTTGATTGATTGCATCCTTAATGGTTGCAACCGTTGCCGCTACAACCTCGTCCAGGGAGTGCGTGATATCGACAGCCAGCACATCCGTTTCATCCGCACCCGGCTCTTCCAGCGTCGCAAATTGTGTTACCAGCATTTGCGGCTTAAAGAAGTGCCCTTTGCGCGCTTTCAGACGCGATTCGATGGTGTCGAAATCCCCTTTCAGGTAGACAAAACGCAGGTTGTCGTTGCCCTGTCGAAGCATATCGCGGTAATGCTTTTTCAACGCTGAGCAGACGATGATCGAGATCGCCTGCGTACGTTGCATGGCGAACGCCGCGTCGTTCAATGCCTGTAACCATGGCAAACGGTCGTTATCGTCCAGCGGATGGCCTTCTGCCATCTTTAAGATATTGGCGCGGGGATGAAGAAAATCGCCATCGAGAAAAGCGGTGTTCAACTGGTGGGAGACCCGGTTTGCCACAACGGATTTGCCGCTGCCTGAAACACCCATCAAAATAAAAACGTGATGTGGCGTGGATTGCGTCGTCATTTTCTACTCCGGCAAGTCAATGTGCCATGTTACCGATAACAATGATGCTTATCATTCTCCTGGTGACATTACACTCTGGCAACCTTTTTACTGACTGAAGCCTTAAAGTGTGAGCTGACTCATAAATTTGCGCGAATCAGATACTGCCGCCTTCCACAATAGCAAATCCCATATCCAGCGGCTGGCTGACCCGGTTTTCGCCGGCAATGCGCGCCAGCAACAACGCGGCCGATTCACGACCTATTTGGTCACGCGGCGTCAGAACCGTCGCCAGCGCAGGCGTCACCACCTGACTGATATCATGACCGTGAAAACCGGCAATAGCCATTTGGGAAGGCACCTGAAGTCCCTGACGCTGGCACTCAAACATCGCGCCCACCGCCAAATCGTCGTTGGTACAGAACAGGCTGTCCGTCTGAGGATAGCGTCGCTGCGCTTCGCGGAGCAATTCGCCACCGGCACTGAAAGAGGAGGCTTCTTCCATCATGACACTGCGTGGCGTTAATCCGGCTTCGCGCATGGCACTTTCATAACCCCGCTGCTTTTGCAGCGTGCGTTCATCCAGGCGCGCTCCCAGATAAACGGTATGACGGTGTCCTTTTTTCAGAATCGCCAGCGTCATTTGCCGGGCGGCTTCGACGTTGTCAAAGCCTACCGCCATATCCAGACAGGGCGTAACGCTGTCCATCATTTCAATCACCGGAATACCGGCCACCTCCAGCATGCGTAACGTCCCTGCTGTATGTGTGCGTTCGGTCAGAATCACGCCATCGATGTTCCAGCCAAGCAGCGACCGCAGCTGGCGCTCCTCTTTTTCCGGGTTATAACCAAAGTGTGCCACCAGCGTCTGGTAACCGGCTTCATCCGTCACCGCTTCGATTCCCCGCAGAACATCGGCGAACACCTGATTGGTCAGCGAGGGCAGCAACACGCCGATGGCGCGGCTGGTCGCGTTGGACAGCATATCGGGGGCGCGATTGGGGATGTAACCCAACTCATCCAGCGCAACGGCGATCTTCTCCCCCAGCGCAGCCGACACCTGCTCAGGATTGCGCAGATAACGACTGACAGTCATTTTGGTGATACCGATACGATCGGCAACGTCCTGTAAAACCGGTCTTTTCTTCTTCATCGTAAGCGCCTGGATCTCGCTGAAAGCACATGACGACGAGTCTACCACTTTTTTACAGGCAGATTGCTAATGGGGCGAGACAGGCTCGCCCCCTTCAGGCTCAGACCGGCGGCAGGTCGAACAACAACACTTCGGCCGCGCTGTCGGCTTCAAGCGTCAGGCCAGTTTCGTCCCAAACGGCAAAGGCATCACTGTTTGACGCGGATTGCCCGTTCACCTTCACGTCGCCTTTGACAACCTGAATCCAGATACGGCGTCCCGCCTCAATGGTCACGCTGTCGCTTTCGCCTGCCGCAAATACCCAGCGCGATAGCGTCATGTCCTGCCAGACTTTGAGCGAACCGTCACGGGCATCCGGGGTGAGGATAAACTGGCGACCCTGCACATCCGGAAAGCGACGCTGATCGTAACGCGGCTCAATCCCCGTGCGCTCTGGAATGATCCAGATTTGGTAAAGATGCAGCGGTTCTGTTTTGCTGGCGTTGTATTCTGAATGACGTACGCCGGTACCTGCACTCATGATCTGGAACTCACCCGCGGGAATCTGTTCCTTGTTGCCCATGCTGTCCTGGTGTTCCACGGTACCCGACAGGACATAGGTCAAAATTTCCATGTCTTTATGCGGATGCGTACCAAATCCCTGGCCGGGATCGATCACATCTTCATTAATCACCCGCAGGGCTGAGAAGCCCATAAAATTTGCATCGTAATAGTTGGCAAACGAGAAGGTGTGCCAGCTGTCCAGCCAGCCATGATTAGCGTGGCCACGTTCTTCAGCTTTACGTAAATAGATCATGTTCAAATCTCCTCACTGTTTTTTATAGTTTGGTATCAGGTGAGAAAGATTGATAGCTGAAAAACTTCACCTCTCTGTTCAAAAATTATGAACCTCTGGCAAGGGGTTGTTGAACGGAACTGAAGGAAAGCAGGACGGGCGCGCAAAAAAAAAGCCAGCACCCGGCTGGCTAAATAATACTGGAAGCAATGTGAGCAATGTCGTGCTTTCTGACGTCTCGACAACATCCAGAAAGCATGACAATAATAATCATTATCATTCTCGTCTGTAAAGCGATTTTGTGTATTATTTCTGTTGACGCCTGACGTAAATCCCCTGATGTTTAAAGGGTTTACCACGTGCTCATAAGGATAACCGCCATGCCTTCAGTGATGATTCGCCATGCTGTCCCGGCTGATGCCCCCGCGTTAACTCGTCTTTACAGCCAGCCTGAAACCCAGGCCGCAACCCTGCACCTGCCCTATCCCTCGCCCTCACTATGGGAGCAAAAACTGGCCAGTCCACGCGCCGGTGTGCATATGTTGGTAGCCTGTATTGATGAGCAGGTGGTCGGGCAACTCACGCTTGAAGGCGTTACGACAGCACGGCGGCGACACTGCGCCAGCATAGGGATGGGCGTTGATCCGGCGTTTCATCGACGCGGGGTGGGCAAAGCTTTGATGGCGGCAATGGTCGATCTTTGCGACAACTGGCTTCAGGTGACGCGCATTGAACTGACGGTCTTTGCTGATAATCACAAAGCAATCGCGCTGTACCAGCAGTTCGGTTTCCGAATTGAAGGCACCGCGCAGGGCTATGCGATACGCGAGGGGAACATGACAGATGCGCATTTTATGGCGCGTATCAGAGCATAACGAAACGGGCAGCCAGAAGGCTGCCCACCGATATCAATAACCGGCACTCAGATCGCCCACCGTGCGGGGATCAGACGCACCGTACAGCGTACCGTCAGGACCAATCATAATACTTTGTGTACTGCCCATGGCCGGTTGCACTTTAACGTGTTGTCCTTTCGCTTCGAGCAAGCGCAACGTATCCGGGCTGAAGCCCTTCTCAACCCGTAACTGATCGGGCAGCCACTGGTGATGGAAACGCGGCGCATTGGTCGCCTCTGCCACGTTCATGCCGTAATCAATGCTGTTCACGACCATTTGTAATACCGTGGTGATAATGCGACTGCCGCCCGGGCTACCGGTAACCAGCCAGGTTTTTCCGTCCTTCGCAACGATAGTCGGTGACATTGAGGATAACGGACGTTTTCCAGCCTGCACCGCGTTGGCTTCCCCGCCCACCAGCCCATATACATTCGGCGTGCCCGGTTTGGCCGAGAAATCATCCATCTGGTTGTTCATCAGAATGCCGCTGTTACCCGCTACGATGCCACTGCCGAAGTTAGTGTTTAAGGTGTAGGTGACCGCAACCGCATTGCCGCTTTTGTCCACCACAGAGAAGTGAGTGGTTTGATTACTTTCGTAAGGGGCCAGTTTACCGGGCTTAATATCACTGGATGGCCGTGCCTTCGCCAGATCGATTTGCTGTGCCAGCGATTTGGCATAGGCTTTGCTGGTCAGCGCCTGCCACGGGACTTTGACGAAGTCTGGATCGCCCAGATACTCGGAACGATCGGCATAGGCATACTTCTCTGCTTCAGCCATGACCTGCATGGCGTCGGCGCTGCCAAAACCCATTTTTCCCAGATCGAAATTTTCCAGGATATTCAGGATCTGCACGATATGAATACCGCCCGATGAGGGTGGTGGCATCGAGAAGACCTCATAGCCCCGGTAAGTGCCGCTGATCGGCTTACGCTCCACCGCATGATAGGCCGCGAGATCGGCTTTCGTTATCAGACCGCCATGCTGCGCCATCTCGGCCGCAATCTGATCGGCAATCTTGCCTTTATAAAACGCATCCGGGCCTTGTTGTGCGATCAACTGCAGGCTGTGAGCCAGATTCTTTTGTACCAGACGTTCGCCTTTCAGCCAGGGCGTGCCATCCGGTTTGAAGAAAATAGCTTTACTGTTGGGATGGGCGAGCAGGACTTCCTTGCCATAGGTGTTAAGATCGTCCGCCAGCGCATCGTTCACGATAAACCCGTCGCGCGCCAGTTTGATGGCAGGAGCCAGCAGTTTATTCAGCGGCAGCGTACCGTATTTGTTCACCGCCAGCGCAAAGCCAGCCACGGTGCCAGGCGTGCCTGAAGCCAGCGGTGACGTTAGAGAAAGCTTACTGTCGGCGTTGCCTTGCTTGTCCAGGAACATATCGCGCGTGGCCGCCGCCGGTGCCATTTCACGAAAATCGATCGCCGCGGTCTGTCCTGATGCCGTTCGCAACAGCATAAATCCACCGCCGCCCAGGTTGCCCGCCTGCGGATGCGTCACTGCCAGCGCGAAGCCAACCGCCACAGCGGCATCGACCGCGTTACCGCCCTGACGCAGGATATCCACGCCCACATTGGTGGCCAGCGCATCGACTGACGCCACCATGCCGTTATGGGCTTTGACCGGATGAAACGTATCGCTGTCTACGCCATAGGAGACGGGCGGCGCCTGAACCGGGGCGGCATTTGCCCCCGTAACAACAGTAAAACTCATTAGTAATGACCAGCTCAGCTGGCGTAACCTGGCTTGCATCATCATTCCGTTCCCACCTTCACGGTTATTTACATTTCTTTATCCTTTATGTAACTGACTACAAACAAAGCCGAATATCAAGGATTAACGCAAATTCAGTGCACTCCTGGAGCAGTAATCTGAACCAGCGCATAAACTTACGCTAACGACCACATGACCTGCTTCAGGCATGCACACACAGCACCGGTCGTTTACTGGAGGATTAAAATGAAAAAGTGGCTTATGGTTTTCGCCGCCCTGCTGCCGTTAACCGGCATGGCGAACATGCTGAACAGCACGAATGATCCCAACAAGCCTGGCTACAATCCCAGCCAGCAACGCATGCAGACCCAGATGCTTAACCAGTCGCAGCAACAGCAGACGAAGTTACAGCAGGACCAGCAGCGTCAGAATCAGGACGTACAGCGGAAGTTGCAGGAGCAGCGGGATAGTGCCCAGCAGCGCGTGATCAAATCGCAGCCGGGCCAGCAGCAGAACCAACAGAATATGAACTAGTGAAAATCGGGGCCAATGCTGTCGATGCTGTCGGTACAGATGGCATCGACGCCCCATTTCAGTAATGTCCTTGCCCGTTCCGGGCTGTTCACGGTATACACCAAAATACGCAGATCGGCCTCTTTCAGCTCAGCGACTCTGGCCTCAGTGAGGACTTTGTGATTCAGGTGAATTGAAGTGCAGTCCAGCGCCCGCGTCTTCTCCTGCCATGCGTTATCCCAGTGATGAGATAACAGGCCGCGCGGCAGTTGTGGTTCGGCCTGCATGGCCGCTTCCAGTGCCACAAAGGAGAACGAGGATAGAAGAGGAAGAGGTTGCCCCTGCCACAGCGTGGCAGCGGCCTGCGCAATGGCGCGTCCGGTTTCGGCGTCGGTCCCTGTGGTCGGTTTAATTTCGATATTGGCCATCAAACCATGCTGACGGCAGCGTGCCGCGACCTCATCCAGTCGGGCCAGCTTTTCGCCCTGAAAGGCCGCGCTGAACCAACCGCCCGCATCAAGCTGCGACAGCTTGTCCCACGGGAGCTCGCCCGCAATGCCCCAGCCGTCGCTGGTGCGATCTAACGTATCGTCATGCAGCAGAAAAATGTGCGCATCTGCCGAGAGTTTGGCATCAAACTCAATCATCAGATGTCCGTATTTTGCGCCAACGTCAATCGCAGCAAGGGTATTTTCAGGTGCCAGCTTGCCACCACCACGATGGGCGACAATGCGCGGATAGGGCCATTGCTTTTTACTCATTCCAGACGCTTCCCGTGACTTGAATCGAAGAAATGTAACGCCTCAACAGGCAGATGCAGCCACAGGGTGCTGCCTGCTTCCGGGCGCTCGCTATGGGGTAAGCGTACCACTAAACGTGCCTCACCGATGCGACCGTGTGCCAGATTGTCGGCACCCAGCATCTCAAGCGTCTCAACACGGAAGGGAATGCCGCCCTGCTGCTGGCTACTGAGTTGAACATGTTCGGGCCGGATACCGAGCACCACGGGGCGATTGGCCCATTTGGCTTTGCCCTCGCCCACCGGAATAGCGTGGGACGCATCAACCACAAAGCGAGCGCCATCTTCGCTGAAATTGCCCTGTATCAGACTCATCGCGGGGGAACCCATAAAGGAGGCCACAAACAGGCTGGCCGGGCGCTCGTAAACGTCGACCGGCGTGCCAATCTGTTCCAGCACGCCTTTGTTCATCACCATCACACGCTGGGCCAGCGTCATCGCTTCAACCTGATCGTGCGTCACATATAAGCTGGTCGTTTGCAGACGGCGATGCAGTTGCTGAAGCTCAAGGCGCATTTGTACGCGCAGGCGCGCATCCAGGTTAGAGAGCGGCTCGTCGAACAAAAACACGGCGGGTTCACGCACGATGGCGCGCCCCATGGCCACGCGCTGGCGCTGTCCACCGGATAACTCACGTGGACGGCGCGTTAACAGATGATCCAGCTCCAGGCTCCGTGCCGCATCCAGCACGCGTTGGCGAATATGCTCTTTACTCATCCCACGAATTCTGAGGCCGTAAGCCATATTTTCTTCGACGGACATATGGGGATAAAGTGCGTAGTTCTGGAACACCATGGCAATGCCGCGATCCTTGGGCTCCTCATGCGTGACGCGTTTATCGGCGATATAAATATCGCCGGACGTGACGCGCTCCAGTCCGGCCACCATGCGCAACAGCGTGGATTTGCCACAACCCGAAGGGCCTACCATCACCATAAACTCGCCGTCATTGATCGTGACGTTGAGCGGCTGGATGATTTGATTTTTACCGTCGTAAGATTTGGTCACCGCCTGAAGGGTTACGCCTGCCATCACTATTTCTCACTCTCAACCAGACCACGCACGAAGGCGCGCTGCATAACAAACACCACCACCACGGGTGGAATCAGGGTTAATAACATTGCGGCCATGACTTCGTTCCACTGCGTTGGCGAACCGCTGGTAGAGATCATGCTTTTGATCCCCGCCACGGCCGTGCCCAGGCTGGCGTTATCAATGATTAATAATGGCCAGAGGTACTGGTTCCAGCCGTAGATAAACGTGATAACGAACAGCGCCGCTAGGTTGGTTTTTGACAAGGGCAGCACGATGTCCCAGAAAAAACGCATCGCGCTGGCACCGTCAATGCGCGCGGCTTCAATAAGCTCATCCGGCAACGACATAAAGAACTGCCGGAACAGGAAAGTGGCCGTCGCGGAGGCCATCAAGGGCAGTGTCAGGCCGCTGTAGCTGTCCAGCATGTTGAGATCGGCAATCACCTGCACCGTTGGGAAAATGCGCACTTCGACCGGCAGCATCAGGGTGATAAAGATCATCCAGAAGAACAGTGAGCGCAGGGGGAAGCGAAACCACACCAGGGCAAAAGCGGACAGAATCGACACCAGAATCTTACCGACGGTGATACCCAGCGCCATGATAACGCTGTTCATCAGCATCAGGCTAAAGGCCGGACCGTTGCCGTTCACGCCTTGCGTCCAGATATGCGAAATGTTTTCCCACAGGTGAGTACCGGGAATCAGCGTCATCGGGACGTTATAGACGGCGTCGTTATCCAGCGTGGCGGCCACAAAAGCCACATAGAGTGGAAACAGGATGGTCAGGATACCCAGCACCAGGACGACATGGCTGAAAATGTCCAGCCCGCGACGATTTTCAATCATTGATATTGCACCTTACGCTCGACGAAGCGGAACTGAATGACGGTCAGCGCGATAACCAACAGCATCAACACCACGGACTGTGCAGCAGATGAGGAGAGATCCAGACCGGTAAAGCCTTCACGATAAATCTTATAGATGAGCGTCGTCGTCGCCTGGACCGGGCCACCGCCTGTCGCGGCATCAATGACCGGGAACGTATCGAAGAAGGCATAAATCAGGTTGACCACCAGCAGGAAAAAACTCACCGGGGTAATCAACGGAAGCGAAATAGAGAAGAACCGACGCACCGGCCCTGCCCCATCAATGGCGGCGGCTTCGACCAGCGACTTTGGTATCGACTGTAACGCGGCAAAAAAGAACAGGAAGTTGTAGCTCATCTGCTGCCACACTGAAGCCAGCACCACCAGGAACATAGCCTGGCCGCTGTTCTGTGCGAAGTTCCAGTTATAGCCCATGTGGTTAAGCAGGTAGCTCAGCAACCCCAGGCCGGGACTGAACAGAAACATCCACAATACGGCCGCGATCACCGGTGCCACCGCATAAGGCAACAGCAGCAACATCTGATAGAGCTTGCGCAGGCGCACGACGTAGTCCACCAGCGCCGCCAGGAGCAATGAGGACACCATGCCAAAAAAGGCGACCATGCTGCTGAACTTGATGGTGGTCCAGAAGGTGTCCAGATAAAGCCCGTCGGAAAAGAGCCGTTCAAAGTTCGCCAGACCCACAAAGGTGCTGGAGATGCCGAAAGGATCCAGGTTTTGCAGTGAATACCACAACGCTTCACCCGCTGGCCAGACAAAGAAAATAGCGGTGATCAGGAGTTGCGGCAGCACCAGCAAATAGGGTAACAGGCGATTACGAAACACCGGGCGAGATGGAGACATAACGTTCTCTGACTTGGGTGAAAAAAGGCCAGCCGGAGCTGGCCTGCAGAACGGATTATTTATTCTGTTGCTCGAAACGACGCAGCAGCTCATTACCCCGCTTCACGGCGTTATCTAACGCAGCCTGCGGTGTCTGCTTGCCGGTCCAGACGCTTTCTAACTCTTCATCCAGGATGGTACGAATCTGCGGCATATTCCCCAGACGCATGCCTTTGGTGTAAGGCAACGGCGGCTTGTTCATCATCTGGCGAATCGCAATATCCGCACCTGGATTTTTCTCGTAGAAGCCTTCTTTCTTCGTCAGCTCATACGCGGCGGTAGTAATAGGCAGGTAGCCCGTTTTCTGGTGCCATTCCGCGGCAATTTTTGGCTCGGTAAGGAACTTCATAAATTCCGCCGCGCCTTTGTAGGTATTGGCATCTTTGCCTTTCATCACCCACAGGCTGGCACCGCCGATAATCGCGTTCTGCGGGGCATTCGGAATATCCGCATCGTAAGGCATCATGCCGACGCCATAATTGAATTTGGCGTAATGGCGGATATCGGCCAGTGAACCTGACGAGGCCGTGGTCATGCCACAGTCACCGTTATAGAACTTCGCGGTGGATTCATCTTTACGACCAAAATAGGTGAAATCACCTTTCTTGTTCATGTCTTCCAGCAACTGGATATGGCGAACCTGCGCCGGTTTATTGAATTCCAGTACCGCATCGGTGCCGTCGAATCCGTTATTTTTGGTGGCCACCGGCAGACCGTTCCAGGCGCTGAAGTTCTCAATCTGAATCCAGCCCTGCCAGCCGCTGGCATAGCCACAGCTCATGCCTGATTTACGCAGTGCATCGGCATCTTTTGCCAGTTCCTGCCAGGTTTTGGGTGGCTGATCCGGGTTTAAACCGGCTTTTTTAAACGCATCTTTGTTGTAGTACAGCACAGGCGTGGAGCTGTTGAACGGTTGCGAGATCAGCTGGCCTTTTGAATTGCTGTAGTAAGCCGCGACCGCAGGAACAAACTGCTTCTCGTCCATTGAAATGCCCGCGTCTTTAAAGACCTGATAAACAGGCACAATGGCTTTAGAGGCCATCATGGTGGCGGTGCCCACTTCGTAAACCTGCAACAGCGCGGGCGCTTTTCCGGTGCGGACCGCGGCGATACCTGCCGCCAGACTTTGTTCGTAGTTCCCTTTGTACACAGGGACGATTTTGTAGTCAGGGTGTTCCTGGTTAAAACGTTGTGCCAGTGAGTCAACTTCTTTGCCTAACTCGCCTTCCATTGAGTGCCAGAAAGGGATCTCAGTGACGGCCAGTGCATTACCACTGATCGCCAGACCGAGCAGGGCGCTCATCAGGCTACGACGAAAAGTAACAACGGACATAGGATTTTCCTGTTCAGGTAGGTACGCGCGCTATCACGCATTTTTTGCTCGCGAAGTAACATGACATGTGGAAATGACGGAAAAATAACAGTCAGATGACGGAAAAATGACGACAGAATGTCAGGATATGACAGTGATAAGCGCGTTTAATGGACCGGAAAGCACCGGGCTGAACCGCGCTGCTGAAGCAGGGATAAGTATGTGCCGTAAGGGAAGGAAAATTCGCCGGGTGACAGCCCGGCACAGAGCCTGCAGTCACCCGGCATAGATGATGGCGGGGAAACCTAGGCGCCCAGATAGGCGCTGCGCACGGCTTCATTCGACAGCAGTGCCGCACCGCTGTCCTCCAGCACGACATGACCATTTTCCAGTACGTAGCCCCGATCGGCCAGCTTCAGCGCCTGGTTCGCGTTCTGTTCAACCAGGAAAATCGTCATACCTTCGCTGCGCAGTTGCTCAATCGTGTCAAAAATCTGCTGGATAATAATCGGCGCCAGACCCAGAGAAGGCTCATCGAGTAACAACAGGCGCGGCTGGCTCATTAACGCGCGGCCGATGGCGAGCATTTGCTGTTCACCGCCCGACATGGTGCCCGCACGCTGCACCTTACGCTCTGCCAGACGTGGGAACAGAGTGTAAACGCGATCGATGCGCGCCAGATACTCCGGGCGACTGGCAAAAAAACCGCCCATGGCCAGGTTCTCTTCCACCGTCATGCGTGAGAACACGCGGCGACCTTCGGGCACGATGGCAATCGCCTCACGCATAATGCGCGCCGTTTGCCAGTCGGTAATGGTTTTGCCGTCAAACGTGATCGTACCGCTGGTGGCGCGCGGCTCGCCGCATAATGTGCCCAGCAAAGTGGTTTTGCCTGCACCGTTTGCGCCGATCAGGGTGACGATTTCGCCCTGATCGATATGCAAACTGACATTATGCAGCGCCTGAATTTTGCCATAGTGCGCACTGACGTTATCAATGGTTAACATGGCCATATTACGCCTCTCCTAAATAGGCACGGATCACATCCGGATTATTACGAATCTCTTCCGGCGTGCCGTTCGCCAGTGGCGTGCCCTGATTCACCACATAAATACGGTCAGAAATGCCCATTACCAGCTTCATATCGTGCTCAATCAACAAAACGGATACCTTATGCTCGCCTCGTAACTCGGCGATCAGCGCATCCAGCTCATGCGTCTCTTTCGGGTTAAGTCCGGCTGCCGGTTCATCCAGCATTAAAATCTCCGGCCGCGTCACCATGCAGCGGGCGATCTCCAGTCGGCGCTGCTGACCGTAAGCCAGGTTACCGGCCTGGCGATTCGCCATATCGAGTAAGCCAACCCGCTCAAGCCAGGTGGCAGCGCGATCCAGCGCCTCGCCTTCACTGCGGCGAAAAGCCGGGGTTTTCAGTAGCCCCGCAAACACGCCACTTTTCAGGTGCTGGTGCTGGGCGACTAACAGGTTTTCAATCACCGTCATTTCGCGGAATAAACGGACGTGCTGGAAGGTCCGCACGATCCCCATACGGGCGATCGTCTGTCCGGGCAGGCCAGTCAGGTTCTTGTCGCGTAAGGTGATACTGCCGCCCGTTGGCTTATAAAAGCCGGTCAGGCAGTTAAACACGGTGGTTTTACCCGCACCGTTTGGACCAATAAGCGACACAATTTCCTGGGGGCGCAATTCCAGTTTAACGTTGTTCACGGCTAACAGACCGCCGAAGCGCATCATCAGGCCTTCAACGGCTAATAAAGGCTGACTCATGCCTGTTCTCCTTGTTTACCCTGACGCAGTTTCAGGTGCGGTCGTTTCATCGGCAGTAAGCCTTGCGGACGCCAAATCATCATCAGCACCATCAGCGCCCCCAATACCAGCATGCTGTATTCGTTGAGGTCGCGCATCAGCTCACGCGAAACCACCAGCAAAATGGCGGCCAGAATAACGGCAAACTGCGAGCCCATTCCGCCCAACACCACGATAGCCAGAACAAAAGCGGACTCGACAAAGGTAAAGGACTCCGGACTGACAAAGCCCTGGCGAGCGGCAAACAGCGTTCCCGCGAAGCCAGCAAAGACGGCGCTGATAGTAAACGCGGTCAGCTTAATGCGGGTCGGGCTCAAGCCCAGCGAACGACAGGCGATCTCATCTTCACGTAACGCTTCCCATGCCCGACCCAGCGGCATGCGCAGCAGGCGGTTGATCACAAACAGCGTCAGCACCACCAGCAACAATGCCACCAGATAGAGGAATATCACCCGGTCGTTAGGATCGTACTTCATGCCAAAGACATCGTGAAACGTGCCCCATCCCCCCTCGCTGACGCGACGGCCAAACTCCAGGCCAAAAAAGGTGGGCTTAGGAATCTGAGCAATTCCATTTGGACCGCCGGTGATTGCCGTGTTATTGAGCAGCAGAATACGGACGATTTCGCCGAAGCCGAGCGTGACAATAGCCAGATAGTCACCGCGCAAGCGCAGCACCGGGAAGCCGAGCATCAGGCCAAATGCGCCCGCAACCAGGCCCGCCAGCGGCAGGCTTTGCCAGAAACCAAAACCATAGTAATGATTAAGCAGCGCGAAGGTATACGCGCCAATGGCATAGAAACCACCGTAGCCCAGCACCAGCAGACCCGACAGCCCTACGACCACGTTCAGTCCCAGACCCAGCATGATGTAGATCAGTGTCAGGGTGGCAATATCGACGCTGCCGCGTGTAACCAGGAACGGCCAGATAACCGCCGCGGCGATCATCAAGCCCATAATGGCTTTTTGCTTTGGCGTTGAGCCGTCGAAGCCCGGCAACACCAGGCCACCACCGCTACGTATCAGCTTGCCCTGAAACAGCGGACGTAGCAGTTGAAACAAAAACACAACGGCACAACCGATGAATATCCAGTTCCAGCGCACGCTGCCGGCATTCACTATCTGTAGCTGCGTACCATTCAGATCGAGGCGCATTCCCATAAAGAAGGCCGCCAGCACCAGCAGCATGACCGCTGAAACAATCGCATTGACCAGACCAAGGCGTTTCATACTTTCTCCACCTCCGGGCGGCCCAGAATACCGGTAGGCATGACCAGCAGCACCACAATCAGTAAGGCAAACGACACCACATCTTTGTATTCGGTGGAGAGATAAGCCGAGGTCAGCGCTTCGGCAATGCCCAGCACCAGCCCGCCAATCATCGCGCCGGGAATACTGCCGATGCCGCCCAGGACCGCCGCAGTAAAGGCTTTCATCCCCGCCATAAAGCCGATAAACGGGTTAATCGAGCCATAAAACTGCCCCAAGAGCACGCCCGCAACCGCCGCCATCGCCGCACCAATCACAAAGGTCAGCGAGATCACCCGGTCAGTATTAATGCCCAGCAGGCTGGCCATTTTGAGGTCTTCCGCACAGGCGCGGCAGGCGCGTCCCATGCGGGAATAACGGATAAACAGGGTCAGGGCCAGCATTGCCAGGAACGTGACCACCCAAATCACGATCTGCATCGTCGACAGCGTGGCGGCAAAGCCGTTGCTTTCGCCCAGCGTCCACTGGCCGGTGATTAAGCTCGGCAGGGCAAGGTCACGTGAACCCTGCGTCAGGCTGACGTAGTTTTGCAGAAAGATGGACATTCCGATGGCGGAAATCAACGCAATCAGACGCTTGGATGCCCGTACGGGACGATAAGCCACCCGTTCGATGCTCCAGCCATAGGCACTGGAGATGATAACGGCCATAACAAAACCGGCGGCAATCATGAGCCAGCCGGTATCAATACCCATCATCATCAGGGCTGCAATAACCATAAAAGAGACATAGCTACCGATCATATAGACTTCGCCATGGGCGAAGTTGATCATGCCGATAATGCCGTAAACCATGGTGTAACCGATGGCGATCAGCGCGTAGGTGCTCCCCAGAGTCACCCCGTTGAACATCTGCTGAATAAAATAGAGAAACTGCTCGGACATAGTGAGGACCTGCTCAGAAACCAGAAAACCCCTCTCCTGCTGCCAGAAGAGGGTTAGCCAGGCGATGGCGCGTCAGTCACGCCTTCTCCTGCTTCCCCGCTGTCGTACGACGGGGAAGAATCAGTGCCTTATTTAACTGCGGTAGACGAACCGTCTTTGTGCCATTTGAAGACGCCAAACTCGAAGCCTTTCAAATCGCCTTTCTGATCCCAGCTCAGGTCGCCCATCACTGTCGGAACCGGTGCGCCGGTTTTCAGGCTCTTCGCAATCGCATCCGGCTCATCGCTCTTACTGCGCTCCATGCCGGTCACCAGAGACTGGATAGCCGCATAGGTTGTCCAGACAAACGGGCCGGTAGGATCTTTACGGTTAGACGCGCTATTCGCTTTGATGGCGTCCACGATGGCCTTGTTCTGAGGCAACTGGTCGTAACGTTTTGGCAGGGTTACGTAGAGCCCTTCCGACGCGTCGCCCGCAATGTTAGACAGCGAGGCGTTGCCCACACCTTCTGGCCCCATAAAGCCTGCTTTCAGTCCTGCCGCTTTTGCCTGACGCAGAATCTGGCCCAGCTCCGGGTAATAACCACCGTAATAAACAAAGTCGACGTTTTCTTTCTTCAGTCGCGCAATCAGCGTTGAGAAATCTTTATCGCCCGCGGTGATCCCTTCAAACATCACCACGTTGCCGCCTTTCGCTTTCAGGGTTTTCTGTACCGATTCTGCCAGACCCTGGCCGTATTGCTGCTTGTCGTGCACCACAGCAATGCGTTTTGGCTTGATGACATCCAGAATGTAGTTCGCCGCAGTTGGACCCTGATCAGAATCCAGACCCGTCGTACGCATCACGTCGGCATAGCCACGTGCAGTCAGTTCTGGCGCGGTGGCCGCAGGCGTAATCATCAGCACGCCTTCATCGTTATAGATATCTGATGCAGGCTGCGTAGAGGAGGAGCACAGGTGACCGATAACATATTTGATACCGTCATTGATGACCTTGTTAGCCACCGCAACCGCCTGTTTCGGGTCACAGGCATCGTCATATTCGACACCGACCAGTTTATCGCCGTTTACGCCACCTTTGGCATTGATGTCTTTAATCGCCTGTGCGGCGCCGGTAAATTCCATATCACCATATTGCGCGACCGGGCCAGTAGCGGCACCTACGATAGCGATCTTAATGTCTTTCGCCATTGCCGCATGGCTCATCGCCAATGCAATGCATCCTGCCAGTAACGCGCGACCTGTCATTTTCATGCGAACTACCCCATCAGTTATGTCGTGTTTGTTGTGAGTGGTTTTATTTTGGCCAGATAAAGGGGAAAACTGATTTAACAATAAGGAGTTAGCACGCCTTTCTGGCTTTTATTAATAATAAGGCTTTATATTTCAGTCTATTAAACAGGAAGTTTATTCTGTAAAGCAACTGACATATTCATGATTCGCGGCCAAAAGCAGCATAATCAACTGGATGCAATGCGCGGCTTTTGTTCACCAGGCCAGCGCGTTATGCTGGCTTTAAATGCTGACTACCTGTTTATAACTATTATCCTGGCACTCTGTCGCTGTTTTGACCTGTTTTATTGCGTAAAATGTGCCGGGGTTCTGATTACGGGAATTGACTACACTTTCGGCTTTTACACGGACAGGTGTTTGTTATGAAGCTTACTATTTTGCGGTTGACCTCTCTAACGCAGCAGGATCGGATCGATCTGGGGAAAATCTGGCCTGAGAGGGATTTGGGCACGCTGGAAAACGCGTTAAATGAAAATCACCGCCTTTATGTCGCACGCTTCAACGACCGTTTGCTGGCGGCGTTACAGTTAGAGATAGCCGGTATCCACGGTAAAGTGCATCATCTGACCGTCAGAGATGTCACGCGACGTCGCGGTGTCGGGCAATATTTGCTGGAAGACACGATGAAGCAGAACCCATCGCTGGAGGACTGGTGGATTGCTGATGACGGTAGCGAAGATCAACGCGTTCGGGCGGCGTTTATGCAGGCCTGCGGATTTCGTGCGCAGGTTGATGGCTGGGTAAAATAAATCGCGGGCAATAAAAAGGGCGACCTGAGGTCGCCCTGTCTCGTCAGGCTTCGATAGCCATTCGGAGTTTTTTCATCGCGTTCTTCTCAAGCTGTCGGACACGCTCAGCAGAAACACCGTATTGATCGGCCAGTTCCTGCAGGGTGGTTTTGTTGTCTTCGTCCAGCCAGCGGGCACGGATAATATGCTGGCTGCGCTCGTCCAGCCCTTCCATTGCATAAGTCAGCTTATCGGCTGCATGCGATTCCCAGTTATCCTCTTCGATGCCGTCCGCAAAGTCAGAGGTTTTATCCTGGAGATACAGCACCGGCGCCATGGATTTTCCTTCGCCGCTTTCGTCGTCAGCGGACATATCGAAGGTCATATCCTGAGCCGCCATGCGCGATTCCATTTCTCGCACATCTTTGCTGCTCACGCCCAGCTCACGCGCCACCATCTCGACTTCATCCTGGTTAAACCAGCCCAGACGCTGCTTGGTTTTACGCAGGTTAAAGAACAGCTTGCGCTGTGCCTTAGTGGTCGCCACTTTCACGATGCGCCAGTTACGCAGCACATACTCGTGAATTTCTGCTTTGATCCAGTGAACGGCAAAGGACACCAGACGAACACCCACTTCAGGATTGAAGCGACGAACGGCTTTCATCAAGCCAATGTTACCTTCCTGGATCAGGTCAGCCTGAGGCAGGCCATAGCCAGAATAGTTACGAGCGATATGAACAACAAAGCGTAGGTGAGACAGGATCAGCGTCTTTGCCGCATCCAGATCGCCCTGGTAATGCAGCCGTTCAGCCAACGCTTTTTCCTCTTCTGCCGACAGCATCGGCCAGGTGTTGGCAGCCCGAACGTAAGATTCCAGGTTGCCCAGAGGAGCAATAGCTAAAGTTTGCATTTCTTTGGTCATTCAAACCCTCACAAAATCAGTGGAATTGCCGCATCTTTCCATAAGCGCACGTCACATTATGTCAACGTCGCAGGAAAACCAAAAGCAATCTGTGCTACTTAGAAAACAAAGTTATCCACAAGTTCAATTATAGCAGTGAATATTTTACACACAGATGACAGCAGGGCAACATCCTCTGCGCCCACTGTCGGCAGCAGAGGATGATTATAACAAAAAAATGTTGCAGCGCTTTACTGGGGCGTAAATCGACGTAAATGTTGTACGGTTGCCAGCCAGGCGGCAATCCAGCCGATAATGGCGGCGATGAGCAACAGCAGTAACGCCTCATCCCAGGAAAACCCTTCCAGAGAGAAGGTGGTGCCAAATACCGACGCCACCTGAGCCACAACAGACTGCAGGCGCAGCACCAGCACTTCAGACAGGATCAGGGAAAGTACCGCGCCACTAAACCCCAGTAACGCGCCACCATACAGGAACGGCCGCAGGATAAATCCATCCGTTGCCCCGATCAGCTTCTGAACGTTGATCGTATCGCGGCGGGCAAAAATACTCAGCCTGACGCTGTTACCAATCACGAGGAAGACCGCCACGATCATCAGGATACCGATCATCGACGCAATTTGACCGACCAGGCCGGTCAGCGCCGCCAGACGGGCAAACCAGCTGTCATCCATCCGTACCTCATCGATGCCCTGCACTTTCGCCACTCTGTCGCGTAACGTTTGCATGGTGTCCGAATTCTGGAAGTTGAGCTTTGGCGTAATGATAACGACAGCAGGCAGCGGATTCTGTTCCAGCATGTCCATCGCGCCGCCGAAGCCTGACCAGTTGCGGAATTCATTCAGGGCTTCTTCACGCGTCAGATAGTTAACGTGATCCACGCCCTCAACCTGTTTCAGTTGCGCGGTCACATTCTCAGCAGCCGTATCATCCAGCGTTTTTGAGAGATACACCGTCAGCTGCGGCGCGGGATACCACTGCGAAGCCGCCTGACTGACGTTTTTCCACACCATATAGCAGACGCTGGGCAGCGTCAGGGAAATCGCAATCACCATCACTGTCAGCAACGTCGCCAGCGGCTGACGCCACATATCTGACAGCGTACCGCGTAGCGCGTAGCGCCACTGTTCCTGCCAGCCACCGCGTAACGCTTTACTCTTTGACGGTTGCTTCGCCTTCGGGGCTGCCGCGCGTTTGTTGCGTTTATTGACCATCGTGGCCTCCGTGCAGGCGTCCTTTATTCAGCGTCATTACCCGATAATTGCGGCGACCAATAAGGGCAACATCATGCGTCGCCATCAAAACGGTCACACCTACGCGGTTAAACTCTTCAAACAGCCGCAGGATGTCTTCTGACAGCGCCTCATCCAGGTTACCCGTTGGTTCGTCAGCCAGCAGAACGGCGGGCTTATTCACGACGGCACGGGCAATACCGACACGTTGCTGTTCACCGCCGGAGAGCTGAATAGGAAAACTTTTCGCTTTGTCGAGCAGGCCCACTTTATCGAGCGCCGCCGAAACACGACGACGGATATCCTCGCCGCTGGCACCGGAGATGATCAACGGGATGGCCACATTGTCATAAACGCTACGATCCATCAGCAGATGGTGATCCTGAAAGATCATCCCGATCTGACGACGCAGGAACGGCACTTCGCTGTTACGTAGGCGCGAAATATCGTGTCCGCTAAACCAGATTTGCCCGGCGCTGGGGCGCTCAATGCCACAAATCAGCTTCAGCAACGTACTCTTACCTGCCCCGGAGTGGCCGGTCAAAAACGCCATTTCGCCAGGACGCAGATTAAAATCTACGCCCTGCAGCGCCTGACGTCCGCCGAGATATGCCTTACTGACCTCTTCAAAGCGAATCATCCTAATTAGTCCTCTCGGGCAAACAGTGCCTCAATAAAATCCTCGGCCTTGAAGGGCCGTAAATCGTCGATGCCTTCTCCGACACCGATATAACGGATGGGGATGCCAAACTGATCGGCGACCGAGAAAATCACGCCACCTTTGGCTGTCCCATCCAGTTTAGTCAGTGTAATGCCGCTCAGCCCTACCGCTTCATGGAACAGTTTGGCCTGGCTGATGGCATTTTGCCCGGTACTGGCATCCAGGGTCAGCATGACTTCATGTGGCGCCTGCTCATCCAGCTTCTTCATCACACGGGTAATTTTCTTCAGCTCTTCCATCAGGTGCGATTTATTTTGCAAGCGCCCTGCGGTATCCGCGATCAACACGTCAACGCCACGTGATTTGGCCGCCTGGATGGCATCGAAAATCACCGAGGCAGAATCCGCGCCGGTATGCTGCGCGACAACGGGAATGTTGTTGCGCTGGCCCCAGACCTGAAGCTGTTCAACAGCTGCCGCACGGAACGTATCGCCCGCCGCCAGCATCACAGATTTACCTTCTGCCTGATACTGACGTGCCAGCTTGCCGATGGTGGTGGTTTTACCCACGCCGTTCACGCCGACCATTAAGATTACAAACGGGGTTTTACCTTCGACATTCAGCGGTTCATCGACTTTCGCCAGGATCGCCGCCATTTCGCTTTTCAGCAGGCCATAAAGCGCTTCCGCATCGCGCAGTTGCTTACGGTCAGCATGCTGCGTCAGGCTGGTAATAATGCGCCGCGTCGTTTCCACGCCCACGTCGGCAATCAGCAGTTGTTCTTCCAGTTCTTCGAACAGGTCATCGTCGATTTTCTTGCCACGGAACAGGCTGATAAAACCCGAGCCCAGGTTCTGGCGGGTCTTCACCAGGCTGCGCTTCAGGCGGGCAAAGAATCCCTCTTTGGTGGGGCGCTCCTGTTCCTGCTCGTGCGCTACCAGCGGTGCGGCGGCTAACGGAAGATCGCTGACCGTGTCGTCTGGCGCTGTCGCCCCGGCATCGTGCCCGACAGTTTCAACGTTAACGACGTCCGCGTCTCCCAGTGCCAGCGCAGCCAGTTCTTCGTCACTCAACGGCGCATCGCCCGCCTGTTCAGTTTCAGCGATGGCAGCGTCGTGCGGCGCGATATCTGTCACGTCGGCATCCGCCAGCGCCAGCGCGGCCAGCTCATCGTCGCTCAGCGGCGCATCGTCCGCCACAGGTGCCTGTTCAGGCGCGGATGAGGCAAGCTCAACCTCCGCTGACGGCAGCGCAGTCAGTTCCTCATCGTTGACGTCATCGGCAGGCTCAACGGGCGTGATCATACCGGTATGCGGATCAACCGCCGTTTCAGGCCCGGCTACACGGGCGGTAACCGGTACGTCTTCAGACGTAGCTGCATCACTTTCCTGTTGCTGTTCAACACGGTTTTCAGGTGCGGCACCGCGTTCCTGTTCAGCGGTTTCCGCCTGACTGCGTGCCGGGGCTTCCTGTTCTGGCTGCTGGGCTTCCGGTTGTGCCGTCTGCGCATCCGTTAAGGGTTGTTTCTCTTCTTCTTTGCCAAATCCCAGCCAGGAAAAAAAGCCTCGTTTCTTCTCTTTTGCCATTGTGTAACCACACTCCTCGATGGCTTCATCCCGGTAGCACAATGTTCCCAGGGTTAAAAACAGTATTGGTGATAAACGCCAAAGTGGCGTTAAACCGCAGAATTATGCATAACATCAGCAGCGTCGTAGTCTAACACTTTCCTGGCAGCTCACCACAGCACCCTTTTTTAACGTTTCTTCTCATCGTTTCGCCCGTTAAACTACGCAACAAATTATGACGATTTGTGAGCAAGATGATAAAACCTCCCCGTAAAACAGGTGGTGCGGGCCAAATCCGCATTATTGGCGGACAGTGGCGCGGCCGCAAATTACCGGTGCCAGACAGCGCGGGTCTTCGTCCCACCACCGACAGGGTGCGAGAAACCCTGTTTAACTGGCTGGCACCCCACCTGCAGCAGGCTGACTGCCTGGATTGCTTTGCCGGAAGTGGCGCACTGGGGCTGGAAGCGCTCTCACGCTATGCCGCGTCGGCGACGCTGCTTGAGCTGGAGCGCCCGGTGGCGCAACAGCTGAGCAAAAACCTTCAGACATTGCAGGCCTCAAACGGCAACGTCGTACAAACCAACACCCTGAGCTGGCTGGCGCAGGATGGCCATCCCTTTGGTATCGTGTTTGTCGATCCTCCGTTTCGGCAGGGTTTGCTGGAGCAAACCCTGCAACTGCTGGAAAAAAATAACTGGCTGACACCGGATGCACTCGTCTACGTTGAAAGCGAAGTGGAAAACGGCCCACCGCCGGTGCCGGTTCACTGGGATTTACATCGCGAAAAAATTGCGGGCCAGGTGGCCTATCGTTTATATCAGCGCCAACAGGAGACGCATGATGTTACTTAATTTAGGACGCCTGCTGATGCTGTGCGTATGGGGTTTTTTACTGTTTAACCTGATTCATCCGTATCCGAAGCCCCTGACCTGGTTCATCAATGTGGCCTTGATATTTATGATCCTGATGCACGGCCTGCAGTTAGTCCTGCTGCGCACGACGCAGGGCAAAGATGCACCACCGCTCGATCGCGCTACCCAGATCAAAGTCTTTTTGTTTGGCGTGTTCGAACTGGTTGCGTGGCAGAAAAAAAATTTCCCACGTAAATAAAGGATAACGGCGGGCGTCACGCTCGCCGTCAGTTTCCGGCAGGCGTGAAGCGGATAAAGCGCGTGCCCTGAAGTGTCAGCTCGCCTTTCGTGCCCTTGTCCATCAGATGGTAGTCGCTTTCATTTACGCGCATCTTAATATCGCTTTCGCCATTGAGCGGATGAAACCAGGCCTCATAGCGCATTTCGTCTCCGGCGATCACTTCGCGCTCACGTGAGCGGCGACTGGATACCGAAAACTCACGTTTGGTTTTGACCTCAACCGCGACGGTGCGTACCGGCGAGGCATCGTTGACGGCTGCCTCGCGCCGCTGTTTGATGAACTGGCGTGTCGCGAGTACGGCAATAATGGCCACGACGATAATAAAAAGTAGCGGTGGTTTCATCTTTCCTCAGCGTTTATCCGGTCTCAGATCGTCTTGCATTGCGCGATAAAGCATACAACCAGAGTTGACCGATTGTCACATCGCGCTGGCATAACCTAGACTGACAGGAGTGTTTCAGGAACTGTCACCATTTTGGTAAAAAGGGAGAAGCAATGCTCTGGTCCTTTCTCGCTGTACTTTTCTCCGGCTGGCTGTACGTTGATGCCTCTTACCGGGGCCCGCAATGGCAACGCTGGTTATTTAAACCTGTCACGTTGCTCCTGTTAGTCGGTCTGGCCTGGCAGGCCCCCACACGCAATACATCTGATTACCTGATTGTGGCTGGGTTAGTCGCCACGCTCATCGGCGACACGCTGACGCTGCTCCCGCGGCAACAAATGCTTTACGCGCTGGGCGCGTTTTTCCTGTCGCATCTGCTGTACACGCTGTGTTTTGCGGCCAATATGACGATGACATTTTACTGGCCCATCCCACTAACGTTTCTGATCATCGGGGTGGTTGTGATTGGTGTGCTGTGGAGTAAACTGGAAACGCTGCGCTGGCCCGTCTGTACGCTGATCGGCATGACGCTGGTCATGAACTGGATGGCTACTGAACAATATGTCTTCCGCCCCAGCGATTACAGCTTCTCAATTCTGGTTGGCTCTGCCCTGCTTCTGCTGGCTAATATCGTGTGGTTTATCAGTCATTTTCGCCGCCGTTTCAGCGCCGACAGCGCGATTGTCGCGGCCTGCTACTTTGCCGGTCACTTTATGATCGTCCGCTCCCTGTGGATCTACTGAAAAAAGACACAATAATGCTGGCGTTGGGTTAAACCTCTGGGTGTAAGATAAGCCGTGGGCACGTCGCCCACGTCTTCCGGAGGTTATATGCATCAACATCATGCTTGTGGCTGCGGTAAGCCACGCAATACTCATCGAGCCGCAAAACCGCTTTGTGCCATTCGCCCTGTTCGTCCGGGCACCTTATCCATTACTGCGGCCTCTCCTGAAACGACAGAGCGCGCCAGCTGCGGCGGCGACTGTAGCTGCTCTGCCGCGTCTGCCGGCGAAGCCAGTGACGAAGGTGACCGACGACGATCCTCTGATGCTTTTCAGTTCAGCTGGCAGGTTAGCGGTATGGACTGCCCCAGTTGTGCCCGCGCAATCGAAACCGCCGTTCGCCAACTCCCTGACGTCCTGCAGGTCCGCGTCGTCTTTTCCAGCGAAAAACTTGTCGTTAATGCCCGTGCCCCGGTTCAGTCTGCAATAGAAGACGCCGTGATAAATGCAGGTTTTCATCTCTCCTCAACCTCTGTTTCTGCGCCTGCGCCATCGCCCTGGCGTGCCCGTTTCCCGCTTTTACTGCTTGCTGCGCTCATGGTAGCCAGCGCTGCGCTTACGCAGGTGAGTGCCGTTTGGGGCGACCGGTTATTTATTCTGACGACGCTGGTCGGGCTGGTGCCGGTCGCGCGTAAGTCGTGGCAACGTCTGCGAACCGGCTCTGCCTTTACCATTGAAACTCTGATGACCCTGGCGTCGGCAGGTGCGTTATTAATTGGTGCGCATGCGGAAGCCGCCATGGTTCTGCTGCTGTTCCTGTTGGGCGAAAAACTGGAAGCCTATGCCGCAACCCGCGCGCGCAGTGGGGTAAGCCAGCTGATGGCGCTGCGTCCCGAGTTCGCTGTGCGCCTGCAAAATGGCACCCGTAGTGAGGTGCCCCTGTCCGCGTTGCAGCCTGGCGACCGGATCGTAATCGCCGCCGGTGGCCGTTTGCCGGTCGACGGCTGCTTACTGGCGGAAAGCGCCAGTTTCGATGAGAGCGCGCTGACGGGCGAGTCGGTACCGGTGCTGCGTCAGCGTGGCGAAAAAATACTGGCGGGCGCGACCAGCGTTGATCGTCTGGTGGAACTGGAGGTGGTTTCCAGGCCTGGCGAAAGTGCCATTGACCGCATTTTGCAGTTGATTGAGGAAGCCGAAAGTCATCGTGCTCCGGTAGAACGTTTTATCGATAACTTTAGCCGGATTTACACGCCAGCCATCATGCTGCTGGCCCTGCTGGTGATGGTGCTGCCGCCCCTGTTTGGCGCGGGTGCCTGGCTGCCCTGGGTTTATAAAGGCCTGACGCTGCTGTTGATCGGCTGTCCCTGTGCGCTGGTGATCTCCACGCCCGCCGCCATCACGTCCGGACTGGCCGCCGCCGCCCGCCGTGGTGCGCTGATTAAAGGAGGCGCGGCCCTGGAACGGCTGAGCACAGTGCAGACGATCGCGTTCGATAAAACGGGTACGCTGACAGAAGGCCGGCCGCAGTTGACGCGAATTTTGCCGTTCGGCGAGGCTAACGAAGACGCGATTCTGCAGTTAGGTGCCGCGGTGGAACAAGGTTCTACCCATCCACTGGCAACGGCGATTGTGGCAGCCGCACAGTCCAGGGCACTGCCGCTTCCGTCTGCCACTCAACAGCAGGCACTGGCGGGAAGCGGTATTCAGGCTGAAGTGGACGGCCAGCGTATAACGTTGCTGGCACCGTCGTACGTCAGCAGCATGAGCCCGGCGCACCAGGCAATGGTGCATGAGCAGGAAGCCCAGGGCGAAACCCTTGTGATGGTGCTGCGTAATGGCGAGGTGCTGGGGGCGCTGGCCTTACGGGACAAGCTGCGCAGCGAAACCCCCGCCGCCTTGCAGGCCTTAAAAGCGCTTGGCATCAACAGCCTCATGCTGACAGGTGATAACCCGCGGGCGGCCGCTGTCGTCGCCCAACCTTTAGGCATCGCCTGGCATGCCAGCCTGTTGCCAGCCGGTAAGGTGGAGGCGGTTCGTCAGCTCAGTGAGCAGCAGGTGGTGGCGATGGTGGGCGACGGTATCAACGATGCACCAGCCATGAAGGCCGCCACGCTGGGTATTGCGATGGGCAGTGGGGCGGATGTCGCGCTGGAAACGGCGGATGCCGCCCTGACGCGCAATCAGCTCAGCAACCTGGCCCCGATGATTGCCCTGGCGCGCCGCACCCGGGCGATTATTCGTCAGAATATTGGTATTGCGCTGGGGCTGAAGGCGCTGTTCCTGGTGACGACGCTGGCGGGGTTAACGGGATTGTGGCTGGCGGTGCTGGCTGATTCCGGTGCCACCGCACTGGTCACGGCAAACGCGTTGCGGCTGTTGCGCACGCGGGATGCATAACCTGACGGCGGCTCACTGCCGCCGTTATTCTCCCATCCCTTTCTGAATCAAAAACTGGTAAGGCAGCGTGTCGGTTTGTTCGGCCAGTAGCTGATGCTCCATAAACCGGCAAAAACCGGGGATATCCCGCGTGGTTGCCGGATCGTCCGCGATAATCAGCAGCGTTTCACCGTCCTGCATGCCGCGCACCGTTTTACGTACCATCATGACCGGCTCGGGACAACGCAGGCCCTGAGCATCCAGTTGATGGTCGGCGGAAGAAAATGCATCACTCATGACGGTCTCGATTTCAGTTAACGGGCGCTTATTCTAGCGCGTCCGCCCTTTGACGCAAGGCGGTAACGATTGCGTTAAAATTAGCCATTGCATTAATAGCACAACAGGGTAAGATGCGGCCGTTTTTTGTTCATAAAACTGCAGCGCACTGAATGTTCAGTTGCCTGCACTGGGTTCCCTCACCCCACCACTAAAAAGGCTTACTATGCTCGCATTTACCCCGCGTCAGCGCGCTCATGCGCTCGTCTGGTTGTCCCTGTTTCATCTGCTGGTGATCACTTCCAGCAATTATCTGGTGCAGTTGCCTGTTTCCCTTTTCGGTTTTCATACCACCTGGGGCGCCTTTAGCTTTCCGTTTATTTTCCTGGCCACTGATCTGACCGTGCGCATCTTTGGTGCGCCGCTTGCACGCCGCATTATTCTGGCGGTGATGGTGCCGGCCCTGTTTATCTCTTACGCGATTTCAAGCCTGTTTTACCAGGGCGAATGGCAAGGCTGGCAGGCGCTGCAACAGGTAAACCTGTTTGTCGCCCGTATCGCCTGCGCCAGCTTTATGGCTTACGCATTGGGCCAGATTCTGGATGTGCACGTTTTCAACCGCCTGCGTCGCTTGCCGCAGTGGTGGGTGGCGCCAGGCTGTGCCATGTTTTTAGGCAACATCAGCGATACGCTGGCCTTCTTTTTCATTGCCTTCTACAAAAGCTCCGATCCGTTTATGGCACAGCACTGGGTAGAAATCGCTCTGGTCGATTACAGTTTCAAAGTGCTGATTTGTATGATTTTCTTTTTGCCTGCCTATGGTGTTTTACTCAACGCTGCGCTCAAACGCCTGGCCGAACGCCAGGCCCAGCCGCAGATACATTTCGGCTAACCGGCAATACAGCCTTTCCTGACAATCCGCTAAAATCTCCTGACAATACTCAGGTTGCGTTTGCAACCTGATTCCTGTTGTATAAACGCCTTCGTGGAATGTTAAAAAGGGATTCTGATGCGTAATTTAGTGAAATATGCGGGAATTGGTTTGCTGGTACTCGGCCTTGCCGCCTGCGATCAAAAGAAAGATGAAGCAGCAAACGATAATGGCGCATCTGCCAGTCAGTCTGCACAAACCGTGGCGCTGATGGACGGTAAATTACGTTTTACCCTGCCACCTGGCCTGTCAGATAAGAGCGGTAAACTGGGTTCTCAGAGTACCAACATGCACGTTTATGCTGATGAAAGCGGTGCGCGGGCGATTATCGTCATTGCCGGTGAGCCGACGAATGAGGCCCTGGATGTGTTAGCGCAACGCATGGAACAACAGCAGCGTAATCGCGATCCCCAGCTTCAGGTTGTCTCCAATAAAGCGGTCACGCTGGGCGGTGAGCCGGCACAGCAGCTGGATACCGTCATCTCAGCAAACAACCAGACCTCCTGGTCCTCGGTTGTTCTGGCCAAAGTCGATGGTAAGCTGATGACGATGCAGATTACGCTGCCCGGGGACAATCAACAGCAGGCCCAAAGCGATGCTGAAACCGTGGTGAAAAGCATTACCCTGAAATAACGGCAAGGGCACACCACACCACCGCGCGTTAATACTGAGCCATGCAATGATCATTCTGCCGCATGGCTCAGTTATCACTCATCCCTTCTGCTTTAGACACACTGTTCGCGCGCCTGACGCCAGTAATCAATCAGCCGCAGGTAGTTCTCTTTTACCGCCGCCACCAGTGCGTCGTCACGTATTTCACCCTGCAACCACTGGCGCGAGGGCTGTGCAAAGATTGTGCGCCCCACCGCAAACCCTTTTACCCACGGGGCCTGCGCCGCCGCGGCAAACCCCGCTTTAAGCGTGGCTTCTGGCGCATCAAGTCCCAGTAATAAAATGCCACGACAGTAAGGATCCTGCTGTTCGATCAAGGCACCTATGTCACGCCAGCTTGCCGGAGACAGGGGTGGGAGCTTCCACCAGTCAGGCTTGATGCCAAGCGCATAAAAGTGGTTCAGCATCTTCAGAAAATGCGCTTCATTGTGGTCTGGCTGGCTGTCAGGCAGGATCACTTCCAGCAGTAACTCATGACCGCTCTGGTTACAGCTTTTCCACACTTCCAGCAACAGCGCGTCCTGCTCCTCGCGCAGTTCGGCACTGTCGTGAGGATGATAAAACACCAGGCATTTCACCACATGCTCCGCTGGCCAGCCGATCAACTGGGAACCAATGCTGCCATGTTCCAGGCGTAACGGACGCGACCCCGGTAGTTCAATGGGTCGGCCAATCCATCGGTTCTTACCCGTAATCGCATTCAGCGTTTTCTGACCGAAGGTCGTGTCCGCCAGAATGCCGCTTTTACTTTCAATGCCGGCTTGCTGCACGGCCTGCTCCGCAGCCTGCAATAGCAAAAGTTTCAACTGCGGAATGCGCGAAACGTCCGCGCCAGCCTCCGTAGCCATCTCTACCAGCTGTTTGCGGTGATCAAAAGCGAAAATATTCAGTTCTGGCCAGGCGTGTTGACGCGACGTGACGCGGTGCAGATGGGTCAGACGGCTATCCAGATCGGGGCGTTTCACGTCCTGTTCGCGGCTTAAAAAGTCATCCAGCTCCTGTCGGGTGGGCATCGCAGGGGCGCACCCGTGTCGCGAAACCACCAACGCGCCACAGGCGTTTGCGTAGCGGCAGGCCTGTTCCCATCCTTCATCGTTTAACCAGCCGCGCAGCAGACCGGACATAAACGCGTCCCCTGCACCCAGCACATTCAGGACCTCGACACGCACGCCGCTGTGCAGTTTCACCGCTGCCCAGTTGTCTGGAATCGCGCCTTCAAATACCACGCATCCCATTGCTCCTCGCTTACAGACCAGCGTTGCGTTGCTCACCGTGCGCACGTTTTTCAGCGCGGTCAGCGTATCGGTGCTGCCGCCTGCGATATGAAACTCTTCTTCCGTGCCGACAATGAGATCGAAATAATGCATAACCTGCTGCAGTTGCGCGGTGACTTCAGAGGAGGCAATAAACCGGGTTTCCCCGTCCCCCAGTGAAGTCAGGCCCCACAATACCGGGCGATAGTCGATGTCCAGCGCGGTACGCAGACCATGCTTACGGGCATACTCCAGCGCTTTCAGCACGGCCGCTCGCGTCTGCGGGTGCGACAAATGCGTGCCGGTTACCGCAACCGAGCGAGAAGAAGCGATAAAGTCTTCATTAATGTCGTCTGGCACCAGGGCCATATCGGCGCAGTTGTCGCGGTAAAAAATCAGCGGAAAAGTGTCTTCATCTTTAATGCCCAGGATGACCAGAGCGGTCAGCCGCTTTTTGTCCGTGATAAGTGCTTCTGTATTGCAGCCGACCCGCTGCAAACTTTCCCGCAGAAAACGGCCATTATGTTCATCGCCTACACGAGCCAGCATGGCGGATTTCAGCCCCTGAATCGCCGTACCGTATGCGACATTGCCTGATGACCCGCCCAGATATTTCGCGAAAGACGTGGTGTCTTCCAGCCGCGCGCCAATTTGCTGACCATAGAAGTCGACGGCAATGCGTCCGATACAAATCACATCAAGACGCTTCTGTTCTCTCTGCATGCTTCTGGTTTCCTTCTGTGATGAGCAGACACTGCGGACAGGTTGTGCGTGGGGTCTGAAGGTGTCTGGTTAACGATAAACGCAGTATGAGGAACAAATATTCCAAACTCAATTCAAAATGAAACTTACACTGCGATTATGTGAAGCAGTTAAAAATCTGTTATGCCCGACACGTCAGTCAGGCGTTGCCGGACGGGACCTCGCGGACCCGGTGCGACAGGGCCATGACGCTCCTGCCCGTTTTGCAGCATCTTTCTGCGTGATGAAATGAAACCTCGAAAACTTTGTAACTCTCACTAAACATTCCAGTTACGCTTATGGCATAGCTTCCCGCTGCCCTGTCAGCAAGGGTAAATTTGATCCCCCTCGCAAAATGAAACATTTCTTCTGTAATCGTATTTTATGAAAAATGCATTTGTTTATAATCCTCTGACATTTCAGTTCTTCAGGTAGCCTTTTCCGTTACGTCACGCCTTTTTAGCGCGGTGCCGGACTCTGCTACTGCCAGCACGTTGAGGAAGGTTTATGGCCACCATCAAACTGACTACCGCACAGGCATTAGTTAAGTTTCTCGATAATCAATACATTGACGTAGACGGCACAGAGACAAAGTTTGTAAAAGGCATTTTCGCCATTTTCGGTCATGGCAATGTGTTGGGACTGGGACAAGCGCTGGAGCAGGACAGCGGCGATCTGGTGGTCTATCAGGGGCGTAATGAACAAGGGATGGCCCACGCCGCAACGGGCTTTGCCAAACAGTCTTTGCGCCGCCAGATTATCGCCTGTACGTCGTCCGTAGGGCCCGGCGCCGCCAATATGCTGACGGCCGCCGCCACTGCCAACGCAAACCGAATTCCTCTTCTGCTCCTGCCTGGCGACGTCTTTGCCACCCGCCAGCCCGATCCGGTCCTGCAGCAGATTGAGCAGCCCTGGGATCTGAGTATCAGCACCAACGACGCCTTTCGTGCCGTCAGTAAATACTGGGACCGCGTCAGCCGTCCGGAGCAATTGATGAGCGCCTGTATTAACGCCATGCGCGTCCTGACCGATCCGGCTGAAACGGGTGCCGTCACGCTCTCTTTACCGCAGGATGTTCAGGGTGAAGCCTGGGATTATCCGGATTATTTCTTCCAGAAACGCGTTCATCGTCTGGATCGGCGTCAACCCACCGTTGCCCAGCTCGAAGATGCGCTGAAGCTCATCATCCGTAAACGTAAGCCATTAATTATCTGCGGCGGAGGCGTGAAATATTCCGGCGCAGGCGAGGCGCTGCGTGCATTTGCCGAACGCTATCAGATTCCGTTTGCTGAAACCCAGGCGGGAAAAGGTACCTTATTATCTGATCATCCTCTCAACGTCGGCGGCGTGGGTGAAACCGGCTGTCTGGCGGCCAACCTGCTGGCAAAAGAGGCCGATCTGGTGATAGGCATTGGAACGCGCTACACCGATTTCACCACCTCGTCGAAATGGATCTTCCAGCATCCTGATGTGAGCTTTCTGAATGTCAACGTCAGCAACTTTGACAGTTATAAGCTCGATGGCGTGCAGTTGCTGGCCGACGCACGTGAAGCACTGCTGGCGCTCAGTCATGGACTGGTTTCACAGCACTATGCCAACGACTGGGGCGATCAGATTGCCCTGGCCCGGCAGCAGCTGGAAGACGAGACACAGCGCGTTTATCACATCACGCCCAACGATACCGCCTTTGAGCCTGAGATTGCCGATCACCTTGACCGAAAAGCCGTCTATGCCGAATTTAACCGCCTTACGCAGTCTCTGCTGACACAAAGCAGCGTAGTGGGCACGCTGAATCAGCACCTGCCTGCCGATGCCGTGATCGTGGGCGCTGCGGGCAGCCTGCCCGGCGACCTGCAACGCGCCTGGCGTACGCGGGGTTATAACGGCTATCACCTTGAATATGGTTACTCCTGCATGGGGTACGAAGTGAATGCGGCACTGGGCGTCAAACTGGCGCAGCCTGAGCGAGAGGTTTATGCCCTGGTGGGCGATGGCTCGTTCATGATGCTGCATTCCGAGCTGGTGACCTCCCTTCAGGAAGGGGCGAAAATCAATGTGGTTCTGCTGGATAACATGAGCAATGGCTGCATTAACAACCTGCAAATGGGGCACGGCATGGACAGCTTTGTTACCGAGTTCCGTTTCCGTAATCCGGACGGTGGCAAGCTCGACGGCGGACTGGTTCCGGTGGATTTTGCCGCCATTGCCGCCGGTTATGGCTGCAAAACCTATCGCGTCAGTACGCTGGAGCAGCTTACCGCCGCGCTGGAAGACGCAAAAACGCAGCGCGTTTCCACGCTGATTGATATCAAAGTGCTGCCCAAGACCATGATTCACAACTACTTCAGCTGGTGGCACGTTGGTGTGGCACAAACCGCCCACTCGACGCGCGCGCAACAGGTGGCGAACACGCTGAATACGCATCTGGCTCAGGCCCGTAAATACTGATTTCCGGGCCGTCTGACGGCCCATGTTTCTACTCTCCGATTTAACCCTACAGGTGTAATTATGACATTGAAACTTGGTGTGATTGGAACAGGTGCGATTGGTCAGGAGCACATTCGCCGCTGCAACAATGTCTTACAAGGGGCAAAAGTGGTTGCGGTATCCGATATCAATGCGGAAGGCGCCAAAGCCGCGCTGCAACGTCTGAACAGTGATGCAGACGTATGCGAGGATGGCTTCGCAGTCATTCAGTCACCCAACGTGGATGCCGTGCTCGTCACCTCCTGGGACCCGACCCATGAAGCGTTCACGCTGGCTGCCATTGAGGCGGGCAAACCGGTCTTCTGTGAGAAGCCGCTGGCGATGAGCGCTGAAGGCTGTCGTCGTATCGTGGACGCCGAGATCAAACACGGCAAACGTCTCGTACAGGTCGGCTTTATGCGCCCCTACGATGCCGGTTATCGGGCATTGAAAAAGGTGATTACCGATGGTGATATCGGTGAGCCGCTGATGCTGCATTGCGCGCACCGCAACCCGACGGTGCCGGAAAACTACAACACCGAAATGGCGATTACCAATACGCTGATCCACGAGCTGGATGTCCTGCGCTGGCTGACCCGTGACGACTATAAAACCGTGCAGGTGGTGTTCCCGCGCGTCAGTTCTAAAGCCCGTCCACACCTGAAAGACCCGCAAATCGTTCTGTTTGAAACGCAAAAAGGGATTCGCATTGATGTGGAGATCTTTGTGAACTGTACCTACGGCTACGATATTCAGTGCGAAGTCGTGGGGGAGGAAGGTATCGCCAGACTGCCCGAGCCGTCATCGGTACAGTTACGTAAAGACGCCAAACTGTCCAATACCATTCTGGTCGACTGGAAAGATCGCTTTATTGAGGCATACGACGTTGAGCTACAGGCCTTTATCAACGACGTAAAAGCGGGCCAGTTAACCGGTCCTTCCGCATGGGATGGTTTTGCCGCCTCGGTCGCTGCTGACGCCTGTATCAAAGCGCAGAAGAGCGGCGCGATCGAACCCATTGAAATGCCCGCCCGTCCGGCATTTTATAACTGACTACTCTCGCCTTCAGGCAGGTAACTGATGAACAATCAAAAGGTTAAGCTGGCGATCGCGCCCATTGGCTGGACGAATGATGATATGCCCGAACTGGGCAGCGAAAACACCTTCCAGCAAACGGTCAGTGAAATGGCGCTGGCCGGGTTCACCGGCAGTGAAGTCGGCAGTAAATACCCACGCGATCCTGCGGTTCTGAAACCGATGCTGGAGATTCGCGGTATTGAGATCTGTAACGCCTGGTTCAGCACCTTCTTTGCACAGGGCGACAAAGCGAAAACGATTGAGGGATTCACCGAGCACATGAATTTCCTCTTCGAGATGGGCGCCCGGGTGATTGGGTGCTCTGAACAAAGCAAGAGCATACAAGGCACGACGCTGGCGGTGCTGGACGATAAGCCCGTGTTTAACGACGATGAATGGCAGCGCACGGCGGAAGGCTACAATGAACTGGCCGCGATCGCCGCCCGTAAAGGCATGCGCGTCTGCCTGCACCATCACATGGGCACCGCTATCCAGACGCCAGCAGAAATTGACCGTTTTATGGCCATGACGAACGATACTGTCGGCTTACTTTACGACACCGGCCATATCTACTATTCCGAAGGCTCACAGCAGGCCATGCTGGCGGTACTGGAAAACCACTTGCCACGTATTTTCCACGTGCACCTCAAAGATGTGCGGGATGACATCGTCGCTGAAGTCAGAGATCAGCATCTGTCTTTCCTGGACGGCGTAAAAAAAGGCACTTTTACCGTGCCGGGCGATGGCGTGATCGACTTTAAACCCGTGTTTAAAATCCTTGATGATTACGGCTATCAAGGCTGGATGGTGGTGGAGGCAGAGCAGGATCCCGCGCTGGCGAATCCATTTGAGTATGCGGTGAAGGCACGAAAATATATTCGCGAGCACACCGGGCTGTAAATTCACCCTGACGCAGGACGATATGCATAAGGCTGCCCCAGAGCAGCCTTTTTTCAGCCCGATCGCACCGTTTGACGACGAATCTGTGAGTCATTTCATAAACCAATGAAATAAATTATGCCTGAAAAACAAACAAATGAAATTTTCCATCCATCTGGTATCATAGCGATTCTTATCCAGCCACGCTTTCCGCACATGAGCCGACGTAATGAGCAATAACCCTTCCCAACTTTCACTGCTGCAGGACGAGATTCGTCGCCGTTATGAAACGCTGAGTAAGCGTCTGAAGCAGGTGGCTCGTTATATTCTTGATAACAGTAACAGCATCGCCTTTGATACCGTCGCGTCTATTGCTCAGCAGGCCGATGTGCCGCCTTCGACCCTGATTCGCTTTGCCAACGCCTTTGGTTTTAGCGGCTTCAACGAAATGAAACAAATTTTTCGTCAGCATCTGATGGAAGAGACGGTTAACTACACCGAACGGGCACGCCTGTTCCGCCAGACCGCCGCAGATGACGCAGCGAACGCGCCTGAAAGCCCGGCGGAAATTCTGAATGTCTTCACCATGGTAAACAGCCAGGCGTTGCAGCAACTGGCGATGCAGGTGAGCCCGGAGCAGTTGAACAAAACGGTGCAGTTACTCAATGATGCCGAGAACGTCTATGTTATCGGCCTGCGTCGCTCGTTCAGTGTCGCCTCCTATCTGGTTTACGCCCTGCGCCATCTGGAGCGCCGCGCCTTTCTGATTGACGGGTTAGGCGGCATGTTCACTGAACAGCTGACGCTGGTGAATCCGAAAGACGTGGTGATTGCTATCAGCTGTTCGCCTTACGCCCGCGAAGCGGTAGAAGTGGTTGAGCTGGGCGCCAGGCGAGGTGCCCGCCTGATTGCGATTACGGACAGCCAGGTGAGCCCTCTGGCCGCGTTCAGCGACGTTTGCTTTGTGGTGCGGGAAGCCCAGGTTGACGGTTTCCGCTCTCAGGTGGCGTCACTCTGTCTGGCTCAGTCGCTGGCGGTTTCCCTGGCACTGAACAATGCCCGGACGCCCCCCGCATCCTGACGATCGCGCCACCTGACAGGGCGGCGTAGCCTGCGCCGGTCAATCAGAGACGGCCTCGTCAGGTAACAGACAGAGCCTGTCGCCGAACACCGTTCTCTGGTCAACTTACAGGTATCATCACGCAATAAAAAAGGCAGCGAATAGGGCTGCCTTGTCAGTTCTCGCCACGGATTAACGTCGCGGATAACTGTCGCTGTTAACCCAGGCGTGATCGTGCTCCCAACTGAACTTCCACAAACGTACCGGCCCCGCCATGACGTTAAGGTAGTAATTGTCGTAGCCTGCCAGCGTCGCCACAGGATGATAGCCGCGCGGCACCATGACCACATCACGGTTATACACTGCCATGCACTCATCCAGCGAACGGTCGTCAGTATAAACGCGCTGCATGGCAAACCCCTGCTCGGGTTGAAAACGGTGGTAATAGGTTTCTTCCAGATAGGTTTCGTGTTCGCTGTTTTCCTGATCGTGTTTGTGGCTCGGGTAAGAGCTGGTATTGCCCTCATCGGTATACACTTCCACGACCAGCAGGCTCTCTGCCGGTTGAGAGTCCGGCAGAATATTATGCACCAGGCGCTGATTTTGCCCTTTGCCCCGCCGTTCAACGCCAACATCCTCCGGCGCAATCAGGCGAGCGGGCAGCTTGCCGCCCTGCCCGGGTGCCTGGCAGACCGCCAGCTCAAGATCGCTTTCAGCCTGTACCCTGACGTCATCATCATGAGGAACATACACAGAATAAGGCGGCGTGCGCTCAAACGGTGACAGACGTTTGCCGATATTCGGGAAACGTGCGTGGCGCGTGGTGACGGAAGCCAGCCCCGCGACCAGCACCAGGCAAAGTTCGCTGTCGCCACTTTTCAGGTCGAGCGTTTGCCCTTTTTTCAGCAGATAGGATGAAAAACCGACATAACGCCAACCGGCGCGCGCTGGCGTCACCTGCTGAATGCAGCCGTTATTGTCGGGCTGTTTTACCTTCGAAAGTAAGGCCATTCGCCTCCTCCTGTTTTGCGGTCCTTCACCTGACAACCCGCGCCCCTGTGTGTGGAACGCTGCGTCAGTGGTGCAGGTGATTTAGCCTAACGTTGGCATGCTGAATTCGGACACCGTTTGCTGACCGCTTGGCCAACGCACGGTGGCGGTTTTCATGCGGGTGTAAAAACGCACGCCGTCTGGCCCGTGCACGTTTAACGCACCAAAGACTGACCGTTTCCAGCCCCCAAAACTGTGGAAGGCCATCGGCACCGGCACCGGCACATTGACGCCGACCATTCCGGCCTCAACATCCTGCACAAACTCCCGCGCGGTATGGCCATTGCTGGTAAAGATGGCGCTGCCGTTACCAAATTCGTGGCTGTTAACCAGCTTCAGGGCACTGTCGTAATCCGGCGCGCGCATAATGCTCAGCACCGGACCAAAAATTTCCTCACGCCAGATGGTCATCTCGGCGGTAACGTTATCGAACAGCGTACCGCCGACGTAGTAGCCCTCTTCGAAACCGGCGACTTTGTGGTTGCGGCCATCAACGACCAGCTTCGCCCCTTCCTGCTCGCCCAGATCGATATAGCCCAGCACTTTTTTCTGGTGTGCCGCAGAAACCACAGGCCCCATTTCATTTTCATCGCTGCCTTGCTGGATTCCCGGCCCAACCCGTAATGCGTTGATCAGCGGTGTCAGGCGCGAAATGAGCTTATCGGCGGTATCGTTGCCCACTGCAACGACAACCGGCAGCGCCATGCAACGCTCGCCCGCCGAGCCAAATGCACCGCCCATAATCGCGTTTACCGTGGCGTCCAAATCGGCGTCTGGCATAACGATGGCGTGATTTTTTGCCGCGCCAAAAGCCTGAACGCGCTTACCGTGCGCACTGGCCGTTTTGTAAATATGCTCGGCCACACCGGATGAGCCAACGAAGCTGACGGCGGCAATACGCGGATCTTTATAAAGCTGTTCTGCATTGTCATTGGAACTGTGCACGACATTAAACACGCCATCCGGCAGGCCCGCCTCCTTCAACAGCTCGGCCATGCGCACCGATGCTGACGGATCCAGCGCAGGCGGCTTGAGAATAAAGGTGTTACCGCAGGCCAACGCAATCGGGAACATCCACAACGGCACCATCGCCGGAAAGTTGAAGGGCGTAATCCCTGCCACGACGCCCACCGGCTGCATCAGCGAGTAACTGTCTACGCCACCGCCTACATTCGGGGAATACTCGCCTTTAAGCAGGTGCGGAATACCACAGGCAAATTCGATGACTTCGATACCGCGCGTCAGCTCACCCAGCGCATCTGACCAGACTTTGCCATGCTCAGACACAATCAGCGCCGCCAGTTCATCGCGGTGCTGCTCCATCAGAGCTTTAAAATTGAACATGATGCGTGCGCGGCGCAACGGGGAGGTTTTTGACCAGGCAGGAAAGGCCGCATGTGCCACATCAATCGCCTGAGCCACTTCATCTGCGCTGCTTTGCGTGAGCTCACGGATAACCTTGCCGGTTGCCGGATCGAACACAGGAATGGTTTCGTTGCTGGCGCTGAATGTGGTTTGACCGCCAATAAAGTTTCCTACGATAGTCATGATGTTGCCTCTTTGGTATGTACGGTTCCAGCGGGCAGAGCACAGAAGTGGCATGCTGGCTGGGCAGGAAAAGCCAAAAGCATGCTGGAAAACTATTACAATGGAATAAATTTTTCAAATGGATATTTTTGGAAAATTACTTTTTAGCGGCACAGATCGCATTTCTCTTTTCATAAAGGATTGACGCCTTCGCGGCGGCCATTCTGGCTCGTCATCGCTGACGGTGTAATCGGGGTCCCCATGACATTGTCGCTTCAGGGCGGTTTAACGCCTTTGCGGGATGAAAGGTTTTCGGCCTGACGGCATTAAGCAGCCCGGATATATTTCATCAATTTTAAATATGAAATATACATTTCTTTTTGCTGAGAGTCGGCCAGAAAAATGGCTGCTGGCCATGAGGACAGGTGTCTGGTGAAAAAACATCACTACGCACTAACGCAGTGCAAAAAAGGGCGTTAATCGTCATTTTATGAACCAATAATTTCTTAACTGCCCCATCAGGAATCATGTGTTTCACTTTTCCCGGGTGAGCGACGCGCTTCATCACAACATTATCGCTATGATTTTAAAGGCATTGATACCAGAGGAACGTTTATCAGATAAACCTGGCCTGCTTTATGCAACATCCGGTGACTTCCCCGCACTGAGATGAGATAACCGTGTCTGACGAAAAAAACAGTGGCTTACTGTACGGCCTTGATCAGCGAATTCCGCCTGTGCAGGCTTTTTTTAGCGCATCGCAGCATGTACTGGCAGGTCTGGTCGGGATTATCACGCCGCCTTTGCTGATTGGCACCGCGCTTGGTCTGGAAGCCTGGCTTCCGTATTTAATTAGTATGTCGCTCCTTGCTTCGGGCATCGGCACCTTTCTGCAGTCAAATCGCGTGTGGGGCGTGGGCGCAGGCATGATATGCATGCAGGGCACCAGCTTTGCTTTTCTCGGCGTCGCCATTTCAGGTGGCCTGTGGGTCAAAGCCCAGGGCGGCAGCCCTGAGGACATTATGGCGATGCTGTTTGGCGTCAACGCCGTGGCCGCGCTGGTTCCGGTTATCGTCAGCCGCTTTATTGATACCTTAAAACGGGTCTTTACGCCGGTCGTGACGGGAAGCGTGATTGCGTTAATCGGTATCAGCCTGATTAAGGTCAGCGTGATTAACTGGTGCGGCGGTCAGAATGCACAGGATTTTGCCAGCCTTAGCAACCTCGCCCTGGGGGCGTTGACGCTTGGCGTGATCGTGCTGCTGAGCTGTTCGGGGAACCGCTGGCTGCGTCTGTCATCCATCGTAGTCGGCATTCTCACCGGCTGCATCGCGGCGGCACTGAGCGGCAAATTTCAGGTGCATGGTTTGGGGGACAGCCTGTTTCGCCTGCCCGCGCTGTTTCCGTTTGGCTTTCACTTCAACAGCAGCCTTTTTGTGCCTGTAGTGCTGGTTTCACTGGTCTGCATCATTGAGGCGGTAGGCGATCTTACCGCAAACCACCTGATCTCCGGTAAGTCGATTACGGATAAAGCGTTCAGTGCGCGCCTGAAAGGCGGCATTCTGGCTGACGGACTGAGTTGTATGATTGCCGCCATGCTGAGTGCCTTTCCAAATACCACCTTTGCGCAAAACAACGGCGTCATACAGATGACCGGTGTGGCAAGCCGTTTTGTTGGCCGCTATATCGGTGTGATGCTGATTTTACTGGCTCTGTTTCCGCCGTTTAGCGAAGCGTTGCGTCAGATTCCCACGCCCGTCCTGGGTGGCGCGACCATGGTGATGTTTGGCTGCGTGGTAACGGCCGGCATTCGTATTCTCAGCCAGACAGCGCTGACGCGCAGAGAGATGCTGATTGTCGGCCTGGCCTTCAGCTTCGGCTTAGGGATTGAGTCCGTGCCTGCTGCCCTTTCCCATCTGCCTCCCCTGTTTGCGAACCTGTTTGGTTCAGCCGCCACCAGCGGCGGGATTGTTGCCATCGTGCTGAATATTCTGATTCCCGGCGGGCAGGAGCCGGTGCCACAGGACGCCACGAAAGAGGAATCTGCGCCCTCAGTGTAAGGCGGCGGCAGGCGCGTTTCATTGCGGCGGCATCGCTGTTGACAGCATATCGCCGTGACAGTCGCCATTGTCCGCCGCGGCATCAGGACGCTTAACACCCTTTCGCGTCCTGTTTCCCTCACCGTCTCGCCTCGCTTACCCTTTTCCTCAACGAATCCGCTTCTGATTTTTCCTTCAACTACACTTCAATCAGTTATTTATGCGTAGAGAGAACGAATGAACGGGTTGCAGCAGGAAAGAATTGGACAAAATATCTTAATCAAACTGGCGATGTTAGTGATTATCCTTGCCGGGATAAGAGCCGCTTCCGATATTCTGGTGCCGTTACTCCTGGCGGCGTTTTTTGCCATTGTGTTGAATCCCTTAGTCACGATACTGATGCGGCGCGGACTGCGGCGCGGGATGGCGATTACGCTGGTGATCACGGTCATTTTTGCTGTGATTTTGCTGCTGGGGGCCGTACTGGCCAGCTCCATGAGTGAGTTTTACGATCTCTATCCTCAACTGCGCACCATCATGGAAAAGAAAATGCTGGTCGTTCAGCATCTGGCGGCCAGCATTCATCTGAATGTCTCTACCGATGCGCTGGTTCAGCGCTTCGATCCCAACACATTGATGAATCTGGCCAGCGTGGCGCTGAGTGGTTTTTCCGGCGCAATGACCAATACTGTCCTGTTGATCCTTACCGTCGTCTTTATGCTGTTTGAAGTGCACCACCTGCCTTACAAAATGCGCAACTCGTTTGTGAACCCCAAAATTCGTATTGCGGGTTTACACAAAGCGCTTAAAGGCGTGACGCATTACCTGGCATTAAAAACGCTGATCAGCCTGATTACCGGTATCTCGGTCTGGCTGACGCTGTACCTGCTGGATGTGAAATTTGCATTACTGTGGGGCGTGGTAGCCTTTATCCTGAATTTTATTCCCAATATCGGGCCGATTATCGCCGGTATTCCCCCTTTCCTGCAGGCACTGTTGCTGAACAGTGTGTTTGACGCGGCGATGGTGGCGGCGCTGTTTACCGCCATTCATATGGTGTTTGGCAATATGTTAGAGCCGCGCATCATGGGGCGCGGACTGGGATTGTCGACACTGGTGGTCTTTCTGTCCTTGATCTTCTGGGGCTGGCTGTTGGGTCCGGTCGGTATGCTGCTCTCCGTACCGCTGACCAGCATTACAAAAATTTTGATGGAAACCACGCCAGGCGGAAGCCGGCTGGCAATCATGCTGGGCACCGGACGTCCTAAACCTGCCCGGCTGCTAACCAAGTAAACGCTGCTGCACATGCTGCAGATGCGCTCTCATCGCAGCCTGTGCAGCCTGCTCATCTCCCCCGACAATGGCCTCTGCAATGCACTGATGGTCGGCGTTCATTTCGTCAGCAAAGGTATTGTCGGCGTAATGGCGTTCCAGCCGACGAAAATGCGCGCTGTCGCGTTTGTTCCACAGGTTTTCCATCATCTCCCGCAGCAGATCGTTACCGCTCATCTCGCTAATCAAAAGATGAAAGGCTTTATCCTGTTCTATAAACGCCGCATCGTTTTCATTAAATTGCTGGAGACTGATGCTCATCGCCATGAGCCGCTCACGTTGCGCCTCACTGCCGTTACGCGCCGCCATTCCTGCCAGCAGACTTTCATAGGCTTCGCGCGCCTGTAAAAGATCCTGCAGGCTGAAATGTTCGGTGTCTTTGACCGCTGAGGGCTGAGGCAGGGTTTGGGCGACAAATACGCCCGTTCCGGTCTGGATAGTGACGTAGCCCGTCATCTCAAGCGCAATCAGCGCTTCACGCACGGACGAGCGACTGACACCCAACTGCTTTGCCAGCTCTCGCTCCGGTGGCAACGCACCGCCGGGTACGAAATCCCCACGCTGAATGCCCGCGATAATGGCATTGGCGATCTGTCGATAAAGTCGTTCAGTTTTCAGTACCGGTAGCACCATCACCTTCTCCTGTTATGGCCGTCTTTGCAGAATCCAGCCGGACGTATTTACTATGCTGCGATCCGGATCACGGCCTTAATTTACGCGCTAATTTACTCTTGGTCCAGCGGCCTGACCACTGGGCCACCCGTTCATCAAGGAGTAATAATGGAACATACATGGCGCTGGTACGGCCCCAACGATCCTGTTTCACTGGACGATGCTCGCCAGGCAGGTGCAACCGGTATTGTTACGGCACTTCATCACATCCCAAACGGCGACGTGTGGCCCGTAGCCGAAATCAAAGCGCGTCAGGCGCTACTGGCGGAAAAAGGACTCACCTGGTCTGTTGTTGAAAGCATTCCCGTTCACGAATCCATTAAAACGCAACGGGGCGATTATTCGCGCTATATCGCCAACTATCAGCAGTCGATTCGTAATCTGGCCGCCTGCGGGATCGATACCGTGTGCTACAACTTTATGCCGGTGCTTGACTGGACGCGTACCGATCTGGCCTGGACCTTGCCGGATGGGGCGAAAGCGTTGCGGTTTGACGCCGATGCGTTTGCTGCGTTTGAACTGTACCTGTTAAAACGTCCCGGTGCGGAAAAAGAATACAGCCCCGCCGAGCAGCAGGCCGCTGCTGCCTGTTTTGCCGCGATGAACGAAGAAGAGAAAGCCACGCTGGTGCGCAACATCATTGCGGGTTTACCCGGTGCGGAAGAAGGCTACACGCTTGAACAGTTCCAGGCCCAGCTGGCCCAATATGATGGCATTGATAAAGCCAGACTGCGCGAGCATATGGCCACCTTCCTGCGGGCTATTGTGCCAGTGGCAGAAGAGGTGGGCATCAAACTGGCGGTACATCCCGACGATCCGCCGCGTCCTATTCTTGGCCTGCCGCGCATTGTCTCCACCCAGGAGGATATGCAGTGGCTGAAAGAGACTGTCGACAGCCTGCATAACGGATTCTGCTTCTGTACAGGATCGTACGGCGTTCGCGAGGATAACCCACTGGTTACGATGGCCGAAACCTTTGCCGATCGTATTAACTTCGTGCATTTACGCGCCACAAAACGCGAAGCAAACCCCAACAGCTTCCACGAAGCCGCTCATCTGGCGGGAGACGTTGATATGGTTGGCGTCATCAAAGTCATTCTGGCTGAGGAGCAGCGCCGTCGTCGTGCAGGCAATCTACGCGCTATTCCTATGCGTCCCGATCACGGTCATCAGATGCTGGACGATTTGCACAAGCGCACCAATCCGGGCTATTCAGCAATCGGCAGGCTCAAGGGGCTGGCCGAGCTGCGTGGCGTAGAAGTCGCGCTGAAGCAAATCTACTTTCAGGATTAGCCCACCACGGTGCCGCTGGAGGGACGTGCCAGACCAGAAGCCATCGTGTTCGGTTGAGCCGGCGCATGTGGTTCGTGCCTGCGGCGTCAACGCCCTTTTGCTTTCTCCACCGCGCGGGGACATTCTTTTGCCCCGCGCGCACGGCTTGCCTGCCGGCCACAGGAACACTTAGCAGAAAATGTGAGTATTCACTTTCATCAGTACACTCTGTCATATGCCGTCTTTCACCCAATCCGGGCATGAATTTTCTGTCAATAAATTATGGACGAGGCCGATAATGACGATTATCGGAGGCAAAGGATATCCGACCGTTCACCCGTGGTGTGAACTGGCGTGCTATGCTGAATAAACCCTTAGCACCGCTCAAAAACATGATTACAATTCAGAGGTTATACGGTGCCGCTGATTAAAGAAAAACCGGCCCATACCAGGCTACTTATCGTCTTTGCTGGCGTCCTGCCACTCCTTCTGGGACTGTTTTTTTGTGCCATTGATGCGCGTCAAACTGTGCGCGAGCAACAGATCAACACGGCAGCGACTTTACTGTCTCAGGCAGAAAAAATCAGCGACAACGCCTGGAGCATGATTGCCTGGCTTCGGCAGTACGAGGAGCAGCCCTGCGAGCAAATTGAGCATGCATTGCGGCTTAACGGCACGCTTTATCCCTATTTTCGTGGCCTGGGCACGCTGGAAAACGATGTGATCACCTGCTCTTCGGCTTACGGTAATAAACCCTCAACCCTGAAAGCGATGATTGGCGTAACGCCGCCGGTGGCGCGCAAAGACGGGTGGAGTTTGTCTCTGCGCGGCTCCTACAGCGTACCCGACCGGCCCGCCGTCATCTTTGTGCGTAACCTTACCGCAGGCAGAGCCGTCTGGGTAATGGTGGAAGGGCAATATCTCATCGATTTTATGAGTGCGTTAGGGAGCACGCACGATTATCAGATCACGATGCGCTTCAGTGATGGTGCGTCAATTGTGTCAGGTGAACATGATTTTACCGGGGATACCGGGCCTTCTCCTCAACTTTATCGCGCCACGTCATCGCGCTATCCCATCAGCGTAACGCTACTGGCACCGGGCACAGAACGCATAAAAGCACTGAAACAGTTGTTGCTCCTGATTATGCCTTTTGCTTCCGTGTTTTCCGTTTTGTTGATGATTCTCACGGCATCATGGCTACGCCGGCGATTTTCATGGGCAGATGACATTCGTCGCGCCATTCGTTCCGGGCAGTTCAGCGTGCACTATCAGCCCACCTACAGCTATGCGCTTAAACGCTGCACCGGCGCAGAAGCCCTTTTGCGCTGGACGCTGCCCAATGGTGACAGCGTGCGTCCCGATACCTTCATCAGCGCGGCGGAAGCCGAGGGAATGATCATTCCCGTTACCCGCCATTTAATGGATTTAATCGTTGAAGACGCACGGCAGTGGAAAACGAATCCCGGTTTTCATCTGGCAATTAACGTGGCCGCCGACCATCTTCAGCATCCAGACTTCGTCGATGAGATGCTGAGCTTCGCGGAAAAGATGGCAGTAACGGAATTTAACCTCACTCTGGAGCTGACCGAACGAAGCCTGATTAAGGAAGGTAACGTGGTGGCGGACAAACTGGAAAGATTGCGTGCGGCGGGGATGAAAGTCGCGATTGATGACTTCGGAACTGGCCATTGCTCGCTCAGTTATCTGCAAACTTTCGCGCTGGACTATCTCAAAATCGATCGGGGCTTTATTAATGCCATTGAATCACTGGATGGCGAAACGCCTGTGCTGGACGCCATTATCAGCCTGAGCCACAAGCTTAAGCTACAGGTATTAGGTGAAGGTGTTGAAACTTCACTGCAATTCCACTACCTGCAACAGCACGGCGTGACCTTCGTGCAAGGCTATTTTTATGCCCGCCCTATGGAAAACAGCGCCTTCATTGCATGGATGGAAAAATATGGTCATTTGCCAGTGCCTCCTGAAGCGCTCTAGAGCACATCAGGTCACCATCGGATGACAACAGCACGAAATGATTTTGTAGGGATTTAGCGCCGTTTACGTGCCGCGCGCAATGCGACGGCTACCGTTTCTTCCTGCTGGCAGACAGACAGGCCTTCACAGGGCCGACGGGTTCGCTGACTTAGCCGCTGTAGCGTTGGCACCGACTGCTGGAGTAACTGCTGGCATTCTTCATATGCCGAGCACTGCTTTCCCGTTGTCGTCGACGTGATAAGCGTTTCGCTCAGCTTCGTCAGTCGGTTTATCCAGCGTTTCCCCCGACAGCGAAACCAACCCGGCGCAGAGTCCATCTGTGTCCTCTCGCCGCGCTGCCGGTCAGCGGACAACATGGTGGCAGGATAGATTAATTTTTTTTCCACACTATCGATGAGCGCCACCCAGGGATTTTGGCTCATGGCGATATCCTCCTTGACAATTTCTATCCAAATCAAGGGGGATGAGTATTACTGAAGGGAATTGATTAGGCAAGCCTCAACGGTCAACACGAAAAATCATAAGTAATTTTAACCTGTAATGCGTCAGAGCGCATTTTCACTTGCGATCGGCACGTATAGTTACCAGGCAATCGCGTTCGCCTGCTTCTTTTTTTAGCCAGTAAGACTGGTGTAAACACAAGGCAGAGTTGGTCACTTTCAGGCCAAACATGACAAATATCACACAAAAACGTTATACTCTGCGGTCGATGAAATGAATCACGGCAGTTTTCGTTGTATTTATACGTCGACAGATAATGCTGTTTTACGGCTATGCTTAAATTTCCTCAACGCAGCGGTCTGAACGCTGTGATCGGTTCGCGCCGTTGAGGACTTTCATGTTCCATTACAGGGTAATTCTATGAAATTGCGTAGGAAGCGTGTAAAACCGATTGGGATCGATGATGTGACCATCATTGATGATGCCCGTTTACGAAAAGCCATTACCGCCGCGTCGTTGGGTAACGCCATGGAGTGGTTTGATTTTGGTGTTTATGGCTTTGTGGCTTATGCCTTAGGTAAAGTCTTTTTTCCGGATGCCTCACCGGGCATTCAAATGATTGCCGCCCTGGCAACGTTCTCTGTTCCTTTTCTGATTCGTCCTCTGGGTGGCCTGTTCTTCGGCATGCTGGGTGATAAATATGGCCGTCAGAAAATACTGTCCATTACCATTGTCATTATGTCGGTCAGTACGTTCTGTATTGGTCTGATTCCCTCTTACGCCTCCATCGGCATCTGGGCACCGATTTTGCTGCTGTTGGCCAAAATGGCGCAGGGCTTTTCCGTGGGCGGGGAATATACCGGCGCATCGATTTTCGTGGCGGAGTATTCACCGGACCGCAAACGTGGCTTTATGGGAAGCTGGCTCGACTTCGGTTCTATTGCCGGTTTTGTACTGGGTGCGGGCGTTGTCGTCCTGATCTCGACCATTATTGGCGAAGAGAACTTCCTTGAGTGGGGCTGGCGTCTTCCTTTCTTCCTGGCCTTGCCGTTGGGCATTATTGGTTTATATCTGCGTCATGCGCTGGAAGAAACGCCAGCATTCCAGCAGCACGTTGATAAGCTGGAACAGGGGGATCGCGAAGGCCTGCGTGATGGTCCGAAAGTCTCTTTCAAAGAGATCGCCACCAAACACTGGCGCAGCCTGTTAGCCTGTATCGGCCTGGTCATTGCGACCAACGTGACCTACTACATGCTGCTCACCTACATGCCAAGTTATCTGTCACACAACCTGCATTACTCGGAAGATCATGGCGTGCTGATCATCATCGCCATCATGATGGGGATGCTGTTTGTACAGCCGGTAATGGGCATGCTGAGCGACCGTTTTGGCCGCCGTCCGTTTGTGATTCTGGGCAGTATTGCGTTGATGGTTTTTGCTATTCCCGCCTTTATGATGATCAACAGCGGCGTGCTGGGAATGATTTTTGCCGGACTGCTGCTACTGGCGGTAATCCTGAATGCCTTTACGGGTGTGATGGCATCGTCTCTGCCTGCAATGTTCCCTACGCATATTCGTTATAGCGCCTTAGCCAGCGCCTTCAATATTTCGGTATTGATTGCCGGTCTGACGCCAACGGCCGCGGCCTGGCTGGTCGAAGCGACCAACAACCTCTACATGCCCGCGTACTATCTGATGGTCGTGGCGGTGGTCGGTCTGATTACCGGTCTTTACATGAAAGAGACCGCGAATAAGCCGCTGAAAGGGGCGACGCCTGCCGCATCAGATTTAGAAGAGGCGCGCGAAATCCTTCAGGAACACCACGATAACATCGAACAGAAAATCGAAGATATCGACGCAGAAATTGCCCGTCTCGAAGCGAAACGTAAAAATCTGGTGCAGCAGCACCCGGACATTAACGAGTAAGCTCCCCCGTCTCCCGCCTTGTGGCGGGAGACGTTTTATTCTCTCAGCGCACCGCACACAAACCTTCATCGCCTGCTCTTAATCGGAGTAGACTGTCCGTCTTATTTGAATTAGCTACGTGAGTAACTATGTCTGATTTTTCCCTTACCCAACGTCCCAGAAGATTGCGCGCCAGCGCATCCATGCGTGCAATGTTTCAGGAGTCCACCCTCAGTATCAACGACCTGGCTTTACCCATTTTTGTTGAGGAAGGCGTTGATGACTATAAAGACATTCAGGCTATGCCAGGCGTAAGGCGTATCCCGGAAAAACGTCTGGCCCACGAGATTGAACGTATCGCCAGGGCAGGCATCCGCTCCGTGATGACCTTCGGGATTTCTCATCATACCGACGCGACCGGCAGCGATGCCTGGAATGAAAACGGCTTGGTCGCACGGATGTCGCGCATTTGCAAAGATACCGTGCCTGAAATGATTGTGATGTCGGATACCTGCTTCTGTGAATACACCAGCCACGGTCACTGCGGCGTGCTGTGCGATCACGGCGTGGATAACGACGCAACCCTTATCAACCTGGGTAAGCAGGCCGTTGTCGCGGCAGCGGCAGGCGCTGACTTTATCGCGCCCTCGGCCGCGATGGATGGTCAGGTGCAGGCTATCCGCCAGGCACTGGATGCTGCGGGCTTTACGCAAACGGCGATTATGTCTTATTCCACCAAATTTGCGTCATCCTTCTACGGCCCGTTCCGTGAAGCCGCCGGAACCGCGCTGAAAGGCGATCGCAAAACGTATCAGATGAACCCCATGAATCGCCGCGAGGCCATTCGCGAATCACTGATTGATGCCGCCGAAGGTGCCGATTCGCTGATGGTGAAACCGGCTGGCGCCTATCTGGACATCCTGCGCGACATTCGTGAACGCACTGAGCTTCCCCTGGCGGCTTATCAGGTCAGCGGTGAATATGCGATGATCAAATTTGCCGCGCAGGCCGGCGCGATTGATGAACGTAACGTGGTGCTTGAGAGCCTGGGGGCCATTAAACGTGCGGGTGCCGATCTGATCTTCAGTTATTTTGCGCTCGACCTGGCGGAGCAAAATCTGCTGTAGGCAGTCGTTCTCTGCGATGCGACAACGTGTCGCAGAGAGGCCTGTTTTAACTTTGCTCAGGGTGACATTTTACTTGCGGCATGGTAACGTTATGTAATAGTACCACAAAGTCACCCCTCCCACCTTTGCAACAAATAATATACATATCACGCATAAATATAATTGCTCATCATGTTATTTCACATTCCTGGAAATAACCATGCACTTCCTTGAGAATCTTTACGTAACGCCTATTTTGAGAAACATATGTTAATTTAAAATCATCCTCATTATTTAAGGGGGTGTTATGAATGAGAACAAATACAATGAGAGCGTAATTATTTCTGTTACTGAATGGATTAATGAAAATCTCGATCAGCGATTAAGCATTGATGATATTGCGGAAAAGGCGGGCTATTCAAAATGGTATCTGCAGAAGTTATTTTCCCGCTATAACGATGAAACGCTTGCACGCTATATTCGCAAGAAGAAATTAATATCCTGTATTAACGATCTCAAAAACAGCCGTACACCTATTATCAATCTGGCCGTTAAATACCATTTTGAAAGCCAACAATCTTTTACGCGCTCGTTTAAACAGATGATGGGCTGTACGCCCAGCGTTTGCCGCAAAAGACAAATGAAAGGGGGAACGGACAGCGCCACGTCCACCGGTGCGCATCCCTGTAGTCTCTGCATACGGACGCCGAAAAAGGCAAAAAAGCCGGTTTACAGCGGAATAAATGACACCCGGAGCAGCGACGATTTAGTCCGCTTTTTTTAAATACAGGCGTTACTCGTCCGGCTTATAATATTGCACGCCAATCTGAATTCGCTCTCGCCCGTTGGCAACACGATGACGATTGGTATCGCGTAATGAGTAAATACATCCGCAGTACTCTTGCTGATAAAAGCTTTCGCGCTTACTGATTTCGATCATACGCGCCGAGCCGCCGCCTTTGCGCCAGTTAAATTCCCAGTAGGTCAAATCGGGATATTTTGCCGCCGCACGGACACCGCAGTCATTAATCTGCTGCATGTTCTTCCATCGGGAAATCCCCAGACAACTGGTGATAACAGGAAAACCATTTTCATGCGCATAGAGCGCCGTACGCTCAAAACGCATATCGAAGCACATGGTGCATCGCTCACCACGCTCAGGCTCCCATTCCATGCCTTTGGCCCGTTTAAACCAGTCATCACGATCGTAATCTGCATCGACAAAAGGCACATTAAACTTTTCAGCAAAGCGGATATTCTCCTCTTTGCGCAGTTCGTACTCTTTAAGCGGATGAATATTCGGGTTATAGAAATAGATCGTGTATTCAATGCCGGAGGCCAGCATGGCTTCCATGACTTCCCCTGAACAGGGCGCACAGCAGGAGTGCAGAAGCACTTTTTTGTGTCCACCGGGCAACGGTAGCGGTTGACGCTGATAGGGCTGAGACATAAGCACCTTCAATCAATGAAATAAAAAAGGCAGTGTAATGCCGGGACAGGTCTGTTGCAAAACTTCAGTGTATCGGATCGCCCCTGCCTGTCGTGAAGGCCTGAGGGCGAATTCCTTTACGCCATTACCATTGCAGCGTTTTTCCCGCGTAGTCCACATAGTGGTGACCACCGCGCCCCTGAAACATCGTCAACTGCGTGAAGATCCCTTCCGCGCTTTTTTCAGCCGTAAGGGGGGCCTTATCGCCGCCCATATCCGTTTTCACCCAGCCGGGATGCAGCGTTAACAGCGTGCCATTCTGCGCTTCTACCCCTCTGGCAAGGGAACGGGTCAACATATTGAGCGCCGCTTTACTGGCCGAATACAGAGGAGCGTCCGCGCTGCGGTTCTCATTCAGGCTGGCAAGCTGCGAAGACGTTAACGCAATCACGCCCTTTTGCTGATTCAGCAACGGCAGCAAAATCTCAGCGCAACGTACCGGCGCGACGGCATTGGTCAGGAACAGCTGCATCAGTTCGCTGTCATCCGTCTCGGCCAACTTTTGATGCGCTGGCCCGTAAACGCCTGCATTAATCAAAATGGCGTCAAAAGGCTCTCCACTCAGCTGGACCGCAACGTGTTTAACCGCGTCGGTATCCGTTATATCCACTTGATGCCAGTCAACCTCAGGGTGCTCGCCTTGTGGCGGAATAGCACTGCGGTATGTGGCCGTCACCTGCCAGTGATGGGCTACAAACGCGTTAACCACGGCAAGTCCGATGCCGCGCGACGCGCCGATAACTAAGATTTTCCCCTGATGAGCCATAGGATTGTCCTCGTTGATGAAGTCAGTAAGCAGAGTAGAGGCGGGTTAGCGCACGCACTGCATCATACAGGCTGTTTTGTGCGGATACCGCCGCTCCGACCCTGCTGTGTGTCCTGATACGCCCTGCCTGGGTTATTCAATTTGCTGATCAGGCGGCGAAGATTTGTTGCCATCCCGGCTCTTTTCCACACTCTGCGGATGATCTTCCCCCATTGCCAGGGCTGTCGCGCTGGCGGGATCGAACAATGAGAAGCTCTCGATCTGGTCCAGCATGATCACTTTGCGAAACGCCATGGCATTTTTGGGTTCTGAATCCAGCGTGATGCCGTGCTCGGCGTACCAGCTACTGTAATTATGTTCGACCGCCAGCTTTAATGTATGGCTGTCGCGATAACCGCTCAGCATCGGAATGAGCACGATATTGGCGGTGCTTTCATATTCAAAAGTTGCCGCATGCACCATGCCTATGTAGATGCGTCGCGATTTTAGCGTGATCCATGCCAGCTCCCCCTCCTCCATGCACTGGAAAAGCATCTGCTCGACGCCGTTAGAACGGGAGAGTTTTTGATAGAGGTCTTTTCGGCCAGAGACATTAAGCCGTGCGCTGCCCGCCCAGTTCGAGCGATAAAGGCAAAACAGAATGGCGAAGGTCAGCATAATGACTACCGGTGCCTGAATACCTAAAAAGCTCCAGTTCATAAACTTCATTTGCAGCTGAAGATGATCGCCGGGGAAAATATAAAGCGCGTTAGAAACGGAGGAAATAATAAATAAGACAAACCAAATAAATGCGGTGGCAAAAACCCCCTGAAGCACGAATATACAACCGTATAACGCCACCAGAAAATAGACATCCCAGCCTGAGGTACGGCGCATTTTGAAACGGCTGGAAAGATCCCGACTGGTGTACCAGTAACCACTTACCATCAATACCATAAAAATCGCGGTACCCACCTCAGACTCCTTTTAAGCTATTGACGTGCCGGTTGAAATCCTCCTTTACTTCCTCACTGAGGATATTGACCGCGGCGTTACCGTTTTCATCGATAATAATGCGCTCACCATCGGCAATGGAGTCGTTTATGTCCTGGCGGCTCATTATCTGGAGGAATTTATCCGGGCTGGCGAACAAGGAACGAACAAAGCTGATCATGACAGGTCACTTACTGAGTTAAAAAACACAAGTATGTGACCGAATTGGCTTTGCTGCCATTTTATTGCCGGTAAACATTCTTAAAAGCCTGATTAACGAAGCGGTAAATGTTGCTGATTTTTTCGCGTTCTGCTCTCCCCCTTTATAAAAGATGGCGAAACGAATTCATTCATCCCTGACGATGATGCCCTTCTTAACGCAATCCGGTCTGCCCGATGCACGCCATAAAACGACAGTGCACAAACCGCTTTTGTCGCCTGATGGCAGCTCATCGCGGCGGTCGACAGCGCCGTGCATCGTACGCACCTTGTTGCCGGCCCCGACGTAAAGGATCGGCCACTCGCTCGTACGCGGAAAGAGGAACATCGTTTCTTCAGTCTGGATCACATTACCGGGTTATTTTGTTGCACTAGTGTGATGCAAGTTTCAATTACGTTGCACCTCGATTGCGCTTAATTTATCGGCAGGCTATCAACTCCACCATTCCGTTGCACATAATCACCTGACGTGGCTGTTTTTTAACAGGCCAGGGCAAACTGGCATGCATTGTGCTTGTTACTTAAATAACAACATTGCGAGCAATGACAGCCAGGTAACATTGAGGACGACATGAGCGCTCACACCGAACTGCTGAAAAAAATCGAGGCTGCCATTAGTCAGCAAACGCCCAGCGAAAAACGGATAAGTTCGTGGCTGCTCAGCCATTCCGAACAAATCCCCTTTGAAACGGCGGACAGCATTGCCCAGGCGACCGGCACCAGCGGAATTACTGTCGGGCGTTATTTGCGCAAGCTGGGATTTAAAAATCTTGATGATGTGAAAAACCTGCTGCGCGATGTGCCCAATACGCCGTACAAGCAATGGGGCGTGATTGACCGCCTTGATTCATGGGAGCAGCAACGCACGCTGCCGGATCCGGCCAGCCAGTCACTACAAATGGAGTTAGAGGCTATCCGCTATGTCTACCAGCTGGCGCAGACGGAGACCTTTCGCCATATCAGCCAGCAAATAGCCGAGGCCGAAACCGTCATCGTGTTGGGGATTCAGTCCACCCGGGGCATCGCGAATACCTTCTTCAGTCATCTGGAATATCTGCGACCGCGCGTGACCTATGCCGATGGCAGCTCGGGCAGTTGGCTGGAGTCGCTGAACTCCGAGTCGTCAAAGCCTTACGTCATTCTTACGGATACGCGAGCCTATTCCACCGTAGCAAGACAGTTTTGTCGGGTCGCCACCGCACGTGGCGTGTCGATGGCGCTGGTTACCGATATCTGGTGTCCATGGGCCCGAGATTATCCGGTGGATTTACTTCAGGTAAAAACGGACACCGCCAATTTTTGGGATTCGCTGGCCCCCATCAGTTGCCTTTTCAACCTTCTGCTGTCTGCAGTCGTCGAACGCCTTGGCCCCGCGCTTTCTCAGCGCCTGGCACAAAACCGACTGTTGCAGCAGGAATTTGGTCAGTTTGAACATTGATAAAACAGGGATTACAGAATGATGCAGGAAACAGAGCTGGTCGATATCGCAGTGGCCTTTCCGGCGCTGACTATCGATCTGAAATATGCCACCGCCGATAACATTACGGGCCAGCCCATCTACAGCGTAGCCCGCTGCCTGCTGCATACCGATGCCGCCGTCGCGCTGGAGAAAAGTATTGCTATTGCCAGCGTGGCGGGTTTTACGCTGCTGGTGCTGGACGCCTATCGCCCACAAAAAGCGCAGGAGCTGCTTTGGCACGCCTGTCCTGATCAGAATTACGTCGTGCCTTTATCGCAAGGCTCGAATCACAGCCGTGGCACCGCGATTGATGTCACGCTAATCGATGCTGACGGGCACATTCTGGATATGGGAACCGGGTTTGATGAAATGCAGGCGCTGTCGCACCCCTACCATCCCGACGTGCCGCTGGCTGCTCAGCGCAACAGGCTACTGCTTAATGCCGTGATGTTTGGCGGTGGCTTTACTGGCATTGCGACCGAATGGTGGCATTTCGAGTTACCGGAAGCGGCCCGTTATCCGCTGATTAACGATGTTTTCACCTGCATATCCCCAGCCCAGACTGACGGAGTTTTACCATGACAATGACGCACACAGCACCCCATTATTTTCGCCCTTTGTTACTTGCTATTACCCTCGCGGCCACGACGACATCCGTGCTGGCTGCGGTACCGAAAGACATGCTGGTGATAGGAAAAGCGGCCGATCCGCAGACGCTGGATCCGGCGGTGACGATTGATAACAATGACTGGACCGTTACGTATCCTGCCTACCAGCGCCTGATCAAATACAAAACAGAAGACGGTAAAGGCACCACGGAGATCGAGGGCGATCTGGCTCAAAGCTGGCAGAGTAGTGACGATGGCAAGGTCTGGACGTTTACGCTACGTCCGGATGCCGCGTTTGCCGATGGCTCACCCGTGAATGCTGAGGCGGTTAAGCTCTCTTTTGAGCGTCTGATGCGTATCAAACAAGGCCCGTCGGAAGCCTTTCCAGCCGACATGAAAGTCGAGGTAGTCGATCCGCATACCGTGCGTTTCACGCTGAACACCCCGTTCGCACCGTTTCTTTATACGCTCGCGAATGACGGCGCGTCCATTATTAACCCTGCCGTGCTGAAAGCGAACGCCGCCGATGATGCGCGCGGCTATCTGGCCGAGCATACCGCAGGATCCGGTGCCTATATGCTGCAACGCTGGCAGAAAGGTCAGCAGCTGGTGCTGGTGCCTAACCCGCACTTTACGGGGCCTAAACCGGCCTTTAAGCGCGTTTCCGTGAAAATTATCAGCGAAAGCTCTGCCCGTCGTTTGCAGCTGGCAAAAGGCGATGTCGATATTGCCGATGCGTTACCGGTAGACCAGTTCGCCGCGCTGAAGAAGCAAGGTGACGTCACCGTCATGGATTATCCCGCCCTGCGTGTGACCTACCTCTATCTGAACAACAGCAAAGCACCGCTAAATCAGCCTGATTTACGCAGAGCGATCTCCTGGGCGACCGACTACCAGGGCATGGTACAGGGCATTCTGGGCGGCAACGGTAAACAGATGCGCGGTCCGATTCCGGAAGGCATGTGGGGCTATGATCCTCAGGCCATGCAGTACAGCTTTAACATGGATAAAGCCAGGGCTGAACTGGCTAAACTGCCCAGCAAACCGCAGACCTTGTCCTTTCTCTATTCGGACAACGATCCAAACTGGGAGCCGATTGCCCTTTCCATGCAGGCCAATCTGAAGACGCTGGGCATCAACGTTAAGCTGGAAAAACTGGCCAACGCCACCATGCGCGAGCGTATCGGTAAAGCGGACTATGACATTGCCATTGGCAACTGGAGCCCGGATTTTGCCGATCCCTACATGTTCATGAACTACTGGTTTGAATCAGACAAAAAAGGTCTGCCCGGCAACCGCTCTTTTTATTCCAACCCGGCGGTCGATGCGCTGCTGAAGAAAGCGGTTTCCACGACCAGTCAGGCTGAACGGACCCGCGATTACCAGCAGGCCGAGCAGATCGTGATTAACGATGCGGCTTACGTGTATTTATTCCAGAAAAATTATCAGGTTGCGATGAATAAGTCGGTTAAAGGCTACGTGTTTAATCCGATGCTGGAGCAAATCTTTAACCTCGCCACCATGCATAAAGAATAACAACCTTCACGCCCGTTCACGCAGGGCCTGCCTGGCCCTGCTGAGGAAGACATGATGAGTTACTGGAGTCTGTTAAGACAGCGTAGCTGGGGACTGCTGTTGGTGGTCGCTGGCGTCTGCGTCATTACGTTTATTATTTCGCATCTTATTCCCGGGGATCCGGCCAGGCTGCTGGCCGGCGATCGTGCCAGTGATGAAATTGTCCAACACATCCGCCAGCAGTTAGGGCTGAACTTACCGCTGTGGCAACAATTTATCCGTTATGTACAGCAACTTTTGCATGGCGATCTGGGCACCTCGATCCGCACAGGCCGCCCGGTGTTAGACGATTTGCGGGCATTCTTTCCCGCCACGCTGGAGCTGGCCTTTTGTGCGCTGTTGATCGCGCTGCTGGTCGGCGTGCCGCTGGGCGTGCTTTCTGCCGTTTATCGCAACCGCTGGCTTGATCATCTGGTGCGTCTGCTGGCGCTGACCGGTATTTCGACCCCGGCGTTCTGGCTGGGACTGGGTGCCATCGTCCTGTTTTATGGCAAGTTGAACCTGCTGCCCGGCGGCGGACGCCTGGATGACTGGCTTGATCCACCCACACGCATCACCGGTTTCTACTTGGTTGATGCCTTGCTGGAGGGCAATACTGAGGTCTTTATGAACGCCCTGCAGCATCTGATTTTGCCTGCCACCACGCTGGCCTTTGTCCATCTGGGCATCGTGGCGCGTCAGATTCGCTCGGCCATGCTGGAACAGTTAAGCGAAGACTATATTCGCACCGCGCTGGCGAGCGGACTGCCTAAGTTTACTATCGTCGTGCGCTATGCCCTGCCCAACGCCCTGATCCCCTCTGTGACCGTGCTGGGGCTGGCCCTGGGTGACCTGCTGTATGGTGCCGTCCTGACCGAAACCGTGTTTGCCTGGCCCGGTATGGGCGCGTACGTGGTGTCCTCGATTCAGGCACTCGATTTTCCCGCCGTGATGGGTTTTGCCATCGTCGTGTCCTTTGCGTACGTGCTGGTCAACCTGTTTGTGGATCTTCTTTATCTGTGGATTGACCCGCGCATGGGTCGGGGAGCGTAACGCATGATGATGACGCAAGAACAGCCTGCTGTACGTCAGGCGAAACCCACGCTTCTCGTCTGGAAGCGTCGGCTCTGGATGGTGCGTAAAAGTCCACTGACCCTGCTGGGGGCCGCCATTATTGTCCTGATGCTGGGATTGATGGTGTTCTCGCCCTGGCTGGTGCCCCACGATCCGAATGCCATCAGTTTGACCGACCGTCTTCAGCCGCCCAGTGCTGCGCACTGGTTTGGCACCGATGAAGTGGGCCGGGATCTGTTTAGTCGCGTGTTGGTCGGCAGCCAGCAGTCTGTCGCGGCCGGACTGGCCGTGGTGTTGCTGGCGGGCATCAGCGGTTCATTACTGGGCTGTCTGTCCGGTGTTCTGGGCGGTCGCAGCGATGCGCTCATTATGCGCCTGATGGACATCATGCTGTCTATCCCTTCGCTGGTGCTGACCATGGCGCTGGCCGCGGCGCTGGGACCGAGCCTGTTTAACGCCATGCTCGCCATCGCCATTGTGCGTATTCCTTTTTACGTCCGGCTGGCACGCGGTCAGACGTTGATTGTCAGACAGCATACCTTTGTCGAAGCCGCCAAAACCTTTGGTGCCTCGCGCTGGCATCTGATTAGCTGGCATATCCTGCGTAATGCACTGCCGCCGCTGGTGGTACAGGCCTCGCTGGATATCGGCAGCGCCATTCTGATGGCCGCGACGCTGGGCTTCATTGGCTTAGGCGCGCAGCAACCGACCGCTGAATGGGGCGCGATGGTAGCGAACGGGCGCAACTACGTGCTGGACCAGTGGTGGTACTGCACCTTCCCCGGCGCGGCGATCTTAATCACCGCCGTTGGATTCAATTTGTTTGGCGATGGGATTCAGGATCTGCTGGATCCGAAAGCAGGAGGACGTCACTGATGCAAGAGAGAATCCTGACGATTGAGGATTTACGCCTCAGTTTCCCAGTCTATCAGGGCGAGGTGAATGTGCTGAACAATGTGTCCATGCACATTAACCGTGGTGAAATTGTCGGCGTAGTCGGGGAGTCCGGTTCGGGGAAATCGGTCACCGCCATGCTGGCGATGCGGCTGATTCCCGAACACAGCTATCAGATCAAAAGCGGCAAACTGGAACTGGCGGGACAGAATGTCCTGACCGCCAGTGAGGCCGCGATGCGTAAAATGCGCGGCAATCGCGTTGCCATGATCTTTCAGGAACCCATGACCGCCCTGAATCCCACTCGCCGCATCGGCAAGCAGATGGTAGATGTCATTCGACAACATCGTCCCGTGTCAGCCCGTGAGGCCAACGCACGGGCGCTTGCGCTGTTGGGCGATATGCAAATCGCGGACGCAAAGAACGTGATGGCGCGCTATCCCTTCGAGCTTTCCGGCGGTATGCGTCAGCGCGTCATGATCGCCCTGGCCTTTTCCTGTGAACCCGATCTGCTGATTGCCGATGAACCCACGACCGCGCTGGATGTCACCGTACAGCGTCAGGTACTGCGCCTGTTAAAACAAAAAGCGGAGGCAACGGGCACGGCGGTGCTGTTTATCAGCCACGATATGGCGGTGGTTTCGCAGTTGTGCGACCGGATTTACGTCATGTACGCCGGCGCAGTCATTGAAAGCGGCCTGACGGAAACCGTCCTGCATTCACCGAGCCATCCCTATTCCATTGGCCTGCTTGCCTGCTCGCCCGATGCCAGCGAACCGCGCGCCCCGTTGGCGTCCATTTCCGGCACCGTCCCCAACCTGACCTGCCTGCCCTCGGGCTGTGCGTTTCGCGAGCGCTGCTTCGCGGCAGGCGAACGCTGCACCCGCGCACCACGTTTACAGGCGACGGGCAACGCTGCCCAGCAGGTGGCCTGCTGGTATCCACAACAGGAGACGCGCCATGTCTGATGCTCTGCTCACGCTACAAAACGTACACGTTGCCTTTCCTGCGAAGAAGAACTGGCGTGGCAAAGTGACGGAACGGGTTCATGCACTGAATGGCCTGGATATCCAGGTCAGACAGGGCGAAACGCTGGGCATTGTCGGTGAATCCGGTTGCGGCAAAAGCACCCTGGCGAAACTGTTGATGGGCATGCTGAGTCCGACAACGGGTCAGCTTGACCTGGCCACCGCCGCTGGCGGAGGCCGGGAACGTCGCATGCAAATGGTCTTTCAGGATCCGCTCTCGTCACTGGACCCCCGCCTGCCGGTCTGGCGTATCATGACCGAACCGGTCTGGATTCAGTCACGCGCGTCAGAAAAAACGCGACGCGCCCTGGCTGAATCCCTGGCCCGTCAGGTGGGGATTCGCCCGGAATACCTGGACCGTCCACCGCATGCGTTTTCCGGCGGTCAGCGTCAACGCATTGCCATCGCCCGGGCACTGTCCTCCCAACCCGACATCATTGTGCTGGATGAACCTACCTCGGCACTGGATATTTCTGTCCAGGCGCAGATTCTGAACCTGCTGGTGGAACTGCAACAGCAGTACAATCTGACGTATATCCTGATCTCTCACAACGTCTCGGTCGTCCGTCACATGAGCGATCGCGTTGCGGTCATGTATCTGGGCCAGATTGTCGAACTGGGCGCGGCTCAGCACGTTCTCGATTCACCTCAGCATCCCTATACGCAATTGCTGATGGACTCTGTGCCACGCATTGGCGCGCCGCTGGAGGGGGCTCCCGTCAACACCGAACTACCGGGTAACCGCCACCTGCCAACCGGCTGTTTCTTTCGCGATCGCTGTCCGCAGGCAACAAGTGGCTGTGCCACGCCTCAGCCTTTGCGCGTTCAGGATGACGGGCGGGCGGTCAGGTGCTGGCTGGCCCATAACCTTATGCATGCCTGATTCACAACACATCAAGCGGGTGGCGCAACGCGACCACCTTTTAACGATCACTCTTTCAGGAAGACATTGCGATGAAAATCATTGTGCTTGGCAGCGGCGTGGTGGGCGTCACCACCGCCTGGTATCTGCAGCAGGCAGGGCATCAGGTCACCGTGATCGAACGCGAAGCGGGCCCGGCATTGGGTACCAGCGCCGCCAACGCCGGTCAGATCTCGCCTGGCTACGCCGCGCCCTGGGCCGCGCCAGGCGTGCCGCTTAAAGCGGTGAAGTGGATGGTGCAGCGCCATGCGCCCCTTTCGGTACGGCCGGATGGATCTCGCTTCCAGCTGGCCTGGATGATGCAAATGCTGAAAAACTGCAATCCTCACAGCTATGCCGTCAATAAAGCCAGGATGGTCAGACTGGCAGAGTACAGCCGTGACTGCATCAGTGCGCTGCGGGCCAGCACAGGAATTGAATATGAAGGACGCCAGGGCGGCACCCTGCAGCTGTTTCGCACAGAACAGCAGTTTGAAAACGCAGCGCGTGATATTGCCGTGCTGCAGGAGGCTGGCGTGCCGTATCAACTGCTTGAAGCCGACCAGCTGGCGACCGTCGAACCTGCACTGGCTGACGTAAAGCACAAGTTGACGGGAGGTTTACGGTTGCCTAACGATGAGACTGGCGATTGCCAGCTGTTTACCCAGCGACTTGCCGCCCTGGCGCGCGATGCCGGCGTCACGTTCCGCTTTAACACGCAGGTGGATGCGCTACTGAGCGAAGGTGATAGGATCAGGGGGATTGTCTGTGGCGATCAGACGCTGACGGCAGACGGGTACGTTATGGCATTTGGCGCTTACTCTACCCAGTTGCTTCGACCACTTATGTACATTCCGGTGTATCCGCTGAAAGGCTATTCCCTGACGATTCCCCTCGCCGATGAGGCCGGTGCCCCGGTTTCCACGGTACTGGATGAAACCTATAAAATTGCCATCACGCGTTTTGATAATCGCATCCGCGTCGGTGGTATGGCGGAAATCGTGGGATACAGCACAACCCTGCTGCCCGCGAGACGGCAAACGCTTGAGATGGTGGTAAACGATCTTTATCCCCGTGGCGGCCGCGTTGAGCAGGCGACCTTCTGGACCGGATTACGGCCGATGACGCCTGACGGCACGCCGATTGTCGGTCATACACATTTCACCAACCTGTGGCTGAACACCGGACATGGCACGCTGGGCTGGACGATGGCCTGCGGATCCGGCCAGCTGTTAAGTGATGTGATTTCAGGCAAACAGCCCGAGATTGCGCACGCAGACTATGCGGTTTCGCGCTATGCCTGAGCGCGTCACTGACGGCGAAGCACGTTACACGGCCTGCGCGCAAGCCCAGGCCGAGCTCCAGGCCCACTGGAAATTATAGCCTCCCAGCCAGCCGGTCACGTCAACGACCTCACCGATAAAATAGAGTCCCGGCACGTCACGTGCTTCCATTGTTTTAGAGGACAGCTGAGTCGTATCCACACCGCCCAGCGTGACTTCAGCGGTACGGTAACCCTCCGTGCCGTTGGGCTGCACCTGCCAGTTGTGCAACGTCTGCACCAGCGCTGACTGCTGCTTGCTGTTCAGCTGCTTCAGCGTGACATCCGGCACCACCTGCATTTCCTGTAAGATTTCGACCAGGCGCTTAGGCAGAATTTTCGCCAGACTGTTTTTCAGACTCAGATTCGGGTGCGCGTCACGCTGAATCGTGAGGAACGCATCCAGCGGCGTGGCAGGCGAGAGATTGACCGAGATAAACTCACCCGGCTGCCAGTAGCTGGAAATCTGCAAGACCGCCGGGCCGGACAGGCCACGATGGGTAAACAGCATCGCCTCTTTGAAGACGGTGCCGTCTTTCGCTTCGATGGTCGTGTCCAGCGCCACACCGGACAGTGTCTGCAGTTGTTCAAGCAGGGGTTTATGCAGCGTAAAGGGCACCAGGGCGGCACGGGTTGGCAACACCGTTAACCCAAACTGCTCGGCCACTTTATAGCCAAACGGTGACGCGCCCAGGCCCGGCATGGAAAGCCCGCCGCTGGCGATGACCAGCTTCTCTGCCTGTACGCTGCTGCCGTTGAGTTGCAGGACGTAGCCCGCTTCATCGCGGGTTACACTCAGGATTTCGCTGCGCAAACGCAGGGTCACACGCCCCTTTTCACACTCGGCGAGCAGGAGATCGACCATCTGCTGCGCAGACTCATCGCAAAACAGTTGCCCCAGCGTTTTCTCGTGCCAGGCAATGCCGTGACGATTCACCAGATCGATAAAATCCCATTGGGTATAACGCGCCAGCGCTGACTTACAGAAATGGGGATTGTTCGACAGGTAGGCGGCCGGTTCGGTATAGAGATTGGTGAAATTACAGCGCCCGCCGCCTGACATTAAAATCTTGCGGCCCGGCTTTTTGCCGTTATCCAGCAGTAATACGCGGCGACCGCGCTGTCCAGCCTGCGCGGCACAAAAAAGCCCCGCGGCCCCTGCTCCAATCACGATAACGTCAAACTGTTCCACTGCCATTGTCCACCTGATAAAAGAGGGGCAGATTGTAGTGATCTGCCTGAGTTGATGCCAGTGTCAAAAAATTGACTCAATTATGTCATAATGTAACTTTATAATTTTTAAGGAATTTACGCCTTTAAGCTTACAAAATTGACACTTTTAAGCCGGTTCAGGTCTATATTTTCCTTTCCCAGACCACATATTGTCGCGGATAATGCGCCGCGTTCATGTCCTCCAAAATGGCGTAACGTCTATGCTACATCTGTTTGCTGGTCTCGATCTTAGCACCGGCCTGTTACTGGTTCTTGCTCTGCTGTTTGTATTGTTTTACGAAGCAATTAACGGCTTCCATGATACGGCCAACGCGGTTGCGACGGTCATCTATACACGCGCTATGCGTGCTCAGCTTGCTGTGTTAATGGCTGGGGTATTCAATTTCTTTGGCGTGCTGCTCGGCGGATTAAGCGTGGCTTACGCCATCGTGCATATGCTCCCGACCGATCTGCTGCTCAATGTTGGCTCCGCTCACGGTCTTGCTATGGTCTTCTCCATGCTGCTGGCCGCGATTATCTGGAACCTGGGAACGTGGTATTTAGGGCTTCCGGCCTCCAGCTCTCACACCCTGATCGGCGCGATTATCGGTATTGGCCTGACCAATGCGTTAATGAGCGGGACATCGGTGGTGGATGCGCTTAACATTCCGAAAGTGCTGAATATCTTCCTGTCGCTCATTCTCTCCCCCATTGTCGGTCTGGTGATTGCGGGCAGCCTGATTTTCCTTCTGCGCCGTTACTGGAGCAACACCAAAAAGCGTGCACGCATTCATATGACGCCCGCTGACCGTGAGAAGATTGACGGCAAGAAAAAACCGCCTTTCTGGACCCGTACCGCCCTGATTGTCTCCGCCATTGGCGTCAGTTATTCACATGGTGCTAACGACGGGCAAAAAGGCATTGGTCTGATTATGCTGGTCCTGATTGGCGTTGCGCCAGCGGGCTTTGTGGTCAATATGAACGCGTCGGGTTACGACATCACGCGAACGCGCGATGCTGTGAATCACCTGGAACAGTATTACCAGCAGCACAGCGAATCACTGACCCATATTATCCAGATGGCACCGCCTAAGCTGCCCACGCCGGAAGAAGTCGAACCCACCAGTCCCAAAGAGTTTCACTGCGACAGTGCGCGTGCGCTTCAGGCCGTGCAGCGTGCGCAGGTGCTTCTGAACAATCTGCAAAACTACAACGACTTGTCGGTTGAGCAACGCAGCCAGATGCGTCGCCTCTTGTTGTGTATTTCCGATACGGCCGATAAAGCGGCGAAGCTGCCGGAAACCTCGCCAGAGGATAAACGCTTCCTGGGCAAGCTCAAAGGCGACCTGCTGAACACCATTGAGTACGCCCCGGTATGGATTATCATGGCGGTCGCACTGGCATTGGGAATCGGCACGATGATTGGCTGGCGCCGCGTGGCCACCACCATCGGTGAGAAAATCGGTAAAAAAGGCATGACGTATGCGCAGGGCATGTCGGCGCAGGTTACTGCCGCAGTGTCCATAGGGATTGCCAGCTACACCGGCATGCCGGTTTCCACGACCCACATCCTCTCGTCTTCCGTGGCCGGCACCATGCTGGTCGACGGTGGCGGACTGCAGAGTAAAACGATCAAAAACATCGCCATGGCCTGGGTTTTCACCCTGCCGGTCTGTATTTTGTTATCAGGTTCACTCTACTGGATAGCGCTGAAGCTCATCTGAGTAAGCAGCACATCAGGGCGACTTCGGTCGCCCTTTTTAATGCCAGATAGCCAGGGCGATCAAACTGATAATGACTAATCCGCACAGCGAACTGGTCAACAAAAACAAGCCTCTTACCCGCTCACACCGGCGAATAAATTCGTCATCATGATGATCAAGATAGCGCCTTGCCCAGATATAGCGGACCAGCCGCACCTGCTTGCCAGGCTGACCATGGGAGGTGAAAAAACCCGCGCCGTCAACATATTGGTATAAGAGGGGATCGCAACCCCGCAGAACCACCAGCAGCGCACGCAACGAAGAGAAATAGCGCGCCATATTTACAAGGCATACCACACAAAGAGCCCAAAAAAGCGCGATAGTGCTGATCATGTCACCCTCCTTACCGGCACCGCAGAACAGCGCAGAACGCGCACCATGCTGAACAGTCCCTGCAGAATTTGCCAACAACCCCGTTAAGCGATTTGTAGTTTTATTTTTGAATCATCAGAAAAGTAACAGCCATGTGATCAAGGCTGCTTTTTTTAGTTTAGGAGAAATGTTCAATTTTTTACCAGCGAGGATTTTCGTTTTATACGAGTAAAAATCGTTCATCATTGATCTTATTCACAAGCCAGACGGCTTCAGAAGCATTTGTTAACACACAGGGCTATACTTTCAGGTATAACAACAGCATTGCCTGTATTGCAGGTTACCCAATTTGGTGGCGCTCATCGCCCGTTCGCGCAATGGATTTCGCAGCTGTGACGCGTCTGGAAACCGCTGCCATTCTGAATCTCGTGGAAGGAGTTATATCATGGCTTATAAACATATCCTGATTGCAGTCGATCTTTCGCCAGAAAGTCAGTTATTAGTGGATAAAGCTGTCTCGCTCGCGCGCCCTTACGACGCCAAAATTTCGCTGATTCATGTCGATGTGAATTACTCTGATCTGTACACCGGCCTGATTGACGTCAACCTGGGCGATATGCAAAAGCGGATTTCTGAAGAAACCCATCTGGCGCTGAAAAATCTGTCAGATGCAGCGGGCTATCCCATCACCGAAACCCTGAGCGGCAGTGGCGATCTGGGCCAGGTGCTGGTCGATGCGATTAAAAAATACGACGTGGACATGGTGGTGTGCGGTCATCATCAGGATTTCTGGAGCAAGCTGATGTCATCAGCGCGTCAGTTGATCAATACCGTGCATATCGACATGTTGATCGTGCCACTGCGCGACGAGGATGACGAATAACCCGCACGAAAAAAGCCGGGGCGGTTGACGTGAAGGAACGTCGCCGCCGACCGGCTTGACATGACTACTCCGCGAGCGGCGGATAGATATCGAAGCGGTGGCTTTTCGTGACCACCGCAGACTGCGTAACGACACCGGCCAGCGGTGGCGCATAACCAGGACGTTTCACCACGATACGCTTCTTTGCCAGACGGCGGGCCGGTTCCAGCAAGGCATCCGCATCCTCATCCGCGCCGACTAATGACTGAAACACCCGCATCTCTTTTTTCACCATGGCGCTTTTTTGTCGATGGGGATACATAGGATCGAGATAAACCACATCTGGCGGTGGCGCAATATCGGTGAGTGCCTGAATACTGGAGGCATGAATCAGTGAAAGACGCTCACGCAGCCAGCCACCAATTTCCGCATCCTGATAGCCACGCGCCAGCCCGTCTTCCAGCAGTGCCGCCACCACGGGATGCCGTTCCAGCATGCGCACCCGACAGCCTAAGGCCGCCAGCACAAACGCATCGCGCCCTAACCCGGCGGTCGCATCCACCACATCGGGCAGGTAACTGCCTTTAATGCCGACCGCTTTTGCTACCGCTTCGCCACGGCCACCGCCAAAACGCCGGCGATGCGCCATGGCACCGGAAACAAAATCCACGAAGATGCCGCCCAGTTTAGGCTCATCCCGCTTACGCAGTTCAAGATGCGTTGCGGTCTTTACCAGCGCCAGCACCGCATCGTCACAATGCGTCAGTTGCCAGCGTTCGGCCAAAACAGACAAGGCGCCGTCACCGGCGCCTGTTTCATCAAACAAACAAATTTTCACGTACGGCTTATCCCTGAATACCGTAGTGTTCCAGCATGGCATCCAGCTGAGGCTCACGGCCACGGAAGCGTTTAAACAGCTCCATCGGTTCTTCCGAACCGCCGCGCGTCAGAATGTTGTCGAGGAAGGACTGACCGGTTTCGCGGTTAAAAATGCCCTCTTCTTCAAAACGTGAATACGCATCCGCCGCCAGTACATCGGCCCACAGATAGCTGTAATAACCCGCTGCGTAACCGCCCGCGAAGATATGGCTGAACGCATGCGGGAAGCGGCCCCATTCCGGGCTGGGGACCACGGCGACTTTGCTTTTCACTTCGCGCAGCGTCTCCAGGATCTGTGCGCCTTTTTCTGGGTTGAATTCAGTATGCAGACGGAAATCGAACAGACCGAACTCCAGCTGGCGCAGGATGAACAACGCCGCCTGGTAATTTTTCGCTGCCAGCATCTTATTCAGCAGGTCTTCAGGCAGTGGCTCGCCGGTTTCGTAGTGCCCGGAAATAAACGCCAGCGCCTCCGGCTCCCAGCACCAGTTCTCCATGAACTGACTTGGCAGTTCCACCGCATCCCATGGCACACCGTTAATGCCTGACACGCCAGCCGCCTCAACGCGGGTCAGCATGTGGTGCAGGCCGTGACCAAACTCATGGAACAGGGTGATCACTTCGTCGTGCGTGAACAGCGCCGGTTTACCACTGACGGGACGGTTAAAGTTACAGGTCAGGTAAGCGACCGGTTTTTGCAGGCTGCCATCGGCTTTACGCATCTGCCCAACGCAGTCATCCATCCACGCGCCGCCACGCTTATGCTCACGCGCATACAGGTCAAGGTAGAAGCTGCCGCGCAGCTCGCCACTTTCATCAAACAGATCGAAGAAACGCACATCCGGGTGATAAACATCCACATCCGTCCGCTCTTTGGCGGTGATGCCATAGATGCGTTTGACGACTTCAAACAGGCCAGACACCGCACGGGATTCCGGGAAGTAAGGACGCAGTTGCTCATCACTAATGGTGTAGAGGTGCTGTTTCTGTTTTTCGCCATAGTAGGTCAGATCCCAGGGATTCATGGTCTCCACGCCGTACTCTTTCTTCGCGAAAGCACGCAACTGCGCCAGCTCTTTCTCGCCCTGTGGACGTGCGCGGTCAGCCAGATCGTTCAGGAAATCGATCACCTGAGCAGGGCTTTGCGCCATTTTAGTTGCCAGCGATTTATCCGCGAAGGAGTCGAAACCCAGCAGCTGAGCCAGTTCGTGGCGCAGAGCCAGCTCCTCGGCCATAATCGGGCCGTTATCCCATTTGCCCGCATTAGGGCCTTGATCGGAGGCGCGGGTGGAATAAGCACGGTACATTTCTTCACGCAACGCGGCGTTATCACAGTAGGTCATCACCGGCAGGTAGCTGGGAATATCCAGCGTCAGCAACCAGCCTTCCTGACCTTTGGCTTCAGCCTGCGCTTTCGCTGCGGCCAGTGCGCTCTCCGGCATGCCCGACAGTTCGCTTTCGTCAGTGATCAGCTTGCTCCAGCCCATCGTGGCATCCAGCACGTTGTTACTGTAGGCAGAGCCCAGCTCAGACAAACGCGCGGCAATTTCGCCATAGCGCTGCTGCTTGTCTTTTTCCAGACCAATCCCGGACAGTTCAAAGTCACGCAGGGCGTTATCGACGGCTTTCTGCTGCGCCTGATCCAGCGTGCGGTAATGACTGCTTTCCTTTAAATCCCGGTAAGCCTGATAGAGCCCTTCGTGCTGACCAACCCAGGTACTGTACTCAGACAGCAGCGGCAGCGTTTGCTCGTAGGCTTCACGCAGTTCCGGGCTGTTTTTAACCGAGTTCAGATGGCTGACCGGCGAAAAAATACGGCTCAGGCGATCGTCGGCTTCTGCCAGCGGCTGGACAAGATTGTCCCAGGTGTAAGGTGCGCCGTGCGCTACCACTTTTTCCACCATCGCCCGGCATTCATTCAAAACGTCGGTCACGGCAGGCACCACGTGCTCAGGCTTAATCGCCGAAAACGGGGGAAGCGTGAACGAGGTGAGTAACGGATTAGTCATAGCGCAGTCCTTTAACAATGTGTGGGGCGCGATGAATCGCGCAACGCAATCTTATTAACATGCGGTCTGGAATGCTGAAAATCAATGGTGTAACCGGTCATGAATAGCAGAATAGCGCCAGGCTGGCCTTCCGCCGGCGTTTGGATTAACCATAGCAGAGGATAAAACAGGCTAACACACCGATGGCGCAGAAGGTTTACCCTGTAATCCAGGGCCAGAGGCCCGCTGCCATGCGCGAAATGCCAGCAATTATTCTTATCTGTCGTTATAATCGGGCCAACTTGATTATTTTTAGCTTCAATCGCGGACATACCCTTTTTTATGTTGAGTTATCGCCACAATCTTCATTAATGGTTTTTGTGCTTACTCATGCTTACCCAGTTTTGTTATTTATCAACAAGTTAACCCTTTAAACCCACTGTACATTGTTCCAGTGTTTTTTGACGTTTATGCAGTTATGCGGCAGACTGTGGGGTAATCGGTGGGGTAATAAAACGGCGCATCAGGTATGGCTACATCCATTAATAAGTTAAGTGACCGAAAACTTCGCTCATTGCTGGGCGTGGAATCTGACAAGCTGGTAAAAATATCTGATGGTGCCGGGCTGATGGTCAGGATCACCAAGTCAGGCTCAATTACATGGCTTTTTAAATATCGCCTTGGTGGCCGCGCTACAGAGGCAAAACTGGCTACGCTGGGCCGCTATCCAGACCTGACCTTATCCAAAGCGAGAGAATTACGCGATCAGTGCCGCCAGTGGCTGGCTGAAGGTCGTGATCCGCAAAGGATGCTTAAACTGGACAGGGAAATAACCTTAAAGCCTGCCACGGTGAAAGACGCTATTGAGTACTGGCTTGCCGAATACGTGGATGGCAATCTGGTCAACGATACCCGCTACCGTGAGCGTTTCGACAAGCATATATTCCCGCACATTGGCGAAATGGCTCTATCAGACTGTGAAACCCATCACTGGCTTACCTGCCTTGCCCGAACAAAGAAAACAGCTCCAAGCATTGCCGGAATGCTTCTGCAAATGTCACAGCAGGCTTTTAAGTTTTGCCGCGTTCGGCGGTTTGCCGTCTACCATGCGCTGGACGGCCTCACAATGCAGGATATTGGTGTAAAGGTGAATCGTCGCAAGCGCGTTCTGTCTAACCGTGAATTGCGTGACCTGCTAACCGCGCTGAGAGCAGATTTCTTTGCGCCCTACTATCAAAACATTATTCATCTGCTGCTGGTGTTCGGTGCCCGTACTGTAGAACTGAGGCTCTCAGAAATCAGGGAATGGGATTTGAAGGAAAGACTCTGGACTGTACCGGAAAGCCACAGCAAGACCGGCGAGAAGATTATCAGGCCGATTCCTGAAAAATTATTTCCACTGATAAAGCGGCTGGTGGACGAGAACAGACACACAGGCTATCTGCTGGGCGAACTGAAAAAGAATACAGCAGTAAGCCAGGTGGGCGCATATGTCGCAAAAAGGCTCAGTCATGATGAGCACTGGCGCTTACATGATTTGCGCCGCACTTTCTCAACCTATATGAACGATCTCGGTATACCGCCTCATATTGTTGAATTACTGCTAGGGCACTCATTGGGCGGCGTAATGGCAGTTTACAACCGCAGTCAGTATCTGCCTGAAAAGCTGGATGCGCTTAATAAGTGGTGTAATCGGCTTGAAGTACTTGCAGGCAACCACAAAAACGTAGTTTTACTTAAGGCTGGTGGAAATGAGTAATTATCCTGATTATGTTCATGAAGAAATCATTAGGTATTATGAGTCTGAGCTTATTAATGCTGATGGATGCAAAGATATCACCTCTAAATTGATTTTTGATGAGCGAATGATGTTCATTTGGAGCGCCCTTTCTAAAAGAGCAAATTCTCTGAATAGTCCGTTTTTTTTCTTCGCATGCCTTGCCATGAAAATAAATGAATTGGCCGAAGGTCCTAGCGAATGGGATTTAGTGACGCATAAAAATAAGATAGCTAAGATAAAGAGGATTTCTGAACTTTCAAGAATGCTCTCCATGGAGTTAGACGGCACGCCGCTTGATAGTTCGGTAACTTCTTACATGAGCCATGGTTATTTTGTTAGAAGATTCCAAGATAAATGGCAAGGCGGTGACAGATTAAAGGTCATGGATTATGTGCTGGATAAATATTGTTCAGAAGTTAATGGTACATATGTAGATAACACTGACGATGTATTAGGAATTTCTGCCGCCTGGAATTCAGTCGGGGTAAACGGACCTTACCTTAGCTCTGTTCTTGATTCTCTTAGTCAGAAAGCAGAAGAATTTAATCCGGTATCAGTTATAAAAAGGAAGAGCGGAACGCCTGAAAAAACCTTTTTTGTTAGGTCTTTGAGTGACTTTTTCAAAAGTGGTTTTGGTGACTCACTTTACAATATTACAGCGGTCATAAGCAGTATTTTTCTTAATTCTGATATTGATATTGAGACAGTAGTGAGCATTAACAAAAGTAGTTAGACATTGGCGTAAAATTGGGTAAAGTGCATTAATTTACGCCAATGTCACTAAATTGACCAAGAATCAAGATTTTCTGCCAATGATGTATAAACAGCTATTAATAGAGGTTTAGCGCAAATTACATAATCATTTTTGACACTGCACAATCTCCATAACACCAAAACGGAGAACTAAACATGTCAAATAATGCACCTGCGCAAGCTCAACAATTTACCCCCCCGACTCCTGAGCAACGCCGCACTATTCTCAATGAGTACGCTTTCAAATACGACAAGCGTATTCGTGAGGATGAGTGCGTGGAAATCACCAGCCTTTCCCGCTCTACCCGCTGGAAGATGGAACAGGAAGGCCGTTTTCCTGCCCGTTGTCACTTTGGCCGCAATAGCTGCGCCTGGCTTCTTTCTGATGTGCTCTGGTGGGTTCGCAACCCGCCGTCAGTAAACAACGTTAATAACCCATACAGCCGCAAAACAGCTTAAGGGGCCATCATGAAGAATTTAAATCAGTTAGTGCCAATCCATCAGGGGAGCATTGGCGGTGAGACCGCATCACTCGCCAGCGCCAGAAAGCTGCATACGTTCCTGGAGGTTGGCCGCGATTTCACGACATGGATTAAGGGACGCATAAATCAATACGGTTTTACGTCAGGCGTGGATTTCGTTGTCGTTGAAAATTTGAGCGCCCCCGTTTCGGGGAGCGCAAAATATCGACAGCAGATTGAACACGATTACCTGATAACAACTGATATGGGCAAAGAGCTGGCAATGGTTGAGCGCAACGATAAGGGCAGAGAAGTTCGCCGGTATTTCATCAACTGCGAACGCCAGGCTAAGGCCGCTGCTATTCCTCATTCATTACCTGAAGCACTGCGTCTGGCTGCTGATATGGCTGAGAAAGCAACCAGACTGGAAATTCAGTTACAGGATGCTGCACCAAAAGCTGATTTCGTTGACCGGTTCGTAAATGCCTCTGGAAGCATGGGATTCAGGGAGGCCGCAAAGCTGCTTAACGTCAAAGAGACTGTATTGCGCCGCTTCCTGATTGATAAAGGGATCATGTATGCACTGGCAGGAAAGCTGACACCTTACGCCCATCACATCGAGTTAGGACGCTTTATCGTCAAAACTGGTGAGAACATGACTAACGGTCATGCATTTACCCAGGCAAAATTCACGCCGAAGGGTATTCAGTGGCTTGCAAAAAAACTTTTTGAGGCTGGGATGCTGGGAGGTCGAAATGCGGGAGTCTAATAAAACAAAAGCGGCCTTGCAGGGCCGCCTAAGTCACTTCTCAAACATCGCTAAAAATAATATCACACTGATCGGTCAGGTCAATGCGCGAAGATTTGCTCATATCTTTTCTGACTACGGGATATCCAGCGTGGTAACTGCGCCAACGTTATTGACCGAAGCGCAAAAATGCGCTTCATCGATATGTCCAAAGTTGGACGCATCTTCGTTATCGCTAATAGGCTGGTTTTACAGCGCATCTTCGGTACTGAAGAGGGGTGTCTCGACTTTTGGATATACCCCCCAATGGATAATTAACTCATTGATTTCTTCGAGAAACGCCATTGTCGGTGAGCCCATCCGACTATCTTTGAGCGAGTCGGTTCTGAGCTTTTACCCCAATGAGGGAAAAGGACGATTATCTCAAAACAAGGTTATCGAAGAAATCAGATACTTACCGATTAATGCCCCTGAAAGGTCAGACTGTTATTCCTGTGAGGTGTCCTTAGTCTTTTTGCGCTGGCGTCGCTTAATTTCATTTTTGGCCGCTGCTATCAAAAAACCGGCCGTGCTTTCATCAGGTTCTTTAACGCCTTCAATCAACTCAAGATCTGCAAGCGGAAGCCTTACTGAAACTTGTAGTGACTTGTTATTTCTTCTACCCGTTGCCATTGCTGAATCTCCATATGCTTGGTGGTGTTCAGTATGCCTGAGGAAAATCTTAAATCAAGCGTTGACGTGGTGTTCACCTGTGAATATATTGGTGGTGTTCACTTCGTTTGGTGAGGTGGACAAAAACAACGAAGCCCGGCAGTGCGCTAACACTTACCGGGCCTCTTACCACAACGTAATCGAGGCTTACATTATGGCTGTTCAACAGCATACCCAAACTCACCCTAAATTTACATGGCGTTTTCTGGCTATTGATCGCGCTGATATGGCTGCAAAGCCGTGCCGCCTGTCAGTAGAGGCAGAAACAGAGCAGGACGCCCGCCGCGTACTGGCCCCGCACTTCATTCTCTCACTTGCTGCACGCCTGCCATTAACGGAGGTGCGTCATGCATAGCATTCAGCCTAAGCAGCGCTGGCAGAACAGCCGGGGCGAACTTGTCACTGTAGTGGGCGCAGCTTTCAACCGCGTAGCGTTCATTCGTGATGGTTTCGATTGCCCCTGCACATGGCCGGAGCAACGTTTCGTTAAAGAGTTCACCCCTGCTCAGGAGGTCAGTCATGGATAAGCAAACCCCAATCCATTTAGACAGTGAGTTATATGGCTTAGAAACCATCATCAAGGCTGCTATGGAAATGAGCCACCTCAAGCAGGAAGAGTATGAAATGTCCATCGACCTATTAGAAGTGGCCCTACAGCGCTGCAGAAAAATCCGTGGTGTTGTTGAGAATTCGGGGGTGAAGCATGGCTGATATTTATCACGCACTTCTCAACCGCGAGCTAAAGCAAATGGATACTGATCAGCTTCGCCATTATCAGGACACCTGCGAATTAGCTTATCAGTCGATCACTGACGCATTGCGCCTAATTGGCAACCTGACCTATGAAGCAAGCCAGAGCGAGGAATACACCGCCGAAGATGCAAGGCGCGATTTCTTCCTGGCTGGCAGCGCACTGAGGGATTTACCACGTATTGCTCAGGCGCTTCAGCACAACAGCCAGCAGGCTGGATATGAAATCATGTGTAAGGGGATTAAATGACAATGCGTATCCGTAAAGCCCCGAACGTTAAACATCTGCCGAGTGATCAGGGGGAGGAAGCCATTATTTTTGCGGGTGCCGAAGCCTGGGCGTTTGCCAAAAGCTGGCAGGACTCCAATCCGATGAACGACAAAACGCCGCCCGTGGTTCTCAGCCCCAAGGAACTCAGGGATTTGAGCGCTGTGACAATCATCAATGAGGGTCGACGCTACGTCAGCGTTTATCGGGGCGGTAACCTGACACAGACTGAGATCACCACCATAGCGACAAAGCTGGCGCTTGCCGGTGTGAAAGAGGCCCGTCTGTACGATGAGGCATATCAGTTGCTTGAGGACTGGACGGCGCAACTTCCCCGGCTGAAAGAGGAAGCGGAGAAAGGTCAGAGCGTGGTAATCAGCCTGCCAGTAAAGAACGTGCGCCCTGAGCCGGGTGACGAGCTTAAAGCGCGGGTAGAAAGGCGCGAAGACGGTCTGTTCTGGATTACGCCTAAAGTCGATAAGGACAGCGGCGAGATCATCAATAGCGAGGCGTGGCTCTGCTCGCCTCTTGAGGTGGTCGGTTCTGGCAGCGATGGCGCAGAGCGTTATCTGGTGCTCCGCTGGCGTTCGCCGCGAGGAAAAGAGGATATTACCCGGCCCATTCCCAGCGCTGACATTGGTGAGCGTGACGGCTGGCGGGCGTTAAAAGCTGGTGGGGTGAACGTCACGACCAAAAGTTCTTACCGGGCTATCCTGGCTGACTGGCTACAGCAGAGTGGCAGCGGTCAGGAATGGATTATCAGCCAGACCACCGGCTGGCATCACGGCGCGTACATCATGCCGGATGGTGAAGTGATCGGCGAACCTGAGACGCCAATCCTGTTTAACGGGCGCAGCGCGGCTGCTTCAGGTTATGCGGTGTCGGGAACGCCGGAGAGCTGGAAGCAGTCTGTGTCGCGTCTGTCCTGTGGTAACCCTTCAATGATGTTGGGCGTAGCTGCTGCACTCTCAGCGCCGCTTATCGGGCTGGTGGGTGCTGACGGGTTCGGCGTTCACCTGTTCGAGCAGTCCAGCGCGGGCAAAACGACCACGGCCAACATTGCCAGCAGTCTCTGGGGTGAGCCTGACGCACTGCGCCTGACGTGGTACGGCACGGCGCTGGGTATTGCCAACGAAGCGGAGGCACACAACGACAGCCTGTTACCGCTTGATGAAATCGGGCAGGGCAGCAGCGCCAAAGACGTGGCCACGTCTGCTTACACCCTGTTCAACGGAGCCGGAAAGCTACAGGGCGCGAAAGAAGGCGGCAACCGCGACCTGAAGCGCTGGCGCACGGTGGCGATCAGTACCGGTGAAATGGATATCGAAACCTTCCTGTCTGCGGGTGGAATCCGCGTTAAGGCTGGTCAGCTTGTTCGCCTACTGAATATCCCGATGGAAAAAGCGTCTGTGTTCCATGATTACCAGAACGGCAAGCAACATGCCGATGCGCTGAAGGAGGCCTATCAGGCTAACCACGGCGCAGCTGGCCGCGAATGGGTTCGCTATCTGGCATCCCACCAGCAGGAGGCTAAACAGGCGGTGCGCGATGCTCAGACGCGCTGGCGGGCATTAATACCCGCTGACTACGGTGAGCAGGTGCACAGGGTAGGTGAGCGGTTCGCCATTCTTGAGGCGGCGCTGGTCATGGGAACAGCCATTACGGGCTGGACGGAGCTACAGAGCCGTGACGCCATACAGCACTGTTTTAACGCCTGGGTAAAAGAGTTCGGCACCGGCAACAAGGAGTATCAGCAGATCATTGAGCAATGCGAAGCGTTCCTGAATGCTCATGGGCTGAGCCGGTTTGCGCCACTGCCTTACAATCCGTCAGACATGCCGATACGCGATCTGGCTGGATACAGGGAGCGTGGCAAGCATGACGATTCACCGATGGTGTTTTACACATTCCCGGCGACCTTTGAAAAAGAGATGGCTCAGGGTTTCAACGCCAAGCAGTTTGCACGTGTTTTGGCAGAGTCCGGGATGCTCACGCCGCCAGCCAGTGGCAGAGGTTATCAGCGTAAGTCACCACGCATAGATGGAAGGCAAATAAATGTTTATGTCATGCAGTATCAACAGGATGAGCATGAAGAATAGTTACACGTAAGCGTTTATTTTGTTGGTTCAGTTGGTTCACTGATACATGTAAGTTATTAGTTGTATGATTTTACTGATAATTTTTTTAAAAAACTGAACCAACACTGAACCAACAAACAGCGATTTTGAACCAACAAGCGTGTGATTTGAACCAACAGGATTTAAGCCTCGAAAAATTGTGAGTCGTACTGAACCAACATCAAAACCCCGTTTGTTGGTTCAAAACGGGCCTTTGTTGGTTCACTTTTTAAAAAATAACCCTTTAAAAACAGTCATCTTTACAAATTGAACCAACTGAACCAACTGAACCAACAACGTTTTGTTTATATATACAAAAAAGAGAGGATGTTATGAGTGCAAAATTGACAGATGAACAGATTTACTCACAGGTGCTGATTAGCAAAATTGCAGAGCATCAGGATCACTTCGGTATGCCACGCAGCAAAACAGAGTTACAGCTTATGGCGCTGAGTGATTACCGTGACATGTCACGCCGTGATGCTTTCTTTTATGTCGATCACAATGGTTTCCTGCGCCACCAGTTTTCCGGGGAAGTATTGGCCGCAAACCAAGCGCAAGTTGAGGAACTGATAAACCGATTGAATGAGATCAAACAGGAAGTGAAGGATTAAATATGCAGACCTGGTATTACCAGGTCTGAGTGAGGATATTCACATAAAGAAAATATCTTTAGTCCTGTCAAATTTATCAGTAATGAAATGCGCTTCGGCAGGGCATTCCATGTTTTTACAGACATTCTTCCAGAGAGAGTCATCAAAACGGTTATCGAGATAAAAGTATCTGCACAGATGAAGCAAGTCAGACCTATCCCAATCACCACCATATCCACTACGAACCTCAAGCTCATCTTCCAGCTTGTAAAACGTCAACTCTTCTTTAGCAAGCCACGCATCATCAAGTCGTTTCAGTAAATACTCGCCTTTTTTTCGAGAAATTTTAAAAAACTCCTCGTATGACTCATGAGGCATGCCAGGCACGCTTCCATCTGTATCATTTAAAAAAGGATAAACACCTGACTCCCAAGCATAAAGATAAGAGTCCGTAAATTCATCATGATGTTTGGCGATATGCATTACTTGAATACGTTGTTGCGCAAATAGCGCCTTCATAATCTGGCTTTCGTTCATTTCTGTTCCTCGCTGTGTGTTTGAATATCCTTGTCAGGCTAATTTGAATGATTAATTTTGTAAATTATTTGTTCGTGCATTATCGCCATTGTTCACACGTACAAACTGCTGTTTACTCCATTTTTATCATGTATATCTTAGAGAGTGGCACTCAGACGTGAGCCGCCACTGGCCGTTTGGTTTTCGCCTCCGACATGTGGCTACCTTCCCAGACGGCCTCCCCTTCCCTGTCGGTTTCACGTCTTAACTTTTTATTGTTACGAGAAACCACTTCATGAAAAAACTTTTTGAACTGCGCCAGCAGAAAACCGCCCTTAAAGACCAGATGCGATCATTGCTGACCACCGCAGACGGTGAAAAGCGCAGCCTGAACGACGAAGAAGGCAAACAGTTTGACGAACTCCGCGCTAAAGTCGCTGACCTCGATGTAGAAATCTCCCGCCTTGAAGCCGTACATGACGAAGACCGCAGTCAGCCAGGCATTCCCGCAGAGGGAAAAGGCGTCACCAACGAAGAATTGCGCACCTATATCCTGACCGGGGAGCGCCGCGCCCTGTCTACTGCCGTTGGCGCTGATGGCGGTTATACCGTTATCCCTGAGCTGGACAAAGAGATCATGCGCCAGCTTCAGGATGACAGTGTGATGCGCTCCATCGCCACGGTAAAGACCACCAAAACCAACGAATACCAGAAGCTGGTGTCTGTTGGCGGTACCACGGTTAAGCGCGGTACGGAAGGCGAAGACCGCACCGAAACCGCCACGCCGAAGCTGGAAGAAGTCAGCATTAAACTGAATCCGATCTACGCCTACCCGAAAACCACCCAGGAGATTCTCGACTTCTCCGAGGTGGATATTCTGGGCTGGCTGTCGTCTGAGGTTGCCGACACCTTCACCGCCGTGGAAGAAGACGATTTTGTTAACGGCGATGGCGTGAAGAAGGCGAAAGGCTTCCTGACCTATCCCCGTGCGGCCACCGGCGACAAGGCCCGTCCGTTCGGTACGCTGGAAAAAATCGTTTCATCTGGCGTGACTGCTGACGGCCTGATCGACCTGCTGTACAGGCTCAAAGCCAAATACCGTAAAAATGCGGTCTGGGTGATGAACTCCAATACCGCCGCAGCCCTTCAGAAGCTGAAGAACGGCAACGGGGATTATATCTGGCGCGACCGTCTGGTTGCCGGTTCCCCGGATACGCTGCTGGGCCGTCCGGTTCAGTACGTTGAAACGATGTCAGATGCCGCAGCCGGTAAAGCGTTTCTGGCCGTGGGTGACTTCAAACGCGGTTATTTCATCGTTGACCACACAACCGGCGTACGTACCCGCCCGGACAACATCACCGAGCCGGGCTTCTACAAAGTCCATACCGACAAATACGTTGGCGGCGGCGTGGTGGATTCAAACGCGATCAAAGTGCTGGAAATCGCTGGTTCAGGTTCCTGATTCAGTTAATGAGGGGCTACGGCCCCTTTTCAGCCTCTGTGGAAGCCGCCAATGAAAACAAAAGAATTTGAAATCCGCACCTCTGAAGTCACCGCCAGCGATAAAAAGCTGGTGGGATATACCGTGCGCTGGAACAGCCTGTCAGAAGTTATCTGGGATGAGTTCCGCGAACAGTTTGCACCGGGGGCCTTTACTGACAGCCTGGCCGCTGGTGGTGATGTTCGCGCCCTGTATGAGCATAACTACACCCAGCTTCTGGGCCGCACCAAATCCGGCACGCTGCAACTCTCGCAGGACGATACCGGCTTACGCTTCGAGCTTACGCCGCCTGACACGCAGTTAGGCCGTGACGTGCTGACGCTGGTGGAGCGTGGCGACCTGTCCGGCATGAGCTTTGGCTTTCGTGCGCTGAAAGAGTCATGGGATATCGAACAGGCACCTTACCTGCGCACCATCACCACGGCTGAGTTAATCGAAGTCACCGTCACCAGTATGCCTGCCTACCCCGAAAGCGCGGTTGAAGTGGCGCAGCGTTCCCTTTTTACCCAGCATCCTGAGTTACGCCGCCATGGTGATAACCGCCGCCGCTGGGCTGATTTAGCGGGGCTGTGATATGTGGCCCTTCAGCCGTAAGAAAGAAGAACAGCGCAGCATGACGATTGATGAGTTCATGGCGATGGCAGGGATACCCAATACCGGTTCAGGTGAATACGTTTCATCCGGTACAGCGGAATCCCTGCCGGCGGTCATGAATGCTGTGTCTGTCATCAGCGAGGCGGTGGCAACCATGCCGTGCTTCCTTTATCAGGTTCGCCACATCAACGGACAGGAAGAACGCGAGTGGATGAGTAACCACCCGGTGGATTTCCTGCTCAATGAGCGCCCGAACGAGGTGCAGACCGCCTACCAGTTCAAACGTACCATGATGCGGCACTGCCTGCTGAACGGTAACGCCTATGCGGTAATTACGTGGGGCCGTGACGGTCAGCCACAGTCGCTGTATCCCTATGCGCCGGGTTCGGTTGTGCCGGAGCGAATCGGCGAGCGTAAATTCCGCTACACCATCACCGAGCCGTATACCGGTAACGTGCGCGTTTATCTTCAGGAAGAAATCCTTCACCTGCGCTATGCCACGGAAGACGGCTTTTTAGGCCGCTCACCCGTTTCCGTCTGCCGCGAAGCGCTGGGGCTCGGTCTGGCTCAGCAGCGTCACGGGGCCAGCATCATGAAAGACGGCATGATGGCATCGGGCATCGTGAAGGCCAAAGAGTGGCTCGACAGCGTTAAGGGCAAGCAGGCACTTGACGCGCTGGAGCGCTACAAGGGCGCACGCAACGCCGGAAAAACGCCGATTCTTGAGGGCGGTATGGAGTACGAGCAGCTAGGCATGAGCAATCAGGATGCGGAATGGCTGGCCTCGCGGCGCTTCTCAATTGAAGACATTGCCCGCATGTTCAACGTGTCGCCCATCTTCCTGCAGGAATACAGCAACAGCACCTACAGCAACTTCAGCGAGGCGAGTCGCGCCTTTGCCACCATGACCATGCGCCCGTGGCTGACCAACTTTGAGCAGCAGATTAAATCCGCGCTGGTGGCGTCTCCGTCCGTTCCCGGCATCCGCTATCAGGTGGAGTTTGACACGGCCGACCTGCTGCGCGGTACGCCGAAAGAACGCTACGAGAATTACCAGACCGGCATTAAAAACGGCTTCCTGAGTCCGAATAACGCCCGTCTGCTGGAAGGGATGCCGCCGCGTGAAGGCGGTGATGAGTTCAGCCAGGCATGGAAACAGGAAGTCAGCGTGAAGAAGTCCCAGGAGGCTGACCAGTGAGAGCCGGAAAAATGAAGCGCCGCATCACCTTTCAGAAGTCGGAAACCCATCGTGACAAAATGGGACAGGTGATCTACGTGTGGTCTGACCTTGCGACCGTCTGGGCAGAAATCAGGGCAATCAGCGGCAAAGAATTAATCGCATCCGGTGCCCAGCTTTCGGTAGCAACAGTCCGTATCTGGACACGCTACCGTGACGATATCACCACCGCTAACCGCATCCTGTACAGCCTGCCAAACATTCGTGGTCAGGTTTACGGCATTGTGGCCGTCATTCCCGATACGGATCACTCCCGACTGGAAATTCTCTGCAAGGGAGGGATATCCAATGCCTGAGTTAATCACGCTGGCAGAAGCAAAGATGCACTGCCGCATTGACGATGACTACGAAGACGCGCTGATTCAGGCCTACATAGCCGCCGCGCTGGAAGTCTGTCAGCAGCATATCGGCAAGCGCTTTGACACCGAGCCACCGCAGATTGATTTTAACCCTGCCCTGAAGGTGGGCTGCATGATGTACGTCTCACAGCTTTATGAGTACCGCACCACCGTCAGCGATATCGAAGCCAAAGAGGTACCGATGGCGATCTCCGCGCTCTGGTCAGCGTACCGTAATCCGGGAGTGTACTGATATGCCGTGGCAACCTTTACGCCGGTGCAGTGAGCCGGGATGCAACAAGCGTGTTAAGTCAGGCAAGTGTGATGAGCACAAACGGGAAGCCTCACGACAGCAGAACGCCCGCCGTGGTGGACGCCGTGAGCGTGGCTATACGCCTGAGTGGGATAAATACCGCCTGGTGTTTCTGAGTGCTAATCCGCTGTGCGTGCACTGCCTGAAAGAGGATCGCTACACCGCTGCAACCATCGTCGATCACATCATCCCGATTAACGGCGGCGATGACATACTGTTCTGGCCTGCCAGCAATCATCAGCCGTTGTGCCATTCCTGCCACTCACGCAAGACCACCACCACTGACCCGCTGACCAAGCAGCAGCGGAAAGCCGGTAAGTTCAGGGAGCAGGAAGAAGCCGCCGCGCAGCGCAACAACTGGATGTATGACCATGACTGAGCAGGAGATGAAACAGATTATGGCAGGCCTCACCCGCAGTCGTGAGCAGTTCACCCGCAGACAGCCCGCCAGCAAGGGCAGGCGCATGACAGAGCGTGAGCGTGACATCCGAGAGGCGATGCGCAACCGCTGACCGTTCAGGGGTGAAATCATTGCAGATGCAACTATATCAATGAGAATGATTATCATCAAGGGGGGGGGTGGGGGTGTCTGCCATGACAACGCCCTGACCCGGTGGCACCACCCGCCTCCTCAGATTTTTACGCACGGTGATTTTTTTGAAAATAAAACGAGCAGGAAAATAATTTTTTATGGCCAGACATCCGAAACCGCCGGCTTACCTCGATGAGATTGCGGCGCAGCAATGGAAAGCGAAGGCGAAACAGCTTGCGGAACGTGGAGACCTGACGCCCGCCGACTGGAACAGCCTGGAGCTTTACTGTGTTAACTACGCCATGTACCGCCGCGCGGTGGCAGACCTTGAGAAGCGCGGCTTCAGCATCACCAACAGTCAGGGCGGCGAGAGCCGAAACCCGGCGCTGAGTGCCAAAGCGGACGCTGAAAAAATCATGATTAAAATGTCCTCGCTGCTGGGCTTCGATCCGGTCAGCCGCCGCCGCACCCCGGTTGAAACCGAAGAGGAAGACGAACTTGACCGCCTGGCATGAGTACGCAGACGCCATAAAATCGGGCGAAATTCCGGCCTGTAAGCGGGTAAAACAGGCCGTGGAACGCTACTTTTCAGACCTGAACGACCCCCGTTTCATGTTTGATACGGCTACGGTTGAGCGCTTTATTGCGTTCTCCCGCCTATGCCCGCACGTTAAAGGCCCGCTGCGCGGCAAGCCGATTGTGCTGGAGCCGTGGCAGCAGTTCGCCTTTGCCTGCCTGCTGGGGTTTAAGGTGGCGGCAACCGGGCGCCGTAAATACAAAAGCGCCTACATTCAGGTGCCGCGTAAGAACGCCAAATCCACGGTGGCCGCCATGCTGGCAAACTGGTTTCTGGTGATGGAGGACGGCCAGCAGGACATTTACACCGCCGCAGTGAGCCGCGATCAGGCCCGTATCGTTTTTGATGATGCGCGTCAGATGTGCTTGCTGTCAAAACCGCTTCGCAAGCGTCTGACCATTCAGCAGCACAAAATGATTTATCCAAAGTCCAACAGCCTGTTAAAGCCACTGGCGGCAAAAGCGGCCACGATTGAGGGCACCAACCCGAGTCTGGCGGTTGTTGATGAGTATCACCTTCACCCTGACAACGGCGTGTATTCGGCCCTTGAGCTTGGCATGGGCGCACGTCCTGAAGGGCTGCTGTTCGCCATCACCACCGCAGGCAGCAACATCGTGTCGGCCTGTAAACAGCACTATGACTACTGCTGCCAGATTCTGGCGGGTGAAGAAGTCAACGACTCGCAGTTCGCGCTCATTTATGAGCTGGACGACGAAGCGGAGATTGATGATCCAGCTATGTGGGTCAAGGCCAATCCCAACCTGAATGTCTCCGTTGATGCTGCCGCGCTGAGTGACACTATCGCCAAGGCTCGCGGTATTCCGTCGCAGTGGGTGGAAATGCTGACGAAGCGTTTCAACATCTGGTGTCAGGGGGCCACACCGTGGATGGGCGCGGGCGCGTGGGACGCCTGCAAAGCTGATTACAGTGAATCTGACCTGCACGGTCTGGAGTGCTATGCAGGCCTTGACCTGTCCTCAACCGGCGATATTGCCAGCGTCTGCTACGCCTTTCCCTCTGACCGTGAAATCCGGCTGCTGACCCGTCACTACCTGCCCGAGGCGCAGTTGCAGAACGTGGCGAACAAGAACCGTGCCATCTACCGCCAGTGGGCCAGAGCGGGCTGGATACGCACCACGCCGGGAGACTGCATCGACTATGACCGCATCCGCGACGATATCCTGCGCGATGCGGAGACGTTCGGCATAAAGCTGGTGGGTTTCGATACCTGGAACGCCACGCATCTGCGCACCCAGCTACAGGGCGCGGGGCTGGACGTTGAGCCGTTCCAGCAGACCTACCTTAAATTCAGTCCGGTGGCGAAGTCGCTGGAGGTGTTCGTTAACCGTAAGGTCATCCGTCACAACGGCGATCCGGTGCTGGCGTGGGCCATCAGTAACGTGGTGATGGAAAGTGACGCCAACGCCAACATCAAGCCCAACAAAAAGAAATCGGCCAACAAGATTGACCCCGCCGTGTCCGCGCTCATGGCATTCGGCACATGGCAGGCAGAGCATGAAGATTTTGCATTCAGCATGAGTGACAGCCACAAAGCGCGGCTCAGTCATTTCAAGGGAATCTAACGGAGCACTACATGAGCCAGTCATTAATACTGAAAAATGAAGTTATGACCGAAATCCGTCTTCACGGTATCCTGGGTAAAACGTTCGGAAAAATTCATCACCGGCTTATCGCCACCAAGCATGAAGCGACACGGGCGCTGGCCGCAACGGTTGAAGGCTTTGAGAAGTTCATGAGCGGAAGCCGGAGGCGCGGTCTGACGTTTGCCGTTTTTTATGGAAACAAAAACATCGGAGAGGATGACCTGGCTTTTCCGGCCACGGGCGAAGTGATCAAAATTGTTCCCGTCATTATTGGCAGTAAGCGTGCCGGGGCATTGCAGACCATACTCGGCGCGGCACTTGTGGTTGTCGGAGCGATTGGCGCATTCACGCCATGGGGGCAGGCTGTCGGTGGCGGCGCATGGGGGCCGGCGATGATGCAGGCAGGCGCTGCCATGGCTGTGGGTGGCGTTATTCAGCTACTTTCACCGCAGGCGGCTGGGCTGGCGAGCAAGCAGGATTCAGCCAACAAGGCATCGTATGCGTTCGGCTCGCCCACCAATACCACCTCTCAGGGTTACCCCGTGCCGCTGATGTACGGACAGCGCCGGATAGGCGGGGCAATAATTTCAGCAGGTATTTATGTGGAGGATGAGCAGTAATGAATAATGACAGAATCTGGCCTGAAGGTATGCAGTTTACCAAAACAGTTGACCTGCCAACCAAAGATGAGCCGTTGCCTGTTGAGATTGTTTTTACCGTTCCGGCTTTTGATGTGGTTGTTGAAACCCACCACAACACAGACCCGGAAAGAGCTTTTTACCTGTTCAGGCAATACCTCGTGAGCTGGGATCAGCAGGAGACTATGACAGATGCGATTCTGAAAAGTTATCTGGTGAAATTTCCCGGTTCAGGTGATGTCATTTTCAAAGCGTGGTCTGACTGGATCACCGGGCATATCACAGCACGTCAGGCATCGGTCATAGCCGCCCCACAGTCCGTTAACTGAGGTGATTATGCAAAAGAAAGACATTACCGCCGCGCTGACCGCCGCAATGAAACAGGAAGGGTATGAGATGGACGGGAGTGATCGCCTGCTGATACGCAAAACGGTTATGGACAGCCTGGCATCACAGCGGCGAAGGGAAAACTTTCAGAGATCGGCTGCAACTCAGTTCACCTGGAAACGTCCGCGCAATCCCCGCCAGCGATAATTCACACAGAGGGGTGTACGAAGTTTTGCGCATACCCTCCCCTGCATTTCCTCCAGCCTAACAAGTGCTGATATACTCGCGCCCGATTGGTTCTCATGCTTTTTCCTGCATATGCTGCTGTGCGCTGTTCTGTGGGGTAATCCGTGGGGTAATAATTGTAATAAATTGATTCACTATCAATTAAAACCTTATAAATTCAACAGGATAAATAAAAATGCTCAGCTATCGCCACAGTTTTCACGCTGGCAACTATGCCGACGTGCTTAAGCACACCGTACAGAGCCTCATCATCACTGCGTTAAAAGAGAAAGAAAAACCGTTTCTCTATCTGGATACGCACGCCGGTGCAGGACGTTATCAACTCAGCGGCGAGCACGCAGAGCGCACGGGTGAATATCTGGAAGGCATCGGACGCATCTGGCAACAACCGGACGCGCCCGCCCTGCTGCAACCCTATTTCGATGCGATTCACGCCCTGAACCGTAACGGCACGCTGCGCTACTATCCCGGCTCTCCGCTAATCGCCCGCCATCTGCTGCGCCCTGAAGACAAGATTCAGCTGACCGAGCTGCATTCCAGCGATTATCCGCTGCTGCGTACCGAGTTCAGCAAAGACAGTCGCGCGCGCGTTGAAAGGGCCGATGGCTATCAGCAGCTAAAAGCGAAGCTGCCACCGCTGTCACGTCGTGGACTGATACTGATTGATCCGCCTTACGAAATGAAAAGTGATTACCAGGCCGTCGTAAAAGGCATTCAGGAAGGTCACAAACGTTTCGGTACCGGTATTTATGCGCTGTGGTACCCGGTCGTCTTGCGTCAGCAAATCAAACATATGCTGCGCGAGCTGGAGGCCACGGGCATCCGTAATATCCTGCAGATTGAGCTGGCCGTGCGCCCCGATAGCGATCAGCGTGGCATGACCGCGTCCGGCATGATTGTCATCAATCCCCCGTGGAAGCTGGCCGATCAGATGAACACGCTGCTGCCGTGGCTGCATCAGAAGCTGGTGCCAACCGGCACAGGCCATTTCAGCGTTAACCAAATCGTACCTGAATAATTCCTTTCCCAGCTTAACGTCGCCGCGCACAGCACGGCGGCGTTGAACGTAGGTCATTTTTATGTGGATCATCCTGGCGGGCGCGCTGGCCGCCCTGCAACCGGCGAAACGCCTCTCTCTGTTATTACTCGCGCTGGCAACGGCGCTGGGCGTTTATCAAAACGTCCTCGACTGGCCCGTTACCTTTGTGTTTGCGGCTGTCGCTGCCCTGGTCGCGTTTCGTATCTACGATCGCCGGAGTCGGCGATGGCAGATCGTCAGCGAAGCCCTTCTGGTGTTGATTGCGCTGGCGCTGATGCTGCACCTTATTCCGGGATTCAATAATCCCCTGCAGGTCGAGGCGGTTAAGGTCGGTGCCCGCAGCGTGCCCTTCTCATTTTCCTTTAATTTCGATAAAGCGCTGATTCCTTTTCTGCTGCTGGCCTGTCTGCCGACGCTGTTCAACGCAGAGGCGCATCCGCCGCGCTCGCCGGCCTGGTGGCTCGCGCCTGTCGCCGCCGTGCCGCTGCTGTTGGGCAGCGCCGTGTTGCTGGGCGGCCTTGCCCTTGAAACGCACCTTCCGGACTGGCTGGGATCGTTTGCGCTGGCCAACCTGTTTTTTGTCTCACTGGCCGAAGAGGCGTTTTTCCGGGGTTATCTCCAGCAGCGCCTGCGCCAGAAATGGGGCGGCGTGATCGCCCTGCTGGTAACGGCACTGCTGTTTGGTCTGGCCCATGCATCTGGCGGCGTGCTGCTGATGATCTTTGCCGCGCTGGCCGGACTGATTTATGGTCTGGTCTGGCACTGGAGCGGCCGCCTGTGGCTGGCGACCGCGTTCCATTTTGCGCTCAACATGGTCCACCTGCTGTTCTTTACCTACCCTGCGCTGGCGCACTGATCCCTACAGCGTGAAGACCGCCAGGTCGTGCGCCATCTCAGTGTCAGGGAAAATGCGCTGGCATTCTGCCAGCAGGCGCGCCATGTCCCGGGCGAGGTAACGCGAACTAAAATGGGTGGCAATCAGGCGCTTTGCTCCGGCCTGCTTTGCCACCGTTGCAGCCTGTAAGGTGGTAGAGTGACCGCGCCCGTTAGCTTTTTCAGCCAGCGCCTCTTCCAGCGTGGTTTCATGCACCATCACATCAACGCCCGCCGCCAACTGTAACGCGACGTCAGTGGGCGCAGTATCACCAAAAATGGCCAGCGTTTTGCCTTTCACTGGCGGCCCAAGATACTCAGCGCCGTTAACGGTACGCCCGTCTTCCAGCGTAATCGTGTCGCCCTGCTTTAACTGCTGATACCAGGGACCGCGCGGTACGCCCTCTGCTTTCAGGCGAGGCGCATCCAGAAAACCGGGTTTGTCATGCTGCTCAATGCGATAGCCAAAGCAGGCAATGGTGTGATTCATCGGCCAGGCGGTCACGCGAAATTCGCCATCATCCAGTATCTCACCCGCGGCGATCTCGACGATCTCCAGCGGGTAATCGGTATACGAGCTGGACAGCGACAGTGCCGTTTCAACGAAAGCTTTCAGCCCTGCTGGACCGTAAACCGTCATTGGCGTGGTTAACCCCGCCATCGAGCGACTGGTAAGCAGGCCCGGCAACCCAAAAATATGGTCGCCATGAAGATGGGTGATAAAGATTTTATCGAGTTTGCCAGGCTTCAGGTCTGAGCGCATAAACTGGAGTTGCGTGCCCTCACCGCAGTCAAACAGCCAGGTGGCGCCGCTTTTGTCGCGGGTAAACGCGATGGCAGTGACATTGCGTTGCAGACTCGGCGCGCCCCCGCCGGTGCCAAGAAAAGTCAGGTACATGCTATGCTTCCCTGTAAATAATGAAACGATAAGGCCTGTTACAATCATAGGCGCAATTTTTGCGACGCCGTACCCTGTGGCGTTACACTCTCTATCACTTTCCCAGTAACCGGATGAGACTTCCATGACCCGACATTATGACTATCTCGCCATCGGCGGCGGCAGCGGCGGTATCGCTTCAATTAACCGTGCAGCAAGCTATGGCCAGACGTGCGCCCTGATTGAAGCCAAAGCGCTGGGCGGAACCTGTGTCAACGTCGGCTGCGTGCCGAAAAAAGTAATGTGGCACGCCGCACAAATTGCCGAGGCCATTCATCTTTACGGGCCGGATTATGGTTTTGATACCACCGTTAATCGCTTTGACTGGGGCACGCTGGTGAAAAACCGTAGCGCCTATATCGATCGTATTCACCAATCATACGACAATGTTCTGGGGAAAAATAAGGTCGATGTGATCCACGGTTTTGCCCGTTTTATTGATGCCCATACCGTTGAGGTGAATGGCGAAACGATCACCGCCGATCATATTTTGATTGCTACGGGCGGACGCCCGAGTCATCCCGACATTCCCGGCGCGGAATACGGGATTGATTCTGACGGCTTCTTTGAGCTGGATGCCCTGCCAAAACGTACCGCCGTGGTCGGCGCGGGCTATATCGCCGTTGAGCTGGCGGGCGTGGTAAACGCATTAGGTTCAGAAACCCATCTGTTTGTTCGCAAACATGCGCCACTACGCAATTTTGATCCGCTAATTACGGATACGCTGGTTGAGGTGATGAACGCGGAAGGCCCAACGCTGCATACGCAGGCGACGCCAAAAGCGGTAGTAAAAAATGCCGATGGCAGCCTGACGCTGCAGCTGGAAGACGGCAGTGAATACACGGTTGATTGCCTGGTCTGGGCGATTGGACGCGTTCCTGAAACCGACGGCCTGAATATTCAGGCAGCGGGTGTGGCGCTGGACGAGAAAGGCTACATCAAGGTCGATAAATTCCAGAACACCAACGTGCCTGGCGTTTATGCCGTCGGCGATAACACCGGTGCCGTCGAACTGACGCCGGTCGCCGTCGCGGCGGGCCGTCGCCTGTCAGAGCGTTTGTTCAATAACAAACCGGATGAGCATCTGGACTACCGCAATATCCCGACTGTGGTATTCAGCCATCCCCCCATCGGCACGGTGGGCCTGACAGAGCCGCAGGCGCGCGAACAGTACGGTGATGACCAGGTGAAAGTCTACAAGTCCGCCTTTACCGCGATGTACACCGCCGTCACGCAGCATCGCCAGCCGTGCCGCATGAAACTCGTCTGCGTCGGTCTGGAGGAAAAAATCGTCGGCATTCATGGCATTGGCAGTGGTATGGACGAAATGCTGCAGGGCTTTGCGGTTGCGTTAAAAATGGGCGCGACCAAAAAAGACTTTGATAATACCGTGGCGATTCACCCGACGGCGGCGGAAGAGTTTGTCACCATGCGCTAACCCGTTCCTCTCTGCTGCCGACAGACAGCAGAGAGACCACCGCTCGCTGGCCTTCGCGCCAGTGAGCGATTTATTAGTTGAAATAGGTCTCCCGCAGCGGCGTCAACGCCGCACCGAGTGCCGAGCTGTCGCCCTCAATAGTGCTCAGCAGAATATCCGGATACTCCGCCGAAATATTCCAGCGTTTGCCCGAACTGACCCGGGGCATGGCTAAAAACATTTCGCCCAGCTTACGAGGCAATTCGCCGCCTAAAATAATGGCACCGGGATCGATAACGGCATTCAGGGCATCCATGGCCCGATGTAAATTGGGCGTGACTTCGTTGACCCATTGCCGGGCAATGGGCCAGTCCGGATCGAATTTATTATTAAGATCGCGAATGTTGTGAATTTCAATACCGCCGTTGCGCAGTCGATCAATTAAGATCCCCAGCGCAGGACGCAGTTTGCCCTCTTCCGGCGAAAAAATCCGGCTGATCTCGCCCGCATTGCCAAAAGCGCCCTGAAACGGTTTGCCGTTAATGACAATGCCGCCACCAAAGCCGTAATTAAAAGAGAGGTAGCCGAAGGTCTCGTAGTGCAGGCCCGCGCCCAAAAAAGCTTCTGCATGCGCGGCCGTCGTGGCGTTATTTTCAATCCAGACGGGCCGGTCAAACAGCGTCATAATTTCACGGCGCAGATCAATGCCCATCCAGTTTTTCAGCGGTTCTGGCGGATTAAAATATTTCCGGGAGTCATACAGAAAGCCCGCCATGCTGTATCCGACGCCACACACTTTTTCTGACGAAATACCAATACGTTTTAAGGTATCCAGATAATGGCGTTTGAGATCCAGCAGCGTTCGGGCAGGATTGCCGGGCAGCGTGTCCAGCACGCAGTATTCGATAATATCGCCGCGGAAATTAATCAGGCTTGCCGCCACGCTGTCAGAGTTAATGGAAATACCGTAACTGTAACGTGCGTCCGGATTCAGGGATAACGACGGGCTGGGCTTACCCCTTCCCTGTGAGGGCGATTCCCCCAGGCTGAGAAAACCGTTTTCGGTCAGTGTATCAACAATACGGTGAACCGATGACTGATTCAGAATCGTTTGTGAAACCAGCGAGGAGCGGGAAATGCCGTGATTGCGGCGAACAAGCTCAAGAATAAGTTTTTCACTGCGATTAAGTTCGACTTCATCACGACCTGAATATCCATGAACCACCACGTTATCCTCACCGTTTTAATGACAGGTTCTGTTACACCCTAGCACGCTTTTATGCATTCCGAATAGTCATGCGCCTGACCTTTACGTGCTGTGTGAACATGCTGATTCAGGACGATATTCCTAAAAAAAATCGCATCACCAAATCATCATAATACTGACACAAAACAGGCCGACACTCTAATTTCATGCGTAAAGCATTATATTAAATCAGCGTTTCCCGTTGCTGAGTCATTGTGCAGCACAAGGTAAACGAACAAGCTCAGGACCTTTCACAAAATGAACGGATTAAGAATGGATACGCGCGTAAAGGTGATTGAACGTATTGCTCAAGAGGCATCACAGCTGGCGCTGGATTATTTCAGGCAGCTCAGTGAATTAGAAATCTGCGAAAAAAGGCCCCAGGATGTGTTCAGTGAAGCAGATCAGGAGGTTGAGAAGCTGATTCGTCAACGTCTGGCGCAATATTTCCCCAATGAACGCGTCATTGGCGAAGAGCAAGGCGGCGAACTCAGTGACCGTTACTGGTCGGTCGATCCGATTGATGGCACCAGTAACTTTCTCCGTGGCTCGTCGTTATGGGGCATTTCTGTCGGTTATGTCATCGACGGCGAACCGGTCATCGGGGTGATTGTTCATCCGGTGTTAAACATCATGCTGAGCGGGGGCAAGGAGACCGGCATTTATTTTAACGGCCAGCCTTTTACGCGACCCGAGATCGCCCAGGGGCTCAAAACCGTTGCCATTGGCGACAATCCTCCATGGGACTTCACCCACCAGCTCTGCATTGAAAAAGCGTACCGGGATACTGGCTGGAATGTGGTGCGCTACCGCTGTGCCACCATCGGTTTAAGCTTTAGTGTGCTGGGCTATGTCGATGGCTATCAGGAGTGCTTCAGCAGTATGTGGGATGTTTCCGCGGGCTATGCCCTATGCAAAGCCGCAGGGCTTGATGCTCATCTGGCCGGGAGCCAGGAAAAAAGTTCAACACATGTGAGTGTTGGCACCGCGGCACTCAATCGCCTTTCCGCCCAGTTTATTCCGCACCCCCGCTTTACCCCCGCCTGAATATCCGTCAGTCCGCGCTCTCTTCCTGCCGTCTTTTCAGGACAGCGTTTCGGCGCTGTCCTCCCCGCTTTTTTCTTCATATGACCGACAAACGTTCTGCCTTCAATATTATTCACTATGCATGATAATAGTTAGCAGAGTAAATGTACGAAATCAAAGCAACTCATTATTATCATGTTAAATATGGGTTTTATAAAATTAATAAATTCTTAACCTGCCTGAAATTGCCTAATTTCGCCGCATCAAATTATTATGCGCATCGCATTAATTAATATGCACACATTTCTTCAATGACGGGGCAGCCATACGTGAATACGCTTGAAATCAATAATGCCATGCTCAGATTCGACGACTTTGTCGCGCTGGACGGCATTTCACTGAAGGCCGAAAAAGGACAGTTCGTTTCCCTGCTGGGTCCGTCTGGATGTGGCAAAACCACGCTGCTCAAAGTGATTGCGGGCTTTTACAGCCTGGACAGCGGGGAAGTCCTGATTCACCAGCAGGACATGCATCAGGTTAAACCTGAGCACCGCGATACGGCCATGTGCTTTCAGTCCTATGCGCTGTTCCCTCACCTGTCTGTGGCCGAAAACATTGGGTTTGGGCTGAAGCAGAGGAAAATGGCCAAAGCGGAGAGACAGGATCGCGTCACGCAAACCGCCGCTCAGGTCTCGTTAAACGCCCACTTACCGAAGCTGCCTGCGCAGTTATCGGGCGGTCAGCAGCAGCGTGTCGCGCTGGCCAGAGCGCTGGCTGTGCGGCCCGAAATCGTGTTGTTCGACGAACCGCTGTCGAATCTCGACGCCACATTACGCGACAGAGTCCGCCTCGAAATCCGCCAGCTGCAGCGTTCACACGGGTTTACCGCTATCTATGTGACCCATGACCGTGCAGAAGCCCTGTCCATGTCTGACGTCGTCGTGGTTATGAACGCCGGACGCATTGAGCAAACCGGCACCCCTGAAGATATTTATTACTCGCCGGTTAACCGGTTTGTTGCGGGCTTTGTTGGCCAGGCGAATGTGATGAAAGCGCATGTCATCGACGGTGACAGTCACACCGGAATGTATCGTGTTTCCTGCGTGCTGGGTGAAATGAACATTCACAGTCCTGTTCCGCCCCTTTCCGAAAAGGTATACACCTTCTGGCGTCCGGAAGATGCTCTGCTGAGCGAACAGGAAACCGGTATGAATACCCGTGCTTTCGAAATAGGTGCCGTGAGCTTTCTGGGCAACCTGTCCGAGCTACAGGTTCACCCAAAGGACCATGAAGGGCCGGAATACCAGTGGCATATTCAGTTAGTCGGTAAAAATCATATTCGGGAAGGAGATAGCGTTAATTTTTCCATCGCGCCTGACAGGATTCGCTTTTTGCAGGAAAGCTGGTCATGAAAGTGCACAACCGAAACATAGTCGCCTGGTTACTGGTGCTGCCTGCGGTCGCTCCCGTCGTGCTCACCCTGATTCTGATTGTCTTTATGGCCATCGCGCAATCTGTCGGACTGTTCAACTTTGGCGCGCCTGCGCATTTTACGCTGCAGTACTGGGAAACCATCCTGAACGACAGTCAGCTGTGGCGCGCCACCGGCTATTCCCTGAAAATTGGCGTGGTCAGTGCCGTCCTGTCTGTGGCGCTGGCCCTGCCGCTGGCGCTGTGGCTGAGAAAGCCCTTTCCCGGCTCTGTGCTGATGAGCGGCTTACTGAAAGCCCCGTTGATGGTGCACGGGCTGGTCGCCGCCCTGCTGTTCATCAATCTGATTTCCTGGCAGGGCTTTATTAACCTCGGCCTGCTCAAACTGGGCATCATCTCGCAACCCATCCGTATGCAGAATGATCGCTGGGGCATTGGTGTCATTATCCTGCAGGTCTGGAAACAGCTTCCCTATGCCCTGTTGATCATCACCGGCAGCCTGCGCGCTATCGGGGACGAAATCGTTGATGCGGCCCGCGATCTGGGCGCAGGCAAAACCGCCCGCCTTTTACAGATCATTCTGCCCTTATCCATCAAAGCCGTTCAGGTCTCGCTGATCCTGATCTTCATTGGCGCATTGGGCGACTTTTCATTCCAGGTCGTGGCTGGCCCCACCAGCGTTTTCTCCCTGTCGCAATACATGCTGCGCTTTCCGGAAATCAGCGCCCAGGGCTGGAACCTTGCGGCCGTGGTGGCGGTGATATTAATGCTGGCGGCGTTTGTCGGTGCGGTGGTGCTGGCCGGTGTGGCGAAGTGGCTGCAAAAAGTGGGAGAACATAAATGATGAGAGCCAGAAAAAGCATGTCGCCCCTGCGTATCATGATGATGATCCTGATTACCGCACTGTTCATGTTGTGGCTGGTGATCCCCTTTATTCTGACCGTGCTGTGGTCTCTGGTGGATAAAACGCATCCCTGGGCCTGGCCGGATGCCCTGCCGCCCGTGCTTTCCCTGGGCCGCTGGGTCGAAGTCTGGACGACCACGGCCCTGCCGCAGGCGCTGAAGAACAGCTATTTACTGGCAGCAACCGTCTCTGTGCTCACGTTGATACTGGCCCTGCCAGCGGGCTGGGCGTTTGGCCGGATGTCGTTTACGGGTAAATCCCTGCTACAGAATGCGGTTTTGCTTCCGCTCATCGTGCCCGGCTTTGTGATTGCGCTGTTTTTTTCCATGCTGTTGAACGTGGTGGGCATCCACAGTCGGTTTGTCGGCATTTTACTGGGACATACCATCATCTTAATGCCCTATGCCGTGAGGATTCTGACCCTTTCCTTTTCTCAAATACGTCAGGACACCCTGGATGCCGCCCGCGATATGGGCGCGTCTGTAGTAAATCGTTTTTTAGTTGCCTGCCTGCCAACTATCAGACCCGGCATATTTGCGGCCTTAATTATTGTCTTTACGTTATCCATCGAAGAGTTCGCCATTAGCTTTATTGTCGGCTCGCCGGATTTTATTACCGTACCGACAATTCTTTATTCTTATCTGGGTTACAACTTTATCAGACCTAATGCCGCTGTTATTTCTTTAATGCTGGTCGTGCCGAATGTCATTTTAATGCTGATAGCTGAAAAATTACTGACAAAGAATCCCGTCGCCGCTTTTGCTGGAAAAGGCTGACGGTTATTAACTCGCTTAACTGGGGAAAATCATGTTCAGACGATCTGCCACCTTATTATTACTTGCGTGGGCTTTTTGTACTCAGGCTCAGGATATTACACAAATGGACTGGCAACATATTGTTGACGAGGCTAAAAAAGAAGGGAAATTAACCTGGTACCAATGGTATTACCAGGATCGTCTTAAAGAGCAGGTCAGCCTGTTTGAAAAACAGTACGGTATTGCTGTTACGATCTCTGAAGGTCCGCTGCAAGGCAATATTAATAAACTCATGGCTGACCGGGGACGGGAAGCAGGCGATATTGATGTGTTTTCGATTGGCGGAGGCGCATTCGGTACGGTATCGCCTCAGCAAACGTTTTTTGGCCCGATTAATACACTGCTGCCGGAAGGCAAAACCCTGAACTACACCATTGAGGGTACGGACAGTAAAGGTTATGGCGTGGCATTTTGGGGCAATCAGACGGGCCTGGCCTACGATTCGCGCCGCATGAAAGAAAGCGAGTTGCCCCGTACCCTGCCGCAGCTCACCACCTTCCTGCAGACTCATCCTCAGGAGTTTGGCTTTAACGTGGAAAACGGCGGTTCCGGTCCGGCGTTTATTGAATCTGTCACGCGTACGCTGGTGCCTGGCTTTGATTTCACTAAAGGCGATGCGGATGTAAAAAGCCTGACGGCCTTACAACCGGCCTGGAACTGGTTCAAACAACTGCGTCCTGATTACATCATTACCGCCTCTAACGCCGACAGCGTAACGCGACTGGTGAGCGGTGAGTTTCTGCTGGTCCCCGCCTGGGAAGACTATCTGGTGGGCTTAGAAAACCACGGCGAAGTCCCCAAAACCATCCGACTCTACATCCCCGATTTTGGCATGCCCGGCGGCGGAAATATGGTGGCGATTCCCAAGAATGCGCCACACAAAGCGGCAGCATTGCTGTTTATCCACTGGCTGACGCTGCCCACGACACAAAGGCTGTTTCAACAGGTTTATGGCATCACGCCACAAAATAAAGAAGTGAATCGCGATGCTGGTCTGATCAACAGCAAAGAACGTGTTCATGGCACCCAGTTCATGCCTAAACCGCTGGGCGACGAAGTCAGAACCGAATTTTCTAACCAGGTCTTACTTAAGTAAGCCTGTGCTAACCCGACAACAGAAGGTAACGCTGAGCATGCCGACAAAAAAACACCCTGTACGCGTAGTGAATTCCCGCCTGATTGCACATCGTGGTGCGCCTCTGCTGGCACCAGAAAACACACTGCCTTCTTTTCAGGCGGCCGTTGAGCATGGCGCGACGTGGATAGAGGTGGATGTCAAACTGACCAAAGACAGGCACCCGGTCATCATTCACGATGACGCGGTGGATCGGACAACAAATGGCACCGGCTACGTCGCCAATTTAACCCTGGACCAAATCCGGTCGCTGGATGCGGGCGTCTGTTATGGCCACCTGTTCAAAGGCGTTAAAGTCCCTACACTGGCTGAAACCGTGGGATTTGTGCTGGATAAAGGTATTGGCCTTCAGCTGGAGATCAAACCAACGTCTGGTCAGGAAATTGAAACCGCGGAAATTGCCATTACGCAGCTGAAATCGCTGTGGCCTGCGGATGAAAAGAAGCTCTTTATCAGCAGCTTTTCTGAGCTCTCGCTGAAGGTTGCGGAAAGGATCATGCCTGACGTCCCGCGTGGACTGGCCGTGTGCGTTCCTCCCAGCGATCCTGTGGCATTACTGGCCAGAACCGGCTGTCAGATCCTGCACTTCCTGGCGGACTTTGCGACGGATGACGACCTGAAACGCCTGGCCGATTCCGGTATTGAATTTGCGATTGCCACAATTAATGACCCTGCTGTCGCCCGTAAATATTTACACAGTGGCGCGCAAACGATATTGAGCGATATACCTGATTTAGCCATTTAATAATAAATACATTATCAAGGCGTTATGCGCCCTGATAATCAACACCAGGGAAAACCATAAAAATACGGCCACATGATGTAGCCACGTAACGCTTTTAATTATTTCGTCATAACGAAACTGACATTTTTGAACAATGCCGCCTTGTGCGGAAATAAACCTCATGCTTCACCAACATTAAAGGGTAGATGATATGCAACGTAAAATAAAAATATGCGCGCCGCATGCACTGTGTTTGCTGATCTCATTTTCTGCATGCTCCGCTGAAATTTATAATAAAAACGGTAATAAACTTGATCTGTACGGTAAAGTCGATGCGCGTCATGTCTTTTCGGACAATACCGCCGAAGATGGTGATAACTCTTATGCGCGCCTGGGTTTTAAAGGTGAAACCCAAATTAACGATCAGCTGACAGGCTATGGTCAATGGGAATATAACTTCCAGCTGAACCACAGTGAAGGCGGCACTGACGCACAAACCGGGAATGCGACGCGTCTGGGTTTTGCAGGTCTGAAACTGGCTGACTTTGGCTCATTCGATTACGGCCGCAGCTTTGGCGTGCTGTATACCGCATCGGCTTACACCGATATGGCACCGATTTACGGTTCCGGCACCATGACCACCAACGACAACTTCCTGTCAAAACGCTCAACCGGCCTGGCCACCTGGCACTCGCCAGACTGGAACGGCCTGAAGGTCATTCTTCAGTATCAGGGGAAAAACGACCGCTCAACCGCTAAGCTGGCAAACGGCGACGGCTACGGTGCCGGTCTGACCTACAGCATTACCGATGGTTTGAGCATTGCTGCGGCCGGTATGAAAGCCAATCGTACGCTGACACAGCAAGCTGACGGTCAGGGTGACGATGCGACGGCATGGGTGACCTCGGCCAAATACGATGCGAACCAAATCTACCTTGCCGCGATGTACGGTGAGGCCAACGATGTGACCCCGTACGGCCAGCTGTCGCAGATTGCTGATAAGACGCATAACTTCGAAGCCATTGCGCAATATCAGTTCCTCAATGGCTTACGCCCTTCCATTGGTTTTGTCACGCAGCGTGGGGAAAACCTGCAAGGCGCAGGCAACTTTGCCGGTGGAAGCCAGACCATGCAGAAATATATTGCGGTGGGCACCTATTACTACTTCAACAAGAACATGCTGACCTATGTGGATTACCGCATTAACCTGTTGAAAGATAATGACTTTACTCGTGCTACCGGTATCACTACGAAAGACAGCGTCGGGATGGGCCTGACCTATCAGTTTTAATCGCAGTGACCGTGCTTTATCACATGCTTTGCCCTGTGTCGCTTCAATCCTGAGAATCGCTGTTTTAGCGAGGCCGGCAACTGCCGGCTTTTTTTATGACCGGCGTCGCCAGGATAACTAAAGGACAGTGGCAGACCGATGCGTCAACGGTGAGGGGTTCTGATCAAGGTTTTCCAGCCATTTCACATAGGCCTGATCCCACAGCGCAGCCGGCGTGCCCGCTTTACCCAGGCCAAAACCATGCCCGCCGCTGGAAAGCTGAATCAACTGAACCGGCACGCGATTGCGGCGACAGGTATCGCGCATTAACTGCGTGTTAAAGGGTTTCGAAGTGTGGTCGTCACCGGCCTGCGCCAGGAAGGTGGGCGGATAAGCGTGCGTGACATAATTTTGCACAGACCAACTGGCTTCTTCCTGTGGGCTGGCATCATTACCGACCATCATCAGATGTGTATTGGTATGTTGATAAGGGGCTTCCAGGGTAATGACCGGATAAATCAGCCCGACACTGTCCGCTTTGGGGATTTCCTGATCCACTCTGTCAATGGGGGGATAGGACTGAAAGTCCGGACGCGCCGCCGCCATCCCCAGCAAATGCCCACCGGCCGAAAATCCTAATACATGCACTTTTCGTTCGAATGAGCGAAGCAGACGCAGCGCGCGCTGGGCATCCTGTAAAGGCGCCAGATTCCCGGCCTGCCACTTTTCACGCGGCAAACGGTAGCTGAGAACATAGGCGGTATAGCCGTTGGCATTTAACCAGTGTGCAACGGGCCAGGCTTCACGTCCCATACCGATCCAGCGGTAGCCGCCGCCTGCCGCGATGAGCACCGCTTCACCGTTGGGGTTTTCAGGTCTGAAACGCTGAATCGCCGGGCTGACGATATTCGACCAGGAGCCCCATGCATCAACACGTAATTTTCCGCCAGGGCCGCCACCGCCGGGCGGTTCGTCCGGCCAGAGGGGAATAATATCATCGCGGGCAAACAGTTTGCTGGTAGCCAGTGAAAGCGCAAGCGCTCCTGTGCCGAAAATAAAGCGTCGACGCGTAATCATGATGCCTGTTAAATCTATGCCAGAAAGGTCAGACGGCCCTGTCGGTCCGCTGCGTTTTTATTATGTATCGCACGTTTGGTGAAGACGCTGGCGATTATGTACGCAATCGGGCATGAAAATCCATTAAAAAACGCGCCATTTTAGCGCGTTTATTGACGATTTAACTGCGGTTAATCTTCCTGCTGGAACTGCGTCATCACCGTTTGCTCGCACTGCTGCGTATTTTTACGCAGTTTAGCGCGCTCTTCGTCACCCAGCTGCAGCCATGCGCTGGCGACTTCATTCGCCAGTTCCTCGTCAAATTCAGGTTTATTGAAGGCGGAAGAGGACTGCGATCCTGCGACGCTGGATTTCATTTTTTCGACATACTGATCGGCTGTCGATACGCTTTTTTCACTGCTCACGATGTGACACAGCTGGCTGGCGTAAGCACTTTGTTCCGTGTCGTCTGCCGCCAGCGCACTGCCAGAGGCCAGTACGCTCAGCAACAGTATCTGAGATATCTTCATCGTCTTCTCCTGTTATCAGTTAACCCACTTTCATGACTGGCGCTGCTTTGCATCCAGTCGGGCCTGGCGCCAGTTTAGCAGCGGCGTTACCGACACGCCGTGCACCACGATGCTGCATACCACCAGCGTCAGCGCCATATCAACCATCATCGTTGCCTGCGAGCCGCCCATACCATGGACCCAGGCAAACGCAATATAATTAAGACTACCTATACCGCGAATCCCCAGCCAGCCGATGAGCAAACGGTGAGGAAGCGATACGCCGCAGCGCAGCGTGACCAGCCATACGGCGAGTGGCCGGACGACCACAAACAGCAACAGGCCGAGCATCACGCCCTGCATGTTCCAGTGATGGGCCAGCGTCACGCCGAGGACCACCATCATTGTGGCCGCCAGTAAACGCTCAATAGTATCGCCAAAAGACAGCGCGTCGCCTACCACTAAACCGACCGATTTCACCATACCGCTACCGTGTTGCTGTAAACGCTGGTTGGGATTGACCAGTGCTTCCGCAGGCAGCACCCGATCGTCATCCGGCATATCATCAGGCTGATAACGTTTGAACACACCCAGTTCAGCCCGACGTAATCCCAGGCCTGCCGCAAAGGTAGCCAGAAAGCCCGACGCGCCCAGCGATTCAGCAAGGGCATAGCTCAACGCAATGAGCGCCAGCGCCAGAAAGTCATTGGGTGCGACATCACCATGCGCATGACGAAGCCGTGCGGCCAGCAGGCCGACTAACCGCCCCAGACCAAACCCCAGCAGAATGCCGCCGCCAATGGCCCACACCACATCAATGGCTGCCCAGCGTGCCAGCATGCCCGTGCCCAGACTTTCACCGTTAAACAGCAACAGGGCCAGAATGAGTAACGGCAGCGCCGAACCATCATTCATGCCCGCCTCACTGGATATCGCAACGCGCAGGGCATCATCGTCCTGCGCATCGCTGACGGAAATCAGGCTGGCCAGCACAGGATCGGTGGGCGCAACAATGGCACCAAAGGCCAGCGCAATCGGCCACGACAGCCCCACCAGCCAGTGAGACAGCAGCGTCATTGCGGCGACCGTCAACAACATGGCCGGAAACGCCAGCAGGCTGCCCGCGCGCCATTGCCTGGCTTTCAGCGGCAGACGCAGCTTGAGCCCGGTGATGAACAGCGACGCGGCCATCGTTATCTCGGTAATATGCGCGACCAGTTCAGCATGGCGGAGGATATCGATTTCAATCACATCAAATCCCCACGGCCCACAGGCGATCCCGGTTAATAAAAAAAGACCAAAAGAGGTCACGGGGCCGCGGTGGATCCACCCTGATGCCAGCGACATTAATAACAGCAGACAGCCCGTCGCAGCTGTCCAGGCAATGAAGTTCATAACGCACCGTTTTAATTGAGTTTATGACTAAGCCTGGCACATTTGCTGGCGGGCGGAAGAATCAGTCCCTGAGGTGACGACTGGCGAGGCGGATTAACAGGCTGACAGCGGCGGCAACGGTGGATAACACGACAACGCCATTCCAGCCCCAGTGCGCCAACGCCAGGCTACCCAGTGCCGCCCCGCTGGCCATACCGATAAACACCACGGTAAACAGCAGGGCATTTAGCCGGCTACGCGCCTCGGGAACCAGACCGTAAATCAATGTCTGATGGGCCACCAGGGTCGCCTGCACGCCTAAGTCAAAACCTATTGTGCTGATAATAATGACGGCCAGTTGAGCTGACAGCGGCAGGAAAGGCAGTAAAAACATCAGCGCGAAAGAGAGCGTCACCAGACCGGCACCAAACTGGGTGACGCGCGCCGGGCCAATACGATCCGCCACGTTCCCGGCCAGCGGCGCCGCCAGCGCGCCTGCCGCCCCCGCCAGGCCAAAAGCACCGGCAATGGCACTGTCAAAATGGAAGCGGTCGCTAAGCATGATCGCCAGTGTTGACCAGAACGCACTAAAACTCACGGAGAGCAGTCCCTGTGCCAGCGCCGCACGCCGCAGGGTTTGATGCGCACGCCATAAGTGCACCAGTGACAACAGCAGGCGGGGATAGCTTACCGACGTACCCGGCGTAAAGCGTGGCAGTACGCGCCACAGCGTCAGGCTGATCAGCAACACGGCCACAGCCGCAATCATGTACATGGTGCGCCAGCCAAAATACTCCGCCACCACACCGCTAACGACACGGGATAATAAAATGCCGACCAGTAAACCCGTCATCACCGTGCCAACCGTTTTACCCCGGCTGGCCACCGGGGCGAGCGCGGCCGACGCCGGAACAATGTCCTGCGCCACGGTCGCCGTCAGGCCAGTGATAAAACTGGCGATAAGCAGTGCGCTGATGCCGCCGGAAAAGCCGCACAGCAGAAGCGCCATGACTAGCAGTAACCCTTTGATTAAAATAATGGTGCGACGATCGTGGCGATCGCCGAGCGGGGCCAGCAGCAGGATCCCCAGCGCATAACCCGCCTGGGTTAACATGGGCACCATACCGACGCTGCCGACGCTTATCTGGAACTGCTTGCTGATGATGTCGAGCATGGGCTGACTGTAATAAATCGATGCCACGCTCAGACCCGCACCGGTTGCTAACGTAAAAACAAGGGGCGCAGGCAGGCGCTCAGTTGAATGCCGGTTCAGGTTGTGTACCACTGTCATAGTGAGATCCTCGAAAAAAGCGTGTGGCAAGTAAAGCCTGTTTTTGGCATACGCGGTAGACTGATAAAAAACAAAACGGTTATACGTGAGGCGCATGAGCAATTTCAGCAATAACGATCGTATCGCATTGATGCATACCTTTATTCGCATTGTCGAAAGCGGCAGTTTGTCTGCCGCCGCAGTGCAACTTGGCACAACGCAGCCCACTATCAGCCGTCGGTTGCAGGCGCTTGAGCACGGGCTCGGCGTGAAACTGATACTGCGCACGACGCACGCGCTCAAGCTCACCGATGATGGCGAACGCTGTTATGCACAGGCACGGCAACTGCTCGCCACCTGGCATGCGCTGGAAGACGATCTGACCGGCGCAGGCAGCGATCCCGTCGGGACACTGCGGGTACGCGCACCGCATGCATTTGGTCAGGATCAACTGGTCGCCCCGCTGGTGGACTTTATGCGCCGCTATCCCCGTTTACGCATAGAGTGGATGCTGAACGACAGAACACCCGATTTTGTGGCCGAGAACGTTGACTGCGCCATTCAGGTCGGCGCGCCTACCGATCCTTCGGTCGTGGCGGTGCTGCTGGCCGAAGTGCCGCGCATTGTTGTCGCGGCCCCTGAACTGCTCCGGCAGCATGCACCGATCACCCGGGTCGAACAGCTGGGCGCGTTGCCCTGGCTCGCGTTAACCAGCTTCTACCGTAACGAAATCGCGTTACAGCATCAGGACAAAGGTGAACCGGTGAATCTGCCGATCGCCCCTGTTTTAAGCAGCGACAGCCTCTATGCGGTACGCAAAGCTGCGCTGGCGGGCCTGGGGGCCGCCATCGTCTCGTCGTGGGTGATACAAGAGGATTTAGCAGAGGGCAGGCTGGTCCAGCTCATGCCGGAATGGCAGGCTCCGGCGTTACCGGTATGGCTGACCTATCCCTGGGCGAGCTATTATCCTGCCCGGCTGACTGCGTTTTTTGCCATGATCAAGGCGGTGTTGCCTCATCTGGCGGGGGCACGGCCGGCGTCAGGCTGACGCCGGCATCTCGCGGGAGAAGCGACGTCAGTCGCCGGCGCGGATAACGCGTGCCGTCGGTTACACGTTTTTCTTCTCTGCCCGCGACATGCTGTCCAACCAGCCCATCACAAAGGCCGACAAAACGAAGGTCAGATGGATGATCACGTACCACATCAGCTTATCGTTTTCGACATTGCGCGCGTCCATAAACACCCGCAGCAGGTGGATGGAGGAGATAGCCACAATCGACGCCGCCACTTTGTTTTTCAGCGAGCCGGAATCCATCTTACCCAGCCAGCTCAGCTTCTCTTTACCCTCATCAATATCGAGTTTGGAGACAAAGTTTTCATAGCCAGACAGCATCACCATCACGAGCAGCCCGCCGACCAGCGTCATGTCCACCAGTGACAGCAACAGCAGGATCAGATCGTTTTCTGCAATGCTAAAAATGTTGGGCAACAGGTGAACAATTTCCTGGAAAAATTTGATGGTCAGTGCCAGTAATCCCAGCGAAAGTCCAATGTAAACGGGAGCCAACAGCCAGCGCGATGCATACATCAGGTTTTCGGTAAAACGTTCCATAATTTCCCAGTCATAAGCAGTAAAGTCGCGCATTATAACCGATCATCTGTGAAGTTATTTCAGCCCTTCAGGAGAAATTTCAGGTGCGGGCGGCAAGGGTAAAGAAAGGCGGAAACAGGCCCCACCTTCCGGGCGATTTTCCGCCCAGATCTGACCGCCGTGACTCTCAATGATGGTTTTACAAATGGCCAGTCCCAGTCCGACGCCAGGCACGGCCGACTCTTTGTCGCCACGCGAAAACTTATCAAAAATACGGGTCATGTCCTGTTCCGCGATGCCCGGACCGCCATCCCAGACGGCAATTTCCAGGCGGGCATGATCACACCAGGCGCGGATCCCGCGCGGCGCGCAGTTACCGGCGTATTTGAGGCTGTTTTCGATCAGGTTGGTAAACACCCGCTCCAGCAAGGTGCTGTCTCCCTTAATCAGGACGATATCCGCAGGCAGATCGAGTTCGACCGCCTTTCCTTTCAGCGACGGTGCCATGCTACTGAGCGCCCCGCCGATCACCTCTTCGAGAGCCAGCCACTCTTCCCGTAAATTCAGACCGCCGGACTGAATACGCGCCATATCCAGCATATTGCTGACCAGACGAATCGTGCTCAGGGTCTGTTCGCGAATCTGGCTGGCCTGGGGCACATACTTTGAATTATCACTGGCCAGGTCGAGCATCAGCATTTCCGCCTGACCAAACAGCACGGTTAAGGGCGTGCGTAAATCGTGAGACAGCGCCGACAACAGGGCATTGCGTAACTGTTCACGCTCGGCGGCCAGCCGCGAAGCCGCTTCACTCTGCGACAGCGCCAGACGTTCCAGCGCGTTCGCAATCAGGACGGTGAAGGTTTCTAACAGCCGCTGCTGTTCGGGAATCATCAGCTGGCGCACGTTTTCTGGCTCGACGACCAACAGCCCGCGACAGGATTCTCCTACCTTCAGCGGCAGAATCTGGTAGGGCACGGCCGGTAACGTGTCTGTGCCTGCGCCGGCTGGCTGACCTTTGCTGTAGCTCCATTTGGCGATAGCCCAGTCCGGTTCATTTCCCGGCAGCGCGTTGCCCAGGGTTTGCAGCTCGCCCTGCTCATCCGGCAGCAGCAGCAGAGATCGGGCCTGCAATGTGGCGTCGAGCACGCGCTGACTGGTGGCCGCGATATCCTCGGGTGTCAGACCGCTGCCCAACGATTTAGCCATTTCATACAGTTGCCGGGTGCGCTGTTCGCGATAACGCGCGACGCGTGCCTGGTAGCGCACGCCCGCCGTCAGGTTACCCACGATCACGCCGACCGCCAGCATCACGCCAAAGGTCACCAGGTACTGTAAATCGGAGACGGCAATCGTGCCTTTCGGTGCCACAAAAAACAGATCAAAGGCAATAATGTTGATTACCGTGGCGATCACGGATGGCCATCGGCCATAACGCAGGGCCACGATCACCACCGCTAGCAGGTAGATCATCACGCAGTTGGCCGGATCAAAGCTGATCAGCACCGATTGTCCGGCGGCGGTGACCAGAATACACAGCACCAGCGCCATCATGACGCCGCGCAACTGCATGCGCCATTTGTCGCTGTTAACCCGGTCGCTGGCTAAAGGATGCGGCGCATCCTGCATGGGCTCATTGAGTGCCACTACCAGCAAATCCAGATCCGGGCCCAGTTGCCCCAGCCGCTCAGCAAAACTGTCGCGTCGCCAGCGTCGCACGGGACGCCGTCCGGTCACAATCTTGCCCAGATCGTGTTCCCGCGCGTAGCGCAGCACCGCCTGAGCGTCGTCGGGATCGGAGAGCGTTGCCGTTTCCGCGCCCATCTCCTGCGCCAGTTTGAGCGTCCGCAAAATGGCGCGGCGACGGGCCTCCGGTAAGCGGTTGAGGCGCGGCGTTTCAACATAGACAGCATGCCATTCGCTGCCGAGCCGGGCGGCCAGCCGTGCCGCCGTACGAACCAGTTTCTCGCTGCCCGTATCGTCTCCGATACAGAGCAAAATCGCGTCGCGCGTGTGCCAGACCTTGTCCCGTCCCTGGCTGTCGCGCCAGGCGCGCATCTGGTCGTCTACCCGATCGGCCGTGCGGCGCAGTGCCAGCTCACGAAGCGCAAACAGGTTACCTTTGCGGAAGAAATTTTCGATGGCCCGCTCGGCGCGATCGCCAATGTAGACCTTGCCCTCTTTCAGGCGTTGCCGGAGATCGTCAGGCGGCAGATCCACCAGCACCACTTCATCGGCGCTGTCAAAAAACGGGTCTGGTACGGTTTCACGCACCTGAATGCCGGTAACGCCGCCGACCACATCATTCAGGCTTTCCAGGTGCTGAACGTTCACTGTGGTCAGCACATCGATGCCCGCATCCAGCAGTTCTTCAATATCCTGCCAGCGTTTGGGATGTCGCGAGCCTTTCACGTTGGTATGAGCCAGTTCATCCATCAGGATGACCGCCGGATGACGTGCCAGCGCGGCATCCAGATCGAATTCAGCATGGCGGGATCGGCCGGTAGCGCGACGCGGCAACACCACCAGTCCGTTAAGAAGCTGGGCCGTTTCCGGCCGCTCGTGGGTTTCCACCACGCCGACCAGCACGTCGAGTCCCTGGGCACGGAGCCGCTGCGCCTCCTGCAGCATGGCGTAGGTTTTCCCTACCCCCGCACAGGCACCAAAATAGATCTTGAGCTTACCGCGATGGCTGTCACTGTTGGCCTGTAACAGCGCATCCGGATCGGGGCGCAGCGGTTCGTGATTCATAGCGTCCTTTTACTTATTTAAGATCGTTCAGCGCCAGATTGAGTTGCAGCACATTCACCGTGGGTTCGCCGATAAATGGGAGCAGCGGACGTTGGGTCAGGCTGTCCACCAGCGCATCCACTTTCGCCAGCGGCAACTGACGGGCCGCCGCCACGCGCGGTGCCTGCCACAGCGCTGCCTGTGGCGAAATCTCTGGATCAAGCCCACTGGCTGAACTGGTCACCAGATCCACCGGCACCGGCCCATTGGCCTGCGGATTGGCTGCATGTAACGCGGCAACGCGTTCAGCCACCGCTTTGTCGAGTGCCGGATTACTCGCGGCCAGGTTACTGCCACTGGATGCCAGGGGATTATACGGTTTGTCGCCGGTGGCAGAAGGACGGCCCCAAAACTCGCTAGGCTGGCTAAAAGCCTGCCCAATCAGTGCAGAGCCCCGTTCTTCACCTTCTACCTTTAACAGCGATCCGTTAGCCTGCCAGGGAAACAGCCACTGCGCCAACCCGGTCGTGAGCAAAGGATAAACTACGCCACATACAACCGTTAGCAGCAGCAGCAGAAAAATTGCCGGACGTAACTGACTCATTTTATTCTCCTCAGGCCATACCAAACAGCACAAGCAACATATCGATCGCTTTGATACCGATAAACGGCACCAGCAGTCCACCTAATCCATAAATCAGCAAATTACGGCGCAGCAGTGATGCGGCGCTTAATGGCCGGTAGCTCACGCCTTTTAAGGCCAGCGGAATCAGGAAGACGATTACCAGGGCATTAAAAATCACTGCCGACAGAATCGCGGAGGACGGTGAGTGCAGCTCCATCACGTTGAGCATATTGAGCTGAGGATACGTAGCCGCAAACGCCGCCGGAATAATGGCGAAGTATTTGGCTACGTCGTTGGCGATACTGAACGTGGTTAACGATCCGCGCGTCATCAACATCTGTTTACCGATATGGACCACTTCCAGCAGCTTGGTCGGGTTGGAATCCAGATCGACCATGTTGCCTGCCTCTTTTGCGGCCTGCGTCCCCGAGTTCATCGCGACCGCGACATCGGCCTGCGCCAGCGCAGGCGCATCGTTGGTGCCGTCACCGGTCATCGCCACCAGGCGGCCTTCGGCCTGATACTGACGGATCAGCGCCAGTTTGGCTTCGGGTGTCGCTTCCGACAAAAAGTCATCCACGCCCGCTTCGGCTGCAATCGCGGCGGCGGTCAGCGGGTTATCACCGGTAATCATCACGGTTTTAATGCCCATTTTGCGCAGTTCGGCAAAGCGCTCTTTGATCCCGCCCTTGACGATATCTTTCAGCGCGACCACGCCCAGCACTTTCGGGCCTTCAGCGACCACCAGCGGGGTGCCGCCCGCACGGGCAACCTCTTCCACCCGGGCGTTTACTTCTGCCGGGAACGCACCGTGACTGGCTTCAATATGACGGCGCACCGCATCGACCGCCCCTTTACGAATCAGGCGGTTCTGCACGTTCACACCGCTCATGCGCGTCTGGGCTGAGAAGGGAATAAAACTGGCTCCCATGCTGCTCAGGTCCCGCTCACGCAGATTAAATTTTTGCTTCGCCAGGACCACGATACTGCGACCTTCCGGCGTTTCATCCGCCAGCGAGGCCAACTGGGCGGCATCGGCAAGCTGTTCTTCTGTGACGCCGGGGGCCGGTAAAAACTGGGTCGCCTGGCGGTTACCCAGTGTGATGGTGCCGGTTTTGTCCAGCATCAGCACGTCCACATCCCCGGCCGCTTCGACAGCACGACCGCTGGTGGCAATCACGTTTGCCCCCAGCATTCGGCTCATCCCCGCGACGCCGATGGCGGAGAGTAAACCACCAATCGTGGTAGGGATCAGGCACACCAGTAACGCAACCAGCACGGTGATGGTCACCGGCGTACCGCCCCAGGCGGAGAACGGCCACAGCGTGACGGTAGCTAACAGAAACACAATCGTCAGGGACACCAGCAGAATCGTCAGGGCGATTTCATTGGGCGTTTTACGGCGCTGTGCGCCTTCCACCATCGCGATCATGCGATCCAGGAAGGTTTCGCCGGGGTTTGCACTACAGGTGATGACCAGCCAGTCGGACAGAATACGCGTCCCGCCGGTTACCGAGGCAAAGTCACCGCCCGATTCACGAATCACCGGTGCGGATTCCCCGGTGATGGCACTTTCATCAACCGATGCGCCCCCTTCGACCACCTCACCATCGCACGGGATAACGTCACCCGCTTCCACTAATACCGCATCCCCTTTGCGCAGCTCATCGGCCGCAATCTGCTGCCATTTTGCTCCGTAATGCGCAGCCGACAGTTTTTTCGCAAAGCTGGTTTTTTTGACGCCTTTCAGGCTGTTCGCCTGGGCTTTACTGCGCCCTTCGGCCAGCGCTTCTGCCATGTTCGCAAACAGCACGGTAAACCACAGCCAGACAGACACCGCGCCGGTAAAACTGGCGCTGCCGGTCTGATAGCCAGTAGACATCAGCACCGCCAGTACCGTGGTCAGGAGACTGCCCAGGTAGACGACAAACATCACCGGATTACGAAACTGAACGCGTGGGTCGAGTTTTTTCACGGCATCGATTGCTGAAGTGCGCAAGAGCGCTGCGTCAAACACCTGTTGTTGACGACTCATGATTAATGTCCCTGAATAAGTTGCAGATGCTCGGCTACCGGACCCAGAGCCAGAGCGGGGATAAAGGTCAGTGCGCCCACCAGCAGGACGGTGCCCACCAACAACGCGATAAACAGCGGACCATGCGTTGGCAGCGTCCCGTTACCGACCGGCTGAATTTTTTTACCGGCCATAGAACCGGCAATCGCCATTACCGGCAGGATGATGCCAAAGCGCCCCAGGAACATGCAGATGGCCAGCAAAACGTTCCAGAACGGCGTGTTCGCGCTCAGACCGGCAAAGGCACTGCCGTTGTTGTTGGCGGCCGACGATACGGCGTATAACACTTCACTGAAGCCGTGGGTGCCTGGGTTAGCCATACCGGCCCGGCCAGCATCGGTCATCATGGCGATGGCTGTACCGATCAGCACCAGAGCGGGCGTCACCAGAATGGCGAGGGCGGTCATTTTCATTTCCCAGACTTCGATTTTCTTGCCGAGAAACTCGGGAGTACGGCCAATCATCAGTCCGGCGATAAACACCGCCAGCAACACGAACAGCAACATCCCATACAGGCCCGCACCGACACCGCCGAAGATCACTTCGCCCAGTTGCATCAGCAGCATAGGTACCATACCGCCCAGGGCCGTGAACGAGTCATGCATCGCATTCACCGCACCACAGGACGCGGCGGTCGTGATAACCGCAAACAGGCTGGAATTGAGAATGCCAAAGCGCGTTTCTTTTCCTTCCATATTGATGGCACTGTCCGCGCCCAGTGTCAGGAAGTGCGGATTCCCGTTCACTTCAGCCCACATCACGAAGGCCGCCGCCACAACAAACATCAGCGTCATTGACCACAGCAGCATGTTGCCCTGACGACGGTCTTTCACACATTCGCCAAAGGCAAAGCACAGCGCGGCCGGTATCAGGAAGATACTGAGCATCTGCACGAAGTTGGTCAACGCGGTGGGGTTTTCAAACGGGTGAGCAGAGTTCGCGTTAAAAAAGCCGCCGCCGTTGGTGCCCAGCATTTTGATGGCTTCCTGCGAGGCCACCGGGCCCATTGCCAGCGTTTGCTGCGCCCCATCCAGGCCGGTAATCGTCTGATAAGGCAGGACGTTCTGAATGCTGCCCTGGCTGACAAAAAACAGCGCCATCAGCAGACTGACGGGCAATAACACGTAAAGCGTCACGCGCGTCAGATCGCGCCAGGCGTTACCCAGGGTTGCAATCGAGCGATTCGCAAAGCCCCGAATCAGGGCAAAGGCGACAGCGATACCGGTCGCGGCAGAGAAAAAGTTCTGCACGGTCAGGCCCACCATCTGGCTGAAATAGCTCAGGGTGCTTTCGCCTGAATAAGCTTGCCAGTTGGTGTTAGTGACGAAGCTAATCGCGGTGTTAAGCGCCAGATCCCAGCTCAAGGCCGGAAAATGTTGTGGATTGAGCGGGAGCTTGTCCTGAAGCAGCAGTACAGCCAGCAGAAGGATCAGGCCGAACAGGTTGAACAGCACAATGGCCAGCAGGTATTGCGGCCAGCGCATATCGCCTTGCTGTACCCCGGCGACGCGCCAAAACAGCGCTTCGGCACGGGTAAAAAGGGGTTTGTCCGCCACCAGCGCTGCCAGACCACGTCCCAGCGGCTGTGCCAACACCATCAGCACCAGCAGATACACCGCGATCAGTAAAAATGCATTGGCCGCCATCAGAAGGCCTCCGCATTCAACAGGGCATACACTAAATAGCCCAGCAACAACACGACCAGCACAATGCCGGTTATCACGCCTGCACTCACAGCAACCTCCAGAGGTTTGGATTTGCTGAATAGCTTGCGCTGAGTCACATAAAGAAAGGGTTAAAAAGCACTGGCACGCTGTAAAAAAGGTATAAAAATGGCGACGTTGGCTCAGGCAACGTCCAGCAACCAGACCCGGTTGAGGTCGATCGTTGGCCAGGCCGCGAGACTCTCCGAGCAGACAATGCTGTCCGTGCAAAAACTGTCCCCCAGATCGACCACTTCTGGTCTGACGGGGCGCTTAGCGTGCAACGACCAGAAAACATGTACGCGCGGCTTCTGAAGCGATTGTTCGCCCGCCTTGACCACCAGTGCAATACGTCCCGATGCCAGCCGCACCAGCGACCCCACCGGATACAGACCGATTGTCGTAACGAACGCATGCAGCAGCGTTGTGTCAAAATGCCCGCGCCAGGCCAGCATCGACTGTAAAGCCTGTGCGGGTGTCCAGCCCTCGCGGTAAGGACGCGTTGAGGTCAGGGCATCGTACACATCACAAATGGTGGCCATACGGGAATAGACACTAATCTCATGGCCTTTATGGCGGTAGGGATAACCGCTGCCGTCATATTTTTCATGATGATGCAGGGCAATATCGACCAGGTCATCCCCTGCGTTCGCTTCCATCAGCATCTGTGCACCCGCTATCGGATGCTCGCACATGATGGCAAACTCGTCGTCGCTCAGCTTATCCGGTTTATTCAGGATACTGAGCGGTACGGCCGCTTTGCCAATGTCATGTAACAACCCTCCCATGCCAACGCGCTGAAGTTGATGCGCATCCAGGCCGAGCTTTTTACCCAAGGCGATCATCAAGCCGCAGACCGCCATGGAGTGCAGGTAGGTGTAATTATCGTGATCTTTCAGTTGTGCCACGCGCAGAAGTGCGCTGGGCTCGCGCTCAATCGAACCGGCTATTTTATCCACAATATCAATCATACTGCTCAGATCGAGGCCGCAACCCATTCGCGCTTCGTTAAACAGCGCCAGGACCTTGATTTTGCCTTGTTCAAACAGCTGCTGTGCCTGTTCACGTTCCTGCGTAAAGGGAGCCTGCTGGCAGGGTGCGGTATGGACTGGCTCAGGAGGTGGTGATGAAATCGATTTCTCTTCATCAATCCATAACCGCTGAATACCTTCACGCCGGAACATCGCAACCTGCTGCGGATCGGTGATCAGCATCTGATTACGAATACGTTTGTCTTTAAACCACCAGACCTCAAGTTTGTGGACGAACATGCCCGTTTTCAGTTCGTCGATCGTTATTAGTTTTATCACAATCGCCCTCCAGAGCATCAGTGGGTGATACCGTCATATCGGCAGGCGATGGGTTTTATGCAGGGCATTTTGTGCGAACTGTGGCACAGAACAACGTTTAAACATGTTGCGCGACTTTTGACCTTAACGCCGCGCGCAAAAACGGGCAATGCGCGGTCGTTACGCCACGTTGAGCAGTTTGGCCATCATCACCACATCATGAAGTTTACCTTCACGTAAGGATGCCTGACGACGCACCCCTTCGCGCTCAAAACCCAGCCTTTCATACAGCGCCAGCGCCCGATGGTTGTCATGAAACACCTCAAGCTCCATGCGGGAGATGCCCAGCCAGTTACGTGCATAATCCATTGCCGTGCGGATCAACAGCTCGCCAATGCCGCGCCCTGAGAACGCCGGATTGACACCGATGCCGAAGCTGATGCAGTGACGCGTACGCGGATTATGATTTGTAAACAAGGTCAGCTCACCAACCATTTCGCCGTCTACTTCGGCAACAAAATTGATGAAGCCCTCGGCATCCATTTTTGCGAATTTCTTTTCCCAGGTGGCGACGCTGGGAAACGGCAATTGCAGCGTCCAGGGGAACACCGCCGGATGGCCGTAAAGCCGTTGGTAAGCCGCTGCATCATGCGGTTCACGGCCGCGCAGAGTGATATCCATAGAGAATCCTTTTTTTAATCGGGCGTACACATGCACTAAGCTGTAATTCTTATCGAACGGAAAGAGTAACTGTATGTTGTATCGTCGTTTCGAACGTTTTATCAATATTTTTCAGGATGCCCCCACCGATATGCCGCCCTCACGGGTCTGGCCTTTTTATTTTTACTACCTGCGCCAGGTGTGGCCGAGCTTCGCCGCACTGCTGGTGGTGGGGCTGGTGGGCGCGCTCATTGAGGTGGCGCTGTTCAGTTATCTGAGCCGCATCATTGATCTGGTTAACCATTCCACCCCGGCTACGCTGTTCCACGATAACTGGCCAACCTTACTCTGGATGGGCTGCGTCGCCCTGATACTGCGGCCGGTGTTTATTGCGCTGCACGATATGCTGGTTCACCAGAGCATTAATCCCGGCATGACCAGCATGATTCGCTGGCAGCACCACAACTACGTTCTGCGTCAGAGCATGAATTTTTTCCAGAACGATTTTGCGGGCCGGATTGCGCAGCGCATTTTGCAAACCGGCAACTCGCTCCGCGATTCTGCGGTGCAGTTGGTCGATGCCATCTGGCATGTGCTGATCTACGCCGCGACGGCGCTGGTGCTGTTCGCCGAAGCGGACTGGCGTTTGATGATTCCGCTCATTATCTGGATTGTGCTTTACAGCGCGGCGCTGCGCTATTTTGTGCCGCGCGTAAAGGCCCGTTCCGTGGTGTCCTCAGAAGCGCGCTCGAAACTCATGGGCACGATTGTGGATGGTTACACCAATATCGCTACCATCAAGCTGTTCGCCCATAGCGACCTGGAGCGGCAGTACGCACGTGAGGCGATTCAGGAGCAGACAGACAAAACGCAGCAGGCTAACCGCATGGTAACCAGCATGGATTTGACGCTGTCGACGCTGAACGGCGTTCTGATTGTCGCCACGTCCGGCCTGGCGCTGTGGCTGTGGAGCGCATCGCTGATTAGCGTCGGTGCCATTGCCCTGGCGACCGGCCTGGTTATCCGTCTGGTTAATATGTCCGGTTGGGTGATGTGGGTGGTGAACGGCATTTTTGAAAATATCGGCATGGTGCAGGACGGACTGAACACCATTTCCCAACCGCTTAGCGTGCAGGATGCGCCCCAGGCGAAACAGCTCAGAGTGACGCAGGGGGAGATTCGCTTCGACAACATCCGTTTTAACTATGGTGGCGAGCGGCAGGTGATTAATGGCCTGAACCTGACCATTAAACCGGGGGAAAAGATTGGCCTGATTGGACCTTCCGGTGCCGGAAAATCGACGCTGGTCAATCTGCTGTTGCGTCTTTACGACCTGAACGGCGGGCGCATCCTGATTGACGGTCAGTGTATTGCCGAGGTGACGCAGGAAAGCCTGCGCAGCCAGATTGGAATGATCACCCAGGATACCTCGCTGCTGCACCGCTCTATCCGCGAAAATCTGCTCTATGGCCGGCCCCATGCCAGCGAGGAAGAACTGCAACTGGCTATCCGTCGCGCCCGCGCCGACGAATTTATCCCGCAGCTGTCGGATTCACAGGGCCGGACGGGGCTGGATGCGCATGTCGGTGAGCGCGGCGTAAAACTATCTGGCGGGCAGCGTCAGCGTATAGCCATTGCGCGCGTGTTGCTGAAAGACGCGCCGGTTCTGATCATGGATGAAGCCACTTCCGCCCTTGATTCAGAGGTGGAAGCGGCGATTCAGGAAAGCCTGGAGTCGCTGATGCAGGGTAAAACGGTGATTGCCATCGCTCACCGTCTGTCCACCATTGCAAAAATGGACCGGCTGGTGGTGCTGGAACACGGCCAGATTGTCGAAATCGGTAGCCACCAGGAACTGCTGGCACAAAATGGCCTGTATGCCCGGCTCTGGCAACACCAGACCGGCGGGTTTGTCGGGGCGGACTAGTCGCCGCGTCGGTAGGGCAAGGCGTCCCGGGCTTCCTCGGCCCACAGGTGAACGCCCTGCCGCTCCTGCTGCAAAAAATCGTCAACGGCGGCGCGCAGGCCGGGATGACACAGGTAGTGCCAGGAGTGGGTAATCTGCGGTTCGAAACCACGCACCAGCTTGTGTTCGCCCTGCGCGCCCGCATCGAAGCGTTGCAGGCCTTCGGCGATGGCGAAATCCATCCCCTGATAAAAACAGGTTTCGAAGTGAAGCTGGTTAAATTCCGCCAGGCAGCCCCAGTAGCGGCCATACAGGCTTTCCCCGTCTTTAAGGTAAAAAGCCATCGCTGCGGGCTGCTGCTGCAAACGGGCAATGACGACGCGAATGTTTTCCGGCAGACGCGCGGCCAGTAAGCTAAAAAAGGCACGCGTCAGATAAGGACGCTGACCACGCACCGCGTACGTGTTGGCATAGCAGGTGTACACAAAATCCCATTGATCTTCACGCAGTTGATCGCCGCGATACCAGTCAAATTCAAAGCCGTTCAGGGCGACCTGCTCCCGTTCCTTGCGCAGCTGTTTGCGCTTGCGTGACATCAACGTATCCAGAAAGTCCTGGAAGTCGCGATAGCCGCGATTGTGCCAGTGATACTGGCAGCCCAGCCGCGCCAGCCAGTCGGGTTGTTCCGCCAGCAGCGCGTTAGCGTGAGAGTCGGTGAAATTGATATGCGCGCCACTCAACGTCTGGCGCTCCAGCCAGTCTGGCAGCCTCGACAGCAGACGGATAGCGGCATCGGATTTGCCCAGCACGCGCGCGCCCGTTACCGGGCTGAAGGGAATGGCACCGAGCCATTTCGGATAGTAAGCGATACCGGCTCGCTGACAGGCATCGGCCCAGGCGTGATCGAACACGTATTCACCCTGTGAATGGCTTTTTTGGTAGCCGGGTAGCGCGGCGCAGAGTTCACCCTGCTCACGCCAGACCAGATGGGCTGGCTGCCAGCCCCGTGCCGGCCTGACGCTGCCGCTGTCTTCAAGGCTCAGCAAAAAGGCATGGCGCAAAAAAGGCTGATCATCAGGCAGCAGCGCATCCCATTCAGCGGCGGGAATGTCGGATAACGTGCTCAGGGTAAACAACGACATGCATAACTCCAGACGGCAAGCGGTGACGTTTCAGTCAAGCAGGTTTTACGTTACAGGGAAAGGGAGACGGCACGTAATGTTTGCCTTTTCCTGAACGACATGCGGCCTTCCCGGCGGTCAGTTTGATTTTGACGTTAACCGGTGTAACTGTTCAAATACCTGTCAGACAACACAACTTTTACAGGAACCGGCATGGCAAAAGCATTGGTGTTTTTTCTGCACGGCGTAGGCAGTAACGGCGACGATCTGGCACCTGTCGGCGATTATTGGGCAACCTTGTTACCCGATGTGGTCTTTGCCTCACCGGATGCGCCTTATGCTTTTGAACAGGGCATGGGCTATCAGTGGTTCAGTCTGGCGGGCATTACGCCGGAAAACCGTCCAGGGCGGGTTCGCGAAGCTCGTGAGGCGTTTGACCGCGTTCTGCGTGACCTGATGGCGCAGCATGATATGGCAGAATGCTGGGAGAAGGTCATCCTGGTGGGCTTTTCTCAGGGCTCGATCATGGCGCTAGATCTACTGGCCTCTGGCCGTTATCCTCTGGCGGGCGTGGTGGCATTTTCCGGCCGACTGGCCTTTGACGGCCCACTGACACCACTCGCGCATACGCCAGCCCTGCTGATCCATGGCCGGGCTGATGCGGTGATCCCCGTCAGCGAAAGTGAGTCAGCCGCGGCCCGCCTGAAAGCCGCGGCGGTTCCGGTCGAGGCATTGATTGAGCCACAGACTGGCCACACGATTTCAGCCGAGGGCGCCCTGCACGCCGCCAGCTTCATCGCTCAGTGTCTGCAGGACTGATGGCATCCGGTTTCGCGGCGGCGTTAACCCAACAGGTTAATCAGCGCGAAACCGGCAAAACTCATCAGCAACGAGCCAATGACATGCACCAGCGCGCTGCTCATCGCCCAGAGATATTTTCCGGACTGCAACAGGGTCATTAATTCTGCGGTAAACGTGGAAAACGTGGTGAGCCCGCCACATAAGCCTGTAATGATCAGTAACCGCCAGGCGGGATCGAGCTGGGGATTTTTAATAAACCAGGCCATGGCCCCCCCGATCACAAAGCCGCCAATCAGATTCACCAGCAACGTACCCGGTGGAAGATTGGGGAAAAACGCATTGAAACGCATACCGAACCACCAACGCAGTACACAACCTACGCTGCCGCCCACAATCACAGCGAATAGCGGTTTTAACATCTTATACTCCCGTTAACAGGCATTGTGCAGAAGACGGTGGAGGGTCAGCAAATACCGGCACCTGACGCTCCCGCTCCCACGAAAGGATAAAGGATAGTGTCAGGCGTCATCAGCCGCAGGGGAAACCTGCTGGCGGTTGGGGAAGGTGGAACGCCATCACCTTGCGCAGGCAATCATACGATGCCTTTTTCTGACTGGCAACTCAGACCATGTGAACGCGCGCCCGTGATGTGCGGCTGACATGCTGTGTCAAAAACCCGACGCGGGTAGCCTTAAAAGGGGGAGAATTCAGGTTTCCCCTTTTTCCGTTTTCCGCTTAAATAAATGACGGCTTTTACGCTTGCCGCGCCCACACAACGATTGTCGCCCCGGGTGAGGCGCTCACGCTTTCTGGAGAATCCTTTGCGCACTGTCATTTTTGATACTGATATCGGCGTGGATGATGCCTTTGCGCTGGCCTATGCCGCGCGGACGCAACATCTGCTGGGCATTACCACGGTATTCGGCAACGTTGCCGTGGGCCAGGCGGTGAAAAATGCGCGGCTCTTTTGCCAGAAAATGGCGATTGACGTGCCGGTGTACCGCGGCTGCGCCCGTCCGCTGGCACGGGAACCGAGCGCACCAGCCAGGCTGCATGGTGAAGACGGTTTAGGGGATGCGTTTGATAATCCGTTTAGCGACGACGCGCCCGGTGCCGTGCAGTTTATTATCGACAGCGTTCGTGCTAATCCCGGCGTCATTACGCTGGTGGCAATCGGTCCCCTTACCAATATCGCCAGCGCCATCAATCAGGCACCGGATATTATCCCGCTGGTCAAAGAACTGGTCATCATGGGCGGCGCCTTTGGTACCGATGGCCACAGCGGGAATGTGACACCGTTCAGTGAATTTAATATCTGGAAGGATCCTCATGCTGCGGATCAGGTCCTGTCCTCGGCCTTGCCGGTTATGCTGATCCCGCTGGATGTTACCCATAAAGTGTTGATCAATAGCGATGAGGTGCATCAACTGCAACAGCCGATCCTGCGGGCGATCTGCCGCCCTTATCTGGCGTACAGTCTTGAGAAGGAAGGATTTGCGGGAATGGCGTTGCATGACACGCTGACGATATCCTGGCTGTGCTTGCCCGAGGCATTTACGCTGGTGGAAAGCCCACTGCGGGTGATTACCGAAGGCATCGCCTGTGGTCAGACGGTGCGCCAGATCAGCACGCTGGCTTCCCGTCACAACCCTTTTCGCGATTTGCCCCGACAACGCATCGCATTGGGCGTGGATGCCGACGCCGTGCGTCGCCACTTTTTCCAGTCGCTCTCCGGAACGGCGTAGCGCGTGCGGAGACAGCGCACCCCGTTGTCTCCGGCTTCAGCGATCAAAATCGATAACGCCCTTAATTAACGCACGATTGTTGATGACCTGCGCCTCAAAGTGTTCTGCCAGTGTCGAAAACGCGAAACGCCGGTTGAGCATCATATCGGCACGTAACGTCCCGGCCGCCATGAGTTCACGCACCCGATCAAAATCCTCACGGGTGGCGTTACGGCTACCCATGATCGTGCTCTCCTTCTTGTGAAACTCACTGTCAGGAATCACCAAATCCCCTTTATGCAGACCGACATACACGACTGTTCCGCCATGGCGAATCAGGCTCACGGCCGCGTTCATCGCCGCAGGATTGCCTGTGGCATCAAGCACCTTCAACGGCAGCCTGCCATCAAATTCGTTTCGCAGTGAGGTTATAAACGCCGCATCAGCCGGATTGAGCGCACAGAGGCCCAACTGCTGGCTGACGTGCTGACGGCGGTAATCACTGGTATCCGCGACCACCACCTGCGCGCCGTTAGCAGCGGCAATGGCGGCAGCCCCCAGGCCGATCGGCCCCGCCCCCACGACCAGCACCTGCTCGCCCTGCGCCACCGCCGCTCGCCGCACCGCGTGGGCGCTGATGGCGAAAGGCTCAATGAGCGCTGCGGCTTCTGGCGCAAGATCGTCCACCACCAGCAGGTTAGCTGCCGGTACGCAAAGATAGTCGCTAAAGCCGCCATCCTGATGGACACCCATCACCGAAATGTTTTCGCAGCAGTTGGTTTTACCGCTGCGGCAGGCATCGCATTCAAAACAGGAGAGATAGGGAATCAGTGCCACCCGCTGTCCTGCGGCTAAATCGTGAACGGCAGCCCCTGTCTCCACCACCTCCGCACAGAGTTCATGGCCGAGGACTCGCGGATAGCTAAAAAAGGGTTGGTTTCCTGCCCAGGCATGAATGTCGGTGCCGCAAATGCCTGCGCTGACGATTTTAAGCAGCGCTTCAGTCGCGGCAGGCCGGGGTTGAGGGCGTGTAGCCCAGACCAGCGAACGCGGTTCTGCGATGACTAAGGCTTTCATAATGGTCATGGCCCCTCTCCGGTTATCAAAAGCGCAGTTATGGCGAATCTGGCTGCGGCACCGTATTCCCCTCTTCTCACTTTGTGAACCAGAACGGCTTTTTTGGGCCTTCAATGGTTTTTAATGCATAAAAAACCGGAGCCCCCGCATGAGCCGCAGCCAAAATTTACGCCATAACGTCATCAACCATATGCTGGAAAGCATCGCCCAGGGCCACGTTCAGTCACCGCTACCACCGCAGGCCGCCCTGGCCGAAATGTTCACGGTCAGCCGCACGACCGTGCGTCATGTGCTGAGTTATCTGCATGAGCGAGGCGTGCTGGAAAAAGTCAAAGACAGCTGGGTTATTGTGCGCGCGCCGGAGGCGCAGGACAGCCTGAACGCGGTGATGCCGCCGATTGATCAACAGGCCAGTCTGGTTGAAAAGCGTTTTTTCGATCTGATCAATCAGCGACAGTTGCAGCCCGGCGATACCTTCAGCGAGCTGCAACTGGCAAAGCAGGCCAATGTCAGCCCGGTGGCCGTGCGCGAATTCTTACTGCATTTTATGCGCTACAACCTGCTGGAACCGGTCAAACGCGGCCACTGGCAGATGAAAAAGTTTTCGCAGACGTATGCGGAAAAGCTGTTTGAGCTACGTGAAATGCTGGAAACCCATGCCCTGACGCGTTTTTTAAATTTGCCCATGGACGATGAACGCTGGATTCAGGCGCGCGATCTACTGGATCGGCACCGATCGATGCGTGAGACCATTGCCAGCAACTATCGCCATTTTGCTGCGCTGGATAAGCAACTGCACTCGCTGATTCTGTCTGCCGCCAATAACCCGTTCTTTAATCAGTCGCTGGAGATTATTTCCGTTATTTTCCATTCGCACTATCAGTGGGATGAAAGCGATCTGAAGCAGCGCAACATCGTTGCCCTGGAGGAGCATATGGCGATTTTGTCTGCGTTAATCGGTCGCCGGGATGTGGATGCGCTTTGCGCCCTGCACAGTCATCTGGCCACAGCCAAGCGATCCATGATCCGCAGCATTAATCAGTACAATTAAAAACCGATTAAAAACCGCAAAGCATTAGCTCTCGCACGATTTTGAAACAACTTTACAACATCTCTGCTTTATCGCCCTTACTCTTCATCGCAACGCGCCGGCGGCCCTGTGCCGTCGGGCATCCTTAATGCTCACAATAATGATAAATCGCCTGCTCAGGGAGATTGCCATGGAAAACAGATCGGTTATTGATCGTTCAACCTCGCCCGCCGCCGCTGCACCTGATGAGGCGTTTGTGCCGTTGCGCAGTGATATCGTGCGCTCACCGCGCATCCGTAAAGTCCAGATTACCGCCATGCTGTTGCTGCTGCTTGCCGCCATCATTAACTACCTTGATCGCAGCTCGCTGTCGGTAGCCAATATGACGATTCGTGAGGAGATGGGGCTGAGCGCGACGGAAATTGGCGTGCTGCTCTCGGCATTTTCGCTGGCTTACGGACTGGCACAACTGCCCGCTGGCGCCCTGCTGGACCGCAAAGGCCCGCGTATTATGCTGGGCGTGGGCATGTTCATCTGGTCACTTTTCCAGGCCGCGTCCGGACTGGTGCATAACTTTACTCAGTTCGTGTTGGTGCGCATTGGCCTCGGGATGGGTGAAGCGCCCATGAATCCATGCGGCGTAAAGGTCATCAATGACTGGTTCAATATTAAAGATCGCGGGATGCCGATGGGGATGTTTAACGCCGCCTCGATGATCGGATTATCGGTGGCGCCGCCGATCCTGGCGGCCATGATGCTGCTGCTGGGCTGGCGCGGCATGTTTGTGACTATCGGTATTTTAGGGATTTTCCTCGCGATCGGCTGGTACATGACTTATCGCGACCGTGATAACAACACCTTAAGTGCGGAAGAGATCCATTATCTGCAGGCGGGCAGCGTGGCATCGCGTAAAGCGCCGATCAGCTTTCGTGAATGGCGCGGCCTGTTTAAGCAGCGCACCATGTGGGGCATGATGATTGGCTTCAGCGGCATTAACTACACCGCCTGGCTGTATATTGCCTGGCTGCCGGGTTATCTGCAGTCGACCTATCACCTTGATCTTAAGAGCACAGGCTTACTGGCGGCGATTCCTTTCCTGTTTGGCGCAGCCGGCATGTTGCTCAACGGCTATGTGGTGGATGCGTTAGTGAAACGCGGCTGGGATGCGGTTAAAACCCGTAAGGTGTGCATTGTCAGCGGCATGGTTCTGTCTGCGGGTTTTACCGCCTTCGTCACGCGCGCCACTGAGACCACCAGCGCCGTCACCCTGATTGGCATGGCCCTGTTTTGTATTCACTTTGCGGGGACCTCATGCTGGGGCCTGATCCACGCTAACGTGACCGCGCGCATGACAGCCTCCGTAGGCAGCATTCAAAACTTCGCCAGCTTTATCTTCGCGTCCTTTGCTCCGGTGATTACCGGCTGGATACTGGACACCACGAAGTCCTTCAGCCTGGCGCTGATGATTTGTGCCTGCGTAACCCTGATGGGCGCACTGGCCTATCTGGTACTGGTTCGCAAACCCATCACCGACGGAGCCTGACTCAGGTCAGCGCCCTGATGCTCACGCCATGACGGGCGCCGTAACGCTGAATACCGGCGATCGCTGTCCCGACAGTGAGCGGCGGCGGCGCAGGCAGCAGCGGTGCCCGCTCACGGAGCGCCGCGTCAAACTGCGAAGCACTGGTGACATCATGAGGAAAACGCGTTTCATCCACACCGACCAGCGCGCCTTCGTCTTTGGCGAAGGTAAGCAACTGCTGCCAGCGGGCGATGTCGGCCAGCCCGATGCTGTCGGCCCCTTGTGAGTACAACAGCATATCGATGTAGCGGAACGGCGGCTGTTTTTCCAGAAAACGCTGCAGCGCATCTGCCGAGGCGGCAGAGGGGAACATCAGCCAGAAGGGAATCGCCTGTTGCTGCATACTGCACCCGGGATCCAGCAATATAAAGCTGTCTACCGTAAGCCGGGTGGGCAGCACGCCTGCCGCCAGATACCAGTCACGGTAGATTTCCGCCACCACAAAACTCAGCGCCTCCGGTTGCTCATAACGAATTTCCATCAGCGTCCAGCGTTGAGCTTCTGCCAGTTTTTTCAGAGGAGAGATCAGGTAACCGTCCAGCCCCCATTCGGCTTCAGGGACGTGATCGGTGATGGCAGGCGGCGTCCAGCGCGCCCGATCAACCCCTGCCCGCGCCAGATATTCCGCAACGCGGGGGCCGCCCTGCAAATACTCGTTTTCCGTTGCCCCACCGGGTGCGCCAAACTGGAAAAACGAACGGTCGCTGGTGCGGGTGACCGACCACTGGCGCGTGCAGTGATTGATAAACAGGGTCGCGCCTGCGGGCAATCCCCCCAGCAGAAATTCATTAAAGGCGAGTGGCATATCGCGTAATTTAAGCCGGAAAGCCTGCATATTTTCGAGCAGCAGCCGGTCCTGACTCGGATCCTGCCTGTGATGGACCGCCAGCCTTGGCCAGGTGGCCAGCAGCGCCGCGGCCACCGCTTTGCCTTGCTCAAAGCCGGCCTGGGCATCGTCCGGATCGCTGGGTTCCACGCGCACCGGGCACAGAAACGTTTGCGGTAGCCAGGGCGTTCCCATCGCCGCCGCCAGATGGACCAGCGCACCGTTCGATGCGCCGATAAATGCCGCCGGATACTCGCGCTGCGGGTAGGCACTCACCATCCATTCGGCGATGCCTTCCACATCCAGCTCACCCGCCTGTTTCGGGCTGATTCCGTCCGCCTGGCCACTTATCGCATGGCCCCATTCACGTAACCGGCTCGGTAGTTGATCCAGTGAAGGCAGTAACCGGTCCAGCATCGATGACGAACGGGTCAGGGGCTCATCGCGTAGTGCACTTGCCAGAGCCAGCAACATAGTTGCTGCGGAATCAAAGCGGGCGATGCCCTTCGGCGGTTTACTCATCGGCGTTCTCCTGCTGAATACGGGCCAAAAAGGGTCGGATCGCATGGCAGAAGCTCCATGGATAGACATAGTGCAGCCGGTGGGTACCGCCGCGCAGGGTAATTTTTTCACACTGAGGTAACAGCCCCGCCAGCTCATCCAGCCAGCGCGCCGGACAAACCGGGTCCCGCGAACCCCGGAGCAACAATGTGGGGGCCGTCAGATACGTCAGATGATATTCAATCGGATCGTTAAGCATGGCGCGCAGCGTGCCAAATACGCGGGGGAGACCGGCTTTCGCCCAGTCGATGCGGGCCAGCGGGTCAGGTGAACGGTGGGCTTCCAGTCGGCTGTTGCGCCAGCCGCGCCAGAGCTGGCGCAACAGGCTTCGCGCATGGCGATCGGCTGTGGGCCCCTGTAGCACCAGTCCGGCCACGGCGTCCGGGTGTTTATCCGCCAGCGCCGCCAGCACCTGACAGCCAAAGGCGCTGCCGACCCAGATTGCCCGCCGGAAACCATTGTGCTGGAGCCACTGCCACAGGATATCGGCCAGTTCACTGACGGAAAGCACCGGTGCCGATGCGGGCAACGCGCTACCGCCAAAGCCGGGCAGATCGGGGACCAGTACGTGATAGTCCCGACCCAGCGCGAGGGCCAGCGCCTCCATCGAACGGCCTGACATCGCCAGACCGTGAAGCAGGACGACAGGTAAACCATGAGGTGCGTCGGGCGTCACGCGGGTGAACATGCGCCAGTCACCGATCTGTTGATAGTAACCCGCCAGTCCCGCATGGTGACTACGCGGTGAAACAGGCGGCGTTTGTTTCATTTGCTGCCAGCGCTTCGCGCCCCACAGCACTGCGCCTATACCTAAACCAACCCCTGCGGCCACGGCTATGCCCTGTCGCCTTTTACACCGGATGGTACGCCTCATCAGCTGCTCCTGTTCCTGGGTACTTATTGAGTGTAGGACGGGATCGGCAGAGAGGCAGTGAATACGCTGCGTCAGGCGACAGGGTTACGCAGGCAACCGATTTTTTCTATCTCGACTTCCACCACGTCGCCACGGAACATGAACAGGGGCGGCGTCCGTTTTTTCCCTACGCCGCCGGGGGAGCCGGTGATAATGACATCGCCGGGTGATAGCGGACTGAAGGCAGAGATATATTCGATAATGCTGGCGACCGGCTGCACCATGCTGGCGGTGGTATCGTTTTGCACTTCACGACCGTTCAGTCGGGTTTTAATCGATAACTGTTGGGGATCAGGAATCTCGTCCGCAGTCGTCATCCAGGGACCAAATCCTCCGGTCTGCGGCCAGTTTTTCCCGGCGGTAAACCAGGTAAACTGCATGTCGCGCACGGTGGCATCCATAAAGCAGCTGTAACCCGCAATGACGTCCAGCGCGTCGACGGCCTTAACCCGATGCGCCGGTTTACCAATAACCACCGCCAGCTCACCCTCGTAATCGAATTCCTGGGTAGTCAGCGGTTTTTGCAGCGGTTGCTCGTGGCCGGTCAGTGAATCAGCAAAACGGATAAATAAGGTTGGCGCGTCCAGCGTTGCGGCAAACTCCTGGCGTTTATCCGCGTAGTTCATTCCTACGCAGAAAATTTTTCCAGGCTGCTCAATAACGGGAAGAAACTGCACGGCGGAAAACGCGTGATCGACGGGCATGTTCTGAAAGGCGGCAAGATCGGCCAGAGAAGAACGTGTCAAAAAGGTTTTTAAATCCGGGCAGGCTTTGCCCAGGCGCATCCCGACATCGATCACGCCCTGCTCCCGTACGATACCCACGCTTTTTTTCCCCTGAGCGGGAAGATAAAAACTGCATAACTGCATTGCTGCCTCTTTTATTATGTCGGGCGATCCACCCGTGTTGAGAATAAATCGGCGCGCAGAGTAGCAAAAAACATGACGGAAATCGTACTGCGATTGGCACAGTGGATGTCCAGATGTATCACAGTATGTCAGGCGGAATGCGAGGCCAGTGCGGGCTGAACAGAGAGGCGGAGACAGGCGAGAAGAACGACAAAATGAGGTGATAATCACCGGTCATTCCCTGACCGCGACTATCGAGGGTAAAACGTGGCGCTTAGTTCAGCGCACCGGGTGGTACGTGTTTAAAGGTTTCCACATACGCGTGAAACACGTACTTAAAAAAACGTTTCATACAGCATCCAGTTAAAAATTTGTTGAATAACTACAGGAAAAGTATAGCTCCTGCTGTTTTAATCAGCAATAAATTTTGAACCAGATCACAAAATACGATTTTGCGGGCGTTACTGAAACAGCCCGAGATGCTCGGTGAGGATGGTGGAGCCGATGGCGATGAGGACCAGTCCGCCCAGCACTTCGGCCCATTTACCTAACACAGGCCCAATGAAGCGGCCGACCAGCACGCCAGTGGTAGCCATAACGGTAGTGGCGGCACCGATTGTCAGAGCCGTGGTGACGATATTAACCTGAAGGAAGGCCAGCCCCACGCCAACCGCCAGCGCATCCAGGCTGGTGGCAACGGCGGTCGCCGCCAGGACCATAAAACCATGGCTTTGCGGCGCTTCGCACGGTTCAGACGCCGTTTTACGGAAGCCTTCCATCATCATTCGGGCACCCAGGAAAGCCAGCAGGAAAAAGGCTATCCAGTGATCCCACGCGGCAACATACTGGCTGGCAGCAAGACCCAATGCCCAGCCAATCAGCGGCGTCAGGGCTTCGATACAACCGAAAATCAGACCGGTGCGCACGGCTTCTTTCAGGCCCGGGCGATGCAAGGTCGCACCCTTGCCCAGCGCAGCAGCAAATGCGTCCATCGACATTCCAAAAGCAAGAATCAGGGTGGCGATAAAGGTCATGATTTGTTCACTTGGGATGAAAAGCCAGCATTTCGTGCTGAATTCATCACACATATGGCTTGGTTATTAAAAAGTGCGCGCAGTCTATCACGCAATAATCGTTATAAAAAGACAATAAAATCAGGGATTTAAGTATAGCAAAGGCTATAACTCATAACAATCGCTATGAATGTCTCTAAGTTAATGTCATTTAAGCCTTTTCTTTGCAATGCACAGCGTGACTTCCTGCCCTGAACAGTCCGTCATTGAACCTTCCCGCGGAATGCCGGAAAATGGCGGGCTGGTAAATACGGAATTTTTGTCCATGACTAACCCCTTCGAATCCCTGATCATTCCCGGCGGCATTTTACTGTTGGGCTTTCTCTCTGCCCTTCTGCTTCCCGCTCCCGCGTTTAGCCTGGCCGTCGCGCAGCACCTGCAACAGATGTTCCATCTGCAGGACCTTAATCAGCTTTATACCGTGGTCTTTTGCCTGTGGTTTTTACTTCTGGGCGCGCTGGAGTTTTTTGTTATTCGCTTTATCTGGCGCCGCTGGTTTCGGGCGTAATCACGCCGTCAGGGCGACATCTGCCTGCTGCCCCTCTTTTTTTAAAAGACTGAATTACTGAGAGGCTGGCGGTGGTGAACCTTTGATCATGCAAAGCGTCAGCGATGCGGCGCGCTTCCTTGCCGTCGGTCAGTCACCTGGCTGGCTCTGAGGTCACAAAAATGTAACATTTTTTTTACAAGATAGCCTTCGCCGCCTTATCGATTAAAAATTCAACGCAAAGAATAAATTTCAATAATCCCTTTTTTTCATTAGGTTAGATTATTCCTTTCGCTAAGTGACATTTTCATACCGCACCATTATGGGGCAATCCCGCAACATCCTCTTTTACTTAACCCGTTGAGTTAGCTGCAAAAAAGGCTTATGGCGCGCCTGTTATTATGATTCTTTCTTATGCTGAATCATTTCTGCATTTAAAAAATAAACAAATGTTTAATTCGAACGCGAGAATGTTATATTTGGGCAACAAAGCATAACGTTCAGTTAACTCGTTATCGTCGCTTTAACCTATACCTGAGTCTTAACCCGGAAATAGCGCAACGCGCTCGACAGAAGCGTGACTATTTCGCCTGCAACACTGTTGAGCTTCAGGTCAACAGAAGAGGAGATGTCGCCTCATGTGCAAATCAGCTGTAAATCTTGCGCTCACAATGAGTGTTAGCGGAAAGGACACCACCGGGGCGCAGGAGCGTAAAGACGTCGATGTGCTACTCATTGGCGCTGGCGTCATGAGCGCCACCTTAGGCACCTGGCTGCAGGATCTTGAGCCAGACTGGTCCATTGAAATGGTGGAACGGCTGCCGCATGTGGCGGAAGAGTCCTCTAATGGCTGGAACAATGCCGGTACAGGCCATGCCGCGCTGGCCGAGCTGAACTATACGCCGCAGAGAGCTGACGGCATTATCGATATCGCGAAAGCCATTGCGATTAACGAAGCCTTCCAGATTTCTCGCCAGTTCTGGGCCTATCATGTCCAGAAAGGCAATCTGCATACGCCAAAAAGCTTTATCCACAGCACACCTCATATGAGCTTTGTCTGGGGCGATGACAACGTTAACTTCCTGCGCAAACGCTTTAACGCATTACAGAAAAGCACTTTGTTCCGTGGCATGGCTTACTCTGAAGATCCACAGCAAATTGCGAAGTGGATTCCGTTGGTGATGAAAGGCCGTCCCGCCAGTCAAAAAGTGGCCGCGACCTGGACCGATATGGGCACCGACGTCGATTTCGGTGAAGTGACGCGTCAGTTGATTGCCTCACTGGAGAAAAAAGCCAGTTTCCGTTTGCGCATGAGCCAGGAAGTTCGCGACATTACACGCCTGAACGATGGTCGCTGGCAGGTTACCCTTGTCAGCCTGACAGACGGTTCACGTCGTACGTTAACCGCCGGTAAGATTTTCATTGGCGCAGGCGGTGCGGCGTTGCCGTTGCTGCAGAAGGCTGGCGTTCCCGAAGCCAATGGCTATGCGGGCTTCCCGGTCGGCGGCTCTTTCCTGGTGACCGAAAATCCCGATGTTGTGAAACAGCATATGGCGAAGGTCTATGGTAAAGCGAGCGTCGGTGCGCCGCCAATGTCCGTGCCGCATGTGGACACGCGCGTTCTGAACGGCAAACAGGTTCTGCTGTTTGGGCCGTTCGCGACCTTCTCGACCAAGTTCCTGAAGCAGGGTTCGCTGCTGGACATGTTTGCCTCGCTGAACAGTACTAACCTTATGCCGATGATCAAAGTCGGACTGAAAAGCTTTGATCTGGTGAAGTACCTGATGGATCAGGTTCTGCAAAGCGACCGTGACCGGATGGACGCGCTGCGCGCCTATGTTCCGCAGGCGAAGCAGGAAGACTGGCGTCTGGTGACCGCAGGTCAGCGCGTGCAAATCATCAAGAAAGATGAAAAAGAAGGCGCAGTATTGCGTCTGGGCACAGAAGTGGTGTCGTCGGAAGATGGCTCGATTTCGGCACTGCTGGGTGCTTCGCCGGGCGCCTCAACAGCGGCACCGATCATGCTGGAACTGCTGCACAAGGTCTGTCCAGAGCAGATGGCGTCACCGGAATGGCAAAATAAAATTCGTGCCGTTGTGCCGTCCTGGGGCCGCAAACTTAACGGTGACGTCGCCCTGACTGAAAAAGTGCTGGCTGAAACCAGCCGCGTCCTGCAACTGCCGTATACGCCTGTAACGCCGGTGGCCGCGAATGACGAAGGCCGTGAAACTGCCTACGTCGTCGGTAAATAACCGTCTTCTACCTGTCTGAGGCCTCGCTTGCGAGGCCTTTTTGTTTGCCGCTTGCCTGGTTGACTCCCCCATTCTCTATTAGGGTTAGTGCATCGTCTGACGTAATGCAGGAGAAAATGGCATGGCTCAACCGAACACGGCACACGAACTCACGTTACTTGATCGCTACTGGCGCGCCGCTAACTATCTGTCTGTCGGGCAGATTTATTTGATGGACAATCCGCTGTTACGCGAGCCATTGAAGCCAGAGCATATTAAACCGCGCTTACTGGGCCACTGGGGCACCACGCCCGGACTGAATTTTATCTATGCCCATCTGAACCGGATTATTCGTCAGCGCGACCTCAACCTTATTTATGTCTGTGGTCCCGGCCATGGCGGGCCTGGCATGGTTGCGAATACCTGGCTTGAGGGGAGCTATAGCGAAATCTATCCGCATATCCGTCAGGATGCCGACGGCATGCAGAAGCTGTTTAAACAGTTTTCTTTTCCGGGCGGTATTCCCAGTCATGCGGCACCCGAAACCCCGGGCTCGATCAATGAAGGTGGAGAGTTAGGCTACTCACTTTCTCATGCCTTTGGCGCTGTCTTTGATAACCCCGACCTGATCGCGCCCTGCATCATTGGCGACGGCGAAGCCGAAACCGGGCCACTGGCCTCCAGCTGGCACGGGATTAAGTTTCTTAATCCCCAGCGCGACGGTGCCGTGCTGCCCATTCTGCATCTGAATGGTTATAAGATTGCGAATCCAACGATTCTGGGCCGCGCCAGTGACGACGATCTGCGTCAGCTGTTTCGCGGTTACGGCTATGAACCGCTGTTTGTCTGCGGTCATGAACCTGAAGAGATGCATCCGTTGATGGCCGACACGCTGGATCGCGCTTTTTCAGAGATTGCCGGCTTTCAACAGGCCGCCCGGCAGGGCTCACCAATGAAGTCCATTCCCCGCTGGCCGATGATTATCCTGCGCAGCCCTAAAGGCTGGACCGGGCCGAAAACGGTAGACGGCAAGAAAGTGGAAGGTTTCTGGCGGGCGCACCAGGTGCCCGTAGCGGCCTGCCGCGAAAACGAAGACCACCGTAACATTCTGGAAAACTGGCTGCGCAGCTATCAGCCTGACGATCTGTTTGATGAACAGGGGCGGCTTAAGCCGGAACTGCAGGCGTTGGCCCCGCAGGGCGACAAACGTATGGGCGCGTCCCCGTTTGCCAACGGTGGTTTACTTCGCCGTGAATTAGTTACGCCTGATATTCGCGAATTTGCTTTCGATACACAGCAGCCCGGCTCGCAGGCCGGACAGGCAACTGAACAGTTTGGCCGTTATCTTAACGCCCTGTTCCAACGCAATCGGGACAATTTCCGCGTGTTTGGTCCGGATGAAACCGCCTCTAACCGCCTGACGCCGGTATTTGACACCACCAGCCGCACCTGGCTTGAAGCTATTGAGCCTTATGATGAACAGTTGGCCCCCGACGGTCGGGTAATGGAAATTCTCAGTGAACATCAGTGTCAGGGCTGGCTGGAAGGATATCTGCTTACCGGCAGGCACGGATTATTTAACTGCTACGAAGCCTTTATTCACATCATTGACTCGATGTTCAACCAGCATGCCAAATGGTTAAAGGTGACACGCAAGCTGGGCTGGCGTCAGCCCATCTCCTCGCTTAACTATCTGCTGTCTTCTCACGTCTGGCGTCAGGATCATAACGGTTACAGTCATCAGGATCCGGGCTTTATCGATCACGTTGCCAATAAAAAAGCCGACATCGTGCGTATTTACCTGCCGCCCGATGCAAATACGTTGTTATGGGTGGGCGACCACTGTCTGCGAACATGGGACCGCATCAACGTGATTGTGGCCGGCAAACAGCCTGCGCCGCAGTGGCTGGACATGGACAGCGCCATCGCCCATTGCGAGGCCGGAATGGGTGAATGGCACTGGGCCGGCACAACCCCGCAGGGCGCAGAGCCGGATGTGGTGATGGCCTGCGCGGGTGATGTGCCCACCATGGAAACGCTGGCGGCCGTCGATCTGCTGCGAAGTTATCTGCCGGACCTGCGCATTCGGGTGGTTAACGTGGTAGACCTGCTGGCGCTGCAAACGCAGAAACAGCATCCTCACGGCAAGTCAGAAGAGGCGTTTGATGCGCTGTTTACCGCAGACAAGCCGGTGATTTTTGCCTTCCATGGTTACCCCAGTCTGATCCACCGGCTGACCTATCAACGCAATAACCATCGTAATTTCCATGTGCATGGCTTTAATGAAGAGGGCACAACTACCACGCCTTTCGACATGACGGTGCTGAACGAGCTGGATCGCTATCATCTGGCGCTGGCGGCCATCAGGCATATCCCGGGACTTGCCGATCGCCATCCTGAACTGCCTGACGATCTGCAGCGGCGCCTGGCAGAGCATCATCGCTATGTACGGGTCTATGGCGAAGATGTGCCGGAGGTGCAGAACTGGAAGTGGCCCTCCGCCAGCGCCCCCGGCGCACCGGACTAAACCGCTTTCAGGGCATCGGCCAGCATCCAGATCGTCGTTACCACCAGTGACAGCGCCATCAGGCTGTTGAACAGCTGGCGTTTCCAGGCGATTTGCAGGTGACCGCGCAGGCGGTCACCTAACGCCGCCCACAATAATATGCAGGGCAGGTTGAGCAGCATAAAACTCGCCATCACGATCAGGACGTGACTGTTGGCGCTGTACAACAGCGCCACGTTGCTGGCCATTAACCAGGCTTTAGGATTCACCGCCTGAAAGCAGGCACCGCCGAGAAACGTCATCGGCTGAGGCTTGTGCCGGGCCTCAGGTGCAGCCGCACGAAATATTTTCCAGGACAGCCACAGCAGATAGCTACATCCCACCAGCGTAAGCGGCAAGCGGATGGATGCCATCCAGTGCAGCAACAGCTCCAGTGTCATGCCCGCAATAACCGTTTGCAGGCCGCATCCAAGTAAAATGCCAAACACCATCGGCAGCGTCCGGCGCATACCAAAATTCACGCCGGAAGTGGCAAGCAACAGGTTGTTAGGACCCGGCGTAATCGACATCACGGTGACATAACTGAAAAAAGAGGGATCAAGCATCATGGTATTCCTGACAGGGAGACAGAGCACCATGCTACGTTGCGAAAAGTGATGGTAACAGGGACAGGAAATGGCTATTTTGATGGGTACAATCACGCTGATGTCAAACTGTACCTGTCGTGCCAGGAGGCAATTGTGTCCCTTGAAATTCAGCCTGAACAAACGCTTTACCAGCAACTGGCCGATAGCTTCGCAGAGGCCATTCATCAGGGTACTCTCAAGCCTGGTAAGCGCTTACCGGCTATCCGTCGCGTCGCCCAGTCGCACCAGGTGAGCGTGAACACCGTGCTGAATGCCTGGCAGCTGCTGGAGAACCGTGGCCTGATTGAGGCACGACCGCAATCAGGCTATTACGTGCGCGGCGTCCTGCCTGTGGTCACCCGGCATACTCAGCACGCTGCTCGTGTGATACGCGATCCCAGCAACGAAAAGCTGGATTTGATCGATAAAGTGTTCGCCGCGCAGAATCATCCTGATTACATCAATATCTCGCTGGCCTGCCCGCAGGACAGCGAACTGTTCCCCTCGGCCCGGTTAGCCCGCATCACCGCCTCATTGCTACGACGCAATCCCAACCTTATCGGTCGCTATGCGCTTCCGCCCGGTAGTGAGCGCTTACGGGAGGAGATTGCGCGACGCGCATTACATGCGGGCCAGTCACTCACCGCCGATGATATCACCCTCACCCATGGTTGTATGGAGGCGTTGCAGCTGGCATTGCGCGCGGTGACGCAGCCCGGCGACTGCGTAGGGCTGGAATCACCTACCTACTTTTTTTTGTTCCCTTTGCTGGCTTCACTCGGCCTCAAAGCGCTGGAAATCCCCACCGATCCGCAGCGTGGTTTGTCGCTGGATGCGCTGGAAATGCTGCTGCAGGAAGAGCGACTTCAGGCGATTGTGGCGATGCCCACGGCACAAAATCCGCTGGGTTACTGTATGAGCCTGCCCGACAAGAAAAGGCTCGCAAGGTTGGTAAATACTTACAAAGTGCCGCTCATTGAAGACGGCCTTTACGATGAATTGCAGTTTGACTGGCCGCTTTCCCCTGCCGTGAAGGCCTTTGACGAGCAGGGCTGGGTTTTATACTGCACCAGCTTTACCAAAACCGTTGCGCCGGATTTCCGTGTCGGCTGGATTGCGGCCGGACGCTTCCACGATGCTATCGCACGGCTTAAAGCCGTGTCATCGATGGCGGAGTCCGCTCTGCTGTCAGAGACGCTGGCAGAGTTTCTTGCCAATGGCGGTTATGACCATCATCTGCGTAGCCTGCGGCGCTGTTATGCCAGCAATCTGGATGAGGCGCGAGGGTTAATTGCCCAGCATTTTCCCCAGGGCACGCAGGCCACGTTGCCGCGCGGCGGCTTTGTTTTTTGGGTGGAACTGCCGGGCAACGTGAACACGACCGAGATGTTCTCTCGTCTGCTGAAAGAGCAGATCTGCGTGACGCCCGGCGCGCTGTATTCGCTGAGTGAGCGCTATAACCATGCACTGCGCCTCTCGTGCTGCTATCCGTTTACCGATCGCTACATTCGCGCTATCGCCCGCGTCGGTGCCATCGCCTGTGAACTTGCGGGCCTGCCGCCGGGTCGGGCTCAGGGCGTTCCGTTCCGTCCCCAGATTGTATAACCATGACGTTCAGTCAGACGCTCGTAATAGGTCCGGACAGCCGGCAGGTCGGGATGATCCAGCGGGGTTTCAAACCAGCGGTTCACGGCAAGGCCAATCGGGATATCCGCCAGCGTGAAGTTGCGTCCGGCGACATAGCGACCGGTGTGCTCCAGCTGCTGGTTGAGAATCCCCATGGTATGGGACCAGCCTTTGCAGGCCGCAGCTAACAGCCGGGGATCCTGATGCGCGGGCGAATGGCGCACCAGCGACATAAAGGCATAGCGCCACGAGGTGTTAAGTTCGGTTGATTGCCAGTCCATCCACTGATCCACCGGCGCGCGCGCGCGCGGATTTTCCGGGTAAAGCCACTCGCCGCCATAGGCCGTGGCCAGATAGCGCAAAATAGCGTTGGATTCCCACATGACAAAGTCGTCGTCGAGTAATACCGGGATCATGGCATTGGGATTAAGCGCCATAAATTCTGGCGAGTGAGTGGATTTGAAACCTTCGCCCCACTCTTCGCGTTCGTAAAGCAGGTCCAGCTCGTCACACAGCCATAATACTTTGCGCACATTGATTGAGGAGGCGCGTCCAAGAATTTTTAACATAGCAGGCTCCATCCGGTTGCTTAACTTATTCATAGCCCTGTTAACTGACATAAGCAATTGCCCGGGCATGAAAAAACCGCTTTATCTCAATGAAAAGGAGTGACAATGAAGGTTGCGTTTAAACAAGTGGACGTTTTCACCTCGATTGCGTTCAACGGCAATCCGCTGGCCGTCATCATGGATGCGCAGGGCCTCGACGACAGCCAGATGGCGGCGATTGCACGCTGGACCAACTTATCCGAGACGACCTTTGTCCTGCCGCCAGAAGACAGCCAGGCTGACTACCGCGTGCGCATCTTCACCGTACAGGGCGAGCTACCGTTTGCAGGTCATCCCACGCTGGGCACCGCCCATGCCTTGCTTGAGGCGGGCTGGAAAACCAACACACCAGGCAGGATGGTGCAGCAGTGCGGCGTCGGCAATGTGGTGGTGACAATCGCATCCGATGGTACGCTGGCTTTTGCCGCGCCCAGCGCCACCCTGACGCCCTACCACGATGCCCTGATCAGCACAGCATTAAACAGCGACGCGCTGGATCATTCACAGCCTGTCACCGTGGCGGATATGGGCATTCGCTGGTTGCTTATCCCGATGGTCAGTGCCGAGGCGGTGCGCGCCGTCATACCCGACGTCAACGATCTTGAGCGGTTAATTACCCACGCCAGCGTGGATGGTGTAATGCCCTTTGGCCCGCTGCCCTCGGGAGAAGCAGAACAGTATGAAGTGCGGGGATTACTGGTTGAGCACGGCAGCCTGACAGAAGATCCGATTACCGGCAGCGCAAATGCCTGCCTGGCGCGCTACTTCGCGGCTCAGGGTAAACCGCACAATTACCGCGTTCGTCAGGGCACGCAGGTCAGACGTCAGGGCCGGGTGAACGTGGCTTATGAGGGCGAAACCATCTGGATTGGCGGAAAAACAGTGACGATCGTTGAGGGCTCAATTGACGTTACGCCCTGAGACACGACAGGGCGACGGGGTCGCCCTTACTGTTACAGTCCCTGCCCGCCCGATGCTTCGATGCGTTGCGCGGTGATCCAGCCGGTTTCCTCGCTCAGAATGGCGCAAATGGCGTCGCCAATATCATCAGGTAATCCGACCCGCCCCAGAGCGGTCAACGCAGCGATGCTTTCATTCACGGCTTTATCGTCACGTACCCGTCCACCGCCAAAATCCGTTTCAATCGCGCCCGGCGCCAGGATATTAACGCGGATTCGACGTTCCCCCAGCTCTTTGGCCTGGTAACGGGTCAGCACTTCCATCGCCCCTTTCATCGCCGCATAGGTGCCCGAGCCAGGATAGGTCAGGCGCGTTAATCCACTGGAGATATTCAGAATGCGCCCGCCGTCGCTGATAACAGGCAGCAGTTTTTGCGTCAGGAAGTACGGCCCTTTGAAATGCACATTCATAAGCGCATCAAATTCCGCTTCCGTCGTCTCGGCAAAAGGTTTGTAGTGACCATGCCCGGCATTGTTCACTAAATAATCAAATGTCTCACGCTGCCAGTGCTGCTGTAAGGTGTTTTTGACATCAGAAATGAAGCGGTCGAACTGGCTAACATCACCCACATCCAGCTGTAGCGCTATGGCGCGGCCGCCTGCGCGCTCAACAGCGTTGACGACGTCCTGTGCTTCGTTTTGATGATTGCGGTACGTCAGGATGATATCCCGGCCTTTTGCCGCCAGTTTTAGCGCTGCATTCTTGCCTAAACCGCGATTTGCGCCCGTAATCAAGACGATTTTACGATTCATGTTGATTTCCTGTTGCAAAATTGAACACAGATTCAGGATATTCGTTAAAAATTGTTCTATAAACGCTTAAAAATGCGCAGCACTGTTCCACTTAAAACAACAATCGGCAGGCCATATGGATAAAATTCATGCAATGCAGGTGTTCGTCAGAGTTGCAGAGATGGGCAGTTTTACGGCGGCGGCTGACAGCCTTGGGTTACCAAAAGGCAGCGTATCACGGCAAATTCAGGCGCTGGAGAATCTGATGGGCACACGGCTGCTGCATCGAACTACCCGCCGCGTGCAGCTTACTCAGGATGGCCTGGTGTACTATGATCGCTGTCTTGATTTGCTGGCGATGATTGGCGATATGGACAGCCTGTTTCAGCACGATCCCGCGACGTTAAGTGGCAAACTGCGGGTCGACATGTCCGTGGCAATGGCGAGCGATCTTATTCTTCCGCGTCTGCCTGAATTCCTTCAGCACTATCCTGGCGTGGAAATTGAACTCAGCAGCAACGATCGCCAGGTTGACGTCATTCGCGAAGGTTTTGACTGTGTGATTCGCGTTGGCGAGCTAAAGGATTCGGGACTGATCGCCCGCCGTATAGGCACGCACACCTTGATTAACTGTGCCAGTCCTGACTATCTGGCGCGTTTTGGCAGGCCGATTCGGCTTGAGGAGCTGTCGCAGCATGCAATGGTGCATTACAGCCAGCCGTTAGGTCAGGCGGCGCAGGGCTTCGAATACTTCGATGGTAAGCAGTGCCACTATGTGCACACGGGCGGCGTCGTGACGGTGAACAGCACCGAAACCTACCGCGCCGCCTGCCTTGCGGGCCTGGGCATTATTCAGGTGCCGACGGTGGGCATCCAAAAATATCTGGAAAGCGGTCAACTGGTCGAGGTGCTCCATGCGTTCCCGGCCAAACCGATGCCCATTCACTTGCTCTATCCCCATCGCCGGAATGTCGCGCGTCGGGTTCGGGTGTTTATGGAGTGGTTAAGTCAGGTGCTCCAGGAGTATGTCACCTGACAGGCTATAATGTGATTTTAAGGTTCAACAGGAAAGTGAATGTCTATGACAGACGAGCAGGACAACGTAAAAGACGCCAAACCGCTGATCGATATTAAAACCGGCAACAAGTCCGTCGATCGCTCCATCGTGCGCGTATCACGCTTCGCCGCCTGGTTCCAGGCGATACCGGCGGTAGCGCACTTTATTCGCGCGCTGGATCGGTTTAACGATCGCCTCGGCAGCCAGTTTGGTGCCGCCATTACCTATTTTTCGTTTCTGTCGCTCATCCCCATTTTAATGGTGTCTTTTGCTGCCGTGGGTTTCGTGCTGGCCTCGAATCCGGACCTCCTGACCGATATCATCAACAAAATCGTCAGCAGCATCAGCGATCCGTCGCTGGCGACCACGTTAAAAAACACCGTGAACACGGCCATTCAGCAACGCGCAACCGTGGGCATCACCGGTTTGTTGCTGGCGTTGTATTCCGGTCTCAACTGGATGGGGAATTTACGCGAGGCTATTCGCGCGCAGTCACGCGACGTCTGGGAGCGTCAACCTGACGATAAAGAGAAGATCTGGAAACGCTATATTCGCGACTTCTTGTCTCTGACCGGCCTGATGCTGGCGCTGGTGATTACTTTGTCACTGACCTCCGTCGCCGGTTCCGCCCAGGCGACTATCGTTAATGCGTTAGGGCTGGATGGCATTGAATGGTTGCGCCCGGCACTGACGATCATCGCGACGTCCATCTCTGTACTGGCAAATTATCTGCTGTTTCTGTGGATTTTCTGGATTCTGCCTCGCCATAAACCGCGCAAAAAAGCCTTGCTGCGTGGCACCTTACTGGCGGCCATCGGGTTTGAAGTCATTAAGTTTGTGATGACGTTGACGCTGCCGAAACTCGCCAGCTCGCCCTCGGGTGCGGCTTTTGGCTCGGTGTTGGGGCTGATGGCGTTCTTCTATTTCTTTGCCCGCCTGACATTGTTCTGCGCGGCCTGGATTGCCACCGCCAAATACAAAGACGATCCACGCATGCCTGAAAAAGGCGCAATGGCCACCCACGAACAGCAGTAACCAGCGAAAAACCCCTGCCCCCGGTTATTTATCAGCCACTTTACAGCATGAATAACCAGGGGGTCACTTTTCTTCAGCGCTTTCACAGAGTATCTCGCCATGTTTATCTCTGTTAACGCTGCCATTCTCCGACATTTCACATCAGGCAAAGATTTTCTACTTTTAGGCAGAGAAAGCCGCGGCTGACGCGGTTTCCAGCCATTGAATGCCGCTATACAGGTGCGTAAGATTCCTTAACGGTATTTAAAAATAAGAAACATTTATGCAAGCCTCCATCTCAGAAACTCTTGATAAACAACATGAGCCAACGCCAGTGAACTCACGCAGTAAAGTCGTTATTGCTTCACTGGTCGGCACCGCCATCGAATTTTTCGATTTCTATATTTATGCCACCGCCGCGGTCATTGTCTTTCCGCATATCTTTTTTCCTCAGGGTGATGCCACTGTCGCCACGCTACAGTCACTGGCGACCTTCGCGATTGCGTTCGTTGCCCGCCCTATCGGCTCAGCGCTGTTTGGTCACTTCGGTGACCGTGTCGGTCGTAAAGCCACCCTGGTAGCCTCGCTGCTGACCATGGGGATCTCTACCGTGGTCATCGGTTTGTTACCCAGCTATCAGAGCATTGGCGTTCTGGCCCCGCTGCTGTTAGCACTGGCCCGCTTTGGTCAGGGCCTGGGACTCGGCGGCGAATGGGGCGGTGCGGCCCTGCTGGCCACGGAAAATGCGCCAGCCAAAAAGCGTGCGCTGTACGGTTCCTTCCCGCAGTTGGGTGCGCCCATTGGATTCTTTTTTGCCAACGGCACCTTCCTGCTGCTCTCCTGGTTGCTGACCGACGAGCAGTTTATGCAGTGGGGCTGGCGCGTGCCTTTTGTACTGTCTGCCGTGCTGGTCCTGATTGGCCTGTATGTGCGCGTGTCGCTACATGAAAGTCCGGTCTTTGCCAAAGTGCAGAAAGAGAAGAAGCAGGTGCGCGTGCCGATTGCCTCACTTCTGAGCAAACATCTGACGGCGACCATTCTGGGCACCTTCATCATGCTTGCCACCTACACGCTGTTTTACATCATGACGGTTTACTCAATGAGTTACGGCACCGCCGCCGCGCCTGCGGGGCTGGGCATCTCACGTAACAGCATGCTGTGGATGTTGATGATGGCGGTCATTGGCTTCGGCGTGATGGTCCCCATCGCGGGCCTGCTGGCTGACCGCTTTGGTCGCCGGAAAACCATGATCACCATTACGCTGATGATTATTGGTTTCTCATTCCTGTTCCCTGTGATGCTGGGTTCCGGCTCTCAGGCGCTGGTGATGGCCTTCCTGCTGCTGGGATTAAGCATCATGGGCCTGACATTTGGCCCGATGGGTGCGCTGCTGCCCGAGCTGTTCCTGACAGAAGTGCGCTATACCGGCGCGTCGTTCTCATACAACCTGTCGTCGATTCTGGGTGCCTCCGTTGCGCCATATATCGCAACCTGGCTGAACGTGCACTACGGCTTATATGCCGTCGGATTGTACCTGGCCTCTATGGCCTTCCTGACGCTGATCGCCCTGATTGCCTGTAAAGAAACCCGGCATCAAACGCTGTATGAAGTGTGATCTCAGGTCACGCTCATAAAAAACCCGGCTCAGGCCGGGTTTTTTATGCGTTTTCGCGGCGAAAGCGCGCTATTTCGACTTAAGCCAGGCCATAAAATCATCGATAAAAACCCGGGTTTTTAGCGGCAGCAGACGGTTGGGTAAGGTGATGGCCCAGGGCGTCATCGGTGTTGTGTTTTCACTGTGCCAGTCCGGCCAAACACGACGCAGTGGACCATTAAGCAGATAGCCGTTTGCGATAAATCTACACACATTGCGCAGCCAGACTCTTCCCGAAGCGCATTTGGGGAAAAGGCGGGGACTGACTGAATGCCGACCCGATCCGCAGCGCACGGCTGTCGCTTCTGTCGCCGTATGCTATGCCCTCAGACATCATCACGAGTATTTTGCTGGCAACCTTACGGCTGGCGTGTTCCTTATTCTTGCCGGGTGTCAGTATGTTGGTTACAGGAGCCTTTTACCGCCTGTTATCGTGTCGCCAGGCGCATGCTAAAACAAAAAGGCGCAGCCAGATGGCTGCGCCTTTTTGTCTTACATTTGCTGAAAACGGTGGTGGTGCGACTTAGCCTGCAACCGCGATGCGTTTCATATCGGTCATGTAACCACGCAGTTTGCGGCCAACCTGCTCGATAGGATGCTGACGAATGGCTTCATTAACGTCGCGCAGTTGGGCGTTATCCACCTGCGTGCCGTCAATAGCTTTACCCAGATCGCCCGGCTGCAGTGAGGCCATAAACTCTTTCAGCAGCGGCACCGCCGCAAAAGAGAACAGGTAGTTACCGTACTCAGCGGTATCAGAAATAACCACGTTCATTTCATACAGGCGTTTACGGGCAATGGTGTTCGCGATCAGCGGCAGCTCGTGCAGTGACTCGTAGTAAGCCGACTCTTCGATGATGCCAGCATCTACCATGGTTTCAAATGCCAGCTCAACGCCCGCTTTGACCATGGCAACCATGACAACGCCTTTGTCGTAGTATTCTTGCTCTTCGATTTTGCCGTCGAACTGAGGGGCGGTTTCGAACGCGGTTTTACCGGTCTCTTCGCGCCAGGTCAGCAGCTTCTTATCGTCATTCGCCCAGTCCGCCATCATGCCAGCAGAGAAATCGCCTGAAATGATGTCATCCATATGCTTCTGGAACAGAGGAGCCATGATGGTTTTCAGCTGCTCAGACAGTGCGTAAGCACGCAGTTTCGCCGGATTAGACAGGCGATCCATCATCAGCGTAATGCCGCCAAATTTCAGGGATTCGGTGATGGTTTCCCAGCCAAACTGAATCAGTTTCTCGGTGTACGCCGCATCGTGACCTTCAGCCACCAGCTTATCGAAGCACAGCAGAGAACCGGCCTGCAGCATACCGCACAGAATGGTCTGCTCACCCATCAGGTCAGATTTCACTTCCGCAACGAAAGAGGATTCCAGCACGCCAGCGCGGTCGCCACCGGTGGCAGAAGCCCAGGCTTTAGCGATAGCCATACCTTCACCTTTCGGATCGTTTTCCGGGTGAACCGCGATCAGCGTCGGTACCCCGAAGCCACGCTTGTATTCTTCACGGACTTCGGTGCCCGGACACTTCGGCGCCACCATAACGACGGTGATATCTTTACGGATGGTTTCGCCCACTTCGACAATGTTGAAGCCGTGTGAATAGCCCAGCGCGGCACCGTCTTTCATCAGTGGCTGTACAGCCTGAACAACGGCGGAGTGCTGTTTGTCTGGCGTCAGGTTAACCACCAGGTCCGCCTGAGGAATCAGTTCTTCGTAAGTGCCCACTTTGAAACCGTTGTCGGTGGCTTTGCGATACGAGGCACGTTTTTCGGCGATGGCTTCTGCACGCAGGGCATAAGAAACATCCAGACCGGAATCGCGCATGTTCAGGCCCTGGTTCAGGCCCTGCGCACCACAGCCCACAATCACAATCTTTTTGCCTTTCAGGAAGCTGGCGCCATCCGCGAACTCGTCACGCCCCATAAAACGACATTTGCCCAGTTGCGCTAACTGGTTGCGCAGATTCAGTGTGTTGAAGTAATTAGCCATGGGTACTCCGGTTAAATGTTGTGTTTGCTTTTGTCTGTTGACGGCGTGAGATTCAGCGCCGCGAATGACCCCATCATATGACAGGATTTCTGTTGCTTAAATTGATATATTAACAACATTACATTGCAATAATCGCAATGCATTCCTGAGGTGGAACCTGTATGGATTTACGCGATCTCAAATTGTTTTTACATCTGGCAGAAAGCTGCCATTTTGGCCGCACCGCACGGGCCATGCACGTCAGTCCGTCCACGCTGTCACGCCAGATTCAGCGGCTGGAAGAAGATGTCGGCCACGCGTTGTTTCTGCGTGATAACCGCACCGTCACGTTCACCGAAGCGGGCGAAAGACTGAAATTATTTGCACAACAAACCTTACTGCAGTATCAGCAATTGCGCCATGCCATGGATCTCAACGGTCCGTCACTCAGTGGTGAACTGCGCCTGTTTTGCTCGGTGACCGCCGCGTACAGCCATCTGCCGCCCATTCTGGATCGCTTCCGCGCCGAGCATCCTCAGGTGGAAATCAAACTGACTACCGGCGATGCGGCCGATGCGATTGAAATGGTCCAGTCGGGCAATGCCGATCTGGCGATTGCCGGTCGACCTGAATCGCTGCCTGCCAGCATTGATTTCACCACGCTGGGGCTGTTGCCGCTGGGGCTGATTGCGCCTGCACTGCCCTGTCCGGTGCGCAGTCAGGCGACAGAAGAGGCACCGGACTGGTCACAGATTCCGTTTATCCTGCCCGAGCAGGGACCGGTCCGGCGGGCGATCGAGCTATGGTTCCGCCGTCATCGCATCGTTAACCCATTGATTTATGCGACCGTTGCCGGTCATGAAGCAATCGTGTCGATGGTAGCGCTGGGCTGTGGGATTGCGCTGCTGCCGGATGTGGTGCTGGAGAACAGCCCTGAGCCGGTACGAAACCGTGTGCTGCCGCTGGAAAGCGTGGCGTCCGTCGCACCGCTGGAGCTGGGTGTTTGTGTACAAAAAAAGCGGCTCGGAGAGCCGCTTATCAGTGCATTCTGGCACCAGCTATAGTTACTGGCCTGCCAGGAAGAAGCGGAATGCCGGGTTATGCGTTTCGTCGTGGAAATCGTAACCCAGATCGGCAAGGTGCTCTTCAAAACGTGGTTCGTCGTTGCCAAGCTCGAAGGCCGTGAGGACCCGGCCGTAATCCGTGCCGTGGCTACGGTAATGGAACAGTGAGATATTCCAGTGCGTGCCCAGCGTTTGCAGAAACTTAAGCAATGCGCCGGGCGCTTCCGGAAACTCAAAGCTGAACAGGCGCTCACGCAGCGGCTTGGAAGGCCGTCCACCCACCATGTAACGCACGTGCAGCTTCGCCATCTCATCGTCAGACAGATCCACCACCTGATAGCCGTTTTCCGTTAACTGGCTGATGATCTCTGCGCGCTCATCCATCCCGCGCGTCAGCCGCACGCCCACAAAAATGCAGGCTTTGTCGGTGTCGGCATAGCGATAGTTAAACTCGGTAATTGAGCGACCACCCAACGTCTGACAAAACTTCAGGAAGCTGCCCTGCTGTTCCGGGATCGTGACCGCCAGCAGAGCTTCGCGTTGTTCACCCAGCTCACAACGTTCAGAAACGTAGCGCAAACCATGGAAGTTAACGTTAGCCCCCGACAACACGTGCGCCAGGCGTTCGCCCTGAATATCGTGCTGCTGGACGTATTTCTTCATGCCCGCCAACGCCAGCGCGCCTGAAGGTTCTGCCACGGCGCGCACATCTTCAAACAGATCTTTCATTGCCGCGCAGATCGCATCGCTGTCCACGGTGACGATATCGTCGAGATATTCCTGGCACAGGCGGAAAGTTTCGTTACCGATGCGCTTCACGGCCACACCTTCGGCGAACAAGCCCACGCGCGGTAAATCCACCGGCTCACCAGCCTCCAGCGCCGCTTTCAGGCAGGCCGAGTCTTCTGACTCAACAGCGATCACTTTGATTTGCGGCATCAGCTGCTTGATGAGCACCGCCACGCCCGCGGCCAGACCGCCGCCGCCCACCGGAACAAAAACCCGATCGAGATGTGCGTCCTGCTGCAGCAGTTCCATCGCCAGCGTGCCTTGTCCGGCGATGACCGCCGGATGGTCAAACGGTGGCACAAAGGTGTAACCCTGCTGCGTCGCCAGTTCAATGGCTTTGGCTTTCGCCTCGTCAAAGTTGGCACCATACAGGAAGGCTTCACCGCCAAATGCACGCACCGCATCCACCTTGATGTCCGCTGTCGCCAGCGGCATGACGATCAGCGACTTGATGCCCAGCTTCGTCGCCGATAACGCAACGCCCTGGGCGTGGTTACCGGCCGACGCGGTGACAACACCGCGTGCTTTCTGCTCTTCATCAAGGCCGGCAATCATCGCGTAGGCACCGCGCAGTTTAAAACTGTGCACCGGCTGGCGATCTTCTCGCTTCACCAGAATGGTATTGCCCAGACGTGCAGAGATTTTTTCCATCTTCTGCAGTGGGGTAACCTGTGCCACTTCGTATACCGGTGAACGTAACACCGCACGCAGATACTCGGCACCGCAGGGCGCCTCGGGTAGCGGTTGAGCCTCAGCCATCTTAGCCTCCCAGCTTACTCTTATCGCGCACAGCACCTTTATCGGCGCTGGTCGCGAGCGATGCATAGGCGCGCAGGGCAAACGACACGTCGCGCTGACGGTTCATCGGCGTATAAGCTGCGTCGCCACGGGCTTCCTGTTCTTCACGGCGGGCATGCAGTTCATTATCCGGTACGGCCAGTCTGATACCGCGGTTTGGGATATCGATATCGATGATATCGCCATCTTTCACCAGCGCGATGGTGCCGCCGTTAGCGGCTTCAGGTGAGGCGTGACCAATTGACAGGCCAGAGGTGCCGCCAGAGAAGCGACCGTCGGTGATCAGAGCACAACTTTTACCCAGCCCCATCGACTTCAGGTAAGTGGTGGGATACAGCATTTCCTGCATGCCCGGCCCACCTTTTGGCCCTTCGTAACGGATCACAACCACGTCACCCGCTACCACTTTGCCACCGAGGATAGCTTCCACAGCGTCATCCTGGCTTTCATAAACTTTGGCCGGGCCGCTGAACGTCAGAATCTCTTTATCGACGCCCGCGGTTTTTACGATACAGCCATCTTCGGCAATGTTGCCGTAGAGCACGGCCAGACCACCATCCTGGGAATAGGCATGTTCGCGCGTACGGATACAGCCTTCAGCGCGGTCATCATCCAGCGTGTCCCAACGGCAACTTTGCGAAAACGCCTGAGTCGTTCGAATACCGGCTGGCCCCGCACGGAACATGTCCTTCACCGCCTGATCCTGAGTCAGCATGATGTCGTACTGATCGAGCGTTTCACGCAGGCTCTGCTGCAGAATGTTACGGGCGCTGGTGTCAATCAGCCCGGCACGATCCAGCTCGCCGAGAATACCGATGACGCCACCCGCACGGTGCACATCTTCCATGTGATATTTCGGCGTGCTTGGTGCTACCTTGCACAACTGAGGAACTTTGCGTGACAGGCGATCGATATCAGAGATGTTAAAGTCCACCTCACCTTCCTGCGCGGCGGCCAGCAGGTGCAGAACGGTATTTGTAGAGCCGCCCATGGCGATATCCAGCGTCATGGCATTTTCAAACGCGGCTTTGGTGGCGATGTTGCGCGGCAGCATATTCACATCATCCTGCTCGTAATAGCGTTTGGTCAGGCTGACGATGCGCTTACCGGCGTTAATGAACAGCGCTTTACGGTCGGCATGGGTGGCCAACAGTGAACCGTTACCCGGTTGTGACAGGCCGAGGGCTTCGGTCAGGCAATTCATTGAGTTTGCGGTGAACATGCCCGAACAGGAGCCGCAGGTTGGACAGGCGGAGCGTTCAATCTGCTCGCTGTCAGCATCGCTGACGTTCGGGTTAGCCCCCTGGATCATGGCATCCACCAGATCCAGCTTGATGATCTGATCGGACAGTTTGGTTTTACCGGCTTCCATTGGGCCGCCGGAAACAAAGATCACCGGAATATTCAGGCGCAGCGCGGCCATCAACATGCCGGGGGTGATTTTGTCGCAGTTTGAAATGCAGACCATGGCATCAGCACAGTGCGCGTTCACCATGTACTCGACAGAGTCGGCAATCAGCTCACGTGAAGGCAGAGAATACAGCATGCCGCCATGGCCCATGGCAATACCGTCGTCCACCGCGATCGTGTTGAACTCTTTGGCCACGCCACCTGCCGCTTCGATTTGCTCGGCAACCAGCTTACCCAGGTCACGCAGGTGTACGTGGCCCGGCACAAACTGGGTGAATGAGTTAACGACGGCGATAATCGGTTTGCCGAAATCATCGTCGGTCATTCCTGTTGCGCGCCAGAGGGCACGGGCACCAGCCATGTTGCGGCCGTGGGTGGTGGTAGCGGAACGGTATTTAGGCATGCTCTTTACTCCAGTCAAAATAAGATCGCGGACATCCAGCGACATCCGCGCAAGGTCTGGTTATGCGTTAACCGGGTCCAGCCAGCCCCATTTGTCTTCGGTCTCGCCGGTAAACAGGCCAAAGAATGCCTGCTGAATGCGTTTGGTGACGGGCCCACATTTGCCTTCGCCAACCTGAATGCGATCCACGCTGCGTACCGGGGTGATTTCTGCCGCCGTGCCGGACATAAAGACTTCGTCAGCCAGGTACAGAGATTCACGAGACAGTGCCTGTTCACGCACTTCGATGCCCATATTACGCGCCAGCGTGATGATGGCATCGCGGGTGATGCCCGGCAGTGCAGAGGAGGTAAACGGCGGGGTAAACAGCACGCCATCTTTCACTTCAAACAGATTTTCGCCTGCGCCTTCTGAAATCAGGCCATTGGTATCCAGCGCAATGCCTTCCTGATAGCCATGGCGGCGCGCCTCACTGCCTACCAGCAGGGAAGACAGATAGTTGCCGCCCGCTTTTGCTGCGGTTGGCAATGTGTTTGGCGCAACGCGGTTCCATGAAGACACCATGGCATCAATGCCGTTTTCCAGCGCTTCAGCACCCAGGTAAGCGCCCCACGGGAACGCTGCAACAATCACATCCGTGGTGAAGCCATCCGGCGGGTTCACGCCCAGACCGACATCGCCCACGAAAGCCAGCGGACGGATGTAGGCGCTTTTCAGGTTGTTCACGCGAATCACTTCACGGCAGGCTTCCATCAGTTCATCAACGCTGTGCCTGATCGGGAAACGGTAAATTTTGGCGGAATCGTGCAGACGCTGCATGTGCTCGCGGTGACGGAAGACGACCGGGCCTTTGTGTGAGTCGTAGCAGCGCACGCCTTCAAATACCGAGGTGCCGTAATGCAGAGCGTGAGACATCACGCTGACTTTCGCCTCTTCCCACTTAACCATTTCGCCGTTGAACCAAATGAAATCTGCTTTCTTGGTGCTCATTATTATTTCCTTTCGCGACTACGCGCGGATTTGTTGTGATGTCTGTTGTTGAATCTGGACGCAGGCGACATCCATCAGTTTGCTTAACTGGGAAGACAGTAAATCGACAGAGCGCTGGCTGGCAACGGTCATTTCGATATTAATGTTTTCGGCATTAGCCACAGTCGCCATGTTCATTGAACACACCTGAAAGCCACGATGGCGTACTACACGTAAAATGCGTTCCAATATTTCAGGTCGAAAGCGCGCTTCGATAGACAATTGATGCTGGTTCATACGGTTTTCTCCATCATGTTGGCGTTGCTGGCACCGGGCGGTACCAATGGCCAGACGTTTTCATGCTCATCAATTGACACGTGCAGGAAATAAGGACCTTCACTGTTCAGCAGAGCATCGATTGCGGCGTCGACCTGATCTTTACGGGTGATTCGCTGGCCCGGGATATCAAATGCGCTGGCCAGCGTGAGGAAGTCGGGGTTGTCGGTCAGGATGGTTTCACTGTAGCGACCGTCAAAAAACAGCTGCTGCCACTGGCGAACCATGCCCAGACGCTGGTTATCCAGCAGCAGAATTTTCACAGGCAGTTTGCCACGCTTAATGGTGCCCAGTTCCTGAATATTCATCATGATAGAGCCGTCGCCCGAGACACAGATGACGGTATCGTGAGGGCGCGCAACCTGTGCGCCGATTGCCGCAGGCAGGCCAAAGCCCATTGTGCCTAAGCCACTGGAAGTGATGAAATCTTCAGGCGCGTCACAGGCTATATGCTGGGCGGCCCACATCTGATGCTGACCTACGTCGGTGGTAACAACCGTGTTTGCCGGTTTGCGATCGGACAGTTGTTTCAGTAATAACGGCGCATAGATGGCTTCACCGGGATGATCGTAGCGCCACGCATGCTGTGCTTTCAGCGCTATGACTTCGTCGCGCCACGCCTGAATCTGTAAAGGCTGGCTCAGGGCCGGCAGGACATGGTTGAGATCGCCTTGCAGCGACACATGTGCACGGCGCAGCTTGTTCAGTTCTGCAGGGTCCACATCCAGATGGATCACGCTGGCCAGCGGGGCGAAGGTGTCCAGTTTACCGGTGACGCGGTCGTCAAAACGGGCACCCACCGCGATTAACAGGTCGCAGGACTGGACGGCCAGATTAGCGGCCTTGGTGCCGTGCATGCCCAGCATGCCCAGATAACATTCGCTGTCGGCATCCACACTTCCCAGGCCCTTCAGCGTGGCAACAGCGGGAATGCCGGTTTCCTGCATCAACGCGCGCAGTGCCGGCACCGCTTGCGCCATGCCGACGCCACCGCCGACATACAGCATAGGTTTTTTGGCCTGCGCCATCATTGCCCGCGCGTCAATAATTGCCTGATGCGGCATCGACATCGCTTCTTCCACCGGCATCAACTGCGGTGAAGGTTCCCCTTTTGCCAGCTGAATATCCTTTGGGATATCGACTAATACCGGCCCGGGGCGACCCGACTGCGCAATGGCGAACGCCTCGGCCATCACGGAAGGCAAATCATCCAGCGATTCAACCATGAAGCTGTGTTTGGTGCAGGCTAACGACAGACCGAGAACATCGATTTCCTGAAAGGCATCCGTACCGATGAAGGCAGAAGCGACCTGACCGGTCAACGCGACAACCGGCACGGAGTCCATCATGGCATCAGCCAGGCCGGTGATTAGATTTGTTGCACCGGGACCCGAAGTGGCAATGCAGACACCGGTTTTACCGGTTGAACGGGCATAGCCGATTGCGGCCATCACCGCGCCCTGCTCGTGACGGCACAACAGGTGTTCGACGCCGCCGTCGTATAGCGCATCGTACACTGGCATGATGGCGCCGCCAGGGTAACCAAATACGGTATCAACGCCTTGTGCGCGTAAAGCCTGAACTACCCATTGTGCACCTGTCATCGTTATTCTCCTGTCGCCTGAGGGGAACAACAGAATTTTATGCTACTGTTCATTGTTTGTTCCTTGCAGATTTACTGAATTTTGCCAGGTCAAAAAAAAACCCCCGGACCTTTCGGTGCGGGGGGTTTTTTAGAGTTCTGGCTTGATTTTTAAGCCTTTCTTGCTCCAAGCGTTGCCCCGCACAGTGGGTTAATAATCACCACCACGCTAATCACGACAAGGCTAATCACTAGTAGAAGGGCTTTCATAACGTATTCGATTCTTTAACTCGTTCGAAGTAATGCCTACAGAGTTATCATAGTTAGTAGGCTAATTACAATATTTTTTATCAGGTTTTTTATTGCGGCCCATTGCGTTCTTTCGTTATCAATTTGTAATTAAAAGATTATTTTATTGAGCCCCGACTTTGACAAAAAAACCATGCCGATGCGGTTATACCGCGTTCAAAGTCCGGTTCCACAAAAAAAGCGTGCGGATGTATAGTGCGCAAAAAAATCACGGCGCAGCTTACATTTTGTCCTTTTGGCCCTCGCCGTCATTGAAGCGCCAGGGCAGACTTGCCGCATTTGGGAGCGGCCATGTCTTTGTCAAAAGTTATGACACGTGCAGCCATCGGGGTTGATGCGCCGCTGGTGACTATTGAAGTCCATATCAGCAACGGATTGCCTGCCCTGACGTTGGTGGGCTTACCGGAAACTACCGTCAAGGAGGCACGCGAACGTGTCCGTAGCGCCATCATTAACAGCGGCTTTGACTTCCCTGCCCGGCGAATCACCATCAATCTGGGCCCGGCCGATCTGCCTAAGGAAGGCGGGCGCTACGATTTGCCCATGGCTGTCGCCATTCTGGTCGCGTCTGAACAGCTCCCTGCAGAGAAGCTGGGCGGATATGAGTTTCTGGGCGAGCTGGCGCTAAACGGCGCTCTGTGTGGTGTACAGGCCGCCATTCCGGCTGCCCTTGCGGCGATTAAAGCTGGCAGGCAGTTGATTCTCTCAGCAGAAAACCAGACTGATGTGGGTTTAATCCGTAAAGGCTCAACGCTGGTAGCCGCCCATTTGATCGACGTTTGTGCTTTCTTACACAACAGGGGTGAACTCACGATTGCCACCGCCCACGCCGATAACACCGACGAAATCACAGACGATCTTCGCGATATTGTCGGGCAGGAACAAGGACGCCGTGCCCTGGAGATCACGGCGGCCGGTGGACATAACCTGATGCTGATCGGACCGCCAGGCACAGGCAAAACCATGCTTGCCACTCGTTTACCGGGCATCATGCCGCCATTAAGCGATCAGGAGGCCTTAGAATGCGCAGCGATAGCCAGCCTGAGTAATGCGGGCCCTGTGCATCATTCATGGCGTAAAAGGCCGTTCAGGGCCCCTCATCATAGTGCTTCACTGTATGCGCTCATTGGCGGTGGCGCATTGCCCCGTCCCGGTGAGATCTCGCTGGCCCATAATGGAGTGCTTTTTTTAGATGAATTGCCTGAATTCCAGCGCAGCGTTCTGGATGCATTGCGCGAACCCATTGAGTCCGGTGAAGTCGCGATTTCGCGAGCCAGGGCTAAGGTGGTTTACCCTGCACGCTTTCAGTTAGTCGCTGCGATGAATCCCAGTCCGACAGGACACTATCAGGGACAGCATAACCGCACCTCGCCGCAGCAGATTTTACGCTATCTCAGCAAACTTTCCGGCCCCTTCCTTGATCGCTTTGATCTGTCGCTGGAGGTGCCATTGCTACCGCCGGGACTGTTAGGCCAGCAACAGCAGACGGGAGAAAGTTCTGTGGCGGTACGCGAGCGCGTGCTTGTTGCCCGGCAAAGACAGATTGCGCGTTCAGGAAAAATCAACGCTCATTTAGCTAATGCGGAGGTATTACGGTGGTGTGCGCTTTGTTCAGCGGATGCGAAGTGGCTGGAGTCTGTTTTAAATCAGTTGGGCTTATCAGTACGGGCGTGGCAGCGGATCCTGAAAGTGGCGCGCACGGTGGCCGATTTGGCCGGTGAAGAGACGATCAGCCGTTATCATTTGCAGGAAGCCGTCAGTTACCGAAGCATTGACCGCCTCATGACCTATCTTCATAACAACCTGCAGTAAAAAGGGGCTTTCGCCCCTTTTCATTAATCGTCGCTTTCTGTGTAGTCTTCAACGGTATCCATTTGTGGCTTACCGCCTGACAGCGTGTGAAAACGCTTAGGACGCTTGATACGGGTCATGTATTTGGACCAGACACGTTCTGCTTCCGTCTGCGGCTCACGGACACCACGACATACCTCGATGAACAAACGCTCTTCTTCTGTCGCTGGTTCACGTTTGGCAAGATCCAGCTCATTAAACGCGACGCCGTGGCGTTCAAGTAGCTGTGCTTCTTTAATCGTAAAGTCCCCATGACGCGAAAATCCGCGTGGGTAATGTTTGTTATCAAAGAAACGATTTTCCGTTGAGAAGCTTTCCGCCATGTTACACGCTCCTGTTTCTCTTATGGCCGTGCTATTTATGGCGCGGAGTATTAGATACGCTTGACAGAGTGTAAAACAAAACATTTAAATCTATACGACAAACAAATTTTGGGAGAAGGCTGTGGATACGGAATTACTGAAAACTTTCCTGGAAGTGAGCAGAACTCGCCATTTCGGGCGTGCTGCAGAAGCACTTTACTTAACGCAGTCTGCTGTCAGTTTTCGCATCCGCCAGTTAGAAAACCAACTGGGAGTGAATCTTTTTACCCGACACCGCAACAACATCCGTTTGACCTCGGCAGGTGAGCGTCTTTTGCCTTACGCGGAAAGTCTGATGAATACCTGGCTTATGGCGAAGAAAGAAGTGTCGCACACGCAGCAGCATCATGAGCTGTCCATTGGTGCCAGCGCCTCACTTTGGGAAGCCTATCTGACGCCATGGCTTCAGACACTCTACGAAAACAGGGAAAGTCTGCACCTGGAAGCGCGTGTGGCGCAGCGTCATTTGTTAGTTAAACAGTTGCATGAACGCCAACTGGATTTATTGATTACGACGGAAGCACCAAAGATGGATGAATTGACCAGCCAGCAGATAGGTCATATTTCGCTGGCACTGTTTCGTTCCCGGCAGACCGAAAAGCGTGAGAAATATGACTATATTAAGCTGGAATGGGGCGCGGACTTTCATCAGCACCAAAGTTATCTTTCCGGCGGGGACGATGTTCCGGTATTAACAACGACATCAGCACAGGTGACGCGTGAATTGTTGCACACGACAGGAGCCTGCGCGTTTCTGCCCGAGTTCTGGCAAAGCTTGTACAGCGACCTGATAGTGATGCCCGATACGTCTGTGGCGGTGCGGCCTTTGTATGCGGTATGGCTGCAAAACAGTGATCAGCAGACGTATATCCGTCAGTTGCTGAAGTTTCCAGTCGTGCCGAATTAAAGAGAGGGAAGAAAGCGAGGATTAAGCCAGTCTTTGCTGGCTGGTTTTCTGTTTTGCTTTTCTTAAGGCAAAAAAAAATCCTTCGCATACGCAAAGGATTTTTCTTTTTCTGGCAGGGGCGGAGGGACTCGAACCCCCAACACCCGGTTTTGGAGACCGGTGCTCTACCAATTGAACTACGCCCCTAAAAAGGGTGGCGGAACGGACGGGGCTCGAACCCGCGACCCCCTGCGTGACAGGCAGGTATTCTAACCAACTGAACTACCGCTCCACCGATTCTGTACTGATCGCAGAAAAACGTTCTGCTGTCAGGTGTTTCGCCCTTCCGCGTCACCGGTAAGGTCATGACCAGCGTGCTGGTCTTAAATTAATGCCTGGCAGTTTATGAATCACGCTGTGATTCACCCTTCGGGCCGCTGCGTTGCAGCGTTCAAAAGCGTTCGCTTTTGTCCTACTCTCTGTTGAGTAGCGAACTGCCCGAAGTTACGTGCAGGTTTTTTAATTTAATGCCTGGCAGTTCCCTACTCTCGCATGGGGAGACCCCACACTACCATCGGCGCTACGGCGTTTCACTTCTGAGTTCGGCATGGGGTCAGGTGGGACCACCGCGCTACAGCCGCCAGGCAGATTCTGTCTGCCGCACCGCCCTCTCGGGCCGCACGGCGTTATCCGGTAAACAAGGCTGAAAATTCTTCTGTCTCTCAACCCAAAACGCCTCTGGCGTTGTAAGGTTAAGCCTCACGGGTCATTAGTACCGGTAAGCTCAACGCATCGCTGCGCTTACACACCCGGCCTATCAACGTCGTCGTCTTCAACGTCCCTTCAGGAGACTTAAAGTCTCAGGGAGAACTCATCTCGGGGCAAGTTTCGTGCTTAGATGCTTTCAGCACTTATCTTTTCCGCACTTAGCTACCGGGCAGTGCCACTGGCGTGACAACCCGGACACCAGCGGTGCGTTCACTCCGGTCCTCTCGTACTAGGAGCAACCCCCCTCAATTCTCCAGCGCCCACGGCAGATAGGGACCGAACTGTCTCACGACGTTCTAAACCCAGCTCGCGTACCACTTTAAACGGCGAACAGCCGTACCCTTGGGACCTACTTCAGCCCCAGGATGTGATGAGCCGACATCGAGGTGCCAAACACCGCCGTCGATATGAACTCTTGGGCGGTATCAGCCTGTTATCCCCGGAGTACCTTTTATCCGTTGAGCGATGGCCCTTCCATTCAGGGCCACCGGATCACTATGACCTGCTTTCGCACCTGCTCGAGCCGTCACTCTCGCAGTCAAGCTGGCTTATGCCATTGCACTAACCTCCTGATGTCCGACCAGGATTAGCCAACCTTCGTGCTCCTCCGTTACGCTTTGGGAGGAGACCGCCCCAGTCAAACTACCCACCAGACACTGTCCGCAGCCCGGATCACGGGCCCACGTTAGAACACCAAACATTAAAGGGTGGTATTTCAAGGACGGCTCCACGCAGACTGGCGTCCACGCTTCAAAGCCTCCCACCTATCCTACACATCAAGGCTCAGTGTTCAGTGTCAAGCTGTAGTAAAGGTTCACGGGGTCTTTCCGTCTTGCCGCGGGTACACTGCATCTTCACAGCGATTTCAATTTCACTGAGTCTCGGGTGGAGACAGCCTGGCCATCATTACGCCATTCGTGCAGGTCGGAACTTACCCGACAAGGAATTTCGCTACCTTAGGACCGTTATAGTTACGGCCGCCGTTTACCGGGGCTTCGATCAAGAGCTTCTCCTTACGGATAACCCCATCAATTAACCTTCCGGCACCGGGCAGGCGTCACACCGTATACGTCCACTTTCGTGTTTGCACAGTGCTGTGTTTTTAATAAACAGTTGCAGCCAGCTGGTATCTTCGACTGGCCTCGGCTCCGGGAGCAAGTCCCCTCACCTACGCGCCAGCGTGCCTTCTCCCGAAGTTACGGCACCATTTTGCCTAGTTCCTTCACCCGAGTTCTCTCAAGCGCCTGGGTATTCTCTACCTGACCACCTGTGTCGGTTTGGGGTACGATTTCGTGTTACCTGATGCTTAGAGGCTTTTCCTGGAAGCAGGGCATTTATCACTTCAGCACCGTAGTGCCTCGTCGTCACGCCTCAGTGTAAAGTGCACCGGATTTGCGGCGCACACACCTACACGCTTAAACCGGGACAACCGTCGCCCGGCCGATATAGCCTTCTCCGTCCCCCTTCGCAGTAACACCAAGTACAGGAATATCAACCTGTTGTCCATCGCCTACGCCTGTCGGCCTCGGCTTAGGGTCGACTCACCCTGCTCCGATTAACGTTGAACAGGAACCCTTGGTCTTCCGGCGACAAGGTTTTTCACCTTGTTTATCGTTACTTATGTCAGCATTCGCACTTCTGATACCTCCAGCATGCCTCACAGCACACCTTCGACGGCTTACAGAACGCTCCCCTACCCAACAACGCTTACGCGTCGCTGCCGCAGCTTCGGTGCATGGTTTAGCCCCGTTACATCTTCCGCGCAGGCCGACTCGACCAGTGAGCTATTACGCTTTCTTTAAATGATGGCTGCTTCTAAGCCAACATCCTGGCTGTCTGTGCCTTCCCACATCGTTTCCCACTTAACCATGACTTTGGGACCTTAGCTGGCGGTCTGGGTTGTTTCCCTCTTCACGACGGACGTTAGCACCCGCCGTGTGTCTCCCGTGATAACATTCTCCGGTATTCGCAGTTTGCATCGGGTTGGTAAGCCGGGATGGCCCCCTAGCCGAAACAGTGCTCTACCCCCGGAGATGAGTTCACGAGGCGCTACCTAAATAGCTTTCGGGGAGAACCAGCTATCTCCCGGTTTGATTGGCCTTTCACCCCCAGCCACAGGTCATCCGCTAATTTTTCAACATTAGTCGGTTCGGTCCTCCAGTTAGTGTTACCCAACCTTCAACCTGCCCATGGCTAGATCACCGGGTTTCGGGTCTATACCCTGCAACTTAACGCCCAGTTAAGACTCGGTTTCCCTGCGGCTCCCCTATACGGTTAACCTTGCTACAGAATATAAGTCGCTGACCCATTATACAAAAGGTACGCAGTCACACCACGAAGGTGCTCCCACTGCTTGTACGTACACGGTTTCAGGTTCTGTTTCACTCCCCTCGCCGGGGTTCTTTTCGCCTTTCCCTCACGGTACTGGTTCACTATCGGTCAGTCAGGAGTATTTAGCCTTGGAGGATGGTCCCCCCATATTCAGACAGGATACCACGTGTCCCGCCTTACTCATCGAACTCACAGCCTGTGCACCTTTGTGTACGGGAGTATCACCCTGTACCCTGCGACTTTCCAGACGCTTCCACTGATGCACAAGCTGATGCAGGTTCTGGGCTCCTCCCCGTTCGCTCGCCGCTACTGGGGGAATCTCGGTTGATTTCTTTTCCTCGGGGTACTTAGATGTTTCAGTTCCCCCGGTTCGCCTCATGCCGCTATGGATTCACTGCATGATAGTGTGACGAGTCACACTGGGTTTCCCCATTCGGGTATCGCCGGTTATAGCGGTTCATATCACCTTACCGGCGCTTATCGCAGATTAGCACGCCCTTCATCGCCTCTGACTGCCAGGGCATCCACCGTGTACGCTTGGTCGCTTAACCTCACAACCCACAGGCGTTTTGCGCTTGCGTGTTATGAGCTTTTGAGAGACCCGAACGCATCGTGCTGTGTTCCTTATTACGGAGGAACACGACGTGCGTCGTTTCAAATTTTCAGCTTGTTCCGGATTGTTAAAGAGCATAATACTTCGCAGCACACCGTTACCGGTACGCTCTGAAGTATTGTCAGAAAAAACAGCAAGTATGGTGGAGCTAAGCGGGATCGAACCGCTGACCTCCTGCGTGCAAGGCAGGCGCTCTCCCAGCTGAGCTATAGCCCCATACAGTTACTGCAGAGACCACTACCACCACTCAACTGCGTGCACTTCATGAGAAATGCACTTCGTGCTCAGGCAAGGCGTGTGTCCGCGAAGCATAGTGAACTATGCGAGCCGGAGACATAACGCAGCATGAGTGCGAAGTTGGTAGGCCTGAGTGGACTTGAACCACCGACCTCACCCTTATCAGGGGTGCGCTCTAACCACCTGAGCTACAAGCCTGTAGAGGTTTTTTCTGCTCGTGACTTTCTATCAGACAATCTGTGTGAGCACTTCGCACGACGGTATCTTCAGGTAAGGAGGTGATCCAACCGCAGGTTCCCCTACGGTTACCTTGTTACGACTTCACCCCAGTCATGAATCACAAAGTGGTAAGCGCCCTCCCGGAGGTTAAGCTACCTACTTCTTTTGCAACCCACTCCCATGGTGTGACGGGCGGTGTGTACAAGGCCCGGGAACGTATTCACCGTGGCATTCTGATCCACGATTACTAGCGATTCCGACTTCACGGAGTCGAGTTGCAGACTCCGATCCGGACTACGACGCACTTTATGAGGTCCGCTTGCTCTCGCGAGGTCGCTTCTCTTTGTATGCGCCATTGTAGCACGTGTGTAGCCCTACTCGTAAGGGCCATGATGACTTGACGTCATCCCCACCTTCCTCCGGTTTATCACCGGCAGTCTCCTTTGAGTTCCCGACCGAATCGCTGGCAACAAAGGATAAGGGTTGCGCTCGTTGCGGGACTTAACCCAACATTTCACAACACGAGCTGACGACAGCCATGCAGCACCTGTCTCAGCGTTCCCGAAGGCACCAATCCATCTCTGGAAAGTTCGCTGGATGTCAAGAGTAGGTAAGGTTCTTCGCGTTGCATCGAATTAAACCACATGCTCCACCGCTTGTGCGGGCCCCCGTCAATTCATTTGAGTTTTAACCTTGCGGCCGTACTCCCCAGGCGGTCGACTTAACGCGTTAGCTCCGGAAGCCACTCCTCAAGGGAACAACCTCCAAGTCGACATCGTTTACGGCGTGGACTACCAGGGTATCTAATCCTGTTTGCTCCCCACGCTTTCGCACCTGAGCGTCAGTCTTCGTCCAGGGGGCCGCCTTCGCCACCGGTATTCCTCCAGATCTCTACGCATTTCACCGCTACACCTGGAATTCTACCCCCCTCTACGAGACTCAAGCCTGCCAGTTTCAAATGCAGTTCCCGTGTTAAGCCCGGGGATTTCACATCTGACTTAACAGACCGCCTGCGTGCGCTTTACGCCCAGTAATTCCGATTAACGCTTGCACCCTCCGTATTACCGCGGCTGCTGGCACGGAGTTAGCCGGTGCTTCTTCTGCGGGTAACGTCAATTGATGAGGTTATTAACCTCACCACCTTCCTCCCCGCTGAAAGTACTTTACAACCCGAAGGCCTTCTTCATACACGCGGCATGGCTGCATCAGGCTTGCGCCCATTGTGCAATATTCCCCACTGCTGCCTCCCGTAGGAGTCTGGACCGTGTCTCAGTCCCAGTGTGGCTGGTCATCCTCTCAGACCAGCTAGGGATCGTCGCCTAGGTGGGCCGTTACCCCGCCTACAAGCTAATCCCATCTGGGCACATCCGATGGTGTGAGGCCCGGAGGTCCCCACTTTGGTCTTGCGACGTTATGCGGTATTAGCTACCGTTTCCAGTAGTTATCCCCTCCATCGGGCAGTTTCCCAGACATTACTCACCCGTCCGCCACTCGTCACCCGAGGAGCAAGCTCCTCTGTGCTACCGTCCGACTTGCATGTGTTAGGCCTGCCGCCAGCGTTCAATCTGAGCCATGATCAAACTCTTCAATTTAAAGTTTGATTTGCTGCAACCAGTGCAGCGATGCTCAAGGAAAACGTCGTAATGAATTTCAATACGTGTTCACTCTTAAGACTTGATATTTTTTGCGTCCGGAGACGCGGATATCAATCCTGCGAGTGCCCACACAGATTGTCTGATAAATTGTTAAAGAGCAGTGCAACCAGCGGGTTAACCGTCTGTTGCGAGGTGGCGTATATTACGCTTTCCTCCTTCAGAGTCAACCTCTTTTTCAGAAATTTTTCTCCGGCGGCTCAGTTGCCTGACCCTCTCAACACCGCATTCCGTAAGCCGTTGTGCCGTGTCGATGGAGGCGCATTATAGGGAGTTCGCGCGGCCTGACAAGGGTTAATTGCAAAAATATTACTGTTCGTCTCAAATTTCGCCAGATCGCGTTATTTCAGTACGATTTGCCTGGTAACTGTGCAAAATCTCTGGCGAAACCGCGCACCTGCTCCCAGTCCGTATACTCAACTTCCTTCGTCGTATCCGTTTCGCCGCCGGTCATGCGCATAATCAACTTAATCATGACCCGATCAAACCAACGATAGCGGGGATAATACAGTGCACCTGCAAAAACCGCACAGCAATCGGGCTTCCAGGGGGACTGCGCTAAAAACTTAACGGTATAGGCATTGGTTTCCGGCGTCCGCTTCTCTGGCTTACGCGCCGTAAGATTCACGGAGAAGAAGCCGCTGACGCGCTGCTGCAATGCGGCCAGGTTCTGCTTAACAAATTCGTTTACGGCGGGCTGAAAGTGACCATAACGGATTGAAGCCCCAATCAGCACCCGATCATATTGCTGCCAGTCAATCGCGTCTGCATCCTGAATATTCATCACATCGCACGCTTGCTCGCCCTTAATCGCCTCCGCCATAGCGGAAGCGATTTTTTGCGTCTGACCGTCACGGGTCGAAAAGAGAATTAATGCTTTCATCATCTGCATCCTTATTAGTTATTCTCGCCAGAAGGTTGGCGTGAATAACACCAGCAACGTGAATACCTCAAGGCGACCAAACAGCATAGTCGAAATTAAAATCCACTTTGCCACATCATTCATTGAGGTGAAGTTATCCGCTACAACACCCAGACCGGGCCCCAGGTTGTTTAACGTTGCGGCGACCGCGGCAAACGCAGAAAAATCATCCACGCCGGTGGCAATAATGGCCAGCATACTGATCAGGAAGACCAGCGCATACGCAGAGAAGAATCCCCAGACCGCTTCCAGGATGCGTTCTGGCAACGCGCGATTACCCAGCTTAATGGTGTAAACCGCATTGGGATGGACAAGGCGTTTGAGTTCGCGATTCCCCTGTTTACACAGCAGCAGGATGCGGATCACTTTCAGGCCACCGCCCGTCGAACCGGCACAGCCGCCAATGAACGCAGAGCAGAGCAGCAAAACCGGCAGGAACAGCGGCCAGCGCGCAATACTGTCTGTGGTGAATCCCGCTGTCGTCGCCATCGAGACAACCTGGAAAAACGCCTGATTCAACGTTTGCCAGCCACTGTCATAAACATTATGGAACCACAGTACCACTGTACAGATCAGTACCAGCGTCAGTTGCACACCGATAAACATACGAAATTCGGGATCGCGTAAGTACACCCGAAGATTGCGGTTACTCAGTAAAGAGAAGTGCAGGCCGTAGTTACAGCCGGAGATCAGCAGGAACACGGCCACAATCGTATTAATGGTGCCGCTCTGGAAATAGCCGATACTGGCATCGTGGGTTGAAAATCCCCCAATAGCAATCGTCGAAAAGCTGTGCCCAATGGCATCGAAGGCGGGCATTCCGGCAAACCATAATGCCAGTGCGCAGGCCACCGTCAGTAATACATAGATAAGCCATAGCGTCTTGGCCGTTTCGGCAATACGCGGACGCATCTTATTGTCTTTCAACGGACCGGGCATTTCGGCACGGTAAAGCTGCATCCCACCGACGCCCAGAATGGGCAGAATCGCCACCGCGAGCACAATGATTCCCATACCGCCAAGCCACTGCAGCATCTGGCGATAGAACAGAATCGCTTTAGGCAAAGAGTCCAGCCCCACCAGCGTCGTCGCACCGGTGGTGGTTAACCCGGAAAAGGATTCAAAAAAGGCATCGGTAACCGACAGATGCGGCTGTTCGGCAAAGATAAACGGCATGGCCCCGACGCTGCCCAGCACGGTCCAGAACAGCACCACGATCAGAAACCCTTCGCGCGGCTTAAGCTCCGTTTTCTTCTTACGGTTTGGCCACCACAATAATGAACCAATCACCAGAGCCATCATAAACGTCTGGCTGAAGGCGCGGCCGGCACCATCCCGATAAATCAGCGCAACGAGGCCGGGTACAATCATCGTCACCGAGAAGAGGATCACCAGCAGACCGACAATGCGGGTAATGGCGCGAAAATGCATTAAGCCGTTCCTTTAGTTAAAGAGAAGAACATCATGGTATAAGCGGAAGAAGCGTTAACGCACCCCGGCTGAAGTCTGACAGATTTTGCTTAAATCCCTCAATTTGTCCATAAGGCAAAGCCAGCGTCATCGCGATACGGTCGCAATAATGACTTTCAGTAATGCTGCCGTCGTAGCGCTGCACCAGACGCTCAATGTCGCTCAACTGGGCGTAGTCACACTGCAACGTGAATAACCTTACCGGGACTTTTCGCTGGCGCTCAAGCTGTTTCAGCCCTTGCTGGACACCGCCGCCATAAGCCTTTACCAGACCGCCCGTTCCCAGCATGATGCCGCCGTAGTAACGTACGACGACGGCGGTGATTTCCCCTATGCCTGCCCCCATCAACTGCGCCAGCATAGGTTTCCCCGCCGTTCCCGAAGGTTCGCCGTCATCGGAAAACCCCAACTGCTGCGAATCATCGGGCGCGCCCGCCACCCAGGCCCAGCAATGATGCCGGGCCGTCGGATAATCCTGTTTTACCTGCTGGACAAAAGCCCGCGCGGCTTCGACACCGTCCGTGTGCGCCAGTAACGTAATAAACCGGCTCTTTTTGATGGTCTCCTCACTCACGCTCAGCGCTTGCGCAGGAATATCGTAAGCCTCCATCAGGCGAGGTGCAGGTCGCGCGTCATGTTTTCAACGCGATTAGCATGAATAACCACGTTATCTTCAATGCGAATGCCGCCGTAAGGCTTAAGCGCATCCAGTGTCTGCCAGTTAAAATGCGCACTGAATTTGCCAGCGCGCAGCGGTGCCAGCAGTGAATCAATAATGTAGAAGCCTGGCTCGATGGTTAACACCATCCCCGGCTGGATGACACGGGTGCAACGCAGGTAAGGATATTGCGCTGGCGCAGCCAGGTGCGTCCCGCTTTCATCTTGCATAAATCCGGCGACATCATGAACCTGCAGGCCCAGCGGATGACCTAAACCGTGTGGCATAAACGGACCGGTCAGGTCTTCGGCCACCAACGCCTCTTCACTGATGCCGTGGACCAAATCAAACTTCACCAGTAATTTTGCAATGCGCTGATGCATTTGCAGATGGTAATCGGTGTAGCGCACGCCCGCTTTCAACGTCGCAATCAAGGCCAGCTCTTCCGCATTCATCGCCTCCACCATTTTGGCATACAGCGATCCGCTTTGTGCGGCATAGCTGCGGGTCAGGTCAGCGGCATATCCCTGATATTCCGCCCCGGCATCAATCAGGAAACTGTAGCGCTTAGCCGGTGGCTGATGATCCAGTTTGGTGTAATGCAACACGGCAGCATGTTCGTTCAATGCAATAATGTTGCCGTAAGGGACATCCGTATCGCGATGACCAGTCGCGGTCAGGTACGCCTGATTAATATCGAATTCACTCAGACCTGCCGCAAACGCTTCTTTGGCAGCGCGATGTCCTGCCACGGCAATTTTCTGCGCCTGACGCATACAGCTCAGTTCGTAGTCAGTTTTAATACTGCGGTGATAATGCAGGAAATCGATCACCGCTTTAGGATTGATGTTGCCTGCCGTAATGCCTAACTGCGCAGCGCGTTCGACGACCGGGCCAATATAGGCAACATTTTCGCGCTGAGCAGGCAGGAGATCGCCAATGGCATTCGCGTTTGCCAGCCCGATAATCTCAATGTCGTCGGTCCAGAAACTGTGCGGAAGCGGTTCAACGTTGTGCCAGTAATCCACCGGCGAATAGAACCACAATTTCGGTTTGTTCACGCCATCGATCCACAGCCAACAGTTAGGTACCTGTGTTACCGGCACCCAGGACTTGAACTGCGGGTTGACCTTAAACGGATACGTGTGGTCGTCCAGAAATACGGTGAGTAGCTCGCCGGAATGGATCAGCATGGCGTCCAGTTTATGACGTGCCAATACCTGCTGAGCACGTTGTTGCAAGGTCGTAATATGCGCGTGATACAAGCTCTTAAGTGAATCCATTGCCGCCTCTCCAGTGTCCGGAAAAGCCGCAGTTTATCACAGGCAAAATCCGGATGCCGGGTTCCCCGTGGCTGTGATCTTGTTAGCAAATAAACAAAGACCTGTTTGCAAAAAATTAACATCCCTCCCAAACTCACGATCATCTGGTATGACCAGATCACCTTTCGCGGTTTCAGGAGACGTACATGCTCTACCAAGGCGCTAACCTCACTCTTCACCAGCTGGACGATGGTATTGTCGAGCTGGTATTTGATGCCCCCGGCTCCGTTAACAAGCTGGATACGCAAACCGTGGCCAGTCTTGGCGATGCGGTAACGGTGCTGGAAAAACATGCCGGCCTGCGCGGTGTGCTTCTGCGATCAGCAAAACCCGCCTTTATCGTGGGTGCGGACATTACTGAATTCCTGGCGCTCTTTGATGCGCCGACAGAGAAACTGAGCCAGTGGCTGACCTTCGCCAACAGTATCTTCAATCGTCTGGAAGATTTGCCGGTGCCCACGATCTCGGCGATTGAGGGCTATGCGCTGGGCGGTGGCTGTGAATGTGTACTGGCCACGGATTTGCGCGTTGCCACACCGACGGCCCGCCTGGGGTTACCGGAAACGAAGCTGGGCATCATGCCGGGTTTTGGCGGCAGCGTGCGTCTTCCTCGTCTGTTAGGTGCCGACAGTGCAATGGAAATCATTGCCGCAGGCAAAGATGTTGACGGTGTTGAAGCGCTGAAACTGGGTCTGGTGGATGCGGTTGTCAGCAACGATAAGCTGCGTGATGCTGCGTTAACCATGCTAAAAGCGGCCGCCCACGACGGCAGCTGGCGTGCCCGTCGCGCCCCTAAACTGGCTCCATTGAAACTCAGCCCCGTTGAAGCCGCGATGAGCTTTACGATAGCCAAAGGCATGGTGATGCAAACGGCGGGGAAACACTACCCTGCGCCAGTCACTGCCGTTAAAACCATTGAAGCGGCAGCAGCGCTGGGCCGCGATGATGCGCTAAAGCTGGAAACCGCAGCGTTTGTTCCGCTTGCACAGTCAGATGTGGCCCGCGCGCTCGTCGGTATTTTTCTCAACGATCAGTACATCAAAAGTCTGGCCAAAAAACGCAGCAGTGAAAGCGGCCCGCCCAGACAGGCCGCCGTGCTGGGCGCCGGTATTATGGGCGGTGGAATCAGCTATCAATCGGCATGGAAAGGCGTGCCGGTTAAAATGAAGGATATCAATCCGCAGGCGCTGACGCTGGGCATGAATGAAGCCAGTAAGCTTCTGAATAAGCAACTGGAACGCGGTAAAATAGACGGAAACAAGCTGGCCAGCGTCATTGCCACTATTCAGCCTACTCTCGATTATGCCGGTTTCGACCAGGCCGACATCGTGGTAGAAGCCGTCGTCGAAAATCCGAAAATCAAGGCCAGCGTTCTGGCTGAAACCGAAACCCATATGCGCGCTGATGCCATTCTGGCGTCAAACACCTCAACCATCCCCATCAGCCATCTGGCGCAGGCGTTGCAGCGTCCAGAAAATTTTTGTGGCATGCACTTCTTTAACCCGGTTCCACGTATGCCGCTGGTAGAGGTGATCCGTGGAGAGAAAACCAGTGAGGCCACGCTGGGTAAAGTTGTCGCCTGGGCCAGTAAAATGGGTAAAACCCCGGTGGTGGTGAATGACTGTCCGGGTTTCTTTGTTAACCGCGTTTTGTTCCCCTACTTCGCTGCCTTCGGCATGCTGTTGCGTGATGGTGCGGACTTCCGCCAGATCGACAAGGTAATGGAAAAACAGTTTGGCTGGCCGATGGGGCCTTCATGGCTGCTGGATGTCGTGGGCATTGATACCGCGCATCATGCGCAAAGCGTCATGGCGGACGGTTTTCCTGAACGGATGAAAAAAGACTATCGCGATGCGATCGATATTCTGTTTGAGGCGAAGCGTTTTGGTCAGAAAAATGGTCTGGGTTTCTGGCGCTGGGAAGAAGACAAAAAAGGGAAACCGAAAAAAGTGTCCGATGCAGAGGTCGATGCCTTACTCGAACCCGCCTGCCAGCCTAAACGGATATTCAGTGATGAAGAGATTCTGAATCGCATGATGCTGCCGATGTTGAATGAAGTGGTTCGCTGCCTGGAAGAGAAGATTATCGCCTCACCTGCTGAAGCAGACATGGCGCTGGTCTATGGTCTGGGATTCCCGCCTTTCCGTGGCGGTGCTTTCCGTTATCTCGACACTTTGGGTAACGGCAACGTAGTGGATCAGGCGAAACGTTATTCGTCATTGGGTGGGCTGTATGCGCTCCCTGCCCTGCTGCTTGATAAAGCGCGCCAACACGAAAGCTGGTATCCCGCCGTCAAACCGATCGATGAAGCCGCGTTCAGAAGCGCCTGAGGTAATCAAAATGGAAAATGTGGTAATTATTGACGCGGTGCGTACGCCGATGGGCCGTTCAAAAGGTGGGGCATTTCGCCATGTACGCGCTGAGGACCTGTCCGCGCATGTCATGCGTGCTCTGTTGAACCGCAATCCGGGGGTGAATGCCGCCACGCTGGACGACATTATCTGGGGTTGCGTGCAGCAAACGCTGGAGCAAGGCTTCAACATTGCCCGCAACGCCGCGCTGCTGGCTGAAATCCCGCACCGCGTTCCGGCGACAACGGTTAACCGTCTTTGCGGTTCTTCAATGCAGGCCTTACATGACGCCGCACGCGCAATCATGGTCGGCGATGCTCAGACCTGTTTAATTGGCGGTGTCGAACATATGGGGCATGTCCCCATGAACCATGGCGTCGATTTTCATCCGGGTTTAGGCCGTACCGTTGCGAAAGCCGCAGGGATGATGGGGCTAACGGCAGAGATGCTGGCGCGCATGCACCATATCAGCCGCGAGCAGCAGGACGCTTTTGCTTTGCGCTCTCATCAGCGTGCCTGGCAGGCCACGCAGCGTGGCGATTTTGCCAATGAAATTGTTGCGCTGCATGGTCACGATGCCGATGGCGTCCTGAAACGCTATGACGTTGACGAAGTCATCCGTGAAGATACCAGCCTGGAAGGACTGGCAGCACTGCGGCCTGCCTTCGATCCGGTGAACGGAACAGTCACTGCGGGCAGTTCGTCAGCGTTATCAGACGGGGCGGCGGGCATGTTGATCATGAGTGAAAGCCACGCACGAGAGCAGGGCCTGAAACCCCGTGCACGCATTAAAAGTATGGCAGTAGTGGGATGCGATCCTTCCATTATGGGATACGGCCCGGTCCCGGCCAGCAAGCTGGCACTGAAGCGCGCCGGGCTGAGCGTAAATGACATTGATGTTTTTGAACTTAACGAGGCTTTTGCCGCGCAGGTTCTGCCCTGCATCAACGATCTCGGCCTGTCAGACAGGCTCGATGACAAGGTCAACCTCAATGGCGGCGCCATCGCGTTGGGCCATCCGTTAGGCTGCTCAGGCGCACGCATCAGCACGACGTTGCTGAACATTATGGAACGTCGCGATGCGCAGTTCGGCCTGGCCTCCATGTGTATTGGTTTGGGTCAGGGCATCGCTACCGTTATTGAACGCGTTTAATACGTTGGAACGTTATAGTGTGAGATTTACCCGCCTGTCAGGGGCGGGTTTTTTCTTGTGCTGCCACGTCAGATAAAAGCAAACGCATCGCCATACATTTGTGCTTCAACGGCACCTCGTTCTGAACAAAAGCGTTCACGGGCGATTTTCGCCATTTCGAAGCGGCCGGCAATATAAATCTCATGCTCACTCAGGGTCGCAAAGTCCTGCATGACGGCTGTCAGCACCGTACCAGAACGGCCCGGCCAGCCTGCTTCAGGCTGTTCGACAACCGGAATCACTTTCAGATTCGGATGCTTAATCGCCAGTGCTTCCAGCTCGTCCAAATCATACAAATGCTTCAGTTCGCGCCCGCCCCAGTAAACCGCAATATCACGGTTGGGTTGTTCGGCAAGCGCAGTGAGTAAAATGGAACGCACATAGGAAAAGCCTGTGCCACCCGCGATCAGGATTAACGGCTTGTCACTCTCTTCACGCAACCAGGCATCACCATGTGGGATGTCCACCACAATTTGCCCTTCCTGCTGAATACGATCCATCACCGCCATGGCGTAGAGATTCAGCTCTGAGGCACCGATATGCAGTTCAATGATTTCAGTTTCCATTGGCGTGGAGGCTAATGAAAACGGGCGCTTGTCACGCTCATCCATTACGACCATCAGGTACTGCCCTGCGCGAAAACTAAAATCTGCTTCCGGAATCAGGCGAACGCGATACACCGTGTCGGTAATCGCCTCAACTGAAGTTACTTTACAGCTTAACGTTGTCATGCGGTCCCTCTGTCGGGTCGTCTTTATGGTTATTGCTCACCATCAACGCTGTGATGGTTGATCAAAAATACCGAGGTCATCCCAGATAGCGTCGATACGTGCGGTAACGGCCGGATCTTTAACAATCGGCGTGCCCCACTCTCGTTGCGTCTCACCTGGCCATTTATTCGTGGCGTCGAGGCCCATCTTTGACCCTAGTCCGGAAACCGGAGACGCAAAATCAAGATAATCGATTGGCGTGTTTTCTACCAATACGGTATCGCGTGCCGGGTCCATACGCGTCGTGATTGCCCAGATGACGTCGTTCCAGTCGCGGGCATTAACGTCATCATCACACACAATAACAAATTTGGTGTACATGAACTGCCGTAAAAATGACCAGACGCCAAACATCACGCGCTTGGCATGTCCCGCGTACTGTTTTTTAATCGTCACGACCGCCAGTCGGTAAGAGCATCCTTCTGGTGGCAAATAGAAATCGACGATTTCCGGGAACTGTTTAATCAGAATCGGTACAAGCACTTCATTCAGCGCCACGCCCAGGACGGCGGGTTCATCCGGTGGCCTTCCGGTATAGGTAGAATGGTAGATCGCCTGATGACGCTGCGTGATGTGCGTAACGGTAAACACCGGGAAACTGTCGACTTCATTATAGTAACCGGTGTGATCGCCATAGGGACCTTCAGGTGCCATGTCACCGGGTTCGATATAACCTTCCAGCACAATTTCGGCGCTCGCAGGCACTTCCAGATCGTTTGAGAGGCACTTGACGACTTCGGTCTTGTTGCCGCGCAGCAGACCGGCAAACGCATACTCTGACAACGTGTCAGGGACGGGCGTGACCGCCCCCAGAATGGTCGCCGGATCGGCGCCCAGTGCAACGGACACCGGGAAACGTTCGCCAGGATGTGCCTTGCACCATTCAAGATAATCCAGGGCACCACCACGATGAGAAAGCCAGCGCATGATCAGGCGATTTTTGCCAATCACCTGCTGACGATAGATGCCTAAATTTTGTCGCTCTTTATGCGGGCCGCGCGTTACGGTTAATCCCCATGTAATCAGCGGGGCAGCGTCGCCGGGCCAGCATTTCATGACCGGGATTTGGGTCAGGTCGACCTCATCACCACTGAAAACCACCTCCTGACAGGGCGCATTGCGCAACCTTTTGGTCGGCATATTCAGTACTTGCTTAAACTGCGGCATTTTACTGAACAGATCGCGGAAACCTCTCGGTGGCTCAGGTTCTTTTAAAAAGGCCAGCAACTCACCCACTTCACGCAGTGCACTGACCTCTTCCTGGCCCATGCCCATGGCCACGCGTTTTGGCGTACCGAACAGGTTACACAGTACAGGCATGTCGTAACCTTTTGGGTTCTCAAACAGCAATGCCGGACCGCCTGCACGCAGGGTGCGATCGGCAATTTCGGTCATTTCCAGTTCGGGGTCGATCACGTGCGAGATACGCTTGAGTTCACCACGCTGTTCAAGCAGCGCAATAAAGTCTCTTAAATCCTGATATTTCATGCGGCTTCAACTTTCCGGCCAGAGTGAATTTGCCATTATAGGGCTGATTACATGAATGTGTGGAGCTTTATGCACCGCATGGCTTATCTTGCCCGTCACGGGCAACCATCAGACGAATAATGTCGCTTAGTTTTCGTGCTGAACCTTACCGCATAATGGCTATTTTTTCATTTTATGCGATGGCATTCGTCATTCAGAACAATCTTAGTTTATTTTCCAGGCAACGCCGCGTAACAGACCCCAATGCGCTATAACTCTGAGTGGAGGTTTGCTATTCTTAGCGTCCATTCATTGGGAGCAGTTATGGAATCCTGGTACTTACTCTATTGCAAACGTGGGCAGCTATTGCGTGCGAAAGAGCATCTTGAGCGGCAAGCCGTAAATTGCCTGAGCCCCATGATCGCGCTTGAGAAAATTGTGCGTGGCAAGCGAACTACCGTAAGTGAACCGCTGTTCCCAAACTACCTGTTCATTGAGTTTGACCCCGAAGCCATTCACACCACAACCATCAGCAGTACACGTGGCGTCAGCCATTTCGTGCGCTTTGGCGCGACGCCGGCCACCGTACCTGCTGTCGTTATTGATGCACTGCAGACTGATGTGCCACAAACGCTGATCGATCCTGAAACGCCGCAAAACGGCGATGAAGTCATCATCACCGAAGGGACGTTTGAAGGTCTGCGGGCTATCTTCTCAGAACCCGATGGCGAAGCACGCTCCATCCTGTTGCTGAATCTGCTAAACAAACAGGTTGTCCGGAGCGTGGATAACCGACAATTCCGTAAAGCCTAACGCAGCCCGAACAGCGTGCGCGCATTATGATCCACCTGGGCTGCCAGCGCCTCTGGTTCCTCGCCTCGCCAGTTCGCGACCTGCTGCAGGATATGCGGTAAAAAACAGGGTTCATTGCGTCGGGAAGTTGGCCGTGGGCGCATATCCCGCGGTAACAGATAGGGCGCATCCGTTTCCAGTAGCAACCGTTCGGCGGGAATCAACGGCAACATCTCACGCAGGGCAATTCCCCGGCGTTCATCGCATACCCAACCGGTAATGCCTACCGATAAGCCCATTTCCAGGCAGGCCGCTAACTCTTCCCGGGTACCGGTAAAACAGTGAATCACGGCGGCGGGTAATTTGGGCAACCAGGGTTCAAGTACCGCAGCAAAGCGTTCATGCGCTTCCCGACAGTGAAGAAACACGGGCATATTCAGTTCCGCAGCTAATGCCAGTTGCGCGTCAAACGCATATTCCTGCTGCTGATGTGCGGACAGGTTACGATTGAAATCCAGCCCGCATTCACCTATCGCCACAACCTGGGCTTTTTCCGCCAGCCGGCGCAGCGTATTCGCGACCTCTTGTGACCACTCACTGGCATGATGGGGATGCACGCCCGCGGTGGACCAGCAGTAACCCGGATGAGCCTCAGCCAGCCGCTGCGCCTGCTGACTTTCCAGCGCATTGGTACCGGTAATCAACATGCCGGTGACGCCCGCGTCACGGGCGCGCGTAATCACCTTTTTTCGATCGGAGGCGAACTGCGTGCTGGTCAGGTTTACACCGATATCAAACATATTTTTACTCTCTGTCAAAAACATCCTAAACAAAAAACCGCCTGACGGCGGTTTTTGGCTTGTGTCTCCCGCTTCTGCGGGTGTACTGAATACGACATCAGGATTCGGTGTTCTGTTCCTCATCCTCTGTCTGACGGCCTTTTCCCACATAGTACCGTGAAAAGAATACGCCGACTTCAAACAGGCAGTACATCGGAATAGCGAGCAAAGTTTGAGAAAAAACGTCCGGTGGTGTGAGCAGCATCCCGACAACAAACGCGCCGACCAGGATGTAAGGACGCTTCTTTTTTAAATCCTCAGGGCTGGTAATACCGGTCCAGCACAGCAGCACTATGGCTACCGGCACTTCAAATGCCACACCAAACGCCATAAACAAGGTCATGACAAAATCGAGATAGTTGGTGATATCTGTCGCGATAGTGACGCCCTGCGGCGCGGTTTTCGCAAAAAAGCCGAAAGCCAGCGGAAAAACAATGAAATAGGCAAAGGCCACGCCAACATAAAACAGTAGCGTACTGGAAAACAGCAGCGGCATGACCAGCTTACGTTCGTGGCGATAAAGCGCTGGCGCAATAAACGCCCAGACCTGATAAAGAATAACCGGCACGGCAAGGAACACCGACACGATCATCGTCAGCTTTATCGGCGTGAAGAAAGGTGAGGCGACATCCGTCGCGATCATGCTGGCACCCGCTGGCATCTGATTGATCAGTGGCGACGCCACGGCATGGTAGATGTCATTAGCAAAGTAGATCAGTGCCAGAAAAATAACTAACACAGCAATTATGCAGTTCAGCAGACGTTTACGCAGCTCAATCAGATGGCTGATAAGTGGTTGGGTATCTTCAACGGCCATTATCGTTCATCACTTGCAGAAGGAGGAGAAGCTGGGTTGAGCGACGGCGCGGCGTTGCCCGGTTTTTCCGCAGGCGGTGCGTCTGTCCGACCCGGCGATTGCGGCGGAGCACTGGCATAGCCGGACGCAGGCCGCGGCGGGACCGGCGTGGTCGCCGTGTTGCTGTCCTGTGCCGGTGCAACCGCAGCGTCGACATGGGGTTCAACAGGTGCGTGTGCGGGTGACTGTGCCTGCTGCTCACTGGCCACAGGCGTCACCGGTTTCGGCGAGTCACTCCCCGTCTGGTGTAACGGGGAATGGATGGTGTTTGCTTCGTCTTCTTCTCTTTCGATATCAATGCTCTGTTGAACCGAGCGTTTCATTGAATCCGCGGTTTTACGCAACGCTTCCATGGATTCTTTCAGCTCAGGCGACAATGTGCCGTGGCTGGCTTCCTCCACCTTTTTCAGGCTGTCCTGCAGTTCCTGCAGTTTCAGCTCTTGCGCCAGCTCACTCTGAACATTGGCCGCCAGTGAACGGACCGCCCGAATCCATCCGACAACCGTTTTAACCGCATGCGGCAAACGTTGCGGACCCAGGACAATCAGCCCGATCACGAAGACTAATAGCAACTCACCAAAACCAATATCGAACACGGTTTACACCTGCTTGTCGTTCTTAATGTCGTCTTTCTGAGCAGACGTTGGCTGTTTGTCCGCCAGCGTTTTCGCATGGAAATCCGCGTCCTGCTCTTTTGGCTGATCTTTTTTGTCGTCTTCATCACTCATGGCTTTCTTGAAACCACGGATAGACGAACCCAAATCCGACCCCAGATTACGTAACTTATTGGTACCGAACAAAAGCACCACAATCACGGCAATAATTAATAACTGCCAAATACTGATACCGCCCATGAGATAGCCTCGATTTTTTGTTAAAAACTGCGGAATGAAGCACAACCTAAACCCTTGTTAATTCGGGTCTCAGTCAGCGACATTACCGCGTTTCAGCCGCGAGTGACAATCAGTTTGTCTTGCGCCAGCCGATTAACCAACTGACAAAACCTGCCGCCATTAATGCCGCCGGAAACAGGTCCCACTCAGGCCTGCTGAGGAGTACCGCTGTACCGCTAATCAGCAGCGTGGCACCGACGCCAAACAGGAAACGCGCCTGATGCTGACGTGTACGTTGGACACTCAAATCGTTCACGAGTTTATCGACGCTAAGACGTAACTGCTTATGCTGCTGCATGCTGTCATAGAACAACTCGGGCAGCTCGGGCAGTTTCTCTGCCCAGTAGGGCGCTTTTTCTTTCACTGCGCGAATGATCGCCGGAATACCAATCTGATCTTTAATCCAGTCTTCAAGGAACGGTTTCGCCGTTTTCCATAAGTCCAGTTGCGGATAGAGCTGCCGGCCAATCCCTTCGATATAGAGCAACGTTTTTTGCAACAGCACCAACTGTGGCTGCACTTCCATATTGAAACGTCGCGCCGTGTTAAACAGGTTTAGCAGCACATGACCAAATGAAATTTCAGCCAGCGGTTTTTCAAAGATGGGTTCGCACACCGTACGAATGGCAAACTCAAAGTCTTCCACGTTGGTATCTGCCGGTACCCAGCCAGAGTCAACATGCAGCTCTGCAACTTTGCGGTAATCCCGGTTAAAGAAGGCGATAAAGTTTTCGGCCAGATAGCGCTTATCTTCTTTGTTCAACGAGCCGACAATCCCGCAGTCGATGCCGATATATTGCGGGTCTTCTGGATGCTCATAGCTGACAAAGATGTTGCCAGGGTGCATGTCTGCATGGAAGAAGCTGTCGCGGAAAACCTGTGTGAAGAACACCTGTACGCCGCGTTCGGCTAACAGTTTCATGTTAACGCCATGCTGCTCCAGCGTCGCCACATCGGAGATAGGAATACCGTAGATGCGTTCCATCACCATCATGGTTTCGCTGCAGTAGTCGGAGTAAACCTCGGGAACATACAGCATGCGGCTGTTTTCGAAGTTACGCCGCAGCTGGATGGCATTGGCCGCTTCGCGCAGCAGGTTTAATTCGTCGATCAGCGTTTTTTCATAATCGCGCACCACCTCAACCGGACGCAGACGGCGACCATCCGGCAGCAGGCGCGGTACCCAACGGGCGATGCGGTAGATCAGCTTCATATCGGCTTTGATCACCGGCAGAATATCCGGGCGGATAACCTTAATGACAACCTTTTTGCCGTTGGATTTCAGTGTTGCCGTGTGAACCTGCGCAATAGAGGCAGAAGCCAGTGGGGTGATATCGAAGTCATCAAACCAGGACTCAATCGGTGCCCCCATGGAAGCTTCGATTTGTGCTTTGGCTTTCACGCCGTCGAAAGGCGCAACCCGGTCCTGCAAAATGGCCAGTTCATCGGCGATCTGCGGGGGAAACAGGTCACGCCGCGTGGACAGCATCTGACCAAACTTGATCCAGACGGGGCCCAGCTGTTCCATCGCCAGACGCAGCCGAATACCCATCTGTTCGTGTTTGTGCTGGTTAGGAATCCAAAACACGCACCGCCGCCACAGCCGAAGCGGCAGAGTAATGCGCATTTGGGGAATCAGTTCATCAAGTCCGTATGTCAGAAACACCTTGATAATGAAATATAACCGGCGGATCTCTCCAAAACTCATTTCGCCTCCAGCTGTGCCAGACGCGCATTAAGCGCCTCAAGCGAACGTTCCATCGCGCTAACTTCCTCAGCGAACCAGGCAAATTCCAGCGCACCTGGCGCAACGCGCCACTCTTCCGTCAACGCCTGACCGAGATAATCCTGACGTCGCTGCGTTTCTGCTTTAAACAAGCGAAATGCGCGCTGCGCACCCTGGCTGATCCCTTGCGCGGCGATATCACCGATCCAGGGGGCCAGGTATTCGGCAGGATCCAGCTCAGCCAGATCCATCAACGCAGAGAATTGCTGCACCACCTGCAAATCCCCTTCGACCTGTAACTCACCGCTGCGTATCAGCGTCGTCAGTTGCTGGCGATCGCGTAGCTTCGGCAGCGACTTAAGCTGCGTAATGACCGTGCAGTCGCTGCTGTCCTGCCAGTCACTAAGGACATCCAGCTGTTTCTCACTGAACACCAGCACCAGCGGCCAGGATAGCTCACTCAAACGCAACATCAGTACCTTGCCTGCTAAACGCTGACGTGCGCTTTTCAGACCACGATCGCGGTAGAGAATACGGTTTAGCGCCGTTTCAATACCGGCAGTGATGACGGGGGTTAAGGTCATGGTCATAATGGTTAAAATTTAAACCCACGATGAAGTGCCACGATGCCGCCCGTCATATTTGAATAGGTGGTGTTTTCAAATCCCACATCGTTCATCATCGCTTTCAGGGTTTCCTGGTCGGGATGCATGCGGATGGACTCGGCCAGATAGCGATAACTTTCTGCATCCTGAGCAACCAGTTGGCCGATGCGCGGCAGAATATGGAACGAGTAGGCATCGTAGGCTTTGCTCAGCGGCTCAATAACAGGTTTCGAGAACTCCAGCACCAGCAAGCGTCCACCCGGTTTCAGCACGCGGAACATCGACGCCAGCGCCTTCTCTTTTTCCGTGACGTTACGCAGGCCAAAAGAGATCGTAATGCAGTCGAAGTAGTTGTCAGGAAACGGCAGCGCTTCGGCGTTGGCCTGAACATAACTGACATTGCCGACGATACCGAGGTTTCGTAGCTTCTCCCGGCCCATTTTCAGCATAGAGCTGTTAATGTCAGCCAGAACAACCTGCCCGGTCTCGCCCACCAGCCGTGAAAATTTTGCGGTTAAATCGCCGGTTCCACCGGCCAGATCCAGGACACGCTGACCGCGACGCACACCGCTGCTGTCGATGGTAAAACGCTTCCAGACGCGATGGACGCCAAACGACATTAAGTCGTTCATCAGGTCATATTTCGCCGCTACGGAATGAAACACGTCCGCGACTTTGTCGGCTTTCTCGCTCTTGGCGACGGTCTGAAAGCCAAAATGGGTAGTTTCCTGCTGTGATTCATCTGCCATCGGTTTTACCTGCTCCACAAACAATACTTATGGAAGTGTATCAGAGTCACGGAGGTCAGGCACGTTGGCGACCTGCTTATTCGTGGAGGTGCCGAACCCGCTCACAACTTTCGTCTGCGTTTTGGTCGTTACCGGGCATACTGTCGTGCTCATTTTCGGGCATCGCGCGTTCGACCAGATGGGGATTGATAGCGCGTTTAACCTCTACACCTAAGTCACGGAAGCCTTCCGTTTGTGCGATCAAATTCCCCCGCCCTTCTGCCAGCTTCTTCATCGCTTCACGATAGCTGTTTTGGGCCTTATCAAGGCTGTGACCAATACCGCTCATATCATCAACAAACAGGCGCATTTTGTCGTAAAGCCTGGCTGCGCGCTCGGCAATCCGCTGCGCATTGCGGCTTTGATGCTCGTAGCGCCAGAGATTGTTGATGGTACGCAGTGCAACCAGCAGCGTGGTCGGACTGACCAGCATGATATTTTGCTGGAGCGCTTCGCCGATCAATTCCGGCTGCCGATCGATTGCCAGTAAAAACGCCGGTTCAACCGGGATAAACATCAACACATAATCCAGTGAGCGTAAACCGGGCAATTGTTGATAATCTTTACGGCCCAGCAAACGGATATGGCCGCGTACGGCACTGATATGCGCCTGAATGGCCTGTTCACGTTCAATGTCGTCATCCGCGTTGAAATACCGCTCGTAGGCAACCAGCGTCATTTTGGCGTCGATCACCACATCTTTCCCCTGGGGAAGCCGGACGATGACATCGGGCTGCATGCGGCTTTGCTGCTCGTTCTGCATGCTGACCTGGATATCGTATTCATAGCCTTCACGCAATCCTGACGCTTCCAGTACCCGGCTCAGCACCACCTCGCCCCAGTTACCCTGGATTTTGTTGTCGCCTTTGAGCGCTTTGGTCAGGTTGAGCGCTTCCTGGGCCATCTGCGCGTTCAGTTGCTGTAGCTGACGAATCTCGTGGGTCAGTGTATGGCGTTCACGCGCTTCCGCGCCAAAGCTCTCATTAACCTGACGCCGAAAGCCATCGAGCTGTTCACGCAACGGCCCAATCAGGCTGTTCAGACTTTGACGGTTTTGCTCATCAACGCGGCGACCGCTGTTTTCAAAAATTCGGTTAGCCAGGTTTTCAAACTGCGCGCTAAGCCGCTGCTCGCTGTTGGTCAACAGGCGCTGCTTCTCTTCCGCTGCAAAACGGGTTTCCTCAAGACGGATGGTCACTTCACGCAGCTCGGCTTCCTGCGCGCTGTTCACCTCCAGCTGATTGCGCAGCTCTCGTGTCAGTTGCTCGCTCTCATTACGCCAGTAATCCAGCTGTTGCAGGCGCTCATTGGCTCCGCTTAATGATCCATGAAGCTGTCTCAGCTCCTGTTCGCGCTGTTGCAGCTGCTGCTGGAGCTGCTCGATGTGCTGTTGCTGACGTTGTTGTGCTTCGTTAAGCAGACGGCGCTCTGTGGTAAAGCTGGCTAACTGATGACTGACACGCATTTGCGCCAGTATCCAGCCAACACCCAGGCCGGCGAGCCCAAGGCAGATGCTGATAATGATGTGCTGATCCATATTCTCCCCGCTGGTCAGGCTATTGAGGAAAAAGGTAAATTCGCACTGTATGAATGTCCAGATATATTTACTGAAGGGGGAAGACGAGACGTAAAGACAAGGCCATGACAGGCCGGACAGCCGGCCTGTCTGTCAAACGAAGGGCTAGAGTAAGCGACGCGCCGCTTCAACTACTATTTTGACGGCATCGCTTTCGGTCTGCTTCATCGTCACTGCATCGGGAATCTCTTTTTGCGTGCGGTTAACAATCACGCCCGCCACCATGCCTGCGCGCAGGCCCTGACTGGCGCACATGGTTAACAGCGTCGCCGATTCCATCTCATAGTTCAGGACGCCCATCTGCTGCCACTCCTGCATAGAGCCCTGAAAACGGTTCACGACGCGGCCCGAGAAGGTGTCGTAGCGCTCCTGGCCGGGGTAGAAAGTATCAGATGAGGCGGTAATCCCGATATGAGTTTTGGCACCGCAGGCTTCTGCCGCAGCCACTAAGGCCGTTGTGCAGGTGAAGTCGGCGACGGCCGGAAATTCCATTGGTGCGAAGTGCAGGCTGGCACCGTCCAGGCGTACAGACGCCGTCGTAACCAGAACGTCGCCGACATTGATATGCGGCTGGATAGCGCCCGTTGTCCCTACACGCAGGAAAGTGCGCACACCAAGCTGAGCAAGCTCCTCGACGGCAATGGAGGTAGAAGGTCCGCCAATCCCGGTAGAACAGACCACGACGGGTTTACCGTCAAGCTTAGCCAGCCAGCTGGTGAACTCACGATGGGAAGCCAGGTGCCGGGGATCGTCCATCAGTCCGGCAATTTTTTTTACACGTTCCGGATCGCCAGGAACAATGGCCAGTGTCGCCCCCTGCAGGTCGGCTTTCGTCAGGCCAAGATGGAAAACGTCAGACTGTGTCATATCAGACTCCGGGTTAAGGAAAAACAGTACGCCACTTTACGTTACCCGACGGGTTAAATGTGTGACTGGTTTCACTCAAGAAAATGAAAGTTACATTTTCTGTGAAATTTTTAGTGATTAATATCACACATTTATCTCAGACCTTCCGTAATGCTACATATGGTGATGTGGAAGGCAGCATGAGAATGTTAAAGAGAAGTGTATTTTAAAGGTTATAAGCTCTGTTACGCATTGCCCGGAACCAGTAATAAATGCCCAGGCTATAGTTACGTGATTGCGCATACGCTTGCACGGAGATAACGATGAAAACCGACGATAATATGACACAAAAATCAGCCGCAGGCGCGTTTGCTCCGGCAGTTCAGCCCACGGCTTCGACCACCATTATTACCGACAGCCCGGCCATCCACGCCGGTGAGACGTCTATTCCGAGTCAGGGTGAAAATCTTCCGGCTTTTTACGCGAAACCGCAGTCAGCAGACGGGCCGTTGCCTGTTGTGCTGGTCGTGCAGGAAATTTTCGGCGTTCATGAACACATTCGCGACATTTGTCGTCGTCTGGCGCTGGAAGGCTATCTGGCTGTCGCGCCAGAGCTTTACTTCCGCGAAGGCGACCCCAACGACTACAACGATATTCCTACGCTGTTTAAAGAACTGGTCAGCAAGGTGCCTGACAGCCAGGTACTGGCGGATCTCGATCATGCCGCTAACTGGGCGGCCCGCAACGGTGGCGATATCCGGCGGATGGGAATTACCGGTTTCTGTTGGGGCGGACGCATCAGTTGGCTCTATGCGGCACACAACCCGCAACTTCGCGCTGCCGTGGCCTGGTATGGTCGCCTGGTAGGGGAAAAAACCATGAAGCAGCAAAAACATCCTATCGATATTGCTGTGGATCTGAACGCGCCTGTGCTGGGTTTGTATGGTGGTCAGGATGACGGCATTCCGCTGGAAAGCGTGGAGCAGATGCGCCAGGCCTTACATGCTGCAAACGCAAAGGCAGAGATCATTGTGTATCCCGATGCCGGGCATGCTTTTAACGCCGACTATCGTCCGAGCTACCATGCCGAATCGGCAAAAGACGGCTGGGCACGTATGTTAGCCTGGTTTAAGCAGTACGGTGTCGCATCCACTGAGTGATAAAAAAAGGGCGCGTAAGCGCCCAAACTCCCGACGTCGCCATCCAACACCCGCAAATCAGAGAGCTTTTCCGCGTTAACCCTGCTCACAAGCCTGGTGGGTTTTCAGGCTGGATTGCGGAGTGTCCCATAGCCGTTCTGCAGCAATATAACGCGCCTCATTTTTTCTGCTATTTCTTGAGTGAATGTCGTCACCCTCCGGTCCGTTCCGTTTGGATAAGCAAATACTCATTTTTCAGCTCGCGCCGCACACCTGTACGTGAAAAGCCGGGAGTAGGGTTATGGATTGGTATTTGCTATTCTCCAGAAATGCTTGGGTCAGTCTGATCGCCAGTCACGTTTAGCCGTCCAGATGTTTACACCGCTATATTCTGCGGGTACTGTATGTCTCTTAAGCGCAAATTATTCAGTTTCGATGTGAAGGACCCTCATGATCGAATTCAAACATCTCCGGACGCTTCAGGCTCTGCGGAATACCGGCTCGCTGGCCGCCGCGGCCGCCCAGCTTCACCAGACGCAGTCGGCGTTGTCACATCAGTTCAGCGATCTGGAACAGCGGCTGGGATTCCGCCTGTTTGTACGCAAAAGCCAGCCATTGCGCTTCACGCCACAGGGCGAAATCCTGTTGCAGCTGGCGGAACAGATTCTGCCGCAAATTCAGCAGGCGCTTCAGGCCTGCCATGAGCCGCAACAGACTACGCTTCGTGTTGCCATTGAATGTCATAGCTGCATTCAGTGGCTCACGCCGGCACTGGATAAGTTTCGTCAGAGCTGGCCACAGGTGGTGATGGATTTTAAATCAGGTGTGACCTTCGATCCGCAACCTGCACTGCAACAGGGTGAGCTGGATATCGTTTTAACGTCCGATATTCTGCCGCGCTCGGGCCTGTTCTATTCACCGATGTTCGATTTCGAAGTGCGCCTGGTGCTGGCACCCGATCATCCTCTGGCTCAGGTCGAACATATATCCCCTGACGCACTGGCCGACGAAGTGTTGATGATTTACCCGGTGCAGCGTCAGCGGCTGGATATCTGGCGTCATTTCCTTCAGCCCGCAGGCATCAGTCCTGCACTGAAGAATGTGGATAACACGCTGTTGATGATTCAGATGGTGTCGGCGCGCATGGGCATTGCCGCGCTGCCACACTGGGTAGTGGAGAGCTTTGAAAAACAGGGGTTAGTGATCACGAAAACACTGGGAGAGGGATTATGGAGTCGGCTTTATGCCGCCGTGCGTGACGGCGAGCAGCGTCAGCCTGTGCTGGAAGCCTTTATCCATTTTGCCCGTCAGCATGCCTGTGAACATTTGCCTTTTGTCAGGAATGCCGCGCATCCTGCAGCCGTTTAGCCGCATGAGCGACAAAGCTGCGCGGCGGCGGGCAAAATCCCCTATAATGCGCAGCCTGTTGACTGACCTTGAGACGATCTCACCATGACTAACAACGATATTTTGCGCAGCGTGCGCTATATGCTCGATCTGAACGATGCCAAAATGGTGGCGATTTTTGCCTTAGCGGAGTGCGAGGTTCCTCAGGCCGATATCACCAGTTGGCTGAAAAAAGATGAGGATGCGGCATTTCGCCCCTGCCCCGATGTCCTGATGGGCTATTTCCTGAATGGCTTAATCTTTCATCGCCGTGGGAAAAGTGAGGATGCCCCTGCGCCTTCCATCGAGCGTAAGATGAATAACAACATTTTCATGAAAAAGCTGCGTATTGCATTTGATCTGAAAACGACCGACATCCCTGATATCCTGAAAAAAGCCAACTTCACCGTCTCTCAGGCGGAGATTGGCGCGATCTTCCGTAAACCGGATCACAAAAACTATCGTGAATGCGGTGACCAGATTCTGCGTAATTTCCTCAAGGGGCTGACGATGATTCATCGCCCTGCGCCAGTTAAGCCCGCTTAAACCAGCCGCCGACTTACGCTCGTCCCGCCGGAGAAAGCGCACCGGGATAACAATGCGGTCCGCTCTGCCGGGCGAGCAGACGTCGTCTTGCTCGCCTTCTGCCGACGCGCGCCCCGTCCGCCATGGGATCGCAACAGACTGAGCGGCCTGCTACTTTTGGCGCCGGTGCGCGGCGATGCCTTGTTTTTTCACTGTTGATTGTTCTTACCGACCACCCAGCGCTTATGGACCCACAAGGACGCTACTATCACGAGCGCACCGGCAATAAAGCTTGGCCAGTGTGGCTTTTGCTGCCATATCGCCAGGTTGACCAGCAAGCCTGCCGGCACATGCATGTTGTTCATGATGCCCAACGTGCCAGCATCGACCTGCGTAGCACCGTAGTTCCACATAAAGTAACCCAGTCCGGACGCCACCACGCCCAGCCAGACCAGAATGCCCCACTGCAGTGAGGTGGTCGGGAGTTTATGCGGGTTGCCCCAGACGGCCCAGGCCACCACCGCAATCAGCACCGCGCCCAGATAGAACCACGAAAAGGCCGTGTGCTGCGGCACAGGACGGGTTTCCTGCAAACGTTTGTAGCCCACCATACCTGCTGCAAAGCAAATATTGGCTAACTGTACCAGCAACAGGCCGAACCAGAAGTTATCGCTGACTTTGTCATAACGAATGATTGCCGCGCCCGCCACAGCCAGCAACGCACTGAAAATGTACCCTGCGCGCAGAGGCCGTCGACTGATCACGTCGTAGATCAACGTGACGTACAGCGGCGTCATCACGGTAAACAGCAGGAATTCAGACACGCTCAGATAGAGATAGGCTTCGAAACTCAGTAAATACATGATGCCCAGTTGCAGCATACCTACCAGCATATACAGCAGGAGCGTAGAGGGGCGATAGCCGCGCCAGCGCAGGAAAGGCAAAAATACCACTGCCGCTAGCGCCAGGCGCATCAGCACCGAAAACCAGCTGTCAACCTGACCGGCAAGGTACTCGCCGATCAGGCTGAATGAAAAAGCCCACAGAATGGTAGTAACGATCAATAAAAGCACGGTAACAACCCCGAAATAAACAGAGCGACAGTGTAAACAATGTCCGCACAGCAGGGAGATTTATCTGGTTGACATCTGTGCATTAACCAGGCAGTTACGCATTAATTTGCCGGTCAGGCTTTTTACCTTCTTATCGGGCATATCCTGTCAGCAGAAAAATGTGCGCATCAGCGCATCAGCGCATCAGCGCATCGGCCTGAGCTTTTCGCGCCAAATTGTCATAAATCTGTAACATATTTGTCATTCATCACAGTAAAGCCACGTATCTCTGTCTATTCTCTGCGCGAAATGGCGCATCCCGATCGCCGTTTTCTTGAGTTTTGCCCAACCTGCCGGGAATCAAAATCATAATGCGCCCTGGAGGGCCACCGCTATGTTGAGTATTTTTAAACCTGCACCACACCAGCCCCGGGTCGAAGATCATCGTATCGATCCACGCTACCGTCGCCTGCGCTGGCAAATCTTTATCGGAATTTTCGTTGGCTATGCGGCCTACTATCTGGTTCGAAAGAATTTCGCCCTGGCGATGCCCTACCTGGTTGAACAAGGCTTCTCACGCGGCGATCTGGGTTTTGCGCTTTCAGGCATCTCCATCGCCTATGGCTTTTCCAAATTTATTATGGGTTCGGTGTCAGACCGGTCGAATCCACGGGTCTTCTTACCTGCCGGCTTAACGCTGGCGGCTGCCGTAATGCTGATTATGGGGTTTGTGCCCTGGGCAACCTCCAGCATTATGGTGATGTTCGTACTGCTGTTCATCTGTGGCTGGTTTCAGGGAATGGGCTGGCCGCCCTGCGGACGCACTATGGTCCACTGGTGGTCACAAAAGGAGCGCGGCGGCATCGTTTCTGTGTGGAACTGTGCGCATAACGTCGGCGGCGGGATTCCGCCCCTGCTGTTTCTGCTGGGGATGGCGTGGTTCAACGACTGGAAAGCCGCGCTATATATGCCCGCCTTCGGGGCGATCGCCATTGCGATTCTGGCCTTTGCCCTGATGCGCGATACGCCGCAATCTTGTGGATTACCGCCGATTGAGGCCTATAAAAACGACTATCCGGTGGATTACAACGAAAGTCATGAGGAAGAGTTCACTGCCAGACAAATCTTTATGAAGTATGTCCTTCCCAACAAACTGCTGTGGTATATCGCTCTGGCAAATGTGTTTGTCTACCTGCTGCGTTACGGCATCCTCGACTGGTCACCGACCTACCTGAAAGAAGTAAAGCATTTCACGCTTGATAAGTCCTCCTGGACCTACTTCTTTTATGAGTATGCGGGCATTCCCGGTACGCTGTTGTGCGGCTGGATGTCAGACAAGGTCTTTCGCGGCAACCGTGGTGCGACAGGGGTGTTTTTTATGACGCTGGTTACCGCTGCTACCGTCATCTACTGGCTAAATCCGCCGGGCAATCCCGGTGTGGACATGGCCTGTATGATCGCGATTGGCTTTCTGATTTATGGACCGGTAATGCTCATTGGTCTGCATGCGCTGGAGCTGGCACCCAAAAAAGCGGCTGGCACGGCTGCCGGGTTTACGGGGCTGTTCGGTTATCTGGGTGGCTCAGTCGCGGCCAGCGCCATTGTGGGTTATACCGTCGATTACTTCGGCTGGGATGGCGGATTCATCGTGATGATTGCCGGCGCCGTTATGGCGGTAGTGCTGCTGCTGTTAACCATGATCAGTGAGCACCGGCATAAGCAAAAAAGGGCATAACGGCTTTGCCAGAAGGCCGGCTTACCGGCCTTCTTTTCGGATTACGACAGATAGAGTGTTCTCAGCGTCTCCGGGACGGCATCCTGGGCATTACTGCCAATCACTTCCAGTTCAGGTAAGGTGTCTTTCAGACGCTGATGGGCGTTAGCCATAATGCAGCCTTTGCCTGCCATACTCAGCATTTCGACATCATTCATACCATCACCAAACGCAATACAGTCTTTAAGCGTAAAGCCTAACTGTTTTGCCACCGCTTCCAGGGCATGGCCTTTTGACACGCCGCCTGCCATCACTTCGAGGCAGGTCGGCAGCGAAAAACTCACGTTAACCCTGTCGCCCCAGCGTGCTTCGATGGCCTGCTCCATAGGGACAAGGTGTTCCGGTTCTTCACAGGTAAAAAAGACTTTGCTGATGCCATCCGTCGGCAGCATGCCCGGCTCATAAACCTGATAGTGAAAATCGGACTCGCGAAAATAATCCTTCTCCGCCGGACTGCAGCGGCTGACAAACCACTCATCGTCGCGATAAACATGCGTCAGCACGTCCGGATGATGATACTGCAGACCAAACAGATCGTGGGCGATGTCCGCGTCCAGATTGTGGCTAAAAACCAGCTCCCCTGCCGGATTGTGAACGCGCGCGCCGTTTGACGTAATCATGTAAGCCGGAATCCCCAGCTTGTCACGCATTTGCCCGACATCGATGTGATGACGGCCTGTGGCAAAAATAAAGTGAATGCCCTGCGCGACCAGTTGCTGAAGCGTTTCGCGCGCATTGGCGGTCAGGCGATGTTCGGGAGAAAGCAGTGTGCCATCCAGATCGGACACAACAATGTGGTACATGAAAACCTCGGGTATCGGTGTCGGTTGGCCGTAGCCGGTAATGTAAATTGCGAACTAATGCTGCGATAAAAAGAAATCGACGATGGTATTGAGCGCTTCGGCGCGCATGCTGTCCTTTTCAAACAGGATCTCGTGGCGCGCGCCGCTGATAACCTGCGGTGTCCGGCCCTGACAGGGGTGACCGGCTGCCGCCATCGCGTCACAAAACAGATCCTGCGAGCGATTATCCACCACGCTGTCTTCACTGGCCTGCAGCACCAGCAACGGAGTCGTAATGTTATCCACCTGGCTCAGAATATTGCGCCCGGCATGAATCCCTTCTCTGACCCAGTGATACGTAGGTCCGCCCACGCGAATAGCCGGATCATCCGCATAAAAACGCAGACTGCGGCGGTAGCGCTCATGGCTGTGCGTTAACCGGTTGATGCCGAAAGGGTGCGCCCGCCAGCGCCCTGTGCCTAATGCATAACCCTCACGCACAGCGGGGCGCTTTTCCGCCCAGTCAAGAATCTTATGCGCCAGAAAAGCGGGTAACGGCAACGCAATCCCAAACATGGGAGCCACCAGCGCGGCGGCATGAAATGCACCGGGCTGACGCGCCAGGAAGAGCGTCAAAATCGCGCCGCCCATCGAATGAGCCAGTGCATAGCGCTGCTGATAATGACGGCTCACAATCTCTTTGAGATAAAGCGTTTCGAGGTCATCAACATAATGGCTGAACTCCACCACATGCCCGCGGTGAGAGTCATCCAGCAGACGATCCGATCGCCCCTGACCGCGATGATCGAGCACGATCACATCAAAGCCGCAGTGAAAAAGATCGTAAGCCAGTTCGGGATACTTAACGTAGCTTTCGATGCGCCCCGGCACGATAAGGATGACGCGTTTATGTTGCGGTGAAATGAACCGGACATAGCGCAATGTCAGGTTTCCAACGCCAGTGAATTCGCACTCTTCACGGCTGTGCCAGAAATCAAGCAGTGGACCAGTAGCAAAGGCGGCAAAGGCCTTTTCGCGTCGCAGCCAGCTTGCCCTGTGTTGCTTCATCCGCCCTCCTGATTGCCGGAAAAAAGAGTCTGAACGGCCGCATGATGTCCATGGCTCTGCGCAGCATTCTGGCGTATTGTGTCACACTTCAGACGAGACCGGGAGTACAACCCATGACCATCGAATGGTGGCTGACCTACCTTCTTACCACCACAATTCTGAGCCTCTCACCCGGCTCAGGCGCGATTAACACCATGAGCACCGGCATCAGCCACGGTTATCGTGGTGCCGTCGCCTCCATCTCCGGGCTGCAGGTAGGGCTCGCGCTGCATATCGCCCTGGTAGGGGTGGGTCTTGGCGCGCTGTTTTCTCAGTCGCTGCTGGCGTTTGAGATTCTGAAATGGGCCGGTGCCGGCTATCTGGTCTGGCTGGGTATTCAACAGTGGCGGGCTGCCGGCGCCATTGATCTCAACGCGATGTCAAAAGCGATGCCGCGTCGCCGCCTGTTTAAACGGGCTGTCATGGTGAACCTCACCAATCCCAAAAGTATTGTGTTTCTGGCCGCGCTGTTTCCGCAGTTTATCCTTCCTCATCAACCCCTTATGCTGCAGTATCTGGTTCTGGGCATAACCACCGTACTGGTGGATATCGTGGTGATGATTGGTTACGCCACCTTAGCGACGCGCATTGCGGGCTGGATCAAAGGCCCTAAACAGATGAAGCTGATGAACCGTATTTTCGGGGGATTATTTATTGCGATTGGCGGACTGCTGGCCAGCGCAAGGCGAATGGCCTGATGTACACTGCAGCCGCACGACAGAGCATACTGTCGGCGGCCGCATAAAGCCGGTCTGGCGACCTTAGCGTGACAGGATAAGGTGAATGCCAAATCCGGCGAACAGTACGCCCGCCATGCCATCCACCCACTTCGCGGCACGCTGATATTTATCCCGCATCCATGGCAAAGCAAAAATTGCGGCGACCAGAGAAAACCATGCAAAGGTTTCGACGCTAATCAACACAAACAATCCCCAGCGCTCCAGCCCACCGACATCGTTACCGATAAATAATGAGAAGACGCTACCAAAATAGATCACCGCTTTGGGGTTAGAGAGATTGGTTAACAACCCTTTGATAAAGCTCATGCCTTTCTTTGGCAGATCGACGACAGGTTCCTGCTGTACCGCCTGCTTATGACGTTGACGCGCGGAACGGATCAGCTGCCATCCCATCCATAACAGGTAAAGCCCGCCACCGACCATGATGATTTGATGCAGCCAGGCCATTTTTTGCAGGATCAAATGCAGGCCCATTAACGCCACCGCTGCCCAGATCATGACCGCCAGCGTAATGCCCAACACACCCAACATCGCTTCTTTGCGCGAACGGCTGGCCGCCGTTTGCGAAACGAAAAAGAAATCCGGGCCGGGGCTCATGAGCGCAACAAGGTGGACCAACGCAATCGTGCCAAACAATATCAACATGGTAATGCCTCTTTACTCTTCATCAAGATGCTCTTTAATCATCAGCAAAAAGGGCTTACCGAAACGTTCGAGTTTACGGTGACCGACCCCATTCACGCTCAACATGTCTGACGCACTGACCGGCATCTGTTCCGCCATCTCCAGCAATGTGGCGTCGTTAAAGACCACATAGGGTGGAATGTTCTCTTCATCCGCTATCGCCTTACGCAGCTTGCGGAGTTTGGCAAACAGCTTACGGTCATAGTTACCCCCGTAGACTTTTGCCGAACTGCTGCTTTTCGGTCTGGTTGTAATGAGCCGTGGTACCGCCAGCATCAGCGGGACTTCACCGCGCAGCACCGGTCGGGCCGCTTCGGTAAGTTGCAGTGCAGAATGCATGGCAATATTTTGGGTGACTAACCCCAGATGAATTAGCTGACGCAGCACACTCACCCAATGCTCATGGCTGTTCTCTTTACCCAGCCCATAAACCGGCAGCTTGTCGTGACCCTGTTCACGGATACGATGATTGTTCGCGCCGCGCAAAACTTCAACGATGTAACCCATGCCAAAGCGCTGGCCGACACGGTAAATACTCGAAAGCGCTTTCTGGGCTTCAACCAGACCGTCATAGCGCTTAGGCGGATCGAGACAGATATCGCAGTTACCACAAGGTTGCTGCCGCCCTTCACCAAAGTAGTTCAGCAGCACCAGACGGCGACAGGTCTGCGCTTCAGCAAAGGCGTTCATGGCATTCAATTTATGCCGCTCTATGTCCTGCAGCGGGCCGGGCTGTTTCTCTTCGAGACATTTACGTAACCAGGCCATATCTGCAGGATCATAAAGCATCATCGCTTCCGCAGGCAGGCCATCACGACCCGCACGGCCGGTTTCCTGATAGTAGGATTCGATATTGCGGGGAATGTCGAAATGGACCACAAACCGCACATTGGGTTTGTTAATGCCCATGCCAAACGCCACGGTGGCGACCACAATTTGCAGATCGTCGCGCTGAAACGCTTCCTGCACGCGGGCGCGCTGCGCGCTGTCGATACCGGCATGATAGGCACCCACGCTGAGACCGCGGCTCTGCAGGCGCGCGGCCGTGTCCTCAACTTTTGCCCGGCTGTTGCAGTAAATGATGCCGCACTTGCCCCGCTGATCCTGTACGTAACGCAGTAACTGTTCGGTGGGTTTGAATTTTTCCACCAGCGTATAGCGGATATTAGGTCGATCAAAACTGCTGATTTGAATCAGCGGGTCCTGCATATGCAGCAGGTTGACGATATCAAGGCGGGTGGTTTCATCGGCGGTCGCCGTGAGCGCCATAACCGGCAGATCGGGAAAGCGCTGACGCATCTGCCCCAGTGCGCCGTACTCGGGCCGGAAATCGTGTCCCCACTGAGAAATGCAGTGCGCCTCATCCACCGCCAGCATCGCAGGCTGCCAGTGCGCCAGGCTTTCCAGGAAGTTATCCATCATCAGGCGTTCGGGCGCAATATAGAGCAACTTTACGCGTCCGTTTCGGCAGTCCGCCATGACGTTTTGCTGTTGCTCGCGGGTCATGGTCGAATTGAGACACGCCGCCGCAACACCATTTGCCAGCAGTTGATCCACCTGATCTTTCATCAGCGAGATCAAGGGCGAGACGACCAGTGTCAGCCCTTCACGCACCAGCGCGGGGATCTGATAGCAGAGTGATTTCCCGCCGCCGGTTGGCATCACCACCAGGCAGTCTCGCCCATTCAGCGCTTCATTGATAATGGCCTGCTGACCGGGACGAAACTTCTGGTAGCCGAAGGTATCCTGTAATACCTGCTGCGCCAACGCTTCCTGATTAAGAACTGCCGAGGTTGCCACTGTGATCCTGACTTGATGGTTAATTAAAATAAATCGTTGAGTGTTACGCCCACACCGACGCGTGTCTGACGATGGTTGTAGTCAATAAGGGATTCGCCATAGCCGCTAAACAGTTGCGTATAGAAACGAACGTGTTGGGTGATCGGATAACTCCAGCCCAGCGTAGCGCCGCCGTAGCCGCTATTCCAGTTATAGTTGCCTTCAACGCTGAAAATACTGTCGCCCATGGCGTAACCTAACTTCGCACGATAATAACCCATGTATTTGGTGATATCGGGGTTGTCGTCATTATTCGCGCTTTCTGAAATACGGAACCAGGGCTTGATCTCGGCCAGGAAGTTACCGTTCTGCGCCATCAGACGAGTATAAACACGGTTCCAGCTGCGTGAGGTCGGATCGCTGCGGCCGTTAGACTGATGATTCACACCGACCTCAACGTCACGCAGTGTCCAGCCGGCAAACGAGTAATCGGTCGCCCAGCCCAGGAAAATCTGTGGCTCATAGTTCGTCTCGCGGAAAGGCGACGACTCTTTTTTATTGGATAACTGCCACCATGAGCGCTGAGTATAAGACGCCGCTAATACGGAGTTGTCACCGACAATGCCACGCCACAACGGAAATGCCAGGCTGAGCTGGAATTTCACTTCATCTTTACGTGCGTTTTTTGCCCAGTTGTAAGAGGAAATCGCCTCTTTATTTATGTCGCTGGTATAGGTGTAAAGCAGATAATTATTTTCGTAAGGATAAAGCACAAACGGGTTGTCGTGCTGCTCCAGCAGGTTGGCAATGATGCTGCCTCGCACCTGCGGTGCATCGTGAACATGTTTAATTGTGGCTTCGTCCGCCTGCGCCAAAGCAGGAAGTAACATTGCCGCCAGCAAGGCGCGATGCTTACGCATAGGATTCTCCGGTGAAAACTGCGTATTCATAAAAGCGAATGGGTGTTGTAAAAAGCAGGACATTCTACACACAAAAGTGGGTGAACATCAGCGCTGATTTCCTAAACTGGAAACCCTGTCGAGCGAAGCATAGAATAAACATCTTATTAACATCTACAGTTCAATTACCAGCTGTTCAGGACTAAACACCATGTCATCCGTGCTATTGACTCAGCAGGACGCTCGCCGCCTCGTCGGTGAAATTTTTATTTATCACATGCCGTTTAATCAGGCGCTGGGTCTGCAACTGGATCGCCTGGAACCCGATTACGCAGAAATCAGTTTTGCCAACAAAACCATGCTGGTGGGCAATGCCGCCCAGCACATTCTTCATGGTGGTGTAACAGCAGCGGTACTGGATGTCGCCGCGGGCATGGTGTGCGTAAGCCATGCCTTGACACGTGATGAGCAGATAAGTGAAGACGTGCTGCGCCAGCGACTGGCCCGTATGGGGACGATTGATATGCGGGTGGATTATCTCCGTCCCGGACGGGGCGAGCGCTTTATTGCCAGCAGCCGTTTACTGCGTGCCGGCAATAAAGTCTCTGTGGCGCGGGTAGAATTACATAATGAGCAGGGCCTTTACATTGCCACCGCAACCGCGACCTACCTGACCGGTTAAGCGAATCGACGCGTGGCACCGTTCAGGCCCTGCCACACAGTATCCTGACTGCCTCAGAACATCGTATTGGTATTCGCTGAGGTCGCCGGTACGGCCTGAATCACATCCCAGTGCTCGACAATTTTGCCGTTTTTCACGCGGAAAATATCCGTAACAGCCTGACCACGATCGTGTTCACCATTGGTCGAGTGAACATGCAGCCATACCAGATCACCGTCGGTTGCACTGCGAACGATGCGCGCTTTTGACTGTGGGTTTTTGCTGAAAAAATCGCTGAAAAAGTTAACCAGCGGTGCCTTGCCATTCGGCACCCCGGGATTGTGCTGGCGGTAATCGTCCGCCACGACCCGGGCCGCTTCTGTCACCTTGTGCTGATTGAAAAATTGATTATAAAAGTTGATCACCAGCGCACGATTGGCCTCTTCCACGTTAAGATCGCGGCCTTCTTTCGGTTGCACGGCGTACCCAGCGCTCGCTGTCAGGATACCTGCCGTCAGCAGCAGGGTTTTCAGAAAGGTTGCCATCATTTTTCTCCTTGCTCATTCGTTACAGCGCTAACCGCTCCGCGCCAGAGGATTACTTCATACAGGGTGCCGGGCATGGCCCGGACGCGCCATCAGGTTTTGATATCACACCAGGTCACAAAAATAGACTGTTGTCGCTGCGGATGGTACATTCGCGCAAAATGGATAACAAGACGTCACTTTGTGCTGACTCAGTCACATGAAAGTGACTATTACTACGTGCAGGAACCCTTTTCATGTCTGTGTCATCCCCTAACACATTCAGTTATGAACAGCCTTGCCCCATTCGGGATGTACTTGACCGGATTGGCGATAAATGGAGTTTGCTGATTCTTGAGGCGCTGGCCGAGCGCACGCTGCGCTTCAATGAGCTGCACCGCCATATTGGCGATGTCGCTCGTCAGGTGCTGTCACGAACGCTGAAACGACTGGAGGTGGACGGCTATATCCTGCGGACTCTTTATCCGGAAGTGCCGCCACGGGTTGAGTACAGTCTGACAGAGTTAGGTCGTTCTTTTCTTAAACCGATGCAGCAACTGATTGCGTGGGCGGATGACAATCATCAGGCCATTTGTCTTTCCCGCCAGCGTGCCGGTGATCAGGACAAAGCCTGACCCTGCCTGTTGCCAGATCGGGCTACAGACATGACGGGGACTGCGGTAACATTGCGGCCCTCTGTCACGCCGCTTTCTCTCAGTGACTTTTGGTACAGAACGAACTTTCAGGATGATTTATGGATACCCAGCAAACCCGTCAGGGAATAGGTTTTGCGCTTGGCGCTTATTTCATATGGGGCATTGCACCTGCCTACTTCAAATTAGTTAAAGCCGTCCCTGCGACTGAAATCATGACGCACCGGGTAATCTGGTCAGCCTTGTTTATGCTGCTGTTGATTACGCTTAGCCGCAGTTGGGGGCAGGTCAGAAGCGTCGTGCGCCAACCCAAAAAGGTCTTGCTACTGGCGCTGACCGCCGTCACGGTGGGCGGTAACTGGCTGCTGTTTATCTGGGCGGTGAATAACCAGCATATGCTAGAAGCCAGTCTGGGCTATTTTATTAACCCTTTGATTAACGTTGTGTTTGGTATGGTTTTCCTGCGCGAACGTTTTCGTCGCCTGCAGTGGCTGGCTGTGGCGCTCGCTACCGCTGGCGTCCTTTTGCAGCTATGGCAGTTTGGTTCGGTGCCGGTGATTGCATTAGGCCTGGCCTTCAGCTTTGCGTTTTACGGCCTCATGAGGAAGAAAATTCAGGTCGATGCTCAGAGCGGTATGCTGATTGAAACGCTGTGGCTGTTTCCGCTGGCCGCGCTGTATTTATTTGGTTTTGCAGACAGCAGTACCAGCCATCTTACCGCCAATCCCGCCAGCCTGAATCTGTTGCTGATCGCCGCAGGTATTGTGACCACCATTCCGCTGATGTTCTTTGCCGCAGCCTGTGCCCGGCTGCGCCTGTCGACGGTTGGCTTCTTTCAGTATCTTGGCCCAACGCTGATGTTCTTACTGGCGGTGCTGTTTTATGGCGAGACCATCACGCCGGATAAAATGCTGACGTTTGGCTTTATCTGGCTGGCATTGCTAGTCTTCATTCTGGATGCCGTCGTGTTTTCAGCGCGGGGCCGACTGCGCAAAGCGTGACAGAAAACGCGCCATTGCCGGGCCGGTCAGGAGAATGGTGAATAACCGCAGGGTTTGCATCGCCATCACAAACGCCATATCCACTCCGCTTCCGGCCGCAATGATCGCCACGGTGTCCAGGCCACCTGGACTGGTGGCGAGATAGGCGGTCATCAGGTCAATATGGAGTACGCGCGTCAACATCCACGCCAGTCCGCCACACAGCAGCATCAGGCCGAAAATGGACAGCAGCATTTGCGGCAGGGTGCTCAGCGCCAGTTTGAAAATGGGTCGGGTGAAGCGCAGCCCTACACTCCAGCCGATCAGGGCGTACGCCAGGGCAAGCAACCATTCAGGCATCTGAAGCACGGCTGTTCCGGTAGCGTGCAGCGTAGCGCCAATCAGCGCAGGCACCAGCAACGCGCCGGACGGAATGCGTAACCAGGGGCCCAGCCAGGCGCTGCCGATCACCAGGCAAATCGTCAGCGGAAAACCGCTGTTCAGTGCAGGAAACCACACCAGTGATCCCGCATGAGCGCCATCGCCCAGGCCGATGCGAGCCACCATTGCCGCCGCGCCCGCCACAAACAGAACGCGCAGATACTGCATAAAGGCGACCAGACGCACATCCGCGCCGAATTCTCCCGCCATCGCCACCATGGCAGAAGCACCACCAGGTGACGATCCCCACGCGCCGGTCGGGCCGGGAAGCTGACTAAACCGAACCAGCAAAAAGCCCGACACACCGCTGGCCGCCAGAGTCAGCAGCAGTACCGCTACCACGACGGGCCAGTCCTGTAACAGCGGCGTTAAAATGGACGGTGACAGGCTCTGTGCAATCATACAGCCCAGTACCGCCTGCGACAGCAGGAACAGCCGCTTGTGGATGCGCAATGTGGCACCGGATAACCCCATCATCACGCCCACAATCATCGGGCCCAGTAACAGGGCGGCCGGAACATGAAAATACTGGAAGAGTGCGCCAAGTAATACCGATGCGACCAACAACAGTAACCACTGCACGCGCAATGAAAGAGAGGCCATAAAAGTTAATTTTTTGTGAAAATGGAGCAGGTAGATTACGCAGAATTGTGCCAGCAGGCCAGCGAAATGGGCCGGTTGGACCGGCCCTGACAGACGATTACAGCCAGTTCTTGCGTTTGAAATAAAGATAAGGCGCCAGACCGGCAAGCATCATCAGGCAAATCGCACCGGGATAGCCAAAGCTCCATTTTAGTTCAGGCATAAACTCAAAGTTCATGCCGTAGCTGGAGGCCACCAGCGTTGGCGGCAGGAAAACCACGGAAACCACCGAGAAGATCTTGATGATGCGGTTCTGCTCGATATTAATAAAGCCCATCGCCGCCTGCATCAGGAAGTTGACCTTCTGGAACAGGGACTCATTGTGAGGCAGCAGCGATTCGATATCCCGCAGGATTTCGCGCGCCTGCTCCAGTTGATTGCCTGGCAAACGGGCTTTTCGTACCAGGAAGTTAAGCGCTCGCTGCGTATCCATCAGACACAGGCGCACTTTCCAGCCGATATCTTCCAGCTCAGCTAACCGCGACAGCGCCTGATCGTACTCCTCGCCCTGCTGACCTTCCATAATCACGCGGCTAAGCTTTTCCAGCGCGCTATAGATGTTTTCAATCTCATCCGCCAGCTGTTCAATTTTGGTCTCAAACAGGTCGAGTAGCAGCTCGTAAGCGTTACCGTCAATCAACGTCTGGTTGCGGGCTCGCATGCGGTAAAGACGAAAGGCAGGAAGCTCCCGCTCGCGCAGTGTATATAAGCGTCCTTCGCGAATCGTAAAGGCGACCGTCGAGTTGCCGGCATGATCTTCGGCATCTTCAAAAAAGAAAAAGGAGTGGATGTGCAGGCCATCTTCATCTTCGAAGAAACGCGCTGAGGCTTCGATATCTTCCAGCTCAGGGCGCGTGGCCAGGCTCTGCCCCAGCTCGGACTGAACACGGTCGCGCTCGCCTTCCTCAGGCTCGACCAGGTCAACCCACACTGACGTGGTCAGTTTATCGCTTTCTTCTTCCAGTTCCAGACGCGTCAGGCGACTGTTATCAAGTTTAAATGCGCTCAGCATAGCAAGACTCCCCATTGCAGACTTTATGGGACAACGCTGTAAGGCGGTCGGAACAGATAACCGCGAACCTGAACACGGAGAAACGATAAATCAGTGCTGACTCGTGCGACGGATCAAAAAGGGAGGTCGCTGATAACCGCTAAGGCTACCAGCGTAATGAGATAGCCTTAGATGTTATTCCTGAAAACCAGGTTAATGAGCCAGCATCGACTGGGCGTGTCCAAGGCATTGTCCTCTCATGATAATAGTGCGCGCATGTTACGCTGAGACGAAAAAGTCGTCAACCGGCGGCTAGACGGTTTCCAGTTTGGCGTAGGCAGCCACCAGCCACTTGATCCCCTGCCCCTGAAATGCCACCTGAAGGCGGCTGTGTTCCCCGCTACCTTCCAGATTCACGATGGTGCCTTCACCAAACTTCGCGTGACGAACGCGCTGTCCCAGAGAGAACCCCGTGTCGCTTTTGCTGATCGGTGTGCCCATGCGCTGATGGCTGACCGGCCGCGTAACGCTGGCGCGTAACCGGACTTCTTCAATACAGTCTTCGGGCAGCTCACCGATGAATCGCGAGGGGCGATGGTAAACTTCTTTTCCGTACAGACGGCGGGTTTCCGCGTACGTCAGCGTCAGTTTCATCATGGCACGTGTGACGCCAACGTAAGCCAGGCGGCGCTCTTCTTCCAGCCGTCCACCTTCGTCCAGGGCCATCTGGCTGGGGAACATGCCTTCTTCCATGCCGACGATAAATACCTGACTGAACTCCAGCCCTTTCGCAGAGTGCAGCGTCATCAGTTGTACCGCATCCTGCCATTTGTCCGCCTGCCCTTCGCCGGCTTCCAGCGCGGCATGCGACAGGAAGGCCTGAAGCGGCATCAGGTCTTCATCTTCATCCTGATAGCTAAACTGGCGCGTGGCTGTCACCAGCTCCTCAAGGTTTTCGATACGCGCCTGGCCCTTTTCACCCTTTTCCTGCTCGTACATCAGCCACAGACCGGAATCCTTGATGACCCGATCGGTCTGTACGTGCAGTGGCATTTCGGCGGTTTCGCTTGCCAGTGAATCCACCAGCTCACAGAAACGTTGCAGGGCAGAGGCGGCACGGCCGGCGAGCGCGCGTGACTGAAGGAGTTCACGCGTTGCCTGCCATAAGGTGATCTGCTGTTCGCGGGCCGTCTGACGCACCACATCCAGCGTACGATCGCCCACGCCACGTGTGGGCGTATTGACCACGCGCTCGAAGGCCGCATCGTCGTTGCGGTTGGCTATCAGACGCAGATAGGCCAGCGCATCTTTAATTTCCTGGCGCTCGAAGAAGCGCATGCCGCCGTAAATCCGGTAGGGCATACTGGCCTGCAGCAGGGCTTCTTCCAGCACGCGCGACTGGGCGTTACTGCGGTAAAGAATCGCGCAATCGGCCAGCGCATTGCCATTTTCCATCCAGGCTTTAATGCGATTGACGACAAAGCGCGACTCATCCAGCTCGTTGAAGGCGCAGTAAACCGAGACCGGTTCGCCATCGCTGCCATCGGTCCACAGCTCTTTGCCGAGTCGGCCATTATTATTGGCAATCAGGGCGTTAGCGGCTTTCAGAATCGTGTTGGTGGAGCGGTAATTCTGCTCAAGACGAATGGTATCGGCACCGGGAAAATCCGCCAGGAAGCGCTGAATATTTTCAACCTGCGCCCCGCGCCAGCCATAGATGGACTGATCGTCATCACCGACGATAATGACTTTGCTGCTGTCGCCCGCCAGCATACGAATCCAGGCATACTGAATGTTGTTCGTATCCTGAAATTCATCCACCAAAATATTGCTGAAACGCTCACGGTAGTGATTCAGGATAGGGGGCTTGTTTAACCACAGTTCATGGGCCCGCAGCAGCAACTCGGCAAAATCGACCAGCCCGGCACGATCGCAGGCTTCCTGATAGGCCTGATAAATGCGCAGCCAGGTCTGTTCTACCGGGTTGCCATAGCTTTCAATGTGCTTCGGCCGTAAACCTTCATCTTTCTTGCCATTGATGTACCACATGCCCTGACGCGCAGGCCACTGCTTCTCATCCAGATTCATCGCCTTAATCAGGCGTTTGAGCAGACGCAGTTGATCTTCACTGTCGAGGATTTGGAAATCCTGCGGCAGCCCCGCGTCGAGATGATGCGCACGCAGCAGACGGTGCGCAAGGCCGTGAAACGTGCCAATCCACATACCGCCCTGACTGGTGCCGATCAGGTGCTCAATACGGTGACGCATCTCTGCCGCCGCCTTGTTGGTAAAGGTCACCGCCATAATGGAATAAGGTGAACAGTTTTCAACGGACAGCAGCCAGGCGATGCGGTGCACCAGAACGCGTGTTTTTCCACTGCCCGCGCCCGCCAGCACCAGCAGGTTGCTGCGCGGTGCCGCAACGGCAGCACGCTGTTTGTCATTCAACCCGTCGAGCAGTTCAGAAACGTCCATAAGCACCAATAAGTCAGAGAATGCGAAGCATAAGACTGGATAAATTCACAGCCATTATAGCAGCGAGGTCAGTGATGCCAACTGTGAAATTTCAACGTGGGGCAGAAGACGGGCATCGTCAATGTGCATCAGATTCCCCTCACGCAGGTTAATCCAGCAGGCTTGCATGCCATAACGTAACGCGCCTGCCACATCCGTAGTGAGATCGTCACCGACGTGAAGAATACTGCCCGGGGCGATATTCAGGCGTTGCGCGGCAAGGTGATACATATCCTGCCACGGCTTCGCGCGCCCGTCTGGGCCAGCACGCAGTGAAAACTGGAAGTAGGCTGACAGGCCGAGCTTTTCAGGCTGCGCGTTACCATTCGTAATCGCTACCAGCGGGACTTTTTTCGCCAGCGCTTTCAACGTGTCATGGGTTTCCGCCGGCATCGCCACCTGGCTGCGCCAGTGATGGAACACCTCCATGATCTGGGCGGCGCCCGCTGTCGCGTCTGCTGCCGTTAAGCCCGCGTCAGTCATAAGCAGCTCTATCGTACGACGGCGCCATTCTGTCACATCGTGATAAATGTCAGGTTCACGAAGTCGCAGTTGATTGCGCAGCGTCGCCACATCATCCGGCGTCACGTCACGCAGTGCAGGATGAAAAGCCTGCAGAGCGGCATGCGATGCTTCTGTGGTTTTACGTATGACCGGATAGTTGTCATACAGCGTGTCGTCTAAATCAAAGGTGATCGCTTTGATGGCACGCAGCGGGCGATAGAACTTCATTCACTCTTTCCTCGTTTGGCGCGGGGATGCGCAGCATCATACACCGAAGCCAGGTGCTGGAAATCAAGGTGGGTATAAATTTGCGTCGTCGACAGGTTGGCATGACCAAGGAGTTCCTGCACCGCGCGCAGATCGCCACTGGATTCCAGCAGATGGGTTGCAAAGGAGTGACGCAGCTTGTGCGGATGAATATGGCTGTTCACGCCCTGTTTAATGCCCCATTCGGCAAAACGTTTTTGAACATTACGGGCAGAGATGCGCTTGCCCCGGCTGGAGAGAAACAGCGCATCGTCGTCGGCGTTAAAGGCGAGACGGTGCGGCAGCCATTGCTGTATCCAGTTGACCGCCGTGCGTCCAATCGGTACGCGCCGCTCTTTATTGCCTTTTCCTGATACCCAGACTTCTCCCGCCTCAAGATCAACATGGCGGCAGTCCATATTGACCAGTTCGGACAGGCGAAGCCCTCCGCCGTACATCACTTCCAGCATGGTACGATCGCGTATTGCCAGCGGATCGTTAAGATCGATTTCCAGCAGTTGATTAACTTCATCGACGTCGATATTTTTGGGCAGATGGCGGCCATTACGCGGTGTGGCAATGCCTTTCGCCGGGTTGGCGGGCAGCATGTCCTGGCTCACCTGCCAGTCAAGAAAACTGCGTAGCGCCGAAAGCCGTAGCGCCAGACTGCTGGCGGCCAGGCCTGCCCGACGGCTGCGGGCAGCCATACTGCGTACCATGGCGGGATCGAGTTGCGACCATGCGCCGACCTTCATTTCATCGGCGATGCTCACCAACGCCTCTAGCTGGCGCGCATAGCTGCTCAGCGTTAACGGGCTGAGCTGGCGCTCAACCTTCAGGTAGCGCAGAAATCCGTCAACGGCCTCCTGCAGCACGCTGCTCATGCGCGCTCCACCCAACGTTCCAGTAATTCCGGCATCATCTGCGAAAGATGCTGTAGCAGTAAGGTTCCCATGCCCGACTGATAATGCAGGCTGTCGCGACTGCTGAACATGATGATGCCGAGTTCACCCTGTTCGCCCATCAGTGACATGGCCACCGAGCCGATGGCTTTCGCCTGGGGCAGCAGTAGCAGCAGTTCGGGGCCATTAATACTGCCGAGATAGTGCTGTTCATTACCGAAGCGCTGAATGCGCAGCGGTTCAAAGGCCTGGCGCGCCAGGCCAAGCTGCACAAAATCAGAGGGCGCACCCAGCCGCCACTTATCGTTAAACAGGCGGATATTGGCCCCGGCCAGGCCCAGCTCACGCGCCCAGCGATGCAAGCGGTTCAGCATATCCTGCAGTGAACTCGCGGCGGCAAGATGGCTTTGCAGTGCAAGCAGGCGGGCAAAAAGTTGCTGGTTCGCCGTGGCCTGCTCCATCAGCAAGGTGATTTCTTCTTCCAGCCGTTGAATATGGTTGCGCTGGCGCGCCATGTGCCATTCCACCAGCGAAACGCTGCCGCGAACCGGATGCGGTACGGCCATCTGTTCGACCTGGCGCGCATTACGCATAAAGAAATCAGGATGCTGTCGCAGATAATCACTGACGGCCTCATCGTCCAGCAGAGGTGTGTTTTCCACCTGCTCTTCGACATTTTTCATAAGTGAATAAACCCATCGTAGACATGTGTGGCCGGGCCGGTCATAAACAGCGGCTGTCCGGCACCTTTCCAGGCGATGTGTAACGTACCGCCTGGCAAATCAACGCGCACTTTCTGGCTCAGAATCCCCTGCTGAATGCCACAGGCCACCGCCGCACAGGCACCGCTGCCGCACGCCTGCGTTTCGCCCGCACCACGTTCGTAAACACGCAGCCGGATATGTTCAGGGTTGATGATTTCCATAAAGCCAACGTTGACGCGCTCAGGAAAACGCTCGTGGCTTTCCAGTATCGGTCCCAGCAGCTCGACCTGTGCGGTTTTGGTGCTTTCGACCTGAATCACGCAATGGGGATTTCCCATGGAGACGGCACCAAACATGACCGTCTGCTCCGCCACGCGAAGCAGGTACAGGTTTTCAGCCTTGTTAGCGCGGAAAGGCACCTGCTGGGGCTCAAAATTGGGCTCCCCCATATTCACGCGGACCAGCTCGTCGGGCGTAACGCTGAGCACCATTCTGCCCGCCTGGGTGCTGACGCGAATGTCGCTTTTATTGGTCAGGCCTTTCAGCTGGACAAAGCGGGCAAAACAGCGCGCCCCGTTACCGCATTGCGCCACCTCGCTTCCGTCCGCATTGAAAATACGGTAGTGGAAGTCGAGATCGGGATCATAAGGCGGTTCGACGATCAGTAGCTGATCAAAACCCACCCCTAAATGGCGATCGGCCAGCCGGCGGATCAGTTCCGGCGAGAAAAAGACGTTTTGCGTCACAGCATCCACAACCATGAAATCGTTGCCGAGACCGTGCATTTTGGAGAACTGCATTTTTTGCTCCGCCGGATACGCCATAAGAATTATTTCATTTGTGAGCTTGAATCACCGGTCACCAGACCGCCCACATCCGCTTTAGAGGCCTCGGCTTTCTGCTTTTGCGTGGGCGCTGACGTGGGCGCGGCTTGTTTTGGCGTTTCCTGCGGTGGGAAGTAGAGCGGTCCTTTCAATCCACAGCCTGCAAGGCTTGTTAATGCCAGTGTCATTGCTAACAGGCTTATCGCTTTCTTCATTCTTTATGCTCTTCATGTCCTGTGTCCTGGATGCTTATCATCGCAGTTGAAGTTGGAAAAGCAACAGGAAATCCCAGCAATTCACGCAAGCCTTGTGGCAGGCCCTGGCAGAGCGCCACAAGCCTCCGGCAGAACTCAGTGCATCTGATAGCGTGGTTGATAGTCGTTGTTGTCGTTATCGGGCTGTGAGGCGCACAGCGCCGTTAATGTCTGATTCCTGAAGGGAATCACCTGATAACGGTCACCCACATTCACGATTTGGTAAAACTGCGGCAGGTTGAAATTGATAAAGCTAGAGCCGTAGGTAAAACGATCGTGTGACGACGAGTAAAAACGGCTGACATCCCGCACCAGCTCTTCTTTGCTGCCTTCACAGTGGTGATAGACCTCAACGCGGTTACTTTCATCCAGGATATAGATATTGAAACCGCGATCGTCAGTGGTGTCTTCAAAGAAGAACTGAATGATCCCTTCGCTGGCGTAGCCATTGACCACCGGCGGCAAAGGCGTCTGATTGGACTCAACCTTGATCGACAAACCGTGCAGCTTGTTATTGGATATGGCGCCATAGAACTCAACGGCGTTTTCCAGTTTCTGCACCGAAACCCCCATGCGTTCAAAGAACAGTCCCCAGGTCTGGCCGGCCATGCGTAATGCCTTGAACCGGCCCGGCTCCTGACGCGTACTGGAAAGGCGCAGTTCAATACATTCAGACACCAGTTGCTGCACACGGGTACGAATCAAGCCGCGCAAATGCTGGCTATAGCAGAACACCTCCACCGTATCTGGCGGTGAGGCATCCTGATGCATTTTACCCAGGATGGTTTTCAGACCTTCTATCATCGCCTGTTCGCCACTAAAGTGCAGCGTACGCACTTCATTCCATGAGTTACGGTACAGCAGGTCAATGCTGCCAATTAAACATTGCTGCTGCTGGCCAAAGCTGAAGACATCGAGCTTACGGAAATCAAAATGCACCACCTGGTTACGGAACGCCGAGGTCGGATCGTGCTCAAGGTTAACGATGATCGCCAGGTGACGAATTTCACAGGGGCTGTAGAGCGCTTTGGGCGTGGGTGCAGGCAGGCGCAGCGGGAAATGGCTGGAGACATCATCAACCAGCTCCTGCAGGCGCGCCAGATCACACAACTCGTTGCCTTTGATATGCAGACGGGTTTTGCTGGTCAGCAGACCATTGAACCATGCCCAGGCCACCAGCTTATTGAGATAGCGGTTATATTCCAGCGGCTGGTGACTGATGATCGAGCTCATATCCGGTGCCTGATTATACAGATACCAGCCTGGACGATTGGCGCGGCCCGGCGGCACATGAATAAAGGTCAGGTTGGATTCGGACAGGTCGGGGGAAATCTGCGGATTAACCAGCGTCACCTTGCCCGGCAAAGCCTCAAAGGCAGCGTACAATTTACGGGTCAGCACGCCGATATCCTGCGGGCTGGCACTGACGCTTAAATTGTTGCGGCGGGCAAAGCGGATAAGATTGCGATAGCTTTGCATCATGGCATCGAGCAACTCATTATGCGCTTCGCGGACGCGTTCGATTTTCCATTCGGCACGGTTGTCCAGAATGGCGAGCTTTTCATCGTCCCAACCCCAGGATTTCACCAGCTGCGACAGAATTTCACGACGCCAGCCGCTACGTTGCTGATGGTCATCCGTACTGAGTTTTTCGCATACTTTCAGATAGAAGCAGCGGCGTACCAAATCGAGCCGCGGCTGATCGTCGATACTGGTGAGATAATGCGTAACGCGCTCCAGCATCATGCAGTAAGGATCCAGACCGAAACAGACGATCTCGCCATCGTGCAGTCGCTGTTTGATGTCCATCGCCAGCAGTTTAGTGTCCGGGTATTCCCAGCTGTAGGCTTCAAGCAGCAGCGTTTTCAGGACGGCTTTGTAAGGTGAGTCGATACTTTTATACAACTGCCACAGGCTGGCACCAAAATACTCTTCCGCTGACAGGGTACTGAGGCCGCCTAAATCAAGCCACTCGTTGGGCGTGAGCACGCCTTTCGCATAGAGCGACATCACATAGTCATCATAGTGATGCTCTTCTTCGCCCGGCACCATATTCCACAGGATACGTTTACCTGCCATGCGCACGGCTGTGCGGTAGAACTCGTCCAGCAGCAGTATATGCTGAGTGGAACCGCAGTCCTCACCGCCAAGATTCCCGCTTTCGTTATGACGGAAGCGGTTTTCATCGATCAGGAAGAAGCTGACTTCGATGCCCATGGAGGCGCACCATTTTTGCAACAGCGCACATTTGCGCTGCAGATTGAGGCGCTCTTCATTATCCAGCCAGGATTGATGGCACACCCAGATATCCAGATCGGACACGCTGTTTTGTCCAACAGAGGAGGTACTGCCCATCGAGTAAATACCGGTAATGGGCAGTTCGCCTTTTGGCGCGTCAACCAGGGTAAGTTCTTGCTCGCCTGTTAACTCGGCCAGTAGCTGCAGTTGGTTTTCATCAGGCGTGAAGACGTTGATGCCATGTGGAACGTTACCTTTGAGGTAACCCGGCATCAGCGGATGTTGATAATGTAATAAGATCGGCAGCAGACTGTAGACTCGCTGAAAAGCGGGTCCCATTGCAGCCAGCGCGCGATCTACGCGCAGCTGGTTAATTGCATCCAGTCTCTGTTTCAGTGTCTCAATATAGAGGTACAAGACGTTTCGCCTGGTTGTCCTGGAGTTAAGCACCCTGCTTCCGCTCTCTGCCACTTATTATAAAGATGTCGTGCAGATTATTGCTGGAAACGTGATCAATCTATCACTCGCCGGATTGACCGTAAAGAAAGTTACGCTACCGCTATTTTAGCACGGTTTCGTCTGCTTTTCGCACACCCAACGAGCGGCCTGCGATTACTGCCTGATATCTCAGGTTTAATCTGCGGGCGGTTCTTTTCAATCCGTTGAAACTGACAGCCTTCCCTCAACGATGATAGGATATTCGATGAACGATCTAAATGGTTAACGGCATGTTAAACAAAATTTTCAGAATTGCTACACGACAAAGCCCTCTTGCCATGTGGCAAGCACAATATGTACAGCAGCGTTTGATGAGCGCCCATCCGGGTTTGCAGGTTGAACTGGTGCCCATGGTGACCAAAGGCGACATCATCCTGGATACGCCGCTGGCTAAGGTGGGCGGTAAAGGGCTGTTTGTCAAAGAACTTGAGCAGGCGATGCTGGAGAACCGTGCCGATTTGGCCGTGCATTCGATGAAAGATGTGCCCGTAGCGTTCCCGGCAGGCCTGGGCCTGGTCACCATTTGCCAGCGTGATGACCCACGCGACGCCTTTGTCTCAAATCATTACGCGTCGATCGACGATCTTCCTCATGGCGCGGTGATTGGTACGTCCAGCCTGCGCCGTCAGTGTCAGATCAGTGCACGCCGTCCCGACCTGGTCATTCGCTCGCTGCGCGGCAATGTCGGCACGCGGTTAAGTAAGCTTGATGCTGGCGACTATGACGCCATTATCCTTGCCGCCGCCGGCCTTAACCGCCTGGGGCTGGAAGCGCGAATTCGCCAGCCCCTGCCGGCTGAAATTTCACTGCCAGCCGTCGGCCAGGGTGCGGTGGGCATTGAATGCCGCCTGGATGACAGCACCTTAATTGGGTTACTACAGGCACTGAATCATGATGATACGGCTGTCTGTGTCAAAGCTGAGCGCGCCATGAATACCCGTCTGGAAGGCGGCTGTCAGGTACCTATCGGCAGTTTTGCGGTGCTGAATGGTGATGAGCTCTGGCTCCGGGGTCTGGTTGGCGCGCCGGACGGCAGTACCGTTGTAAGCGGCGAGCGCCGCGGGCCACGGTCTCAGGCCGAGCAGATGGGGATCTCGCTGGCCGAAGAACTGCTTAACAACGGCGCGCGTGAAATTCTGCACGACGTTTATCAGGGACAACCCCCCGTATGACGATTCTGGTCACGCGCCCGGAACCCGCAGCGGCAGAGCTGGTCTCCCGACTGCACGCCCAGGGTAAACAGGCGTGGAGCCTGCCCCTGATCGAATTCGCGCCGGGAGCTGACCTGCCCTCATTACCGGCTTCGCTAACCACGCTGCGCCGGGGCGATATGGTCTTTCTGCTCTCGCAGCAGGTTATCCACTATACACAGCATGCTGTCAAAGCATGGCCCGCAGACCTGGACTATTATGCAATTGGTCGCAGTACCGCGTTAGCGTTTCATACAGTGAGTGGCTTACAGGTGACCTGGCCTCATGCACAGGAAACCAGCGAGGCGCTGATCAAGCTGGCCACGTTGCAACAGGTGTCAGGTAAACGCGCGCTTATTCTGCGTGGCAATCAGGGCCGCGAACTGCTGTCAGAAACGTTGACGGCACGGGGCGCGCAGGTCTTCTATGCCGAGTGTTATCAGCGCTGCCAAAAACATTATGACGGTGCAATCGAAGGCCGCCGCTGGCGCGATCGTCATGTTTCTACGCTGGTCGTCACCAGCGGCGAAATGTTGCATCAACTGTATTCGCTGTTCCCCGAGGTTGATCGCGAGGAATGGCTGCTCCGCTGCCGACTGATTGTCGTCAGCGAACGTTTGGCTTCTGTGGCCGCCAATCTTGGTTGGCAGGATATTCACGTAGCCGAAGGTGCCGATAACGATGCGCTACTGCGCGCGTTATGTTGAACTTAACAATGGGATGTGCCAGATATGACGGAACAAAAAGACACCTCCGCCGTGGTTGAAGAAACTACACCAGCGGTTGATCGCGATGCTTCTCTTCAGGAACAACCACCCCGCAAGCAAAAGAACGGCGGCATGGTCCTGGGAGCGGTCGCGATCGTCATCGCTCTGGCGATTGGCGCAGGTTTATACCTGAACGATAAACACCAGGCCGAATTGCAGGCACAAACCAATCAGAGTCTGAGCGAACAGCTTGCCAAGCTACAGCAGCAGGCAAACAGCGATAAACAGCAGCTTTCTCAGCAGCTGAGCACCACAGAAAAAGCGTTAGAGACCGCTCAGGCACAACAGGCGGCTTCTGAGAAAGCGCTGCAGGCGTTGCGCGAAAAGTTAGCCTCCATTTCAGGAAACGACGTGCGCAGCTGGCTGGTGGCTCAGGCAGATTATCTGGTGAAACTGGCGGGTCGTAAGTTGTGGAGCGATCAGGATGTCACCACGGCCGCAGCGTTGCTGAAAAGCGCTGATGCCAGCCTGGCAGATATGAACGATCCCAGTGTCATGAATGTGCGTCGCGCGTTGACGCAGGATATCAGTACGCTTTCGGCTATCTCCCAGGTGGACTACGACGGCATTATCCTGAAACTTAATCAGCTATCAAACAACGTGGATAATTTACGTCTGGCCGACAACGACAGCGATGACGCGCCGATGGACAGCGACAACGGTGAACTTTCTGGCTCTATTCGCGAATGGCGTCAGAACCTGGTGAAGAGCTGGCACAATTTTATGGATGACTTTATTACCATCCGTCGCCGGGACAACACTGCCCAGCCCTTACTGGCCCCGAATCAGGACGTTTACCTTCGCGAAAACATTCGTTCTCGTCTGCTGATCGCGGCCCAGGCCGTGCCGCGTCATCAGGAGGAGATCTACAAGCAGTCGCTGGAAACCGTCTCAACATGGGTGCGTGCCTGGTATGATACGAACGATACCTCGACAAAAGCGTTTCTGGCCCAGTTGGATGAACTTAGCCAGCAAGATATCAATATGGATCTGCCAGACAGTCTGGAAAGCCAGCCGTTGCTTGAACAACTGATGCAAACGCGCGTGCGTAACCTGATGGCACAACCCTCTGCCGCCGCAAACCAGCAGGGAGGCTGATCATGCTTAAGGTATTTATCCTCTTTGTCCTGTTGATTGCAGGGATTGTGCTGGGGCCGATGATTGCCGGCCATCAGGGTTATGTGCTGATCCAGACCGACAACTGGAATGTGGAAACCAGTGTGACCGGCCTTGCCATTATCCTGATTATCAGTTTGTTAGTGATTCTGGCGGTGGAATGGCTGCTGCGTCGCCTGTTTCGGACGGGTGCCCGCACCCGTGGCTGGTTTACCGGGCGCAAGCGCCGTCGTGCACAGCGCCAGACACAAAACGCCCTGCTTAAACTGGCAGAAGGTGATTTCAGGCAGGTAGAAAAGCTGCTGTCCAAAGACGCCGACCATGCTGATGTTCCTGTCGCAAACTATTTGCTCGCGGCAGAAGCGGCTCAGCAACGAGGCGACGAAATGCGGGCTAATCAGCATCTTGAACGGGCGGCTGAACTGGCTGGTAATGATGTTATCCCGGTCGAGATTACCCGAACCCGCATCCAGCTGGCGCGACATGAAGATCACGCTGCCCGCCACAGTATTGATCGTTTACTCGAAGTGGCTCCGCGTCATCCGGAGGTCCTGCGCCTGGCCGAGCAGGCCTATATTCGTACCAGTGCCTGGAGCGCCCTGCTCGATATCCTCCCGTCCATGGAAAAAACGCAGATTGGCAGTGAAGAGCACCGCGCTGCACTGCAACAACAGGCCTGGCTGGGTCTGATGAATCAGGCGATGGCCGATCAGGGCAGTGAGGGATTAAAACGCTGGTGGGGAAATCTGAGCCGTAAAACACGCCATGAGACCTCGTTGCAGGTGGCGATGATTGACCATTTGATTGAGTGTGACGATCACGATACCGCTCAGGAGATTCTGCTGGATGGGCTGAAACGTCATTACGACGATCGTCTTGTCCTGTTGATGCCGCGCCTTAAAAGCGGTAACCCGGAAGCGCTGGAAAAAGCGTTACGTCAGCAAATTAAGCAGCATGGTGCCACGCCTTTACTGCACAGCACACTGGGTCAGTTGCTGATGCGCCATGGAGAATGGCAGCAGGCAGCGGAAGCCCTGCAACAGGCGCTGGCACAGCGCCCCGACGCTTTTGACTACGCCTGGCTGGCGGATGTGTATGATCGTCTGCGCCGTCCGGAAGACGCCGCAAAAATGCGTCGTGAAGGTCTGTTACTGACGCTGAAGAACAATCCCGATGCCTGATCTGTTAAAACCGGGCTCGCCCGGTTTTTTTACGCCCACAGGTTGAGACAAAAAAAAACACCTGCCGAAAGCAGGTGTAAAATCAGGTCGGTTTGACAACCGAGAGGTACCCGACTCAACGTGGTGTCTGTTAATCCTGTAAGGCTTTCGCGATACAGGCAGGCAGACAACAGGTACCCAAAATTGGCTCTGCGTCATTCCCAGGTTTATGTAGCCGAAGCAGACATAAGAGGTGGAATGAGCATCTACGCGTTAATTATTGCATAATTCATGCCAGTTGCGCTTTTTTATTTTTTACTTAATTAAAACAGAGAGTTAGCAATAAATAATTTTATCACTCTTTGCGCGCTGCCTGCGAATTGTCGGGATAATGCGACACAGCGCTCGCTTTACGTCGCAAATAAGCGACACGTAAAGTAAAGGCGCGTCAACTTCATTTAAAACAATGCGTTAAGCGTCTCAATTCTGCGACAACCACTTAATGCCGGTTTCCGCGGAACTACCGTAAGCAAATCAGGCTGGACAAACGAGCAATAGCGCCGCTTACGGCGGAAACGCAAACTAAATTTCTTTCTCACCACACCTGACCAGAAACCGCTCTCACAGATGCACATCGCCCTTTCGGCAAGACGATAAACCTGTTTGTGCAGACCGTTCTGGTGAGAGAAGACTATGCTTCCTGTGCAGGTTTTTGCATTCGCAACGTTGCCTCACTTCGCCCGGCACAAACCGCCTTCGGTGATCTTCACCCTCTTTTGTTCGGACGAAAAAAAACCTGTCTTCTCAGACAGGTTTCTAAAAATGGTCGGCGAGAGAGGATTCGAACCTCCGACCCACTGGTCCCAAACCAGTTGCGCTACCAAGCTGCGCTACTCGCCGATTTTTTTAATTTGTTTTGCCTGGTGCGAAGAGAGGGACTTGAACCCTCACGTCCGTTAAGACACTAACACCTGAAGCTAGCGCGTCTACCAATTCCGCCACCTTCGCGTATCCCAGCAAAATCTGGGGTGGCTAATGGGACTCGAACCCACGACAACTGGAATCACAATCCAGGGCTCTACCAACTGAGCTATAGCCACCACTGTACTGAATGTTGTAAGTCAAACCTACAGCATTTAAATCTTTCTACCTAACGCGGTACTGATACCACCGAAGCTCATACGCACAAACTAAATGGCGCGCCCGACAGGATTCGAACCTGAGACCTCTGCCTCCGGAGGGCAGCGCTCTATCCAGCTGAGCTACGGGCGCGTAGCGCCGTTGCGGATGTGCATACTAGAGATAAGCGCCCATCCTGTCTAGTGCTTTTTAAAGAAAATAGCGCGTTTGATTACGGTTTGTGCATTTCGTCGACAAATAACGCATTTACGCCTGTGCGGACGCGAAATTCTGGCATTAATCAGCGATATCACAGATCGCCACGCCAGTGATAACGCAGGTATTTCACCAGCTTTAACTGCCTGCGCAAGCGACTGGGCTGCACGAGCAAGCGATAGAGCCACTCCAGCCCCAGTTTTTGCCAGAAGACAGGCGCACGCTTTACGTGTCCCGTAAAGACATCGTAGGTGCCGCCTACGCCCATATACAGCGCCTCTGGCCACTGCCTCTGGCAATCCGCCATGAAAAGCTCCTGGCGTGGTGAGCCCATCGCTACCGTCACCAGCTTTGCGCCGCTCGCTGCAATACGGGCACACAGCGCCTCACGTTCAGACGGGACAAAATAACCGTTCTGGGCACCGACGATGTTGACGTTCCACTGACGACGCAGCTTCGCGCACGTTTCATCCAATACCGCCTCACGGCCACCAATCAAAAACACCGGTGTCCCCTCGCGGCCAGCGCGTTGCATTAAGGCTTCCCACAGATCGGCACCCGCGATGCGCTGCACGGAGGCCTGGGGATATTTCTTTCGAATCGACCGTACAATACTGATGCCATCAGGATAATTGAATTCGGCCTGCTGGATTTGGGCGCTCAACGCCGCATCCCGTTCAGCACTCAAAACCTTTTCCGCATTAATGGCCACCAACGTACCTGTACGGATACCGGATGGGGGCATCAAAAAATCGACAAACGCTGTCATGCTGTCGAAACCGTACAGGGTGATACCGCGAATCTCGTAGCGTGGTGTACCGGTGTGCGTACTCATATCTTTATTGTTTTTCCCTTTCATACCAGAGGTGCATCAGCGTCAGGATGGGCTATGCAGCGGACGTTCTCTACGGCTGCGAATCAGACCGACATGATTCAGTAATCCGTAAAGCAGTTTCGCCACCGCCAGGCAGGCCGCAAAAATAAGGCAAAAAAACACCACGCGGGAGCCAAATGCATCCAGCCCTTCACGCGCCAGTACAATCATGTTGAATACCGCACCAAAACAAAAACTTTGCAGAATGGCCCCCGTATAGTGATTCGACTCACTGCGTCCGCGCTTATACAAGCTATCAAAGCCTTTAATTATTAAGCCTACAGCCACAGCACCTGGCACTATCGCCCCAATACCGCCCATCACCAGCAGTGAACCGATCAAGGTAGGAGAGATCGCCAGACCTGAATGGTTATTAAGCACCTCCCATGTGAAATAGTTGGCACTGTTCAGGACGGTCAGAGGACGATCGGGCCACAGCCATGACGGGATAAATACATAGAAATCACGCCACATGGGCGCTAAACCCTGAAAATCGATTTTATGGTAATTTTCGAGCAGCAACGCCAGATTTTCCCAGGGCGAAAAAGTGTCCCGGGTCAGATAAAGAAAGGTATAAAACGCTTCTGCGCCCATTACGTCCAGGTTATAGCGTCGCAGCGCCAGCCAGAACATACCGGCAATGGCCATCACGCCAGCGACGGCCAGCATCCATAAGGTTATCCAGCCACGCGTAATTCCGATAAACAGAAACAGCGCAAAAGCGATGATGATATTGGCACGCGTCCCGCCAACCAGCGCATAGGTCAGCAAGCCAAAACTGACGGTGACAATCAGAAAGAGCAGCCAGTTACGGCGTGTAGGATGTAAAAAATACGGGATCAACATCGCCGGAATAAAGAAATAGAAAAAGCGCTTCAGAGCGACACCGGAAACCTCACTGGAAAAGATCTGGTTGTAGGCTGTGAGGCGAAATAATAAAAAGCCGTTATGGATGAAAAAAACCGTCACGGTCGCGATGGCGACCAGCGCCAGCAGGCCACAGGTCAAATGCGTCTCCACACGGTTCATCTGTAGCCAGGGCCGGGCAGGTGATGTCGCCATCGGCCTGAGACGGACCTTGTAACTGACAAAGTAAATGACATAAAACGCTGTGGCAGACAGCATCGCCTGCAGTAAAAAATCGGCCGGCACCACCTGAGTGTCAAAACGAAACACCAGAATGCTGGTAAGCGGAAACCCAAAATAAAAGGTCAGCAGAAACAGCAAGGTAAAAAACAGGTGAAAGTTAAATCGTTCCTGTTTCATCTCGCGTACATTCAGCGTGACGATGATCATGAGTGACAGCACGTAGACTAACAGCAGACCACTAAACGCCAGTAGACTCATGAAGGCTCTCCTTCGCAAAGGCGCAACGCCGCCTGCCAACCCACGAGATAGCCCGGCGCCAGAAACGCAACGTGCTGCTTGTCGCATCCCATGAGCTGTCGGCGCGCTTCTGCAACGATAGCAGGCGTCAGCGCATCATCGCTGAACAGGACCGGAAGCTGTTGCGCGGTGACATCACGCCAGAAAGGATTTTTACGCGTCAGCACGAAGGGGATATTGGCTTGAATCAACAAACACAACGTGCCTACGCCCTGCTGCCGCTCGAACATAAAATAGCCTAAATGGCAGCGCGCCAACAATGCCAGATAATCATCGAAGGCCAAATTTTCACGCAGTAACGTTACCTGCCCCTGAGGAAAAAGTCTGTCAGCGGCATTCTGAATCCGGGCAATATACTCATCGTTATTGGGCGGATAGCCAAGCGGCACCGCAATACGCACATTCTGGCCAAACTGCGCCCGAATCGCTTCCAGCCCTTCTGTATGACGATTACTGGCATCGCCTGAATTCCCCAGCAGCACCGTCAGGATGTCATCCGGGCGGGGCGTTATCGCCGCGGTGGGTAAACGGGTTGGGAAGTAAAGTAAGGTGCGCGGTACCGAAGGATGGCGTTGCTGATAATGATACAGATCGCCTTCAGTCGCGAAGACACGCGCAATCCGCCCCTGCGCAATACGACGCAGAAAATAAAACAGGCGGAATTTGAGGCTGCGCGAGTCTTCATATAAATCGGCGCCCCAGACGTGCCAGTACACCTGAGACCGGTGCAGCCTGCCACTCAGTAACGCCAGCCACAGCCAGGGATTAAACTGTCCATGGCAAAAGAAACGCTGCTCGCGCTGTTTAGCCCGGCGTAAAAGTGCTTCAGAGAGCGCTTTCTTGCTGCTAAACGTTTCAATGCGCAATGCATCAAAGCCACTAAGGCTTTCCGGCTGCCTGGTGACCACCATAAAGTGACGCGCCACAGGCGCAGGCAGTTCGGTGCTCATCACGTCATTAAAAAAACGCAACACCGTGAGATTGTGATGGGGAATATCCGATCCCAAAACGTGAATCAAAGTCATTTTCTTCGGCAGTAGAGAATAAAGGCGCCACAGCAGAGCGCGAAATAGGTAATGTACGTGAACATATAGGCTTGCGCTGCGCCACTGGCACCGTGTAACGGAATCAGCCAACGGGAAAACAGGGTCAGTAACGCAAACTGACTGATTTCCGTCAGCACATAAAAACGTAACGATCCTTTCGCGATGACCAGATAGCCAAAAACATAAGCCCCCACTTTAAAAACATCCCCACACAACTGCCAGACGAACAGATCCCGCATATCATGGAATGCGGCAGAAAACAGCAGGTGGATAGCGATATCCCGCATTATCCACACGATCAGGCTGGCCGCCGCGACAGCCGGCAACACAAAGCGCAATGCCCGTCCGATCTCTCGTGCAATCTCTGTTTTGTTTTCTAACCTGGCCAGCGTGGGCAGCAGCCAGACGCTAAAAGTTGCGGTAATAAACTGCAGGTAAGCATCGGAAATACTGGTCACGCCCTGCCATAAACCGACCTGAGCCCAGCCGTTGTGAGCGGCAAGTTGGTTTCGCATCATGACCCAGGCAACCGGAAGCGTGACGGCGGTGATCAGTGCCATCAGCGTATACTTTGCCAGCTGACGCGCCATCTCAGGCTGCCACTGCGGACGTAGCCAGCTTAAGGGCAGCGGCACACGATACCTGAATATCACCAGGGCAGGAATAACCAGTAATGCCGGCACCATCGCTAAGCCGGTTAATGCGCCCGCGTACCCTCCCAGCCCCCAGCACAGCATATAACCGGCTACGCCAGTCACGCTGCCTGTCATCAGCGCCAACGCATTACCCTGTGCATCCCGGTAGCCTTTAATTAAAGCCAGAATGAGATTGGCCCAGGCAATGCCGAACTGCAAAAAAGCAACGATACGGATAACGTTTTGATAGCGATCGTGCCCAAACAAGGCGGTACTGACAGGGGCTGCAGCAAGCAAAAAAACCAGCGCCAGCAGTGTTGAAAAGCCTGTCACCATCGCCGAGGCCGTTCCAACCAGCGCGCGCAACGGCTGCGGTTGCTGGCGATATTGCGCGACAAAGGTTGTGACGCCGTTGAAAATCCCGGCCCCCGCCAGAACGCCCAGCACCGTGATCAACTGTCGAAAATTACCCGCCTGACCAACGCCTTCCGGACCGTAACTGATCGCCAGCAGCTTGACCACCAGCAGGCCCACGGCAATTTTGACCAGAGTTGAAGAGGCCGTCCATACAGAGGCTTTGGCTAATGACATCAGGAAAAGAAGCTCAGCAGTGAGCTGATAACCGTGCTCTGGTTATTATCTGACAGGTTAAAAAACAGCGGTAGCCGCAATAAGCGCTCACTTTCGGCCGTGGTGAAGCGGTCATCGCCCGCAAAACGGGAAAACTGCAGGCCAGCAGGTGAAGTGTGCAGCGGAATATAATGGAAAACGGCCAGGATTTCGGCCTCTTTAAGCCAGTTAATCAACGCCTGACGATGTTCCTGATCGCGCAGTTTAATATAGAACATGTGCGCGTTGTGCTGGCAGTCGGCCGGAACCGTGGGCAAGGTAATGTGGCCGCTTTCTGCCAGCGGTTTTAGCGCATTATAGTAGCGCTGCCATAACCGCAACCGCTGCTGGTTAATACGCTCGGAGGCTTCCAGTTGCGCCCAAAGATAAGCCGCCTGTAGATCCGCCATCAGATAACTGGATCCCATATCGCGCCAGGTATATTTATCTACCTGACCACGAAAAAACTGGCTGCGGTTGGTGCCTTTTTCACGGATGATTTCCGCACGCTCAACCAGGCTGGCATCATTGATCAACGTTGCACCGCCTTCTCCGCCCGCCGTGTAGTTTTTGGTTTCGTGAAAACTAAAGCAGCCGATATGACCGATAGTGCCTAAGGCCCGCCCTTTATAACGTGACATCACGCCCTGCGCAGCATCTTCAATGACAAACAGCTTGTACTGGGCCGCCAGCGCCATGATCGTGTCCATCTCACAGGCAACGCCGGCATAATGTACCGGTACGATAGCACGCGTTTTATCCGTGATGGCGGCTTCGATCAGCGTTTCATCCATATTCATCGTGTCAGGGCGCACATCCACAAACACGATTTTTGCGCCCCGGAGTACAAAGGCATTCGCAGTGGACACAAAGGTGTAACTCGGCATGATGACCTCATCGCCGGGTTGAATATCGATCAGCAATGCCGCCATTTCCAGTGATGCGGTACAGGAAGGCGTCAGTAACGCTTTTGCACTGCCGAAACGCTGTTCCATCCACTGCTGGCAACGGCGCGTAAAACCACCATCGCCACAGAGCTTGCCGCTGCTCATGGCCGACTGCATATAGTCGATTTCGCTGCCCACAACCGGGGGCGCATTAAAGGGAATCATGACCTCTCCTGTAAAACCAGTACGCCGTGCTTTCCAGTCGTGCACCACTGCGTAAATAAAGACGCATCGCCGTGAGATTGCTGATTTGTGTTGCGACGCGCAGCCGATCGAGCTGGCGTACACGTCCCCAGTCAGCTGCCGCCAGCATCAGGCGCTGACCAATACTTTGCCCCTGCGCCGCAGGCACAACAGCCAGTAAGCCAATGCGGGCATCGCCATCTACCTCACGCAAAGACACGAATCCCTGCAGCGCACCGCTGTCATCGCAGGCCACCAGACACTGATGATCAAAGGTGCCAAGTACCGCATTTTCAATCCACTGCGCGTAAAAACGTCCGCTCTCTTCTGGCGCAAACCACGGCGAACGAAACCGACTCTGGCGGAAGGCCTGAGAAGCCGCCTCACGCAGTGCGGGGATCTGGCCTTGACGGGCAATACGAACTCCCGTTTGCCGCTCGGTTCGTTTAATCGTGAGGGACAACTCCGCCTCGCCCTCCACCAACTGGAACTGATGTTGATTCAGGGCGTCAATAGTGGCGGTCTGATCAGCGGGCACTTTAATTTGAAACAACGCACAAGGATGCTGAAGCGCGCTTTCCAGCGGCAATGTTCCACCCGTTTCCAGTCTGACAGACTGGATGCCGAAAAACTGGCTCTCCCAGTCGAGGGGATTGACCTTAACGTGAACGGACATGTGTTCCTCAGAGCTTTGTTAATCAGCGTCTGTTTTCAGCGCCAGACACCTTTCGTATCAACGACCCATTGCTGGGTCACGTGCGCCGCATCAATGGCGCGGAACGCCTGATGATCGACCAGCATCACCAGAATATCGGCCTGTTGCAGCGCCTGCTCTGTTGACACCAGCGTGGCCTGCGTTTCCAGACGTTCGGGAATCTGCTCAATATGCGGTTCAGTCACCCAGGTACGGCCCTGATGCCAGTCTGCAATCAAATGGGCGACTTCCATCGCCGGGCTTTCACGCAGGTCATCAATATTTGGCTTAAACGCCAGGCCAAAACAGGCAATCGTCAGATCGCTGGCGCGCTTATCGGTTTGCGTCAGACACTCTGCCAGTGCTTTTTTTACCTGCTCCAGTACCCAGTGTGGCTTGGCATCATTCACTTCGCGGGCGGTACGGATCAGTCGCGCTAAGTCAGGGTTCTGCGCCACGATAAACCAGGGGTCGACGGCAATGCAGTGTCCGCCTACGCCGGGACCGGGTTGCAAAATATTCACACGAGGATGACGGTTTGCCAGCGCAATAAGCTCCCAGACATTAATCTGCTGCTCAGCACAGATCAGGGACAGCTCATTGGCAAACGCAATGTTTACGTCCCGGAAGCTGTTTTCGGTCAGCTTGCACATTTCGGCGGTACGGGCATGAGTTTCCACGCACTCGCCCTGGAGAAAAATACGATATAACGCGCTGGCACGGGCAGAACAGGCTGGCGTCATGCCGCCAATAACACGATCGTTTTTAATCAGCTCAACCATGATCTGGCCGGGCAAAACACGCTCAGGGCAGTAGGCAATAAAAACGTCCGGTTCATCGCCCTGCTGGGGGAAACGTAAATCAGGCCGCTCGGCAGCCAGCCACTCCGCCATCTGCTCGGTACTGCCTACCGGAGACGTCGACTCCAGAATCACCAGATCGCCTTTTTTCAAAACCGGTGCGATGGATATTGCGGCCGCCTGCACAAAACGTAAGTCGGGCTGGCGATCGGCCTGGAAAGGCGTAGGGACGGCAATCAAAAAGGCGTCCGCCGCTTCCGGTTGCGTGGTGGCACGTAAATCGCCACGCGCAACGGCTGCCTGCACCACCTGTTCCAGATCGGGTTCGACGATATGAATGGCACCGCGGTTGATGGTGTCAACAGCCCGGGCATTGATATCAACGCCCACCACTTTTTTTCCCTTTGAGGCAAAAACGGCTGCGGTAGGCAGCCCAATGTAACCCAGTCCAATGACGGAAATGGTTTCAAAACTCATAAGTTGGCTCTGTTATCTTTTAAGGCTTGTAAGATTCGCCCGCAGGCATTGCCATCCCCATAGGGATTATGGGCGCGGCTCATGGTCTGCCAGGCCTCGTCGTCATTCAGTAATGCGCTGACTTCGGCAACAATCTTCGCCGTATCCGTTCCCACCAGCTTTACTGTTCCCGCGTCAACCGCCTCTGGCCGTTCCGTGGTTTCACGCATCACCAAAACGGGTTTACCCAGTGAAGGCGCTTCTTCCTGAATTCCGCCAGAATCGGTGAGAATGAGCCAGGCACGATTCATGAGCCAGACAAACGGCAGATACTCCTGCGGCTCAATCAGTACTATGTTCTTGATGTCGCGCAGAATGCGGTTAACGGGCTCATGGACATTCGGGTTGAGATGCACAGGATAAACGATCTGCGCCTCAGGGTGCTGACGCGCAATTTCGGCTAAAGCGCTACAAATACGCTCAAACCCCCCGCCAAAACTTTCCCGCCGATGGCCCGTTACCAGTACCAGCTTTTTGTTTTCATCCAGAAACGGATAACGTGCAGCCAGTTGCGCATTAATGGCGTTATCATCCAGTACCCGATCGCGCACCCACAGCAGGGCATCAATCACCGTATTGCCGGTAATCACAATGCTGTCATCGGGCAGATTTTCATCCAGCAGGTTCTGTCGGGAACGGGAGGTTGGCGTAAAATGCAGCCGTGCCAGATGGCCTGTCAGTTTACGATTGCCCTCTTCAGGCCACGGCGATGCCAGATCGCCTGTCCTTAAACCCGCTTCAACATGGCCGACAGGTATTTGTTGATAGAACGCAGCCAGACTGGCCGCCAGCGTGGTTGTGGTGTCACCGTGAACCAGAACAATGTCGGGTTTGAAATCGAGAAGGACGGTGTGCATGCCTTGCAGGATACGGCAGGTTATTTCCGTTAATCCTTGTTCAGGCCGCATAATATTGAGGTCGTAGTCAGGCTGAAGCTGAAATAAGCTCAGCACCTGATCGAGCATTTCACGGTGCTGTGCGGTTACACACAGCCGTGATTCAAAAGCCGGATCCTGTGCCAGGGCCTGAACGAGTGGTGCCATCTTAATGGCTTCAGGTCGGGTGCCAAAAACTGTCAGAACTTTCACACTGTTTCTCTCAATCTTGTGTATCTGACATGGGTCGCCGACGATGTGCCAGTGCCACACCGGCGCCAACCAGTGCCCCTACCGCGCCCCACATCACCATCATAAATACCCGGCGTGGGCTGTCACGTGACACCGGCTCTTCCGGTGTACGTAAATAACGGTAGGTCTGAAATTTATTGGTTAACGCAGGTCCTGCATCCAGTGTCGTCAGCATCGCTTTATTTTGATCGTAGCTTATATCAAAGCTCGGTCCCGTCGCACGCAGGGTGTCGAGTTGCCCCTGCAATAGCGGCTGACCGATTAAAAACAGGTCGCTGTCAGCAAGACTCTCACTGACTTCATTCGTCTGTTTTTCAGTAATTCCTTTTTGGCTGGCCACCTTCAGCGCCTGTTCCAGACGATGAATGCGACGCTGGAAGACGGCATTCGCCACAGCTTCCTGACGCCTGACCTGTGCCTGAAGTTGCGCATCTCGTGCCTGCCACGCACCTTTTAGCTCCGCGTTGAGATGACGTGCTGCGCGCTCACTGGCATAGGCAATGTACTGACGCAACAGGTTGTTGGCATCGCTCGCCGTTTCCGCTTTCAGTTTGACGCTGTCGAACGTGTTACGCGCGGTATCCGCTGGCGTAAACTGGATGTTATCAATCAGCTCATCTAACAGGACCGCATCATTGTGCGCATTGCCGCTTTTCCGGCTTTTGTAATAGTCGGTTTGCAGCCAGAACTCGCGACGAGTATCCCAGGAGGAAAGCTGCACCAGAAACTCCTGATAAACCTCATCCATCGCGTTGGGAGACGCGCTGGTTAACGTCACGGCGTCATTGCGTACATCCAGGTTATTGAGAAACTGCTGCTGTGAATAGTACGAGCCCAGCATAATCACCGTTGGACGCCCTGTAATCGCCGTTGTGCTCCATACCTGTTTCATCAGCAGCGTCGCCAGCCAGGCTGCCACTGCAAACAGCACTGCGCAACCGACTATCCAGTGCTTTCCGCGCCACAAGCGGCAGCACAGGCCGCGAATATCCAGTTCGTTCTCCACAACGTTTGCAGGCATCACAGCGTCATCCTTTTTAAGACTCATCAGGGTTCATTTTTCCTGGCATTTCTAAAATTATTCAGGCGGCGTTTAAAGCGTCTGATTTTTCTTGCCACGCGCCATGCGTGCTTCAAACAATAGCCGTAACCCATGAAGGCAATCAGAAACAGAATTAACATCACCCATTCAGGTATAAAGGCGAGGTATTCTCCCAGTACGCCAATACCTGCAAGAAGTGCCGCAGCGGAAGTAATCAGGACGAAAGCCTGACGGGAAGTAAAACCGGCCCGCATAATTAAATGGTGAATATGCTGACGATCGGCAGAAAAGGGGCTCATTCCCTTGCTTAAACGACGATACATGATGGCTACCATATCCATTAAAGGAATGGCGATTAGCCACAATGCCGTAACAGGTGTAATAGGATGACTCAGGCCCTGAGTCGTTTCGAGCAAAATCCATATGATGGTGAAACCAATCATAGTGCTGCCCGCATCCCCCATAAAGACTTTGTAGCGCCGGCCCAGAAAACCGAGATTAAGAAAAACATAGGGTAATGTGGCGGCGATCATCGCGAAGCACCACATTGCGAGGCTGTGTTGGCCATCAAGGTAGAGAATAATTCCCATTGCCGCAAAGGTCACAATGGAAAGCCCCCCTAAAAGGCCATCGATGCCATCGACCATATTGAAAGCATTAATTGCTGCCCAGACAGCAAAAAGAGTGAGGACGTAACCAAACGGCCCGACAATCAATTCAACCGGGCCTATGATAAATCCGAGGCTCAGCAAATAGAGCTTGCCAAAAAACATCATCACTACAGCCACAATACCTTGTACTGTCGCGCGAATTTTTACGCTGATGTCGAACCTGTCATCCAGCGCCCCGACAAATACCAGTACGCCCGCGCAGGCCAGGTAAAGCATGGCGTGCGGCAGGTAATAATTAGTAATGTAAAAGGCAAAACAGATACCTGCATAAACGGATATGCCCCCCACCAGCGGTACTACTCCCTGGTGGCGCTTACGCATATTGGGCTTGTCAACCAGTCCAATTTTCTCGGCTGCTTTACGAGCAAGGAAAAGAAACGCCAGGGAAAAGACAAAAACTAAACCAAGCTCAGTACTCATAGTGAGTAAATTCACGTTAAACGCTCTCAGCTATCATCCTGGATACACACAATACGCGAAAGAAGGCGCATATTACCGTCCCAGATTCCGAATTCGGCATTAAGCGGTGTACGAACGGTCAACCGTCCACCACTTTCACCGTCATTATTATTACGTCTGCCAGACCACAATCCTATAGCCCGTAAATGAAAAACGCCACGTCAGAACGTGGCGTCAGAGCTATTTTACGATCTTTTAAAGTAAAAAACGCCATCCTGCTCAGATGGCGCTTAAAAGGATCAAGAGCGCTTCATCATGTCGAAGAATTCATCGTTGGTTTTGGTCATGGCCAACTTGTTAATCAGGAACTCCATCGCGTCGATTTCGCCCATTGGGTGAATAATTTTACGCAGGATCCACATTTTCTGCAGTTCTTCCTGAGAGGTTAACAGCTCTTCTTTACGTGTACCGGAACGGTTGTAATCAATGGCCGGGAAGACGCGTTTTTCCGCAATCTTACGTGAGAGATGAAGCTCCATGTTACCGGTGCCTTTAAACTCTTCGTAAATCACTTCGTCCATTTTCGAACCGGTATCCACCAGCGCAGTCGCGATAATGGTCAGGCTACCGCCCTCTTCCACGTTACGCGCCGCACCAAAGAAACGCTTAGGACGATGCAGGGCGTTAGCATCCACACCACCTGTCAGCACTTTACCGGAGGCCGGCACCACGGTGTTATAGGCACGTGCCAGACGCGTAATGGAGTCGAGAAGAATGATGACGTCTTTTTTATGCTCAACCAGGCGCTTAGCCTTTTCGATCACCATCTCTGCAACCTGAACGTGACGCGAAGCCGGCTCATCGAAGGTTGAGGCAATCACTTCGCCTTTGACCAGGCGTTGCATCTCTGTCACTTCTTCCGGACGCTCATCGATCAGCAACACCATCAGCACGCAGTCAGGATGGTTATAGGCAATGCTCTGTGCGATGTTCTGCAGCAGCATGGTTTTACCGGCTTTTGGCGGAGCAACAATCAGGCCACGCTGACCGCGGCCAATGGGCGACGCCAGGTCCAGTACGCGCGCCGTTAAGTCTTCGGTTGATCCATTACCGCGCTCCATACGCAGACGGCTGTTAGCGTGCAGCGGCGTAAGGTTTTCAAACAGAATTTTGTTGCGCGAGTTTTCAGGCTTGTCGTAGTTGACTTCATTAACTTTCAGCAGCGCAAAATAGCGTTCACCTTCTTTTGGTGGGCGAATTTTGCCGGCGATGGTGTCACCAGTGCGGAGGTTAAAGCGGCGAATTTGGCTGGGAGAAACGTAGATGTCATCAGGACCGGCGAGGTAGGAGCTGTCTCCAGAGCGGAGGAATCCAAATCCATCCTGCAATATCTCCAGCACACCATCACCGAAGATGTCCTCGCCGCTTTTCGCGTGCTGCTTCAGTATTGAGAAAATAATGTCCTGCTTGCGCATACGAGCCTGGTTTTCCAGCCCCATATTCTCGCCGAGGGTAATCAGCTCAGAAACCGGCGTATTTTTTAATTCGGTAAGATTCATAGTGATGGGTTCTTAAACTCGGGGTAATACTCGAAATGTTTGTCGTGAATGGTATGGCAGTTAATCCATGCCTGTTCTGTTAATGACTTTTCAACTCTTCTCAACGATCGTTGTCTTGAATGATGACTGGAAGCGAGGAGTCGGTCGATTTAAGTCAGAGTAGAGCTAGTCGTTAGATTGCTAAACCGCTGGTAGGTACAGTGCGACAGGGTTTAACAAGGGAAAACTTTGAATGCTAACTACAAGGTATGATCATAGTGCAGTGAAAATAAGTTAGCACGCTTAAAAGCGAACGTCCAGCAGGAGGAAAAAATTTAACCACTGCCGAACGTTCAGCCCGCTTACGCCAGGTTGGCGTTCAGGAACTCTTTTAATTGACCTTTGGACAATGCGCCCACTTTCGTTGCAGCGACTTCACCGTTTTTAAACAGCAGCAGCGTCGGGATGCCACGAATGCCGTATTTCGGTGCGGTACCTGGGTTATCGTCAATATTCAGCTTAGCGATGGTCAGCTTGCCATCATACTCTTCTGCAACTTCATCAAGGATTGGGGCGATCATTTTACAAGGACCACACCATTCAGCCCAGAAATCTACCAGTATAACGCCGTCGGCTTTCAGCACGTCGGTGTCGAAACTGTCATCGGTCAGATGAACGATTTTATCGCTGCTCATGTTTTACTCCACAAGATTATGCCTGGCGAATTGGCGTAATATAAACCAATGTTGGTTGACTTTATTTCATCGGATACGCTTTCGTAAAGCGATAGTAAGCTGATATTCTACCACACTATGAGCAAAACACACTTAACTGAACAGAAGTTTTCCGACTTCGCCCTGCACCCACAGGTAGTGGAAGCCCTTGATAAAAAAGGGTTTCATAACTGCACGCCTATTCAGGCGTTAGCACTGCCATTTACGCTTTCAGGGCGTGATGTCGCAGGTCAGGCGCAAACCGGTACCGGCAAAACGATGGCGTTTTTAACGTCAACGTTTCATCATCTTCTTTCTCACCCTGCACCAGAGGGACGCCAGGTTAACCAACCACGCGCGTTAATTCTGGCACCTACGCGTGAACTTGCCGTGCAAATTCATGCGGATGCAGAACCGCTGGCGGCATCGACCGGCCTGAAACTAGGCCTGGCTTACGGTGGCGACGGCTATGACAAGCAGTTAAAAGTTCTGGAAAACGGTGTCGATATTCTGGTCGGCACCACGGGTCGCTTAATTGATTATGCGAAGCAGAATCACGTCAACCTCAGCGCCATACAGGTCATGGTGCTGGACGAAGCCGATCGTATGTTCGATCTCGGCTTTATTAAAGATATTCGCTGGTTGTTCCGCCGCATGCCACCCGCAACTCAACGCCTGAGCATGCTGTTTTCCGCCACGCTCTCGTATCGCGTGCGTGAACTGGCCTTTGAGCACATGAACAGCGCCGAATACGTTGAAGTCGAGCCGGAACAAAAAACGGGCCACCGCATTAAAGAAGAGCTTTTCTATCCTTCCAACGAAGAGAAAATGCGTTTGCTGCAAACGCTGGTGGAAGAAGAATGGCCCGATCGCGCGATTATTTTCGCCAATACGAAACATCGCTGTGAAGATATCTGGGGCCATCTGGCTGCGGACGGTCACCGTGTAGGCTTGCTGACCGGCGATGTGGCTCAGAAGAAGCGTTTACGCATTCTGGATGACTTTACCAAAGGTGACATCGATATCCTGGTGGCGACCGATGTTGCGGCACGTGGCCTGCATATTCCCGCAGTGACACATGTCTTTAACTACGATCTGCCTGATGACCGCGAGGACTACGTTCATCGCATTGGCCGTACAGGACGCGCAGGGGCAAGCGGCCACTCAATCAGCCTGGCATGCGAAGAGTACGCGTTAAATCTGCCGGGTATTGAAGAGTACATTGGTCACAGTATTCCGGTGAGCAAATACAACAGCGATGCGCTGTTAAGTGAACTCCCACCGCCGAAACGTCTGACGCGTAATCGTACAGGCAACGGTCAGCGTCGTGGCGGAAATAACGCCAGTCGTCGCGGTGCTCCACGTCATAACAACCGTAAACGTTCGGGTTAAGTTCACCATGCTAAGCGCATCGACACTCTATGCTGCGATTGATTTAGGATCTAACAGCTTCCACATGCTGGTAGTCAGCGAAGTGTCTGGCAGTATTCAGACTATCGCCAAAATCAAACGCAAGGTGCGCCTGGCTGCTGGCCTGGACAGCGCCAATCATTTGTCAGCTGAAGCGATGGCGCGGGGCTGGCAATGTTTGCGGCTTTTCTCGGAACAACTTCAGGATATTCCGCCTGACCAGATTCGGGTGGTGGCGACGGCTACGCTGCGTATTGCAGCAAATGCACAGGTCTTTCTGGATAAGGCTCAACAGATTCTGGGCTGCGCCGTCAATGTGATTAGCGGTGAAGAAGAAGCCCGTCTGATTTATCAAGGCGTGGCGCACACCACCGGCGGCTCCGATCAACGTCTGGTTGTCGATATCGGCGGCGGCAGTACCGAGTTAGCCACCGGTGACGGCTCCCATGCCAGCGTGCTGTTTAGTTTGCAGATGGGCTGTGTCACCTGGCTGGAACGCTTCTTTGGCGATCGTCACCTGGCGCAGGAAAATTTTGACCAGGCAGAACAGGCCGCCAAAGCCATGCTGCAGCCCATTTCGGCAGAACTGCGCAAACAGAGCTGGCAGGTTTGCGTCGGTGCATCCGGCACCGTGCAGGCGTTACAGGAAATCATGGTGGCACAGGGCATGGATGAGCGCATCACCCTGAGCAAACTCCAGCAGTTAAAGCAGCGCGCTATTCAATGTGGCAAGCTGGAAGAGCTTGAAATCGAAGGACTGACGCTGGAACGTGCGCTTGTGTTCCCCAGTGGGCTCTCAATCCTGATCGCCATTTTTCAGGAACTCAATATCGACAGCATGACGCTGGCCGGTGGTGCACTGCGCGAAGGGCTGGTGTACGGAATGCTGCACTTACCTGTTGATCGTGATATTCGCAGCCGTACGCTGCAAAATGTTCAGCGCAGGTTCAACATCGATGTGTGCCAGGCCGATCGGGTACGTCAGCTGGCTGAAAGTTTTTTTCGCCAGGTCAGCGTGGTCTGGAAACTGGATCAGCGCTGTCGGGAATTACTGCTGAGCGCCTGTGCTATCCATGAAATCGGGCTGAGCGTCGATTTCCGTCAGGCACCTCAGCATGCTGCCTACCTGGTTCGCCATCTTGATCTGCCGGGTTTTACGCCCGCGCAAAAAAAGCTGATCGCCTGCTTACTGCAAAACCAAAGCGGCAGCATCGATCTTGCGTTACTGACCCAACAAAATGCCGTACCGCCGCGTCTGGCAGAGCGCCTGTGTCGCCTGCTGCGCCTGTCGATTATCTTTTCCAGTCGCCGTCGCGATGACACCCTGCCTGCCGTACGTATGCAGGCCGATGATGAAGCGCTGAATGTCACATTGCCGGCGGGCTGGCTGGATGTACATCCGCTTCGGGCGGAACTGCTTGAACAGGAAAGTCATTACCAGTCCTATGTACACTGGCAGTTATCGCTGACCTGAGTACTTGCGGTTACGCCCGATCGGCGCATTAACCCTTTTTCGCCTTTTCCAGCATCGCCCGTAATCCGGCCACCCGACTCTGGCCGGTTTTCATTCGCTCTTCAGCACTGACCACCTTACGCTCGGTTTCCCACACCACATCATCCTGCGGCAGCTCCAGCAAAAAGCGGCTGGGCTCGGGGCGAACCAGTTCACCGTACTGACGGCGCTCACGGCATAAGGTAAACGTCAGCTCTTTCTGCGCACGGGTGATACCGACATAGGCCAGACGGCGCTCTTCTTCAACGTTATTTTCATCAATACTGCTCTGATGCGGGAGCAATCCTTCTTCCATGCCAACCAGGAAAACATAGGGGAATTCCAGCCCTTTAGACGCATGCAACGTCATCAGCTGCACCTGGTCTGACTCGTCGTCACTTTCGCCGCGCTCCATCATGTCGCGCAACGTAAACCGCGTGACGACCTGGGCCAGCGTCATCGGCTCATCCAGATCGCTCCCTTCCAGCATTTCCGTCATCCATTGAAACAGCGTATTGACGTTTTTCATGCGCATTTCAGCGGCTTTAGGGCTACCGGAGGTTTCAAACAGCCAGCTTTCATAATCGATGCCGCGAATCAAATCACGGACAGCGTTCACGGGTTCCCGCTCACTGAGCTGGATAATCTCATTGAGCCAGTGAGTGAAGCGCTGCAGATGCTCAAGACCGCGGCCGGTCAGGGTCTGCCCCAGTCCCACATCGAAGCTGGCGTTAAAAAGACTTTTACTGCGGATAGTGGCCCATTCACCCAGTTTTTGCAGCGTCGCCGGGCCAATTTCACGCCGGGGAGTATTCACAATCCGTAAAAAGGCGCTGTCATCGTCGGGGTTAGTGAGTACGCGTAAATACGCTAACAGATCTTTTATTTCTGGCCGTGAGAAAAAGGAGGTGCCACCTGAAATCCGGTAAGGGATACGGTTCTGCATCAAGAATTTTTCGAATACCCGGGACTGGTGATTCCCCCGGTACAGAATGGCGTAATCTTTATACTGCGTTTTATTGATAAAGTGATGAGCAATCAGTTCACCCGTTACCCGCTCGGCTTCGTGTTCTTCACTGTTTGCGCTCAGCACTTTCAGTTCACTACCGATATCCAGTTCAGAAAACAGGCGCTTCTCGAACACATGCGGATTGTTGGCAATCAGGATATTGGCAGCTTTAAGGATACGCTGTGAAGATCGGTAATTCTGCTCAAGCTTCACCACTTCCAGCGTCGGGAAATCCTCATTCAGCAGGACCAGATTTTGCGGCCGCGCTCCGCGCCAGGAATAGATCGACTGATCGTCATCGCCAACGACAGTAAAACGCGCTCTGGCACCCACCAGCAATTTAACCAGTTCGTACTGGCTGGTATTGGTATCCTGATATTCATCGACCAGCAGATAGCGAATACGTTGCTGCCAGCACTCGCGCACTTCCTGATTACGCTGTAGCAGAAGGGTCGGCAACAAGATCAGGTCGTCAAAATCCAGCACATTACAGGCTTTAAGGTGCTGATCATACAGGGCATAGCAGTGCGCGAAAACGTTATCGCGCTCCGAACGGGCTAATGCCGCCGCCTTGGGCGGATCAACCAAATCATTTTTCCAGTTGGAAAGGGTGGAAATCAACTGCTGCAGTAAGGTCTTGTCCTCTTCCAGCCACTGGCTGGTCAGGTCTTTAAGCAGGGCCAGTTGATCCTGGTCGTCGAACAGGGAAAAGTTAGACTTCATTCCCAGCGCCGCATATTCGCGCTTAATAATCTCCAGTCCCAGGGTATGGAATGTCGAGATCATCAGGCCGCGCGCCTCCTTACGCCCCAGCGTTTGCGCGACGCGCTCTTTCATTTCACGTGAGGCTTTATTCGTGAACGTCACGGCCGCAATGTGGCGCGCCTGGTAACCGCACTCCCGAATCAGATGTGCGATCTTATTGGTGATAACGCGGGTTTTACCCGAGCCAGCCCCCGCCAGCACCAGACAGGGACCGGTGACAAATTCGACGGCACGTTGTTGGCTGGAGTTTAAACGCATAGGGAATCGCTCTGTTGGAATAAGATACCCGCTTCGCCTCACACGCGTGCCAACGGCATGAACGCGGTGCCGTTAACGTCTCTGCGATTTGAAAAGACGGGTTTATAATGGAGGGCAATTATACACAACAGAGACACCATCATGGCGAAAACTGCCGCGGCTTTACATATTCTGGTGAAACAGGAGGCAGAGGCGAAAGTCTTGCTGGAGAAGCTGAAAAAAGGGGAGAATTTCCAGCAGCTTGCTAAAAAACACTCCATCTGCCCTTCAGGCCGAAACGGCGGCGATCTGGGTGAATTCCGGCGGGGAAAGATGGTAGCTGCATTTGATAAAGCGGCCTTCACCTGCCCACTGTTACAACCCTTTGGGCCGGTGAAAACCGCGTTTGGTTATCACATCATCAAAGTGCTCTATCGCAACTGATTATTTTTTGCTTTTCATCTGCTGCAATACCCGGCTGCACTGATTTTCATCATTATCGCTGGGGGAAATCAGTGCCAGTAAGGCCGCCGCCGGTGCTACCACGGCACCCAAGGCAACGGCTGCCGCACCACGCGCCAGTAGTGGCCCGGTCTTCACACCGGCATCCGGATTTTTAAACGTACCACGGACGTACAGCGGTGAGCGCAGGGTCACGATACGAATGCCTTTACTCTCTGGATTCACAGACAGGTCCAGACGTTCAGTGGCGAAATTCGCATTTCCCGTCACGTTGATGACCGCATTTTCCGTATCGAACACAAACAGGTTTGGCGTGGCCAGACCGTTTTGCAATTTCAGATCCGTTGCCGCACAGTTGATGCGCACCTCATCATCACCGAACAGCTTACCAACCAGATAGTTACCGACATTTAATCCGGCAATCTCCATCAGGTTGCGGCTAATCAGTCCGTCGTTCATTAGCAGCTTGAGTTGGCCGTTACTGGTTGCGAGCAGGTCAGCCACAGAATTGCCCGTGCCCGTCAAGCTGGCATCACCGTTAAGCTGTCCCAGACTGTTTTGCATTGCCTGTACATTGGGAAACAACTGGCGCAGGCGAAGTTTACGCGCATGAATATCCGCGCGGCCTCGCATGGGAGAGCGATCGCCTTCTAAACGAATAGTGCTGTTCAGGTTGCCCCCGGCCATGCCAAAACGCAGCGGATCGAGCAGTAGATTACCGTTATCAAGCTGCAAATGCGTGTAAAGATCGCTTAACGGCAAGGAATTACTGTGTTCGATACGTTTACCACTGAACTTCACGTCAGCATCCATCACCGACCAGTTTTTCGTATCGAATTGATCATGAGGCAAAACACGATCGGCAGGCTGTGTCGATTTTTCGCCGCGCTTTGCCTTAGCCTGTTGCGTTTTCTCACTGCCTTTGCCGGAGTCAACGCCAATAAGCGGCCCCAAATCTGCCATACGCAATTGGTCAGAGCGCAGTTCCCCTATCAGTTTAGGGCGAGGTTTGCCCTGGCTGTAGGTCAGGGAGCCATGAATATCGCTATCGCCAATGTGCCCATTGAATGCCTGATAGCGGAAAACAGACCCGTCTTTACCAGTGAATTTAGCAATAAGGCGACCATCTGTTTCATAGGGCGGCGTATCCGGTAATAACACGCCCGTCAGGCCATACAGATTCGCCAGCGTGTCGCCAGAAAAACGCAAACGCACATCCAGTCCGCCCAGATTTAACGGATCCTGCACACCGCCAGAAAGCTGTACCCGTGTAGTACCGTTACGGACATCCGCCTGCACCGGGAACGGTGTCGTCTGGCTTCGCAGTGATAACATGCCGCCGAGCTTACCCTGGCCCGTGAGTTTTTCATTGTTATAGCGCCCTTCGGCCTGCCAGCCGAAAACAAAGTCGCCCGCCCCTTTTTGGCTGTCGTCTCCACCCGCGATTTGCGCGAAAGGCACAGGTTTGCCAAGCGAATTGAGTTTTACAGTGACATCAGCCTTGTTAACCGCATCGCGATAAAGCAGGGTTCCCTGATCGAACAGAATATTGTCCAGCCGAAATGACCAGGCGGAAGGCGGCGCATTGTCGTCTTTGCTGTCACTCTCAGCGAGCGTAAACGTCCAGTTGTTTTTCTTGTCGGCGGTTTGAATCAACCGGGCATCCGGCTGCTGTAGCTTTATCCAGGGGATAAAGACTTGTTTGTGCAGCAGTGCCAGCGGCGCAAGCGTTGCGTCGACGCGCTGGAGATGAATCATAGTGACATCGGGAATATCAGGCGGATTGCCCAGCATGATGTCTTCGGCATGCAGATGCGGCCAGGGGATAAAACTGCGCCATCCCGGTTCGTCGCGTTGTCGTTGCCACGCGATACCCAAATCACCACGAATGGCAAAAGGTCGGTTCAGTTCTGCTGAGACTTTTTTGTTGATGGTCGGCTTCAGGCGATTCCAGTCGAATGTGGCAATGACAATGACCACGACGACGATCACCAGGACTAAAATTCCCGCTATCCAACTGACTATTTTTCCAGCGCGTGACATTAGGCATCCTCCCTGCTCTTTCACGGTCTCCGTTAAAGATAGTCGAGAGCGAGCCGGAAGGGATCAATCAAGCTGGACAGGCAGGTACGCCAGTTCCGAAAAAGGGGCGGGGCGTGAGAAAAAATATCCCTGCGCCGCAATGGCCGGAGAGGCTTTTACCTGCTCCCATTCATCCTGCGTTTCCACGCCTTCAACAATAACGCCGTTACAGTAGCGGTTAATCAGCGACAACAGCATAGGAAAGAGTGTTCGCCCTTCCCCCGATGCACACAACAAAATAAACAATTCGCGCGACAACTTGATGTAGTCGTATTTCAGCTCCGTCAGGGCAGAAAAATTTGCCATCCCTGAGCCGAAATCATCCAGCCAGAGCGGCCCCAACTCCGGCATTTGCGCCACCATCTCTTCCTGAGGCAAAACGTGGTGCTCGGTCAGTTCAAAGCGCACCCAGGGCAATCGGGTGATAAGGCTGCGAATCGGCAGATGGTGTTGTATTAATGACAGAGAGGGGCCGTCAATATTGACTGATGCCATGACCTCATTATCGGCAAAGAAAGCTTCCCACTGGCTGAGCAACGTTAACTGCTCCTGCACAACGTCAAGGCGCTCTGCTATCTCCAGCTCAGCAAAATACGCTTCCGGAGAGAGTTTTTTTTCAGGTTCAGACGGATGCATGACCGCCGTCAGCAACTCAATCGCCAACAGCCGCCCAGAGACTTTGTAGATAGGCTGAAAGGTATACTGGCGTTGACACTGTCGCCAGAAGAGGCGCTTTTTCTGCTGGGGAGTGATGTCAACTGAAGAAGGTAGCCATTGACTAATATTCTCCATAACCATGGTCTTTTCCTGGTTGATAGTAAGCGCCTTCATTTGGGCGGCTTAGCGGCAATTATCGTTTGTATTTCGATACATAGTGAAAATCTGGCCACATAGGAGCCACGAGTCTACGCGAGTTTTGACACGACAATCGCCGAAACAGGGCGCGTTATCGGGTTAATTATCATGTTTTAGCGCCCTAAATTAAATTAAAACACTGTTTTAAAAAGTTGACGACAGGCCTTACAAACGCGAGACTGAAGCGAACTTTTACTACAGGCCTGAAACCATGACGCAGATAAAGATCGCTATTATTGGTGAGTGCATGATTGAGTTGTCCGAGAAGGGTGAGAACCTCAAACGCGGCTTTGGCGGTGACACGCTGAATACTGCGGTTTATCTGGCCCGGCAGGTCAGTCAACAGGATGTACGGGTTGATTATGTCACCGCACTGGGCATTGATCCCTTTAGCGCAGAGATGATGACTCGCTGGCAGGCGGAAAACGTCAATACTGCACTGATCCAGCGCCTTGAAAACAAAATGCCGGGTTTGTACATGATCCAAACCGACGATCAGGGCGAACGCTCCTTTTGGTACTGGCGCAGTGATGCGGCAGCCCGTTACTGGCTTGATGGCCCGGGTGCCGACGACATTTGCCAACAGCTTAAACATTACGACTATCTTTATCTGAGCGGAATCAGCCTGGCTATCCTGCCTGACGACAGTCGCGCCCGGCTCATGCAACTGCTCGCAGACTGTAGGGCAAACGGGGGGAAAGTGATATTTGATAATAATTACCGCCCGCGCTTGTGGAAAGATAAGGTCACTACTCGCCAGGCTTACCAGACAATGCTCGAAAACACGGATATGGCGTTCCTGACGCTGGATGACGAGCACTTGTTATGGGGCGAACAGTCTGTTGAGGACGTCATTGCCCGCGCACGTGATGCGGGCGTAAAGGAAGTCGTCATCAAACGCGGGGCGGAATCGTGCCTGATTGCGTTTGAAGACCAGCCATTGGCCGAGGTGCCTTCCGTCGCGCTGCCAAAAGAAAAGATTGTCGATACCACGGCCGCCGGGGATTCATTCAGTGCGGGCTACCTGGCCAGGCGACTTGTCGGCGCGACGACAGAAGAAGCGGCACGGCGCGGTCATCTCACCGCCAGCACAGTGATTCAGTACCGCGGTGCGATCATTCCGCGTTCGGCAATGCCGGAATGATTGCCAGTCGCTCATCACAGGGACACCGGTACAGGCAGCATGTCTGTGCCTGAAGGAAAACGGGGGTGGATACGAAGCGCATTAATCTGGTCTGTCTGGTATACGCGACAGGGAAAAAGCGTCAGGCTTTTACAAAGCGAGTGGGTGTAAGACGCAGATTATTGAGCCAAATCCCCCCATCCTGTTTTTCAAAAACCGCGGTACGAAGCCCAGACGTTATCCGCAGGCAAAGGATATTCAACGATACGGTACCGCCTGCGTTCGCTGAAGAGAGCTTCGATGGCATGGCTTTTGCCATCAACGCAAAGGCGCAGAATGACGTCGATGCGCTAACAGCGTTGGCAGAAAACCGTGGGACACCGTAGTAAAGCCGCCAAAACTGTTCACGAAGGTAACTCAAGGGGACAGTTCCGTGATCCGGAGGGCTGTTACTGAAACGCCACCTGAACGCCTTCTGGAGAGTTGACGGTCAGGATACACTGACGATTAATAAGCCCCCATGAAGCGGGACGATATATTGAGCCGCAATGGCATCGTACCGTCCGGCATCCAGACATTATGTTTCCTGAAACATCACAGGGGAATAAATTCCTGCTATTTCCGTCAGGGCAACATGAAAAACCGCTCATTTAGCTTAAGTCAGCTCAGCCGTTTTAACGCCGTCGCCTATGGTCCTCATCTGTTAACAGTTTCTAATCTTAATGCGTTTTTATTCCTTTTAAATTATCAAGTTAGCCAGGTAGCTTCAACGCCAGGCATAGTCCGAATCTCATGTATAAACCGCTTTTAGGTTGGACGATTACATTAAAACAGGCCATCTTTTAAACAGCGACAGCAGGATGCTGTTCTCACGGCCGCGAACAAAACAACGACAACATCTCTCGCATCAGGACACTGCTATGAATACAGAAATTATTAATATCTGGCCAAATGGTGATGCGCCAGGCGCCAGCGATTCTCGTGCTCAGCCCCAGATTGTAGATACCGCAAAAGAGTATGAACCCTACGACCGCGTAGCAACCGGTGTACGCTGCCCGGAAATGGCTATCTGGCATCCTGTTGAATCCAATGGCATCACCTTGCTGGTTGCGCCAGGGGGCGGCTACCAGCGCATCATGATTGATCGTGAAGGCAGTGCGCTGGCAACGTTCTTTACTTCGATGGGTTATACCCTGGCGGTAATGACTTATCGCCTGCCCTATGATGGACATCACGAAGGACCAGATGCACCGCTGGCCGACGCACAGCGCGCCGTGCGCGTACTACGTGAACGGGCACAGCGCGGGCTAAACGGAAAATATATTGTGATGATGGGCTTTTCTGCTGGCGGCCACGTCACCGCGAGCCTGGGTACGCGTTTCGGCGAAAAACTTTATCCCGTTCAGGACAGTGCAGAAAACCTGTCGCCTCGGCCGGATGCAATGGTTCTGGTTTATCCGGTCATCAGTATGCGCGATGGTCTGGCCCATGAAGGATCACGCACACGCTTATTAGGTGCCTGGCCCGATCAAAAAACTATTGATGCTTATTCACTCGAGACCCGGGTTCACAGTCAGGTGCCGCCTACGTTGCTGATTCATGCCGCCGATGATGATGACGTGCCAGTGAATAACAGCATGGTATTTTTTAGCGCGTTACGGGAACATAACGTCCCCGTGGAAGTGCATTTTTATCAGAAAGGCGGGCACGGCTTCGGCATTCGTGGTGTAGCGGATTTGCCCCTTGCCAGCTGGCCGATGCTGGTGACCGAATGGCTCAGGGCAAAAACCTGATCAATCAGGAGGCCGGTGGGGCAGCGTCACCTGCGGGGCTGCTCTCCGGCTGGCTGACGTCAGTGCCGCCTGACTGCGCTGCCGACGGAGCAGGTTCCCCCATCAGTTTGTCCCAGTCAGCTTTAAGGCTTTTCACATTGGTTTCTGTTTCGCCTTCCGGCTGAATCAGCACCATCATGAGTTCCTGACTGAGCTGCTGCCGTAATTCCTGATTCATCTGATCACGTGTCAGACCTGCCAGGAAATCCTGCCGCAACTTTTGATACTGTTCCGGCGCGATATCCACCACAGAATTACGTTGCGAGCGCAGGCGCTGACTGATCAGCACGTCCGTATCAGTGCGGGCATAGGTGGTAAACAGCTTATTCAGTTCCAGCAGCTTCTGAGCCATCAGCGCGTCAAACTCTTCCTGAGGCAAACCGTTATCGCGTACGGCGGCCAGCTCACGTGCCACCAGATTCATATTCTGTTCCAGGCTGTCGTTGCGCGTGTCCATATTAATGGAACACTGGGCGCGTTGATAAAGCACCCGGCAATCAAAGCCAACCTGAACGCCCTGCGCTTTGCTGTTGCTCAACGCACGTTGAACGTGCCAGAACAGCGCCTCACGCGCCAGGTCGCCCCGCCAGTAACGCTGGAGGTTTTGTGAATCACGGATAGGCTGCCAGGGTGTATCCCACACCAGAGAAAGACGGTCCTGCGCGCCGCTGCCGCTTACCAGATTCACTGGATCATGCGGTAACGGAGACAAGGTCGGCACCGGCGCAGCCGAACTGCGCTTGCCTTCCAGCGAGGAGAACGCTTTATTGATCTGCTCAGAAAAACTACGGCTGTCGACATTGCCGACCACATACAGAGTGATGGCATCCGGCGTGTACCACTGCTGATAAAAGCTTTTTAGCTGTGCGATATCCACCGGCGCGCGCGGTTTCTCTGCCGGATCGTGCGCTAATAGCGCGGACCCTTTCAGTCTGTAGCGCCACCAGACATCCTGCGTATCCGTTGGCCAGGTTTTAACCGGATCGGAAGCAGATAACGCGGTGTCTACCACCTGATTAGTGATCGCCATATCGCCAGCCGTCGCGGCCAGCCAGTTCAGGGCTTCCTTTAACAGGTCTGGACGGTTATTGGGTAAGCTTAAGTTATATTGCGTGTAATCATACGATGTGATGACGGGCGGTAACGGGCGCTGTGGATCGATGCCCTGCTGCCATAAAGCACGCTGCTGATTTGTATCCAGTGCGGTGTTATGAACCAGCGCCAGACGTGACAAAAGGTGGCTAAAACCGGTTTGCTGCGCACTTTCTACCAGTGAGCCTGTGTTAACCACCATACGCAATTCAATGCGGTCGCTTGGCCGTTGCGGTGTTGCCAACAGTTGCCAGCTAAATCCGTTGTCCAGTTTTCCCTGTTGCCAGGCTGGATCAGGTTGCAGCGTTTCAGCGGATGCACCGTAACTGGTCGCTGCCAGCACTAGTCCACCAACCAAAAGCCGAATTCTGGTGCCCTGCATGTGAACCCCTACTCAAACAATTCAAAAAATCGTTATCACTGGCACGTTTAGCCGCGTTTATAAGCGAACCGGTCATTGCCGATTCGCGCTGCCGATCATTAACAACAGGTTTGACCACAGGAAGACCGGGATGTCACGCAACGAAGTGAAAAACGTTGAAAAAAAACAAGTGGGGTTATTATCCAAATGCCCGCTGTCAGGGCAAGTGACAGCGGACATTTGAGAGGATTAAATCACATTCAAGGATTAAATCGTGGATTCAGACGGGTCTTTTGCGCCATTTTTGCCCGCTAATGTCTCACCCAACTGTTTTTTATCCAGTTGATCAACCCATTTCGCGACCACAACGGTTGCTACGCCATTACCTACCAGGTTCGTCAGCGCACGGGCTTCTGACATAAAGCGGTCGATACCCAAAATCAGCGCCAGGCCGGCGACGGGTAAATGTCCCACTGCCGACAGTGTTGCAGCCAGAACAATAAAGCCGCTGCCTGTAACGCCCGCCGCCCCTTTAGAAGAGAGCAGTAATACCACCAGCAGGGTAACCTGATGGAAGATATCCATATGCGCATTTGTTGCCTGAGCAATGAAAACGGCCGCCATCGTCAGGTAGATAGAGGTACCGTCCAGGTTAAAGGAGTAACCTGTGGGAATGACCAGTCCCACCACGGATTTCTTACAACCCAGCCGCTCCATCTTATCCAGCATACGCGGCAGCGCCGATTCGGATGAGGACGTCCCCAGAACAATCAGCAGTTCTTCTTTAATGTAGGCAATGAATTTGAAGATGCTAAAGCCACCGAAGAGGCGGGCAATCAGCCCCAGCACAACGACGACAAACAGCACACAGGTAATATAGAAACAGATAATGAGCTGGCCAAGCTGCACCAGTGAACCTACGCCATATTTACCAATGGTAAAGGCCATGGCACCAAAGGCCCCGATAGGCGCCAGGCGCATAATCATATTGATAATGCCGAAAATGACCTTTGAGAAGCTCTCGATCACATTGAAAATCAATGTGCCCGTGTTGCCCAGACGATGCAATGCGAAGCCAAACAGCACGGCAAACAGTAATACCTGCAGGATATTGCCACTGGCGAAGGCGCCAATCACGCTACCCGGAATCACATCCAGTAAAAAGGCCACAATGCCTTGCTGCTCAGCCTGTTGCGCATAGATGGCAACCGCTTTGGCATCCAGCGTCGCAGGATCAACGTTCATTCCCGCGCCAGGTTGCACAACGTTAACGACGATCAGGCCGATAATCAGCGCAAGGGTACTTACGATTTCAAAGTAAAGCAGCGCAACCGCACCGGTGCGACCCACGGCTTTCATGCTTTCCATTCCGGCAATACCGGTAACGACTGTGCAGAAAATCACGGGGGCGATGATCATCTTGATCAGTTTAACAAAGCCATCCCCTAGCGGCTTCATCTGCGTCCCTAAATCAGGATAGAAATGGCCCAGAAGCACGCCGATGGCGATGGCGACCAGAACCTGGAAATAAAGGCTTTTAAATAGTTTCATAAACAGGTATCCACTAACGAGAGGTAATGTTGTCGGATTTTTTATTGTGACTGTCTGACAGGGCTGGCAGGTCAGGCAGTGGACAGAAAATAACACTCTGTTTACGTGATTAATACAGGGCTGCAAAGTCAGGGGAAATGATAGGCGCGTAATTCTGAACTGAAACGCTTCAGCAAGGGGTTTTGTAACTAAATTTCTCGCAAAATCAAGGAATCAGGGCGTTATTCCTCCTCCAGGGCATTATCCAGCCATTGATGAGTAAATTGCGCCAGCGGCACGGCTTCAGAATAAAGATAGCCCTGACCAATCGTGATACCGCGGGCCAGCAGCCAGTCACGCTGTTCACTGGTTTCTACCCCTTCAGCAATGACATCCAGGTCAATAATGTCAGCAATGGCCGCCACGATACGCACCATCGTGTCGTCCTCAGGCAACGCGGCAACAAAGCTGCGATCCATTTTCAGTTTGTTAACCGGTAAGGCTTTAAACTGATGCAGGTAGTTAAGATTGGAATAGCCCATCCCAAAGTCATCCAGTGCAACGGCAACGCCGGTTTTTTGCAACATCCGCAGCAGGGAAATAGCCTGCTCAGCATCGCCCATTTGCGCGGTTTCGGTAATCTCCAGCACTAATGTGCCTGGCGCAATTGAATGGCGCGCCAGCAAGGATTGCAGATGATTCACAATGCTGACATCGCGTAACTGAACGGCAGAAATATTGATACTCAGCGGGACCCTCATCCCATGGCGCTGCCAGCCAGCCAGAATGCGGCATGCTTCTTCAAATACCCAGCGGCCAATCGCTGAAATCACCCCGATTTCTTCCGCGCTGGCGATGAACTCTTCGGGTAATCCGTACCGGCCGTCCGCCTGACGCATACGCAGTAGTGCCTCCGCACCCGCCAGCCTGCCGGTGCGCATATCAATCTGGGGTTGCAAATAGAGGGCAAACTGCTCGTCGTGCAAGCCCTGTAAGATATCGTGTTCCTGAGTTAAGCGCTTTTGCGCCCGTTCGGTGAGGGCGGCATCAAAAAACAGGATCTGATTTTTGCCCTGACGACGGGCTGACATCATTGCGGAGGTCGCACGATCCAGCATCTCATTAGCCCCCGTCGTTTCATCTTCTTCGCTTAACGCCAGACCGATACTGGCATTGGGTCGCAGTTGTAGCTGATGCAGAGTGACAGGCTGATTAAGGCGAATCATCAGATTGCGGGCCAGCCGCATCGCGCGAAAGGGGTTGCTGGCTGATTTCATCAGTAAGACAAAATCACTGGTAGCAGTCTGTGCCAGCAATGTCTGATCATCAATGGTGCTGCGAATTTTCTCGGCCAGCGTCAGCATCAACGTATCGCGCTGTTCATCACTGAGTACACCATTCGCTTCCTGCAGGGTTTCGATGCGTATCACCATCACACTAAAAGCATGGCGACGAGCGCGGATAAACTGTTCCAGTAAAGCTAAAAACAGCGCCCGATTCGGCAGATCGGTGACGTCGAAATGCGTTGTTAACCGACTCATCTGATCATGAATGGACTCAAGCACCTGCTGGTTGCGGTTATAGCTGCGAATCAGCATACCGATTTCATCGTCACGGTGATCGGCTGGCACAGACAGTTTGTGGGTCAGAATCGCCTGCGGTGGCAGTTCCTGTATTTCGCGGGAGATACGGCGCAGCGGATGCACCACCAACCGGTTTATACACCAGCTAATTGAAACGGACAGGATGAGTGCCAGCAGCAAATAGGTGATGATCATCGTGGAGAACGTGCTCAGAATAAACTGGTAAACACGAAATGAATTCGCCTGCAGTACCAGATAAGCCAGCGGCTTCGGTAAACCGGTATGCTCAACAGAGTAGAGCGGTAAGGTGATTTGCACCGGCAGTTCAAAGATTCTGGCGATCAGTCTGGGAACGGGTTTCTCGTTTTCGAAGTTCGCATGCAGCGCCTGGAACGCATTCGGCAGCACCACATCAGCACGCGACAAAATCCCGGCGGGTTTTAACGAATTAAGAATGCGTTCAGCCTGAGGGATGTCCGCTTTCAGCACCGCTTCAGACAGCGGCTGACGCACGGTATGCGCGATATTCTCCATCTGCTGGGCGTAGTCGATTCTGCGCTGTTGCACAAAATGAAACAGTTGGATAACGATAAAAATGCTGATGGTCACTGTCGCAATCAGCGAGACTGTCGCCATCTGTTTTATCGTCAGCGATCGGCTTACGCGCAAAAATTCACTCCCGGCTCGTGACGAGCGTAGACATCAGAAAAGAAAAGCGCGTCAAGTATATCCTATCGCAAGATGTATTTGTGGCTTAAGGGGGCGGAAGCAGACGAATCGGAATTGCGGTCACGTCAGTGACCATAAGAAAAGCGGCATGCCGGAACAGCATGCCGCAGAGCGGGCATCAGGCGCTTAGTGCTTCTCCTGCCAGGCTGTCCAGGTCAGCAACTGGAGGCTGGCAGAAAAGTAGTTCTGCCCGGGCGACAGCTTGTCGCTCAGGTAGCCGGTTTGGTTCAGCACCAAATCCCGTACCGCCAGTAAGCCGCCGTCCATATTATAAGGGGCCGCCGTATTGGCCAGAACATCAAACCAGGCTGGCGTATTCGTGCGACTATAACCTTGCCAGAGGCGCTGAAAGGGGCCCAGCGCCAGGCTTTGCGGATCGTACCACCAGATGTTGAGCGGGACGCGAATCGCGTCATAACTGAATCGGTTTGAATAGCCCACCGCTGGCGCAACGGAACCATCCGCATTCAGCGCTACCCAGTCCAGCGGCAGGTCGCTGTTGCCGAAATGCATTTTGCCCAGCAAGGCCATTCCACCGTCAATCAGCTTATTCCATACCTGTAGATGGCTGCGCTGGCCAAACTCCTGCCAGGCAACAAACAGAAAATAAGACGGGTTCAGCACCACATAGCTGTTTTTGTTGAAACCCTGCGCACCGGGCATCAACACGGTGTAACCGCCGAAATTCGCCACATCAAGTTTTACAATGGCACGCTGAATGCGGTCTGATTCCTGTTGGTAATCTGCGACGTTCCACTTTTGCGCCGCACGCTGTAACGCCCAGGCAATTAACACATCGCCATCAGAAGCATTGTTTTTATCCGCTACCGGATCCTGTGCTCCGGGAATATAGCGCCAGTAGAACAGATCGTTTTGCGGATTTCGCAACGTGGTGCGCGTCCATTTCCAGAGCCGGTCAAAAGCCGCGCGGTCATCGTAGGCGACCGCCAGCAACATGCCGTAACCCTGCCCTTCGGTATGGCTGACATTATTATTTCCCGTATCAATAATGCGCCCGTCTGACTGCAGGAAGCGGCTTTTGTAGGTATCCCACCCGTTGGCCATCGCCTGAGCACTAAAAAACATCACCATAAAACAGACCAGAATTCCTGACCACACTGACTTAAGTCTCATCAGAGCACCTTATTGATATCGGAAATGCAACGTATTGCCGTCATTAAGCTCCAGCGTCACCGGTACGGCTTTACTGCCGCCCTGTCCCTGAAGCCAGCCGGAGAAAAGCCCCGCGAGAATGGCAGCAAATGCCGTCTGCCAGTCGGCGGCAGGCTGATAACTGTCGCCTGCGGGTGCAGCGTGGTGCTTAATTAAGATGGCACTATCCTGCGGCTGTAACTGAACAAACCCCCAGTTGAAGCGGGCCAGTTGCAGGTTACATTCACGCTCCAGATCCTGCACGGTACGGGCTGCGGGCAACGCATAACGTGCCGCAAGTGATTCACCCATGTTATATAAAAAAGCCGTGGCCTGCTCCTGGCCCGCGTTGGCAATCATGCCTTCGACCAGAACGCTGACCAGATCAAACCAGCCAGGCTGATGTGGGTGGCTCGGCCCACTCAAAGCTTCACTCATTAGTTGTCTCCGAACAGGTAGCGGAAATAGAGCTGCGCGCTGCTTTCGTTATAATCACCAAAGGTGTCATAACCCAGTTGCCCGCCAATCGTGACATCTTTATCGATTTTATAATCGGCACCTGCATGCAGGTTGTAACCTACACCGTTTTTACTGTTGCCCTCGTAGAAGGCGCTTTTGACATGCCCGTTGGCGGCCAGCGCTTCCAGCTGTGCCTGACGGGACGGATCGTTCGGGAAGTACGCACTCTTATCCTGGCTGTAACTCTGGTAACCCAACGCGCCGCCAATATTCACCTTCAGGTCATCGAAGGTGCGCGTGAAGTCGATCGGGAAGGAGATGGACGCATAATCCTGCGGGCTAAAATAGCCACCCTGTCCGTAGCTGAAGTAGCTGAGATTTTTCGAGAAATCCATCCACGATAAACTCATACCGACTTTAAGTTCACGATCGTCAGCATGGAATGGACGAACATAGACGCCCGCATTGGCTTGCAGGTTGTTGTTACTGGCTACGTTTTCACCTACATAGCTGTAAGCGCCAGCTCCGACATACATGCCGGCGTCGCCATTATCGTAGCTCAGTAAGGCATTACCGCCGTTTTTGGTGACGTTCCCCCAACGCTTGCCGCTGGATTTATCTTCAGTCCCAACATAGGACAGCAGACTGTCAGTAATCGCACGCCGTTCCCCGGTCAGGATAAGCGTCAGGAAGTCCGTGATTTTGGGCGACCACTGCACACCACCGACCAGCGTATTCAGGTCCTGGCCCAGCGGCGTACTGCCTAAATCCACTTTGTAGCTGTCGCCCTTAAGTGCCAGGCTTAGCTCAACCCCTGAGGCCGTTTGCGAATTGGTCGAGGCCGTCGGCACGTCGTCCACTTTTGCGCCATTGGCCGCCACCACTTTGCCTTGTTCCAGCGCGTTGGTGCCGAAACGCCGCCATGCATCGCCCGCAGCGCTGCCCGCCGTCAGTGACACTGGCGTCATGGTAAAGTCGAACCGTGCGTCGCCGAACGGCACAGTTGAGAAAGTGAGTGGAGCTTTCGCTTCTGTCAGCTGACTCAGGCCCGACTCACCGTCACGTCCGCGTACCTGTACCGTGCCCTGTGCCCAGGTGCCCGTTTTTTCCTGGAGGGTTTCCATCATGGCATCAATATCATGTAACGTCTGAGCCTGCTGAGAGGGAACATTCGTCGTACTAGCCACGGTGGCATCCGGCGATGTGCCTGATGAGGCCGGCGCAACCTGCCAGGGCAATACCGTGCCATACGTCGACGGCGTGCGCCCAACAGGCGAGGTGCTGCGGTTCACAAATGGGTTGTCAGCGAGTGCCAGTCCGCCGATGGTTGGCGTGGTGCCGGGCTGCGCACCTTGCAGACCGATAATTTGTCCCCGCGCCGTTCGCAGATAACGCATGGCCTGGCTATGGTCGCCATTGGCTTCTGCCACCTGCGCGAGCAGCAGCTGACGCTGCGGCGTCGGGTCGGGCGTCAGGCCACGGGCCAGTTCATTGGCACGCTGCACATCGTTTTGCGCCAGGGCAACATTGATCGCGCCAACGCGCGCGTCCTGCGACGGCGTATCCTGCGTCATTAAGTAGTCATAGACGACGCCCGCGTCTTTATTCATTTTGCCGTCCTGATAGAGACGGGCCATGGCAAACATTAAATCGCGGTTTTGTGGATCGCGCTGCAGCGCGCCAATTAACTTATCGTACGCGGCGGCGTACTGTTTCTGCTGACGCAGACGATCCACCTCGTTAATCAAATAGCCTTCACGCAAGTCGGCCAGTTGCTTAGGCGTACTGCGTGCCTGCAGCGCAGGCGTGCTCAGAAAACGTTGTGCTTCACTCTCAAGTCCGGCCTGGTTCAGCACGGCCACCTGTGCAGCATAGTCACCGGCATTGCCCTGAACACCCCGTTGCATATTGCCACGCACGACCGCTACGGCACCGGCAAGATCGCCTGCTTTTGCCAGTTTCTGTGCCAGATTTCCCGCATCAACCGGATTATCCGGCGGGTTGACGGCAAGGGCTTTTAACGTATTCGCCGCTGCCGCATCAGATCCTTGAGCCAGATACTGATCGGCCGTGGCCATTTGCAGATTAAAATTTACCCGCTGTGCCAGTTCCCGCATATCACGCGTTTGTGCACTGGCGGGAATACGGGCCAGCAATGCGCTTGCCTGCTGCCAGGCACCACTTTCGCTGGCGTTTAACGCACCGGCATAAAGCTCAGCCGTGCTGGCGCCGTCGCGCATCACTGGCTGCATCACGCTCGCTGCCTGGATTGAATCACCTTGCTGCCGATAAAGTCGCGCCAGATCAAGGCGTAACCAGCCATCCTGCGGATAGCGCTGAATGCCCTGCTGCAAGGTGGCGATAGCCGCACTGATGTTGCCCGCTGCCACCTGCCGCTTCGCCAACTGGCGAACAGGATCGACGCTGCTGCCACGCGGCGCCACACTTTGTCTGACGCTTTCTGGCAGCGAAGCCAGTAATGTATTGGCCTCCGCAGTGCGATTCTGCTGGCGTAAGACATAGAACAGCCCTTCGCGCGCATTGCGGTTATCCGGATCGTTTTTTAAGATCGTGCGATAAGCCTGCTCAGCCTGCTCAGGTTGATTGCTTCGACGTAACACATCAGCGCGGAATAAGCCTGCTGCCACGCCTTTTTCGCCTTCCGCCTGAGTAAGGGGGGCGCTGATTGCCAGTGCCTGCGCACTGTCACCGTTTTTAAATGCCTGTTGGGCGTTGGCTAACTGGGCATAAAAACGCGCATCAGCAGCCTGCTTCTGCCGATCGGCGCTCTGATCGCCGCCCAGTTGTGCCGCGCGCTGCAAGTAGTCCGCCGCCTCCTGATAACGGCCTTCTCGTTGAGCCACATAACCCATGCCAGCCAGCGCATCCGCATCCTGGGGGTTCGCCTGCAGCACTTTGCCAAAACTGGTTTCTGCGCTGTTCACATCACCGCTGTTCAGCGCGCTAAAACCTGCCCCCTTCTCCGCGCCGCCGACATTTTTACGGTAATAGTCCATCACCGCAGTATCCTGGGGATGACGCTGCTGCCAGGTTTGGTAAAGCGGCGCATCTGAAGCCTGGGGCCCCAGCCATAAAAGTGCCTGGCGAAGAGAGCGATCGGCATCCTGATTGCCGCTGGCCAGTGTACTGAGCAGCTCAATCCCTTCACGTCGGGTTGAATCCTGATATGTCAGTGCTTTTCCCAGCGCCAGTCTGGCCCCCATATCCTGCGGATGCTGAGCCGAAAACTGGCGCAATGCTTCAATCGCCTGCGGCAGCAGGGCACGGTCACCCGCCATGGTCAGGTAATATTCCGCAGCAACGCTGGGGGGCGGCTCATTGCCGCTAAAGGTATTGCGCCAGGTTTGCAAGGCCGCCGCGATATTGCCACTCCGCGCCTGCTGGCGAGCCAGGGAGAGCTGTGCCTGAGGAATGCTTTGCAGCTGGCGAGCGTTATCCAGTTCAGCCAGGTGCGGATCGTTGGGCGAAACCTGGCTGAGGCGCGCACGGTACTGCATCGCGCCCGCATTATCGCCACTTTGCTGAGAATAGAGCGCCAGCAGGTAAAGTGCCTGGGTGTTATCAGGCTCCACCATTAACACTTTCTGCAGGGACGCCTTCGCCAGATCATCGTGCGCTTTTTGATGCCAGTAGGTTGCCTGATCAAATAACGCCTGCAGCGCAGGATTGCTGCTCTCCGCTGCCTGAAGCGGCAGAGATAAGGCGATTGTCCCGCCCAGCACTAACGCGCGACAGATCCCGGCACTGATTTGGTTTTTATTCATTATTATGGCCCTTACTTCTTACCGGCATCGCGATTATCATTTGCCTGCAGTCGACGCGAGGCATGTCGTTTCAACATGGCCCACGCGGCACTGCCCACCACGGCGGAAAACAGCAGTGCAGCCAGCGCCATTAATACCGAGTGCTGGTTGGCATACCATACCACCATCATGTACCACGGCATTTCCCCACTGGGAAACTGCGGCCCAACCCGGAAGCTTCGGATTCCATTCTCATCGGTAATAATGGCAGTATCGCCTCTTACCGCCGCATTAATGCGGGCAGAGCTGAGGTCACCATGTAATCTCAGCAACTGGTCGTCACTGGTAGCAACCGCCATCACGACCAGACGATCCGGGTTCCATGTCGAGCGGTAACTCAGAAAACCACGCCAGGACTCATTCGAAGAGAAATAGCGATCGGCATCCAGTGGTTGACGATACCAGTCACCCATCAGCCAGCTGCGCAGTTTTTCAAGCGTGGTCGGTTCTTTCACACCCAGCGCGCTGCCGTTAGCGTCATAAGGCGAGTTTTCGAGCATTGCCTGATTGAATGCGCTGTTTCCGGTCGTGCTCACGGCCAGTAAATCCGTTTGCTGAACCCGTGCCAGGTTATTGCCGCCGTTTGGCAGACCAAACAACACCTGATTCTGTGCCAGGACAACACCCGTCGCATTTCCCGCGCGAGCGGACAGATTTAACAGCGTGGAAATTTCCGCATCGCTGGGCTGCCCGGGCAGCAGTAGTGTGGTTTGTGAAAAGTCCGCCAGACGGGAAAACGGAAACGAAGCGCCCACAAAATAGGACAGGTTAGGCAACATGCTAAAGTGCCGCGTGTGACTCAGATCGATCCAGGAGTCCTCTTCAATTCGGCTCTTAATATTGTTGTTGAGTAACACGCCGCAGGGCGCATCCGCCTTGGGCTTAATATTAAAATAGAGCGCCAGCTGGTTATCGCCGTAAATCAGATAGGGATCGAGGTTAATCTGGTAATGCTCCTGACGCGCATCGCCACCCAGGCGGTGCCAGACGCTTTCCAGAAGCCCCTCTTTATTGACGGTCAGATTACGCAGGAAGGTTCCGTTCAGGGTGACATTAAGCAGTGAGTTTTTCTCATCAATCCAGGTCTCTGACGGAAAGCGGTAATGCAAATGGAGCGGAACCGTATCCCCATCCCACAAAAACAGATCGGGCGCTGCGCGGAAATTAACCCGCATCGCATCGTGCCAGATACCGGTTGCGGTAAGGCTTTGATCTTTGCGCAACAGCTGACCCAGACGGACAGGATGGAGCGTATTGATCCAGCGAGGCGCATCGTAAGGACTGCGACTGGCAATGGATTGCGGCTTAACCTGTAACATGCTGCCATCGGTAGTCAGGGGCTGGGTTGTCAGACGATTCGCGGCCTGGCGCAACTGATTTTCGTCTGCGCCACTCACCAGCAGCAGCTTATACACCGGATTGCCTGGATTATCGACCATTTGCAGGGTGGGCCCTGAACTGGCAGGAAAGGTCAGTGTGCCAATCTTGTCACCGGGATGACCAAACAAGATGCCGTTTTTTTCCGGCAGCGTACCGCGGACGACCGGGAAGCTGATGCCGCGGTAATCACTTTGAATGCCCAACCAGGATGCCACCAGCACTGCCGCAGTGACCGTGTCGGGTGAAACGCTGTTGGTAAAGGCAAACGTGACATCCGCTGCGGTCATACGTTGCGGGTCAATAAATGGCCGCGGGAAGTTACGCAGGCTGGTGCCAATATTTAACTGCTGGCCTTCAAGGCTCAACATCGTTTTGGGCAGAATAGTCACCTGATACTGTTCCGCACTGTCTTTTTCGCACAACAGCTTATCGGCGTCGTTAATTTTAAAACTCAGGTTGTTGTTGGACACGATCATGGCCGCCGGAATGTCCAGCTGGTAATCGCTTTCATCACTGTCGCCCGAACCTAACGGCAGCGTACCGAGCGGTTGGCCGTTTAACATTAACTGCAGAGAGGTATTACGTGCCGCCAGCGCCTGGGAAACGCGCAGCGACAGGTTAAGGCGTGCGTTGGTCACTACCTCATCGCCTGGCAACGTAAACAGGATACCCGATTGCAGTTGACCACCGGTCAGCGTAATCCCCTGCCGCTGCCCCATTTGCGCCACGCTCAGCGTGCTGCTGACGGGCTGATTGAGCATGCTGCTGGCCATCGCGGTCGCCGTAGCCTGACCCGGTGCATAAGGGGTTGCACCCGCCGCCGCTTCCAGGGCCGGTTCTGCGTTATCAAGCCCCGCCGGTGGCGGTACGCTCGACAGCGCGCTGCTGTCATGGGTGACGGTAGCAGGGCTGCTGGCAGACGGCGCAGCGGCTGTCCCGCCATTCGGCATCGCCGATCCGGAAGCCGCCTCATGAGTTGAGGTTGATACCGCAGGGTTCTCTGCCCCGGTGCTGGCTGCTGGGGCTGCGCTGTTATTCAGCCCGGCATTGCCGTCTGGCGCTGGGCTGTTGTTTGGTGTGGTATTGCTATCCGGTGCAGTCCTCATGATCGGGGCAGCACTGCTATCTGGCACAGGGCTGTTGTTGATTACTGCGTTGCTGCCAGGTGCGGCGCTGTCGTTGAGGGTGGTATTGCTATCCGGTGCAGTCCTCATGATCGGGGCAGCACTGCTATCTGGCACAGGGCTGTTGTTGATTACTGCGTTGCTGCCAGGTGCGGCGCTGTTGTTGAGAGTGGTATTACCATCCGCTGCAGTCCTCATGATCGGGGCAGCACTGCTACCTGTCGCAGGGCTGTTGTTGATTACTGCGCTGTTATTCGGCACCGCGCCACTTTCCGGTGCCGCGCTGTTGTTTAACACCGCATTGCTGTCCGTGGTCTGGCCGTTATTTACCGCAGTAAGGCTGGCGTTATTACCAGCAACAGGCGCCTCTGCCGACGCCGGCAGAGCCCACAATGCAGCCGAAAGCGACCCTGCAAGCATCGACTGTATCAACATTCTCATACTGCACTGTCCTCTTTCACCGCCACGTTTTGCGCTCCGCCTTTACGTTTCTCACGGCGATCTAACCAGGTCAGCCAGAACAGTTCGAAAACAGTACGAATAATGGTACCCAAAGAAGTAAGGGGGTTATCTTGCTTATATTCAGGCTGAATCCATGCATCCGCTCGCGCCAGTACCACACGCACCAGTTCGCGACGACGCGACAGCGGCATTGCGCCAAAGCTGAGACGAATGCTCTCTTCATCGCCGGAAATTTTGCTTGCCGGGATAGTAATCGTGCCGGATTTCAGCAACAGATCGATCTCTTCAATCGTGTCATGCTCATGACGGTTATCCGGTGCGTCCAGATGCGCGCCTCCCATTGAGAGATCGCTGGTCATAGTGCGCGAGGAAATACCGCTGGCGTAATGAATAATGGCCGGAATCTGCACCTCGATACGAATCGTTTTTCGTACCTGCTTGGTTTCACGCGCGACCGCAATCGCGGCCATTAAAATAATTAAGCTGAAGATCGCCCAGCCTACGTTAAGGGCAATCACGTAAGGATCGACACCAAAATAGTCATGCATCGTCGCACGCACGATACCCGCTACGATGCCAATGCTGAGCAATAGCGCAACGATGACGTGCGGGCGAACAATATGGAAATCGAAGAAGCCCTGATCCAGTACGCCGCCTTTGTCCGTTACGTTAAATTTGCCATGCTTAGGTGACAGCAATGTCAAAATCGTCGGAATCACCAGGTGGAAACACATGACGGTTTCATAAATTTCCCCCCAGAAGGTGTAGCGGAAACGGCCATTCATACGCGAGTTTACCGACAACGACAGCACCAGATGAGGCAGGACATAAGCAAAAATAAGCGATGCTGACGAATGGATAATATTCAGATTGAACAACAGATAAGCCAGCGGGGCGGTCAGGAAGATGACGCGCGGCAGACCAAACTGGAAATGCAGCATGGCATTGAGATAGCAAAGCCGCTGTTGCCACTTTAAGCCACGACCCAAAAGTGGGTTATCGACGCGGAAAATCTGCGTCATTCCGCGGGCCCAGCGGGTACGTTGTATTACGTGCAGGCCCAGACGTTCAGTCGCCAGGCCTGCAGCCAGAGGAATGGCCAGAAAGGCCGATCCCCACCCACGACGCTGCATTTTCAACGCCGTATGGGCATCTTCGGTCACCGTTTCGACGGCGAAACCGCCAATCTCTTCCAGCGCAGAACGACGAATGACGGCACAGGAACCGCAGAAGAAGGTCGCGTTCCAGTTGTCATTACCCTGCTGCACCGGACCATAGAACAGCGCACCCTCATTAGGAATGCTGCGCGCTGCTCGCAGATTGCGTTCAAAAGGATCGGGCGAATAAAAATAGTGCGGCGTCTGTAACAGCGCCAGCTTAGGATCTTTCAGGAACGGGCCCACCGTTGCCTGTAAAAATGTGCGGGTCGCTACGTGGTCGCAGTCAAACACGCAAATCAGTTCACCTTTTGTGATCTTCATTGCGTGATTAAGATTACCGGCTTTGGCATGGCTGTTATCGTCGCGCGTGATGTAGCCCACACCCACGTCGGCCGCGAATACAGCAAACTCCCGGCGTTTTCCATCGTCAAGCAGGTAAACCTTTATCTTGTCACGCGGATAGTCAATGCACTGTGCGGCCAGAACAGTGTCACGTACGACATCAAGACTTTCATTATACGTGGGGATATAGACATCAACCGTTGGCCACAGGCTGGTGTCCTCCGGCAGGGGTTCAATCGTTCGCTTTAATGGCCATGTGGTTTGCAGGAAGCCGAGTATAAGGATCAGCCAGACATACAGTTCCGCAATATATAAGCCAATGCCAAGAATCGCTTCGATTTCAGAATTAAAATACAGTGTTTCCGTCGTCCGCCACCATATATAGCGGGATGACATCAGGGCAGAAAGAATAACCATCACTACCGTTATTTTACGGCTTTTACTGAACCCCAATAAAAACACCATACCAATGCTAATCAAGCCAAAAATATACTGTTTTTGACTATCCATCGGCGTGATAATAATCACCGCAGCAACAGGTGCAAGCACCAGCAGCAGCAGGTAAAACCCAAGTTTACCCATGACCCACCCTGAAAGAGCTGTTTTTTTTAACCTGCCGGAGCAGGTCATTACATTTAGTAGTTACCGGTGTTAATTTGCGCCTGAACTTCGCCATTCCCCACCGTGATATTCAGAATACTGGCGACACGCTTGGTGATCAGTTCGATATCAAAGGCAGCAGCAGAGGCAGGGCTGAAATCATAAACGGATTGCTGCGAGGCGTTGGCCTCACCCACACTTTCATCACGATGAATCTGCCCCAGGAGCGTATCGCCCAGCCGTTGCTGAAGAAAAGCGGTCACATCGCGATTGATATTCCGGCGATTGTCGCACTGGTTGAGGACAAAATAGTGACCGTGCCGGCTGTTCAGCGGCTGCCCAATCAGGCGGTTTTCTTCAATATGGGGTAACAGTGACACGGAGGCGGTATCCGCCAACATAACGACCAAATGCATATCGGCTAACGCCCTGATGGCTTTAAGCGCAGGTCCGGGTCCGGGAGGAAAGTCCGCTACCATCACCAGGCCGGGATAGTTCAGTAACGTATCAAGGCCTCGCTTGAGAAAATGCGGGTCTTTAGTCAGATTCTCTTCGAACCGCTCACGCTGGGCTTCGGTAACATTGCCGTAAGGCAGAACAAAAATGTTCCCTCCGGTCGTCAAAATAGACTGGCTCCAGTCAGCCTGCTCTTCTGAGCGAGCAACGAAACCCCGTCCGTCATTCAGGGGAACGCCGAAATGAAGACGCAATGCATTCTGTACATCAAAATCAATTGCCAATACCTTGCTACCCGATCGGGCCAGACTCCAGGCCAGATTGGCTGCCAACGTAGTTTTTCCCACCCCACCTTTGGGCGAGCACACACAAACTAACGGCATAAGGCAATCTTCTCCAGTAACGGTTTTAATAACGTTTCTTTAGGTAAATTCTCTGACGCGCTGTTACGCGCACGGAACAGATCGCTGAAGCGACCGTTCTCTGCTTCAGGACGTGCCGGGATTGAGGGGGCAGTGTCAGGTGCCGTTACCGGCGCATGCGTCTTCTGTACAGCGACCCCGGCCTGAGGCGTTGCTGAGGATGTCGGGAACAGGGAAGAGGAAGCGTGTGAAGCAGGCTCAGTCACGTCAGGAAGCGGCTCGCTGGCTGACAGGCTGTTTATGAGGGAACGGGAAGAGGCAGATGCAGGCGTCGACACCTGCGCGCTCTGAGTTAACGCTGAACCCATGTCCAGACTAAACTCATCACCTTGAATCGGTTGTGGCTGGGGTAAATCAATACGCTGGCCACCACTAAACGGCATTTGCTGATCGTCACTCGCCAGTTGACGAATGAGAGACCATTTACTTTTCTCCGCCGCTTCCTGCGATTGGCCTGACATATCCTGAAAGGCGATATCGAGCGTTTTTGTCTTTTCCTTAAAACGCTGTAAGTCGTCGTAATTCTTCATACACCACAACCTAAAACATAGGGAGGATTTTTCCAGGAATATATCATAATAATTTGAACACAGTGAGATAATTCTGATTACAAAACCAACAGATTCAATAAGAAAGCTTAATGCTAATTAGTTGTGTTTAGCAAAAAATGAGCACTAACTCACATATATTTCGTAAAATTATTGAGACAGCCTTAAGTAAAATATCAGCCTCAATGATTAAGATCTAAGTATCTACTAACCCGGGGAGCATGGCTAACACAACTCCTTGTATTGGAAAGCAAAAAAAAGCTGTCTCGTGTACTGTCGTTTTTACAGCATTCTGACATTGGTGCTTAAGGGTTGTGAGAATATTGAATTATGGTTGGTAAAGTATTACTACGCGAATGCGTGGCCAACAAAACCTGTATTCTTCAAATCCGGCGGCACGTCACATCCCAGGATTTATGAATGCCGCGAACGGGCAGAGGAAGAACGTGCCACTAACCAGCGGTGCATTTTGGCGATGAGTGATGCCAGGAAGGTAACGACAGCGTTGCGGGCTTCTACAGTCAAGCGGAATCACCTGTCGTTTACCTACAAGGATTCCGCCTGAGAGAACATCTCTAGCGCGTCACATCACCTGACGCAATCAGTTGGTTTTCATCCTGATCAACCGCAAAACAGGCTATCTGCTGCTCACCGTACTGCTTCAGTTTCGGCTGCAACTGAACACAGGTGCCAAAACGGCGACGGCAGCGCGCATTGAACGCGCAACCCGGAGGCGGATTGAGCGGGCTGGGGAGTTCACCGGTCAGCTTGATACGTTCACGACGATCGTCAGGATTCAGACGTGGCGTGGCCGACAGAAGCGCCTGGGTGTAAGGATGGCGGGGATGAGCAAAAATCGCCTCTTTACTGCCCTTTTCAACGCAGCGTCCCAGGTACATCACCATCACGTCATCTGCAATATGTTCAACTACCGACAGATCGTGAGAGATGAAGACATAAGACAGCCCCATGTCTTGCTGCAGATCCATCATCAGGTTAAGCACCTGCGCACGCACTGACACGTCCAACGCCGAAACCGGTTCATCTGCGATTAAGACATCCGGATCGAGCATCAGGCCACGCGCAATCGCAATACGCTGACGTTGTCCTCCGGAAAACATATGGGGATAACGGTCATAGTGCTCGGTTTTCAGACCGACTTTGGCCATCATTTCCAGCGTTTTTTCACGCCGCTCGGCTTTAGTGAGCGAAGTGTTAATGATCAGCGGCTCTTCCAGAATCTGGCTGACTTTTTTACGCGGGTTTAGCGAACCATAGGGATTTTGAAACACGATCTGAATTTTCTGTCGACGCAGCTTTTGCGCCTGCGGATCGTGTTTTAATAAATCCTGACCATGCCAGTAAAGCTGCCCTTCCGTCGGCGTTTCAATCATAGTCAGTAAACGGCCTAACGTGGATTTGCCGCAGCCTGACTCCCCCACCACGGCCAGTGTTTTTCCGCGCTCTAGGTTAAAAGAGACACCATCCAGCGCTTTGACCAGCCGCTCCTGACCAAATAAGCCTTTTTTCACCGGATAGTGTTTTTTCAGGTCAATAGCCTGCAGCAGATAGTCGTGCTTCGTTTTCTCAGGACTCATAGGTTGGTCTCCCGGCATCGTCCAGCGGATAGTGACATTTGGACTGACGTCCCGGAATCGTCCGCAGTTCAGGTTCTTCTTTACGGCAGCGATCGTTAGCATAAGGGCAGCGTGGATTCAGCAGACAGCCCATTGGACGATCGTATTTGCCTGGCACCACCCCCGGCAATGAGGCCAGGCGTGCTTTATCGGCCGCGAATTCTGGCAGCGCACGCAATAACGCCTGCGTGTAAGGATGACGGGGGGCTTTAAAGATATCGGACGCTTTGCCGCTCTCTACTACCTGGCCGGCATACATCACAATGATATGGTGGGCCGCTTCTGCCACCAGTGCCAGGTCGTGCGTGATCAGGATCAGCGCCATGTTTTCCTGCTTTTGCAGGTCCAGCAGCAGTTCAATGATCTGCGCCTGAATCGTCACGTCCAGCGCGGTCGTCGGTTCATCGGCAATCAGCAGCTTTGGACGACAGGCGATCGCCATCGCGATCATCACGCGCTGGCTCATCCCACCAGACAGTTGATGCGGATACACATCCAGCCGCGAGGCCGGATCGGGAATCCCCACCTGATTCAGTAGATCAATCGCCCGCTGGCGGCGGGTACTTTTATTACCGCCCTGATGGACCTTAATGGCTTCCATGATTTGGTAACCCACGGTATAGCAGGGGTTCAGGCTGGTCATCGGGTCCTGAAAAATCATGGCCACTTCGGCGCCCACCAGCTGACGGCGCTCTTTTTCAGAGATACGCTTTAGATCGCGTTGGTTGAATTCGAGTTTTTCCGCCATCACCTTACCGGGGAAATCGATCAACCCCATGATAGCCAGAGAACTGACGGATTTACCCGAACCCGACTCACCGACAATGCCCACCACCTGGCCCTGTTCAACCTGATAACTGATGCGGTCTACTGCGCGGAACGGTGCCTTATCGTCGCCGAAATGCACCGATAACTTATCTACATTTAATAACGCCATCTCGGTGCCTCTTTACTGCTTGAGTTTCGGGTCGAGTGCATCACGCAAACCATCGCCCATCAGGTTAAATGCCAGCACGGTCAGCAGAATGACTAATCCGGGGAACGTCACCACCCACCAGGCACTTTGCGCGTACTGCAATACGTCGGAGAGCATAGTGCCCCACTCCGGCGTTGGCGGTTGCGCACCCATACCGAGAAAGCCCAACGCCGCCATATCAAGAATGGCGTTGGAAAACCCTAACGAGGCCTGAACAATTAACGGGGCCAGGCAGTTAGGCAGAATGTTCACAAACATCTGACGCAGCATACCGGCACCGGCGACACCTGAGGCCGTCACATAGTCACGATTGACCTCAACCAGTACCGCCGCGCGTGTCAGACGGATATAGTGCGGCAGCGCGACAAAGGTCAGAGCAATAGAAGCATTGACGATCGACGGACCAAAAATGGCGACCAGAACAAGGGCTAACAGCAGGCTAGGCAGCGCCAGCATAATGTCGACCAGACGCATAATCGTGGCATCAACCGCTCCACCGATATAGCCCGCCAGCAGGCCGAAAATCACGCCAAAAATCAGCGACAACACAACGACCATGCAGCCCACCAGCAAGGAAAGGCGCGCGCCGTACATCAAACGCGAGAGGATATCGCGCCCCACATCGTCGGTGCCCAGGATATAGCTCCAGCTTCCTCCCTCCTGCCACACAGGTGGATGCAGCAGGGCATCACGGAACTGCTCCGCCGGGCCGTGCGGTGCCAGCACCTCGGCAAAAATGGCAATTAAGAGCATCAGAATGATGTAAACCAGCCCGATAACCGCGCCTTTGTTACGTTTAAAGTAGTGCCAGAACTCCTGAATCGGGGTCATCGGCTTAGGTGCGACATTCACACTCGCGGGATCAACGACAGACATGATGCCCCCCTTATTTCTTATGACGTATGCGCGGGTTCACCACGCCATACAGCAGATCAACCAACAGGTTGACCAGGATAATCAGGATGGCCGTCAGCAGCACACCACCCTGCACGACCGGATAATCACGGCGTTGCAGCGCTTCGATCAGCCAGCGCCCCAAACCCGGCCAGGAGAAGATGGTTTCGGTCAGGATGGCCCCTGCCAGCAAGGTGCCCACCTGCAAACCGATGACCGTCACAACCGGCAACATCGCATTACGCAGAGCGTGAACGACGATAACGCGCATACGCGTCAGGCCTTTCGCCCGGGCGGTGCGGATATAGTCTTCACCCAGCACTTCCAGCATAGAAGAGCGCGTCATGCGCACGATGACGGCCAGCGGAATGGTGCCCAGCACAATCGCGGGCAGAATCATATGCATGACGGCATCTTTGAAGTCGCCAGGCTCTCCCCAGATGAACGTGTCAATCAGCATAAAACCGGTCAACGGATGGCTGTCGTCCAGAAACACCGTATCTGCCACGCGACCTGAAACCGGTGTGAGATTGAGCTGGACCGACACCAGCATAATCAACATGATGCCCCACCAGAAAATCGGCATCGAGTAGCCGGTCAGGGAAATCCCGACCGCGGTGTGATCGAATACAGAACCACGTTTTACTGCGGCCAGAACGCCAACCGGAATCCCCACGGCGACGGCAAACATCATGGCGCAGATCCCCAGTTCCAGGGTGGCTTTAAAGCGCGGGACGAATTCAGTCCATACAGGAATGCGGCTCTTCAGTGAAATACCTAAATCACCGTGCAGCACACCGTTGATATAGTGCAGATACTGTTTCCACAGCGGCTGATCGAGCCCCATCATCGCCATTAACTCAGCATGGCGCTCGGGGGAGATACCGCGCTCACCTGCCATGATCAGCACCGGATCGCCCGGGATCATATGCACAAACGCGAAGGTCAATAATGTAATACCGATGAACGTTGGGATGACAAGCCCCAGACGCCGGAGTATGAACTGCAGCATAGGCGTAATTCTCAGTCGTTTTCCTCTGGCCCTGGCCAGAGATAACATTGCTCATTAACCGCATCCCGCGACAGCAGAACGCGACGCAGGAAGCGCTTCTTTTTGTAAAAGTAATTAGCCGGAAAAAAAAGAGCAGATAACAGGCGACCTGACACGGTCGCCTGAGGGCCGGTAAAACCGGCCCTGACTGCAGTAATCCGAAAGGTTATTCCTGAATATCGACGGTATCGAAGTGATGTTTACCTAATGGATCAACGACATAACCAGTAACTTTCTTGCTTACAGGCTCATAAACGGTTGAGTGAGCGATGATCAGCGCAGGCGCCTGGTCATGCATTACAACCTGAGCCTGCTTGTAGTACTCAATACGTTTGTTGTGATCGGATTCCGCACGTGCTGGCTGAATCAAATCTTCAAACGGCTTGTAGCACCAGCGCGAATAGTTAGAGCCGTCTTTCGCCGCCGCACAGCTGAACAGCGTTGCGAAGAAGTTATCGGGATCACCATTATCGCCAGTCCAGCCCATCATGACCGTCTGGTGCTCACCCGCTTTGGCACGTTTCAGGTACTCGCCCCATTCATAGGTGACAATCTTGGCTTTCACGCCAATTTTCGCCCAGTCAGCCTGAATCATCTCTGCCATACGGCGCGCGTTCGGGTTATAAGGACGCTGAACCGGCATTGCCCACAGATCGATAGAGAAACCATCCGGCATACCGGCTTCTTTCAGCAACGCTTTGGCTTTCTCTGGATCGTAGGCATAGTCTTTAACATCGTTGTTATAGCTCCACATTGTCGGTGGAATCAGGTTTTTCGCTGGCTGGCCGGCGCCCTGATAAACCGCATCAATGATGGCTTTCTTGTTTACCGCCATGGTCAGTGCCTGACGCACTTTCACGTTATCCAGCGGTTTTTTCTCGGTGTTGAATGACAGGTAACCGACGTTCAGACCTGGCTGCTCCATCAGGTTAATTTTGCTGTCTTTCTTCATGCTGACGATATCAGCCGGATTCGGATACGGCATGATCTGACATTCGCCTTTCTGCAGCTTGGCGTAACGTACTGACGCATCGGGGGTAATCGAGAAAACCAGACGATCGATTTTTGGCTTGGTTCCCCAGTAATCCGGGTTGGCTTTGTACAGGATACGTGAGTCTTTCTGGTACTGCTGAAGCACAAACGGCCCGGTGCCCACTGGATTCAGGTCAATTTTTTCAGGCGTGCCGGCTTTCAGCATGTTGTCAGCGTATTCTTTGGACATGATGGAAGCGAAATCCATGCCCAGATCAGCCAGGAAAGGCGCTTCAGGACGCGTCAGCACAAAGCGAACGGTATGATCGTCTACTTTTTCGATTTTGCTGATCAGCTTTGGCATATCCATACCTTCAAAGTACTCGTAGCTGCCGCCAGAGACGTTGTGGTACTTGTTGTTTTTGTCTAACTGACGCTCAAAAGAAAACACGACGTCATCCGCGTTAAATTCACGCGTAGGTTTGAAATCTTTAGTCGTTTGCCATTTCACGCCGTTGCGTAAATGGAAGGTATACGTTTTGCCATCAGCACTGACGTCCCACTTTTCAGCCAGTCCGGGTACCAGTTCGGTCGTACCCGTTTTGAATTCAACCAGACGGTTATAGATTGGAACAGAGCTGGCATCGTACGTCGTACCCGACGTAAAGAGTTGCGGGTTAAACCCTTCCGGAGAACCTTCAGAACAATAAACCAGGGTTTTCGCCTGAACACCTGCGGCTACGGTCATGGCGACGAGGCTCAGACCGACCTTCAGCATTCTGGATTTGGCCAGGGAGTTGATCATGCTTTTGCTCCATTGTGATGTGTTGTTGTGTGCATTGCCCGACCTCTGGTTTTTTTATGCGGTTCAGGCGGTCCACCCTGATCGGGTGATAAGAGTGAGATATTTTTGTTTTGATAATGCTGATTGATAAGTACCCATCAGAAAAATCTGTATCTGCACCGTTATTGACGCATCAATTTGTCAACAGTTGCAAAGAACGTCAATACAACGGTTAGTTATTTACACAGAGTGTGAGGAATAGCAAGCAACGATAAAAAAAACCCTGCGCGCGCTAACGCCCTATATTGCACAGTGGCGTGGCTTTATTTCCGCGCATTCTGCTACGACAGTCATCGTTAAGCAGTCATTACCACTAAATAAAATCGTACATCATTTAGCGCCAAATGTTGGATATCTGAACGATTCCCTGTGCGTTATGACGTTCATACAGCGGAAAATGCTGATATTTTCTCGCAAAAATTTAACATTTTGCTTTTTTACAGCATAACCAAAACTTATATTTCGCCTGCCAGCATCCCTCAGACAACAAGGCCTGCATCGCATTGAGACGGCAAAATAGCGGTCTGTCATGAAATTGCGCTGCAAGGATGTGTTATTGGTTTTTCACAAAATTACTGACATGAGATTTTCTAATAACAAACCCATAAAGGCTTGCTGTGATGACGTAATTTTCACAACACGTCATAAGCCCCGTCATAAACACAGGTGACGATGACTATGTCAGGCCGCAGCAAAAAAGCTGTTTTATCATTGGGTTAAAAACTAAACAGAAAGAGTAAAGAAGGCACCCTTTATTAACGAAACCCTGCGCATGCACGGCGCAAGCTGCCTTCGGCGGTTCTCCCCCGCTTTTATTGAGGCGAAAAAAACCTGTCTTTGCAGACAGGTTGCTTAAACAGGATCGGCGAGAGAGGATTAGGCTTACTGCGTAAGCCCCCTTCAGGCCGTTGCGTTCGCAACGTTGTCTCGCTTCGCCCGGCGCAAACCTCCTCCGGAGGTTCTCATCCTCTTTTATTCAGGCGAAAAAAAACCTGTCTTTGCAGACAGGTTTCTTAAATATGGTCGGCGAGAGGATTAGGCTTACTGCGTAAACCCCCTTCGGGCCGTTGTGTTCGCAACGTTGTCTCGCTTCGCTCTCCTCCGGAGGTTCTCATCCTCTTTTATTCAGGCGAAAAAAAACCTGTCTTTACAGACAGGTTTCTTAAATATGGTCGGCGAGAGAGGATTAGGCTTACTGCGTAAGCCCCCTTCGGGCCGTTGCGTTCGCAACGTTGTCTCGCTTCGCCCGGCGCAAACCGCCTCCGGAGGTTCTCATCCTCTTTTATTCAGGCGAAAAAAAACCTGTCTTTGCAGACAGGTTTCTTAAATATGGTCGGCGAGAGAGGATTCGAACCTCCGACCCACTGGTCCCAAACCAGTTGCGCTACCAAGCTGCGCTACTCGCCGATGGGGGCGCATGTTACTGCTCCCCCTGATAAGCGTCAACCGCTTTTTGCGCTTTTAAGGCCAATCGCCTGGAAAGCAGGCGGTCAGCGGCTTCTCGGCGTTATCAATCCAAAATCCCTGTGTGATTACAGCGCTTTAGTCGCCGTTCTGGCTGGCGCCTGACACCAGTTGTTCGCCTGCTTAATTCCACCATCGGGCGAGGTATAACCCAGGCAGCCCAGAATCGTATCAAACAGCTCAACATGACGATGGGTTTTGCCCGTACGCTGTTGCGCCTGCAGTCGTTCAAAGTTTTCGCGATTCGTAGAGTCCGCCAGGTATTTGTCCGATGCCCAGACCATCATCGGCACGCGGAACTGCTCTGGTGGTGCCATCTCACGCGGCGTGCCGTGCAAATGCATATTGTCGCTAATCGATTCACCATGATCAGAGGCATAGAAAACAATCGCTTTCTTATCACGCAGCTGATCCAACACGCTGTCCAGCATGCTGTCGACGTAGAGTACCGAATTATCATAGGCATTAATCAACTGCGCTTTGCTACAGGTTTCATCCACGCCCATGCATTCAGGCTGGTAACGCGCAAAACTGCGCGGATACCGTTGCGAATAGAGGTAATGGGAACCTTTGGTATGCAACACAACCAGATGCTTACCTTTTGGATAACGCTGTAATGATGCCTGCAGCTCAGGTACAAGCAGCATATCATCCACTGACTTGCCCTGATTGCGTGGTTCTGAACCGATCTGCTCACGGAAAGAGAAGTTATTAGCGTTGATGTTATCGTAAAACCAGACTTCACTCTGCATCGCAAACAGCTCTGAGGTGAAGCCTAGCTCTTTCATTACCGCGAAAACATTTTGCTCTTTTAACGTCCGGCCAGGATTATCCATGGTGCCGCCTTCACGTACAAACATACAACGTAAAGACAGCTTGGTCGCGGTATCACAGGATTCACCGCGGAATGCGACCAGATTTTTCTCCTGAGAAAGCTTCGGCGTGGTATTACGCTCGTAGCCCAGCAACCCCATATGGTCCCAGCGCGTAGTTTCACCGATAACAAACACAACGTAAGTATCATCTAAGCCCGGCGGCGCAACATAGGTAAACTTTTGGGCAGGATCCAGCAGTTCATGGTTTTCCAGCGTTTCGTCGACTTTCGTCCAGGTAAACAGGCCCAGCGCGGCCAGCCAGTTAGAGGGTAAATAGGAGTGCGCAACTACGCCGCCATAACTGGGCAGATCGATATTGGTCACTTCCTCATTGTTTTTTTGCAACTTATCAAGGTAGCGGATGGGCAGCCAGACGAGGGCGACGCAAGCCAGCAGGATAAGCGTCGGCTTAAGACGCTGTCCTGGTGTGCGCAGTTGCTCATTGAGTGTCATGCTAAGGCTGTTACGCCAGATGAAGAACAACGGCAGCGCACTGGCCAGGACCATCCACAAAATGAAGTGATAGCCCACGACCTCTTTAGACAGATCGGTATCGGTTGTCATCACGGATGCAACAATGCCATAGCCGATAACCACATTAAAAAAGGCCATGTAATAGGCGGCGGCGACAGAAATCAGCACGATCAACGTGGCCAGAATACGGTAAAACACTCTTCCACCCAGCGATAACAGCCGCATCAGGAAAAACGTTAACAGTACGATAGCCACAACCTCTGTAAGCGCGGTGAGCCAGGCTGTCACGGTTGAGGTTGTCAACAGTCCCGCAAAGCGGCGATAAAAAATCGGCAAATTCAGTAGGATACCGAGATACAAAGCCAGCAAGAGCGACAGCTTTTGCTGTGTTAATGATTTTATATAATTCATGAAAAATGGAGTTTCCCCGGACTAAGCGCTTAACCAAACGTTAATCTGACTGCCATATTTCTGCAGAGTTCGCGAATTAAGCAAGCCGGTTAAATAAGAAGAGAATTCTGAGCGTTTTGACATGCCCTGATATAAAGCGGCACAGTTAAGCACGCGGCCACGCTATAAACCAGAAAATAATCCTGTTCAGCACGATCCGGGAAGTGGGCCAGAAGAGAAAGTAAGGAAGGGCCCGGAACCAGGCCCTTGATCGCTTAGCGAATAATGTTTAGTGTTACGTCAATATTGTTACGTGTGGCATTTGAGTAAGGACACACGATGTGCGCGGCGTCAACCAGCTTCTGTGCTTCTGCTTCATCCATGTCAGGCAAGTGGATATTCAGCGTCGCTTCGATACCAAAACCATTTGGGATTGGACCAATTCCGACTTCACCTTCAATCCATGCATCTTTTGGCATCGCAATCTTGTCGCGGCCAGCAACAAATTTCATCGCACCCAGGAAGCAAGCTGAGTATCCCGCTGCAAAAAGCTGCTCTGGGTTAGTGACTTCGCCACCTGCGCCGCCCATCTCTTTTGGCACACCCAGTTTGACATCCAGCACGCCGTCAGAAGACGTTGCGCGGCCATCACGACCACCGGTAGCTTTAGCTTTTGCACGGTAAACCACTTGTTCTAAAGACATCGCTTTTCTCCATTGCACTATTTAATCGCTCGCTACTAATCACAACGTAGTCGAACAGTGAAGGTTAATTTACTGCCTGTACTCATTAGAAAATTTAGCGCGGAGCCATCAGTTTGTCACGTAACTGGTTGAGCTGTAGCTTAAGCGCATACATCTCGTCCTCGCTACAGTCTGACGCACACTGAATGTCATCAGGAATACTTTCAGCCTGCTGACGTAAAGCCCACCCGGCATCCGTTAAGCTGACCACCACCTGACGTTCATCCTGACGGGAACGCTGACGGTTGATTAAGCCCGCATTTTCCAGACGTTTCAACAGCGGCGTCAGCGTCGCTGAATCCAGAAAAAGCCGTTCGCCTATTTCTGACACCGTGAGTGAATCCTGTTGCCACAGCACCAGCATGACCAGATATTGCGGATAGGTAATATCCATCTGGCTAAGTAACTTGCGATAGACTTTATGCATCGCCAGATTGGCGGAATAAAGTGCGAAGCAAAGTTGCTGATCGAGCAACAGTGGCGCTGCTTTCACTTTTTTGTCATCTTGATAACTGTTCATGGAAGTAATATAGATAGCACACTAGTTAATTGCAAGCAATTTATGACAGCCGGGGGTAGTGCATGCAGGATTCTTTGGAAGAACAGGCACGACGCTATGCCACGCAGGTCCATGCTGAATCAGGACAGCGGCGTAAATATACGGATGAGCCCTATATTGTTCATCCGACAGCCGTGGTGGAGTTGGTCAGAAGCGTAACCGATGACCCGGTTATGCTGGCCGCTGCCTGGCTGCACGATACTGTAGAAGATACGGCGACGACACTCAACGATATTGAAAATCATTTCGGCCCGGAAGTGGCCCGACTGGTTGAAATGCTGACCGATACCGCCCCCACGCAGGCAAAAAATCGGGCAGCCAGAAAAATGGCGCATTTCCGTCATACTGCCCAGGCCAGTCCTGAAGCGCAAACTATTAAGCTGGCCGATATTATTGATAACACACGGGCCATCGTCCGCTTCGATCCGCACTTCGCCCGCGTTTACCTGATTGAAAAGAAAATTCAGATTGGCCTGCTCAAAGAAGGCAGTGAAGTACTCTGGCATCAGGCCTCGACAAATATTGAAAAGGGCATTGCACAGCTAAGTCAGGCACCGTACAGCGTGCCCGAGAACTGGTTTATAAAGCAGGCAGCGCGGTACGGCGGGTTACGTTGACGCTGACTGAGTATCTTTCTCACAGCAGGTAAACGCCAGCCATAGTCGAATCTGAACGCAGCGCTGGCTGTTCCGGTTCCCGAAATGCGTCACCGGGCCTGTCGTCCGAATCCCTGTGCTGCGAGTACGCCGCTGTTTTTTCCTGATGGCAGACGCCGTGGAAACGTAACGGTGTAATAATAACGACGACAGGGCCAGCAATAGGCTTTTGAAAGAGATCCAAATCCAGGTTAAATCAGTAATAATTTACCTTTAACGAGCACACTTTTATTACTGTGATAATAATCACGATAGCCTACAAAAACGATGGACTTATAAAGATAATAGAATAGGGTAATATGATGTTTAATGAGAGTTGAAACATTATGATTATCTTAAACAATCCTGCCCTGTTATCTAAATGGTTTAACCTTGACAATATTATCGTCAATCATCGCCCTTAATCCTTTCCTTTTACCGTTCTGAGCACTCGCTGGCTTATACCTCCGGTGTCGCGGGTGCACGCACGCGCATCCTGATTTCATTAAGACTGCATAAATAGTGTCGTCCTGTTGCATCGCTTTTCTCGCTCTTTTTACAGGCTACGTACCCTGACGTCTCAGCGAAATTCATGGACATTTAAATTTAAAAGAATGGCCACGCCTGATTTTTATTTATTTGCAAAAGTCACGGCACCGGCATGCCTGAATAAAAGGAAGAGCAATGAATAACTTTAAACATTTACCGGAACCTTTTCGCATTCGTGTTATTGAACCCGTTAAACGGACGACCCGCGAATATCGCGAGGCGGCGATAATAAAAGCGGGTATGAATCCTTTTTTACTGGACAGTGAAGACGTTTTTATTGATCTCCTCACGGACAGCGGCACCGGCGCAGTGACACAAAACATGCAGGCAGCCATGATGCGGGGCGACGAATCATACAGTGGAAGCCGCAGTTACTATGCATTAGCCGATGCCGTGAAAGCCATCTTTGGGTATGAATATACCATTCCGACTCATCAGGGCCGGGGTGCAGAGCAAATTTATATCCCGGTATTAATTAAAAAACGTGAAAAGGAAAAAGGCCTCGACAGAACCAAAATGGTGGCTTTTTCTAACTACTTCTTCGACACCACGCAAGGACATAGCCAGATTAACGGCTGCACTGTCCGAAACGTTTATATCAAAGAGGCTTTCGATACCGCAGTACGTCATGATTTTAAAGGCAATTTCGACCTGCAACGTCTGGAAGACGGTATAAAGGAAGTGGGTGCCCGTCACGTGCCTTACATTGTGGCGACGATCACCTGCAACTCGGCTGGAGGACAACCTGTCTCCCTGACCAACTTAAAAGCCATGTACCAAATCGCAAAGCAATATGACATTCCTGTGGTCATGGATTCAGCCCGTTTCGCTGAAAATGCCTACTTTATCCAGCAACGTGAAAAAGAGTACCAGGGCTGGACAATCGACGCGATTACCCGGGAAAGCTATCAATATGCCGACATGCTGGCGATGTCGGCCAAAAAAGATGCCATGGTGCCAATGGGCGGCTTGCTCTCCTTCAAGGACGACCGCGTCTTTGACGTCTATACAGATTGCCGAACACTGTGCGTCGTGCAGGAAGGTTTTCCCACCTATGGCGGCTTAGAAGGCGGTGCGATGGAACGGCTGTCAGTAGGGCTTTACGACGGGATGCGTCAGGACTGGCTGGCCTATCGCATCAGCCAGATTCAGTACCTGGTAGACGGGCTGGAATCCACAGGTGTGACCTGTCAGCAGGCTGGAGGGCACGCTGCTTTTGTCGACGCCGGTAAATTATTGCCTCATATTCCCGCCGATCAGTTTCCGGCTCAGGCCCTGGCCTGTGAGCTGTATAAGGTGGCAGGCATTCGGGCGGTAGAGATTGGATCATTTTTGTTAGGTCGCGATCCGAAAACGGGTAAACAGTTGCCCTGCCCGGCTGAATTGCTGCGTCTGACCCTTCCCAGGGCCACCTACACGCAAACGCACATGGATTTCATCATTGAAGCATTCGGGCATGTGAAAGAGAATGCGGCCAACATAAAAGGCTTAACCTTCATCTATGAGCCTGAGGTATTGCGCCACTTCACTGCAAAACTTAAAGAGATTTAACTGTCATACCTGTAAAGTGAGCGGCTGTCAGCGACAGCCGCTCTGCCGCATCGCTCTGTTAACCTCACAACAATAAAAATGATAAACATGAGATACCGTATTGAGAGGACACCATGGACGATCATCCACATCAAAAACATTCCGCCTTTTGGGGCGTGATGGTTATTGCCGGCACGGTCATCGGTGGCGGCATGTTTGCACTGCCCGTCGATCTGGCCGGCGCCTGGTTTTTCTGGGGCACTTTTATCCTGGTGATCGCCTGGTTTTCCATGCTGCATTCCGGTCTGTTATTGCTGGAGGCCAATTTAAATTACCCACCAGGCTCAAGCTTTAATACATTAACCAAAGATCTGCTGGGTCAAAAATGGAATGTAGTTAGCGGCATTACCGTTGCGTTTGTGCTGTATATTCTGACGTACGCCTATATCTCAGCCAATGGTGCGATTATCAGCGAAACGCTGTCCGCTGACACGGGCCTGACTTTGCCTGCCCGCGTCGTCGGCATCGGCACCGCGGCAGGTGTTGCTGGCGTGCTGTGGATAAGCTCACTGGCAACAAGCCGGATTACATCCCTCTTTCTCGGCGTTAAAATCCTCGCCTTTATCATTGTTTTCGGTTCATTATTTTTTGACGTTGACTATGCCATTCTCAGCGATGCCAGCAGCCTCAGTGACACGCATTCTTACTTCGCCTGTATCTTTATGGCTATCCCTGTCTGCCTTGCTTCATTTGGTTTTCATGGCAATATTCCCAGCCTGATAATTTGTTATGGCAAGCAGAAAGACAAGCTGGTGAAAAGCCTGGTTCTGGGCTCCTTACTGGCGCTGTTTGTCTATCTTTTCTGGTTGTATTGCACTATGGGCAATATCCCGCGCGAAAGTTTTAAAGGCATTATTGCGTCGGGGGGCAATGTTGACGCCCTGGTGAAGTCGTTTATGGGCACCCATCCCGACAGAGTTATTGCCTTTTTCCTGCTGGTTTTTTCTAATCTTGCCGTTGCCAGCTCTTTTTTTGGCGTCACGTTGGGGTTATTCGATTATCTGGCGGACTTGTTTAACATAGAAAATACCGCCGTTGGGCGAGGCAAAACGGTGCTGCTCACCTTTCTTCCCCCCAGCCTTTTGTACCTGATCTTTCCAAATGGCTTTCTCTATGGCATTGGCGGCGCAGGCTTATGCGCAACGGTGTGGGCCGTCATCGTTCCTGCCCTACTGGCAATGCAGTCCCGGAGACGCTTTCCCGACCAAATTTTTACCGTGTGGGGTGGCAGAATCATTCCCGCCATGGTCATCATTTTTGGTGTCGTTGTGATTGTCTGCTGGGTAGGTAACGTACTGGACGTGTTACCGAAGCTTGCCTGATAAGACGCTGGCAGGAAATACGGATGGCGTTGTGTGCTGGAGGCTAAACAGCCGGTCACCCTTGTGACCGGCCTCACCTGTAAACGGGTGGGTTTTAAAACTTAATCAAGCAGCTGACGTCCAAGATACGGATTGGCGTGAAGTAATTTCATCAATTTCTGTGCCGTTGCTGAAGGGCGCGTACGCTGTGCTTCCCAACTTTTAACCGAAGAAACGCTAACACCCATGATTTTTGCAAACTCATCGACCTGCATTCCCGCCATTTCGCGCAGACGTTGCGGCTCTGGCATTGCAGGTTGACGCTGAGTTTGCAGCGCAACAGGGCTGTTATCACGTGTCAAAACAATCTGCTCAAGGCTGCTGAGCAATTCAAACATAGGATCTTTTAACTCCATAGAGAACTCCTTAAAACTCACTATGAATCACGTGAAAGAAGGTACACGAACCTGAAATCAGGTTCAGAAACCGGACTAAGCAAGCTGCATCCCATAAGAGTTTGTATTTATGATGAAAATCTTATGGGACACAGCCTGTACTGCACCGCTGCTTAAACATGACAACGCAATGCAACATATGCCGGGAGACTAAGTATGGATAGAGACCTGACAATTTGCAGTGCAAATTAAACATTTTTTTTAACTTTACAATTCTGAAAAAAGGCTAAAAACCCTAACCGTTTGATGCAATTGATTTTGTTGATACGGCATCTACTTCGCGTTCCGATCTTTTTTTCTTCACCCTCTTCGGTGAATAAATCATCAGAACCCCGCACACGCTTACAACAAAAGAATTTGCAAAATATGCGCCAGATCTTTCGATTTTCTACAACAAAACGGTCAGTACCAGCAATTTATCAAGCTACGCACTGGCGATGCCGTGGCTGTCGTGCCGCCAGCGCCCAAAGACATAACGGTTATCAGGCAATCACCAGTACGATTAATCCTGCTCTGTCATCTGGACAGGCCCTTCCCATAGCGAGCCAGAGCAACGGGTTGCACTACTTTAAGGCAACTGAACAATGAGAGGGCATTTAGAGGATAGCTGTTATAACAGCCTGCACCCGATACGGGATGCTCAGGCAGTGAGCGCGGTTCCGGGCAGGCTTAACAAAGGGCGTCTGAACAGGCCCCGAGCCGGGTTTATTCTTACTGCCTTTACAGCACGAGCCGCCCCTTATCGGGTATGGAAAAAAGCCTTTTCACTGCTCTTTAACAGGCTTTGTAAACGGATGAGGCCCTGATTTTACGTTTAACCTCTTTTTTCTTACCCATAATGGCCTGACAGCGCGCTTTCACATTGTGTGGCCATTAACGTTTGTTCTATTCTTTAGGCCACTGCTTAACCGGACATCAGCCAGTTTTACTGACAGGAGTTGAACCCATGGCTTCAGGAATTTCCCGCGTCCTGGCACGCAGCGGCATTATGCTGGCTGGCGTGCTTATCGTTCTGCAACTCACCGCGTGTGGTGATAAAGAAGGCGAACAACGCAAAGCGTTTATCGATTTCATGCAAAATACCGTTATGCGTAGCGGTGAACATCTGCCGAGTCTGAGTGAAAACCAGAAACAGAGTTTTGGTCCCTTTGCTGGGGATTACGCGATTTTGTATGGTTTCTCACAACAGGTGAATAAGACGGTCGATCAGGGCATGCGCCCGGTCGTGGATGAGCTTTCTGCTATTCGCGTGCCGCAGGACTACCTGAGTCGCCGGGATTCTCTGGCTCAGGCCACCAGCGCCCTGACCGTCGCCACCCAACAACTCGAAAGCGCCAAAATGCAGGCGGATAAGAGCAAAGCCGGTCTGAACCAGTCTGACGATCTGAAAAAGGTTTTCGATACCGCCTATGACAAGGTCGTCACTCAGCCTGCCGCTCAGTTGATCCCATTGTTACCTAAACTCCAGGCGCTTAGTCAGGATGCGGTTAAAACTGGTGAATTTCTTCAGGCACAGGGGACACGCGTCAGTTTTAATAATGGCGGAGTCCAGTTCCCTACTCAGGAACAGGCTACCCAGTACAACAGCCTGATGACCAGTTTATCAGCGAATGTCCAGGCACTGACTCAGGCCAAGAATGCCGTTCAGGGCACGGGACAATAAATTTCACACGGACAGATTAGCGACTGTCCACCTCATAATCACTTCACCACGCGCTTGCGCTTCATAAAAACGGGCCAGATCAAAATGTGATCTGGCCCGTTTTTTATTAAATTAAGTTGTGACTTTAATCACATTTTATAAACAAAGCAGCATGATAAAAGTGTGATAAATATCACTTAATGTAAAAAGAAATGGTCAAAATTTGGTCATAACTTTCCTGTATGACCCTTATTTTGTGATCCAAATCACTTAAAACGCCCCTGTCACCCCGTCACAAATGTGACCTGCATCACTCATGGGGTCACCCACTACGCAGGCCAATATTCGCGTGATAAAGTCCGCCTGCATACAGTAATACTGACGGCGCATCGCCGTAGTGGCTAAACAAAAACAAACGCGCGCTCCTGTTGCAGCGCGTCTCAACAAGGGGTGGGCTTATGTCCTCATCAGTAAAGGTCAAAGTTCAAAGCTTTGGTCGCTTTTTGAGTAATATGGTGATGCCTAACATCGGCGCGTTTATCGCCTGGGGTATTATCACCGCGCTGTTTATTCCAACGGGCTGGATTCCAAACGCAACACTGGCGAAACTTGTCGCCCCGATGATCACTTACCTGCTGCCATTGCTAATTGGCTTTACAGGTGGACGTCTGGTGGGAGGCGATCGCGGCGGTGTGGTGGGTGCCATCACGACAATGGGCGTGATTGTCGGTGCTGATATGCCGATGTTCCTCGGCTCGATGATCGCAGGCCCGCTTGGTGGCTGGGCAATCAAGTCATTTGACCGCATGGTTGACGGCAAAATCAAAAGCGGCTTCGAAATGCTGGTTAACAACTTCTCTGCCGGGATCATCGGCATGTTGTTGGCGTTGCTGGCCTTCCTGGCGATTGGTCCCCTTGTCGAAGGTTTGTCACATATTCTGTCCGCTGGCGTCAATTTGATGGTGCAAAATAACCTGCTGCCATTGACGTCTGTCTTTGTCGAACCGGCGAAAATCCTGTTTCTTAATAATGCTATTAACCACGGCATCTTCTCACCGTTGGGGATTCAACAGGCAAGCGAAGCCGGTAAGTCAATCTTCTTCCTGATTGAAGCCAACCCAGGCCCGGGTATGGGCGTACTGATGGCCTATATGTTCTTTGGTCGTGGTAGTGCGAAGCAGTCTGCCGGCGGTGCGGCTATCATCCACTTCCTGGGCGGTATTCACGAAATCTACTTCCCTTATGTCCTGATGGCACCACGCCTGCTGCTGGCCGTGATCCTCGGCGGTATGACCGGCGTGTTTACTCTGACGGTTCTGCATGGCGGCCTGGTTTCCCCTGCCTCACCGGGATCTATCCTGGCGGTATTAGCCATGACGCCAAAAGGCGCTTATTTTGCGAATATTGCCGCCGTCTTCGCTGCTTTTGCTGTTTCCTTCGTGGTCTCTGCTATTTTGCTCAAAACCAGCAAAGTGAAAGAAGACGATGATATCGAAGCGGCTACGCAGCGCATGCATGATATGAAAGCCGAGTCAAAAGGACAGGCGGTGTCAGGTGCCGCGGTTGCCAGCGATGCGATGAGCGTTGACCTGAACCATGTGCGTAAAATCATCGTGGCTTGTGATGCCGGCATGGGGTCAAGCGCTATGGGGGCAGGCGTACTGCGTAAGAAAGTTCAGGATGCAGGCTTAACGCATGTGTCGGTAACCAACAGCGCCATTAACGCGCTGCCGGGTGATGTTGACTTAGTCATTACGCATCGCGATTTGACCGAACGCGCCATTCGTCAGGCTCCTCATGCCCAACACATTTCACTGAATAACTTTCTGGACAGTGCTCTGTACAGCACGCTGACCCAGCGCCTGGCGGCGGCAAACCGGAGTGAAGCGAACCGGGAAGTCGTACAGAAAACATTGGGTGACAGCTATGATGACGGCAGTGCCAACCTGTTTAAACTGGGGGCGAGCAACGTGTTCCTGGGACTGAATGCCAGTAATAAAGAGCAGGCCATCCGCTTTGCGGGTGAGCAGTTGGTGAAAGGGGGTTATGTTCAGCCCGAGTACGTTGATGCGATGCTGGAGCGGGAAAAGCTGACGCCGACATACCTTGGCGAATCGATCGCGGTCCCGCACGGCACGGTTGAGGCTAAAGACCGGGTGCTGAAAACCGGTGTGGTTTTCTGCCAGTACCCTGCTGGCGTGCAGTTTGGTGATGAACCCGATGAGGTGGCGCGCCTGGTCATTGGTATCGCCGCCCGCAATAACGAGCATATTCAGGTGATCACCAGCCTGACCAACGCACTTGACGATGAGCAGGTCATTGAAAAACTGGCTCATACCAACAGCGTTCAAGATGTGCTGGATCTGTTATCAGGCAAGCCAGCGTTAGCCTGATTCGGTCCGACATTTTCCCTGGGGCGGTTATGCCCGTCCCACTTTGTTGGGGCGGACATGCCCGCCCCGTTGTCATTTGATATGGGTCAAAATTATGAAAGCGTTACATTTTGGAGCGGGTAATATTGGTCGCGGTTTTATTGGTAAACTGTTGGCAGACGCAGGTATTGAGCTGGTTTTTGCAGATGTGAATCAGACGGTACTGGATGCCCTGAATGCACGTCATGAATATCCTGTGCATGTCGTCGGTGAACAGGCCAACGTCGACATCGTTACAGGCGTCAGCGCCGTTAACAGTACCAGCGACGATATTATCCCTCTGATCGCTGAAGTTGATCTCGTTACCACTGCGGTTGGCCCGCAAATCCTGGAACGCATCGCCACCAGCGTCGCCAAAGGTCTGGCCAAACGCAGTGATAACGGCAATGTTCAACCGCTAAATATTATCGCCTGTGAAAATATGGTTCGTGGTACCAGTCAGCTCAAACAGCATGTGCTGCAGGCACTACCGTCCCAGTATCACGCCTGGCTTGAGGCGCATGTTGGCTTTGTCGATTCTGCGGTTGATCGTATTGTACCGCCTTCTGAAGCCGGCAGTGAGGATCCGCTGGAAGTCACCGTGGAAACCTTCAGCGAATGGATTGTGGATAAGACCCAGTTTAAGGGCGATCTGCCCACCATTCCGGGCATGGAACTGACTGACAACCTGATGGCCTTTGTTGAGCGTAAGCTTTTTACACTCAACACCGGCCACGCGATTACGGCCTACCTGGGACAACGGGCTGGCCACCAGACCATCCGCGATGCCATTCTTGATGAGGGTATTCGCGCCGTCGTTCAGGGTGCCATGGAAGAGAGTGGCGCGGTGCTCATCAAACGTTATGGGTTCGACGCCGATAAACATGCTGCCTATATCCAGAAAATCCTGGGCCGCTTTGAAAATCCTTACTTAAAAGATGATGTTGAACGCGTGGGTCGGCAGCCACTTCGTAAGTTAAGTGCGGGCGATCGCCTGATTAAACCAACGCTGGGCACACTGGAATACGGGTTGCCGCATGCGAATTTGGTGAAAGGGATTGCGGCCGCCATGCACTACCACAGCGACCAGGATCCGCAGGCGCAAGAGCTGGCTGCACTGCTGGCGGAAAAAGGGCCACAGGCAACCCTGGCTCAGGTATCTGGCCTGGAGGCTGACAGTGAGATTGTAAAAGAAGCCGTTAGCGCCTGGCACGCCATGGCATAATAACGCCATGTTAGCAATCCAGATCGGGGGCGATGACGTCGCCTCCGACAGCAGTACGACATTGACGCAGGCCATAATGGAAGAAAAGCAGGCTTTTGAAAATCGTGTGCTTGAACGTCTGAACGCGGGGCGATCGGTGCGGAGCTTTCTGTTCGCCGCAGTTGAACTGCTGGCCGAAGCCGTTAATGTGCTGGTGTTACAAGTATTCCGTAAAGATGACTACGCCGTGAAATACGCCGTGGAGCCCCTGTTGCTGGGCGACGGCCCGCTCGGCGAGCTGTCGGTCAGGCTTAAGCTGATTTATGGCCTTGGGGTGATTAGTCGTCATGAATATGAAGATTGTGAGCTGCTGCTGGCCCTGCGCGAAGAGCTGAATCACGACGCGGGCGATTATCGTTTTACCGATGATGAAATCCTGGGTCCTTTCGGTGAATTGCATTGCGTCTCAGCCTGGCCGCCGGTTCCCACCTTACAGGCAGACGATCCCGCCTTACAGGCGATGCAGCAGCAACGCTACCTGCAAATGGTGCGCTCCACGATGGTACTGTCTCTGACAGAACTCATTTCCCGTATCAGCCTGAAACAGGCGTTTAAGAAGGCATCCAGCTAAATCCTGCGGGGAGCCTGAACCGCTCCCTCTTTCACCCTTCTCCCGAGAATCTGTCGTGAATTTGGTGTATCCTTAGCCTGTTTTCCTCAACGAGTTGTTGTCATGAAAGAGCAAGAAAAGAACGAAATTAAACGCCTCAGCGATCAACTGGACGCGCTGAACCGTAAAGAGCCTCAGCTACTGGAAGCGGGTGATGCTGAAAAGCTGGGCGCGCTTTTAAAAGAGAAAGAAACGCTGGTGACGGAAATTGAACGTCTGCGCAATCAGCGCGACGCCAAATTGAGCCAGGAAGCGCAAAAACTGCAGAAACTGCCGTTCAGCCGCGAAATTACCAAAAAAGAACAGGCCAATCTGGGTGCCTTAAAGAAAAGTGTACGCGGCCTGGTTGTCGTGCACCCTATGACCGCGCTGGGACGAGAAATGAACCTGCAGGTCATGACAGGCTTTGCCAAAAGCGCCTTTTGATGTGTGCGATCAGGCAGCTGCCTGATCCACCGCATGCTGGCCAGTAGCCGTATTCACCTGCTCTGCCAGCGTATCCAGCAGCGTATAACGACGGCGGTATTCGGCCCGCTTCTTGCTGGCAATGTCCTCAAGCGCTTTTCGTGGCAACATCAGCGGCAGCGCAAACATGCCGTCAGCGCGGGCCTGACCATTCAGCGTCAGCCAGAATTCACTGTAGCTGGCGAAAAACTTATCACCTTTGCTATGACGATAACGCAGGCTACGAAAAACATGGGTTTCGTCGCCAACCGCCGCAATTTTCTTAACGCCGCATTGCTGAGCCAAAATAAATACAACTTCCATTAACAGGCGTTTAGGAAATAAGCCGTGTGCGGCTTTCGTTGCATCACGAATAACATCATTTGAGATATGTTTACGTGGTCCCTGCAAACCACCAATCAGCAAAGTTCGCTGTTTTTCGTCATTCATAATGGTAAATGACAGAGAAGCCAGCGCCTCATTTTCATAACGTAAAACAACCGTGACTTCCCCTTCACGATCGAAATATCCGGAGCGACAAGTAATATTGAACGCTTCATTATTTTTACCTTCAAACCTGGCAAGGACTGTCTCCTCTCCGCTTTGCAGAATCTGGCGAAGCTGACTGTTCTCCAGACTTCCCATCAACGCATAATGATCAAGAATCGCCTGCGCCCGTTGCGCGACGCTCATCCCCGCACGCAGATAGGGGCGATGAAGTTTTGCAGGTAACAGCCCCTGTACGTGCATTAACTGGGTGATTCTTGGTAACGCAGAAAGTTGCTGTAAATAACGCAAAGTCGTAACAGGTGCAATAAGGGTTCTTAAAGCAAATTTAAGCCGGAATCGCCGGCTCCGCCAGATTTTGTTGGGGACGTACTTTCCGCTAAGTAATTGAAAAAATAAACTGGCGTATGAATCCGCCATCACATCGTGTGTAGTATAAATAGACATAGCCGACATTCTTATTGGTCTGATAATGACACTGATGATAAAACGACCGGCATCAACGGCAGGTTAATGACTCAAATTGTTAAAAATTTAGCGGGGTAAACTGACGCTTCGTTTAATTTTCGTTTAGGCCCTTAAGCCCGACTGCATGTGTGCAGGTAGTTTGAAGGTAATAAAATGCCAGAGCAGGCACCATTGAGAAGTTGCAGGGTGGAAGAACAGCATCCTGCGGGCGTAAAAAAACCGGCAGAGCCATTCTGCCGGTTGAAAGTACCTGTGGCGCTTGGCGCTTACTTAGCGGATGCGAAGCGCGCTGCCGCCTCGTCCCAGTTAACCACGTTCCAGAAAGCTTTGATGTAATCCGGACGTTTGTTTTGATACTTCAGGTAGTAGGCGTGTTCCCACACATCCAGACCGATGATAGGGTAACCCGATACGCCAGCGATCGCTTCGCCCATCAGAGGGTTGTCCTGGTTAGCGGTTGAAACCACGGCCAGTTTGTCACCTTTCTTAACCAGCCAGGCCCAACCGGAGCCGAAACGGGTCGCTGCCGCTTTTTCAAACTCTTCCTGGAATTTTTCTACGCTGCCGAAATCTTTTTCAATCGCAGCTTTCAGCTCGCCCTGCAGCGTGGTGCCGGTTTTCAGGCCTTTCCAGAACAGGCTGTGGTTAGCGTGACCACCCGCGTTATTGCGCAGCGGGCCTTTTTTATCTGCTGGCAGCTGATCCAGTTTGGTGATCAGTTCATCGACAGGCAGATCGGCAAATTCAGTCCCTTCCAGCGCCGCATTGGCGTTGTTGACATAAGTCTGGTGGTGTTTGGTGTGATGGATTTCCATCGTCTGCTTGTCAAAATGCGGTTCCAGTGCGTCGTAAGCGTAAGGCAGGGATGGCAGTGAATAACTCATGTTCTTCCTCTCCATTTAGTGTTTGAGCAGCACGACAATGTCGGCACGTGCCGCGTAAGCAGTCGTATCATTATAGTTAAATTCATGATCGGTAAAAGCGTAATCAATGCCCTATTAAACATAAGGTTTTGAAAAAGCATGCAAAGCAGCCAGATTTTTCGGTGGCGGAAAGCCTGGGTGCGTAAAGAGGATTACCTGCAAAGCGCCCCGAACACGCAGACGTTATCTCAGCCGCTGCGGATGACTATAGATGGTGGCACGGCCCGGTTTACTGAATCCTACCAGGGTAAGATGACAGCGTTCGGCCACCTCCACCGCTAACTGGGTTGCGGCAGACACGGCAAACAGAATTTCAACGCCGCACATTGCCGATTTCTGCACCATTTCATAGCTGGCCCGGCTGGAGACCAGTACGGCACCATTGCCCCATTCGGCCTGACTGCGATAGCCCAGCAGTTTGTCCAGTGCCACATGGCGGCCGACATCCTCACAGCCATGAATCAGTCCACCCTCAGGATGTATCCAGGCGGCCGCGTGCGTGCAGCCTGTTTTTTGCCCGACGGGCTGGACGTCCTTGAGCTGCGCCAGCGCGCTGTCCAGCTGCGCCAGGGGAAAAGTCTGCGTAAACGGCAACGGCGTCAGCGGCTTTCCGATCTGCTCCAGTTGCTCCACGCCACATACGCCGCAACCCGTCCGGCCGGCCAGCGCTCGCCGTTGGGCTTTCAGCGCCATAAAACGTCGGCTGGATAATTCAATCTGCACCTCAATGCCGTGACAACCGGTCACCACATCCATTCCGAAAATATCGGCCGGAGAATCGATGATGCCTTCTGAGAGTGAAAAACCGACAGCAAACGCCTCCAGGTCCTTGGGCGTTGTCATCATCACAACGTGAGAAATACCGTTATACACCAACGCCACGGGCACTTCTTCGGCTAACCAGTCGGCCTGAGCATGGTGCAGGTCGTCACGTTGCCAGACATGGATTTCACGCAAGCCTGCTCGCTCACTCGCACCGGTTTCCTCTTTCACTTCGTTGTTCTTCACGTTGTTCTGACCCTGAGCTGTTGCGGATGGCGTAAAGGTAACCCTGTTGCGCCATGCTGAATAGCTTCTATTCTGTACCCTGCGCCGTGCTGCAACAAGTCTGTGGGGGGCAGACAGCATAAAGCGTGAAAGGCCCACAGATTTGCCGTTATTCACAATGCGTTATGCTTGTTGTCGCCGGCGAAAAATGTATTTCATACTGAAGATAAAGGGCTGGACTGCTATGCTCAGCCTGGTGGGACCAGTTTTGCACTGTGGTTTCCTGACGCGGTTTTCCGCCTGCTTTGCTCGCTGAGAACCGCTCACGAGGGAAAATGGCGAGAGATCCGGCCCATAACGGCTATTCGTAGCCGATACAGACAACCTCATTTTTGCTGGTGTCGTGAGTAGCGTAATCAGCCAACAAACAGGAAAATGCCTTTTATGCGCATCCGCATTATCCCGAAAGACCCGTTGGAGAAGAGCGAAAAAAACCCAGCGGAAATGATCCCGCCGTTACTCTTCCCCCGGCTGAAAAATTTATACAGCCGTCGGGCGGCGCGTTTGCGTGATCTGGCGGCAAAAAATCCTTTGGGTGACTATTTACGCTTTGCCGCCGTCATCGCCCAAGCGCAGGAAATCGTTTTGTACGATCATCCTCTGCAAATGAACCTTCACGCACATCTGCTCAGGAGCGCTCAGGAAGATAAAGCGCCGCTGGATATTCATACTCTTTCGCGCGATCCACACTGGCATCGCCTGCTGCACTCGTTAGTTGCGGAGCTAAAGCCCGAAATGAGCGGTCAGGCGCTGGCGGTGTTAGAGAACCTGGAGAAAGCGTCAGCGACCGAGCTGGAAACGCTGGCCAGTGCCCTGTTTGCGGGTGAGTACGCGCAGGTGAGCAGTGATAAAGCCCCTTTTATCTGGGCTGCGCTGTCAATCTACTGGGCACAAATGGCGGCATTGATTCCCGGTACGGCTCAGGCGGTGATGGGCGCACAACGCCAGCACTGCCCGGTATGTCACAGCCTGCCGGTCGCCAGCATCGTACATATGGGTTCGCATGAAAGTGCGCGCTACCTGCACTGCAACCTGTGCGAAAGTGAATGGCACGTCGTGCAGAACACCTGCTCTCATTGCGACCAAAACCGCGATCTGCATTACTGGTCACTGGACAGCGAGCACGCGGCCGTCAAAGCAGAAAGCTGCGGCGACTGTGGCAGCTACATGAAAATGCTTTATCAGGAAAAAAATCCGGCCATTGAACCGGTCGCCGACGATCTCGCCTCTTTAGTGCTGGATGCACGTATGGAGCAGGAAGGTTTTGTACGCAGTGGCCTGAATCCTTTTATGTTTCCCGGTGAATAGTTTTTTGCTGATGAAACCTCGCTAAACGGGAGTAACGCAATGAAACTGATTGGCAGCTATACCAGCCCCTTTGTCCGCAAGATTTCTGTCATCATGCTGGAAAAAGGCATGATGTTCGAATTTGTTAATGCGTCGCCCTACAGCGAAGACAGCCATGTTCCGCAATATAACCCGCTGGGGAAAGTGCCCGCGCTGGTCGCGGAGGATCAGCAGGTCTGGTTCGATTCCAGCATCATTGCGGAGTACCTCGAACTGCGTGGTCAGGCACCGGCTTTATTGCCCGCTGATCCGCTGGCGTCTTTAAAGGTTCGTCAGCTTGAAAAGCTGGCCGATGGCATCAGCGATGCGGCACTGGTGATCGTACGTGAGCAAATGCGGCCGGGTAACGCCCAGTCAGAAGAAGTGCTGTTACGCCATCGCGACAAGATTCAGCGCGGGCTGGACAGCCTGGAAAAAGAAGTGAGTGAAGGAAAGTGGATCGATAATGGCGAACTGAATCTGGCCGACATTGCCACAGGCTGCATGATTGGCTACCTGAATTTCCGTCGCGTTGTCCCTAACTGGTGCGTTCAGCGGCCCGCACTGGTCAGGCTGGCCGAAACACTCTTTCAACGGGAAAGTTTTGCCCGAACCACGCCGCCGGCATCCTGATCGGCGAGGCTGTCAGCGCTGATGCCGGTAGCGGTGCTGACAGCCTGTTTCCTTAGCGCATTTCAGTCTGCAATCCTTGCTTTCCCACGTAAAGGGCTGTCGACGTCTCCGTTATTCCCCTTACCCATCACCACGGAATGGCACATTCGCGCAGTAGCCTGAACCTGTCCATCGTGACCAGTATAAACAGGGGATGAACTCCGTGAGAATAAGCGTAGCCATCTCTTGCATTGCTGCAGCGGCTCCGATATACCTTTCGGGCAGCCCTGTTCTGAGACAACCCGCGCGCTCAGGATGAAAAGGCGGCACAAATTTTTATGTATGCTCACGCCCCGTTTCGGGCTGTGAGGCCTGACAGATCACCGCCTCAGCCAGACGATAACCGGACAAAATGACGACCATCCCATTACGCTTCAGAACGGCATTGTGTTGCCTCCTGCTCGGTAATATTACGCATGCCTGGGCTGAGGGGCTGACCCTGGGTGCGCAGGGGGAAGCGAACTTTACGCCCTATCGCGCGTATAAAACTCAGTTTTCTGGCCTGCCCTATGTGGGCTATGACAATGATCATGTCTATATTGATGGCACAGAAGTGGGTGCCTATTTTATCAAAGATGACACCACACAACTGAAAGCGCGCTGGTGGTATCTGGATAACGAATTTGATCCGGACCAGACCTCTGATTCGGCACTCCGCCAGTTACGCATCCGCCACAGCACCATGATGGGCGGCATGAGCTACCAGAAGATCACGCCCCTTGGTGCGTTTCGAACCGAATTGTCTGGCGATACGCTGAACGAAAGCCGGGGATGGCTGGGTACAGTCGCCTGGGCAGGCCAGGTCTCTCTGATGCAACTGGACGTTTATCCTCAGGCCGGTGTGGACTGGCTCAGTAAACAGCAGGCAAGCTATTACTACGGGGTAAGCGAAGAGGAATCTGCCCGCAGTGGTTTACCGACCTGGAACCATCAGGGCGTAACGCCATGGCTTGCCGTGGCGTTTGACTGGCACCCTGTAAAATCCTTCCATGTCTACCTGCAACCCAAAGTCACCTTCCTTACAGGGGCCCTCCGCGACAGTCCGATGACGGATCAACAGTATTTCTGGACGCTGTCTTCAGGCGTGACCTGGACATTCTGAAGCTGCACGCCGCGCAGTGCCGCAGTCCATTTACAGGGTTCGTTGCCGTCCGGCTTCCTGCGCTGCCAGGATGCCTTCGCAACCACAGGTGTTGTCAGTTCTTTTATTGCGTCCGCAAAAAGATAAAGTGCCACCAGCAGGTCGGGTGGCGGCATAAAAAAAGGGACGATATCTCGTCCCTTTTATCTGTATCAGAACCGATTACTGCAGCAGCGAGATATCGGCCACCTGCAGGAACAGCTCACGCAGTTTCGACAGCAGCGTCAGTCGGTTAATTCGCACCGCCGGGTCTTCTGCATTCACCATCACTTTATCGAAGAAGTTGTCTACCGCTTCACGCAGCTGCGCCAGTTCAATTAACGCATCCTGATAACGTCCTTCTGCAAAGTAAGGCTGCAGTTTGCTGCTCAGGGCGGTCACAAACGTGGCCAGTTGGATCTCTTCATTTTCTTTCAACAGTGATGCCTGAACGCTGTCATTCAGCGGTTCTGTTGATTTTGCCAGAATATTCGAGACACGCTTGTTGGCCGCCGCCAGCACGGCCGCTTCATCAAGCGTACGGAAATGCGAAACCGCCTTCATACGTGCATCAAAGTCCGCCGGACGGGTTGGACGACGTGCCAGCACCGCCTGCAAGGTATCGATGCTGTGGCCTTCTTCCTGATACCAGGTACGGAAACGGCCCAGCATAAAGTCGATGACGTCATCAACCACGTTCGCATTGCTCAGCTTGCTGCCATACAGACGTACGGCCTCTTCGGTGAGCGTTTGCAGATCAAGCGGCAGATTTTTTTCCACGATGATGCGCAAAACGCCCAGCGCGGCACGACGCAGAGCAAAGGGATCTTTATCGCCTTTAGGATGTTGACCGATGCCGAAAATACCGGCCAGCGTATCCATCTTATCAGCAATGGCCAGCGCACAGGCTACCGGGCTGGACGGCAAATCATCACCTGCGAAACGCGGCTGATATTGCTCGTTCAGCGCCACAGCGACATCTTCGGCTTCACCGTCATGACGCGCATAGTGCATGCCCATAACGCCCTGGGTGTCGGTAAACTCAAACACCATGTTAGTCATCAGATCGCATTTTGACAGCAGGCCTGCGCGCGTAGCGTGATTCACATCTGCGCCCGTTTGTGCCGCAATCCAGCCCGCCAGCGCCTGAATACGATCCGTTTTATCACGCAGCGAACCGAGTTCCTTCTGGAACAATACGGTTTCAAGACGCGGCAGATGATCTTCAAGACGTTTTTTACGATCGGTATTAAAGAAGAATTCAGCATCCGCCAGACGCGGGCGCACCACCTTCTCATTACCAGAAATAATCTGCTGCGGCTCGCTCGACTCAATATTGGTGACGAAAATAAAGTTTGGCAGCAGTTTGCCTTCCGCGTCATAAACCGGGAAATACTTCTGATCGCCTTTCATGGTGTAAACCAGCGCTTCAGCCGGCACCTTAAGGAATTTTTCCTCGAAGGTGGCGGTCAATACCACCGGCCATTCCACCAGCGATGTTACCTCTTCCAGCAGGCTGTCACTCAGGTCGGCTACGCCACCTAAACGCCGTGCTGCGGCTTCCGCATCGGCTTTGATCATGGCTTTGCGGACCTGATAGTCGGCAATCACCTGACCGCGCTTTTCCAGCACATCCGGATACTGATCGGCGTTCTCAAGCGTGATTTCACTTTCGCCCATGAAGCGGTGACCACGGATAACGCGATCGGACTTGATGCCAAGAATCGTGCCGGGGATCAGTTCATCGCCCAGCAGCATCGTAACGGTGTGCACCGGACGCACAAACTGCACGTCGCTGTCGCCCCAGCGCATCAGTTTCGGTACCGGCAGTTTGCTCAGCGCCGTGGCAATCATGCCCGGCAGCAATGCCTGCGCCGCTTCGCCTTTCACCTGAGCGCGATAGACCAGCCATTCGCCTTTATCGGTGCTCAGACGTTCAGCCTGATCGACCGTGATACCGTTACCCCGTGCCCAGCCTTCTGCCGCTTTGGTGGCATTGCCCGCTGCATCAAAGGCGGCGGTAACGGCAGGTCCACGCTTTTCTACTTCACGATCGGGCTGGGAGGCGCTCAAATGGGCGACTTTCAGCGCCAGGCGACGCGGTGCAGCAAACCAGCTCACTTCGCCATGGTTCAGATTCGCGGCATCCAGCTCGGCCGTCACCTGGGCAGCAAAGGCTTCTGCCAGGCTACGTAATGCTTTCGGTGGCAGCTCTTCGGTGCCGATCTCCACCAGGAAGGTTTTCTCAGTCATGGCTGCCTCTTACTTTTTGTTATTGCACATCGGGAAGCCCAGCGCTTCACGAGAAGCGTAATAGGCTTCAGCCACGGCTTTGGTCAGGGTGCGAATACGCAGAATATAACGCTGACGTTCGGTCACCGAGATCGCCTTGCGCGCGTCCAGCAGGTTAAAGCTGTGTGCGGCTTTCAGAATGCGCTCGTAAGCAGGCAAAGGCAGCGGTTTTTCCAGCGCCAGCAACTTCTGCGCTTCCTTCTCATACTGTTCGAAACAGGTGAAAAGAAAATCGACGTCGGCATATTCGAAGTTATACGTCGACTGCTCCACTTCATTCTGATGGAACACATCACCGTAGGTAGTTTTGCCTAACGGACCGTCGCTCCAGACCAGATCGTAAACGCTGTCCACGCCCTGGATATACATGGCCAGACGTTCCAGACCATAGGTGATCTCGCCGGTAACCGGTTTACACTCCAGGCCACCGACCTGCTGGAAATAGGTAAACTGCGTCACTTCCATACCGTTAAGCCAGACTTCCCAGCCCAGTCCCCAGGCACCCAGCGTCGGGTTTTCCCAGTTATCTTCAACAAAGCGAATGTCGTGTACGGTAGGATCCATACCCAGCGCTTTCAGCGACCCGAGGTACAGCTCCTGAATATTGTCCGGCGACGGCTTGATGATCACCTGGAACTGATAGTAGTGCTGCAAGCGGTTCGGGTTTTCGCCATAGCGGCCGTCGGTAGGACGACGGGATGGCTGCACATAGGCCGCAGCAATCGGCTCCGGGCCAAGTGCGCGCAGGCAGGTCATTGGGTGTGAAGTACCAGCGCCCACTTCCATGTCCAGTGGTTGAACAATGGTGCAGCCCTGGCGCGCCCAGTAATCCTGCAATGTCAGGATCAGGCCCTGAAAGGTCTTGGTATCAAACTTTTGCATGATGAGTTCGCACGCGGTTCGGCTAGATAAAAAAAGAGTGCGACAGTATACCCTTTGACCGCGTGATATGCAGCCGGAAATCCGGCGGCGCAGCCGCGAGAGTGGATTTTTGGTGTCAGATTTAGCCTGCTGGCGGCCTGTCATCGCCTGATTAACCGATACGGTTATGCGTTTTCATGCGATCCTGTGCACAGAGGGTTCTGAATCCCCGCTATTGCGCTTGTTGACGTCGACGCGACTGGCTACGCTTTGCACCGGGACGCACTGCGCCAGAGGACACCATGTCGCAAAAGATTTACTGGATTGATAATTTGCGGGCGATTGCCTGCCTGATGGTCATCGTCATTCACACCACAACGTGGTATCTGACCGGGCCGATGGCCATAAAAGGTCACTGGTGGGATATTGCTAACCTGTTCAATTCAGCGTCACGCATCTGTGTGCCGCTGTTTTTTATGATTTCAGGCTATCTGTTCTTTGGTGAACGCAGTACGCAGCCGCGCCACCTGTGGCGACTGCTGGGATGTCTGGTTTTTTACAGTGCCGTGTCACTGGTTTATATCAGCCTGCTGACGCCAATTGGCGAAGGCCGTTCAATTTTAAAAATGCTGCAGAAGCCGGTGTTCTACCATCTGTGGTTTTTCTTCGCGCTCATGGGGATTTACCTCTTGTCGCCCCTGATTCAGGTAAAAAGCGTGCGGCCGCGCTACGTGGCGCTACTGGTGCTGATTGTGGTGGTCCTCGCGAATCCCAATACCATGGACCAGTCGTGGGGGCGCTTTCACTGGTTGCCCATTAACCTTTACCTGAGCGGCGACAGTATCTATTACCTGCTCTACGCCTTATTAGGCCGGGCGATCGGTACCATGGACACAGAAAGACGCGCTATCACACCGTTGGCTGCCGTGACCTTTGTGGCCTGCGTGACCGGCATTATGCTGGGTACGAAGCGCGCGTTAATCGTTAATGGTGCCTTTAACGATACGTGGTATCTCTATTGCGGACCGCTGGTATTCATTGCCGCAATAAGCGCGCTGGTGGTGTTCAAAAATGCCTTTAATCAACGTACGCTGCCCGGTCTGGCCATCATTTCGCGCTACTCTCTGCCCATCTACGGCTTTCACGCCCTGTTCATCCATTTTATTCGCACCCATCACTATGACGATATGGCGCGTCCCTGGCTCGACCTGCCTGCCGTTTTTACCGTCACGCTGGTGGGCAGCTTATTACTGGGAATGCTGCTCAGTCGGGTGGATAAACGACATTGGGTGACCTGAGTCAGCGCGTCAGGTTCCAGCCTCTGGCGCGCCACAGCGCGGGTAACGCGGCCATATCGGTGAACACGGTCACCAGCGGATGATGGAGTTCGGGATTATGAGCGTCGGCACAGTAATAAAACACCGGCATGCCTGCTGCGATACCGGCACGCGCCCCCGCTTCGGAGTCATCCACCAAAATACAGCGCTCGACGGGTACCTGCATTTGTTGGGCTGCGTGAAACATCAGCTCGGGTTCGGGCTTCCAGTGGCCAATATCGTAACCGCTGTAAAGACGGTCAGCGAAATGACTCAGCATGCCGGTGAGGCCCAGCGAGTGCTGCATCTTTTTCACCGTGCCGTTTGACACCACGCATATCGGTACTGCCATTTGCCCGACCAGTGCCTTCGCACCGGCTATCGGCTTCAGTTCACGGTCAAACAAACGGGCCACTTCGCGCCGGTAAGCCGGTTCAACGTCCTCCAGAGGCAGAGCGACCCGATGCGTTTCACTGACGTCGCGGATGATGTCATACAGCTTTACCCCTTTGTACTTTTCGAACATCTCCTGCAGAGAGAGCGTAATCCCGTACTGGGCAAAGGTGGTGACATACGCGCGGGTGCACAGGACTTCACTGTCAACCAGGGTACCGTCACAATCGAAAAAGACGCATTCAACAGACATCTGACTCCTCCTTTTGTTCGGGGTACCTTAACACGTCAGCGTGTCCCTGAGGGGCCGGGATATGGCAATCGGTTGCGAAAAATCATTGTATTGCCGGGGCAAAATCGCCAGGATACGCGCCGGTGAAATTTTCTTCTGGATAAATGGCATGAATAAACAAGGCCTTTTTCAGCGCGTATTCAAACTGCAGGAGCATGGTACAACGGTTCGTACCGAAGTGATCGCAGGCATTACCACGTTTTTGACCATGGTATACATTGTTTTTGTGAACCCGCAGATTTTAGGTGTCGCAGGCATGGATACCCGGGCAGTGTTCGTAACGACCTGTTTGATTGCCGCGTTCGGCAGCATCCTGATGGGGCTGTTTGCCAATCTTCCTGTCGCCCTGGCCCCGGCGATGGGCCTCAATGCCTTTTTTGCCTTTGTGGTCGTCGGCGCGATGGGTTACTCATGGCAGGTCGGCATGGGTGCCATCTTCTGGGGCGCACTGGGTCTGCTCATCCTGACTCTGTTGCGGGTACGTTACTGGATGATCGCCAATATTCCGCTTAGCCTGCGCGTAGGCATCACCGCTGGCATTGGCCTGTTCATTGCCATGATGGGCCTGAAAAACGCCGGTATCATTGTGGCCAACCCGGATACGCTGGTCAGCGTGGGTAACCTCAGCTCACACAATGTGCTGCTGGGTGCGCTGGGATTCTTTATTATCGCCATTCTGGCCTCACGCAACATTCACGCCGCCGTGCTCATTTCGATGATCGTCACCACGGCGTTGGGTTGGCTGCTGGGCGACGTGACGTTTACGGGCGTAGTTTCTGCGCCGCCATCTGTCACCGCGATTGTCGGTCAGGTTGATATTAAAGGCGCGTTCAACATCGGCATGGCAGGCGTCATATTCTCCTTTATGCTGGTCAATCTGTTTGACTCGTCCGGCACCTTGATTGGCGTGACCGACAAAGCCGGACTGGCTGATGAAAAAGGCACGTTCCCGCGCATGAAACAGGCGTTGTATGTCGACAGCATCAGTTCGGTAACGGGCGCGCTGGCAGGAACGTCATCGGTGACCGCCTATATTGAAAGTACCTCCGGCGTAGCTGTCGGCGGCCGTACCGGATTGATGGCCGTGGTCACAGGCCTTCTGTTCCTGCTCGTCACGTTTTTATCGCCCCTGGCGGCCATGGTACCGGCCTATGCTGCGGCAGGCGCGTTAATCTATGTTGGCGTGCTGATGACGGCCAGCCTGTCCCGCGTCAAATGGGATGACCTGACCGAAGCCGTCCCGGCATTTGTAACTGCCGCCATGATGCCCTTTAGTTTTTCGATTACAGAAGGCATCGCACTGGGCTTTATTGCGTACTGTGTGATGAAGCTGGGCACCGGTCGCTGGCGAGAAATCAGCCCCTGCGTCGTCATTGTCGCCTTGCTGTTTGTATTGAAAATCGCCTTTATCGACGCGCATTAAAACCGTACGCAAAGGGCGGGAAAGCAGTGAGCGTTACGGTAAGCACGTAACGCTCCAGTAACTCAGACGAACTGGCAGGCCTGCTCCAGGCTCAGCCGGGGTAATCGGGGCGGGAGCTTGTCGGGTAAGCCATAGCCCAGGTTAATGAGCAGGTTGGCCTGCCAGGTGGTACCGGCAAAAAAGGCCGCGTTCACTTTAAGCGGATCGAATCCTGACATCGGGCCTGCATCCAGCCCCAGCGCACGCGCGGCCATGATCAGATAGCCTGCCTGCAGGCTACTGTTACGAAATGCGGTTTCTTTAACCAGATCGGGTGTGTTGGTAAACCAGTTTCGCGCATCGGCATGTTGAAACAACATGGTCAGATGCTGATAAAACTCGCTGTCCCAGGCAATAATCACGGTGACAGGGGCGCGCAGGGTTTTCTCAAGGTTGCCGGAGGCCAGGGCCGGCTTCAGCTTTTCTTTTCCCTCCGCAGAGGTGACAAAAACAAAGCGACCGGGTGAGCAGTTGGCCGAGGTCGGTGCCAGGGCAACCATCTGATAGAGCTTCTCCAGCAGCGACTGCTGCACCGGTTCAGGCTGCCAGTGACTGTGCGTACGGGCCCTGTAAAACAACGTATTCAGCGCGGCATCATCGAGCGGTATCGTCATATAACTCTCCAGGAAAACATCCAGTATTTAACCTGTACGTTGCGTTCACGCTTTTGGATGCCTATTCGCCCGGTTTAGTGTGAATGACCTGGCACGCCGCAAAACGTGAGCAATCTTATCCCTCGTTATCATACCTTGCGTTACGGCAACCGATGCGCAACGTACGGCGGATTGCGTTTCTGGATGCACATTTCCACCGCCGTCTGCCCGCTGAGCTACTTACCAATACAGAAACTGGAGAAAATCCGGCCTAACAGATCGTCCGAGGTAAATTCACCCGTAATTTCACTCAGTGCCTGCTGCGCCAGACGCAACTCTTCTGCCAGTAATTCCCCTGCCCATGCGCCCAGCAGTTGATGTTTTCCCTGCTCCAGGTGGGTTGCGGCTAATTCCAGTGCCTGCAAATGACGACGGCGCGCCAGGAAGCCGCCTTCCATATTGTCGGCAAACCCCATGGTCTGTTTGAGGTGATCACGTAAGGTATCAATCCCTTCGCTGGTGCGGGCAGACAGTCTGATCAGGGCATGACCATTGACGTCCGTCAGGCCGAGCGTTTCACCGGTGATGTCCGCTTTATTCCGCACCACGGTGATCGGCAGTTGAGACGGCAGGCGAGCGACAAAATCGGGCCAGATTTCCGCCGGTTCGGTCGCCTGCGTGGTGGTGCCATCAACCATAAACAGCACGCGGTCCGCCTGTTCTATTTCATGCCAGGCGCGCTCGATGCCGATACGTTCCACCTCATCACTGGCTTCGCGTAAACCGGCGGTATCAATGATATGCAGTGGCATACCATCAATATGGATGTGTTCACGCAGCACATCGCGCGTGGTGCCGGCGATATCCGTGACGATAGCCGCTTCACGCCCGGCAAGTGCATTAAGCAGGCTCGATTTTCCGGCATTTGGCCGACCGGCAATGACGACTTTCATCCCTTCGCGCAGCAGGCTGCCCTGTCTGGCTTCCGCGCGCACCGCATCGAGATCGCGAATGACAGCATTAAGCTGCCCTTCGATTTTGCCGTCAGACAGGAAATCGATCTCTTCATCTGGAAAGTCAATGGCCGCTTCCACGTAGATACGCAGGTGAGTCAGGGCTTCCACAAGCTGGTTAACACGGACAGAGAATGCGCCTTGCAGGGAATTTACCGCCGAACGCGCGGCCTGTTCTGAGCTGGCGTCAATCAGATCGGCAATGGCTTCCGCCTGGGCCAGATCGAGTTTGTCGTTCAGAAACGCGCGTTCAGAAAACTCCCCAGGCTGCGCGATACGTAATCCGGGCAGGGCCACAATCCGTTTCAGCAGCAGATCCAGAATCACCGGGCCGCCGTGACCTTGCAGCTCCAGCACATCCTCGCCGGTAAAGGAGTTAGGGCCAGGAAACCATAGCGCGATGCCCTGATCCAGCACGCTGCCATCACTGTCGTTAAACGATAAGTAGTCGGCATAACGTGGTTTAGGGAGTTTACCCAGCACCTGGCGGGCAACCTCTGCGGCCTGCGGACCGGAAACACGCAAAATGCCAACGCCGCCGCGTCCGGGCGGCGTGGCCTGAGCAACAATGGTATCGCTATGGCTCATACATTTTCTCTCACTACAAAAAACAAAGGCGGTCGCTTTGACCGCCTGAGCATAACCTGTTTTATCGCGGGAGACCTCCCGCGACGGTTTTACGCTTTCTTCTTGTCGCGGCTGTGTAAGCCACGTTTTTCCAGCCCGCGATAGATCAGCTGCTGCTGGAGAATGGTCACCAGGTTACTGACGATGTAGTACAACACCAGACCTGACGGGAACCACAGGAAGAACACGGTGAAAATTACAGGCATATACGTCATGATCTTCTGCTGCATCGGATCGGTCACCGTCGTCGGTGACATCTTCTGAATGAAGAACATGGTGATGCCCATCAGGATCGGCAGAATATAGTACGGATCCTGCGCTGACAGGTCATGAATCCATAAAATAAACGGCGCATGACGCAGTTCAACCGAGCCAGACAGCATGTAGTACAAGGCCAGGAAGATAGGCATCTGAATCACCAGCGGCAGACAGCCACCCAGCGGATTCACTTTTTCAGCCTTATACAGCGCCATCATTTCCTGGCTCTGCTTCTGCTTATCATCCCCTAAACGCTCACGCATCGCCTGAATCTTCGGCTGCAGCATGCGCATTTTCGCCATCGAGGTGTACTGCGCTTTCGTCAGCGGGTACATGATGCCACGCACGATGAACGTGATGATGATGATGGAGAAGCCCCAGTTACCGATAAAGCTGTGAATGAACTTCAACAGTTTAAACAGCGGCTGAGAGATGAACCATAACCAGCCATAGTCCACAGTCAGGTCAAGATGCGGCGCAATCGCGGCCATTTTATCCTGAATTTCCGGACCTACCCACAGTGTGGCATCCAGTGTCTGCTGTGCACCCGGTGCAACGGTGACCGGCGCAGATTTATAGCCGATAGCCGCCACGCCATTTCCCAGATTGCTGGTGTAAAGCGTGTTGGTTCCCTGCGTGCGCGGCACCCAGGCGGTAGCGAAATACTGCTGCAACATCGCCACCCAGCCATTGGTGGTGGTGGTGTTGAGGTTTTCGTTATCGGCGATAGTATCGAACTTAATCTTTTCGTATTTCGATTCGCTGGTGGAGTAAGCCGTACCGCGGAAGGTATGCAGCGCAAAGTTATTGCTGCCGGTATCGCGGTGCTTAGGCAAATCGATGGTCTGTTTTAACTGACCAAACATTGACACTTCCAGCGGCTGCTGACTGGTGTTGTTAATGTTGTAATCAACGTTAACTGCATAGTCGCCACGCTTGAACACAAACGTTTTGGTATAGACAACGCCGTTTTCAGCCGTGAACGTCATCGGAACACGCAGCTCGCTCTGACCGTCAGCCAGTTCGAAGTGATCCTGTGCCGTGGTATACAGCGGACGCGCACCGTTGTTCGGGTTGTCCGGACCATTACGGCCAGTCAGACCGCTCTGCGCCTGGTAGACAAACGATGGTGTGGTTTCAAGCAGCTCAAACGGCTTGTCAGAACCCAGCTTATCCGGGTAAGTCAGCAGCAGCGCCTGATCAACATCGCCACCGCGAGTGTTGATGGTTAATGACAGGACATCGGTCTTAACGGTGATCGTTTTACCCTGGCCACTGGCGGGAACACCGGTAGCATCACCGGCAGCGCTGTTGGTGTTTTGCGTGGTCTGGGTCTGCAATGGCTTCGGAGCGTGGTCCGTCTGCCAGGCTTGCCAGATCATGAAAGACACGAACAGAAAAGCGATGAGAAAGAGATTGCGTTGCGAATCCATCGTTAATGTTCTCTGGTATCAAAGGTTTTTGGCGGCACAGGATCGTCACCACCCGGGTTCAAAGGGTGGCATTTTAATACGCGTTTTAAAGTCAACCAACTGCCTTTTATCACGCCAAACCTGCGTAAGGCCTCAATTCCGTATTGAGAGCAGGTCGGATGAAACCGACAGTGTGGCCCCAGCAATGGACTGATACCGCGTTGATATACGCGTATCAGGACGATCAGGAACCGCGCGCCAGGCGACAGTGACGACGCCATAATTTCTCCAACGCTTCCGCCAACATACGGTTATCGAGATCGGCAACACCCTTTTTCGCGACCACCACAAAGTCCATCGACGGCAATTCATGTTGACGCAGACGAAAGCTTTCGCGGGTCAATCGCTTGATCCGGTTACGTTCGTGAGCGCGTTTCACATGTTTTTTCGCGACGGTAAGACCGATGCGGGGATACCCCAGCGCGTTAAGGCGGCCGAGAATAGTAATTTGCGGCGTGCCAGCCCGTTGTGGCTGCTGAAAGACGAAAGTGAAATGAGTGGGAGTTAACAAACGTAACTCCCTGGGAAATGCGAGCTTACCCATCAGGGTTAGCTTTATTACTTAGAAACGGTCAGACGAGCGCGGCCTTTAGCACGACGACGTGCCAGAACCTGACGACCATTTTTAGTAGCCATACGAGCACGGAAGCCGTGTGAACGGTTGCGCTTCAGTACGGACGGTTGAAAAGTGCGTTTCATGGCGATTTCTACCTAAACTTGAAAATTTTCACTGGGTGACGCGTTTTCGGGCCAACAAACAGACCGACGCCTCAATGTGTCTTTAATAAAGAGGCGGGATTGTAATAATTGTACAGTCCCGAGTCAATTTACTTCGCTTGTCGCGGCGCCAGAAAACCCGGATACAGCCCGCTGAGTCCGGGCATTGAGCTTTACGCGACAACGCCGGGGGGAGAATTATACGGGGTCTGCGTTAAAGCGCAAGGATCGCGCAGGATCTTATTGCGATCAAATTCGCCTGCCACACGTCAAAAACGAGAAGCCGTCCGAAAATTTGGATCATTCAGCACGATCCTAGGTGGTTTTTTCTGCCGCAGGCGTAGACTTTTACCCGCGTTCATGCCCTGTGGATAAAAAGGAGAAAAACTGTGTAGAAAGGGAAGATCTCTGTCGCGCTTTGCGCTATGATCCGCCCTTCCTCTGGCGATCCTCCGATGGTTGCGGGGTGGAAAACCGCTGATAGCGGTCGCAGGCGCTTTCTTTCGTCTGTGTCAAAAATGAACGTTTCTTAGATTAGTGCCTACTTTTTCTTATCGAATTTGTACGAGTGGAGTCCGCCGTGTCACTTACGCTTTGGCAACAGTGTCTTGCCCGTTTGCAGGATGAGCTTCCTGCCACCGAATTCAGCATGTGGATCCGTCCACTGCAGGCTGAATTAAACGACAATACGCTTGCCTTGTATGCTCCTAACCGCTTCGTACTCGACTGGGTTCGGGATAAATACCTAAACAGCATCAACGCATTGCTGAACGAATTCTGCGGTGCCAATGTCCCGCTGTTGCGTTTTGAGGTGGGCACGCGTCCGGTTCAACACGCCGCAGCGGTCAGCCAGCCCGCGATGGCCAGCGTCAGTGCGCCGGCGGAGCCTGTGCCAAGCCGTCCGGCACCGACACAGATTTTACGTCCGAGCTGGGACAACGTGCCTGCTCCTGCGGATGTGACCTATCGGTCCAATGTTAACAATCGCCATAACTTCGACAACTTTGTTGAAGGTAAATCTAACCAACTGGCGCGCGCGGCGGCACGCCAGGTGGCCGATAACCCTGGCGGTGCCTACAATCCGTTGTTCCTTTATGGCGGTACTGGCCTCGGCAAAACTCACCTGCTGCACGCCGTGGGTAATGGCATCATTGCGCGTAAGCCAAATGCGAAAGTGGTTTACATGCATTCCGAGCGCTTTGTGCAGGACATGGTAAAAGCGCTGCAAAATAACGCGATTGAAGAGTTTAAGCGTTACTACCGCTCGGTTGATGCGCTGTTGATCGATGACATTCAGTTTTTTGCCAATAAAGAGCGTTCGCAGGAAGAATTTTTTCACACCTTCAATGCCCTGCTGGAAGGCAATCAACAGATCATTTTGACGTCGGATCGTTACCCCAAAGAGATCAACGGGGTTGAAGATCGACTGAAGTCACGGTTTGGCTGGGGCCTGACCGTGGCGATCGAACCGCCTGAACTGGAAACCCGCGTTGCGATCCTGATGAAAAAGGCGGACGAAAACGACATTCGTTTGCCGGGCGAAGTGGCCTTCTTTATTGCCAAGCGTTTACGTTCGAACGTGCGTGAGCTGGAAGGGGCACTGAACCGGGTGATTGCGAACGCTAACTTTACCGGTCGGGCGATTACGATCGATTTCGTTCGCGAAGCATTGCGGGATCTGCTGGCCCTGCAGGAAAAACTGGTCACTATTGATAATATTCAGAAGACCGTTGCGGAGTACTACAAAATTAAAGTCGCGGATTTGCTCTCTAAGCGCCGTTCGCGCTCAGTCGCGCGTCCGCGTCAAATGGCGATGGCGATGGCGAAAGAGCTGACCAACCACAGTTTGCCGGAAATTGGCGATGCTTTTGGCGGTCGCGACCATACCACGGTGCTTCATGCCTGCCGCAAGATTGAGCAGTTGCGTGAAGAAAGCCACGACATCAAAGAAGATTTCTCTAATCTCATCAGAACATTATCTTCGTGACGCTATGAAATTTATTGTTGAACGTGAACAGTTGCTAAAGCCGCTGCAACAAGTCAGCGGTCCCCTTGGTGGTCGTCCGACGCTGCCGATCCTTGGCAACCTGCTGATGCAGGTGAATGACGGATCGCTGTTGCTGACCGGCACCGATTTGGAAATGGAAATGGTGGCGCGAGTGGCGCTTACTCAGGCGCACGAGCCTGGCGCAACCACCGTGCCGGCACGCAAATTTCTCGATATTTGCCGCGGCCTGCCGGAAGGCGCAGAGATCAACGTCACACTGGAAGGCGAACGGATGTTGGTGCGCTCTGGCCGCAGCCGTTTCTCGCTTTCGACCTTGCCCGCCAGCGACTTCCCCAACCTGGATGACTGGCAGAGCGAGGTGGAATTCACGCTGCCGCAGGCAACGTTAAAACGGCTTATTGAAGCTACGCAGTTTTCCATGGCGCATCAGGACGTGCGTTACTACCTGAATGGCATGATGTTTGAGACCGAAGGCGAAGAACTGCGTACGGTCGCCACCGATGGTCACCGTCTGGCCGTCTGTTCCATGCCCGTTGGCCAGGCGCTGCCCAGCCATTCGGTCATCGTGCCGCGTAAAGGGGTTATCGAGCTGTTGCGTCTGCTGGATGGCGGCGATACGCCGCTTCAGGTACAGATTGGCAGCAGTAATATCCGTGCACATGTGGGCGACTATATCTTCACCTCTAAGCTGGTGGATGGTCGCTTCCCGGATTATCGTCGTGTGTTGCCCAAGAATCCGGATAAGGTGCTGGAAGCCGGTTGCGATCTGCTGAAACAGGCGTTTGCCCGTGCTGCGATTCTGTCGAATGAGAAATTCCGTGGCGTTCGTCTGCATATCACCGAAAATCAGCTAAAAATTACCGCGAATAACCCTGAACAGGAAGAAGCGGAAGAGATGCTGGATGTCAGCTATAACGGCAGCGAGCTGGAAATTGGGTTCAACGTGAGTTACGTGCTGGACGTGCTGAATGCGCTGAAGTGCGAGAACGTCCGTTTGCTGCTGACGGATTCTGTGTCGAGTGTGCAGATTGAAGATGTCGTCAGCCCGGCGGCGGCCTATGTCGTCATGCCTATGCGCCTGTAGGCCATCGTACGCTGGCCTGCTCGCCATTCGGGTTTCGGACGGTATTGTCCGTGACCCGAGCGGCTTGTTTTTCAAAGGCACAATCCCTTTCATCCTGACTTTTGCCCTTCACGCTGGATTGATTCATGGCTTTAACCCGCCTGCTAATAAAAGATTTTCGCAATATTGAACAGGCTGACTTGGCGTTAGCGCCGGGATTTAATTTTCTGGTGGGCGCGAACGGTAGCGGCAAAACCAGCGTGCTTGAGGCGATCTATACGCTGGGCCACGGACGTGCGTTTCGCAGTTTGCAGGCGGGACGGGTAATTCGGCACGATCAGGCCGCCTTTGTGCTGCATGGCCGGCTGGAAGGCCAGGAGCGCGAGTTCTCCGTCGGGCTCAGTAAAAATCGCGCCGGGGAGAGCAAAGTCCGCATTGACGGCAGCGACGGACATAAAGTGGCCGAGCTGGCGCAGTTACTGCCGATGCAGTTGATCACGCCAGAGGGTTTTACCCTACTTAATGGCGGTCCTAAATATCGCAGAGCCTATGTAGACTGGGGCTGCTTTCACAATACGCCGGGTTTTTTTAATGCCTGGAGCAACCTGCGGCGCCTGCTCAAACAGCGCAATGCGGCATTGCGTCAGGTCACGCGCTACAGTCAGGTTCGTCCCTGGGATCAAGAACTGGTGCCGCTGGCCGAACAGATTAGCCAGTGGCGCGCCGAGTACAGTGACGCGATCTCAGCCGAGATCGTAACCACCTGCGGGCAGTTTTTACCCGAATTTGATCTGCGTTTTTCGTTCCAGCGCGGCTGGGACAAAGAGAGCGATTATGCCGAACTGCTTGAACGCAACTTTGAACGCGATCGGGCCTTAACCTACACCGCCAGCGGCCCGCATAAAGCGGACTTTCGTATTCGTGCCGAAGGTACGCCGGTGGAAGATTTACTCTCACGCGGGCAGCTTAAACTGCTGATGTGTGCATTGCGTCTGGCGCAGGGCGAGTTCCTGACTAACCAGAGCGGACGCCGTTGTGTTTACCTCATTGATGACTTTGCCTCTGAACTGGACGACAGTCGCCGCCGCCTGCTGGCGGAACGACTGAAGGCGACTCAGGCTCAGGTCTTTGTCAGCGCCATCTCGTCCGAGCATGTAATCGACATGACTGACGAAAAGGGCAAGATGTTCCGCGTGGAACAGGGTAAAATAGCGGTTCAACCTAAAGATTAAATGAGCGAGAAACGTTGATGTCGAATTCTTATGACTCTTCAAGTATCAAAGTTCTGAAAGGGCTTGATGCGGTACGCAAACGCCCGGGCATGTACATCGGCGATACCGATGACGGAACCGGTCTGCATCACATGGTATTCGAGGTCGTGGATAACGCAATCGACGAAGCGCTCGCCGGTCACTGTAAAGATATCGTTGTCACCATCCATGCGGACAACTCGGTTTCCGTACAGGATGACGGACGCGGTATTCCAACCGGTATCCACGAAGAAGAAGGCGTGTCCGCGGCAGAAGTGATCATGACCGTGCTGCACGCTGGCGGTAAGTTCGACGATAACTCGTATAAAGTCTCGGGCGGCCTGCACGGCGTGGGCGTGTCTGTGGTTAACGCCCTGTCACAGAAGCTGGAGCTGACCATTCGTCGCGAAGGCAAAGTACACCAGCAGATTTATCTGCATGGCGTGCCCGAAGCGCCGCTGGCGGTGACAGGCGATACCGACGCGACCGGTACCCGTATCCGTTTCTGGCCAAGCCATGACACGTTCACCAACGTGACCGACTTCGAATACGACATCCTGGCGAAGCGCCTGCGTGAGCTCTCTTTCCTGAACTCCGGTGTTTCCATTCGTCTGGAAGACAAACGTGACGGCAAAAACGACCATTTCCACTACGAAGGCGGGATCAAAGCGTTTGTCGAGTACCTGAACAAGAACAAAACGCCTATCCATCCGACCGTATTCTATTTCTCGACCGAAAAAGACGGCATTGGCGTGGAAGTAGCTCTGCAGTGGAACGACGGCTTCCAGGAAAACATCTACTGCTTCACTAACAACATTCCTCAGCGCGACGGCGGTACGCACCTTGCCGGTTTCCGCGCCGCGATGACGCGTACCCTGAATGCCTACATGGATAAAGAGGGATACAGCAAGAAGGCCAAAGTCAGCGCCACCGGTGATGACGCGCGTGAGGGCCTGATTGCCGTGGTGTCGGTGAAAGTGCCGGATCCAAAATTCTCTTCACAGACCAAAGACAAGCTGGTGTCTTCTGAAGTGAAATCGGCCGTTGAGCAGCAGATGAATGAACTGCTGGCGGAATATCTGCTGGAAAATCCGGGCGATGCAAAAATCGTTGTCGGCAAAATCATTGATGCCGCCCGCGCCCGTGAAGCCGCGCGCCGTGCCCGTGAAATGACACGCCGCAAAGGTGCGCTGGATCTGGCTGGCCTGCCGGGCAAGCTGGCGGACTGTCAGGAGCGCGATCCGGCTCTGTCTGAAATCTACCTGGTGGAGGGTGACTCCGCGGGCGGTTCTGCCAAGCAAGGCCGTAACCGTAAAAACCAGGCTATTCTGCCGCTGAAAGGGAAAATCCTTAACGTTGAGAAGGCGCGTTTCGATAAGATGCTGGCGTCTCAGGAAGTGGCTACGCTGATTACCGCGCTGGGCTGCGGCATTGGCCGCGACGAATATAACCCGGATAAACTGCGCTATCACAGCATCATCATCATGACCGATGCGGACGTCGACGGCTCGCACATTCGTACACTGCTGTTGACCTTTTTCTATCGTCAGATGCCAGAAATTATTGAGCGTGGTCACGTCTACATTGCTCAGCCGCCGCTGTATAAAGTGAAAAAAGGCAAGCAGGAACAGTATATTAAAGACGATGAGGCGATGGATCAGTATCAGATCGCTATCGCCCTCGACGGAACGACGCTGCACACCAATGCCAGCGCACCGGCATTAGGTGGTGAGCCGCTTGAATCTCTGGTCGCGGACTTTAACAGCACGCAGAAGATGATCAAACGTATGGAGCGCCGTTTTCCACTGGCGATGTTACGTGCGCTGGTCTATCACGACACGCTGAGCGATCTGAGTAATGAAGCGGCCGTTAACGCCTGGATTAACGGACTGGTGAGCTATCTGACTGAACGTGAAGCGCACGGCAGCACCTATGTGGCACACGTACGTGAAAATCGTGAGCTGAATCAGTTTGAGCCTGTTTTACGCGTACGGACCCATGGCGTGGACACGGATTATCCTCTGGACAGCGAGTTTATTATGGGGCCGGAATATCGCAAAATTTGCGCCCTGGGTGGCAAACTGCGCGGCCTGCTGGAAGAGGATGCTTACATCGAGCGCGGTGAGCGCCGTCAACCGGTATCCAGCTTCGAACAGGCGATTGAGTGGCTGGTGAAAGAATCCCGTCGTGGTCTGTCTGTACAGCGCTATAAAGGTCTGGGTGAGATGAACCCGGATCAGTTGTGGGAAACGACAATGGACCCAGACAGCCGTCGCATGCTACGTGTCACCATTAAAGATGCGATCGCCGCCGACCAGCTGTTTACAACCCTGATGGGGGATGCCGTTGAACCACGCCGCGCCTTCATCGAAGAGAATGCGCTGAAAGCCGCTAACATCGATATCTAATCGCACAAAAAGATATAAAACCCTTCCTCGTGAAGGGTTTTTTTTTGCCAGATCATCGTGGACCCAAACGTGACACGTTATGGTTCACGCGTGCTGAAAAGCGCCGATAAACTGGTCAATGTGAGCTGAATCGCGCTAGCATTGCTGCAAACCCGACACAATGAGGATGCTATGGCTATTAAACTGATCGCAATTGATATGGATGGCACGCTGCTGAATCCGCAGCACGAGATCACCGCAGGCGTAAAATCGGCACTGAACCGCGCCCGGGAAAAAGGGGTTTCCATCGTGTTGGCGACCGGCCGACCTTATGTTGGCATTGAGCGTTATTTAATGGAACTTGATCTCCATACGCCAGGTCAGTACTGCATCAGTAATAATGGCGCGCTTGTTCATCGGGCTGAAGATGGTGAAGTCGTCGCCGATGTGACGCTGGGCTTTGACGATTACATGTATGTTGAGAAGCTGGCCAGAGAACTGGGCGTGCATTTTCAGGCGTTTGATAAATCACACCTGTATACGCCAAATAAAGATATCAGCGAATTTACGATTCATGAAGCCAGCCTGACCGGCATCCCGGTACGTTATCGGGCCGTTGAAGAAATGGATCCGGCAACGCGTTTTCCAAAACTCATGATGATTGATAAACCCGCTCTGCTTGATGCGGCCATCGCCAGACTGCCTGAGCATGCGCACCAGACGTATACCATTTTGAAAAGCGCGCCCTACTATCTGGAAATTCTCGACCGTCGGGTAAACAAAGGTTATGGCGTAAAAATGCTGGCGGAGAAACTGGGTTTGCAAGCGGAAGAGGTCATGGCGATAGGCGATCAGGAAAATGATCTGGCGATGATTGAATACGCAGGGACCGGCGTCGCGATGGGCAATGCGATTGATTCTGTGAAAAAAATAGCCCAGTTTGTGACCAAAACCAATATGGAAGATGGGGTTGCGCACGCCATTGAAAAATGGGTGCTTTAATCGGTTTCTTTTATGGGTAAAACCGCGCAGACAGGTCAGTCATCTGCACGGTTTTACCCATAACATCACTGCAACTGTCAAATAACGCGCCTGCTCACGAGTGCTTTCATGCCTGAAAAACAGATTACTTTTGCTCCTCGTCATCATCAACTGACCAACATCAACGTCTGGACGCCCGACAGCCAGTGGCTGGCCTTTGATGTGCGGCCTTCCGGCGCGTCGTTCACCGGTAAGACAATTGAACGCGTTAATGTGAATACCGGCGAAGTGGAAGTGCTGTATGAGGCAACGGCGGGCGCCCATGTTGGCGTGGTGACGGTTTGTCCCACCTTACCCGAGCGCTATGTCTGTATTCATGGGCCAGAGCATCCTGACGACAACTGGCATTATGACTTTCATCATCGCCGCGGCGTGATCATTGAAGCGGGTCAGGCCGCCAGTCTGGATGCATGCGATATCACGCCGCCCTTTACGCCAGGTGCTTTGCGCGGCGGTTCTCACGTCCATGTTTTTAGTCCGGATGGCTCGCGCCTCAGCTTCACCTATAACGATCACGTGATGCACGAGCTGGATATCAGTCTTGATCTGCGCAATGTCGGCATTGCCGTCCCGTTAAAAGCAGTGAAACCAGAAAAACAGCATCCGCGCGAATATGATGGCAGCCATTTTTGTGTAGTAGTCAGTGAAACGACAGCGCACCCACAGCCGGGCAGCGATCAAATCAATCGGGCCTATGAAGAGTGCTGGATTGGTCATCAGGGCTATGAAAATCCGGACGGCAGCCGTCAACGCTGGGCCATCGCCTTTATTGGCGACACGCTTTCCGCGGCAGGAGACAAGCATCCCGAGGTATTTGTCGTCGATTTGCCAGAGGCACTGGAAGCCTATGCCAAACCCGGCCACTCACCGCTGGAAGGGGACAGCCACCATCTACCCGCGCCACCAGCGGGGGTTCAACAGCGACGGTTAACCTATAGCAAGGGACTGGCGCAGCAACCTCGCCACTGGTTACGTAGCTCACCCGATGGCAGCGCTATCGCCTTTTTGATGGCGGACAGCCAGCAGGTGATTCAATTATGGTCGGTATCGCCTAACGGCGGTGAACCGCGCCAGATAACGCGGCTGAACCACAGCATTCAGTCTGCATTTAGCTGGCATCCTCGTGGTGAAACCATTGCCTTTATTTGCGACAACAGCGTGATGCTGTGTCACTGGCAAACGGGAGAGTGCGAACGCTTAACCGCCCGCACCGGGTCGGCACCGTCCGGGGATGCGGTGGTCTGGTCACCGGATGGAAAAAAGATCGCTTTTATGCGGGAAAAAGAGGGCTGGCAGCACCTGTTTACTGTGACGGTTGCATAGCGGGCATGGGCTGAGCATGCGCCAGATTTTCCTCGGTGTGGGCCAGCTTTTCACTCTGAAGCACGCGGGCGCGCGGCGAATCCAGGGCTTTATCCTTGTCGCTGCGATAGTAATCCCAGGGCAGTAACAGCGTATCCATGACGGCAGAAAAAGGCAGATCAACCAGCGCCAGGGGCTTTAGCGCCCAGCTGGCCTGACTGTCCGTCAGAATGTCGGCACTGGCACGTGTGCCCGGATAGTAGCCCTGACTTGCACCGGTATGCGTCATGACGCTGGAACATCCACCGGAAGCGACTGCGCAACACATCACGCCAGCCAACGGTAACCTTTTCATCATTTTCATATGTCGTCCCTTCGATTCTGGCACCTGATTGCGTGAGCGCACCAGCGTACCCTCTCAGTCATGAAGTCCGTTCTGGTCCGGCAATTTACCCTTGAGTGTATGCCATTTCGCCAGTTTGGCGAAAAAAATCACGCATCGGGTCTTGAAAGCCTGGCGTCTGCACCCATTTTCTAAACAGGGTCGTTAAGGCTGCCGCCGAAAGGGGCAATGCGGTCCTGCACAACCTGTCCAATAGTGGAAGGTTGCCAAAACTTGCTGACATTCAGGAGTCTTTTTATGCGTAACTTTGATCTGTCTCCCCTTTATCGCTCTGCCATCGGATTTGATCGCCTGTTCAACCTGCTTGAGTCCAATCAAAATCAGAGCAACGGTGGTTATCCCCCTTACAATGTTGAACTTGTTGATGAGAATCATTACCGCATCACTATCGCGGTAGCCGGTTTTGCTCAGAGTGAACTGGATATTACGGCCCACGACAACGTGCTCATCGTGCGTGGTGCGCATCCGGAAGAGCAGACAGAACGTAAATATCTCTATCAGGGCATCGCCGAGCGTAATTTCGAGCGTAAATTCCAGCTGGCTGACCATATCGTCGTGCGCGACGCGCGCCTGGAAAATGGTCTGCTGAGCATCGATCTTGAGCGTTTGATTCCTGAAGAAGCGAAACCACGCCGGATTGAAATTTTAAAATAAAGCGGCCGTGACGGCTGAGTAAACATGAGAACGGTCACAGCATACAGGTTGTGGCCGTTTTTTTATGACCGCGACAAGCAGATTGATGCGGATGCGGCGAAGCGATCAGTGATGGCCTGATGGTAAGAAAACGAAAAGCATCAGGTCGCGTTGACAAACGCAGGGCTTCACCTGTCCCGCGCCTTCTTTTGCAGGTTCAGATCAATGCTGAAGCTGTGCCAGATCTGCTTCACTCAACCCGGTCATTTTCATTACGGTTGTTCTGTCCAGGCCATGCTGCAGCATAGTGCGCGCAACCTCGCGTTTACCTTCATTACGGCCTTCATGCCGCCCGGTCTGAATACCCTTCTCAAAGCCCTTCTGCATACCTTTTTGTTCAAGCTGCTGTGCAATGGTCATAAGCGTGTCTCCGTGTTGCGGCACCCGCAGGGCCAGTTCCTGAATAAAAGCCTCGACGTCTGGGGTTTCACCCGCCTGCACAATGTAGTGCACCAACGATACAATCTGTGATGACGAAAGATAACCGGACAGCAGCACAGGGACAAGTCTGTCCATCAGATTTGCGAGATCGCGCTGATGGATGTGCTTTTGCAGCAGCGTCAGTGCCGCCATGCTGCGATGTTCCACAATCTCATCGTCAGGCATTACCGTAATATCAACCAGAGGGAAGCAAGTACTGTAGAGCCTGCGAGCCAGTGCCGGATGCGTAAAACCATCCAGCCAGCAGGTGGAATAAGGATAGGGTCTGCGTTTACCCATATAAAACAGCACCGGTATCACCAGCGGCAGCGTTTTATAGCCGGCATCCAGGTGGCGCTGCATGGCCGCGACCGCGTAGCGAAGAAGCCTGAACGCCATATGCCTGTCAGGTGAAGACTGATGTTCGATCAGGACGTACATATAGCCCTCACCCGCTGTCGTTTTGAGACTATACAGCACATCACTGAAATACTGCCGGAGATCCGCTTCAACAAAGGAACCGGACGCCAGTTTTAACGTCCGTAAGTCGCAAATCGCGCGCAGATCGGCGGGAAGATGAATTTCCATGAAATCGCGGGCAATGTCAGGTTGGGTGAGAAACTGACGAAAGGTTGCATCATGTGGTGTTGGCGTTGCGTTTTTCTTCTTCATCATTGCTGGCCCGGTTATAAAGCACACGGGCGAAAGTCGTGATGAGTGAAAAGAGATGTCTGGCCGCCCTGGCAATGCGGATACTTCCATGCATCCGCATTGCTGTCCAAGCGGAGGTTTTATTCTGCGAGCGGGCTGCCAAAGCCAGCCCGAAAACGCGCGCATGCACAGGCATTTACGAAAGGGTAGTTACGTCGGGCACGTCAGTTTGGCGAGTGGTAAGCGCTAATGTTGCGGCTGCCTGAGCCAGCGCTGACCAATCACGCCACCAAACATATTGACCAGCAGCCCGACAATGATGATTACAGCACCCACAATCTGCTGGCGTGATAAGGTTTCCCCCAGCACCAGGGCTGCCGAAACAATCCCAACAACAGGCACCAGCAGGGAAAGCGGTGCCACACGCCAGGTTTCATAACGGCCAAGCAACGTACTCCAGATGCCGTAACCCATAATGGTCGCCACAAAGGCCAGGTAAATCAGCGCCATCACCGTCTGTAGATCAATGTGCGTCAGACTGGTAATGATTGCCGACCGGCCTTCAAACAGCAGCGAACAGGCAAAGAAAGGAACGACGGGCACCAGCGCGCTCCAGACCACCAGCGACATAACCGGTACGGGATAATGCCGGGTGATGATTTTATTGGTGATATTCCCCAGTCCCCAGGAAAACGCCGCCGCCAGCATAAGCATCATAGTGGTCAATGTTATGCCGGCGGCGCTCTGGCCAGCCATGCCGGAGGTGGCTAATAAAAAAATGCCTGAGGTGGCAATCAGCATGCCCGCAATGTGATTCCAGCGCAGCTTTTCGGCCAGAAACAGCGCCCCAAGCAGCAGCGTAAAGAACGCCTGCGCCTGTAATATCAGCGAAGCAAGGCCTGCAGGCATACCCAGTTTGATGGCCAAAAACAGAAACGCAAACTGCCCAAAACTGATGGTCATGCCGTAAAGTAAAAGCCACTTTACTGGCACAGCAGGACGGCGCACCAGTAAAAGGGCAGGAAAGGCAACCAGTGCAAAACGCAATCCCGCCAGCAAAAAGGGAGGCATGTTATGCAGACCCAGTTTTATGACAACGAAGTTCACGCCCCACGCAATCACTACACACAGGGCTAACAGCCAGTCTTTTCCCGACACCGCACTCTCCTTTTGCCCGCGCTGGCCCGCACGGCCATATACGCATCACGTCTGTTAATAATGCAAAATGCCTTTGCGATCGGGTTAAGGCAGCGTTGCGCTTCATCAAGGCCGGCCGGATAGAGACGACGCCTTGTTGCCCGATCGGGTCTGTAGATTTAACTGTCGCGCCAGGCGATCTCCACTTCTTCAGCCAGAGTCTGTATGGCGCGCTCAATGTTTTCCGCATCCGGTACATAATTCATGCGCATGCACTGGTGCGTGTGCGGCCAGTCATGCTCCAGACCCGGAAAGAAAAAGTGGCCCGGCACCATCAGCACGCCCCGAGCTTTAAGCCGCTGGTACAGCAACTCCGTACTGATCGGTAAATCCCGGAACCACAGCCAGAGAAAAATTGCCCCCTCCGGTTTATGGATCAGACAGCGTTCCGCCGATAAGTAGCGGCGAATAAGGGTGATCGTTTGCATCACCTTGTGCTGATAAAAAGGTTTAATCACTTCTTCAGACAAGCGCAGCAGATCGCCACGTTGAATCATTTCGCTGGCAATGGCCGGGCCAATACTGCCCGGTGCCAGGCTGATGATGCCGTTCATGTTACCGATCGCGGTAATCGTGCTCTCATCGGCGATGATAATCCCGCAACGTGCGCCTGGCAGACCGAGTTTGGATAAACTCATGCAGAGAATGATATTGGGGTTCCACAGCGGCCGCACATCACTAAAAATAATGCCGGGAAATGGCACACCATAAGCGTTGTCGATAAGTAACGGCACCTCATGCTGCTGCGCCAGCGCATCCAGTTGCAGAAGTTCGTCATCTGTAATGACATTGCCGGTTGGATTGGTCGGGCGCGATACGCAAATCAGCCCCACATCGTCATTCATGGGGAGATGTTCAAAATCGACGTGATACTTGAACTGCCCTTCCGGTAATAACTCTATGTTGGGCCTGGCAGAAATAAAGAGGTCTTCATCCAGGCCCGCATCAGCGTACCCCAGGTACTCTGGAGCCAGAGGAAACAGCACCCGTTTTTTACTGCCGTCACTGCGCCGCCCCGCGAACAGGTTGAAGAGATAAAAAAATGCGCTCTGACTGCCGTTAGTCAGCGCGATATTTTGCGCAGTGACAGACCAACCGCACTGCTCACGTAGCATTGCCGCCAGGGCATCCAGCAGCACGGCTTTACCGCGTGGACCATCGTAATTGCATAAGGCCTCACTCAGTTTGCCCTCGTCGTGCATCTGCTGCAGCAACTGCTGAAAATAATCGTTCATTGCCGGGATCTGTGCGGGGTTGCCGCCGCCAAGCATGATCGTGCCGGGCGTACGCAGGCCTGCGCCCATGTCTTCCATCAGACGTGAGATGCCGGAATGTTGAGTAAACTTGTCGCCGAACTGAGAAAAAGCCATAGCGGTTAAAAATTTGTAATAAAGAATGGGATAACCACCATAACGCCCGCTCCCGGCGGGCGCAATGGGCAGCCGCAGGATTACTTCAGCACCTGAGGATTCACGCAGTTCTTTTCAACCTTGCCGCTCAGGGCGGCAATAAGATTTTCTACCGCGTCCTGCATCATCCCATAGCGGGTTTCGTGGGTTGCAGAGCCAATGTGCGGCAACGTAACAACATTCGGTAACGACAGCAGCGGCGAGTCAGTCGGCAGCGGCTCTTTTTCGAAAACATCCAGCCCGGCGGCGTGGATCGTGCCCTCTTGTAGCGCGGTAATCAGGGCATTTTCATCTACCACTGGCCCACGGCCCGCGTTGATCAGCACCGCACTGGGCTTCATCATCGCCAGCTGTTCTGCGCCAATTAAATGATGCGTTTCTTCGGTAAGCGGCAGGCTGATGCAAACGAAATCGCTTTCTTTGAGCAGCGTTTCCAGCTCACACCGGCGGGCTGCAAACTGCGATTCGGCCTGGTCGTGCTGACGGCGCGCATTGTAGAGAATGCTCATGCCGAATCCGAAGTGCGCACGCTGGGCCAGCGCCATACCGATGCGTCCCATACCAAGAATTCCCATCGTCTTATGGTGCACATCCATGCCAAACCGGTCCGGACCAATACTTTTTTGCCAGTTGCCAGCTTTCACCCAGGCATCCAGCTCCGGTATACGTCTTGCCGTACTGAGAACCAGCGCCATGATGGTGTCGGCCACCGTTTCCGTCAGTACCGTTGGCGTGTGCATCAGCACGACCCCTCGCTGATTCAGGGCATCCACATCAAAGTTGTCATAGCCGACAGAAACGCTGGAACAGGCGCGCAGTGCGGGCATTTTGGCCAGCAACTCGCCGTTGACTTTTCCGCCCGATCCCAGCATTCCTTCGGCCTGTTGCAGTGCCTGCGCATGTTGCTGCTGGCTTTCGGGTGATAAATCGTTGATTTCGGTGATCGTGGCATAGTCTGCGAGACGCGCACGGAGATCGTCAGGCAATTTTTTATAAAGAATGACGGCGGGTTTCATCAGATAGCTTCCTGTAAATAAATGACGGGCAACACAAAGGTCGCCCGGAGAAAATGCTAACGCTTACGCTTTCAGGCCGGTTTCGCGCCTTGTAGCGGAGGCGCCTTATTTTGTGCGGGTTTGACGATAAGCGTCAGGACCACGGACAGCAGTAGTGCGCCACCCATAAAAATATAGGAGGCCGAAGGACTGCCGGTTGCCCCGTTCAGATAACCCACAATCCAGGAGCCGATAAACGAGCCCAACGCCCCCATACTGTTGATAAGCGCCATTGCGCCGCCGGAAACATTGCGGGGCAGCATTTCCGGAATAATGGCAAAGAACGGGCCATAAGGCGCGTACATCGCGGCACCGGCGACGACTAACAATGTATAAGACAGCCAAAAATTGCCCGAACCTACCATGTACGAACCGAGGAAGGCGAAGGCACCCACCAGCAACAGTGGCCAGACAAACAGTTTACGGTTTTGCGTTTTGTCCGATGCCCAGGACACCACCACCATCGCAATCGTGGCTGCCAGATAAGGCACAGCCGATAACCAGCCCGCTTCCACCATGCCCATTTGTGTACCGTTGCGCAAAATTGAAGGCAGCCACAGGACAAAACCGTAAACGCCAATACTCCAGGCAAAGTACTGCATACAGAGAATGATCACGTTACGATTGCGAAAGGCTTCGCCGTAGTTGCGCACCGCTTTGATGCTTTCTTGCTCTTTTTGCAGCGCGGCCTGTAGCGCGGCTTTTTCTGCATCGCTCATCCAGCGCGCTTGCGCAGGCTTATCCTGTACCATAAACCACCAGGCAATGGCCCAGATCACCGCAGGAATGCCTTCGAAGATAAACATTTCCCGCCAGCCAAACGCTTCTATCAGATACCCTGAAACCACGGACATCCACAGGACCGTGACGGGATTACCGAGAATTAAAAAGGTGTTTGCCCGCGAGCGCTCAGATTTTGTAAACCAGTTACTGATGTAAATCAGCATAGCAGGCATTACCGCAGCCTCGACAACCCCCAGCACAAAGCGAATCGCCGCCAGCACAGGGATGTTGCTGACAACGCCGGTGAGTGAAGCACAGCCGCCCCACAACAGCAGGCACCAGAAGATCAGTTTTTTTACACTGCGGCGCTCCGCATAGATCGCCCCAGGGATTTGAAAAAAGAAATACCCCAGAAAGAACAACGCACCCAGCAGGGAAGACATTCCTTTGGTAATGCCCAGATCGTCATTGATGCCAGCGGCGGATGCGAAGCTAAAATTTGCCCGATCCAGATAGGCAAGACTGTAGGTGATAAACACGATGGGCATAATGAACCACCAGCGTTTAGGCGCGATAATCTGCGTTTTCATCGGGAACTCCTCTGTTTCTGTTTGCGGGCCGGGCTACACATCACCTAACTGCTGACGCGTCGGCAAACCTTCGCTGTCACCACTCACCTGAATCGCCAGTGAACCAATTTTGTTCCCCCGGCGAATCGCCTCTATCAGTGGTTTCCCTTCCAGCAATGCACTTATGACTCCCACGGCAAACCCATCTCCGGCCCCGACCGTGTCCACAACCTGATCAACTTTGATTGCCGCCACCTGGCCCTGCTCACCCCCGGCTGTCTTATACCAGGCGCCCTCGCCGCCGGTTTTAATCACCACCGCTTTTACCCCTTTATCGAGATAAAAATCGGCAATATCCTGCGGTTGGCGATAGCCGGTTAAGATGTAACCCTCTTTTTCACCGGGCAGTACCCAGTCTGCGTATTCCGCTAACAGATTGAGCTGCTTACGCATTTCCTCTTCGCTGCGCCACAGCACCGGACGCAGATTAGGATCAAAGGAAATTGTTTTACCCCGTGCCCGCATCTCTTTCGCAGCATGCCTGGTCAGCTCAAGCGAACTGTCTGATATTGCTGCCGCCACGCCGCTCAGATGCAAATGGCGTGCAGAGCCAAAATAATCGTGGTCAAAATCCTCGGGTGACAGATGACTGGCAGCGGAGCCTTTGCGGAAATATTCCACGAGCGGATCGGAACCATCATCCACTTTAGATTTAAGCTGAAAGCCCGTGGGATAGCGTGGATCGACGGTCACCTGACGATGGTCGATATTTTCTTTATCCAGCACCTGACAAATAAAACGACCAAACGCGTCCTGTCCAATACGACTCACCCAGCCCACTTTCAGCCCGAGGCGTGCCAGACCGATGGCGACATTCAGTTCTGCACCTGCGGCGCGTTTGATAAATGTTTCTACTGCAGCCAAATCACCCGTTTCGCGGGCGACAAACATGGCCATGGCTTCGCCGATCGTGATGACATCAAGCGTACCGTTAGGATGAGTCGTCATTTTTACTCCTCAGACATTACGCAGCAGCGTCACATAATGGCGCGTAACCGCAATCAGATTGTCGCCTTTCAGCGGAAATTCAATACCGCGAGGGGCTCTCGCCGGTAGCCGATGCAACAGGTCTTGCCAGCCCGGTCCGGCATCGTCGAGCGCAATAGCGCGATAGCTTTTCCCCTGCGGCACCGCTGCTTTGACGTGCACGTAACCCACCTGGTCGGTCAACAGGACTGCAGCCTGCTCCGGGTTTTCGCCTGTCCAGTGCCAGTTCCCCATATCGAAAGTCATGCCAATCGGCAATGCCGCCTCACGGGCAGCGTTAAAAAAGCGCAGCATCGGTTGCAGTTTGCCGTGCACTGTCTGGTCATTTTCCACGGTCAGCGGCACGCCATATTCCGCAATCAGCATGCGCAGTGTTTCGCTGTACAGAGCCCCCGTAAAATTGCCCAGCGCCACCTTTAGTCTCTGCGCGTTTAGTTGACGAGCTTCGGTAAAATAACGCGTCAGCAAAGGGTTCAGCTTACCGTCCTCACTGAACAAGGTATCGGGTACAGAATAGCTGGCGCGCAGCCGGTGCTGATCAATGGCCAGCGCCAGCGCGGGCAGGTCATCGAAAGTCGTGTCATCGAACAATTCGCGACGGATTTCCACACCGTCCGCACCAGCCTGCTGAATGATCGGTAAGAGCGCCCTTTGTCCGCCCAGCGCAGCAATCTGTTGATGTCCATAAGCCGCCGTGACGACGATAATTTCGGGCTCCATTGCGGACTCCTGAGGGGAAAATCGGTATTAACGTTATAAAAACGTTAAATGGAACCGGTTCCAAAGCAAAGTAGCAAAATGCGGAATTATGATCGTGCTCACGAAGCGAGCACGTAAGTGAAGGGAACAATCTGAAAATTAGCGGAGACGCTGGCTTGATCCCCGGACAATCAGCTCACCCGAGAAAACCTGCTCACAGGGAGGATGATCGTGGCCTTCGATACGCGAAATCAGGCGCTCCAGCGCATGGTAGCCAATCTGCCAGGTGGGCTGTTTAAGCGTGGTAATCCCGACACCTGCCAGCGCCGCCCACTCCAGCTCATCAAACCCCAATAAACCCATGTCGCTTCCCCAGTGCAAATTTAGACGCTGAAGGGAACGGGCCACCTGTAAGGTCAGCGCACCGTTTGCCACCATAACTGCGCAACGCCTGTCTGCATGACGCTGACAGAAGTCATGCAAGACGGTATCCATCACATCGGGCTGATGCAGCGAGACTTCTGCATTTTCATGGAGGATGGCCGGATGCGCAGCCAGACGCTGGCGAAACGCCTGCAGGCGCTCACGACGGGTATTCACGCTGCCTAAGGGTTCACTCAAAAACAGCAGCGCCTCATAACCGTTATCAATTAAGTGATCGGTGGCCGTTTCTGCCGCTTCAGCATTATTCAGGCCCACCACATCACAGGGAAAATCGGGGATTTTTCGGTCAATCAGCACCATCGGCAGCAAAGATTGCTGCAGCCGGCTCAGTACCTTTTCATGCATACCTACCGCGTTAACGACAATGCCTTCAACCTGATAGCTACTCAGCAACTGCAAATAATGCTGTTCAAGATCGACTTCATTGTTGGTGTTACACATAAGCAATGTAAAGCCGCAGGCACGACAGGCCGCTTCAATGCCGCACATAACGTCCACGGAATAGGGATTGGTGATATCGGCAATGATTAACCCGATTAGCCGGGTTCGCCCCCGTTTAAGCCCGCGCGCCATCTGGCTTGGCCGATAGTTAAGATCGCTAATTGCCTGTTCAATGCGCGCTTTTAAGTCGGGAGAAAGCAGATGCTGTTCGCCGTTAAGATAACGCGAGACGCTGGTTTTCCCGGTTTTTGCCGCGCGGGCAACATCGCTAATAGTGGCGCGAGAAGGCCTGATTTTCATAGAATATTCCGCAAATTACGCATGCCGCGAGACTACCACAGGCGTCCGGCATGACAAACACGTTAGCGCTGTGCGGGCAGTTGCAGACTGGGTTGCCACAAGACCTGTAGCCGGGCCAGCGGTGCGCCGTCCAGTAACTGCATCACCATGGTCGCAAGCTGTTCGCCTCTCTCCTGCTCACTGGCCTGACGAATCGCAATAACCGGAAAATCAATGATGGCGTCAACCGGGAGTCCATCCCAGGCTATCAAAGTGACGGCATCCTCACCCTGCAGTCGTCCTGCCTGCTGAAGCGCCATTAACGCGCCTTCGGCCAGCGTACTGCTATCGGTAATAATGGCCTGAGGTTGTAGCCCTTCAGCCAGCCAGGCGGAGACTTGTTGATACCCTGCGCGGCGCGAGGGAGCAACCGCCGCAGTGGCATAAGGTGGTACGGAATCCAGGGCGTTCAGGTAGCCCTGACGGCGATCGCGAACAAACGTACAGCGTTCGTTTCCCCCGAGAAAGGCGATGCGCTGCATGCCCTGGGTCAGGCAGTGTTTTACCGCCAGCGCGGAACCTGCGGCGTTATCGACATCAAACCAGGCATGATTTTGCTGTGCATCAGTGCGCCCCAGCGAGAGAAAATTAAAGCCCTTCTGCTGTAAGCAGCGCAGGCGTTCGTCCTGCGGCAAGGTGTGCGTGATGATTAGCGCATCGACCACGCGACTGCGTAGCATACGCATCAGTGAACGCTGTCCGTCACAGGGTTTGTCCGTCAGCAACAGCAGGTCGATATCATAGTGGGAAAGACGCTGGTCCAGCGCCAGTAATATCTTATTGAAATGGATATCGCTGAGGGGCGGGGCGCTCATCGGGTAGACGACGCCGACCGCGTTAGCGCGTCCGGTTTTTAAACGCCGGGCAGCTACATTAGGACGGTAGCCACGTCGCTGGGCTTCTTCTTCCACGCGCTGACGCGTGTGTTTTGCTACATCCTCATACCCATTCAGGGCGCGACTCACGGTGGTTACGGAGAGCCCCAGGACTGACGCAATGGCTTTAAGTGACATGATGCGTTATCCATTGTTCAATTTGAACCATGCTGGCATAAAGCGTTAACTGGCACTGTGTACAGGCACCAACTGGAAACCTTACCGAGTTTATTGTCTAAAAATTGTCGAATAACTGACAGTAGCATGTCTTTCGCCCCCAGTGACAGGGGGCGAAATGATCAATTTAACGGGCTCAGCGTAATTTCAACCCGGCGGTTTTGGGCTTTGCCTGCTTCAGTGCTGTTGGTCGCAATGGGGCTGTCGGGGCCGACACCCTGCGTATGCAGACGGTCAGCCGCCACGCCCTGTACGATCAAGGCGCTGGCCACGCTTTCTGCGCGCTGTTGTGACAGGCGCATATTCAATGCGCGCGACCCCGTACTATCCGTATGCCCCACCACGTTTACGGCCGTTTTCGGATACTCTTTTAGTACCATTGCGACGCCGGTCAGGGTATTGGCACCGGCTGGCTTCAGACTGCTGCTGCTGGAATCGAAGGTCACATTGTTTGGCATATTCAACACAATATTGTCGCCCTGGCGCGTCACACTGACGCCCGTACCCTTCATTTTATCGCGCAGTTTTGCTTCCTGAACATCCATGTAATACCCCACACCGCCGCCTAAGGCTGCGCCGCTGGCGGCACCGATGAGTGCCCCTTTACCCCGATCTTTCTTCGAGGATGAAAGCACGCCCACACCGGCGCCGACTAATGCACCAAGACCCGCCCCCACGCCGGATTTTCCGGCCTGCGACTCGCCGGTATAGGGATTCGTGGTACAACCGGATATCACCAGGCTACCGCTGATTAATAACGAGATGGCAATCAATTTTTTCTGCATTATGTGTCCCTTGGGTTTCTCTAATCGGGGCGCCCCGGCCCCTTACTGGCCCTGATTATGCCGCGTAAAAGTGAGGGAAATCCTGAGACAATGTCTTATTTTGTAAAGGAGCGGTGTTAAATGTTATCAGGATGGCAAAAGCAGTTGGTTTGGTGATCGTTAATCAGGCCGCAGGCTTGCATAAAGGAGTAGCAAATTGTCGGACCGATGAATTTAAAACCACGCGTCTTTAATGCTTTAGAGAGTGCTATAGCCTGCGAAGAGGTGGTCGGGCTCTGTTTGTAATCCGCATAGTGGTGAACAATTGGCCGGTTATCGACGAACTGCCAGACGAAATGGGCAAAATCTTCCCCTTCCGCCTCCATCGCCAGCATCGCTCTGGCGTTGGCAATAATCGCCGCAATTTTACCCGGGTGACGAATGATGCCGCTGTTTTGCATAAGTTGGACAACGTCCTGATCGTTCATCAATGCCACCGCCTGCGGATCAAACTGGTGAAAGGCCGCGCGGTAATTCTCGCGTTTTTTCAGCACCGTAATCCAGGATAACCCGGCCTGTTGACCTTCCAGACACAGCATTTCAAACAGCGCCAGTTTATCTCTCTGCGCACGGCCCCACTCATTGTCATGGTAAGCCAGATAGAGGGGATCCTGCGTAACCCAGCCGCATCGTTGCATCATGGTATTCCTTTATAAAGCGCCAGTTTGTTGACCGATGGTAGAGGGAAACTGCCACCATTTGAACCCGCCACATGACAAAATGCGAGGCGGCTTCCATAGTCACCACCACATCCGTAAAGCATTGAAAGCGAAGGCAGCCCCACGCCAGGCGAATACAATGATCACGATAGTCATTTTCAGGTCATTCCATGCGTAACGAAGTCATTCTTATCGGCCGTGAAATCACGGTATTCCTTTTTGCCTCCCTGTTTATCACCTTCATGCTTGTCCCCCTCTATATGGATGTGGTGTGGATGGATAACGCGCTGCACGAAGCCTCTTTTACTGAAACCACACAGGAACTGTTGTTAGTCAGTCTCGCCGGCGCATTTTATATTGCCGCACGACACCGTCCCGACCAGTGCGGTGGATTAACCCTAATAGCCGGTTTTTACAGCTGTATGCTTATCCGCGAGCTGGATTTCTTCTTCGATCTTGTTCGTCACGGCAGTTGGGTGTGGTTTGCACTGGCGACCGCACTGGCGAGTTTCGCCGTCGCCATACGTACTCCCCGGCAGACGCTCCGTACGCTGACGAACCTGCTGCACCATAACCGTTGGCCCGTGATGGCGACCGGACTGATGATTGTGCTGGTTTTCTCACGTCTGTTTGGCATGAACACCCTCTGGCAACACCTGATGCCCGATCATTACAACCGCGGGGTAAAAAACATGGCCGAAGAAGGGATAGAGCTGCTGGGATACAGCCTGTGTTGGCTGGCCGGTCTGCGCTATCTGTGGCAAACCCGGCCGTGAACGCGCAAGTCTCTGTCCGCCCCACAGTTGCATAACAGGCGCTCGCCGGGGAGATCGCCGGCAACGCTTTTTCAGCGATCCCGCGCCTTAAAAAAGGTACAATATGCCCTTCTGCACCGCGACAGGTGATCCGGTGTTGGGTGTAAGTTAACCGCAGGTCTTTTCATGTCAGTCAAAATCTTAACGTCAACGCTAATCGGTCTGGAGGCTTTCCGTCAGGACCCGCAGAGCGCCTTACAGCAGGCTGAAGACGGCATGCTGGCGGTGCTGGATAATTACACGCCGGTGATGTATGCCCTCACTCCCGCGCGTCTTGCACAGTTATTAGCCCTTGAAGCCGCCGCTCAGCAACCCAGTGATGTGGCGCTGGATGACAGTCTGTATGACGATGTTTCTGCTACGCTGCATAAACCCGTCGGCAAGTTTGCCATGTATGACGGCTGGCAGCCTGACGCCGACTTTACCCGCCAGGCAGCAATCTGGGGCGTCGCGCTCAGCGAGCCGGTGACGGCGGCAGAGCTGGCCGCCTTTGTGGCTTACTGGCAGGCCGAAGGCCGCCTTTTTCATCATGTACAGTGGCAACAGAAGCTGGCGCGTAGCCTGCAGATGAACCGCGCCGCCAATGGCGGACAGCCGCGTCGCGATATTACGCAGATCAGCAGTACTGACTACGATATTCCCGATGGTTTCCGAGGTGAGTAATGAAAACGCCCAACGATCTGTTTAACCGTCTGAAAAGAATGATGCCAGCAGGAACCCGTCCCAAATTCACCAATGGTGAAGAGTTGCTGGCCTGGAACCAGGAACAGGGGCGGTTGCGTTCAGAAGCGATTGTGCGAGAAAACCGCGCGATGAAAATGCAGCGTATCATGGGGCGTTCTGGGATTCGTGATCTGCATATTAACTGCTCATTCGACAACTACCGTGTCGAGAATGAAGGTCAGCGCAAAGCCCTGGAGCAGGCGCGCCAGTATGCTGCTAATTTTGAAGGAAACATCGCCAGTTTTGTCTTTGCAGGTCGGCCGGGCACAGGGAAAAATCATCTGGCTGCCGCCATCGGTAACGATCTGATTTTGCGTGGCAAGAGCGTGCTTATCGTGACTGTCGCGGATCTGATGTCCAGCATGAAAGGAACGTTCAGCGGCAGCAGTGATATCACCGAAGAGCGACTGATTCAGGATCTGAGCAGCGTGGATTTGCTGGTCATTGATGAGATTGGTATGCAGAGTGAATCGCGCTACGAAAAAGTGATTATTAACCAGATTGTTGACCGCCGCTCGTCATCTAAACGTCCGACGGGTATGCTCACCAATCTCGATCCCACCGGCATGAACGCCCTGTTAGGTGAACGCGTGATGGATCGTATGCGTTTAGGTAACAGCCTGTGGGTGCGCTTCGACTGGGAAAGCTATCGCAGCCGCGTCCGGGGTGACGAATACTGATGTTGCTGCCCGCTGAAGCGGGCGGTAGGGTTACTTCCCAGTTGCATGATCGTGTGGCCTGGCCCCCATTTCTGACGTAATCCCCTTATTCAGAGGACATTGCTATTTGGCAGCCCTCTCTGCCCAATGCTAAGTTTTCATTAGACATCAAACTAATAAGACTTCGTTGGCGGTGGGCGCTCCCTCGCCGCTGTGCACCTCTGGGGTAAGCCGTCATGAAAGCAACTGGCAAAGGGCCTGCATTGATGCGGCTGAATAATCAAAAGCGCGTAATGGCTCAACTGCGTCAGCTGCGCATCACATCGCGCCAGGATCTGGCGCAGGTACTGGCACTCAGCAAAAACACCGTTTCGCAAATTATTGATGATTTGCTGGAAAACGGTTGGGTTCAGGAACTAGGTAAAGCCAGCGTTTCTTCGGCTGGCCGTCCTAAAATTCACATTACCCTGCGCCCGGAAAAGCTGGTCAGTGCCGGTATCATGGTGGAAAAAAACCTGATTCACTGGCAGATCTGCGATTACTTTTCACAACCGCTTGCCGAACAGACAATACGGACGGACACCAGTAAACCTGGCCCGATACTGGCTGAAATCGGCGCCCTGTGCGAAAAACTGATGGAAGCCTGGCCAGGGCTGCTGGGAATTGGGCTGGGGTTTCCCGGTGTCGTCGATTCACGGCGAGGCTGGATGCATTTATCGACCCACCTGGGCTGGCAGAATGTTGACCTGGCCAGCGATCTGCGCAAACAGATCGCCTTGCCGATTCGGATTATGAATAACGTCAGGGCCGCTGCGCTGCTGTCTGTGCAACAGCTCAATCTGCCCGCCGAAAGCGGGCATTTTTATTTGCGCATTGCGGAAGGCATTGGCGGCGCGCTGGTGCAGCATGGCGTGGTTTTCACCGGTAACAGCTGGACCGCTGGTGAAGCAGGACATCTTACCGTCCAGCCAAATGGCCCTCGCTGTAGCTGTAATCGGCAGGGTTGTCTGGAGGCGATGATCAGCAAACCTGCCATTAACCAACAGCTTGCCCAGCGTCAGCCGGGATTAACCTGGCACAGTCGTGACAGCGCACCGAATGTCGTAAATGAAGTGATGCAGCTGGCAGGCAACTATCTGGGCATCGCGCTCAGCCAAATCATGTTATTACTGAATCCTGCCACGATCATCATTGACTGTCCCTGGAGCATCAGCCCGACCTTTTGCCAGGCCGTGCTCAATCAGACGCAGGCCAACAAACTGGCGTTTATTGCGGCCCATACGCAGGTACATTTTCTGCAATCGCATCTGGCCCCGGCAACCGGGCTGGCGCTGGCCATTATCGAACAGATGGAGCAGCGCCTCGAGTAACAGGCCACTGAGCGTGGCCCGGTGGCTTAGCGCTGGCGAAAATCGGGAATAACCAGATCGCCACGCATTACTGAGGAATGTAACACGCTCTGCGTCTGTTGATTCAGTGCCTTCACAATACGCGCGGCCATGGCATCCATTGAATATGAGATAGCCGGAATCGTCGGGATACCGGGCAGATCCAGCGTGCCGGCCAGACTAAAGACCATAATGTCTTTTGGCACCTGCTTATTGAACGCCTGCAACTGAGGTATCACTTTTTGTGCCTGCTGTTCATCGGCCACCAGCAATGCATTGAAATTGAGCGTGGAGGCATTGTTCAGAAGTTCCTGCAACGCCACTGAAGAAGATGGCGTGTCCATAAAGACCAGATTACGGTTAAAAGGCAGGAAATTTTTTTCCAGGGCATGTTTATAGCCCAGCAGAACCTGATCGGCAAAGCCCATGCCCTCGGGATGAATCAGAGCAATTTGACGACGATTTTGACTGATAAGATAGTTACAGGCCGTTTCCGCTGCAAAAGCATGATCACGCTGGATACTGTTCACTTCTTCGCCGGATTCCAGACAATCCACCAGCATCACGTTTGGCTGACGCAGGTTTAACGGAAAGCGCGCGCCGATAATTAAGACGTCATCACATAACCCACAGGTCAACTCACTGAGGCAGGTCATCACGTCCGCTTTCGTGTTGGCGAAACGAAGTAACAGGTGTTTTTGATGCTGACTGAAATGTTTCTCCAGCGCATAAAGGTAACCCGTCGTCTGATTGATATTTTCCTGCGCACAAATAACACCGATACAGCCCGTAGACTGACTCAGTAGTGACTGGGCGATGACATTTGGACGATAATTCAGTTCATCCACCGCTTTTAACACCGCAGCCCGACTGGCCTCTTTCACCCCACGTGACCCACTCAACACGCGCGATACGGTGGCTTTAGACACGCCAGCCAGTCGCGATACATCGTTGATAGTAGACATCATTTTCCCCTAACAGAACCAAACGGCTCCCTGAAAACTGACCGAAACGGTGGCTTAATTTTTCGCCACAGGCAGTATAGCGTTTTCGTTTTTTCATGGAAACCGATTTTCCGTTTCTACTCAATAATGATTTTTACCGCTTAATTTAGTGATCTGAATCGTAATTAAACACCCGTTATCAGCCAGAGCATGATGCCTGTCACACTTCCTTTTGCGACAAATGGAAACCGGTTTCCATATCGTATCAAATCATCTCCGTAACAAGTTTTACACGTAAAGGAGCGTTCTCATGATCAGGATTATGTTGTGCTGTTCGGCAGGTATGTCCACCAGCATGCTGGTGCGCAAAATGGTAGAGGTGGCGGATCAACGCGGCCTCGCTGTGCAGATTGATGCCTGGGGCATTGCCGAGTTTGATACGCAGTTTCCAACGTATCAGGTTGTGCTGCTCGGCCCGCAAGTAAAGTACATGTTAAACACGCTTTCAGAAAAAGCTGCCACCCACGGTATTCCTGTCCGGGCTATTGATATGACGGACTACGGTATGCAACGCGGTGACAACGTGCTGGATTACGCTCTGTCGCTTATTGAAGCGACACACTAAAAGGTGTCATTTATGGGTTCGTTATATCAGTCAATGGTGACGGTGATTGAACAGGCTATTACGCCCCTCGCCGGAAAATTGGGTCAGCAAAAGTACGTTATCGCTATTCGTGATGGTTTTACGGCGGCCCTGCCGTTTATGATTATTGGCTCGTTCATGCTGGTGTTTATTTTCCCGCCCTTTTCAGCGGATACCACCAACAGCTTTGCCCGGGCCTGGCTCGACTTTTCGGTCACTTATCGCCAGCAACTGATGCTGCCGTTTAATCTCAGCATGGGCGTCATGACCTTCTTTATCTCAGTCGGCATCGGTGCCAGTCTGGGCCGACAGTTCAACCTTGATCCCATCATGTCAGGTTTACTGGCTTTTATGGCCTTTTTACTGGTGGCAGCGCCCTATGCTGATGAAAAGATCTCTACGCAGTACCTGTCCGGTCAGGGAATTTTTACGGCCCTGATTACCGCGATTTATGCCACCCGTGTTTATGCCTGGCTCAAACAGCATAACGTCACGATTCGCCTGCCCAAAGAAGTCCCCACTGGCGTCGCCCGTTCTTTTGAGATTTTAATTCCGGTATTGGTGATCATTGGCACCCTGCATCCGCTTAATCTGTTTATTGAAGCCAAAACGGGCATGATTATTCCTCAGGCGATTATGCATCTGCTGGAACCGCTGGTATCCGCCTCGGATTCCCTGCCAGCCATCTTGCTGTCGGTGCTGCTGTGCCAGATTTTTTGGTTCGCCGGTATTCATGGCGCACTCATCGTCACTGGCATCATGAATCCCTTCTGGATGGCTAATCTCTCCGCCAATCAGGCCGCTCTGGCAGCCGGTGCGGCGCTGCCCCATGTCTATCTGCAGGGCTTTTGGGATCACTATCTGCTTATCGGCGGCGTCGGTTCCACTTTGCCGCTGGCCTTTTTACTGCTGCGCAGCCGGGTGCTGCATCTGCGTACCATCGGCAAAATGGGCGTGGTTCCCAGCTTCTTTAATATCAATGAGCCGATCTTATTTGGTGCGCCCATCATCATGAATCCCCTGCTGTTTATTCCCTTCGTCTGCGTCCCGATGATTAATGCCGTTCTGGCCTATACCGCCACAAAACTGGGCTGGGTTGCGCAGGTCGTTTCGCTGACGCCCTGGACGACGCCCGCGCCGATTGGTGCTTCCTGGGCGGCCAACTGGGCGCTTAGTCCACTGGTCATGTGCCTGATCTGCATGGTGATGTCGGCACTGATGTACTTACCTTTTCTGCGCGCTTACGAACGCAGCCTGATCAAAGCAGAAGAGAAAAAAATTCAGGATACCGTGCCCGCAGGCAATACCGTGCACGGTCATCCCCAGGCTTAAGGAGTCAGTCACATGCACTACCGTTTTCCTGACAATTTCTGGTGGGGCAGCGCCAGTTCGGCGTTGCAAACCGAAGGCTGTAGCCTTCAGGGCGGTAAAAGCGCCACCACCTGGGATCACTGGTTCGCACACCAGCCGCATCGTTTCCATCACGGTATTGGCCCGGCCGATACCTCCGGCTTTTATCAACACTGGCGGCAGGATATCACGCTGCTAAAAGCGTTAAAGCACAACAGCTTTCGCACCTCGCTGAGCTGGGCGCGGCTCATGCCGGACGGAGCGGATGAGATCAATCCCGAGGCCGTCGATTTCTATCACCGGGTCATTGATGAATTACTGGCGCAGGGGATTACGCCGTTTATCACGCTGTTTCATTTCGATATGCCGCTGGCCCTGCAGGAGAAAGGGGGCTGGGAAAACCGCGAAGTGGTGCAGGCGTTTGGCCGCTACGCGCAGCGCTGTTTCACGCTGTTCGGTCACAAAGTGAAGCACTGGTTTACTTTTAATGAGCCCATTGTGCCGGTTGAAGGCGGCTATCTGTATGATTTTCATTATCCCAACGTGGTGGATTTTAAACGCGCCGCTACCGTGGCCTTTCATACCGTACTGGCACATTCCCTGGCGGTACGTGCCTGGCGTAACGGCGGCTATGATGGCGAAATAGGCGTGGTACTGAATCTCACACCGTCCTATCCGCGCTCAACGAATCCGGCAGATGTCAACGCAGCACAGCATGCCGATCTGCTGTTTAACCGCAGCTTTCTCGATCCGGTTCTCAAGGGCGAATATCCGTCTGCGCTGCTGGGCTTATTAAAACAGCATGACCAGTTGCCACACTGCCTGCCTGGCGACAGCGCCTTGCTTGCCGACGGCATCATCGACCTGCTGGGTGTCAATTATTATCAACCGCGCCGGGTGAAGTGCCGGGACAGCGCCGTCAACCCTGACGCACCGTTTATGCCGGAGGCATTATTCGATCATTACGACATGCCTGGCCGACAAATGAACCCATACCGCGGATGGGAAATCTATGCGCCGGGTATTTACGATATTCTGATCAACCTGCGCGATAATTACGGCAACCCTCGCTGCTTTATTTCTGAAAATGGAATGGGCGTCGAAAATGAACAGCGTTTTATTCAAGACGGTAAAGTTCAGGATGATTACCGTATCGAATTTGTTTCCGAACATCTTAAATGGCTGCATAAAGGCATTCGCGAGGGCTGTCATTGTCTGGGTTATCATATGTGGACCTTTATCGACAACTGGTCCTGGCTGAATGGCTATAAAAATCGCTATGGCTTAGTGCAGCTCGATCTGGAAACACAACAACGTACGATAAAAAAGAGCGGGAATTGGTTTGCTAACGTTGCCGAAAATAACGGTTTTGACTGAGAGCGATAATAATGATTGAACTTGAAGACGCTGTAATGACGATTATCGTCAATTCAGGACACGCCCGCAGCCTGTGCTTTGAAGCCCTGCAGGCGGCGCGGCAAGGCGAGTTTGAGGAGGCCCATGCGCGCCTCAAAGAGGCCGACGACTATTCCCGCAAGGCCCATCAGATGCAAACCCGGTTAATTGAACAGGATGCTGGCGAGGCCCGACAGCCGATGACGTTAATTATGGTCCATGCTCAGGATCATTTAATGACGTCGCTATTAGCCCGTGAATTATCAGAAGAAATAATTCATCTCTATCAACGGTAATTTGATCGCTTAATACAGGAGAATGCCTGACAAAAAACATCCCTCTGGAAAGAAAACATACTCTACAAATCAACTTGTTTTGGTGACAGTCAATAAGCCGAAACGGGCGGGTTATTATCTGAAAACAACAGCACGCGTCTTTCGGGTTAATTCGTGTTAACCCGAAGGATGAGGTGTAAACGAGATAACCATGAACATGATAAAAACATTTTCACTTCCTCTGGCGGTGAGCGCCGCGCTGTGTCCGATTGCCGGCCTCGCACAGGAATTCACGCAGGAACAAATCGACGCTATCGTCGCCAAAGCCGTCGATAAAGCTTTAGCAGAGCGTCAGGCTAAGATGGATGCCGCCGTCGCGAAAAAAACGGATGTGATAACAGAACCGCAGAGTCCTGCACAGTCACCGGATATGGCCATTCCTTTTGGCGTGAAGTTTAGCGGCTACGCCCGTTATGGCGCGCATTACCAAAGTGGTGACCAAAAGTATGTCAATGTTGATGGCTCTTACAACGGCGCCTCCGGTATTGGTCGCCTGGGGAACGAAGGTAACGGCGGCGAATTCCAGCTCTCTAAAGCGTTTAAAAGCACGAACGGTGCCATCTGGGACGTGAACGTGATGATCGATCACTGGGGCGATGAAGTGAACCTGAAAAAAGCTTACGCTGGCGTGACCAACGTGCTGGCCTCGAATCCCAATGCCTATCTTTGGGCCGGACGGGACTTTCATCAGCGCCCGCAACAGAACATCAATGACTATTTCTGGATGAACCACGATGGTCAGGGCGCGGGCGTAAAAGACTTTGACGTAGGCGGGATAAAATTTGACCTTGCTGCCGTCGCGGCGGTGGAATCCTGTAATCCTGAAGTGCTTAGCGATGAATCCAATCCGTCACGCATTACCTGTACGGGCGGATCGGGCACCGGCGATAAAGGAAACTATGCCGCCACATCTAAAATCCACGGCATGAAACTGGGGCCGCTGGATCTGGAGATGTATGCCAATTACGGTTTCGACTCTAAGGCCGTGGAAAGCGAGGATCGCCTCAACGCCTGGCAGGGTGCGTTTGTCGTAAGCCACACCACCGATCATGGCGTCAATAAAGTGATTGCACGCTACTCAGACAATGCGGATAACAGCGTTTACAGCAAAACCCATGGCCTCAGCACGCTTTACACCAGCTTTGAAGGTAAGCACCTGTTTACTCAGCAGGCGCAGGTGGAGTATCTGCTGGCCTATCACGATTATGACAACAGTCGACTGAAAAGCGACAACCGGAAAAACTACGCTGCCATTGTGCGCCCGATGTATTTCTGGAATGACGTGCACTCCACCTGGCTCGAAGCCGGTTATCAACGGGTCAACTATGATGAAGGCGGTAGCAACAACGGCTGGAAGCTGACGCTGTCGCAAAATATCGCTATCGCGATGGGCCCGGAGTTCCGTCCCATGCTGCGCTTCTATGTGACGGGCGGCAAGGTCGATGATGCGCGCACCGCACGCGTAAATGGCCGGGAAAACGATATTCTGGACGACTTCAATCTGGGTGCGATGTGGGAAGCCTGGTTTTAAGACGAAACACGGGTCGTCTACGGCCAGTGTGAGGCGGTGTACGGATTTACCTGCAACGATAAGCAACCCTCGCCCCTCGGGCATTTCTGCCGTATGCCCGATTGGGTGGTAAGCTGTACGAAGGGCGCGCTACACCGCCTTGCCGTGTCAACGCGACATTCACCTCAGCGACCTGATAAGGAAAAGCACCATGTCGGCAATCGGTAATACATTTCATCACATCGGTATTGTGGTTCAGGATATTGAAGCCAGTGAAGCCTGGTATAGCCAAATGCTGGGATTTACGCGTCTGTATGATTATGGCTGGCCGGGCGTACAGGTTGTTTTTATTGCGCGGGGCAATGTAAAACTGGAGCTGTTTCAACATGCGCAGGCTACCCCGATGGATCCACAGCGGCAACGCGCAGAAACCAATCTGAAAATCGGCGGTATCAACCATTTCGCGCTTCAGGTCGACGATCTCGATGAGGCGGTTGCGGAACTGCAGGCAAAAGGTGTCGAGCTCGTTTCCCCGCCCCGTGCCGTACCCAACGGCGATGGCGATCGTTTCGCTTTCATTCATGATAACGAGAAGATGCTCGTCGAGCTTTTTCAGCCCGGCCGCTAACCCGCCTCCTGTCTGGAATGATTTCACTCGCGACGGGGCGAACGCGCGCGTCGCCTGATAGAACCTGACAAAGGCTTTACGCTACCCCTTTTCCTTTAAATACCCATATGAACCCTGTCACAAAACGCGCATTCGGTTTTTCGGGCTGGTTAAACGTCTACCCGCCCGGCAAACTTGTTAAAGCCTTGTTGCACATAGCCCAATGTAATTGTTAACGGCCATTAATGCGCATAGCGCATCAGTCGATGAGTTTATTGCGCTTATTTACTTTATTTTCCTGATCCAGTCTTCAGCAACAGGCGCAGCAAAAAGCGTCAATGATAAACTGGAGATACCGATGCATTCCTCGACTTCACCTATGACCACTCGCGCCAGAATCGGCGCCATCTTGCGCGTTACCTCGGGCAACTTTCTGGAACAGTTTGACTTCTTTCTGTTTGGTTTTTATGCCACCTACATCGCGCATACTTTCTTTCCGGCGAGCAGTGAGTTCGCCTCACTGATGATGACCTTTGCCGTCTTCGGCGCAGGTTTCCTGATGCGCCCGATCGGCGCCGTGGTGCTGGGCGCTTATATTGATAAAGTCGGCAGACGCAAAGGATTGATCGTAACCCTGTCCATTATGGCTACGGGCACCTTTCTGATCGTATTAATCCCGTCTTATCAGAGCATTGGCCTTTGGGCCCCGATGCTGGTGCTTATCGGTCGCCTGTTGCAGGGCTTCTCTGCCGGTGCCGAACTGGGCGGCGTGTCGGTTTACCTGGCCGAAATCGCTACGCCAGGCCGTAAAGGCTTCTATACCAGTTGGCAGTCGGGCAGCCAGCAGGTCGCCATTATGGTTGCCGCTGCCATGGGCTTTGCCCTGAATGCCGCCCTGGAAGAGAGCGCGATTCGTGAATGGGGCTGGCGTATTCCGTTCCTGTTTGGCTGCCTGATTGTGCCTTTCATTTTCTTTCTGCGTCGTAAGCTGGAAGAAACGCAGGAATTTAATGCTCGCCGTAAGCATCTGGCGATGCGCGAGGTCTTTAAAACCCTGTTAGCTAACTGGCAGGTAGTGGTTGCGGGCATGTTGATGGTGGCGATGACCACAACAGCGTTCTATCTGATTACCGTTTATGCCCCCACCTTCGGCAAGAAGGTGCTGATGCTCAGTGCGTCTGACAGCCTGCTGGTTACGCTGCTGGTGGCCATTTCCAATTTCCTCTGGCTGCCGGTCGGGGGTGCCCTGTCGGACCGCTTTGGACGTAAGCCGGTTCTGATTGCCATGACGTTGCTGGCCCTGGCAACGGCTTATCCGGCCCTGACGCTGCTGGCCGAAGCACCGAGTTTTACGATGATGCTGACCGTACTGCTGTGGCTGTCATTTATCTACGGCCTGTATAACGGTGCGATGATTCCTGCCCTGACCGAGATTATGCCAACCGAAGTTCGGGTGGCGGGCTTTTCACTCGCTTACAGCCTCGCAACGGCTGTCTTTGGCGGATTTACCCCGGTGATTTCAACCGCATTGATAGAGTACACCGGCGATAAAGCGTCACCCGGTTACTGGATGAGCTTTGCTGCCGTCTGTGCCCTACTGGCGACGCTGTATCTTTACCGCCGCAGCGCTGTCAATTTACAACCCGCCGTTAAACATTAAGTCAGGGACTCCATTATGAAACGACTTTACCGATCACTCCTTGCCACCCTCGTGCTTTTAACCGTCAGCACGACGGTACTGGCAAAGGACGTGACCGTGATGATCTCTGGTGGCTTTAAAGCCGCCCTGGAGAAACTCACGCCTCAGTTTGAAGCTCAAAGCGGTGACAAAATTATCCTGGTATCCGGCCCTTCAATGGGTAAAACCCCGCAGGCAATCCCTAACCGCCTGGCACGTGGTGAAAAGGCCGATGCGGTCATTATGGTAGGCAATGCGCTGACTCAGCTGGAAAAAGACAAGTGGATAAAACCCGGCTCACGCGTGGAGCTGGCTGACTCGCCGATTGGTATTGTCGTGAAGCAAGGCGACGCTAAGCCCGCAATTAAGACGGATGACGAATTACGTCAAACCTTACTGAGCGCGAAGTCTATTGCGTATTCCGATAGCGCCAGCGGTCAGTATGTCAGCAGCGAGTTGTTTAAGAAGTTAGGCATTGAAGACAAAGTCAAAGACAAAGCACATCAGGTCGAACGTATTCCTGTCGCCTCGGAAGTGGCAAAAGGCCACTATGCACTGGGACTGCAGCAGGTCAGCGAACTGCTGCCCGTCAAGGGCGTGACTTTTGTTGGCGAGTTGCCTGACGATGTCCAGTACATTACCCGCTTCGCGGGCGCTGTCCCGGCGAAAGCCGCGCATCCGGAAGCAGGTAAAGCGCTACTTGATTTCCTGGCCTCAGCTCAGGCGCAGGCGGTCGTTCACGCAACCGGTTTGCACTCGGTGAAAACGCAGCAGCCTGTTACGCAGCGTGATACTGTTCAGTAATGAGCTTTTCCAGTTCTGCTGCAATATACGACTGAATACGTCCGCTGCGTCTGAGCAGCCCTACAGTACGTTTCACCACTGGATCGGTGAGGGGTAACTGCACCAGCACCGAATGACCGGATGACGGCATCGACATGGCGGGCACGGCAGCAATGCCGATTCCCGCTTCAACCATACCGAGCATCGTGGTCACATGTCGGGTTTCACAGATACTGGGACGCGCCGGAACAACATGACCCAGGGCAGAGTCCAGCAGGTTGCGATTACCCGACGTCTTATCCAGCCCCACATAATCCTGCTGATAAAATTCCTGCCATGTCAGCCCTTTACGGCTGGCAAGCGGATGGTCGTGTCGGCAGGCGACAACATAAACATCCTCAACCAGGGGTAAAAATTCGGTGCCAGGCGGTGGATTGCCGGAGAAGCAAATGCCAAAATCTGCCTGACCACTGGTTACCGCCTCGATCACGTTGCCTGCGCTGCTATCAATGATTTTGACGCGTACGCGAGGATAGCGGGCCTGAAAGCGGCGAATGACATCCGGCATAAAATAGTAGGCCGCAGAGGGCACCGTCGCCACCGTCACCAGTCCGGTCCGATCCTGGCTGACTTTACTGATATCGGCCATAACCTCTTCAAAATTAGCGAGCAGCTGCTCCGAACGTGCGGCAAATGTCTGACCATAAAGCGTAAGCGTAACCCGGCGCGTGGTTCTGTCGAACAGCTTAATCCCCAGTGCCGTTTCCAGCTTTTCAATCCTGCGGCTCAGGGCCGACTGGGACAGGCAAATGGACTCCGCTGCAATGCGGAAATTGCCATATTCGACCAGGGCGCGAAACGCGTACAGATCGTTAAGATCGAAATTAACCGGCATGGCGACAGACGTTCCCGTGATGTTGAAAAGGCTGGAACCATAGTGCCTTATCGATTCACAGCAAACAAAGTGAAATATGCGCGAAACGGCGGGTGTTAAGCGGGGAAACCGGTCACCCGTAAAGGCAGGCGACCGGAAAAAATACTCAGACAGGATGTGGCGTGGATGAACGGGAAACGTTTCTGACCGCTTCCTCGACGCGCTCAGAATTGCTCTGAATACTGGCGATTACCTCACCCGCCTGACGCATCAGATTGACTCCACGCGCCGTGTTTTTCAGGTTATTTTCGATGTCTTCCAGCACCTTTTTCGCCAGCTGATTATTACTGGACACCACACGTCCTATTTCTTCTGTCGCTTCGTTAATACGTGCCGCCAGCGTGCGTACTTCGGCGGCTACGATGGCAAAACTGCGCCCCGACGTGCCGGCGCGGGCAGCCTCAATGGCTGCATTCAGCGCAATAAAGCGCGTCTGCTCGGCGATATTGCGAATGGAATGCACCATATCGGCAATCCGGTCAGACTGGCCGTTCAGGCCAAAGACATCCGCCGAAACGCTGTTCATCTCATTGGCGATTTCCGCCATCGTTCTGACGCTGTCTTCGATGACATCGGCACCCGTTACCGAGCTTTCACGTGTCTGTTGCGCCATCTTCCATGCGTGCTGAGCGGCTTCGTTTTCCTGCTGGTTTTGCAACACCTGCTCCGTCACATCCGTCGCGAATTTCACGATCTTATATAACCGGCCTTCGGTATCAAAAACCGGGTTATAGGTTGCACGCAGCCAGATGGTTTTACCCTGGCGGTTAAGGCGCGGATACTGGCCGGAAAAAAATTCGCCCTGGTTCAGGCGTTGCCAGAACTGCTGATATTCCTGGCTGTTACGCAGTTCCTCAGAGCAAAACATACGGTGATGCCGCCCGAGGATCTCATCGGCTTTGTAGCCGGTCGCTTTCAGGAAGTTTTCATTCACCTCCAGTACTTCCCCGGCCTTATTAAATGCAATGACGGCCATTGAGCGGCTGATCGCCTGTACCATGGCATCCTGCTGCTGCGCTTCGCTGATACGCTCGGAAATATCAGCCGCCAGCTTGATGACCTTAATGACCCGACCCTGCCGATCTTTTACTGGCACATAGCTGGCTTCCAGCCAGACGGGATGATTATCTTTGCCTAAACGCAGGTATTTACCGCTGAAGCTCTTGCCGCTGGCCAGCCGTAGCCAGAACTGGCGATACTCGGCTGAGTTGACCAGCGAGGGCGAGCAAAACATGCTGTGATGACGACCCACGATTTCTTTTATCTCATAGCCCATCTTGTTGAGAAAAAGATCATTTGCCCGAAGAATCGTGCCTTCTGGCGTAAACTCGATGATCGGAATGGCATCATTCAGTGCTTTGAGCGAATCGGCGGCGTGTTTATGCTGGTGTTTTGAGAAAAGGGAAAATAATTTTTTTAGAATTGTCATTTTTATACTGCCATGTTGAGTGGTCTGGAGAGTTTATCGGCAGGAGAAAGAGCAGGCTTGAGACAATGGAGAATAAACAGGCAACAGATTGTGACCGGGCTAATAACGTTAATTAAAGGATGAATACAGCGCCCTTTATTTTTGGCCGCGTTAAAACGTAATGCCTGACATTAAGTGGAAAATTATTTGCACACCAGGTTTACGTCACTGTCGACATAAACCGTCCTTTTCACGCTCTGCAGCGACTAAAAAAAAGCTGCCATCAGGCAGCTCTTTGCGCATCTTTCAACACGACGCGGTTATTTATACAGCTCGGCGGTCATGTGGACACGGTCGTTCGTGTTGGCTTCGATGATTCTGTACTGCGCACCCTGCTGTTCAGCCTGGGCTGCAATTTTCGCTTCGGTACCATCAAGGGTTGAACCAGTTGCGGTGACAGTTTGCGCAAAAGCAGAGGCTGACATCAGTGAAAGCGCAGCAACGGCAGCAAGGGAAAGTGTTTTCATGGTTTTCATAATCCGGTTCCTTATCATGTAAGCGGGAAAACAGTGTGCTTTCGATGGGAGTAATGATAACCATAGTTATTAATACAAAGTTAACAATAAGTGCCGCAATTGTGATCATGCTATCTATCACGCTGATAGCTAAAACCTCATGCCGACGTTGCGGAATTGACATATAACGTTTTTGGTAAGGGTGACTGAGGCAGGAAAAGCAGAGGATCAGCGCGATCTGCAGCTATATTTCACGTTTTGCTATGCCAGGGATTAAGGATATCTCACCTGTCTGGCAGATCTTATCTGCGCACTAAGAGTGGTTAACTGCGAAGCTTGTGCGCTTTTAAGCACACACATCTGGATGACTGCTGCCAGACGACAAACAGGATAATGCTTTATTGCTGCTTGCGCACGTTAGTACGTAGCGCGCCCTTTTCCCCTGTTGGTTTCTTACGTGTTGACCCATGGCTTAGATTCCAGAGAGCGGATGGGTTTGTTTGTCACGGCTTTCGGCTTTCGGCTTTCGGCTTTCGGCTTTCGGCTTTCGGCTTTCGGCTTTCGGCTTTCGGCTTTCGGCTTTCGGCTTTCGGCTTTCGGCTTTCGGCTTTCGGCTTTCGGCTTTCGGCTTTCCAGGTAAACAAAGCGCACTAAAATTTGCCAGTAATCCTAAAAAATCATGCCTTTTCGCCCTCCTCCGCTCTTTTCTTTAACTACCTGTTTTTTCCTGTGGCAAAAGCGACTGGAATATTACGCGTTTATGTGCGTCTTTTCATCGGGGTGATATAGTCTGCTGAGAGGCTTTATCAGCGCCATCTGCGCGCTGATATTTTGTGGAGGAGAGCTTTAATGGCGCTGTACGCTCTGGACTGGTTTAGTCGCAATGGTATGGAGTGCTCGCGCGTTAAAGCGCATAACGCAACCTTTCCAAAACACACGCACGATGAATATGTGCTTAGCGCCAACCTGTCGGGCATTGAGGAAATAACACTTAATGGCCAGACACTGCAGGTCAATGCGGGCCAGATCACTCTGTATAATCCGGCCAGCATCCAGTCTTCACGTTTCGATCAGCACGGCGCTGAATTCCTCAGCATCCATATTCCGCAGACGCTATTAAAAACATTCAATCTCAGCCAAAATCTCAGCAGTCACCGTGAGGCACCCGTTTTAGCTGAAGGCGTTTTCACGCATCAGGGGTTATTTAACGCTATATGTCGCTATGCCCAACTGACACAACACCATGACAGCGAAGAGGAAGAGCAGGCACTTTTGCTGTTGTGCGCAGAACTGTTCTCTGAGAAAGTCACGCGAGATGCCGTGGTCGATAAAGACCTGGACCGCATCATTGCTTTTATGCGCCAGCATGTGAACATGAAGCTTACGCTGAATGCATTGGTGCAGGTAGCGGGAATAAGCAAATACGCGCTGGTGAGGCGTTTTACTGCTTATACCGGGCTTCCACCTTTGCAGTATCACATGCAGCTTCGCCTGTGTGCAGCGCGGGCGCTTCTGCGACAGAATCAGCATCCTCTGGACGCCGCGCATCGCCTGGGATTTTACGATCAAAGCCATTTTATCAATGCGTTTCGCAAAGTAATGGGCACCACGCCCAAACACTATGCTTCACAAGTAGGTTCAGGAAAGCAAAAATTCTTTATAACCTGAAACGATGACGTAAAAAGCAAAACAGGCAAAGATAAGGGCAGAAAGCATGTAGGAATATCTCAACAACTTTTGTCCTAATAGCCTGCCGCCCACGCTGCCAACCAGACAGAGCACACCCGTCCATATCACCCCGGCCAGAAAAAAACCGCTCAGAAATAGCGTGGTTCCGGTAAGGTTTTGCTCCCCGAAACGGGAAATGAGCGCGCCACCCACCGTCGCAAACCACAGAATGGCGGTGGGTGAGGACAGGGCCAGTACAATTCCGCGACGGAACTCACGGAACAGCGACAGCCTGACAGTCACCTGTGATGTGTCGATATCGTTAACTGTACTGAAGGCAGCCATCAGCATTTTAACGGTGAACCCTGTCAGCAGAAGCCCTCCACCCGCCCAGATTATCCATCGCACTATCTCGAATTGCAGTAACACCGCCATGCCCGCCAGCGCCAGCACGGCATAAAAAAGATCGCCTATACAGGTGCCGATGCCCAGCGAAAATCCCTGAAAATACCCCCGCTGCATTGCCAGCGTAATCATAGCGATGTTGGCAATGCCGATATCCAGACACAGTGACAGACTTAAGAAAAACCCCGTTGAAAAGGACATCATCGCATTGCACTCCTGCACGAAAGAACCTCGCGCTGCGCCACCTGATATGTGCCTGTAAATTCTGTAAAAAGAGCCCATTCCGGAGAGCGAAGCGTAAACTGAAGCGGCATCATTGAGTTCCCTGCCTGAACGTGAGTGATACCTTATTTCATTCTTTTACTCAGCTCAGGTATTGGAAAAAATTGCAGCGAAGGGATGAAGGGAAAGTCAGCCGACGGGGAAAGGGAATAAAGCGGGCGGTACGACATGATCCGCCCGGGGAACCTGGAGCAGAATAATCAGGCGGTGGTATTAATATTCCGCCCTACAGCCGGGTTCGCGGGAAGGGCAGTAACGCCTTCCACCAGTGTAGTGATGGTATCTGCCTGTTGGTTCAGGGTTTTCTTTAACAGCGTCGCATTGGCTTCACCACGTGCCTGCCATTGATCTAACCCTGCAGACAGCGTTGTGAGTTGCTGAATATCCATGCAGTTGCTCCTTATGTTGACTGAGCCCCAAACGGGGGTCACATAATACTGGCGACGGATTTCGCCAGTGGCGCATAAAGTATCGGCTCTGAGTATTAAAACTTTAGTGCCAGTTAAATATTGGAAAAATTTATTAATCCAGAAGAATCACACGATACACGACTTATTCGTAACAACATACTCCAGCCTCCAGGGTAATACTTACAATTTTTTTAGGATTTTTAAATTTCATAATTGTTTAACTTGTTTAACAACGCCACTCTATTTTATTCTGGCCCTGCTCTTAGGAGTTCCTTAACAAAAAACAGGATGATAAAAATGAAAAAAAGCATTTTTGTAATGATGATGATGGCAGGGGCTTCAGCAAGTGTTCATGCTGAGAAAACATCTTATACACCCGATTTATCAGCTGATAGTTTCAGTGTATCTGCTTCAACAGGTATGCTGGGCGGTAAATCAGGAGAACTTGTTTACGACCCTGATACTGGACGGAAAATCAGTCAGCTTGACTGGAAGATAAAAAACGTTGCCATTCTGAAAGGTGACATTTCATGGGATGCCTACCCATTTCTGACGCTTAACGCGCGTGGGTGGACTTCTCTGGCCAGTGGTTCCGGCCATCTGGATGATTATGACTGGCAGGATAGCAATCAAGGTAACTGGACCGATCATTCCTCGCATCCTTATACGCGTATGAACTACGCAAATGAATACGATCTCAATCTGAAAGGCTGGTTCCTGCAGGGAGATAACTACCGAGTAGGCGCTGTAGCAGGCTATCAGGAAACCCGATTCAGCTGGACTGCAATTGGCGGTTCTTTCAATTACGACAATGGTACGCTGGTAGGAGATTTCCCCAGAGATCAAACAGGTATCGGTTACAGTCAGCGTTTTTCAATGCCATATGTAGGATTGACAGGACGCTATCGCATCAATGATTTCGAATTTGGTGCTTTACTTAAATTCAGCGACTGGGTGAATGCTCACGATAATGACGAGCACTATGTGCGCCAGTTAACCTTTCGCGAAAAAACATCCAGTTCACGCTACTACGGTGCATCTGTTGATGCCGGTTATTACGTTACACCTAACGCAAAAGTCTTCGCTGAATTTACTTACAGTAAATACGAAGAAGGTAAAGGTGGCACACAAATTTTTGATAACGTAAGTGGCCAGTCCGGGAATATTGATGGTGACGCAGCAGGCATAGCAAACCACAATTATACGGTTACAGCAGGATTGCAATATCGCTTCTAATTAGACGTTAATAATTAAGGCGAAACATAGTTTCGCCTTTAAATTTAAATATTCCCAGAAAGTTATTCTGATTTGGTAATAACAACTGCTATATATGATTGCAGTTTCAAACAAACCGCGGCACAAAACTCACCGGAAAATTCAGCGAATTGGCGATAAAACACGCATCGTGAGCATCGTGGTGCAGCGCTTCTGCGCGCGCAGCGTCCGCCGGATCGCGCAATGTGACCAACGGCTTCAGCGTGATTTGCGTGAAATGCCCCCGCTCACCCTCGACCATTGTGCCCTCCGCCGCATCCTCATAAGCCTCGACGATGATACCGGCATCAGCGCACAGATGCAGATACCATAATTTATGGCAGGCGGACGCCGAGGCCAGCAACAGTTCTTCGGGATTCCAGCGCGTGGCATCGCCCCGAAAGGCCGGATCGGCACTCAGTGCGATGGTCGCTTTCCCCTCAGCGGCAAGCTCACCATTGCGATCGTACGCGGTGTAGGAATCTGTACCGCTGCCACGGTTACCGGTCCAGCGAATGTGAATATGGTAATGATGTTCCCGATTAGCCATCTTGCATCCTTTTAAAGGCTGAAGGTGATTCTGGAGACAGTGCCCATCGTGATTTCAGGCCTGTAGCCCAGCGGATTGATGCTCAGAGCCTGATGTTATAACGGACAATATCATCCACCTGTGCCAGCTTATCGTACAATCTGCGGGCAGGATTGTTTTCATTTGTCACCCAATATACTTTCGCCCAACCCAGTTCACGGGCTTCATCGCAGACTGCTACGATTAGGGCTTTTCCCGCACCTACGCCGCGCTTGTTTTCCTTAACAAAAAGATCTTCCAGATAGCATACGGGCTGGATGACCCAGGTCCCTTCGTGTATCACGCATATCGCGAAACCGATCACGCTGCCGTTGTGTTCGGCGAGTCGACATATGAGCGCGGAGTCAGGTGAATGGATTCTCTGCCAGGTAGATAGCGTGACGCTCTCATCCAGGTGATGACCATAAAACAGCAGGTAATCTTTCCAGAGCCCCAGCCAGGCTGCGTAATCATCCGGCAGGGCATTACGAACGTTAAGCATTGACGTTCCTTTTAGTCAATGGGCCAGATAACTCGCCGCTGTAATGCCATGACGACGCTACACATCGCGGATACGAAAACAGCGACTGACGGCTTGTTGGAGCCTGCTCAATCAGTAAAGCAGCTGTCTCCCTCAGAAGCTATCTTAATGCGATGGAGTCTGTAAAATCGTGGCTGATGACCATAATAACGATGACAGCGCAGGCGCATTCAACCAGGGTATTACGAATGGCTGTGGAATTTTGCGATTCCTACTTAAGCGAGGCAGCGGCCCAGCCCTTTCTCAAAGAAAACCATAATATAAAGAAGTATATTTTCGACAGTCTGTCAGAAAAGCACTGAACTACATAGTTCCTCAATAAAAGGGTGCCCATGGATCATGGTGATTGTTAAACAGAGTGACAGCAAGCTCTGCCACACTGTTTAACAGAACATAACCTCAGAAAATTTTGAGTAATTAATTATATAAATCAACAAATTAACTCTTTTACATCTACTTAATATGCCTTACGGTGTTACTCAGTTGAATATATTCATTCTGACATTCTCGTCTTGTCTTTCAGAGAAAATATAAGTGGAAAGCCAGCCCAGGACATTCGGACCGGCTTCCTTATAGATGATGGCGACAGGTCATCGGTTCATTCATGCACTCACAGAAATGCCAACGTCGCCTTCTTACGCCACTTCTCCATTTTCCTGCCTGTACTCTTTCGGTGTCGTCGCATAGCTCTTCTTGAACACCGAATAGAAATACTGCAATGAGGGATAACCACACATCTGCGAGATCTCATTGATACTGAGTGACGAGCCCGCCAGCAGTTCCTTTGCCTTTTCCAGCTTTTCGCGATGGATCATGGCGTGAATCGTATCGCCGGTTTCGTCACGGAAACGCTTCTCCAGGTTAGAACGCGACAGGCCAATGGCATCCAGTACCTGCTCCACCTTAATGCCCTTACAGGCGTTAAAACGGATAAAATGCATCGCCTGAATCACTGCAGGATCGTGCAGCGAGCGGAAATCGGTTGAGCGGCGGGCAATCACTTTCACTGGCGGTACCAGAATGCGCTGGAGCGGCAGAACCTGCTTATCCAGCAGGCGGTGTAACAGCTTAGCGGCCTGATAACCCATTTGTCGTGAACCCTGAACTACCGAGGAAAGCGCGACGCGAGAGAGATAACGGGTCAGTTCTTCGTTGTCGATGCCAATTACGCACAGCTTCTCAGGCACCGGAATCTTCAGGTGCTCGCAGGCCTGCAGCAGATGACGCGCACATGCATCAGTGACAGCAATAATGCCGGTATGCGGAGGAAGGGTTTGCAGCCAGTCGGCCAGGCGGTTTTGCGCGTGCTGCCAGTTCTCAGAGGCGGTTTCCATGCCCTGATAAACCACGCCCATATAGCGCTCACGCATGACGCGTTGGCGAAACGCCAGTTCGCGCTCCTGCGCCCAGCGTTTACCACTGGAAGCCGGCAAACCGTAAAATGCAAAACGGTTGATACCGCGCGCTTTCAGGTGCAGGAAGGCACTTTCCACCAGCGCGCTGTTGTCGGTGGCAATGTAGTGTACCGGCGGGTAATCCTCTTCACGATGATAGGAGCCACCCACACCGACGACCGGCACCGCCACGTCTGCCAGCGAACGCTGAATGGCGCTGTCGTCATAATCCGCAATCACGCCGTCGCCCAGCCACTCATGGATATTATCAATGCGGCAGCGGAAATCCTCCTCAATGAAAATATCCCAGTTTGTCTGTGAAGCCTGTAAATACTCGCCAACGCCTTCAACCACCTGACGATCGTAAACCTTGTTGGCGTTAAACAGCAGGGTAATGCGGTATCGTTTCTCATGCATAGTGGCAGCGTCCCGTTAACTCCCAGCGAATTGCATAGCACAGCTGGATGCATCACAGAAATGGTTTGCGCCACAGTGTGATCGTTCACACGATTACATACGGCGGCGCGTTGCGGTGTCCATCCAGACCGCCAGCAGCAAAATCGCCCCTTTAACGATATATTGCCAGAAGGTCGGCACATCCATCATGCTCATGCCGTTATCCAGCGAGGCCATGATAAACGCGCCCATCACCGCCCCGGCGACGGATCCGACGCCGCCAGCCAGGCTGGTGCCGCCGATAACACAGGCTGCAATCGCATCCAGTTCGGCGATGTTCCCGGCAGAAGGCGATCCCGCGCCCAGACGTGAGCTGAGGATCAGCCCCGCGATCGCCACCATCAGGCCATTGATGGCAAACACCGCCAGCTTGGTGCGCGCCACATTGATACCGGAAAGCCGGGCGGCATCAATATTGCCGCCGATGGCGTAAATGCGGCGGCCAAAAGCCGTGCGGGTGGCCATAAACATTCCCGCCAGCAGCAGCAATGCCAGCAGCAGTACCGGAGTAGGTACGCCACGGTAATCATTCAGCAGCCAGATCGCCCCCAGCACCAGCACGGCGGTGATCGCCTGGCGTGCCACGGTGCCGGTTGCCGCCGGTTGAGCCAGCCCCAACTGCTGACGACGCAGCCGTAAGCGCCACTGCCACAGAATAAACAGTGCCAGGCCGATAAAGCCAAAACCAAAACCGAAGCCGCCTGGCAAATAGCTTTGCCCAATCTGGGACATCGCCGGACTGGTCGGGGCAACGGTAGTTCCGTCGGTGATACCGACCAGGATACCGCGAAACGCCAGCATACCGGCCAGCGTTACGATAAACGAAGGCACCTTGCGGTAGGCCACCCACCAGCCATTCCAGGTGCCCAGCAGCAGGCCAAGCACCAGCGTGACCACAATGGTCAGAGGCAGCGGCCAGCCCAGCCAGACGTCAAAGATCGCCGCCGCGCCGCCCAGCAGCCCCATCATAGAGCCAACTGAGAGGTCGATCTCAGCAGAGATAATGACAAACACCATGCCCACCGCCAGGATGCCGGTTATCGCCGTCTGGCGCAGCAGGTTAGAGACGTTGCGCGGGCTGAGCCAGGCACCGTCAGTAGTCCAGGTAAAAAACAGGGCAATCAACACGATCGCCCCCAGCATGACCAGCACCTGCAAATTACGCAGGCCGAGTTTGCTGGAGACGGGCTTGTTGGCCGGCGTCGATACGGCGGGCTTGGTTTCGCTGTTAAGCATAATGTTCACTCCGCAGAGCGGCTTCCATCACCTGCTCCTGAGTCAGATTGTCGTTAATCAGATCGGCTTTGATTTGCCCTTCATGCATCACCAGAATGCGGTCGCTGAGGCCCAGCACTTCGGGCAACTCAGACGAGATCACAATGACGGAGATGCCCTGCTGTACCAGCGCATTGATTAGCACATAAATTTCCTGCCGCGCACCCACATCAATACCGCGCGTGGGCTCATCCAGAATCAGAATTTTTGGATTGAGCAGCAGGCATTTCGCCAGAATCGCTTTTTGCTGGTTGCCGCCGCTGAGGCGGCCAATCGGCAGTTCAGGTGACGAGGTTTTGACCCGCAAGCGGGCGATAGCGGCATTAATGGCGTGCAGCTCGCTGGCTTCGTCAATTGTGGACAGGCGCTGGCTGAACTGATCCAGCGCCGCCAGAGTGATGTTTTTGCCCACGCCCATCAGCGGCACAATGCCGTCTTTTTTACGATCCTCCGGCACCATGGCAATGCCGTGCGCGATTGCCTCCTGACAGTCGCGGATAGTCACTTTGTTGCCGTTAATCCGGATCTCACCCTGCCAGCGACCAGGCCAGACGCCAAACAGACACTGAACGGTTTCCGTTCGGCCAGCACCGACTAATCCGGCGATACCAAGGATCTCTCCCTTACGCAGGGTAAAGGACAGGTTATTCACGCGCTTGATGTGGCGGTTGACCGGATGCCAGGCCGTCAGGTTGCTGACCTGCAGCACCGTGTCGCCAATCTCGTGAGGTGAATGTGGATAGAGCGCCGTAAGTTCACGTCCGACCATCATGGTGATGATATCGTCCTCACTCAGGCCCGCCGCCGGACGAGTGGCAATATGCTGACCATCGCGAATCACGCAGATGGTGTCCGAAATCGCCCGCACCTCGTTCAGTTTGTGCGAGATATAAATACAGGCGATACCGTGCTCGCGCAGGTTGTGGATGATACTGAGCAGTACCGTGGTTTCCTGCTCGGTCAGCGAGGACGTCGGCTCATCGAGGATAAGCAGTCGCACCTGTTTGTTGAGCGCCCGCGCAATCTCCACCAGCTGCTGCTGCCCCAGGCCCAGCTCACCCACGCGTGTGTCGGGCGAGACGTTAAGTTTGACCCGTTCCAGCAACTGCTGGCAGCGCAGCGTCATGGTTTCATCGTCCACCATGCCAAAGCGCCCCAGCTCTGCGCCCAGGAAGATGTTCTCCATCACGGTCAGTTGCCGTACCAGCGCCAGCTCCTGATGGATAATGACAATCCCTTTGCGTTCGGTATCGCGAATAGTCTGTGCCTGGATCGGGTCCCCGGAAAACTGAATCTGCCCCTCAAACTCCCCGTGCGGATACAGTCCGCACAGGATTTTCATCAGGGTCGATTTGCCAGAGCCGTTTTCACCACACAACGACAGCACTTCACCGGCATCCAGTTGCAGGCTGACGTTGTCCAGCGCCTTCACCGCGCCGAAACGCTTGGTGATATTTTTCATTTCCAGCAACATCGGTCTTCTCCTTCGCAGGATGGCGATCAGAGTTCACTCTTCTTGTGGAAACCGTCTTTCACCACGGTACTGTCGATATTGTCTTTGTTGACCTCGATGGGCGTCAGCAGGCGCGACGGCACATCTTTCAGGCCGTTGTTGAGTTTGGCATTGCTGGCAGGCGTCTGACCGTTGCCCAGCTCGACGGCGACATTAGCTGCTTCAGTCGCCAGTTCTTTGATCGGTTTGTACACCGTCATGGTTTGCGTGCCATTCATGATGCGTTTGATGGCGGCCAGATCGGCATCCTGCCCGGAGATGGCGACCTTACCGGCCAGCCCCTGCGCGCTGAGCGCCTGGATCGCTCCCCCCGCGGTAGCATCGTTTGAGGCCACAACGGCATCGATGTGGTTTTTATTGGCGGTCAGGGCGTTTTCCATGATTTTCAGTGCATTTTCCGGCAGCCAGGCATCAACCCACTGGTCACCGACAACTTTTATGCTGCCATTATCAATAGAGGGTTTTAACACCTTCATCTGCCCTTCGCGGAACAGGCGGGCGTTATTATCGACAGGCGATCCGCCCATCAGGAAGTAATTGCCTTTGGGTACTTTTTTCACCAGGCTTTCGGCCTGCATTTCGCCGACTTTTTCATTATCAAACGAAATATAGAAATCGATATCGGCATTATTAATCATGCGATCATAGGCCAGAACTTTAATGCCTTCGCGTTTCGCTTCTGCCACGACGTTACTTAATACCTGACCGTTGTAGGGAATAATAACCAGCACATCCACGCCGCGGTTGATCATATTTTCGATTTGCGACATTTGCGTTTCTTCGTTGCCATTGGCAGACTGCACGAAGACTTTCGCGCCCTTTGCTTCCGCCTGTTTAACGAAGATATCGCGGTCTTTTTGCCAGCGTTCCAGACGTAAATCGTCAATGGCCATGCCGATTTTGACTTCTTTTGCCAGACTGGCCTGACTGAACAGCGTAAGCGCCGCAAGCGCAGCGAGTAATACGGGTTTCATTTTCATCATGGTCATCCTGTAGGGAACGGTTATTGTCGTTGTAAGGCTATGAACCAGGCGGATGAATTGTTCACCTTATTTTTACCTGCCAGCAATTACTGATTTTTATCCGGCTATTACGTTTTTTGGTTTATTTCTGAATTTTTGAGCGCGATCCAAATTTTAACATTTTCAGACTCGCCGTTACCGCAAACTGCACAGCATGAGGTCATCTCATTGTCATATTTTTTTGAGAGCAAGCGCACAATAAATAATTCTCTTACTGCCTGTGTGAAATATCGTAATTGAGTGGTCAGAAAGCGGATACGCACAATATGGCTTCTGGGTAACCCATTCGGGACCACTGTTAAGGAGCAAACCATGCACGCTTATTTTGACCAGCTTGATCGCGTTCGCTACGAAGGCGCAAAAACCAGTAATCCTCTGGCCTTCCGCCACTACAACCCTGACGAAGTCATCCTGGGGAAAACCATGGCTGAGCATCTGCGCTTCGCCGCCTGTTACTGGCACACCTTCTGCTGGAATGGCGCGGACATGTTTGGTGTCGGCGCTTTTGATCGTCCATGGCAAAAAGCGGGCGATGCGCTGGCGCTGGCCAAACTGAAAGCGGACGTTGCCTTTGAGTTTTTCCACAAGCTGAACGTGCCTTACTACTGCTTCCACGATGTGGACGTCTCACCTGAAGGTGACTCCTTAAAAAGCTATCGCGAAAACCTGGCGGTAATGACCGATACGTTGCAGGCGAAACAGCAGGAAACGGGCTTAAAACTACTCTGGGGCACCGCTAACTGCTTTACACATCCGCGCTACGGTGCGGGTGCCGCCACCAATCCGGATCCGGAAGTATTCTCCTGGGCCGCCAGTCAGGTGTGCAGTGCAATGAAAGCGACCCAAACGCTGGGGGGCGAAAACTACGTACTGTGGGGCGGACGCGAAGGCTATGAAACGCTGTTAAATACCGACCTGCGCCAGGAGCGCGAGCAGATTGGCCGCTTTATGCAGATGGTCGTTGAACATAAGCACAAAATCGGCTTCCAGGGCACGCTCCTGATTGAACCCAAACCGCAAGAGCCGACCAAACATCAGTACGATTATGACGTCGCGACGGTTTATGGCTTCCTGAAGCAGTTTGGCCTGGAAAAAGAGATTAAGGTAAACGTGGAAGCCAACCATGCCACGCTGGCGGGTCACTCATTCCATCACGAAATAGCGACGGCAATTGCGCTGGGTGTATTTGGTTCGGTCGATGCCAACCGGGGTGATGCCCAGTGCGGCTGGGACACCGATCAGTTCCCGGTCAGCGTGGAAGAGAACGCGCTGGTGATGTATGAAATTATCAAAGCAGGCGGCTTTACCACAGGCGGCTTAAACTTTGATGCCAAAGTACGTCGGCAGAGCACCGACAAGTACGATCTGTTCTATGGACACATCGGTGCCATGGACACGATGGCGCTGGCGTTGAAAGTGGCGGCGCGTATGCTGTCTGACGGTGAGCTTGATCAGCGCGTGGCACAGCGCTACAGCGGCTGGAACGGGGAGTTTGGTCAGCAGATTTTGAAAGGTGAGTTTTCACTGGAAACACTCGCGGCCCATGCGCACCAGCAGCAGTTCAATCCGCAACATCGCAGCGGTCGCCAGGAACAACTGGAAAACCTGGTGAATCATTACCTCTATGACTTCTAATCCGTAAGGAGCGCGACATGGTAATCGGGATCGATATCGGCACATCCGGCGTAAAAGTCGTGTTGCTGGATGTGCAAGGGCAGGTGGCGGCGGTGGAAACGGCCCCACTAACGGTTTCCCGCCCGCATCCGTTATGGAGCGAGCAAGATCCCGAAAGCTGGTGGCAGGCCACGGATAAGGCAATGCAGGCACTGGCACAACGGCACGACCTGAGCACGGTGAAAGCTGTGGGCCTGACAGGACAGATGCACGGCGCGACCTTGCTGGACGCGCAGCATCGGGTGCTGCGTCCCGCCATTCTCTGGAACGACGGGCGCAGCGGCGATCAGTGCCGTGAACTGGAGCAGCGGGTACCTGACTCTCGGCGCATCACCGGTAACCTGATGATGCCAGGCTTTACCGCGCCCAAACTATTATGGGTGCAACAGCACGAACCAGACATTTTTGCCCGGATTGCCAGGGTGCTGCTGCCTAAAGATTACCTGCGCTGGCGCCTGAGCGGCGAGTTTGCCAGCGACATGTCTGATGCAGCCGGAACCATGTGGCTGGATGTGGAAAAGCGTGACTGGAGTGAGGAGATGCTCGCGGCCTGCGGGCTGGATCACAGCCAGATGCCAGCCCTGTTCGAAGGAAACCAGATTACCGGTACTTTATCAACCGCGATCGCGCAGCGCTGGTCGCTGCCGCAGGTGCCGATCGTGGCGGGCGGCGGCGATAACGCGGCAGGCGCGGTCGGCGTCGGCATGGTCGCGCCGGGGCAAGGGATGTTGTCACTCGGTACCTCCGGCGTGTACTTCGTGGTCAGCGAAGGCTATCTCAGCAATCCCGAGCAGGCGGTACACAGCTTTTGTCATGCGCTGCCGCAGCGCTGGCACCTGATGTCGGTAATGCTGAGCGCCGCTTCCTGCCTGGACTGGGCAGCGTCACTGACGGGCTGCGATGATGTCCCGCACCTGTTAGCCGAAGCGGAACGTGCAAAAGACGATGCGCCCCCCTTGTGGTTTTTGCCTTATCTTTCCGGTGAACGCACACCGCATAATAATCCGCATGCCTGCGGCAGCTTCTTTGGGTTTACCCACCAGCATGGGCGACCCGAGCTGGCGCGCGCCGTGCTGGAAGGCGTCGGTTTTGCGCTGGCGGATGGCATGGATGTGGTTCACGACTGCGGCGTAACACCCGAAAGCATCATGCTGATTGGCGGTGGAGCACGAAGTCGCTACTGGCGGCAGATGCTGGCAGATATCAGCGGACAAACACTGGACTACTGCGAAGGTGGCGATGTCGGCCCGGCGCTGGGTGCCGCCCGACTGGCGCAGATGGCAATGGATAACAACCTGACCATTCCGGCCCTGAAGCAGGTGCAGCGCCATGAGACAGATCCGGCTCGTCATGCACATTATCAGCCGAGACGTGAGACGTTCAGTCGGTTGTATCAGCAGTTGCTGCCGCTGATGAATCTGTAATTCAGCCAGAGGGCAACGGTGTTGCCCTCTGGCTGCGCAGGGTTTTCATCGTCGCCGATCAAGGCTGTCCTGCTGGAAGAAATTCATATCTGAGCACGCATCGACGGCCTGCTTTTTCGGCTACGCGGATTGAGGGACGATTCCCCGGAACAATCGTGCCCGCTAACAGGGAATTTCGTTTACCCGAAAGACACAGCTGTTTTCTTAAAACCTGCTGAGCAAGGGATGCCAGCGATCTCCCTTGATATTCAGGCAATATCACTTCCTCAGTTATCTGGAATGCCTGAAGAAACCCTACCGTACCTTCCTCACAAACAATAAACCCGACACGTTGTGCTTCTTCATAAAGAATAAAAACACTGCCATCAGAAATTTTTTCCATCAGTGTCCTTTCATTCGTCGGCAGTAAACTTTCTTTCAAAGCAGGCATGGCTTCCCATGCCCGTTGATAAGCGTCAGTCAACCCTTGCATGCACCAGCTCAAACTTCTTGCGTCAGCGCGAATTAGTGTCAAATGATGTTCTTCAGCCTCGTTTCCCTTGCTGGTGAGGGCTGAGGCATAGATGAGTTGATCCGTTTCTCCGCATACAGGAATGTCGCCAGGCACGAGAATGCGAACACGCTGAGGCTTAATTTCTGACCATTCCCTGCAAATTTTCGTTATGACATGCGAAGTAATGGGGGCATCAAATGCCACGATATCGACAAAAGGACGGGCCAGATCGCCTGCCATGTAACGTGGGCCCGTCAGGTAATGCCCGCCATCCACATCGACCTGACGCTGAAGAAAATAATGCGCAGGGAGTCCCGTTTCCTTCCACGGAAACTGTGTGGCAAATGACATATCGCAACACCATGAGCGTTGCATGCTAAGCCATTTTTCCAACTGAAACCTTAAGGCTTCTTCTGTCAAAGGAAGACTTTTGTAGTAATCGAGTAAACTGGCCAGCATGGTGCGAACCCTGATGAATACGATGAAATCATTGCCTGTTTTCGCGCGGCGAAGTTCCGCATTGCGTCTTTCCACCAACATCGGCCTGGAATGAATACGCAAACAGCCAGTGTAACCATGCGCAATGGACGAATTCAGTTCAGCAAACGATCCGGGCATCCCCAGCCAACTTAAACCGGCTTCATTATAAAGCCGGTTAAGTGACATCAGCCGGGTTACTTAACCAATCGCCCCCAGCGCATCGTCCTGACTTTGCTTTTTCGGCAGCAGGAACAGCGTTGCTGCAATATCCAGCAGGTAGATCAGGGCCAGTAGCGTGATAGCAGCCACGAAGGAGAATTTACCCGCCAGCAGCCCGATTACCAACGGACCCAATCCACCGACGCCGCGCCCCAGATTAAACAATACGTTCTGCGCGGTCGCACGAACCTGCGGCGGAAAGGTATCTGAGATCAATGCGCCATAGCCGCCAATCATACCGTTGACGAACAGGCCCATCAGCGCACCGGTAAACAACATCACGGTCGGATCGCGCAGTTGCGCATAAACCACAACCATCACGACCGCACCGAACTGGTAAAGCAGGAAAATTTTCCAGCGCGCAAAGCGATCGGCCAGCACGCCAAACAGCCAGATGCCAAAGGTCATGCCCACCACGGTTACTGCCGTCCAGACGCCGGATTTGGTCAGACTGAAACCGAAGTTAGAGGACAAGTAGCTGGGCATCCAGATCATCAGGCCGTAATAACCGAAGTTCTGAACGGAACAGAGAATAAAGATCCCCAGGCTGGCTTTGCTGGTGGCGCGGTCTTTAAACAGCAGTTTCAGTCGGGCGGGAAAGGACAGCGAGGGAACATGTTTAATTTGACGGGTGAAGCTCTCGGGTTCGCCCATGCTGCGGCGAATAACAAATGACACCAGCGCGGGCAGTAATCCCACCAGGAACATGCCGCGCCAGCCAATCACACTCAGTAAAGGCGGGGTGATAAATGCCGCCAGCAGTACGCCGAGTTGCCAGCCGATGCCGACCCAGGCCGAGGCGCGGTTGCGCTTTTCTGCCGGCCAGGCTTCTGCAATCAGCGCCATGCCGATGCCAAACTCACCGCCCAGTCCCATGCCCGCCAGCGTACGGTACGCCAGCAGATCCCAGTAACCCTGCGCCACTGCACACAATCCGGTAAAGACAGAGAACATCAGTATCGTGATGGTTAACACACGAATGCGCCCATAGCGATCGCTGAGGTGGCCAAACACAATGCCGCCGATGACCGCGCCGATCAGCGTCCAGGTCACCAGTGAACCAGCCTGTGACGGATCCAGTGCCAGCGACAGGCTGATAGCGGGCAGCATAAACCCGAGAATCAGCAGATCGAATCCGTCCATGGCATAACCGCTGACGGCAGCCAGCATCGCTTTCGCAGGCGTAATGCTCTGCTTAACAGGGGAAGAAGAGGACATGAGTGCGCACCCGTTGGTTAAAAAACTGGCGCAAGTATAAAGAGCTAAGAGGATGGGGTCTATGCAGAATAGCCGGAGCCGTGCGCCTTATGGCGCACGGTTGCGCGAGATCAAGACGGTTTGTTGCTACCGTCGTCGTCACCGGATAACAGCGCGTCCAGCCTGTCGCCGCCCACGTGACGGAAATCCTGACCTTTCACGAAGTAGAAAATGATTTCGCAGATATTCTGGCAGCGGTCACCGATACGTTCGATGGCGCGGGCGCAAAACAGCGCCGTCAGAACGCTGGGAATCGTCCGCGGATCTTCCATCATGTAGGTCATCAGCTGACGCACAATGCCTTCGTACTCTTTATCCACTTTCTTGTCTTCGCGGTAGATCTGTACGGCTTCGTTAAGATCCATGCGCGCAAAGGCATCCAGCACATCATGCAGCATCTGCACAGTATGACGGCCCAGCGACTCCAGGCTGACCAGCAGCGGCAGATGTTGCTGGCCAAACTTCTCCAGCGCAGTGCGGCTGATTTTCTCGGCAACATCGCCGATGCGTTCCAGTTCGGAGATGGTTTTGATAATCGCCATGACCAGACGTAAATCGATAGCGGTCGGCTGACGTTTGGCGATGATGCGCACACAGGCTTCATCAATCTCCACTTCCATCATGTTGACCTTCTGGTCACCATCAATGACGCGCTGGGCCAGTTCGCCATCCAGATTATGCATGGCGGTAATGGCATCGGTCAGCTGCTGCTCAACCATGCCGCCCATGATCATCACCTGCGTGCGGATGTGCTCCAGCTCAGCGTTAAACTGACCGGAGATGTGTTTATTCAGATTTAAACTGTCCATGGCGATCTCCTGTCTAATCAGCCGTAGCGACCTGTAATGTAGTCTTCCGTTTGTTTCTGTGCCGGCTTGGTGAACAGCGTGTCGGTGTCGCTGAATTCAATCAGTTCGCCCAGATACATAAACGCCGTGTGGTCGGAACAACGTGCCGCCTGCTGCATGTTGTGTGTCACGATCACGACGGTGTAATCCTGCTTCAGTTCAGTAATGAGTTCTTCGATACGGCCGGTAGAAATGGGATCCAGCGCTGAACAGGGCTCATCCAGCAGCAGGACTTCCGGACGAATGGCGATACCGCGCGCAATACACAGACGCTGCTGCTGGCCGCCTGACAGACTGTAGCCACTCTGATGCAGCTTGTCTTTGGTTTCAGTCCACAGGGCTGCCTTGGTAAGCGCCCACTGCACACGCTCGTCCATATCGGCGCGAGACAGCTTTTCAAACAAGCGCACGCCAAAGGCGATATTGTCATAAATCGACATCGGGAAAGGCGTTGGCTTCTGGAACACCATGCCAACCCGGGCGCGCAGCAGGGCGATATCCTGGTTGGACGCCAGAATGTTGTCGCCGTCCAGCAGAATATCCCCTTCCGCGCGCTGCTCGGGATAGAGCGAATACATTTTATTGAAGGTTCGCAGCAAAGTGGATTTACCACAGCCTGAAGGGCCGATAAAGGCCGTCACCTGATTCTTCGCAATATCCAGGTTGATGTTCTTCAGAGCGTGAAACTTGCCGTAATAAAAATTCAGATTACGGACCTGAATCTTACCCGCTGATGCAGTCGCAGTACTCATTGCTTTTCTCTCTTATACGACACCGCACAGGGCCGTGTCAGTCGTTAACCGTGTTTACCCTTGGCGAATACCACGCGTGCTACGATATTTAACAGCAACACACAGAGGGTAATAATCAGTACGCCCGCCCAGGCCAGACTTTGCCACTCGGCGAACGGACTCATCGCAAATTTAAAGATGGTGACCGGCAGGTTTGCCAGCGGCTGCATCATGTCGGTGCTCCAGAACTGGTTCGACAGCGCAGTAAACAGCAGCGGCGCGGTTTCGCCCGCGATGCGCGCTACCGCCAGCAGTACACCCGTAATAATCCCGGATACGGACGCTTTCAGCGTAATGGCGGAAATCATCTTCCATTTCGGCGTACCCAGCGCATAGGCTGCTTCGCGCATGCTGTCAGGCACCAGTCGTAACATGTTTTCCGTCGTGCGAATCACTATTGGAATTTGTAACAACGCCAGCGCTATCACACCTGCCCAGCCTGAGAAATGGTGCATCTGCGCCACGACAATGGTGTAGACAAACAGGCCCACAACAATCGATGGGGCAGACAGCAGGATGTCGTTAATGAAACGAATCACTTCCGCCAGTAAAGACTTACGACCATATTCTGCCAGATACACACCCGCCAGAATGCCCAGTGGCGTGCCAATGAATGTCGACCATAAAATCAGTAAACCGCTACCTACCAGCGCATTGGCTAATCCGCCTCCCGCCGTGTTTGGCGGCGGTGTGGACTCGGTAAACAGCGACCATGAAAGCCCGTCAATGCCGCGGCTCACGGTGGTAAACAAAATCCAGACCAGCCAGAATAAGCCAAATGCCATCGTCAGCAAGGACAGCGTTAAGGCGATTTTGTTCTTGGTGCTACGCCACGACTGCATTTTGCGACGTGACGCTTCCAGTTCGGCCCGAGCCTGTACTTCCATTGTTGTCATGATCGCGCTCCTTCACTTTTTGCCAGACGCATAATCATTAACTTGGAAATCGCCAGCACAATAAAGGTGATAACAAACAGAATCAGGCCCAGTTCCATCAGTGCCGCTACGTGAACACCCGATTCGGCTTCAGCAAACTCATTCGCCAGTGCCGAGGTGATACTGTTGCCTGGCATAAACAGTGAGGCACTGTCGAGCTGGTAGGTGTTACCGATAATAAAGGTGACCGCCATGGTTTCGCCCAGCGCACGTCCCAGGCCCAGCATGATGCCGCCGATGACGCCGTTTTTAGTAAACGGCAACACGATGCGCCAGATCACTTCCCACGTGGTGCAGCCAATCCCATAGGCTGACTCTTTCATCATCACCGGCGTCTGCTCAAACACGTCGCGCATGACTGAAGCAATATAGGGAATGATCATGATGGCCAGAATCACACCTGCGGCCAGAATACCGATACCAAACGCCGGACCGGAGAACAGAGCGCCAATAATCGGAATGCCCGAGAGGACATCACCAACGGGCGTCTGGAAATATTCTGCGAACAGCGGAGCAAAGATAAATAAGCCCCACATACCATAAACAATACTCGGAATCGCAGCGAGCAGCTCAATTGCGGTTCCCAGTGGACGTCGTAACCAGCCTGGTGAGAGTTCGGTCAGAAAAAGAGCAATACCGAAACTGACCGGTACCGCAATAATCAACGCAATGATTGAGGTGACAAGTGTGCCGTAAATCGGCACCAGTGCACCAAATTGTTCGTTAGGGGCGTCCCAGGTTTTGGTCCACAAAAACGCGAAACCAAATTTCTGTATGCTTGGCCAGGAAGAGAAGATCAGGGAGACGATAATGCCGCCCATAAGCAACAGAACAATCAGCGCAGAGAGTTTTACCAGCGCGCCAAAAATTCGGTCACCTTGCTTACCTGGGGCTTTGAATGCCGACTTCGTTGCAGCCATAGAAGTCTTCGTCCTCAGAAGTTATCAGGGCGGCAGACGCCGCCCTTGAAGGCTGACCAGCACGCAGGCTGGTCAGGGTCATTCACTTACTTATAAAGCGCTTTACCAGAACTGTCTTTGATATTGGCTTTCCAGGCAGCACGGATCTGCTGAACCACGCTCTCCGGCAGGGTGGCATAATCCAGCGCATTGGCCGTTTTACCGCCATCTTTGTAGGCCCAGTCAAAGAACTTCAGGACTTCGGCACCTTTCGCCGCATTAGTCTGATCTTTGTAAATCAGGATAAAGGTGGTTGAGGTGATCGGCCATGCATCATTGCCTTTCTGGAAGGTCAGATCCTGAGCAAACGATTTGCTCCAGTCTGCGCCTTTCGCGGCATTAGAGAAGCTGGTTTCGCTTGGCGCAACCGCTTTGCCGTCCGCATCCATCAGTTTGGTATAGGTCAGGTTATTCTGTTTGGCATACGCGTACTCAACGTAACCAATAGAACCTGGCAGACGCTGTACAAACGCTGCTACGCCATCGTTACCTTTACCGCCCAGACCGGTTGGCCAGTTAACGGTGTTGCCTTTACCAATTTTGCTGTTCCACTCTTCGTTCACTTTCGCCAGGTAGCTGGTGAAAACGAAAGAGGTACCTGAGCCATCCGCGCGACGCACCACGTTGATGTTGGTATCGGGCAGTTTCACGCCTGGGTTCAGTTTAACAATCGCAGGATCGTTCCACTTTTTGATGTTACCCAGATAGATGTCGCCAACGGTTTTACCGTCCAGCGTCAGCTGACCAGATTTGATGCCTGGCAGGTTAACCGCCAGCACCACGCCACCGATTACGGTAGGGAACTGGAACAGACCATATTTCTGCAGATCTTCGTCTTTCATAGGCGCATCGGAGGCACCGAAATCAACGGTTTTGGCGATAATTTGTTTTACACCGCCAGATGAACCAATGCCCTGATAGTTGATTTTGCTACCGGTGGCTTGCTGATACTCTGCTGCCCACTTGGCATAAACCGGCGCCGGGAATGTACCGCCAGCACCGGTCAGATCGGTGGCTGCAAATGCAGAAACCGCACTAACGGCAAGAGAGGCGGCGAGGATTCGGGCTACGGTGCTACGCATCAGTGTCATGTTCCCTCCAGGGGAGAAAAGTCAGGCTAAGTGCCTTTTTAGTAAGAGTCAGTGATTGCTGCAGGAGGGAAAATAGGACAGTTTAGTGACAGAAAAATGTAGTTAATATTACAGTTATATGACAGGCACAATTATTGCTCATTTCATAAGACTCCTCTCGAAAAGAACATGTTCGATGAGATTTATGAAGAAGCTTCTGGTGTGCAATGTCGTCCTGCTCTGTACGCTGGCAGGCTTAAAGGCGGATGATACGACACCCACGATTCATTTAGATAAATTTTATACCGCAGCTAATAACAGAGGCGCTCTGGCTATATTGGGTTATTACGGCGCCGTTAAACAATCATCCGTCGATGTTGAAGGTGTTATTGCAATGAAAGATAAGATTAAAGACTTAACAAAAACGCTATAAAATCAGGCAAATATCCTCAGTCAACTCGCCAAAAGCTAAGCAACAATGAGGATACGATCAATAACCTGCAGCGTTCACTCGATGAGGCTAACCGCAAAATCAGCGATCAACAGCGTGCACTGGAGCAATGCAGTAGCAAGATCAAATAAATGAAACGCGTGAATCCCGTCGGGGATTCACGCATAAGATGCATTACTCGACCGTTACCGATTTCGCCAGGTTACGCGGCTGATCCACATCGGTGCCTTTGATCAGGGCCACATGATAGGAGAGCAGCTGGAGCGGCACGGTATAGAAGATAGGCGCAATGGCCTCTTCGACGTGCGGCAGAGGAATGATTTTCATTCCTTCGCTGTCACTGAAACCGGCATCCTGATCGGCAAACACGTACAGCAGACCGCCACGCGCGCGTACTTCTTCGATATTCGATTTCAGCTTCTCTAACAGTTCATTGTTCGGTGCCACCACAATGACCGGCATATCGGCATCGATCAACGCCAGCGGACCGTGCTTGAGTTCCCCTGCCGCATAGGCTTCCGCATGAATATACGAGATCTCCTTCAGCTTGAGCGCCCCTTCCATCGCGATAGGGTACTGATCGCCACGACCAAGGAACAGGGCATGGTGCTTATCAGAGAAATCTTCGGCCAGGTTTTCAATCAGCTTGTCCTGCGCCAGCATTTGCTCAATGCGGCTTGGCAGAGCCTGCAGACCATGCACAATTTCGTGCTCTTTTTCTGCGGACATGCCGTTCAGGCGACCGAGTTTTGCCACCAGCATCAGCAGTACGGTCAGTTGAGTGGTAAAGGCCTTTGTAGAGGCTACACCAATCTCCGTACCCGCTTTGGTCATCAGCGCCAGATCGGATTCACGTACCAGCGACGAACCCGCGACGTTACAGATAGCCAGCGATCCCAGGTACCCCAGCTCTTTCGACAGGCGCAGCGCGGCCAGCGTATCCGCCGTTTCCCCCGACTGAGACAGGGTAATCAGCAGGCTGTTTTTACGTACCGCCGATTTACGGTAGCGGAATTCGGACGCAATCTCGACATCACAAGGGAGGTTTGCCAGCGCCTCGAACCAGTAACGCGAGACCATGCCAGAGTTGTAAGAAGTGCCACAGGCGATGATCTGGATGTGCTCAACCTTGCTGAGCAGCGCTTCTGCATTTGGCCCCAGTTCGCTGAGATCGACTGCACCGTGATTAAAACGCCCCGTTAAGGTGTTTTTAATCGCATTTGGCTGCTCATAGATCTCTTTTTGCATGTAATGGCGATAGATACCTTTATCGCCGGCATCGTACTGTACGCTGGATTCGATCTCATCGCGGCGCACGGTATTACCCGCACGATCGACGATCGTAACATCGCGACGGCTGATTTCAGCGATATCGCCCTCTTCCAGATAAATAAAGCGGCGAGTGACCGGCAACAGTGCCAGCTGGTCAGAAGCAATGAAGTTTTCACCCACACCACGACCGATCACCAGTGGGCTGCCTGAACGGGCGGCCACCAGACACGATGGATCGCGACTGTCCATGATCACCATGCCATAGGCACCGCGTAGTTGGGGAATCACACGCTGCACGACTTCACGCAGCGAACCGCCCTTTTTCTGCTCCAGATGAACCAGATGCGCTACCACTTCGGTATCGGTTTCTGAGCTGAAATGGTAACCCTGCGCAATCAGCGCTTCACGAAGCGGCTCATGGTTTTCGATAATACCGTTGTGCACTATAACGATGTGCTCAGAAACGTGCGGATGCGCATTGGCCTCTGAGGGTTCGCCATGGGTTGCCCAGCGCGTATGCGCGATACCGGTTCCGCCGTTCAGAGGTTGTTCTTCCGCTGCGGCAGCCAGCATCTGAACTTTGCCCAGGCGACGCAGACGGGTAACATGACCTTGCTGATCGACGACGGCCAGACCAGCTGAGTCATAACCGCGGTATTCCAGGCGGCGTAAACCTTCTAACAAAATTTCTGCGATATCACGTTGTGCTACTGCACCAACAATTCCACACATAAGTTATTTCCTGACTTCATGGCTGTTTGCCATTGCGTTGTCATATGACCTGATAGTCCGGCATTGCCGGTTCCCCGAGCCTTGTAGAGAGTGGGGATTATAGTTTTGGTACTGCAAGCGGCCCGTTTAGCCCGGGCCGTAAAAATTATTTTTTCTTCTGCGGGCGCTGCCAGCCGGCTTTGTGATTCTGCTCTTTACGGTTATAGACCAGATCGGCAGTGGAAATGTCTTTCATCACCGTTGTTCCGGCGGCAATCGTTGCGCCTGCCGCCACACTCACCGGTGCGACCAGCTGCGTATCCGAGCCAACAAATACATTGTCACCAATAACGGTTTTGAATTTGTTTGCGCCATCGTAATTGCAGGTAATCGTCCCTGCACCGATATTCACATTGGCACCGATCTCCGCATCACCCAGATAAGACAGGTGACCTGCTTTAGAGCCTTTCCCGAGTCGGGCTTTTTTCATTTCAACAAAATTGCCGACGTGGGCGGCCTGGGCCAGTTCACTGCCGGGACGTAAACGCGCGAACGGGCCGACCGTACAGTCAGTGGCCAGATTCGCATCCTCGATCACCGAATAGGGGCTAATCTCGCAATCATCGCTGATGACGCTGTTTTTAATGACGCAGCCCGCACCAATTTTGACCCGGTTGCCCAACGTTACCTGGCCTTCAATAATGACGTTGACGTCGATCTCAACGTCCCGACCATGCTGCAGCGTGCCGCGCAGGTCGAAGCGTGCCGGATCGCGTAGCATAACGCCCGCAAGCAGCAGTTTTTCTGCCTGCTCCTGCTGGTAAGTGCGCTCGAGAGTTGCCAGTTGCAGACGGTTATTTACGCCATCAGTTTCGCTATTGCGTGCCGGGTGTACCGCATTGATGACCCGACCTTCCTGATGCGCCAGGGCAATGATGTCGGTGATGTAATATTCACCCTGAGCATTATTATTGGTAAGTTTTGCCAGCCAGCGTTTTAGATCACCACCGTTAGCGATCAGGATGCCAGTATTGATTTCATTAATGGCCAGTTGCGCAGGGCTGGCATCTTTCTGCTCAATAATGCCGACGATGGTGCCATTTTCACGCACGATGCGGCCGTAGCCCGTAGGGTTATCCAGTACGACGGTTAACAGTCCAATCCCGCCTTCCGGCTTCGCGTCGCGCAGACGTTGTAATGTCTCTTCAGAAATCAGCGGAACATCACCATAAAGCATCATGATGTCTTCGTCGTCTGCAAAGTGCGGAGCTGCCTGCTGCATGGCATGCCCGGTACCGAGTTGTTCTGCCTGCAACACCCAGTTAACGGCACTGTCGGTTAACGTGGCTTTGAGCTGGTCACCGCCGTGTCCGTAAACCAGATGAACCTGTTGCGCACCCAGCCCTTTTGCGGCATCAATGACGTGCTGAACCATCGGTTTACCTGCCAGCGTATGCAAGACTTTTGGCAGATCGGAATACATACGGGTGCCCTTGCCAGCCGCAAGAATCACCACACTCATCGCACTGTTAGACATATCTATCCTGACTGATTTTTGACTGAGGAACGTTAAACGATTTAGCACTGAGATTACTACATTTTTCTCGTTCCGAAATTAGCTATTATCCCGCTATCCGGGCTTCAGATAAAAAAAATGCCAGCCCAATGGGCTGGCATTTCGTGACGCATAAAGCCGGATTACATCGCTTTTTTGGTCAGCTCGATCACGCGCAGTTTGGCAATGGCTTTCGCCAGTTCCGCAGAAGCCTGAGCATAGTCCACGTCGCCGTGGCTGCTGTTCATATGCTCTTCTGCTTTACGTTTTGCTTCCAGGGCACGCGCTTCGTCCAGATCGGTACCGCGAATAGCGGTATCGGCCAGAACGGTAGTGCTGCCAGGCTGCACTTCCAGCACGCCGCCAGAGAGGTAAATAAACTCCTCTTCGCCGTGCTGTTTCACGATACGGATCATTCCAGGCTTAATGGCAGTCAGCAGCGGGGCGTGGCCAGGGAAAATCCCCAGTTCACCTTCGCTACCTGACACCTGAATTTTCTGTACCAGACCAGAGAACAGTTGGCTCTCTGCACTGACAACATCCAGGTGATAAGTCATAGCCATAATTTTCCTCCTGGGAAACCGTTATTACAGTTTCTTCGCTTTTTCGACCGCTTCTTCGATGGCACCAACCATGTAGAAGGCCTGCTCTGGCAGGTGGTCAAATTCACCTTCCATGATGCCTTTAAAGCCACGGATGGTGTCTTTCAGCGTCACGTATTTACCTGGAGAACCGGTGAACACTTCTGCTACGAAGAACGGCTGAGACAGGAAGCGCTGAATCTTACGCGCACGTGCCACCAGCAGTTTGTCTTCTTCAGACAGTTCGTCCATACCCAGGATGGCGATAATGTCTTTCAGTTCCTGATAACGCTGCAGCAGTGACTGTACGCCACGTGCAACATCGTAGTGCTCCTGACCCACAACCAGTGGATCCAGCTGACGGCTGGTTGAGTCCAGCGGATCAACGGCTGGGTAGATACCCAGAGAGGCGATCTGACGGCTCAGGGTGACTGTTGAGTCTAAGTGAGCAAAGGTGGTTGCCGGTGACGGGTCAGTCAGGTCATCCGCAGGGACGTAAACGGCCTGTACGGAGGTGATTGAACCGGTTTTGGTGGAGGTAATACGCTCCTGCAACACACCCATCTCTTCTGCCAGCGTTGGCTGATAACCTACCGCAGATGGCATACGACCCAGCAGTGCAGAGACTTCTGTACCAGCCAGGGTATAACGGTAGATGTTGTCGATGAACAGCAGAACGTCACGGCCTTCATCACGGAATTTCTCCGCCATGGTCAGACCGGTCAGTGCAACGCGCAGACGGTTACCCGGCGGCTCGTTCATCTGGCCATACACCAGCGCAACTTTGTCGATAACGTTGGAGTCAGTCATTTCGTGGTAGAAGTCGTTACCCTCACGAGTACGCTCACCCACGCCGGCAAATACCGAGTAACCTGAGTGCTCAGCCGCAATGTTACGGATCAGCTCCATCATGTTTACGGTTTTACCCACACCCGCACCACCGAACAGACCGACTTTACCGCCCTTCGCGAACGGACACATCAGGTCGATAACCTTGATGCCGGTTTCCAGCAGTTCCTGCGAGTTAGACTGCTCTTCATAAGAAGGCGCAGGGCGGTGAATAGAGGAAACCTCTACTGCACTGCCATCTTCTTCTTTCAGGTCGCCTTTCATGTCGATAGGCTCGCCCAGCACGTTCATGATACGGCCGAGGGTTGCTTTACCAACCGGTACCTGGATCGGTTTTTTCAGGTCGGCAACTTCCAGACCGCGCTTCAGGCCGTCAGAAGTACCCATGGCGATAGTACGCACTACGCCACCACCCAGCTGCTGCTGAACTTCCAGCACCAGACGAGCATCACCATTCTTAACCTCAAGAGCGCTGTACACTTGCGGTACTGCATCCTGAGGGAATTCGACGTCAACTACGGCGCCGATAATCTGGACAATCTTTCCAGCTGCCATCTTGAATCCTCTACCTAATTCCAAACCTGGTTAAACCGCGGAGGCTCCCGAGACGATCTCGGTAAGTTCCTGGGTGATGCTGGCCTGACGAGCTTTGTTGTAAACCAACTGCAGCTCTTTGATCAGATTTCCGCCGTTATCGGTTGCAGCTTTCATTGCCACCATACGTGCGGCCTGCTCACTGGCCAGGTTTTCCACCACACCCTGATAAACCTGCGATTCGACATAGCGACGCAGCAGCGTATCCAGCAGCGCTTTCGGATCGGGCTCGTACAGGTAATCCCAGGTCTTCGCCTTCATCTCTTCTTCACCTTCCGCTGGCGGTAACGGCAGCAGTTGGGTAATGGTCGGAGTCTGAGACATGGTGTTGTTGAACTTGTTGTTAACAATGTACAGCTTGTCGATACGGCCTTCATCGTAGGCCTGCAACATCACTTTTACCGGGCCAATAAGATCAGACAGCGCAGGCTTATCGCCCATGCCAGTGACCTGTGCCACTACATTGCCACCAACAGCGCCGAAGAATGACACGCCTTTCGATCCCACAATGGCCAGATCGCTCTGTACGCCTTTGTCGGACCAGGCCTTCATCTCTGCCAGCAATTTTTTGAACAGGTTAACGTTCAAACCACCACAAAGCCCGCGGTCAGTCGAAACGACCAGGTAGCCGACGCGCTTAACGTCGCGCTCATCCAGGTAAGGGTGCTTGTATTCCAGATTGCCTAACGCAAGGTGACCAATCACTTTGCGCATGGTATCTGCATACGGACGGCTGGCCGCCATGCGTTCCTGCGTTTTACGCATTTTGGAGGCGGCGACCATTTCCATCGCTTTGGTGATCTTCTGCGTATTTTTTACGCTTCCAATCTTGGTACGTATTTCTTTTGCGCCGGCCATTAGCTTCTCCTCAAAGCCTTGCGGCCTGCCTTTTCAGACAAGCCGCCAGACATTACCAGGACTGGGTTGCTTTAAACGTCTCGAGGAGGCCTTTCAGCTTCTCTTCGATGTCGTTATTGAAGTTACCAGACTGGTTGATTTCAGCCATCAGCTCGGCGTGATCGCGATCTGCGAACGCCAGCAGAGCCGCTTCGAAGCTACCAATTTTTGCCAGCTCAACGTCGTTCAGATAGCCGCGTTCCGCTGCGAAAAGAACCAGACCCTGTTGCGCGACAGACATCGGCGCATACTGTTTCTGCTTCAGCAGCTCGGTCACTTTCTGACCGTGGCTCAGCTGTTTACGGGTTGCATCGTCCAGATCAGACGCAAACTGGGAGAATGCAGCCAGTTCACGGTACTGTGCCAGCGCGGTACGAATACCACCGGACAGTTTCTTGATGATCTTGGTCTGAGCAGCACCACCTACACGGGATACAGAGATACCCGGGTTAACAGCCGGACGGATACCGGAGTTGAACAGGTTAGACTCCAGGAAGATCTGACCATCAGTAATCGAGATTACGTTGGTCGGAACGAACGCAGAAACGTCACCCGCCTGAGTTTCGATGATAGGCAGTGCGGTCAGAGAACCGGTCTGGCCTTTTACTTCACCATTGGTGAAGCGCTCAACGTAGTCAGCGCTAACGCGTGATGCACGCTCCAGCAGGCGAGAGTGGAGATAGAACACGTCGCCCGGGAATGCTTCACGACCTGGTGGACGGCGCAGCAGCAGAGAAATCTGACGGTATGCAACAGCCTGCTTAGACAGGTCATCGTATACGATCAGCGCATCTTCACCGCGGTCACGGAAGTATTCGCCCATGGCGCAACCCGCATACGGAGCCAGGTACTGCAGTGCAGCAGACTCAGATGCAGAAGCCACAACAACGATGGTGTTAGACAGCGCACCGTGTTCTTCCAGTTTACGTACCACGTTAGAAATGGTTGACGCTTTCTGACCAATCGCAACGTAGACACACTTGATGCCTGAATCACGCTGGTTGATGATGGCGTCGATTGCCATCGCGGTTTTACCGGTCTGACGGTCACCGATGATCAGCTCACGCTGGCCACGGCCGATTGGAATCATCGCATCGACAGATTTGTAACCCGTCTGAACAGGCTGGTCTACGGACTGACGATCGATAACACCGGGTGCAATCACTTCGACTGGCGAGAAGCCGTCGTTGTCGATTGCGCCTTTACCGTCGATAGGTGCACCCAGGGTGTTCACCACGCGGCCCAGCAGGCCACGGCCAACCGGTACTTCCAGAATACGGCCAGTACACTTGACCTTCATGCCTTCGGCCAGGTCAGCATACGGACCCATCACCACGGCACCTACAGAGTCACGCTCGAGGTTCAGGGCGATAGCGTAACGGTTTCCCGGCAGGGAAATCATCTCACCCTGCATTACATCGGCCAGGCCGTGTACGCGGATGATACCGTCACTTACAGAAACAATAGTACCTTCATTGTGAGCTTCGCTCACGACATTGAACTGAGCAATGCGCTGCTTGATCAGTTCGCTGATTTCGGTGGAATTCAGTTGCATATGCTCCAGTCCCCTTAAGACTGCAAGACGTCTGCCAGACGGTCAAGACGGCCGCGTACGCTGCCATCAATCACCAGATCACCCGAACGGATGATCACGCCTGCCATCACAGACTTATCAATTTTGCAATTCAGCTTAACTTTGCGTGACAGACGTTTTTCCATCGCGGCGCTGATTTTAGTCAGCTGGTCGTCACTCAGCGTGCTGGCAGAAATGACATCCACTTCGGCCGTCGCTTCATACGCGTCCCGAAGTTGAATGAATTGCGCCAGTACAGCTGGAAGCGCTGTCAAACGTCCGTTTTCCGCCATCACCTTAATCAGGTTCTGCGCGGGTTCATCCAGTTGATCACCACAGACTGCGTTAAACGAGGCAGCCAGCGCTTCAGGTGCTAACGCACCGGAAAGCAGGTCAGCCATCTGTTCATTGGCAGCCACTTCTGCGGCAAACGCCAGCATCTTTTGCCAGCGTTCAATACTTTGATGCTCAACAGCAAAGTCAAAAGCTGCTTTGGCGTAGGGGCGAGCTACAGTAATCAGATCAGACATCAGCCCCTCCCTCCTTACAGTTCAGCGACCAGTTTATCAACGATGTCGCTGTTAGCAGCTTCATCCACGGAACGTTCGATGATCTTCTCGGCGCCAGCCATTGCCAGCAACGCGACTTGCTTACGCAGTTCTTCACGTGCACGTTTACGCTCGGCGTCAATTTCAGCCTGCGCTTGTGCCACGATGCGAGTACGTTCGTTATCAGCTTCAGTCTTGGCTTCGTCCAGAATCTGCGTGCGACGCTTGTTCGCCTGCTCGATAATGACCTGAGCTTCCTCTTTCGCTTTTTTCAGCTGGTCGGTCGCATTAGCCTGCGCGAGATCCAAATCTTTCTTCGCGCGTTCAGCAGAAGCAAGGCCTTCAGCAATTTCTTTCTGGCGCTTTTCGATGGCAGCCATAATCGGCGGCCATACGTACTTCATGCAGAACGCGACAAACAGGATGAACGCGATGGCCTGGCCGAGGATTGTTGCATTAATGTTCACAGCACAATGCCTCTAATTAAGTAGTAAACTTTTCTGCCGCTATCAGTGATAAACGGCAGAATCCGTTCACGCCTGCGCCGGGCGCAGAGTGAACACAGGGCTTTAGGCGACAGCAAACATCACGTAGAGGCCCAGACCAACAGCGATCATTGGGATTGCATCCACCAGACCCATTACAACAAAGAACTGCGTGCGCAGCAGAGGAATCAGGTCAGGCTGACGAGCAGCGCCTTCCAGGAATTTTCCTCCGAGGATGCCGATACCGATCGCAGCACCGATTGCCGCCAGTCCCATCATCACAGCGGCAGCCATGTACAGCAGATCCATATTCAGGTTTTCCATGACAGTCTCCAGTTTGTTTCAGTTAAACGCGTATTGTTGAGAAAAAAATCAATGTTCTTCAGATGCCATCGACAGATAGACAATCGTGAGGACCATGAAGATGAAAGCCTGTAGCGAAATGATCAGGATGTGGAAAATGGCCCACGGCACATTCAGAACCCACTGTGACCACCACGGCAACAGACCGGCAATAAGGATAAAGATCAGTTCACCCGCATACATGTTACCGAACAGTCGCAGACCGAGAGAAACCGGTTTGGACAGCAGGCTAACACCTTCCAGAATCAGGTTGATGGGGATAAAGATCGGGTGATTAAAAGGCTGCAGCGTCAGCTCTTTCGTGAAGCCGCCAATGCCTTTCATTTTGATGCTGTAGAACAGAATCAAAATAAAGACGCCCAACGCCATAGATAACGTGATGTTCACGTCTGCGGACGGCACAACGCGAAGCGCTGGCAGGCCTAACCAATGCTCACCGATATACGGCAGCAGATCGATTGGCAGCAGATCCATGAAGTTCATCAGGAAGACCCAGACAAAAATTGTCAGAGCCAGCGGGGCGATAAGTTTACTTTTACCGTGATACATGTCGCGCACGTTGCTATCAACGAAACCGACAACCAGCTCGATAGCCGCCTGCATTTTCCCTGGCACACCGCTGGTGACGCTTTTCGCCACGCTACGGAACAACACCAGGAAGATAACTCCCAGCACCAGAGAGAAAAACATGGAATCGATATTTAATACCCAGAACGTCGCGGGAGCGTCGTGAGCATTCACTAACTCGAAGGTACGCAGGTCCAACTGAAGATGAGTCAGGTGGTGACCAATGTACTCTTGCGGAGTAGAGATTTCTCCTGCAGCCATGATGCCTCTTACCCTTTGTTGTTAATTACCGCCGGTGCCAACATCTGTACGACCAGCACCGATAACCAGGCTACTCCGACCGGCCAAAAGACCGCATCGAATACACCCAACGCCACAATGAGCAAAATAATGGTCGCGAACACTTTGGCTATTTCACCCAAAGCAAAGCTCCATGCGACGCGCCCCGATGCCGGGGTTTGACCTTGCAGGCGCCAGGCTATAAACAAGAACAACACGTTCGGCAGCCAGGCTGCCACGCCGCCAGCAAGTGCAGAGGCGCCCCAGGTCATATCTTTCAGGGCAAAAAAGAGAACACCGACGATGACAATGGTCACTAACTGAATCATCAGCACCGTTCGGGCGTATTTTACACTGTAAAGAGACACTGACATGACGCTGATACTCTCCTGCCCCTTTAGGGGTATGTCGCGTGTCGTATAAGACTGCCTTTGTGCATTTGAGTCAAGTAGCAAAAGCCGTGCAAATTATACGGGCCGCACCTGTGATTTCAATCGTTAAGTAACGAAAAGGTGAACAATTATCTAAATTTCTTTCCGAAGGACTATTTTTCCAAAGATAGAGAGCCGGTCGTTACGAATTACACGCCGAAAAGTTCGGTCGTCATGCTGTTTTAAAGCGTGCTTTAGATCACATAATAAGCATTCGCACCGTAGCCGGTTTTATCGTCCCGTAATTACCTGAGCTAAGAATTAATAAATAAACCCTTTATGGACAGTTACTTAAAAAGAATTACCGCCTCATTTTTTCGTAATGGCGATAAAAAGGGTCTATTGACATCGAAGACGGGTTCAGAATCGTAAAATGCTTATTCCCCGTGACCACATTTCATTGCCGTTTAACCGGATAATGGGTGATTCACACCTGGAAAATTCCAGGAATGCGTGATTATTTTGATAAAAAGTTGTGAAGTAAAAGTTAAATGTGAAAAAGTTTTTCAGATAATTTCCGCGTGGGTATTTAACATTGCGAGGTGAAATAACCGATGAGACAAATGTCGCCCTACCGCATCTTTGGTAACACGTGCACCATGCCTCGTCGTCGCGCACGGTGCAAACTTCAGCTATTCACGTCCGATAATGACCAGGTGACGTTCACCCTCAAGCTGAGGAACCCGCAATGCAACCACGCTATCAAGCGCATAGCCTGCAGGCAGGTTGGCAATTTCATCATCAGGCCGTACGCCTTTAAGAGCATAAAAGTGGCCGTCTTCCGCCGGTAAGTGGTGGCACCAGCTCACCATATCGTCCAGGGAGGCAAAGGCACGGCTGATGACGCCGTCAAATGGCGGCTCTGCAGGAAAGTCCTCTACCCTGCTCTGTACTGGCGTGATATTGGTCAAACCGAGTTCATGCTGGACCTGCCGTAAAAAACGCACACGCTTACCGAGGCTGTCCAGTAAAGTGAAATGCGCATCAGGCATGACGATGGACAGAGGAATACCAGGTAAGCCCGGCCCTGTCCCGACATCGATAAAGCGGGCACCTTTAAGATGCGGCGCAACCACAATGCTGTCCAGAATATGGCGCACCAGCATCTGCTGGGGATCCCGTACGGACGTCAGATTATAGGCTTTATTCCATTTATCCAGCAGCCCGACATAGGCTACCAGTTGCTGTTTTTGTTGATCGGTAAGAGAAATGTTTGCCGCTTGCAGCAGCGAAGTGAGTTTGTTGATCACAGCATCAGTCCAGTCAGCGGGGGCGGGTAAGCCCGCCCCGGTTCAGATCAGGCGCTTTTGCGCAACAGACCTTGTTTTTTCAGGTAAATAAGTAAAATCGAAATTGCCGCAGGCGTAATGCCTGAAATGCGTGACGCCTGACCAATTGACGTGGGTTTATGATCGTTCAGCTTGGCGATAACTTCATTGGACAGACCGCTGACCTGACGATAATCCAGCGTCGCAGGCAGTAATGTATTTTCGTTTCGCAGCTGACGTTCAATCTCTTCCTGCTGGCGCGCAATATAACCTTCGTATTTCACCTGGATTTCGACCTGCTCAGCAGCCTGCTCATCGGTTAACGCCGGGCCAAATGCTTCCAGCGTCATCAGTTTCAGGTAGGTCATTTCAGGACGACGGAGCAAATCTTCACCGCTGGCTTCTTTCGTCAACGGTGCGCTGGTTACGGTATTCACGTCGGCGATGTTTGCGGATTTAGGATGGACCCAAATATCACGCAGTCGCTGACGCTCGTGCTCGATCGCTTCCAGCTTCTGGTTAAAGCGCGCCCAGCGCGCATCGTCCACCAGACCGAGTTCGCGACCCGTTTCCGTCAGACGCAAATCGGCGTTGTCTTCACGCAGCATCAAACGGTATTCAGCACGCGAGGTAAACATGCGATACGGTTCTTTGGTGCCGAGCGTACAAAGATCGTCCACCAGCACGCCCAGATAGGCCTGGTCACGACGTGGCGCCCAGCTTTCCTTATCAGCAGACTGTCTTGCCGCATTCAGGCCTGCCAGCAAGCCCTGGGCCGCCGCTTCTTCGTAACCGGTGGTGCCGTTGATCTGGCCAGCAAAGAACAGACCGGCAATAAATTTGCTTTCCAGCGTGGGTTTCAGATCACGTGGGTCGAAAAAATCATACTCAATGGCATAGCCCGGGCGCACGATTTTTGCATTTTCCATACCCTGCATAGAACGTACGATCTGCATCTGCACATCGAATGGCAGGCTGGTGGAGATACCGTTCGGGTAGATCTCGTTGCTGGTCAGCCCTTCAGGCTCAAGGAAAATCTGATGCGAATTGCGATCGGCAAAGCGCATGACTTTGTCTTCAATCGAAGGGCAATAGCGTGGGCCGATCCCTTCGATGATCCCGGCATACATGGGGCTACGATCGAGGTTATTGCGGATCACATCATGCGTTTTTTCATTGGTATAGGTGATCCAGCACGGAACCTGCTGAGGATGCTGTGACGCGCTTCCCATGAACGAAAACACAGGCATGGGGTTGTCGCCATGCTGCGGCGATAACACGCTGAAGTCGATGCTACGTGCGTCAATACGCGGCGGAGTGCCAGTTTTCAGACGATTAACACGTAAGGGTAACGCACGCAGACGTTTCGCCAGCGGGATAGAAGGGGGATCACCCGCGCGTCCACCGCTGTAGTTATCCAGCCCGATATGAATTTTCCCGTCAAGGAACGTGCCCACGGTTAACACAACGGTTTTGGCACGGAACTTCAGGCCCATTTGCGTCACAGCACCGACGACACGATCGTTTTCAACGATGAGATCATCGACGGCCTGCTGGAAGATCATCAGGTTGGGCTGATTCTCCAGTGCTGTACGCACAGCCTGACGGTAAAGCACGCGGTCGGCCTGCGCACGCGTTGCCCGAACAGCAGGGCCTTTACTGGCGTTTAGTATCCTAAACTGAATGCCGGCCTGGTCGATCGCGCTGGCCATCAAACCGCCTAAGGCATCCACTTCCTTTACCAAATGTCCTTTGCCGATACCACCGATCGCCGGATTGCAGGACATTTGTCCCAGCGTATCAATGTTATGGGTCAGTAACAGGGTTTGCTGACCCATTCGGGCTGCTGCCATGGCAGCTTCCGTGCCCGCATGACCACCACCAATAACGATGACGTCAAAAGGATCTTGATAAAACATGAAGTGGTACCTCGTTGATGAATAGTCAGAGATCGTTCTCTCTGGGCGGTGGATTCTACTGAAATTATGGCTGAGGCGAAAGCAGCGGGATCGTCAGGTTTAAAAGATAAGATCTTTATTCTTTATATGATCTCTCTGTTAGATCTCTTATTAGGATCGCCATGCCTTGTGGATATCTGCGGAAACCTCAAAGGAAACAAGTTGGTAGCGAGGATCGATACCTGTGAATGATCGGTGATCCCGATCCGTATAAGCTGGGATCAAAACAGGTCCTTATCCACAGCTCAGAAAGTAAACTACGGTTGTTCTTTGGATAACTACCGGTTATACGCAGAAAAGCAGGGTAGTTATCCACAAAACAAACAGCAGGATCCGACGAAAAACAATATTATCTGCTGGGGATCGTCATTATTTCACGATCCCACACCCGCTCAGATCGCGGATTTCCAGGTCATCACCCACTCTTCAGCCGGATCTTCAGGGATCTCATGTTCGAGAATGTCGATTTCCAGTCGTTCACCGATACGCTGCGCGCCGCAGGCAATCAGAAGAGCATCAATATTGCGGATGGCGCCACAAAACAGATCGTACTCATGATTGCCAATGCCAACAGCCCCAAAACGGACGGCAGACAGATCGGGACGGCTTTCATTAATAGCATCATAAAAAGGTTGCAGATTGTCAGGTAACTCACCGGCGCCGTGGGTTGAACTTACCACCAGCCAGATGCCTTCCTGCGGCACCTCTTCCAGCTCAGGGCCATGCATCATCTGTGTAGAGAAGCCCGCTTCCTGCAGTTTTTCTTCGAGATGTTCGGCAACATATTCGGCGCTGCCTAAGGTGCTGCCACTGATTAACGTAATGTCGGCCATCGTGCTCTCCTGAGGTGAAGCCGGTATTGTACGCTGTGATCAAGCAGTGATCCACCTGTGGAAAACAAGGTTATTAGTTTAGATAAACCCGATACAGCCGTTGTCAGACGGCTGATCGTCAAAGGATAAGATTGTGCACAAGCCGGTGGAAAGATCAGGGCTTGATGGTTCGCATAATTGGATTTTGCAGTGAGATCAGTGTCTCAGTGGACTGGATTTCATCGATGGTCTGGATCTTATTGATTAATACCTGCTGCAGGGCATCGATAGAACGACACATGACTTTAATGAAAATACTGTAGTGCCCGGTGGTGTACCAGGCTTCCACGACCTCATCCAGGGCTTCAAGCTTGCTGAGGGCTGCCGGGTAATCACGGGCGCTTTTCAGGATAATGCCGATAAAACAGCAGACATCAAAACCCAGCTGACGCGGGTCGATCTCGACCCGCGTGCCCAGAATGATGCCCGCCTGCTTCATCTTTTCGACGCGTACATGAATCGTTCCCGGACTGACATTGAACTGTTTAGCCAGCTCGGCGTAGGCGGTTCGCGCATTTTCCAGCAGGGCATTCAGAATGCCCCGGTCCAGATTATCCAGCTGCAGATGGTCAGGCATTGTCATCCTCGTTATCGTTTTTCTTCAATGAACTGAGGAGAATGTGCAGCAAAATAACGGCCCTGGCAACCAACGGACAGCGGCACGTGCCGCTGCCCACGGGTTAACGCTTACGCCAGAGCGTGACCTGGGCAAGCGTGTGCTGGAACTTACGGGCGGTTTCACGAATCACAAACGGCACGTCCTGTGGCGAACCGATTTGCTCAAAGTCTGCCGCCAGCAGGCGTTGTAGCGCCTGTAAGGTCGTCAGCGCTTCGCCATTTTCCCTTACCCCGCCCAACCAGTTTTCCTTCGGCGTAAACTCTTCAAGCCAGGTGTATGGCGATGACAGAACCAGAAGGCCACCCGAGCGGATCATGGGGGTGACATCATGAAGGAACCGGGCCGGCTGGCGCAGGCGATCAATCAGATTTGATGCCAGGACCAGATCGTAACGTGTAGGCTGGGGTTTCATATTACAGGCATCACCCTGGATAAACTGAATACGCTTTGCCTGTTCGCTGGTAACAGAAAAGTCCTTAAGCCTTACCTGACGATACTCAACCAACTCGCCTTCTTCCGGCACGACATAACGGAAATCCTCACCCGTGGTCAGCTGTAACGCGACATCAATAAAGCGTGCCGAGTAATCCATGCCGGTCACATGCGCAAAGTGACGAGCCAGCTCAAAGCTCGCGCGGCCCGTCGCGCAGCCGATATCCAGTGCCTCTCCGCGGTTCTTACAGTGCGGCAGCGCCAGTGTGACCAGCGCTTCTGCATAGTTATCAACGCCGAAATACCGTGGGCCGTATTGGAAATCGAGATATTGTGAAACCATGCTGTCGGTTTCATAAGGGTTCAGCGCCATGGTTTCCTGATGGGAAGAAACGACATAGCGGAAGCCGGCATGCTGGAAAAAGTGGCGACGGAAGGCATAACGTGACGATTTAATGGCTTCATTGCCAGTCGATATCCAACTGCCACCTTTAATAAGTGAATGCTTACCATCAAAGGTAGGTGTCGAGAAATCATCGTAAAGGGGATGAACTTTGAAGCCCTCAAAGCCATTGGTTGGCGTAGTCGTCCACTGCCAGACGTTCCCCACGATGTCAAAGAACTCACCCTGTGGGAAGCGATCAACAGGACAGGATGAAGCCCAGTAGGCCAGGTTTATGTTGCCCGGCGCCTGATCCCAGTCTGGCTGGTCGCCTTCAACCTGTTCACGCAACTGGTACCATTCTGCTTCGCAAGGCAACTGCACAGATTTTCCGGTTTCCTCGGCTTTCCAGCGGCAAAACGCGGCCGCTTCCAACTGATTCACCTCAGCAGGCCAGTCCCATGGCATTGCCACTTCTTCGCACATCAAACGCAGTTTTAGCTGATCGGGCATCGCGGCGTTGCCGACCCAGAAGGTCGGCATTGTCGCCCTGGCAAACTTACGCCAGCCCAGCCCTTCTTCATCCCACCAGCGATCGTTCTGGTAACCGCCCGCTTCGATAAAGGTATAAAACTCGGCATTACTGACCAGCATTTTGCTGGCTTTAAACGGTTTCAGCTCGGTCTGCTGCGTGCCGTATTCGTTGTCCCAGCCGTAGGTGTCATCGGTTTTACCCAGCGTAATCAGTCCGCCTGGCTGAGAAACCAGGCTGTTTGTCGGGACGGACTGGCGATCGTGACGCGCTTCGCTGCAGACCGGCCATTGTGGTTGAGGTTTTACCCATTCAACCGGTAACTGCCGAATCAGTACGCTGGATGTTTCAAGATGAATACGTTCATGCTCAATGCCCATCAAAATAACCCAGGCCGGACTGTCCCAGCTAACAGGCAATTCCAGCGGCATCGTTTCAATAAACTGCGTCACCAGTGCTTTCACACTGCCGCGATAATCGCGTACAGCTTCCACTGAAGGCCAGTCATAGTGACTGTCATTAAGATCATCCCAGCTCATTTCATCGACGCCTATTGCCAGCATCGCTTCGATGCGATCGTCAATACGTGAGTCGATGTAGCGGCCTGCCATGAGCTTGTTTATATAAAAGGTGGCGGTGTGGCCGAAATAGAAGATCAGCGGATGACGCAGCGGTATCGCTTTTGTAAACCAGGCGCGTTGATCGTTGAGGCAGGTAAACAGATCCTCGTACAGCGCCCAGGTCTGGTTGAAATAAGCCAGGAGCTCGGCACGTTTTTGTTCGACGTTTTGGCCAGAGAGCAGCGGTGTTCGGGTTAGGGCTGGCAAATCATGATGGTGTTGAACAGCGTTCACAGGACACTCCAGATTGCTGAATAAGTAATTGCAGATATTTACTATAAAGCAAAATGGAATTTCTGCCGTAGGGCTTAACGGCGCCAGTGACGCAATAAACGGCTTTTTATGCCGGTATCAAAACGCCAGATATGGTCAAAGATACGCATGATGCCGGGTTTTCCGTGCGCAGACATGGCGACAGCGTGAAAGCGTTGCTGCTGCTGTTGCTGGCGATGTTTAACGCTGCGCACAACCTCATCTGGCAGGCGTTGCGCGATAAAATCAGACACGATGACGGCATCCGCATCCTGCCATTGCGGCCCTTCCATGCGGGCAATTACGGCGGAAAGGCAGGCTGCCAGGTCGGTGCCACCGCGAAAACGCTGGCTGAGAAAACGAATGGCCTGCTCCAGTCCGTCATCGCCCGTTAATTCGTAACCAATTACGTCATGCGCGAATAACATGATGTAACAGCGCCGCCGATCGGCCAGCGCAATCTTGAGAAGGGCCAGGCAAAAGGCTTTTGCACATCGCTCATTGAAACCGCCCATCGAGCCGGACGTATCGACACAAACGATAAAGGGGCCACGTGGCTGTTCTTCATGCTGCTGGTGGCTGACCGGACGCTGAGTGATCTTTTCGTGCCAGGCGTCACCCTGAAGTTTGTAAGTAAGTAATCGCTTCTCTACCAGGCGGCGGTAAAACTCAAGTTCCAGTTCACTGACGCTTAATGCCGCAAGCTCAGGCGGTAATAAACGCAGCACATCATCGCTCTGATGAATGCCGCTGACTTCTTCCGGCACGGCATCCGGTTCGCGTACCAGATGATGGAATGTTTCCAGCGGGGCATCCTGTGAAGGCACCGACTTTGCTTCCCGGCTGCGGCCCAGTTGCTGAGCCAGCTTCATTAATTCAGGCTGCTGCGCAAGAAAATCCCCATATTGCAGCATCAACTGGTAATCGCCGTGCTGGAGCGGGGCTTTGCCCATATCCCACAAGCGTCCGGCTGCGGCTTCGTCATCATCCGCCAGTACCGGCGCCAGCTGCCCGCTCAGTGCCATACGTTGCTGCAACTCTGCCATCAGACGTTCACGCTGCTGCTCAAGGAGTTGTTCATTCAGCGTGAGCGTTTGCAGTGTGAGGCTGAGCCGCCAGCGTTGCAGGAATAAGGTATGTTGTGCGGTGCTGAGATTACCGGGATCGTTATGCAGCAGCAGCCGTCGAGCTTCCTCTAAGAAAGGGGACGTCAGGCGTTCGAGGTGAGCAAGCGTTTCATCAAGTTGCTGGCTAAATTCACGATCGCTGAGTAACTGAATACGCTGAAACAGCTGAAATTCTTCCGCCAGCATGTCGGGAACGGGCGTGGCTTTGAGTTCGGCGTCAATCTCGGCTTTCCAGCGAGGGACATCACGTAGCAGCGCCTTCTTCATACCGGGGAATTTTTCAAAGAACAGCGCCAGCTGTGGAGACGCGAGTAAGGCCAGAATAAGCTCTTCAATCAGGTCCGTTTCGCCGATTGACAGCAATGTACTCAGCGTCTCCAGTGAGATCATTTACGCGCCTGTTTGAGCTGTTCCGCCACATCCTGCAGGCTGGTTTCGACGCGTGCCAGCCAGTCATCGCTGATAAACAGGCAACGTTGCTGCTGGCTGAAAAGGTGACGCTGTTGACGCAACTGGCCGTCAAGTTCATCCAGCGCGTCGCTGATTTCCTGCGGCAAGGCATCGGCGCTGCTGGCACCCGGCAATGTCAGCCTGGCGGTTTGCAAACTGACGTCGCGTATCGCCAGGCAGTGCTGCGCATCCACCAGCAAATCCAGCGTCTGCGCAAAACCGATGCCATTTAATTTACCGCGCACATCACCACCTTTTTGCAGCCAGTGATCCAGCGCTTCGCGCTCGATCACCAAATGCGTCACCTGCATGTCGTGCAGCACCAGGGGTTTCTGCAACATCAGGGTTAACTGTGCCTCGGTAAAGCTTTCGGGCAAATCGTAATGGGGTTTACGGCTAAACATACCGCTGTGTTTTTCCAGCGTGATCGCGGCAGCGACGCTTTGTTGCTGTTGCAACGCCAGCCGGCGCGCTTTGAGCTGCTGGAGTTTCAGCAGGATCGTTTGCTGTTGCCAGGCGTGCTGCGTCATCAACTGATCGATTTCACTGTCCAGAATTTTCATCGACGCGATGTCGTGCCACAGGCAGTCCTTAAGCAGGATCAGATCGAGGGGCGCTATCGCATTGCGGCCACTGTAAAAAGCGCTGGCCTGCAACAGGTGAATGGCTTTTTTCCAGCGGCGATCGGAAATGTAGGGTGCCTCTGGTAGCTTCTCCAGGTGCTGACGTAGCTGGTATATCAGTTCAAAGACATTATCCGGCAACGCAACCTGACTGATGCCTTGCTGCCATTGCACATATTCTTCGTCACTGATGCGCAGCGACTCGGCTACCGGATTGTCATTTTCATCCTGCTGGTGGGTCAGCATGCTGCGGAAGTTTTGTTTTTCATGCACGTTGTCCAGCCACAGGCGGATCAACATACGGTCATACAGGGCTTCCAGTCCGCTGTCGGCTTCCGGTAACTCATTCGAGGCGGTGACCAGCAGGCGCATCGGAATTTTTTCTTCGCTATCGCCATTACGAAAGCGGCGTTCGTTGATGGCGGTGAGCAGCGTATTCAGGATGGCCGGGCCGGCTTTCCAGATCTCATCCAGAAAAACGATTTCAGCGTCCGGTAAATAACCTTTGGTCAGCCTCTGATAACGGCCTTCATCTTTCAATGCCTGGATGGAAAGGGGACCAAAGACTTCTTCCGGTGTGGAGAAGCGGGTCATCAAATATTCAAAGGCACGGGCATGTTGAAAGGCGCATTTCAGTCGGCGGGCAATCAGGCTTTTTGCAATACCTGGCGGGCCAAGTAAAAAAACGCTTTCGCCGCTAAGTGCGGCCAGCAAACAAAGGCGAATGGCATGATGTCGCTCATACAAACCTTTTTCTAACGCATTGCTGAGCCGAGAAATTCTTTCTGCCAAAAGATGGGGTTGAGCCATAATCACATCTATGTCCTTACGATCGTCGAGCCGCAGCGTTTTAGCGAACGCAATACTCTATAGGGTATGATGCGCGAAAGCGTTAATCGATGTCAGCTTTTTTGTTTCATAAGGTTCGATAGCGCGGCTTTTAATGTTAATAAGAACGCAAGAAATCAGGGGATGACCGCCTGTAACCCTGACGGCGGAGTATAAATTTTCGTGAATACGTGCATACTGTGCGCTTTTTGATGGCTTGAGCGCCTCTCAGAATCTAACAAAAGATCATTTTATGAGCTCTGATAATAAGCACTCACTAGGCGGATTAACGCTGGCGGCTATTGGGGTCGTCTATGGCGATATCGGTACCAGCCCGCTTTATACCTTACGCGAATGTCTTTCGGGACAGTTTGGTTTTGGCGTTGAACGGGATGCCGTCTTTGGCTTTCTTTCGCTGATTTTCTGGCTGCTGGTGCTGGTGGTCTCGTTGAAATACATCAGCTACGTTATGCGTGCTGATAATGCCGGAGAAGGCGGTATTCTGACGCTGATGTCGTTGGCGGGCCGACATACGGGCGGGCGCATAACGGCAACGCTGGTAATTATGGGACTGATTGGCGGCAGCTTCTTCTATGGCGAAGTGGTGATTACGCCAGCCGTCTCCGTCCTGTCAGCGATTGAAGGGCTGGAAATCGCCGCGCCCAACCTGGACAGCTATATTGTTCCGCTGGCAATCACCGTGCTTACGCTGCTGTTTATTATCCAGAAACACGGTACAGGGATTGTCGGTAAACTGTTTGCGCCGGTCATGCTGCTGTGGTTTATCGTGCTGGCAATACTGGGCGCACGAAGCATTGCCAACAATCCTGAGGTACTCCAGGCGCTGAATCCTTACTGGGCGCTGCACTTCTTTGTGGAATATAAATCGGTGTCCTTCTTTGCGCTTGGCGCCGTTGTGCTGGCGATTACGGGCGTTGAAGCGCTGTATGCAGACATGGGGCACTTCGGTAAGTTTCCTATTCGTCTGGCGTGGTTTGTGGTGGTGCTGCCGTCGCTGGTGCTCAACTATTTTGGTCAGGGTGCGCTGTTGCTGAAACACCCGGAAGCGATCAAAAACCCGTTTTTCCTGCTGGCACCCGACTGGGCGCTTGTCCCCATGTTGATTCTGGCAACGTTAGCCACCGTCATCGCCTCGCAGGCGGTTATTTCCGGCGTATTCTCGTTAACCCGCCAGGCCGTGCGTCTCGGCTATCTGCCGCCCATGCGCATTGTTCATACCTCAGAAAAAGAGTCAGGCCAGATCTATATCCCAATCATTAACTGGCTGCTCTATTTCTCTGTGGTGATTGTGATTATTGGTTTTGAGCATTCGAGTAATCTTGCTGCGGCGTACGGGATTGCGGTCACGGGCACAATGGTGCTGACCTCTGTGCTTTGCGCGACCGTCGCGATAATGAACTGGCACTGGAATCGCTATCTGGTTGGACTGATTTTGATTGCCATGCTGTGCATTGATGTATCCCTGTTCTCGGCCAACCTGATCAAGATTTTCTCCGGTGGCTGGCTGCCGCTGACTCTGGCATTGATGATGTTTATCGTGATGACGACATGGAAGAGTGAACGCTTCCGTTTGCTGCGTCGTATGCATGAACACGGCAACTCTCTGGAGGCAATGATTGCTTCTCTGGAAAAATCGCCGCCTGTGCGCGTGCCCGGAACGGCGGTTTATATGTCACGCGCACTAAATGTGATCCCTTTTGCCATGCTGCATAACCTTAAGCACAATAAGGTGCTGCACGAACGCGTGGTGTTATTAACACTGCGCACAGAAGACGCGCCCTATGTGCATAACGTCAGACGCGTGACTATCGAACAGTTGTCGCCGACCTTCTGGCGTGTGGTAGCCAGTTACGGCTGGCGTGAAACGCCAAACGTAGAGGAGATTTTCCATCGTTGTGGGCTGGAGGGACTGAACTGCCGCATGATGGAGACCTCATTCTTTATGTCTCATGAGTCGCTGATTATCGGCAAACGGCCATGGTATCTGCGACTGCGCGGCAAGCTGTTCATGACGCTACAGCGCAATGCGCTACGTGCGCCAGATCAGTTTGAGATTCCGCCCAACCGGGTGATTGAACTGGGTACCCAGGTCGAGATTTAACAGCATGCGCCTGCCTGTCAGGCGCTTTTTTACCAGCTCAGGCTGACGCACAGCCCGCCTTCCGGAAGCTGACTGAAGTGCAGCGTCATGCCATGTAACTGGGCAATATTGCGCACAATGGATAAACCTAATCCACTGCCGCTTTTCTCCTGCCCTGGCGGACGCCAGAAACGCTCACCCAGTCGTTGTAGCGCGTCGGGTGATAAACGGTTGCCGTTATCTTCCACTCGCAACCTTCCAGACTGAAGAATCAGATCCACGTTGCTGCCTGGCGGTGTATAACGAATGGCGTTATCAAGCAGATTCCTTATCAGCAAAGACAGCAGCAAGGGATGTCCCGAAATGACCGGATCGGCTTCAGCATTGAAGCGCAACCGGATATCACTTTTCTCTGCCAGCGGCAGCTGTGAGGCCAGGGTTTCCTGCGCCACTTTCTTCAGCATGACGGGCTGGAACGCGTTACGGGCATCCTCTGCTTCAATACGCGACAGCGTCAGTAACTGATCCACCAGACGTGTCGCCCGGACAATGCCCGCATCCAACTGCTGAAGTGCATGCGTGCGCATTGCCTCGTCATCGGCGGCCAGTTGGATGACCTCGCTTTGTACCTGCAGGGCCGCCAGCGGACTGCGTAATTCGTGCGCCGCATCGGACGTGAAGCGGCGTTCCCGCTGCACCATCGTATGAATTCGACCAAACAGTCCATTCAGCGCGTCAATGACCGGGCGCACCTCTTTCGGCACGCGGTCAGCCTGTAAAGGCGCATCATCATCAGGTGCGCGTTGAGCCAGTTGCTGGCTGAGCTTTTTTAGCGGGCGGAGTTCATACCAGACCAGGCCCGTTAACATCAGCAGCATAAAGGGGAGTGAAATCAGCCAGGGCAGCGTGCTGGTCTTCACGATATCGTTGGCCATGTCATCCCGGTATTCCCATTCCTGACCCACCACTACGCGGTAGCGTTGATCGGGCGTGGTCAGCCAGACTAACCGCCAGGGATCGTCATCGTCCCTGAGCTGACCATTCAGAAAGCCCTGATGATCGGCATTAAAGAGAAGATCTTTGCCGTTATCGCCATCGTTGAGGACCGGTTTTCCATCACGCGTAAAGACGGCAAAGGCCAGCGCATCATCATCCTGTTCGCCCCGGTTATGGGGCAGTATTTTTTTACTCCTGGGAAGCGAGGTTTCGTTCACTGAGGTGAAATTCAGCGTCAGCAGGCGCTTTGCAAGTAACAGTTGCTGCGTATCAAACAGCTCATTGATCGTTTCGCGCGTCTGGTAGCGAGCGCTCAGCGTGGCCGCTCCCCAGCAGATGCCGAGTATCAACATCAGGCCAATGCCCAGACGCAGGAATAAGCTCATCGATCGCATTCGCTTTCCCCCAGCGTATAGCCCACGCCGTGAATCGTGCGAATAAAGCGTTGGCCTAATTTCCTGCGCAGATGATGAATATGCACCTCCACCGCATTACTCGAAACCTCGGTATCCCAGGTGTAAAGTTTTTCTTCTAACTGGCTGCGCGTCAGCACGCGCCCCGGGTTACGCATAAACAGTTCCAGCAGCGCCATCTCGCGGCTTTTTAGTTCAACGCTGGCCCCGTTTTGTACCACGCTGAGGTTACCGGGGATCAATACGACATCGCCGTGACGCAGTTCGGGTTGCAGTTGCCCATGGCGTCGTCGAATCAGTGCCTGTAAACGCGCGGCGACTTCGGTCAGCGCAAAGGGTTTGCACAGATAATCGTCCGCGCCCATCTGTAATCCTTCAACCCGTTGGTCGAGTGCATCGCGCGCCGTCAGAATGAGTACCGGGACATCGTAGCCCTGCTGACGCCACTGGCGCAGAATGTCCAGCCCGTCACGCTCCGGCAGGGACAAATCAAGCACAACCGCATCCCACGGGGCTGCATTCAGGGCCTGAAATCCGGCCTCGCCTGAGACAAACCAGTCGACGCTAAACCCCAGCTTGCTGAGTCCAGCCTTAATGCCGTCGCCGATCAGGCGATCGTCCTCAATCAGTAAAATGCGCATCGTTTCTCCCTTTTAATAAGCGATTTATACGAAGCGAAATGGCGGTTGTACAGCGAGTCTGGCTAAAAAAAGAGGATATTTTCCCCTTAAGATCCTGTTAAGAACTGTGTGGTTTACTGCTTTCACTGAAAGAACGGATTCACAGACAAGAGGTGACGAAATGAAAAAGTATGCTGCACTTATCGCTGTAACACTGTTAGCGTCTGCGCCTGTACTGGCGGCACAACAAGGCGGTTTTGTTGACCCGAATGCGCCTGCACCGGCAGCACACACGCAGCAGGGTGGTTTTCACGCCGATCACACCAGCGTCGTGACGGTGAAGCAGGCTGAAGCGATGAAAGATGACAGCTGGATTACCGTAAGGGGTCAGCTTGAAAAACAAACGGGTAACGAAGATTATCTGTTCCGCGATGAAAGCGGCACAATGACGGTCGAGATCGACCATAAGCGCTGGAATGGCGTCACGGTTTCGCCGAAAGATCGGGTTGAGCTGACAGGTGAACTGGATAAAGATTTCAACAGCATTGAACTGGATGTGAAACAGGTTAAGAAGCTCCCTTAATCACCCGTGACCGGACCGTATTGACGGTCCGGTTTTCCTTTCAGAACAGTCCCTAACTCAAATTCCCTCCGGCAGTATCGAAACGTTTCGATAGCGATCACAAATTTCTTTTCCAGTGGTTGAATTGTAACCTTCTTTTTATACACTCCAGAAAGCGAAACGTTTCGCTCTGGAGTGGAAAAATGAAAAAAGGTCGCCTGTTAAACGCTGAACTCTCATACGTTATCGCCCGCCTGGGCCATACAGATACGTTAACGATCGCTGATGCGGGGTTGCCCATTCCGGCAGAAACGCAGCGTATCGATCTGGCACTGATACCGGGTACGCCAGGCTTCATGCAGGTGGTGGAAGCGGTAACGCATGAGATGCAGGTGGAAAGCGCCTTTATCGCGGAAGAAATTAAGCAACACAATCCGCAGCTCCATAGCGAACTGATCGCCGTGCTCGACGCATTGCAACAGCACCAGGGAAATCGCATTACCATCCGCTACATCAGTCATGAACAGTTTAAACAACAAACACAACGTAGCCAGGCGGTCATTCGCAGCGGAGAGTGCTCTCCGTATGCGAATGTCATCCTGAGTGCCGGTGTGACCTTCTGAGGCCGTTATGCAACCGTTACTGCAGCTCAAAGGCATCGAAAAAGCGTTTCCGGGCGTGAAAGCATTAAATGGCGCGTCGCTGTCCGTCTGGGCAGGGCGCGTTATGGCATTAGTCGGTGAGAATGGCGCCGGCAAGTCCACCATGATGAAGGTGCTGACCGGGATTTATACCCGTGATGCCGGATCACTGCAGTGGCTGGGCGAAGAAACCACCTTCAGTGGACCGAAAGCCTCGCAGGAAGCCGGTATCGGCATTATCCATCAGGAGCTCAACCTGATCCCGCAGTTGACTGTGGCAGAAAACATCTTTCTTGGGCGTGAATTCGTTAATGGCTTTGGTCGCATTAACTGGAAGCGGATGTATGCCGAGGCGGATGCGCTCCTGAAACGCCTGAATCTGCGTTTTAGCAGTCACAAGCTGGTGGGCGATTTATCCATCGGCGATCAACAAATGGTCGAAATTGCCAAGGTTCTGAGCTTTGAATCGAAAGTCATCATTATGGATGAGCCCACGGATGCGCTGACGGATACCGAAACATTGTCCTTGTTCCGGGTGATCAATGAACTGAAGGCGCAAGGATGCGGCATCGTTTATATCTCTCATCGCATGAAAGAAATTTTTGAGATTTGTGATGACGTGACGGTCTTCCGTGACGGGCAATTTATTGCAGAGCGTCCGGTCGCCGAGATGAGCGAAGAGAGCCTGATCGAAATGATGGTGGGACGCAAATTAGAAGATCAGTATCCCCATCTGGATGAGGCGCCCGGCGAAATTCGTCTTAAGGTTCAGAACCTCAGCGGCCCTGGCGTGGATGACGTCAGCTTCACCTTACGTAAAGGCGAAATTCTCGGCGTATCGGGCCTGATGGGCGCAGGCCGGACAGAGTTAATGAAAATTTTGTATGGTGCCTTGCCCCGTACCGGGGGGCAGGTCTGGCTGAGTGGACGTGAAGTCGTGATCCGTTCTCCTCAGGATGGCCTGGCTAACGGCATCGTTTATATCTCCGAAGATCGCAAGCGCGATGGCCTGGTGTTAGGCATGTCAGTCAAAGAAAACATGTCGCTTACCGCCTTACGCTATTTCAGTCACCCGGCTGGCAGACTGCGCCATGCGGAAGAGCAGCTCGCTGTAAAAGATTTCATTCGCTTATTTAACGTGAAAACGCCGTCGATGGAGCAGCCGATTGGCCTGTTATCGGGCGGGAATCAGCAGAAGGTGGCGATAGCCCGTGGATTGATGACGCGCCCTAACGTGTTGATTCTTGACGAACCGACGCGCGGCGTGGACGTCGGGGCCAAAAAAGAGATCTATCAGCTGATTAATCAGTTCAAAGCTGAAGGGCTGAGCATCATCCTGGTGTCGTCAGAAATGCCAGAGGTGCTGGGCATGAGTGACCGCATTGTCGTGATGCATGAAGGCCGTTTAAGCGGCGAATTTAGCCGTGAAGAAGCTACCCAGGAAAGCCTGATGGCAGCAGCCGTCGGTAAGCAACACAGTGAGGATTTAGTTGTATGACCACCCAAACCGTTCCATCTAACCGTCGCTGGTTCAGCAAAGCCTGGCTACTTGAGCAAAAATCGCTGATTGCGCTGATTGTGTTGATTGCTGTGGTGGCGAGCCAGAGCCCGAATTTCTTTACTGTGGCCAACCTGTTCAACATTCTTCAGCAGACATCGGTCAATGCCATCATGGCTGTGGGAATGACCCTGGTCATTTTAACGTCCGGCATCGATCTTTCCGTCGGCTCGCTGCTGGCGCTGACGGGCGCGGTGGCCGCCTCGCTGGTAGGCATGGAGGTGAATGCCTTTGTTGCCGTTGCAGCCTCCCTGGTGCTGGGCGCGGCGATTGGTGCGGTCACGGGAACCATCGTGGCGCGGGGCAAGGTGCAGGCGTTTATCGCTACGCTGGTCATGATGTTACTGCTGCGCGGCGTCACCATGGTTTATACCAACGGCAGTCCGGTCAATACCGGTTTTAACGATAATGCCGATCTGTTTGGCTGGATTGGTATTGGTCGTCCGCTGGGTATTCCAACCCCGGTCTGGCTGATGGCGCTGGTGTTTGTCGCCGCCTGGTACATGCTGCATCACACGCGCCTGGGTCGCTATATTTATGCGTTGGGCGGTAATGAGGCGGCCACGCGTCTCTCCGGCATCAACGTTAACCGTGTGAAAGTTATTGTTTACTCACTGTCTGGCATGCTGGCCGCGCTGGCGGGATCGATTGAAGTGGCGCGTCTGTCTTCTGCCCAGCCAACAGCGGGTACAGGCTATGAACTGGACGCTATCGCGGCTGTCGTGCTGGGCGGAACGAGTCTGGCAGGCGGTAAAGGCCGCGTCGTTGGCACCTTAATTGGCGCATTAATCCTTGGCTTTTTAAACAATGGATTAAATCTGATGGGTGTATCTTCCTACTACCAGATGATCGTCAAAGCAGTCGTTATTCTGCTGGCGGTGCTGGTGGATAATAAAAGCAGCAAATAACTCAGACTCTTATACAGGATAAAATGATGAAAAAGTTAACTGCACTCGCTGTCATTCTTGGCGCAACCCTCAGCGCCAGCGCAATGGCGAAAGATACCATTGCCCTTGTTATCTCTACGCTGAATAACCCGTTCTTTGTGTCCCTGAAAGACGGCGCGCAAAAAGAAGCGGACAAACTGGGTTACAACCTGGTCGTGCTGGATTCACAGAACAACCCTGCGAAAGAACTGGCTAACGTGCAGGATCTGACGGTTCGCGGCACCAAAGCACTGCTGATCAACCCAACCGATTCTGACTCTGTAGGCAATGCCATCAAGCTGGCTAACCAGGCAAAAATCCCTGTTATCACGCTGGATCGCGTGGCGGCTCAGGGTACCGTGGTAAGCCATGTTGCATCTGATAACCGCTTCGGCGGAAAAATGGCAGGTGACTTTATTGCCCGTAAACTGGGTGATGGCGCGAAAATCATCGAATTAGAAGGGATCGCGGGAACTTCAGCAGCCCGTGAACGTGGCGAAGGCTTCCAGAAAGCCGTTGATGCACACAAGTTCAAGGTCCTGGCCAGCCAGCCTGCTGACTTTGACCGTACTAAAGGCCTGAACGTGATGCAGAACCTGTTGCAGGCGCATCCAGATGTGCAGGCGGTATTTGCCCAGAACGACGAAATGGCACTGGGTGCCCTGCGTGCACTGCAGACTGCTGGCAAGACCGATGTGCTGGTGGTGGGCTTTGACGGCACGCCAGATGGTGTGAAAGCCGTTGAAGGCGGTAAGCTGGCGGCGACCGTTGCTCAGATGCCAGAGAAAATTGGCATGATCGGCGTTCAGACTGCTGATAAAGTGCTGAAAGGCGAAAAAGTGCAGGCAGTTTATCCAGTTGATTTGAAACTGGTTACTAAATAAATCAAAGAAAAGCAGGGCACTGCGCCACCCATCGGTGGCGCACTTATTTCGGACTCTCCCAATGAGCAAACACGCAAAACTGGCCGTTCTCGGCAGCATCAATGCTGACCATATCCTTAATCTGGCACACTTTCCCCGCCCCGGCGAAACGGTGATCGGGCAGAAATATCAGATTGCGTTTGGTGGTAAAGGCGCCAATCAGGCGGTTGCGGCCGGCCGTGCGGGCGCGGATATTGCCTTTATTGCTTGTGTCGGTGCCGATGACATTGGTGAACGTGTCTGTCAGCAACTCGCGCAGGATAAGATTGATACCCAGCCGGTAGAGGTCATTGAGGGTGAATCGACGGGCGTTGCGATGATCTTCGTCAATGGTGAAGGCGAAAATAATATAGGCATCTATTCCGGTGCTAATGCCGCGTTAACGCCAGCCTACGTCGCGCGTCACCAGCAGGTTATCGCCGGGGCTGACGCATTACTGATGCAGCTTGAATCGCCACTGGACAGCGTGGTAGCGGCGGCAACCCTTGCCCGGCAGCATCAGACGCAGGTCATTTTGAATCCTGCGCCAGCAACGGCTCTGCCGGACAGTCTGTTAGCGCTGGTTGACGTGATTACGCCAAACGAGACTGAGGCTGAAATCCTGACAGGAATCGCCGTCAGAAATGATGAGGACGCTGCGCGTGCGGCGGCTGCGTTACATAATAAAGGCATCCCCACTGTCTTGATCACCCTGGGACGCCGTGGCGTCTGGCTGAGTGAAAAGGGCCAGGGGCAACGTGTTGCGGGCTTTGACGTGAAAGCCGTAGATACGATTGCGGCGGGTGATACGTTTAACGGCGCGTTTATCACAGCACGTCTTGAAGGCAAGGCCATGCTGGATGCCGTTCGCTTTGCGCACGCTGCTGCGGCAATTGCGGTAACCCGTTCGGGAGCACAGCCCTCTGTACCCTGGCGTGCCGAGATCGACGACTTTTTACAGCAACAGGGTTAAGCGCTTGGCTACGATGAAAGATGTCGCCCGGCTGGCGGGCGTCTCCACCTCAACGGTTTCACACGTCATCAACAAGAATCGTTTTGTGAGCGATGGGGTGCGTGAAAAAATCGAACAGGCGATTCGCGATCTGAACTATGCGCCGTCGGCACTGGCTCGTAGCCTCAAGCTTAACCAAACCCATACGATCGGCATGCTACTGACCGCCAGCAGTAACCCCTTTTATGCCGAAGTGGTACGTGGTGTTGAAGACAGCTGTTATGAGCGTGGATACAGCCTGATTCTGTGCAATACCGCCGGGGACGAAGACCGTATGAATCGTAGCCTGGAAACCTTGCTGCAAAAGCGGGTCGATGGTTTGCTGATTATGTGCACGGAAAGCCATTTACCGTCGGCGGAAATCCTGAATCGTTATCCTTCTATTCCTATGGTGATGATGGACTGGGCGCCTTTCGAAGGGCGGGGCGATATCATTCAGGATAACGCGCTGTTGGGGGGTGAACTGGCGACACAGCATCTGATTGACAGCGGATATTCGCGAATCGCCTGTATTTCCGGGCCGCTTGATAAAACCCCGGCGCGCATGCGCCTTGAAGGTTTTCATCAGGCAATGCAGAAAAACGGTCTGGAGGTCCCGCCAGACTATGTCGTGAGCGGTGACTTTGAGTTTGCGGGCGGTTATAACGCCATGTTCGAACTGTTGGCGCTGGATACCCCACCGCATGCCGTTTTTACCAGCAACGACGCGATGGCGGTTGGGGTTTACCATGCACTACATCAGGCCGGCTTGCAGATTCCGCAGGATATGGCGGTGATGGGATATGATGACGTGGAACTGGCGCGCTATATGTCGCCGCCGCTGAGCACCATTCATCAACCGAAAGATGAGCTGGGTGAACTGGCTATTGATACGTTGATTTATCGTCTGAGTAATCCCGACGTCAGCCAGCAGACGCTGGTACTGACGCCGGAACTGGTTCCGCGGGGATCGGTTTAAGCTTTCTTCTTTTTATCGCGATTTTTAATCAGGTTGCGTCCGTCGCCATTGCGCAGCATCGTAAACGTCAGCGCTGACAGGACGGTGACGATGCCCATCGTCAGGAAGGTAGAATGGAACTGTTCTACTGTCGTGCTATCAAATTCCTGATAAAAGCGCAGGACAGCTGCACTCACGGCCACCCCAAAGCTGATCGCGAGCTGCTGTGTCACCGCGAGTACACTGTTGCCGCCACTGGCATTGTCGTCATCCAAATCAGCCAGGGTAATGGTGTTCATTGCCGTAAACTGGGTGGACATCGCCATACCTAACAGAAAGAGTGGAATTAATAAGAACGCAATATCCTCAGAAGGTGACTGCAGCGAGAAGCTGGCGATCATCACGCCAATGATCATCGTAATACTGACTAACAGGCGGCGATAGCCAAACCAGCGCAGTAATTGCGTCACGCTTTGTTTAGCCAGAATGGAGCCAATGGCTGTGGGGGCCATCATGCAGCCAGCCAGAATCGCAGAATAGCCAAATCCTACCTGAAGCATCAGCGGCATCAAAAACGGCACGCAACCAGTGCCCAGCCGCGAAGCGATGTTACCAATGATGCCTACCGAGAATGTGCGTGTTTTAAACATGGGCAGATTGATCAACGGCGAGGGATGACGCCGGGCATGGGCTATATAGAGGAGCAACAAGACAACGCCGCCAGTCAGAACGCCTGCCGCAAGCCAGGGTGAGACAATACGCTCACCAAACAGCTCTATGCCGGTAGATATCATCACTAATCCAATGCCGAACAATAAAAATCCCAGAAAGTCGAAGCGGCGCTTTGGTGTCGTGAAGTCAGGCATGAATTTACGTGCATAGACGATGCCGAGCAGACCTATCGGAATGTTTATCAGGAAGATCCAGTGCCAGGTGGCATAGGTCACCATGATTCCCCCCAGCAACGGCCCCAGTATCGGTCCGACTAATCCCGGCATGGTGACAAAGTTGAGAATAGGTAAGAGTTCACTACGGGGATAGGCACGCAGAAGGGCCAGCCGCGCGACGGGCATCATCATCGCGCCACCCACGCCCTGAATAACGCGCGATGTGACCAGTATTGATAAGGAGGGCGATAAGGCACAGGCAAGTGAACCCAGCGTAAACAGCGAAACGGCAATAATAAAGATCTTGCGTGTGCCAAAGCGGTCTGCAAGCCATCCACTAACCGGAATAAGCATGGCAACAGTTAAGGTGTAGCTGATAACGGCGGACTGCATGGCTAGCGGGGAACGTTCAAGGCTGGTAGCGATCGCGGGCAGCGCGGTATTGAGTATCGTGGCATCCAGTGACTGCATAAAGAAGGCCATAGCGGCAATCCATGGCAGACCGGCCATACTGCGCGCGGATTTAATCATTGAGCGTCCTTCGTAATGTCTTCGGCAAAGAATATAAAAAAGAATAGCATTGGCAGAAATGCACAATACGCCTCTTTCAACCGATATGTGGTGATTTCCGTGCGTTATTTACGCAGGATGTGTCGCTTTTTACCCCGTTCGTTTAAAAATGAATCGCTCAGTCATTTTTTTATAATTAATGCTTGTCACCCAGAAAGAACGCCCTATAATGCGCCTCCACTGACACGGCACAACGGCTTACGTAACGCGGTGTTCAGCAGAAAACTCCCCGGAGTTTTCGCCGGAGAAAAACTTCTGAAAAAGAGGTTGACTCTGAAGGAGGAAAGCGTAATATACGCCACCTCGCAACAGACGGTTAACCCGCTGGTTGCACTGCTCTTTAACAATTTATCAGACAATCTGTGTGGGCACTCGCAGGATTGATATCCGCGTCTCCGGACGCAAAAAAATATCAAGTCTTAAGAGTGAACACGTATTGAAATTCATTACGACGTTTTCCTTGAGCATCGCTGCACTGGTTGCAGCAAATCAAACTTTAAATTGAAGAGTTTGATCATGGCTCAGATTGAACGCTGGCGGCAGGCCTAACACATGCAAGTCGGACGGTAGCACAGAGGAGCTTGCTCCTCGGGTGACGAGTGGCGGACGGGTGAGTAATGTCTGGGAAACTGCCCGATGGAGGGGATAACTACTGGAAACGGTAGCTAATACCGCATAACGTCGCAAGACCAAAGTGGGGACCTCCGGGCCTCACACCATCGGATGTGCCCAGATGGGATTAGCTTGTAGGCGGGTAACGGCCCACCTAGGCGACGATCCTAGCTGGTCTGAGAGGATGACCAGCCACACTGGAACTGAGACACGGTCCAGACTCCTACGGGAGGCAGCAGTGGGAATATTGCACAATGGGCGCAAGCCTGATGCAGCCATGCCGCGTGTATGAAGAAGGCCTTCGGGTTGTAAAGTACTTTCAGCGGGGAGGAAGGTGCTGAGGTTAATAACCTCATCAATTGACGTTACCCGCAGAAGAAGCACCGGCTAACTCCGTGCCAGCAGCCGCGGTAATACGGAGGGTGCAAGCGTTAATCGGAATTACTGGGCGTAAAGCGCACGCAGGCGGTCTGTTAAGTCAGATGTGAAATCCCCGGGCTTAACCTGGGAACTGCATTTGAAACTGGCAGGCTTGAGTCTCGTAGAGGGGGGTAGAATTCCAGGTGTAGCGGTGAAATGCGTAGAGATCTGGAGGAATACCGGTGGCGAAGGCGGCCCCCTGGACGAAGACTGACGCTCAGGTGCGAAAGCGTGGGGAGCAAACAGGATTAGATACCCTGGTAGTCCACGCCGTAAACGATGTCGACTTGGAGGTTGTTCCCTTGAGGAGTGGCTTCCGGAGCTAACGCGTTAAGTCGACCGCCTGGGGAGTACGGCCGCAAGGTTAAAACTCAAATGAATTGACGGGGCCCGCACAAGCGGTGGAGCATGTGGTTTAATTCGATGCAACGCGAAGAACCTTACCTACTCTTGACATCCAGCGAACTTTCCAGAGATGGATTGGTGCCTTCGGGAACGCTGAGACAGGTGCTGCATGGCTGTCGTCAGCTCGTGTTGTGAAATGTTGGGTTAAGTCCCGCAACGAGCGCAACCCTTATCCTTTGTTGCCAGCGATTCGGTCGGGAACTCAAAGGAGACTGCCGGTGATAAACCGGAGGAAGGTGGGGATGACGTCAAGTCATCATGGCCCTTACGAGTAGGGCTACACACGTGCTACAATGGCGCATACAAAGAGAAGCGACCTCGCGAGAGCAAGCGGACCTCATAAAGTGCGTCGTAGTCCGGATCGGAGTCTGCAACTCGACTCCGTGAAGTCGGAATCGCTAGTAATCGTGGATCAGAATGCCACGGTGAATACGTTCCCGGGCCTTGTACACACCGCCCGTCACACCATGGGAGTGGGTTGC